>NC_010519.1:0-2263857 GCF_000019405.1 Histophilus somni 2336 | reverse complement strand
ATTTTACAAGGGCAATGGTATAACAAATTTTTTATTTAGATTTAGGTAGATTATAATGAAACGTACATTCCAACCTTCTGTATTAAAACGTAACCGTACACACGGTTTTCGTGCTCGTATGGCGACTAAAAACGGCCGTCAAGTTTTAGCTCGTCGTCGTGCTAAAGGTCGTAAGAGTTTATCTGCATAATCCAGCCCTTTGCTGTGGTTAAGCTAGGCTTTTCCAGGGAGTTACGATTGCTGACTCCCTCTCATTTCAAATGCGTTTTTCAAAAACCATTGCGTGTTAGCACCCCTGAAATTACCATTCTTGCTCGAAAAAATAATTTGGAACATTCTCGGTTAGGCTTGACTGTTGCGAAGAAGCATTTAAAACGTGCACATGATCGCAATCGTGTTAAACGCATTTCTCGTGAAAGTTTCCGTTTATTACAAGGACAGCTGGCTAATTATGATTTTGTAATAATAACAAAGAAAGGTATTGGTAATTTAGATAACCAGCAATTATTTCAAACTTTGGATAAGCTATGGAAACGTCACATTCGTTTGGTGCAAAAGTCTTAATTGGTGCAATTAGGATTTATCAATTGATGATTAGCCCGCTGATTGGTCCTCGCTGTCGTTTTGTGCCAACTTGTTCTTGTTATGGTATTCAAGCAGTAAAAACGCATGGTGTAGTAAAAGGTAGTTGGCTTACAGTTAAACGTATATTAAAATGTCATCCTTTTAATGTGGGCGGATACGATCCTGTTCCCCCAAAGATTAATAACAACAAAGAGAACGAATAATGGATTCTAAACGCAGCCTATTATTTATGGCACTTCTTTTCATTTCCTTCCTTATTTATCAGCAATGGCAAGTAGACTATAACACGCCTAAGCCGGAAGTGACTGAACAAGCTCAGGTTTCTGAAGTGAACTCAACCGCACTTACAGCAACGTCAGATATTGCTAATGATACACAGGCTAAAGGTCGTGTTATTACCTTAGAAAATGATGTTTTCCGTTTAAAGGTAAATACTTTGGGGGGGGACGTGATCGGTTCTGAATTATTGAACTATGATGCAGAATTACATTCTTCAGCACCTTTCGTCTTATTACAGAACAATGCGGATAAAGTATATATTGCACAAAGCGGCTTAGTCGGAAAAAATGGCATTGATAGTCGTGCTGGTCGTGCAAATTACCAAGTTGAAGGTGATGTGTTTAAGTTAGCAGAAGGTCAGCAGGAATTAAAAGTGCCTTTGATCTTTGAGAAAGATGGTGTGATCTATCGTAAAGTCTTTGTATTAAAACCTGGGTCTTACGCATTAGAGGTCAATTTTGAAATTACCAACCAAAGCCCAAAACCGATTGAACTAGTTCCTTATGCACAATTAACTCATACGCTAGTTGAAAGTTCAGGTAGCATGGCAATGCCGACTTATACCGGCGGTGCTTATTCATCGTCAGAAACCAACTATAAAAAATATAGTTTTGAAGACATGGAAAAAGCAGATTTAGATATTCATACCAAAGCCGGTTGGGTTGCCTTGTTGCAACATTATTTCGTCTCCGCTTGGATTCCTAATCAAGATGCTAATAATACCTTGTACACGCTGACAAATACTAAGAAACACTTGGGTTCTATTGGTTATCGATCTGCTCCGATTGTAATAGAAAACGGTGCAACTGAAACTATTCATACTCAATTATGGACTGGTCCGAAATTACAAGATCAAATGGCTGATGTGGCTAATCATTTGGATTTAACCGTTGATTATGGTTGGGCTTGGTTTATTGCGAAACCTCTATTTAAATTGCTAACCCTAATCCAATCTCTTGTACAAAACTGGGGTCTGGCAATTATTGGTGTCACTTTAGTAGTAAAAGCAGTTCTATACCCGTTAACCAAAGCACAATATACGTCGATGGCAAAAATGCGTATGTTACAACCTAAATTGCAAGAAATGCGTGAGCGTTTTGGTGAAGATCGCCAACGTATGAGCCAAGAAATGATGAAACTTTACAAAGAAGAGAAAGTCAATCCTCTTGGCGGTTGCTTACCAATTCTTCTACAAATGCCAATTTTCATTGCTTTGTATTGGACATTTATGGAAGCCGTTGAATTACGTCATGCCCCATTCTTTGGTTGGGTACAAGATTTATCCGCACAGGATCCGTATTTTATCTTACCGATCCTAATGGGTGCCTCAATGTTCCTATTGCAAAAAATGTCACCAACACCTGTTGCCGATCCGATGCAACAAAAAGTGATGACGTTTATGCCATTAATTTTCATGGTGTTCTTCTTATTCTTCCCCGCAGGCTTAGTGTTATATTGGTTAGCCTCTAACCTTATTACTATTGCACAACAATGGTTAATTTATCGTGGTTTGGAGAAAAAAGGCTTACATACCAGAGTAAAAAAATAATCCTAAATAAAAGAAAGGCATCTTAGATGATGCCTTTTTTGTTATAATTCTATACGATTTTTGACCGCACTTTTGGAAACAAATTATGAGTAGAGATACTATTGTAGCTCAAGCAACGCCTATTGGACGTGGTGGAGTTGGGATTTTACGTGTATCAGGACCTTTAGCTCAGCAGGTTGCTGAACAAGTACTCGGTAAAACCTTAACACCTAGGATGGCAAATTATCTTCCTTTTAAAGATTCTGATGGTAGTGTATTGGATCAAGGGATAGCACTTTATTTTAAAGCACCCAATTCTTTTACCGGAGAAAATGTTCTTGAGTTACAAGGACATGGCGGACAAATCGTCATGGATCTTTTATTAAAACGTATTTTACAAATTGACGGTATTCGTTTGGCACGACCGGGGGAATTTTCTGAACAGGCGTTTCTTAATGATAAATTAGATTTAGCTCAAGCAGAAGCAATTGCTGATTTAATTGAGGCGAGTTCGGAGCAAGCAGCACGTTCTGCGTTAAAATCATTGCAAGGTGAGTTTTCAAATAAAATCAATGAATTAGTTGACTCAGTTATTTATTTACGCACTTATGTTGAAGCAGCAATTGATTTCCCTGACGAAGAAATTGACTTTCTTGCAGACGGTAAAATTGAAACGCATTTACGTGAAATCATAGCCAAGTTAGCTAAAGTAAAAAATGAGGCAAAACAAGGGGCTATTTTACGTGAAGGAATGAAAGTAGTCATTGCCGGTCGCCCAAATGCCGGAAAATCCAGTTTATTAAACACACTAGCAGGGCGTGAGGCGGCAATTGTTACGGATATTGCTGGAACAACTCGAGATGTTTTGCGTGAGCATATTCATATTGACGGAATGCCTTTACATATTATTGATACGGCAGGGTTACGTGATGCAACCGATGAGGTCGAAAAAATTGGTATTCGTCGTGCTTGGGATGAAATTGAACAGGCTGATCGTATTTTGTTAATCTTGGATAGCACGGAAAATCAAGTTGAACTGGATTTAGTGCGGTCTGAATTTATGGCAAAATTACCGCCACATATTCCTTTAACCATAGTAAGAAACAAAGCTGATTTAAGTGGTGAAGCAGAAGTTTTAAATGAACAAAACGGTTTAACTGTTATTTCATTGTCGGCAAAAACACAAAAAGGTGTTGATTTGTTGCGTCAGCATTTAAAACAGTCCATGGGCTATCAAGTCTGCACTGAGGGGGGATTTTTAGCCCGTCGTCGTCATTTAGAGGCCTTAGAACAAGCTGACATTCATTTACAAGCCGGATTGATTCAGTTGACAGAATTTTATGCAGGTGAATTAGTCGCTGAAGAACTGCGTATAGTGCAACATCATCTAAGTGAAATTACAGGACAATTTACTTCCGATGATTTATTAGGCAATATTTTTAGCTCTTTCTGTATCGGCAAATAAACACAATATTTAGCTTTTCATATAAACGAAAAAACCTCTAGGCACAGCTAGAGGTTTTATTTTAACTTTTAGATTTAAAATGATGTGATATTACACAAATTAAGCATGACAACTTTCACAAGCCGCACTGAACATCCAAATTAATTTCTCATGCTCTTTAATATAATCACTCATTTGCGAAGCGGTACCTTCATCATTGGCATCTGATGCAATAGCAAGGATACTACGTTGTTGTTTTAACAATGTTTTAAACCCTTGTAGGGTACCGTTTAAACAGTCCTGTGCGTTAGTTACATTAATATGCTCCTGAATTTGCGATTGTGTCAAATATTCACTAAACGCATTGCTTGGGGTATAACCTAAAGTTAAAATACGTTCTGCAATTTCATCTACTTTCACCACTAAATCATCATAAATCTCTTCAAATTTTGCGTGTAATTCAAAGAAATTTACACCTTTAATATTCCAATGATAGCCACGTACATTCATGTAGAATATTTGATAACTTGCTAATAAATTATTTAATTCTGTTGCTAATTGTTTTGAACTATTGCGATCTAAGCCGATAGTTGTTGTCATAAGCTTTCTCCTATTTATGTTTATTGATGTCTTTACTGATTATATGATAAATAATAATTCCTTACTAACAAAATGGATATTATTGATAAAATTCATAGGAAATTTCTATCATTTTTTTATTTTTAATAGTTATTATGAATTTATTATAATTATCAATTACTTAGCCAATTTTGTATGATTTGCTTACCAAACTCCGAAATATAAGACTCGGGATGAAATTGTACGCCGTAAATGGGCAAGGTTTTATGTTGCATCGCCATGATTACTTCATCATCACAAATCGCAGTAATTTCAAGATCTTCCGGAAAGTTTTCAGGACTTACTGCCCAAGAATGATAAAGTCCAATTTGAAATGTTAAGGGTAAATTTCTAAATAGTCTCGAATTAGACCGCACTTTTAGCTGTTTAGCTTGTCCATGACGTACATTCTGCAAATTATACAATTTTCCGCCGAAAAATTCACATAAAGTTTGATGTCCTAAGCAAACACCCAAAATAGATTTGTATTGATAGTATTTTTCCAGTAAATCAAAAAGTTGGGGATATGCATGAGGAACATCAGGTCCCGGAGAAATTAACAGGTGAGAAAAATTTTCTATTTCCACCAAAGATAAATCCTCTACATTCACAACTTTAAAAGGCGTACCTAAACGGCGAATGAGATCCACTAAGTTATAAGTAAAAGAGTCATGATTATTAATGACTAATAAATTTGTGTTCATGTTTCATCTTAAGCTAAAATCGGCAGATTGCGTATATTACTAAATTTTTCATCACTATGTCATTGAATAACTCAAGTCAATTTCGTGATTTTGCCCAACAAGCGAATTATTTTGGGCAAAATAAATTACCTTTTTTCTTTTTGATTGATTTTGAACAGCAAAAACCAATTATTTTACCCATTGAACAAGCAGCAAAAGAAAATATCTTTTTTACTATTTTACAACCGCAAGGAATAAAAAGTAATGTAGATTGGCATTTTGAATTTTCCACAAAAGATTGTCATTTTTCATTTAATCCTATGAAATTTAAAGATTATCAGCAGGGATTTGAGCTGGTTAAGAGCGAGTTACAAAAAGGTAACTCTTATTTGTTAAATCTTACTTATCCGAGCAAAATTGAAACAAATTATAGTTTAATACAGTTATTTCAACAAACAAAAGCAAGTTATAAGTTATTGTTTAAAAATGAATTTATTTGTTTTTCGCCTGAGCCGTTTATTCAAATTTATGAAAATAAAATTTACACCTATCCAATGAAGGGCACGATAAATGCAACGTTAGAAAATGCTGAGCAACAATTACTAAATTCACAAAAAGAGTTGCGTGAACACTATACCATTGTGGATTTAATGCGTAATGATTTAGCTATTGTAGCTAAAAATATTGAAGTTAAACGTTTTCGCTATGTTGAAAAAATTCATACTGAACGAGGTGCAATTTTGCAAACAAGTTCCGAAATTTGTGGTGAGTTAGAGGAAAATTGGCGACATAATATTGGACATATTTTAGCCGCACTATTACCGGCGGGTTCTATTAGCGGTGCACCAAAAGAAAAAACGGTGGAAATTATTCAACAAGCGGAGCAGCAAAAGAGAGGTTACTACACCGGTGTTTTTGGTATTTTTGATGGAGAAACCTTACAAAGTGCGGTCGCTATTCGCTTTATTGAGAAACGGAGCGATGGCTATTATTTTCGTAGCGGAGGTGGCATTACAATTCAAAGTGATATAGAAGATGAATACAACGAGCTGTGTGCTAAAGTATATTTACCCCTCATAAAATAAGCGAATTAAGGACTATTTAGAGCCTAAACAGCGGTTTATCCAATAGTGAGGAAAACTAAGTAGCTAGCTTTTATTTCTTTATCTCAAGATTTAAGTAGAGAAATAATTTTTGATGCAGATATGACTATTTGATAATTATTAACAGAAAATGTGGCAATTTCCTTTATTTGAAACGATCTTAATTGAACAAGGTCAAGCTAAAAATATTTCCTATCATCAGCAACGTTATGAAAAAAGCCTGCTGAAGTTTTATCCCAAAATGAAATTACAACCATTTGATTTAGCAAAAATTATTGCTAAACATACCGCACTTTTCACCCACCGAGAAGGCTTAATACGTTGCCGTATTGATTACAACCATCATGATTACGTTCTTCAATGCTTTCCTTACCAACAAAAAGTTTATCGAACTTTTAAACCTGTTTTCTGTGATCATATTGATTACAGTTTGAAATTTTCAGATCGAACATTGTTAAACAACCTCTTAAAACAAAAAGAAGAATGTGATGAAATTATGATTATTCGTCAAGGCAAAGTAACGGATTGCTCTATTGGAAACTTGATTTTTCGCCAAAATAATCAATGGATAACTCCCAATAAACCGTTATTAGAAGGTACACAACGAGCAAAATTACTTGAGCAAAAGAAAATTATTGCAAGAGAAATTTTTTTCGAGGATCTGGCACAATATGAAGAAATTCGCTTGATAAACGCCATGAATGGGCTTTAAGTTTATTTTTAAAAGCGTACAATAGTTAGCGTGAAAATATCGTTGAATTAAGGAGAAAAAATGACAAAAATTATTCACACAGAAAAAGCACCGGCAGCAATTGGCCCCTATGTCCAAGCTGTGGATTTAGGTAATTTAGTTTTAACTTCTGGTCAAATTCCGGTTAATCCTGCAACTGGGGAAATTCCGGCGGATATTACGACACAAGCTCGCCAATCTTTGGAAAATATTAAAGCAATTCTTGCACAGGCAGGATTGACCGTAGCAGATATTGTTAAAACAACTGTTTTTGTTAAAGACTTAAATCAATTTGCAACCGTAAATGCAGAATATGAGCGTTTCTTTGTGGAAAATAATCACCCAACTTTCCCAGCACGTTCTTGTGTTGAAGTAGCTCGCTTACCAAAAGATGTCGGTATTGAAATTGAAGCTATCGCAGTACGTCAATAATTTCTCTTCAAAAAAACGGGGATTCGCTTTTAGTGAATACTCGTTTTTTCACAAAAAAGTCTCTTTTTGCTAATCCATTTTGTTATTTTTGCGATCTTGATCGTAAAAGTGCAGTGATTTTCTCGTAAGTTTTTCGCCTCCATGCAAAATGTCTGTTGTTGAATCAATTCAACAGTTCAATTTTTTAAACTTTGGTTATCATTTACTGTAAGGAAGACAAAATGAAAAAAATAACCTCATTTTTCAAATCATTATTGATGTTAAGTGTTGCTTTGGGTGCTTTTAATGCATTTGCAGAAACACCAACTCAACCACCTAGTTCAGCCCAAGCAACACAACAAGTTGAACCGGTCATTATTAGCGATAAATTGAACATCAATACTGCAACAGCGGAAGAAATTAAACACGCTTTAATAGGAATTGGAAGCAAAAAAGCCGAGGCAATTGTTCAATATCGTGAAAAATTTGGTAAATTTACCGCGGCTGAACAGTTACTTGAAGTCAAGGGGATTGGCAAAGCAACACTAGAAAAAAATAGAGATCGCATCATTTTCTAGACACATGCCAAATAACTTTTGACAATATAAATCAATATCCCCTCAATTTTTAACAATGTTGAGGGGATATTTCTGTAGGAAGCAAAAATATTTTATCATTCAGGGGACTTATCTTAAAACAGCATCTTAAAAAATACCTGCGAAGTGCTTAAAATAGCAAACTGGTTATTCATTGAAAAAGGAACGGTAATGAAACAAAAAATTGTACTAGCAACAGCTAATCCTGGGAAAGTAAAAGAAATGGCAGATGTATTATCTGAATTTGGTTTTGATGTTGTTGCACAAAAAGATTTAGGTATTGACAGTCCGGAAGAAACGGGTTTGACTTTTGTAGAAAATGCACTTCTAAAAGCACGTTATGCAGCAAAAATGTCAGGCTTACCTGCGATTGCTGATGACAGTGGATTGGTTGTTCCTGTACTAAACGGTGCACCAGGATTATATTCCGCTCGCTATGCCGGAGTTGAGGACAAAGATGCGGAGCAGAAAAATAGAGAAAAGTTATTAGCGGAACTGGCTAATGTGCCCGTTAATGAGCGTCATGCCAAATTTGTGAGTTGTATTGTCATGCTGCAACATGACACTGATCCATCGCCAATTATTGCTGAAGGTGAATGTCATGGAATAATTGCTTTTTCTGAAAGCGGTTCAAATGGCTTTGCTTATGACAGCTTATTTTTCTATCCTGAAACAGGTTGTACTTTTGCTGAACTGGAAACATCGGAGAAAAAGAAAATTTCACATCGAGCCAAAGCTCTCGCAGTATTAAAAGAGCGGTTGAAATAATGACACAATTCTCCCTTGTTAAACTATTTCCCATTCAGCTACCTCCATTAAGTTTATATATACATATCCCTTGGTGTGTACAAAAATGCCCTTATTGTGATTTCAACTCCCATGCACAAAAAGGGCTTATTCCGGAAACTGAATATGTTACCCATTTGCTTACTGACTTAAAGCAAGATTTGGTACGTTATCATGCCTCAATAGCCGACCGAAAATTGCATTCTATTTTCATTGGAGGCGGAACTCCTAGCCTATTTTCTGTACAAAGTATTGATTATTTATTGAATCAAATTAAACAACTTATTCCTTTTGAGGATAATATTGAAATTACGCTTGAGTCAAATCCTGTAACAGCTGAAAGCGATCGGTTTGTCGGATATGCACAAGCCGGAGTGAATCGAATTTCTATAGGGATTCAAAGTTTTAATAATGAAAAATTACAGAGACTGGGGCGTGCCCATAATGCAGTTGAAGCAAAAAGTGCGGTGCGTTTTGCTCAACATTCCGGATTAAACAGTTTTAACTTGGATTTAATGCACGGATTACCCAATCAATCTTTGGTGCAAGCACTGGACGATTTACAGCAAGCTATTGCTTTAAAACCGCCTCATTTATCTTGGTATCAACTCACAATTGAGCCTAATACAATGTTTGCATATCGTCCGCCGAAATTACCCGATGAAGATGAACTTTGGGATATTTTTGAGCAGGGTCATCAATTGTTATCCAAAGCAGGTTACCAACAATATGAAACCTCTGCTTATGCAAAAGTTGATTTTCAATGTCAACACAATTTGAATTATTGGAGATTTGGTGATTATTTAGCTATTGGGTGTGGAGCACATGGTAAATTGAGTTTTGCTGATGGACAAATTTTACGTTTTTCTAAAACGAAACACCCTAAAGGCTATATGCGTGGTGAATATCTATATGAGGAAAAAAATATCCCTTTTTCAGAACGTCCATTTGAGTTTTTTATGAATCGCTTTCGTTTATTGGAACCTATGGAAAAACAACAATTTGAACTGTTAACTGGATTAGCACAAAGTGCGGTACAAAAACAAATTGATTGGGCGTTAGAGAAAAACTATTTATCAGAAACGAACCGCACTTGGCAAATCACTGAACAAGGAAAACTTTTCCTTAATGAATTATTAACGGAGTTTTTGCCTGATTAGCTTGTGTATTTAAGTGAATAGTTTTAAAGTAGTGAACTTATAAAAATATTTGCTTTGTACGACATAAACATAAAATCATAGAAAAAGGATAAAAAATGGATCAGTTAAGCATGAAAAAAATGGCTGCTCAAGCTGCACTGCAATATGTTAAACCTGATAGTATTATTGGCGTAGGAAGCGGTTCAACTGTCAATTGTTTTATTGAAGTATTAGGTACAATAAAAGAAACAATCAAAGGTGCTGTCGCAGCTTCAAAAGCATCAGAAGAATTATTACTCCGACAAGGTATCGAGGTATTCAGTGCAAATGATGTATCCGGTTTAGATATTTATGTCGATGGTGCAGATGAAATTAATCCGCAAAAAATGATGATTAAAGGTGGCGGAGCAGCATTGACACGTGAAAAAATTGTAGCCGCATTGGCAAAAAAATTCATATGTATAGTAGACAGTTCTAAACAAGTGGATGTATTAGGCTCAACGTTCGCTTTGCCGATAGAGGTGATTCCAATGGCTCGCTCTCAAGTTGCACGCAAATTAGTGGCGTTGGGCGGTTCACCTGAATATCGTGAAAATGTGGTTACAGATAATGGTAATGTTATTTTAGATGTATATAACTTTAAAATTATGAATCCGATAGAAATGGAAAAAGAATTGAATAATGTGGCCGGCGTGGTAACAAATGGGATTTTTGCTTTACGTTCTGCAGATATTGTTATTGTAGGTACGCCGGAGGGTACAAAAATTATTGGATAATTATTTAAATATATGGAGAGGCAATATGACAACAAAAGTATCACTAGATAAATCAAAAATTAAGTTTTTGCTTTTGGAGGGAATACACCAAAATGCACTGGAGGTGTTAAAAGCAGCAGGATATACCAATATCGAATATCATCGGAAGGCCTTAGAACCTGATGAATTAAAAATTGCTATCAAAGATGCACATTTTATCGGTATTCGTTCTCGAACGTCTTTAACGGAGGATATATTAGCAGAAGCAACAAAATTAATTGCAATTGGTTGTTTTTGTATCGGCACAAATCAAGTGGATTTAGAAGCGGCAAAAGCACGAGGTATTCCTGTTTTCAATGCACCGTTTGCCAATACCAGATCTGTGGCTGAATTAGTGCTTGGTGAGATCTTATTATTAATGCGTAATATACCGCAAGCCAATGCCGATGTGCATCGAGGTTTATGGAATAAATCCATGGTGGGATCTTATGAGGTTCGTGGAAAACGCTTGGGTATTATTGGTTATGGTCATATTGGATCTCAACTAAGTATTATTGCAGAAGCGTTAGGCATGAATGTGTATTTCTATGATATAGAAACAAAATTACCTTTAGGTAATGCACAACAAATGAATAGCTTAGAAGAACTTTTGAGTACCTGTGATGTGGTTTCATTACATTTGCCGGAAAATTCCTCAACAAAAAATTTAATGAATGCGGAACGCATTGCACAATTAAAGGCGAACTGTATTTTTATCAACGCTGCCCGTGGCACAGTGGTTGATATTGACGCTTTAACTCAGGCGTTAGAAAGCAAAAAAATTCGTGGTGCCGCAATTGATGTATTCCCGAAAGAACCTGCCTCGATTGAAGAGGAATTTATCTCGCCATTGCGTGCTTTCGATAATGTTATCCTAACACCACACATTGGTGGCTCAACTGTTGAAGCACAAGAAAATATTGGAGTTGAAGTCGCAAATAAATTTGTCAAATATTCCGATAATGGTTCAACACTGTCGGCAGTAAATTTCCCAGAAGTATCTCTACCGGAACATAGTAATGCAAAACGCTTATTACATATTCACCATAACCGTCCGGGGATTTTAAATAAAATCAATCAAATATTTGTGGAGCAAAATATCAATATTGCGGCTGAATATTTACAAACCGAGGCAAAAATTGGTTATGTGGTAATCGATGTTGAAACAGAAGATACCGCTCAATTATTGGCTAAACTTAAGCAAATTGAAGGCACTATTCGTGCGAGAGTATTATTTTAATTTGATGCTAACAACAAGGGGCTGACATCAGCCCTTTTTGAGTTTTAGTGCTTATGCAATCCTGTTTTGCCATAAAAATGATATATCTATCGCAATTAATCAGCCATAAGATAGGATGTGAAAATATATTCACCATTACTTCACTTTATTCGCAAAATCATTCCTAAGCTAATCAGCACCCCCAAACTGACACTCAAGCCAAAACTTGCTACCGCCGGAGTGGAGCTTAATCCTAATAAAGCAAATGAAATAAGCGTGGTAAGTGCTGCAAGGCTAATCGTAAAACGTTTTATTGATAACGGCTCTTTCGCTGTTTGCATATAGGCAATGTAATCAATACCAATGACCGACACCAATAATAACCCAAACATAGCAAACAAACTGATGGTGATATTTAACCAACCTAAAATTGCGACTGTACACACAACTGAAATAAGCGGGATACTGAGCATTTTCAACGTTTGCGATATGCCAAACATTCGCCACAACAATAAAGCTGCCAAGCCAAATGAGAGCAATTTTAACCAAGCCGCTTGGTTGCGGGTTTGCTCAAACAACTGATTGAGATGGGCAGGTTTATCCTGCCAGTAAATATCCCGATTATTAACAATTTGCTCAAGAATTTTTGGGTTATTCAATCCTGATACTTTAATAATACTTGCTACTTTTCCTCGATCAAGCTCACCTAAATATAGATTTTTCCAAACTTTTCCCAATTCTGTATTTAAAGCTTGTTCTAAGCTGACAAGAGGCTGTTTTTCCAATTTTTTTAGCGAATGACGAATCATGTCCTTTGGAATACCAATTTCATCAAAAACGCTATAGCTTTCAGCAGGAATATTTTTTAGCTGTTGAATAAACTCCGCTTGTTGCTTTTTTGACATAATCCATTGGCTTAATGACTGAAATTTTATCAGATTATTTTCTTGTGCGAACCGTTGTAATTTCTCGGTTAGAATTTGGTCTTTTTGCAATAATTGCTCATTATTTTCAGCAGTAATTAATAAGTATTGGTTGCTTAGATCAATGCCGGTAATTTGACGAATTTTTTGTGCCTGCTCAATCAATTCCGTTGGCATAGCAACCCATTGACGAATATCATCTTGCCAATAGCTTTTCTGCAACCCTACTACAATGAAACCCGTGCTAACCACAAATAAAATCTTATTTAATAATGAATTAATCTTAACGTGGAAATTTATTTTCAAAATTCTTCGTAAAAACAAAGACTTATCTGACTGGTAATGTCGGAAAAATAGGGGCAAATACAAGAAGGTCGTTAAGACAGCAAAAATCAACGCCATACCGGAAAAAAGTGCGGTCTGTTTTAGGATAGGTAAAGCAGTAAATCCCAGTAAAGCATAACCCAGCAAAGTCACCAATAAGCTGACAAAAAAAGTAAGGCGAAGTTTTGCCATCGCTTTATTGGCACGCCATCGGCTTAAAAATAGAGAAGATGTAAGCCAATGCAATGGGAAATCAATCAGAACCCCCACTAAACTCGTGCCAATCACGAGCGTTAAAATATGAATCTGCCCAAAGCAACTAATAGTAGCAGTAATACCTGCAACCATACCTACAGAAATCGGTAAAAATAACCATAATATGCGTAAGCTACGGAAAACCAGCAACAGTAAAAGCAAGGTTAGGCTGATACCTAACCCGCCCATGATCGTGCTTTCATATTTAGCTTGTTGTTGTGAATAATCCGCAAAAATCACCGCACCTGTACTTAACCATTGACCTTGTTGTTCTTGAATAAATTGTGCATTTTGCTTAAGAAGTGCGGTTAAATTTTGCTGAGGTTTGATCAAATCTGAATCAACAATTTTGCCTGTTAATAAAACCCATGTCTTACCTTGTTGAACAGCATAGAGCATACCTGTTTCTGCATGCCACTGAATTTGACTTTGCTGCTGAGATTGCGACAATACAAAACGCCCAAAACCAAGCCAGTCTTGTTCCAAGGGGAGCAAATTTTGATAACCGAACGGGTTAATGATTTGCTCTGCATATTGCTGAAAATAACGTTCGGGCTGTTGAATAATCTGATTTCGTGTTGAAATAGGCAGTGTGGCTAATTTTAATAACTCAATCTGCTGTTGAAGTTCAGCTAAATTCGGTTGATTTTTTACAGATAACGTTTGAAATAACCCACTTTTTTGCCATTGTTCTGCAACTTTTTCCGTCAATTTAAAAGCAGCTTCTGATTGTGAATGTCCAACCAATGCAATAACTTGCTGATTAAATTGCTGTTCTTGATGTTTATCTGCCTCTAATTGAATTTTTGTATAGTGTTGACTGTCCGGCAAAAGTGTATGTAGATCCGTTTGTAACCATTTACCTGTTTGTAAATGATACATAAAAATCGCCACCACAAGACATAAAACCCCGGCAAAAATTAAGCGGTAAACGGTCAATAATTTGCGCATGCAAATTCCTATTGGAAGGCAGATTGAATAAAGGGTGATAATGGAAGGTTAATCTGCTGATTATTAAACAAAATCAAGGTACGATCTCCCTGTTTTTCATGCAATTCAATACGTTGCACAGCTACATTGCCCTGAATAATAATTTGATTAAAAATTTGTTTCATCAGCAAACTGCTGGGCATGAGCTGAAGTTGCCAATTTTTTTCATCTCCTGAAAGCACTACGTCAAATTGTGTCGCAAGTGCTTGAATATCGCCGGACAATAAGCCTAAGAATAGTTTAATTTGCTCACCCTGACCTAAACGAGAATGGTTTTCCCATGCTGTTCCATTCCATTGGCTAATGCCTTTTGCCGTCACTTTCAATTGATGTGTAAACGGTTTTTCCGTTTCCCAAACCAACCCTTTATTTTTTATTAAAATAAATTTTCCTGAAGTGATAATGGGTTTGGTTAAGGCTTTTAAATAACGTTGTTGACTAAATTCACCTTGCGTATTCTGTGGCTTTTGTAACAAATGTACTAAATCATCCTGAGAAAAAGCCCAAAGATTTTTGCAACATAATAATATTAACAAGACAAAAAGATATTTTTTCATTAACGCTCTCTCACTCAGCAATAAACCCATGATAGCTTTCTATCGCATCACGCCAAGATTGTGGCGTTTGTAATTGCATTTCACCGGTTGAAATATCAACGGCAACTTGGGTGGTACTACCCTTTGTCAGTTTTTGTTTGGTGGCTAAATCAGTAATGGTGTAATCAATACGGATACAGCTTTCGTATTCTACAACAGCTAAATGCACCCGAATTTTTTGGCGAAATACGGCAGGTTTAACATATTTCAAATGAAGTTGAACAATTGGCCAGCCGTAACCTTTTTCTCGCATCACATCGTAGGTATAGTGAATTTCTTCTAAAAATGCACAGCGAGCCATTTCTAAATATTTGACATAATGACCATGCCACATAATAAACATGGAGTCCACATCAAAAAATGGGATTTCATAGTCGGAAAAATGTTCAGCGTAAATGTGTTTTTTAAGTCTCATTTTAAGCAAAAGAGCGGTTTAATTTTGCTCATTTTTTCAAGAAATTAAACCGCTTGTTTATCCTAGATTATTAATAGCTTTACTTAACAAAATCGCCTTTTAATGCTACACCAGCAATACTTCTACCGGCATGGCACTCATATTTAGTGGTACTACTATATTCTTTTTTCTTGTAATAACTCACGAGGTTACCCACTTTAGTTACCCCTTTAGCTACCGCTTGATCTTGGAAACGTTTCACTGCAGATAAGAATACCCATTGGCACGCTTCTTTATCTGTTTTATTCACCGCATTCGTTTTCGGGTTGGTAACCGCCCCTTTTTGAATCACTTGACCCGGTGCAGGTTTACCAAAATAAAGCTTGATTTTAGGATTCAGTATTTTTTTAGCCTCAGGAGAACTTAAGGCTTCCTGAATAGATAAATAATGGGTTGTATCACGAGGTGCACAAGCAACAATCACAACCGCAGAAAAAGTTAAAGCTAATATTTTGATCAGTTTCATAAAATCTCCTTGAGAAAAGTAAGTTAATCTTTGCGATGCCAAAAATCATAGAAATTAAACCACAAAAATGGTGATTTTGCACATTCTTTTGCCAGTAAATCCGCATATTTTTGCATGACATTTCTTATATTCTGTTCACGCACTTTTCCTCGACCTTGAATACTTTCACTAAAACGGCGAAGCTGCAAACGGTAACGCCCCTGTTCTTTGATGCAAAAGATGGTATTAAGCGGCACTTTCAATAAACTTGCCAGCAGCCAAGCACCTTGAGGAAACTCGGCTGGAGAACCCAAAAAATTGACCGGCTCCGTTTTATCGCCACGTACGGGAATGCGGTCGGCGGCAATCGCAATCCATTCGCCACGATCAATTTTTTCAGCAAGTTCCAGCATTTTTTGTACATTGAGGTCTTCCACTTGAATCAGCGGTAATTCATCAGCACCTGCATCACCCAATGTTTTATTAAATGCTGCAGCATGTCGATTATGTACCAGTACATTCAGTTTAAAATTTTCGTGCTGTCCGCTACCGAACAAAGCCCGACAGATCTCAATATTGCCAAAATGAGAGCAAACCAAAATTTGTCCTCGACCATTGCCGCTGATATCTGCATAAAGATTATCCGCATCATCAACGATAAGATGTTCATAACGAATTTTTTTTTGCCATACGGCGAAACGATCAGTAATGGCTTCGCCAAAAGCGAGAAATTGTCTAAATACCGCATATTTAGGTAACTTAGTTTCAGGAAAAAGAGCGGTCAGTTTTTGCTGATATTCTGCAATGTAGCACCGTTTTTGCCGAGAAGTGAGATAAAAATATAACACCACCCAAAAATTCACTGCTCGAATTATGGGCAATGGCAAATACTTCACAATTAAACGAGTTAAGGTTAGAAAAAAGGCAGTACCACGCTCTTGTTGTTTTGCCCAATGTTTATTCATCGAATTTTTCCTGTAAAGAGTCGTTTGAGCATACGGAAGAAAAGGCGTGCGTGCATTTTGCTGAGCAGCCAGTTATCCGCCCAACCACGAAAATGAGAGATGCCATCTTTTTCATATTTTACTGGGGTATCAACCCAAATAAGCGGAATTTTCTGCCAATAACTATGGATTAAAATTTCTGTGTCAAAATCCATACCACCACCAATTTGCTCTTGTGCAAGAATGGGCATAATTTGAGTAATAGGATAAATTCGAAAACCACACATCCCGTCTTTAATATCAAAGGATAACGTATTGATTGCATTCCAAAAATCGGTAATTTTTCGCCCATATAAGCGAGATTTTGGAGCATCTTTGCCATAAATCGGTTTACCACATACTATTGCATTCGGCGATTTTTCCGCTTGTTCGAGCATTTTCTTGACATCAATTATATTATGCTGCCCATCTGCATCTACTTGAATAGCGTGGCTAAATCCAAGTTTTTGTGTCTGTTTTAAGCCTGCTTTAAAAGCAGCACCTTTACCACCGTTGATTTCACAAAATAAAATGGAAAGCTGTTCATTTTGTGGAAATTGCTCAATCACTGCTTTATGTTCAAGACTTGAGCCATCATCAACGATCAATACAGGTAGCCCTAATTGATTAAGCTGTTCAGCGACGCTACCTACCGTTGCAGAATGGTTATAATGGGGAATGATCGCAATGGGATTAAACGCTGTCATGCAAATACCTCATACTCAAGTGCGGTACAAATTTTTTCAAAATCTAAACGGCTGATTTTCGATTGGTTATTGCGAGGTAATTTGTCCGTAAATCGCCAATACCGAGGCAAAGCAAATTTTTCTTGGGTCAGGCGTAAATGTTGGCGAAATTGTGAAATAACTGCCTGACGTCCTTGTTGTTTAAAATAGGCAATGCCTTCTTTATTTAAAGCAACCCAAGCTAGTGGTCGCTGATGTAGGCAATGTAGTGCAATGTAGCAATCTTGTACAAAACAATGCTTGAGCAAATCTTGTTCTATTTTCACCAATGACAAACGCTTATCACCCAATTTGATAATGCGGTCAATTCTTCCCAGTAATTCAAACCCATGCTCACTAAATTGCACCGCATCTGCCGTTTGCTCTCGTCCGACAATCCATGCATTTTCAACCCACAACGCCTCTTCATCATTTAATCCCAACCGAGTGTTCGGCATCGCTTGCCAAAGCCCGCCGGTTTGCTGACGAAAAGCAATCGCACCGGTTTCGGTACTACCGTAAATTTCAATAACGGGGCAAGGCAATTCCTCTCGCAAAGCAAGTGCGGTTTGTTCGGGTAACGCCCCGCCGGATGAAATGATACCTGCAATCTGCACATGCTGGTCCAAACTTGCCAAGTTGAGATGGCTCAATAAGGCAGGGCTACTAATCCAAAGCGTGCGATAATGACGACTTTCTGCCAGTAAATATTCAGGGTAATGTAACTGCTCACCACCTAATTTCCAGCCCATTTGTAAAGGCAAAAATATACGGAAAGTCAAGCCGTAAAGATGTTGCAAACTGACGCTACCAATGACTGAAATTTGTTCATTGGCGTTAAATGGTAGGACAGAGGCTAAGGCTTTAGCTTCAGCCCACATTTGACGAGCAGTTTTATGAATAATTTTCGCTTGCCCACTACTACCTGAAGTTTTTAGCCAAATTTCGCTTTCACTCTGCTTATCCAAGAGCGGTTGAATTTTTTGAATTTTTTGCGAACACCCAAATTGCTCAACCATTTTTTTATCAAAGAGTAATGCTGAATGTTGTTCCAACCATTCAAGGTTTTCATTGAGTAAATTCGGCGGTAACAACACATTGACTTTTGCATTCAAACAAGCCAATAACACGCAGGCAAATTGATCTGCATTATCTAACCATAACCCTACCGATTTTACCTGATCTTCCTCAAGCTGTTGGCGTATTTGCTGACAACGCAAAGCAAAATCCGCATACCCTTGATTATGTTGCTTATCCATTTTTGATTACCTTTTGTCGAACCAACCGCTCAATGCACATCAATAACCCCATTAGTACATAGGAAACTCCGCCTGAGTACCATGCCCACCAGTGATATTGTCCAGCGAGGATAAGTGCGGTGCAAATGGTAATATTTAGCACAAAAAATCCACTCCAGACTAGGGTAACTTTTCGGGTGTAACTAACGGCTTGAGGAGAAAGGTTGGAATCTTGTAGGCGAGCGAAACGCTCAATAAGCGATTGTGAGCTAAATAAGCTACCACCAAATAAAATAAGCATTGCCGTACTGATGATGACAGGATACCAATACATTGTTTCCAGACTACGAGTAAGCCAAACGATGCCAAGCAATATCGCCATTAGGATTGCCAAAAACCGATGAAAACTGACCGCTTTTATCGCTTTGACTGCCCATAATAACGCCATTATTACAACTAAATACGAAAGCCCTTGGTGTTTTTCATCAAAAAACCACGCCAGCGGATAACCAATGCCGGTAAGCAGTAACCCCAAGTTAATCAATAAATTGAATAATTTAACCATTTTTGAAAATCACGAAACCACTGGCACACATTTCGCCCTCAGTTTTGAGCTGAAAACCTATTCGATTTTTGTTTTCTTCCCATTTTAATGTGAGCTCAAATTCATCGTTTGGGCGAAGAAATTTTTGGAATTTCAAATTATCAATGCGATTCATCTGCATTTCTTTGCCAAAGTAAGCATCTATTTTCTCTTTCACCCATTGCAACTCAACCACGCCCGGCACAAGAGGAAAATTAGCAAAATGCCCTTTGAAATAGCACAGATCCGGCGGCACTTTCGCTCGGAAAATTTGGACATTTTCCTCTTGTGTTTCACTTAACCAAATAGGATTCTGCACAGGCTCACTTTGCATGCGTCGCTGTTCTATACTCACCAAACTATCCCCCCCCTCAAGGTCTTGACCCCAAAGGCTGTTTTATCAACCTCAACAACTTGACTATGCGTTTTCGCTGATTTTTTGAACCGCAGCAATAACATCACTTACGGTACGCACATTGCGGAAATCTTCCGCCTTTAATTTATAACCGGTTTGGCGTTTGATATAGTCAATTAAATCAATCGCATCAATGCTGTCAATTTCTAAATCTTGGTATAAATTTGTTTCAGGCTTAATTTTGTCCGCATCAATTTCAAATAATGAAACTAAGGCTTCCGTCAACACCTTTTGAATTTCCTGTTCTGTCATTTCACTTCCTTTCCTCTACTGTTTCTGACTTTGAATAAAACTTGCTAAAGTCGCCACACTTTCAAAATGATTACGCAAGTTTTGTTGTTCGCTATCCAATTGTAAACCAAACGTTTTTTGGACTGCCAATCCCAGCTCTAACGCATCCACCGAATCCAGTCCCAACCCCTCATCACCAAATAATGGTGCATCAGTGTCAATATCCTCAACACCAATATCCTCAAGTGCAAGGCTGTCAATAATTAATTGTTTAAGTTGTAATTCAAGTTCCATTATTTAGTCCTTTGTTTGTGAGTTAAAATAATCTTCCAAGTATTGATTTAAACGGCGAGAGGCAATAGGCAAGGGCTTTTCCGCCGACCACTTTTGCGGATCGATATCTTCGCCCACTGTTAATTCATACGCAATCTTAGTTTTAGGAATTTTATACCAAGGTTGTCCTTTTTTAAAATTTAACGGGGTCATTTTAATCACCACCGGCGTGATCACTTTTGCACTACGCAACCCAATAGAAACCGCACCGCGATGTAATTTCACCACACCATCCCAACCTGTACGAGTCCCTTCCGGAAAAAGTAATAAGGATTGTTCTTGTAAAATCCGATGGCTCATTTCCAATAATTCTTCCGATTCTGTATTCGGCACAAAACCACAGGCTTTTATCGGGCTGCTCATAGCAGGATTTTTTAACAAATCTTGTTTCACAATGCAGTTAAACTCCGGCACTTGACTAAAAATCAGCACCACATCAAGCAAAGAGGGGTGATTAGCTAAAACTAACTGTCCTTTACGCCCCAATCGCTCAAAACCATGGTAACGAACCTCTAAAATACCCGCCCAAATAAGATAACGCACAAAAAATGCCCAAGTACGACTGACAATTTTACGTCCTTTTAATTGCGTAGCTAAATCTGCCTTGGGATATTGCTTTGCATAAGGATAAAGGATAATTTTAAACAGCACGCCGACGAAACCGAACAATATAAAACCAAATAACGTACCGAGAAAACGCCTTAGCCAATCAAGTTTTTCTTCCATAACCAAGTTCCTCCACGACTACTTTGGGTTTGCCATTGGGATGCCTCCAAATATTGCTGTTGTACCCAAGTCAGTGCACTATCAAAAAATACCGCACTTTCAACAGCTTGCGATTGCAAACTAAGCTGATAAGTCGAGCCTTTTTCC
The DNA here is from genome assembly GCF_000019405.1 of Histophilus somni 2336. Lineage (NCBI taxonomy): Bacteria > Pseudomonadati > Pseudomonadota > Gammaproteobacteria > Pasteurellales > Pasteurellaceae > Histophilus > Histophilus somni. The sequence continues at coordinate 2,242,574 of NC_010519.1, read as the reverse complement.
ACCACCATCGCCAACGCATAAGACAAAGGCAAACGCTCCACGGGTTGAGCATTGTATTTCACTGATAACGGTGTTTCCGAAAGCACGACCAAGACCTTTTCTTGTCCATCATTTAAGAGTAGAAAAGCCTCTAATAAGGCAATTTCCAAGCTATCTTTTAAGGCGGTAATAGCCGTCGTTTCATTTTTAACCTGACGCATTTCAGACCATTGTCCAACAAGGGCATTATGCACCGAAAGACTAAATGAAGTAGGAGACACATCTCCTTCAGTTAAGAGAGAATGCCACAAGGCAAAGCTACGATTGATTTCTCCATTCAGCGAAGCATACACCACCGGCAAATTATTCTCTTGTTCGGTTAACGGCCATGCCGCCTCAAAAAATAAACGTGCACTTTCACTTAAACGCCGACGTTTTAACGGCGGTAAAAAAGCCAGTTTAGGTGCAACAGTTTCACGTTTAGCAACACTTTCCAGCCAATACTGCTCGCCTTGTTGCCAATCCTCTCCGGAAAGCTCTTTATTACAGACAATATTCCACGCATGAAGATTAAATGAAAAATTACAGATTTGTTGCGTCATTGTTTAATACTCTTTTGAACAAAGTCATTATCGATATTACACCCATCATTTATCATCTTTGCCATACGCTTTTTCTCTATCCACAACTTTACAAAACGCCGCTAATTTTAGCTAATTCCATAGCAATTTCTATAATGTACACCCCGAAATGTAGCGACTTATTACCACTATTCATCCGTCCAGCGTTTAAAAATAAGAGAAGTATTCACCCCACCGAATGCGAAATTATTGTTCATGACATAATCCGTGTGAATTTCTCGTCCATCATGTTGAATATAATCCACCTTACCACAACGCTCATCTACATTGTCAAGATTAATCGTTGGTGCAAACCAGCCATCTCGCATCATTTCAATGGAAAACCAAGATTCCAATGCACCGCAAGCTCCCAACGTATGACCAAGATAACTTTTTTGAGAACTCATGGGAACATACCCAAATACCGCTTCAGTGGCTTGCGTTTCTGCAATATCGCCTTGTTCGGTAGCGGTACCATGCCCACTGACATAACCAATTTTACTCGGTTCAATCCCTGCATCTTTCAGGGCTAATTCCATACAACGCTGCATCGTATCTTTTTGCGGGCGGGTAACATGACTACCGTCACTATTTGCACCATAACCGACCACTTCGGCAATAATATTCGCTCCACGAGCTAATGCATGCTCAAGCTCTTCCAACACAAACATACAACCGCCCTCGCCAATCACTAATCCGTCACGTGCTTTATCGTATGGACGTGGCGTATGGCTTGGATTGTCATTATTACGACTTGCCGCATAAAGGCTGTCGAAAACATAAACCTCTGACGGACAAAATTCTTCACCACCGCCAGCAAGCATCATAGGAATCAATCCGTATTTAATGGCTTCATAGGAATAGCCGATCGCTTGACTGCCTGATGAGCAAGCACTGGAAGTAGGGATAATCCTACCTGTTAAACCAAAGAAAATACCAATATTTGCCGCCGTAGTATGGGGCATCATACGTACATAAGTGTTGGCGTTGAAACCGTCTGACTTACCGGTCATCAAAAGTTCTGCCGCATCTTTAATATCATTAGTAGAACCGGTAGAAGAACCGCAAGCCACACCCATTCTACCGTCTTTCAAATATTCCAAAATAATACCGTCTTTGTCCAATAAAGAAGCGTTAGCCAAGGCTCGCTCACTGGCATCAACTACGAGCTGAGAAACACGCCCTAAACTGCGTAATTGCTTACGGTTCCAATGTTTCGGAGGATAGTAATCCTCAATAACCGCACCTAAACGAGCATCCAATTCGGGAAAACGTTCAACCCAATCATTCATAGATTTGACGGCATTTTGTTTACGTTGAAAAGCTGTTTTTATCTTCTGCCAATCATTCCCAAAAGCAGTGATACCGCCAATTCCTGTGACTACCACCCGTTTCACTTCGTATCCTTTTTGCTGTTAATGTTCAATTGTGAATAAAAATATTGAAATCCTTACCGCTCTTTAACAAAGCCCGCCATTCACTGCAATCACTTGACGGGTAATATAAGCGGCTTTTTCATCCATTAAAAATTGCACGGCATGAGCGACTTCTTCAGGATCGCCCATGCGTCCGGCAGGGATCATTTTTAAAATCTCAGCTATCGGGACATTTTCGTCCAGAATATCCGTGTCAATTAACCCCGGAGCCACACAATTTACCGTGATTTTGCGTTTTGCCAGTTCGATAGCCAACGCCTTGACCGCACCGATAATACCCGCTTTAGACGCACTGTAATTCACCTGTCCACGGTTACCAATCAAGCCTGAAACAGACGTAATACACACAATTCGCCCCGCTTGACGACGACGGATCATCGGCATCATAATCGGGTGCAACACATTATAGAAACCATCTAAATTGGTGCGTAACACGCTATCCCAATCATCATCGGTCAATGCCGGAAAAGCATTATCACGGGTTAGCCCTGCATTAAGTACTATGCCGTAATACGCACCATTTTCTTCTACATCCGCCTCTAAAATTGACCGCACTTTTTCACGATCAGCCACATCAAATTGGAGTACTCTTGCATTTTGCCCTAAAGCTCTCACCTCTTGTGCCACATTCTCCGCCTCATCTACACGAGAACGACAATGCACCACAATATCATACCCCTGTGCGGCAAGGTTTAAAGCAATCGCTTTGCCGATACCGCGACTTGAGCCGGTAATCAGAACTGTCTTTGCCATTATTGTTGTTCCTCCTTAGGACTAAACACATTCAATGCCCCTTCCAAAATCACATGATTATCGGCTAAATCAATAAGCTGACAATCAAATACACCAAACCCCGCAGCATCTTGAATGGACATGTTTATTTTAATCTGAAGACGGCTACCGATCGCAATCTCATCTTGGTAAATATGTAATTTACGCGTGCCGAGTAAATACCCTAAACGCACCGGCTCATTGGCTTGAACAGCCATACATCCTGCCCAAGCAGCCACACCTTGAGCCATAATTTCAATACCGGAAAATGCACTGAGTTTACCTTCTCGAATAAGAATATTATCGCTTTTAATCCTTGCCTCAGCGATCAAAAAATCTTCGCCAAAATCCGTAATAAGATCAAGCAACACCATATCGTTACTATGCGGCAGCAAGGGAGCCACTTGCGTAATCGGACAATGCAAATTAACCATGCTACTCCCCCAACACCAAAACCGAATTATTCCCGCCAAAGGCAAAAGAACTGCTTACACCAATACGTCTATCCATTTTCCAATAACTATCCCGATCTGTAATCGCAAGTGCGGGCAGATTTTCATCTTTTTCTTGATCCCACAATTGTGCGGGAAGTTTACCCGTTGGATTATAATCTCGACTGATCATACCCCACAAAATCGCCGCTTCAATAGCACCTGCCGCACCCAGCGTATGTCCAGTATATACCTTAGTTGTGGTACAAGTGGTCTTATCTCCGAAGATCTTTTCAACCGCAAGGCTTTCCATGTGATCATTTTGAACCGTGCCAGTACCATGCAAATTAATCCAACCAACCTGTTCAGCCTTAACATTGGCGTTTTTTAAAGCATTCTCAAAAGCGGAAATTGCTCCCTCGCCTTCAGGATGCGGGGAAGACATATGATAAGCATCACTACTCGACCCATAGCCGAACAATTGTAGGCTTTCATCATTTAACTTTGTTTTCGTCATTAAAAAGACCGCCGCACCTTCACCAATATTTATCCCGTTGCGATAACGAGAAAACGGATTTGTACGCTGTGCAGAAAGCACGGATAAAGAATTGAACCCGCTCACCGTTAGCGGTGAAAGCGTATCTACACCACCACAAATTACCGCATCACACAAATTATTTTTCAATAACCGAGCCGCACTGATTAACGCTCTTGCACCCGAAGTACAGGCAGTAGAAATACCATAGACTAAACCGCTTAAACCATAAACTTCCGCCACAAAATCTGCTGGAGCGGAAAATGAAACTTGCTGAAAATTGAAAGGTGCTAACGACCAATCTTGTTGGCTTGCTCCACCTTTGAAAACAGGAATATTTTCATCTACACCCGTTGTTGAACTACCAATAACCACAGCGATACGTTGCTTGCCAAACTGCTGAACAGCTTGCTCAATTTGCGGTTCAATATCTGCCAATGCGTGCCACAATACCTGATTATTACGACTACGGTGTTGTACACTAAGCTTTTCCGGAAATGGGCGTAATGATAAATTTATCTCGCCGAAGACACCGATTTTACCGGCAATGTGATGCCGACTAAACACCTTATCGGAATGCACTAACGGGGAATGCTCCGCATTCAATAACATTTCTATATGCGTTTTCAGCCCTTCGCCCATAGCACTGATTATCGCAGGTTTTGATAAATATAAGGTTTCCGTCATTTTATTTTCTGATAATTAGTACAATTTTAATTCAGTCTCAAAGGTTCGACAAACCAAACAGACTTATCCCCCAACTCAATATTAACGCCGTGTTTTTGCGGAGAAAATCGCCATATTAACCGATGGTTTTGTGCATATTCATTTTCCGAGATCTGCTGGACATCGAAAATCATAGTCGACATAAAATACGTCGCAATCGCAGAAAAAAGCTGTTTTGCCTGCTTATTCGGCATAACGAAACCGTCGTTTTGCCACCCCGCTTTACTCAAAACAAGACGAGCAATAGGTGCACCGAGCGGATCTGTTTGCACCCAACGCCATTGATGAGGTTGAACTTCAATCGCCAGCAAACTTTTTTCCGATTGAGGAAATTGTTGTGTAATCACAAAAAGTCTGCTGTCTGTTTTTACTTGCGGCAGTTCAAGCACTTTTAACGAAGATGCACAAGCCGTTAGCAACATCGGGATGACAAGTAAAATTAATTTTTTTAACATATCCTATCGCATTAATATTTAACAACTCTTTTATATCTATATGAATCAAGGCATACTTATTTTGCTCATATAATACAAAAACTCTTGGTAAAAATGCTAGTGAAAAATACATTTCACAAGCAACGTTTTGTTTAGCAACAATATAGTTTATTCAAATAACTTACTCTTTCCATAAAAATGATTAAAAAACTTGACAGTTAGGGCATTTATAATTATAAGAACCATTCTCATTTCTATTATATTTTTTACAGGGAGATTTTCATTTTGAAATCTAAGTATTCTATTATTCTCAACCAATTGTTTCTTTCAAGTAGCTTGATGTTTCCTGCATTAAGTCTTGCCGATTCGAATCAAGAAAAAACAAAGCCAAATAAAGCGGAAGAATTGGGTGAAATATCCGTTGTGGCGAATGTTGAGCCTATTTTTTCCTCTACTCAATCTTCCGAACAATTGCGGAAAAATATGGTGTCTAATGAACGTGATTTATTTCGTCATGAAGTGGGGATTGGCGTGCCTGAAGGCGGTCGTTCTGGTAGTAACGGCTTTGCAATACGTGGTGTCGACAAAGATCGCGTTGCGGTGATTGTTGATGGTATACCGCAAGCCGAATCAACAATGTCCACTTCCGCACGTTCTTCGACTGGACTCCATAATGGTAATATCAATAATACGGAATATGAAAATATTAGCTCGGTAAAAGTACAGAAAGGGGCAAATTCTGTCATGAATGGTAGTGGTGCTTTAGGGGGTGCGGTTTCTTTTACCACCAAAGAGATTGAAGATTTTGTCGAACCTGACCGCACTTTCGGCTTCTTATCCAAAACCGGTTATACCTCAAAAAATAGAGAATGGCGTCAAGTGATAGGGGGGGGGTTCAAGACTGATCGCTTCTTCGGTTTTGCACAATTAACCAAACGTTGGGGGCATGAAACAATCAATAATGGCAAAGGTGCAGATACTACCACTTATAAACGTGGTAAACCCGATCCCCTCAGCTACCACACCACCTCATGGTTAACAAAAATCGGCTACGATATTAATAACACCCATCGCTTTACACTATTTTTAGAAGATCGTGCAGAAAAGAAATTTACCGAAGAAAAAACATTAGGGCTTAGTGATGAGAACCGATTTGCCACAGACAGAACACCATACCGCCGTTATGGTCTCGAATATCGATATAATGGCTTCTCTTGGTTAGAAACAGCAAAACTCTTTGTAGCAAAACAACAAATCAAACAACTTTCAGCTTTTCTCACTATTAGGAATAATCAATTATTTCGACTTTCTTCCCATCAGTACATTCAAAACCAAACTATTACTCGCGGGGAATTATCAACTTATCCATTAGCATTATGGCGAACCACACATCGTTTATCCGGCAAAGTGGAATTTCGTGATCAATTTTTGGAAAACAGCAACTCTATACGTTTCTCTACTAGTTCCTATTGGATAGGCAAAAGTCGCCCGAATTATACGGAAGTTAGTCCAGTAAAATCTCGTATTTTTTCCCTATCGTTGCTTGATGAAATCGCTTTAACTGATACATTGAAAGCCACTATTGGCGGGCGTTATGATCGCTACAATTACAACCCTCAACTCAAGGGGCAAGTCAATAATGCTATCATCAACTTTCCTTCAAGAAAACTTTCTCGTCTTTCTTGGCAACTAGGATTGGAGTATCAAGTACACCCATCACATCAAATTGGCTACCGCCTGAGTACTGGTTTTAGAGTACCACGTGTTGAAGATTTATATTTTGTAAGTGACGGTAGTGGTACTACTAATAATTTTAAACCGAACCCATTGTTGCAACCGGAAACTGCACTGAACCACGAATTAAGTTATCGTTTCCAAAATCAATATGCCCACTTTAGCGTCGGGCTTTTCCGCACACGTTACCATAATTTTATTCAAGAACGTGATAATTTTAAACAAAATCCATACTACAATCCTAGTAGTTTTTGGGGTGGTTCGAAACAGTTTATTACGGAAACTCAGTTTGTTAATGAACCTAAAGCGGTAATTAAAGGGATAGAAGTTAGCGGTGCTGTTAATGGCTCGGCATTCGGACTGTCAGATGGGTTAACATTCCGCCTCAAAGGGAGTTATAGCAAAGGGCAAAATCATGACAACGAACCACTCAGATCTATTCAGCCTTGGACAGTGGTTGGGGGAATTGATTATGAAACGGAAAAATGGAGTATCAGTTTAACCGGTCGTTACAGTGCGGCTAAAAAAGCTAAAGATGCTATAGAGGTAAAATATGAACTTGGCGGTAACAAAAGTGGTGATGTTGCTAAAAATGTGAAACCGTGGCCCTATTTAAGTCCTTCCTACTTTGTAGTGGATTTAACGGGACAAGTTAACCTGAGTAAAAATGTTACATTGAATATGGGGATTTTTAACTTATTCAACCGTAATTATATAACTTGGGATAGTGTCTATAACTTATGGTTTAACAATGGTTATAACGCTCGTTCTGTAGGACTTAAAGGGGAAGGCATCAATCGTTTTACCGCACCAAAACGCAATTTTGCCGCTTCCGTGGAAGTTCGTTTCTAGTCTATTGACATCCGCCCCGCCTGAAGGCAGGGCGGATGTCAACACGCTAACAAAATAAAATCACTCCCCAAGTAAATAGTGCAAGGATTATGGCGACAAAAACTGCTGCTGAGCCTTGGTCTTTGGCTCGTCCGGATAACTCATGATATTCCGTTCCAATACGATCAACCACAACTTCAATTGCACTATTCAACAATTCGGTAACCAGCACCAATAATAAAGAACCAATCATAAGCACAAACTCAATTTTGCTTTGTGCAAAATGAAACGCTAAAGGAAATAAAATACAACAAACCACAAGCTCATGACGAAAAGCACTTTCATGTTGAATCGTGCTTTTCAACCCTTTTAAGGAATAGACTATTGATTTTATAAAATGCTCCAATCCGGTTGTTTTTTTCATTATCTTTACCTTTATCTTTGCCTAACTTATCTAAAGACGTTTTGCCTCAATTATGTCATCTAATTTCGCTAATCTTGCCAGAATTTTACTTAAAATTTGTACATTATTTAATTCAATTTCCATATTAATAGTCGCAAGTTGTTTTTTCGTATCTGCACGACTTGATACACCCAAAACACTAATTTTTTCATTAGCTAATACTGTTGTAATATCTCGCAATAAACCGTTTCGATCACTGGCGATAATACGAATACTGATACGGAAACCTGTGGCATAATTTTCGCCCCAAACTGACTCAACAACACGTTCAGGGTGTGTATTTTGCAACTCTATAAACTGTTCACAATCGCCACGGTGAATAGAAATCCCTCTTCCCATTGTGATATAGCCCATAATATCATCACCTGGAATAGGTTGGCAGCAACGGGCAATATGGTACATTAAGTTACCTACCCCCTCAACAATCACGTAACCTTTTTTCTCTGTTTTTTGTTTTTGACTCACATAATGAGCACCTTTATTGGCTACATAACGCAAAATTTCTTCATCTGTTTGTTGTGCACTCACCTTAATTAATTTATTTTGTAAAAAGTTAATAAGTTGATTTAGACGAATATCTCCACCACCAATACCGGCATACAAGTCTTCTAAGTTCTTCAGGTTATAGCGAGGCAATCCGTGTTGCTCTACCTGCTTTAAGGAAATACCTAAACGGGCAATTTCAACTTCAAGCAATTCTTTTCCGGCAGGAATATTTTTATCGCGATCTTGTTTTTTAAACCAGTTCTGAATTTTAGCACGTGCTTTCGCCGTGTGCGTAAAACCTAAGTTCGGATTTACCCAATCACGGCTTGGATTCGGGGTTTTCTGAGTAATAATCTCAATTTGATCACCCATTTGAAGCTGATAAGTAAAAGGTACAATACGCCCACCAACTTTCGCACCAATACAACGATGCCCAATTTCACTATGAATAGCATACGCAAAATCCAAGGGGGTAGATCCTGTTGGTAAATCCACAACTTCGCCTTTTGGCGTGAAGACATAAACACGATCATCAAAAACTTGACTACGCATTTCCGCCATTACTTCACCGGAATCTGTAATATCATCTTGCCAAGCTAATAATTTGCGTAACCATGCAATTTTTTCTTCATAACCGGAACGTCCGCCACTTACACCCTCTTTATATTTCCAATGTGCAGCAACACCTAATTCTGCATCATCATGCATTTGTTGAGTACGAATTTGCACTTCAATAGGCTTTCCACCTTTGCCCAACACGACAGTATGAATAGATTGATAACCGTTCGGTTTCGGGTTAGCAACATAATCATCAAACTCTTTAGGCAAATGTTTGAAATGAGTATGTACAATGCCCAAAGCGGAATAACAGTCTTGCAATTTTTGTACAATAATTCTGACCGCTCTTACATCATATAAATCACTAAATTCCAAGTGTTTTTTCTGCATTTTACGCCAAATACTGTAAATATGTTTTGGTCGTCCATACACTTCTACTTGATCCAAATTCTCATTCAGATAACCACGTAACTCCTGCACAAAATCCGCGATATATTGTTCACGGTCCAAACGACGTTCTTTTAATAAGTTTGCAATCGCATGGTAAGTATCGGGGTGTAAAGTGCGGAAACAATAATCCTCTAATTCCCATTTCAATTGACCAATACCCAAACGGTTCGCAAGCGGTGCATAAATATTAGAACATTCTTTTGCAGCCAGTACTTTTTCTTCTTCAGAATACAAGCGGTCTACATCCCGTAAATAGCTAATACGTTCCGCAAGTTTAATGATGACACAACGAAAATCATCAACCATAGCTAATAACATACGACGAACATTATCCACCTGCAAACTGTTGGCTGAATGACTGGCATTAAGTTGGCGAATGTTATCCATTTCCACTACGCCTTTCACTAACTTGCTAATATTACTGCCAAAATCTTCTTTGATTTGCATAAGGGAAGTCATTTTATGGTTCACCAATGGATAAAGCATTGCAGTAATCAAACTTTCCGCATCCATATTCAAACTATGCAGAATTTCCACCATTTCCACACCAGCTTGCAAAGAACAAACAATTTTTTTCTCCGATTCACTTTGTACAATAAGACACTTTTGCTGTGCATAACGCCAAGCCTGTATTAATTTTTGTTCAACATTCTCAGGTAAAGATAAACTTTTACTCCATTGCTCAACCACAAAATCTTGCAAATTAAGTAAATGTGAACCACGCACTGCAACCATAACTTTACTTCCTATCTGTTCCTTTCAAATAAGCTAATACTTTCCAGATGACTTGTATGTGGGAACATATCAATCATTGCAACTTTTTTTAATTGATAACCAAACTTAAGCAAAAGCTCCACATCACGCACTAATGTCGCCGGATTACAAGACACATACACTATTTTTTCAGCCATTAAATAACACAATGCATTTAAAGCAAATGCGGCACCGCTTCTCGGTGGATCCAGTAAGATTTTGTCAAAAGGAACCTTTGCCCATTCTTGCTCAGTAAAAGATTGACTTAAATCGCACTGGTAGAATTGGACATTATGACAATGATTTCGTTCCCCATTACGACGGGCTTTTTCGACCATAGGTAAAACACCCTCAATTCCTACCGCACTTTTCACATATCGGCTAATCGGCAAGGTAAAATTTCCCATACCACAAAATAAATCCAACACATTATCCTTCTTCTTCAAATCCAACCAATCCAGTGCAGTATTGACCATGTTTTGGTTAAGTTGGCGATTAACCTGAATAAAATCACGAATATCAAAATGTAAAATAGAACCATCATCTAATTGGTAATAAGGCAAATCTCCTTGCAAATGACAAATCTCTTTTTCATCTTGTACAAATAACATCACTTGATGATTAAATGCAAAATCCAACAATAAAGTGCGGTCATGTTCAGCCAATTTTTCTGTTACTCTCAATAACATCGCTACGCCATTATCTGCGGCAACTAATTCAATATGTCCTAGTGTTTTCGGTTTAGAGCACGTACTCAACAACTCATGCAATTTAGGTAATAACTCATTTAACAAGGGATCAAGCACATCGCATTGACGAATATTCACGATTTGTTGTGAATTTTTTTGCCGAAAGCCTATCTTCAATTTTTTACTTTTAGCGTCCCAGTACAAACTTAAGCGTACTCTACGGCGATAATGCCATGCTTCGCCACTTATCATCGGCATAAATTCTATAGCCTCTTTTTGCAGTTTGGTTAAACGCTGAAATAACGCTTTTTGTTTCGTTTCACGTTGTAAATGTATAGGGATATGCTGAGATTGACAGCCGCCACAAATTTGATAATAAGCACATCTTGGAGTTTGTCGCAAAGGGCTGGCTTGTAAAATCTTTTGAACTCGACCCAGTCCATATTGACGTTTTTCTTCAATAACTTGAACCTGTACTTGCTCTTGTGGTAATGCGTTCTCAATAAACCACGTTTTTCCTTGAATTTTTGCTACACCTAATCCTTGATAATCCAAATCTTGAACAATGGTCGTAAAAGCTGCTCTCAATTTTTTTTGTTTCTTTGGCTGATAAAGTAAAACCATAAATTTATATCTAGTAAAACTTATTTTGTATGTAAAATATTCTGCGTAAATAATTCACGACTTTTTAAAGGTTTATTACCCAAATAATATTTTAAAGCAATACGGCTAAAACGTTTCGCCGCCTGCAAGACGGTCTTATCGACGAATTCTCTACGCTCAAAAGCTAATAATTCACGTCCATAAAAAGTCAGGTTATCCTTAATTAAAGAAGCAATAAAGCCTTTTTCTTCTCGATAGCGATAAGTCATCTTTTCATCAACTGGTTTCCCCGAACCAGCACAATGACAAAAATCCACGGCATAACCCAAAACCTCCAACAGTTGAAATTCAAAAGTGCGTAAACTTTTTTCGATTTCTTGCGGTGAGCTTGCCAATGCAGTTAAGCATTGCAAATAATATTGAAAAAGATCCGGATATGCGGTTTCCGGAGCCAATAGACGAGCAATTAATTCATTAACATAAAATCCACTATAAAGTGCGGTGGTTTGTAGCGGTAAAGTTAATGATATCGCCTCTGCTTTTATTAATATTTTTAATTCCCCACGACCAGACCAATTAAGTAACAAAGGTGTAAAGGGTTGCAGCAAAGATTTCCACGCCGATCGTTTTGCACGAGCCCCTTTCGCCAATACTGTTAAACGTCCGTGTTCTTCAGTGAATAACTCGACCAACAAACTGGTTTCACTATAATCCCGTCGATGTAAGACAAACCCACGTTTTAAGTTACTAATAATTTTATCCTTTAACCCATTTTAAATAGCACACAGTTTAACAGATTTTTCATCTTGCATAGTCTTCATTTTATTTTTATTTACAGAAACCCAAACTGTTGGGAACAGGGAAATTTCAATTTAATTACAGCATCAACAACGAAAAAAAATTGATGATGTTCTTACTTATCGAGCTAAACAACTTTGCTTGATGAATAACGGACAAGATCCTCAATTGTTACCACAGGGTAATTAAATTTTTTGCCAAATTCTACGATCTCCAGTGTTCTTGCCATGCTCCCATCATCATTGGTTATTTCACAAATTACCCCGGCAGGCTTATGACCTGCCCAAGAAGCTAGATCAACTGCGGCTTCAGTATGTCCCCGCCGTGCTAACACACCGCCCTTTTTAGCCCTTAATGGAAATACATGTCCCGGACGGCTAAGGTCTTGCGGCTTAGCATTATCAGCAATGGCGACTTGAATAGTCGTTACGCGATCTTGTGCAGATACGCCGGTAGATACACCTTGTGCCGCTTCAATACTCACAGTAAACGCTGTTTGATTAATACTTGTGTTATTTTGTACCATCGGTGGCAAATCGAGCTGTTGGCAAAGTTCATCAGTGATACATAAGCAAACAATTCCGCTCCCATAACGAATTAATTTTGCCATCTGTTCAACTGTGATTGTTTCAGCCGGAAAAATAAGATCACCCTCATTTTCCCGATCTTCGTCATCAAGGACAAGAACTCCGTTCCCTCTTTTGAAAGCTTCAATCGCACGTTTAACTCGTTCTTCAGATGTACCAAACTGAGATAATAATGACTGATTCATAGTAAACTCCTTTAAATAAATTAATAGATACCAGAATCAGGGCTGATGATAAAAGGATTTTTTCTATCAGATAAATAGAAAAACAACAACGATAAGTATAATACCTCGCTCTATTCTCTTTCATCCAGACTATCACTGTCGGCTTTGGATTTTCACCAAATCTGCTGACCTTACTAAGATAAGTAAGCGCTCGTGGGCTTATATCGAAATATTTACCACCGGTAGGGAGTTTCACCCTGCCCTGAGAATGCATGTATAGTATATCTTAACGTTTAATAAGAAAAAATGTTTTTATTTTGAATAAGATTGCATACAATGGGGCAATTTATATCAAAATGGAGCTTATTATGCTAAATCCTAAAAAAATAGAACAAATTATGCAACAAATTCAAGATTCTCTCCCTCAAGGTGTAAAAAACTTAGGGCAAGATGCCGAAATGAAACTAAAACAAGTCTTACAATCTCAATTATCTAAACTAGATATAGTGACAAGAGAAGAATTTGATGTGCAAACACAAGTTTTAATAAGAACTCGTGAAAAGCTGATTGAACTAGAGAAACGTTTAGAACAATTACAAGAAAAATAAAAAACTTACTAAGTGATTACCGCACTTTTTATGCTACTCATTAAATATTCCCGAAATAGAAAAGGAGAAAATAATGTCGAGTTTCAGCTATCTGCAACAAAAACGTAAGCAATTAAATCTGAAGGTTAATGAGCTTTGTACACAAGCCAATATCACTCGTGCTTATTTTAACCAATTAGTGAGTGGAAAAATTAAAAATCCAAGTGCCACAAAACTTTCAGCATTGCATAAAGCACTACAGATTACTGAACAAGATAACAAAAAAATAGGCGTTATTTTCGGCAAATTTTATCCCGTTCATACCGGTCATATTAATATGATTTATGAAGCATTTAGCAAAGTAGATGAGCTTCATGTGGTTGTATGTAGCGATACAGAACGAGATTTAAAACTATTTTATGACAGTAAAATGAAACGAATGCCAACTGTACAGGATCGCTTACGTTGGATGCAACAAATTTTTAAATATCAGAAAAATAAAATTGTTATTCATCATCTTATTGAAGATGGTCTACCAAGTTATCCCAATGGCTGGTCTGCATGGGCTGAACAAGTAAAACGTCTATTCAAGGAAAAAAACGTTAATCCTAGCGTGGTTTTTAGCAGTGAAATCCAAGATAAAGTACCTTATGAAAAATATTTAAATTTACAAGTCGAATTAGTTGATCCAAAACGCCGATTCCTTAATATTTCTGCAACAAAAATTCGTAACAATCCATTTCACTATTGGAAATTCATTCCTAAAGAAGTTCGCCCATTTTTTGCAAAAACAATTGCTATTTTAGGTGGAGAAAGTAGCGGTAAAACAACTCTTGTTAATAAGCTAGCTACAGTATTTAATACTACATCAGCTTGGGAATATGGACGTGAATTTGTTTTTGAAAAACTGGGAGGTAATGAACAAGCTATGCAATATTCTGATTATCCACAAATAGCATTAGGTCATCAGCGTTATATTGATTATGCCGTCAGGCATGCACACAAAGTTGCAATTGTAGATACAGACTTTATTACAACTCAGGCATTTTGTATTCAGTATGAAGGAAAAGCACACCCTTTCTTAGACTCCATGATCAAAGAATATCCTTTTGATGTGACCATTTTATTAAATAATAATACCCAATGGGTAGATGATGGCTTGCGTAGCTTAGGAAATGCTAAACAACGTCAACGCTTCCAACAACTCTTAAAAAAATTATTAGATAAGCATAGTGTACCTTATATTGAAATTGACTCACCCAGTTACTTGGAACGTTATAATCAAGTGAAAAATATTGTTGAGAAAGTACTCAACGAAGAAATTTTGGACTTAGCCGTGGAAACAATCACACCTTCAATTTTTAAGGAATAATATTATGATTTTATTTGCTGGTGATCCACATGGAAGTTATTCCCATCTTTACCCTTTTATTCAAGAACATGCAAATGTATCTCTTATTATTTTAGGTGATTTACAATTAACTACTTCTGATGAACTGGATAAACTGGCACAGTTTTGTGATCTTTGGTTTATCCATGGAAATCATGATAGCAAAACAGTTTCAGCATATGAGGCCTTATGGGGTACAAAATGGAAATCACGTAATTTACACGGTAAAGTTGTCGACATTCAAGGAATAAAAATTGCCGGATTAGGAGGCGTGTTTCGTGGACAAATTTGGATGCCACCAAATAAACCGCTCTTTTTTGATCATATCCACTATTGCCAATACGCTCCTCCGGAAAAAATTTGGCGAGGAGGTATTCCATTGCGTCATAGAACTTCAATCTTTCCTTCTGATATTGAAGCATTAGAAAAACAAAAAGCAGACATACTAATATGTCATGAGGCACCAAAACCTCATCCTTTAGGATTTTCTGTTATTAATAATTTAGCCACATCAATGCAAGTAAAGCATGTTTTTCACGGTCATCACCATGAGAGCTTTGACTACACAAAACGTCCAAATAAAAATCCTTTTAAAATTACCAATGTTGGATTCAGAAGTTTATGTAATATAAACGGAAATTTTTTATTGATAGGAATTGATGATAGGGAATAGAATAGAAAATAAATATGATTACTACAAAAAGCCCACATTTTACTGTGGGCTTTTTAAATGAGTTATAAATTACTCTGTTTTAGCTTCTTCAGCTAAGGCTGGACGATCAACTAACTCAATGTACGCCATTGGAGCATTATCACCAGCACGGAAACCACATTTCAAAATACGAGTATAACCACCCGCACGTTGTGCAAAACGTGGACCTAATTCATTAAATAATTTCGCAACTGTCTCGATGTTGCGTGTACGAGCAAAAGCTAAACGGCGGTTTGCAACACTATCTACTTTCGCTAATGTAATTAACGGTTCAACTACACGACGTAATTCTTTTGCTTTAGGCAAGGTAGTTTTGATAATTTCGTGACTAACCAATGCACTAGCTAAATTACGGAATAGTGCCTGACGATGGCTACTATTACGATTTAGTTGACGTCCACTCTTACGATGACGCATGACCTTATCCTTCTCAGAAAAATCTTTAACCTATGTCCAAACTAGTCTTCAGCAATACTTGCTGGTGGCCAATTTTCGAGGCGCATACCAAGTGATAGACCGCGTGAAACAAGCACATCTTTAATCTCTGTAAGAGATTTTTTACCTAAATTAGGTGTTTTCAGTAACTCAACTTCAGTACGCTGTACCAAATCACCGATATAATGAATTGTTTCTGCTTTCAAACAGTTAGCAGAACGAACTGTCAACTCTAAGTCATCAACAGGACGCAATAAAATCGGATCAAACTCCGGTTTTTCTTCCTTAACTTCTGGTTGACGAACATCTCGCAAATCAACAAAGGCATCTAGTTGCTCTGCTAAAATCGTTGCAGCACGACGGATCGCTTCCTCTGGCTCGATTGTGCCATTTGTTTCCAGTTCAATAACCAACTTATCTAAGTCAGTTCGTTGTTCAACACGTGCTGCTTGTACATTATAAGCAATACGATCAACTGGACTATAACAAGCATCAACTAACAAACGACCAATCGGACGTTCTTCATCTAAAGAATGAACTCTAGATGATGCCGGCACATACCCTCTACCACGTTGTACACGAATACGCATATTAATAGACGCATTTTCGTCTGTTAAGTGACAGATAACATGATCAGGATTTACGATTTCAACATCACCATCATGAGTAATGTCAGCTGCAACAACAGGGCCAATTCCAGATTTGCTTAGTGTCAGAAAAACATTATCCTTATTCTGTACTTTAACCGCTAGACCTTTTAAGTTCAGAAGTACCTCAATAATATCCTCCTGAACACCTTCCTTACTACTATATTCATGCAATACGCCATCTATTTCCACCTCGGTAACTGCATAGCCCGGCATAGAAGATAGAAGAATTCGACGCAATGCATTACCTAGAGTATGACCAAAGCCACGCTCTAACGGTTCTAAGATCACTTTAGCATGAGTAGAACTAATTTGCTCAATATCAACTAAACGTGGCTTTAAAAATTCTGTAACAGAACCCTGCATTTTATCCTCTCTTTGCTACAAAGCCTTAACTATTATTTAGAGTAAAGCTCTACGATCAGATGTTCGTTAATGTCTGCTGATAAATCAGAACGCTCAGGAACACGTTTGAACACACCTTCCATTTTAGCTGCTTCGACTTCCAACCAAGTTGGTTTTTCTCTCTGCTCTGCTAATTCTAATGATGCTTTAATACGTGCTTGCTTTTTAGATTTTTCACGAACAGCAACAACATCATTAACTGAAACTTGGAAAGATGGGATATTAACTACACGACCATTTACAACAATCGCTTTATGACTCACTAATTGACGAGCCTCAGCACGAGTTGCAGCAAAGCCCATGCGATAAACAACGTTATCCAATCGTCCTTCCAATAATACCAGTAAATTCTCCCCAGTATTACCTTTTAAGCGGTTTGCTTCTTTATAATAGTTACGGAATTGACGTTCTAAAATACCGTAAATACGGCGAACTTTTTGCTTTTCACGTAATTGACTACCATAATCTGACAAACGCGGTTTACGAGCACCATGCTGACCAGGTGCTGTATCAATTTTACATTTTGTATCAATAGCACGCACACCAGACTTAAGGAATAAGTCAGTGCCTTCACGGCGGCTTAGCTTGAGCTTAGGACCCAAATATCTTGCCATTTTCTTTCTCCAACTATCCTATGACGTCATTAAACACGACGTTTCTTCGGTGGACGACAACCGTTATGTGGAATCGGAGTCACATCTGTAATATTCGTGATACGAAATCCCGCTGCATTTAAAGCACGGATTGTTGATTCACGACCAGGACCCGGCCCCTTAACCATAACTTCCAAGTTCTTTAAACCGAATTCTTTTACAACTTCGGCACAACGTTCTGCCGCAACTTGTGCAGCAAACGGGGTAGATTTACGAGAACCACGGAAACCTGAACCACCTGCAGTTGCCCATGCTAGAGCATTCCCTTGACGGTCAGTAATTGTAACGATTGTATTATTGAAAGATGCGTGAATATGAGCAACGCCATCTACAACTTGTTTTTTTACACGTTTACGTGCACGAACTGGTGTTTTAGCCATTTAACCTTACCCCGACTATTTTTTGATCGGCTTACGTGGACCCTTACGGGTACGCGCATTAGTTTTAGTACGTTGACCACGTACTGGTAAACCACGACGATGACGTAAACCACGATAGCAACCTAAATCTAATAGGCGTTTAATGTTAAGTGTTACTTCACGACGTAAGTCACCTTCAACGGTAAATTTACCAACTTCGTCACGCAGTTTATCAATCTGCTCTTCAGACAATTCTCTGATCTTTACATCTTCAGCAATACCCGCAGCTGCACAAATTGCCTTAGCTCGAGTCTTACCGATACCGTAAATTGCAGTTAAAGCGATTACAGTATGTTTTTGATCAGGAATGTTAATGCCTGCAATACGGGCCACTATGCACTCCTATTATTTTATTGATTAAATTTGATATACTGATCTTGAAAAGCCCGTTTCAGGATACTCAAACAGCATATCAAGGACATAAATGAGCTGAGTATTATATATACCCAGCTGGTTCTTTGCAAGAAAAATATCAATTAACCTTGACGCTGTTTATGCTTAGGGTCGCTACATAATACACGAACAACACCTTCACGTTTAACAATTTTACAGTTACGACACATTTTCTTGACTGAAGCACGAACTTTCATTACTTATCCTTTTTACTATATGGACATTTATTGTCCAAAACCTTTAAGGTTTGCTTTTTTCAACGCAGATTCATATTTAGTTGACATTAAATGACTTTGAATCTGTACGATGAAATCCATAATTACAACTACAACAATCAACAAAGACGTTCCACCAAAATAAAACTGAACATTCCAAGCTGATGTCATAATATAAGGAACTAAACATACAAACGTAATATATAATCCACCAATTAATGTAAGGCGAGTCATAATTTTATCAATATAACGCGATGTTTGTTCACCTGGTCTAATTCCGGGTATAAATGCGCCAGACTTTTTCAAATTATCTGCTGTATCACGCGGATTATATTGCATTGCGGTATAAAAGAAACTAAAAAATATAATAGCCACAGCATAAACAATCAGATATAAAGGCTGTCCTGGATGTAATAATAGCGATAATTCAGTTAACCATTCCAAATTAGAACCTTGTCCAAACCAAGATGTTAACGTGGCAGGAAAAAGAATAATACTTGAAGCAAAAATTGCCGGAATAACTCCTGCCATATTTACTTTTAATGGTAGATGAGTTGAATGACCACCTACTATCTGACGACCTTGTTGACGTTTTGCATACTCGACTTTAATTCTTCTTTGTCCTCTTTCAAAGAAAACAACAAAATAAGTCACCGCAAAAACAATTACTGCGATCAATAAAAGAACTAATAGATGCATTTGCCCTTGACGAGCTTGCTCAATAGTTTGACCAATTGCTGAAGGCAACCCTGCAACAATACCTGCAAAAATAATTAAAGAAATGCCATTACCTATTCCACGCTCCGTAATTTGTTCACCTAACCACATTAGAAACATGGTTCCTGTTACAAGACTAATTACCGCTGTAAAATAGAAACCAAAGCCTAAATTAGGAACTAACCCAGGTAGCATATTAGGTAGACCAGTAGAAATACCGATTGCCTGAACAGTTGCTAATACGAGAGTAGAATAACGTGTATACTTACTAATTTTACGTCTTCCCGCTTCTCCCTCTTTCTTCAACTCTGCTAAAGCAGGATGAACCGTGGTCAATAATTGAATAATAATCGATGCTGAAATATAAGGCATGATACCTAATGCAAAAATTGACGCACGACTCAACGCACCACCAGAGAACATATTGAACATATCAATGATAGTGCCTTTTTGTTGTTCAAGTAATTGAGCCAGCACGGCCGCATCAATACCAGGAACCGGAATGAAGGAACCAATACGGAAAACAATCAGTGCACCTAGCACAAATAATAATCTGCTTTTTAGTTCACTAGTACCGCTTTGAGTACTTCTATTTTGATAACCTGGTTGCTTAGCCATTTGTTAATTATTCCTCAATTGAACCGCCAGCAGCTTCAATAGCTACTTTTGCACCTTTAGTTACACCTAAACCACGAATGGTTACCGCAGTTTTAACTTCACCAGCAAGGATTACTTTCGCAAACCGGATATCCTTTGTTAAAACATTCGCTGCTTTTAATGTATCTAAAGTAATAATATTACCTTCTACTTTGGCTAAGTCATTCAAACGGACTTCTGCTGTTACAGCTGATTTCATTGAAGTAAAACCAAATTTCGGTAATCGACGATACAAAGGCATTTGACCACCCTCAAACCCACGACGAACACCGCCACCAGTACGAGCTTTCTGACCCTTATGACCACGACCACTTGTTTTACCTAAACCAGAACCAATACCACGACCTAGGCGTTTCGCATTGTGCTTAGCACCTTCAGCCGGAGATAGAGTATTTAAACGCATTCTCTTACTCCTCCACTTTGACCATATATGAAACTTGGTTAATCATACCACGTATAGCCGGAGTATCAATTAACTCAATAGTATGATTAATACGGCGAAGACCTAGCCCACGTAAAGTAGCTTTGTGTTTTGGTAAACGAGCAATAGAACTACGAACTTGTGTTACTTTAATAGTTTTTGCCATCATCAATTACCCCAAGATTTCATCAACGGTTTTGCCACGTTTGGCAGCAACCATTTCTGGTGATTTCATATTTGCTAATGCATCAATAGTTGCACGAACAACGTTAATTGGGTTGGTTGAACCATATGCTTTAGAAAGAACGTTACGAACACCCGCAACCTCCAATACAGCACGCATAGCACCACCAGCGATGATACCCGTACCTTCACTTGCTGGTTGCATAAATACGCGAGAACCAGTGTGAGAACCTTTAATTGGATGCTGTAATGTGCCTTCATTTAAAGCCACAGTAATCATATTGCGACGTGCTTTTTCCATCGCTTTTTGGATAGCTGCCGGAACTTCGCGCGCTTTACCATAACCAAAACCTACTCGACCGTTACCATCACCTACTACTGTCAAAGCAGTAAAGCTCATAATACGACCACCTTTTACAGTTTTTGATACACGGTTTACCGCGATTAGCTTCTCTTGCAGTTCACCAGTTTGTTTTTCGATGCTTGCCATCTAAAATTACCTCTATTAGAACTGTAGACCAGCTTCACGGGCAGCATCCGCTAAAGACTGGACACGACCATGATACTTAAAACCGGAACGATCAAAAGCAACACTTTTGATACCTTTTTCTAATGCACGCTCAGCAACAATTTTACCAACCACTGCCGCTGCATCTTTATTTCCAGTATATTTAACTTGCTCACTAATTGCTTTCTCAACTGTAGAGGCAGTAGCAAGCACTTCTGAACCGTTTGGTGCAATAACTTGTGCATAAATATGACGCGAAGTGCGGTGAATAACTAAACGAATTACACCTTGCTCTCTCATCATATGACGTGCACGAGCTGCACGACGGATACGAGCTGATTTCTTATCCATAGTGTTACCTTAATTATTTCTTCTTGGCCTCTTTCATACGTACAACTTCATCAGCATAACGTACCCCTTTACCTTTGTAAGGCTCAGGACGGCGATAAGCGCGAATATCAGCTGCAACCTGACCAATCAATTGCTTGTCAGCACTCTTCAGAACAATTTCTGTTTGTGATGGACATTCAGCAGTTACACCAGCTGGTAACACATGGTCAATAGGATGTGAAAAGCCTAAACTTAGCACAAGTACATTGCCTTTCATTTGTGCTCTATAACCAACACCCACCAACTGTAACTTTTTAGTAAAACCTTCATTAACACCGATAACCATCGCATTGACCAATGCACGTGCTGTGCCTGATTGTGCATCAGCATTAGCAATACCTACACGAGGAGAGAATGTTAATTGATTATTATCTTGTTTAACTTCAACTGAGTTATGAATGGTGTGAGATAACTCACCATTTTTACCTTTTACTGTTAGTAGCTGACCGTCAAGTTTTACCTCAACGCCGGCAGGAATACTAACAGGTGCTTTTGCAACACGAGACATTTTCCTACCTCTCTTCTTAAGCTACGTAACAGATTATCTCACCGCCCAAGCCCGCTTGACGAGCTTTACGGTCAGTCATAATACCTTTAGATGTAGATACAACAGCAACACCCAATCCGCCCATCACTTTTGGCAATTCGTTTTTACGTTTGTAAATACGAAGGCCAGGGCGGCTTACGCGCTGAATACTTTCTACAACCGGTTTTCCTTGGAAATATTTTAATGTAATTTCCAATTCAGGCTTAACGCCTTCCGAAACTTTAACGTTAGCAATATAACCTTCTTCCGCTAATACATTGGCAATAGCCACTTTTAGCTTGGATGAAGGCATACTAATCGCAACTTTATTCGCAGCTTGACCGTTACGAATACGAGTCAACATATCTGCGATTGGATCTTGCATACTCATTGTGCTTTTACTCCGATTCCAAAATAAAGTGGTAAATTACCAACTTGCTTTCTTAAGACCTGGTATTTCGCCACGCATAGCAGCTTCACGAACCTTAATACGGCTTAAACCAAACTTACGAAGAAC
The DNA here is from genome assembly GCF_000019405.1 of Histophilus somni 2336. NCBI lineage: Bacteria > Pseudomonadati > Pseudomonadota > Gammaproteobacteria > Pasteurellales > Pasteurellaceae > Histophilus > Histophilus somni. The sequence goes on along the minus strand of NC_010519.1, from coordinate 2,219,751 downwards.
TCCGTGAGGACGACCAGTTTGACGGCAACGATTACGCTGACGAACTGGACTAGAATCACGTGGAAGCGTTTGTAACTTCAACACTGCAGCCCAACGTTCTTCATCAGATGTATTTACATCAGAAATGACTTTCTTTAGTTCTTCACGTTTTTCGTAGAATTTATCAGCTAATTTAGCACGTTTTACATCGCGTGCGATCATTGATTGTTTTGCCACGATAACCTACCTTATTTACGGAATGGAAAATTGAAAGCCGCTAATAACGCTTGACCTTCTTCATCACTTTTCGCTGTTGTGGTAATAGTAATATCTAAACCACGCACACGATCTACTTTATCGTAGTCGATTTCAGGGAAAATGATTTGTTCACGAACACCCATGCTGTAATTACCACGACCATCAAATGACTTGGTGTTTAAACCACGGAAGTCACGGATACGTGGAACAGCGATAGTAATCAATCTTTCAAAGAATTCCCACATACGTTCACCACGTAGGGTTACTTTACAACCGATTGGATACCCTTGACGGATTTTAAAGCCTGCAACAGATTTGCGAGCCTTAGTTACTAAAGGTTTTTGACCACTGATTGCTGCTAAATCCGCTACTGCGTTATCTAGCAACTTTTTGTCGGTCAATGCTTCACCCACTCCCATATTCAGGGTAATCTTTTCGATTCGTGGGACTTGCATGACAGATGAGTAGTTGAATTTTGCTTTTAATTCATTGACTACCGTATCTCTGTAGTAATCATGCAGTTTCGCCATCACATTACTCCAGTTATTTAAATAATTTCATTATTAGATTTGAAGAAGCGTACTTTCTTACCATCTTCAATTCTAAAACCTACACGGTCAGCTTTATTTGTTGTCGGATTAAAGATTGCAACGTTTGATACATCAATTGCCGCTTCCTTTTTCACTAACCCACCAGCTTTACCTAAAGCAGGAACTGGTTTTTCGTGCTTAGTGATAATATTAACACCCTCAACAAAAACTTTACCGTTTGGTAACACTTTAGTTACCTTACCACGTTTGCCCTTGTCTTTACCTGCAAGAACAATTACTTCATCGTTTTGACGGATTTTTGCAGCCATTACATTTTCTCCTTATAGTACTTCTGGAGCTAAAGAGATGATTTTCATAAACTTCTCAGAACGAAGTTCACGAGTCACCGGTCCAAAAATACGAGTACCGATTGGTTGCTCAGTGTTATTGTTCAAAATCACACAAGCATTACCATCGAAACGAATAACTGCACCATCTGGGCGACGAACACCCTTCTTGGTGCGCACAACAACTGCTTTTAACACATCACCTTTTTTAACTTTACCGCGTGGAATTGCTTCTTTCACAGTAACTTTGATGATATCACCGATAGCAGCGTAACGACGGTGCGATCCACCTAGAACCTTGATACACATTACGCTACGAGCCCCTGAATTATCAGCAACATCCAGCATAGTCTGTTCTTGGATCATATTAGTGCTCCGTTAAAATAAAAAACACCCTTTCGGGACGAACCCATCTACCCTATGGTAAACAGGTCGCAGAGTTTAGCACAATAGCACCGCACTTATCAAGTAACTTTTGGAAAAAGATAACAGGTTTCGTTAAAGAAAACATACTGCGGTTATTTTGCAAAAAACAACCGCTCTTTGATATCCTCACGAACAACTAGAATGTTACCCCGACATTCAAAATAAAATTTCTGCCCATTTGCGGTACATAAGGCAAATAGGAGTTATGAATATAGATTTTTTGATTCAACAAATTATTCGCACTTAATGTCGCACTATATTCTACTCCATCTATTTTACGTGAATAATTGAGAGAAAGATTCAGTAAGTGATAGCCTTGGGTAACATCTTCAGGGACAAGTTCTGTATAATGACCGTCATACCCAAGCCCTTTCGCATTTTCTCTTCGCTTCTCTGCTTCCTCACGATCAATCTCTTTGATCACGCTATTAATGGATATGCGTTTTTGTACAAACATTCTCGTATATTCCAATGAGCCAGACCAATTATCGTTAAACTGGCTCTTTAGACGAAATCCCAAACGCATAGGGGGAACACGGGCTGCATTGCGGTTGGGACGTTCGATAGTTTGCTCTCCAATTTTATGATAGCTCCATTCCTCCCCCCATTCTTCGTTCTCAACACATTTCTCGAGATTATTTTTTCCATCATTCTCAAGTTCACATACCCTTTTAAACTTCGGATTACCATAGAATTTTTTAAAACCAAAGAGTTTACCATTGACATAATCGCCAAAGAACGTAATTTTATGATTAGGCGTTATCTGATAACCGATTTCGCCCTCAAAACCATAGAACCTTGCCTGAGATTGGTTATAGCGACGCATAAATAAGTTACCCTCGCGATACAAATTCTCATTGTGAATATAATTCTTAAAGCGTTGGTAATAAGCACTGACTTTAAAATCCCATTTGTCGGAAATACGCATCAGACCGATTTCTACATTATTTGACCGCTCTTTCTTTAAATCCTTATTGCCATATTGAAAGGAATTTGTTGCAAGATGTTTACCATGATAATACAGCTCCATTGGTGATGGAATTCTTTCATTATGCGAGCCAGTGATAGACAGTCGATAAGCTGGATGAAAATCCCACATTAGAGTACCTGAATATGACAAAGCATTTTCAGTATAAGGAGATAAATCTGGTAGACGAACTTTAGAACCTGCAGCTTTATCAAGACGTAATTTATGCGGATCATATTTGATTGGAATGCGTTGTTTCTCCCATCTTGCCCCCACTTCAACAATAAAATTACGCCAAGTAAATTGCTCTAATGCAAATACACTGAATTGCTTATTCGTGTGCGGTACCAATGGATTACGTTCAGACTCTTTTCTCTCACCACTTAAATCTTGTCCATTATTATTTAAACTAGGCGCTAAACGCTGAACTTTAGTTTTTTGTGTTTGATACTGCATCCCTACTACACCATTAAAATGCTCTGTAGGTTGATGATAAATCTCTAAACGGCTATTAAATCCACGATTAGCATAAAAAGCTTCTGGTTTTCCTGACATAATGGCAGCCGTATATTTCTTTCTATCTTTTATGCCCTGCGAATCATTCTTATCAATATGTGCCTTGCCATCATGCTTTTCATCGTGATAATAGTCTGCATAAGCAAGCGAGAGTTTTACTTTGCTAATCCCTGGAATAGGTGATTTCCACTCTCCTCTTACATCATAACGCTTAGAACGCATATCCACGACAGGACCTGCTTCACTAATATCATGATCATGTCCATAAATACTTTCATGGCTATGCTTATGCCCTTGGATATCCGCACCACAATGGAAATGTAGAGAAGAAATCATATCAGCATCTGTCATCAAATGTGGGTAAGCATTAAGATAAGGTGCCTCACCATCCCCCCCTGTAATGGCTTTCAAATTATCTGTATCAAACAAATGCCCTGAACAATAATCAAACGCATGATTATGCCCAGGAATACCGTAATGGTCTTTACGATAACTTACGGAGGCGCCTAAATAGCCTTTATCGCCTATCCAAGTTGTGCCTAGCGTTCCTACTTTTGATTTATGATGACTATCCGGTAGGTAGTTTAATTTTTGACCAATAAATACCTCTGGCACATGGTAATTCTCTGATTTGCGTGTCAGCCCCTCAGCACGAATCAGGAAATTATCGCCTGCTGCTAAGGTAACCCCTGCGGTCAAGACTTTTTCTTTACTCGCTGTATCAAAACGTGAAACGATCTCTCCCTCATACCCTTTCTCAGGACGAGAAGTCGGAATACGGTTATCGACAATATTCACTACACCAGCAGGTGATGCCATACCATACATTAAGGTAGATGTCCCTCGCACCAATTCGACCTGCTGTGCTAAAAGTGTATCAGCGACTACAGCATGGTCAGGCGAAATATTAGACATATCGACAATATCCGACCCATTTTGCAAAAGCTTAATACGCACCCCTTCTTGCCCTCTAATCACAGGAGCACTTGCTCCGCCTCCAAAGGGGTTAGAATGCACGCCCAATTCTCCAGCTAAAGCATTACCCAAGGTGGCAGAACGTGTTTTAAACTCTTTACCCTCAATAAATACATCACTAGCTTTACGACCACCTTGAAAAGCGAGTGATTGAAAATCAGCTACACTGCTACTATCAGATACGACAACTTCATCTAATTCCGCAATGATCTCTGCTGAGATACTGCTGCCGGAGACTAAAAGAGTCAATACAAATAATTCTTTTCTAAATTTATATAGTTTCATTTTTTATCCTTAAATAATTTTAAGGTTAGAATCAGATTTTCTTACAAAACTAAAAAACAATAATCATTTTTAAAATATAGTTATAATTTATATTAAATATCATGCTTATCAGCAGTAAAATTTTAAAAATTTCTATAAATCAAAAAAACCAAAAACCTAGCATTTCTGCTAGGTTCTTACTTATATACGTTGTCAATTAAGCCTGTGCTTTCTCAACAACACGAACTAAAGTGTGCGATTTAGTTTTGGAGAGTGGACGACACCCTCTAACTTCAACTACATCACCCAATTTTGCTTCGTTATGTTCATCATGTACGTGCAGTTTAGTAGTGCGACGGATAAACTTACCATAAATCGGATGTTTAACTGTACGTTCGATAGCAACCACAAATGACTTATCCATTTTGTCACTAATCACTTTACCCTGTACTGTACGAATTTTATCAGTCATTATGCGCCCGCCTTTTCGGTTAATACAGTTTTTACTTGTGCAATACTGCGACGCACTTGTTTTAACTGATGGGTTTGTTGAAGCTGACCGGTGGCTGCTTGCATACGCAATTTGAATTGCTCACCTAACAAGTTAACCAATTCAGCATTCAGCTCTTCAACAGTTTTTGTACGTAGTTCTTGAGCTTTCATTACATCACCGTTTTAGTTACGAATGTTGTCTTAATTGGAAGTTTTGCCGCTGCCAATGCAAACGCATGACGAGCAACTTCTTCAGATACACCATCCATTTCATACATTACTTTACCCGGCTGGATTAAAGCTACCCAGTACTCAACGTTACCTTTACCTTTACCCATACGGACTTCTAATGGTTTTTCAGTAATTGGTTTATCTGGGAATACACGAATCCAGATTTTACCTTGACGTTTAACCGCACGAGTCATCGCTCGGCGTGCGGCTTCAATTTGACGTGCTGTCAAACGACCACGACCAACTGCTTTTAAACCAAAGGTACCGAAACTAACTTCTGTACCAGCAGCAATACCACGGTTACGACCTTTGTGGACTTTACGAAATTTTGTACGTTTTGGTTGCAACATTTAGCAAATCTCCTTACTTACGACCTTTACCACGTGGAGCCTTTTTAGGCGTGGCTGGTTGTTGTTCCGGTTGTTGTGCAATTGCAGCCATTCCACCAAGAATTTCACCTTTGAAGATCCATACTTTAACGCCAATTACGCCGTATGTAGTATGAGCTTCTGAGGTGTTATAATCGATGTCCGCACGTAATGTATGTAGTGGTACACGACCTTCGCGATACCATTCAGAACGTGCAATTTCTGCGCCACCTAGACGACCACTTACTTCAACTTTGATGCCTTTAGCACCTAAACGCATTGCGTTTTGTACTGCTTTTTTCATAGCACGACGGAACATTACTCGACGTTCAAGTTGTGAAGCAATGCTACCTGCAACTAATTTTGCATCTAATTCAGGTTTTTTCACTTCAGCAATGTTGATTTGAGCCGGAACGCCTGCAATAGCAGCTACTGCGTTACGTAATTTTTCAACATCTTCGCCTTTTTTACCAATTACGATACCTGGACGAGCTGTGTGAATTGTTACACGAATGCTTTTCGCCGGACGCTCAATAGTAATGCGTGAAACTGAAGCATTCGCTAATTCTTTATTCAAGAATTGACGTACTTTGAAATCACCGTCTAAATTATCAGCGAAATCTTGTGTATTCGCAAACCAAGTAGAGTTCCAAGGCTTAACAATACCTAGGCGAATACCATGTGGATGTACTTTTTGACCCATTGTTATTCCTCTACTATTATCGATCTGACACAACCACTGTAATGTGGCTTGTACGTTTTAAAATACGATCTGCACGACCTTTAGCACGTGGCATAACACGTTTCATGCTTGGACCTTCATCAACAAAAATCTTCGCAACTTTAAGATCGTCAATATCTGCACCATCATTATGCTCTGCATTAGCAATTGCAGATTCAAGCACCTTTTTCACCAAAGCTGCCGCTTTTTTGTTAGTGAAAGTAAGAATTTCTAAGGCTTGTGCAACTTTCTTACCACGGACTAAGTCCGCAACTAAGCGAGCTTTTTGCACTGAAGTGCGAGCGTAACGATGTTTAGCAATAGTTTCCATCTCTTACCCCTTACTTCTTAGCTTTCTTATCCGCAGCGTGACCGCGGTATGTACGAGTCGGTGCAAATTCACCTAATTTATGACCGATCATTTCATCAGAAACATAAACAGGAACGTGCTGACGACCATTATGGACTGCGATGGTCAATCCGATCATTGAAGGAATGATCATTGAACGACGGGACCAAGTTTTAATTGGTTTTTTATCCCCGCTTTCCACCGCCTTCTCTACCTTCTTCAACAAGTGTAGGTCAAGGAAAGGACCCTTCTTGAGAGAACGTGGCATGGCATATCCTCTTAATTTAATTAATATTATTTGCCACGACGACGTACGATATATTTATCGGTACGTTTGTTGTGACGAGTTTTCTTACCTTTGGTTTGAACACCCCAAGGTGTAACAGGATGCTTACCGAAGTTACGACCTTCACCACCACCATGAGGGTGATCTACTGGGTTCATTGCTGTACCACGAACTGTTGGACGAACACCTCTCCAACGGTTAGCACCAGCTTTACCAAGTACGCGAAGCATATGCTCTGAATTACCAACTTCGCCAATAGTAGCTACACATTCAGATAATACTTTACGCATCTCGCCTGAACGAAGACGTAAAGTCACATAATTACCTTCACGAGCGATAATTTGTACATAAGCACCAGCAGAACGAGCAATTTGTCCGCCTTTGCCTGGTTTTAACTCAACGTTATGTACTGTTGAACCAACCGGAATATTACGCATCGGTAACGAGTTACCAATTTTAATTGGTGCATTAATACCTGATTGGATTTGATCGCCTGCTGATAAACCTTTAGGTGCCAAAATATAGCGACGTTCACCATCTTTGTAAAGCACCAAAGCAATGTTTGCAGAACGATTTGGATCATATTCAAGACGCTCAACAACCGCTGGGATATCTAACTTGTTACGTTTGAAATCGATTACACGGTAATGTTGTTTATGACCACCACCAATATGACGAGTAGTGATACGTCCTAAATTATTACGACCGCCAGTTTTAGATTTAGTACCTAATAACGGTGCGTAAGGCTTGCCCTTATGTAATTCAGGGTTTACGATTTTAACAACGTGACGACGACCAGCGGAGGTCGGCTTACATTTAACGATAGCCATTTATTTTTTCTCCTCCGAAATTACTCAGCCGCACCTTCAACGAAGTCAAGCGATTGACCTTCTTGAAGAGTAACATAAGCCTTTTTCCAGTCACTACGCTGACCCATTTTAGCACCGCGACGTTTAGTTTTACCTTTAACAACCACTGTACGAACTGAGTCTACTTTCACTTCAAACAATTGCTCAACAGCATTTGCAATTTCGACTTTATTTGCATCTAAAGCAACTTTGAAAACAATTGTATTTGATTTTTCAGTATTATTTGTTGCTTTTTCTGATACGTGAGGGGCTCTCAACACTTTTAACAAACGTTCTTGTTGAATCATGCGAACATCTCCTCAATTTGTTTTACCGCATCTACAGTTACAACAACTTTATCGAATGCGATTAAGCTAACCGGATCAATAGCTTGCACATCACGCACATCTACTTTGTAAAGATTACGTGCTGCCAAAAATAGATTTTCATCTAAACTTGCAGTGATGATAAGCGCGTCAGTTAACGCCATATCTTTTAATTTTTGTACTAAAACCTTAGTTTTTGGTACATCGATCTCAAATTTTTCAACAACCACTAAACGATCTTGACGAACTAATTCAGAAAGAATACTTTTGATTGCGCCACGATACATTTTCTTGTTTACTTTTTGGCTATGATCTTGTGGTTTAGCTGCAAAGGTCACACCACCTGAACGCCAAATTGGCGATTTAATGTCGCCTGAACGAGCACGACCAGTACCTTTTTGACGCCAAGGCTTTTTACCTGAACCAGACACTTCAGCACGCGTTTTTTGTGCACGAGAACCCTGACGAGCACCTGCTGCATAAGCAACAACCACTTGGTGGATTAACGCTTCGTTAAACTCACGTCCGAAGGTAGTTTCAGAAACAGTGAGTGCGTTTGCACCTACAACTTGTAATTCCATCTCTATCTCCTAGACTTATGCTTTAACTGCTGGTTTAACGATAACATCACTATTAGTTGCACCAGGTACAGACCCTTTCACCAATAATAATTTACGTTCAACATCAACACGAACAATTTCAAGTGATTGAACAGTAACGCGTTCAGCACCTAAATGTCCAGCCATTTTTTTACCTTTAAACACACGACCTGGAGTTTGGTTTTGACCAATAGAACCAAGCACACGATGTGATAAAGAGTTACCATGAGTTGCATCTTGAGTACGGAAATTCCAACGTTTAACACCACCTTGGAAACCTTTACCTTTTGATGTCCCAGTAACATCTACTTTTTTAACATCTGTAAAGATGTCAACATTGATTTCTTGACCTAAAGTGAATTCTTCACCCTCAGTACGAAATTCCCATAAACCGCGACCAGCTTCAACACCTGCTTTCACGAAATGACCTGCTTCAGGCTTGGTTACACGACTTGCTTTTTTAAAACCAGTAGTAACCTGAACTGCAGTATAGCCATCGTTTTCAAGAGTTTTAACTTGAGTCACACGGTTGGCTTCAATTTCGATTACGGTAACTGGAATTGACACCCCATCTTCATTGAAGATACGAGTCATACCAACTTTACGACCGACTAAACCAATCATTGTAATAACCTCTTAATTAACCTAGGCTGATCTGCACGTCAACGCCGGCAGCCAAATCTAAACGCATTAATGCATCAACAGTTTTTTCTGTTGGCTCTACAATATCGACTAAACGTTTATGTGTGCGAATTTCATATTGATCACGTGCATCTTTATTTACATGTGGAGAAATCAATACTGTGAAACGTTCTTTGCGAGTTGGCAAAGGAATTGGCCCACGGACTTGTGCACCAGTACGTTTAGCTGTTTCTACGATCTCCGCTGTAGATTGATCAATTAAACGATGATCAAAAGCTTTTAAGCGGATACGGATTCTTTGGTTCTGCATTAGACCAGAGCTCCAATAAAATTAGCTATAAAAAAACTGACACCATCACCTTTAACATCTTAAATAAAGGGAAGTGCAGCGAACCTACTTAGTCCTCCAAATTGGGGACATTTTATCTATTACATACCGTAATAGTACGTTCAATAAATGATTACATCAAACGACTTTCATATCGAAAGTGGTGAGATTATACTCATGATCTCAAAAAAAGCAAGTTATTTTATAAAAATCACGAAATAATCACCGCACTTTTTATTGATGTCACATAATACTGGACTTCCATACTTTTAAATTTGTTTTTAATTCTCCACTAAACAACGCAGAACCAGAAACAATCCAATCAATTTGATGAGTTCCTTGCTTGAAATATTTTGCAAGTTCCAGCGTCATTGAGCCGTCTATATTGATTAATTTTTCCACACGTCGATTACCCAATCGCTTTTCTACCTGTATTACACGATCTAAAATCAACTCGGAAGGGTATTTTGTTCCGTTTCTCGGATCTAAAGTTAATAATTGAATTACATCAATTTGATCCAAATAAGGTTCCAATTCAGAAATCGGCGTTTCCGGACATAAGCAGGCTCCAATTAATACAGGATATACCTGATTGGCATAAGTTGTTTTCTGTTTAGCAAGCCATTCTATCGTTAAAGCAAAATCATGATATTGCTCTAACTGCAATGTCACTAAATTTGCACCATTTGCTACAACAGCTTTTGCTACTTCCAACTGATTTCTTACCATTAAATGCACATCTTTAAAACAATGTGTTGGAAAATATTTAATTCCTATTGCTCCAACTGTAAATAACGAACTAAATTGCCCATCAGCAATATCGAAGTGCAGTACATTAATCTGCTTCTCCAACAATGTTGTTACCTCTTCATTAAGTTGAAGCCAATTTGCAGATAAGATACCAACACTCAGTTTTTGCTGCTTTAACTGCTGAATAAGTGATAATTTAGACATAAGGATTCGGTAATATCCATTCAAAGATTTTCTTACTTCTTGAACCAGTCATTAAAGATTCTAATTCTCTTACACAACGGCGATAATGTTCAGTTTGCCGATGAAAATTTAGTGCTGTTTCATTTTCATACACTTCGTATGCATAAAAACGAGTTCGTATTTCCGGATCTCGTAATATGTCAAAACGCAAATTTCCCAGTTCTTGGCGAGTGCCAATATGGTTACGTTCGAAAACCTCCAGAAATTCTTTTTCTTTACCTTCTTTTATATTGATTTCAACAAGCATAGCAAACATAAGCTTCTCCTTATCATAGAAAACATGGGAAAAATAGGTTGGCTAACTTAGCCAACCTAATTAACTTAGTTGTTTTTCTCACTTAAATAGAGTTGGTAGGCATCTTTTGCATTTTCTCCACCGTGAACAACCGCTTGCACCGCCTTGATCATCGCAATTGGTGCTTCAGATTGAAAAATGTTTCTGCCCATATCCACACCAGCTGCACCTTGATCAATCGCTTGATAGCACATTTCAAGAGCATCCAATTCCGGTAATTTTTTACCTCCGGCAATTACAATCGGTACAGGGCAACCTGCTGTAACCCGCTCAAATCCCCTATCAACATAGTAAGTTTTAATAATGTGAGCCCCCATTTCTGCGGCAATACGAGTCGAAAGTGAGAAGTAGCGTTGATCACGAGCCATATCCTTCCCTACACCAGTTACTGCCATCACAGGCATTCCATAGCGATTACCCTGATCGACCAATTGAATAATATTTTTAATCGATTGATGTTCATATTCAGAACCGATATAAACCTGTGCAGCCATGGCGGATACATTTAATCTCAAAGCATCCTCAATACTAACTGCAACTGCTTCGTTAGAAAGTTCTGTCAAAATAGAATTTGCACCAGATGCTCTTAAAGCAATAGATTTTCGGGTATCCGGCGGTACAACGCTTCTTAAAATACCACGGGTACACATCAATACATCGGTATAATCAAAGAGCGGTGCAATATTGAGGTCAATGCGCTCAAGACCCGTCGTCGGACCTTGGAAATAGCCGTGATCAAAGGCTAACATAATTGTCTTACCTGTTTTTGGATTAAAGATATTGGCAAGACGTGATTGCATTCCCCAATCTAATGCACTGGAACCTTTGACGAAAAAAAGCTTGTTAGTTTGAGGAATACCAATACCAAAATCTTTACCATCTTTAATATCATCTAAATCTGCCATAGATTGTCTCCTATATAATTAGAAATCATAGTTATCAATATTATCTTTAGTGAATACAACACGCTCAGGTAGTAACACAATACCGTTTCCCTTTGCTTCAAACTCATAGCCTTGTACTTTATTTGCTGATACTTCTACTTCACCAATACCATCAACATTCAATTTATCGCCAACCTTAAGAGAATTGCCTTTTAACAATTCATTAGCTACTGCAACAGAGAGTTGACCTTGCTTCACAACATCCCATAAACCAAACTGATTTACTGTGCCTCGTTTTACGTAAGGACGCATTACATTCGGCGTACTGAATCCGACAACGATTGTACCTTGTCGTTTAAGGTTCTCAACTGCTTGAGCGGCAGCCGGCAAAGCATTGGCATCTGGAGCAATAATCGCATCTAAATCAGGATAGGCTTTTAAGATCCCCTCGGCAGTTTGCAGCGATTTAATTGCATCGTTGTAGCCAAATTGTGTCGTCACAATTTCCCATTTGGGATGTTCTTTTTCAATTTTTGCTTTTGCCTCTTTAACCCACTGGTTTTGGTCAGTCACTGTTGGACTGGAATAGAAAAATGCAACTTTTGCTTTTGGTTTAGAAATTTGACTTGATACCATTTCAACTAGCATTGAGCCAAGTTGAGTAGGTGTTCCTTGATTTATATAGTAGCTTCGGCACTCAGGCTGAGTATCGGAGTCCCAAGTTAATACTTTTACACCTTTTTTCATCGCTCTTTTTAAGGTAGAGCACAATCCATCAGGCGATACCGCTGAGACGATAATGGCATTATAACCCTGGTTCACAAAGTTATTGATCATCTGAACTTGGTTCGATACGCTCGGTTCTGCCGGACCGTCATAGGTTACATCCAAACCTAATTTTTTTCCCATTTCGACCGCACCTTGCCCACCACTGGTAAAAAAACCAACGCCAACTAATTTTGGGATAAATGCCACCTTATCCATAGCCTGTGCTATGTTAAAACCGGTAAAACCTAACGCTACGGCAAGAGCGGTTGTTTTTAAAAGTGAGTATTTCATAGAACGTCTCCTCAATTGAGTGTATGATTAAAAAACATACCAAAACAACAAGTATGCAGGGGTTTTATCGCAGTCAATTTTGACAAAAATCATCATAAACTAACCGCTTATTTTAAACTGCTCGGATTCGATTCCACCATTGAATCACTACTGCCCGATGTGTATTAAGCGATTTCCCGATAAGTACAATAATCAACAATGCTCCGGACAAGGCACTGGATGTTTCATTCGAAATTCCAACCATCTGCAACCCTTGTTGTAAGTAGCCAATCAATAATGCAGCTATTGCTGTACCAATCACTGAACCTGAACCACCGTAAATATTCGCACCGCCAAGTACAACTGCGGTTAGTGCCGGCATTAACAACGAACTCCCTAAGTCCGAACGAGCTGAACCAAAGTAGGATACCAGCAACACACCGACAAAAGCCGCAATCAAACCAATTAACGGATAAATAATAAATAGAGTTTGATTAACCGGTACAGCACTATACTTAGAGACCCGTAAATTTTGCCCAATTAAAAATGTGCTACGACCAATACGAGTACGATGCATCAACAACCAAAACAGTAATGTCATTATTAAGAAATAAATAATCGGTGTTGGAATAATACCAAAACTGAGATTTGCAAAATCAAGTAACACATCGGGAAATCCACCAATACCCTCATAGCCCGTTGCACCAGCAAAACCTGATAATAACAATGCACCACCACCAAACAGATACATTGTGCCAAGCGTAATAACCAGCGGGTTAACTTGAGTATAGATAATGAGTACAGCATTAATCGCACCACACAATGATCCGACTGCAAATGTCACCGCAATTGCTACACTTAACGGTATTCCTAGTCTAAATAATACGCCGAGAGTAATGGCACATAGTCCCACTACAGATCCAAATGAAATATCCATCCCTCCACTGACTATAATCAGTGTTAGAGGCAATGCTAACATTCCGATATAAATAAAATCGCTGGTGCTGTTAAATAAGACATTGAGATCCAATAACCGAGGATTAACCAAACCGAACCCGATAATTTCCAGTATCAGTAGACAAAAGAGAGCTATTTCCCAGCTGTATTTCTTAATCATTTTTGATTCTCCTGCAATGAATTATCTTTAAGAAAACGGGCATAACGCTGTTGTTTGATATTATTGACAATCATTACTCGGATTCTACCGTCAAATACCAATACAGCTAATAGAACCACACCAGCAACAAAGTTATTCCAATAGGCAGGCACTTTCATCAGTACTAAAATCGTATCAATTTGAATCAGGAAATATGCCACTAATACAGCACCAATAATATTACCTGCACCACCCAGTAAACTTATTCCACCTAATACACAAGCCGCAATTGCTTTCATTTCCAGCCCATTACCAGTTGAATTTGGCACAAAACCGATTTGAGAAGCAAAAATAATTCCAGCTAAAGCAGCCATTAGACCGTTTACTGCAAATGCACTAATGCGAATAACATTCACCTTTACACCTAATTGCAAGGCACCTTGTAAATTATCCCCCACTGCATAAAAACAACGACCAATATAAGTGTGAGTAAAAAAGTAGTACGTGACTAAAATAAGGAAAATAACAGCTAACCCAATAGGCGAAAACCCCAATACAATTTCTTCTGACAATGTTTTCAATGAATGTGGCAAACCTTCAATCCACTTACCACCAGTTAATACTAACATTAAGCCTTTATATAAACCCAATGTTCCCAATGTCGCCACAATAGCCGGTATTCTAAGTACTGAGACTAATACACCGTTTACCCCACCTGCAATAATCCCGCACAGTAAAGTAATAGTGCACGCAATCAGTAGGGAATAACCTGAATTTAGCACTAATCCAACAACTACTGCACTTAATCCCATAATTGAGCCGACAGAGACATCAATATTACGAGTTAAAATCACAAAGGTCGCACCAATAGCTAACAAAGCTAATATTTGGGTCGAGTTAAAAATCATCATGAGAGTTTGTAAGCTAAAGTCATCCGCCACACCTAGCAATCCAAATAACAACAAAATGGCAGCTAAAATAGTTAATTCACGATTGTTCTGAATAAATTTCCACATAATGCCTCCTAACTACTGAATGCCAGTCGCATAATATTATCAGTATTGATATCTTCACCTTTCAACGATTGACTAAGCTTACCGTCGTGCATTACCAAAACTCTACTAGACATTTGTTCTATTTCCTCCAAGTCAGATGAAATGAACAACACGGCTACATTTTGTTTGGCAATACTTTTTATTAATTGATAAATATCTGCTCTCGCACCAATATCAACGCCACGAGTTGGCTCATCAACAATCAACAACCGAGGATCGGCTTCCAGACATTTTGCGATCAAAATTTTTTGCTGATTACCACCTGATAAGGTACGTACCGATTGCTCAACATGATTAAATTTTATTCCGATAGCATGGTAATAGCGTTCTAAAATTGCTTTCTCCTTGGACTCATCAATCCAAAAGCCCATATCATGATAGGTTAATCCGCAGGTATTCCAACTTAATGGTGAATCCAAATGCAATCCAGAGGCTTGCCTATCTTCGGGCAAATACACTAAGCCTCGTTTAAGCCGTTGCTTAACGGACAGTGAATTAATTAGCTCATCACAAAATATCACTTTACCGGATTTGGCTTTACGCAAACCATACAGCGTTTCAGCTAATTCGGTTCTACCTGAGCCGACTACGCCTGCTAATCCTAAAATCTCGCCAGGATAAATTTCAAAGTTGATATCTCGGAATCCTTCACCAGTGAAATTTTCTACTGTCAATAATGGAAATTCGGTCGATTTCACCCTCTTATGCCCTGGTAAATCCAACCACAACTGCTGACTTTCTGTTAATGATGCATTTTTAGCTCGAGGAGTAATCGCCTGAATAACATCGTCGTGATTGATCTTGTCAATTGGCTCGCTTAAGGCAATGTAACCATCTCGCATTACACTCACCCAATCAGCAATTTGCCAAACTTCAGACAATTTATGCGAAATAAAAACAATCCCTACCCCTTTGATGAGTAAGGAATTTATCTGTCCGAATAGATTTTCGGTTTCCACTGGTGTTAATGAGGCGGTAGGTTCATCTAAAATCAGAATCTGAGCATCTCGCATTAAGCCTCGCATAATTTCAACTAACTGCTGATCAGCAACATCTAATAAACCAGCCTGCATATCCAAATTTAAATGTGAGTTTAGTTCCGTCAACAACGCTGTGAGCTTTGACTGTAAATCCATTGTTCTTGGCAAACCGAATAAAATATTCTCTTTTACACTCAAATTAGAAAATAACAAAGGTTCTTGCGGAACAAGGTAAATACCTAATTGATGTGCCTTGCTTGGTGTTAAATTGGTTCGGACTTTGCCATGAATTTTTAACGTACCAGTATCTTGCAGCTGAATACCGGCAATAATTTTCATCAAGGTTGATTTGCCAGCACCGTTTCCACCAAGTAGAGTATGCACCTGCCCAGAATAAAGGGAAAAGTTAATGGATTTTAGTACTTCAACACCAGAGAAAGCTTTACTTACATCACAAGCTTCCAGTAAAGGCGTAGGATTAGATTCTGTCTCTTTCATTTTTGCCCCTTCAAATTGAACAAATGAAAATTTAAATTATCATTTGTTCCAAATCATAACCCAAAAAATTCTATTTTTTTGTGATAAACTTCACATTTTTAAGAATTTTATGTCTTTTTTTCACATTAAATGTAAAATGTGATCGAATTCACACTTTAGAAAAAGAACATTTGATTAAAATTAAAATCAGATGAATAATAAAAACAGGGTAAAAAAATGATAAATTTAGATAATCACTACGAAGCTGGCTTTAACGAGGAAGAGTTATTAGCACGCATTGCATGGTTCTACTACCACGATAATCTGACACAAAATGAAATTGGTGAGAAATTGGGCTTGCCCCGTTTAAAAGTTTCACGCTTACTGGAAAAAGGGCGACAAATCGGCTTAATCAAAGTTCAAATCAACTCTCGTTATAAAGGATGCTTGGAACTAGAAGAAGCTTTAAAACAGCGGTTTCATTTACAGCATATTCGTGTGTTGCCAGAGTTACAGAATTATGAAGTCAATGCCCGCTTAGGTGTCGGAGCCTCTCAAATGTTGATGGGATTACTCAAAGCAAAGCAAGTTCTCTCTTTTGGGTTTGGTGACACCGTGATGCACACGGTAAAGCACTGCAATGATTTTATTAAACAAAACCAGATTAAGTTAATCACCTTAACCGGCGGTGTTGGACCTTATATGCAAAGTATTGGGCAACTTGATAGTAGCTGTGCTATCAGTATTATTCCCGCCCCTCTACGAGCTTCTTCACCTGAAGCTGCACAACTTTTCCAAAAAGAGGGGTATGTACGAGATATTATGTTAGCAGCCAGTATGGCTGATGTTGCCATCGTTGGTATCGGATCTACGGTTCAGAAAACACGCTCCACTTTGCTTCAAACAGGTTATATCATCAATGAAAAACAACTAGATGAATTTCGTCAAAAAGGTGCTGTGGGGGATATTTTAGGCTATTTCTTGCAAGAAAATGGAAACATTCAACCGGATATGCCGATTCACGAGGAATTAATCAGCGTTTCATTAGATAGTATCAAGCGAATACCGACTATTATTGGCGTTGCCGGTGGTGAAGATAAAGTTGAAGCAATTATTGCCGCACTTTTAGGACAGCATATCAATTCATTAGTCACAGAGGAAAAAACCGCACGCACTATTTTAGCTAAAGTAGTGTAACGATTTTCCTCAGATAATCGGAGGAAAACATAATGCAATTATCCCGTTATTTAATGGCATTAGATGCCGGCACAGGTAGTATTCGTGCAGTTATTTTTGATCTTGAAGGAAATCAAATCGCTACGTCACAAAAAGAATGGACACATATTTCCGACCCAAATATCCCAGGCTCAATGGGCTTTGATTTACAAAATAACTGGCACCTTGCTTGCTTATGTATTCAAGAAGTTTTAGCTACCAGCCAAATAGATGCTAAACAAATTATAGCTATATCGACTTGCTCCATGCGTGAAGGCATTGTTTTATACGATGCCAATAAAAACCCGATTTGGGCGTGCGGTAATGTGGATGCCAGATCTGTAGAAGAAGTTATTCAATTAAAGTCTCTAAACCAGTATCAGTTTGAACAACAAGTTTATCAATCCTCTGGTCAAACATTGGCATTAAGTGCATTACCCCGTTTACTTTGGCTTGCACATCATCAACCTAATCTTTATGCTCAAGTCCATTTTCTCTCTATGATTAGCGATTGGTTAGGATTTATGCTTAGCGGAGAACTGGCCGTCGAACCTTCAAATGCTGGCACAACCGGCATTCTCAACCTAAAAACCCGAAAATGGGAGCACACTTTACTAGAGATGGCTGGACTCAATCCTGCTATTTTACCGAAAGTAAAAGAGACAGGTGAAATACTCGGTCAAGTAACCGCCCATTCTGCACAGCAAACCGGGTTAATAGTCGGCACGCCTATTGTTGTTGGTGGTGGTGATGTGCAATTAGGTTGTATCGGACTAGGGATTACAGAACCGGGGCAAGCTGCTATTATTGGAGGAACTTTCTGGCAACAGGTCATAAACTTACCACAAGCAATGACAGATCCTAAAATGAATATACGCATCAATCCGCATGTCATTGCACCGATGGTACAAGCAGAATCTATCAGCTTCTTTACAGGACTTACTATGCGTTGGTTTAGAGATGCTTTCTGTGAAGAAGAAAAAGCCGTCGCTCATCGCTTAGGTGTTGATGCTTACACATTACTGGAACAAATGGCAGAAAAGATACCCGTAGGTTCAAATGATGTTATTCCTGTATTCTCTGATGCTATGCATTTCAAATCTTGGTATCACGCAGCCCCATCATTTATTAACCTTTCGATTGATCCTGAAAAATGCAACAAATCAGTCCTGTTTAGGGCATTACAAGAAAATGCAGCAATTGTATCTTCATGTAATCTTGATCAAGTCCAGCAATTCAGCCACGTTAATCTTACCAGTATTGTTTTTGCCGGAGGTGGTGCAAAAGGGAAATTATGGAGCCAAATTCTAGCTGATGTAACAGGATTGGTTGTTAATGTACCTGTAGTAAAAGAAGCAACTGCTCTAGGATGTGCCATTGCAGCTGGAGTAGGTGCTGGTATTTATACTTCATTACATGAAGCAGGTAAAACATTAGTAAAATTTGAAAGACAACATCAACCAAATGCAAGAAATCATAATTTATATCAAATACATAAAGAAAAATGGCAAGAAATATACCAGCAGCAACTGAAATTGGTTGACAGAGGACTAACCATTTCGCTTTGGAAAGCTCCTGGGATTAAATAAATATCTAAAACGACAGCAACGTAAACTTAAAAAGAGTGTACCAATTTTTCTTTACGTTGCTACTTCACTTTTCCAGTCAAGTGACTAAAATCTACCGGAATTTCTTCACCTCATGAAATTACCTTTCATATCAAATCTAAGCAATAACCCGATTATTCCCTCTTAGACATACCGTATTAGCTCAGATATTGAGTGGTAAGTACGCAATCCTTAAACCAATAATAACAACTCATCAAATCGGCTTGATTTAAGCATTCATTGATTGTATTGTAACGGCTTTTGTTTCACGCCAAATTAATCCTGTATTACTTTATCATTTAGGCGTGGGCGTTTCCGTCGGCATGCACAAAAAGAGAAAAGCTCACGAAAACGCTAAACCCTAACCGTTTCAATTATCAAACAAGTAAAAAATGAAGCAAAATCAACCGCACTTTTATCGAGGTCGTTTTTCCGTTGCTCCTATGCTGGACTGGACTACACGCCACTGCCGTTTTTTCCATCGGCAGTTCAGCCGGTATACCTTACTCTATACAGAAATGGTTACTACCGGTGCAATTATTCATGCCAAATACGATCATCTTGCTTATGATGTATCGGAAAACCCCGTGGCATTACAACTCGGCGGAAGTGATCCTGAAAAACTACAATATTGTGCGAAAAAAGGGGAAGAACGTGGCTATCAAGAAATAAACTTGAATGTAGGTTGTCCATCCGATCGGGTGCAAAATGGGATGTTCGGTGCTTGCCTGATGGCAAGGGCTGCTCTAGTAGCAGAATGTGTGAACGCAATGCAAAGTGCGGTCAATATTCCAGTCACAGTAAAAACTCGTCTTGGTATTGATGAGTTTGATAGCTATGAATTTCTATGTGATTTTATCGAAAAAGTACATAATATCGGTTGCCAAGAATTTATTATTCATGCTAGAAAAGCATGGCTATCAGGGTTAAGTCCAAAAGAAAATCGTGAAATTCCGCCACTTAATTATGAGCGAGTTTACCAGTTGAAAAAGGATTTTCCTCATTTATTGATCAGCATTAATGGCGGAATTAAAACGCTTGAAGAAATTCAACAACATCTCAATTATGTGGACGGAGTAATGGTTGGGCGTGAAGCTTATCAAAACCCGTCTTTATTGGGCTATATTGATCAAGCGTTATTTGATCCGTCTTGTGCAATTATCACGCCAAGACAAGCAATAGAAAATATGTTTCCTTACATAGAGCAACAATTGAGTCAAGGCGTTTATCTTAATCATATTGCTCGCCATTTATTAGGTGCATTTCAACAATGTAAAGGGGCAAGGCAATGGCGACGCTATATGAGTGAAAACATCCATAAATCTCATGCCGGTGTGGAGGTTATTGAAAAAGCCTTAACTTTCATTGAGGAAAAATAAAACCTATAAAAATGCCCTTAACAATGATTTTTAAGGGCTTTTTTAACAATATACTTAGGATTTTTGTTCTAAAAGGGCGGTCGGATTTTCTGCTGTTTTTTTGGTTTTATTTTCCGGCTCTTTAATTGACATCGCATTTCTCAATCCTTCCTCACGAACTTTTTGTGCTAATTCAAGCTCTCCAACCTGTTCGAAAACATAAGCCGCCATAGTAATATCATTTGCTTGTAAGCTCGCTTTATTCTCTATCACTTTCTTGAATGCTTCTGCCGCTTTAGCGAAATCATCATTACGCACATAAAGGTAACCTAACGCACGTTCAACACAGCAACAATCTTTACTGTTTGACTGTTTTGCACGTTTTTCCAAAAGTTTTAATAACTTACTGTTATCTTCCGGTTGTAAACGAGTAATTTGAGTACAAAGAGCAACATTAGCTTCAACACTATTTTCAACTTTTTTCAGAGCATCAATAGCTAACTCATAAGCACTTTCATGATCATCACTGTCCAGTAAACGACGAATTAAACCAACCTTAACATATAAATCATTACGGCGTTTACGAGGCTGTTCATCCCACCAACGTAATAACCCATCAACACCCTCTTCGTTCATTTTCTCGTCTAATAAACCATCTTCGACTTTACGTTGAAGTGCGGTGAATTCATCGGAAGAATACAATCCAACTTTTTCAATTTGATCTAGAATTTTATCCAATGCGTGGAAGGCGGCAGATTTCAGGTAAATTTTCACTGCCAGCTTTAATACTTCTTTATTACGAGAAGTCATCTCCAGTAAACTATCCACCGAACTACGAGCTGCCGGAAGTTTATTTTGTTGCAATAAAATTCTAGTACGTGCAATTTCGACAATTAAACTGTCTGTACCTGCTAATTCTGTTGCTTCAATTAAATAGCGATTGGCAACAAAATCATCGCCTCGCTGTTGTGCCGCTTCCGCCGCTTTAATTAAATTCAATATTGGTTTATCTGAATGTCTAGCATTTTTTCCAATCAATTTCTCAGCTTTGAAATAATCGCCCTCATTCATCTTCACTAAACCTTCCAAAGTTTGACGTTGTGCCTTAACACGTTTACGACGAGAGAACCAACTATAGGTATTATTACTCAAACGGAAGAAACGTGTAACCACCCATTCAATTAGATAAACAATGGCCATTAAAATCACAAAGAAAATAACCAACATCGTGATTGACATTTCGATGTTATAGCTTGCCGTTTGAATTAACACATATCCCTGTTTACCTGATAAATAGGGACCGCCAATTAATCCAGCCAATAAAACCAGCATTAAAAATAGAACTCTGAACATACGCTATTCTCCTATTACTGTGCTTGCTCAACAGGCTGTTCAATTGGCTTTTCATCAGATTTTTCAACAGCTTGATCTGTTTTCCCTTCCTCAGATACTTGATCTGTTGAGCTAACCAAGTCTTTATCTACTGTCATTTCAATTTTTTGTACAGATGACTGTTCCTTATTCAATAACTTATCCAACAAAAGCAAACTTTTTAATTGGTTAGGAACATCAACATAGATAGATTTCTCAGCAAGTTCATCAATCTCTTTCAAGAAGTTTTGTGCCACTTCAGTGCTTGTATCAAAATAGCTTCTTATCCAAGAACCTACAATTTCAAGTGATTGTTTATATAAATCATTTTGCTGACGAGGTACTGCCATAATCGCAATTTGCAAACGTAAACGAATATTTTCACGTAAATAAATATCTTGATTTGGTGCAAGTAATTCCTTTGAGTTCACATGGCGAGGTTTTACACGAATAAAATGATTTAAAAAAGATACCGCACTTTTTTCTACGTTTTCTTTCCAATCCTGTAAGGAATCGCTTAATTGAGTATTTTCTTGCTCATCGAAATTCACATTTAATACAACTAATTCATCAATACCGTTTGCTAATTGAGATAAATGTTGCATGATGGCATTTTGATCTACATTATTTACTGATAATAACTGTTTTAAATCTGCATTAATTGCCTGACGAATGTTAATGACTTTAGGATCATTAACCTTAACGAGTGTTTCATCCGCTACTTTCAATAACGCAATAGCTGTCTCCACATCATTATCCAATACGATTTTACGTAAAGCATTATTCAACAAATAATCTGTTTCAAACAACAACCAATCCGTCGATTGTTCAACTTTACCAACCGCATCCAATTTATTTACTTGTGCTTGTAAACTTTGAATAAGCTGGTTTTGTTTTGTCATTTCATTTTCCAGTCGCTCAATCTTCTGTATAACAGTTTGCTTATATTCTTCAACTGTTGCCAACAAAGTATCATTGTTTTCTAGCGGCACAGCTTCCGACGGTTGGCTAAGTGCGGTCAACTTTTGCTGAATTTCTTCTACTTTTTGTTGACCAAAATAATAGCCAGCTCCCCCAATACCCAATGCAATAAGCAAAGCTAATAGAGCAATGACTGTCCCTCCTTTTTTCACCACTACAGTTTCAACTTGAGCTGCTGTTCTTTTTTCGCCAACTTGTTCATTCTCTCTTTCCATAAAATGCTCCTGATTTGAAAAAGTTTCCTGTTTAGCCTTACTTTCTTGCTTTACAATATCCTCAGCCGGTACTTCCTCATATTGCAATTCTGCCTCCAAAGGAGGATTTTGCACGGATATATTATCCTGTTTTTCTGTGCTAACCTTTGAATGTTTCTTCGTCATAATTTTTATTCCTTAATCAAATGAAATTCCAGCCTTCATTGTTGCAATGCAAGGAAAAGACTCAAGTTATCCGCTTTATCTGCCACAACAATATTTGTCCACCCAACACTTTTTGCAAATGCCGCTATACGTTGACTTACCGTTACTAAACGACAACTGAATAACCAGCCTGTTTCATTGGTTGGCACAAGTTTCACTAAGTAATTTAACATCTCTTGACTTGTTACAACAATGGTATCTACCCCAATACGTTGGCATAAACTAATTTTTTCCAACTTATTATATTCAATGGGCATTCGTTGATAACATTCCAAAGTTTCAACTTTAGCTCCTCGCAAAATAGCCTGCTCAGTAAAAAATTCCCGTCCTCCATTCGCTCTCAAAATCAAAATATTCCTTGCCTGAAGGTCTTGCATTTGAGGTAAATTAAGTAATCCTTCACTACTTTCTTGCTCAACAGGATAATACACCGAATTTTCTATTTGGCTCGCAAAATATTCTGCAGTTCGTTGTCCAACCGTAAAGTAATATAAGTCCGAACGCCAACAAAAACCTACCGCACTTAAGGTTTTTTGTGCATATTCCACCGCATTTTTAGATACTGCAACTACATAATCACCGCAATTTAATTGTTGTAATTTATCGGGTAATCGATTTAATTCTTGCCCCGCTATAATGGAAATAAGCGGTAAATGGAGTGCCATAATTCCAGCTTTATTAAGCATCTCAACAAGTCGCTCTCCTCGCTCACCGGGTCGTGTAATTAAAACTGCCATTGCCTCTTACTCAATTATGATTGATAAACAGCCTGTAAGATTTTATCTGCACCTTGCTGTAATAATTGTTCAGCAATACTCACGCCTAATTCTTCCGCTTTTTGCACCGCACTTTGCGATGATTCAAAATCAAGAGATAATTCAAATTGCCCTTCTGCCGATAGAATTTGTGAACCGTGAACATCTCCCACTAAACCACGCAAATATAACTGATTATTCTCTAAAATTGCATAAGCACCAATCGGAACTTGGCAACCACCTTGCAAATGAAAATTCATTGCACGCTCTGCCAATACGCAATAAGTTGTCGTCTGATCAGCCAACGGCATCAATAAAGATTGCACATCTCGATCATCTACCCGACACTCAATTCCTACCGCACCTTGTCCACAAGCAGGTAAAATCGTATCAATTTCAATAAAAGAGCGAATACGTTCAGTCAATCCTAACCGAATTAATCCTGCCGAAGCTAAGATAATCGCATCATAATCACCCTGATCTAACTTATTTAATCTTGTTCCAACATTACCACGTAAAGAACGGATATCGAGATCCGCTCGCCAGTTTTTGAGTTGACATTGCCTACGTAAACTCGATGTTCCTACAATAGCACCTTGCGGTAACTCGTCTAAAGTGCGGTACTTATTTGAAACAAATGCATCACGAGGATCCTCTCTCGGACAAATCACACTTAGCTCTAATCCTTTCGGAAATTGCATTGGCACATCTTTCATCGAATGCACCGCAATATCCGCTTCACCATTTAACAACGCATTTTCTAATTCTTTTACAAATAATCCCTTTCCGCCAATTTTAGCTAAAGGTGTATCTAAGATAACATCGCCTTTTGTGATGATAGGGACAAGTTCGACACTTAAATGAGAATAACGTTGTTGTAGGCGATTTTTAACGTAATTTGCCTGCCATAATGCTAACGGACTTTGACGTGTCGCAATTTTTAGGGTCTTGTTGATACTCATATGTAGAAATATAGATTAGACTCGTAATCGCAATATCCTATCACTGTTACTCTGAAATGTCAGTGTAGATTTAATTTTTTACTTGATTTTTTTGCTTTCATACAAGGGGAGTGATAGAGTAAGCAACGATTAATTTATCTAGATAGAGAATAACTTGAAATACGATCTCCAACAAGCGAAGAAACAAGTTGAATTTGTTGATCAGTTACGTTTAGAAAGAGCACTATCTTCAACTTCAGTAGAGTTCCAACGTGTATTACAACTTCTTACCTTATTGTTACACATAAATCATCCCTTGATGGGCGGTTACCTACCGAATGCCCCACATGGCATTGCTCGTTTTCAATTATCAAAATACCAACAGGAATTTTTAACTACACATCTCCCTCAGGGAGATTTTGAGCAACTTAGTACACATTTGGCAGCATTACAACATCTCACAGACACGCCTATTTTAGGTGTTTACGTTATGGGAAGTATCGGTTCTATCAGCCAAACACCAAGCTCAGATTTAGATATTTGGGTATGCCACCGAGAAGATCTTAGATTAGAAGATAAAGAACAACTTTCAAAAAAAAATCACTTATTGCAACAATGGGCAAGAAGTCTTGGCGTAGAAATTAATCTTTATTTAGTTGACCAACAGCGTTTTCGTAGCTTTCGTTATGCCGATGCACTTACTTCTGAAAATAGTGGCTCCGCACAATATATGTTATTACTGGAGGAGTTCTATCGTTCTGTTATTCGCCTTGCCGGTAAACCGCTACTTTGGTTACATCTAAAGGTAGCAAATGAACAAGATTATAGTTCTGAAGTCAATCGACTCATCAAAACAAAGCAAATCAATATAGATGATTGGGTAGATTTTGGTTGTCTGAGTGCGTTTTCAGCGAACGAATATTTTGGTGCAAGTCTATGGCAACTATATAAAGGTATCGATTCCCCCTATAAATCGGTACTCAAAATCTTATTACTCGAAAGTTATTCTTATGAATATCCAAATACTCACTTAATTGCACAAGAATTCAAACAACGTCTGCTGAATAACGATCTTGACTATCACTATGACCCATACTTAGCAATGTTGGAGCGAGTGAGTTCTTTTTTAACAAAACTGAATGAATTCAAAAGATTAGATTTTGTGAGACGTTGCTTTTATATGAAAGCCAGTGAGTATATCGTTCAACAACAAGAAAATAATTGGCGTTCAGAAAAACTGCATCAACTTACACAGCAGTGGAATTGGTCAGATAATCTTCTTCAAAATCTAAATCAACGTACAACTTGGAAAATCAAAAAAGTTAAGGAAAGTCACAATGACCTGATGCAATACCTTATGTTGAGCTATCGAAATCTAATTAACTTCGGGCGTAAACATAATGTAAATGCCAGTATCATGCCACAAGATGTTTCTATCTTGACCAGAAAACTTTACACTGCTTTTGA
This sequence comes from Histophilus somni 2336, assembly GCF_000019405.1. Classification (NCBI taxonomy): domain Bacteria; kingdom Pseudomonadati; phylum Pseudomonadota; class Gammaproteobacteria; order Pasteurellales; family Pasteurellaceae; genus Histophilus; species Histophilus somni. The sequence continues at coordinate 2,193,367 of NC_010519.1, read as the reverse complement.
AGAATTACCGGGAAAAATCACCTTGCTCAATCAAGCTATTTCCCTTGATTTATCGGAACCGCACTTAACATTCATTGAAGTGAAACAAAATAAATTCTTCAAAGCCGGTTGGTATTTAGTAACACAAAAACCGGATGTACAAGGACTTTGTCAAAAACGCCACATAGAATATGGCGAAAATCTAAATAAATTAGTTTCATGGGCCTATTTTAATGGGTTGCTTACACCAATCACTTCGCTTTATATTCATAGTGATACTGTATCTCTTAAAACGCTACGTAATTTCGTTGCTGATTTGCGTTTATCTTTCCCTATTACCCGTACTAAAAAAGCAACAAATAAGGAATTAACTCGACAATGCAAAATAAAACATCTCTCCGTTACAATCAATTTAACTAACGATCCAACTGCTCATTTGTTGCAAAGTAAGTCGACTATTTTACCAAGTGACTTATTCAGTTTTGGGCCTTCAGAAGAAAGTCTCGTAGGAAGTATTGACCTCACTTATAGAAATATCTGGAATGAGATCCGCACTTTGCATTTTGAGGGTGCCAATGCCATTCTATTAGCATTAAAAGTGTTATCAAACAAATTTTATCCCGGCTCAACACCGCCAAAATCAATTAACGTCTTTTGTTACAGCCAACACTACCAAAAAACCTTATGCAATATTGTCCATGCACTTATCAAAAAATATATTGATATACGAATTGGTGATACCGATGCCCCCAAAAATAATATGTTGAGAATAGCGGGTAAAAACTGGCAATTATTCTTTGAAGAGCGTGGACTCAGCTTACAGGAAATGCAAAACACTTCGATAAATAATAGTGTATTTGATAATGAACTACGTAATACTATTGAGGAAAAAGAAACCGCACTTTTAGCAGAACAGAAACATTATCCTTATGAAATGGATGCTTTTGCGAGCGAAGGTTTCTTACAATTTTTCTTTGAAGATAATGAAGATAAAAGTTTTAATGTCTATATTTTAGACGAACAAAACCACATTGAAATCTATCGACATTGTGAAGGCTCAAAAGAACAGAAAATTCGTGAGATAAATCAAATTTATCAATCGGCGAGCTTGGATAAAAACAACAACCCATATAAAATCGTGCAGCATAATTTTAACTATCCGCAATTTTATCAATTATTACCGGACTGCAACGGTGGAACAAAAATCGTGCCTTTTCATAGCCGCCTTGCACTCTCATGATGAGGACAAAATCAATGTCTGACAAAACAAAAGTGCTCTTAATAGACGATCATCCTTTGATGCGACGAGGTATTAAACAATTGCTTGAGCTGGATGAATCTTTTGAAGTCATAGGTGACGCCGGAAGTGGAAGTGAAGGTGTAAATCTGGCATTGCAGTTAGAACCTGATTTGATCATTTTAGATCTAAATATGAAAGGATTATCCGGACTGGATACATTAAAGGCTTTACGCACAGAAGGAATTGATGCAAGAATTCTAATACTTACCGTTTCTGATGCGAAAAATGATATTTTCACATTAATCGATGCAGGAGCTGACGGTTATTTATTAAAGGATACGGAACCGGATACCCTACTCTCTCAGATAAAACGAGTTACACAAGGCGAAGTCATTCTCAGTGAATCGATCAAAAATTTACTGTTAGAACGTCAACATAAAGATGATCCTATTTATTCCCTCACAGATCGGGAAATGAATGTACTGGCACTCATTGCGACAGGATTAGCAAATAAACAAATTGCAGGACAATTATTTATTTCAGAGGAAACTGTAAAAGTACATATTCGCAATTTATTACGTAAATTAAACGTTCATTCTCGGGTTGCCGCAACAGTTTTGTACTTCCAACATAAAGGCGTATAACACAATTCCCAAAAAAGAGCGGTAGAAATTACCGCTCTTTTGCCGGTAAATCGCTCTCGCTGAAGTTTTTTACGCATCTCAGTTGAGATATTTTCCCATTTCCTTATTTTATTTCTTAAAAAAGCCTATAAAAACGAGTAAAATGAATTCAATTTGAATTTATAACATAAAATATGAAAGGAACTTATGGCATTATTGAATGTATTAATTTATCCCGATGAACGCTTAAAAACGGTCGCAGAACCTGTAAGCGTTTTTGACGAAGAATTACAAACCTTTATTGATAATATGTTTGAAACGATGTATCACGAAGAAGGGATTGGTTTAGCCGCAACACAAGTAAATGTACATAAGCGTATTATCACGATCGATATTGAAGGAACTAAAGAAAATCAAATTGTGTTGATTAACCCTAAGATTCTTGAAAGTTTCGGTGAAACAGGTATTGAAGAAGGTTGCCTATCATTACCTGGTTTACGTGGTTTTGTGCCTCGTAAAGAGACTGTAAAAGTAAAAGCACAAAATCGTCAGGGAGAAGAGTTTATGCTAGATGCAGATGGTTTGTTGGCCATTTGTATTCAACACGAGATAGATCATTTAAATGGTATTGTTTTTGCTGATCATTTGTCGCCATTAAAACGCCAACGCATGAAAGAAAAACTACTCAAATTGCAAAAACAGATCGCAAAAAATCGTTAAATTAAACAATAGGTGGACGGATCGTCCGCCTTTTATTTTTATCAATTACATAACGTAGAACATTAGCTTATCTTATGAAACCATTAAATATTATTTTTGCCGGTACACCAGATTTTGCCGCACAACATTTACAAGCGTTACTCCAATCTCAACATAATGTCCTTGCTGTTTACACGCAGCCCGATAAACCTGCAGGGAGAGGGCAAACATTGCGGGCAAGTGCGGTTAAAATTTTAGCCGAAAAACATCATATTCCCGTTTATCAACCTAAATCCTTACGTAAAGTTGAGGTGCAAGAACATCTGAGTAAATTGAATGCCGACGTGATGGTAGTTGTTGCTTATGGGTTAATTTTACCTTTGGCTGTGTTACAAACATTTCCTTTAGGTTGTCTCAATGTACACGGTTCGCTTTTACCTCGTTGGCGTGGTGCAGCACCTATTCAACGTGCAATTTGGGCAGGAGATAAAAAAACAGGGGTAACCATTATGCAAATGAATGAGGGGCTGGATACGGGCGATATGTTACATAAAGTCTGTTGTGATATTACACCGACAGAAACCTCAACCTCCCTTTACACTAAATTGGCTAACATTGCACCAAAAGCCTTACTTGAGGTTTTGGACGGTTTAGAACAAGGTCTATTTAAAGCGGAAGTACAAGATGAAAGTCTGAGTAATTATGCAGAAAAACTTTCTAAAGAAGAGGCTAAACTAGATTGGTCTTTATCCGCTGAACAATTAGAACGTTGTATTCGTGCGTTTAATCCATGGCCAATGAGTTATTTTGTAACACAAGACAGTCAAGGCACGCTACAAACGTTAAAAGTTTATCAAGCCTCAGTGTTACCTCATCAAAATAAGCCTTGTGGCACCATTCTTGCAGCAGATAAACGAGGTATTCAAGTAGCGACAGCAAATGGTGTATTAAACTTGGAGCAATTACAACCTGCAGGTAAAAAACCGATGTCAGCACGAGATTTATTAAACAGCCGTGCGGATTGGTTTAAGATAGGACAAGTCCTATGAGCAAATCTCAGCACAACAAAACTAAAAGAGCGGTCAAATCTACCGCACTTTTCACGCCTCGCTCAGTCCGTGTGCTTGCGGCAGAAGTAATTTTACAAGTTTTAGTTCAAGGTAAATCCCTTTCTACCTTGCTGCCTGAGCAACAAAGTGCGGTCAAACCGCAAGATTTTCCGCTACTACAAGAAATTTGTTTTGGTATTTGTCGTGTGTTACCTCGCTTAGAACGCATCATTCAACTCCTACTGGATAAGCCTTTGAAAGGTAAAACTCGGATCGTACATTGCTTGTTGTTGGTCGGTTTATACCAAATTTTATATACCCGAATTCCTGCTCATGCTGCAGTGGACGAAGTCGTTTCTGCCACGAAAAGTTTAAAATCAGATAGTTTCCGTGGCCTGTTAAATGCTGTTTTGCGTCGCTTTTTGCGGGAACAAGAACAAATTCTGGCGATAGTGGATAAGCATTGGCAAACCTTACATCCGGAATGGTTAGTGAATAAACTAAAACAATCTTATGCCAATTGGCGTGAAATTGTTGAAGCGAATAACCAAAAACCTCCGATGTGGCTACGCATTAATTTACAACATTGTTCTATTGCGGATTATCAACAACTTTTAATGGAGCGAGGAATATCTACATCAACAACGAATCACCCACAAGCATTACGCCTACATCACGCAAGTGCGGTCAATTTATTACCCTATTTTGAACAAGGATGGGTGAGCGTTCAGGATCTACACGCACAATGGTCAGCCTTATTACTCGAACCGGAAAATGACGAACTTATTTTAGACGCTTGTGCGGCACCGGGCGGAAAGACTACACATATTTTAGAACAAGCACCCAACGCAAAAGTCATCGCTTTAGATATTGAACCTGCTCGTCTACAACGTGTGAAAGAAAATTTAGTTCGTATGAAACAACAAGCTATAATAATTTGTGGTGATGCAACCCAGCCGGAGCAATGGTTATCAGAGATTGATTTTAATGCTATAGGACTGACCTTTAAATCTGAAAGTGCGGTACAATTTGACCGAATTTTATTAGATGCTCCTTGTTCCGCTACCGGTGTTATTCGTCGACACCCTGATATAAAATGGCTACGCCAAGAAAGTGATATTACTCCCCTAGTGCAATTGCAAGGACAAATTTTAGAAGCCCTTTGGAAAAAATTAAAACCACAAGGTATTTTAGTTTATGCGACCTGTTCTTTATTACCTGAAGAGAATAGTCAACAAATTCAGCATTTCTTAGCCAAGCACAATGATGCAAAATTAGAACCTTTGCCTTTTACCATTGGGGAGGAAATTGGTCATCAATTTGTTCCAACAGAACAGGGAGGTGACGGTTTTTATTATGCCAAATTAAGAAAACTGCCCAATTAATCATAAAACTTATCAGAAATTAATGTGAAGTTGAAATATGAAAAATAAAGGTATTCAATCTGTATAAATTAAAAGAGGGAATTGATGAGAATTATTATTCTGGGTGCCGGTCAGGTAGGAACAACACTTGCTGAAAATTTAGTGAGTGAAGACAATGATATAACGTTAATTGATAATGACGCTGTTCGTTTGGCACATTTACAAGATAAACATGATTTAAAAGTGATTAACGGCTCTGCATCATCACCGAGAATTTTACGAGAAGCAGGAGCACCTGACGCAGATTTATTAGTAGCTGTTACAAGTTCAGATGAAACGAATATGATTTCTTGCCAAATAGCTTATACCTTATTTAACACTCCGACAAAAATTGCACGTATTCGTGATGCAGAATATTGGCGTGAAAAAGATAAATTATTTCAACCGCACATGATCCCTATTGATCATATCATTTCACCGGAACAACTTGTTACTGAAGAAATCTCTCGCTTAATTGATTACCCCGGTGCATTACAAGTAGCTCATTTAGCTAATGAAAATATTAGTATTGTTGTAGTAAAAGCCTATTATGGTGGCCCTTTGGTTGGCTATTCTCTTTCCGCCCTAAAAGACCATATGCCGCATATTGATTGCCGTATTTTATCTATTTTGCGTCAAGATAAAGTGATTCGTCCGCAGGGTTCGACAATTATTGAAGCCGGCGATGAGGTAACTTTTATTTGTGCAACAATTTATATTAAAGCGGTCATGTCAGAACTGCAACGCTTGGAAAAACCTTATAAACGAGTGATGATTATTGGGGGAGGTAATATCGCCGTGGGTGTTGCAAAAAAACTGGAAAATCACTGCACAGTCAAACTTATTGAACGTAATGCAGAGCGTGCAACATCACTTGCGGAAAAATTATCTAAAACCTTAGTATTGCATGGAGATCCTTCCGATAAATCGTTATTGTTTGAAGAACATATTGAAAACATTGACGCTTTCTTATGTTTAACCAGTGATGATGAAACAAATATTATGTCGGCATTCTTGGCTAAGCATCTTGGAGCTAAAAAAGCAATGGTGTTAATACAGCGTATGGCGTACATCAATTTAGTTCAAGGCGGAACAATTGATATTGCAGTTTCTCCACAACAAGCTACCATCTCCGCTTTACTGGGGCATGTACGTAAAGGAGATATTGCAAATGCGATCTCTTTGCGTCATGGCATTGCTGAAGCATTGGAAATTATTGTGCATGGCGATGAAACAACATCACAAGTAATTGGACGTAAACTTAGAGAGTTAAAATTACCCAATGGTGCAATTATTGGTGCGATTTTGCGACAAGATACTGTGATCATCGCAAGAAAAGATGTAGTCATTGAAAGTGGCGATCATATCATTGTTTATTTAAGTGATAAAAAATATGTAACAGAAATAGAGAAACTTTTTCAACCTAATGCTTTCTTTATTTAGAGAATAATATCAATTTTCTATACATCAAACTGAAAGTTTTTACGATCTATTCAAACTTATATTTGTTTATTTTAGGAGTATGTGATGAGTTTTATTAAAGAATTTCGTGAGTTTGCCATGCGGGGCAATGTTATCGATATGGCTGTCGGTGTGATTATCGGTGGGGCATTCGGTAAGATTGTCAGCTCATTAGTAGCAGATGTCATCATGCCGATATTAAGTTTTTTCACCAGTAGCGTAGATTTTAAAGACTTACATATTGTTTTAAAAGAAGCAACCGATAAAACTCCGGCTATGACGTTAAAATATGGTATGTTTATCCAAAATATATTTGATTTTATCATTATTGCATTTGCAATTTTCTTAATGATCAAAGCATTAAATAAATTGAAGAAAGAAGAACCAAAAGTAGAAAAGGTAATTACACCTTCAAACGAAGAAAAATTACTAACAGAGATTCGTGACTTATTAAAAAAATAGCCTAAAAACAAATTGGAATTAATAATTGCTATAGCAGACTTAAAAGCCAACAGAATTATCCCTGATGTAATTTTAGTTTTTCCAAACAATTAGATATTTATACAGCTATTATATAGCTGTTATACCTCAATTACCGTTTTTTCTATTATTTAGTAAAGGTTTTATTATTTCACTAACTTTATTGGCTATTCGCTCATATCGCCCTCTTAGAGGAGAGCCTGGACGATAAACAAGAGAAATACCTCTAGATGGCTCAGGAGAGAAACATGGCAGATATTTTATTCCTTTTCTCGAACCTTCGTTTAAGAGTGCCAGTTCAGGAATGAGAGTAATACCTGTATTGGCAGATACCATATTACGTAATGTCTCTAAACTTGTGGCACGAAAATTCTGATTTTCTTTTGCCCCAGCAGCAAAACAGTAATCTAAGGCTTGATTTCGTAAACAATGCCCATCATCCAGCATAAGCATTTCATATCCTTTCAGCTTATCCATTTTTATCGAATCTTCTTTTGATAAAGGGTGTTCGTCTGAAACTGCCAGTAGCATTCTCTCATTAAACATCGGTACTTCAATAAAGGCTTCAGCCTCATCAACTGATGCCAATATGACACAATCTAAGTGACCTGTTTCCAATTGTTCTAAAAGCTTTTGCGTTTGAGCTTCATACAAAAATAGCTCTAGGTCAGGAAAAGTATTTTTTAGTGCCGGAACAATATAGGGTAATAAATAGGGTCCAATAGTTGGAATGACACCCATATGTAGTGGTCCATTCATTTCTTTACCTTGATTACTTGCCATTTCTTTCAATAGCTTTATTTCTCGTAAAACAGTTTTAGCTTGTTTGACTAAAAGCAACCCAGATTGAGTAAATAAAACTTTTCGGCTTGTTCTCTCTAGTAATACGATACCCAACTCATCTTCTAATTTTCTGATTTGCCCACTTAAAGTAGGTTGACTAACATAACAAGCATCGGCAGCACGACGAAAATGTTTATGTTCAGCTAAAGAAACTAGGTATTCTAAATCTCGAATATTCATTCTGTACACCTATCATAGAAATTAACAATTAAATAACTTTTTTTGATTGTTTTTGACTATAACATAGTTTAAACTTAAAATCATATTTTTTATCAACTAATCTTTATATAGGAGAAAAAATTATGACTATGGAAGGAAAAAAAGTTCCTCAAGTAACATTCCGTACACGCCAAGGAGATCAATGGGTTGATGTTACAACTGCCGATTTGTTTGACAATAAAACGGTTGTATTATTTTCTTTACCGGGTGCGTTCACTCCAACTTGTTCAGCAACACATTTACCTCGTTATAACGAACTTGCATGTGAATTTAAAGCGTTAGGTGTTGATGATATTATTTGTGTATCAGTTAACGATACGTTCGTTATGAATGCTTGGAAAGCTGATCAAGAAAGCGAGAATGTAACAGTAATTCCCGATGGTAATGGTGAATTCACAAGCGGTATGGGCATGCTTGTTGATAAAACAGAACTTGGTTTCGGTAAACGCTCTTGGCGTTATTCTATGCTGGTAAAAAATGGCGTAGTCGAAAAAATGTTTATTGAACCACAAGAACCTGGCGATCCATTTAAAGTCTCTGATGCAGACACAATGATTAAATACTTAAACCCAAATTGGACAGAAAAACCTTCAGTTTCCATCATCACAAAACCCGGCTGTCCATTCTGTGCAAAAGCAAAAACATTGCTAAAAGAAAAGGGCTATACCTTTGAAGAAATCATACTGGGTCGTGATGCGAGTACAATTTCTGTTCGTGCAATCACAGGTAAAACAAGTGTGCCACAAGTGTTTATCGGTGGGCAATATATTGGCGGAAGTGACGATCTAGCACAATATTTTGCATAATCATACAGGTAAAAATCAATCTGCCCTAACAGTTAAGTAACATTATTAACCAATTATGGGCAGATGTTCTACAACCGATTCAGCCCGTCACAACATAAGCTTTTTCTATGTGCTTATAACTTTACTGATTCAAAAAAAGTGCACTTTCCACAATTGAAATACCTTGTTTATAACGTTGCATAAATCGTTCATAGCCTTCACTCATTATTTTATCCGGTTGAATAAGATTAAGTTTAGTTGTGTTGAAAATACAATTATCTAAATATTCTTCTAAATTATATCTTTTAGAAATGGTAAGAAAATTCGCCAGTAGTGCAATACCCCAAGCTCCTCCATTTGAAGCTGTGCTTGCAGTTGCTAAAGGAATATTAAGTGCAGAAGACAATATTTTTTGAGCGACCCCTTCAGTTTTAAAAATACCTCCGTGCCCCAGAATACGAGAAATTTCCACTTTCTCTTGATTAATCAAAATATCCATTCCTAATTTCATTGCACCAAAAGCAGTATAAAAATGCGTACGCATAAAGTTAGCCAAATTAAAACGAGCTTTGGTTGGATGCAAAAAAACGGGACAACCTTCCGATAAACCAACATTATGTTCGCCAGAATAAAAACCGTAAGATAGTAATCCACCACAATCCGGCTCACCTTGCAAAGCATGCAGAAAAAGCATTTCATATAGCTCTTCCATACACACATAAACACCAAAAGTAGCTAAACATTCACCGAATAAATTTATCCAAGCATTAATATCGGAAGTACAGTTATTTGCATGTGCCATTGCGACTAGTTTACCTGCCGGAGTAGTTACAATATCCAGTTCTGAATAGACTTTCGATAAGGCTTTTTCCAAAACAATCATAGCAAATGCTGATGTACCAGCAGATATATTACCTGTTTTTTCTTTGATACAATTGGTTGCAATCATTCCTGTGCCTGCATCACCCTCTGGCGGGCAAAGTGGAATACCAGCCTGTAAGTTACCTGTTGGATCAAGTAATTTAGCCCCTTTAAAAGTTAATTTACCCGCATGTTCTCCAGCTACTAATACTTTTGGCAAAATGGCATCTAATCTCCAAGGCATCTGATATTCAATAACAGCCTGATCAAATTGAGTCAGCATAGTTTTATTGTATGATTGTATCTCAGTATCTATCGGGAACATACCAGAAGCGTCTCCAATTCCTAAAACTTTGTTCTCGGTTAGTTGCCAATGCACATAACCTGAGAGAGTTGTAATATAATCAATTTCAGATAAATGCGGTTCTTTATTGAGTAATGCTTGGTATAAATGGGCAATACTCCAACGTTGAGGAATTGGATATTGAAAAAGTGCGGTTAATTTTTCCGATGATTTTAAAGTTATATTGTTTCGCCATGTTCTAAAAGGCACCAGCTGATTTCCCTGTTTATCAAAAGGCAAATAACCGTGCATCATTGCACTAATTCCCAGTGCTTTTGCAGTACGAATTGTGGTGTGATATTTTGCTTTTACAGTCTTACTCAAATCTACATACGCCGCTTGTAGTTTTTCCCATATCTCATGCTGATGGTATGTCCAAACTCCTTCAATTAACCTATTTTCCCAATCTGCTCCACCCGTTGCTAAAATAGTACCATCTGAGGTAATTAATACTGCCTTAATTCGGGTTGAACCTAATTCAATACCAATAACGATATTACCTTGTTCAATAAGCTGTTTTTCATTTTGCATAACGTACATCCCTTAGTTTTTTAATAGGAAAAGACGATTTTTTTGTAAGAATATAAACAGTAGTAATAAGCTACCCCATAAAATCATCGTAATATAACTACTGATACCTAACATATTTAATCCACTTTCAATAACCTGTAGTAATACAAGAGCCAACATAATGCCGATAAGTTTTCCTTTGCCGCCATCAGGATTAAATCCACCTAGTACTGCCGCTAAAATGGAAATGAGCAAGTAAGAATCTCCATACGATGCTTTGGCTGAGTTGAGTTTAGACATCATTAAAAGGGCTGCGAATACACAGAGTACAGAGGAGATAATATATATCCAAATTAGAACTTTCTTGGTATTAATGCCAGAGTAATATGTGGCTTTTTCATTATTGCCGATAAAATAAACCGCTTTACCCATAGAAGTTTTTTCTAAGAAAAACCAAACAAGTCCAGCAAGGAATAAAAAAATCAGAATAGGCAGTGGCAACCATAAAAAAGTTGAGGTATTAATACTCAGTATTATTTCTAGAAAGCCAGCAACCGTTGAACCATTTGTTACTAATATATTTATGCCATTAATTAATGTCATTGTGCCTAACGTGGCTAGAATCGGTGAAACTCGGATAATAGCAATCAGTGCACCATTGATCACCCCAATAATTAATGCACATAAAAAGCTTAATACAATAGATAGAAATAGCCAAGAAATCCCTGCATGCTTCGTAATAAAACAAGCAATAATTAATGAACAAGCATTCATACTGGCAATAATAGAAAGATTTATTCCTCCCGTAAGCATAGGTAATGCCATTGCAAGAGTTAAAATTCCTAAGACTGGAATTTGCGATGCCATTGATTGAAAGTTACTCACAGACCAAAAAATATCTGGAATTAAAATACTAAAGGCAATAACAGTAATAATAAAAAGAGCCAACAGATAAAAAATAGTATGATCAAATTTGCTTCTCATCGTTATACTCCTTGTTTTTTCAATTGCCCTAATGCAGTAGCACTAATACTTAAGATGATAATGATACCGGTAATTATCGTTTGCCAATACGAGGATACATTCATAAGGTTCAGCCCATTTTGAATAATTGCTAGTAACATTACTCCCATTACGGTGCCAAATAATGTCCCTTTTCCTCCAGATAAACTTGCACCCCCTAAAACAACGGCTGCTAGTACAATTAATTCGTAACCAAGTAGAGAGTCAGGGGCAACAGACTGCACTGTATAAGATTGCACAACACCTGCCATTCCAGCCATAAATCCCATATAGCCGTAAGCAAATAGGTGAAGGAATAAAATATTAAAACCAATACGAGAGGTGGCATCTTGGTTTCCACCAAGGGCATAAATTTTTCTTCCTATTGTTAACCTGCTAGTGATCAACCAAGTTAATAATATAGATAAAATCGCCATTATCGCTTGAAAAGATAAACCGAATTCAAAACCATCTTGCGAGGTTTGTTTGAAAAATAGCAATTCTTGGGTGAACCATTCAGGGTAATCGTATAACCAAACACCCTTGGTAAAATAGAGTAGTCCTCCGTAGAAAATATTTAATGTTGAGATGGTGATAATAATTGAAGGTACACTAAGGCGGTTTACAAAAAGAGCATTAATAAAACCAAGTAAGATACCTATTGCGGATGATACTGCAAATACGCCGAAAAAACCGATATCATATTTGCCTATAGCCGTTACCATAATGTATTGTGAAATAATGGTGATAGCAGGAAATGAGATGTCAATGCCACCTGATAGTAACACCACAAACAACCCACAAGCTAAAATCATTAGCATTGAATAGTTATTGACTACATCATAGATATTCTCAATGGTAGCGAAGTCATTCGTGAATAGACTTAATAAGGTTGCCAGTATCAAAATTGTCGTAGATAAAATATGATTATTGGTGATTTTCATAAACAACCTCCGCAATTGATTTTTCTGTGGTATAGATAGGTAATATCTCACCTACAATTTTACCTTTTTTCATTACTATGACTTTGTGGCTGTTGTAGTATGCTTCTTCTACCTCATCGGTCACAAAAATAACAGCGATACCTTTTTGTGCTAATGTGCGAATAATTTGGAATATTCCTTCCTTATTCGCAATATCTACCCCAATGGTTGGAGCATCTAAAATAATAATTCTAGGATCTATTGCTAACCATTTTGCGATAGACACCCGCTGGGCATTCCCACCGGAAAGTGTATTTACTGGCAAATCTGAATCCGTTACTTTAATTTTTAAAGATTCAATTAATTCCTGGCTATAATTATAGGCTTTTGATGATTTTATAATGTTAAATTTATCGGTGATTTTATGAAAAATAGTAGAGATAATATTATGATGTATGGATTCAGTCATAATTAAACCAGTTGTCATTCTATCTTCAGAAACATAAGCAATTCCTTGTTTGATAGCATCACGGTTGTTTTGAAATATAACCTTCTCACCATTTAATAGAATATCACCTGATTTAGGTTGAGTGATTCCAAATAAGCTAAGGCACAGTTCCGTCCGACCTGAGCCGAGTAAACCGGTCAAGGCAATAATTTCTCCTTCTCTTAATGAGAAATTAATGGATTCATACTGGTTAGGCAGAGTTAAATTTTGAACTTCTAAAACGGTTCTATTTTGCGAAAAATCGGGCAAATCTAACCGTTTATAGTCAATTTCCAAGCCTGTCATTAAGAATCCTAAGCGTTTTTCATCCATTTCACTAATAGGGTATTGTCCAACCATATTCCCATTTTTAAGTACTAAAACGGTATCAGAGACACTCATTACTTCTTGTAATTTATGACTGACAAAAATAATACTAATGCCTTTACTTTTTAACTTGAGTACAACTTTTAGCAGATCTTGTACTTCTTTCGCTGTAAGAGATGCTGTTGGCTCATCCATAATTAACAGTCGGGCATTTTGTGCAAGAGCTCTACAAATAGCGACTAATTGTTGCTGTGCAATTGGTAAATCTTCTAAAATAGCATTGAGATCTAAATCTGCATTAATGCTTTGTATTGCGTTTAATGCAACTTGATAAATTTCTGATTGGCTGACCCAACCTAATTTTCGATGTAAATTTATTGCAATATTTTCAGCGACAGTTAAATTAGGAAAAAGGGCTAAATCTTGATAGATTACTTGAATTCCCTGTTCAATAGAAGCTTGTGGCGTCAGTTTGGTATATTTGCTCGCACCAATTTGAATTTCAGCCCCTTTATCCGGTTGATAAACACCTGAGAGGATTTTGATTAGCGTGGATTTTCCACAACCATTTTGTCCGGCAAGGCAGAGAGCTTCTCCATAATCTAAAGAGAGATTAACTTGATTTAAGGCTTTTACACCGTGGAATGTCTTATTGATATTTTGCATCAAAATAAATGCCATAAAGCCTCCTGAGAGAAATATGGGTTCAGAAAGAACCCATATTCAATATAGATTAATATAAGTTGTCGATATTATCTTTGGTTACTTTAAGTACATTATGGAATTGGAGGAGTTTTTTCTCTGTATCCACTTTGGCTTTACCGACATTAGGGAGTTCTAAACCATCTTCGATTTTTTCACCTTTCAACACTTTGGCAGCAACTGCAGCAAGAGCATAACCCGCACTTGCTGGATCGTAGGTAATACCCATCGTAATATCACCACTCTTAATTAAATTTGCAGCTTGAGAAGGAATCATCATACCGAAAACATTTAATTTATTTTTCAAGCGTTTTTCTTTAACGGCTAAACCGGCACCGATAGGACCTTGTGAACCGAAAGAGACTACTGCTTTTAAGTCAGAGTGAGCTTTGACTAAATCAATTGTGGTACGGCGAGCATCATTGATATTTTCTGCAACAGGCATTCTGCTGGTTACTTCAAACATATCTGGATAATGTTCTTTCTGGTATTTTACAAATAGATCTGCCCATAAATTATGTTGAGGTACGGTTAAACCACCGACATAAATAACATATCCGCCTTTACCGCCCATTGCTTTAGCGACTTCTTCAACATAATCGGCAGCAAACTGGGCATTATCAATAATTTCAATATCCCAATCTGCACTTGGCTGACCTACAGATTCATTCGTCAAAACAACAATACCATTTTGCTTGGCTTTTTTCAGCACTGGTTCTAAGGCATTTGCATCATTAGGTACAATTGAAATAGCACTGACTTTCTTTGCAATTAAATCCTCAATTAATTTCACTTGCTGTGGAGCATCTGTATTTGATGGTCCAACTTGATAAGCATTAATATTGTTATCTTTACCTGCTTGTACAACACCTTCTGCCATACGATTAAACCATGGCATACCGTCAATTTTAGAAATATTAACTACGTCATTAGCAAGAACTGAACCATAACAAGTCAGTGCTAAAATACCTGAAAATAATGTATGTTTTAAAGTGAGTTTTTTCATTATTCTTCCCTCATAAAATAAGAAGTCCTTTAATTGAATATCGTATAAAAAGCTTGATATTACCTCTCTAATAGAAACCATACTATTAAAGCCATTTTTATCTTATGCTTTTGTGTGAGGGAAAAATAGGTAACTTTTTTTTATCAATATGGAAAATTCTGCTATACAAAGTAAAGTGAGATCTGGATCACATTTCATTGTTTTTACATCTTTCTAAAGTTCTAAATTTAGACGGAGACAGTGCGGTGTGTTTTTTGAAAATTTTCGAAAAGTAGAGAGAATCTTCATAGCCTAAAGATTTAGCAATATTTGAGATAGAAATGTTAGAGAAATAAAGTAATTTTTTAGCTTCGGAAATACGCTGTACTTCTCTCCATTGCACTAAGCCAATACCCAAAGATTGTTTAAAAAGGTGAGATAATCTTGATGGCGATAAAAATACTTTTTTTGCTAGTGCTTCTAAGCTGTCATTTTTAGCCAAATTGGTCAAAATTAAATCACAAACATTTAAAATACGCTGATCAATTACTGGAATAACTTCAATTTTCTCGGCGGAAATACTTTTCATAAGTAAGTATTCTAATAGACTGGTGGCTACATCTTCTTTAAAAAATTTACTTGATTTCAATTCGACTTCAATTTTGCTGAAAAGCTGACTGATTTCCTGAAAGTAGCGGTCATCACCAATGGTAATACGCCCTATTTTTTCCTCCATATTTGACCAATTTAACCATTTATTCCATTTTGGGTTTGGTAAAAAATAGATCCATTTATAGTGCCAATACTGACTTTCTGGATGTCTGTGATAATGTTGAACCGCACTTGGTGTGAATAGTAGCAATTGTCCTCGATGAGTGGAAAAAGAATGTTTACCATCAAAAATAATGCCTGTACCAAAAGTAGTTAATTGTAACATATAGCCACTCATTCCTTGTTGTCTATCTACCATAGAATCAAGGTAATTACCTTTCTCACATTGAGTAAGACCCGCAACTAATTCTAAATCGAACAAATCATCAAGTAAAAGTAAGGATAGATTTTTATACATTTGCAATATATGTTTACACAGCAACGTTAAATTTAGACAAGATCATAATGGAAAAAGGTTTCTCTTCCAAGTAAAGAGAAACCGAAAATTGCTATCATCGCCTTAAATCAATTAAGTAAACAGCCCCAAAACATATTTTGAGAGAGTTATAATACTTAAAATTGCCATGCTTACGACAACAATAGTCCCTGCAATTGTCATCCAAATAGGGTGTTTATAGTTACCAACAATATTTGTTTTATAAGCTGCTAATAAGACTAAACCGAGTGAGATGGGTAAAATTAAACCATTTAATGTTCCTACGAACACTAGCACTTGGGCTGGTCTGCCTATGGTAGCAAGCACAACGGTAGAAATCACGATAAATGCCACGATAAAGCAATTTTTGTGTTTTTCGATGAATGGTGAAAATGAGGTAATGAAAGATACAGAGGTATACGCCGCACCAATCACAGAGGTAATAGATGCAGCCCAAATTACGATACCGAAAATCATTAACCCGACATTACCGGCAACGTAAGCAAATGGTGTTGAGGCTGGGTTTTTTGGATCCAGTTGGACACCCATTGAAACAACACCCAATACCGCAAGGAACAGCACCACACGCATAATGGAAGCAATTAAGATTGCAGAAACAGAACTTCTGCTCACTTCTTTTAAGTTTTCTTTTCCTTTAATGCCCGCATCTAATAAACGGTGAGCTCCGGCAAAAGTAATGTAGCCACCAACTGTACCTCCCACAAGGGTGACAATCGCAATAACATCTAATTTTTCAGGTAAGAAAGTGTGAACAACGGCATCAGCGATAGGTGGGTTGGCTTTTACTGCCACAAAGACAGTCAAGGCGATCATCACAAACCCCATAATTTGAGCAAATCTATCCATTACTTTACCAGCTTCACGAAATAGGAATACACCAACAGCAATAATACCGCTGATAATTGCTCCCTTTTCAGGAGATACTCCAGTAAGAATATTCAAACCTAAGCCTGCACCACCCACATTACCAATATTAAACGCTAAGCCACCCATCACAATAAGCAATGCGAGAAAATACCCCGCACCCGGCAATACTGCATTAGCAACATCTTGGGCTTTCTTTTCGGAAACGGCAATAATTCGCCAAATATTTAATTGAGCCCCGATATCAAGCAAAATAGAGAGCAAAATCACAAACCCAAAACTGGCAAATAAGTTTTGGGTAAATGTCGCTGTTTGGGTTAAGAAACCCGGTCCAATGGCTGAAGTCGCCATTAAAAATGCCGCTCCAATAAGGGCACTGCGGTTATTGTTTGACATTGTGTTTTCCTTATGTTTTGTTTTAGAAATCAAGGCTATTTTTCTTTGCTTTGTAAAAGAAAAACAACCAAAAGAAAGGCGACTAGAACAAATAACATCTATTCCTATTTTTAGTAAAATTCTTACTAAATTGAACTTGTAACCAAAATCCCTTTCTCCTTTAACTCTCTGCGAATACGCGTTGCAAATACGACTGCATGTTCACCATCACCATGTAAACAGATGCTGTCTGCTTTAATTGCCACATTACCGCCATCAACAGTTGGAACAGTACCTTCAAGCACCATTTGTAACACTTGAGAAATAGCCTCCTCATCGTTCTCAACCATTGCATCATCACGAGTACGAGGCACAAGTGAACCATCAGCAAGGTAATGTCGATCAGCAAAGACCTCAGAGATAGTCGCTAGACCGTGCTGTTCAGCAACGGTCAGCATGATACTGCCAGAAAGCCCCATTAACTTAAGCGAAGGATCAACACTTTTCACTGTTTCTGCAATAAGTGCGGCTAAATGAGGATCTTTCGCTGCCATATTGTATAATGCTCCGTGAGGCTTTACATATTCCATCGTCACACCAGACGCATCACATAATGCTTTGACTGCCCCAAGTTGATAAAATAAACAAGCCTTAAGCTCATCATCTGGCAATTGCATATTGGTTCTACCAAAATTTTCACGATCAGGAAAACTAGGGTGTGCTCCAATTCGTACATCGTTTTCTTTTGCCCACAAAATCGCTTCGCGTATTTCGTTGTAATCACCCGCATGTAATCCACAGCAAACATTTGCTGAACTGACAAGCTGTAAAAGTTGCTGGTCGTTGGCACAGCCCTCAGCAAGATCTACATTTAAATCAATCTGTTTCATTTACCTTTCTCCGAATATCCTCTAAATAGTTCTGATCTTGTTTAAAACGTGCCACCGCCTGTTTTCGGCTTAATAATTCAAACTGCACCGCACTGCCAATCGATGTCTGAGCAAGTCTTCCAAGATCAGCACTAATCACGCAAGCAATTTTAGGGTAACCTCCTGTAGTTTGTGCATCTGCCATTAGTACAATAGGTTGCCCATCAGGTGGCACTTGCACTGTGCCAGCAGGTGCCGCATAGGAAAGCATTTCAAGAGGTGCGGTCAGTTTTAACGAATTTTCTGCAAAACGGTAGCCCATTCTACTGCTGTTATTTTGTAGAACCCATCTCTGTTGGAAGAAACGCTCACGACTTTCAGTAGTAAATGCCTCATATTCAGACGAAAGTGTCGTCCCAATCTTATGAGTAAAATCAATTGGTTCAATGCTGAGAAATGATAACTGTATATCACGCAAAACGGTGGGAATACAGTCCCCCGCTCTTAACATACGCCCCTGATACCCCCCAAATTGCGCTCTAAGATCAGTACTGGCTGAGCCTTGCACCTGTGGTACAAGAAAACCGCCAGCAACGCAAAGATAAGTATAATTACCTTTTATAATACGTTTAAGCGTTAAAGTTTGACGCACTTTGGCAGTATAACGAAAGTAGGAAAATACAGGCACGCCATCCAGTTCAGCCTCTACTAATGCACCAGTAAAACAAAATGGAGTATCGCAATCAAATGTCAAACTCATTCCACCAAGCGTAATTTCTATTGCTGGAGCGTTATTTGCATTTTTTAGTAATAAATTGCCTGCTTGTAAAGCCAAAGAATCCATTGCACCGCTGTGTCCAATACCGAGAGAACGAAAGCCATAACGACCTAAATCTTGAATATGAGCAAAACCTTGTATTTGTTTAATGTAGATCATAGTTGAATACTCTCTGCAACAAAACGGACATTATCACCCGCACTTAATAGTGTTGGTGGAGATTGTTGAATATCAAATAGTGCTAAATCAGTACGCCCGAGCAACTGCCAGCCACCCGGTGAGGTAAAAGGATAAATTCCTGTTTGACTACCGCCAATGCCGACGGAGCCTGCAGGCACCTTAGTACGAGGTATATCACGTCTTGGTGTATAAAGATTTTCAGGTAACCCGTTTAGATAAGGAAATCCAGCTTGAAAACCGATCATAAACACAGTGTAAACAGGTTCGGTATGACGGCGAATAATTTCTTTTGGCGTAGTTTGGTGAAATTGTGCTACATCAAATAAATCTTCACCAAACTCGCCACCATAATGCACTGGAATCTCAATACAGCGTGGTGTTTTAACTGATTGTGGTTGATAATTTTCCCACAATGATTGCAGGCTTTCAATTAATGGTTGACTATCTGCAAATAAATCGTAATAGACAGTAAAATTATTCATACCAACCACTACTTCTTGCACATTGGCAAGTTGCCGAGCCTGCTCTGCAATTTGCCAAATTCGCTGTTGCTTGGCAAGTTCAGCAGGAGGAGCAATTTCACAGAGAAGTGATTGTTCACTCGTATGATGAATGGTGAGCATAAAACGTTCCAAAATGTTAATGAAATGTAAAAAATGTTTTACACCCGAATATCTTTTCTGTCAAATCAATTTGTAAAAATTGCGATTTATACGTTATTTTTATTACAAAATATCGCTTTATTCATATTGCCAGCTTCTGTCATTACGACAACTTTGTCTTTATAACAATGGATATAATAAGCACCACTAAGATAACCAATTCATTGGTACAATCACAACATCAGGAAAGAACACCATCAACATTAAAATAGCAACATAAACTAACAAAAACGGCGAAATTCCCTTACTAATTTTACTTATGCCAAGTTTAGCAATTCCCGAACCAACATAAAGTACCGTTCCCACTGGAGGTGTGATTAAGCCAATCGATAAGTTAATCACCATCATAATACCAAAATAAGCAATATCGATATTGTAAGCTCTCAATACTGGCAATAATACGGGTACAAAAATTAATACTGCAGGAATTAAATCCATTACACAACCAACGAGTAATAAGAAAATCATAATAACCAACATTAATACCGTTGAATTGTCAGTTAATCCTTTGATAAATTGCACCAACTCCGTTGGAATTTGAGCAACCGTGATTGCAAATGCAGAAATCATCGCCGCGGCCGCAACAAACATCACCATTGAAGTAGTTTTAATCGTATTTAAAAAGACTTCGATTAAATTTTCTTTATTTAAACTGCGATAGCCAAGACTAACCAATCCCGCATAAATCGCCGCAACTACACCTGCTTCTGTTGGAGTAAAAATACCGCCACGCAACCCAACAATGATAATGACCGGTAACAATAATGGGAAAAAAGCTTTTTTAAAAGCTTGCCAGCGTTCTGCACCAGATTGTTTCGGTTTTATATTTTCTTCGTGATTACGATATAAAAATTTCCACATTAACCACAATCCTGTAACCATTAATAATCCAGGAACCGTGCCACCCATAAATAATTTGGTAATGGATGCACCTGCGGTAATTCCATATACAATCATTGGAATACTTGGAGGAATGACCACCGAAATAATTCCTGCCGCACAAACTAAACCTGTAGAACGAGCAACATCATATTTTTTAGCTACCATCATTGGAATTAAAATTGCACCTAACGCTGCGGTGTCTGCTACAGCAGAACCAGATAACCCAGCAAAGATTAAACCTGAAATAATCACTACGTAACCTAATCCTCCTTTAATATGTCCTACCATACTCATAGCAAAATTGATAATCCGCTCAGAAATACCGCCGTATTTCATAATTTCACCAGTCAGCATAAAAAATGGAATTGCCATTAAGGGAAAGTTATTAGTACCCATTACAAAGTTTTCAGCAATTAATTGAGTATCAAACATATCCATATGCCATAACATAAAACTGGCACTCAGTAACATTGATAACGCTACTGGCACACCAAGAAATAAAAATAGGAATAAACTACCTAAAAATAATCCTAACATCATGCTTTCCCTCCTCTAAATGCCAGTTTTAAATGTTTCCATAAATTGGTAAAAACCACGAGAAAATAAGATAAGGAAGAAATCACAGCTGCTAAATATAAAAATGCGGTAGAAATTTCCGTTGCGGGCATTTTTTGTGTATAAGTCAGCAACATTAATTGATATGCACCATAAGTAATAAAAGATAAGGCAAGCAACACTAATATATCAGCAAAAAATAAGGCATACATCTGTACGTATGCAGGTAAATAAGAAATCACAATATCAACAGTCAAATGCCCTCTTTCTTTGGCAACTAAGATAATGCCTAAAAAAATCATATAGACGAAACAAATTCGAGCAAATTCTTCCGACCAAGCAATACCTGAATCGAAAAAATAACGTAGCATGGCATTAAAAAAGACCAATAAAATCATTGTCACTAATGCAATCACTGCCAACATCTTTAAAGTGCGGTCAAGTGCGGTAGAAAATTTCATTGTTTTATCTCCTAAAAAGCGATAGGAAAAAGGCTGTTTGCTAACAAACAGCCTATGAGTTCAATTATTTAGCGGCTTGAATTTTTTCAATCACGCCTTTTGCCCAATCATATTTTTGATAAAAATTTTGATAAAGTGTTTCAGAGGCTTTCAACATATCTGCTTTAAACTGCTCGGACGGAATAATTACTTCTTTACCGTTTTTATGGAAGAAGTCTTTAACATCTTGTTCCATCTTCATCGCTAATTCCCATTCTTTCTCTTGATATAATTTAGCCGCTTCTAAGAAAATTTCTTGATCTTCTTTTGACATTTTATTCCAAGTTTTCAAGCTTAATTGCAATAATCCCGGTGAGAAAATATGGTTAGTTTGGATAATGTATTTTTGTACTTCATACAAACCGGAATCTTTGAGCAACATATATGGATTTTCTTGGCCATCAATCACTTTTTGCTCTAATGCAGTAAAGACTTCACTTAAAGGCATGCTTTGCGGGTTAATATTCATTGCTTTTGCCCAATCCACAAACAAGGAATTCAATGGCACTCTTAAACGTAATCCTTTGAAATCATCGAATTTTTCCAATTTTTTATTGGACGAAATCACACGAAAACCGTTCATGCCGTAAGCCAATAATTTAATACCGTATTGTTCCATTTTATCGCCAATTTCTTTTGCAATCGGAGATTCCAATACCTTTTTCGCTTCAACATTGTCTTTAAATAAATACGGCATTTCCCACACACCAAAAATAGGATCCACATTTTGTAACAATAAGCCGGTAATTCCACCTTCAATCGTACCATTGCGTAAGCCATTTACGATTTGATCTTCGCCGCCCAATTGATTATTTGGGAAAATACGAATTTCATAGCGACCTTGCGTTTTTTCTTCAACGGTTTTCTTGAAAACTTCGTTTAATACAATATTTGACGGGTGCATATCGGAATTAAAATGTCCGATTTTAATTACAGTTTTAGCAAATGCCGAACTACTAAATACTAAGCCTGCAACAACTAATACTTTAGTTAATTTTTTGAGTTTCATAATTATTACCTCATAGGTTAGTTAAGACTTAAAATACAGCAATGATTTTTAAATAATCATCAGGATTTTCTGAAAGCTCTTCGATGTAGTGAGGAATTTCATCAAATGTAATTACCTTACTAATAATATTCTTCGGTTCAATCTTTCTGGATTCTAAAAGTTTTAATGCTTCTTCAAATTCCCCCTTGCTTGTTCTTGCTCCATAAATGTTAAGTTCTTTGAAGGTAATTAAATTAGTTGGTAGTGGCGTTTCATTTTTCGGCCATCCAGTTAAAGCAATACGTCCTGCAAAAGAAGTATATTTAAGCGTATTTTGTACAGCAATATTTGCTCCTGACGCTTCAATAACAACCTCAGCCATTCTTCCGTTAGTAATGGATTTAATAGCTTCAAGATCATTTTCTTTTGCCGGGTTAATTATATTTGGAATGCCAATAGATTTTGCGTAATCTAATCGCTTGTCTAAAATGTCAATTAAAATTGGTGTCGCACCATAAGCTTTGGCAACTAATGCGGCCATCAGTCCAATCGCACCTGCACCGATGATAGCAACGTGTTCACCGGCTTTTACTTTGGTTCTACGAATTGCATGTAATGAAATAGTTAAAGGTTCTGCTAAAGCCAGTTCATGTATCGGTATATCAGGTGCTTTAATAAGCATATGAGCTGGATGTCTAACAATTTCTTGCATTGCTCCATCAATATGTACCCCCAAAACTTTTAGTGCCTCACAGCAATTTGTTCTACTGATTGAACAAGGATAGCAATGTCCACAATAAATGTAAGGTTCGAGAATTACACGATCACCTATATTAATATTTTTTGGCATACCAACACCAGCTTCAATGACTGTACCAACAATTTCATGTCCTAAAATTCTAGGGTAAGTTACCAGCGGATTTGTACCTCTAAATGCACCAATATCAGATCCGCAGATTCCTATACTCTCTACTTTGATCAGAACATCACACTCACCTTTTTTAGGATACAACACGGTCTTTATATCAACCTTCTTAGGTTCCACGAGACAAACTGATCTTACGTATTTGCTCATAATGTTTCCCTCTTTAACAAAGTTAATCGACATTTAATGTCGTCAATGATATTTTATGAACAGACAGTAACATCAAAGTATATTTTTTGGTATTCCAATTTTCTATAATTGTGATATTGATCACATAAATTTATTTTGGCGTGCCAATATCGCGAGGATTTATGCAAAATAATTCTAGAACTTACACAAAAATAGGAAAAATACTTAAAGAGGAAATTTCTCAAGGAAAATACAAAATAGGCGATAAGCTACCTACCGAGAGAAATATTTCTGAAAGATTTGAAGTAAGTAGAACTATCGTAAGGGAAGCGATAGTAATGTTGGAAGTGGAAAAGATTATTGAAGTAAGAAAAGGATCCGGAATATACGTCATAAAAATCCCAGATCTTCTTCAAGAAGAAGCGGATAATAAGCTAAGAGATGTAGGCCCATTTGAACTACTTCAAGCACGACAGTTGTTAGAAAGCAGTATTGCTGAATTTGCTGCACAACAGGTTACCAAACAAGATATTTTACGACTTAGGCAAATTCTTGATAAAGAAAAGGAATTATTTGCTCAAAATATTGATGACTGCAGTGCTGACAAAGAATTCCATCTTGCTCTTGCCGAAATTACTGGAAACGATGTCCTTATTCAAACTCAAGAGCAACTTTGGAAATATCGTTTTAATAATGCTATGTGGACACAGCTTCATTCGCGTATCATACATAATGATCTCCATCACTTATGGATTAAAGATCATGAAACGATTTTAAATGCGATTCAGCGCAAAAATCCTGCTTTGGCACGTAAAGCAATGTGGCAACATCTAGAAAATGTTAAAACTAAATTGCTTGAACTATCCGATGTAGAGGACACTAATTTTGATGGATATCTATTCAATGTAAACCCCGTTATAGTAGGAATCTAAAACTACATAAAGAAATTTACTGTGAAAAAACTCATTGGTTTGGAATAAACCCAACGAGCTAATATCTTTAATATGATAACTGATTACATAGGTTTATACCGTTTTTAAGTTAACCTAATTTAATTCAAGAACTGCGTTCTGTATTTCATAGGACACACTTTCACTTGAATATACTTATTGTTGTAATAATGCAATACTGGTGCTAGAATATTTTTTCATATTCACTCCTCATTTAGATTAAAAAATAGACTATAAAAACATCCATTTTCTCATCTTAAACAATGGGTTAAGTTTTTTCTATTTTACATTTTGTGAAGTTATTAATGCAAAAAGGGTAAATATGATAGCAATTATTAATCCAATGATTTGAATGGCTTGTATACCATAAAGATTGCTTATATAACCAATGATCAGTAAGACTACAGCGGTTAAAATTCTCACTAATGAGTTGAGTAGCATATCGTATTTTGCTCTAAAGCGAGAGAGTAAATGTCTATGTAGCTCTGTGTCGGTTTGAATCACTGTATATCGTACCACAAATAATGCTAAGCAAATGGCGATTGTGTAAAAGAAGACCGATTGCCACCGTTCTGCAAAAAAGGATAACACCATACTACTGAGAAAGCTTAAGGCAAGGGTTAAGCGACTGAATGGATATTTTACCTCAATTGCTTTTCCTGCCCAAGATTGTACCATAAACATCAAAAATAGCATCCCTCCTAGAATAAGTCCATTCTGCTCTGATTTGTTTATGGCGTAAACAACTGCTTGCCAATATTGAATGATAATTTGAAAATAGAGGCTTAGCACCACAAATAAGAAAATAGCTTGTTTGTAGCGACTGAATTTACGTATAAGAATTAAAAAGTCCTGCTTTTGAATAAATGGTAGAGTCTTATGTGTAGCTCTCCTGCTCACCTTGGGAAGCAAAATAAAGGAAGCGACTGTAACGATCGACATAATAATCGTTGTTAATAAAAAGAGGTTCTCTGATAGCGTAGAGTATAAGCCCCCTCCTAATAAAGCAGAAAATGCCATCAAGGAAAACTCCCATTTTCCTAATTTTCCTAAGGCAAGACTGAGTTCACCTTTCGGTTGCTCGTGATAAAACTGATCTACTAAATAAGCATTGGTATTGTTTTGATAAATACAGAGAGAAATCGCATTGAGGATTTCTGCTAATAAAAAGAGGTTAAAGCTCTTGTATAAACCCGCAAGGTAGAAAAAATAGAGCCAAAAAGTCGAAAAAATTAAGGCGGTAATATGTAGCCATTTTCGTTCTATTCGGTCTGACAGAATGCCGACTGCAAATCCCAGCACAAAAATCAAAATAGCCTGAGTGCTTTTAATTAACCCAACTTCATATAAATTAATGCCTGATACAAGCATATAAACTGTGGAGACCGCCCCAATCAGCATACGGGTTGCAGAGGTAGATACACAGCTAGTGATGATTTTTTCATAGTGTCTCATTATTTACTCCACAATATTTGCAATTATAATTTTTGGCTAACTTAATTTCTTCATACTTAAAATTCTTATTGTGAATTCCTATTACAGAATTAATACTTTGCATTGATTTGTAATCGCGTGCAAAGAATTTAATAAGTTCTGAACCAAGCATAGCACTAGCAAAGAAATTATTAATGATAGTAGATGGTGCTTTCGTAACTGATTTAATTTTCTTCACTTTTTCATCTATAACATCATTTTCTAAATATATAGACTTATCACAACATAAACAACAGCTATATTCTAACTTTGGAATGTAGAATGGTCCGATAACAGAAATATCATTGAGGTAACCTACGTTAATTAGAGGAATTTTATTAAAACAGCAAAATTCATTAATCATATCTATACAATACTCATCATCTGCTGAACAAATAACTAAATCTATTTGTGATATTTTATCTAAAATAGATTTATTTAATTTCTCTGGGAAAATATCAATAATAATATCTTTCCGAATAGATAATAACTCTCTTTTTATTGTTTCTACTTTATTTTTGTTTATGTCTTTCTCTCGAAATAAGAACTGTCTGTTTAGATTAGATTCCTCAACTATATCATCATCAATGATACTTAACTTCTTAATTCCTATTGTTCCTAATAAATAGGAGCAAATATTTCCTATGCCTCCTGCACCAACAATAAGAATATGAGATTTAGATATTTTATTTTGTATATCATATATTTTATATCCTAATGCATTATAGTATAAATGATTTCTACTGTATCTATCATTGAAGTCTATTATTTCTTTTGTAATAAACTTCATTTTCTTCATTTTATCGAAATATAGAATGTCTATATTATTATCTTTTATAAAAGATAATATTTCAGAAATGCTCTTAGGATTTATACAAAAATAACATAAATTTAGACAATTATTAAAATAATCTTTGTTGTTTGTAATTTCTTGGTTACTACCTATCCCAATAACAAATTCATTTTCATTTAGATAGTCAAAAAATACATGTTTAGAAGTGATATATTTCATAGATGCTTCCTTATTTATATAGAGGATAAATAGAAGCGATCTAATTAGATCACCTCTATAATTTTTTATAGAATTAGTTTAGTCGACGTCCACGCATAGTTGCCTCCTATTGTTTTTTGTTAATTGATAATTTTGCTATAACGATCTACAGCATATTCACATTAAAATAAAATAATAATGGTTGTCAATTATATTTGAGTGATTTTTTATTTGGTGCTCAAATATGGGGTTATTATCATTGCGTAAATTTCAAAAAATTAGTGAGCTTTAATCGCTTGTGAGGGAAGAAAATGAATCATTTAGACAGTGCACAAGAAACACTAAGCCTTTACGCTCAGCAGATTATCACTCTAAATCATAGATTCTATGAAGAATTTAATAGAGTAATGGAAATGATGATAGGCAATCCTTACTCCACCCTTGTGCGGTTACTTCTGCGAGCAAAGTTATATTCACATTGGAATTAGATTTAATTTCATCAGGTATTGCACCGGTCAAAGTGGACAACAGCAAACCACTAGCCAAAATAAAATATTTTTTCATATTCACTCCTCACTTAGATTAAAAAATAGACTACGAATAACATTCATAGTCTATTTGAGCGTTGATTATTTATTCAAAGTTCTATTTTGGAACTTGATGTAGAATGCAATAATTGCCATTACAGCAATAGGGAACAAAAGATCAAATAATGAGCCATCGTTACCCCAGACAAGGTTACAGAGAATCACACTGATACCCCCAATCCCCCACGCAATCGTGGTTGGCACAGACCAAACTATCATTTGTTTCTTCACATCATTGATGCCCATCATACGGTTCACAACCCAGAATAAGCTATCGTTAAAGTAACCGAAGAATAATGAACCCATTGTGGCTGCTTGTGCTGCTAACAACATATTCACACCTGGAATTTGAGCCAAAATAGGGGCGGATATTGAAGCTGCCGTTACCATTGCAACTGTACCGGAACCTTGAATAAAGCGAACAAGGGTTGAAACAATAAACGGAATAAGAATTGGTGAAATTGGCAATGAAGCAATTTGTTCCGCTAGTTGTTTACCTGCACCGCTGTCACGTAGCACAGCACCTAATGCACCACCGGCTCCGGTTACCAATAAAATAATTCCCGCAGTTTTGACTCCTTCTTCGAGATGAAGTGCGGTCGAATCACGGTCTGCTTTTGGTAATAATGTATAAACAGCAACTAATACACTGATTGCTAATGCAATCATTGGATGACCAACAAAAGCAAAGAATTGATAAACTCCCATTTGAGCCAGTTCCACATGACCTTTTGCAGCTAAATCAAACATTGCTTTGATAAAGATCAGAACGATTGGCAAAACAATTGGCAGTAAGGATAACCCTAAGCTTGGTAAGTTCTTTTTCTCACGACTTTCAATATAGTCATCGTATTTTTGTTTCAATTCTTCTTGAGTGAAAACTTGTTGGTTAAATTCCGGATATTTTTTATCTAGCCATTTTGCGTAAAGAACAATACCAATAACCGGCAATATAGCGAGAGCCATCCCCACTAACAACATAGCACCAATATCAACAGCAAATAATCCTGCCACACCTAAAGGACCGGGTGTTGGTGGAACAGTATGGTGAGTTACCACTAAGCCACCAGCAAGTGCAACGCCTAAGGTTAAAAGAGAACGTTTTCCGTTTTTTGCCAATGCTTTAGCCACTGGATAAAGAATAACGAAAGCTGAATCAACGAAAATGGGAATGCTTACAATATAACCAGTAATTGCCAAAGCCCACTCTTCTTTTTTCTTACCGAGCAGTTTGATGAAGCTGTAAGCCATTTTTTCTGCCGCCCCTGAAACTTCAAGCACGCTTCCCATCATAACCCCTAAACCGATAACAATACCAATACCGCCTAAGGTTCCACCAAACCCCTTACTAATGGCACCGAGAGTTTCATTGACGGACATCCCGCCAACAAGGCCGGCAATCGCAGAAGCAATCAGCATAGCAATAAATGCATGAACACGTGTTTTTAACACTAAATAGACTAAGACAAATACCGCAATCAATAGTCCAATGATTGGAATTGGTAAGTCAAACATACTGTTGCTCCTAAGTTACATATCGTTTTTAATAAATTGTTGAATAACTTCTTTGAAATCAGCATCCACATTAAAGCCATGTTTAAGAGCAGTTTTATTATCAATCTCTGCCGGCCAACTTGCGACGATATTGTTGATATTTTCATCAAATTCAAATCGCACTTTTTCTAAGATGTTTTCACCTTTTATTGAAGCTAAATCAGATAACATTTGTTTTACGCTAACCGTAAAGCCAGGTAAGTTAATAATGTGCCAACTACGCTGTGGTAGCGATGGCAAAGTTAACGCATGAATAAAATTATTAATTACGGTATTTGGACTGGAAAGCCATAGGCGTAAATCTGACGAAACCGGACAAATGGCTTCTTCGCCCTGTAAAGGCTCACGAATAATGCTACTTACAAAAGAAGAGGCTGCTTTATTCGGTTTTCCTGGACGAATACAAATAGTTGGTAATCGAACTACAATGCCGTCAACAAAGCCTTTGCGTGAATAATCATTGATCAATAACTCACACATTGCTTTTTGAGAACCATAAGTAGATTGTGGTGTAACTGCGGTGTGATCTTGAATAATTTCAGGTAAATTGCCACCATACACCGCTAAAGAACTTGAAAAAATAAACCGCACTTTAGGATTATTTTTTCGACAAACTTCTAATAAATTTCGAGTTGCTAAGAAATTGATTTCATAGCCTAAGTCTGGATCTTGCTCTGCATGACTACTCACAATTGCAGCCAAGTGAAAAAGAGCGGTTGTTTTTTCGGTAATAATTTCATCTAAACCTTCAGGATTTCTTAAATCCATTTCCAAACAACGCACACGTGGATCATTGTTTGGAGCAATGGGTTTAATGACATCAATCAACACTAATTCATTGATTGATAAAGTTGAATTGGATAACAAAGTCTTTGCAAGACGCTGTCCTAAAAAACCTTGTCCTCCTGTAATAACAATTTTCATTGTGTTCTCCTTAAAATAGATTGCACTTTAAACAAAAACCGCTTGTTTTTAATGCAATTTTGGGTTTGCAGGGTGCAAAAAGCCCTACCCATGAAAAATAGGGCTTTTTACTACTTCGTTAAAAATTTTCTAAGTAATTAATTTTTATGCGAGGAACCGACCGATTACTTGACCACCTACTAAAATCCAAGTCATTAATAGAGAGGTGAAAAATACTCCTAAATAAATGTATCCCGTTTTCAAATAGCACCAGTGATTGATCACAGTAAATACAATAAATTGAGGAATAATCACAGCTAACATCATCATCCAACGTCCACCGAATTGTGGTAACCCAAGTAAATCAAACCCTGGACCTATTTGCATAAAATTAGGGACAAAATGGAATAACCACAATATAACTAATCCAAATGTGGTAAAAATGGTTGTTTTTATGCTCCAAATAATGAGAGTTGAGCTAAAAGATGTAGCCAATTTTTGTTTCATTTGCACGGAAACAATTAATCCATTAAAAATGAAGAAAAACACTAAAATTGGTAACCAATAAACAAAGAATAAACTAAAACGTTCAGCTGTTAATGGTTTTAATAGAGGCCATAGAAAGCGTAATTCAACACTAAAAGCTTGATAAATTAAACTTGTGAGTAGATACAATCCTAAAATTAATAGGATACTTAGAAGTAAATAACGCACAATAATTTGACTTGTCGTTAATACTGAAGAATGGCTAGTCACACCAAATTCTGCCAGCGAAACAGCAACTTTTCTTTTCCATAAACTAAATAAAATGATTCCAATGATACTACTTACCACTAACCAAAGAATAATGCCATTACCCATTTCTAATGGCATAAAACTCAGTTTAGATGCAATAGGTTCATTAGCACCACCCCATTGAGTAAATAATGGATAAAGTAACATAGTTAATACAATATTGACTGTTGTAAACTTCCACCATTGTTTATCAGTAACTGCAGTTTTCTCGCTTACCGGTTTACATACAACAGAAAAATAAGCACTATTTAACAAACCGTTTGCAAAAAATAATGTAGCAATTAAAGCTGAACCCAAAGCAAACAAGCCTGAAAATTCCTTATACCAATATGTTTGTTGATCTGCTTCTATCCAATCAACCCCTTTTTCTCCATCTTGTAGTGCTTGATTAAACCAAAGGATAGCTTCTTTATTACTATTAGAAGCAATCATTACACCAAGGTGTGTACCATCAACTATAGCAGCACGGCGTGCAGAACCATCCTTAAAACTACCATAGGTATGATCCCATTCTAAAGATTCGTTTTCAGGTAAACCAAAAGCAATTAAGCGGTTGGGGTGAATAACTAAATTTTTAACAGGGAATGTTTTTTCACGATATCCGCCTATCTCTTCATATAAGCCTTGAGTTAATAAGTAGTTATTCAGTTCCATGTCACCGCCATTACTACTTAATCCATTGACAGCCTTATGATCAGGATTGAGTTTTGCAACACGAATTGCATTTAATGCACCAGTGGAATGTCCAAAAATACCTAAACGTGATTTATCAACGAAAGGTAAAGTTTTCAAATATTGATAACCATTATTTGCTCCACTCATGTTCTTATTTGATGCAGGTAATTTTGTTGAATAGCCATGTCCAAAATGGTCTATAGCCAATACGACAAAACCACGCTTTGCTAATTCTAAAGCACCAAAAGTACTTGTTGCTTCTTTATCGCTTTGATAACCATGTAATGCAAGTAATCCAGGTTTTGGTGTTTCTGCGGTTGCGGAAACAGGACGATAAAGTTTAGCTACCATAGGTTGCATTTCTTCTGTCATAAAACTTACTGAACTGACTTCAATTCGTCCAAAATCACGATCATATAAAGAAGCAAGATAAGCACTTAGGAAAGTAAATAATAAAAATACACATCCCCAAAAATAATTTTTCATTGAGTTCATACTAAAATCCTTCTGCTAACACAGTAACTTGTGCACTATCAATTCCTTTAACAAGTAAAGGCATAGCTAAAACACGTTTTAATGTTTTTTTATTAAGCTTCGATAATTTCATATCTTCAATAATGCAAATAAATTTTTCTTTATACATTCCTAACATTACTTGATGAGCTTCGATGCCATGATCAGGATTCGCTGGTGAAGCAAGAGAAATAAAATCAAATCCAATAGCTTTTAAATTACTGGCATAATCAATCAAAAATTTTGCAGCCTGAATGCTTACGGCAACACCATTTTCAGCATATTGTTGTGGATTTTCAGATCTTAAGTGTTCTAAGCCAGTACGAATTAATAAACAATCAGCCTGTTTTATATGAGTTAAAAAAGGGGATAAATCCTCAGGTTCGATTAGCGAACCGACAGGTTTAGGCAAATCAATTAACAGGGGTTTTTCATAAATGAAATACATTAAAGGTAATTCAGTAATAGATAAACCATGTGGATTAAAATGCTTAGGTGCATCAAAATGTGTCCCGAAATGATTAAACAAGTGAATCATAGCACTGTTATACACATCTCCCTGTGCAGTACTTGTACAAATATCATAAGTTAGAGTGGGTTCATTTGGAAAACCAGGATCTTTTACATCTAGAGGATAAGAAAGTAACTGATAATTCATAAAGAGCACCTATTTTATTTTTGTTGATAAGGTTTAAACCAATCTAAACCTGCTAAGGTGTCAGAGCGTGGTTTATATTCACAGCCAATAAAACCTTGATAGCCAATTTGATCCAATTTATCAAAGAGATATTGGTAATTTATTTCACCTTCATCAGGCTCATGGCGATTCGGCACGGAGGCAATTTGGATATGGGCAAATTTGCCGTTGAGTTTGTCGGTTAAGCGAGACAAGTTGCCATCTACATTTTGTGCGTGGAAATAATCCAACTGTACAAAGACGTTATCTCGGTTGACGGATTCAACAATTTCTAGCGTGTCGAATTGACTTTTCAGCAGGTAGTTAGGTTTGACTTCCGGGCTGAGTGCTTCTAACAAGACTTTAATACCGTGCGGTTTAAATTTATCTGCCGCATATTGCACATTTTTGATGAAAGTCTGTTTATAGGCTTCTCGATCTTCGCCTTGCGGTACAACTGCCGCCATCACATGAACGTGTGAACAACCTAAGGCAAGAGCATATTCAAGAGCAAGATCGATGTCACGGTGACTATCCGCTTCACGCCCCGGAATCGCAGAGACACCCCATTCGCCGGCGTCTACATTGCCTGCTGAAGTATTAAATAGAACTTGTTGTAAACCATACTTATCTAATTTTTCCTTTAGCATATCTGCTGGATAATCATAGGGCCAAAGGTATTCCACATATTTAAAACCGGCAGTAGCAGCTGCTTCAAAACGGTATAAAAAAGGGACTTCGTTAAACATCATGGTTAAATTTGCAGCAAATTTGGGCATGTTTATTTTCCTCTGTGTTTCAGGTCATTGACTTCATCATCGGTTAAATACCGCACTTTTTGACCTTGTAAAATAAAATAGAGTTTGGCGGTTTCTTCCAATTCTTCAGTATTATCTACGGCATCTATTAGGCTTTCTCCTGTAACTACCACTCCGTGATTCGCAAGCAGAAAAGCCTTGCCGTCTAAAGCTCTCTCGCCTAATTCTTTGGCAATATTGAAGTTGCCCGGGCGATAGTAAGGAATTACAGGTAATTTGCCGATACGCATCACGTAGTAAGGGGTGAAGGCTCGTATTGCATTTTCCGTATCTAAATCTTCCAAACAAGAAAGTGCGGTTAAATAAGTAGAATGTAGATGTACAATCGCTTGGCAACTCGGATTTTTCTGATACATCGCTAAGTGGAAAACCGATTCTTTGGACGGTTTATCACCAGAAAGCACATTTCCTTGCATATCTAACACAGAAAGTCGATCTGCTTCTAAACGTCCGAGTGAAGAACCTGTTGGCGTAACTAAAATACGGTTTTTATCTAAACGCACGGATAGATTGCCTGCACCACCTACTGTATATCCCCGCTCAAATAATGAACGAGCTAAAGCAACCATTTGTTGTTTTTGTTCAAGTTCTGTCATACACACATTCCTTGTGCAAAACTAAAGAAATTCTCTTTACCGAAGTTACCAGATTTTAAGGCAAGAAAAATCGGCTCTTCGACTGCTTGTAGCCATGGCACACCGGGTGCAATTTGCTTGCCGATGTGAAACCCAGAGAAAGCAAGTTGCTGGACTACAATGCTCGATGTTTCACCGCCTGCAGTGATGAAGTTAGTTACCCCTGCAACTTTCAATTTTTTTGCAAGTTTTGCAAATGTAGTTTCAATCGCATGGCTTGCTTTATTCCCACCAAACTGGTGTTGGATTTCTTTCAATTTTTCAGGCGGTACAGTGGCATAAACCATCGGTGCAAAGTTGCCGTTTAGATTTTCAACAACCCACGCATAAAGTTCTTCCACATAATTTGGATTGTTAATGGCTTGCTCGGCTTGCAAGAAATAACTTGGTGCTTGGGCTTTATACGCATTGACTTGGCTGTTTGTCATCACAGAACAAGATCCTGAAAGTACAACCGTTTTGCCTTTATTCGGTACAAAAGCATTCGTTCCTTTCTGACCGCCTGAGCGATACGCTGCTATGTAAGCCCCCAAACCTGAGCCGCCGGTAACCAATTTAAAATCCGCCACGGCTTCAGCAAGTACCGCAAGCTGTGAATTATCTACCGCATCCACTACTGCATATTTATAGCCCTGTTGTTTTAATTCTGTAAAACGTACTTTCACACGCTCAGCACCTTGAATAACATCTGCATAAGTCAATAACCCAGTTTTACCTTGAGACTGTGCGTCCATTAAGCGAACTAAATTAGCCTCTTTCATCGGTGTAATCGGATGATTACGCATACCGGATTCATTCAGCAATACATCACCTACAAACAAATAACCATTAAAGATAGTTCTCCCATTAACAGGAAGTGCGGGGGTAATGACAGTAAAATCAGTTTCTAATGCAGCCATTAACGCATCCGTTACCGGTCCGATATTGCCTTTTTCAGTACTATCGAAAGTTGAGCAATATTTGAAATAGAATTGGGTACAGCCATTTTGTTTTAGCCAATCTAAGGCTTGTAACGATTGTTGGATAGCTTCCTCAACAGGATTGGAACGTGATTTCAAGCTAATTACAATTGCATCAACTTTGCTGTGAAGTGCGGTTTTTGGTATACCGTTCATCTGCACTGTTTTTAAGCCATTTTCGACTAAAAAACTCGCAATATCGCTTGCACCGGTAAAATCATCTGCTATGACACCTAACATCTTAGTGTCCTCCTTTTTTCGGCAGATCAAGACCACTGAAAATTTTGATTACCGCACTATCGTCTTCTTTACCGTAGCCTGCATTACTAGCCTCAGTAAACATTGAATAAGCCGTGCTAGCTAAATGAAGTGGAAAATGTAAAGATTTTGCCGTGTCATTCACTAAACCGAGATCTTTTACAAAAATATCGACCATGGAGAGAGGCGTATAGTCGCCATCTACCACATGTTTCATTCGGTTTTCAAACATCCATGAATTGCCCGCTGCATTAGTTACTACATCATACATCAAATCAAGTGGAATACCTGCTTTTGCGGCTAATGCCATCGCTTCCGCCCCTGCAGCAATATGCACTCCCGCCAGTAATTGATGAATAATTTTTACGGTTGCACCCAAACCAATCTCTTCTCCGATGTTATACACTTTACCTGAAACTGCGTCTAAAACCGGTTTTAATTTCTCAAAAGCTTCTGTAGATCCGGATGCCATTACCGTCATTTCACCTTGAGCGGCTTTTGCAGCTCCACCTGATACAGGTGCATCTAACATTATCAAATCAAGTTTTGTTAATTTTTGTGAAATTTCTTTGGCATCTTGTGCAGAAATAGTGGATGAAATCATTACCGCAGTTTTAGGTTTTAAATGCTGTGCCAATCCTTGTTCCCCAAATAAAATATTATTTACTTGATTTGCATTGACGACTAATAGCAAAACTGCATCTAAATCTTTTGCAAAACCTATCGCACTTGTACTCACTTGTTTTGCTCCAGCTGTTTTTAAAATCTCTAAGGCTTGTAAATTTAAATCAACGCCATAGGTATCTAATCCTGCTTGAATGCATGATTTTGCAGCTCCCATCCCCATTGCACCTAAACCAATAACAGCGACAGAAAATAGTTTTTGGTTCATACTGATCACTCCTTTAAAGTTATTTGATGGTGTATTTTGCACTTTTTTTTACAAAAAAAATGAGATCACGATCACATTATTTAACATTATTTGTTAAATAATGTTAATTTTATAGATATTAGCCTAAATGGAAAAAGTGATATAATTATGTAAAAAATCAGGAGTAAAAAATGATACCGGCAGAAAGACAAAAAAAACTTCTTAAGCTGATTAGTAAGCAAGAGATTATTAGTATCAATGAATTAGTAAAATTATTAGGTGTATCTCATATGACTGTTCGTCGAGATATTCAAAAATTAGAGCAAGAAGGTATTGTTGTTTCAGTTTCCGGCGGTGTGAAATTATTAGAACATTTATTTATTGAACCGACACACAATGACAAATCTTTGCTTTCCACGCTACAAAAAGAAAAAATTGGTAGTCGAGCGGCTGAGCTAATACCGGTAAATACAACTATCTACTTAGATGCCGGAACAACAACATTAGAAATCGCACATAATATTGCTCAACGAGAAGATCTGTTGGTAATTACAAATGATTTTGTGATAGCTAATTTCTTGATGAAACATGGACAATGTGAATTAATTCATACAGGAGGATCAATTAATAAATCTAATTTCTCCTCTGTTGGTGAATTGGCTACACAGTTATTGAAACAGCTTTCAATTGATCTGGCATTTATTTCCACATCATCTTGGAATTTAAGAGGCTTAACTACACCGGATGAGAAAAAACTGCCTGTTAAAAAAGCAATATTGCAATCCAGTTACAACAAAATTTTGGTATCTGATTCTTCTAAATATGGAAAAACAGCTACATTTTCTATTTGTGAATTAAATGTATTCAATAGCATTATTTGCGATGACAAGCTGTTACTAAATGCCCAAGAATCGATAAAAGAAATGGAAATTGAGTTAATTTTAGTGTAATTATTCCCCACAAGCACCATTTTCAAACCAACTTTCTAAAATCAAACAGGCAGAAATACTATCTACTTTTTCTTTCTTTAAGGCTCGGTAACCGCCTCGTTGGAATATTTCATCACGGGCTTGTTTGGTTGTTAGGCGTTCATCTTGTAATTCAACTTTCACACCAAATCGACCGTTCAAACGATTAGCAAATTTTCTCGCTAGATGAGTGAGATCTTGCTCGCTACCATCCATATTTAAAGGTAACCCGACAACAACAATATTAGGTTGCCAGTCTTTCAAACATTTTTCAATTTTTAACCAATCAGGTATACCGTCTTGTGCTTTAAATGCCGGGAGTGCTTGTGCCGTACCTGTTATACTTTGCCCTACAGCACAACCGATACTTTTTGTGCCAAAATCAAAGGCTAAAACTGTAATTGACATTAACTATGTTCCATTTGTTGTTGATACGAAAAATTTACATGCTCAATACCTAATAATTGATTAGCGGCAAACCAACGTTCCGAACTGTTCACATCAAATAAAATATTTTCATCGGCAGGCACAACCAACCAATCATTATTGGCTATTTCATTTTCCAGTTGATTCGGCTCCCATCTTGCACACCCCAGAGTAACCAAATATTTTTCCGGTGATTGTGCGGTACCAAAAGTATTAATTATATCCGCCGAAGTTGTAAGATAAATTTGATCTGTAACTTTATAGCTATGCTGAAATTCTTGGGCTGTTTTCTTATGCAAAATAAAACCATGCTCTAAATTTACAGGCCCACCTAATAAAACTAATTTATCGGAATATTCACGCTCATCCGCCATCATAAAATTCATTTTTGCACATAATTCAGCAATGCTTAAATCTGTTGCTTGAGTTAGCACTAATCCCATTGAGCCTTGTTCATTATTTTCACAAATATACACAACGGAACGCTGAAAATTCTCGTCCTCTAAATGAGGCATGGCAATCAAAAAATGATCTTGTAAATTCATAAAACTCTTATCCTAAATACAATGTTGCACATTCTACACTGTGCTAGAATGGCTTTCAAATTAGGATTGTAAGTTGATATTATTGATAGGATCGTTTATTGTTGTTTTTTCTCACGAGGATTGAAAAAAGAATATGTCAAAAAGCCTTTTCCAACATACCAAACATCAAGAACATTGTCCTCAATGTGAAGCTGTTTTGCAGATGAAACAAGGAAAAAAAGGATTGTTTTTGGGTTGTTCTAACTATCCATCTTGCGATTATATCAAGCCTTTACACCCTAATAATGAAAGTAAAATACTTAAAAATCTTGCTCAAAATTGTCCGAAGTGCGGTCGTTTTTTACAACTAAAACAGGGTAGTTACGGCATGTTTATCGGTTGTAGCGGTTATCCGGAATGTCGTTTTGTCGTGCATGAAGAACAAGAAACGACAGAACAACAGATTGTTTGTCCGGAATGTCAACATGGTGAAATTGTTGCTCGACATGGACGGCAAGGAAAAAATTTTTATGCTTGTAATCAGTACCCGAAATGCAAATTTACATTAGCACAAAAACCTCATTTAATCCCTTGCCCCAATTGCCAAATGCAAGGTGCAATCTTGAAAAAAGAAGACGAAAATCACCGCACTTGGTTGTGTATCAATAAAAATTGTCAACATATTTTCAAAACAACAATATGAATATCACGCAAATTATTGAAAAATTAAAACAAAATGAAGTCGTCGCCTATCCGACAGAGGCTGTTTTCGGTTTAGGTTGTAACCCTTTTAGTCAAAGTGCGGTAGAAAAATTATTAATTTTAAAGCAACGCCCAAGAGAAAAAGGTTTAATTTTAGTTGCACCCAAATTAGATTATTTTTTTTCTTTTATTGATAAGGAACAGATCAATTCTCAACATTGGCAAAAACTACAACAAACTTATCCTCGCCCCATTACATGGATTGTGCCGGCAAAAAAAGATATTGCTAAATTCTTATGTGGCAATTTTAATAGTATAGCTATTCGAGTAAGCCAACATCCCGCCATCAAAATACTTTGCGAACAAACAGGTTTTGCTTTAACTTCTACCAGTGCCAATTTAAGTGGGATTGCACCTTGCAAAACCAGCGATGAAGTCAGATTACAATTCGGGGCGGATTTTCCTGTATTGGATATGTCGGTTGGCTCAGCCACAAAACCATCTGAAATTCGTGATTTATTTACTAATCAATTAGTTAGACAAGGATAAAAAATGGATAAATACGCAGTTTGGGGGAATCCCATTGCTCAAAGTAAATCTCCTCAACTTCATCGATATTTTGCGAAGCAGACTCGACAAAACTTAGATTATGTAGCGATATTGGGTGATGAAGAAAAATTTGAACAACAGTTGAGCGATTTTTTTGCACAAGGTGCTAAAGGCTGCAATATTACCGCTCCTTTCAAAGAGCGAGCATTTAAATTGGCACAACAACATAGCAAGCGTTGTTTAAGTGCGGAGTCTTGTAACACCTTAAAAAAATTAGCTGATGGAACATTATTTGCTGATAATACGGATGGTGCCGGTTTAGTGAGCGATTTACAACGTTTAAATTGGCTCAAACCAAACCAAAGAATATTGATTTTAGGTGCAGGCGGTGCAACAAAAGGAGTTTTATTGCCTTTATTACAAGCTCAACAAAATATCTTAATTACCAACCGCACTTTTAGTAGAGCTGAAGACTTAGCACATAAATTCAATCAATTTGGCACTATTGAGGCGTTGGATCTGAAACATATTCCGATACAAACATTTGATTTAATCATCAATGCTACATCAACAGGATTACAAGGTAAAACTATTGATATTAATCCTCAGATTTTACAACTTGCCTCTGCCGTTTATGATATGCAATACAGCAAAGAAAGCGACACGCCTTTTATTGCATTGTGTAAAAAACAGGGGGTAACCAAAATTAGCGATGGCTTCGGTATGCTGGTTGGGCAAGCTGCTCACGCATTTTATTTATGGCGTGGCGTAATGCCGGAAATTGACCCTTTATTTAGTGGAAACGAGATAAAAATATAAAAGGCAGGAGCAACCGCTTGATCATTTAGACATATTTTTATTCTTTTGACTTGAAAGCAGATACAAAAAACACCAGCAAAACAGACCGCACTTTTGTTATAATTCCACTCATTCTTTTTACTTATTAACACAATGAAAGCCATGCACACATTCGAAAATCACACGCCAATGATGAAACAATATTTAAAAATAAAAGCGGAAAATCCGGATGTTTTGTTGTTTTATCGCATGGGTGATTTTTATGAGCTTTTTTATGATGATGCAAAAAAAGCTGCTGAATTATTAGATATTTCCCTAACTAAAAGAGGGCAATCAGCTGGACAACCGGTTCCAATGGCTGGCGTACCTTATCATGCAATAGAAGGATATTTAGCAAAATTGGTACAA
Source organism: Histophilus somni 2336 (assembly GCF_000019405.1). Classification (NCBI taxonomy): domain Bacteria; kingdom Pseudomonadati; phylum Pseudomonadota; class Gammaproteobacteria; order Pasteurellales; family Pasteurellaceae; genus Histophilus; species Histophilus somni. Next base: position 2,152,598 of record NC_010519.1, on the reverse strand, counting down.
CTTGGGGAAAGTGTAGCAATTTGTGAGCAAGTTGGTGAGCCTGTTATAGCTAAAGGTCCGGTTGAACGCCAAGTTGTACGTATTGTTACACCGGGAACAGTGAGTGATGAAGCATTGTTACCGGAAAAGCAAGACAATCTTATCGCTACGATTTATCAAGAAAAAACACAATTTGGCTTAGCTGTTTTAGATATGACTTCAGGGTGTTTTCAAATTAGCGAACTACAAGATGCCGCCAGTTTACAAGCGGAGTTACAACGTATTCAACCGGTTGAATTACTATATTCGGAAGCGTTAGAGGATAAACATTTAATTGAACAATTCAAAGGATTACGTCGTCGTCCTCTTTGGGAGTTTGAATTAAGTACGGCAATTCAATTACTTAATCGCCAATTCGGTACAAAAGATTTGCGTGGTTTTGGTGTAGAAAAAGCGGTTTTAGGATTATGTGCTGCGGGTTGTTTGTTGCAATATGCAAAAGAAACGCAACGTACCGCACTTCCTCATATTCAAAGTATTAGCTTGTTACAAAATAGCGATACTGTACAAATTGATGCGTCAACACGTAGAAATTTAGAACTAACCCAAAATCTTGCTGGCGGAACTGAAAATACACTTGCTGCAATTTTAGATAAATGTGTTACCCCGATGGGAAGTCGCTTACTTAAACGTTGGATTCACCAGCCTATTCGCAATATTGAAAAATTGCAGTATCGTCAACAACATATTCAAATGCTGTTGCAGCAAAATTTAGTTGAAGAATTACAACCTCTTTTACGTCAAGTTGGCGATATGGAGCGTATTCTTGCTCGGGTTGCCCTGCGTTCCGCTCGACCTCGAGATTTAACTCGGCTACGAACAGCGTTGGAACAAATACCTTTTATTCAACACCAATTAACAAAAATACCGCACTTTGTTGCATTTTCACAACAAATTGCTGATTTTTCTGTGCAATTAGCACTTTTGCAGCGAGCAATTATTGATAATCCCCCCTTACTTATTCGTGATGGCGGTGTCATTGCTGAAGGTTACAACGAGGAGCTTGATGAATGGCGGAGTTTGTCTGAAGGAGCAACACGCTACTTAAAGGATTTGGAGCAACGTGAGCGTGCAAATACTGGTATTGATACATTAAAAATCGGTTTTAATGCGGTGCATGGTTATTATATTCAAATCAGTCAAGGGCAAGCACATAAAGCACCGCTTCATTATGTACGTCGCCAAACATTGAAAAATGTAGAACGTTATATTATTCCTGAGCTAAAAACTTATGAAGAAAAAGTTCTAAAAGCAAAAGGAGCGTCACTTGCGTTAGAAAAACAACTTTATGATGAAATTTTCGATCAATTATTACCGCACTTAGGTGATTTACAACTAGCCAGTTTAACTTTGGCAGAACTTGATGTTTTAACCAATTTAGCGGAACGGGCAGAAACCTTAAATTATGTTCAACCGCAATTTAGTACACAAGTCGGTTTGCAAATAATGCAAGGGCGTCATCCGGTTGTGGAGCAAGTGTTAAAAGAACCTTTTATTGCTAACCCTGTAGAACTTAATCAAAAGCGTCATTTGTTGATTATTACAGGACCGAATATGGGGGGTAAAAGTACTTATATGCGACAAACAGCATTGATTACTTTAATGGCATATATTGGTAGTTTTGTACCTGCAGAAAGTGCGGTAATCGGACCTATTGATCGAATTTTTACACGTATTGGTGCTTCTGACGATCTTGCCTCCGGACGTTCAACGTTTATGGTCGAAATGACTGAAATGGCAAATATTTTGCACCAAGCCACAGAGCAAAGTTTAGTGCTTATTGATGAAATTGGGCGAGGAACTTCAACCTATGATGGACTTTCTCTTGCTTGGGCTTGTGCTGAACAATTGGCTCAAAAAATCCGCAGTTTAACGTTATTTGCCACGCATTATTTTGAGCTGACGGGATTACCAGAAAAAATCGAAGGTATCCATAATGTTCATCTTGATGCTTTTGAGCATAACGACAGTATTGCCTTTATGCACTCGGTACAGGAAGGTGCGGCAAGTAAAAGCTATGGTTTGGCTGTTGCTGCTTTAGCCGGTGTCCCACAAAATGTAATTAAATCGGCAAAACAGAAATTAAAACAGCTTGAAACACTTTCTCAGCAAAACAGTTACCAATCACAGTCCGTTTTGACACAAGTTCAAGGGGAATTAACTTTAATGGAAGAGGAGGAGAATACAAGTGCGGTGATTGAAACGCTAAAAACGCTTGATCCTAATGAGTTAAGTCCGAAGCAAGCACTTGAGTGTTTATATCAGTTAAAGAAAATGTTGAATTAAACAGATTGTTGTTCAACACAAAAATCCTTGTAAAAAACGATTTTCTACAAGGATTTTTAGTTTTAAGAATGAGAAAATTATCTAATGTGCTTGCTCAATTCTTTGCAAATTTACACAGCTCTTTATACTTGTCTTGTATATCAATTTTTAACGTGATGGAATATGAGCAAGTATACCGGTTAATACTTTCCAATAAGTTTCCACAGCCGGAATATGTACTTTTTCATCCGGAGAATGTGCATTTCTAATTGTTGGTCCGATAGATACCATATCGATCGTTGGATAGATTTTTTTCAATAACCCACACTCAAGTCCCGCATGAATTACCTTGATTTCAGGATCTGTACCTAAAACTTGTGCATAAATTGTCTTAGTTAAGTCCAAAATATCACTATGACTTTGTGGTTCCCAACCCGGATAATCGCCTGATAAATTGATATTACCTTGTGCTAATGAGGCTAAAGATTTTAATAAAGAAGCAACATAGGATTTGCCACTTTCAATTAATGACCGCACTAACATGGTACTTCTAACAAAATTATCTTCAGTTTTTAACACGCCAATGCTTAATGATGTTTCTACCACATTTTCAATGACATCACTGTTACGTACTACGCCATTTGGCAAAACATTCAAACAATGGATAATATTTTTCGTGCATTGACTGGAAAATACTTGTTGAGGTTTTTCAACTTTTTCAAGTGTAAATATCAAGTTTGGCTCAGTTAGTGCCAATTCGGCTTTGATTACATCTGCAAATTTTTGTACCGCACTTTGTAATACGGTAATATCACCATTAAAGACCAAAGTGGCAACACTTTCTCTTGGAATAGCATTGCGAATAGAACCGCCACGGATATTTGCTAAAGTGAAGTCAAAGTGCGGTTGGTTTTGTTGAAGTTCTGCTAAAAAACGAAGCAACACTTTGATTGCATTAGCTCGTCCGGTATGAATATCCACACCAGAATGCCCGCCTCGTAACCCTTTTAACACAACTTGATAACAATGTTCGAAATTATTGACTTGATACTCAATAGGTAATTCAAGATCTGCATTTTCACCGCCGGCACAACCTATATAAATTTCTCCATTTTCTTCAGTATCGGTATTAATTAAGATCTCAGAACGAAGCCAATTTGGACGTAGCCCAATCGCCCCCTCCATCCCCCTTTCTTCAGTCATGGTTAACAATACTTCCAACTCCGGATGTGCAATATCATTACTTTCTAAGACAGCAAGTGCAGATGCCATACCAATACCGTTATCAGCACCTAACGTTGTGCCTTTAGCCTTAACCCAATCACCATCGATATATGGCAAAATAGGATCCTGATCAAAATTATGATTTGTCCCTTCATTAGCTTGTGGAACCATATCTAAGTGTGCTTGTAGTACTACAGGTTTACGATTTTCCATTCCTACTGTTGCCGGTTTACGAATTAATACATTACCGACTTCATCACGTTCCGCAAAAAAACCTTTTGTTTTTGCCCAATTAATAATGAATTGTGCTAACTGCTCTTCTTTGTAAGAAGGATGTGGAATAGCACAAATTTGATCAAACCATTGCCAAAGTAGTTTAGGTTGCAGAGATTGAAGATCTGACATATTTTTTTATCCTTTATTAGCGAAAAATAAGGAAAATAATAGCATAAAAATAGATTTCAGGTTATTCTAACGCCATTTTATTTCTCAGGCGGAACTCCGCTATCAACTGACTTTAGGGTGAATTATGAGCGAAAAATATGTTGTAACTTGGGACATGTTCCAAATGCATACACGTAAATTATCAGAACGTTTGCTTCCGGCAACACAATGGAAAGGTATTATTGCCGTTAGTCGTGGTGGATTATTTCCAGCTGCAGTTATTGCTCGTGAACTTGGTATTCGTCATATTGAAACTGTTTGTATTTCAAGTTATGACCATAATCAGCAAGGCAATTTAAATGTTTTGCATGCAGCACAGGTAAAAAATGGTGGCGAAGGTTTTATTGTAGTTGATGATTTAGTTGATACGGGAAATACTGCTCGAGCAATTCGTGAACTCTACCCAAATGCGCGTTTTGTTACTGTTTTTGCCAAACCTGCCGGGGCTAATTTAGTTGATGATTATGTTATTGACATTCCACAAAATACGTGGATTGAACAACCTTGGGATATGGGAATTACATTTGTACCGCCACTGGCTAGAAAATAGTAAGTACATTGTTAAGCGAAAAATAAAAGATGATACTTTTTCAAATATCATCTTTTTCTCACTGAGTAAAATATGGTCATACTAAAAAGGACGTGGTCCGCAAGCGGATTTCCGTTAAGTTTTCTTCGATAAAAAGTTTTCCATTGAAAAAAACGGTTTGTAACTGATTAGTTTGTCCATTTAACTCAGATTGTTTAATTGTTAACCAATCACTTCCCTGTTTGACTAAAGCCAAAACACCTTTTTTAGAACGCTTACTTTGGCTGGTAATGGGATCCTTATAAATCTCTTGCCACTGTCCATTAATACAAATGGCACTAGCTTTCATTGCCCAACTCATGGTATCACGATTGACTTGTTGCAGCAGTCCTCCCCCCATGCCGAAATTAACATTCTCGGCACTAAATCCTTTTTGCATAACAGCATCAAGAATTTTTGGTAGACTTTGAGCATTGATGCCGTCTCCTTGGATAATGCGAAGACAATCAGGTAAAACTTTGTAGCCTTTTTGATTAAGAATATAACCAAATTTATTTGCTAAAATTTCTAGGGTTTTGCAAATAATCTCTATAGGATTGCCACTGTCAGGTCGAATAATCAATCTTCCGCCTTTTTCGATCACCAAATCTTTTAATTTCTCGCCCCAAATATGTTCCAGGGCATGCCAAAGATCATAACTATCCGATACTACGGAATAAAGTTTTCCCTCTCCACCAAAGCATTCAATCATATTTTGGTAAGCATTTATTTCCCGATCTTTACCCCAAGAAGTGATCGTGCTATGTTCGGCAGCAGGAATAGAAAATGCAGGCATTTCATTAATGTTATACCAGCGTTTTGCAGCAATTAAGGCAGAAACACTGTCTGTTCCTTTGAAATTAACTAAATGAGCTAATCCCCCCAACGCAACAGTTTCAAGGCTTGATGCACCTCGTGCACCAAAATCATGTAATTGAAAGTCTAAACCGGACAGATCATCTGCAGACTTTATTAAAGCTTGTCTAATTTGCTTTTTACAAAAATAGGAAAGACTTGCAACAGTGGAAGGATACCAGATTGCCCTTAAAAGTGCGGTTTCTAAATAGCCGACTAACCAAAAAAAATCAGGATCTGTATTGGTTATTTGACAAACCACGTTACCAACAGGTAAGACCGTTCCTTCTGATACAGCTTCAATTTTTAAGGGTAAATAACCTTGATGTTTATGTATTAGATGTTGCCAACCATCTCTATAAAAAGGCAATCCGTGTGCTTTTAATACAATTTCTGCTTCATCAACATCTTGTTGGCAAATAGGTTTAAGCAAATATTCTTTGATAAAGGCCTGTAAACCGAACATCACTACATCAAAACTTTCTCGACGAGCTTCAATATAATAGGAAATATATTCTGTTCCTTTGGGATATTGCAACCAATGCGAGGCTTTATAGCTGTCTACATTTAAGATTAAATTAGTGAAATTTGATGTATACATATCATTTTTCTTAATTTTTAACTAATTAATTTGAATTTTGATGTATATACTTTACCAAATTAACAAAAGAAAAGCACTTTTGTTTTATTATTAAGCATTATTTAACGTTTAATTTTTTTAATTTTCTTTGAAAAAAATATACCTTCATCATTACCCATTTTTTCACACCTCACCAACATTGATTCTGCAAGCATTGCAAATGCACTATTTCTATATTATAAGCAATATAACTTGTGCTTGTTGATGCATATACTAGCATAGGGAACACTGAAAGGCGGAATTACCATGTCCCGAAGACATTAAGTTTAATATGAATGATTGATACTATTAAAATGAATTAAATTTAAATTGGGAAAATCTATTTTTGAGATAAATTCTTGACTTTCTATTTGACACCCTCTTAACAAAACAATAATCAATAAGGCATCGTTCTATAACATAACTAACATAGAGTTGGCTCCTCCTGCTGGACTTGAACCAGCGACATATGGATTAACAGTCCACCGTTCTACCGACTGAACTAAGGAGGAGTAGAATGGTGCCTCGAGGCGGAATCGAACCACCGACACGGGGATTTTCAATCCCCTGCTCTACCGACTGAGCTATCGAGGCAACAAGTCAGTGGTGCGTATTAAACGTTTTTTTCTTATTTAAGTCAACAATAATTTTTAAAAAATTACAAAATCTTAATTGTTTGCTTGTTTAACAGGCAATATGTTTGCAAATAAATCAGAATGTGCTTAAAAATAAACAAAATAGTGACGCATCAAATTTATTATTTATTTCCAGTACTCTCTAAAAATCTACCGCACTTGCACTCTTTCTTCTCCCCAAAAACCAACTTGGGGAGAATATTTTAAAATCGCCCGAGTGACAAATATTTTTGCATCTCAACATCAGGTACCATTCCACCACCAGTCGCCCACACTATATGTGTTGCATTTGCCAATTGTTCTTGTGTGATGTGATATCTTCTTAAATAATCGGAGTGATTGATATGCAACGGACCTATCATTCCTGCCAAAGCAGAAGGCTCAAGTTGAATATTTTCTGTCTTATGCAATAGCCCCAGTAAATCATATAACTTTTGATCTTCAATAGTATAAAAACCGTCTAACAAATGTTCCATTGCCCGACCAACAAATCCTGATGCACGCCCTACTGCTAAACCATCAGCAGCTGTGATATTATCAATACCCAAGTCTTGTACCGCAATTTTATCATGTAACCCTGTATAAACACCGAGCAGCATACAAGGTGAATGAGTCGGTTCAGCAAAAATGCAGTGTACATAATCGCCAAATGCCAATTTCAATCCGAATGCAACACCGCCAGGTCCACCGCCAACACCACAAGGAAGATAAACAAAGAGCGGATGATTTTCATCTACTTTTATACCTTGTTCCAAAAATTGTTGTTTTAGTCGTTGACCTGCAACGGAATAACCTAAAAAAAGTGTTGTCGAATTCTCATCATCAATAAAAAAGCAGTTCGGATCGGAAAGAGCTGCCTTCCGTCCTTGAGCGACAGCTACACCGTAATCTTGTGTATATTCCACAACATTCACACCGTATGAACGCAACTTTTGCTTTTTCCATTCTCTTGCATCTGCTGACATATGCACACTAACTTTGAAGCCGAGAACAGCCCCCATAATACCGATGGAAAGCCCCAAATTCCCCGTTGATCCTACTGCAATACTATAACGGCTGAAAAAATCTTTGATCTTTTCATCGCACAATTGACTATAATCATCACTTTCGGTAATTAAATGGTGTTCTAATGCCAATTTTTCTGCGTAAGCCAACACTTCATATATTCCGCCTCTTGCTTTAATTGACCCTGAAATTGGTAAATGACTGTCTTTTTTGAGCAATAAACGTCCTTGTATCGGCATATGATAATGATCGATTAATGCCGATTTCATCTTATCAATAGATACCAGTTCAGATTCCAAAATACCTTTCGTTTTTTGAGTTTCAGGAAAAGCACGACAAAAATAAGGAGCAAAACGCTGCAAACGTTCCGCCGCCTGTTGAGTATCGGATACATCCAACCCAACGTAAGACAATCCTGTTTTTACCCCCGCACTTTTAGGATTAAACCACATCACTTCTTCAAAACGCATTAATTTTTGAATGAAAGGATCTTGCATTAAATGTTGAATTTTCATAATGATACCTCTAAATCACTGTTGATAATAAAAATGTAAACCCGAGTGCTAATACGGAAGCGATGAAAGTTGCACCGGTATAATATTTAAAAATGTCATTCAAGGTTGCACCGCAATATTGCTTGACCAACCAAAAGAGAGAATCCGTTACAATAGTGCATCCTATCGCACCAGAACCAATAGCAAGGACAATAATTTCGGGGCTAATATCAGGGTAAGTAACAAGTAATGGCGACACGATTGCCGTTGCTCCCATCATTGCTACCGTTGCAGAACCCACTGCGGCATGTAAAACAATAGCAACAAGCCATGCCAATAGAATAGGATGTGTATTAAAATTTGCTAAAATCTCAGCCAATCCATCACTTAATCCGCTCGCCTTTAAAATACTGTTAAATGCCCCTCCGGCACCTATAATCAGTAAAATATTACCAATAGCCATAAATCCATTTTCAGTATTTTTTAATAAGGATTCCATACTTTGGTGATGTTTTATACCAAGCAAATAATACGCAACAAATGCGGTATTATGTAGCAGTTGCACAAAGACTACTTAACTAAATTTTACTACAATCCTTGTGAGTTTTACTAACCACAAGGATTTTTATGTATGATAAAAGCAAGTAAGTATGAGTGCTATTCAGCAGAAAATCGCTAAATTAACACAAGACGTTACCTATTTCGAAAGATGTATTGAGGTGGCTAAACAGCATATTGCTACGTTACAGCAAGCCTTGATAGCGTTAAACAGTGAGCCATTTTCATTAGCGACAAAACAACGTGGTGAGAAATCTAGAGCTTACACTTATCGCCCGAATGAATTTATTGCTAAAGTTTTTAAGCATTTTCCAAATCAGTGGTTATCAACAAATGAGATTGTGATTAAGGCTTTTGAATTGGAAGGCTATACGCCTGATAAATCGGATTTCCAGTCAGTTGTTATTGCATTTTCTCATGCATTAAGACGATTACATAGTCAGGGGATTATCGAAAAGCATTCTATTGTAGGGCGTAGTCAAAACCCGAAGAACAGATGGAAGTTAAAAGAGATTGGAACATAAGAAAATAGCGGTATTCTCCGCTATCAGACCGCTGCCCCTAAAGATTGCTCACATTGCTTTAAAGATTTGCCAGCGGTCTGAGCTGAACAATGATATTCAGATTTTTATCATGTATATTTTATTGTACTAAAATATTAAGTGTGTTGTAATACAATTTGTTGCTGTACCTGAATTGGTTGGAGTGTTTGGTATCTCTGTCTTATCAGGTTATATAGCTCAGGCATTTCCTCTGCAGATAATGTTACAACCAAAACGTAAGGTAAGTCTTCCAGTTCATTTATATGAACAACAGGCATACCACAATCTCTTCCATAATAAATTATGTCAAAACATGGGGTTGTTAGCTCGTTAGCCTTGAATTTGTGTTCACTTCTTATTGTATTTTCCCATTTATGGGCATCGCGTTGTTCACTTTCATCCATATAAATACGTTTCTGATTAAAAAATGGAAATGTAAGTCCTGGAGTATCGTCAGTACTTTTTCGCATAATAACTTCAAGTCCACTTCTTGTATAATTAAGGGAATGTTCTGGATCCACTGACGTTGAGAAACAGAATGTTGCCCTTAATGTTACACTTCCTCGTATAGGTATGTTTGGAATTGGAATTAAGACCCTCATATATTGTGATGGTTTGAGTATTCCTTGATAAATAACTTTTACTTCATCATCACTACAATAGATAATGTCATTAATATCATTAGGAAAACGTCCCCATCCAATTTCATGACGCGGAAAATCTTTAGGTTCTGCATGGTGTACGAGAAGAGCTTTAGCTGTTAACGGCGTGATGTTATATTGTAAGGATGTACTTAAGGCTATTGCCTGCCGTAATACTAACGGGGCAGCAAAACTAGTTCCGGCAGTGCTTACAATTCCGTTAGTCATCGGACTATATGTTTGAAATGGTTCTTCAGTGTATCCTCCAAAAGCAACACCATCTGGTTTTATATACCCGGGGCTTCTACCAGGGCCAATGCAGCTATATAAACATCTTTTCCAATCATCTGATAGAGAAGTTGCCGCACCAACAGATAATCCATTAACTAAATCTGAAGGCGGTTGAATTCGGTTCAGTGATTCTGGCAAATGTCCGTCATTGCCAACAGCGACGGTGCAAAGTGCTCCGCTTTTAGCAAGAATTTCTTCAAGGGTCGAAGTCCATACATGAACATCATCGTCATCAATCGGGAGTCTTGGACCTAAACTTAGGTTTATGTAATCATATTTTGTTTGTTCTAATACTGTTTTTATACGGATAAGAACATCAAATAAATCTATATCAGTATTATTAATATCCGAATCTAACACTCTATAATGATCTATATTACAATAAGGTACGCTAAGCTTTTTAGTATCATTATTCACAACACCAAAAAGAACAGTGGATGTAACATCTTGCCCATGAGAAAGTAATTGCGCACTGGTATTACCATTACTCCATATATATTCTTTAACCCAAGGATCAAAATTATTAATTCCTAGTCCTCCATCGAATATTGCGACTTTTAAATCAGGATTTATAGCTCCTTCTGAAGGAAGGCTAAGACTGGAGTCATTGGTAGATGAACGTAATATCACAGGATCATTAACCCGTAATTGGGGTAATTCTCTTAAGTTCCGGAGAAAAGAGAATTCTGCGAGTTTCAATGCCATATTTTTACTGGCTTTAGCAGGTATGAATGTTAATCCTTTTACGCTTATGCTTCTTTTTTTATCTACGAAAACACCATTTTGTTTTGCAAATACCTCAAAAGCATCAACAATCCCTGAAGGGGTATTGGGTGTATGTAAAGCTATTTCAACAGCTACAACCTCATCATTATTAAAACTTTTTATTTTATCTGAGGTAGTTAATGTAGATATATTTTCTAACGTAATAAAATCATCTTTTAAGCTTTGATTTAGGTTGTCTTCATTTAATGTATCAAGAAAGTCCTGAAAATTTTCTTTTTTACCGGACACATAAATACAGGCGGTTGTATATTCTTCTCTCTTCCCTCTCTTTTTGATATCTTTTCTAGGTTTAATACTAACAGCCTTACTGCCTATACTTTGAAGAGAAAATTTATTTAATAGCTTAACTGGAAAATAACTTTTAGCTAAAAAAGCTGGATGAAGAACGAATTTTACTACTGCTTTTCCCTCTGGCATTGCAAGCGGTAGTGTGTCGTTAATTTCAGAAATGACTTTATTTAGCTGCGCTACAATAACAGGTTTGTTTTCTTCATATGTATACGGCTTATTTTTAGGTCCTCCGCCTGTATTCAATTTTACTGGCCTAGTAAGCGTTTCTCCATAACCAAGAAGCATATTTTTATTATTCATTGTTGTAATCCTTGTTCTTTCACAAATTTTTGTATTTGAGATCTTGAAATTCCTAAGTCTTGTGCAATTTTTCGTTGAGAAATATTTGTTGATAACATCGTTTCAATAACATTTTCCAGTAAAACATTATCACCTAATAATTCATTAATTAATGTTGCACTGAAAGGTCTTTTTTCTATGATAGAATTTTTTTTAGCTTGATTGATGGCTCTTTCTATTATGGCATAAGAAACATCATGTAATTTAGTTGATATATAATTTGACAGATTATTACTAATATCTTTAGATATCAGATACTTTTTAATTAGCTCTTGATTTGGAAGCTCAAAATCAATAATACTGTCAAACCGTCGCCAAACAGCAGGATCTAGAAGCTCTGAATGATTAGTTGCTGCTATCAAGACAGATTGCTTAGGCCATTCGTCAATAGCTTGGAGAATAACGGTTACTAATCTTTTTAATTCACCGACATCAGTTGTATCGTCTCTCTTTTTAGCTATTGAATCAAACTCATCAAGTAATAATACACATGGAAAAGATGAAGCATAATTGAGTACGGCTTTAATATTATTGCCGGTTTTACCTAGGTAACTACTCATTACACTGGCGAGATCTAAAGTTAGGAGGGGTATGTCAAGTTTATGAGCAATCCATTTGGCAGATAATGTCTTACCTACTCCTGGCGGACCACTTATGAGCAGAGATGTAGATGGATGTAGCCCGCCTTTATGTAAGGATTCTTTCATTTCCCACTCAGCTATAAAGCGATTTAACTGAGTATTTACTTTTTCTGACCATATAGGAACTGTATCCATAATTACCGGATATACGTCAATTAGTAATTTTTGTCTGGTATCGGCATCAACAGGAGAAAATTGAGGTGTTAATGATTGCCCTCTTGCGACAGCATTAGTGCTTGAAGTGGAAATTAAAGATTCCAATTCTTTTGCTAAGTCAGGTAGTTCTTTCTTTAGCTTTTTAGCTATTACTTTCAATCTCATCAAAAGACTATCTTTTTTCCCAGTAAGAGCGTCATTTACTACATCAATAAACATTTCATTTATCACATTAGCCATAAATTTACAAAAATCCTTATAAAGAAACATAATTTTTTGAAATTATAGCCTAAAAAAAACAAAATTAAAGCCATTTTTATGGTTTTTTAGCTTAAATTTAACTGTTTTGAGATAAATTAGAGCCAGTGTTCTTTTGTGCGGGGATTATGGTAGCTCTAGTAAAAAGGGCAGTTAAATTGCTCCTGAAACATCTAGAAGCATACTGAATAGCACATTACAACCAACACAGTAAGCGGAAATGATATAAAAAACTGAATAGTGATATTCAGCCCAGACCACTGATAAACCCACCTTTACCAGCAACCTGATAAAAGTGGGTTTATTTTTTGCGTTTTATCCATCTTCCTTGCGCTTCACTCCGGATAACCACTCAAGCGGTGAGTTTTCTAGCTTTTCTTACTATCACTTCATCTTGATAAAATCTGTGCCATTAAAACAGCGAAGATAATTTTGACTTAGGGGACCGGCATCAATGACTTTTTCTGTTAATCACATTCCCAAGAACCAACGGTAAGCTGCACTGACTTCAATATCTTTTACTAACTGCCGTTCACTTTTAATGCCGAAGAGATAACCCAATAACATGATTTTAAACAAATGAACAGTATCAAGAGCCATGCGGCAGTTGTCTTGGCAATAAAGAGGAGCGACTTCATCACGGATAAATTCAAAATCAATCGCTTTAGCAACCTTGCGGACGAGATAGTCTTTGGGAATACGCTGTTCAAGACTTATCATCTCGAGTTCGTATCAGGGAGAGGCGATATTTTTAAGCATAGGCATTTCTTTTTTTTCTGTGCCTATTAGATCAAACTTCCAAAGCAATGTCTGGAGGTTTGTCAGCGGTCTGATAGTGGTATTCTACCGCTATCTTTGTTTCCATTTCCATTGAATCACTTTGTATCGAACAACTTCAACTCTCTCTATTATCTCTCGTCTTGCAAGGCGTTCACAAGCGGAGCGGACAGACTCAATATAATCTTTAGTAATAGGACGATGGGCTTGTTTATATGCAACGAGTACCGCTTCTGTTATTTCTTCTGCCCGCCAAAAACGATGTGGTTCAGCTTTCATCACCTGTTGGATAAGTTGGCTTAATTTGCCGTTAAAGCGTTTATGGTAAACTCGATATTTAAAATGTTCGGTGTTGTGTTGATGAACTTCATCTTCACCGATGTTCATTACGTCTAAGGCTTGATGAAGTAAAGTAATACGGCGTTCAACTAGAGCTAGGTGAGCCTATACCTGCTCTTTTTCTCGTTCAAACTGAGCGATTTTTTGTTTAATCTGCGTATAGTAAATTGGGTCTGCCATATTACATTATTAGCCTTTCTACTTGTCTGTGATTACCTTGCCAATAGCCTTTCCAAGCGTTTTCTGATGGTGTAGAAAGGCATTTACTGGTGATATCGTTGAAAATCGTTAAATTATCCAGTTTGCGAGTATCTTCCCGATAGGCTATTTCGTTTGCGTAATTATCGAGATAAATATTACTCATTTTATGAACTTGTCCGTAGTACATACGTTTAAAGCGACTAAAGTAACTTTCTGCAAGGTTATTGGTAATCCCTTCATCACTGCGATATTCTTTTTGATGGTTCACACGTTGTAAGTTGTAATCTACGATTAATTCATCATAAGCACTGTTTTCATCGGTATGAATACGGCTGTTTGGCTCAATATGTGAGTGAGCTAATTTCTTCACGGTTTCAGTGTTTTCTGACAAAATAGGAAACGTGATGGTCCTTTTTGCTCCAACTAACTGCGGATTAGATAAGGTTTCCTGTTTAGCGTAACATTCACGCATAACCAATACCGCACGTTTGTTTGGATTAGCATTTGTTTTAAACGTCTATCTACACGTTCAACTTTCTTATTCTTTGGACGTGGAGCGGAATGCACGTAAGTACCATCAATATGAATCTCGCCTGAAAGTGGAAAAAGCTCACGTTGTACAATCAGGCTTTCACGGATTTTATGTGATAAGGTAAAAGCGGTTTTGTACTGTACATTCAAATCACGAGAGAGTTGGCAGGCTGAAATTCCCTTAACCACATTTACAAATAATACAATAGCGAATAAGTAGGTTTGAATCGGCAGTTTATGATTCGCAAAAATTGTTCCTGATGTAATGCTAAACGTGTGCCTGCAATGTTTGCAACGCCATTGTTTGCGAGTAGAGATAAAGTAGGCTTTATGTTGTACACCGCATTTAGGGCAAACCACCACTTCTTTACTCCCCCCAGCGTAGCTCGCATAATAAGCTAAATGCTTCATCGTCAGATAGGCGAGCTATCTTAATAGATGAAAGCGTGCGAGCTTTGCTGGTTAAAAGAAAGTGCTGGGTCATTGTAGTTATTTCTGATGATATATGTCTGATTAGTTTAATAATTTAGATTGCAAATTTAAATTGCCGTAAAAACTTTTAATTGCCAAAAAATTAGGGGCTGTATTAGATCAGCCCTAAATTCCACACCATTTTCGCAATGTTTTTAACTGCTCTTTTGGTGTTCCAAAGTTAAACCGAAATTCACATTCCTTCAAGAACAAAGGAAAGTTTTTTCGGTCAATTCCATTATATTTTCGGAGTATCCGTTTGGCTTGACTCCAAAAGTTTTCTATACCGTTGATGTGATTTTCTTTCACTGCAAACAACTCCGAATGATTGATGCGTTCGTGGTGAAATTGGCTCACATCAAGAGCATCATAGCTACGATATGTATCGGTATAAACCCAACTGTCAGGCTTGATTTTCCTTGTGATTACAGGCATTATCGTTTCGGTTTTGGTATTTTCTACCACCACCGTAAATACCTTTCCCTGTCGTTTTAACAAGCCAAAAACAGCCACTTTACCGGTTGCTCCACGCCCTCGTTTTCCTTTACGATGACCACCAAAATAGCTTTCATCAAGCTCAATCTGTCCATCAAAAACATCATCGGCTTCAAGGGCTAAATGATAGCTGATGACTTCACGAATTTTACGATAAAACAAGGCACTTGAATTTGGATTGATACCTAAAATATTAGCTGCTGATCGAGCTGTCACTTCTAACACAAAAAACTCAAGGAGCTTTTTCTGTATAGATTTCTTTAATTTACAATGAGTTATTTTCATTTTTATAGACTAGCATACTTACTAATCTAATACAGCCCCAAAAATTATGTTATCAGAGTATTTCATACACGCTCAAACGTGATAGAATATTCCTCATTCAATGTCAAATATGCACTCGTTTGCGGTATTTTTCAATCTAGTATTGAAAATGGAACGCTCAAATGTGCATATCAGAAAGACTAAGACAAGTTTGTGAAGCAAAAAACTGGAAAATTAAAGATTTTGCAGAACAGACGGGGTCGCTTATCGCACACTACAAGGTTATGTTGGCGGTGAACGTGAACCTAATGCAGAAGGAATGACTGCCATTGCTAAAGCTGGAGTGAATTTGAACTGGCTTGTAAGTGGTGAAGGCGGAATGTTTCAGTCTGAACAACAAAAAACTGTAATGTCAGAGCAAGAAACGAAATTAATTTCAGATTACCGTGCTATGCCTGAAAACTTAAAAGATGCTTTCTCAATTTCTTTTAAAGAAATTTCAGAGAAACAGTAATTATTACTTGATATACTAAAATAAGGATCTCAAAAATGTTCAACGCAACGCAATAGCTTAATCTCCATTCAATTTTTGTCAAATGCAACTGTGAAAAAGGCGGTGGCATAATGTCAGTAGAGCAAGTTCAACTCATCTGCCCTATACGAGGGGTATTAAAAACATCTCAAAAATCTAAAAATAAGCTAACATATACTGAAGAATATTATAGAATACAGGCAATACACTATTTATTATCGCAAGGTTATCCAAAACAAAATATTATTATCGAACAAATAGTTAAGAAATTTGGTAATAATGGTAGAAATAACTTTAGATGTGATCTCGCTGTATTAGATGTTGATAAAGTTACAATTACAAATGATGTCGATTCAATTTTGGAACATGCGATTATACTATGTGAAGTAAAAAAAGATAATTCAAAATCAGACTATGTAAAAGAAACTCAAGTTAAACCATTTTTAGATTTTGCTAAACATCCAAAAATGTTTAGGATTATACTGGGATAATTTAGAACAACGAGTATTTTGGCAAGATTTTTCAAATGATAAAAAAGAAATTAGAGAGGGTTTAATAAATCTATTACCTGAATTTGGTGCTTCCATAAATATAAAACCTATTTCATTTAATGAAACAAAACCAAACAATAACTTAATTGAAATATTTGATTATATTGAAAATACTCTTCATCAACAAGGTTTTGATATTTCTGCAAGATATGAATTAATCTTAAAGATTTTATTGGTAAAAATATTTGATGAACATAGCAAGGAAGGACAACCTCATGAAGCTATGGAAATTCAAGATTTTAGATCTTTAGGAATACCTGATAACATTTCTATCCCTAGATTTAAAAATCTTTTAGCTCGAGTTATTGATTTTTACGGTTCTCATTTACCAAAACCGTTGACTCCTGATTTTAAAATAAAAAATGATGCGTTATTAGATATATTAAAAGTATTATCTCCCATCAGAATTACATATTCTAAAAGAGATATAATACAGTCATTTTATATGAAATTTGCAAAATCACTTTATAAGTGGGATCTCGCACAGTTTTTTACACCAACACCGATAACAGACTTTATTATAGATGTGATGAACTTAAAATTTGGCGAGCATGTTTTTGATCCTGCTTGTGGTAGCGCAGATTTTTTGGTTGCAGCATTTCAAACTGCTAGAAAATTTAATCATGGGCATGCAGATTATATTTGGGGTAATGATAACTCAGATAATGCAGTTCAAGTAGCTATATTAAATATGGTATTAAATGGAGATGGGAAAACCAATATAAAGAAAATTGATTCATTAGAAACAATAAATGATGATTATAAACAATATAATTTAATATTATGCAATCCTCCGTTTGGTAGTAAGATTTTAGAAAGAAGAACTGAGGTTCTTAAAAATTTTGACTTAGGGTTTCAATGGATATTAGAAAAAAATACTTTTATTTTAGATAAAAATTCATTGCTATCACAGCAGGAATCAGGGCTTCTTTTTGTAGAATTATGCGTGAGAAAAGCAAAAAAAGAAGGACGAATAGCAATAATTCTGCCTAATGGTTATTTAGGGAATCATTCCGAAAAATTTTTAATTTTTAGAGAATGGCTTTTACGCCATGTTAAGATAGCTGGTATTTGTGCTTTACCTAGATTTAGCTTTAAAAGCAGCGGTGCAGATGTTAGTGCCAGTATATTGTTTCTTGAAAAACGAAAAGAACCACTAAAATCATCGTTAAATTCTGAAGATTATAGTTTCTTTATAGAATCTATTGAAAACTTAGGTTGGGAAGCAGGAAATAAAATAGCCAAACCTGTATATAAAAGAAATCCCATTGATGGTAGTTTTATATCTGATAAAAATGGAGAGCTTGTACTAAACACTGATTTTCCAGTAGTTTTAGATAGAATAAGATATTCTATGTCAGCTTTAAATTATTTTAGTTGGCTTAGAACTGATAATGTTTCAGATTTACTTAAATCAAATAGTGAAAAATATTATATATAATATAAAATTAAGACCACACCTACGTTTGGGAGATATAGTTAATTTTCTTCCTGAAAAAGTTTCTTCATCTGGAGAGAAGAATAGTTTAATTGGGATAAATCGTTATAAATATGTTCATATTAGAAGATATTTCTTATGGTGAGTTTACAAGTCAAGAAATGTATGGTTGGGAATTACCTAGTAGGGCTAAACATTTTTCCGAGCCTCATGATTTGTATTTTGGTTCAATTTGGGGAAGTGCGGCAAAATGGTGTTATATAGGCGAATATCAAACCGATATAATAGTCACTAATGGTTGTCACAGGTGTCGCATACAAAAAGGCAAAGAAGTATTTTTAGCTGATCTTCTCGCTTTTTTGAATACAGAAGCATGGGCTATTCAAATGAGATCATTAGCTAGAGGCTCAGATGGATTGGCAGAAATAAGCTCTAGCGATGCTAAAAATATAGTTGTTCCATTATTATCTGAATCAGAAAGGAAAGGAAAGCAATCCAATCCTTTGTAGATAGATTGAAAATGGGAACAGTATCTCTCAAAGCTTTTTTAGAGGCTAATAAAGATGATATTGAAACATACAATACTTTTAATGTAGAAAAACGACCTAGTCATATAGTGTTAGTGTGAGAACTCTCCCACAATTTTTGTAAATACCTGTTTCTGAGATAATACACCAGACACAGGTATTTAGTTATGAATATATCAAGAAATATTTCTATTGATTTCCTACCAAATTTTTCTCATAACTAAATTTCGCTCATTCAATTAAGAACGTCTTAAATTAGATGATTTACTTAAATATTGAAGTAATAAAAATGAAATATAAATAAGCCGCTGAGAAGGTGACTTATTTACTTTCATTCATAGCTCTTTCGGCTATATCAAAAATCAACTTTTGGATAGTAAGGAAATTAACAATAAAATAAATAAGACTCACTATAGAAAATAATAAAGCCAAGATTTTAGGATCAAATATCAAAGTAAAGTTCATTACGGAAATATGGTTTCTAGCTAAAATTTGACTAATTAAAAACGTAACTGTAGATAGCATAAAATACATTAAAAATGTATTTCTTACATTAGTTATATTTTTTTTGACTCGTTGAAAAACTTGTTCATTTCTAATTTGGCTAGGGTTAAATGTACAAGCGATTCCCATTCCAATAGAAAACATAATACCTGACAATGTGTAAATGGTAGGCACAATAGCTTGATTCATATTATCTTCTTGATTAAGAAAAGGAGATAAGATGAATGATAATAAAAATGTGATTAAGCTAATTACTATCCATTTAATCTTTGTTTGCATTTTCGAGTTCTTTTATAAAAAGCTCCATTTGTTGGAAAAGTGTTTGTTCATTTAATTTACCTGTGTCAGTAGTATCTACCTCTACTTGCTTAATCTTCTGAAGTTGGTTTCCTGTAACTGATGTGCCATTACGAGTTTTAAATGAGATATTATCTAGATCTGATACAGGTTTTAACATTGCTGAAAATGCTTTTTTAACATCTTCTGGAGAATTTTTAGTTGGTTTCTTTATTTGAATAAGTAGTTTGGCTGAAACTAACTGACTAAAATCAATTTCATCTAAATCTTCTGCATCAGCAAATAGCTCTTTCACATGTTCTATTGCAAAGTGAGTAATGTCTTTGAATTTGGATACCACAGTTGAGTTCGTGTTATCTTTAGCCGTACTGTCAATATTTGTAGTATTCTTATTCTCAGGATCTTGAATAACCAGTGATCTTACATTACTCAAATCATATTCTTCTTTAAGCTCAATTATCGGATTGAGTTCTAGTAACTCGCCGAGAAACCAGTTTAAATATGTTTGTAAGCGAGTAATTGTCGTCCTGCTAGATAGATTTGTAACAACAAAACGATCAGATAGCAAAAAATAGTAGTGATCTTTATATATAGCACTTGTATTAAGTTTAGCATTCAGTAAGTCACTAATTGAAAAATTGGCTTTCTGAAAAAGAGTCTCATCGATATGCTGAACATTATCACCGAGTGCAATACGTAACATTGTTGCAAAAACAACGTTGTTTCTATCAGTATTGAAGTGAGAAATTAAATCTTCTTCCTTCTTAGGATCATCTTCACTTAAAAGCATTCTACGCTCATTACTAGAAGTTGAACTATCTAATTTTTGTTTGAGTAAATTAACGACTTGAAGATTTTTACTAATATCATTATTTACAATTTCAAATGCTCTAAGTTTAATTTGTTTGCTCACATTTATTCCTTAAATATTTTTCCCAATAGAATTCAACTGTTATCTTGTCTCTCTACGATAGAACACAATGTTTTTATATGTTTTATTCGGGCATAGCCATTTTTAGTAAATCTTTCAATGCATTAATCTCATTATCTTTCTGCTCAAGCAACTTATTCAATAAATTTTCCTTCTCGTTAGCATGCGAAAGATTCAACTTCAATCGCTCAATCTCAATCAACAGCGATGATTCCCCCACACCTTGATACACCGAACCTAACGGCGATTCAATTTGAAAGCAGATATTTTTCTCACCTGATTGGATTAACTCAACAACATCAATATCTAAGATTTGAGCAATTTGCTCTAACTTGTCTAAGTATAACTTTGTTTCACCACGCTCAATCTTGGCATAGCCATTTAATGACATATTCAGTTTTTCAGCCATCTGTTCTTGCGACCATTCTTTTGATTCACGGATTCTTCGGATTTTCTCGTTGATATTCATTTTTTACCCACTAATTGATGAGTGTACCCACAACTAGTGTGGTTGATATACACCGTTAGTTACTACATCAGACTGTACACATACTATACAAGGTTTTCCCTGGTATTGATTTTTAGTTATAAGGAAACATTATGAAAGAACTGATTTACTTCTACCTTATTGTTGGTTGCTATATTGCACATCGTAGAACATCTCATCTTGATGCTAATTCAGCCGAATTTCTAAAAACATACCTGAAAATAGTATGCACATATCCTAAAGAATTATTTAGCAAAATACCTAGTTTAAAGAAAAAAGAGTCTGAAAATCCTGAAAAACAACAAGGAGAATAGAATGGCTTTTTCTAAGTTTGGAAAATATATTTTTCCAGTGATTGCTACTGCATTTAGTATAGATGTTTTAGTGCCTAGTATATCGCCTTTACAACTAGTACCTACCTTTCAAAAGGAAATTGAGTGCGATGATTATGTTGTTGAAGAAACAGTCCGCAGATTCATTAACGAAGGAATCCGAGCTCAAAATGTTCAAGCAAATAAACTCGCTCAATTTTTTGTAGGGCACGCTACGCAAGGGTTAGACCGCTCTAATCCACTCTGGGATATGTTTGGTCGAGCAATGGAAGGTGCAGGAAGTATTGCTGAAGGTATAACAAGAATGCAGAATTATATTGCATTTTCTTCTTTTGAATCTAAAGAAATATCTGATAACAACGGTGTGAAGAAGTGTAGAATTATGGCTAATTCTATTGGTAACAGATTATCAGGTAGTGCAGACTATATTACACATAACTATATTGTGAGTATTAAAGGTAATCAGGTTAGTGTTTATTAACTTGTTATATATCCATTTTTTAGAATCACAGTTCATAAGCAACCTAGCAATGGGTTGCTTTTTTATTTGACAGAAAAACAACGTAGATCTATTTTGAATGCCGTTCATCGTTGATGAACAATGACAATTTGCCAATGAACCATTTATTTATATTTAGCCTAGTTTCTTTCAAAGAAGCATAGCGAACCATATAGGCGTAGAACCCTTTTATTAGGGGACTATTTGGGGTTTGCAACTCATTTATTAAAGTCCACGTATTTCTTGTGACAGTACGGTATTCAGGGCAAAACGCTTTGAGCCGACCTGAAAATTCAGGTGGGCGATTTTTTATGTCTGGCGTTTAGCTTTGAGTGCCTTGTACACACAAGGAATACTTATGGCTCATTACTTACTTTCAAGCAAATCTAAAACATTATCCCTTAAACATATCTTCCGTTTAAGTGAAGATGAAGCCTTCCAACTTTTGAAAGCAAACCGTTGGGGTAATCCTGATAATATTCACGATGTTTGTTGTCCGCATTGCGGTATTCGCCACAATGCTTACTTTCTTCAATCTCGCAAACGTTGGTGTTGCAAACATTGCCAACGCCACTTCTATATTACAACTAATACAGCATTTGCTTTTCATAAACTACCGTTTGTTGATATTTTGGCTGCCATTCTTCTCTTTGCGAATGAAGTCAAAGGGATTTCAGCAATAACAATGAGCCGTCACCTTAATATTAGTTATAAAACGGCTTTTGTCCTTTGCCATAAACTGCGTGAAGCCCTATTCAAAACTCGAGATTTAACGCCATTGCAAGGGGAAATTCACGAAGATGGGACGTTGATTAACTATAAGCTACGCAAAGCAAATTTTAAAAAGAATCAACATAAACAACGAGATAAAAAGACAAACTATCCTAAATTGAGACCAACTAAACGTTTCATTATCAGCCTAAATCAACGTGCTTCTAATGATGAAACATTGTGGGGTTCAAATCGCACCATCGTTACAATGGACTATACTGAAAATGCTAAAACAATTTTGGCATTAAACCATCAATTCGTAAAACAAGGCAATGATATTATGTGTGATGAAAATCTAGCCTATAAAGGTTTGGATTTTCACTACGCTCGTTGGAGTGTTAATCATAAAGAATGTTATAGTGCCAAAGGTGTGAGTAATAATCTCGCCGAATCCTTTAATGCTCGTTTCCGTGATTTACATCGTGGTGTACATCACAAATGTGATAATAAATACGCCCTACATTATGCCAACCAAGTGGCGTTTATGTCAGATAATCGTCAAAAGTCTAATGGCGACCTATTTAGTGATATTCTCAAACGTTGCTTATGGGTATTACCATTAAGGGAATGGGTGGGTTACTGGCAAGGGAATCATCGCACGCAAGAGCTTATCAGTATGACCGCATTTAGCCCTGAAGAAATTTCCCAGTCCTACTTCAAAAATCTCAATGAAAGAATGAAGTACGAGCAAGAGTTGTTGGCAGCCTAATTTTCTTAATTACAAAACTAATTAGAATGAACAGGGGAATCAGCTTACCTTTGACAAGGTTAAGCGGATTGACTACGCCCATTGATGGGAAAATTTACATCGCAAGCCAATAACATTGGCAAACAAGTGAGAAAATCAGCTAAAATTTACCAAAATAAATGCCCTCAACGATTAAGGGCATCAAAAATTTTACTGCGGTTGAGATTGCATTTTAGGTTTTGTGCAACTGCTACATAATACCGAATTCTTCCGCCGTACCGTCTGCCACGTTCTCATCTCCACGGTACGCCGCATAAATTTGACGGTACGTCATCTGTCACCTAACTAATCAACATACCTGCATAACGCTCAACCAGCTCGGCACTAATTGGTATGCCGTTGATTTCGCTTGACCGCACCACGCCACGCATCAGTTTGCTTAATCGGCGTGCATTACCTTTGCACGCTTTAATCAGTGGTGCGTTAAACTCATCTGTACCTAATGCAGATTCAGCCAATAACGCTAAATCATCATCAGGTAGGGCATTACCCAAATCGCACGCAAAACCCACTCGGCTATAGAGCTGTGCTAACTCGTTATTTTTACCCTTGAGATTAACCAACAAGCGAGGCATACCAGCCAACACCCCCCAATACCTGATAAATCATGGATGCGGCGGATAAACTCTAATGAGCGAGTAGAGAGCAACTCTGCTTCATCCACCATTAACAACCGCTCCGAGCCTTTAAGTTTGCTTACAATACTGTCTAAGAGCTCGTTATTAATTCCACGAGCCGTTGCCCCGACCGTTTCTGCAATCTTGCGTAGTAGCACTTTCGGCGTACAACTCGGATCAACCTCAATTAACACCGCAGAGCTATTTCTTCGAGCGTACTCTTTCAACATTTGCGTTTTTCCTAAACCTGCTGCCCCAAAAATCACATTAATTTCACCTTCAACGTGGGCAAACTGCATCACTTCCATTCCACGTTTTGCCGCTAAAGTTGGTACAAATTCAGCGTTATATTTAGCCTCAACCACTTTAGCTTTCTGGCGTTCGAGCATTTCATCTACTTTGCGATCTAATTCTTCGCAGTTGCCTTGATATTTACCGCTCAAGTATTGGCTCACTGTTGCCACAGATACACCAAAGGCATTCGCTACTTGCTTTTGTCCTAACCCTTGGGCTTGCATAAATTCTTTAAGCTGTTGGTTTTTCATTTTTTAGCCTCCTACCGCTAACTTTTTTTCGTAATCTTCTCGTTCTGCCTGTGTAAAAAATAACGGCACAGGCTCTTTTTTCGGCTTACTTGCTGTTGCCAACAAGTTAAAATCATGTTTATGCTCAATCGTAATAACAGGATTAAGCTCCGCATCAATCTCTGCCAGTTGTCGCTCTTTAAGCTTACTGCGACGTTGATGGCGTTCTTTACGTTGCTGTTCCAGCATCGCCACTGGAAAGGCTTCTCTTGTGTTACCATTCCAAATCGCATCACACACAAATCTGCCGTCTTTGGTTCGCACCTGTATGCTTTCGGCGTTATGGATATCAATTCCAATCACTACTTCTTGCCCATCTACCGCTAATAATTTGGTATTAAAATATTTGTTGTTACACCAACTTATCCAACCTCGCTCAGGCGTGCGGATAAACTCAGGTCGGCTCATATCACGCAATTCAATATCCGTCAGCATGACCACATCTTCTGGGTGTAACATCTGCTGATATTTCTTAGCTGGTATACATCTAATTTCGCTATGGATATGCTCTTGGTTGTACCAATCGACCACTTGTTGCACCATATCCAGTAACTGTTGCCAACTTGGGAGCTTGCCTTTCGCTCTTTTTTGCACTGGCGTAAGCACTGTGCCTTTCGCATTAGCCAAAGAGTTCACACCGTAAAGCACCTTGCGAGTGGTTTCAGGGTCTGCCCCTGTGCCGTAGTAAGTCTCAAACTGGCGTGCAATCAATAACCCCACTGTTTTGTTTAATCTTTCGATAATCCCACGCCCTTGCGGATTACCTGCAATCCCTGTTTCGTGCTTGATACCCAAGCGGGGTAACATCCCCGTTACTTCCGCATCTAAAAATTTATTCTTTTCCCCACCACCGTTATCTGAGTAGTAGATAGCTGGGACACCATGGGTTGATATGGCATGGCGTAGGGCATCTGCTACTGCAAAAGCGTTTTCCGCTAATGCCATCGACCACCCCACAATTTTTCGACTTGCACCATCAATAATCATGGTTAATTCAGGGGTAAATGGCTTGCCATGTATTGGGTGAGCCACTTTCAGTTTCATAGCATGACCGTCCCCAATCCACACATCATTTGCTCTTAATGCTGACCAATCCCGTTTCACATAACTTAATAACGTTTTGTAATGTGAGCCTGTTCGTCTGCCATACTCTTTTACATAGAGCGGTAGCTTTGCCATCGCTCGTTGCACTTGGCTCAAACTTGGCATTTCTGCGAGTAAAATCGGGTTTTCTTGATAATTACTTGCCCATTCAACTTTAAATTGACGATAGGCTTCCGTTAAACAAATCCCATTTTTCTGACGGTAAACACCTAAAAAAGAGGTTAGCCACCAAATCTCTTCAGGCTTAACCGCCTGTTTCACTTGTGGAGCAAGCAATTTCAAACGTTGCTCTACATTCTTGGCTTTGCAGTAATCCACCACCCAACCATTTAAGGTACGCACACTTAGTGTCCGCTTAGCTGATTTCTTAGCATTCGCCACTTCAATTAGCTCTGCAAGGTGTGCAGGCAACTTGCCATTTTTTGCAAGATCACATAAATAAGTCACCGCTTTAATTCGACTCATTGACTGCTCAAGCTCTAGCACATACTGCACCAACGCCATTCGAGCATCTGCTATCTCGCGTTGTTTTGTAGTTAGGTTCGCCAAATCCACTTCTGCACGCACTGAGGGGAGTTGTTTCGGTTGAGCTTTCACTACATCGACCGCAAATTTCTTACGGATTTCGGTTTGGATAACTTCGGGCATTGATACAAGGGCGTATTCATTGCCACCACCTTGACCAGCTCTTTTTTGAGTTGCCCAATTTTGTTTCTTTGCTTGGTAAATAATTCCTTGCACAGAATTAGGTAAAGCGGATAAACTAAAAGCTAATAATTCTTTTGCTGAAAAGTGCGTTTTTAAGTTGTTTCCACTCATAAAAACCTCTTTAAGCTACCTTTTCAGCAAATTTTTTATTGTTACGGTGTGCGAAACGCTCTGCCCAAATCTCTTCGGCAGGAACACCTATTGCATCTGCAATAATGCGTTCACCTTTAAGCCATGGTCTGTCTAGGGCATTTTTTAGGGTGCTTCCTTGACTGTATCCATATTGCAAAGAGAGTTGTCTAAGCGACCAACCTTTTTTATGTAAAGCAGCGATGATATCAGCTCTATGCCAATCTTCTGCTGTTTTTTTAGTGTCGTTTAATGTACTCATTGATTAACTCCATTGACTTAACGCAAGAGATAATAAACCTAAAAATCAACTGTGTAAAGTTTAAAAAACAATTTTTAAAGTTATTTTTTAATCTTTTTTCAATGAATTTCTGTAAATCATTGATTTTAAAATTGAATTTTAAATTTTAAAAACATTAAAAATTAACATTGGATTTTTTAAAGTTATGGCTTCAAAGTTTAAAAATAATTCCTTGATAGGTAATCGGATTAGAGAGCAAAGGGAAAGGTTAAATTTAACTCGTCCAGAGTTGGCAAAGGCAGTTGATGTATCATTATCAGCTTTACAAGGCTGGGAAATGAACGAACGTGAGCCACAGGCATCAATGATTATTACTATCGCTAATGAATTGGGCGTTACGCCAAACTACCTGCTCACAGGCGAAAACGATCAACCTAAAAAAACTATCGAAAGAGCGGTAGAGAAAGTAAAAGATTTAACGGAAAATGTAGTAATAATGATTGCCAGTTATAGCAGTATCAACGTTTCTGCGGGATTTGGCAGCTTTAATGAGGGGGTAACCAAACCCGATGGCAAAGAGCCTTATGCAGATAGTCTATTACAAAGCCTACGAGTAAACCCTGATAAATGTGCGGTATTTTGGACTAATGGGCGTTCAATGGAGCCGACTATCAATAATGGTGATCAACTACTTGTGGATCTAAACCGTAATCAAATCAAAGGTGATGATAAAATCTATCTAATCCAACACGGCGAGAATATATGGGTTAAGCGGGTTAAAATGAAATGGGATGGCGTTGAGCTTGTAAGTGACAACAAGGACGAATACCCGCCAATCGCTATATCTGATGAGGAGGCTCAAAACCTACAAATTATCGGGCGTGTGGTACATATTGGTAAAAGCCTAGTTTAAAACCATTTTAAATTTTTAAAATCGTTTTAAAAACCGATCAAACACTACTTAAAGTTATGCAAAAAATAATGCAAAAACCACCCATTATTTACCATTTTTAACCATTCTTATTTTTTGCATAACTCCCCCAAACAAAAAACGGCAAAGCCTTGCCACACAAAGCCCCACCGCAATTTTTCCGACCAAATTTTTTGTTTTTTATCTATGTAAAAATAGTTAGTACCTCACATAAATAAAGAAATTTTTGAAATACGTAATCAAGAAATCAGTGGCACATTGACAATTTATGCTCGCCCTTCCTTAGCTCAAAGTTGGCTTATTCCTGCTATAGCAGGATTTAATCAAAAATATCCGTTTATTACACTGAATATTTTGACTGGCAATGAAGTTATTGATTTTAATAGGTATAAAGTAGATTTAGCTATCTATTATGATGATTTATATAGTGAAAATTTACATCACTATGAACTCATGCCAGAAAGCGTTATTCCGGTTTGCAGCCCTGAATATGCCGAGAAACATAAACTTCATGGGAATCCGAAATCTTTAGAACACTGTTTATTGCTTCATGACGGACAAGCGTGGCATTACAATTCCGATTTTGAAGAATGGGAGAGTTGGTTAACATATTTCAATTACAGTCTTGATTTAAACCAAGTACAATCTATGGTATTCGACTGTTCGAATTTAGCATTAACAGCTGCAATTAACCATATTGGCATCGCAATGGGGCGAAAACAGTTAATCACACCTTATTTAGTTAATGACCAATTAATAACCCCTTTCAAAGGCTTAGAAAAACCGTGTAATCAGCGTTATTATATTGTAACACCTTACAAACACAATCAAAACATTCATACAGTAATTCATTGGCTAAAGAAACATATGATTTTTTAATCGCACTTTTACCTACAAGGTAATAAGACAATAAGGAAAATTTACAATGGTCTGAAGTAGATTAGCAATGATATCTGTCTATAAATGAAGATAACCCATTGTAAATTAAAGAAATCTATAGAGAAAATTCTGTTTGAAATGTTGTGCTAGAAGTAACTTCTCGTTCAGTAGCTGATCATCATTTATCGTCAAGCAAATCGCTAAAAATAAATCACCTAAAAAAAGAGCGGTAGAAAAAAAAACAATTTTCCTACCGCACCTCTTCACTCTGCTTCATTACCCTACTTTTTATGACTACCTTGTTATCACCTTATTACTTTTTTTCTCCCATTTTCCTCTTCCCTCTTCTCTCTTCCCCGCCTTATCCCAAATAACAAAAAACCCTGAGTGTCTCCACCCAGGGTCATATCATAAAAAACTTGGCGGTGCCCTACTCTCACATGGGGAATCCCCACACTACCATCGGCGTTACAGCGTTTCACTTCTGAGTTCGGCATGGTGTCAGGTGGTCCCACCGCACTATCGCCGCCAAGTTAAATTCCTCTCTCTTATATCCCGTCTCTATCTCTTCTTCAATAAAAAAACAAGCCTCTACTTCAAGTCTTCCTCTCTCTATCCTGTCCCGCTTCTTCCTCTATGCAAAACACTCAAGATTGTATGGTTAAGCCCCTCGGGAAATTAGTATGGGTTAGCTCAATATATCACTACACTTACACACCCCACCTATCTACGTCTTAGTCTCAAACATCCCTTACTAACTCTTCATTAGGGAGAACTCATCTTAAGGCAAGTTTCGTGCTTAGATGCTTTCAGCACTTATCTCTCCCGCATTTAGCTACCCAGCAATGCTTCTGGCGAAACAACTGGTACACCAGTGATGCGTCCACTCCGGTCCTCTCGTACTAGGAGCAGCCCCCCTCAATTCTCCAACGCCCACGGCAGATAGGGACCGAACTGTCTCACGACGTTCTAAACCCAGCTCGCGTACCACTTTAAATGGCGAACAGCCATACCCTTGGGACCTACTTCAGCCCCAGGATGTGATGAGCCGACATCGAGGTGCCAAACACCGCCGTCGATATGAACTCTTGGGCGGTATCAGCCTGTTATCCCCGGAGTACCTTTTATCCGTTGAGCGATGGCCCTTCCATTCAGAACCACCGGATCACTATGACCTGCTTTCGCACCTGCTCGACTTGTCCGTCTCGCAGTTAAGCTCGCTTATACCATTGCACTAACCTGACGATGTCCGACCGTCATTAGCAAACCTTCGTGCTCCTCCGTTACTCTTTGGGAGGAGACCGCCCCAGTCAAACTACCCACCAGACACTGTCCGAGTACCCGTCTCAGGTACTTCGTTAGAACATCAAACATTAAAGGGTGGTATTTCAACACCGACTCCATGCAAACTGGCGTTCACACTTCTTCGTCTCCCACCTATCCTACACATCAATATTCAATGTTCAGTGTCAAGCTATAGTAAAGGTTCACGGGGTCTTTCCGTCTAGCCGCGGGTACACCGCATCTTCACGGCGATTTCAATTTCACTGAGCCTCGGGTGGAGACAGCCTGGCCATCATTATGCCATTCGTGCAGGTCGGAACTTACCCGACAAGGAATTTCGCTACCTTAGGACCGTTATAGTTACGGCCGCCGTTTACTGGGGCTTCGATCAGCTGCTTCTCTTTCGATTACAACATCAATTAACCTTCCAGCACCGGGCAGGCATCACACCCTATACTTCCACTTTCGTGTTCGCAGAGTGCTGTGTTTTTAATAAACAGTTGCAGCCAGCTGGTATCTTCGACTTACTTCACCTTCACCCGTAAAGAGCTACAATTACCGTAAGCGCACCTTCTCCCGAAGTTACGGTGCCATTTTGCCTAGTTCCTTCACCCGAGTTCTCTCAAGCGCCTGAGTATTCTCTACCTGACCACCTGTGTCGGTTTTCAGTACGGTTCCAATAAACCTTTCGCTTAGTGGCTTTTCCTGGAAGCGTGGTATCAGTTACTTCGTCTCCTTAGAAACTCCTCTTCACCCCTCAGCGTTTAATAGAAGACCGGATTTGCCTAATCTTCCCACCTACAGGCTTAAACGACCATCCAACAGGCCGATAACCTAACCTTCTCCGTCCCCACATCGCAGTTTATCAAAGTACGGGAATATTAACCCGTTTCCCATCAACTACGCTTTTCAGCCTCGCCTTAGGGGCCGACTCACCCTGCCCCGATTAACGTTGGACAGGAACCCTTGGTCTTCCGGCGAACGGGTTTTTCACCCGTTTTATCGTTACTTATGTCAGCATTCGCACTTGTGATACGTCCAGCAAACCTCTCAATTTACCTTCTTCCGCTTACACAACGCTCCCCTACCCAACAGGAGCAACATTAATGATTCTTGTCGCTTCTCAATCCAACTCAACCTTCGTTTACTCAACCAACTCACTCCCTTCGTGAGTCGTTACCTAAAAACCATTAATGTTGCTCCTGATGCCGCAGCTTCGGTGCTATATTTCAGCCCCGTTACATCTTCCGCGCAGGCCGACTCGACTAGTGAGCTATTACGCTTTCTTTAAATGATGGCTGCTTCTAAGCCAACATCCTAGCTGTCTATGCCTTCCCACCTCGTTTCCCACTTAATATAAACTTTGGGACCTTAGCTGGCGGTCTGGGTTGTTTCCCTCTCCACGACGAACGTTAGCACCCGCCGTGTGTCTCCTATGCATTACTCTTCGGTATTCGCAGTTTGCATCGGGTTGGTAATCCGGGATGGACCCCTAGCCGAAACAGTGCTCTACCCCCAAAGGTATTCACATAAGGCTCTACCTAAATAGATTTCGGGGAGAACCAGCTATCTCCCGGTTTGATTGGCCTTTCACCCCCAGCCACACGTCATCCGCTAATTTTTCAACATTAGTCGGTTCGGTCCTCCAGTTAGTGTTACCCAACCTTCAACCTGCACATGGCTAGATCACCGGGTTTCGGGTCTATACCTTGCAACTTAACGCCCAGTTAAGACTCGGTTTCCCTTCGGCTCCCTTATTCAGTTAACCTCGCTACAAAATATAACTCGCTGACCCATTATACAAAAGGTACGCAGTCACCTCTCGGCTCCCACTGCTTGTACGCACAAGGTTTCAGGTTCTCTTTCACTCCCCTCCCGGGGTTCTTTTCGCCTTTCCTTCACAGTACTGGTTCACTATCGGTCAATCAGGAGTATTTAGCCTTGGAGGATGGTCCCCCCTTCTTCAAACAGGATTCCTCGTGTCCCGCCCTACTTCTCGTTAGCTTAGTACCACCGCGCCGCCTTAAGGTACGGGATTATCACCCTCTATGATTGAACTTCCCAGTCCATTCCCCTAACAGCTACGTTATCACTAACCGGCTCCTCCGCTTTCGCTCGCCGCTACTCACAGAATCTCTTTTGATTTCTTTTCCTCGGGTTACTTAGATGTTTCACTTCTCCCGGTTCGCCTTTCATTACTATGTGTTCATAATGAAATGATAGACTCTTCGCCTATCGGGTTTCCCCATTCGGATATCTCGGATTATTCGCTTCTTATCAACTCATCCAAGCTTTTCGCAGATTTGCACGTCCTTCTTCGCCTCTGATTGCCTAGGCATCCACCTTGTGCGCTTATTCACTTAACCATACAATCTTGAATGTTCCGCTCTATCAATAACTTCATCATCCCTTCTCGTATCTCTAGCATACTTAGCCACCTTTCAGACTAAGTATACCCTACTCAGACTTCCTCTCGAAAATCTCTCAGTTTTCAGCTTGTTTCTATATTGTTAAAGAACTTCTTTAGAGACACTTCAAAAGTATCCTTAAATGGCGT
The DNA here is from genome assembly GCF_000019405.1 of Histophilus somni 2336. NCBI lineage: Bacteria > Pseudomonadati > Pseudomonadota > Gammaproteobacteria > Pasteurellales > Pasteurellaceae > Histophilus > Histophilus somni. The sequence continues at coordinate 2,120,218 of NC_010519.1, read as the reverse complement.
CCCCACGGGGATTCGAACCCCGGTTACCGCCGTGAAAGGGCGATGTCCTAGGCCTCTAGACGATGGGGACAACATTCAACGATGCTCTCCCGCCCTCTCTTACCTATCAGACAATCTGTGTGAACACTCGTGATTACTTCTCTTATAAGGAGGTGATCCAACCGCAGGTTCCCCTACGGTTACCTTGTTACGACTTCACCCCAGTCATGAACCATACCGTGGTAAACGCCCCCTTTCGTTAAGCTATCTACTTCTGGTACAACCCACTCCCATGGTGTGACGGGCGGTGTGTACAAGGCCCGGGAACGTATTCACCGCGACATTCTGATCCGCGATTACTAGCGATTCCGACTTCATGGAGTCGAGTTCCAGACTCCAATCCGGACTTAGACGTACTTTCTGAGCTTCGCTTACCCTCGCAGGCTCGCCTCCCTCTGTATACGCCATTGTAGCACGTGTGTAGCCCTACTCGTAAGGGCCATGATGACTTGACGTCATCCCCACCTTCCTCCAGTTTATCACCGGCAGTCTCCTTTGAGTTCCCACCCTAACATGCTGGCAACAAAGGATAAGGGTTGCGCTCGTTGCGGGACTTAACCCAACATTTCACAACACGAGCTGACGACGGCCATGCAGCACCTGTCTCTAAGCTCCCGTAGGCACACCACCATCTCTGGCGGCTTCTTAGGATGTCAAGAGTAGGTAAGGTTCTTCGCGTTGCATCGAATTAAACCACATGCTCCACCGCTTGTGCGGGCCCCCGTCAATTCATTTGAGTTTTAACCTTGCGGCCGTACTCCCCAGGCGGTCGATTTATCACGTTAGCTTCGGGCACCAAGTATTCACCCAATCCCCAAATCGACATCGTTTACAGCGTGGACTACCAGGGTATCTAATCCTGTTTGCTCCCCACGCTTTCGCACTCGAGCGTCAGTATCTTCCCAAGGGGCTGCCTTCGCCTTCGGTATTCCTCCACATCTCTACGCATTTCACCGCTACACGTGGAATTCTACCCCTCCCTAAAGTACTCTAGTCACCCAGTCTGAAATGCTGTTCCCAGGTTAAGCCCGGGGATTTCACACCTCACTTAAGTCACCACCTGCGTGCCCTTTACGCCCAGTCATTCCGATTAACGCTCGCACCCTCCGTATTACCGCGGCTGCTGGCACGGAGTTAGCCGGTGCTTCTTCTGTGATTATCGTCAATCAATTAATCTCTTAAACTAATCGCCTTCCTCATCACCGAAAGAACTTTACAACCCGAAGGCCTTCTTCATTCACGCGGCATGGCTGCGTCAGGGTTCCCCCCATTGCGCAATATTCCCCACTGCTGCCTCCCGTAGGAGTCTGGACCGTGTCTCAGTTCCAGTGTGGCTGGCCATCCTCTCAGACCAGCTAGAGATCGTCAGCTTGGTGAGCCCTTACCTCACCAACTACCTAATCCCACTTGGGCTCATCAAATGGCAGGTGGCCTCACAGTCCCACCCCTTTAGTCCTTAGACATTACGCGGTATTACCCACAGTTTCCCGTGGCTATCCCCCTCCATTCGCCAGATTCCCAAGCTTTACTCACCCGTCCGCCACTCGTCAGCAGAGAAAGTAATCTCCCTCCCCGTTACCGTTCGACTTGCATGTGTTAAGCCTGCCGCCAGCGTTCAATCTGAGCCATGATCAAACTCTTCAATTTAATCTCTTCGCTCAATAAATACTGACTATTTCATCCACATTTTCTCTATGAATTTCTCTAGTTTAAGCACTTATCTTACTCTTTTAATCTCTTATCAATACAGTCTCACAAGTGCCCACACAGTTTGTCTGATAGTTTGTTAAAGAACAAAAAATAACGACACACTGCTTAACCTCTCACAACAGCGTGTCGTTGTGTGCCGTGCATTATAGGCATTTTATATTTCAATGCAAGCTTTTTTTATATTTTTTATCAAAATTTGATTACTTTTCTCTTTTTTTAATCTTTTTGTTTGGTTTTTAAACAATTATAATGATAATGTAAACCATCGGTAGCACATTTTATCATTTCTCTAAAAAATCTAAAGAAAATAGCAAACTTTTTTATAAATTCTCGATCTCTATCACAAACTTTAACAAAATTAGAAAGTTATTTAAAATAAAATCCACTCTCTGTGTTATAACTTATCTTGATTGGAGATTTTTTCTAATCAAAAGGTTTTTATTTATTTTGTCACAATAAATGAGGTTGAATTATATATGACCAAATCATTAAAAGACACTGAAAATATTAGAAGTGAACTTACCGAATTGATAGGAACTATAACTGTGAAAAATCTTTTTTCTGGTTATGGTTTATTTAAGAAAGGTCTTATGTTTGGTTTATACCAGCAAGGAAAATTTTATATTCGAGCAGAGAAGGAATTAGCTAAATACCTAGAAAGCCTAGGTGCTTTATCATATTTAGCTTTAACCCCAAACCCTCAACTAAATATAGGAAATTATTATCTATTGCCAAAAGAAATTACACAGAATAAGGAACATTTTCGTCAAATTCTCTATCTATCTATTGCTCAAACTAGAGCAAAGAAAATTGCACAAGAACTTGCTCGGAAAAAAAGAATAAAAGATCTCCCAAATCTTTCGATAAAACACGAAAGGCTTCTTTCTAAAATACACATTAAAGATATAAAATCCTTTAAATTAAAAGGAGCAGCAAATTGCTACATAGAGTTAAAACTCTCAGGTATTCCTGTAAATCTCATTTTATTTTGGAATCTTACTGCCGCACTTTTATACAAGAATGTCAATGTATTGACTAAAACAGAAAAAGAACAGGCTTTAAAGAAACTTAATAAAGGTCTAGAGAGAGCAGGATTAAAACCTGTTGAGATTATACTTTTACAATAAAATCACCCTCCCCTGTTTAAAAGCAGGGGATTCATCACTAAATCAATATAAAATCATTTTTTATTTCAAGTTTTGGGATTTTTTCATTGTCACAAAACTAAAACTAGACTCAAAAAATTATTAAGGTTAAATCAGTTATTAACCAAAGAGTATGTTATCAAAAAACTCCACTGCACTTGCGATACTGTTTTCGTTTAACTTGGTTGATGATGATCAATGATGGATCGATACCCATCCCATGAACTCACCTTGAAAATTGCTATTTCAGCATAATTTTACTGTCATCACTCATGCGAGAATAGATGACGGTTAAGGAATTTATAACCTACTACTATTAATATGAAATCATAAAAAATCTGCACTTTAATCAGATGGGAAATTAACCCTATCTTTTAGAGTGCAGATCAAAGTGCGGTATTTTTATTTGAAATTTATCATTCTTTAGGTAATCTTAATATTGATACAACTAAACCACCCCAAATAATTACCAAAGAGATGATCATCATCATAATAGCACTGTTACTCATTTTTATTCTCCTTTTTTGTGTGTTAATGCTTCATCTTTCCATTTCAAACGGGAAAGTAAGAATGCTGCAACTAATAAACTTAACGACATACCCCATCCAAAAATATTTACAAACCAAGCAGGATAACCTTCATAACCTTCAGAGAATACTTTTGCACCTTCGCTAAATAACATAAATGCTAGAATACCTGTTGTTAAAACAATACATAAACGCCAGATAAAACCAACTTTAAAAGAAGATGTTTCATTTAAGTGATTACCCAATGAAGTTAATTTTTCGTTGGAAACAATAGCAACTAATGAAACAAATGCTACAGCCACAATACCAAAATAGTTTACAAATTTATCTAACACATCAAGCATTGGTAAACCTGTAGTAGTACCAAACAAAATCACTGAACAAAACATCATTGGTAAACCAACAATAAAAGTAACTTTTACTCGACGTATTCTTAGTTTATCTTGTACTGCGGAAATAATTACTTCAATAACAGAAATAAATGAAGTTAAAGCTGCAAAAGTTAAAGAACCGAAGAATAATACACCAATAAATTCACCAAAAGGTGATTGATTAATAATTGTTGGGAAAGCAAAAAATGCTAGACCAATTCCTCCTTTTGCTACATCACTAACTTCCTGTCCTGCTGTCGCTGCCATAAAACCAAGTGCAGCAAAAACGCCTATGCCTGCTAACAATTCAAAGCTACTATTTGCAAAACCTACAACTAATCCACTACCTGTTAAATCGGAGTCTTTTTTCAGATAAGAAGCATAGGTAATCATAATACCGAAACAAATCGAGAGTGAGAAAAATATTTGTCCGTATGCCGCAATCCATACACTAGGATCGGATAATTTAGACCAATCTGGTGAAAATAACGCATCTAATCCTTTTTCCGCACCGGGCAAAAATAATGATGAAACAACGAGAATTACAAACATTATGACAAGAATAGGCATTAAAATACTTGATGATTTTGCAATTCCTTTTTGTACACCTAGTGCTAATATTCCTAAAGCAATCAGCCAGACAGCAATTAATGGACCTGTCACCATTCCTACAAATTCAAAACTAACACCTTGAGTAATATCACCCATTTTTAAGAATTCATTCAGGAAAAACTCTATAGGCTTATCTCCCCAAAAGTTATTTATTGAAAAATAGGTATAGCTAGCAGCCCAACCCAAAATAACGGCATAATAAATACCAATAATAAAATTAACCAATACTTGCCACCAACCAAATGTTTCAAAGTGCGGGTTAAAACGACGGTAAGATAAAGGTGCACCACCACGATGACGATGTCCAATAGCATAATCTAAGAAAAGTAATGGAATACCTGCGGTTAATAACGCAATTAAATAAGGAATGATAAATGCACCACCCCCATTTTCATAAGTAGTATAAGGAAAACGCCAAATATTTCCTAAACCAACGGCAGATCCAATCGCTGCTAAGATAAATGCACGACGACCGGAAAATGTTTCTCGCTTTTGTGTTGTATCTTTCATTTTATAGACCTTTTATATTTTTTATTTCATTACAGAAGGTTTAGCAATATAACAAAATATTTTATCCAGTCAACAACAAAAATTTAGATTAAATATCTTTTTTTATTAATTAATTATATTTAATTGGAATTAAATATTGTTTATTTTTAATTATTCAGTTTTTTATATTGTTTTATTTTATATTCTAATTTTTGTTGCCAAAAACACAGTGTAACAACAGAATAAAAACTCAATTTTAGTTAGTTGAAATTTACGAGAAAAATTTACATTTCCAGTAATTTTTCTAAATGCCACAATTCAGCAAACTCCTCTCGACGTTTAATTAAATGAACTTGCTCTCCATCAACCATTATTTCAATAGCTCGTGGACGAGAATTATAAGTTGATGCCATACTTGCACCATAAGCACCGGCTGATCGTTGTACGATAAAATCTCCTTGTGCAATTGCAAGAGAGCGTTGTTTTCCTAGAAAATCCGATGTTTCACAAATTGGACCGACTACATCATATACTTTAGTTTCTCTCGACAAAGTGCGGTCAACTTCAATGATATTCATGTAAGCCTGATATAAAGCCGGTCTGATCATATCATTCATTCCTGTATCAACGATGGCAAAATGACGACTTTCATTACTCTTTATATATTCCACTCTAGTGAGTAAAATACCTGCATTTGCGGTAATTGCCCTACCTGGCTCCAAAATAATTTCCAAATTTTGATAATTTTTTAATTTTTCCAGCAAAGCTGTAGCATATTCACTTGGATGTGGTGCTTTCTCATCACTATAAGTTACCCCTAAACCACCGCCTAAATCCACGTGTTCTAATGTTATTCCATCTTTTTTTAATTGCTCCATAAGAACAATTAAACGATCTGTAGCATCTAAAAAAGGTTGAAGTTCTGTCAGTTGTGAACCAATATGGCAATCTATTCCTACAATTTTTATATTTTCCAATTGACTTGCTTGGCGATAAACTTCTCGAGCCTGTTCAACACTTACACCGAATTTATTTTCTTTTAGACCAGTCGAAATATAAGGATGAGTATGAGCATCAACATCAGGATTTACTCGCAAAGAAATAGAGGCAATTTTCCCCATTTTTCTTGCAACCTGATTTATTTTTGTTAATTCAGCCGCACTTTCCACATTAAAACAGCGAATACCTACTTCCAATGCACGTGCAATTTCTTGTTCTGATTTTGCCACACCAGAAAAAACCACTTTTTTAGGATCACCTCCAGCAAATAATACTCGCTCAAGTTCACCTTGAGACACAATATCAAAACCTGATCCCAACCTTGCCATAATATTTAAAATGGCTATATTAGGATTGGATTTAACGGCAAAACAAATTAAATGAGGGTGATCTCCTAAAGCATTATCAAAAGCATGCCAATGACGCTCTAAAGTTGCTCGTGAATAAATATAAGCAGGTGTGCCAAATTGCTCTGCAATTTTTTTCACAGAGACATTTTCTGCCATTAAGTGTCCATCTTTATATAGAAAAAAATCCATAATGTTATCCTTACATATTGATTACTTTAATTTTGAATTAACTTTTTGTTGATTTTGTTCTGTTTCTGAAAAATATAATGATCCTTTAACACCACAACCTGACACACCAAAAGCTATTGCACTAAGTAATAAAATTGAAATTATTTTTTTCATTGCTTATATCCTTGTTAATTAAAAAACTTGCACTTTTTACCATTAAAAATGCCTTTGTGCTATCACTATCTTATAAAAATCTTTATAATCTTTTGTTATTCTTTTTTATTGATAGGTAAACTTTATGAACATAGCAGAATATCACCAAAATATCGAACAAGTTTGGTTGCAAATAGAAGAACAATTAGAAGAACAAGGTTGTGATGTAGATTGTGATACTCAAGGTTCGGTTTTTACTATTACTTTCGCTGATCGTAGCCAAATTGTTGTAAATAAACAAGAACCATTATTAGAATTATGGCTTGCAAGCAAGGCTGGAGGTTTTCATTTTGCCTTTAAAAATAATCAATGGATTGCTCAGGATGGAAAATTGTTTTGGCAATGTTTAGAACAAGCTTGTTTGGCTCATGGTGAACAGGTGAATTTTTCTTAATGTCAGTTGAAGAATGGAAGCAACAAAAAAGTGCGGTAGATTTTAGCCAAGATTCTGTGGAAAAATCTACCGCACTTGATATTTTACATTCTGTTTTTGGGTATCAGTCCTTCCGTAAAGGACAACTGGAAGTTATCGAAGCAACTTTAGCTAAAAAGGACAGTTTAGTTATTATGGCAACAGGTGGCGGAAAGTCCTTATGCTATCAAATTCCCGCTCTTTGTTTCTCCGGTTTAACTTTAGTGATTTCTCCTCTAATTTCATTAATGAAAGACCAAGTAGATCAGTTATTAGCAAATGGTATAAATGCTGATTATTTAAATTCCAGTCAAACATTTGAACAACAACAGTTGGTTCAAAATAAAGCAATGTCAGGAAAATTAAAGTTGCTTTATATATCTCCAGAAAAAGCCTTAACAACCAGCTTTTTTCATTTTATTTCTCATTGCAAAGTCAGTTTTATTGCCGTTGATGAAACCCATTGTATTTCACAGTGGGGACACGATTTTCGCCCAGAATATACTCAATTAGGAGGATTGAAAGCAAGTTTTCCTGATGCACCAATAATGGCACTAACTGCAACAGCAGATCAGGCAACCCGACAAGATATCCTTATTCATCTTAAATTATCTAATCCCCATATTTATATCGGTAGTTTTGATCGTCCAAATATTCGTTACTCCTTAGTTGAAAAATTTAAACCTATGGAGCAACTTTCTCAATTTATCGCAAAACAAAAAGGGAAAAATGGAATTATTTATTGTAATAGTCGTAATAAGGTTGAACGAATTGCAGAAAGTCTACGCCAAAAAGGAATATCAGCTGAAGCTTATCATGCTGGTATGAGTAATGAGCAACGAGAATTTGTTCAACGTGCTTTTCAACATGATAATGTACAAATTGTTGTTGCAACAATTGCTTTTGGAATGGGAATTAATAAATCTAACGTGCGTTTCGTCGCTCATTTTGATCTACCTCGAAGTATCGAGGCATACTATCAGGAAACAGGACGAGCGGGGCGAGATGATTTACCAGCTGAAGCTGTCTTATTTTACGAACCTGCAGATTACGCTTGGTTACAAAAAGTACTTTTAGAAAAACCAGATATACCGCAACGTCAAATAGAACTACATAAATTACAATCCATAGGGGAATTTGCTGAAAGCCAAATTTGTCGGCGTTTAGTTCTATTAAATTACTTTGGCGAATATCAACAAAAACCTTGTAATAACTGTGATATTTGTTTAGATCCTCCGAAAAAATATGATGGATTGGTTGATGCACAAAAAGTAATGTCAGCAATCTATCGAGTGGGGCAACGTTTCGGGGCAATGTATATTATTGCTGTACTGCGTGGTTCCCAAAATCAAAAAATTAAAGAATATCAACATGATAAACTAAGCGTTTTCGGCATTGGTAAAGATCGTAGTAGAGAATATTGGCAATCAGTTATTCGACAATTAATCCATTTAGGTCTGATAAAACAAGTAATTGACCATTTTAATATAACATTACAACTCACATTAGATTCATTGCCTATTTTACGAGGTGAACAACCATTGCAATTAGCAACACCAAGGATATCTTCTATTACTAATGCCGTTACTATACCAAAAAGAGCGGTCACAAATTACGATAAAGATCTCTTTGCTCGATTACGTTTTTTGCGTAAAAAAATAGCAGACAAAGAAAATATTCCTCCTTATATAGTATTTAACGATGCAACATTACAAGAAATGGCACAATACCAACCAATAACAGAACAAGAAATGATACAAATTAATGGTGTCGGCGATATTAAATTAAAACGTTTTGCTCAACCCTTTCTTGCGTTAATTAAAGAACATCAATTTTTTAGAACAACAAAAAAATAAAGATCCCCCTTTTTAAGGGGATCTTTTTATTTACAAATAATATTCATACAAATCAAGAGTTTATTTATTATGCTTATCACCTACGCATAATATTTATGAACAGGCAAACCTATATATTTATCTTTGATATTCTTTACTGTCATTGATAAGAGATTATAATCAATGTCATCATGATGAGTACTATACAAATCATTTCTTAAGTTCATCAAATAATTCTGATCCTCATTATTTTCTGCTTTAGGTTCTGTTATTACATTGATCGTAGCCATAGTATTAGCAATCATTTCAATTAATACTTCTTTCTGCATAACTGTACACATCAAAAACCTCTATTAATTCCAAAATTGATAAATAAAAAATAAAATTAAATATCTAAATTAGCTCTTAGTGCATTCATTTCAATAAATTCACGTCGAGGTTCTACTTCATCTCCCATTAAAGTGGTAAATAATTGATCCGCTGCAACAGCATCTTTAATCGATACTTTTAACATTGTACGCTTATTTGGATCCATAGTTGTTTCAAATAACTGATCTGAATTCATTTCTCCTAGCCCTTTATAGCGTTGAATAATCAGACCTCGGCGAGATTCTTTTGTCAGCCATTCGATAGCTTGTTCAAAAGACGAAACCGATTGTTGACGTTCACCACGAGATACATAAGCTCCTTTTTCTAATAAACCCTGTAGTTGGTTACCTAATTTAACAATACGGCTATATTCAGTTCCATTTAAAAATTCAAAATTCAAAAAATAATTTTTTTCTATACCATGGGTACGAATAATGATAACTACTTCATATAAATGACGTTCATTGTTAAATACAATACGATATTTGTAACTACTACCGCTTATTTTTTTGTCAGTTAAAATATTAACTAAAGATTTAGCCCAAAAATCAACCACACTTTCATCAATCATCATTTCATTAGTTAATGCTTTTTGATAAATTAATGATTTCAATAATATTTCTGGATAATGAAAAGATAAACGGCTAATCATCTTTTGTACTGAATTATATTCCGAAATAAGTTTTTCTAATGCTATTCCGTTCATTGCCGGAGCATTTTCATTTACATAAAGAGAGGATCCTTCTAATGCCAAATTTAACTCAAACTGTTGCATTTCTTCATCATCTTTAATGTATTGCTCTTGTTTACCTTTTTTCACTTTATATAAAGGAGGTTGTGCAATATAAACATGACCACGTTCAATTAATTCCGGTAATTGACGATAAAAGAAAGTCAATAACAATGTACGAATATGAGAACCATCTACATCTGCATCGGTCATAATAATAATACTATGATAACGTAATTTATCAGGATTATATTCATCTCTGCCTATACCACAACCAAGTGCGGTTATTAAAGTTCCCACTTCTTGAGAAGATAACATTTTATCAAATCGAGCTTTTTCTACATTAAGTATTTTTCCTTTTAATGGCAAAATAGCCTGATTTTGACGATTACGTCCTTGTTTAGCAGAACCTCCCGCTGAATCACCCTCTACAAGATATAATTCAGATAAAGCAGGATCACGTTCCTGACAATCAGCTAATTTTCCTGGAAGACCTGCTATATCCAAAGCACCTTTTCTACGTGTCATTTCACGAGCTTTGCGAGCGGCTTCTCTTGCCCGAGCAGCTTCAATAATTTTCATTACAATAATTTTGGCATCATTTGGATTTTCTTCCAAAAATTCTTGTAAATAATCACTCATAACAGACTCGACTGGAGCTCTTACTTCAGAAGACACAAGTTTATCTTTTGTTTGTGAAGAAAATTTTGGATCCGGTACTTTAACAGAAACAATAGCAACCAACCCTTCTCTCGCATCATCACCTGAAGTTGCTATATCCTTTTTGTCTTTTTTATTCGAATTTTCTTCTACATATTTGTTTAAAATCCTAGTTAATGCACCACGAAAACCGGCTAAATGAGTACCTCCGTCTCGTTGTGGAATATTATTAGTGAAACAATAAACATTTTCTTGATAACTATCATTCCACTGTAAAGCTACTTCTACACCAATATCGTCTTTTTCCGCACTAAAATAAAATATTTTTTGATGAATTGGCGTCTTATTTTTATTTAAGTATTCAACAAAAGCCTTAATACCGCCCTCGTAGTGAAAATGATCTTGACGATCATTCCGCTTATCCAATAATTTTATTGATACACCTGAATTTAAAAATGAAAGTTCACGTAAACGTTTTGCCAAAATTTCGTATTCAAAATCAATATTAGTAAAAATAGTGGGACTAGGCCAAAAGCGTACAGTTGTACCTGTTTTTTCCGTTTCACCAATAACGGATAAAGGTTCCTGTGGATCACCTAAATGGTAAAATTGTTCATGCACTTTTCCTTGACGGCGAATAGTGAGTTGTAATTTATCCGACAAGGCATTCACAACAGAAATCCCTACTCCATGCAATCCTCCTGAAACTTTGTAGGAGTTATCATCAAATTTTCCACCAGCATGCAATACTGTCATAATAACCTGTGCTGCTGAAACACCTTCTTCAGGATGAATATCAACAGGAATACCACGTCCATCATCTTGCACAGAGACAGAGTTATCTGCATGAATAGTAACAATAATATCTTTACAATAACCTGCTAAAGCTTCATCAATTGCATTATCTACAACTTCAAAAACCATATGGTGTAAGCCTGTACCGTCATCAGTATCACCAATATACATTCCAGGTCGTGTACGTACTGCTTCAAGCCCTTTTAAAACTTTAATGCTTCCTGCACCATAATTTTCAGTTGTATTTTCTGACATAAAATTTCTCTTTTTTATAAATAAAAATTAGCTCGGATTATAGCAAAAATTTGCTTAATAGGCTAATTTTTATCAACTTACTGCTGATGTTATACTCCAATAAAACATAAAGAGCGGTATATTTTCTATTACAAATAATGGATTGATTACACAATGCCATACAACATATAAAATTTTCATAAATTTCCTTAAAAATAATAGACAACTGAGTTAGAATAACTACGCAAATTAGTTTTATTTAAAAGGAAACCATTATGTCTTTAGAAATTTTAGACCAACTAGAAGAAAAAATTAAACAAGCTGTTGAAACAATCCAATTACTTCAATTAGAAATTGAAGAATTAAAAGAAAAAAATGAGCTATCTCGTCAAACCAATGAGCAATTACGTAGCGAAAATGAACACTTAAAAACAGAACATCATAACTGGCAAGAACGATTACGTTCATTATTGGGTCGTATTGATAATATTTAAATTCATAAAATCAATGGCTTAGATTAATTCTAAGCCTATTTTTTTAGCTAAAATTAAGGTATTAAGATGAATAAACAAATTTGCATTCTAACAGGAAGTACGTTAGGAGGTGCAGAATATGTAGCCGAACATATTCAATTCTTACTAGATAAGAAAGGTATATCGACTAATCTATTACATGGCCCTTCACTAAATGATGTAATTAAACATAAAAATTGGTTAATAGTAAGTTCAACACATGGTTCCGGTGAACTACCTGATAACTTAAAACCCCTATTTGAAGAAATTACACAAAAAAACTTAGATCTTTCTCAAATACGTTTTGCTGTTATTGGTTTAGGAAGCTCCGATTATGATACTTTTTGCTATGCTGTGAATCAAATTGAAGACATTTTACTGAATAAAAAAGCTGTAAAAATTACAGAAAGTTTAAAAATAGATGTCATTAATGTTGATGATCCTGATCATTTTGCTGAAAACTGGTTAAAAAATGTTAATCTAAATTTATTCAATTAATTTACATTACTCTGTGGATAACTTTAATAAAAAACAAAAAATTTCCTGTTATTAAGATAAAAAAGTTTTTTATTAAAAAAAATTTGTGGATAAAATATAAAAATATCCACAGATTTTTTACTGTAAACGATCTAGATCATAACAATAAAAAAAAGATCCAACTTATTATTTTAAAAAATAAAAAAACACTTATTAACAAAAAAAAAGATCCTAATAATATACATAATAATACTTTTATATATAAAAAGATTCTATTTATATTAAGAAGAAGATCAACTGATGATCTTTTACTTCTTTCTTCTTTTTGTTTATCTTGTAATTTAATGTAGAATAGATCGCTATTTTGAACTCTAAAACCTTTAATAACACTTAGACTATTATGTTTTATACAGAAAATTACGATGTCATTGTAATCGGTGGTGGGCATGCGGGAACAGAAGCTGCTTTAGCGACAGCTCGTATGAAACTAAAAACGCTTTTATTAACTCATAATATAGATACTTTAGGACAAATGTCTTGTAATCCGGCTATTGGTGGAATAGGTAAGGGACATTTAGTAAAAGAAATTGATGCTATGGGCGGATTAATGGCAACTGCTGCAGATAAAGCAGGTATCCAATTTCGCACTTTAAATAGTAGCAAAGGTCCTGCTGTGAGAGCTACACGAGCTCAAGCAGATCGTGTTCTTTACCGCCAAGTTGTACGTATTGCTCTTGAAAATCAACCTAATCTAGATATTTTTCAACAAGAAGTAACCGATATTATTTTAGAAAAAGATAGTATTGCAGGTGTTGAAACAAAAATGGGATTAAAATTTAGGGCAAAGTCAGTAGTATTAACTGCAGGTACATTTTTAGCCGGTAAGATCCATATAGGATTAGAAAACTATGCTGGTGGTCGAGCAGGTGATCCTGCATCTGTAAATCTTGCTAAAAAACTTAGGGATCTAAATTTAAGAGTAAATCGCTTAAAAACAGGAACGCCGCCGAGGATCGATGCTCGTACTATTAATTTTGATATTCTAGCTAAACAATATGGCGATGAAAAATTACCTGTTTTTTCTTTTATGGGATCTGTAGAACAACATCCGGAGCAAATTCCTTGCTATATAACTCATACCAATGATCAAACGCATGATGTGATTCGCAAAAATTTAGATCGTAGTCCTATGTATACAGGAGTTATTGAAGGTATTGGACCACGCTATTGCCCATCTATTGAAGATAAAGTAATACGTTTTTCTGATCGTAATTCTCATCAAATTTATTTAGAACCGGAAGGTTTAACAAGTAATGAAGTTTATCCAAATGGTATTTCAACAAGTTTGCCGTTTGATGTTCAAATGAAAATTGTTAATTCAATGAAAGGATTAGAGAAAGCAAGAATTGTTAAACCAGGTTATGCAATTGAATATGATTATTTTGATCCAAGAGACTTAAAACCAACTTTGGAAACAAAAGCTATTTCTGGTTTATTTTTTGCTGGTCAAATTAATGGTACAACGGGCTATGAAGAAGCTGCTGCACAGGGTTTATTAGCTGGTATTAATGCAGGTTTATTTGTTCAAGAAAAAGAAAGTTGGTTTCCTCGTAGAGATCAAGCCTATATAGGTGTTTTGGTTGATGATCTTTGTACTGTAGGAACTAAAGAACCTTATAGAGTATTTACTTCAAGAGCAGAATATCGCTTATTGTTGCGTGAAGATAATGCTGATATTCGTTTAACTTCAATTGCAAGAGAATTAGGATTAATTGATGATATTCGCTGGGCAAGATTTAATCAAAAAATGGAAAATATTGAACTGGAACGTCAACGTTTACGTTCAATCTGGTTGCATCCTCGTTCTGAATATTTAAATGAGGCTAATGAAATATTAAAAAGCCCACTTGTCCGTGAAGTAAATGGGGAAGATTTATTACGTCGTCCTGAAATAAATTATCAAATTTTGACCGCACTTACTCCTTTTAAACCGGCAATGGAAGACAAAGAAGCTGTTGAACAAGTTGAAATTGCAATTAAATATCAAGGTTATATTGAACATCAACAAGAAGAAATTGAGCGTCAAAAACGCCATGAAAATACGGCTATTCCTGCTAATTTTGATTATAAAAATATATCGGGATTATCCAATGAAGTTTGTGCTAAGCTGGAACAATACCGCCCAATTTCTATTGGTCAAGCGAGTCGAATTTCAGGTATTACGCCTGCAGCTATTTCTATTTTACTCGTTAATTTAAAAAAACAAGGTATGCTGAAACGAGGTGAATAATGGCTGATTTACAAAAGAATTTAATGGAAAAACTAAATTTTTTGTTAAAAAATACCGCTCTTTTACCCACTAATTTACAAAAAGAGCGGTTAGTTCAGCTGGTTTTATTATTAAACAAATGGAATAAGGCTTATAACCTAACATCTGTGCGTGATCCCATGGAAATGTTGGTAAAACATATTTTGGATAGTATTGTTGTAAGTCCTTATTTACAAGGAAATATTTTTATTGATGTTGGAACTGGCCCAGGATTACCTGGATTACCTTTAGCTATAATTAACCCTGACAAAAAGTTTTTTTTATTGGATAGTCTCGGTAAACGTATTAGTTTCATTCGTAATGCAGTTCGTGAACTTGAATTAACTAATGTTGAACCTGTTTTAAGTCGAGTTGAAGAATTTAAACCTGATCATCAATTTGATGGGGTTTTAAGTAGAGCTTTTGCATCTTTAAAAGATATGACGGAATGGTGTCAACATTTACTAACGGATCAAGGTTTTTTTTATGCTTTAAAAGGTCAATATAATATGGAAGAAGTTTCGGCTTTATCTGCTCAATTTTCTGTGGATAAAATCATAGAATTGAATGTTCCTGAATTAGTTGGTAAGCGTCATTTAGTTTTGTTAAAAAAGATTAGAATAAATTTAATGAATTATTTATAATATGGTCGAAACTGTCATTTATAAAATGATTTTAAGTTAAAAATTCGCAAAAATAGGCTTGTAACTGGCAAGATTTTTGTAAGTAGCAAATTAGAACGATAAGATGTCTGCTGTAATAAAAAAAACTCAAAAAAGATATAAAATTTCATTATTAATTGAGTTTTTTATTTTTATGTTTTCTTTTGCTTTACTGAGTATAGGCGGTATGAGTGATCATGAAGTGTACTTATCTTTCTTATTTGGTGCACTTTCAGTTTTTATTCCATATTGCCTTTTTGTGTATTTAATGTTTTTTACTAACAAAAAGTATAAAAATAACCTAAAAATGTTTTACAGTGGAGAATTGATTAAGTTTATCTTAACAATTATTTTGGTTGTATTCATTTTTAAAACATTTAAGGTTGATTTTAAAGTTTTTTTTGTAGGTTATCTTATAAGTATTGTATTGAATAATCTTTTGCCTTTTATGGTAAATAAATGCCTTAAAATTTAGTTTTAAAAAGGATTAACTATGGCTGGCCATACTACTGCTGACTATATTAGTCACCATTTAACATTCTTAACTACCGGACAAGGTTTTTGGAATGTCCATCTTGATACTTTATTTTTTTCTTTAGTATCTGGAGTTTTGTTCCTTTTCTTTTTCTATCGTATTGCTAGTAAAGCAACATCAGGAGTTCCTGGAAAATTTCAATGTTTAGTTGAAATGCTAGTTGAGTGGGTTGATGGTGTTGTTAAAGATAATATTCACGGAAGTGATGTTCGTCATCAAATTGGATCATTGGCATTAACAATATTCTGTTGGGTGTTTATTATGAATGCTATTGATTTGATTCCTGTTGATTTTCCACCGCAATTTGCCGAGTTATTAGGTATTCATTATTTACGAGCAGTTCCTACAGCCGATATTAGTGCGACATTAGGTATGTCTGTTTGTGTGTTTGCATTAATTATTTTTTACACGATTAAGTCTAAAGGGTTAGGCGGTTTTGTAAAAGAATATACCTTACATCCATTCAATCATTGGGCATTTATTCCTGTAAACTTTTTATTGGAAGCAGTCACCCTTTTGGCTAAGCCTATTTCATTAGCTTTCCGTTTATTCGGTAATATGTACGCAGGGGAGCTTATTTTTGTCCTTATTGCTGTTATGTATATGGCAGATAATATTATTCCGCAAGTATTAGGTATTCCTTTGCATTTAATTTGGGCTATTTTTCATATTCTAGTTATTACTTTACAGGCATTTATTTTTATGATGCTGACTGTAGTATATCTAAGTATAGCTTATAATAAATCAGATCATTAAATCTGTTTTATGAAATTATTTTTACTAAACATTTTCGATTGATTTTTTAACAACTTAGCTTTTGGCTAAACTTTTATCTACATCTATAGGAGAATATTATGGAAAACATTATTACTGCAACTATTTTTGGTTCTGTAATTTTATTAGCAGCTGCTGCACTTGGTACTGCTATAGGTTTTAGTCTTTTAGGCGGTAAATTCTTAGAATCATCTGCTCGTCAACCTGAATTAGCAGCTAGCTTGCAAACAAAAATGTTTATTGTAGCTGGTCTTTTAGATGCTATTTCAATGATTGCAGTAGGTATTGCATTACTATTTATTTTTGCAAATCCATTCATTGGTTTATTAAACTAATTAAAGTTGGATAAATAATCATATTATTCTTTAGAAGAATAAATCCAATTTTAGGGAGGGCATTGTGAACTTAAATGCAACATTAATAGGTCAGCTGATTGCTTTTGCTATTTTTGTGTGGTTCTGTATGAAATATGTATGGCCACCGATTATTAAAGCTATAGAAGAACGTCAAAGATCTATTGCAAATGCACTAGCTTCGGCTGAAGCTGCTAAAAAAGAGCAATCCGATACAAAGGTTTTAGTTGAGCAAGAAATTAATCAAGCTAGAATTAAAGCTCAGGAAATAGTGGATCTAGCGAATAAACGTCGCAATGAAATTTTGGAAGAAGTCAAAATTGAAGCTGAGGCATTAAGAGAGAAAATTATTGAACAGGGACATGCAGAAATAGAATCTGAACGTAAACGTGTTCAAGAAGAGTTGCGTATTAAAGTCGCATCTCTCGCTATTGCCGGTGCTGAGAAAATTGTGGGTCGCAACATTGATGAAGCGGCGAACAATGACATTATTGATAAATTAGTTGCAGATTTATAGGAAGGTTGAGACTATGTCGGAATTAACTACGATAGCTCGCCCCTATGCGAAAGCGGTATTTGATTTTGCAGTAGAGCAGTCTGAAAAAGATAAAAGTGCGGTAGAAAAATGGACTAATATGTTGGAGTTTTTGTCTGAGCTTATTCGTCATGATAAAGTTCAATCTTACTTAACAAGCACTAGTTCTACTTTTAAACTTGCTGATACTGTTATCTTAATTTGTGGCGAACAACTTGATCAATATGGGCAAAATTTAGTTAGGTTGATGGCTGAAAATAAGCGTTTAGCTGTACTTCCAGCTGTATTTAACGAGTTTAAATCTTATGTTGAAGAATATAAATCTCTATCACAAGTTGAAGTTGTTTCTGCTCAACAGTTAAATGATGTACAGCAACAGAAAATTATTACCGCAATGGAAAAAAGACTTGCTCGTAAAGTAATATTAAATTGCAGAATAGATAGTTCGTTAATTGCAGGAGCTATTATTCGTACAAATGATTTTGTTATTGATGGTAGTTGTCGTGGACAAATCAACCGTCTAGCAAATGAGTTGCGATTGTAAGAGGAATAAAATATGCAACTAAATTCGACAGAAATTAGTGAATTGATTAAAAAACGTATAGCTCAGTTTGAGGTGATAAACGAAGCACGTAATACAGGGACAATTGTTTCTGTAAGTGACGGAATTATTCGTATACATGGTTTAAGTGATGTGATGCAAGGAGAAATGATTGCATTACCGGGTAATCGTTATGCCATGGCACTTAACCTTGAACGTGATTCTGTAGGTGCGGTAGTGATGGGACCTTACTCTGATTTAGCGGAAGGTATGGAAGTTCAGTGTACAGGTCGTATTCTTGAAGTACCGGTCGGTCGAGGTTTATTAGGTAGAGTAGTAAATACCCTTGGACAGCCAATTGATGGTAAAGGTGAAATCAAAAATGATGGTTTTTCACCGGTAGAAGTTATCGCACCGGGTGTAATTGAACGTAAATCTGTTGATCAACCTGTACAAACTGGTTATAAGGCTGTTGACTCAATGGTTCCTATTGGTCGTGGTCAACGTGAATTAATTATCGGTGACCGTCAAACAGGTAAAACAGCATTGGCTATTGATGCCATCATTAATCAGCGTGATTCAGGTATAAAATGTATATATGTCGCTATTGGTCAAAAAGCATCAACAATTGCTAACGTAGTACGTAAATTAGAAGAACATGGAGCATTACAAAATACTATTGTTGTTGTAGCTTCTGCATCTGAGTCAGCAGCTTTACAATACCTTGCTCCATACTCAGGTTGTGCAATGGGTGAATATTTCCGTGATCGTGGTGAAGATGCGTTAATTGTTTACGATGATTTATCTAAACAAGCAGTTGCTTACCGTCAAATTTCATTACTTTTACGTCGTCCACCGGGTCGGGAAGCTTTTCCTGGAGATGTATTCTATCTTCATTCTCGTTTACTTGAACGAGCTTCTCGTGTGAGTGAAGAATATGTAGAAAAATTCACAAAAGGTGAAGTGAAAGGAAAAACAGGTTCTTTAACCGCTCTTCCTATCATTGAAACTCAAGCAGGAGATGTTTCAGCATTTGTCCCAACTAATGTAATTTCAATTACGGATGGTCAGATTTTCTTGGAATCCAATTTATTTAATTCGGGTATTCGTCCCGCAGTGAATCCGGGTATTTCGGTTTCTCGTGTAGGTGGTGCGGCACAAACCAAAGTAGTTAAAAAATTGGCTGGTGGTATTCGTACCGCACTTGCTCAATATCGTGAATTAGCTGCCTTTGCTCAATTTGCATCAGATCTCGATGAAGCTACACGTAAACAATTATCACATGGACAAAAAGTAACTGAATTATTGAAACAGAAACAGTATTCACCGTTAAGTGTTGCTGAACAGGCTTTGGTATTATTTGCTGTTGAATTTGGTTATTTAGATGACGTTGAATTAAATCGTATAGGTACTTTTGAAACCGCACTTTTAGAATATGCAAACTACAACTATGCTGATTTTATGGCTGAGTTGACTAAAACTGGTAATTATGATGATGAAATTAAAAATACATTGAAAACCGTTTTAGATCAATTTAAAGCAAATGTTGCATGGTAATAGTTAATTAACGGAGAAATAAAATGGCTGGTGCAAAAGAGATAAGAACCAAAATATCCAGTGTGCAAAGTACGCAAAAAATTACTAAAGCAATGGAAATGGTTGCAGCATCGAAAATGCGTAAAACGCAAGATCGTATGTCGTCTTCACGTCCGTATTCTAAAGCAATACAAGGTGTAATTAGCCATATATCAAAAGCCAATATTGATTATCAACATCCATTTTTGATTGAACGAGAAGTTAAAAACGTTGGCATCTTAATTATTTCAACCGATAGAGGTTTATGTGGCGGTTTAAATGTTAATTTATTTAAGACCGCACTTTCTGAAATAAAAAACTGGAAAGAACAAAATGTTGATGTTTCATTAGGTTTAATTGGAGCAAAAGGTATAGGTTTTTTCCAATCTCTTGGTTTAAAAATTAAAGCTCAGCATTCAGGTATGGGAGATACCCCTGTAGCTGAAGAATTAATTGGTATAGCAAATCGTATGTTTGAGGCTTATAAAGAAGGTAAAATTGATGCAATCTATGTTACTTATAATAAGTTTATCAATACGATGTCGCAAAAACCAATAATGGAAAAACTCGTTCCATTACCGGAATTAGATAATGATAGCTTAGGCAAAAATAGTGATAATTGGGAATACATTTACGAACCAAATCCTCAAACTTTGTTGGATAGTTTATTAGTCCGTTATTTGGAATCTCAAGTTTATCAAGCTGTTGTTGAAAATTTGGCTTCTGAGCAGGCGGCTAGAATGGTAGCAATGAAAGCAGCAACAGATAATGCAGGTAATTTAATTAATGACTTGCAGTTGGTGTATAACAAAGCTCGTCAAGCAAGTATTACAAATGAATTGAATGAAATTGTTGCGGGTGCAGCAGCAATTTAATGGAGATAAGGTAATGTCAGCAGGAAAAATTATACAGATTATCGGTGCGGTAATTGATGTTGAATTCCCACAAAATGCAGTACCAAAAGTTTATGATGCATTAAAAGTTGAATCAGGATTAACTCTTGAAGTTCAACAACAGTTGGGTGGCGGTGTAGTACGTTGTATCGCATTGGGTTCATCTGATGGTCTAAAACGTGGTTTAAAAGTAGAAAATACAGGAAATCCAATTTCTGTTCCTGTGGGAACAAAAACACTAGGACGTATTATGAACGTTCTGGGAGAGCCTATTGATGAAAAAGGAGAAATTGGTGCGGAAGAATATTGGGCTATACATCGTGCTGCACCAAGCTATGAAGAACAATCAAATAGTACAGAACTTTTAGAAACAGGTATCAAAGTTATTGACCTAATTTGTCCTTTTGCTAAAGGTGGTAAAGTTGGTTTATTTGGTGGTGCCGGTGTAGGTAAAACTGTAAATATGATGGAATTAATCCGTAATATTGCAATCGAACATTCAGGTTATTCAGTATTTGCAGGTGTAGGTGAGCGTACTCGAGAGGGTAATGATTTCTACCATGAAATGACAGAATCTAATGTATTAGATAAAGTATCGCTGGTTTATGGTCAAATGAATGAACCGCCGGGTAACCGTTTACGTGTTGCTTTAACAGGATTGACTATGGCGGAAAAATTCCGTGATGAAGGTCGTGACGTATTATTTTTCGTAGATAATATCTATCGTTATACCTTGGCAGGTACAGAAGTATCCGCTCTTTTAGGTCGTATGCCTTCTGCGGTAGGTTATCAACCGACATTAGCAGAAGAAATGGGTGTTTTACAAGAGCGTATTACTTCAACAAAAACGGGTTCTATTACTTCCGTTCAGGCTGTTTATGTTCCGGCGGATGACTTGACAGACCCTTCTCCGGCAACAACCTTTGCTCATTTGGATTCAACAGTGGTGTTAAGTCGTAATATCGCTTCTTTGGGTATTTATCCAGCTGTTGATCCTTTGGATTCTACTTCACGTCAATTAGATCCATTAGTAGTAGGACAGGAACATTATGATGTAGCTCGAGGTGTGCAGGGTATTTTGCAACGCTATAAAGAATTAAAGGATATTATTGCTATCCTCGGTATGGATGAGCTTTCCGAAGATGATAAGCTAGTGGTAGCACGAGCACGTAAAATAGAACGTTTCTTGTCACAACCGTTCTTTGTTGCAGAAGTATTTACTGGTTCTCCTGGTAAATATGTATCACTAAAAGATACTATTCGTGGTTTCAAAGGTATTTTAGATGGTGAATACGATCATATACCGGAACAAGCGTTCTATATGGTTGGCTCAATCGAAGAAGTGCTAGAAAAAGCCAAAAAAATGTAGTTACTTCAAGACTGATTAACAGCAAACTTGAAGGAGAAAAAGATGGCGACATTTAAATTAATCGTAGTAAGTGCAGAACAACATATTTTTAATGGTGAAGTTAAAGGCATTCAAGCTACAGGTTCTGAAGGTGAGTTGGGTATTTTAGCCGGACATTTACCCTTACTTACCGCTATCAAGCCGGGTATTATAAAAATTACTCTTGAAGATGATACTGAGGAAGTTATTTACATTTCAGGAGGTTTTTTGGAGGTTCAACCAACAATTGTAACTGTTTTAGCTGATGTTGCTATTCGTGGTAAGGAACTTGATAGAGAACGTATTTTGGAGGCGAAACGTAAGGCTGAACAAAATATTGTTTCTGGTGCCAAAGATGCTAGTTATGAAATGTTGGTATCTAAACTTTCAAGAGAATTGGCAAAATTACGTGCTTATGAATTAACAGATCGTTTAACACAAAGAAAACGTTAATCTTATAAATAAAAAACCGCCAAAAGGCGGTTTTTTGTTGATGTAATGAAAGAGTATGCAATAAAAAAACAGAGTTGAGTAATAAAAAAATCTATTTTTGATGTAAGATAAAAATAAAATCTGTTTTTTATTAATGAAAATATAGTGTTATATATCAAATATCAAATAGTAAAAATAAGGATAATTTTATGTCGATACAAAAAGTCCTAGAAAAAAAGCTATTACAAGAATTTTCACCGCACTTTTTACAGATAGAAAATGAAAGTTATATGCACAGCTCAGGTCGAGGTGCTAACTCTCATTTTAAATTAGTTGTTGTGAGCAATAGGTTTTCATCCTTGACAAAAGTCGCTCGTCATCGTTTAGTTTACTCATTGTTTAGTAGTGAGTTACAACAAGGTATTCATGCTTTAGCTTTACATTTATATAGTCCTGAAGAATGGGAAAAATTAGGCAAAGTTTTTCCAAAGTCGCCTAATTGTTCAGGTATTGGTCAGTAACTCTTTAGCAATATTTTGGTTTAGAATTGATTTTTTTACAAAAATAGATCAAAAATTTCATAAAAAAACATAAAAAAAGGTGTCTAAAGTGGAATCGGAGTCATTATTTAGTTAAAATGACTCGTTGATTTTTAGTAAATTTTTAATTTATTGTTTCTATCATTAAGCTAGGTACAGTAAAAAACAGAATTTGAGTTTTATTTTTATGTGATTGATGCGGATAAATTGATTTTTAGTAGTTCGTCGGCTGAAATCATTACTCAAGACGCGGTTGTTACTTTTTTGTTACAACTATATTTTAATCTAACGAAAAGTAGTGCAAACAATATGATTACAATTAAAAAAGGCTTGGATCTTCCTATTGCAGGAAAACCAGAACAAGTAATCCATAACGGCAATGCTGTTAAAGAAGTTGCTTTGCTTGGCGAAGAGTATGTGGGTATGCGACCTTCGATGAAGGTGCGTGAAGGTGATGTAGTGAAAAAAGGTCAGGTACTTTTTGAAGACAAAAAAAATCCTGGTATTGTATTTACTGCACCTGCAAGTGGTACTGTAACTGCGATCAATCGTGGTGCTAAGCGAGTTTTACAATCTGTGGTAATTAAAGTGGAAGGTAACGAACAAATTACCTTTACTCAATATAATGAAGATGAATTGAAAAAATTGACTTCAGAGCAAGTTCGTCAAAATTTACAATCTTCTGGTTTATGGACCGCACTTCGTACGCGTCCTTTCAGTAAAGTACCTGCGAGTGATGCAGTACCTTCTTCTATTTTTGTTAATGCAATGGATACAAATCCATTATCAGCAAATCCTGAAATTGTTTTAAAAGAACATTGGCAGGATTTTACTGATGGATTAACCGTTTTAAGTCGTTTACATGAAGGCAAATTACATTTGTGTAAAGCTGGTGATAGCAATATCCCAACGATTGATTTACCTAACTTAGCTGTTCATGATTTTAGTGGACCACATCCAGCAGGATTAAGTGGTACACATATACATTTTATTGATCCTGTTAGTGCAACTAAATCAGTTTGGTATTTGAATTATCAAGATGTTATAGCTATTGGTAAATTATTTACTACAGGCGAAATTTATACTGACCGAGTGGTTTCTTTAGCTGGACCACAAGTTAAAAATCCTCGTTTAATTCGTACGCAGTTAGGTGCAAATCTTTCACATTTAACGGAAAATGAATTAAGTGCGGGTGAAAATCGAGTTATTTCTGGTTCAGTGTTAAGTGGTAATACAGCAATCGGTCCATATAACTATTTGGGACGTTATGCTTTGCAAGTATCTGTTATTGCTGAAGGTCGTGAGAAAGAATTTTTAGGCTGGATTATGCCAGGAAAAAACAAATTTTCCATTACTCGAACAGTACTAGGACATTTCAGCAGTAAATTATTTAATTTTACTTCCGCAGTAAATGGTGGTCATCGTGCTATGGTACCGATTGGTGCATATGAGCGTGTTGTTCCTCTAGATATTATACCTACATTATTATTACGTGATTTAGCATCAGGTGATACGGATAGTGCACAGGCTTTAGGCTGTCTTGAATTGGATGAAGAAGATTTGGCTTTATGTACTTTCGTTTGTCCGGGTAAAAATGAATATGGTCCGATGTTACGTGCAGCATTAGATAAGATCGAGAAGGAAGGTTAAAAATGGGTTTAAAACATCTTTTAGAGAAAATGGAACCTGCTTTTTTGCCGGGTGGTAAATATGAAAAATGGTATGCATTGTTCGAAGCGACAGCGACATTTTTATATACGCCGGGTACAGTAACAGGTAAATCTTCACATGTTCGTGATGCGTTGGACTCAAAACGAATGATGGTGCTTGTTTGGCTTGCATTATTCCCTGCAATGTTTTACGGAATGTACAATGTTGGTGCACAATCAATTCTTGCATTAAGTGTTGGTGATTTTTCTGCAAACTTAGCTCAAAATGTAGCTAATGATTGGCACTTTGCATTAGCAAACATGCTTGGTTTAGTGTCTATTGATGCTGGTGTTTTAGCTAAAATGGCATTAGGTGCAATTTTCTTTTTACCAATTTACATAACTGTCTTTTTGGTCGGTGGATTTTGGGAAGTTTTATTTGCAATGGTGCGTAAACATGAAATTAATGAAGGTTTCTTTGTTACATCTATTTTATTAGCATTGATTGTTCCCCCTACATTACCATTATGGCAAGCGGCATTGGCAACAACCTTTGGTGTTGTCGTTGCAAAAGAAGTGTTTGGCGGTGTTGGTAAGAATTTCATGAATCCAGCATTAGCAGGTCGAGCGTTTTTATTTTTTGCTTACCCAGCTCAAATTTCTGGAGACTTGGTTTGGACAGCTGCGGATAGCTTCTCTGGTGCGACCGCACTTTCTCAATGGGCTGCAGGTGGACAAGTTGCATTAAAACATGTTGCAACAGGCGAGCCTATTACTTGGATGGATGCTTTTTTAGGTAATATTCCAGGTTCTATAGGTGAGGTTTCTACTTTTGCTTTATTAATTGGAGCTGCAATTATCGTTTTTGCTCGAATTGCTTCTTGGCGGATCATTGCTGGTGTGATGATTGGTATGATTGCAACTTCAACTTTATTCAATATTATTGGATCTGAAACTAATCCATTATTTGCAATGCAATGGTATTGGCATTTTGTATTAGGCGGTTTTGCATTAGGTATGTTTTTTATGGCAACAGATCCTGTTTCAGCCGCATTTACTAATAAAGGTAAATGGTTATATGGTGCATTAATTGGTGTGATGGCTGTAATTATCCGTGTGGCAAATCCAGCATATCCTGAAGGTATGATGCTGGCTATTTTATTTGCTAATTTATTCGCACCGTTATTTGACTACCTTGTTGTTCAAGCAAATATTAAACGTCGGAGATCTCGCAATGGCTAAATTTAATAAAGATAGTGTTGGAGGAACAATTTCGATTGTTGTTCTGTTGAGTTTAGCTTGTTCTGTTATTGTTGCTGGTTCTGCGGTATTGTTAAAACCAACACAAGAAGAACAAAAACAACTTGATAAGCAAAAAAATATTTTAAGTGTTGCAGGATTATTGCAAAAAGATACAAAAGCCGGTCAAATTAAAGATATTTTTACTAAGAATATTGAAGCTCGTTGTGTGGAATTAAATTCTGGTGATTATGTAAAATGTCCTACCGGTTTTGATGCAAAATCTGCAGCGAAAGATTCCGCTCAAAATGTTTCTATTGCCCCTCAAGATGATAAAGCTGGTTTACGTCAACGTGCTAAATTAGCGGAAGTTTATCTTGTTAAAGATGAGAACAATCAGATAAACCAAATTGTTTTACCTGTGTATGGTACGGGTTTGTGGTCGGTAATGTATGGTTTTGTTTCAATTCAACCGGATGGTAATACAATTAAAGGTATTACATTCTATGACCATGGTGAAACACCTGGGTTGGGAGGCGAAATTGAAAATCCAAAATGGCAAGCTAAATTTGTTGGTAAATTACTGCTTGATGAAGAAAATCAACCGGCTATTCGTGTAGGTAAAGGTGCATCGTCTGATGCACAACATGGAATTGATAGTCTTTCCGGTGCAACATTAACTTCTAAAGGAGTTCAAGGTACGTTTGATTATTGGTTTGGTGCTAATGGCTTTGGTCCATATTTAGCAAAACTAAAAAAGGGGGCTAACTAATGGCAAATGCAAATATTAAAAAGTTATTATTATCACCGATTACTGATAATAATCCGATTGCATTACAAATTTTAGGTATTTGTTCTGCGTTGGCGGTAACAACCAAACTTGAAACAGCAGTTGTTATGGCAATTGCGGTAAGTCTTGTTACAGCTTTTTCAAGCTTTTTTATTTCTTTAATCCGTAATTATATTCCGAACAGTATTCGTATAATTGTCCAAATGGCAATTATTGCTTCGTTAGTAATTTTGGTTGATCAAATTTTACGTGCGTATGCTTATGGGTTATCAAAACAACTTTCAGTTTTTGTGGGGTTGATTATCACAAACTGTATCGTGATGGGACGTGCGGAGGCTTTTGCAATGAAATCTGCACCAATAGAAAGTTTTGTTGACGGTATTGGTAATGGTTTAGGCTATGGAGCAATTTTAGTTACTGTCGCTTTTATTCGAGAATTAATTGGTTCAGGTAAATTATTTGGTATGACTATTTTCCAAACTATCCAAGATGGTGGGTGGTATCAAACCAACGGTTTGTTTTTATTAGCACCAAGTGCATTCTTTATTATCGGTTTCATTATTTGGGGCCTGAGAACATGGAAACCGGAACAGGTGGAGAAATAATTTATGGAACATTATATTAGCCTTTTCGTAAAATCCGTATTTATCGAAAACATGGCTCTTTCTTTCTTCCTTGGTATGTGTACATTCCTTGCAGTTTCAAAGAAAGTATCAACAGCTTTTGGTTTAGGTGTTGCGGTGACTGTTGTATTAGGTATTTCTGTGCCTGTAAATCAATTGGTTTATTCTCTCATTCTTAAAGATGGAGCTTTAATTGATGGTGTTGATTTAAGTTTCTTAAATTTCATCACTTTCATTGGGGTAATTGCTGCATTAGTTCAAATTCTTGAAATGATTTTAGACAAATATTTCCCCGCACTTTATAACGCATTAGGGATTTTCCTTCCTTTAATTACGGTAAACTGTGCAATCTTTGGTGGGGTATCTTTTATGGTTCAGCGTGACTATAACTTTGCCGAGTCTATTGTTTATGGTATTGGTGCAGGGACCGGTTGGATGTTAGCTATAGTTGCTCTTGCCGGTATTACAGAGAAAATGAAATATGCTGATGTTCCGGCAGGTCTTCGTGGGTTAGGTATTACTTTCATCACTGTTGGCTTAATGGCTCTTGGGTTTATGTCATTTTCCGGTGTTCAGTTGTAATAGGGGATACTTAAATGGAAATTACTCTTGGTATTGCAATGTTTACTGTTATCGTTTTAGCTTTAGCTGTACTTATTTTGTTTGCTAAATCTAAATTGGTAAATTCAGGGGACATTACTATTGAAATTAATGATGATCCTGGTAAAGCTATTAACTTACCAGCAGGTGGTAAATTATTAGGTGCATTGGCAAATAAAGGTATCTTTGTATCCTCTGCTTGTGGGGGCGGTGGTTCTTGTGGTCAATGTATCGTGAAAGTTACTGAAGGTGGAGGAGATATTCTGCCGACAGAACTTTCACATATTTCAAAGCGTGAAGCTAAAGAAGGTTATCGTCTTTCTTGTCAAGTAAATGTGAAGAACAGTATGAAGATTGAGTTACCAGAAGAAGTTTTTGGTGTGAAAAAATGGGAATGTACTGTTATTTCTAATGACAATAAGGCAACTTTT
The DNA here is from genome assembly GCF_000019405.1 of Histophilus somni 2336. Taxonomy (NCBI): domain Bacteria; kingdom Pseudomonadati; phylum Pseudomonadota; class Gammaproteobacteria; order Pasteurellales; family Pasteurellaceae; genus Histophilus; species Histophilus somni. The sequence goes on along the minus strand of NC_010519.1, from coordinate 2,091,705 downwards.
ATCAAAGAGCTTAAACTTCAAATACCTGAAGGTGAAGAAGTACCATTCCGTGCTGGTGGTTACATCCAAATTGAAGCAGAACCACACACTGTTCACTATAAAGATTTTGATATTCCAAAAGAATACCACGAAGATTGGGATAAATTTGATTTATGGCGTTATACTTCAAAAGTGGACGAGCATATTATTCGTGCTTACTCTATGGCTTCATATCCAGAAGAGAAAGGTATCATAATGCTAAATGTTCGTATTGCAACACCTCCTCCACGTAATCCTGATGTACCGCCAGGTCAAATGTCTTCTTACATTTGGTCTTTGAAAGAAGGAGATAAAGTTACTATTTCAGGTCCATTTGGTGAATTTTTTGCTAAAGAAACTGATAATGAGATGGTCTTTATCGGTGGGGGTGCGGGTATGGCACCAATGAGATCACATATTTTTGATCAATTAAAACGTTTAAAATCAAAACGTAAAATGTCATTTTGGTATGGTGCTCGTTCTAAACGTGAAATGTTCTATGTAGAAGATTTCGATATGCTTCAAGCCGAAAACGATAACTTTGTATGGCATGTGGCTCTTTCTGATCCACTTCCTGAAGATGATTGGGATGGTTACACAGGCTTTATTCATAATGTTCTTTATGAAAACTACTTGAAAAATCATGAAGCACCGGAAGATTGTGAATATTATATGTGTGGACCTCCGGTGATGAATGCTGCTGTAATTAAGATGTTAAAAGATCTTGGTGTTGAAGATGAAAATATCTTATTAGATGATTTTGGTGGCTGATCTTAAATGATCAATAAAGTGCGGTCAGATTTCATAAATTTTTGAAGCTGACCGCTTTGTATTTTATTTAAACTAATTATACTTGCATAAAGGAAATTACGTATGAGCAACAAAGCTATTTATCTTGCGGGAGGTTGTTTTTGGGGAGTAGAGTGCTATTTTCATCGTATTGATGGTGTGCTGGATGCTATTTCAGGTTATGCAAATGGTAAAACTGAAAATCCAAGTTACCAAGATGTGTTATACAATAATACTGGTCATGCGGAAACGGTTAAAGTGATCTATGAGCAAAATAAATTAAGTTTAGAGGATATTTTGCAATATTATTTCCGAGTAATTGATCCTACTAGTTTAAATCAACAAGGTAATGATAAAGGAACACAATATAGAACAGGTATTTACTATACCGATCCACAGGATAGAGAAATTATTTTAACCGCTCTTACACAAGAACAGAAAAAATACAGTAAACCAATTGTTGTTGAGGTGTTACCTTTACAACGATTTGATCCAGCGGAAGAATACCATCAGGATTATTTATTAAAAAATCCTAATGGCTATTGTCATATTGATATTAAAAAGGCTGATGAACCTTTAGTAAAAACTTATAAATAGGATGAACCGCACTTTATGACTAAGAAATTATTATTAAATTTAATAAACGTATTTGCGTTGGTATTTTTACTTAGTGCTTGCCAAAAAGAAGCTGAGTTAGTGTCATTAAATGGTAGAACCATGGGTACAACTTACCATATCAAATATATTGATAATGGCAAGACTAAGTTAAGTATACAAAAAATGCACGAAGGCATTGAAGGTATCTTACAAGATGTAAATGCTAAAATGTCCACTTATATTCCTAATTCAGAGTTAAGTGTGTTCAACAAAAACAAGGAGATAAATAATCCTATTGAAATTTCCGCAGATTTGGCTTTTGTAGTTGCTGAAGCAATAAAGTTAAATCAAATTACTCAAGGTGCTCTAGATGTAACAGTTGGTCCTATTGTGAACTTATGGGGTTTTGGACCGGAAAAACGGGTAGAAAAAGCACCCACACCGGAGCAAATAGCTGAACGAAAAGCCTGGGTAGGTATTGAGAAAGTTAGACTAACACAAAAAGACAATAAATTCTTTTTGACCAAATCTGTGCCGCAGATTTATATTGATTTATCTTCTATTGCTAAAGGTTTTGGTGTCGATAAAGTTGCTGATTATATTGCTGAGCAAGGTATTACTGACTACTTAGTGGAAATTGGCGGTGAGATTCGAGCAAATGGTCATAATGCTGAAAATAAAGCTTGGCAAATAGCTATTGAAAAGCCAACCTTTGATGGAACTCGATCTGTATCACAAGTTGTCGGTTTACAAGATTTGGCTATGGCAACTTCCGGGGATTATCGCAATTATTTTGAGCAAGATGGAAAACGTTTTTCCCATGAAATAGATCCTACAACTTGCCAGCCCGTTCAGCATAATTTAGCCTCAATTACAGTCTTATCTAAAAGTGCTATGACTGCAGACGGCTTATCCACAGGTTTATTTGTTTTAGGTGCGGAAAAAGCACTGGAAATTGCTGAGCAATATGATTTACCTATTTATTTAACGGTCAAAACTCCACAAGGGTTTGAAAATAAAATGTCCTCTAAATTTGCTGAAATATTATCAACTCAGAAAAAATAAGGAGTTTCTATGAAATTATTTTTAGTCACTTTTGCTATTTTTGTTTTAGTTATTTTAGGTATGTCTCTTGGTTATATCATAAAACGTAAGTCCATTGCTGGAAGTTGTGGTGGTATATCTGCTTTAGGGATGAAAAAAGTCTGTGATTGTGATACTCCATGTGATAACTTGCAGGCTAAACTTGCTGCTGGTGATGAAGATGCAAAAACTGAATATGAAGAAAAATTTGCGAAAAAACAACCGCAGTTTTATGAGTTGAAATAACGTTAATATTCTTGATATTTTTTATCTGGAGAAGCTTTTGTGAAAAAATTACTTTTTTTGATACTTGTAATTTCTCAAATTTTTTCTATTGCTTTCGCTGTAGAAAAGAAGACTAACCCAAAGGAAATAAAGATTGATGGTTCAAGTTATACACTTATTGCACCAGTGAAGGATGCTGAAAAAATAAAGTATAATTTTATTAAGTTAGATGAAATTTTGGCTGAGAAATGGAAAATTTCAGAGAAAATTAGTTCCACAGAAGATAAGAAAATTATTGAAGAACAATTTGATAATATTAACAAATTAATGATCGAGCAGGACAATATTTTAAAGGATATTTTTCAGCAAGGTTATTATTCTCATACATTATTAGTCAAATTTATTAATATGAGAAAATCTTTTTCCCACAGTTTGAAGAAAGATTTTGAACGATTTGTTCAAAAAGAAATTGCAGATAGAAAAGCGGCTGACAGATTCTTACAGATGTTTGATGTAAACACCTCGCAATATGAAAGCGTATTTATGTTTTTATCTAAAAATTACCTTCAATAAAAAATTAACTTGATTATTAAAAATAAATAAAAATATGAAATCCATTGTTTATGAAAAAAAACTACCAAAACTTACCGCACTTGAAATTGCTAAAAACAGTAAAAAGAAAGTGATTTGCGGTATGTCCGGTGGTGTTGATTCCTCTGTGTCCGCTTTTATTCTTCAACAGCAAGGTTATCAAGTTGAAGGATTGTTTATGAAGAATTGGGAAGAAGATGATGATACGGATTATTGTACTGCCGCTAACGATTTAGCTGATGCACAGGCTGTGTGTGATAAATTAGGAATAAAGCTACATAAAATTAATTTTGCTGCTGAGTATTGGGATAATGTATTTGAGCATTTTTTAGCTGAATATAAAGCCGGAAGAACACCAAATCCTGATATTTTATGCAATAAAGAAATTAAATTTAAGGCTTTCTTGGAATATGCGGTAGAAGATTTAGGTGCTGATTACATTGCAACAGGACATTATGTTCGTCGATCCGATGTAAATGGACAAACAAAATTATTACGTGGTCTGGATAGTAATAAAGATCAAAGTTATTTCCTTTATACCTTGAGCAAAGATCAAGTGGCACAAAGTCTATTTCCCGTAGGTGAAATTGAAAAACCGATTGTTAGGGCTATAGCAGGAGATCTCGGTTTGATTACGGCGGAAAAGAAGGATTCTACAGGAATTTGTTTTATTGGAGAACGTAAATTTAAGGATTTTCTGGAAAGATTTTTACCTGCTCAACCGGGTGAAATTCGCATGGTTGACGGTAAAGTCATCGGCAAACATGATGGCTTAATGTATTACACCTTAGGTCAACGTAAAGGATTAGGTATTGGTGGAGTAAAAGGGTTAAGTGAAGATCCTTTTTATGTGGTAGACAAAGATTTAATTAACAATGTACTAGTAGTTGCACAAGGAAATGATAATTCTGCCCTGTTATCACAAGGTTTAATGGCTACTCAGCTATATTGGATTGATCGCTTGCCAATTCGTCAAAATTTACGTTGTACAGTCAAAACACGTTATCGTCAAAAAGATGTTGCTTGTGAAGTTATTCCTATAAATGATGATTGTATTGAAGTGCGGTTTGATGAGCCACAAATTGCTGTTACGCCGGGACAATCAGCTGTTTTTTATCAAGGTGAGGTATGTCTCGGTGGCGGTGTGATTGAAAGGCAAATTAAATAAAGTAAAAGCTAATCTTTTAAGATTAGCTTTTTTATATCCAGCATAAAAATCACTCACTAATTTGTTGATGATTTTGTTAAATGCTATGAGAGTTTTACATTTTTATTTAACAGCGTGATTAATATTTCTGTTATGGCTTGGTAGAACGAGGTTTCTGTTTTAATTTTTTGTACTTTTTTATTAAAAGGAATAAGCCAAGCTAATAAATAATGTTGAATAAAGTTAAAACTTTTCTCTTTTTGACCGCTCTTTTCAAGGGTTATCAGTAATTCTAAATAAACAGCGAGATGATCGCTGGGTTCACGTAGATTGTGATCAAACTTTAGCTGGTATTTAAATAGTAAATGGTCAATAAATGCAATATGTTGATTTAGTTCTTTTTCCGATAAGTAAGCGGAGGCGTAAGGCAAAGCACTATTTTCTCCATTCAACAAGAAAAGTTGGGCAAAATCCGCAGCTAATTCTAAATGAGCTAAAGGCAAATTAGATAATTGCATGAGTGAGTTTCGAACAGTATTTATTTGCTTCGCCAAATCTTGTTCTGACAAAAAATCAAACAAGGGAGTAAAAACCCCTTGTTGATATTGTTGTAGCTGCTGTTCAGTTAATTCATGGCTTAATATATTTTTAAGCCATGAATAAATAAAGATTTTTTCTTCGGTATTCAACGTTATCATAATGCAATTTCTATTGGACCTTTGAAACCATTAGGTTCAGGAGCAATGCCTTTATATTTTTCAATATTAACAAGGCATGTATTGGCAGAAACAGCTTGAGCTAAGCTAGAAGAACCTATGTCAAGAGTCATAGTATTCGGATCGCCATAAGTATCAATAGAGCCGATTTTTTCATCTAACGGTGAATACCATGCACCTTCTTGTAACCGCACTACACCGCTTGGATAGTCCTCTGAAAGGTGTGCACCTACAATAGCTTGACCTCGATCATTATAAACTCGCACAAGATCTCCATGAGCAATGCCTAGTTCTTTTGCATCATTTGGATTGATAAATAAAGGTTCTCTACCCTGAATAGTATAAGTTTCACGTAATTCTTTTGATTCACAAAGTTGTGAATGTAAACGTTGATCAGGGTGAACTGATTGCAACCAGAATTTAAATTTATCTGATTTTGGTCCGCCATGAGAACGTTCCGTTTTTTCAAACCACATTGGATGACCTTTACAATCTTCATAACCGTAGGAAGCGATTTTGTTGCTATAAATTTCAATAAAACCTGATGGTGTACCAATTGCATGAAGTTCAGGATCTTCTCGGAAGTCTGCATGTCTTACCCAAGGCTTACCTTCCGGAAAAAGTACAAATCCTGTTTTCCAGAATTTTTCAAAGGCCGGCATAGCAAATTTACCTTCATTTTCTTTTCGACAGTCTTCGTAAAGTTTTTCTACCCATTCCATTTCATCCATGTTACGACAATATTCTTTCTCTTTACCAAATCTGCGACATAATTCTTTGAATATTTCAAAATCTGAACGAGAATCGTAAAGCGGATCGACTAATTTTTGCATAGCAATGACTCCACGGTTACTATATGAACCGTAAACATCAATATCATTACGTTCAAAAGGCGTACAGGCTGGTAATACAATATCTGAAAAACGACAAGTGGCTGTCCAACTGTAATTAATTGATACTATAGTTTCCAGTTTTTGAAAAGCTTGCTTCATTTTATTGCGTTCAGAATGACGATGCCATTGGTTACAACCACTGAAGATTGCCATTTTATATGGAGCATAAACCACTTTTTGTCCATTAAAATCGATTGTTTTACCCGGATTTAATAAGGAATCAGATAATCTAGCTACAGGAATAATCGCACTATAACCGTTATAATCCGTGCTTTCGTATTTCGGTTTTTGTCCTTCATCCAAGTTCAAAGGGAAAGAGCCCGGCATGGCGGCTCCTGATTCAGGTATACCGATAGAACTATAATGATAGGCATAATTGATTCCCCCACCTGGTAAACCGATTTGTCCGAGCATTGCGGCTAAGACGGCACCCATCCAGTAAGGTTGCTCACCGTGTTGTTGACGCTGAATGGCCCAACCAAAAATCAATTGAGTTCGTTTGCCTGCCAGTAAATGTGCAAATTCACGAATTTTATTTGCAGAAATACCACATATTTTTTCTGCCCATTCAGGGGTTTTTGCTGTTTTATCTTCTGACTCGCCTGTTAAATAAGGTACGAATTTTTCAAATCCTACAGTGTACATTTTGAGGAACTGCTTATCATAAAGATTTTCCGTATAAAGCACATATGCTATGGCGAGCATAAAAGGCACGTCAGTTTGCGGATTGATATATTGATGTTTACATCCCAGATAATTTTGAGTCTTGCTTTTCACAGGATCAACACAAATTACATTAATTGAATTATCTGCTACTTTTTGTTTGAGTTGGGCTAAATATTTATAGGCTTCATGGGTTTCACAGTTCCAACCGACCTGTAAATTTTTTACCGGATCGCTTGCCCAAAAAATGATGTTTTGACTCTCTTTAAGTAAAATCTCCCATGATGTTCCTTGAGAATAAACCTCTGTTGAGCCTAACACATAAGGCATGATAATTTGTCCGGCACCGGTAGAGTAATCTCCAGCAGTACTGACACTGTGTCCGTGCATGCCGATTGCTCGGATCATATGGTTACCACAGCTGTGGAATTGTCCTGTTGAACGCCAACCTACGTTACCCGTATGCAAAGCCCAAGGTCCGTAATTTTGTTGAATTCGTTCTAACTCTTCATAGAATAAGTCAAGGGCTTCGTCCCACGTCACACGTACAAAGCGATTATCTCCTCGTTGCTCTGTATTGCTGTTGTGTCTATTTTTAAGCCAATCTAATCGTATCATTGGATAGCGAATGCGAGATTCACTATAAATTAACCCTTTGATTCCTTTTATCATCTCGGTTGGGTATTCATCATACTCAAAAGGTTTAATTTCACTTACTCGACCATTAATGACTTTGGCACGAATTGCACCCCAATGGGAGCCGGTAATTTTCCATTGTGATAAATCTTGTTTATTTTCCACCGCACTTTTAGCAACGAGGAAGTTAGGCATTGCAAAAGTCGCAGCCATAACAGACATATTTTTCAAAAATTGACGACGTGATTGTTGCATAGTTTTATTCCTCATTAATGATTGTTATCGTGCGGTTGAAAATCAGATGAATGCATCTGCAAATAGCGTAAAACACGTTTTCCTGTTGGTTTATCAATATTAGTAAAACCGACCATACCATTAAACAGCCCAATCCAAGTATTTGAATCAAAATGTTTTACATCAGGTTGTCTATGACAAGTACTGCATTGTGTTTTATAAATTTTTTCCGCGTCAGCCCATAAATTATCAATATTTTCAATAAGTTGATTTTTACCAATCCATACAGAAAGTTTTACTTTTTGCCAAGTTAGACCGGTAATAGGATCTTCAATACTTTCCAATACATCATATTTAGGCTCCGCCGACATAAATTCTTTAGTTAGTATGGCATCGGTAATATTTTTTCCGAATTGATTATACCAAATTCGTCCAAAGCCCTTGTCTTTTCGCCACATTTCCAGTTCAACTAAATCCGCTTTTGGTGTTGTTTTCACAAAATGTACTGGTACGCCAGTTTCTAACTGCCCGATTTCTTGCCCCATTGTTTCATCAGCAAAAAGAGCGACATTATTTTCCGTATAATAGGTTTTATTTGCTTGTAAAGAGCTTGAAGATAAACCATTGCTTTTTGATGATGAATGTGACATTTCAGGAAGATGATGTGCAATTCCTTTATGGCAATCAATACAGCTTTGATCTTTTTCGGCAGCAGGTATCATAGCGTTACGTGCAATTTCTGACATTTTGTCAAAATCCATTCGATCATAGCTGTGACAAGCTTTACATTCCGCCGAACCGTTAGCGGACATTCTCGCCCATTCCCTTTCTGCCATTTCTAGACGGTGTTTTTCAAAGCCTGTTTTCGAAGAAATTTTACCGCTTAATTCGGCAAAAATTTCCTTTGTTGCTTGAATCTTACGAATATATTTATCCACCGTATTGTGAGGTAAATGACAATCAGGGCAACTTGCGGAAACCCCTTTATCATTGGACCAATGAGCGGTTTGTTTGAGTTCTTCTAATGGATATTGCATAGAATGGCAACTTATACAAAATTCTTCTTGACTGGTATGGTCAAGAACGGCATTAAAGATAATCCAACCTACAATTCCTGCAAAGGCACCGCCGACCAAAAGGATACCTAACCCTATTTTTGCAGATGGCTTAACAAAGAATTGTTTTATTGATTTAAATATTCTCATTATTCCCCCAAAAAAGAAATTATTCTTAAAATTAAGAAGTTAAGAAAAAATTAACTAACCCCTTAATTATACTGTTTTTTCATACTACTTTAAATTAAAAAAATAAATTACAAACAAAAACAGATCTATTTGAGAAAACGAAATAAAAGTTTTCAATAAAGTCAATTTACGCAATAGCAAATTTATGTATAATGCTTTTACCGTAAATTTTAATTTGGTTATAACCAGCGGAATATTACATAAGGAGATTGGAAATGGGTAATTATTTCAATACATTAAATTTGCGTCAACAACTTGACCAGTTAGGTCGTTGTCGCTTTATGGATCGTGAGGAATTTGCCGATGAGGTTAATTTCTTAAAAGGTAAAAAAATTGTCATTATCGGATGTGGTGCTCAAGGATTAAATCAAGGTTTAAATATGCGAGATTCCGGTTTGGATATTGCTTATGCTCTTCGTCCGGAAGCTATTGAGGAAAAGCGTGCTTCTTTTCAGCGAGCAAGTGAAAACGGATTTGTTGTAGGAACTTATCAGCAATTAATTCCTACGGCAGATTTGGTGATTAATTTAACACCAGATAAACAACACTCTAAAGTTGTTGCCGATGTTATGCCGTTAATTAAACAAGGAGCGGCTTTGGGATATTCGCATGGTTTAAATATTGTTGAACTGGGAGAAAAAATTCGTCAGGACATCACTGTGGTAATGGTCGCTCCTAAGTGTCCGGGGACGGAAGTGCGGGAAGAATTTAAACGTGGATTCGGTGTGCCGACGTTAATTGCTGTTCATCCTGAAAACGATCCGAAAGGTGAAGGGTTAGCCATTGCTAAAGCATGGGCTGCGGCTACTGGTGGACATCGTGCTGGTGTTTTGGAATCTTCTTTTGTTGCGGAAGTAAAATCCGATTTAATGGGAGAGCAAACAATTTTATGCGGTATGTTACAGGCTGGTTCTTTAGTATGTTATGACAAGTTAATCGCTGATGGTAAAGATCCGGCATATGCGGGTAAATTAATTCAATATGGTTGGGAAACAATTACTGAAGCCTTAAAACAAGGCGGTATTACCTTAATGATGGATCGGTTATCCAATAGCGCTAAGTTACGTGCATTTTCCCTTTCCGAGCAAATTAAAGAAAAATTGGATTTTCTATTTAAAAAACATATGGATGATATTATCAGCGGTGAATTTTCCCGTGTCATGATGGAAGACTGGGCAAACGGTGATGCTAATTTATTGGAATGGCGTGAACAAACCGGTAAAACAGCATTTGAAAATGCACCGAAAGGAGAAAATATTAAAATTTCCGAACAAGAATATTTCGATCATGGCGTATTAATGGTAGCAATGGTTAAAGCTGGCGTTGAATTGGCTTTTGATACAATGGTAGAAACGGGAATTTATGAAGAGTCTGCCTATTATGAATCACTACACGAGTTACCATTAATTGCCAATACAATTGCTCGTAAGCGTTTATATGAAATGAATGTAGTCATCTCTGATACCGCTGAGTATGGTAATTATTTATTTGCTAACGTAGCAGCTCCAATTTTAGCTAAAGAAATTATTCCAACGTTAAAACGTGGTGATTTAGGTGAGTCAACACCAGCAACAGAAATCGATAATATTTTGTTACGTGATGTAAATGATGCAATTCGTCAGCATCCGATTGAATTAATCGGTCAGGAATTGCGTGGTTATATGACAGACATGAAACGTATTTCTTCACAGGAATAATTTTATCTGATTTTGCTGTAAAACTACCGCACTTTTGTTTCGTTATTGAGATAAAAGTGCGGTGATTTTTATATGGAGTCGATAAAATAACAGGTAGGTATAAAACGTGCTTTTGTGTTTATGCTAAATTAGCAATCCTGTTTTCCGTACTTCTCTTGTCGGAGGATTTGGCGTACGTTCTCATCAAACTCCGCTAATACTTCGTCTGCATTTTTCGGATCTGTACCGCACACATCTAAGTAGAACTTCACTTTCGGCTCGGTGCCGGATGGACGAACAATAAGGCGACTACCATTTTCAAGCACAAACACGAGAATATCGCTAGCACGATCAGTTTTACTGTGATCAATAAATTGTGTAACGAAACCGCCTAATTCTGTTAGTGGTTCTTTACGAAGTGCGGTCATCATTTTGCCGATATCTGATAATTCGTTCACACGAATAGAGATTTGCCCGCTTACATATGCACCGAATTCCGCAGTAAAGTCATTAGCGTAATCTGTTAGTGTTTTACCCTCTTTTTTCAGGCTACGGACTAAATCTAAGAAGGCAATAGCAGCTGAAATCCCGTCTTTATCACGTACTTTGTCTGGATCGACTAAGTAGCCCAAAGCTTCTTCAAAGCCAAACAATAAGTCATTCACTTTGCCGATATATTTGAAACCGGTTAAAGTTTCTTCGGATTGGAAACCGTATTTTTTCGCAATTTCCGCCAGAGCAGGACTAGAAACTAGTGAGCAAGCTAATTTGCCCTGTTTGCCCTGTGCGTGGTATTGTTTCGCTAGATACCAACCTAAGAAACAGCCTATCACGTTACCGTGCAAAGGTTTCCAGTTGCCTTCCGAATCAGGTACCGCAACTGCAAGACGGTCTGCGTCAGGGTCGTTGGCAATGATGAACTCGGCATTTTTTGCTTTTGCCAGTTTAATTGCTAAATCTAACGCACCTTTCTCTTCTGGATTTGGGAAATTGACCGTTGGGAATGATCCATCAGGTTGAATTTGCTCTTCGACCAAATGTGGTTGTGGTAAGCCTGCTTTCGCTAAGGTTTTACTCAACACTTCATAGCCTACTCCGTGCATTGCGGTGTAAACGTAGTTAATATTTGCTTGTGGCTCTTTGGCAATAGAGGCGGTTTTTGCGATATATGCCTCTACGATCTCATCGTCTAACACTGTGTAGTGTTGGCTACGTGGTAAGTCACGAATATCGCCGTTAGCCACTTTGTCAATCAGTTTAGCGATGTCAACATCGGCTGGGGAGACGATTTGTCCCCCGCCGTTCGCTTTACCTAAATAAACTTTATAGCCGTTATCTTCAGGAGGGTTGTGGCTTGCGGTGACCATCACGCCTGCCGTAGTGTTGAGGTGTTTGATAGCGTAAGCCAGTACAGGTGTTGGCAATTTTCGTGGCAAAAGGAAGGTTTTGATGCCCGCACCAGCCATAATTTCAGCGGTATCTCGTACGAACACATCAGAGTTTTTACGACCGTCATAACCTAATACGATAGAGGGTTCACTATCATAGCCTTTTAGGTATTCCGCCAAACCGCCCGCTGCTTGAGCCACGAGTACACGGTTCATACCCATAGAACCAGCTTGTAAGCGACCGCGTAAACCAGCGGTACCGAATTGCAACCGACCGTTAAAACGGTTATGTAACTCTTTCTGTGCATTCATATCGCCTGCTTTGGCTTGGTTGAGTAATGTTTGTAATTCTGCACGAGTTTCCGCATCAGGGTCTTGAGCGAGCCAGTTTTGAGCAGTGGTAAAAAGGGCAGTCATAACAGTTCTCCATGAATAAGTTTAATGAAAAGTCAGTTAAGTATATCTTAGCTTTTAAGCATGCGTAACTTAATTATTCTTTTGTTATGGTTTATTAAGGCAAATCAGATTCGCTATTCTTAATCACCCTATAACTTTTTTGTGCTTTATCTACTTTGAGTAAATAATTTCTTGCTTGCTCAGAGGGGTGCATAGTAGTAAGAATACGATATACTTGCTCCGGATATAAGCGATTAATTTTGTTAATTGCTATATCTCGATCATTATGAAACACTCGTAGTACTGCTCCGGCACCGCTATTGTAAGCGGAAATCATTGCAAAACGTTTTGAAGTTGGATTTGTTATACCATCTAAATATTTATCCCGTAATAAAGTCAAATAGGCAACACCTGTATCAATATTTTTAGCGGGATTAAAGAGATATTTTTTTGACGGTTGCCCGTTTAACCCTTTTAAACGGAATACATCTCGCCCTGCAGTATGAGGTACAACTTGCATTAAACCTATTGCGTTAGCATAACTAATTGCATAAGGATTGAAACTTGATTCCGTTTGCATAATACCAAGAATTAAACTTTCATCTATCCCATAACGTCCGGCGGCTTTTCGAATTAGAGGTAAATAGCGTTGGGCACGCACTGCAACATGGTTTGCAACCATTGGAATAATAACATACTGTACAGGATTCCCATTAGTGAGGTAACGTGTTTGCAACTTATTTTGTAAAAGATAATTTGCAAAATTACTTGCCGTCGCAATATTTTTAACTTGTTTACCTTTATGATCAACAACTAATCCGACGAGGAATGGACGAGAACTGATAGGCACATCGCCAGAGGTAAATAAATCGATTCCTTTTGCATCCGCACCCATTAATAAAGTATGAATAATCGAATGATATAAACGACTTTTATCACCCAATGTTTCAATCATAATAGAACCTTCATCAAAGCTGATATGACTGCGAGTGTAAAAATTATCTGTGTATTTTACATAGTCTTTTCTGCTTGCCACGAGGAGTTCATTTACTCCCCAAATTTGATCGATATTATGAGAAAATTGTCCGGTTAAAATATCAAGTCCTTGAGTATCTTTTGCAAAAGCTTCATCATAGTCATCATTTAGCGTAGAACTACTACAAGCAAAAAGAAAAGGAATAATCGCAAATACAATATATTTTTTCATGTTAAATTATTTTTCTGTCGGAGGCACATAGCCCTCAATATGAACATCTTTCCCTTCAAAAAGAAAATTTGTCATTTCTTGTTCTAATAACTGGCGATGTTCGGAATTCATCATATTTAATTTTTTCTCATTAACTAACATGGTTTGTTTTTTCATCCATTCCGCCCATGCCTGTTTACTGATATTGTCAAAAATCCGTTTACCTAACTCGCCGGGATATAGCTGAAAATCCAATCCTTCAGCCTCTTGATTTAAGTAAGTGCAAAACACATTTCTTGCCATAATTATTTCCTTTTTTGAAATTCGATCAATAAATTTTTAACCGGCACAGCCAAACCAATTTGGCTTGGATTGGTAGGATCATACCAATATTTGACCGCACTTGATATAGGAGAACAATATTCTACGTTATTTTCTGCAATTTTTTTCCAATCTGTGCGATCAAATTCCACTTCCTCAGTTTGTATTTGTGCATAAATTGGATAAATATCTAAATGAAAATGGCTGAATGTATGACGAAATGCCGTCCATTGTTGATATTGTTGAATACCTTGCTGAGAAAGATAAGCCAATAATTCAGTCAGGGTATCAAACTGCGGAAAACAATATAATCCGCCCCAAAGTCCTGAAATAGGGCGTTGTTCTAAACCAACCTTACCTTGATTCTCCAAAATCAGAAAATAACTTTTTCTCTCAGGTAACGATTTCTTCGGCTTTTTAGACGGAAAATCTACCCAATTATTGTTTAAATTAGCACCGCACTTTATGGCTAATGGACACAACAAGCACTTAGGTTTTGTACGAGTACAAACCATCGCACCTAAGTCCATCATAGCTTGATTAAAATCTGCGACCTGCTCTGTAGGGGTAACCTCCGCACTCAATTGCCAAAGCTTATCCTCTACTTTTTTATCACCAGTCCAACCTTGCACCTGAAAATAACGAGTCAGCACTCGCTTTACATTACCGTCCAAAATAGGATAAGGCTGATTAAGTACTGAAGATAAAACCGCCCCAGCTGTACTACGTCCAATACCGGGTAAAGCCCACACGTGCTGAAAATCCGTTGGAAATTCACCTTGATACTGATCTCTTATGGTTTGTGCAGCCCTATGCAAATTGCGAGCTCTTGCATAATAACCAAGTCCTGTCCATAAGTGTAGCACTTCATCTAAAGGTGCATTGGCAAGTGCGGTAATATTTGGAAAAACTTTAATAAAACGTTCAAAGTAAGGAATAACTGTCGCTACTTGAGTTTGTTGCAACATCACCTCGGATAACCAAACACCATATAGAGTTTTATTTTGCTGCCAAGGTAAGTTTTTACGCCCGAATTGCCGATACCATTTAAGTACTGTATAAGCAAAAGGATTGTTAATAGAGGATTGAGCCTGCATAATTTAGGTAATCAAAATAAAAAGAAGTGTAACATAATCAAATAAAAAGTGCGGCTTTATCTTAATTGATAAATTTAACCGCACTTTATATTTTCTATTAAACCCCTTATAATTTGCCCCCAAAATTAACAAGTAGTCAAATGAAATGACAGAACAAAAGATTACGTTTGCCGATCAAAAAAGAAAGACCGTTGAAATAGCTGAATTTACTGAAGATGGACGTTATAAACGCAAAGTTCGTAGCTTTGTATTACGCACAGGACGTTTAAGCGAATTTCAGCGTAACATGATGAATAATAATTGGGCAACATTAGGACTTGAGTATCAAACAACTGCTTTTGATTTCACACAGATTTATGGCAACACCAACCCTGTGATTTTGGAGATTGGCTTTGGTATGGGGAAATCTTTAGTAGAAATGGCACTACAAAATCCCGATAAAAATTATCTTGGCATTGAAGTACATACGCCGGGAGTAGGTGCTTGCATCGCTTATGCAGTTGAAAAGCAGGTAAAAAATCTACGTGTTATTTGCCATGATGCAACCGAGATCTTACAAGACTGTATTGCAGACAATAGTTTAGCCGGATTACAACTATTTTTCCCCGATCCTTGGCATAAAACAAAACATCATAAACGCCGAATTGTACAACCGCACTTTGTTGAAAAAATTCAACAAAAACTGGTACCAAACGGCTTTGTTCATATGGCAACGGACTGGGAAAATTATGCGGAATATATGTTGGAAGTATTAACAAGTGCGGTAGGTTTACACAATACTTCCGCCACAAATGACTATATCCCACGTCCGGATTTTCGACCTTTAACCAAGTTTGAACAACGTGGACATAAATTAGGACATGGGGTTTGGGATTTATTTTTTATTAAAAACATAACATAACGAGGTAATTTATGAAGAAAACAGCTCTTTTTTCAATACTTTTCGCAAGCCAAGTCGCAATGGCACATAGCGATGTACTTCAACCACAATCTTTTGAAAGTAAGTACAGTTTTGACCAAACAATAACTGTGCTTACAGATACACTCACAGAAAAAGGAATGACCATTTTCGCAAAAATCGATCATCAAAAAGCTGCTAAAGAAGCGGGGCTAACAATGCAACCTGCAACGGTAATTATTTACGGCACCCCAAAAGCAGGCACACCATTGATGGTTAAAGATCCCAGTCTTGCATTACAATTACCATTAAAGGTGTTAGTGACTGAAGCGGAACAAGGCGAAGTGAAAGTGTTATTAAATACTGCTGAACAAGTAGTTAGCCATTCTAAAACCCCTTATTCAGCAGTAGAAAATAGTTTAGCCAAAGCAGAAAAACTAATTAAAGCAACTGTTGCTAAATAAATTCTCTTTCAAGTAAATTAACAGAATATAAAATGCAATGGGTAAAATAAACCCTAACAAAAATAATCTGCACTTTAAATGATAAACAAATCCGATAAAGTGCAGTTATTTTTTACTAGATTTTAAAATAAATAATCTTTTAATCTGCTACATTGCGAGTAGGCATAAAACACCCTAAGTTGTATGCCTCCAGTTTTATAGGTAGATCAGAACTTATGTCAAAAATCGTCAATGTTCCTTGAGTTACAGGCAAAAGATGCTTAGTAGAAAGAGATACTAAGGATTCACAAGCTGCTCGAATTACACCGCTATGAACAATAGCTAGAATATCGTCATCGTATTTATTTGCCCATTTTAGTAGTGCTTGTGAAATACGTTGACAAAATGCTTGCCAACTCTCAGCCCCATTCGGTGTGTAATCGCCATTACGCCAATCCTGATATAAAGCCGGATGTTGAGCTATTATTTCCGTTTTTCTACAACCTTCCCATTCTCCCATTGCCAACTCTCTAAGCTCACTGTCTTTAATTGGATTTTTATAACCAATAATTTCCGCTGTTTGTAGTGCTCTCCCCAAATCTGAACTGATCACATATTTAGGTGAGAATTGCTCAATCAAAGGCTTAATAGCTTTCGCTTGCTGAATACCTTTTTCAGATAACGGCGAGTTTTGGTGTCCCTGTAGGCGATGTTCTTGATTCCATAGCGTTTCGCCGTGACGTAATAAAATTAATCGCATGATTCCTCTCCGTTTTTTTATAAGGTATATCCAAGTAATTGGAACCAAGTAAAAATTGATAAACAAATGATCGAGGCACCGATAAAGCAAGTAACCAAACCGTATTTCATTTGATCCAACACACTAAAATAACCAGTGGCAAAATAAATTGTGTTTACTTTGGAATGTGGAGGCAACGTTATAGTATATGTCAGTGTAAATGACGCAGCTAAAGCTAAGGTTACAGGATTCATCCCTAAAGATTGTGCCAAGGCAATAATAGATGGAATAAGAATTGTCGTTTTGACCGTTTTACTGGTAAAAATCAAGTGGCTATACATACATACATACGAAGATTACTACCACATAAACAGCCGTATGGCTCATTGTTTCTAAACCTAATCCATGAACGACTTTGTCCATAATCCATTGAGCACCTTTAGTCGATTCTAAGGTGTTACCTGCTGCATAAGCACCGGCAGCAAACAGCATTAAATCCCATTTAATTTTGGCTTCGGACCAAGTGAGTAATCCAATTCTTGGCATTAAGCAGAGAACTGCTGCTATCACAGCGGTCATATAAACACTAATTTTGAAGCCGAACCATGCTTTTTGATAACTTTCCGTTGCCCAAAGTAGAACCGTAAGCAAAAAGATTGCCATAGCTTTCTTTTCATCTAAAGTTAAAGAACCTAATTTTTTATATTCTGCTTGAAGACGAGATAAAGCTTCAAAAAAATGAGTTTCTTTCTTCATTGAGAACAGTTTAAAACCAATTAAGAAAGAAATTATCATGGTAACAAAAGCTATGGGGAAAGATGCCAAAAGCCAATCAAGATAACCAATATCTCCGCCAGCTTGATTATTAATAAATCCAACCGCAATAATATTACCGGCAGTTCCTGTCATTACACCTGATGTTGCAATTGCATCAGCTTGCACACCTTGTAACATCATTAATTTACCAAAATTGCTTTCACCCGGTACCGCACGATAAATTTCCAGTAAAATTAAACAAATTGGTACTATGAGTGAAGCTCTGGCAGTTGTAGAAGGTACGAAGAAAACTAGTATAAAATTAATTAATATCAAAACAAACATAGCCTTGCGTGGTGTTTGTCCAAAATGAGTGATCATCCATAAAGCAAAACGTCGAGCAATATTTGATTTAATCATTGCTGAAGTCAGCACAAAAGCAGATACCATCAACCAAATTACATCGTAACCAAGAGTGGCGAAAACAACTTTATCTTTCGCAACAGTCTGAGTTAATGGCAATAAAATAATGACTAACAAAGATGTTAAATAAATAGGAATTGAACCACATACCCAAAGGATTAAAGCACTACAGAAAATTGCAATCGCTTTTTGCCCTTGTACCGTTAAACCATCAGGTGTTGGCATGAACATCAATACAAGTAATACGATTAAAGCTAACGGGATACCGATTTTTTTCAGCCATTCTTTTCGGGCAGATTGGTGTTCTTGATTTTGAATTACTGTGTCATTCATGGTGAGTTACTCCATATATTGTCTATAGAATAATCTGATTATAGAGAGTTGATTAAACATAAAAAAATTGTATTATTCTATACAAGCTATAAATTATTTTTATGGAATTGATATGAATTTAAGTCAACTTAAAGCTTTTATAGTACTTTCTGAATGTTTAAATGTAACAGAAACTGCGAATAAACTCTTTTGCACGCAACCGTCAGTAAGTATTAAGATTAAAAAACTTGAAGAGTCATTAAATACAGTTTTATTTGAGCGAATTAATAATCGACTTTATTTAACCGAACAAGGCAAGATTTTCCAAAATTATGCAAAGCAAACACTTTCTACATTGGAAACTTCAATAGAACATCTCCATCAATACGATGATCCCAACTACGGAAAAATTACTATTGGTGCCAGCCATTTTGTGGGTGTTTATTTGCTCCCGAAAATAATTGCCGAATATAAAAAAATATCACCTAACGTTAAGCTAAGTATTGATATTTTACCTTCCCCCCAACTCATTCATAAATTAGAAAATCACCAAATTGATTTTTTGATTATGTCGGATCAAATTTATTTTGATCCGCAAACCTATCAAACTCACAGATTTTTATCTGACGAACTCATTTTAATTGCTTCACCTAAAAATCCTTTAGCAAAAAAAACAGCATGTGATTTCACCGCACTTAGCCAGCAACAACTCATCATGAAACCTAATCTTTCTGAAACAAGAAAATTTATTTTTCAACATTTTGACCATGAACAAATTACACAACTAAAAATAATGGAATTTAACAGCTTAGAAGGAATTAAACATTGTGTAATCAATAATTTGGGGGTTTCCTTTATTTCAAGACTGGCTGTAACGCATGAATTGCATAGTCAACTGTTAGTTGAAATTCCATTAAAAAACTTAACTTTTGAAAGAGGGATTAATTATATTTTTTATAAAGACAAATTTATTTCCCCAGCGATACAAAGATTTTTTTCATTACTTCACAACAAATAATTAATATAAGCTCGGATTTTGTTTTTTTATTAAGGACAGGCGATAAATATGCTATGATTGCCCAGCCTGACAAGAATAGTAACAATAGGAGAAAAGTATGGCGATTAAACGTAATCAAAGACAACGTAAAAAAATGCACTTAGCAGAATTCCAAGAGCTTGGCTTTTTAGTGAATTGGCAATTTGCAGAAAACACCTCTATTGAGCAAGTAGATGAAGTCGTTGATCGTTTTATTCGTGAAGTTATTCAAGAAAACGGACTTGCTTACGAAGGTAGCGGTTATCTTCATTGGGAAGGTTTAGTTTGTTTGGAAAAATTGGGAAAATGTGATGAAAGTCATCGCACTTTGGTGAAAAACTGGTTGGAGAAAAACGGTTTACAACAAATTGAAATCAGTGAATTATTCGATATTTGGTGGGATTACCCTACAAAGTAGTCAAATCGAAAGTTGTTTATAAGATCCCGCTTTTAGTGGGATTTTTCTTGCAAAAATCCTTGACGAACAGCTATTTCAAGCGTAACATTCCGCACGATTTAATAACAAGAGGACATACACTTTGGACAGTCATAGTCGATACCTATTATCTTTTTTCTAAATCTCGTCTTGTCTTTCTAGCACTTATCGGCGGGATTACGCAGGTAAGTTCCATTACCTATTTTTCAGGTATCTTTTAATCAAATATAATTTTCACCGCACTTTATACGTGTCTTATTTGATTTTATTTTGTTCATTGCGTTGTTCATAATCCCTTTAGAGGAGCATGACAAAATGATTAATGCTTTTTCACTCGAAGATGCCCGTTTGGTTCGTATCGATGAAAGTGCTGATACAGAGTTAAATAATGCGGTTTGGTTGGATTTACTTGAGCCGAGTAAAGAAGAGCGTGATTTGTTACAGGAAGGACTTGGGCAAAATTTAGCCACTTTTTTAGAGTTAGAGGATATTGAAGCGTCTGCACGTTTTTTCGAAGATGAAGATGGCTTACATTTACACTCTTTCTTTTATTGCGAAGATGAAAATGATTATGCCGATTTAGCCAGCGTTGCCTTTACCATTCGTGACGGGCGATTATTTACTTTAAGAGATCGTGAATTGCCAGCATTTCGTTTATACCGTATGCGTTCACGCAATCAACGTTTAGTTGAATGTAATGCCTATGAGGTGTTATTAGACTTATTTGAAACTAAAATTGAACAATTAGCTGACGTAATTGAAAATGTGTACGCTGATTTGGAAAAATTGAGTCGTATTATTTTAGAAGGTAAACAAGGTGAGGCTTTTGATCAGGCGTTAGCAACTATCACTGAACAAGAAGATACCAGTTCTAAAGTACGATTGTGTTTAATGGATACTCAACGTGCATTGAGTTTTTTAGTGCGTAAAACACGTTTACCTACCAATCAGTTAGAACAAGCTCGAGAAATTTTGCGTGATATTGAGTCCCTACAACCGCATAATGAGTCATTATTTCAAAAAGTAAACTTTTTGATGCAAGCTGCTATGGGCTTTATCAATATTGAACAAAACCGTATTATTAAAATCTTCTCCGTTGTATCGGTAATTTTTTTACCGCCAACGTTAGTAGCATCAAATTATGGAATGAACTTTAGTAATATGCCGGAATTAGGTTTTAAGTTCGGCTATCCGCTGGCATTGGGCCTGATGGCATTAGCAGCATTTGCACCTTATTGGTATTTTAAACGTAAAGGATGGTTATAATGATTTATCAATTAAATTCAATTCAGTTTTTATTGAATACTATTTTTGACGTATTAAGTTTTCTTTTTATGTTACGTATGTGGTTTCAGTATTGCCGTGTTGATTTTTATAGTCCTTTTTCACAATCTTTGGTGAAATTCACTAATCCAATTATTTTGCCTTTGCAAAAAGTTTTGCTAACAATAAAAAATGTTAATTTTGCACCGCTCTTTGTTGTCTTTGTATTAGGCGTATTAAAATATCATATGATTTTTGCGATAGTGGGTGCACGTTTTCCCATTGGACAAAGCGTAATTATTGCGTTATTACACACCTTAAGAACTTTTGGTGAATTGCTTTTATATATTTTATTTTTAGGAGCGATTTTAAGTTGGTTTAATCGTGGAGCTTTAAGTTATTTATTACATCAATTGGGAGAACCCTTGCTCAAACCTGTTCGTCGCCTACTACCTAGAAC
Source organism: Histophilus somni 2336 (assembly GCF_000019405.1). Taxonomy (NCBI): domain Bacteria; kingdom Pseudomonadati; phylum Pseudomonadota; class Gammaproteobacteria; order Pasteurellales; family Pasteurellaceae; genus Histophilus; species Histophilus somni. The sequence goes on along the minus strand of NC_010519.1, from coordinate 2,070,039 downwards.
AGGGATGGTTGATTTTTCTCCCATGTTACTTGCCTTTATTTTATTTTATGGCAATCGTGTAATGTATGATTTATTAGGAAATTATTGGGCGTTGGCTTAAATCGTGTCAAAATTGGTAGAAATGTATGCCTGCTGTGGAAAAAATTGGAGATAATTTACGTTTGAGGATCTTTTTGCAACCTAAAGCAAGCAAAGATCACCTTATCGGACTATATGATAACGCACTGAAAATCAGTATTACTGCCCCACCCATTGACGGACAGGCAAATGCTCACTTGTTGAAATTTTTAAGTAAAACTTTCAAGGTGGCAAAAAGTCAGATTATTTTGGAAAAAGGTGAGCTGAGTCGGCATAAGCAAATTCTTATTCCTCACCCCAAAAGTATTCCGCCGGTTGTAGCAAATTTACTGATAGAAACTACATAAAAAACCGCACTCTTTATAAAGTGCGGTTTTTTTACCAACGTTGACTCAATTAAGCATTTAAGATTTTTTGAATTTCTGCCATGCTTAAATGATATTCATGGGGACAGGCACGCCAGGCGTCAAGCATTTTGAGGTACTTATCCCACATTGGAGTTTGGGAGTCGCAACCATGTTCACAACGCATAAACTCTTGATATTTCCCTTCGACTGAGGTGATAAAGCGTAAGTAATTAAGATATTTTTTCTCCCGCACTGCACAATAGCCCGCAAATTGTAAGCGATGCGGTGTCAAAGCGGACTTATCCGGCAAATTATTGTAAGAAATTTGTAATGCGTTATACATCTCCAAAGTATTTAATACAGTGAGACATTCCGCTTCCGAAAGATCGGAAAACTCTTTATCCAATTCTTTCAGTTCTAAGCCGAAACCGCCTTTCACAATAGCTTCTAAACGTTGGTATTTTTGTGTATTGGTCGGATCCAATAAACCCATTAATCTATATTGATTGGCTAAGATTAAGCGTTGAGTTGAGGTCATTTCCATAATAAATTCCTTCTTGAGTTTAGTCGATGTCTTTTAAGTCTTCTTTAGAAAATTCTTCTTGCGTTCTCTTTATTTGTCCATCATGAGTATGATGATCTACATTCTGTAAATAAGCCTCACGGAATGTAACATAAGGATCTTTTGATTGTTCCAATAATGTTTCTTTGCCAAGTAGATTAGCACGAGAATCAAGGCGTTGTATACTCGATTTGAGTAGCCCCCAAGGACCTAATAAGGATAACATCGGATAAGTTACATCAACAAGATTGCCGAGATCTTGACGAGGTGTTGCCGGTCCGTAAAGCGGTAACATTACATAAGACCCCGTTTCCATGCCATAAGTACCTAGCGTATCACCGAAACGGTGTTTATTTTCAATTTGCAGAGGTTCACTATAACTTGCCCAGTCGATGAGTCCACCTAATCCAAAGATTGAATTAATCCAAAAGCGATGAAAATGCACCATTGCCTTTTTAAACTCACCTTGCAACAAACGATTAACCATGCTGGCAGGTTCATCAAGATTGTTCGCTACATTAGTCAATCCCTTTCTGATTGGTTGTGGAACATATTCTTTCCAACCCTTTGCAATCGGTTTTAGCACATAAGGATCAGCAACGTTATAGTTAAAATCCCACATCACACGGTTAAATCCTTCTAAGGGATCTTTACGTTCTCCGGTTTGCTCATCTATAGTGGCACAAGCCGAAAGTAATAACATTGCACTCAGTGCGGTGATAATTAATTTGCTTTTTTTGACAGTTTTCATTTTTTAATCCTGATGAATAAAAAATCTTTGTGCATTGTAAACAACTTACCCCTTAACTACAAAGTAAATCATGCAATTAATGAATAACTTGTATAAATTGACTATTTCTTTAGTTTAAAAACATAAAAAGCGGTGATCAGTTCACCGCTTTTTTGTGTTGAGATTGAATTATACATCATAAGTCGTTGATGCAGTATTGCCACCACGTCCTGTCCAGTTAGTGTGGAAAAACTCGCCACGAGGTTTGTCAGTGCGTTCGTAGGTATGAGCACCAAAGTAATCACGTTGTGCTTGTAACAAGTTTGCTGGCACACGCTCAGAAGTATAACCATCTAAGAAAGTAACCGCACTTGCCATACAAGGCATTGGGATACCCACCTCAATAGATTTTGCTACCACTTTACGCCAATCACTTAACGCATTTTCTAAAATGCCTTTAAAGTATGGATCTGACCCTAAGAAAATCAGGTCCGGATTGGCTTCATAAGCATCACGAATATTACCTAAGAAACGGCTACGGATAATACAACCTTCACGCCATAAAAGTGCGGTCGCTCCGTAATTGATATTCCAACCGAAGTTTTCAGAGGCTTCACGAATGAGCATAAAGCCTTGAGCATAAGAAATGATTTTTGATGCCAATAATGCTTTACGCACAGCTTCAATCCAAACGTTTTTATCGCCTTCCACTTTGCCGATAGTCTTGTTGAAGAGTTTAGATGCCGCCACACGTTGATCTTTGAAAGAGGATACGCAGCGAGCAAATACCGATTCTGTAATTAAAGTTAATGGAATTCCGAAATCTAAGGCGTTGATCCCTGTCCATTTACCTGTTCCTTTTTGCCCTGCAGTATCAAGAATTTTTTCGACTAACGGTTCGCCGTCCGCATCTTTATATCCAAGAATATCTGTTGTAATATCAATTAGATAGCTATCAAGCTCAGTTTTCTTCCACTCAGCAAAGATCTGTTGCATTTCATCATAGCTTAAACCTAAGCCATCTTTTAAGAACTGATAGGCTTCACAAATTAACTGCATATCACCATATTCGATACCGTTATGCACCATTTTCACAAAATGTCCTGAACCTTCTTTACCTACCCAATCACAGCAAGGTTCACCTTTGTCAGTTTTGGCTGAAATGGCTTGTAAAATTGGTTTGACATATTGCCACGCTTCTTCATTGCCACCTGGCATAATAGATGGTCCGTGGCGAGCACCTTCTTCACCGCCTGAAACTCCCGAGCCAATAAAGCGAATACCTTTCTCAGCTAAGGCTTTTACACGACGATTTGTATCGGGATAGTTTGAGTTACCGCCATCAATAATGATGTCGCCTTGTTCTAAGTGCGGTAGTAATGCCTCAATAAATTGATCCACCACTTCCCCCGCACGTACCATCAACATTACTTTACGTGGCTTTTCCAATTTACCGGCAAGTTCTTCCAATGAATAGGCTCCGATAATGTTCGTGCCTTTCGTCGCACCTGCTAAAAACTCATCCACTTTTGAAGTAGTACGGTTATACGCCACGACTTTAAAGCCGTTGTCGTTCATATTCAAAATTAAATTTTGACCCATTACGGCGAGTCCAATCACGCCGATATCGCCTTTTTGTGACATAATTTATCCCTCTTTTTGTTTAATATGTTGAATAACATTACCTTTTTCATCTAAAAGAATAATTTCGATAACTGCACCATCTTTATATAACAGTTTTGTTCGTAAAATGCCCTCGGGAGTATAACCAAAAGACCAACCTTGTGCGATACCATCAACTAACACCGTATGAGAATGTAATTTTCCATTTGGGTGGTAAATATCAAAGTATTTATCAATATAGCCATGTTTAACAAACGTTTTAAATGTTCGTCCATATGAACTGTCAGATCCTGAAAATTCACCGTCAGGTATGCCTTGAGGGACTTTGTGTTTTTCAATCACACGGCGTTTAACAATTTCAAACTGTGTTGAAACATCTTGCTTTTCAAAAATTCCTTGAATCGAACAAGCAGAAAGCATCGCAATTAATACCACAGAAAACCATTTTTTCATAATAAGCTCCACTGATTTAAGCAATTAATAGATCAAGATAACAATAATTTTCCGGCGGCTTTATCCAAATACCACTCCGTTACGCCATTTTTTGCTTTAATTTTGGCTGCCGGATAAGGCAAATTTTCTGGAAGTGCGGTCTGTATTTCTTTTAAAATTTCCGCTTTGGCTTCACCGGTTACTAAATAAGTAATGCGTTTTGCCTGTTCAATTAGTTTTGCGGTTTTTGAAATACGAATTTGCCCCGTTTCAGGATGTTTTGCGATGACCGCTACATTCGAATCACTAAAATCGGTTTGATAAGGAAAGAGTGACGCAGTATGTCCATCTGTTCCCATACCTAAAATAATCCAGTCGAAAGTAAGATTCGGTACACATGCAATCAGCTCTTGCGAAAATCTTGCAAGTTCTTGTTCAACGTTTTCTTCGCCACGAATACGATGAATATTCTCTGTTGGAATCCTAATGTGGTCGAACAGTAATTTTTTCACTTCACCGTAGTTACTTTCAGGATTATTCGGTTCAACCATACGATCATCTCCCCACCAAAAATGTAAATTTTCCCACCGCACTTCGCTTTTAAACGGCTCTTGAGCAAGGGTTTTAAATAACAATTTAGGCGTTGAACCTCCTGAAAGGGAAATATGCACCGCACGATTTTGTTTGCTATATTGCACAAATTCCTGAGCGATTTGTTCAACTGCATGTTGAGCCGTATCAAAAATTTTTGTATTCATTCGTATTCCTTATGGCAAGTGTTATTACGTTTAATTACTATTTATTTGATTTAGACTTTTTTCTTCATCATTCCACTAGGTTTACGCCATACTCTCCCCGTTTTAGCAATTAATTTATCCGCTTCGGTTGGTCCCCAGGTTCCGGCTTCATATTCGTAAACACGCCCTTGATCTTTTTTATAATTCAAGATGGGTTGTACAAATTTCCAGCAGGCATGTACTGCATCTGTCCGTGCAAAAAGTGTCGCATCGCCTTTTATGGCATCTAATAATAAACGATCATAGGCACTTAGTAGGCTTGGTGTTGCTAAATCAGCGTAGCGGAAATCCATTGACACTTCTTTTGCTTCAAAGCCTGCACCCGGTTTTTTCAAGCCGAAACGCATTGAAATCCCTTCATCAGGCTGAATTCGGATAATTAATTTATTTTCCGGTGCATTTTGACTGAAGACTGGATGGGGGGTTGTTTTAAAGTGTATGACAATTTCCGTAACACGAGTTGGTAACCGTTTACCGCTACGCACATAGAATGGCACACCAGCCCAACGCCAGTTATCAATTTCGCAACGTAAAGCAATGTAGGTTTCTGTATTGGAGTCTGCTGGAACGCCTTTTTCTTGTAAATAACCATTCACCACTTCACCATCTATAGTTGAAGATGTGTATTGACCTAAAACAAGATTGTTTTTTATATCGTCTTCGCTGAGCGGGTGTAAGCAATGTAACACTTTTGCTACTTCGTCACGCATAGAATCAGCATTAATAATAGCAGGGGGCTCCATTGCTACCATGGCTAAAACTTGTAATAAGTGGTTTTGGAACATATCACGCATTGCACCAGAATCATTATAGTATCCGCCACGTTCTTCAACACCGATTTCTTCAGCACCTGTAATTTCTACATAGTCAATAAAGTTGCGGTTCCATAGCGGTTCAAATAAGCCGTTGGAAAAACGTAATACGAGAAGGTTTTGAACAGTTTCTTTACCCAAATAATGGTCAATACGATAAATTTGATGTTCTTCAAAAAAACGATGAATTTGCACATCAAGTTCTTTTGCGGTTTTTATGTCATAACCAAAAGGTTTTTCTACAATAAGACGTTTCCAACCGCATTCTTCCGTATTTAGTCCGTGTGTGGCAAGGCATTCAGGAATCACACCGTAAAGGCTTGGCGGTGTGGACATATAATAAAGAGTATTGCCTCCGGTCTGATATGTATCATGTAGCTCATCTAAACGAGGAACAAGTTTTCCATAATCAGAAGCATTCGAGGTATCAATCGCCTGATAATAAAGATGAGAACAAAATTTTTCCAAATGTTCTTCTGTTATATCTTCTGTTTTTCTCAACGCATTACGCATTTTTTCACGAAATTCTTCATCGCTTAAGTCAGTTCGGGAAACACCTAACACAGAGAAATTTTCTGTCAAACGTCCTATTTTGTATAAATTATAAAGTGCGGGGATTAATTTTCGGTGAGTTAAATCTCCCGAAGCTCCAAAAATAACAATACAATTATTTTCTGCATTTACGTTCATATTTTGTTTAAGTCCGATATTAAAAGAAGTGAATAATATTCTGAAATCAGCTAAATTTCCAATAGTTCTCATTAATTAAATTGAAAGATTTTTTTCCAATCGGCAGATATGTCCGATACCATAATAAAATCAGGGTTTATTAAACTCGGTCGTTTGTTATAAGTTAGGGCGTTGAATTGGGTATCACGGATTCCTCCGCCTATTTCGGATAAAATGGCTTCCGCCGCAGCTGTGTCCCATTCACCGGTTTGTCCCAGTCGAATATAGCAATCTGCACTTCCTTCTGCAACCAGTGCGGTTTTTAAACCGCTAGAACCATAAGTAATAAATTCGTATTGATAATTTGATCTCAAAATTGACCGCACTTTTTGCTCCGCATTTTTTGAACCTACTGCAATTTTTACTGTATGGTTTAAGTCAAATTTTCTGGCTGATAAAGTTTGCAGAGAATGTTCCGTTTGTTTATAAGCACCATGCCCTTTCAGGGCATAATAAGTTTGTTTTAACACGGGAGCATGAATAATACCTAACATGATCCGATTTTGATGAATCAGTGCAATTAGCACAGCGAATTGATCTGTTCGATTAATAAATTGTTGTGTACCATCCAGCGGATCAATCAACCAATAAGTACGCCACCGCCGTCGATCTGAAAAAGAAATTTGACAGCTTTCTTCTGATAAAACAGGGATATGTGGCGTAAGTGCGGTCAGTTTTTCGATAAGAAACTGGTTTACAAATAAATCTGCGTTTGTGATAGGCGTATTATCCGATTTTATGTTGATCTGAAAATCAAATTCTCCATTGTAAAAAAGATTAAGATAGTCTCCAGCTTGATGAGCGATTTGTAAAACCTTTTCCAGCAGTACCTGACTTTTTAATTCATTCATAATCTTCCCTTTTACAAATGTCTTTAATCCCCCTATCATACCCCTGATTTTAACTGAACGAAAAGACAAATATGGCAAAACAGCATTTACCCAAGGAAAAAGATGATAGTATTCGGCTCGATAAATGGCTATGGGCTGCACGCTTTTATAAAACACGTACTATTGCAAAAGAAATGATTGACGGTGGAAAGGTGCATTATAATAACCAACGTACTAAACCAAATAAAACGGTGGAAATTGGTGCAATACTCAAATTGCGTCAAGGTAGTGAAGAAAAAGAAGTAGAAGTGCTAGCCCTATCTGCACAACGTCGTGGTGCACCGGAAGCACAATTGTTGTATCGTGAAACCACTAGGAGTGTTGAACAGCGAGAGAAAATGGCAATCGCACGTAAGAATAATGTACTTTCTATGCCACACCCAGATCGCCGTCCAAATAAAAAAGAGCGGAGAGATTTATTGAAGTTTAAGTATCAGGAATAGCATTCAATTTATAAAGACGATAGATATTGAAAATTTGAATAAACAGGAAAAATATATGATATATCAAACAGATAATGACAAACTTTACCGTTACCTATTTAAAGATCGTGCCGTACGAGGTGAGTGGGTACGTTTGAATAAGACTTTCACCGATACACTTAACTCACATGAATATCCTCGTATTGTACGGAATTTATTAGGTGAAATGATGGTCGCTACCAATTTATTGACAGCAACTTTAAAATTCAAAGGCAATATTACCATACAAATTCAAGGTAACGGTCCGTTAAAATTATTGTTAGTTAACGGCAGTGATAGTCAACAAATCCGTGCATTGGCTCGTTTACAAGATGATGTGTATGATGATATAACCTTATCAGAGTTAGTCGGCAATGGTATATTAGTAATTACTATAGCCCCAACAAATGGGGAGCGTTATCAAGGAGTGATTGCATTAGATAAACCAACCATTGCAGAGTGCTTAGAGGATTATTTCATTCGTTCGGAACAGCTACAAACACAATTATTGATTCGTTCCGGTGAATATGAGGGAAAACCTGTTGCTGCCGGATTATTATTACAAATCATGCCTGATGGTACCGGTTCACAAGAGGATTTTGAACATCTTGCGACATTAGCTGCAACAGTAAAAAATGAAGAATTATTTGGACTAACTGCAGAAGAACTATTGTACCGCTTATACCATGAAGAAACTGTGGAGATTTATCCACCAAGTGCGGTGGAATTTCATTGTGGTTGTTCTTTAGAGCGTTCTGGATCTGCATTACTTTTGATTTCCGATGATGAAATTGAAAATATTTTAACAGAACATGGCGGTAGTATTGATATGCAATGCGAATGTTGTGGTACACATTATTTCTTTGATAAAAAAACTATTGAGAAACTTAAAGCATAGATCTTCACCCAATCTAAATGGAATCTTTCGTTATTTTTGCAGGATAGAATTGCTTAATTCTTGACAATATCACTTTGTGTGATTAGAATTCGGCGTCTATCTTTGTATAGATAGATTATTAAATATACATTTTTGTAAAAACTATTGGAGTTTTATTAATGGCAACTATCAACCAACTAGTACGCAAACCGCGTGTGAAAAAGGTTGTAAAAAGCAACGTTCCTGCGTTAGAGTCATGTCCGCAGAAACGTGGCGTGTGTACTCGTGTGTACACAACTACACCTAAAAAACCGAACTCAGCATTACGTAAAGTATGTCGTATTCGTTTAACTAACGGTTTTGAAGTAACTTCTTATATCGGTGGTGAAGGTCATAACCTTCAAGAACACAGCGTGGTGTTAATCCGTGGTGGTCGTGTGAAAGACTTACCGGGTGTGCGTTACCACACAGTACGCGGTGCATTGGATTGTGCCGGCGTTAAAGATCGTAAACAAAGTCGTTCTAAATACGGCGTTAAACGTCCTAAAGCTTAATGGTTCTCCGTTAAGTAAGGCCAAACGCTAATTAACAAATTAATTACCATAAACTCCAGTAAAAGTAAGATGTCATTTCTTACATAAAGAGTTTTGGATAATCCTGAAGATAAAAAACGGAGAAATTACAATGCCACGTCGTCGTCGTATTGAACCTCGCAAGATTCTTCCTGATCCGAAGTTCGGCTCAGAATTACTTGCGAAATTTATTAATGTTTTAATGGTAGATGGTAAAAAATCCATCGCTGAATCTATCGTTTATGGTGCATTAGAAACGTTATCTCAACGTACAGGAAAAGAAGCATTAGAGGCTTTTGAAATTGCATTGGAAAACGTACGTCCAACAGTTGAGGTTAAATCTCGTCGTGTTGGTGGTTCTACATACCAAGTGCCGGTTGAGGTTCGTCCAACTCGCCGTAACGCATTAGGTATGCGTTGGATCGTTGAAGCTGCACGTAAGCGCGGTGATAAATCTATGGCTTTGCGTTTAGCTAATGAGTTATCAGATGCTTCTGAGAACAAAGGTGCGGCAGTGAAAAAACGTGAAGATGTCCACCGTATGGCTGAGGCTAATAAAGCATTTGCACATTACCGTTGGTAGAGTAGCAAAGTGTTTTTTAGGCTTCATCACATTACTATGCGGTGGAGCCTTGTTCATATTTTAAATTTATTCCAAACAAGGAAATAATAATGGCTCGTACAACCCCTATTTCACTTTACCGTAATATCGGTATCAGTGCGCATATTGATGCGGGTAAAACAACTACCACTGAGCGTATTTTGTTCTATACAGGTGTAAGTCACAAAATTGGTGAGGTACATGATGGTGCTGCAACCATGGACTGGATGGAACAAGAACAAGAGCGTGGTATTACTATTACTTCTGCGGCTACAACGGCATTTTGGTCGGGTATGTCGCAACAATTTCCACAACATCGTATTAATGTAATTGATACTCCGGGACACGTAGACTTTACTATCGAGGTAGAACGTTCAATGCGTGTTCTTGATGGAGCGGTAATGGTTTACTGTGCGGTTGGTGGTGTTCAACCTCAATCAGAAACAGTATGGCGTCAAGCTAATAAATATAAAGTACCGCGTATCGCTTTCGTAAATAAAATGGACCGTACCGGTGCCAATTTCTTACGTGTTGTTGAGCAAATCAAAACACGTTTAGGTGGCAATGCTGTTCCTCTACAATTGCCTATTGGTGCAGAAGATAATTTCAAAGGTGTTGTTGATCTAATTAAAATGAAAGCGATCAACTGGAATGAAGCAGACCAAGGGATGACTTTTACCTATGAAGATATTCCTGCAGAGATGCTTGCTGAATGTGAAAAATGGCGTGCAAACTTAGTTGAAGCCGCTGCCGAATCTTCTGATGAGTTGATGGATAAATTCTTTTCAGGTGATGAGTTAACTGAAGAAGAAATTAAAAAAGGTTTACGTTTACGTGCATTAAAAACTGAAATTATCCTTGTAACTTGTGGATCAGCATTCAAAAATAAAGGTGTTCAAGCGATGCTTGATGCTGTAATTGATTATTTACCGGCACCAACAGATATTGAAGCCATTAAAGGTATTAATCCGGATGAAACAGAAGGTGAGCGTCATGCCAGTGATGATGAACCGTTTGCAGCTTTGGCATTTAAAATCGCTACTGACCCATTCGTTGGTAATTTAACCTTCTTCCGTGTATATTCCGGTGTTGTTGAATCGGGTGCAACTGTGTTGAATTCTGTAAAAGACAAACGTGAGCGTTTCGGTCGTATCGTGCAAATGCATGCGAATAAACGTGAAGAAATTAAAGAAGTACGTGCAGGAGACATTGCAGCCGCAATCGGTCTGAAAGATGTAGGTACCGGTGATACTTTATGTGCAATGGATGCACCAATTATCCTCGAGCGTATGGAATTCCCGGAACCGGTTATTTCTGTTGCTGTTGAACCAAAAACAAAAGCTGACCAGGAAAAAATGGGTCTTGCATTAGGGCGTCTTGCTCAAGAAGATCCGTCTTTCCGTGTACACACTGATGAAGAGTCAGGTGAAACTATTATTTCAGGTATGGGTGAGTTACACTTGGATATTATCGTTGACCGTATGCGTCGTGAATTCAAGGTCGAAGCAAATATCGGTAAACCACAAGTATCTTATCGTGAAACTATCCGCACTCGTGTAAACGATGTTGAAGGAAAACACGCAAAACAATCTGGTGGTCGTGGTCAATATGGTCATGTAGTTATTGATTTATACCCTCTAGAACCTGAAGGTCCTGGATATGAATTTGTTAACGAAATTAAAGGTGGGGTAATTCCTGGTGAATATATTCCAGCTGTTGACAAAGGTATCCAAGAACAACTTAAATCCGGTCCATTAGCTGGATATCCTGTAGTTGATTTAGGTGTTCGTTTACATTTCGGTTCATACCATGATGTTGACTCATCTGAACTGGCGTTTAAGCTTGCTGCTTCTCTAGCATTTAAAGCGGCATTTAATAAAGCAAATCCAGTGTTACTTGAGCCAATCATGAAAGTGGAAGTTGAAACTCCACCTGATTATGTTGGTGATGTAATTGGTGACTTAAGTCGTCGTCGTGCTATGGTAAGCGGTCAAGAAGCAAACGAATTTGTTGTGAAAATCAATGCTGAAGTTCCATTAGCAGAGATGTTTGGTTATGCAACGGATCTACGTTCACAAACTCAAGGTCGTGCATCATATTCAATGGAACCGTTAAAATATGCTGAAGCACCGAAAAACGTGGCGGATGCAGTAATTGAAGCACGTAAAAAATAATTTTATTTAATCAACAAAACTCCCCAAATTTGCACCGCACTTTTGGGGACTCAATAAAAGGAAACTGAAAAGTGTCTAAAGAAAAATTTGAACGTACAAAACCGCACGTAAACGTGGGTACAATCGGCCACGTTGACCACGGTAAAACAACTTTAACAGCAGCGATCACGACTGTATTATCCAAACACTTTGGTGGTGCAGCACGTGCATTTGACCAAATTGATAACGCACCAGAAGAGAAAGCACGTGGTATCACTATCAACACTTCACACGTTGAATATGATACAGCAACACGTCACTACGCACACGTTGACTGTCCGGGACATGCTGACTATGTAAAAAATATGATTACAGGTGCGGCACAAATGGACGGAGCTATTTTAGTGGTAGCGGCAACAGACGGTCCAATGCCACAAACTCGTGAGCATATCTTATTAGGTCGTCAGGTAGGTGTACCGTACATCATCGTATTCTTAAACAAATGCGACATGGTAGATGACGAAGAATTATTGGAATTAGTTGAGATGGAAGTACGTGAATTACTTTCTCAATACGACTTCCCAGGCGATGACACACCAATTGTACGTGGTTCAGCATTACAAGCATTAAATGGAGTTGCTGAGTGGGAAGAAAAAATTCTTGAATTAGCGTCTCACTTAGACAACTATATTCCGGAGCCTGAGCGTGCGATTGACCAACCGTTCTTATTACCGATTGAAGATGTTTTCTCAATTTCAGGACGTGGTACAGTAGTAACCGGACGTGTAGAGCGTGGTATTATCCGTACTGGTGAAGAAGTTGAAATTGTCGGTATTAAAGAGACAACAAAAACCACGGTAACGGGTGTAGAAATGTTCCGTAAATTATTAGACGAAGGTCGTGCGGGAGAAAACATTGGAGCATTATTACGTGGAACAAAACGTGAAGAAATTGAACGTGGTCAAGTATTAGCGAAACCGGGTTCAATTACACCGCACACAGACTTTGAATCAGAAGTTTATGTGTTGTCAAAAGAGGAAGGAGGACGTCATACTCCATTCTTCAAAGGTTACCGTCCACAATTCTATTTCCGTACTACTGACGTAACAGGTACAATTGAATTACCGGAAGGTGTTGAAATGGTCATGCCTGGCGATAACATCAAAATGACAGTAAGCTTAATTCACCCGATTGCGATGGACCAAGGTTTACGTTTTGCGATTCGTGAAGGTGGACGTACTGTAGGTGCGGGTGTTGTTGCTAAGATTATTAAGTAATACTCCATTAAATAAACAAAGACAATTCTAAAATTCATAAGGAATTGTAGTTGGAGCATCAAAAAGTGAGCAGATTTATGCTCACTTTTTCATTTATAACGTTGTTTAGCCTTAATTTTGGTCGTATTTTTGAAGATCATTACTACTGCAATGTGCATTAAAAGTCTCTGACCCAGTTAACTTCTTGTATTTATTATAAGGATTTAACTAGGCTTTGATCACTAATTTTGTTCTTTAAGTCTGAATTCCCCTTAGTTTTTTATTTATTACTATCTATCAGCCGACTTCTAATGACAATTTTAGAAATGATCTTGTTTCTATCATTTATTTCTCGAACCGCTAAACTGATTGCCTGATAAGCAATTTCATATAAATTATGACCAATACAAGGAACATGAATACCGTAGTAAGGTTTTTTGAGATCTCCATAGATTTTTATGTTTTCCTTTATTGATTAAATAATCCCCTGTTCCTCTAATTTTGAGAGGAAAAATGGCATCTGAACTCGCCACCAAGGCCAGTCATGATCCACATCATGACCCCAGTAATCAAACCAACCTTCTATTCCTTTACTGCGAAATGCTTCTTCTAAACGTTTTGTATCCGCTATATGTTGTTCTTCCCAAGCACCTTGCCCAACAGCCACAATATAATGATTTTGGCGATAACGTTCTAAGAACCAGTTATCATGTTGATTCCATAAATAATCAATTGGCGAGTTAAAATAAACGGTAGAATCACCATGATATTCATGAGTAAAGAAACGTGCGTCGTAAACACCGCTCAATGCAATTGCAACATCAAATAAATCCGGATGACGCAAAGCAAAGTTAATTGTATGGAATGCCCCCATACTACAACCTGTCGCAATCATTGCTCCGTCCCATTTTGATTCATAACGGATTAGTGGAACAAGTTCATTTAAAATATAGCGATCATAAGCATTGTGTGCTTGTGCCATATCATGTCCGGATTTCCATTCTGCCAGCCAAGATTCATTATCGAAAGAGTCGGGTGTATAAAATTTAATTAAGCCACGCTCAATAAAAGAACGACAAGCTTCAATCATACCAAAGTTACCATATTCATTTTGATTTCCACCGGATGAAGGAAATACAATCACAGGCTTACCCGCATGACCATACACATTAAAGTGCATTTCACGTCCCAATTCACCGCTCCAATGGCTACGTCTTTCAAAGTGCATTTATTTTTTTCCTAAAAGTTACAGTAGACAGGGAAATCCTGTCTATAAATTAAAACAAAGTTATGCTTTTTGTTGTGCAAATTGTGCAATTTCATGCATCTGATCTAAAGTTTCTGTGCGAGCTAAAATACCATGTTCCCCCATAATTTTGGCAAAAACGCCGGGTACGGTTTGCACACTAATAATATTAGTAGAATATTTTTGTTGCACATCTTCAATGGAGTTTACATAATTCTTATTTGCTTTACGTGAGATATATACCACATTCCATGGGTGTGTAATATTTGTGTAGAATTTATTTTCTTTCACAATATTGGCGTATTCTCTGAATACATCAAAATCATTTGCATAATTCCACATATCAATAGTCAAGCCACCGGGTGGGCGACAATTGATTTCTAACGGCATCAAATCACCTGTTTTTTTCACACGGAAAAACTCAAAATGGAAGAAACGCTCACGAACGTTGAAAGCATCAACACATTTTTGTCCTAATTTAATTAAGTCGGTTGAAATTTCTCGAGGAACGTAATAGAACATATCATTATCATTTTCTACGGTATCCAATACGCACTCGGAATATTCAAGACCGGAATAGAACACAATATTGCCCTCTTTATCGGTTAAACCATCAAAGGTAATAATGTCCCCATCAATAAATTCTTCCATGATGTATTCAACGTGTGCATTTTTATAAGAAAAAAAGTCCTCTAATTCTTGTACCGACTTAATTTTATAAGTATCGCTTGCACCCACTCCTGAATTTGGCTTAATAATCACAGGAAACTTCAATTTTTTAGCTAACTTACGTGCTTCATCATCAGAGTTAAATACTTTTCCCTGAGCAACTTTCAGACCTGCTTGACGAAAAATTTCTTTAATTTGTGCTTTGGTTTTAATTGCCAACATATCATCGTTCTTATACCCAGGAACATTAAAATCTGTACGTAATTTTGCATCAAGCTCAAGCCAGTATTCATTATGAGATTCAATACGATCAATTCGACCATACTTATGTGCAAAATAACCAACAGCACGATAGACTTGCTCGTAGTCTTCCATATTATCAACACGATAATATTCCGTTAAGGAACTACGCAAGTTTTCACTTAACTGTTCATAAGGTGTGTCTGCAATACCTAATGTATTAAAACCACACTCCTTTAAACGAACGGCAAAAGTTTCAAAGTTTGCAGGAAAATGTGGAGAAATCATCACAAAATTTAATGGTTTTGACATAATAGCTCCTAAAATAAAAAACGAAATCGCTCGGATTATGACATAAATATCATTTATCTGTATATATTCTTTCCAGATATTGTTTAAATTTTGAAAAAATTGTACGCATAAAATAACATTATTGTTATTTTTTTGTTATGCTTAGAACGCTCTAATACCATAAAGAGCAAATTCATTCCAATTAACCAATTCATATCTATACAGGAACATGCCTATGTCAGCAAAAATTACTTATACATTAACTGATGAAGCACCAATGTTGGCGACTTATTCTTTTCTTCCAATTGTGCAAGCATTTACTGCTGTCGCAAATATTGATGTAGAAACCAAAGATATTTCTCTTGCAGGGCGAATTTTAGCCAATTTATCTGCTTACCTTAGTGAGGAACAGAAAATTCCTGATGCCCTTGCTGAATTGGGTGAATTGGCGACTAAACCGGAAGCTAATATTATTAAATTACCGAATATCTCAGCTTCTATTCCTCAACTTAACGCCGCCATTAAAGAACTTCAACAACAAGGATTTGCTGTTCCTGACTATCCAACAGAACCACAGACGGAAGAAGAAAAAAAAATAAAAGCGGCTTACACAAAAGTATTAGGTTCAGCGGTAAATCCCGTTTTACGTGAGGGAAATTCTGATCGACGTGCACCAAAAGCAGTGAAAAATTATGCACAGAAAAATCCGCACTCAATGGGCGATTGGTCTGCACAATCAAAAACCCAAGTTGTCAGCATGCAACAAGGAGATTTTTATGGTACGGAAAAATCCGTAACGGTAAAAAGTGCGGGACAATTTCAAATAGAATTTGTGGCTGCAAACGGTGAAAAGAAAGTGTTGAAAAAATTTGCACCGTTAAAAGCTGGTGAAGTAATAGATGCCTCAGTGATGAGTTTACAAGCGTTAAAAGATTTTGTAGCACAAGCAAAAGCTCAATCTAAAGCGGAGGGTACGTTATTTTCAACACATCTTAAAGCAACAATGATGAAAGTATCAGATCCTATCATTTTCGGTGTTATTGTTTCTGTTTATTTTGCCGATGTTTTTGCACAATATGCTGATGTGTTTACTCAACTTAGCATCAACCCGAACAATGGGTTGGGTGAGCTTTATAGCAAAATCGCCGGCCATGCCAAGGAAAATGAAATCAAAGCGGCAATTGAAAAAGCAATGGAGCAAGGACCTGATATTGCTATGGTAAATTCAGATAAAGGGATTACTAATCTGCATGTTCCTTCTGATGTTATTGTTGATGCTTCTATGCCGGCAATGATCCGTAATTCAGGCAAAATGTGGAACAGAAAAGGGGAATTACAAGATACCTTGGCACTCATTCCGGATCGTTGTTATGCAGGGATTTATAGTGCGGTCATTGAAGACTGTAAACATAACGGAGCTTTTAATCCTACTACAATGGGTTCAGTACCTAATGTCGGATTAATGGCACAAAAAGCGGAAGAATATGGCTCACATGACAAAACTTTCCAAGCTGAAGAGCAAGGGGTAATTCAAGTGGTTGGTGAAGATGGCGAAATTTACTTGGTGCAACATGTGGAGAAAGGCGATATTTTCCGCATGTGTCAAACGAAAGATGCACCAATTAAGGATTGGATTAAACTTGCAGTTAATCGAGCAAGCGTTACCAATACGCCGGTTGTTTTTTGGTTAGATGAAAATCGTGCACATGATCGTGAAGTTATCAAAAAAGTGCGGTCTTATTTGGCTGAATTTGATACAACACATTTAGACATCAAAATATTATCTCCGATTGAGGCTTGCAAATTTTCATTAAATCGTATTCGTCAAGGGTTGGATACGATTTCCGCTACCGGTAATGTGTTGCGAGATTATCTTACAGATTTATTCCCAATCTTAGAATTAGGTACTTCTGCCAAAATGCTTTCAATTGTACCATTGATGAATGGTGGGGGGTTATTTGAAACTGGTGCCGGCGGTTCTGCACCAAAACATATTGAGCAGTTTATTGCAGAAGGTTATTTACGTTGGGATTCACTAGGAGAGTTTTTAGCACTACAAGCTTCACTGGAACACCTTGCTCAAACGCAAAATAACGATCAAGCACAAATTTTGGCAGAAACATTAGATCAGGCAAATGCAATTTTCTTAGATAAGAATAAATCTCCGGGACGTAAATTGGGGACGATTGATAACAGAGGATCGCATTTTTATTTGGCAATGTATTGGGCTCAAGCCTTAGCAGCGCAAAACAAAGATGAACAACTTAATAGGAAGTTTGAGTTAATTGCACAAGCCTTGCAAGAAAATGAGCAGCAAATTAATCAAGAGCTACTTGCTGCACAAGGGACGCCGCAAAATATTCAAGGTTATTATCACCCTGATTCCAAGGCTACAGCACAAGCCATGCGTCCTTCAGCAACATTGAATAATATTTTGGCAAAAATCTAATCAGCATAAGGGCAGCTAATGGCTTGCCCTTATTTATTTTTATCTAAAACATGGATCTTCAACGCAAAAAATTAAACAACACTAACTTGATAAAATCGCTTGTAAAAAGTGCGGTGCTGAAACGTAGGCAAAAAAGGGGACTTAACTTTGCACAAACTAAAGTGATTTTATTCAACAAGCCTTTTGATGTTCTCTGTCAGTTCACAGATGAACAAGGGCGGGCAACATTAAAAGATTTTATAAAAATACCGCACATTTATCCCGTAGGACGTTTAGATCGAGATAGCGAGGGTCTTTTATTGTTAACCAATAATGGCGAGCTACAGCACCGACTGACGAATCCAAAATTTAAAATGGAAAAAACCTACTGGGTACAAATAGAAGGCATTCCAGTGGAAACCGATCTTGCACAGCTGAGAAAAGGCATCGAATTGAATGATGGATTGACCAAACCGGCAAAAGTGCGGTTGATTTCTGAACCGAATATTTGGCAACGACATCCTCCGATTCGTGAGCGTAAAACTGTTCCTACCAGCTGGCTGGAAATTAAAATTAGCGAAGGGCGTAACCGTCAAGTACGACGTATGACTGCCCATATCGGTTTTCCCACATTGCGTTTAATTCGTTATGAAACAGCGGGGCTAACGCTCACCAATTTAGCCAATGGACAATTTCGTGAGCTTACGTTAACCGAATTACAAGATTTATATCAACAAGTTAAAAAGAGTATCTAATATGTATAAACCAAATATTACAATGGCTTGTGTTGTGCACTGCAAAGGCAAATTTTTATTTGTCGAAGAATTTGAATACGGCAAAATGACGCTTAATCAACCAGCTGGGCATCTAGAAAAAAATGAAACTATTTTACAAGGTGCACAAAGAGAATTATTTGAAGAAACCGGTATTCGAGCAGAGATGCAAAACTTATTAAAGATTTACCAATGGCATGCACCTCGTTCTAAAACTGATTATTTACGGTTTGTTTTTTCTGTTGAGTTAACAGATTGGGTTGAGATAACACCTTCTGATCCGGATATTTCCGGAGGGCTTTGGTTGAGCTTGGAGGAGTTTCACCATTATATTCAGCAAGATGGACAAGCGGCTCGCAATCCTTTGGTATTACAAGCCGTGGAAGATTATTTATCCGAAAAAACCTATCCTCTTGATATTATTGATGTTTATCAATAAGTTAATAATGTGGCGGAGGTGTTTCTTCCGCTTGACTTGCAATATTAGAAGATTGTAAATCCTTTAATTTGCTTGCCATATAGCGTAATTGTAGTTGCATTTTGTCTAAAACAAATTGTTGATCAATTAATGCCTGATTTAATTCTTCTAAGGTGTTTTCTTGAAAGGCAATTTTCATTTCTAATTCTGCAATACGTTGATCTAATTCTTGAGTTTGTGGCATAAATAGTCTCTAATTAAAAAATAATGATTGTGCATTTGAACAAGACAATTTAATCTATTCAACATTTCATATTTTTATTATAAAGGATCAAGAAAAATGTTAAAAATTAAAAAACGTTCTGCAATAGCGTTAATAGCAAGTGCGGTCGTTTCTCAATCTGTTTTTGCTGATAAGCAGTTCAATGATGATGTTTCTTATGCTTTGGGCTATTTTATGGGAAAATATTTAACGGTGATGGGTGAAGAACACAAAGATGTTGCCAGTTACAATTATGAGAAAATTGTTGCTGGCATTAAAGATGTTGTAGAAAATAAAAGCACTTTAACTGATGAAAAAGCACAAGAAACGTTGCAAGAGTTAGAAAACAAAGCACGTCATGCAAAAATGGCTAAAATCAAAGCTGAAAATGAGAAATTTACAGCAGAATTTGCTAAAAAATCGAATGTGAAAAAAACGGAAAGCGGTTTACTTTATCGTATTGAAAAAATGGGAGAAGGTAAGAGCATTAAACCGACAGATCGTGTTAAAGTACATTACACGGGCAAATTAGCCAATGGCAAAGTATTCGATAGTTCCAGAGAGCGTGGACAACCTGCTGAATTTAAATTAAATCAAGTGATTTTAGGTTGGACAGAGGGTTTACAATTCATTAAAAAAGGCGGAAAAATTGAGTTGGTTATTCCTGCCGACTTAGCTTATGGCGAAAGAGGTGCAGGTCTAATTCCACCGAGTTCAACGCTATATTTTGATATTGAAATCTTAGATGTAACTTCTGAAAAATAAAGTAAAACTCACCGCACTTACATTAAAAATAGCCTAAAGTGCGGTGAGAAAAATAAGGGAAATTAAGCATGTTATCGGATAGACGCCCTTTTACAAATGAAGATCATACTATTCTCAATTCTTATATCGCTGTGGTTGAGGGGATTAGTGCATTAATTGGTGAGCACTGTGAAATTGTTTTACACTCTTTGGAAGACCTTGAGCATTCGGCTATTTGTATTGCCAATGGACATAATACCAATCGCCAAGTGGGGTCGCCGATTACAAATTTTGCATTAACGTCTTTGCACAATATGCAAACCGAGAGTGTGTCTAAACCTTATTTTACTCGATCTAAAAGTAAGGGATTGATGAAATCGGTGACGATTGCAATTCGTAACGGTAATCAACGCATTATAGGCTTACTTTGCATTAATATTAATTTGGATATTCCCATGTCTCAATTTATTCAGGCATTGATGCCCGCACCTGAACAAGTGGAAATGTCAGCAGTTAATTTCGCCAGTTCAGTAGAGGAGCTTGTTGTTCAAACTATAGAACAAACTATCGAAGAAATTACAGCGGATCGTCTTGTTGCAAATCATAACAAAAATCGTCAAATTGTCCTGTCCTTATATGAAAAAGGTATTTTTGATATTAAAGATGCGATTAATTTAGTAGCGGAACGCTTAAATATCTCTCGACATACCGTTTATCTCTATATCCGTCAACTCAAACAAGAGCAAGGAATAGAATAATGCGTTATGTTTTAGCGGTTAAACAGCCTGTTTATGGTACACAAGGGGCATATCTTGCTTATCAATTTGCACAAACCTTATTGGCGAAAGGTCATCAAATTGAACAAATCTTTTTTTTTCAACAAGGGGTAACTTTAGGTAATGCCTTTGTTAATCCGGCAAATGACGAATTTCACTTACAAAAAGCATGGCAACAGTTAAGTCAAACATATTCTGTTCCATTGCATCTTTGTATTTCAGCAGCACAACGGCGAGGTATCGTTGAACCGCTGAGTTCAAATAACCAGCAACAAAATAATTTAGCAGAAGGTTTTATTTTGGCAGGATTAGGAGAGTTTAATAAGGCAGTTTTGCAAGCAGATAGGTTGATAACAATATGATAAAACTGGCTTTTATCTTTCGCCAAGCACCACACGGTAGCAGTATCAGCCGAGAAGGTTTAGATGCACTGTTGGCGGCAACGGCATTTTGTAATGAAGATGAAATTGCGCTCTTCTTCTTAGAAGATGGTGTTTTTAATTTACTTAATCAGCAGAAACCTGAAATTATTTTGCAAAAAGATTTCATTAGTACCTTTAAATTATTGGATTTGTATGAAATCGAGCAACGCTATATTTGTCGGCAATCTTGTGAAAAATATCAATTAAATAGCCAAGATTTTATTATTTCCTGTCAAAAAATTGACCGCACTTTGTTGCTACAAAAACTAAATCAGGCAGAGAAAATTTTAACTTTTTAGGGATAAATAATATGCTCTATACCTTTTCTCAATCAAGCTACGACATAAATGAATTAACCGGTTATTTAGACCAAATCACACCACAAGATGTATTAGTTTTATGGCAAGATGCTGTTTTATTACCCTTAAAGCACCCTCAACTTTTTGCTTGCCTTAATATACCTGTTATGTTTTTACAACCTGATGTTGAGGCAAGAAATTTAAGTGAGAAAATATTTGTACAGTTACCGCAAATGAAAATAATTTCTTTAGATGAACTGGTTGAACTTACCGTAACATTTACTCCTCAGCTTGCTTTATAAAGTGAATAATGAAGTTCATTATTACGGATTAATTTAAGATCATTTATTTATTTTTTTTTGCCAAAAATTTTAAATATCAATCACTTTTATACCAAAATCTTTCAATATGTCATAACAATCTAAATATGCTTTTTCAGTTAATTTAGGCTTTAAAGCATAGATACGGTCAATATTTTCTTTGGTTACTATATTTAATACCGCACTACTAAAAAAAGTATATATTTTAATACTATTTTCAATAGATCGTTCTGCATAAAACTCTTCAAAAATAAGCGGTGTTTTAATATATGAAACATTATCTATATAGTAATCTTCCCTTGGGTGAGGAAAATAATAATCAATTTTAAATTTTGCAATGACTTCTTTGATTAATCGAATATTTTTCTCTTCATCATAAAATATAGGTTGACCTAATAGTATTGAGATGCTTTTATCTTGTGCCGTATATTTCTTTTCTAGATTAAACAAAGGCATATATTCTATATTATCTATAATATTATTTTTACAACGATAAATTGAATAATGTAGCTTAGATATATTCTTTACTTTGTTGGAATTGTAGTGATTGGGTAATAGAATATCAGTAATTCTTTTTTTTAAAGAATGATCATATTCTTGATAGAGGTGACTATTTGGGGCGATGTTTGCAGTACCATCATCAAAAGTATACAATTCTTTGAAAAAGATATTACTTAAAATAATATGGATATATCTTTTTTCGATATTCGCCAAGAAAACACGATCAAAAGTTTTGTTTTTAATTTTTAATAAAGAAAGTAAATTTTTATACCTTTCTAGTTTAAATCTTGCAATTTTTATACAAAAAAACTCATGGCATAAGTGCTTTAATTTATTTTCATAAAAATCAAATTTATCGTTATAAAATGATTCTAACATAACCCCATAAAATTTTTGCTCAGGATAACGTTCGATAATTTTTTCGGCGATGATTACCTGTAATGGAGTACAGCATATAATTAAATTCATATTATCTTCTCGGAACATCTTATTTTAGTGCGGTGTTTTTTTGTGAGGAAATGCAAGTACATTAACTGCAAACATACCAATAGTATTGATATCGTTCGTTCTGAGAAATAAACAACAATCTTTTAAATCTATGAATGATTTATAGGCATCAAAAAAACGAAAACTATTTTGAGTAATAGATTGAGATTGATTGGTCTTGGATTTTTGTTTAGACATTAACAACCTTTCATAATGAATTTGCAAGGTTGTTTTTAGCCAATATACTAGGCTTGTAGGCTTGTAGGCTTGTAGGCTTGTAGGCTTGTAGGCTTGTAGGCTTGTAGGCTTGTAGGCTTGTAGGCTTGTAGGCTTGTAGGCTTGTAGGCTTGTAGGCTTGTAGGCTCATTTTTATTTCTGCTATGTAATTATAGATGGCATTATTTTACGCTAAATTTATTAGTAATGAAATGATGTAATAGATTTTTGCTTTTATCTCGAAATTTCACCTATACATTATGGCATCGTTATTCAGTATTTAACTGACTATTTTTTATCATGCATTGCTCTCAGGCAAATACCGCACCAACAAACAAAAAAGCAGTGATTTTGATCTTTACCTAGAAGTTGGATAAAAAAAACAACTGACTAAGGAACAGATTATCACTGCTTTTTTTGATAGTTTGACCTCAGCTTACCACGCCCAGCCGATACCGACACCACCACCGAAATCGCCGGTTGAGGTGCTGTTGCCGTGTAGTTTCAGCATAATCTTACCGTTGTCGCTCACACGAGAGTAGCCCAAAGCCACCGCACTTTGCCCTCTATAGGTACCCGCAGAGACTGCAAGTGCCGATTTACCCGGCATCGCAATCGTTGGCAACGCAGCCGCCGCATTTGCACCGGCAATTCCTGATTGCAAGCGTTTGTTGTTGGCACTGATCACATTATCCAAGCGGTTGACAGTGGCACTGAGTTGACCATCCACATATTTCTTATTCACCACCGCACTTCCACTGGTTGTTGGTTTAATATCCGGTACGGTAATAATACCGTTTTCACCATCAATCTTAATTTCACCGCCTTTGCCGGTTACGGTTAAGCCGTTTTTATTAAGAACGGTTTTTGGCATTGGATTTTGCTGATTTTGTGCTACGTTGTCAGCAAAGGTAAGGCTTTCAGCAGTTATTGTTGCTTTATTGTTTTTACCTTTATCTTCCAACATGATATTGTCCGCACCATAGGTGGCAGAGGTACCTTTACTATTGCCATCTTTACCTTTGTTCTCAACAGTTAAGCCCTCGCTATTTAACGTCGATTTCTTACCGCCCTCCTCTTTGGTTTCAAAGGCTTTCATATTTTTCAAGGTATCCGACAGTTTTATTTCTAAGCCGTCTTTGGCTGTATTGGTTTCTACCTTAATGTTACCAGCGGCGGTTGTCGTACTGTTAAACTTGTCAGTGGCACTAGAACCAGTTGTAGCGTTTTCTTCCCCTTTAATGGTTAAGGTATCGCTGATTTTTCTGACCACATCATCGCCCTGATTTCCTTTAAATCTCAACCCAGCTTGTGCAACCGCTTTTAAATCAGCGAGATTGGCGGCTTTGTGTAGGTCATCTTTTGTCATTTGTTGCCCTTGCTGACCGCTCATACCCTCAGCAACTAATTTTTTCACTAGTTCAAAACTTAATCCATTTTTTTGAGAATCCGGTTTATCTTTCATATCATCAAGCCCTAAACCGGATTTGAGGTTGTTGATGGCAACAGGGTCATGAGCCTTACCTCCATTTTGAGGTTTACCGCCTAAAGTGATTGATTTTTTATGTTCATCATCATATTTCACCGTCACTTTATCCAGTTTATCCACATAGTTTTTATTCACCGCACTCGTGCCGTCAGAATTTGCTTCTAAATCTTTCAGACCGGTGATTTTTCCTGTGCCAATAGATTTACCATCACTTGTTTTCTTGGCTGAGAACTCTATTGAAGGTCCGTTATTAGGATCAAGTGAATCTAAACTTTTTGGATCCGCCGGTTTTGCACCTGCTTTAATAGTGATTGATGCTGTATCAGCAAATGGATTTGCTCCATTTGCTCCGCCTGTGTTATTCGCCCCTTGTGGCATAAGTGCAATACCCTCTTTATTGATATTCACTTTCGCACCCGTTGTGCCAACTTGGAATGTGGCATTTTCTGAAGTTAAAGAAAGTTTGGTGACTTCTTCATTTGAACCAGCACCATTTCCGCCCGCACTTCCTTTAGGTGAAGAGATAGATTTTATATTTTCTAACGTGTCAGTCGTCGCTATAGTAACAACAGCCGTAGTAGGTGCGGTTGGTGTACCAGTCGTTGTTGTACTCGTGGTTGGTGTTGTAGTTGTGCTACTTGCCGAAGCAGACGGCGGTGCAGCTGCTGGAGCAGGCGACGGTGCTGGAGCAGCTGGTGTTGGAGCCGGTGCAGAAGCAGAAGCACTCGAACTTGGCTGTGTTGCACTGCCATTTCCATTTGCTACAGTAACTTGGATATTCTGTCCGTTCGTAAACTTCAAAGTGTCGCCACGACCGATTTCGATAGGCTTACCACTACCATTTTCAACCTTGAACTTAAATTTATTTAACGCTTGTTCAAGGTATCCTTTGGTAATGAGGTCATTTTCACCAACTGTACTTCCGCTTGCACCACTTCCGCTACCTGTGCCATTCTCATACATTTGTTTTTGAGAAAGCGTAACCTTTTCAAATATCGGTGCATTTTTAAAGCCGATTTCGATTTTGGCGTTGCCGTTAGTTTCTCTCGTGTATTGAGTGATTAAATTATCACCTTTAAACTCAGCAATATTTGGTTGTGATGAAGTCCCCGCCGGAGCTGGTGTAGCAGACGAACCAGCCTGATTCATACCTAAACGCACAATGCTAAGGGTCGAACCAAGATAGTGCGGTGTGTTTTGAGTGCCATTTGTTACCGCACTTTGATCCGCACTGAACATCAAGCCCTTGTTAATAGCCGTAATGCTTTCATTAATAGCTTCTCTAAAGGTTGTTGGGGCTTTTGCTTGTTCTTGCTGTTGTCCTTGCTGTGTTCCTTGCGAGGCTCTCTTATACTCAACTTTTGCAAAAGTTGATTGTTTAAAGCCATCATCTGTATCATGTTTCTCTGCACCAAGTACATCAAAACCTAATTTACCAAAAATGCTAATCACTTCCGCAAGCTGTCCGCCGTTGATGGCATCGGTTGAGCCTGTTTCGACTTTACCTGCGGCAACGTTGGTGATAATCCGCTCGCTACCCTTATCCCCTACACTGACTACGGTTTTGTCTTTTGCCATATCAGAAGACGTTCCTGCACTTGCCCAAGTGATTTTTAAGCTATTTTTACCAGCAAAAACCTCTGCACCACTCGGTGCATTTTTCTTGTCGCTAGCTTTTGAATTTTTACCCAATGCCACAGAATCGCCAGCATTTTCTTCAACTGTCGCACCCTCACCAATGGCGACCGCACCTGTGGCGTTTTGCTTAACATTCGCACCTTTACCGAGTACCACCGCACTTTGTGCTTTGGACTCTGCTTCTCTACCAATCACCACGGAATTACTTGCACTTTCTGCTTTGGCACTGTTACCGAATACGAGTACGCTATCATTACCACTACCTGAAACCGTAATATTCGACCCCAAGGCAACAATGTCATTACCACCCGTAATGCTATTGTTATTACCGATAGACACTGCCCATTCGGCATTGGTGATTTTCGTATCCCTACCCACACCGATGGATTGTTTGGCATTTTGTAAAGTTACTGTATTTCCTATAGCGATGACAGAATCGTTACTCTTACCATTATTTTTTGAAATGGTAATATTCGACCCCAAGGCAACAATATCATTTCCGCCTGAAACGTTGTTTTTATTACCGATGGAAATTGCCCATTCGGCGTTTTGTAAATTACCTTTATCACTATCTTTAGTCGCTGAAATCGCAATGGAGTTTTTAGCACCTGTACCCACTACCGTGCCGTGTCCTATCGCTACGCCATATTCCGATTTCACCTCCGCACCGCTACCCAATGCGACCGCACCTATGGCTCCCATATCTGTTTTAGTGTTTACACCGATAGCAATTGATTTATCGCCTTTTGCACCGTCATTATTGTAATTGTCGGTTCTAGTACCAGTGCTGGTATTACTAGTTCCATTTTTCACCGACAAATAATGCAATTGTGAAGCGGTTAATTGTTTGACTGTAACAGCATCGCCATCACTCTTTCCATCTGCCAAGCCTGTAATTGTAACTTTGTTACCATCTGCTTTGGTAAAAGTTAATTCACTTCCACCGACTTTTAATACCGCTGAGTTTCCACCACTTGAACCGCTTGCACCATTTGCAAACGTTAAAACATTATCCCCATCTTTCCCAATAGAGGTAATGTCCTTCAAATTCGTGTTCAAAGCGATTTCAAGTATTCCACCATCTTTTGCCGTTGTAGTAATGTTTTGATGTTTGGCTACACCCGCACCTTGGGCAGGTGTTTGTGCGGTGCTTTCCGCCCCCTTAATTGTCAAGGTTGAACCAAGATAGAGTTGCTTCGCTTCGTTGTTGCTTCCAGCACTTTTATCGCCCTTGAATTTTAAGCCCTTGTTGATGGTTTCAATGCTTTTCTCAATCGCTTGTTTAAAAGTTGTTGGTGCTGGAGATGTCTCACTTCCATCTTTATCTTTCAACTTGGTAAATGTGGTTGCTTTGAATTGTTTTGTACCGCTATCCACTTCCGCACCTAATACTGTAACGCCTAATTTACCAAATGTTTCAATCACGCTATACACCTGTCCGCCGTTAATCGCATCGGTTGAGTTAGGCATTACACTTCCAGCAGCAACATGTTTAATTATGCGTTCATTGCCTTGACTACCCACACTGACAACTTCTTTATCCGCCCCTGCTCCTGCATTGTTCCAGTCAAATTTCAAACTTGCTGAACCCACATTAATATCTGCACTGGTCGCAGCGGTAGTTTTCCCTTCCCATGTAGAATTTTTACCCAACGCAAAGGAATTATCGCCGTTGGTAGACCCATTGCCGACATTGATTATCGCTAATTTATTGGTTACTTTATCCGTCAAAGAAAATGTAATTTCTTTACCGCTACCATTTGAAGAAGCCTTGCTGGTCAAATACGTTCCCTCGCCCTTAATCGTGATTTTATCGCCGAGTGAGGCTTTAACGTCAGTGCCAGTATTCCCTGCAAAGGTCAAGCCTTTTTGAACAATCGCTTTAGCGACTTCGGACAGGTCTTTCACATTGACGGCGTTGTTGGCAATTGTCGTGCTACTGCCACCGCTGTTTGTGCTATCAAGAGTTCCAGCAAGGACTTTGTCGATAATGTCAGCATTTCCGTTTCCAGTACCATTTAACCCTAAACCGCTTGTAATGCCTTTAATCTGTTTACCGCTTAAGGTTAAGCCGGTTCTGTCAAATACAAAATTTGCACCATTGGATTTAATCACAACGTTAGTATTGGCTTTGGTACCATTTACATTTTTTCCATTAAATTCAATTGAAGAGCTTACAGGCGTTTGCTTACCATTGCTACCCTTGGTCATAAATGTTTTGCCCGCAATGGAATTAACCTCTTTTATGTCCTCATTGAGAGCAATTTCTAATGTATCGCTTGAGGCTTTAGTGGTGATATTTTTATGAGCTGTAGAAGTTGTCCCCGCACTTTGATCAGTAGTTTGTGCCGTGCTGTCTGCTCCTTTAATGTTTAAAGTATCTTGGACTTTAAATTTAGCCCCTGAATCCCCTTGGACATTAAAACTCGTAGCGACGTTTTTTAATGCACCGTCTAAATAGCCTTTAGTAATTAAGTCGTTTTTATCGACTGTATTTTTTTGTGTACCAGAAGGATAGGTTTGTTCTTCTGACAATGTAACTTTTTTAAATGTCGGATTTTCTTTTATGCCTATTAAAAGTGTTTTGTTATTCGATTGATAGGCTGTTCTAATATTATCGCTTTTATATTCTGTTGTTGTTTTGAGTACCTTATCCTCAACCGTTGTATTCCCCGCTTTAATCGTTAAAGTTGAGCCTAGGGTAAGTTGTCCGCTTTCAGCATCTCCTGCAATGTTAAGCCCTTTATTTACTGCCGTAATCAGTTCATCAATGGCTTTTTTAAATGTTGTTGGCTGGTTATTTGTTCCGGATTGTGCTCCTTCATAATTAACCGCTACAAAACTAGGCGTATCAAATTTTGTTTTATCACTATTTACGGTCAAGCCTAAAATAGTTTTACCAAGCTGATTCAGCTGATTCCCCGTAATCGCTTGATTAGACTTGTCAGCAATTTCTCCATCAGCTATATGACCAAATTTAATTAGTTCGCCCATATCTGCGGTTTTTTTGCCATTTATCATGACAGGTTTTTCATTCGCCCCTTTTGGACCGGCAAAAACCTTGTTTTTATCTATTTGCGTATCATCTAATGGCGTTCCGTTATCCGTATTGACTTTATAAAAATTGCCTTTCGTGTCTTTAACGACTTTATATATGTTCCCGTTCTCTTCGGTATAGTAGGTTACCACCCCCTCTTTTTTCACATAAGCTAAGGCTTTTAATTGTCCAATCGTCGCCACGTCAGAATCCAACGCACCCGGTGCGACGCCGACAATTCTTCTCAATCCAAGTTCTTGACCGCCACCATTACTTCCATTTTTAATCCAACCAACTGACACAATACCCGCTGCTTCATCGGTTTTTAAATCGTAACTTGACCCCTCCGGAATATAGGGAGCTAACTCAATGGCTTTTTTCCCGTCTAACGTAGCGGTCTTGGTAGAGCTGTCATTTTTAACGGTTGGTCCGTTTGATGAAGTAATAGTTGCAGTATTGCCCGTTTTGTCCTCATAAAAATATTTGGTGGTGGATTTATACCCCAACGCCACGGAGTTTTTCATCGTCGCTTCGGCATCATTACCTAATGCCATCGCACTGCTTGCGTTTTGCTCAACTTGTGCATTATTCCCGAATGCTACGCCTTTTTCAGCATAAACTTTTGAGTCTGCCCCTATCGCAATGGCGGACATCTCTAATTCTACATTGCCGTTATCTAAAAATATCCTCTTATCTCGTTTTACTTTTTCTATTTTCTCCTGTTTAGCTGATTCATCAAGTTTATGCTCAACTTGTGCATGGTGTCCGATGACGATAGATTCGGAAGCATGGTCTTTTAGGCTTGCATCATTTCCCAAAACAATACTTTCACTTGATAAACTATGGGCACCATAGCCGACGGCGATGGTGTTATCTTTCGTTACACCAACGCCAGAACCGATAGCCACAACGCCCGCACCGGCAACATTGACCCCCGTACCGATAGCAACAGAGTTTTCTTTATATACATTAGTACCAATCCCAAGTGCGATGGTATTTCGTGCATATTTACCGATGTTATTTAATGCCCCCAAAACGACCGAGTTCGATCCTCTGACGATGGAAGCACTCCCGATCGCAATGGTATTATCGCCGTTGTTGGAAATATGATAGCCCAGCGAAATCGCATGGTCGCCTTCTTTTTGAGTTTTATAAATTTTTTCAGTGGTTTCGATGATCTCGCCGTTGCTTTTGTCAAAAGCATATTGTAGCTGATCTTTTTGTTTTTCTTTTTTCTTTATTAGCTCATCAATTAGCTTAGAAACTGGATTTTCTGTTTGGTTTTTTGCAGCAAATCCAAGTGTAACAATCTCATTCTTATCTCCGAATTTTAATTGTTTATCAGGTGATCTATTGTCATATGCAATAGTTGCACTTCCATGATCCCCAGGGGATACGGTAGGTTGAGCAGTTTGTGTAGTACTCATAATCAACTTTTCAAGTTCGGTGTCAGCACTACCACTTAACTTGGCATTAGACCCTACATTTTGTCCTATAGCGATAGAACCCTCACCTACTGCTTTTGAGAAACTACCAAAGGATAACGCCCCTTTATTCGTTGATTCGGCATTATTTCCTACCGCAAAGGAATTCGCGGCAAATACCCGTGATTCGTCTCCGATCGCAACCCCACCTGTTGCGACAAAATCCACAAACGCACGTACACCGACCGCCGTTGAACTCTTACCTAAGGCGAAAGATAATGTCCCGATAGACAGTGAGGTATCTCCATAGGCAACTGATCTTGAACCGATAGCGATTGCCGCCACTCCGGCTGAATAAGTAGGGGAGTATACTCTGGTATCAATATGATTATCTCTTACGTATTTTTTCTTAAAGTCATTTTCATCTAATATATCTTTATAACTAATCTTACCTTTATACTTAACATTAGTTGAATCATCTGAACGATATCCATAAATTTTCAAAATAGTCTCTTCAGGCAACGTATCTGAAAATCCAACATCAGTATATATATCATCATTCCCTATTGCTATAGAACCAAGACCCGCAGCCATTACATCCGATCCAAGTGCTACACCTTGTCCAGCTGAATATACATTATTACCTAAAGCTGTTGCTTGACTTTCGTAACCGACTGCATTATAGCCCAATATCGTCATACCTTGTTTATGGTTTCTCCCAGCCGAGTTAGGACCTATAATTACAGAGTGTTCTACATTTGTATTTATTCCACCATATCTCTTTAAAATTTGACCCCTATCTTGAACAGGGGTTATCAAAATATTTTTTTTATCTTTCCAATACGTTGCTTCAGACCAGTTCTGTTTTACACCCGCAGCTCCTGTTTCTCCATCCATATCTATATATACTATATCAGCATATGAAACACTGCTCACACCAAAAAATCCCGCAAGTACCAACGCCAACGGCAGGACCTTAAACGCCCCTAAATTTCCACCGAAAAACACACCGCACTTCGGCTTACTCTCCGAACTACTTGCTATTTGGCGATTGCTGGCTAACTCGGAAACGGCTTTACATTGACCTGTTGTAATATCGTATTTAGTTTTAAATATTTTGTTCATAGAATTACTCGCTTTAAAAATTATCTTTGAATGACTTGTTAAATGGTTATTGATCGAATCTGTTATTGATTGTTTATTTATTATCTCTTACTGATTATTTATTAAACTTTAGAGAGAGGGGATAACTCTAAATAGGCAATACCTTGCTTTTTAAGGCAAAGCAGAAAAAGGCGAATGATATCTTCGCAAAGGGGGTTAAAAGGGGAAATTTGGGTATGACGAGAAGTTAAAAACTTTTTAAAATTTATTTTGCAAGGTTTATAAAAAGGCGTTAGCCTAGGCTGTAGGCTGTAGGCTGTAGGCTGTAGGCTGTAGGCTGTAGGCTGTAGGCTGTAGGCTGTAGGCTGTAGGCTGTAGGCTCATATTCTGCTTCTTATTCGATTAATGTTAATAGGGTTGATTTGAGTTATTTTCTCAAATGATTAAATCCAGTTTAGTTAAGTGTGCGATTATACTGATCTAGTTATAAATTTGCTACAAAATTGTCTAAATTTATCGCAAAAAAAATAAAATTCTTCTCTTTTTTTTATCCTTTCTTTTTCTTTTTCTTTTCTGGGTTACTTTGATATGAGCTTAGATTGATTTTTAAAACGTTAAAACTCAGTACAACGAAAAGGCAAATTGAGCGTTTTCAAAAGCAATCTTGTTTTGCCTCTATCTAAAATAGTGTAGAATAAGAAAATGAGTTCAAAACGATATCAAGTAAAACGTAACCTTTTGATTTTTATTGAGTTAGGGAATTTGGTAGACGTAAAAACGATGTGAAGAATTGAGTAAAAGTACCCCAAAAAACGAACAAAGCAATTTGTTTAGCCAATGGATTTAAATAAAACGTATAGTTGAGAAATAACAATGACAGCACAAAACTTCCTCGCCGAGATCGGCACAGAAGAGTTGCCACCAAAGGCACTCAAAAAATTAGCGACCGCATTTGCGGAGAATGTTGAGCA
Organism: Histophilus somni 2336; assembly: GCF_000019405.1. Classification (NCBI taxonomy): domain Bacteria; kingdom Pseudomonadati; phylum Pseudomonadota; class Gammaproteobacteria; order Pasteurellales; family Pasteurellaceae; genus Histophilus; species Histophilus somni. The sequence continues at coordinate 2,037,365 of NC_010519.1, read as the reverse complement.
AGAGTTAAATCAAGCAGGGTTGGCTTTTGAGAAAGTGGAATGGTTTGCAGCCCCTCGCCGTTTGGCAGTAAAAGTGTTGGGGCTGGCAGAGGCTCAACCGAGCAAACAAGTTGAAAAACGTGGGCCGGCAGTATCGGCGGCGTTTGATGCCGAAGGTAAGCCGACCAAAGCGGCGGAAGGCTGGGCAAGAGGCTGTGGCATTACCGTTGAGCAAGCCGAACGTCTTGCCACCGATAAAGGCGAATGGCTGGTGCATCGTGCAGTGATTGAAGGTCAGCCGACTAAAAACTTGCTTGTAGGCATTATTGATAAAGCCCTTGCAGGATTACCAATTCCAAAAACAATGCGTTGGGGCGATAAAACCGAGCAGTTTGTACGTCCGGTGCATACCGTAACGCTTTTATTCGGTGCGGATCTGATTGAAGGCGAAATTTTAGGCGTGGCGAGCGGGCGTACCGTTCGTGGACATCGTTTTTTAGGTGAGCGTGAATTTAGTCTTGATCACGCCGATCAATATCCGCAATTGCTCAAAGAACGTGGTTCTGTGGTAGCCGATTTCAATGAACGTAAAGCGTTGATCCTTGCAACATCTCAAGAAAAAGCGACCGCACTTGGCGGTGTGGCGGATATTGAAGAAGAGTTGTTGGAAGAAGTAACGTCATTAGTTGAATATCCGAATGTACTGACCGCTAAATTTGAAGAACGTTTCCTTGCCGTCCCTGCGGAAGCCTTGGTTTATACGATGAAAGGCGACCAAAAATACTTTCCGATTTATGATAAAGACGGAAAATTATTACCGCACTTTATCTTCGTGTCCAATATTAATCCGGACGATCCGAGCAAAATTATTGAAGGTAACGAAAAAGTGGTTCGCCCACGCTTGACCGATGCGGAATTCTTCTTCAAAACAGACTTAAAACAGAAATTGGAAGATCGGTTGCCACGCCTTGAAACCGTGTTATTCCAACAGCAGCTTGGCACATTGCGTGATAAAACCGCTCGTATTGAAGCCTTAGCAGGAGAAATTGCAGCACAAATCGGGGCGGATCAAACGAAAGCGAAACGTGCCGGCTTGCTCTCAAAATGCGATTTGATGACCAATATGGTGTTTGAATTTACCGATACGCAAGGCGTAATGGGTATGCACTATGCTCGCCACGATGGCGAAGATGAAGACGTGGCGGTTGCGTTGAACGAACAATATATGCCACGTTTTGCCGGTGATACATTGCCGAATTCGTTAGTCGCTTGTTCTGTTGCATTGGCGGATAAAATTGATACGCTCACAGGGATTTTCGGTATTGGACAATCCCCGAAAGGCAGTGCCGACCCGTTTGCTTTACGTCGTGCCGCACTGGGTTGTCTGCGAATTATTGTGGAGAAAAACTTGCCGTTGGATTTAGTTGACATTGTGGCAAAAGCGACCGCACTTTTTGGCGACAAACTGACGAATAAAAATGTGGTTGATGAAGTAGTAGACTTTATGCTTGGCCGCTTCCGTGCATGGTATGAAAGTGAAGGCATTGCAGTAGACGTCATTCAATCTGTATTGGCTCGCCGTCCGACCAAACCTGCGGACTTCGATGCTCGTGTGCGTGCGGTTTCTCATTTCCGTACATTAGACAGTGCCGAAGCCTTAGCCGCCGCAAATAAACGTGTGAGCAACATTCTAGCGAAAGCCGATATTGCGATTGGTGAGATTGATTTAGGCGTTTGCGTAGAGTCGGCAGAAAAAACGTTGGCGGAAGCGGTTATTGCCTTAAAAGGCGAAGTGCAACCGTTAATTGCACAAGGCGACTACACGGCTGTATTGGATAAATTAGCGAATTTACGTCAGCCGATTGATGCGTTTTTTGACGGAGTAATGGTAAATGTGGAAGAACAAACGCTTCGCCAAAATCGCTTAGCGATTTTAAGCACGCTACAAAATCTCTTTTTACAAGTAGCAGACATTTCGGTGTTGCAATAAAAAATAAGGTAAGATCGGAGAGTAAAGTCGACGAGAATATTTTGTGCCGTATTTCCACGTTTTAAAGTATGTGGGAATACGGCACATCAGATCAGATGGAAATTATAAACTTTGTGTGAAAGTACGAGTAATTACATCACGTTGCTGTTCCGGTGTTAAAGAGTTAAAACGAACTGCGTAACCGGAAACACGAATGGTTAGTTGTGGGTATTTTTCCGGATTATTTACTGCGTCTTCCAATGTTTCACGACGTAATACATTCACATTTAAGTGTTGACCCCCTTCAACTTTAATTGTTGGTGCAACGTCAACCGGTAATTCACGATATTCGATTTGACCTAACTCGCTTACTGCCACGATTTGATCTTCAACGAATTCCGCTTTAGCCGCTAAGCAACGAGCTTCGCCTTTTTCACTGTCCAACAACCAAAACGAGTTTAATAAATTGTCATTTGCCGCTTGAGTAATTTGGATACCTTTAATCATAATATGCTCCTAATCATTATGTTTTTTCACGAATTGAACTGGTGCAAATTTTATCAAAAAATTTTATATTTTCAATTAATTTGATATAGAGCGGTTTAATTTTATTGAAAAAATATATTGGATTGAAACGTAATCAAGGCGTTAAAATCAGCAAAATTTAAAAATAACCTATACGTATTAAGCAAATCCAAACTAGGCATTTTATTATTCTTTCTTTATAATTGCCGCTTAAGATTGGCATATCAATATGAGGAAAATCATGAATACGTGGAAAGAGGCAATTGGGCAAGAAAAACAACAACCTTATTTCCAGCATATTTTACAGCAAGTTCAACAAGCCAGACAAAGCGGTAGAACAATTTATCCACCTCAAGAAGAAGTATTTAGTGCCTTTAGACTGACGGAGTTTGATCAGGTTAGGGTCGTCATTCTGGGTCAAGATCCTTACCATGGTGTCAATCAAGCACATGGGTTGGCATTTTCAGTCAAACCCGGCATAGCACCGCCTCCTTCATTGGTAAATATTTATAAAGAACTCTCAACAGATATTATGGGGTTTCAAACTCCTTCACATGGCTATTTGGTCGGTTGGGCAAAGCAAGGCGTATTATTGCTCAATACGGTGTTGACCGTTGAACAGGGATTAGCACATTCACATGCGAATTTTGGTTGGGAAACGTTTACGGATCGTGTTATTCATGTTTTAAATGAACAACGTGATCATCTTGTTTTTTTGCTTTGGGGTAGTCATGCTCAGAAAAAAGGTCAATTTATTGACCGCACTAAGCATTGTGTTTTAACCTCGCCACACCCTTCGCCATTGTCGGCACATAGAGGATTTTTCGGTTGTAGGCATTTTTCCAAAACCAATCAGTATTTACGACATCACAATTTAACTGAAATTAATTGGCAATTGCCAATGACGATATAAATTTGAGGAAAGAACATGTTAGCTATTATTTCTCCAGCCAAAACGTTAGATTGGGAAAGTGCGGTACCGAATTTTGCTTTTTCTCAACCGCACTTAACTGCATATAGCGAAAAATTGATAAAAATTTGTCGTCAACTTTCACCGGAACAAATAAGTTCGTTAATGTCGATTAGCGATAAACTTGCTGGCTTAAATGCCGCACGCTTTGAACAATGGCAAATAGAGCATAATGAACAAAATTCTCGTGCGGCAATTTATGCTTTTAAAGGTGATGTTTACACCGGCTTGGAGGTTGAAACATTAAGTCGGGACGATATTCAATTTGCACAACAGCATTTGCGTGTATTATCCGGATTATATGGAGTGTTACGACCGCTTGATTTAATGCAACCTTATCGTTTAGAAATGGGAACAAAATTGGCAAATGAAAAAGGCAAGGATTTATATGCTTTTTGGGGAAATATCATCACCGACGCATTACAACAGGCAATTGAACAGCAGGGCGATAGAATTCTCGTTAATTTGGCTTCAGATGAGTATTATAAATCCATTAAAGAAAATCAATTAGAGGTGAAAATTATCAAGCCGGTTTTCCTTGATAACAAAGGAGGAAAATATAAAGTCATCAGTTTTTATGCTAAAAAAGCAAGAGGGTTGATGTGTCGCTATATTATTCAACATCGAGTCACTGACATTGAACAATTAAAAGAGTTTGATTTAGGGGGGTATCAGTTTAATCCATCCTCTTCAACACAAACAGAATTTGTATTTAAACGAGATTTAACCAAATGAACAAAATATTAGCTGTTCTGACCGCACTTTTATTGTCGGCTTGTGTATCACACTCTCGAGTAAACGTACCGGAATATATTAAGCATCATGAAAAAAGTTATTATCTTGTCAGTGCGATAGATTTGGAAACTGTGGCTCGTTACTTTTATTTACCGAAAGAGCATACCGTTGAAAACTGGCAAAGTGCGGTTGAATTATTACATGATCGTAATCGTGAAAAACGTAGTTTGTCGGATCGTATAACATTGAGACGACATGTTTATCAGAATAACGGTGTGAAGCAATTTAATCTTTATTTGAAAGATAATGAGCTTTACAGCTTTGTGATTTATGAACCGACAGAAAAAAATCCAACTTGGCAAGTAGATATTGCAAAAGGTAAAGAGATTCCTTTTTGTGGTTTTATTCAATATCAATATTCTTTTAAGTTAATGAAAGCTCCCACATCAGCAATGAGTAAACATAAAATTGAACGCTATTTAAAAAAATATATTGTGGATAAAGAAATCGCACAGCTCGAACAATATAAAATAGTCGGTTGTTATCAATGAGGGTAATTGTATAAATGGAACGTATTTATTCCCAACAAGTGAAAAAAGCAGCCAATTTAGCTATTTTTACCGCTTTATTATTAATTTTAGTGAAAAGTTTCGCTTGGTGGCAAACGAGTTCTGTCAGTATGTTAGCGTCTATCACTGACTCAATGTTGGATTTATTGGTGTCTTTGATGAATATGCTGATTTTGCGTTTTGCACTGATGCCGGCGGATCATAATCATTCTTTTGGTCATGGTAAGGCTGAGGCTCTTGCTGGTTTGGGGCAAAGTGCATTTATTTCCGGATCGGCGGTATTTATTCTTCTGCAAGGTATTCATCGCTTAAATACACCACAACCCTTGATGAATTTTCAGATTGGTGTTTTTGTAACCTTATTTTCGATTTTAGCTACTGCATTGTTAGTGATATATCAAAGCAAAGTGATTAAACAAACAGGCAGTCCGGCAATTAAAGCGGATAAACTTCATTATCAAACGGATTTATTGATGAATTTTACTATTTTAATTTCATTATCGTTGAGCCAATTAGGTTACCAACAAGCCGATGCGATTTTTGCTCTTTTAATTGCTTTTTATATATTGATTAATGCAGGTAAAATCTTGTTTGATAATCTCCAGTTGCTTTTAGATGTTGCCTTACCGGATGAAGAAATTAAAAGCATAGAACAAATTATTTTAGCAGATAAACGTATTTTGGGTTTTCATGATCTTAAAACTAGACGTTCAGGTGCGGTTCGTTTTATCCAATTTCATTTAGAATTAGATGATCATATGTCTTTTCTTCAAGCTCATCAAATTACGGAAGATATAGAAAATCAATTGAGACAGCGATTTTCTTACACTGATATTGCGATTCATCAAGAGCCAACCAGCGTTGTTCAAGTTGAGCTGAAAAGTTTAAACTAGATCAAATTGTGTTGCAATTCACAAAAATTTTTATAGAGCGACGGCAAGGAATAGTGTAACCTTGGCACTGTTTTTTTGAAGATTAATTTTAACAATACATTAGGTAAGTAATATGATAAAAAAAATTGCAGTTTTAACAAGTGGCGGTGATGCACCGGGGATGAATGCTGCGATACGTGGTGTTGTTCGTTCGGCTTTATCCGAGGGTTTGGAAGTTTATGGGATTTATGAAGGTTATTACGGTTTATATCACAACAAGATCCAACAATTAACTCGCTATAGCGTATCGGATATTATCAACCGGGGCGGTACATTCCTCGGCTCAGCTCGTTTCCCTGAGTTTAAAGATCCTGCCGTACGTGAAAAATGCGTGGAAATTTTACGTTCACATGGTATTGATGCACTGGTCGTCATCGGGGGAGACGGTTCTTATATGGGAGCAAAATTACTCACTGAAGAACATGATTTCCCTTGTGTCGGTATTCCTGGAACAATTGATAATGATGTTGCTGGCACTGATTATACTATCGGTTATCAAACCGCACTTGAAACCGCAGTTGAGGCAATTGACCGTTTACGTGATACCTCAAGTTCACACAAGCGTATTTCTATCGTGGAAATTATGGGCAGACATTGTAGCGATTTGACGATCTCGGCGGCTATTGCAGGTGGTTGTGAATATATTGTTGCTTCTGAAATTGAATTTAATCGTGAAGAATTAATTAAGCAAATTGAGCGTGCCATTATTAAGGGTAAGCGTCATGCAATTATTGCCATCACTGAATTATTATGTGATGTGAATGAGCTGGCTCGAGAAATTGAAGCCCGTGTAAAACACGAAACTCGAGCAACTATTTTAGGCCATATTCAACGTGGCGGTACGCCTTGTGCTTTTGACCGCATTTTAGGTTCTCGTATGGGGGTTTACGCTGTAGATCTTTTATTACAGGGCAAAGGTGGTTATTGTGTCGGTATCCAAAATGAACAATTGGTGCATCATGATATTATTGATGCAATTAATAATATGCGTCGTGAATTTAAAGCCGATTGGTTAGCTATGTCTAAACGGTTAGATTGATTCATTTTATACAAAATCGCCGATTATTCGGCGATTTTTATCACTTCTGAATAACTTTCTCATTCTGAATTTTTTGCTATTAAATAACTATTTTTTGTTCTTATCCATTCGTTTGAAAGGTGATTTTCATCATTCTGTGTTGTTACCTCTAAGTGCGGTGATTATCATTACAGAGTTTGAAAAATGAGTTATTTTTTTGCTTTTGTGTGAGGAATACCAAATAAATCGCAAAATTAGTTTTAAATAAATTAGACTTAGATCAATATTTTGTTTAGACTTGTCACAATTTTTGACAAATGGAGAATGAAATGTCGTTCAATAATTCAGATCAAGATCCTTGGGGTAAGCCGGGTAGCACGGGGAAAAAACCGGAAAATAATCAATCCCATAATGAAGATAAACAGTCAAATTGGGAGCAGCCGAATAACCAACAAAAGAATACTCAACAATCACCGCCGGATATTGAAGAGATCTTTAATAATTTGCTGAAAAAAATCAGTGGTAAATCCGGTAATGTCGGAAAAAACGGCAAGCCAAATTCTCCGGTGGGGTTAGGTAAATTGTTACCGTTAGGTGTATTGATTGGTGCGGTGATTTGGGGATTAAGCGGGTTTTATACCATAAAAGAAGCGGAGCGTGGTGTAGTTCTTCGTTTTGGACAATTACATTCAATCGTTCAGCCGGGCTTAAATTGGAAACCAACGTTTATTGATAGCGTAACAGCGGTGAATGTTGAGCGGGTTCGTGAATTAAGAACACAGGGTTCAATGTTAACGCAAGATGAAAATATGGTTAAGGTTGAGATGACGGTGCAATATCGTGTTCAAGATCCGGCGAAATATTTGTTTAGTGTAACGAGAGCGGATGACAGTTTAAATCAAGCGACAGATAGTGCATTACGTTATGTAATTGGTCATATGACGATGGATGATATTTTAACTACCGGACGTTCAGTTGTACGTGAAAATACTTGGAAAACTTTAAATGATATCATTGCTGTTTATGATATGGGCTTAGAAGTGATTGATGTGAACTTCCAGTCTGCTCGCCCTCCGGAGGAAGTGAAAGCGGCTTTCGATGATGCAATTAAGGCTCAAGAAGATGAGCAACGCTATATTCGTGAGGCAGAAGCTTATGCTCGTGAGCAAGAGCCACGGGCTCGTGGAAATGCACAACGTATTATTGAGCAGGCGACAGCATATAAAGAACAAGTTGTGTTGGATGCACAAGGTGAAGTAGAGCGTTTCCAACGTTTATTACCTGAGTTTAAAGCATCGCCGGAATTATTACGTGAACGTTTGTATATTCAAACTATGGAAAAAGTCATGGCGAATACACCGAAAGTCATGTTAGATACACAGAGTGGAAATAATTTAACCGTATTGCCGTTAGAGCAGATCTTGAATAGTAAAACGTTAGCAGAGAAAAGCAATACGCTCGTTAAAACTGATCAATCAAGTGAAAAAAAGGTTCCTGAAAGAGCGGTAACAAATCCGGAAATTTCGCAACCGAACAGTCTTTATCAAGTTATAGAAGGTCGTCAAGGGAGATTTAATTAATGCGTAAATTCTTAACTCCTATTCTTATCGTATTGGTCGCACTGATTTATTCAAGTGTTGTGATTATTGATGAAGGAACTCGTGGCATTATGCTACGGTTTAGTAAAGTACATCGTGATGCAGATAATAAAGTGGTTGTTTATAGCCCTGGCTTGCATTTTAAAATCCCATTTATTGATCACGTCAAAATCCTTGATGCTCGCATTAGAACTTTAGACGGTCAACCTGATCGTTTTGTGACTGTAGAGAAAAAGGATCTATTAGTTGATTCTTATGTTAAATGGAGAATTAGTGATTTCGGTCGCTTTTATACAGCCACTAGTGGCGGAGATTATGTACAAGCCTCGAATCTTTTACGCCGTAAAGTAAATGATCGTTTGCGTTCTGAAATTGGCTCCAGAACTATTAAAGACATTGTATCCGGTACTCGTGGTGAATTAATGGAAGATGCGAAGAAAGCATTGAATACAGGACAAGATAGTACTGCTGAATTGGGTATTGAAGTCGTAGATGTTCGTGTAAAACAGATCAATTTACCTGATGAAGTATCTTCTTCAATTTATCAACGTATGCGTGCTGAACGTGATGCAGTGGCTCGTGAACATCGTTCACAAGGTAAAGAAAAAGCCGCATTTATTCAAGCTGATGTTGATCGTAAAGTTGTGGTTATTTTGGCAACAGCAAGTAAAAAGGCACAAGAGTTGCGAGGTGAAGGCGATGCAACAGCAGCAAAATTATATTCAGATGCGTTTGCTCAAGAACCGGAGTTTTTCAGTTTTATGCGTAGTATGAAAGCCTATGAAAACAGCTTTGAAGGTTCGAATAATATGATGATTTTAAAACCGGGTAGTGATTTCTTCCGTTTTATGGATCACCCTAAAAAGTAAAATCCTTATAAAAACACACCGCACTTGAAAATGATCTGCACACTAAAAGTTGGAGTAAATAAACAACTGATTAAGGTGCAGATTTTTATTTCTAAAGATACATCACTCTTCGTACAACAGGTGCTTGAATTTTCTTCGAAATAAGCAAAAGAAAGTGCCGGAATGTTTTGTAGCATTTTAGATAGAATGATGTTGATTGTTTTAGCAGGTTGGGTTTCGCTTGAACTTTAACAAAAAGCCCCCATATCCTGTGCATTCAGTCTATTTTTAAGAAAGAGAGTAAATTATATGAACGCAAAACGAACTAAGCTAGAGCATCTTCCGGTTCTACCATTGCGTGATGTGGTAGTTTTTCCTTATATGGTAATGCCATTGTTTGTTGGTCGTCCCAAGTCTATTCGTAGTTTAGAGGAGGCGATGGAAAATAATAAGCAATTATTATTGGTTTCACAAAGAAAACCTGACATTGAAGAACCTAAGATCGCTGATCTTTATAAGATTGGTACATTAGTCAATATTATTCAATTGTTAAAATTGCCGGATGGTACTGTAAAAGTTCTTGTTGAAGGACAACAAAGAACTAAACTTATTGATTTGCAAGATAATGGGGAATTCTTCTTAGCGTCTCACGAATTAATTGAAACACAATGGAGTGATGAGAAAGAATTAAGTGTATTGAAGAAAATTACTTTATCCGAATTTGAAAAATATGCGAATTTAAATAAAAAAATTCCCGCAGATATTATTTCTGCATTGCGACGTATTAATGATATAGAGAGATTAAGTGACACGGTTGCAGCTCATCTTCCGGTATCTATTAATGAAAAGCAAAATATCCTAGAAATAGGAGATTTGTCGGCACGGTTTGAATATTTATTAGGATTAATGGTAAGCGAAGCCGATATATTGCAAGTTGAACAACGTGTGCGTGGCAGAGTTAAAAAACAGATAGAAAAAAATCAACGTGATTACTATCTGAATGAACAAATTAAGGCATTACAAAAAGAGCTGAATGATGATGAAAACACAGTTGATGAAGTTGAGCAATTACGCAAGAAAATAGAAGAGGCTAAGATGCCGATAGAGGCTCGTGAAAAAGTGTTTGCCGAATTGCAAAAATTAAAGATGATGTCGCCAATGTCTTCCGAAGCAACGGTTTTGCGTAGTTATATTGACTGGATGGTTCAAGTTCCTTGGCATAAGCGAACTAAAGTTAAAAAAGATCTTGCCAAAGCACAGGAAACCTTAGATGCGGATCACTATGGCTTAGAACGTGTTAAAGAGCGTATATTGGAGTATTTAGCGGTACAAAGTCGCTTAAATCAATTAAAAGGCCCTATTTTATGTTTAGTTGGCCCTCCGGGTGTGGGAAAAACATCGCTAGGGCATTCTATTGCCAATGCAACGGGGCGTAAATATGTACGCATGGCATTAGGCGGTGTGCGAGATGAAGCAGAGATTCGTGGACATCGTAAAACGTATATAGGTTCTTTACCTGGCAAATTAATTCAAAAAATGGCAAAAGTGGGGGTAAAAAATCCACTATTTTTACTTGATGAAATTGACAAAATGGCAATGGATTATCGAGGTGATCCAGCATCTGCATTATTGGAAGTGCTAGATCCTGAACAAAATTCACATTTTAATGATCATTATCTTGAAGTCGATTATGATTTATCTGATGTAATGTTTGTTGCTACGTCCAACTCAATGAATATTCCAGCACCTTTACTGGATCGTATGGAAGTCATTCGTCTCTCCGGTTATACGGAAGATGAAAAACTCAATATTGCGACACGTCACTTATTGAATAAACAAATTGAGCGTAACGGATTGAAGACTGATGAGTTGGTTATCAATGAAGAGGCTATTTTAGATATTATTCGCTATTATACTCGAGAAGCCGGTGTTCGTTCTTTAGAGAGAGAGATTTCTAAAATTTGTCGCAAAGCAGTGAAAAATCTGCTATTAGATAAAAGTTTGAAATCTATTCAAGTGAATTCTAACAATTTGCAAGAGTATCTTGGGGTTAGACGCTTTGAATTTGGTCGAGCAGATACACAAAACCGCATTGGTGAAGTGACTGGATTAGCTTGGACCGAAGTTGGCGGTGATTTATTAACAATAGAAACGGCATCTGTAATCGGTAAAGGTAAATTGATTTATACCGGTTCTTTGGGCGATGTGATGAAAGAAAGTATTCAAGCTGCGATGACTGTTGTAAGAACTCGAGCTGAAAAGTTAGGTATTGCTAATGACTTTCATGAAAAACGTGATATTCACATTCATGTACCGGACGGTGCGACTCCGAAAGATGGACCAAGTGCGGGTATTGCTATGTGTACAGCGTTGGTTTCTTGTTTAACCGGTAATCCGGTAAAATCTGAAGTAGCAATGACGGGGGAAATTAGTTTACGTGGCAAAGTATTACCGATTGGTGGGTTGAAGGAAAAATTATTAGCAGCTCATCGAGGTGGTATTAAAACGGTGATTATACCCAAAGAAAATGTCAAAGATTTGGAAGAAATCCCTGAAAATGTGAAAAATAATTTAACTATTCATGCGGTTGACACTATTGATGAAGTCTTAACAATTGCACTAGAAAATCCAGCGGAAGGAGTTGATTTTGTGAAGCTTTCTCCAATTCATAAAATTAAATCTTCTCGTAAGCGTTCTTCTCGAACAAAAAGTTTGAATTAAAATTCTACTGGAGTGTAGAAGGTCAAAACTAATTTAATGATTTCTTATTTAGGTTTGATCTTCTACGGTTGAGTTTCTTCACTTTATATCAAATCCAAGAGCTAAAAATGGACACAATTATTGCTTAACCTCATTTCGGTTACGGTTTAAAATAGCCTGTTATTTAGGAAAATAGAAATGAACAGACGAGATAAACTCTTACAAGAAATGGGTATTTCACAGTGGAAATTACGCCATCCCGAGATTTTAAAAGGGTTGGTAAATGTCTCTGTGGCAAAAAATATTCGTTTGATTATGATTTCTGAACAGCCGGTTTTAAAAGAACAACCGTTTTTACAAGATATTTTTCGTAGTCTTGAGCTAATGAAAGAAGATTGTTTATGTATTGACTTTGATTTTTTGCCTTATCTTCAAGTCGAACATGAAGTGATTTATTGGTTACTCACAAACGATCAACAGAAAATAGACCGCACTTTAAGCGATAAGCAATATATGCCTTGTTGGAAAAGTAATGAACTTGAGAGATTAAAGCAAAGTCCTCAGGAAAAACGTCAGTTTTGGCAGCAAATTCAGGAAATATAGAAAATGATTTCATATATTGATGAACAAGATTTTGCCGAATTATTTGCGATCGAACAAAAAGCACATATTGTTCCTTGGTCATTAGGCACATTAAAAAATAATCAAGGCGAACATTATCTTAATTTAAAGAAAGTGGTTAATGGCAAAATTGTTGCGTTTGCCATTTGTCATCTTGTGTTAGATGAGGCAACGTTGTTTAATATTGCCGTCGATCCTGATTATCAAGGATTGGGGTTAGGAAAAGAATTACTGAAAGAATTAATTCAACAATTATTAGAACGTAATATACAAACCTTATGGCTTGAGGTGAGAGAAACGAACATTAAGGCAAGACAGCTATATCACAATTTGGGTTTTAATGAGGTGGATATTCGTAAAAATTATTATCCTTTACCTGACGGAAAGCGGGAAAGTGCGGTGGTAATGGCACTTTATTTTGGTATGATGTAGCGGTTTCATAAAGATTTAACCGATTGAACATGTTAAAATCCCTATTGAATAATATTTCAATAGGGATTTTTATGGTAAAAGTTTGGCTTGAAGATTTATTCTGTTTAGTATTGTTTAGAATTTAAATCCAAGCGTTAAACGTATGGCGTCGTTGTTGTAAGGATGCCATGAATAGTAGCCGTTACTTTCATAATTGACTTTTGCATGAGCATGATAATATCCAATATCTGCTAAGAAAGACTTATATTCAACACCGATGCTTAAACCCAAATATAGACCGTTTCGGGCTTTCATATTGCGATTAGTCGTTGTAGTTTTATGATCTAGATCTGTATAGTAAATATATTTTGTATTATCAATTTTGTTGATTGAATAACCGATATCGCCTTTTAGATAAAATTTGCTATTTGCATTAAAGGCATAATTTTGTTTCAGTGTGAAATAAATTGGTAGGGAAGAATAGCGATTTATTCTATATTTTTCAATTACATTAACATCTCCACCTATTCCGTAATTACCTTCAGGTGTGATCTGCCAAGTCGCATGATGATCGAACCCTTTTCGTTTAATATAGCCTAGTCCGAGACCGATTTCCGTTTGCGGTAAAATATTGTAGGTAGCTTCAAGAAAGAGACTTGGTGAGAAGGTGTTTTGTCTTGAGCTTGTAGGAAGATTTGTTACATCTTTATTGTAATTTAATACTATTCTCATAGTCTCAAAACGAGAGGTTAAATCAATCCCCGCCTTGCCGTAAAAGTTGAAATTACCCCCCCCGCATGGGCAAAGGCTGGAAGCGTAAATAATAACGCTAACGACAGTTTGTATTTCATAAAAAGTCCTTATTTTGTAAAAAGATAAGCGTAGATTGTACGCATGACATTAGGTGACGAATTATACAATACAAACCTTCAGAAAAAAATAAAAATTATTTTGCCCTTCAAAACAACCGCACTTAACCTAGAAATCGGTTAAAAAATAGGGTCGTTTGCAGACCCTAATGTTTAGTAAGAAGACTATAGCAATCCGGCATTTTTTAATGCTTCAATAACTTTTGGTTGCGATTGTTCGCTTAAAGTTGTCAGTGGAAGACGTAATATCGGTTCAGGAATTAATCCTAATTTATAAGCCGCCCATTTCACCGGAATAGGATTTGATTCGATGAATAAATCTTTATGTAAAGCACTTAATTTATCATTAATGATTTCTGCTTCATCAAATTTTCCGGCTAATGCCAATTCACACATTTTTGCCATATCAGCGGCGGCAATATTATTTGTGACGGAAATGACTCCTTGACCGCCAAGTTTCATACTTTCAAGCCCTGTTGCATCATCACCGCTGAGAAAAATGAAATCGTCCCCCGCCGCCTGTTTAATTTTCGCTACACGGCTGACATCACCTGTCGCTTCCTTAATTCCAATAATATTACTAATTTGAGCTAAACGACCAACGGTTTCAGGCAATAGATCGCTACCGGTACGACTCGGGACATTGTAAAGAATTTGTGGAATATCCGTACATTCTGCAATGGCTTTAAAATGTTGATACATACCTTCTTGAGTTGGTTTATTGTAGTAAGGTACAACGGATAAACAACCTGCAACACCACTATCATTTAACAGCTTGGTCATCGTAATCGCTTCGCTGGTTGCATTTGCTCCGGTACCTGCAATAACAGGTATTCTTCCATCGGCAAACTCAAGAGTTTTTAAAATTGTTTTCACATTTTCAGCGATGCTTAATGTGGCGGATTCTCCGGTTGTACCGACAGAAACGATAGCGTGAGTTCCTGAAGCAATATGGTATTCAACCAGTTTTTTTAATGCGTTAAAATCAACTTCCCCATGATTATCCATTGGCGTAATAAGTGCGGTGATACTACCGTAGAATAAAGGTCTGTGTGTGGTCATAAAATCTCCTTATTATGTTTGCATATTAGCTTGAAAAAGTCCGTTTAGGATCGTTAAAATGGCAACACTTTGCAAGTATTTTTTTATATTTTTTAAAAGGTAATATTTTATGAAAACATTAAAAGCCGGCGATTTTGCACCGCACTTCAGTCTATTAAATCAAGATAGTAAACCGATTAGTCTTGAAGATTTTCACGGTAAAAAAGTATTGGTTTATTTTTATCCGAAAGCGTTGACGCCTGGTTGTACAAAGCAAGCCTGTGGGTTGCGTGATAGCAAAGCAGAGCTAGAAAATAAAGGTGTTGTTATTTTAGGTATCAGTCCGGATTCGCCGAAAAAATTAGCCAATTTTATAGAAAAGAAAGCATTGAATTTTGATCTTCTTTCAGATGAGCAACATATTGTGGCAGAACAATTCGGTGTTTGGGGAGAAAAAAAGTTTATGGGAAGAATCTTTGATGGTATTCATCGCATTAGTTTTTTAATTGATGAACAGGGAAAAATTGAACAAGTTTTTGATAAATTTAAAA
The DNA here is from genome assembly GCF_000019405.1 of Histophilus somni 2336. Classification (NCBI taxonomy): domain Bacteria; kingdom Pseudomonadati; phylum Pseudomonadota; class Gammaproteobacteria; order Pasteurellales; family Pasteurellaceae; genus Histophilus; species Histophilus somni. Next base: position 2,022,029 of record NC_010519.1, on the reverse strand, counting down.
CTACGGATCATCATCAAATTGTCTTGGATTATTTAAATTCATTGGAACAACGTTAAGATATTTTTATGTCAGAAAAAATCTGCAATTTCATCGGAAAGTTACTTGATTAAATTGCAGATTAGTTGTGTATTTTTTATTATTCTACTTTAACAATCCAGCCTTTTGGTGCGTCAACATCACCAAACTGAATACCGACCAGCTCATTATAAAGCTTTGTTGTTATTTCACCTACGTCAGTTTCAGAATAAAATACATGGAAATGATCGCCGTATTGAATACCGCCGATAGGCGTGATGACTGCCGCTGTTCCACATGCACCGGCTTCTTTAAATTGATCTAATTGATCAATATAAACATCGCCCTCAATCACTTCCATTCCTAACCGCTCTTTTGCCAGATAGAGTAGAGAATATTTAGTAATGCTTGGCAAAATTGACGGCGATAATGGAGTAATAAATTTATTGTCTTTAGTTATACCGAAGAAGTTTGCAGAACCAACTTCTTCTATTTTTTTGTGTGTAGTCGGATCAAGATAAATACAATCTGCAAAATGACGTGTTTTCGCCATTTTCCCCGGATAAAGACTGGCGGCATAATTTCCCCCCACTTTTGCTGCTCCAGTGCCTTGTGGTGCGGCACGATCATAGTCAGAAACGATAAAGTTAGTCGGTTTCATACCGCCTTTAAAGTATGCACCAACAGGACAACAAAAGATTGAGAATATATATTCAGGAGCCGGACTGACCCCGATATTATCACCAACACCGATTAAAAATGGGCGTAAGTAAAGTGTTGCACCGGAACCGTAAGGACCTAGCCAATCTGCATTTGCTTTGACGACTTGTTTACAGGCATCGACAAACATTTCCACCGGAATTTCGGGCATCAACAAGCGTTGGCAACTTTTTTGCATGCGTAGTGCATTTTGTTCAGGGCGAAATAAGTTAATTGAGCCGTCTTTGCAACGATAGGCTTTTAAGCCCTCAAAACATTGTTGACCGTAATGGAGTGCGGTTGAACCTTCACTGATATGCAAAACATTATCTTGTATCAATTCACCTTTTGACCATGCTCCATTTTTCCAATAAGCAATGTAACGATAATCTGTTTTGATATAACTAAAACCGAGATTTTCCCAATCAATATTTTTATTCATTTTTACTTCCTTCTTGATGTTTATAAAATAGTGAATTTAATCTACACTATTCTCATCAGGTTGGAAACTGGATATTTAAAATATAAAGGGATTTTTATCGCTCGGAATGATAGAGATGGGAAATTTTATGATAGAATTTTGCCCATAAAAAAATACCGCTCATAAAGAGCGGTACATAACCTAAAAAACGGTTTAAATATACATACAGGAAGTAAATGAGTAACTTAAAATTTGTTACTCGGTTCGGTTTCCCGAACAATATGCAAACACAACATCATACTTAAGTCCGAAACTCTTTAACCAGTAAGGAATTACCAATCGTTAAGTATGCGTGCATTCTATGGAGAATGGATAGGTCAGACAAGATATATTTTTTTATATATGGTATTAGAAAAACTAATCTGATAGCAATTTCAACCGTTATAATTTAAACAATACAATTGGGAAGAATGATGATTAAACGTTTGCCTCCTTTAAATTCATTGAAATCTTTTGAAAGTTCAGCAAGGCATTTAAGTTTTACTAAAGCCGCAGATGAACTTTTTGTTACACAGGCTGCAGTTAGCCATCAAATAAAATTATTAGAAGATTTTTTAGGTGTTATATTATTTAAGCGTAAAAATAGAACATTAGAATTAACCGATTTGGGTCGGGCTTATTTTTCCGATGTCAGCAAAATTCTAAATAATTTAGCCGATGCTACAACAAAATTAATGGCTCAGAAAAATGAGCAATATCTTTCAATTAGCGTTCCGCAAACTTTTGGTATGCAATGGCTTGTACCAAAATTAAGTGAATTTAATCAACGATATCCGGATATTGAGGTGAGATTAAAAGGGGTTGATCAAGACGAAATACCTTTGAGTAATGAAATTGATATTGCCATTTATTATGGCAAAGGAAATTGGGAAGGATTACAAGTTGAAAAATTGGCAGAGGCAAAATTGTTGATTTTGGCTTCCCCTAAATTACTCGCTAAACAACCTGTTACGCAAGCAACAGATTTGTATCAGCATAATCTTATTCATGTTCATACTAGAGATAACTGGCGTAATATGGCGAATTTACTTCAACTGGATAAATTAGATATTCGACATGGACCGGTATTTAGTCATACATTTATGGCATTACAAGCCGCTGTGCATGGACAAGGTATTGTGTTGGCAAATAAAATTCTTGCTCAACACGAAATAGAGAACGGAAACTTACAAGTTGTGTTATCTATCTCTCTACCGGATCCAAAATCTTTTTATGTGGTAAATTCTCTTAATCGAACCAATACAGAACAAATTAACGCATTCCGTCAATGGATTATGCATGCAATGAAGCAAAATAAACATGAATAAATTAGCGTTATATTGCCGCAGTGGCTTTGAAAAAGAATTGGCGGCGGAAATAACCGAAAAAGCCACCGCACTTGGTGTTTTTGGCTTTGCCAGAGTAGTAGAAAATTCAGGTTATGTTATTTTTGAATGTTACCAAATCGGTGAGGCGGATCTCCTCGCTAGAAAGATTACATTTAGTCAACTGATTTTTGCTCGCCAACTGATTGTCGTATCTGATCTTATTAGTAATCTTTCCGTGCAAGATCGTATCAGTCCGATTATTGAATATTATCGTCAACAAGAAAAAATCCTCAATCTCAAACAGAGTAGTGATATTTGGGTAGAAACCGCCGATACCAATGAAGCTAAAACACGGGCCGCTTTTTGTCGAAAATTTACTGTACCGCTTAGACAAGCTTTCAGAAAGCAAGGCTGGCTACAAGCAAAAAACAAAAAGAGCGGTATTACTCTGCATATTTTTTTCACTCAATCCAACAGTTGTTACATTGGCTATTCCTATAACAATAACCATGCTGAACATATTATGGGGATTCCACGACTAAAATTTCCGGCAGAAGCGCCTAGTCGTTCAACATTAAAATTAGAAGAAGCAATTCTTTATTTTATTCCCCCCAATCAAGAAGCAACACGTTTTAACGAAAATAAATATGCTGTTGATTTAGGGGCTTGTCCGGGAGGGTGGACTTATCAATTGGTTAGACGAGGTGTTTTTGTGTATGCAGTGGATCATGGCAAAATGGCAACAAGTCTACATGAGACCGGCAGAATTGAACATTGTGCTGAAGATGGCTTTAAATTTCGGCCTCCTAAGCATTGTAAAATTGACTGGCTGGTTTGCGATATGGTTGAACAGCCACGTAGAATTGCTGATTTAATCAGTCAATGGCTCGTCAAAGGTTGGTGTAAGGAAACTATTTTTAACTTAAAATTACCTATGAAAAAGCGTTATTTTGAGGTTAAGCGGTGTTTACAACAAATTAAAGAAAGACTAAATGAACAACATATATCTTTCCAAATACAAGCAAAACATCTTTATCATGATAGAGAAGAAATAACCGTTTATATTCGACTTATGTAGGAAATTTGTTTGATATTTAAATGGATTGGAAATTTGGGAAGGAAAGTTGGCGAAATATGCTTCAGCATTTATTCGGTGATTCTTATCTTGCTTTTTCCGGTTAAAACAATATAATCAACTGTATAAAAACACAGTTTATGGGCGACAATGGATATTTCAGAATTACTTAATGATCTTAATGAAAAACAACGCAATGCTGTTGTTGCACCTTTGGGGAATTATCTCGTACTTGCTGGTGCTGGAAGCGGAAAAACTCGAGTATTAACGTATCGTATTGCTTGGTTAAGTGCGGTAGAAAAAATACCTGAATCAAGTATTATGGCGGTAACTTTTACCAATAAAGCAGCGACGGAAATGCGTCATCGTATTGAGGCAACGTTAGCTCGTTATTCCCATCAACGTTTATTCGGTATGTGGATTGGCACTTTTCACAGTATTGCCAATCGCTTATTGCGATCCCATTACGCAGATGCCGGATTGCCACAGGATTTTCAAATTTTAGACAGTGAAGATCAACTTCGCTTAGTTAAGCGTTTGATGAAATTGCATCAATATGATGAAAAAGCCTTTCCCTATAAACAAGCTTGTTGGTATATCAATAATAAAAAAGAAGAAGGATTACGCCCTCATCAGATTGAAGATAATAATGATCGTCAAGAGCGAGAGTGGATCAAGATCTATAAAATTTATCAAGATGCTTGTGATCGATCAGGTCTAGTAGATTTTGCTGAATTATTATTGAGAGCTTATGAATTGTGGCTAAAAAATCCACATATTTTGCAATATTATCAACAGCGTTTTCAGCACGTTTTGATCGATGAATTTCAGGATACTAATAAAATTCAATATGCTTGGATTAAATTATTAGCCGGTTCGCAGGGCAATGTAATGATTGTCGGAGATGATGACCAATCTATCTATGGTTGGCGTGGTGCTCAAATTGAGAATATTCATCGCTTTCTTAAAGATTTTGCAAAAGTGAAAATTATTCGTTTAGAACAAAATTATCGTTCAACCGGCAACATTTTAGAAAGTGCAAACCGTTTAATTTCCAATAATAGTAATCGGTTAGGTAAGGATCTTTGGACTGCGGGTGAAAAAGGAGATCCTGTGGGGATTTATGCGGCTTTTAACGAGTTGGATGAGGCTTTGTTTGTCTCCGGTCAGGTACAAAATTGGCTGGATAACGGCGGTAAGGTTGATGATTGTGCAGTTTTATATCGTAGCAATAGCCAATCTCGTGTGATAGAAGAGGCATTTCTCAGGGCTAAAATTCCTTATCGCATTTATGGCGGTATGCGATTTTTTGAACGACAAGAGATTAAAGATGCTTTAGCGTATTTGCGTTTAATTGCCAATCGACAAGATGATGCGGCTTTTGAACGTGTTGTAAATACGCCACCACGAGGTATTGGTGAGCGTACTTTAGATATTTTGCGTAATTTAACTCGTGAAAGACAAGTGACTTTATGGCAAGCAACTCAGCTTGCTATTCAAGAAAATTTAATTCCTATCCGTTCGGTAACTGTTTTGTTACGTTTTATTGAATTAATCAATTCCTTACAACAAGAAACCGCAGAAATGCCCCTATTTGTACAAACTGATTTTGTGATTAAACATTCCGGTTTATATGACATGTATAAACAGGAAAAGGGGGACAAAGGGGAAGTGCGAATTGAAAATTTGGAGGAGTTGGTTACCGCAACGAGAGAATTTATAAAACCGGATGAGGCTGAAGATATGTCTGATTTAGTGGCGTTTTTAACACATACCTCTTTGGAAGCAGGAGAAGAACAAGCAGCCTCTCACCAGCCTTGTGTGCAAATGATGACATTGCATTCAGCGAAAGGCTTAGAATTTCCAAGAGTATTTATTGTTGGTATGGAAGAGGGGCTTTTCCCAAGTTTTCGTTCGGGTGAAGACTTGGCACGTTTGGAGGAGGAACGCCGTTTAGCTTATGTAGGGATTACTCGAGCAAAACAGAAATTGACATTGTGTTATGCGGAAGTTCGCCGCTTGTATGGTAAAGACGAAAAACATATTCCTTCTCGTTTTATTGCTGAATTACCGCAAGAATGTATTCAAGAAGTTCGTTTACGTGGCACAGTGACTCGAGCTTATAACCGAAGTGCAGTGGGTTCTATCGTCAAAACTGATTTATCGGATAATAGTTGGAAAGTTGGACAAAAGGTGAAACATGAAAAATTTGGTCAGGGAACAGTGATTAATGTTGAGGGGGCTGATAATAATACCCGATTACAAATCGCTTTTCAGGGACAAGGTATTAAATGGCTAATCGCGCATTTAGCCAAATTGGAAAAAATTTAGTTGTGATGGAAAAATAGCACATTTTGATCTCTTTTTCTTTATGTTTAGGTTTTGTGCCTGACGAATTAGATAAACTGAAACCCATTGGCTGAAACCTCTAAAACAGAAGCTGTTGCTCCCCAATCACCTAAAACTATGCGAGTAAAGTGCGGTGGATTTTGATGAATATTCTGCTTGTGCGTATGTCCATGAATCAAAATGTTGACCTGAAACTGTTGCATAATCTGTTCTACAAAATCCTTGTTGACGTCCATTATTTCAATACTTTTATGTGTTTTATCCGTTTTGCTTTTTTGGCGAATTTTTTCTGCAATTTTTAACCGCACTTTTAAAGGTAAGTGAAGAAATAGCCATTGCAGCCATTTTTGTTGTACTTTTTTGCGATATTGTTGGTAAGCAAGATCGTCGGTACAGAGTGTATCACCATGGCAAATAAGTACTTTTTTACCATATAAATTAACGATCTGATAGGTTGGTAATAATTCCATTCCGCAACTGTTGGCAAACTGTCTTCCCACCAAAAAATCACGGTTTCCATGAATAAAATAACAAGAGATACCTTTTTGAGTAAGTTGTAATATTTGTTGTTGTACTGTTTCGATCAATGCTGATTGTTCATCATCACCAATCCAAAAATCAAATAAGTCGCCTAAAATATAAAGTTTTTCTGCTTGTGGTGCTTGCGTTTGCATAAAATGAACAAAGAGTTCAGTTAAATGCGGTCGGTTTTCGCTTAAATGTAAATCTGCAATAAAGAATGTTTTTTTCATGCTGAGGTTCCTAAAATATTTGTGCTAGCCTAGCACTTTTTTATGCTTTTCTACACTTATTTTTAGATTTTCGTTATACTTGGCGTATACAAATTTTTAGGGGTATATTTATGTTGATATTATTAAGAGCCATCGTTGTTATCTTCTGTAGTATTTTAATTTGTGTAGTAGGATCTCTTTATTCACTTATTCGTTTTAAAAATCCAAGTAATGTAGGTGTGATGGCTCGCTGGTTTGGGCGTTTATATCCTTTTTTTGGATTAAAAGTTGAACATCGTTTTCCTGAAAATGTCGATAGTATCGGTAGGTGCATCTATATTGGTAATCACCAAAATAATTATGATATGGTGACTGTTTCTGCTATGGTTCGCCCTCGTACAGTCAGTGTAGGCAAGAAAAGTTTGGTTTGGATTCCCTTTTTTGGTCTTCTTTATTGGGCAACGGGAAATATTTTGTTAGACAGAGAAAATCGCTCCAAAGCCCATAATACAATAAACCAACTTGCTCATCGTATAAATGAAGATAATTTGTCAGTTTGGATGTTTCCTGAGGGGACACGTAGTCGTGGGCGTGGATTATTACCTTTTAAAATGGGGGCTTTTTATGCGGCAATTACCGCTGGTGTGCCAATTGTTCCAGTCGTTTGTTCAACCACCCATAATCGCATTGACCTAAATCGGTGGGACAATGGTAAAGTGATTTGTGAAATGATGTCTCCTGTAGATACATCGAACTACACAAAGGATAATGTACGGGAATTAGCTGAATATTGTCATCAAATTATGCAACAACGCATCGCAGAGCTTGATGCAGAAATTCAACAGCAATCTGTATAAGCAGCAAGGTAAAATATGAGATCTTTGACTCGACGGGATTTTTTGAAAAGCGGTATTTTAGCCAGTTCTTTATCATGTATCCCTCAATCAGTAATGGCTGCTAGCCGTTTGCCTTTATTTATTCCACCGTTATTGGAGGCAAAACGTGGGCGACCGATATTTTTAACGATGCAAGCTGCTCAAACTTCATTCATAGAAAAAAAGCTAACGGAAGTTTGGGGATTTAATGGGCATCATTTAGGTCCTACCGTAAGAGTTGAGCAAGGTGATTTTGTGAAGTTAAATTATCGTAATAATTTAACGCAGGCAGTTGCTATGAATATACAAGGTTTACAAGCACACAGTGAATTAATTGGTGGTATTGGGCGAGTATTGAAGGCAGGGGAAGGATGGGCTCCAATTTTACCTATTACTCAACCGGCATCAACTTGTTTTTATCATGCCTGCACTTTAGCTAATTCAGCGTATCAAACGTATCGTGGCTTAGTTGGCATGTGGATTATAAATGACAAAGATACTCATCAATCTAAACTGCCAAAAAAATATGGCGTTGATGATATTCCACTTATTTTGCAAGATGTACTGTTAAATTCTAAGGGAGAGCAAGTATTTCAAAATCAACCGCACTTTCTAGGCGAGCGGTTATTGGTCAATGGTGTTGAAGCACCTTATTTGAATGTACCTAAAGGATTGGTACGTTTACGTTTGTTGAATGCCTCTTTATCTCGTTCTTATGATTTAACATTTGATGATGAGCGGGCATTTTTCTTGATTGCCAGAGAACAAGGTTATTTGCCACAAACAAAAATTGTCAAAAAAGTTTCTCTTGCACCTAGTGAAAGGGTTGAATTATTGGTTGACTTAAGTGAGGGCGGAAATGTTACCTTAATTACTGGTAGTAAAAGAAATCTTTTGAATAAGATAGGTACAATATTCAGTTCTGATATGCTGGTTGATAATGTTATTGTTGAGTTAAGAACAGAGGGGGTTAAATCAGTATTTTATAATCCAAGTCATTGGCAATTTCATACTGATGCACCTAGTTTATTGGCAAAGAAAAATATGAAAACGAGAGAGTTTTATTTTGATGTGAGCAATGCAACCATTAATCAACAACGGTTTGAACCGAATAGAATAGACATTAGTACCAAAAGAGGGCAGATAGAACGCTGGATTCTAAGTTCTTCAAGGCCCGTCGGATTTAAAATTCAAGGTGCTCGTTTTGTCATGAAAAGCATAAATGATCAGCCGGTAGAACAATCGGATATTGCATGGAAAGATAGTCTTTGGATTGACGGCAAGGTAGAAATTTTAGTGCAATTTAATCATGCGTCCTCTACTAAATTCCCTTTTATTTTCGGTTCATCTGATTTAGTGTTAGCTGATCAAGGTTGCTTAGGGAGTATTGTTGTACAGTAATTTGAATAAGGAGTAACGCAAAAGAGCGGTGCTTTGTTAGCACCGTTTTTTATGAGTTTATTGCCACATGGGGAAAACCGCCCAGTTTTTTTAAATGATTTACCATATAACAAAAAAGTTCAGCTGTTCGTTCCGCATCATATAAAGCAGAATGTGCTTTTTTTCCATCAAAAGAAATATTGGCAACCTGACAACCTTTGACCAACACTGTTTGTCCGAACATAAAACCGCTTAACGTTGCGGTATCAAATATCGAAAAAGGATGAAACGGATTGCGTTTTATTTTCGTACGTTCTGCTGCTGCCATAACAAAACTTTGATCAAATGTCGCATTATGAGCTACGATAACTGAACGTTGACAGTCAGCCTTTTTTTGCCCATGACGCACCATTTTAAACAATTCACTCATAGCAACATTTTCTGATATAGCACCACGCAACGGATTGTCTATATCAATACCATTAAATTTGAGTGATTCAGGATTAATATTAGCCCCTTCGAACGGTTGAATATGAAAATGGCATTTTTCATCCGGTACTAATAGACCGTTTTCATCCATTTTCAGTGTGAGTGCAGCTAGCTCCAGCAAGGCATCTGTTTGAGCATTAAAGCCTGCTGTCTCCACATCAATAATGACAGGAAAAAAACCCCGAAAGCGATTTTTAAGTAAATTATAATCCACTGCTTGTTCTGAAAGTGCGGTCACGAAATATTACCTTATAAGAATGAGATAAATGTAATACTTAAAATAGGCAGATAAAAAGCCCATTTTTTAGGATAAAAATTGTTGAGGTTATTGATTACCTAGCCCTGCTTGTGCCATTTTATTTTCAATAAACTCAATTTTATAGCCATCAGGATCTTCCACAAATGCGATGACAGTTTTTCCGCCTTTTACTGGACCAGGCTCACGAGTAATTTTCCCACCTGCTTCTTTAACCGCTTTACAAGTGGCATAAATATCTTCAACTCCAATAGCAATGTGACCATAAGCAGTCCCCATTTCATATTTACTTACACCCCAGTTATAAGTTAGCTCAATAACAGATGAGTTTTCTTCATCATCATAGCCTAAAAAAGCTAAAGAATATTTATATTCAGTGTTTTCGCTTGTACGCAATAAACGCATGCCTAATACCTGTTGATAAAAGTGGATCGAGCGATCCATATCGCCCACACGTAACATAGTATGTAAAATTCTCATGTAATCATTCTCCTCTAAGTCGCTGAAAAAACGATGCCTATTATGACACAAGCCACACTAAAGATCATTCATTCGGTTATTGTCTTCTCGCAGGATCATCTGCTAAATCTTCAACATCAACAAACGTCTCCCAGTTAAAAACTTTAATGGAACACAGGGAAATAAAGTGATATTTCATCTTTCTCTATAAAAAATACCGCACTTTTATTATTCAAATCGAAAAATGCGGTATAAAATTAGTTGTGAATATTAAACATTAAAACGGAAGTGCATTACGTCGCCATCTTGCACAATATAATCTTTACCTTCCAAACGCCATTTACCGGCTTCTTTTGCACCTGCCTCGCCCTTATATTGAATAAAATCATCATAAGCGATGACTTCTGCTCGAATAAAGCCTTTTTCAAAATCTGTATGAATAACGGCTGCCGCTTTGGGTGCCGTTGCACCGACGGAAACTGTCCAAGCTCGCACTTCTTTTACACCGGCGGTGAAGTAGGTTTGTAAATTTAATAACGCATAGCCTGCACGAATAACACGATTTAAACCGGGTTCTTCAATACCGAGATCTTGTAAAAAATCAGTTTTTTCATCATCATCCAATTCAGCAATTTCCGCTTCAATTGCAGCACAAACTGGTACCACAACAGAACCTTCTTTTGTAGCAAACTCACGCACTTTGTCGAGATATGGATTATTTTCAAAGCCATCTTCATTCACATTAGCAATATACATAGTTGGCTTTAAAGTTAAGAAGTTGTAGCTTTTAATGGCATGTAATTCGTCTTTATCTAAATCCAAAGAACGAATCATACCTGCATTTTCCAGTACAGGTAGAATTTTTTCCATGACCGACAACTCAAATTTTGCCTCTTTATCGCCACCTTTTGCACGCTTTTGCAAGCGTTGAATAGCTCGTTCACAGCTATCTAAGTCTGCTAAAGCTAATTCAGTATTAATTGTTTCAATATCATCTAACGGATCAATTTTACCGGCAACATGAACAATATCATCGTTCTCAAAACAACGCACAACATGACCAATAGCATCCGTTTCCCGAATATTTGCCAAGAATTTATTCCCTAAACCTTCACCTTTACTGGCACCGGCAACTAATCCCGCAATGTCCACAAATTCCATTGTGGTCGGTAGTATACGCTCAGGCTTAACAATGTCTGCCAGTGCATCAAGACGAGGATCGGGCATCGGTACAACGCCCGTATTCGGTTCAATAGTACAAAACGGATAGTTTGCCGCTTCGATACCTGCTTTAGTTAACGCATTGAAAAGAGTGGATTTTCCTACATTAGGTAAACCGACAATACCACATTTAAATCCCATAAATTTTCCTATTTTTTATTAGTAGAGTAGAAGAGTTATTTCAGCCCAAAGATTGGTGAATTTTGTTTATGCTTTAAAAGCATTCAGTCTATTTGTTGCTTTAGTTATTCCCTCTTTCATGAGGATTTCAATACAATCCGTTGCCTCATCTAAAGTGCGGTCAATTAATTGCCAATCTGTTGGAGACGGTTTATTAAGCACATAAGATGCAACTAAATTTTTATCGCCCGGATGACCAATTCCTATACGCAATCGATAGAAATTTTTATTATTTGCCAGTTGAGCAATAATATCTTTCAAACCGTTATGCCCGCCATGTCCACCGCCTTGCTTAAGTTTAGCGATGCCTGGAGGTAAATCTAATTCATCATGAAGCACTAAAATTTGTTCCGGCGGAATACGATAAAAATTAGCTAAAGCACTTACTGCTTTGCCACTTAAATTCATAAAAGTGGTAGGAACAAGAAAACGCATTTCTTGACCACTAATGACCGCTCTTGCCGTTTTTCCTGAAAATTTGGATTCAACAGAGAGATTGAAGTTAAAGCGTCTTGCCAAACGTTCAATTAACCATTCTCCTGCATTATGACGAGTATCGGCGTATTTATCGCCCGGATTGCCTAAACCTACAATTAATTTAATTTCTGACATTGGTATTTTTGTTCGCTAAAAATAGTGGGCTATTGTAGCGGAAAATTGATGTATGCTCAATTAGAAAGCAACGACATTAACAGCTTGTTGTATGAATCATTCTTTTCTATTTTGTCTCTTATTTCTACCGCACTTTTCCGCTATAATTGCAACATTTTTTGTTCAACATCTTATTTTATGCCAAGTATAAATCAGCGAGCTTTAGTGTCTTATAGTGCTAAACAAATGTACGATATTGTTAATGATTACGAAAGTTATCCACAATTTTTACCCCATTGCATTGCGGCAAGAGCATTGCAGTCGATAGACAATGAAACGATCGGAGAATTAACCATTAGCACAGCCGGTATCAAACAGGTTTTTGCGACTAAAAATCAATTAATTCCCAACCAAGAGATTACGATGCAGTTAGCTTCCGGACCTTTCAAATATCTGCAGGGTAAATGGGTTTTTCGTGAAATTGATGAGCAAAGTTGTGAAATTGCGTTGCAATTGGAGTTTGAATTTTCCAACCCTGTTATTGCTTTTGCTTTCGGGCGGATTTTTTCACAATTGACAACGAAAATGATCGAAGCGTTTAAACAACGAGCAAAGGACGTTTATCTTGATTAATATAGAAATTACTTATGCGTTACCGCATAAATATTATTTGAAAAAACTTCAAGTTGAGAAGGGGACAATCATTCAAGCGGCCATTTTCCAATCTGGTATTTTGCAGGAATTTACGGAAATTGATTTACGTGAAAATAAAGTCGGCATTTTCAGTCGCCCGGCAAAATTAACGGATATAGTGAATGAAGGTGATCGTATTGAAATTTATCGCCCATTATTGGCGGATCCGAAAGAAATTCGTCGTAAACGTGCAGAGCAACAACAAAAAGAATTAGAAGAAAAGAAAAAGGTAGAAAAATTTGCTAAAAAAGTCGGTACTATGTAGCAATGATACGAAATTTGAAATGCTATCTTAATTATTAATGATGTTTTAATATTTTGATTTATTAAGAGATTTTGGGGCAGATCAATTGTTGTTTTTTCATTTAACATTATTTTGGTTAATGTGAGTGATGATGACTTTAAGAAGGTAATCCAAATGAACTATAAAAATCCCAACAGTATTTTGGTCGTTATTTATGCCAAGAAAACCAACCGTGTTTTAATGTTGCAACGTCAAGACGATTCGGAATTTTGGCAATCCGTAACCGGTACGATGGAAATAGGTGAAACACCTGTTCAAACGGCAATCCGAGAAGTGAGGGAAGAAACCGGCATAGATATTCTTGCGGAAAACTTACCGCTCTTTAATTGCCATAAACAGATAGAGTTTGAAATTTTTCCGCATTTTAGGTATAAATATGCGCCTGATATAACTCACTGCATTGAGCATTGGTTTTTGTTGCCGTTAGCTGATGAAAGAGTAATAAATTTAAGTGAACATTCAGCTTATCAATGGTGTTCGGTACAGGACGCAATTAAATTGACTAAATCGCCCAACAATGCAGAGGCGATTAATGAATATAAAAGTACAATCATAAAAGGAATATAAAATGGCAGGACATAGTAAGTGGGCCAATATTAAACATCGTAAAGCAGCACAAGATGCACAACGTGGTAAAATTTTTACTAAATTAATTCGTGAATTAGTAACAGCGGCAAAATTAGGTGGCGGAGATGTTGGTGCTAACCCTCGTTTACGTGCCGCAGTAGATAAAGCTTTATCTAACAATATGACACGAGATACTATCAACCGTGCTATTGAGCGTGGTGTAGGCGGTGGTGATGGCACCAATATGGAAACTAGAATTTATGAGGGCTATGGTCCGGGCGGGACTGCGGTGATGGTTGAGTGTCTCAGCGATAATGCTAACCGCACCATTTCTCAAGTACGACCAAGTTTTACAAAGTGCGGTGGTAATTTGGGAACAGAAGGCTCAGTAGGGTATTTATTTAGTAAAAAAGGGCTAATTTTAGTTGAGTCTGCTGACGAGGATGCCTTGACAGAGGCAGCCATTGAAGCGGGTGCTGATGATATTCAAGTACAAGAAGACGGTAGTGTTGAAATTTATACAGCATGGGAAGATTTAGGCTTAGTGAAAGACGGTATTGAAGTAGCCGGATTTAAAGTTGTGAATGCTGAAGTAACAATGATACCTTCCACAATGGTTGATTTGGATGCAGAAACCGCACCTAAATTGTTAAGACTGATCGATATGCTGGAAGATTGTGATGATGTACAAAACGTTTATCATAATGGCGAGATAAGTGATGAGGTTGCCGCTTTACTTTAAAAGTTAGCTTCATTTTTTCTATCAGGAACATTTATGAAATTAGTTGAGAGGCATGATGAAAAACGTTTCATCAGCTCAATCTCTTAAACTTGGAAAATAATTTTTAGTCTATATTAAATGGATCTCAAATGAGGTTCATTTATTTTTTGGAAAATAGGATGTCTATTATTTTAGGAATAGATCCGGGATCTCGAGTAACCGGATATGGTGTTGTTCGTCAAGTTGGGCATAAGCTAGAATATTTGGGAAGTGGTGTTATTCGTACCTCAATAGATGATTTGCCAACTAGATTAAAACGAATTTATGCCGGAATAACAGAAATTATTACGCAATTCAATCCCAATGAATTTGCTATTGAACAGGTTTTTATGGCGAAAAATCCTGATTCTGCTCTAAAATTGGGGCAAGCAAGAGGAACTGCAATAGTTGCCGCAGTCAATCAAAATTTACCCGTATTTGAATATTCCGCTAGAACAATTAAACAAACGGTCGTTGGAACAGGTGCGGCTGAAAAATCACAAGTACAGGAAATGGTGGTTCGGTTATTACAACTTTCCGATAAACCGCAGGTTGATGCAGCAGATGCGTTGGCAATTGCCATTACCCATGCAAATTCTATTCATAACTCATTACAGATTGCTAATTCTATTGCAATAAAAACACCGGATAAAATAACCGCACTTTTACGCACGAAATATCGTAGGGGAAGGTTGAGGTTGAAAGGCTAGGATAATGGAGAAATGGCTATTTACAACAAGAACAAAAATCTGTCATTCGTTTAAAAGAATGACAGATATTAATGTCGAATTATTTATGGGTTTTTAAGTAATTTACACCTGTATCAGGGAAATCAGTAAATACTCCCGTTGCACCGCCTTTAAATAGAGCATCATACATTTGATCTACATTATCAAAAAAGTCAGGTAAAGCATCTTTGCGAACGGTATAAGGATGTACCTCTAATTTATATTTTGCCAATTCTTCTGCTAATGGAGTATAAGCGACGGCATTCGGTTTAGATTTTTCTTGATCGATCATCATGTACCAGCCAGGGCCTATACCATCAGCATATTTTGCAATTTTTTCTACCGCACCCGGTTTAAACATCCAATCATAATCGTAATTAACCCACTTGCCTTGAGCATTTTTTTCTTGTGTTTCACCCCAATCAGAATAAGCCACTAATTGAACAAGTTTTACATCCATACCTAGTTTAGGCAACAATTCTGTTTTAATTCGTTTTAGCTCATTAAAATCAAAAGTTTGTAAATAGACTAAGTCATCTTTTTGCGTATAACCGTATTTTTTCAAAACTTTTAATGTTGCTAAAGCAATATCTTTGCCTTCTTGGTGATGTAGCCAAGGTGCTTTAATTTCGGGATAGATACCGATTTTTTGACCAGTTGATTTTTCAAGACCTTGAATAAATTCTAATTCATCTTCAAAAGTATGAATACGGAAATGAGATTGCCAAAGCGGGAATCTATTTGGGTAAACCTGAACCTGTTTTCCGTCTTTCAGACTAAAATTTTCCGTCATTTCTAATGATTGAATTTCTTTCAGCGTAAAATCTACTACATAATAACGCCCATCTTTTCTATGACGATGTGGAAACTTTTTCGCCACATCTGTTAAACCATCTAAAAAATGATCATGAATGACGATGAGATGATTATCTTTGGTCATTGCAAGATCTTGTTCTAGATAATCAGCGTGTTGGCCAAAAGCAAGTGCTTTACTTTCTAACGTATGCTCAGGTAAATAACCGCTTGCTCCACGGTGAGCAATGATAATTTTATCTTTTTGGTTAACGTTGTTTTCAAATTGTGCAGAACAACCTGATAGTGTTGCAGCTACTAAAGCAATTGCACAAAGAGGGGTAGCTAATTTCATTGTATTTTCCTTAAGTAGAAGTAAAATCTGTGATAAAAATGTGGTTAAAATTTGAATACATAAACCTAATAAAGAAAAAGGAAGGACAGTTTCCTGTCTTTCCTTTTTAACGATTATTTACCGTAATGATCGTCTAGTTTTGCTTTATGTTTACCTTCTTCTATCATGGTGATAAACATTAACAGGATGGCTAAAATACCACCGGTTATCATGACGTAGAAGCCACCGTCCCAGCCGTAGTATTCTGCAGCCCAACCTACAACGGCTGAAGCGGATACTGTACCACCGAGATAACCGAATAACCCTGTGAAACCTGCTGATGTGCCTGCTGCTTTTTTCGGTGCAAGTTCAAGTGCATGTAATCCGATCAACATTACCGGTCCGTAAATTAAGAACCCAACTGTTGTCATTAAAATGAAGTCAGTTAATTGATATGGATTTTGATACCACGCTTTTCCTGCATACTGTGCTAATTCATGTTCTGGTGTTGCTGGGTTCATCCATAATGCTACCACTGCAATAGTAGTCAAAATCATGAAAATGAAACCGGTTAAACCACGTTTACCCTTAAATACTTTGTCGGAAACCCAACCACATAATAATGTACCCGGTACCGCAGCTAATTCATAAATAGTGTATGCCCAAGCAGTACCCTTAATATTAAAATGTTTTACTTCTCCTAAATATACAGGGGACCATTTCAACACTCCATAACGAATGAGGTACACAAATACGTTTGCAATAGCGATATACCACAACAATTTGTTTTTTAGAACATAAGTAACAAAGATCTCTTTTGTTGTTAAATTGTTTTCATAGGTTTTTTCATTATAGTCATCAGGATAATCATTACGCCATTTTTCAATTGCAGGTAATCCGCAAGACTGTGGTGTATCTTTCATCACAAAATAGACCGGAATTGCACAAATCATAGCGGCAATACCCGGATAATATAACGCTTGTTGCCAAATATCTTTTGCAGTTGCCTGTACTCCAAACTCGCTGAAATAAATCGCACTTGCCAACAATACCATTAATCCCGGTACCATACCTCCGATATTATGTGCACAGTTCCAAATAGAAACGATTGTTCCACGTTCGGATTTAGACCACCAGTGAACCATTGTACGACCACATGGAGGCCATCCCATTCCCTGAAACCAGCCATTTAAGAATATCATCACAAACATAACAGCAATACCGGAGGTTGCCCAAGGCATTAAGCCCATCATTGTCATACATAACCCTGACAATAATAAACCGAAAGGCAAGAAAACTTTCGGATTTGAGCGATCAGATATACCTGCCATCACAAATTTTGACAATCCATATGCCAAACCTGCTCCCGTACCGATAATTCCCAACTCCGCTTTATTGTATAAACCGGCTTCAATTAACCCTTTTTGAGCTAGGTCAAAGTTAGCACGAACGAAATAATAAGCCGCATAACCGAAAAATATTCCCATGAATACTTGCCAACGCAACCGTCTATAAGTTGGATCGATTCTATCTTTTGATAGCTCCTCAATATACGGTGCGGGCTTAAATGGACCAAACATAATAAATCTCCAGTAGTTTAGTTAGATTAAAATATAGCAATTATCAAACCAATCTTATGTATAAAAAATTAGGAGCGATAAATGCACTTTTTTGAACGTTCACTCATATAATAACCAAAAAGTGAAATCTAAAAAGCTAATTTAATTTATGTTGTGATGTAAATCACAAAAAAACACAAAAAAAATTCAAATCGAAACTAATAAAGTGATCTTAATCACATTATTTGATAAGAAATCACTCATTTTATTTTCTAAAACGAACATTTGACGTATTATATAATCACTTTCTAATAGTAATTTTTTACATTCAATGTGGGGGATGATTATGTCAATGTCGTCTCAAAAATTTTCTAAAGATTTTCCACCGCTCAGTGCTGATGTCATTATTATCGGCGGTGGGGCAACAGGAGCCGGTATTGCACGAGACTGTGCACTACGTGGGATTGACTGCATATTATTAGAGCGTTATGACATTGCCACAGGTGCAACAGGACGTAATCATGGTTTATTGCATAGCGGTGCAAGATACGCTGTTAATGATCATGAATCGGCAGAGGAATGTATCTTAGAAAATAAGATCTTAAAACGTATTGCACGTCATTGTGTTGAAGATACCAAAGGGCTTTTCATTACGTTACCTGAAGACGATCTTAATTATCAAAAGATATTTATTCAATCCTGTACAAAAGCAGGTATTGAAGCAGTACCGATTGAGCCTGACCTTGCCAGAATAATGGAGCCTTCAGTAAACCCGGAGCTTATAGGTGCGGTTGTTGTTCCCGATGGTTCAATTGATCCGTTTCGTTTAACCTCTGCCAATATGTTGGATGCACGTGAGCATGGAGCTAAAATTTTTACCTATTGTGCAGTTACTCAACTGATTCGTGAAGGCGGAAGAGTGATTGGTACAGAAGTATATGATCACAAAAATAAAATAAATCGCCGTTTTTTTGCTCAGGTTATTGTTAATGCGGGAGGAATTTGGGGACAGGGGATTGCTGAATATGCCGATCTCAAAGTCAAGATGTTTCCTGCTAAAGGTGCATTACTTGTCATGGGGCACCGCATTAATAATTTGGTAATTAATCGATGTCGCAAACCAGCTGATGCGGATATTTTAGTTCCCGGCGATACTATCTGTGTTATCGGCACCACATCAGATCGTATCCCTTATGATCAAATTGATAACATGATTGTTACTCCCGAAGAGGTGGATATTTTATTTAGAGAAGGCGAAAAACTTGCACCGAGTTTACGTCATACTAGAGTACTTCGTGCCTATGCAGGTGTTCGTCCTCTGGTAGCGAGTGATGATGATCCATCAGGACGTAATGTTAGTCGTGGTATTGTATTGCTTGACCATGCAAGCCGTGATGGTCTTGAAGGTTTTGTCACTATTACGGGAGGTAAGTTAATGACTTATCGTTTGATGGCGGAATGGGCAACTGATTTAGTTAGTAAAAAACTCGGCAAACAAACTGTTTGTACAACTGCCCAAGAATTACTTCCAGGTTCTGAATCTGATCAAAACGTTCCTCATATTAATAAAATCATATCGTTACCAACACCTCTTCAAATTTCCGCACGTTATCGTCATGGGCAACGGGCTTCTCGTTTGATTGGAAAAGAGCGGTCAGATTGTACACTTGTTTGTGAATGTGAAGCGGTGACTGCCGGTGAAGTACGTTATGCTGTAGAAGAATTGAAAGTCAATAATCTTGTTGATTTACGTCGTCGTACACGTGTGGGCATGGGAACTTGCCAGGCTGAACTTTGTGCTTGCCGTGCGGCAGGATTAATGGCACGTTTTCATATGGCAACACCTAGACAATCTACACTGCAATTATCATCTTTTATGGAAGAACGTTGGCGAGGTATTGAACCGATTGCTTGGGGCGAAGCAATCCGTGAAGCGGAATTTTCCAGTTGGATATATTACAGTTTATTAGGCTTAAATAGTGTTCAATCTTTAACTGAACAAGCACAGCAAGGAACAGATGGCAATGAAATTTGATGTAGTGATTATCGGAGGCGGGCTTGCGGGGTTAACTTGCGGAATTATGCTTCAACAAAAAGGGAAATGTTGTGCGATTATTAATAATGGTCAATCAGCCATGAATTTTTCATCAGGTTCAATGGATCTTTTAAGCCAATTACCAAACGGTGAAAAGATAAATTCTTTTGAACAAGGTTATGACAGCCTTGAAGAACAACTTCCAAATCATCCGTATTGTTTGTTTGGTAAACAACATGTTTTACAAAAAGCCAAGCAATTTGAACAATTAATAGAAAAAATTAATCTCAATGTGACGGGAAGCTATAAGCAAAATCATTTTCGTGTTACGCCGTTGGGCGGATTGCACCGCACTTGGCTGTCCGCTGATTGTATTCCAACAATGGATCTTCATGATGAACATTTCGGATACCAAAAAATTACTGTGTTGGGCATTGAAGGTTATCATGATTTTCAACCGCACTTACTGGCTGAAAATTTAATACAGCATCCGCAATTTACACATTGTTCGATAACGACCGCACTTTTACATCTTCCCGAGTTGGATCAATTGCGTTTAACTTCTCGTGAGTTTCGCAGTGTCAATATTTCCCAATTACTTGAACATCGTTTGGCGTTTCGAGAATTGGTACAGGAAATAAAACAAGCCTCCGGAGATGGGGAAGCAATTTTTTTACCGGCTTGTTTTGGTTTGGATAATCAAGATTTTTTCAATAAATTAACGTTGGAAACTGGATTAAATTTATACGAATTGCCTACATTACCGCCTTCATTAGTGGGATTGCGTCAACATAAAAAATTAAAAACGTATTTTGAAAAACTGGGCGGTTTTATTTTAAATGGTGATAAAGCATTGCGTGCCGTTATTGAGGATCAACAGGTTAAACAAATTTACACTCAATTACATCAAGAACATGGTATTTTTGCAGAACATTTTGTTCTTGCTTCCGGCAGTTTTTTCAGTAATGGTTTGGTGAGTGTTTTTGATCGTTTACTTGAACCTATATTTGACGTGGACATGATTGGCAATTCAATGATTGATATACAAAACAGACTCACTTGGACTGCTCGGCGTTTTTCTTCACCTCAGCCTTATCAGTCTGCGGGCGTTGCAATTAACAGCCGTTGCCAATTAAAAAAGAGCGGTCAGATTATTAAAAATTTATATGCTGCTGGAAATGTTATTGGCGGATACAATGCATTGGAACTAGGGTGTGGTTCCGGAGTGGCAGTTGTTACTGCACTAACAGCTGCCGATAACATTATCGAAGCACAAAATCGAGTATAAGGGGCAAAATATGAATATTCAACAACTCATTGAAAATGCAAAACAGCATGCTGCTTTTCCTATTACTCAGCACCATACCGATGAAAGTTTTGAGAGCTGTATAAAATGTACTGCTTGTACTGTGGTTTGCCCTGTTTCTCGTCAAAATCCTTTCTATCCCGGACCTAAACAGGCGGGACCGGACGGTGAACGGTTACGCTTAAAAAGTGCGGCACTTTATGATGAAGCATTAAAATATTGTATCAATTGTAAACGTTGTGAGGTTGCTTGTCCGTCAGACGTTAAAATTGGTGATATTATCATTCGTGCTAGAAATAAATATCTTGACCAACAACATAAATCACCAATACATAAATTACGTGATGCTGTATTAAGTAATACGGATATCATGGGTAAAATGAATACACCTTTTGCTCCGATTGTAAATGCGATTACTGGATTAAAAGCAACCCGATATGTTTTAGATAAAACCCTTAAGGTCAGTAAGCACCGCACTTTACCAAAATATTCATTCGGTTCGTTCCGTCAATGGTATAAAAAATATGCTCTTGACCGTCAGATCTATTTTCGGGATAAGATAGTGTATTATCACGGTTGTTATGTAAATTATAATTATCCTCAACTTGGTAAAGATCTCATTAAAGTACTTAATTCGATTGATATTGGCGTGATTTTGCTTGAAAAAGAAAAATGTTGCGGTTTGCCGCTCATGGTGAACGGTTTTCCTGAAAAGGCTAAAAAACAAGCAGAGTTTAACATTAAACAAATTGAACGGGTGATTCAAGAAAAAGCATTGGATATTATTGGTACATCTTCAAGTTGTACAATGAACTTACGTGATGAATATCATCATATTTTGGGGATGGATAATGCGAGAATTCGTCCTCATGTCAATATTGCAACCAAATATCTTTACCGACTATATCTTGATGGAAAAATACCGCACTTTAAGTCTACACCTCTTAAAGTTGCCTATCATACCGCCTGCCATGTAGAAAAAGCGGGGTGGGCACCTTATACGTTGGCATTGCTTAAACAAATACCGGATCTTGATGTTACTATTTTACCGTCTCAATGTTGCGGTATTGCTGGAACATATGGCTTTAAATCTGAAAACTATCAGACTTCACAGGCCATCGGAAAAAGTTTATTTGAGGTTATTGAACAAGGTTGTTTCGATTATGTCATCACTGAATGTGAAACTTGCAAATGGCAAATTGATATGTCAACAAGTGCTTCTTGTTTACACCCTGTCAGTTTATTGGCGAGGGCATTAAATTGATTATTGTGTAGAAGATAAAATCTTCTACACATCTCTATTGATAAAAATTCTATTGACAAATATGCAGTTTTACATTGCTTGAATGAATAAGGCTAAGCATGGAGTCAGGTGGTGTGGTGTCTGTAAACAAATAGTCTACTTCTGTTAACGAACCTAAATATACCATTGCTCGGCGAGTAAATTTGGAATGATCTGTTACTAAAATAGTATTTCTTGAGCCTTCCATAATTGCACGTTTCACTTGCACTTCATGATAATCGTAATCCAATAAAGAACCGTCCAAATCAATACTGCTGATACCTAATATTCCGAAATCCAAACGGAATTGTCCGATAAATGCAATTGTCGCTTCACCAATAATACCTCCATCTTGACGCAAAGATCCGCTAGCCATCGTAATATCAAATGTTTTGTTTTGCATCAAAATATAGGCTGCGTTAAGATTATTTGTAACAATTCTTAAGTTTTGATGATCCAATAATGCTTTAGCAACAGCTTCCGGTGTTGTACCAATATCAATGAATAAAGATGAACCGTTAGGAATAATTTTTGCCACCTCTTGACCAATACGCCGTTTTTCAGACGAGAAGAAATGTTGACGTTCACTATAATCACTGTTCTCTGATGTTGAAAGTGAAGTAGCTCCACCGTGATGACGTGTAATCAGATTATTTTCCGCCAGTTCATTTAAATCTCTCCTAATAGTTTGAGGGCTAACGTTAAGAATGTTAACCAATTCCTCCGTACTCAAATAGCCTTTCTGTTTTATTAATTCAATTATCTTTTTATGACGCAGAGATTGTTTCATGAGGTATCCTTAAAAATCATCCTTGCTAAAAAACTCGGCTACTTTAGCTCATTTCATTCATAAAATCATCTTTTATACTGAAATTTTATAGATCAAAGTTTAATAAAATTCTGGATTAGTTGTATTAGTTAAGTAATGATGGCGATAGATAGAAGGTAAGTGCGGTGGAAATCTCAGCCAAATGGATCAGTGGAATAAAAAATGAGAGTCTCCTTTTGTTTAGATTGAATTTTGATACTCATATTCTAAAAGAGAAACTCTCACTTTTGCAGTTATTTAGATTGATTAATTAAGAATTGCGTTAGTAAACTTACCGGTCGTCCCGTTGCACCTTTGTTTGTACCTTGTAACCAGGCAGTTCCTGCAATATCTAAATGAGCCCAAGGATAATTTTTCGTAAAGTTAGCTAAAAATGCACCGGCGGTAATGGCTCCACCCCAACGTCCACCAATATTAGCTAAATCAGCAAAATTAGATTTTAACTGTTCCTGATACTCTTCGCTTAAAGGTAAACGCCAAGCTTTATCGGTCGTTTCTTCTGCCGCATTTAATAATTTTTCAGCAAGTTTTCCATCTGTTGCGATTAAGCCACTGTTATGTTGACCTAATGCCACTACACAAGCACCTGTTAGTGTTGCTACATCAATGACCAACTCAGGGTTAAATCGCTCAACATAAGTGAGTGCGTCACATAAAACTAAACGTCCTTCCGCATCAGTATTTAAAACTTCGACGGTTAATCCTGACATAGTGGTTAAAATATCTCCCGGTCGATATGAATTTCCGTCCGGCAAATTTTCACAACCAGCCAATACACCAATTACATTTAAGGGTAATTGTAATGTTGCAAGAGCGTACATAACACCAAATACAGAAGCCGCACCGCACATATCATATTTCATCTCGTCCATGCTATCAGCGGGTTTTAATGAAATACCGCCGGCATCAAAGGTTAAACCTTTTCCAACTAAAACAATAGGTTTGGCATTTTTATCGGGGTGATTACGATATTCAATCACCGACATTTTTGCTTCGTTAGCACTTCCTTGCGAAACAGCTAAATACGAGAACATGTTCAATTCTGCCATTTCTTTTTCACCCAAAACTTGCACGTTAATCAAGTTTGAGTGTTTAGCGAGGGATTGTGCTTGTTCGGCAAGATAAGTTGGGTTGCAAACATTAGGCGGGCAATTGGCAATATCTTTTGCATATTTGACTCCTAATGCAATAGCTTGTGCGTAACTAATTGCTTGTAGTGCATTTTGTTGTAATTCGGTTGGCACATTAAAAATAAATCTATCCAATACTAAACTTGCATCAGTTTTTTTACTTTTGAAAGTATCAAATTGATAATGACTTGCTTCAATGGTTTCAATTGCAAAACGAATATTCCAATGAATATCACGATTTTTGAGTTCAATTTCATTTAGAAAGCTCACAACTTCACTTGCTTGAGTCTCAAGAATCGTTTGAATTGTTTTTTGAATAATCTGTTTATATTGACGTTCTGTTATTTTATCTTTTTTACCGCACCCTACGATAAAAATACGTTGTGCTTGGCAATTCGGTATATCCCGTAAAATAAGAACTTGTCCCTGTTTTCCGCTAACTTCACCTACTTGAATTAAGCGAGTTAGGTAGCCTTGACTGAGTTGGTCAAATTGCATTGCTGTCGGAGAAAGTTCTCCGTCCTCAAATACGGCTAAAATAATGTTGCTGTCAATTTGAGAAAGTGCGGTATTTTTTGCACTATATTTCATGTAATCCTCACGAATTTACTGTTTTCAATAAAAAAATACGTTATCATACATCGCCATGTATGTGATTTCGTAAATTACTGCTTTTTTTTAAAATTGCAAGAGAAATATAGGTAATTCAGTGATATTAATTCGATATTTAACCAAAGAAGTTTTTAGAAGCCAAATTGCAATCTTATCTATTCTTTTACTGCTTTTTTTTAGTCAACAACTTGTGCGTGTATTAGGTTCTGCATCTGTTGGTAAAATTCCGGCTGATTTGGTTTTTGCTTTGCTTAGCTTGGGTATGCCGACGATGGCACAACTTATATTTCCCCTTTGCTTATTTATTGCTATATTGCTGACATTTGGACGTTTATATGCAGAAAGCGAAATTACCGTCATGCGGGCTTGTGGTGTTGGTCAGCGTATTCTTGTTGGTGTTGCGTTAATTTTATCTTTATTGACAGCAGGATTGGCAACCTATAATGTGTTTTATCTATCCCCTTGGGCAATGCAAAAACAAATTCAACTTATTGATGATGCAAAAGCAAATCCAACAATGGGGGCTTTAGCGTCGGGACAATTTGTTAATGTCGGAAATACTGATGTTGTGCTATTTATCAATGAAATAAAAAACAATCAAATTCAAGATATTTATGTTTTCCAAATGGAAAATAAAAAAAATCAGAAGCCTTCCGTAACGGTAGCTGAAACCGGTCAGTTGAAGGCGTTACCCAATGGCGATCAAGTTCTTAGTCTAGAAAATAGTCAGCGAGTTGAAGGAAGCGCACTTTTACCTGACTTTCGTATCACGCATTTTGACCAGTATCAAGCCTATTTAGATTATAAGACAACAGATAAGGATACATCTGAAACGGAAATTTTAAGCCTAAAGGAATTAATTAATTCTAAATCACCTGCAGCTAAGGCGGAATTGCATTGGCGTTTGACCTTAATTTTTGCTGTTCCGATTATGGCACTTATTGCAGTACCGCTCAGCCGAGTCAATCCGAGACAAGGGCGGTTTGCTAAGATTTTGCCCGCACTTTTATTGTATTTAATTTATTTCTTGTTACAAAGTTCATTAAAATCAGCGGGGGCTTCCGGTAAAATTGAAGCACATATTTTTATGCCGTTAGTCAGTATTTTCTTTTTATTTTTAGCTGTTTTATTGAACAGTTGGAATAGTGTTTTTATGTATAAAATACGTTATTTATTTAACTTTAATTCAAGTAAAAGGTAATCAGGAATAATGATGATGAATACCTTAGACCGCTATATTGGAAAAAATATTTTAGGTACTATTTTGGCGACATTGCTGATGTTGGTGGGTTTATCAGCGATTATTAAATTTGTTGAACAATTTCGTAGTATTGGAAAAGGAACTTACGATGTTATTCAGGCAACACTGTTTACTTTATTAACTATGCCAAAAGATATAGAAACATTTTTTCCTATGGCTGCATTATTAGGATCACTTATTGCACTTGGTAACCTTGCAAGTCGTAGTGAACTTATTGTGATTCAATCTGCTGGATTTTCTCGCTTTAGAATCGGTTTAGCCGTGATGAAAACCGCATTGCCATTGATGCTTATCACAATGATTATTGGCGAATGGGGTATTCCACAGACGGAACACTTTGCCAGAGATATGCGTGCAAAAGCAATTTCCGGAGGCTCCATGCTTTCAGTAAAAAATAGTATTTGGGCAAAAGATGGTAATGATTTTATCTATGTTGGTCGTATTACTAATGATATTAGCTTGAATGATATCTATATTTATAGTTTTGATGATAAGCGTCAATTGAAACAAGTTACACATGCGAACCAAGCAAGTTTTGAACATGGTAAATGGAAATTAAGCGGAATTAATCAATCACAAATTTTTGCTGATGAAATTAAAACGATTAATCGCTTGAAAGATAATTGGAGTACAACGTTAACACCCGATAAGCTGGGGATAGCTTCTTTGCGTCCAACGTCGTTGTCTATGACCGGATTATACAACTATATTAAATTCATGAAAGAAACGGGACAAGATGCTAAACGTTTTGAACTTACTTTTTGGCAAAAAGTCTTTCAACCGGTCTCTGTTGCGGTGATGATGTTGTTGGCACTTTCTTTTATTTTCGGATCTTTACGCAGTGTTACTGCAGGAGCAAGGATTGTAACAGGTATTTTTTTTGGGTTTCTATTTTATGTTATCAACGAAATTTTAGGGCGATTAAGCCTTCTGTATGATATACCAATTGTACTTGCAGCCCTCATTCCAAGTTTACTTTTTATGATTCTCATTTGGTGGCTTCTTAATAGAAAAAGAGAGTAAAAAAACAACCGCACTTTACTATAAAATATTTTTGTAAAGTGCGGTTGAGGTAACTTTGTTGAAAATTAAAACAAATAAACCAAAATATTAAATTACCACTTGCAAGGTAAGTTTATAAACGTATAATGTCGAGCAATAAAGCACACAGCCAGTGTGACGAAATTGGTAGACGTAGCGGATTCAAAATCTTATGCGTAAACTGATAGGACATACAGGCGATTGAATAAAAAGCACTCTTAGCCTGAGTGATGAAATTGGTAGACATGACGGATTCAAAATCCGTTGGTGAATAACCGTGTCGGTTCGAGTCCGACCTCAGGCACCATTTGAATCACACTTGTAGTTTCTCTCTTTCAAATAATCAATTCAAATACACCGTATTAATGGCCAATACTCCTTAACCCTTGTTAAGAGAGTAAATTATGAAACCATTACAAAACGGTACAAACAAACCTTTTACCATTACTATTGCTTCAACTAAAGGTGGCTCTGCCAAGAGTACGAATGCTGCTAACATTGGTGCATTCTGTGCAGAACACGGTCTAAGAACCCTTCTTATTGATACCGATACCCAACCCACATTAAGCTCTTATTATGAGTTGGAATATCAAGCTCCCGGTGGAACTTACGAATTTCTGCATTTTAAAGATGTAGATCCTACCCACATTATTTCTAGAACGACTATCCCAAATCTTGACTTGATCCAGTCTAATGACCCGTCAAATAAAATCAGCCCAATGCTGAGAGATTCACCTGACGGTGCATTACGTTTTAGTTTACTGCTCCAGAAAATTGAAGGTTATGATGTCATCATTATTGACACTCGTGGTACCAGAGATATTACTGTCGATATGTCTGTATTGGCAGCAGATGTTTTATTCTGTCCTATTCTTCCCCACATTTTATCTGCTAAGGAGTTTATTCGTGGCACGATTGGAATGTATCAAGACCTCGAAACCTTTACGGCATTTGGCTTTACCCTACCACCGCTGAAAGCGATGATTAACTGTGTTGATCACACTAAAGATGTCAAATTGGTTTCCGACTACCTTCATACTCTCTTCCAAAATGAGTTTGATGAAAACAAAACATTGCTGGAATTTTCGGTACCTGACCGCGTGGCATATCGTGAAGCGGCAACTTTTTCAAAACCGGTCTATCGTCAGAGCCAAGCTGAATATGAAACGATCAGTCAGCTTTGTGCGTTACTGATGCCACAGTTTGCAAACTCTCACTTCTCAGCATAGAGGGAGAATGTATGTCTAGCTTAAATAAATCACTTGTACAGCCGCATTCTATAGAGGCTGAATTTTCAGTAATCGGTGGATTACTCTTGGATAATGAACTCTTTGATGAAGTGAGTAGCAAAATCAATGAGGGGGATTTTTATAATTTTACTCACCGTCTACTGTTTAAGCATATTTCCGAATTGATTGAAGCCGGTAAACCAGCAGATATATTGACATTGGATCAATACCTTACCCAGAAAAAAGTGATCGAGGATTTGGGCGGATTTGCTTATCTTGCAGAAATAGTCAAAAACACTCCATCTACAGCTAATATCCACGCTTATACGGATATCGTTCTCTTATATAGTAAACAGCGACAGCTTTTAAAACTGGGGCAGTTTATTGTTGATCAGACACAGAGTGCGAAAACGCCAGATAAGTTTGAAGCTGTTGTTGATGACATTGAGAAAAAAATTACTGAGTTTAGCCTATCAGATAATACAAAATCTGCAGCAGATTTAAGTGATATTTTTGCCAATATGCTCTCTCGTATGGAACTCTCGGCTAAAAATGGAGATCCTGTGACAGGTACTCCAACTGGTATTCAAGGTATTGACGAAGCGACAACAGGTGGACAGCCAGGCGATTTAATCGTGATTGGTGCCCGCCCTTCTATGGGAAAAACCGCATTTTCTCAAACTATCGCTTACCATACACTTAAAAAATTCGAGTCGGCTCCTGTGTTCTATCACAGCATGGAAATGCCGGCAGATCAGATTTTACAACGTTTTCTAGCTATGCGTGCCAGAGTGGGATTGCAAAATATTAGACAGGCAGACAGTTTGGATGATGAGGAATGGTCAAAACTAACCTCAGCAATGGGCTATATCCTAGAACATTGGAAAAATCGTTTAGTTATTGATGATGAAGGTAGTCTCACGCCTCAAAAATTACGCACTAAAGTTCGACAAAATGCTCGTAAATATGGCAAACCGGCAGCTATTTTCATTGATTACATTCAGTTAATGCAAACCTCGCAACGTTATGAAAATCGCAATTTAGAAATTGCCAACATCTCTCGTTCACTCAAATTACTGGCAAAAGAGATGGATTGTCCGGTTTATGCCCTCTCTCAGCTGAACCGGTCTGTGGAACAACGTGCCAATAAACGCCCGATCAACTCTGATTTACGGGAATCCGGCTCACTTGAGCAAGATGCCGATGTCATTTTATTCATCTACCGAGATGAAGTTTATGATGCGGATTCTCCGTTTAAAGGCACTGCTGAAATCATTATCGGCAAGCAAAGAAACGGACCACTTACTTCCGTAATGACGAATTTCAGAAGTGAATTTGCCCTATTTGAAAACAGAACAAACACAACGCATTAGGATAGATTATGACAAAAGATGAAAAAAGACTGGCAGCGATAGCAAAAGGATTAAATGTTTCACCTATTTCAAATACGGCTCCATCCTACCAAACAGCCACACCAACGCATTACAGTAGCGATGTTGAATATATTACAGTAACACTGGATAAGTTGCGTCCGTATGAGCATAACCCTCGGAAAACCCGTAACCCTAACTTTGAGATGATCAAAGAGTCTATTCGTCGTCGAGGGTTAGATCATAAGCCGAATATCACCCGTCGTCCGGGAGAAGATTTCTATATTATCGCTGACGGTGGTAATACTCGTATTCAGGCACTCAAGGAGCTCTTTACCGAGACCAAAGATCCAAAATTTTGGTCCATCAGTTGTCAATATAAACCTTGGCAAGGTGATACTGCCGACAGTGTCGAAGCTGAACTCAATTTACTTATCGGGCATTTGATTGAAAATGATACCCGTGCGGATTTGTCATTTATTGAAAAAGCATTGGGGATTTTGCAGGCGAAGGAGTATTACGAGAAAAAATTAGGTAAGTCTCTTTCTTCGAGAGAGTTATCTTCTGAGTTAGAAAATGATGGATATATTATCTCTCATGCTCTCATTCTTAAAATGGAACGTTGTGTTAATTACTTATATCCACATATACCAGAAGTTCTTTTTAGTGGTCTTGGTCATACACAGATCGATAAACTATTAGCTATTCGTAATAATGCTGAAGAGGTATGGGCAGCCCATCAATTTGATACTGATGTTACTTTTGAATCGCTCTGGTCAGAAAATTTATCCAAATTTAATGAGGCTACACCATTTCAAGCAAAAGAATTCCAAAGTGAATTGATTACGGCAATGGTTGAAGCTTTAGAGGGTAAAGTGAGTTTTGAAACACTTTATCTGGATATTGACTTAGATGAACAAAAATTCAAAAAAATAGCGGCTAAACAACAAGAAATTGATAATTTAGTTGAAAAAACAGTCGATCAAATCAATACCAGACAGGAACAACAAACTGCAAAATCTGAACCTCTCATCAAAAATGAAAATAAAGCCGTTACTCCCCAAAAAGCTCAACATATTATTGATGAGGTAATTGATGATAACGAAAGTGATGATGAGCAGAATAACGCTATTACTGATTTATCTCAGCTTGGCTCTTCATTGCTCGATAACCAAGATAATCAAGAAGATTATCTATCCCAAATTGCCCATAACTTTGGACTCACTCCGGGAATGAGTATTCAAGAACAGCGAGAGCAACGAGCTGAAGCGAATGGACTGACTTTTGCTTGTGAAGGTCGCCAACCGGTTGAAGATATTTGGTTGATTCACCCCGCACGTCAATATCGCTCAGAGGCCTACTCACTGGCCTTAGATATTGCCGAAAGTATGGGCATTGACCATCTGGTTGAACATATTGTGAAACAACCAGTGGATTACACTTATGCAATGAAACCGGCAGATACTGAACTTTCACCGTCTGCTTTAACACTCTACTCATTCCTCTCAATGTTACAGACTGCTGAACATAAAGATGAAAATAGCTGTGTCTTAGATTCCAAATTCCTGTTTGAGCTTGATGATCTTACCTTAGTCAAAATTTTCCGTCTCATTCGGGTCAGTCGCCATATTCGCCAACAAGGAGGAGAAAATGATTAAGCCGATTACCGTAAATGAAGCATTGATTGGTAACGCCCTGCTCAATATTAAAGAGGGAAATATCCATCCTTGTCTAAAAATGGGATTTTCTGAGGAGCAACTAAAAGCGATCAATAATCTCAGTATTGATGAAATTATGGATATTAGCAACTCCGTTGTCTCTTTTGCTAAGGTGGAGATTAATCACGAAACCTTTTGGAAATTACTGGCTATTGCACAAGCCAATACTCAACAGCGACAAATTATTGACCGAGCATTATTGCTCGGAGCCTCTATTGAAATGTTGCACCAGTATTTTGGTTTATCAACCTCTGAAGTCTCGGCTCGCCGTCAATTACTCGGTATCGAAGAAAAAATGGGACGAAAAGCGGCAGCAAGTGATGAAGAATCTACCCATATTTGGGAAATTTGGCAAAGATACAAACAACGAATGGAAATCCTAGATTCACAAGAAGGATTAGAGCTTCTGTGTCTGATTGCTGAGGAAGGCAATATGAATCTAACGGTTGTTTGGAAACTGGTTTCCGAATGGTATTCAAAACATAAGTAAAAAATAAATGCCCCGAAGTTGGAGCTTTGGGGCATTCGATATTGAGTCTTGTATCTCTATCTTATGAATTACAAGGACTTTGCAGAAGTCCCGTGCATTATAGCCATAGGAGAGAGAATAGCAAGAGAAAAACTCTTTTATCCTGGTGGAGAGAAACAATGTTTAGCAGCACGAATAAGCCAACAGAGCATGGATTGCTATTTTTTGGCAACCAACACGAAACAGTCCCTACTCGATTATTACAAGATCCCTGCCTTACACCAAGAGCAAAGTTTGCTTGGCAGCTCATTAAGTGCAATGTTCAAGCCTTTCAAGGAGGATTATTTCCCTCTTATGAGACGCTCAGCAAAATGTTATCCGATAGACCTTATGCGGAGGCTAAATTATCGGAAAAAGTCGTGACTCAAACACTCTATTTACTCCGTCTTACTCGCTGGCTTACTTTATGTGAAACAGTGCGTGATGAGCGAGGTTATGTACAAGGTAATGTTTATATCCTACATGATGAACCTGTGCCAATTTTAGATGCAATTCAATTAAATAGCGACTATCTCTCTTTTTTAGATAAATGCACCAAACATAAAGATAGCCTTATTAATGGTGTGGCAAATCATATTGTTGAAAGTCTAATAACAGACAAAACCAAATGGCACTATGTCTCTCATTTAGACTGTTTACAAAGTCGTTATCAGATATACCAGCAACAGCAGCTGGTGAAAGATAAACAGCCATCGCAAACAGAACAAGAATTAAGCAAAATTCAACAAAACATCCTAACTTCCACTATGGAAGTTAGGGATTTTGATGAGGAAGTCAGGAAAAAATCCTCTAAAAACCAGACTTCCAATAAGGGAGTTAGGGCTAAAAATGAAGATAAGTCATTGATTTTAGACTTACTTCCATTAGGGAAGTCAGATGTACAGTACCGTACTTTATATATTAATAAGTACTGTACTGGGGAACCGAGCGAAATTACTTGGCCACAAGAAATCCCATTAACTTCACTTGAACAAAAACTTACTGCACAGGCAATGAAGGGATTAGACCTCGGTTTATGCCAAGCTATTTTGTTGGAAGCACAACAACGCATTATTCAAAAGCAGGATGTGAAAAAACCGAAAGGTTATCTCTATACGCTTATCCAGCGGGCGAAGCAGGGTGAATTTAAACCCTACTATTTTGAATTAGGAAAAAATCTTCCCTCACAGAATCAGGCTAACAATAATTCTGCTCATTCTATACAAAAACTGACTGAGCAGCCTACTGAGAAACCGGTCTTAACTTCAGCAGACAGAGAGCAAATGGCTAGTCGTATGCAGAAGTTTAGAGCTGAATTACTTTTACAATAAGATTAAAAAACAATCACTGTTAAGGGGCTTAATAGTGAGTGAAAAATAATCAGTGTGTACCAGGTACACAATGGATAAAAAATAAACAGCGTAGGCAGTGTCTGCAAAGATTAAAAAACAGACAATGGAAAGCCCCTTTCCAAAGACTAAAAAATAATCAAATAAACAAGGAGCATATATGACCACTCAATTAGATCCTCAACTTGGTCCACTTCGTAGTGAGATCACTTTTACGTTACATACCCAATATGCCCATAAATTATGGGTGGGGCGACCAATGATTCGTAATGAGGAAGGCAAAGTAACTCAATCCTCCATTATCAGCGTACCAAATTGCTTTGCAATGCTAACCCAAATTCAACGGGCTGCATCAGAAGATGATCCTTATGCTGACGATTATCTGATTCAATTTGAAGAAAGTGTGATCAATTATCGGAAGGAAATCCAAAAGCTCACCAACGACATTGTCACGCTCTACGCCAAAATGTTGCCGGAGGGAATTTCTATTGAACGCTGTGCCAATATTTCCCCGATTTCTTACCCGATTTATGTTAATTCACAGCTAGGGTATCAATTACTCTACTTACTTGGTGATTTTGATAGCCTTTGCCGTTCAGTAATGACGGCAGCTCATATTGCGATTATCAATCGTGCAGAAGCTCAAGATTGGATTGAAGCTGGTGCAAGGTTAATCCGGAAATGTTTTGGGATCGTTGAGCGTTATAAGAGTTCAGGAATCACTCGTCGGGACTATCAAGAAAAGAATGCTCGCTATCAAGCTGCGATAAAACGAATGGGCTATACACTCTCAGATGCTGTACTTACCGGTGAGCATCGTGCTGAGTTTGCTCCCTTCATCAAGCAAAACACTACTGTTGAAGAAGAGCAATCCGTAGAAACCCATATCACGGCACAGACAAATGAATCTCAAAAATAAGGAGTGATATGAACCTCATCTCTGATGAAATTTATCGGCAATTAGTCAAAGATTCTGGGCTGAATACTTCTCTGAAACAGCTATTTAGCCATTTTGACACTGGCTCAGACTATGAACTTTTGCAAGAACAGTTCACTCAAGCTCGGGCTTATTTTATGGCTGCACAGGATAGTATGGTGCAGTCTGTGCGGCAGGATCTTTCACCTTTGGCTGTTTATATGATTAAGGATAAGGCCTCATCCTCAGGCGGTACATTTTTACGCTGGCGTAGTATGCAAAATGCCAGAACCGGTGGCACAGTTTGGCAGCCGATTGTAGATGATAAGTCTGTCCCAGTGGAGGTGAGGAAAAAAGTTGTCGCAGTAGAAAAAGACAGGATTTTGATTAATATGCAGATTTCGGTGTTTAATCATATTTTGCGACAGTTGGCAGATTGTGCTGAAAAGTTGAAAGAGGTAGATAATGCCGTTGCGAAATCAGACTTAAATTCGTAGTAAATTTATATATAATAACTCCTATATTGGTTGTGTGTAAACGCCAACCACGGTGGGCTGACGTGGTAAAACAAACAGTCCGTTAATTAGGACATATTCAAGTTTGTAATACCTGAAAAAGTGCAGTTTGTAAATCCTGCATTAAAAGGCCTTTTAAAGGTAAGGGTACAAGCCCCTTACCTTCACGAAGAAAAAGCCTTTACAACGGAGGAATAAGTGATTGCACACGTAAAAATGAAAAATTCACTCTAACCAAATTTTAATTAAATACTTTTTTCTTAGGCTGAATCAAGTTTAATAGAACTAACTTAATTTATTGAAGGAGTAAATACGATGGCAGGAATCAATAAAGTGATTATTGTCGGTAATCTTGGCAACGATCCTGAAATGCGGACTATGCCTAATGGTGAAGCAGTTGCTAATATTAGTGTGGCAACTTCTGAAAGTTGGACGGATAAAAATACCGGAGAACGTCGAGAAGTCACTGAATGGCATCGTATCGTTTTTTATCGCCGTTATGCTGAAATTTGTGGTCAGTACCTACGTAAAGGCTCTAAAATTTATATCGAAGGAAAATTACGGACACGTAAGTGGCAAGACCAAAACGGGCAAGAGCGTTATACAACCGAAATCCAAGGTGAACTATTACAAATGTTAGATAGCCGTAATGCTACAAATAGCGTAGATGGACAACAATCTAACTATCAAGCTATGAGCCAATCTCCAAAAGCAACACATCCACAAGATTTACCAATGGATAACTTTGATGATGATATTCCGTTCTGAGTTACATATAATTTAAAACTGTAAAATAAAACCCATATAAATATAGAGAACCCTTTATTTTAAAAGGGTTCTCTTTTTTTACATTAATTTCGACACAACATCTTTAATTTGATAGTATTTATATATGATATTTTTGTAAATTAAATGAATATGTATAGATTAGAAACAGTCCTTTTTTTCAAATGGAGAACGTTTTCCTATATTGGTTAATGTTAAAACTGGTATTCCTGATTTTTATTCAACCTTATGGGTAACTGTGGAACTACGTAATCAATCCGCAGTAAACACAATTAGAAATAAGCTGGGAACTATACAGTGGATAATGAATTGGGAAAAACAGAATAATCTTGTTATTAGTGATCTAATTCATAACAAAGTACTCTTAACAGAAAACCAATTAGAATCTCTTATTCGGCATATGAGAATAAATGTAAAAAAGCAAAAGAATGTAATCAATACAAAAAAAGTGTGTTAATGAAAGGTAGGACTCAATTTATTGATATTTATTCTGCCGTATCTCTTAGTCATCAATATAATAGACTAACAACGCTTTCAGAATACATATTATTTCTATCAAGCTGCGGCAAGTTGGATGATGTTTGTAACCGCATACGGCGGTTTGATTGAATTTGGCAAGGTGCAAAAAGGCGATTTTGTTGTATTGGGCGGAGCGACCAGCTCGGTAGGCATTGCCGCCATTCAAATCGCCAAAATGCAAGGGGCAAACGTGATTGCTCTGTCTCGCACGCACGCCAAAGGCGATGTGCTTTTACAGAAAGGGGCGGATTTTGTGATTGCCACCAAAGAAGATGACGTTACGGCTAAATTACTAGAAATTACAAACGGCAAAGGCGTGAATTTAGTGTTCGACCCTGTGGGTGGCAAAGAAGCAGCAAAAATTATCAACGCAATGACACAAGACGGCAAATACATCATCTACGGTGCATTAAGCCACGATGATATCGCCGTGCCTGTGTTCCCAATTTTAGGCAAACACTTAACCGTGCGAGGCTATGAATTGTTTGAAATCACTACCGTACCAGAAAAACTCGCTCAAGCGAAAAAATTCGTGTTTGACGGCTTAGCAAGCGGTCAATTAAAACCAGAAATTGACAAAGTTTTTGCTTTTGATGAAATGGCGGAAGCTCACCGTTATATGGAAAGCAATGCACAGATTGGGAAGATTTTGGTAAAGGTTTGATTGTTTTAAGGTAAATATGCCGTCTGAAAAATAAGTTTCAGACGGCACATCGTTATTTTACCTGCCGATTAAGCCACCACACTAGCGAGAGCATCACAGGCACTTCCACCAGCACACCGACCTCCGTTGCCAATGCCACCCCCGAGTGCAAACCGAACAAAGAAATCGCCACCGCCAATTCAAAAAAA
Organism: Histophilus somni 2336; assembly: GCF_000019405.1. Taxonomy (NCBI): domain Bacteria; kingdom Pseudomonadati; phylum Pseudomonadota; class Gammaproteobacteria; order Pasteurellales; family Pasteurellaceae; genus Histophilus; species Histophilus somni. The sequence goes on along the minus strand of NC_010519.1, from coordinate 1,984,926 downwards.
TTACTCGTGCCAATCAAGCACTCAGGGGCGGAAATTTCGTGTGGTAATTTGAGCTATTTTGCCAAAACGTGAGCCAAGACAAAAATGCCGTAAGTCTGTGCCAGCAAGGGAATGGCAATCAGCAAAATAATCAAGGGATTGGCAATAATGGTTTGGGCTTGAAAGGCAAACAGCAACACCACCGTCAAAATCAAACCCATAATGGAAAAAGGTTTCAGGCTGCCTGAAAAATATTCCGCTATTCTTTTTCTTTAATACCTTGAATAATCTGACACTTATCAACCGTTTTATTTTCACAACCCACAAATTGCATTAAAAAAGTTTTAACTTGTTGTAGTTCTGTGATTTGTTCGTCCAAATATGCCAAATGTTGCTCGGCAAGTGCATTGATTTCATTGCATTGTTTGTTGGGCGTTTGTTGTAATTGCAACAGCGTTTTGATGTTACTTAAAGAAAAACCGATATTACGGCAAGTTTTAATAAAGCGTAATTGTTCTAACTGATTTTCATCAAACACACGATAGCCATTTTGTTGATGTGTGGGGGCGATTAAGCCTTGTTTTTCATAATAACGAATGGTTTCCAAATGTACGCCTGTTTGTTCACTGGCTTGTTTTATTTTAAAAAATTTTGACATTTTGGCTTGACCCTGTAATGACTACGGAGTTTATAGTATAGCAAATTTCATCTTAAAACAGGAGCAAAAAAATGGCGTGCCAAAATTGTTGTGGTTCAAATCAGCCCATTCATCAATCGCCCAAGTACAAAAAAGCCTTGTGGATTGTCTTGATATTAAATTTATCAATGTTTTTTGTGGAAATTGTGATGGGGGTTAAATCGGGTTCAACTTCGCTGTTGTCGGACAGTTTGGATTTCTTGGGCGACAGTGCCAATTATTTGATAAGTTTGATTGTTTTGCCAATGGCGTTAAGTTACCGAGCCAAAGCATCTATGGTTAAGGGGCTAACGATGGGCGGTTTTGGTTTATTTATTTTAATGACGACCATTTATCGTGTGTTTTATGGGGAAATGCCCAGTTATTCTGAAATGAGCATTGTCGGATTTTTGGCGTTATTGGTCAATGTGTCGGCAGTGTTGATATTATTAAAATTTCGTGATGGCGACAGCAATGTCCGCAGTGTGTGGGTGTGTTCCCGAAACGATGCGATTGGTAATGTGGCGGTAATTTTGGCGGGTATGGCAGTTTATTTTTTTCAATCAAAATATCCTGATTTAATTGTGGCGTTTGTTTTGGCATTTTTGGCATTACAAGCCAGTCAAGAAATCATCAAAAGGGCTTGGGCGGAATTAAAAGTCAGTTAATTTAAAACACCGTTTGGATTGATGTTCAAGCGGTGTTTTTATTTTTAAATTTTGCAAAATATTTTCAGGCTGCCTGAAAAATTATCCAATTAGACAAATTTTTAATCCAATTAGGCAAGAAACACACCGCCCAAAATGCTAGAATAGCCAGTCAATTTTTGAGAAAATTTAATGAAAAAAATGTTTATCGGTTTTTTAATCATCATCACCGTTTTGGTGCTTGTTGTCGTGGCGTATTTGCAATTACCCTTATTTGGGGCAAACCCAACAGGCGAACGCCTTGCCAAAATTCAAACTTCACCACATTATAAAAACGGTCAATTTCATAATTTATCCGACACGCCCACTTGGACAGGCGAGAGTTCTATTATCAAAGGTTTATACCGTTTTTTATTTGAAAAAGATAAAAATGTCGCCCCAAAATCGCCCATACCGTCCATTAAAACCGATTTAAATACTTTACCCAAAAATAAAGATTATTTTGTTTGGCTTGGACATTCGTCTTATTTGCTACATTTAAATCAAAAAACTTATTTGATTGACCCTGTTTTGGTATCGGCAACGCCCCTGCCTTTTGGGGGAAAACCATTTAAAGGGGCGGATATTTATACGCCCGATGATATGCCAAAAGTGGATTATCTGATTATTACCCACGACCATTATGACCATTTGGATTATGACACGATTAAACCAATGAAAGATAGGATTGGGCAAGTAATTACAGGGCTTGGCAACGGCGAACATTTTGAACGCTGGGGATTTTCGCCCAATCAGCTTGTTGAATTGGATTGGTATCAGGCGATTAAATTGGGCGAATTAAACATTACCGCCTTGCCCACTCGCCATTCATCAGGGCGTGCTTTAAAACAAAATCAAACGCTGTGGGCATCATTTATGTTACAAGCGGGCAATAAAACCATTTATATCGGTGGCGATAGCGGTTATGATGTGTTTTTTAAAGACATTGCCAAGCAATTTCCTAATATTGATGTGGCGATTATGGAAAATGGGCAATATGATAAAGACTGGGCGAATATTCATTTTTTGCCTAACGATTTCATTCAAGCGGTCAAAGATTTAAATCCCAAAAAATTATTGGCGGTGCATAATAGTAAATTTATCCTTGCCAAACACGCTTGGAATGAACCGATGGTATTATTAAGCCAATCCGCCCAACAAGAAAATTTACCGCTTTTTACTCCTAAAATAGGCGAAGTATTCTACCTTGATGACAATCCCAAGTTTGAAAAATGGTGGGAAGGGGTGGAATAGTGGATAATAAAAACACCGCTTGCAGAAATAAAAGCGGTGTTTTTTGTTTTAAGCCCCAAAAAACTGTCAAAAACCTTGCTATTAGTCCTAAAATCGACTATAATATGTGAAATTAGTAATTTTTAGGACTAATTTTAATTTTCCCAATTTAATTCATTTGCACTGATATTGATGATTGGCTCGTAAATATTTTTGCAATGTCTATGATAAGGTCAATTATGAAATTTCTTGCAACATTTTTGGTTTTGGTGGTCATATTGGAACATTTTTTTATTATGATTTTAGAAATGTTTATGATACCAAGCCGACTTGCCAAAAAAAGTTTTGGTTTATCTTATGATTTTATGGCACAAAAACAGGTACAAACTTTATTTAGCAATCAAGGGCTTTATAATGGTTTTTTGGCAACTGGATTATTGTGGGCGTATTTTATTGCTCCGCAAATAGTACAATTTCAAGCGAGTATTTTATTTTTAAGTTTTGTGCTTATTGCAGGGCTTTGGGGTGCTTATACTTCCAATAAAGCCATTTTAATAAAACAAGGCTTGCCTGCATTATTGGCAATCCTTATTTTATGTTTAAGTCAATAATGATTTTTGTAGGTAGATAATAATGAACCAAACCCAACTCGCCCGCCTTGCCGAACTCACCGCAAGCCTTGATAGCACCTTTGAAAGCTATGCCAAAACCCAAACCGTGCTATTAAGCGAAATGTTTATTTTATACAGTTTTTATCACAAAAAATCCTTAACCCAAAAAGACATTTGTGATGAATGGGCATTGCCCAAACAAACGGTACATACCATTTGCAAAAATCTTATCAATCAATCTTTTGTAGAAATGCAGGATAATCCCAGCGACAAACGAGCCAAATTATTAAGCCTAACCGACACAGGCGAAAATTATGCCAAAAGTATCATCGCTCCATTATTGGGAATAGAAAATAACACCGCCCAAAGTTTTGGTATTGAGCAACTAGAAAAGTTAATTGATGAATTTGCCATTTTGGAGCGGTTATTTAATGAGCAAATGAACACTTTCATCAATCGTATAAATCAGTAACTACGCCAAATGGCGTTGATAAAAATTGGGAGCTTATGATGCATTGGTCTGTATTATTGGGCATTGCCATTGTTAGCGAAGTGTTTGGCTCAACGATGTTAAAACTATCGCAAGGCTTTACCAAGCCTTTGCCATCTATTGGTTTTGTGCTGGGTTTTGGCTTGGCGTTCTATTTGCTGTCATTGGCGTTAAAAAGCATTCCTTTGGGAATGGCGTATGCGATTTGGTCTGGCGTGGGCTTGGTTTTGACGGCGATTGTGGGCGTGGTGGTGTTTGGCGAAAAGGTCGATTTTTGGGGAATTGCGAGCATTGGCTTGATTTTGGCAGGTGTGATAATGATGAATACGCTGTCCAAAATGGGTGGGCATTAAAAAAAACACCGCTTGGGGGAAAATTCAAGCGATAAAAATAAAGTCCTATCAACGTTATTAAGAGCGGACAGGACTTTTATGATCTTTATAATTTCTAGTATTAAGGGGTTGAAATAACAGCTTTAGGTGTGGTTTTTCTTTGGTGAAAATAAGCGGTAATAAGCAACATAGCATAAAGTATTGCCCCCATCAGCCATAACAGACCATCCCAATAAGCGACGCTATAACTATAAATAAAGGCAAATAAAAGGGGACCAATGATCCCGGTAATATTGGTTAGGCTCACCAGAGTACCTTGTAATTTCCCTTGCGCATTATCATCGACAGATTTTGATAAATAACCTTGTAATGCGGGTTGCCCCATACCTCCTGCCGCTAAGCAAATTAATGCTGGTAAGATGACCCAAACGTGGCCTATCCACGCTAATAATAAACAGCCCATCATATCAATAGACATACTGATCATAATGGTGGTTTTTTCGCCCCATTTTTGTGCCAATTTCCCAGCGACAATCGCCTGAAAGAAAATATGTAATACACCCAGAACCGCCAAAGACATACCGATAGAAGTTGTGTTCCAATCAAAACGATATTGTGTAAACAGCACCCAGATGGTGGCAGGAATTTGCCCGATAAGCTGGATAATAAAATAGGTTGCTAACCAAAAGTAGAGGCTTTTCTTAAAAAAAACAGTGACTGTATTTGAGGCAGTTTGGTTTTCAGGTGTCCTATTGGCAACAAGCGCTTCTCTTTTTTGTGTTTCTCGGAAAAAGAGCAAAGAGAGTATTAATAATATCGAGTGTGAAATAGCGGCAAAAATAAATGGCATATGAGCACTGATATCACCTAATAATCCCCCTAGCATTGGGCCGATAATAAGGCCAACACCAAAAGCACCACCTAAGAAACCAAAATAGCGAGTTCGATTTTTAGCGGGAGTCACATCACTCATCGCTGATGCACATACGGCACCTGTTGCGCCTGTGATCCCCGCAATGATGCGCCCAATATAGAGCATCCAAAGTGTGGTTGAGAATGCCATTAAAAGATAGTCGAGTGCCGCGCCTAAAAGGGAAAACAGCAAGATGGGTTTTCTGCCGTATTTATCAGACAGTCGTCCTAGAATAGGAGCAAAAATAACCTGCATGGTAGCATAGAGCGCTAATAGCACACCGTAATGGGTTGCCAGTGAATTTTCACTGACAAATTCATTTAATAGAGTAGGGAGTACTGGCATGATAAGCCCGATACCAATGGCATCTAATACGGTGATCAGCAGTATAATAATAATTGATTTATTCATTGAGATCCTAAAAATCTATCAGTGATAGAGTGGGTGTAATATATCTCTATCAGTGATAGATTGTCAAGGCTATTTTATTTTGAGGTAGGTAATGGCAAAGCTAGATAAAGAACAAGTTATTGATAATGCGTTGATTTTACTTAATGAAGTTGGTATTGAAGGATTAACAACGCGTAAGCTGGCGCAAAAAATAGGTGTGGAACAACCCACATTGTATTGGCATGTAAAAAATAAACGCGCTTTGTTAGATGCATTAGCAGAAACTATTTTGCAAAAGCACCATCATCATGTTTTGCCATTGCCGAATGAAACATGGCAGGACTTTTTGCGAAATAACGCGAAAAGCTTCCGCCAAGCCTTATTAATGTATCGTGATGGTGGCAAAATTCATGCGGGAACACGCCCCTCTGAAAGTCAATTTGAGACATCAGAACAGCAACTACAGTTTTTGTGTGATGCTGGGTTTAGTCTATCTCAAGCCGTGTATGCATTAAGCTCTATTGCGCATTTTACATTAGGCTCCGTACTGGAAACTCAAGAGCATCAAGAAAGCCAAAAAGAGCGTGAAAAAGTAGAGACGGATACTGTTGCCTATCCGCCATTATTAACCCAAGCCGTTGCAATTATGGATAGTGATAATGGTGATGCTGCATTTTTGTTTGTCCTTGATGTGATGATCTCTGGACTTGAAACAGTATTAAAGAGCGCTAAATAAATCTAAATTCGCTGACGCCCTTTTTGGCTAATTAGTTGCCCTTGTATGTCAGCGATACCAATGTGAGCAATACAACCTGCATTAAATTGTAAATAGTCATCTTCGATGCCATCAGAGAAAATTACGCCATTCTCTGGCATCAAAGATCCTAATTGCAGTGGTGAGTCAGGCTCAATAGTGCCAAAAGTCAGTGCAACACCTGTTGTTCTACTTGGAAATGGCTCTCTTACACTAAATTGTAGCTTTCGATCACTCCAGCTAAAGCCTTGTAATAGAGGGTGCGAAGCTTCTCCTGTAATTGCCATCGCACCAGCAAGAATAGATTGAAACCACCCCGTTGATCCCAATCCTGTTGATACAATAATGCCTGATGAAGATTGCACTTCTTCAGCGCCATTCCATTGCAAAATATACTGTGCGGAAGTGTGGCTTTTAGGGCCAATAAATAAGTCATTAACCGCTAATAAGGATTGACCATCATTGGTTGTTGCTTGTGCAAAAGTGACCGTTTTAAATGGCATTTTTTTATTAATGGGTTTAAAAACGGTTTTTGTTTTGATAATCAACCTTTAATTTGGAGAATTGTTATGAACGACATCATCAAAAACCCAAACGCCCACTGCGGTTGCCAATCTTGCACAGGGCAAAATTGCAATCCAAAATGCAACTGCCAAAATGGCGAGCCGTGCATTTGTCAAAACTGCACTTGTGGCGATTGTGATTGCAAGTAATTGATTAGCTAAAAACATTGGGCGGACTTATGTTTGCCCAATGTTTGCCAAATCCCATTTTGATAAGGAAAACTGTAATGAAAATGTTTAAAAACCGTGCCGTACAATTATCTGCCCTTGCCCTTATTTTGGCGACTTTAACCGCTTGTGCCGACGGCAAAAACGAAGTGCCGACGCACTCGATGGTAGGCGACAATAACCACACCCAAACCACCCACGACAGCCCAAATAACCAAAACGGGCACGCAGAGATGAACCACGCCCATATGAACCACTCTGCTATGGCGATGGACACTCAAAATGCTCCGCCCCATACCCAAGCCTATCTTGCAATGATGAACAAGATGGGCGATGAGATGAGCAAAGCGGGCAATCTTGCTGATGCTGATACCGCTTTTGCCAAAGGTATGATTCCGCACCATATCGGAGCAGTTGAGATGGCAAAAGTACAGCTTGAATTTGGCAAAGACGAAACAATGAGAAAACTTGCCCAAGCGATTATTGATGGACAACAAAGTGAAATCGACCTGATGAACGCTTGGCTGGCGGGTAAAGATACCGCAACCCAAAACCCGCAAGCCCCGCACGCCAAGGCCTATGCCGCAGGCAAGGCGCACCACGAGGCGATGATGGCGGCAATCAATGAGCCAAACCCTGATGTTGCCTTTGCCAAAGCAATGATTCCGCATCATCAAGGGGCGGTCGAGATGGCAAAAGTGCAATTACAGTTCGGCAAAGACGAAAAAATGAAAAAGCTCGCTCAAGACATCATCAAAGCCCAAGAACCTGAAATCAAGCTGATGCAAGACTGGTTAAAACAGTAGGGGCAATAAGGCAAAAACACCGCTTTTGATAAAGCGGTGCTTTTGAGGTCGTCTGAAAACAGGTTTAAGGCTTTTTCAGACGGCATTTGGGGTTTTCAGGCAACCTTTAAAACAAGCCCCAAGGAAATGATGATGCCGACTTGTCGGACACATCGGCAAGCGATGTTCTGAACCTTCTGCTTTTTCAGACGGCATCGGTATTTGCAGGCAGCCTGAAAAAAACCGTCATTCTGACCGGCCCAATCCGTACCTGCTTTTTCGGTAAACGACCGGTGATGACCCTATGAACCCAACAGGAGAAATTGTGATGAAGCAAGAAACACACAAACCACCCAAACACCACGAGTGCCGACACGGACACGGACAGCACCGCCCTGTGCAGACACCGTCCGATGCAGCGGCTGCTTCGGGCTACACCTGCCCGATGCATCCGGAAATCCGGCAAGACCGCCCCGGCAACTGCCCTCTTTGCGGTATGGCATTGGAGCCGCTGATGCCTGAATTGGACGACGACAATCCGGAGCTGCGTGATTTTTCCCGACGCTTTTGGTACACGCTGCCCCTGACGGCGGCAGTGCTGGTGCTGGCGATGTTCGGCGAGCGTCTGAACCTGATGGATATGGCCGCACAAAGCTGGGTAGAGCTGGTGCTGTCGCTGCCGATCGTGCTGTGGGCGGGGCTGCCGTTTTTCTCACGGGGTTGGCAGTCGCTGGCAAACCGTAGTCCCAATATGTGGACGCTGATTGCACTGGGAACGGGTGCAGCCTTCGTTTACAGCGTTGTTGCCACCGCTGCACCCGGCATCTTTCCGGCATCGTTTGTATCGATGGGGCGGGTCGGCGTGTATTTTGAGGCGGCGGCCGTCATCATCTCGCTGACCTTGCTCGGCCAGATGCTCGAACTCAAAGCCCGGTCGCAGACTTCGGCGGCAATCAAGACCCTGCTCGGACTGGCGCCCAAAACCGCACGGCGTATCGACCCGGGCGGTGCTGAAGAAGATGTGCCGCTCAGCCACATCCACATCGGCGACCTTCTGCGTGTGCGCCCCGGCGAAAAAGTGCCTGTCGATGGCGTGGTGGTTGAGGGCGCAAGCTCGGTAGATGAATCGATGCTGACCGGCGAGCCGCTGCCGGTGCGCAAAGCCACCGGCGACAAAGTCATCGGCGCCACGCTCAACACCGGCGGTGCGCTCGTCATCCGCTCCGAGCGCATCGGTTCGGAAACCGTGCTTTCGCAGATTGTCCAGATGGTGGCCCAGGCGCAGCGCTCCAAAGCACCGATGCAGCGTATGGCCGACGGGGTGGCAGGCTATTTCGTACTGGCGGTTGTCGCCGTCGCCGTTGCCACTTTCTTTGTCTGGGGCGTGTTCGGCCCGCAACCGTCTTGGGTGTTCGGGTTGATCAACGCCGTTGCGGTCTTGATTATCGCCTGCCCCTGTGCACTGGGACTGGCCACGCCGATGTCGGTGATGGTCGCCACAGGACGCGGGGCAGGCAGGGGCATATTGTTCCGTGATGCCGCCGCTATCGAAAACTTGCGGCGAGTAGACACTTTGGTGATTGATAAAACCGGCACACTCACCGAAGGCCGACCCGCCTTTGACCGTGCCGTTGCGGCAGCAGGCTTTTCCGCCGAGGAAGTGCTGCGTTTGGCCGCCAGCTTGGATCAGGGCAGCGAACACCCGCTGGCCGACGCCATTGTGCAGGCCGCACGGGCACAACAGCTGAAGCTGAGCAAACCCGAACAGTTTGATTCAGGCAGCGGCATCGGCGTGAGCGGCGTGGTTGAAGGGCGTGCGCTGGCACTGGGCAACACGGCGTTTATGCAGCAGAACGGGCTTAGCGTCGAACCACTGTTCGAGCAGGCCGAATCCCTGCGCAGTGAAGGTGCCAGCGTGATATATCTGGCTGCGGACGGACATCTTGCGGGACTGCTTGCCGTCTCCGATCCTGTAAAAGACAGCACCCCCGAAGCATTGGCCTCGCTCAAAGCAGCCGGCCTGCGCATCATTATGGCAACCGGCGACGGATTGACCACGGCAAACGCCGTGGGCGCAAAACTGGGCATCAACGAAGTGCACGGTGAAGTCAAGCCCGCCGACAAACTGGCACTGATCGAGCGGCTTCAGAACGAAGGGCGGGTGGTCGCAATGGCAGGCGACGGCATCAACGATGCCCCCGCACTGGCCAAAGCCGATGTCGGCATCGCAATGGGTACCGGCACCGATGTGGCAATGAGCAGTGCGCAAATCACGCTGGTCAAAGGCGATTTGCGGGGTATTGCCACCGCACGCAAATTGTCTGAGGCCACCGTGCGCAATATGAAGGAAAACCTGTTATTTGCCTTCTTATACAACGGCCTGGGGGTTCCCGTTGCCGCCGGCGTGCTGTACCCCTTTACCGGCTGGCTGCTCTCGCCGATGATTGCCGCACTGGCGATGAGCCTAAGCTCGGCATCCGTGGTCGGCAACGCTCTGCGGCTGAACAACAGCAGGCTATGAGCGTAAAGAAACGGCAAGAAAACTTTACCCGGCGCCCACAAAAAAGCCCTTGACCCTAACGTAGGGTAAGGGCTTACACTGAGCCCAAGTTTTCAAAAAACCGTTTCACCCAAACCTTTAAGGAGACCGACGATGAACACCCTAAGCAAACTGGCAAAAAACAAAAAAGCCCTGTTGGTATTGGCGGCTGCCGCCTTCGCCGTCATCGCCTTTGCCAAGCCCGCACTTTTGCCCTTCGCCCTGTTGATGCTCTGCCCCCTGATGCACCTGTTTATGCACGGCGGACACGGCAGCCACGGCACGCACAATGCCAAAACCGAAGCGGTGAAGATAACACACCGCCCCAATCTTGACACAGGAGACAAATAATGGATCGCAGAAAATTTTTACTCTACGGCATCGGCATCGGTGCGGCAGGCGCGTCTTGGTATGCCTTGTCGCGCTTCGGAATGAACGGGCAGCCTATGGATATGGGCGGCCAAGGGCACCAAATGGCGTCCGGCACGATGGGCGGTATGGGCAATATGCAGGGAACGGGAAAACTGATGCCGTCTGAAATGATGCCTTCGGGCCAGCCGCTTAAAGATTTGCCTAGGCTTGCCAACGCTTCATCGCAGGCGGGCGTGTTTCAGGCAGCCATTACGGCCGCGCCGGTGAAAATCACAATGGCGGGCGGCAAAGAAACCGAGTTTTGGGCGTATAACGGGCAGCTGCCCGGGCCGCAGATTGAAGTGTACGAGGGCGATACGGTGGAAATCACCGTAACCAACCGCCTGCCGCAGCCCACCACCGTGCACTGGCACGGGCTGGATGTGCCCAACGACGCCGACGGTAACCCACAAGACCCGATAGAGCCGGGGCAGAGCAAAACCTACCGCTTCATCCTGCCCGAGGGCAGCGCCGGCACTTACTGGTATCACCCGCACCCGCACAATTATGTTTCCGAGCAGGTCTACAAAGGGCTGGCCGGTACGCTCATCGTCAAAGCCAAAAACGATGTGCTCGCCCACAGCGAACAGTACTGGCTGATTTCCAACTTGCGCCTGAATGAAGACGGCAGCATTCCGCCCAACACAATGCTCGACTGGATGAACGGGCGTGAAGGCGAATTCGTGCTGATTAACGGGCAATACCGCCCGAAAATCAAGCTCTCCGGCAACGAGCGCCTGCGTATCTGGAACGCCACCAGCGCCCGCTACCTGCGCCTGAAAATCAAAGGTGTGCAGTGGATTGTGGTCGGCACCGACGGCGGCCTCTTGGAAAAACCGCTTGCCCCCGCCGACGAGCTGTTTTTAGCCCCCGCCGAGCGGGTGGAAGTGTTCGCCGTCGGTCAGGCGCAGACCACGGCCGAACTCACCAGCCTGTACTACGACCGCCGCAAAATGATGGTGCAGGAAAAAGCCGCCGACCTGAACCTGGGCGAAGTGCAATTCACCCCCGCCGATGCCGCCCTGCCTGCCGCCTTGCGCACACTGCCTGCGCTGCCTGCGCCTGTGGTCAAGCGTGAAGTGGTGTTCAGCGAACAAATGAAGCCGATGCAAAACACGCAAAGCCAAGGCGGTATGCAGGGAATGGATCACGGCGCAATGGCGGGTGAAATGGCGGGCGCGATGCAAAACACCATTCCCCAAGATATGGTAGGCGTGTTTTTGGTCAACGGCAAAACCTTCGATATGAAGCGCGTGGACTTTGTCGGCAACGAAGGCGATGTCGAAGAATGGACGCTGGCCAACCAAAGCCATATGGATCACCCCTTCCACCTGCACGGCACGCAGTTTGAAGTGCTGCAAACCAGCCTGAACGGCAACACCGCCCCCGCGCCTTACCGCGCCCGCAAAGACACGGTCAACCTGCGCCCGGGCGAAACCGCCGTCATCCGCTTTATCCAAGGAAACAAGGGTCTCAAAATGTTCCACTGCCATATCTTGGAACACGAAAATCTGGGAATGATGGCAATGTTGCAAGTGAAATAAACCCCGAACCGCTTTTTCAGACGGCCTTGCTTGATTAAGCCTGCCTGAAAAATCCCCAAACCACTTAACCCACGACGAGGCAAAACAATGAACAAATCCTTTTTTGGCAAAACCTTGGCCCTATCAGCCGTCTTGGCAAGCGTGGCAGGCGTAGGCTGGATGCTCGCCAACCCCGCCCCCGCAGAGGCCAAACCCGTACTGGAAGTGTACAAAAGCCCAAGTTGCGGCTGCTGCGGCGAATGGGTCAAGCATATGCAGGACAACGGTTTTAGCGTGAAAATCCACGACACCGGCAACAGCCAAATCCGCACACAAATGGGCATATCGCCCAAATACGGCTCCTGCCACACCGCCGTGATTGACGGCTACGCCGTCGAAGGGCACACGCCCGCATCAGAAGTCAAACGCCTGCTTGCCGAACGCCCCGACGCCGTCGGCATCGCCGTGCCCGCAATGCCCATTGGCTCGCCGGGAATGGACGGTGAAGCGTACGGCGGCCGAAAAGACCCCTACGATGTGCTGCTGCTGGGCAAAAACGGCACGCACAGCGTGTACCAAAGTTATCCTTGAACGCTCGGCAAAAAAACCAGCCTGAAAACGCTCATCAGTTTTCAGGCTGAATTTTTCTCATCAAAGCGTCAAAAACCGCTGTTTTTTACCACCGATAAGTGCTTCTTGCGGTAAAAAACAGCGGTAAAACGGCAAATTGTGTTTTTTAAGACGGCCTTCTTAAATTAAACCTGCCTGAATTAACCCTGCCTGAAAAAACCGCCAAAAAACTTTGTCAGCCCTTATCCTCACCGCTCTCCGCCAAGCCTTTTAAAATCGGGCAGTCGGGGGCGTTGTCGCCGGTGCAGGCGTCGCTCCACGCCTGCAAGGTGGCTTTCATCTGTGTCAGTTCTTCGATTTTCTGGGTCAAAAATTCAATGTGCATATTTGCCAACGCTTTGACTTCACAGCTTTTGCGGTGTGGATTGTCTTGCAGTGCCAAAAGCTCGCCAATTTGGGCAAGCGAAAAGCCCACGCCCCTTGCTTTGGCGATGAATTTTAGGCGGTCAAGCGTATCATTGCCATAAATACGATAGCCTGATGCACTGCGTGAAGTGTTTGATAACAAACCGACTTTTTCATAATCACGGATTTGCTTGATGGACAGCCCTGTGGCTTTGGACGCTTGACCGATGTTCATTGTTGCTCCTTGTTTTGGCGTTTGTAAAAAATTGTCAATCCGCAAAAATAATCCTTGACCCTAACGCAAGGTTAGGTTTTATGATACGCTCATCAAAACAAAAAAGCAATGTTTTTAGTGGCTTAAAAACGGTTTTTGTTTTGATAATCAACCTTTAATTTGGAGAATTGTTATGAACGACATCATCAAAAACCCAAACGCCCACTGCGGTTGCCAATCTTGCACAGGGCAAAATTGCAATCCAAAATGCAACTGCCAAAATGGCGAGCTGTGCATTTGTCAAAACTGCACTTGTGGCGATTGTGATTGCAAGTAATTGATTAACTAAAAACATTGGGCGGGCTTAGGTTTGCCCAATGTTTGCCAAATCCCATTTTGATAAGGAAAACTATAATGAAAATGTTTAAAAACCGTGCCGTGCATTGGGACTAAACCGTGCCGAGATGATGTATCGGGAAGGGGCGTATGTGATTGACCCTGTGTTCCCTGCGACTTTGGGTTATGCAGGGGCAGGCGTGGTCGTGGCAGTGGGCGATGACGCTGGCGAATTTCAAATCGGCGACAAAGTGAGCGTCTGATCTGCACCCCAAAAGTTGGACTAAAAACCAACTGATTAAGGTGCAGATTTTTTATGACGAAATCCCTCTATTTTTATAGTTAGATACCACTATTCCACTTTAAACATCCCCATCATACCGAGATTTTCATGTTCTAAAATATGGCAATGGTACATTTTCAACCCAGTATGTCCTTGCTTAAAGCGAATAATCACTTTTTCATAAGGGCGTAAATTAACCACATCTTTTAACGCTCTGCCTTCTGGCTTAAAGGTTTTACCGTTTAACGTATGTTGAATTACTTCAAATTGAGTGCCGTGTAAATGGAATGGATGATCCATATGGCTTTCATTGAAGATTTCCCACTGTTCCACTTCATTCAATTTGGTAACAAAATCAATACGGTTCATATCAAAGGTTTGACCGTTGATTAAGAACATACCATTCATCATTGGTGGAATAGGGTTGTCCGTTAGTGTTGTAGTAGCGTGATGTGTACCGTGATTCATCATTGGCATATTCGTATGGTTCATCATTTTTTCACTAAAGCGAATTTGGCGAACCTGCTTTGGCTCATCCCAGTTAGGCAAGGACCTTAAGCTTTCAGGTAACTGAACAGGTTCTGATTTCACCTGAATTGTGGCTAAAGTGAGATCTTTAGGCTGTTCTTGAACCATCATCTTACGGCGATCATAATAACCGCTTTGTAAATTGGCTGTTCCTTGCGTTTCACCCACCATAATCACTTCAACGCGTTCGGCTGGTGTAAGTAGCAGTTCATCAACAGGCGAGCGAGGTTTTTCAAGTAAACCACCTTCGGTACCCACCACAATCCATTTCACCCCTGGAATGTTTAAACGAAAATAACGAGCGCTAGTGGCATTCCAAAGACGGATTCGTTCATTCGTTTTCACTTGAATCTGGGGCTGATATTGACCGTTGATTAACACAAATTCACCCTCACGACCGTTCATCCAATCTAACATCGTGTTTGCTGGAATGGTGCCATCGGCATTTAAACGCAGATCGGAAATCACCCAATGTTGTTCAGGAAGGTGTGCAAGCGGATCATTTTTCGCTTTAACAACGAAAGTGCCTGCTAAGCCTTTATAGACTTGTTCGGAAACATGGTCATGTGGATGAGGGTGGTACCAATATGTCCCAGCACTGCCTTGAGGTAGCGTAAAGCGATAGACTTTTTTCCCTTGCGGTTCAACCATATCCATCGGGTTACCATCCGCCTCATTTGGTACATCTAAGCCGTGCCAATGTACTGTTGAGGGTTGTGGTAGGTGATTGATAAATTCAATTTCTACGGTATCTCCTTCAAATACTTCAATTTGTGGCCCTGGTAGTTGTCCGTTATAAGCCCAAAATTCCGTTTCTTTATTGTCTGCGAGGCGAATTTTAATTGGCTCTGCTTTTAAAGTGGCTTTGAACAGTCCAGCTTGAGTCGATTGATTAGCAAGTTTTGGTAATATCCCATTAAGCGATAAACCTGAAGGCATTGCCTCAGTTGGCATTAGGCCAGTAGGTACTGAATGCATCATCGCCATATTGCCATGTTGTGCGTGGTTCATCATATTCGCGAGGCTATAAAGCGAGCTACTGGCTAAGCTAATTCCAATTCCATAACGTAAAAAATCTCGACGTTTCATTCTTTCCCCCCCCCCTATTGGTTATAGGATTTAAACACTTCACTTTCACCGTTTTTCTTAATCAAAACAACATCATAAGGATCTTTGCGTCCGCCGTATGCTTCACCGTCCATACCTGGTGAACCAATTGGCATTCCCGGTGCAGACAAGCCTATTGCATCGGGTTTTTCTGCGAGTAAACGTTTGATATCCTCAGCAGGTACATGTCCTTCAATCACATAGCCATCAATCACGGCTGTGTGGCAAGAAGCATGTTCATATTTAATGTTAAAGCGCTTATGAGCATCATAATTGCCTGTTTCGTTGACTTTAACCTCAAAACCGTTTTTCTGCATATAGCTGATCCATTCATTACAACAGCCACAAGTCGGGCTTTTCCACACTTCCATAGAAAGTGTTTGTGCTTGAGCAAAAGCGGTTATGCCTAAACTTAAAAGCAACAATGAGCGGGTGAATTTATGTAATTTCATAAGATGTCCTTATTTTTTATTGAGATTGAATGGACATCATTTTAAAGCTTAACCTAGGGTTAAGGTCAAGTAATCTGAAAAAATTCTATCATTTGAAAATTTTTCTCAAAATCCTACTGCTTGTAGTAGAGATATGCCAACGTACCATCCACTATTATTTTTTAAAATGTGATCAGAATTATTATTTATGATGTTCTGAATGACCACCTTGAGTATTCGGCATATTCATATTAGGGTTCATTTCTTGATGCATCTTCATCATTTCTTCAGGCGTTATTTCGCCCGTCATCATTTGGTTGTGCATTTCTGTTATTTGTTTAGCATCCATTTGCATTGAATGAGTCATTGCTGGTGTAGTGGGTTGATAGCCTGCTGAAATAGGATCTGCCATGCCAAAGATCATAGCAAAGTGACTCACAAATAAGAAAATCACAAGATAAACCGCATGTAATTTAATTTTTGCACTATCCACGAGATTTTTATGAATAACTTTTAATTCCATGAGTAAAATAATAAAAATAGGAAAGGTAGCTAATAATAGTGATGCAATTGATGCGATATCTACCCAACCACGCCATTCAGTAATAGTCGGTACGATAAAACGCTTACAAACCGACCGTATTGACTTACTCTATCAACACCGTGTTGATCCCAATGTGCCGATTGAAGAGGTGGCTGGCGCTATTAAAGATTTAATGAAACAAGGCAAAGTTTTGAATTGGGGCTTGTCGGAAGCAGGCGAGAAAACCATTCGCAAGGCACACGCTATTCAGCCTTTAACCGCCGTACAAAGCGAATACTCGTTGTTTTTCCGTGGTCGTGAAAAAGATGTCATTCTCGTTTGTGAAGAATTAGGGATTGGGTTTGTGCCTTGGTCGCCGCTGGCAATGGGAGCATTGGCTGGTTATGTGGACGAGAACAGCCGTTTTGAGGCTGATCCAAGCAAAGATTTGCGTGGTATTATCCCACGCTTTACACCCGAAGCGATGCAACAAAATGTGAAGTTAATCCAGCTTGTGCAAAAATGGGCAAAACGCAAACTTTGTACGCCTGCACAGCTTTCTTTGGCCTGGCTAATGGCACAGAAAGCGTTTATCGCGCCAATTCCTGGGACGAGCAAAGCCCGTCATTTGTTGGATAATTTAGGCGCAGACGATGTGAAATTTACCGAAGAAGAATTGGCGCAATTCCGCCAAGAATTAGAAGCCATTGAAATTGTCGGCTTGCGTTTGCCTGAAGCAATTTTGAATTTTTCAGAAGCGAAATAGTTTTCAGATACCTGAAAAAGTCGTAAATAAAAATTCTTTCTTACAGCGGTCGTTTTCATAAAATCCTTTGAAAAACGATCGCACTTTTTCTTGAATATGTAGCAAGATTAGTGGAAGATTTATCGAAATTGAAAGATATTGGGAAAAGGGTAAAACTGGAATCAGACAGATGATTAGGCAAAACGCTATAGTCAATAAGTGTAAAAATGGCATAATCAACTCAATGAATTTATGGACAAATATTATCTGTTTGGTATTTTATAGTAAGTACATTGTGTAAAAATAAAATCTGAAATTTAGTCTTTTTATACTTTATTTTTACGTACTCATACTTCAATCTGGGAAACTTAATATTTAATTAATTGATTTAAAAGAATTTTATAATTTACATTCCTAAGTGATATAGAAACAACCGTTTTGAATTACATATAACTTGAATTTGTCAAAATAAGCAAGCAAATAATAGGAAAGAGTCTTTTAAAACCAGTCTTACGTCGGGCCTACGTAACAAAATAAGTGGCCACCACAATTATGTTAACTATTTCCCTCTTACAAAAGCATTTGTCTTTAATTTCACCATTTTTCCATCAGAATTCTTAAACCAATTATTTATGCCCATAATCTGTTTTTCAGTTAATGTTAGCTTTCTTCTGAGCTGATTTAATGTGTCTTGTATAAAATTTAAGTCATTCTCTGGATTATGCTGAATAAATGATTGAAGCCAATATTCAGCAGCATAAACAGCTTGTAAGTTTTGGTATGTATACAAAGGATATGCCTCACCATACATAATCACTCTTATGTAACTTTCATCTTTTTGAGATATTTGCCCTGTAAGTTCATAGTTATGATAGATTTCATTTAACTTTTGAGATTTTATAATCGAGGTTAAATGCGATAGTTTTTCAAATCTTAAGGTCAGGTATGCATTAACAGCATTATTGTCCAAATAATTATGTACTTCGTCATCGTGTATGGATGTGAAATTATCTTGCTCAACATCTACTTGCTTATCCGTTTTATCATTTGTTGTTGGCTCATGAAGTAAACATCCCTTTGTGATATCAACTATTTTCTCTTTAGGATTGACTACATTCTGACCGTTCTTATTTTGAGCACAAGACGGTCCTGAAAAAGAGATATTGCCAAGTTCATTTTGAACAACAATAGCTTTGCCTGATGTAATCATTCTACTGCAAAATTGACATTTCACTGTATCAGTAAAATCAATCCTAATTTTTTTCCACATAACATATCTCTCCATATAGTGAGTAATAAAAATACTTCTTAACTCTCTTCATTGATGAAATAATTGCAAAAATAACTTTGATAGAGGATAAATATATGAATTTCCCTCCAACTCGATGGAAAATATTACACCAGTATCAAACTGAGCTAGAGCTCTGGGTTGAACAAGCCACAGAAGAGCATATCAAGCAATACTTGACTGAAATTCACGGATGTGTATACCCAGATGACTGGGAAAATGTGCGTATATCCCATATGTCATCTCAAACTCATATTTTCCATAGCTGTGAACATTGCCTAGAACTTATCTCTGCGATATTAACAATCTCACAACTAAGCAGACCCGATCTAAATGGTCTACTGTGTGACAGAAAGCTATAATATTTTTTCTCTTTGTAAGTAAAAGAGTTTTAAGTAGATTTTAACCGCACTTTTGCAAAAAATGAACGCAGATAACCCGCTTGTAAGGAGAATTCTATGCGTTACATCAAATATAGTTTATTTCTTGTTTCTACAATGCTAATTTCAGGCTGTGCTGAACTCTCAGCAATTAACGATAAGGTTGGGGATTGGGCCGGGCAAATGAATCAGACGCTCTATGGCTCTAAAGACGGCTCTGTTGAACAGCATAATGGGCGACAAGTTTATACTAAAACCCGAAATGGTAAGTACGTTTATCAAGATTCCGGCACATTGCAGTTGAAGCGGAATATTGATGATGTATTCCTGAAAGTTCGTCGGGAATTTGGCTTCCGCCCAACGAATGCTGATAGTGACTCCCGTAAAGTTTATCATACGGTACAAGGTACTTTTTACCATGTTTCCGGCTATTTTGAATCTGATGTAGATACTGATGGGGTACACTTAGGTGAAAACTACTTGGAAGTTATCATTGAAAAAGGCAGTAAAAATCAGGTGAATGTTGAATGGAAAGCAACTGGTAGTGCTAGATGGCTCGATAGTGCAAAACAGCGTTTACTTAATACATTAAAATAATAACTCATATTGCTCCTAGAACCTCTTCCCAGTGGAAACACTGGGATTTTTTATGTCCTTATTTCTCAAATTATTACATCCTACGAGACAATAAGTCGTTGAATGCTATTTAATCAGCACATTACTATTTGCCTATCTGTATTCATTTTAGGAAATAATATGAAATTATTTATTTGTGAAAAGCCATCTCAAGCTCGAGATCTTGCCGGCGTATTGGGTGCTACTTCAAAAGGTGAAGGCTTGCTGGCGACTGCGGATAAATCTATTATTGTCACTTGGGGGTTCGGGCATCTCGTTGAGCAATATCAGCCGGAAGATTATGATGAAGCGTGGAAACGCTGGGCATTTGAAACATTACCCATTATTCCTGCTCAGTGGAAAATGACACCGAAAAAAGAGTCTAAGAAGCAATATTCTGTTGTAATAGGGCTTATCAAAAAAGCAACCTCCGTGGTCATTGCGACCGATGCTGATCGAGAAGGTGAGATGATTGCTCGTGAGCTGTTAGATTTAGCTGGATACCGAGGTCAAATCCAACGTTGCTGGCTATCAGCTCTGGATGATGCCAGTATTCGAAAGGCTCTTCAAACACTCAAATCAGGTAAAGAAACCGAGGCTCTTTACTACGCCGGTATGGGACGTAGCCGCTCGGACTGGTTGATTGGAATGAACTTCTCCCGTTTATTTACCTTAATGGCTCAAGCAAAAGGCTATTCCGGTAAGCCATTGAGCGTTGGTCGAGTACAAAGTCCAACATTAACTCTTGTGGTTAATCGAGATAGAGAAATTGCTAATTTCGTGCCTAAATCTCATTATGCGTTAGCGGTTCAGCTGACAACAACCTCTGGTGAAACTTTCGTTGCCGGGCTTGCAGTACCTGAACAGTATTTGGATGAGTCCGGACTTTGCCTTGATAGTCGTGTCATACAACAAGCCGAAGCTCAAATTAAACAAACAGGCTTAGCCAAAGTGGTGACGGTTGAAACTAAACGAGAGAAAAAATCTCCACCGTTACTCTACGCATTAAGTGATTTACAAGGCGAATGTAACCGCTTGTTTGGCTTTGGGGCTCAGCAGGTGTTGGATATCGCACAATCCCTTTACGAAGAGCATAAAATCACGACTTATCCCCGTACAGACTGTGGTTATCTGCCAGAATCACAATTTTCTGATGTTCCTAACGTAATCCGCTCATTAGTTGCCTCTGATTCAGGGCTACAAACTCTCTTGCCTAAATTAAATTTGCGACAAAAAAGTCGGGCGTGGGACGATAAAAAAATTACCGCTCACCACGGTATTATCCCAACCATTAAAAAAGCTGATTTAAGTAAATTGAGTGAGGAGGAAATGAAGGTCTATGATCTCATTCGCCGCCGATATCTTGCTCAATTCTTACCGCACTTGGAAATGGATAAAACCGTTGCCACTCTGCAATCTAGTGGGCACACTCTGGTTGCTCGGGGAAATGTCATCGTTGCTCAAGGCTGGCGTATCTTGTTTGGCAAAAATGTGGATGAGGAAACTGGTAATGATGATGAGAAACAAGGATTACCTGTATTGACTAAAAATCAGCAATGCAATGTCACTCATTCTGAAGTCCGAACATTGCAAACTAAACCTCCCGCACACTATACAGAGGGGACATTACTCGATGCAATGAAAAATGCCGCTCGCTTTGTGACTGACCCAAGACTCAAACAACGCTTACGTGAAACGGAAGGTTTAGGCACAGAAGCAACCCGTGCCGGATTAATTCAAGGCCTAATTGACAAAGGATTTCTCCTTAAGAAGAAAAAATCACTGGTTGCCTCAGCAGAAGCCGTTGCCTTAATTGATAGTTTGCCGGACTTACTGAAAAATCCCGGTTTAACGGCATTATGGGAACAAGCCCTCAATCAGATTGCCGAAGGTAGTATGACACTTGATGCATTTATGCAAAAGCAAGAAGCATTTGTAAAACAACTTATCGGCAGTTGTATGCAACAGGGAATGTCACTTGGGAATATTGAAATCCGAAAATGTTCAGAATGTGGTAAGCCAATGAGAAAAATCAATCACGCTAAGGGAACATTCTGGGGATGTACTGGTTATCCAGATTGCCAACATAAAGAGGCTGATAAAAAGGTAAAATCAGCTTCAAATAAATCTGCTAAGAAAAGTAGTAATTTAAATGTACTCGATCAACTGAATAAATTAAGAAGCCAGTTATAAATTCAAGTAGATTATGGTATTATCAAGGAACAAAGAACCCGTTTTGTAGATTGTCGGTTATCAATCTACACCAGCCAAAATGTCTCCCAGCATTCTGAGAGGGAACTCCACTTTGTGGGAATGCCAACTAAACATTAAATGGATAATGCCAGCCACATTAGTCTGTTGTAATTGTCTAAATCGTGATTGCAACGTCATAATATTACCCGATTGGGGGGATTATGACGTTGCAATTACTGCTAACTATTCTGAGCCTGAGCCCACAGGTGAATAAAGGGTGCCGTTTGTGTCCTCGATGATGCCACAGATATGCCGATTAAAGACCACAAGGTAATCGGGTAAATTACGAACGAAAATATCAACATTGTCACGAAGGTGCTGCTATTTTCAATATAGTAACTTATATTGGTCTAACTTAAATTTCATTTATTCTTCAAAAGTACAACACCGTTGGTAAGTGATTTATCAACGGTGTTGTCATTTCCAATTCTCTAAAATCAAAATTCAATTCTCAATTAACTTTATGATTCAATATGGCTAAATTATCCTCAATTTAAGACGCTGTATATAACAGCACTTAATAAGTCGCATAACTCCTGAGAAGCGACGGCTATCCTTAGAGGTAGTTGAGTTATTGCCAAAATGTCTCCCAGCATTCTGAAAGGGAACTCTGTAAATTTGCAGGAATGCCAACTCAATCCCTATCATTTCAGTGAATATTCATTGAGATTCCATTTTACTTCCACCTTGCGGGGAACATTTTTCCCGTGTTGGGTAAGGATGTTTCTCCGCTTTTTTACATTTGGAGAAACAAACTATGACAACTCAAACTTCTACTCAAAAAAATTACTTCAATCTACATACTACCGGCATTGGCTATTTAAACGATATTCGTTTAGTAGAGCATAAAAAAGGAAATCCTTTTTATGCTTGTCGTGTTGCAGCTCTTGTTGGCGAATCTGACTCACCAGAGTACAGATATTTTGATATGAATGTAGTCGGTAAAGAAACCGAAACACTCATCAAAAAATGCCAAAAAGCGGTCTCTGAAGAGAAAAAAGTGCTTGTATCATTTGTAATGGCTGATTTGTGGTTCGATACTTTCACTTATTCAAGTGACAGTAAATATCACAAAAAAGGCGATACTGGAGTGTCTCTTAAAGGTCGCTTAATCCGCATCAAAATGATTAAAATTGATGGGGAAATCGTCTATCAAGAAAAACCAAAAGCAGATGAGCAATCTGAGTAATTTTACCCAAGCCCGACAATTTATGTTGGGCTTTACTTTATGTCCCGTAGGGAAACACTCCCTGCGGTGTGTTTTCCTTTATTTTACAATTTTAGGAGAAACACGATGAACTCACTTCAACAATTTGTCAAAACATTATCACCAACAGTCCTTAATGGTCGCCATTTTGATGGTATTGTTGGCGATGTTGTCTTTGTTCAGAACGGCTATGGTAAATGGCTTGATCAAGGCTTTACTATTATTGGTTTTGACAAAAGCATAGAGGAAAAGGATTGGATTTACCTAGATTGGGATTGCTATTGGTTCGGAAAAAATCCGGCACAGGTAATCCCTGAAAAATCTTGGGCTCAATGTTCTTGGCTTGCTAGAGCGTATTCAATCTCTCTTGAACGTTTTAATTCGTTAGGCTTAGAGCGTGAATATAACATTGTGTCTGATTGGGATAACCCCATTTATGGTACAGATATTCAGTTAATTGAACATTCCAAGGAGTTTTTCCGTTGGACTGAAGCCGATGATAGAGGGATTTTCTTAGTTCACAACGAGATGGCTTTTCATTTCTTCAAAAAAGAAATTAAAGCCTCATCGGAACCGGAATACTATCAACCTATTGAGACATTCTGGAAAGATGCTACGGTGGTATTGAACATAGAAGATCTAGATATGTTAGAGCGAGTAGGATTAGAGCAAACTAATACACCTGCTTTAGCAAAATTAACTACGTTTGTACAGGCTGCTCGCAACGAAATTTCCAATGGTAATATCGTATTCTATCGAGCATTTTAACATCTAATACAAAGAGGATTATTATATGAATCGACAAGGTATTTATATCAACGGTAAACAAGTCTTTGACTCTAAAGGCAAAGAGATCAACAGCGTTCAAATCATTAATAGTACAGTGCAAACAGTTGTTGGGATAAATAAAGGTTATATCTCAATGGCTGCCGGCAATAATGTATTAATTGTTGATGGACAAACAATTGCATTAGAACCCTCTCCGACTATCAACATTGAAGTATTTGGCAATGTAACCAACCTCAATGCAGGTTCAGAAAATGTTCGTGTAACAGGCGATGCCAAATCTGTTTCAACTGTCAGTGGTGATGTCACAGTGGATGGTAATGTAACCTCGAATGTGAAAACTGTGAGTGGTGACATTCATTGTAAATCTATTTTAGGTAAAATTAACACAGTGAGCGGTGATATTTATCGCTAATATTGACTATACACCCTATCGGGAAACATTCTCGGTAGGTATGTTTCCCCACTTTTTATTTAAAACTTGGAGAAACATAATGGAAGATTCCTTTTTTGACTTTGATGATATCTCTTGCTATTTAGGACAATGGGAAGCCATCTTAGAAGAATATAGCGATATTGTCAGTATTGAAGACTTTTGGCTTGTTGCCAAAGAATTTGAAACTGTACCACATTTCGGTAATCTGTATCAGGAGCTTGTCATCTCTCGCTTAATTCAACGATTCTGTACTGAATTAGATATTGAGCAAGATTCAGATTTAGTTGAATTTGACTACTATATCAATGCAATAGACACGCATTTTTACATTAATCGCCAAAGAATCTGTGATATAGATGATTGGAATGAAATGTTAGACAAGATTCGTAAAGAAATGACG
This sequence comes from Histophilus somni 2336, assembly GCF_000019405.1. Lineage (NCBI taxonomy): Bacteria > Pseudomonadati > Pseudomonadota > Gammaproteobacteria > Pasteurellales > Pasteurellaceae > Histophilus > Histophilus somni. The sequence goes on along the minus strand of NC_010519.1, from coordinate 1,960,366 downwards.
CCGGCTAAATTAGCTGCCTAATTTTTTGCAAATTTTTACTAAAAACGACTCTTGCCGCAGTCTTAGTCCACCCACTTGGGGAAATACTCCCCTAATGGGTGACATTTCCCCGTATTTTATTTAGGAGAAATGTATGACGTTTGAACTTGGTCGAGTATGTACAACTCGTGCTGTTGCTGAATGTTTCAATCAAAATGCCTTGGTTGAATTGCTTAATCGTTACTGTTATGGTGATTGGGGCAATTTGTGTGAGGAAGATAAATTAGCGAATCAGGAAGCAATGAAATACGGAGGGAGAATTGTAGCTCGCTACGATGTAGATGATGAAAGTCTTTATATCATCACAGAAGCTGATCGTAGCTGTACAACAATCTTATTTTCTTATGAATACTAAGGAGAAATCCGATTAACACAGCACATTATTGTGTTTTCAAACGCCGTCTAATGATGGCGTTTTTTTATTCTCTCAATCAACAACAGAATAAATCATTCAAAATCAGCAATGACTTCGCCATAGTTGGTCTAGATTCCTTTCATACTTGGAGAGATTAAATGAAAACAAAAATATCCTTAATGACTGTTTTTATGCTTGGCTTAAGTGGTTGTGTTCATCAACAGGATACAGCTCAAAATAGTGATGAAATCACACCTATGCCTGATTCATTGCTAACACCTCAAATGCAACAATTACCTCCACAAGACCGTATCGTGTCCAAAGATATTTACCAAGAACAGACTACCTCGAATACCGAAGTGGTACGTGACGGACGCTACACCTTAATCAGTATTGCTCCGGAGGAAGGTCAAAAATATCTGCTTGAACAAGTCGTATCAGTCAAAGTCTCCAATCCTAAAAATCGTTTTACTGCGAATGTCCAGCAAGGTTTGCGTTCTACATTAACTAATACGGGTTTAGATTTGTGTTATCCACCTATCGGAGAACAAGGTAATGCGGTTCAAACACTTTTTACCCGACCTCTTCCAAAAGTTCATTACCAATTCGGTCCGATGAAATTATATGAAGCTCTACAAATGATTGCAGGTCCCGCTTATGAACTAACTCTTAATGATATATCCCGTACGATTTGCTTTAAAGCTCGGGAAAGTTCATTCCAAAACCCTCATAAACCTGCTGTTGCCGTTACAACGACAACAATTAAAACCGAGGTCATTGAGGAATAATGAGGGAAATATCAATGAAGTTTAATTTATGCCGTAAAGCTATACCGTTGGCAGTACTACCTCTTTTATTGTCCTTTGCATTACCTACTCTGGCTCAAAATATGCAAACAGAGACCGTAAGTAGCTCACAATCGACTTTGCAGAAACAAAGCCAACATCAACAATCACAATTAAGTGATAGCCTAAAACAGGCTAAAGAATGGGGATTGACCGTTGAAGAATGGAGTCGTTATACCGAATTAATGAAAGGTGAGCGAGGTATGTGGTCGCCAAATCTAGATCCGTTAACTGCTTTAGGTATCGAAGCACGAACTGCTGAGGAAAGGGAAAAATATGCTCGTATGTTGGCGAAAAAATATTATGAACGAGTGTCAAAAGAACTTGATTTTGACAAAGTTTATCGTCAGGAGTTTGAGAAACTTTATCCGAATGAGCTACCTTTTGAGGTTGAACCACATATTTCTCAATCGGTAGGTCGTGTGGTTTATTTTACCCGTTTTGATAACTGCGATTCTTGTAAAAGTGATCTTGGGAAAATCCTCTCTTACGCAAATAATCAAACACCTCTCGATATTTATATTGTTGGGCAAAACATCTCCGATAATGATATTCGTAAATGGGCTGCCGACAATAATATTGACCCAATAAAAGTCAGTAAAAGATTGATTACCCTTAACCACGATAAAGGCTATTGGCTGAGATATTCGTTAGGAAAAATGCCCGCTGCTTACCAAATCAAACAGGATGGTGAATGGACATCACTCGTGTATTAGTCATTGTTGCAGTCTTTCTTTCCAACATTAGCATTTCTCAGGCAAAGCCCTTCAATGGATTTGGTTCTGAAATTGACAGCTATATTCGTATGGCTGCTCAACGTTATCAGGTGAGTGAAGCAATGCTACGAGGTTTTGTCAAAATGGAAGATGGCTGGTATGGCAACATTTCACCAACAGGAGCAACCGGTGTTGGGCAGTTTACTATGGGAACCTGGAACTGGCTATCTGAAACAGAGAGGGGAAAGCAACTTGGTATGAAGTTGATTACAGCCAAAAATCGGGGTTCTTACGCCGATCCCCGTCGAGATAAATATACGAATACCTTAGCAACGGCATTATTGGCACGTTGGCATATTGAGCAATTTCAACTCCGTAATATCCCTATTACTGATGAGAATTTATATATGGCTCATAATATCGGCTTAGATGGGCTGCATCGAGCAATGATGGGGAAAGCTACTAAAGAAGACATTTTAAATATGCGTCGTAATGGAATGAAAAGTTGGATGACGGTAAGAGACTTTCTCAATTACCAAAAAGGACGTTTTTTAGCACATAAGCAAGAAGCCAATTTTATGACTGTCTCCAAGCAAGGGCATATTCATACCGGAGTTGCAGCTTTCGTTTATCCCACAAGCCAAATGGGAAAATCGGTCAAATGGGTTGAGCCGGATAATAAAATGATTTGGGTTGAACCTAAAAATGCAATGGTTTGGGTAGAACCCCAAAATACTCTTCAGAGGTAAAAATGCAAAACAAGGTAAAAGTATTATTGTTTAGTTTATATGTGTCCCATTTCTCTTGGGCTGATTTAACCGTGATTGCTGATTTCGGTGGTGAAAGTGCGGTACGTTTTTATGAATCTTTGCAACCGGAACACGATGAAAATGCACCAAACTATCCGAATTCCATTTCAGCCTCAGTGAGTGAGGCTGATATTTTACCCATTGTTTCCCATAAACTATCTCCCGGGACTATTAAAGAAAAACCATTTGATTTAACCGGAATGCAAGCCATTTTCTTAATTGGAGCAGATAATACCTCAGCTCAGTGGTTACAACAAAATCGAGAGAAGTTGATCACGTTGAATGCAACAGGGCTTGTAGTGAATGTACAAACACTCTCCGAACTTAATCAATTACGAGACATTGTACCGGAACTGAGAATATTACCAACTCCCGGAGATGACCTTGCAGAGCGAATTGGTATTGCACATTACCCTGTCTTAATCACTGAAAGCGGAGTTTCACAATAATGTCTGCTAAACATACCTTAGAGGCGTGGTTACGACCTCCTGTTGAATTTTTTCCGGCAGCGGTTCACGCTTCTTGTGCCTTTGTCAGTGCTGCAGCTCCTTGGTCTTTGGCACTCCATCCAAGTATCGGTTACAGTATTGCAGCTGGTTTTGGAGCATTGAGCTTTTATCGGGCAAAACAAGGTTGGCAAATTGTGCGTTACCATCGCAACCTGAAACGTTTGCCTAATTATTCAATGACAAGCAAGCAAATTCCGGTCAGTAATAAGTATCTGTTTGTCGGTAAGGGATTTGAATGGAAACCTATTCACACTCAACGGTTACACGATTGTTTTTCGGATAACGGTTCAAAATATCTGGAGCCTTCTAAGCTATTTAAAATGGCTCGTGAGTATGAAAAACGACACGAAAATTGGCTAACACATCTTACCTCAAAGGATAGCCGGTGGAATCTGGTTAGACCTCTGCCACCTGTTGAGGGTATTCCTGCTATCCATGGAATTGAGCCGGATGAGGTTGATGTCGTTCAATCCGTTAGCTCTCGGGTTGGGCATACGGTAGTATTCGGTACAACACGTGTCGGTAAAACTCGTTTAGCTGAGGTCTTTGTTACCCAGGATATCCACCGAGGTAAAACTGCTGATGAGCGTGAAGTGGTAGTCTTCTTTGATCCGAAAGGCGATGCCGATATGCTCAAACGAATGTATGCGGAGGCAAAACGAGCGGGGCGAGAAGATGAGTTTTATGTTTTCCATCTAGGTTATCCCGAAATTTCTGCCCGTTATAACCCAGTAGGACGCTTTAATCGTATTTCGGAAGTCGCTGGGCGTATTTCAGGACAGCTAAGTGGAGCGGGTAACTCGGCGGCATTTAAAGAGTTCGCTTGGCGATTTGTCAATATCGTCGCACGTGCATTAGTTGAATTGGGAAATCGCCCAAACTATGTTCAAATTTCCCAGTTTGTACAAAATATTGATTCATTATTCCTTGATTATGCGGAAAAATTCATTCGTAAAACCGATCCAAAAATTTGGGAAAATTTAGCAACCATCGCCGCTGGACTGGATGAAAAAGCACTTCCTTTCGGAATGAAAGACCGTCCGCTGATTTTTGTGATCAACAAGTACATTGCTGAAAGTGCAGTCTTTGACCCAATTCTACAAGGACTTGCCAGTGCTGTACGCTATGACCGTACCTATTTCGATAAAATTGTTGCCTCATTGTTGCCGTTATTGGAAAAATTAACGACAGGGAAAATTTCTGAGCTGTTATCCCCGGATTATGCTGATATTTTGGATGAACGTCCGATTTTTGACTGGGAATCCATTATTCGTAAACGAGGAATCGTTTATATTGGTTTAGATGCTCTCTCTGATGCGACAGTTGCGGCCGCTGTAGGAAACAGTATGTTTGCTGACTTAGTCTCAATGGCAGGTCATTTATATAAATTTGGGACAAATGACGGATTACCGGGAGCATTCAAAGAAAAATCCAAACCAGTGAAAATTAATCTTCATTGTGATGAATTTAATGAATTGATGGGTGATGAATTTATCCCTCTCATCAACAAAGGCGGTGGTGCTGGAATACAAGTAACTGCTTATACACAAACACTCTCCGACATTGAAGCTCGTATCGGCAGTAAACCGAAAGCGGGACAAACCTTAGGTAACTTCAATACACTCTATATGCTGAGGGTAAAAGAACCGGCTACGGCAGAATTACTCACAAAACAGTTACACGAAGTGACGATTAAACGTAGCACGGTCACGTCCAGTACAACTGACTCCAGTAATCCTGACGATGATAAGGCGTTTAGCTCCAATACCGGACAGCGTATCAGCGAAAGTACCGTTCCTATGTTGGTTCCGGCCAACATTACCAATTTACCAAAAGGACAAGCATTCGCTTTAATGGACGGTAGTAAATTATGGAAAATTCGAATGCCGTTACCTGCTGTCGATAAAGATGATATGATGCCTCAATCTTTACGAGAGCTGACAGATTATATGCGTAAAAACTATCACGTTGTTGAAAATTGGTGGCAACCGGCATTTACAGAATATACGCCGTCCCGAGACATTGCAGAAGCATTTGAAGCGATGTCGGAGCCTCAATATAAAACACAGATAGACCATCAAGTAGATAATTTCGGCATAGATGAACCTTACGATATTGATGAAGAGGAAAATGATGAGTAGTGCCAAAATGAGAGAGGAAAAAAGAACCAATCTATTAGATTTACCAAATAAATACCGTAATTTTAATGGGGAGTTTTCAGCTTCCTGTGGCTTAGATAATGCAGAAGAACTCCTGATTCATAGTCAATCCTATTTTATTGAATGGTTTGAACAAGGTTATTCCTTCCATCAGTTTGCCGAAAAATTCGCAGATCAAGGGCTTTCGTTATGGTCTGCCGATGAAGTATCTATGCGTCACTCGGATAAATCCAAAGATATTTTCGCTTTTTATCTTGCTTTTGATAATAATCCTTCCGGCTATATCCTTGTCCAGTGCCAGCTCGATAGAGAGGATAGTTTGCAATGAGTGAAGAAACTAAAGCTCGCCGAAAATCAGGTTTAATCAACCTGATTTTTGGAAAAATAAATATGTCGCTTGCTGCAATTGCAGTATCTCTCATATTCAGCATTATTTTAGAGTGGATAGGCATTGCTTTCTGGTGGCCGCAAGAAGGGCATTTGCATAGCCAAACGATGATGCTCAATGAGATGCAATGGCTATCGGATGACTTTTCTCAAAGCCTGTTTGCCAAGTCTTCTACTGCTTTTGCAACATCAATTATTGAAAACGTGTATAACTGGTTATTCGTTTATACGGGTGTTAAGGAGTGGTTAACTTCACCGGGTAATGGTAGTATGGAACAGTGGGTACATCACTACGGCAGAGCCTATATTGAATCTGTTATTTATGTGGTGATCACCTTTATTATTCGCCTCATTATTATTGTTTTTACCAGCCCACTCTTTTTATTGACTGCACTTTCCGGTTTAACCGAAGGACTGTCATTACGAGATATACGAAAATTTGGTGCCGGGCGGGAATCAGCCTACCTATACCATCACGCTAGACGTTATATTATGCCAATGATGGTCACAGCTTGGGTGCTTTATTTATCTATCCCGTTTTCAATTCATCCGAACATCATTTTAGTCCCAGCAGCCTGTTTGTTTGGTTTATCCATCTGTATAACTGCGGCGAGTTTCAAGAAATTCTTGTAAATTTCATAAGCCCTTAGCAATATGCGGGGGCTTATTCTTCTGTTGTTGCCTCTGTATCTTCATTTTCTGACTCAGTATCCCAATCAGAATCCTCCCAGTCTTCGACTTCCCAATATTGTGGATATTCATCATCTTCAATGATTTGTTCAGAAATTTGTTCAGAGGTATTCCAAATAGGAAATTCCCCGTACTCATCCAATTGTAACTCTATCTTTTTTCGCTCATCATCGCCTAGAAATTGCCAATAATTACAGATTAACTTTCCTCTTAAACTTAATTCCCAAAGACCTCCGTAATTATATTGAGCATTTTCTGCATGGCAAATATTCCCCACTTTCTGTGCTGAAGGAAGAGAATGGGCAACATATGGGAAAACTACAAGGAACAGTGCTAGATATCTCATCTGGTATCTCATCGTAAAGCGTGAAGATTTCGGTGTTGATACTACTTAATTGACTAGCTTAAACATAGAATAATATCTTTCTCACCATTTACTATTTTGTGCAATTTCTCTTCTGAACGGTAACAGAGTTTTCCATTAAATTTTAGGATCGCTTTTGGCACTCTTAACCTGAAGTAAAACTAAAAATAGAGGTGCACTATGTCTATTTCAACATCTTTAAGGAAAGGTATTGTTGTCCTTGTTACCTTATCTTGCTTGCCAGCACTTGCTTCAACAGAACAAGAGCAATTAGCCCAGGCAATTAAGCAACTGGAAGCGGCAAAATTATCACTTCAACGAGCAGAAAAAGTAGCTAAAGCCTCGCCTAAAACACGAGAATACTTTAACTATTCTGCTATTCACAGTGATATTGAAACCGTCAAAAAAGGAATTCAACAATATATCAATCCAAGCCGAGCATTACCTCGTGATCCGAATGTACTACGTACATTAAGTGATGATTATAGCAAATTACGGGGGCAGTGATGTCTTACTCCCCTGCGAATGCGTTTTCTGTTGCCAGCGGTATCGACCCTTTTAGATTGAAAATCATGATCGCCATTATTTTTCTTTCATTACTGCTCTTAGCCGTCGCTTGGGCATTGAATAGTGGTTATAAGGGATTTTCATTTAGAGATAAAAGTCCTTTTTCACTTTTAGTTTTATTTCTCAAAGGAGTGGCACTGTTAGCTTGTGTTACTTATTTCTTTATCTATTAGATTCGAGGTCTATTATGAACCGCATTAAATCTCTTACGAAACATCTGCATAGTCGTTATTTGGCTGTAATGCTCTTCTTCTGGGGTTCCCTCCAAAATGCATTTGCAGCCGGTCCTGATGCTTCCAAAATCCCAGACTTCCAAATTCCAGGCGTGGATAGTAATACCAAAGATCCAATGGAAATTATTTGGATTGTTCTGAAAGGTCTTGTCACTCTCGGAGCTGTTATTTTAGCAGCCGTAGCCATTTTGACAGTTGTTAAAGCATTGATTGGCATCTATAACGAAGCTACATCTGAAAATGGTAAAAAAGGTTGGGGACACTTTATTCTCGCCTTAATTATCGGCTTTATTGTGATTTTCTTCTGCTTGTGGTTAGTCAAACTTGCAGTCGGACTCTTCTAATTAAAATGTCTAGGAGACCAATATGTCAGAACAAGATACAACCATTCCTTTTCTTCCCACCCGCCTTAATCGTGAAGCTACCGTTTACGGTGGGATGACAGTTAGTGAGTTCGGCATATCTGCCGGATTAGGATTTATGTTAGGTCTGATTGTTGGTCTCTTCTTGTGGATATTAACTGATTTTTGGCTTCTTATTCCGGCAATGGCAATGTTGCTCTGCATCGCAACTGTCTTAATCGGAAAAGGTATTGTCGCTGCGGTTAAACGAGGAAAACCAGAGGCTTATTTAAATAGATTAGTTGAAAAGAAAATGGATGACCTCTTTAACGGTCATAAGTTTATAAAACGAGAAGGGTTTTGGTCTATTCGCCGATATAGAAGGAAATAACAAATGAGCCAGTTAAAAAGCCAATTACACGAAAAAGATAAACATATCAAAACGACTCGAATTTTTGCCTTCCTGTTTTTCATTATTATTTTGGTACTGGCAGGCGTAATCTATACTTTCCCAAGTCGCCTTACGATATACAACCCACCAGATCTGCGTGCTGGGAGCCAACGAGCTTGGTGGGAAATTCCTAAACCAACAATTTATGCATTCTCCTATCAAATTTTCCAGCAAATGAATCGGTGGATGACAAATGGCGAAGAGGATTATGAGAAAAATATCACCACCCTCAAACCATTTTTAACACCACACTGTGAAGCATTTTTACGACAAGATTATAAAGATCGTCTGCGTAACAATGAACTACGCAGCCGAACCCGTATGGTGTATGAAATTACCGGTAGAGGATATAGTGAAGATAAAGTTACCATATTCAGTGAAGATAGTTGGGCTGTCAATCTTGATTTAAGTGTGGATGAACATTTCCAAGGACAGCCGGTAAAACGAGTTTATATTCGTTTTCCTATCAGTATTGTGAGAATGGATGTCGATTCTGCTCAAAACCCTTGGGGATTAGGGTTTAATTGCTATCACTCCATTCCAAAACTCTTAGAAGGTGTTGAGCCAAAAACAGAGGAGAAAAAATAATGAAACGTCTACCAATTTTGCTCGTCTCTTTGCTTATAGGCTTCTCTGGGAGTAGCTTGGCTGATGTATTGATGAAATGGGAAAGAAAACCACTTCCTGTTGCGTTACAAGTGGAAAAAGAACGAATTATTTTTGTCGATAAAAATGTCAAGGTTGGTTATCCGGCAGAACTGGACGGTAAGCTACGAATTCAATCTACCGGTGGAGCCGTCTATTTAAAAGCATTAGAAACATTTCCCTCCACTCGCATAGAATTCCGTGATGTTACAACCGGTGAAATTTTTCTATTTGATTTAACAGCAGCTTCGAAAGTCGCTAATCCTGAAGAGGCAATTCGAGTGGTTTTTGACGGTACGGTAGAAAAACAATCTTTTTCAAGCAATAGAGATGATGAAAGCTCTGATCTGCCTATTGCGAATAGCCGTCCTCAGCTTCCAGTACCTGCCGCATTGACCCGTTATGCAGCACAATCACTTTATGCTCCACTACGTACAGTTGAACCTTTAGATGGTGTGCGTCGTGTGGCACATCGTCTACCTAAAAAAATTACCAAGCTGCTACCGGCTTATTCAATAGAAGCAACACCTTTAATTAGCTGGCAGTTAGACGAATATGTAGTTACCGCTATTCGTTTGCAAAATAAGGGTAACACTCAAATTACGCTTGACCCTCGAGAGCTTCAAGGACAATTTTATGCAGCGACTTTCCAGCATAATTGGCTTGGGGGGTACGGAGAAAATGAAGATACCACAACCCTGTATTTAGTGACCGAAGGCTATGCTAATAACGCATTAATTCCGGAAACCCGTCCAGTCAAACTAGTCAGTAAAAAAGTGAAAAGAACAACAAAAGTTGAAACTAAACCGGCTCAATCGGCGAAGTAGGAGGAAAGGCAATGAAAGCGAATAAAGCCTTATTTGTCATACTGGGCATTGTATTTATCTTAGTCGGTGGAATTGTCTATGCCTTATTTGGACGTAGTGAGTCAGTTCCACAACCGACACAACAGGAAATTTTAGATATTTCCATTAAAGATTTAACACCTGAACAAGTCAGAACAATGGGTATTCAAGGTGATACGCCGATTGATACGCTGCGTACCCTTGTGACAACCGTTAAATCCAATGAGCGTCGTATGGATGAGTTAATTGATGAAAATCGCCAACTCAAACAGAAAGAAGATTTAGTGAATGGTCGTATCAATGATGCGGTAAATAATGAAACCCGAAAACTGCAAGAGCAGATTGCAGATTTGAAAATGCAATTATTTGATATGGCGACTCTCGTTAATAACAAACCAACAACACAAGAGTCTACCCCTCAGGTAGAGGCTCAGCCTAATACGGTACCGAATAAAGGATTTGGAACAGCAGGAGATAAATTACCTATCGGTGGTGCAACTATGTCCAACGTGGATACCAGTGGAATGTATTGGGTAGAACCAAGCGATCAGATTAGTTTGGATGCAAGTGGAAAACCTGTGTCAGGCAATACAGTAGCAACTAAATTTGGCTTTCCGAAAGATTTTAATGGAGGACAATCTGCAGGAAATAACGAAAAGAAAGGTCTGCCGTTTTTCCCGGAAACAGATACTGTGACAAGCTCACAAGGAACGGCTGGAAACGCACGTGGTAAAAACCAGATGACATCAGTATATACCATACCAAGTAATTCAACATTCCTTGATTCAGTTGCAATGACGGGACTCATCGGACGTATCCCGATTGATAATCGAGTATCGGATGCTTATCCGTTCAAAGTACTTATTGGTCGAGAAAATCTCATTGCTAATGGTATTGAATTACCTGATGTAGACGGAGCAATTGTATCAGGTACTGCTACTGGCGACTGGACACTATCCTGTGTTAGAGGCAGTGTAAAAAGTATGACTTTTGTGTTCAATGATGGACGTATTGTGAGTACCTCTAATAAAGGGAATGGCGAAGAGATTGGCTGGTTATCAGATAGTTCGGGTATCCCTTGTGTTCCAGGAGAGCGGAAAACCAATGCCCCAGAATATTTGGGAACGAATTTCTTTTTGGCTGCTGCAAGTGCTGCTGCCCAAGGATTCTCACAGTCACAAACAACCACTGTTGTTGATGGAAGTAGTGTTGTTGGAGCTGTTACCGGCGATCAGGGTAAGTTCATCTTAGGACAAGCTATCGGAGGCGGCTTAAAAGAATCTGCTGACTGGTTTAGAAAACGTTTTGCTGAAAACTTTGATGCTGTATATGTGCCACCGGGTCATCGTGTCTCTATTCATATCGAGAAAGAGATTGAAATCGATTACAACGCCCAAGGTCGTAAAGTGAAATATGGCTCAAAATCAACGAATTCACAACTGGATTAGAAGGAACAAACGATGAAACATTTATTTTGCATAATGATAAGTGCCTTATTGATAACAGGTTGCACAACATCAACAGAAGAATTATTACCTACTAACGGCAGTACGATGCGGGATATTTGGGATAAAGGAGCGAGTAATAACGATCTACACTTATACCGTTCACAACAAGGGCGAACACTTGACCCTGTCGATTATATTCCTAATAGTGAGCAACGAGCCTATACCCGTACGGCAGAAAATGAAATTAATAACTTGTTCCCTCGTTTACCTAATCCGGATCTGATTATGTATGTGTACCCACATCAAACTCGTTCCGGAGAGCCTCTCAGTATTCCAGGATATTCTACAGTACTACCTTTCTATGGACGAGTTCAATATGCTCAGCCGGGTGATAGAACAAGAGGGCTTTAATCATGTCTTTTTTAAGTGAGGTATTTTCCTCTTTCAAACCGACTAAAGCAGGGGTTATATCAAGTGAACCAAATGAAAATACCGGTGAGTCTGACATCATTCAAAATAAAATGAGTGAGGTAAATAACGAGGTTCAACAATTAAAACGCAGTGGAAAACTCACCCAGTCACAGCATCACCGTCGGTTATACTCACAAGAGCCCTCCTTTATCGATCATCTACCTTGGGGAGAATATTTGAATGAGCACGGTGTGATACTCCTTGATGATGCCCGTAGTGTTGGGGCAGTATTTGATATTAAGCCGATTGGTACTGCTGGCCGTAGTATTGAATTTTTAAGTCGGATACGTAATCTTGTCAAAGATGCCTTGCAAGACAGCTTTGATGAATTGGATGTAAATCCGTACGTTGTTCAATTTTATTGCCAAGACAGCGATGATTTACAGCCTTATATTGAACAGCTACGAAATTATATCTCGCCTATCGCTAAAAATAGTGCATTTAGCGAAGAATGGTTACGGGTACAAGCCAAGCATTTCAAGGATATCGGTAAACCAGAGGGGCTTTTTATTGATGAGCGAGTGACAAATACAGCTTGGTCTGGTCGTATACGTAGTACCAAAATGGTGATCTATCGGTATGTTGATAAATCCAATGACACTAATGAAAATCTGATTGTCGAGCAGCTGAACAATGCTTGTTCTCGCATAAATGGAGCTCTAACAACTGCTGGATTACAATTGCAGCGACTGGATGGCGAACAATTTCGTCAATGGCTGTTACGTTGGTTTAATCCCAATCCTTCTATTAATTTTGAGGGGTTAAGCAACAATGATTGCTACCATCTCTTTGGTAAACAAACCTCAAATGACGGGCTTCCAGAATTAGCGTTTAACGATTTCAGTGAAGATTTATTTTATTCTCAACCGAAAAATGAAGGCAACTATTGGTATTTTGATGACCAACCGCACGAAGTTGTTGTAGTCAATAATTTGAGGAAACAACCGGAAGTGGGGTTGATGACTGGCGAGATTACTCGTGGGCGTAATATCAATGCATTATTTGACTTGTTGCCGGAATCAACCATTATGGCAATTACCATCGTCATCCATCCACAGGATAAGTTGGAGGCACATTTAGAAAAAATTAGTAGTCGAGCGGTAGGTGAAAATTTTGAGTCGAAATACCTAAAAGAAGACTGTCAAACTGTACAGTCTTATCTTAAAGAGGGGCATAAACTCTATCAAGCAGCTATTGCATTTTACGTTCGAGGTAAGGATGAAAAGGAGCTACGTACCCGTTCTCGCCAGTTGAGAACGATTCTGCTCAGTAACAACCTAGAACCCGTGAAGGAAAATGCAGAAATTGCCCCACTTAACAGCTATTTGCGTTGGCTACCAATGAATTTTAATCCGCAGATGGATGCCAAATCACATTACTACACGAAGTACTATTTTGTACAACATTTGGCAAACTTATTACCTATCTTTGGCCGAGATACCGGGACTGGGAATCCGGGGATCACTTACTTTAATCGAGGAGGAGCACCATTTAATTTCGACCCATTTAACCGTAAAGACAGAACCAAAAATGCTCACAAGCTATTATTAGGTCCAACCGGTTCGGGAAAATCAGCTACGTTATGTGGGCAATTATGTCAGGCTATGGCCGTTTATCGCCCACGGACTTTTGTTGTTGAGGCAGGAAATTCATTTGGTTTATTAGCGGACTATGCAGAACGTTTCGGACTGACTGTAAATCGCATTACGTTAGCTCCAAACAGCGGCATTGTCTTACCACTCTTTTCAGAAGCACATCGTCTATTGGATATGGAATTAAACCCGGAAGATGTGCCGGAAGACATTGAGGATAACGATGACACTGATGATGAAGGTGATATGCAACGAGATTTATTGGCCGAAATGGAGCTGACGGCACGTTTGATGATCACCGGAGGTGAAAAGAAAGAAGATGAAAAAATGAGCCGTGCTGATCGTGCTGCTATTCGTCGTGCCATTTTAAATGCAGCTCGCCAAACCAAATCTGAAGGCAGACAAACGCTGACTGAAGATATTAAAAATGCTTTGGAAGCATTAAGTCATGATGAGCATACTCGTGAAGAACGGCGTACCCGTTTAGCAGAAATGGCAGAATCATTAGAAATGTTTTGTACCGGTGTAAATGGGCAATTTTTTAATCGAGAGGGGGCAATTTGGCCGGAGGCTGATCTAACCTTAGTTGATTTAGCTATGTTTGCCCGGGAAGGCTATGAAGCAGAGTTGGCCATTTCCTATATTTCACTCATTAACCATATCAACAGTCTTGGTGAAAAATACCAACACAGTGATCGGATGATTCTGAATGTAACAGATGAATCACACATTATCACGGCCAACCCATTATTAGCTAAATTCCTAGTTAAAGGCTCAAAAATGTGGCGTAAACTAGGGATTTGGCTATGGCTTGCTACTCAAAATATGGATGACTTCCCGAATGAAGCGGCGAAATTACTCTCAATGGTCGAATGGTGGGAATTGTTGAATGTGTCTGCCAGTGAAATTGATGAAATCAATCGTTTCCGGAAACTGTCAGAGGCCCAGAAAACGATGTTGTTATCTGCCAAAAAATCAGATCGTAAATATACCGAGGGCGTGGTATTAGCAACGAATATGGAAGCTCTATTCCGAGTTGTACCGCCTAGCTTATTTTTAGCTTTAGGAATGACTGAAAAACATGAAAAAGCAGAACGTAAGCAACTGATGATGCAGCACGGCTATACCGAACTCGATGCAGCTTTAGAGGTTGCAGCTCGGATTGATAAAGCAAGAGGAATACACTAATGAATAAACAACATTACCGTTTATTTAATGCAGGCCCACAAAAATCCTCATTAGGAGTTGTATCTCCAGCGGTAGAAACTCAATTGCTTGGATTTTGTGAACAAATTCGCCAACTCATCGGCGTTGGGAAACAGATTACCTTATTCCCTCATCGTGTCGTGCAAAATCACTGGGCTATCGAACTTTCTGGTGAGCAGGGTTCTGTTCACTTATTACTTAATGTGACGGGGCGTTCTTTGCTACCAACTTCCAATAACAGTGAATGGTCAGCTCGTTTAATTATTGAAATAGCTGATCATGTGGATGCTTATTGGTTTTCGGCATTCCTTACTCAGTATCTCGGTTTGAAAAGTAATCTTTTACCCTTATCCACATCAATTGCGGATAACTCTGTGTATAACGAGGTAATAGATAATAATGAAGTCTGATACAACAAAGCCTAAAATGACAAGGGTTATTACTGTATTAAAAATAACCTTGATGATCATCGGTATTATTTTATTACTACTCGTTGTTGGCTGGTTGGCAATGACCTATTTTCCTTCCACAAATTTTCAAGCGTGGTTCTATGAAACCCGCTATGCCTGGTTGGGATGGCGATTTGTTTTATATGTAGCTATTTGGCTATTGATGGTACAACTTAATCGAAAAGGGCAAATGCCATTAAAAGCCAGGTTAATGATTTTATCTGTCATCCCAATTATTGAGGGACTTAATTTACTGTATCTACTTTAAGGAGGATGAGATGACCTTTACCGTAGATAGTTACTTAGAATACTTTCTTACCTTACTGGCTTGGATCATCAACAACAATATTTTCGCTGTATTGGTTCAAACAGGGTTGTTTGTTCTGCCTCTCATTTTTGTCTTAATCAGTACGTGGATGGAAGTCAAAAAACAAGGTGAGGACGAAGGTAATAAAGGGGATTTACTTATTACTTGGCTCAGCCTCAAATTTTACCCGGCGATGTTTGTCGTTGTATTGGTCTTAGCTCCAATGATACCGATCAACCTGAATAATATTGAGTTGAATGTAGAACGTTCTAAAGCCTGTGGTTATCGTGTTCCAACTGCACCAGAGGATAGTGGTTATAACCAAATGAACTCTGAATTGGGTGATCAACAAGCGAGAGTCCCTATCTGGTGGGGATTATTTCATCAAATCAACAAAGGGGTAACACACGCCTTAACAGCTTCAATTCCCTGCAAACCGGATTTACGTCAAGTTCGTTTTGAAGTTCAACACGAGAAAATCAATAATCCAGCATTATTGACAGAGGTTCGCTTATTTGTACAACAATGCTATGTACCGGCACGTCAGAAAATTCAAAATAGCCAACTTTCATTGAGCCCAGCACAGGTTCGTGAGACTAGCTGGTTAGGTGGCCGTATTTTGATTGCAAATAGCGAGCTTTATCCCCGTTATCGAGCCCAACAACCTCATAGTCTATTTCCCTATAATGCTTCTCGGGATAATGGATTGCCGAATAATGGAGAGGGTGGTTTTCCAAATTGTGCAGAGTGGTGGGATACGGCGAATAATGGTTTAAAAGATCGTTTATTAGATGATGTAAAACAGAACTTCTCTGCAAAAGTGATTGATTTTTTCAGCAGTAAAGAAAATTCCGATGAATCCATACTTCGTACCGTATTACGAGCTGAGAATATGGATATTTCGAGAGGGAAAGTTTATCCCGGGTATGGGGGAAATTTAGACAGATCATTTACAAATGAAGTGACTAAAACAGCTTCAATGTTTGGTCTGTCATTAGGCAGTATCGGAGCATTCCCTGCTTTTGATTCGATGCGGCAAGCATTACCGATGGTGCATTCATTTGCATTAATGGCATTGATTATTCTCACGCCTTTAATTATGGTTATGAGTGGTTATTCGTTAAAAACATTGGTTACGCTAACTTTTGTGAATTTCGCATTAGTTACACTCACATTTTGGTGGGAACTAGCTAGATGGCTTGACTCTTGGTTGCTGTCGGTCCTCTATGATTCAGGCACACATAGCAGAATAAACCCTTATTTCCTTGAAAATACACAAGACGATATTATTGTGAATTTTGTGATGGGTTCTATGTTCTTGGTCTTACCAGCGATTTGGCTAGGCAGTATGTCTTGGGTAGGAGTAAAAATGGGAGAGTTTGCAAGTCATTTAACTACTGGTTCTAGAGACTCTAAAACAGCGGGTTCCAAGATAGGGAAATAATCTAACAACTGAATAATAGAGTGGTATATACCACTCTATTTACTTTTACTCATCAACACGGTAATTACCTAGATATATACCTGGTCCATCATACCCATATTGATATTCATCATCTTCTTGTTCTTCATCATCAGAAAAAAGTGATTTTAAATCTGTATCTTTAGACGATATTTCTGAATTAGCCATATCTTTATATTCACTATACAAAGAAATATGCTTATAAGCCCATATTCTGAGAATAAAGAAACCCAAGATAAATAGAGGCAATCCTGCAAAAATTACCGCAAAAACGACCACTTGTTGAATAGGCTTAGGTAAAAATGCAGTATTCTGTTTGATAAATTTAACTGGGTTAGCGAGCTGCTTTCCGAAATCGATAAATTTCATAGCTCCTCCAATTATTCTAATTAGCTGATTTTCAGCTCAGTATGATAATTAATTAAAGTTGTATATTCAAATTTATGATCTAATTTATAACCGTTTTTATGTGCAGTGATATATTCACTCACATATTTCTTAAATTCACGAACAATTCTACGCTCATTACCTTGGATATTCAACAATTCTGATTTGTTTTTGAGCTGAACGGTATCTGTTTTTAAATAGCTTTTATCTGTCAGTAGAATGGCTTTTGAGAAATCAATTCCTTTAAATTTGCCGTATTCCTGAGGATTAGGTATCGTTTTAATTCCAACTCCTTCTCTTTCAGGTAAATTAGAACGCAATGGTAGGGCAAAATCTAAATTTTTAACTCTAACTAATAGAACACAGTATGGGCGAGTCTCTTTAAGCAAAATTTCTTTCAGATGTGGAGCGACATCAAGGTAAAACTGCTCAGATAAGTATCTAAGTTCAATATTTTGTGTTGTAATATCCATTTTATATCCTAAGCAAAACCCCTTAAATCTTACGACTTAAGGGGCCTCATCTACCGAGCTTTGTATTTTTTAACGTGGGCCGGCTCTGGCACCACAATAGTTCATCTACCGAGCTTTGTATTTTTTAACGTGGGCTGGCTCTAGCACCACATCTATATAATAGAGTATGGGGGATGAAAAATCAAGCCATTCCCCCATATTATTGAATTATCGCATTACAAGGTATTCATTAAATGAACATCAAACTTATAATAGATTTTTTTGTAAGGATCACAATCTACAGAGCCAATGCTTGGTTGATCATTATCACGGCTAATCGTTGCTCCAGGCTCAATAAACTCTTTTGAGTTACCATTTGGTTGAACAAACCCAACTACATACTTCAAACCATCATTTTTCAGTTCTAATGCATACGTGGTAAAACCTGATCCTCTAGCGATAATTGAGCCATCGTTGGTCACCGCTTTTTTGATTGGGTTTTTGAAGATAGTTTTATCATACGAATACTCGTAATCATTTCCTACCCGTTTAACTGTGAGAGGTTTACCTTCTGTGCTGGTACAAGAAAATACCACATTTTTATCCGTTGCAAATGCTGAAGTTGTACAAAGTGTAAGTACAGTAATACCTAATAATTTACGCATAAATGTAACTCCTTATGAGGTTAATTTTTACCGAGAATATAGTCAGCTTCCTGATTCCGGCGACGTGCATTGATGCCATTATTATCAACTTGGCGATTTCTGATTGCAGTAGCTAAAGCATTCATATCACCACTTTGAGCTGATCTTCTGGCTGCATCAAGTACGCTTTTTGTTTTAGCAAGTGAACCATAATTATATGCATAAGACACTAAAACAGCTTGAGCGTTCGGCGGTAACGCATTCCAATTTGAATCTCCAAGCTCTTTTCTCACATTATTTGCGAAGATAGCTGTTCGGCGGGCCAAATCACGCTCTGCATCTTCTTTGGTAATGACCGTATCTTTGGTTACTTTTACGATCGTACCATCAGCTCGGGTAATTGTATCGGAACCATATCCTACTCGATGAGCATTTACATCCCATTGAGCCTTAGAGATAAAGCCTTCAAAATTACGTAGTAATCCTGTTGCTTGATCCATCGTTGAACCGCTGATTTGTGCGAGTGATGGGAAATTTCCACCTACACCTGAACCACCTCGATTTGGCAGATTAGGTATGAGAGCAGCTACATTCGGAATATTCGGGATACTCAATGCAATATTTCTACGAGAGAGGTTAATATTAGAGCCTGCCTCTAAATCAGTTAATGCAACATTACCGTTTTCAAGTCCTTGAACACGTTTATCCAGACTGTCTTGAGATAAACTATGAGCACCAGCAAGAGCTTCTCGTTCGGATTTGCTTTGCAAAATCACCGAAGCCGTATTGCCGGTGATCATTTTTTGCATATCCATTTCTAGTTTTACTTGGGAAATTTCACGGTCAATAATATTGAGTACTCTTTCCAGTTCTACTTGTGCATCCGCATTTTGAGCGACATTTGGCTCACGCATACCAGCTAAGACTGCTCGCCGAGCCAGGAGCATTTTTTCCATTATCTTACTAGTCGCAATTTCTGCAGATAAGCGTTGGCTTAATACCTCAACATCAGGATCATCTCGAAGACTCTCAATAAGCCCTCTTGTTACTGGTACAGTAGTTGAACTCAAATCAGCTAACAATTCAGCCTTAGGCACATCCATATTCAGTACATTCTCTAATTTGACAATAGTACGAACATGTTCTTCCTCAATTTCCGGACTCAAGCCTACACCGGCTTTTGAGCTGGTTTTAGTGCCACAATCCTCTTTACAAGTCGAAATAGATTGTTCACCAATAATCTTAGTTAAAAAATCGGCTGCTGTTTGTGGATTATCCCAAGTTTGGCAAAGATTCCCATCACAGCTTGAACCTGAAATTGTACTGGTATCTAAGGCATTACGTTTGTTCAGTAAATTAAACCCAGCTTTGACAACATCGCCAACAACATTGATAGCTTCTTGGTTTTCCCCACCTTTTTTCTGACCTCCTATCCAAACTCGCCCATCTTTCCCTTTTTTATCTTCCAGGTCTTTTTGAGCTTGTTTTGCATCAGGTTGAGAGGAGGTAATTTGCTTATAGCTTTCTAAATCAGCTGCTTGCCCCCATTTTCCTCCCAGTGTATGATCTGCTAAAACTTTGGACATTTCTTCACAACTGGTTTTAAGACGGTTGAAATCCAGCTTACCTTGGTACATACCATTTGTGAGTAAATCGTAGAGTTGAGGGTTGGCCCGTTGCAATACCATTGCAGGCATACTTGCAACCGCACCTTTCGCTGAATCAATGACATTCCCCATTAAATCTTTAAAGCCGTCTTTGAGACCGTTTAAATCATTTTTAATGGTCGTTTTAATATCAAAATTACCACAGGTTAAATTCGCTTTCCAACCAATTCCTAAATCAACAACTTTGGTATTACCACGACTAGGTGGAGCCATATAACCCATTCCACCGCCGATTTGGTAAAAAACACGGTCTGAAATAATCGAATCCGACTTACTAAATTCCAGTTTATCCGTAATCGAATCGGCATAAGATAGTCCTGATACACTTGATAATAATGCTGTCGTGATCCGTAAGTGGGATTTTTTGAAGTTAAAGTGAGATTTCATTATTGCTCCCAATGTTATTAGTGTGACCAATCAATACTGTAAAGGAATGTTTGCCCACGGCGTTTGCAACAACTATAAGGTCGCCATAATGCCCAAGCATAATCACCTTGATTTGAAATTTGAGAAGAATAGGTATCTGTTTGCCCTCCATTAGGAAAAACAGAGCAGGTATTTGACATTTGAGGGTAAAGTATTTGCCATTTATGTGTTCTTGCTTGTCCCTCTTCGACCGGTCCTGGAGGCCATTCTCCTGCACCACCTGTTTTGGCTGCTGGGAAATAAATGTGTGGCTGAGCTGTTCGGCTCACAATGTCTGCCACTCTCTGCACAATGGTCGCAGAGGCTTTATAATCGTGTGCTTGGGTTACCCAACCGGAACGTGGGTAAATATTTCCCCAGCTATCGCCTACACGGCCAACTTCCCGCATTCCCGGAGTCAGAGCTTCCGGGTAAAACATTTCCGGCATATTTTCACGCCAGGCAAAAAAATCCAGCCCACTCAAAAAGTAAGGCATAAATGGCGTAGTTTGAGTTTTACAATAGTACCCCGTATTTCCTAATAATTGACCGATAGCTCCTTGTGGGTGTCCAAACGCATCCGCATTTTTGAAAGTGAGTTGAGAGTATTGGCGTTGTGGAGAACGGTATTCTCCACCTTTTACACCAGGATTGAGAGCTTGTAATTCTGTCCATGGCGTTTGCCCATCGTGGTTATAAGATGAAACAACCATTTCAGGTAAATAATGCTTAATTTTGGTTGATGTGCGAACCTTACATCCAAAGTAGGTACAAAATAACCAAAAACAGGTTCCAACAACTTTATATTCCAAACAGCTTGTTGAGGCACTTGATGCAGCAATGGAAGCGGTATTCAATGAGGCTCTGGCTGGTTGAGGATATAAGGTTGTTGGGACAGCTAAACTGGCAGAGATCAGTATCGTAAGAAACGTTTTTTTCATTTTGATTCACCTTGTTGTTTAACCCATTTATGCCATTCATCTAATGCTTTCTGTACGTCAGTCGTACCATAAATCACACTCGGAGAAGATTGTGGATTATCAAAAAACACCGCAGGTACTTTCTTAATGCCATTTTGCCATCCACTGATCACGCCTTGATAAGCGTCTTTTAATTGTTGCTCTTGGGCTTTCCAATCTGCTGAATTAAAGAATGCACGCATTTCTTGTTCGGCAATCTCTGGTGATTTACTGAGGTTTCGACTGATTGACTCTTCAAAATTCTCTACTTGGTCAAGATAATAAATCTGGGAAGCAAGTTGTGAATTTTGAATAGGGTACATCTTTGTGGTATAGACGATGATATTGGGTTGTGCTTGTGCAAGGGGCGAAAACACACCTGTTACTATACTGCAATATCCCAGAAATCTACTTACTTTCATCACGCTCTCCTCCCGAACAAATAAGCAGAAAATTAGCGAGATTTTTATGTTGAGGATAGGAAAAACTCTTTTCAAAAAAGAGATATTTTTTGAACAAAAAAACGGTTGATTTTATTGGAGGAATTCGTATGATATTAAGCATTAAGACGCTGTAGATACAGCCCTTAAAAGTCGCATAACTCTTGAAAAGCGGCGGCTATCCTTAGAGGTAGTTGAGTTATTTACCCAAAATGTCTCCCAGCATTCTGAAAGGGAACTCTGCAAATTTGCAGGAATGCTACCTACACACCTACCTTCCGAGGGATATTTCAATTCCCTTGGAATTGCGATCTCCTGAGGAATTTTATTCACTTAACTTTTAGGAGAACTCGCTATGAGTCAACAAACCGCAGGATGGGATGTTATCCCGTTTGAATCATCCAAAACCGTAAAACCTTCTCTTTTTTGGAAACTTGGCAACAAGCTAGGTAATATTTTTGTTTCAGCGAAACATAAAGCCAAAAGCAAGTATGTTGAAGTCACCAAAGGCATCAATCAACGGATTGCTGAAGAAGATGAAATGCGAGCCTTAGAACTGCAAATGTGCTTAGACGAACAAGCAGCCGAATATGAACAGGAAATTTCCCGCATTAAGCGTAAGATGTTTTTCTGGACTTTGTTGGCTGCCATTATTGCCTTTGTATGTGGTATGGCTGCCGTTTTTGGTACTCAGCTCTCTTTAATCTAATTTAACTCACCCATCGGGGAAATGTTGTTTCCCTTAAGGGGAATGCATTTCCCCTTATTCTGGAGAAATGTATGTTAGTTCATATTAGACTTTCCTGTATTGGAGATGTTTTACCAACTAAACTTAATGAATGGACATCAGAGCATCAAGCCTTACAGCAAGAAATTAGTCATAGAGCTTTAGAAGCGTGGCAAAATCGAGATAAGGACATCAAAAGCGTGCGATTTATGCAACAAATGCCGTCTCGGCAAGGACTTAATTTTCGCTTTCTGAGTGTGTCCGAGCAGAACGGCAAGCTAATTGTTAGTCGAGCATAGGCAACTTCATATTCACATCCTATTCTTATACCTCACAAGGGGAGGCATTATCCCCAGAGGGAAGTAATGTTTCCCTTTTATTTTTTAGGAGAAACATTATGGCTCGTAAAAAAATTCAATATACCGAAACAGATTTGCACTTATACAGTGTACTTTGGAATTTACGCCATGCACATGATCTATTCAGTGTGAAATTAGAGCGTGAGACCAAGTTTGGCAAAGCATTTTCTGTTTTTTCTCGCTTTGATGTCTGCCCGTCTTATGGCGAGGTTGATATTACTTACCTTGTTGTTAAAGCAGGAATTCGCAAAACCCTGAGAGGGTTTGCTTATGTTGGTGGAAACGGGTTTAGTCATAGTCGTCATTTGATGAGTACATTTATGTATCTTGTCAGAGAAATCTTGGTTGAACACAATTGGATTTCGGAAACAGAACTCTATGATCAACCTATATCCGTTTATAAATTCAGAGCGATTAACTTCGATAAGTGGTAATCAATCTTTCACCCTTTCGGGAAACACAATTTCCGGAAAAGGGTAATGTGTTTCCCTCTAATTTTAGGAGAAGCGCAATGTCTGGCTCAGTCTTAAACACTTATTTTAAACACGCTCTTGTTAAAGCTGGTTTTCCTAATTGCTTAAACATTGAGTATTCACTTTCTCATTGTCAAGGCGATGGCGTAGCATTCTACGGTAGGCTTAATACGGAGACGTTAATTAATCTTTTCAACAAGCTAAATCCTCAGAAACGCACACAAAAAATGTTTTCTAATCTGCTGAATCACATTGAATCTTGGGAGCCTCACTATGGCGTGGATTTTGAAATCATACGAAATAGTTTTGGGTACCGCTATTCGCATTGTAATACGATGGAGCTTTCTGTTAGAACAGCAGATGATTTGGCATTTTTCTATGATCGTGATGCCCGAAAAGAGTGGTATTTCCCTACATCAAAAGTGGAAAAATACAAAGCCCTGTGGGATGGATTTATTCAAGATTTAGGTCAGTATATTAAAGATACTTCCTGTGCCTTAGAATCGAATGGCTATCAGATTATTGAGGCCTCACCGTATCAGACGGAAACTATTTTCAAATTTAACACGGAAAACTATCTGATAGAACTTAAACGTAAATCCTCTGAATTTTATTCAGAGTCTGTTGATTGGCTATGTGGTGATGTCTGCGATTTTGAGGCAATGATAGAGGAAATCCTACAAGGGAAACTTTGCTATGCTGATTTTGTAGCAACCGTTACTGATAAGGAAAGTGGCATTCAACTAGGTAGCGATGAAATTACAGGCGTAAGCTATTCGCCGACAGACCATTCATTGAGTGGTTATCGACAAGAGCTTATTAGTAATGCTATAGCTTCTGCTCGTAGTAATGCCGCACGTTTTGCCTACTTGCATGCCTGATTTGTAGGTTTTTTATTTCAATTTGACCGCTTATCGAGATTGTTTTTTACCCTGTGGGGAAATATTTTCCCTATAGGTAAGATGTTTCTCCACTTTTTTCTTTTGGAGAAACATTATGAAACACGATTTAGATTTACTCAAATACATCTGGGATAACCGCAATTTAAATAATAAAGCCTACCAATACCTATTTCACATTTGTATAGAGCCAATGAGAAAAGGAGATTGGAATCGTTATACAATTTGGCTGAATAACAACGGTAATTTAGTTAATATTTCTGCTGTTGTATATGAAATTGTGAGCTCTCAACAGTTAAAAGATGATATTAAACTTTGGCAGGATATGCAGTTTCATTGTCGCCCAGTAAAAGTTGAAACAACAGGTTTTATTTCATTTCTATTACATCAGTTTTTCAATGGAATCACCCATGTTTTGCTGGAGCAGGGAATGATTACGGAAACAGAAGCTGCGGAAAAAAGTTATCACTTTATTGCTGCTAATAGCTTTCAACGTTTACTTTAATGGATCTGAAATAATGTAACTTTGTATTACCAAAGTAATTTTCGATATGAGGATTATGTTTAACTTGAATCAATACTGATTAACAAATTATCTGTAGTTACTGCATTATAGGCAGTTCTACTGGTTTTGATGAACCTAGAAAAACTATCTCTGTTGAGATTTTAAACCACCCATCGGGGAAACTAGTGCCCGATAAGGGTAATAGTGTTTCCCCATTTTCTACCTGAACTTTGGAGAAACACTAATGAACACTCAAACTAAATTTGATTTATACCAACATATCACAGACCGAATTGTTGCAGCACTGGAACAGGGGACTGCACCATGGTTAAAACCGTGGAGTCATCCAGAATGTAATATGGCATTACCTCGTAATGCGGTCTCTAACCGATTGTATTCTGGTATCAACACACTATTACTCTGGATTGCTACCGCAGAATACGGTTACAAACAGAGTAAGTGGATTACAGCAAAAAAAGCTAACGAGCTCGGCGGATATATCCGTAAAGGTGAAAAAGCTACTGTTGTAATGAACTACCGTCCTGATAAGAGAGAAAAACTTGATGAGGAGGGAAATATTGTGTATGACGAGGAAGGTAATCCAGAAATTGAACAACACTTTTTCATTAAGAAGCACAATCTGTTCAATCTAGACCAGTGTGAAAATTTACCCGAGGAACTGTACGATCCTATATCAGAACCTAAACAGCCTACATCGGATCCAAACCAATACGAGATTTTTGCTGATATTCGGCAGATTATCAAAGGAATGGATTTACACGTGGAAATGAAACCGAGTAATCGGGCATATTATCAACCCAGTGCAGATTTAGTTGTAATGCCGGAAATAAAACAGTTTGAAAATGCTCAAGCGTTTCATAGTGTGTTATTGCACGAAATGACTCATGCAACTGGTGCTGCTAAAAGGCTCGATCGTGAGGGTATTACCTCCGGAAAAGCAAAATTTGGAAACAAAGTCTATGCTTTTGAGGAGTTGGTTGCCGAAATGGGGGGAGCATTTTTGTGTGCCTACCTTGGATTTGATACGGTACCTCAAAATGCGGCATATATTGAAAGTTGGATAAGAGTTATAAAAGAAGATAAACGGGCTATTGTCCGGGCTTCTGGTAAAGCTCGTGAAGCTTGTCAATATATGTTAGATGCATTAAATATCTCACAGCTGGCTGATAAAAACGAGGTCTTTGAAGAAGCAGCTTAACTCTTTGCTGAAAGGTACTTTCAACACAATCTTTCATAGTAATACATAATCCTTTAGGAATTATGTATCGATTATCTTTTAACCCTTGGGGTACATTGCCTCAAGGCAAGTGTACCCCTACTTTATTTAGGAGTACATTATGCCAAACTGGTGTGAAAATAAACTACAAATTTTTTGCGATTGTATCCAAGCTAAACAAATTATTCCTAAGCTTTTCAGAAAAACTGAAAGTGATAAATGGTGTTTAGACTTTGAATTACTCGTTCCAATGCCAGAATCAATCTGCATTGAATCAAGTAGTCTTGGTGATAGAGCAATGGAATTTCTAAAAATTTCACCAAATAGACGTTTAACACGCCCTCTACTCAAAAAGTATATCTATGGGTCCGAAATTGATCGGATATATGCTAAGGCAAAGCATCATCGCTGGGATGTAGGTCATTTTATCAACTGGTTGATAAAACGTCCTGAACAACAAAGTATATTATGGCTAAACCTCGCATTAGGCCAGCAATATCTGTCTAACCTAGCTCAACATGGTTACAAAGATTGGTATGACTGGTCAAATGAACAGTGGGGCTGTAAATGGAATGTATGTTCAGATAGCTGTCAAGTTAGCTTTAATGATAATGGATCTATTAATTGCCTATTTGATACGCCATGGGGACCACCTGATGGTTGGTTCCAAGCACTTTGTACTGCCTTTCCTGACATTGAGTTTATACTTTCATTTTTTGAGCCGGGAATGTGGTTTGCGGGCAAATATATCGCAAATCTTGATGGCTCATACTGCAATATTTACATAGATGATAGGGGTATTCGCAGTTTTGCTGAGGAAGTCTTTAATGAAGAATTTGAAGATGAGTTCGAAGAGAAACTTGAATAGCCTTAATTAATTTTTCCACCCTAGGGGTAATTCCCTAGGGGGATTACTCCGTAAACTTTAAGGAGTAGTCTAATGGAAAACTTTGAAAAGCAATTTATCAGCTTATTTCAACGTATCGCACCACATTATCGACGTTCAGAAGTGTTTTATGATTTTATTACACTCTCTGCACTTGATATGTACCTAGTAACGTATCGAGATCAAGCAGAACCTAATTTGCGAGAACGCTTTGCTCATGCTAAGGCACGATATTCAGATTCTGAGTTTACTCAATTAGCAGAATTGTTAGCTGTTACGGTGAATGCTTTAACACAAAAACGCTATGATTTCTTAGGCTCAGTATTTATGAATCTCAATCTTGGTGATGGTTATAGAGGGCAATACTTTACACCATCTCACATCGCAGATCTAATGGCGAAAGTTACACTACAGGACTGTGATAGAATCATCTCACAACAGGGATTTGTTACTTTATCAGAACCAACTTGTGGTTCGGGTGTAATGGTGATTGGTTGTGTTAATGCGATGTTTGATGCGAAATACAATCCCCAACAACAACTTTGGGTTCATTGTCAAGATGTTGATTTTACAGCTGCCATGATGTGTTATATCCAGCTATCGTTATTACATATTCCTGCTTGTATTGTAGTTGGTGATACGCTATTGAATGAAACAAAAATTCAAATGTATACGCTGGCTCATTTGATGGGAAATTGGTCTCATAAACTGGAGCAACAAATTGCACCACTTGTAAATAGCACTACTGAGAAAGGCTGTGGTAACAATATAGAAAAATCAGTGATAGTGGAAGATTTATCTCAAATCTCAATTTTAGATGAAATTGATGATAATGAGCTAATATTTTACTAACAAATAATAGCCGCCTTAGAAATAAGGTGGCTAAATTATTTTATATCAGCAACTGAATTTTCACTTGAATTGTCAAACCAAGTGCAACGTTTTTTTGAAGTAAACTTCATAAGGTGTTTTCCAACCCAAACATTTACGCGGTCGTAAATTCAGTTTATTGACCACCTGTTGAATATCAACTTCGCTCCACTGATTGATGTCTTGGTGCTTCGGAAAGTATTCACGAAGTAACCCATTTGTATTTTCATTCGTTCCCCGTGTCCACGGTTGATGCGGCTCGGGGAAGTAAAATTCTACACCCAGTGCTTCTGTTACCAAACGATGTTGGGCAAATTCTTTACCACGGTCTGGCGTAATTGACCGCAATATATGTGAATCCAGCAATTCAATCATGTCTTTTTGGACTGCTTCGGCTTTTTTGGCAGGAATTTTCTTCACCAACTCAAAACGACTTTTGCGTTCCGTCAGCGTCAGCAAACAAGCTCCACCCGCTTTACCCAGTACGGTATCGGCTTCCCAATGTCCAAAGCGACTGCGATTTTGCGCCGAAATGGGACGGTCGTTCAAATGGTTGGATATCTGAATTTTGCCACGTTTTTCATGATGATTTTTTGTATGCCGTGTTTTGCCTTTGTGGCGCAGTTTGCGACTGGCTTTGCGTTCGCCTATATCAAACAACCCTGAATAAATACCACGATAAATGGTTGAATAACTAATGGATAATTCAGATTTTTCCAATTTTAATCGTGCGCTGATTTGTTCGGGCGACCAGTTTTCTGTCAGAAACTTTTCTTGCACCAAATTGAAATATTCAGGCTGCTCTAATTTGCGCTGTGCTTTGCTATTTTGACGATGCTTCAAATAGCTGTTTTGTGCGTTCGTTGCACTGTAGCTTTCTAGAGCGTGTCGTTTCAGCTCGCGAGAAATGGTGCTGGAGCTACGTCCCAGTGCTTTGGCAATTTCTGCTTGTTTTTTGCCCTGTGCGAGTAAAATCATTATCTTTTCTCGCTCGTTTATTGTAAGATGTCGGTAGGAAGTACTCATCATTTGGAAGTGGTTTTTGTGTGGAAACAAAATTATATTCTAGTTGATGAGTACTTCTTTTTTTGTTGCACTTGGATTGTAAATTCAGCCTATAAATAAATAATTTCTGTTTTATCTTCTAAATGAACTGATTTTATACCAATAATTTTGTCACCCTTAGGAAAATTATTCATGGTCCTAAGATTCAGTAAAGATTGTGGAATAAATAAGTGATCGTCATTTATCAATGTGAGAGCAAAGACTCTGGTTTTAGTTCTAAGAGCTTTATCAAAAGAAAGGTTTAAATAAATTGCACCCGATGACAAAGTTATCTCTGGATTAATTAAAAAATCGGGGCTGACGTAGACTAGCATACTTACTAATCTACGTCAGTCCCTTATTTTATCTATGTAGCATCATTTCTACAACGAATTGACATGTTTTCTTAGCATTTCAGGATCATTGTGAATATATGTTAGAGTTACAGTGAGATCTTTATGTCCAAGTAATTGCTTCACTGCATAGATATCCCCTGATTGCTTTAGGACTTCTGTTGCAGTTGTATGTCGGAATCGATGTGAAGTTACTGTAAATCCTATAAATTCAGAAATATGGCGAAAAAAATGAACTAGTTGTCCTTCTGTCATTTTCTTATTTCTTGATGTAGTAACTAATGAAAAGCGATTAATGTTAAATAACTGCTCATCTGAACTAGTGCTTCTAGCTCTTGATTCTAATATCAATCTTTTTAGGTATGGATATAATTTATCTGAAATTGGAATTTCATGGTGTTCATGATTCTTATTGGTTTCAGCTCTTATATTTATAATTTTGCTTGTCATATCGATATCAGAAATTTTTAGCTGTAATAGCTGGGATTGTCTGATAGCTGTATATTTTAAAGTGTAGATTAAAGCTTTAGTAAAATAAGCAGGTTGTAAATAATGAGGTAATTTCTCCTCATTTTCCAAAGAGATTTCTAAAAAATGGATTTGCCTTTCTGTTAGTAGTTTTTTCTTTGGCTTATCAGGTCTTACCATAAGGCCTTTAAATAAATTTTTAGGGTACTCAAATAGCTCATTATCTATAGCATAATTAAAAATAGCTTTAAGATGTCTGATATAACTATTCCAAGTAATTGGGCTCATTTTATTGAGGCAATACTTTCTCCATTCTAATAAGTCAAGCTTAGATATTTGTTCAGGTTCTTTATCTGGATAAAATTTAACAATCTGCGCTATTACATTTTGATAAGAACGTATAGTGGCAGGTCTATGATTCCGTTCTAAGAAAAATAAATGCAATAATTGTTCAAAACTCATACAAAACCTCATTTAGATAAGCGATCTTCAAATAGCACTCAATTTAATGTAGACTAGATCTCCTTGAATTAGCCTTGATCTTTTAAGTTAAAGTTAATTCAATTTAAGTTAAATTTAACTTAAATTTAAAATAAAGTCAATGAGGTAATATGAAAGAATGGTATACTCTTAAAGAGCTTTTAGATGTAGGAGGGCTCCCTTCAACACCACAAGGTATAATCTTATATGCTAAAAAAGATAAATGGCGTAGACGGCGTGTCTCTGGAGTGAAAGGTAATGTTTTTGAATACTACGTGTATGATATGCCAGAATCTGTACAAACTAGTTTAGGAGTAACTAAGGAAACTTTGGCATTGAAACAGGAATTGATAGATGATATTCAAAAAGAAAATGAAAAATTTCTAAATCAAATACTTTCTGATATAAAAAATGTTTTGCTCAATAGTGGGGTATTGAGAATTAGAGAAAGATTAAGCATTACTAAAGAAGAAGAAATTTTATTAAGCTATTATAGAAATAGCTCAGAACAAGATAAAACGACAATTCTTCATATGGTAGAAAGACTATCTAGAGCATCTAAAAATTAGATGTAAATCCCTTAATACTATTAATGATAAAGCTCTGTATATCGCTAGAATAAATTTAGAATATTTTCCCCTATGTATTCATAAGATAGTAAGATATGCTTCAAAATAAGCTAAAAGATATTTTTTAATATATTTCTAAGCAAGTAAGCCTTTCTTAGGTACTATATAGATTTTGATATACCGCTGTTACTCAATTAATGAAGAAACCGGAAAATATCTATGTCATTCAGAAATTGTCAATGCATAATGATATTAGTATTAAGCTCTGATATATTGAGTATGACATAGAAATGTTGAGAGAGTTTATTATTAGAGAGGATATCGCCCTTCTATACTTCATACTTATGGGATTATATCCTCTGTATTTCGTAAATATAAACCGTGAATACGTCCATTATGATGATCAAAGTTATTCTTTATAAGATCGTAAAATGAGCTATCATTATGTTCATAATGCCTAAATATGGCATAGGAAACCAAATCAGCTAATAAATTAATCTTGATGACTTTGAGTCAAGAAACAGCGGAGCTTCTGAGAAGTTCCTGAGCTTCCCATAAGTATGATCACTATCCTTAAATGTTCTTGCAAGTGCCTTAATTGACTTCTCCGTTGATGATTTATCAAAGATTGAGCTCCTTTGAGTATTGCCTTGATAATGCAAATGCCCAAGATTGTGAATTTACTCTGATAAAATAAAAATGGGAGAATATAATTTCTCTTATTCTTTTTTCTATAAGTAGATGATTTCTGTTTTATCTTCTAAATGAACTGATTTTATACCAATAATTTTGTTACCCTTAGGGAAATCATTCATGGTCCTAAGATTCAGTAAAGATTGTGGAATAAATAAGTGATTGTCATTTATCAATGTGAGAGCAAAGACTCTGGTTTTAGTTCTAAGAGCTTTATCAAAAGAAAGGTTTAAATAAATTGCACCTGATGACAAAGTTATCTCTGGATTAATTAAAAAATCTATAGAACTTAAAACAGACAACTTTTGGAATGTTGTGCCATCATTTTTTATATAAACCTTATTTAGGTCTATTTGTTTTAATAAGGCAAGATTAAAAAATTCACTCGCACCGGGTTCATAATATATTCCGCACAAGTGCATAAAATTGCTTCTTTGAAAGATAACGGATGTACTTTCTTTTTCAGTACTATATATCATTTCTTTACTAAGAAAATGATCTTTGAAAAAGATTGCGGCATTTCTTATATGCTCTAAATTATACTCAAATTTTTTCAAGTCATTAATGCTTAGTTTTTTGTATCCAGTAAATTTATTAGTCATATTTGCTTCTTTCATAAAGTATTAAGCCCACAATTAAGTGGGCCTAAATGTTGGTTTATTCTGGTGTCTGCCACCGCTAGGCCTTTACATCCTAGATTAGTATCAGAGTTTTCTGGTGCCTGCCACCGCTAGGCCTTTACATCCTAGATTAATATCAGATTGACGATGAGCCAACAACTCATTGCGTTATTAAGGTAACGCCACCTTGACAATCAGATTATAATGATTATCTCCTAAAGTCAAGCTAGTATATATTATATTTGTAATCTAACCTGTAAAAAATATACTATAAAATCATTATCAGGCTTTACAAACTTGAAAGAATGTGTAAGATCAGGATCGTCTGGAATTCGGACAGAAAATCCTAGTGGATGTATTGGCTGGATACATCGTAGTAAGTGTGTATTTGCGAATATTATTTGAACAGTTCTACGCACTTGATTCAAAATCCGCCGCCCTTAAAAGCGTGTCGGTTCGAGTCCGACCACTGGCACCAACTTCAATTTTCCATTCTTTCCCACTCTTTCAAATTCATTAAATAAACCCTTGTAAATACTGGCTTTAACGTCCTTTTATTGTTTTTATTCTTTTGTGTTTATTCGTATTTATATGTTTAAAGCAATGAATTTTAGTAGTATAAATGGTAGTATAAAATCATAAAATACATTTTTATCTAAAAAATTATACTACTAAAAATCGCTAGAGCCTTGATTTTAAAGGGTGCAAAGCACTTTATTTTTTTCTTTTTTATACTACTAAACTTATGGCAAGATTAATCAAACCTCTTTCAAATACAGAAATAGAAAAAGCGAAGATTAAAAAAAAAGCTTATCCATTAAGAGACGGCAACGGGCTTTTTTTATCTGTAGAGATTAGCGGTTCAAAGATATGGCGTTTTAACTATTACAAGCCTTATACTAAAAAGCGGACAGAAATCAGCATTGGCAAATATCCTGAAATATCACTACTACAAGCAAGAAAGATAAGAGACGAGTATTTAGCCCTGCTCGCTCAAAATATCGATCCTAAAACACACAGAGACCAAAAACAAAACACACAGGCATTAGAACGAAACACTTTTAAATATGTTTGTGCTAAATGGTATGCTGAAATATACCCAACAAAAGCACCCAATGAAGACACTAGAGCGAGGAATTGGCAAAGGTTAGAAAGGCATATATTCCCCAAGCTCGCAGAAATACCACTTTCAGAAATAACACCTAGATTATTAATAGACGTTTACAGAGAAATAGGGGCTAGCAATACTCTTGATAAATTACATAGACTTGTAAAAGCTACTCTAGATTATGGCATTAAGCTAGGCATTATAGAGGGGCATAATTGCAATTTAGCAAAAGATGATTTTATAGCACCACTGGCAAAAAATCACCCAGCTATTACACCTGCAGAGCTACCGGAGCTATTAAAGGCAATAAACACCGCTTTCAATGAGGGTAAGCTAGAGTTTAATACACTCTTTGCATTTAACTTGACTTTGCTCACAGGGTTGAGACAGAAAGAGCTAACACGCATTGAATGGGCTTTTGTTGATGATGGTAATAAGTTGCTTATTATCCCCTCGGAGAACATGAAACAAACTAGAAAGCTAAGAGAACAGCCCAAAGATCATATAATTCCTTTATCCTCACAAATGATTAAACTTATAGGCACAATTAGGCAATTTAACGGCTCAAGCCCTTATTTATTCCCTAGAGTGAGAAACAGAAATAAAACCATAGGACTAGATACTGTAAGCAATGCATTAAGGGATAACGGCTATAGAGATAAACAAGACGCACATGGGTTGAGGGTAGTATTTAGATCCTATCTTAGTCAGATTGGCTTTTCTGTTGTCGTTGGAGAGTTGGCAATAGCACACAATTCAACAGGGAAAGGGAAAATACAGGCTATATATGATAGATATGATTACCTAGAGGAAAGAAAGCAAGCATATCAAGCATGGGGGGATTATTGCGAAAAGTGCGGAATATTATTAACACTTTCTGAATAATCTAAAATCAATTCAATGAATAATAGCCTTGTTATCTAGCAAGGCTTTTTATTGTCTATTATTACCTTAAAAATGCTTTTTTTATACGCGATAGAAAAAGTAATAGGACAAATAGGACGTAAAAATAATATATATAATAAAAACAATAACTTATAAAATATTAATAATAAAATCTGTCCTATTTAGAGGTTATTTTGTCCTATTTAGAGGTTATTTTGTCCTATTTAGAAGTCGTTTTGTCCTATTTTAAGTTTTGAATTGTCCTAGTTTTGTAACGGTAAATGATTTATGACGCATTTATTACGATTGTTTAGTTTAGTTGATGACTGTAAAAATAAACAGTAAAATAGAAACACAACCGAAGAAATACAAATAGACAAGAAGAAAGGATTGTTTTATATATAACAACCAAGCATGAATTTTCAAATTGGTGCAACTAGGCTAGGAGTAATTAACCGAGCCGAAAGGGAATAGCCCTATCTATTCCTTGTTGCACCCTCACTAGATAGGGTAACGAATAGGGGCGTTTAAGATGTTTGATGTTACAAGCGAGCTTATAGCAATAAGAAAGCAGAGAGAGCAAGATTTTATTTCCATTTCTGAACTTCTAGAATTTATAAAGAAACACAATCCTCAAGCATTTTATAGTGAGATTGCAACCCTATTATTGATAAAACTTGAACCGCACGATATTAGAAAAACAGATGATCAATTGTGGGGGGATGAAGCATTTGAATATTGGGAGTCAGAGCATGGAATAAAAACATACATTATAACAGAAGATATTAGTAACAAACCTCAGAGTATTTGCGGTAGTGAATTTTTTTCTGCTTTAGAAGAGATTAAAACTGATAAACAAGCACTAATTTTTGATGACACTTGCACCGCAAAAGATTATTTGACAGATTACCAAAATAATATTTTCATTGACCGAAAACAGATAGAAAATATCTTAGGAATAAGCACTCTTGATAAAGAGGCTTTAAATAATAAATATCAAAATGAGATAAAACTAGCGGTAGGAATGGCACTTACAAGAACTGAAGAATTTGTAAGAAATACAGATATAAATAAAAGCCCCGTGGGCTTAGCTGAAAGATTAGTGATGTTGCAACAAATAGCCGAACTACATGCCCACATTGCCGAACTTGAACAAGCAAATTCAACCATTCAAGCGAAAGATGAACAAATAGCCGAGCTTGAAAAACAGCTAGAACAAGCTAAAAGGGCAGAAAGTGCGGTTAAATCTGATGATGTTTTAACCCAACCAAAGCAAGGACGAATTAGCCAACCGCAACGCGATCTTTTTTCCCTACTAGTGTTAAAAAACTATCAAGACTATCAAAGCAGAAACGCATTATTTGACGCAATAAATGCGGATATGAAAGAGCATGGAATTAGAACTAGCGATATAAAATATCCAACCTTAGACAATTTAATAGATGACAATTTAAGAATAAATGGATTGTCTATATTCCCCTCTAAATTCCCCTCTAAACAAAAATAATCTTTTTAATTAAGCCCTTTTAGTTTTCAAATAAGGGGATTTTCTTTTCAATTAAGCCTTATTTGAAAACGAGTTTTTAATTTAAAAATCAATAAGATGAAATAAAAGTTATTTTCCAACACAATTCCCCACATACAAACAACACCAAACCTAAAGGGGAAATTATGACAACACAAAGCGAAACTATCCAAACTATTGAACAAGCTCAATCTGTTCAACCTTACCAAAAGAAACTAATTAATATTGAAGATGTGAAAGCAATTACAGGCTTTTCTACTACCACAATTTACAAGCTAATGAATAAGGGCGAGTTTCCAAAGGCGAAGAAGTGCGGGCGTTCTACTCGTTGGCGGTTAGCTGATATTGAAAGCTATATCGCAAGTTAAGGGGGAAGCATGGTAGGAGTTCTAAAAGACAATTCAAAAGCGACACAGTGCAGAACTATTTTAAAGGTATTGAGAGAGCGTAGCTCAAGTACTTTTGATTTTAGGCAGATGGGGATTGCCTCGCCCGCACAGAGAATTAAAGAGTTACGTGAGAAAGGCTATCAAATCGAAACCACAAGAATTAATAGCATAGACCATACAGGGCAACCACATGGCGGAATTGCACTTTATCAATTAATTAGCGAGCCTGATTAAATGCAAAAACCAAAACGCAGAATAAAGGCTTTTTATGTGGTAACAGGCAAAACCATAGACGGCAACAATGAAAATATTTCGGAGTTTACGCACAAAGGGCAAATATTCAAAGGATTGCGTAAGATAGGATTAGATTTTGATAAATATCAATCTATCACAATTCACAAAAGCCCCATTGCCGTTTATGAGTACGAGAAAGAGCCTAACAGCAATCACTACAGACCAAAATTAATCAAATAACAGGATTATTTCAATGATTTTAAAAAAATGTGATTTAGATCACTTTACAAAGTGCGGACAATTTTTTACCAGACAGTGCCGTAAAGCCCCGTCCTTTAGGTCGGGGATATAAGGCACAAACGGCGTAGCCGTTTCAAACCTAACTAATCAGGTGTTTGTTGTTGCTCAATGTATTGGCGAATAATAGATATAGGTGCACCACCGCAACTACTTGCAAAATAAGACGGAGACCAAAGCTGATTTCCCCATAATTTTTTGCGAATACTCGGATAGTTTTTCTTTCTAATCATTCTGCTTGAAACGCCTTTTAAACTGTTCACAAGATTTGATATAGCTACTTTCGGTGGATATTCAACAAGTAAATGAACGTGATCGTCTTCGCCATCAAATTCTACTAATTTTGCTTCAAAATCCGAACAGACGGATTCAAAAATCGCTTTTAAGTCATCAAGAATAAATTTAGTAAAAACTTCTCTGCGATATTTAGTCACGAAAACTAAATGAACGTGTAAGTTAAAAACAACGTGGCGACCACGTCTAATCTCTGTTTCTTTTTTCATAGACCAAGTGTAGAATAATAACAATCTTTGTATTCTAATTTGTGCAATGTTACTCCGTAAAGCCTTTAAGTTTGAAATTAGACCGAATGGTGAACAAATCCGTAAAATCAAGCAGTTTTGCGGTTGTTCCCGTTTTGTGTTTAATCGAGCGTTAGCTTGGCAGAACGAGCAATATGAACAAGACAATAATCAAAAATTCAGCTATTCAAAATTAACATCTCTACTTCCGCAATGGAAAAAAGAGCTAATTTGGCTCAAAGAATGCCATTCTCAAGTGTTGCAACAGTCGTTAAAAGACCTTGAAAGTGCGTTCAAAAATTTCTTTCAGAAACATTCAAGTTTCCCAACATTCAAGAAAAAAGGCATAAAAGAGAGCTTTCGTTTTCCGCAAGGCTGCAAAATTCAGCCACAAAACGACCGCTTGTATCTGCCGAAAATCGGTTGGGTTCGCTATCGTAATAGTCGTGAAATTGTGGGCGAAGTGAAAAATGTGACCGTCAGCCAAAAGTGCGGTCGCTTTTTTGTGAGCATTCAAACGGAATTTGAACACGAAATCCCGATGCATAAAGGCGGAGAAATCGGCATTGATATGGGCATTGCACGCTTTGCAACCCTTTCCAATGGCGAATTTTTTGAGCCGATAAATGCGTTTAAAACCTACAAAGGTAAGTTAGCCAAACTGCAAAAACAGCTTAAAAATAAAGTGAAGTTCAGTAAAAACTGGCAAAAACTGAAAGAAAAAATCAGCCGGTTGCATCATAAAATCGCCAACTGCCGAAAAGATTTTTTGCATAAAATCTCAACCCAAATCAGCAAAAACCACGCAATGATCTATGTTGAAGATTTGCAAGTTGCGAATATGTCCAAATCGGCAAAAGGCACAGCGGAAGAACACGGTAAAAACGTGAAACAGAAATCAGGTTTAAACCGTGCGATATTAGATCAGTCTTGGTTTGAGTTCAGACGACAACTGGGCTATAAAACGCAATGGCTTGGCGGATTTTTAGTTGCTGTTCCAGCACAGAATACTAGTCGAACTTGCCCTTGTTGTGGGCATATTGCAAAAGAAAACCGTGAAACTCAAGCTCATTTTAAATGTGTAGAATGTGGCTATACAGAAAATGCCGATGTAGTGGGAGCAATGAATGTTCTCACACGTGGGCAAGCAATAGTCCAAGCATAATAAATATCAGGGTAGGACATACCCGAAGCGTCTATGAAGTGAATCTCAATAGAGATCAGCAGTAGAAACCCACCGAGAGTAGCCCACAGCTTGCTGTGGGAGCTAGTAGGAATCCCCTGCCTTTAGGCGGGGGAGGATGTCAACAATCATCGTACTCACTTTTATTTGTTCGGCATTAAGTTATTATTTATTGGAACAACCTATTAGAAAATCTAAATTAACCTTTAAACAGTCTTTTTTCCTATTATATTTAATCCCATCATTAGTTGTCATCGGCTACAATTTAAGTGTACGTTCTCATATAAAGCATAAAACTTCTGCTTTACAAGCTCAGAAAGCGGAACAAGAAGTATTGCCTCTCAATATTCCAAGTAAAATTTTAACCATAGGTGATTCGCATGCAGGGCATCTAGAAGATTTTTTAAATTATGTCGGTTCAAAAGAAGGGTGGCGTTCGGATATTTTAAACATTCGTGATTGCCTCTCATTTGAGGATAAAGATTGTGCACAATATTGGCAAAAAATTGAATCTTATCCTGTCATTTTTATTTCCATGTTTTATGAGTTAAAAAGAGGCGGTACACCTGTACCGAGATTCAATCCTAATTCCTTTGTAATTGCTGATTTTGATCAAAAATTTCAAGCGATGGTTAAACATCTGGCAAAAATAAAAAAAGTCTATGTGTTTGCGAATAATATCTCGTTAAATCGTTCCGCTCTTAGAAATGCATTCTTAGCAAAATATGACTTAGATAAATATTTAAATCCGATCCAAAAATTGGCGGACAATACCGTAAGCAACAATGAAATCTTCCAATTAATTAAAAACATTCCGAATGTTACATGGGTTGATGCGGCAAAATATTTAGGTGATACAGTTTATGTAGGAAATAAATCTATTTATGGCGATCAAGATCATTTTACTCCGTTCGGGTCTTACTACATGGGAACCCTATTCCATGAAAAAGAAAGATTGCTCTCTCCTCAACTTGTGTCGGAACTATATCAATAAGAAAAAAATAGCTTGGATTTCCCAAGCTATTTTTATTTTCTGCACGTTTATTTTTTCCGGTTTTCGCTTGCGGCTTTTACAAAGCCTGCAAATAGCGGATGTCCATCACGAGGTGTTGAAGTAAACTCCGGATGAAATTGACAAGCAACAAACCAAGGATGATTTGGTACTTCGATAATTTCTACCAATTTTTTATCCGCACTTAAGCCTGTTACTTTCAGTCCTGCTTTCTCAACTTGCGGACGAATAACATTGTTCACTTCATAACGATGACGATGACGCTCCTCAATAATATCCGAACCGTATAATTGATGTGCTAAACTTCCTGCGACTAAATGACATTGCTGTGCACCTAACCGCATTGTCCCACCTAAATCGCTTTCATCAGAACGCACTTCCACATTACCTTCTGCATCTTGCCATTCAGTAATTAACGCAATGACTGGATATTCACAAGTGCGGTCAAATTCGGAAGAATTTGCACCTTTTAGTCCGGCAACATGACGTGCATATTCAATAAACGCCACTTGCATACCTAAACAGATTCCTAAATAAGGTACGTTGTTTTCACGAGCATATTGTGCTGTTAAGATTTTGCCCTCTACACCACGATAGCCAAAGCCACCAGGAATTAAAATACCATCCAAATCTTTTAAAATATCTATGCCTTTCGTTTCGACATCTTGCGAATCAATGTATTTAATATTGACTGTTAAACGATTAGTCAATCCCGCATGTTTCAAGGCTTCATTAACAGATTTATAAGCATCAGGTAATTCTGTATATTTACCAACCATACCAATAGTGACTTCACCTGTCGGATTTGCTTCTTGATAAAGCACTTTTTCCCATTCAGATAAATCCGCTTCTTGACAATCAAGACGGAAACGTTGGCAAATGAAATCATCTAAACCTTGTGATTTTAATAAAGCCGGAATTTGATAAATAGATGATACATCTTTTAAAGAAATAACCGCTCTTTCCGGTACATTGCAGAAAAGGGCAATTTTCGCACGCTCATTGGGTGGAATCATACGATCTGAACGACAAATTAATACATCAGGCTGAATACCAATTGAGAGTAACTCTTTAACGGAGTGTTGTGTCGGTTTGGTTTTTACCTCTCCGGCAGTTGGAATATAAGGTACCAAAGTTAGATGCATAAAAATAGTCCGTTCACGCCCAACTTGGACGGCTAACTGGCGTAATGCCTCTAAAAATGGCAACGATTCAATGTCACCAACAGTTCCACCCACTTCAACAATGGCAACATCATATCCCGCCGCACCATCAATGACACGAGATTTAATTTCATTAGTAATATGCGGAATAACTTGAATAGTTGCCCCCAAATA
Source organism: Histophilus somni 2336 (assembly GCF_000019405.1). Taxonomy (NCBI): domain Bacteria; kingdom Pseudomonadati; phylum Pseudomonadota; class Gammaproteobacteria; order Pasteurellales; family Pasteurellaceae; genus Histophilus; species Histophilus somni. Next base: position 1,919,848 of record NC_010519.1, on the reverse strand, counting down.
ATCACCACGACGTTCTTTCCGCAAAACTTCTGAATAAATTTTTCCTGCCGTAAAGTTATTACGTTTCGTCATTTTAGTACGAATAAAACGCTCATAATGCCCTAAATCAAGATCTGTTTCAGCACCATCTTGAGTCACAAAAACTTCACCATGTTGTGTCGGACTCATTGTCCCCGGATCTACATTAATATAAGGATCGAGTTTCATAATAGTTACATTTAAGCCACGAGCTTCTAAAATCGCAGCTAAAGATGCCGCTGCAATTCCTTTTCCCAAAGAAGATACAACGCCGCCGGTTACAAAAATATAATTGGTAGCCATATTAAACCTATGTGTTTTTGATATGAAAATAAGTGTTGGAGAATTTGCTTTGACAACAAACAACTTCCCATAAAGACGGGACAATAGTTTACATTAAAGGGGGATCTAACTCAATGCTATTAAGACAAAATAGCGATTATTCTATTTGAGTTTTTATTCTTCACTTAACCAAAAAGCAAAAAAAAGCGGGTAAATTTACCCGCTCTTACTAGCTCAACTTAAACTAACCTGCTATTCTTTATCAGATCAAATTCAGCGTGTTGATACAATGATAAAAGGAAAATATGATGTCTAATCAATCAATCAATCAATCAATCAATCAATCAATCAATCAATCAATCAATCAATCAATCAATCAATCAATCAATCAATCAATCAATCAATCAATCAATCAGCATTTTCTCAACTTTTAATCTGCCTGCAAGAAAATTCGCAAACCCAGCGTGAAAAAGGCACTTATTTTGAAACCTTAACTCAACACTATCTCACCAACGAACCGCAATATGCGAATCTCTATCAAGAAATTCTCACCTTTGCTGATTGGGTAGAAAAATATCAACCGGAAGGCACAAATAAAAATGATACAGGTATCGACTTAGTCGCTGTTGGTTTTGATAGCACATTTACCGCTATTCAATGCAAAAACTATTCTGCCGATTACCGCATTCAAAAAAGCGATATTGATAGCTTTTTCACTGCATCGGGTAAAAAAGATTTTACACATCGTTTAATTGTTACCACGACAAACCATTGGTCTGAAAATGCAGAAAAATCCCTTGCTGATCAACTTATTCCAGTCAATATTATCAACCGTTCCAATTTTGAAGAAAGTGTGATCGATTGGCAAAAATATGTGCCAAAACAACCGGTTGTATTGCGTGCTAAAAAGGAATTAAGAGAACACCAAATTCAAGCACTAAAAGCAGTTAAAAGAGGTTTAGAAACTGCCGATCGTGGTAAGCTAATTATGGCTTGCGGTACTGGTAAAACCTTTTCTTCACTCAAAATTGCCGAAGCAATGGCTGGACAAGGGAAAAGCGTACTGTTTCTCGTACCAAGTCTTGCACTACTTTCTCAAACTTTAACTGAATGGACACAAGAAAGCAGTGTAAAACTGCACAGCTTTGCGGTCTGTTCCGATAGTGATGTCGGCAAACAATCTAACGATGATTTAGTTCAAACTAAATTACACGAGCTTTCCTACCCTGCCACAACCGATGCAAGCGGTTTAATTCGGGGTATAAAATGCAAAAATGCCAATGAAGCAATGACCGTGATCTTTTCTACCTACCACTCAATTGATGTTATCCATCAGGCTCAAAAATTAGGCTTAAATAGTTTTGATCTTATCATTTGTGATGAAGCCCACCGCACTACAGGACATACCTTTGACGATGAACGAGAATCGGCATTTGTTCGCATTCACAATAATGATTATATCCAAGCAAAAAAACGTCTTTATATGACTGCCACCCCACGCATCTATACCGAAGATGCCAAAAAATCTGAAGGGGTGGAAGTTTATTCAATGGACGATAAAACACTTTTTGGCGAAGAGCTATTTACAATCAGCTTTTCTACCGCAGTGAAAAAAGGCTTATTAGTCGATTATAAAGTATTAGTACTTGCCGTTGAAGAGGCTCATATTAACCGCCGTTTGCAGAATCTTTTGAATGCAGAAGGTAATGAAATCCAAGTGGACGATGCGGCAAAAATCGTTGGCTGTTGGAAAGCATTATCAAAATATGGTGTGGAAGAAGATCTTGCCGATGATTATCAGCCCATGAAACGTGCGGTAGCATTTTGCCAAGTGATTGAGAAAAATTACAGAGGTAATAAACACAAAGTGAGTTCCAAAGCGATTGCAGAGATGTTCTCGACGGTAGTTGAAACCTATCAAGAACAAGAAATTGCATCATTGGAAGAACAGGGCTTACCTTATGATCTCAACCAATCGCTACAACTAAAATGTGAAGCGGAACACGTAGACGGCTCAATGAATGCTAGTGAAAAAACAGGCAAAATCGGCTGGTTGAAATCGGAAACGGAATATAACACCTGCCGCATTCTCTCAAATGTCCGCTGTTTATCCGAAGGTGTGGACGTACCAGCCCTTGATGCCGTGTTATTCTTAACTGCAAGAAACTCACAAATTGACGTAGTGCAATCGGTAGGGCGTGTAATGCGGAAAACAGAAGGCAAAAAGCGAGGTTATGTCATTTTGCCTGTAGTGATTCCTGCCGGGAAAACGCCAGAAGAAGCCTTAGATAATAATGAAAACTATAAAGTAGTATGGCAAGTGCTTAATGCTCTGCGTTCTCACGATGACCGCTTTGATGCAATGATCAACAAAATGCAGTTTGATGGTACAGCCAAAGATAAAATCGAAGTCATTTCTACCATCTCGCAAATTTTGAAAAAGCAGCCAAAAGATCAAAACAAGAAAAAGAAAAAATATGAAAAATCGGGGCGAAATCAACACAATATCGGAGGTAAAGGCACGGGAGCTGATTTTCCAACTCAAGAAGAATTTGAGTTTGAAATTGGCGAAATTGAGCGTGCATTAGTTACCAAAATCGTGAAAAAATGTGGAAATCGTATGCACTGGGAAGAATGGGCGGCAGATGTGGCAAAAATTGCTCAAACTCATATAGACCGGATTAAAGCGATTTTGGAAAACCCTAACAATCAACGCCAAATCACCGCTTTCAACGCCTTTGCGGCAGAATTGCGTGATGATTTAAATAATGCGATTAGTGATGATGAAGTGATTGAAATGTTAGCTCAGCATTTAATTACCAAACCAGTTTTTGATGCCTTATTTGCTAACGATAATTTCACCGAACACAACCCAATGTCTAAAGCATTAAGTGAAACTATTACTATTTTACAAGGCGAAAATATCGCCAATGCAGAAACCAAGCAGTTACAAGAGTTCTACGAGGGTATTCAGCAACGCATTAGCAATATCAAAAGTCCAGAAGGACGACAATCTATCATCAAAGATTTATATGATAATTTCTTTGCTCAAGCATTTAAAAAATTAAAAGATAAATTAGGTATTGTGTACACCCCAATTCAAGTAGTGGATTTTATTATCCGCTCGGTGGAAGATGTGCTACAAAATGAATTTAACGCTAGCCTTGCCGATAAAGGTGTACAAATTTTAGACCCATTTACGGGAACAGGAACATTCATTACCCGATTATTGCAAAGCGGGATTATTCCGCCTGAAAAATTACCGCAAAAATATAATGAAATTCACGCCAATGAAATTGTCTTACTCGCTTATTACATTGCGGCAATTAACATTGAAAGTGTTTATCACTCGCTACTTGCAAAAAATAACGAAAATCCAACCGCTTACCAACCTTTCAATGGTATCTGTTTAACTGATACTTTCCAAATGTACGAAAAAGAAGATCTCATCGATCAAATTTTGGTAGAAAACAGCGAACGCCGTAAACGTCAAAAGGAATTGGATATTCAAGTGATTATTGGCAATCCGCCGTATTCAGTTGGGCAAACATCAGCAAATGATAATAATGAAAACACAAGTTATCCATTATTAGAAGAAAAAATTAGAAATACCTATGCTTTACATTCAACTGCAACAAATAAAAATGCACTTTATGATAGCTATATTAAAGCGATACGTTGGGCAAGTGATCGTATTCAAGATAAAGGAGTAATTGGTTTCATTACCAATGCTGGTTTTTTAGAAACGAATGCAGCAAATGGATTACGTAAATGTTTACACGATGAATTTAGCGATCTTTATATTTTCCATTTAAGAGGTGCCATTCGTGGTAAATCTGGCATTTCGGCTAAAAAAGAAGGTCAAAATGTTTTTGATATTATGACAGGAGTTGCTATTTCTATTTTAGTTAAAAATCCAGATAAAGAAAAAAATGGCAATATTCATTTTTATGATATTGGTGATTTTCTATCAAAAAAAGAAAAATTAGAAAAAATCGCTGAATTTGGTTCAATTAACGGAATTACAAAAACAGAACAATGGCAGGAAATTATTCCCGATCAGTTTAATGACTGGCTAAATCAACGAGATCCGAATTTTGATAGTTATATGGTCCTAGGCTCAAAAGATAAAAATAATAAAGAACCTACTATATTTGAAAATTATTCAGCTGGATTACAGACAAATCGTGATGCTTGGGTTTACAATTTTTCTAAAGAAAGATTATCTGAAAATATGAATAATTCTATTACATTTTTTAATAATGAAATAGATAGATTAAATATTCAAAGAAAAACAAATTTAGAAATTGATCCTGTACAGTTTGCTGATAAAGATGATTCTAAAATAAGTTGGTCTAGCAGTCTTTATCCTAAGCTAAGTAAAGGAGAAAAAGAAAGATTCTCTAAAGATAAAATAAGACAAGGATTGTATAGACCTTATACTAAAAATCATATTTATTTTGATAAAACATTTAACCATCGTCCATATCAGTTACCCAAATTATTTCCTGTTCCCAATGTTATAAATCAAATGATCTATTTAAGCGGTTCAGGAAATTCAGGAAAAGAATTTTCTGCTGTAATGACGAATGTAATCCCAGATCTCAATATGCAACATTCGGGCGGTCAAGGTTTCCCAAAAGATTTGTTTGATAGCGTAGAAAATACAGACAAACAGACAGACAGACAGACAGACAGACAACATTATCATCTGCCTCACAGTTACAGGCAACAAGGGATTCTCAATTCTCATCAGCAACGAGATCCCCGATCTGCATCTCATCGGCGATGCACAATGCTTCCCGATGTGGATCTACGAGTAGAGAATTTGGCGATTTGCATAACAGGACTGGGAACGAGCAAGGGCTTTTCGGTGATTATTACCGATCAGATACCCGATGTTCAATTACAAGCGAACGGACAATGTTTTCCGATGTGGATTTACGAATAAAACAGGATAACCAAACAATGACAGAACAAAATACAAGCGGTCAAATTCCGCCAAAAACTTACCAAAGACGCTCGGCGATCACCGATGAAGCCTTAAAACACTTCACCGAATTTTACGGCGAGCAAGAAAATATCCAAAAAGAAGATATTTTCTACTATATCTATGGGTTATTACATAGCGAAGATTATCGGGAAAAATATGCGGATAATCTCAGTAAGCAATTGCCACGCATTCCTAGAGTAAAAAGTGCGGTCGATTTTTGGGCATTTTCTAATGCTGGGCGTGAATTAGCTCACTATCATTTAAATTTTGAAACCGTGCCGATGTATAACGGCGTATTGTTTACAGGCGGTTTATCTATTTCAAATGATAGGATTGTTGGCGGTGCTGATAGCGATTTTTATGTGGAAAAAATGAAACACCCAAAACGCTTGAATCTTGAAACAGGCAAAAATGAAGATGATCCAACTAAAGTGATTTATAACAAAAAATTTACGCTGGAAAATATCCCCGAAGAGGCTTACGGCTATGTGGTTAACGGCAAACCTGCATTGGAATGGGTGATTGAACGTCAATCGGTGAAAGTCGATAAAGCAAGTGGCATTGTAAATGATGCGAATGATTGGGCTATCGAAACCATGCAAAACCCACGTTACCCGATGGAACTATTTTTACGGGTGGTTACCGTAAGTTTGGAAACCAATCGGATTGTAGCGAACTTGCCGAAAATGGTGATTTAATTTGTAAATTTAGTGCTTGAAGCGTCATCGCATAATAACTTTTCTAAGGCATTCATTTTTTCTTACCTTTAAATTGTAATGAGAGTAAGAAAAAATGTAGCAGAAATACTAAATTAAGCTTTGTACAACTGCTACATAATACTGAAAAAGAGCGGGTAAATTTACCCGCTCACAAAATTAAACTTTAACTGATTATAAAATCTCTTTTGCCTTTGCCACAATATTTTCAACAGTGAAGCCAAAGAGTTTAAACAGTTGATCTGCCGGTGCTGATTCACCAAAGCTATTCATACCAACGATACGTCCGTTAGTACCAACATATTTGTACCAGAAATCTGAAATACCCGCTTCAATTGCAACACGTTTAGTCACCGCACTTGGTAATACTGCCTCACGGTACGCAACATCTTGTTTATCAAATACATTCGTACTCGGCATTGATACCACACGGACTTTCACGCCTTCCGCATCTAACGCTTCCGCTGCTTTCATCGCTAATTCCACTTCAGAACCGGTGGCGATCAAGATTAAATCTGGACAATCACCTTTTTCACAGCATGCACGCAAGATATAACCGCCACGTTTCACGTTTTCCAATTGCTCAGAAGTGCGGTTCATTTGAGCAAGATTTTGTCGAGTGAAAATTAATGCACTTGGACCGTCTTGACGTTCAACCGCTGCTTTCCATGCGATTGCAGATTCCACTTGGTCGCAAGGACGCCATGTTTCTAAATTTGGAATTAAGCGAAGTGCGGTTGTTTGCTCAACAGGTTGATGCGTCGGACCGTCTTCTCCTAAACCGATAGAGTCATGTGTATAAACAAATAATGAACGTTGTTTCATCAAGGCTGCCATACGCACTGCATTATGTGCATATTCCATAAACATTAAGAACGTTGCACCATAAGGAATAAATCCGCCGTGCAATGCAATACCATTCATGATGGCAGACATTCCGAATTCACGCACGCCATAATTAATATAGTTACCATCTATATTTTCTGTCGCACGAATGGGTTTTGAACCAGACCATAACGTTAAGTTTGACCCCGCTAAATCAGCTGACCCGCCTAAAAATTCCGGTAATAATTTTGCATACGCTTCAATCGCATTTTGTGACGCTTTGCGACTTGCAATATTGGCTGGATTTGCTTGTAATTTTTCAATAAAGGCTTGGCTTTCTGTTGCCCAGTTTGCCGGTAATTCCCCATTTAAACGGCGTTTAAATTCAACTGCTAATTCAGGATAAGCTTTCTCATAAGCGGCAAATTTTTCATTCCATGCGTTTTCCGCCACTTGTCCTTTTTCGTGAGCATTCCATTTTGCATAAATATCAGCAGGAATTTCAAAAGGTGCGTAATTCCAATTTAATGCTTGACGAGTTAAAGCGATTTCTTCATCACCTAATGGTGCCCCATGGCTATCATGAGTATTTTGCTTATTTGGAGAACCATAGCCAATAATCGTCTTACACATAATTAAAGTTGGTTTATTTTTCTCAGCCTGAGCTTGTTTTATTGCTTCAATAATTTGTTCTGCATTATGTCCATCAACAGCAGGAATAACATGCCAGCCGTAAGCCTCAAAGCGTTTTTGTGTATCATCAGTGAACCAACCATCTACATGACCGTCAATGGAAATATTATTATCATCATAAAAAGCAATCAATTTACCTAGACCTAACGTGCCGGCTAATGAACAAGCCTCATGAGAAATACCCTCCATTAAGCAACCATCCCCTAGAAAAACGTAAGTATGATGATCAACAATGTCATGACCTGCTCGATTAAATTGTGCGGCTAACGTTTTTTCTGCAATCGCCATGCCTACAGCGTTAGTAATGCCTTGACCTAATGGACCCGTTGTGGTTTCAATACCTGGTGCATAACCGTATTCAGGGTGCCCCGGAGTCTTGGAATGTAATTGACGAAATTGTTTTAAATCTTCGATAGAAAGATCGTAACCGGTGAGATGCAGTAAACTATAAATTAACATTGAGCCATGACCGTTAGATAACACAAAACGATCACGATTTGCCCATTGAGGATTAGTCGGATTATGATTTAAAAAATCACGCCATAATACTTCCGCAATATCCGCCATTCCCATCGGAGCTCCCGGATGCCCAGATTTTGCTTTTTGTACCGCATCCATACTTAAAAAACGGATTGCATTTGCCAATTCCCTACGAGTTACCATGATTATTCTCCTGCGAAGTTATGTTGAATTATTCGATCGGCTATTCTACCCTATTTTTATAAAAAAAAGACGAATTAATTTGATAGGATAAGAAAAAGTATAAAGCTCAATAAAATAAAGAAAATCTACATAAAATTTAAAATTATCGACAATAAATTAAAAATCATGACCTATATCATAAAAAATCAGGTTTTTGTTATAGCAATACGTTACAATACAATTTCTAGGTAAATACAATACCGGTCAATAATCTATTTTAATGCTCTCTAAAGGAAAAATTATGCCACTACTTGACAGTTTTAAAGTTGATCATACGAGAATGAATGCCCCTGCTGTGCGTGTTGCAAAAACAATGCGAACACCAAAAGGCGACAATATCACTGTTTTTGATCTTCGTTTTTGTATTCCTAATAAAGAAATCCTCTCTCCTAAAGGCATTCACACTTTAGAACACTTATTCGCAGGATTTATGCGTGATCATTTAAATAGTGAACAAATTGAAATTATTGATATTTCGCCCATGGGCTGTCGAACCGGATTTTATATGTCATTAATTGGCATGCCGAATGAACAACAAGTTGCAAACGCTTGGTCAGCTTCAATGCAAGATATTTTAAACGTCAAAAATCAAGCCGAAATTCCTGAACTAAACGAATATCAATGTGGAACCTATACTGAACATTCATTGGAAGATGCACATAATATTGCACGGAATATTCTTAATCGAGGCGTAGGTATTAATAAAAATGAAGATCTACTTTTAGATGATAATTTACTCAATTCTTAAATCTTATTTTAATAAAAAACACAATGTAAAAGGACAAAAAATGACAATATTAGGAACAGCTTTAACACCTAAAGCAACAAAAGTCATGCTTCTTGGTTCAGGTGAACTAGGCAAAGAAGTCGTTATAGAATTACAACGTCTTGGTGTAGAAGTGATTGCGGTAGATCGCTATGAAAATGCACCGGCACAACAAGTTGCACACCGCTCTTACACTATTTCAATGTTAGATGGAGATGCTTTGAAAGCATTAATTGAAAAAGAAAAACCGGATTATATCGTGCCGGAAGTCGAAGCAATCGCAACCTCAACACTAGTTGAATTGGAGCAAGCCGGCTTTAATGTTGTTCCAACTGCTAAAGCTACACAATTAACGATGAACCGTGAAGGTATTCGTCGCCTTGCAGCAGAAAAATTAAAGTTGCCAACATCAAATTATCAATTTGTAGATAATTTTGATGACTTTCAAAGTGCGGTCGAAAACCTTGGCATTCCTTGTGTGATCAAACCGATTATGTCTTCTTCTGGACATGGTCAGAGTATCTTAAAAAGCAAAGACGACCTACAAAAAGCATGGGACTATGCACAACAAGGGGGAAGAGCGGGAGCCGGTCGTGTGATCGTTGAAGGTTTCGTTAAATTTGATTATGAGATTACTTTATTAACTGTACGCCATGCAGAAGGAACTTCATTTCTAGCACCTATCGGACATCGTCAAGAAAAAGGGGACTATCGTGAGTCTTGGCAACCGCAAGCAATGTCTGTACAAGCACTCGCCAAGGCTCAACATATTGCTGAAAAAATTACTACAGAACTCGGCGGACGCGGTATTTTTGGCGTAGAAATGTTTGTCTGTGGAGATGATGTTATTTTCAATGAAGTTTCTCCTCGCCCTCATGATACAGGAATGGTTACGTTAATCTCGCAAGAGCTTTCTGAATTTGCACTTCATGCAAGAGCCATATTAGGATTACCAATTCCTGAAATTAATTTAATTAGCCCCGCTGCCTCAAAAGCGATTGTCGTTGAAGGCAAATCTAACCAAGTACAATTTGGTAATTTATTCGAAGTATTACAAGAACCTAATACTAATATTCGCTTATTCGGCAAAGGCGAAGTCAATGGGCATCGTCGTTTAGGTGTTATTCTTGCACGTGATATTTCTGTTGATAAGGCGTTAGAAAAAGTTTCTCGAGCCTATGATAAATTAGACATACAATTGTAGATAAACAAAACCCACTTCGCTAACACGAAGTGGGTTAAAGTAAAATCTATTTTAAATTATTTATTCTTTTCGTCTAAATACAACCATTCCGCTACCTGTTTAGCAAAATAAGTTAAAATTCCGTCCGCACCTGCTCGTTTAAAGCAAAGTAAACTCTCCATAATACATTCTTTTTCTTTTAGCCAACCATTTTGAATAGCTGCCATGTGCATAGCGTATTCGCCAGATACTTGATAAGCAAAAGTCGGCACGCCGAATTGATCTTTAACTCGATAAACCATATCCAAATAGGGCATACCCGGTTTAACCATAACCATATCCGCACCTTCTTCAATATCAAGAGCAACCTCTTGTAATCCCTCATTAGAATTAGCAGGATCCAGTTGATAGGTTTTTTTGTCGCCCCCTTTTAAGTTTGATGCAGATCCGACAGCATCACGAAATGGTCCGTAATAATTTGAGGCATACTTAGCAGAATAAGCCATAATGAGTGTATTAACAAAGCCTTGCTTTTCAAGTGCGGTACGAATTCTACCAATTCTACCGTCCATCATATCGCTAGGGGCAACAATATCCGCCCCTGCTTGAGCATGAGAAAGGGCTTGTTTTATAAGTACATCAGAAGTTACATCATTGAGTACATATCCATATTCATCAATAATCCCATCTTGTCCATGAACAGTATAAGGATCTAAAGCCACATCAGTCAGTACACCTAATTCAGGGAAATTTGCTTTTAATGCTTTTACCGCTCGTTGAACTAAGCCGTCTTGATTATAAGCCTCTTCCGCCATTAAGGATTTTTTCTCTTGTTCAATGACAGGAAACAATGCAATAACAGGCACACCGTATTTCACCATCAATTCCGCTTCAAGTAAAAGTTGATCGAGCGTTAACCTCTCCACATTGGGCATAGAAGGCACCGACTCACGATGATTTTCTCCCTCAATAATAAACACAGGATAAATCAAGTCATCTACTGTCAGCTTATTTTCCGACATCAAACGACGACTAAAATCCTGCTTACGCATACGACGTAAACGGCGTTGAGGATATCCGGTAAATATTTGTTTAGTCATTTTCCAATCCTTTCTACAAACCAGAGCGAATAATTTAATCTTATTCACTCAAATTCAAATCATTTTTATGATTTTTCCTGTTCATCTTTTGGCTGATAAAAACCCGCACAAATAACACCTATCTCAAATAATAAACACATCGGCAAAGCCAACAATGTTTGAGAAATCGCATCAGGAGGCGTTAGTAGCATACCAATAAAAAATGCAGCAACAATAATGTAAGGTCTTTTTTTTCTTAAATCATCCGGCGTAGTCACACCGCTCCAGCATAATAAAACAATGGCTACCGGCACTTCAAAACATATCCCAAAGGCTAAGAATAGGGCTAAAACAAAATCCAGATAACTACTAATATCCGTAGCGATAGCAACGCCTTCCGGTGCGGTCTTAGTCAAAAAAGCAAATACCAATGGAAATACCACATAATAAGCAAAAGCGACACCGAGATAGAACAACAACGTACTGGAAAACAGCAAAGGATAAACTAGACGTTTCTCATGTTGATACAATGCAGGAGCAACAAACGCCCAAATTTGATATAACAAAAAAGGCACTGAAATAAACAAAGCAACTACTGCGGTTAACTTAATCGGAGTAAAGAAAGGTGTCGCAATATTCGTCGCAATCATTGTCGCACCGGCAGGCAATACATCTAATAAAGGCGAGGCAACAAAATTATAAATATCATTTGCGAAATAAACTAAGGCGAGAAATATTACGACTACAAAAATGATACTGCGTAATAATCTATCACGCAGTTCTAATAAATGGTTAATTAATGGCTGAGACTTTTCGACACTCATACTTTTTCTTTACTATTTTCAATCACTTCATTAGACGAGATAGTCGTTGGCTCCTTTTCTGAAAAATCAGATTCAGTAAGTTCCAACATAGGTTCTCCCTCTTCCGCTAACTCTGCAAGTTCAGCAGGAGATAACTCACCGGAAGGAAAATCAAGATTTTTTTCTATTTCGGTCGTTGCAGTACCCTGTGAATTTTGCACCGCACTTTTCAGTTCTTGCACTTGCTCTTCAACAGAAGAATTTGTTTCAGCAGCTTTCTCCTCTAAATTCATTTTAATTTTTTGTGCTGATTGACGTAATTCTTCTACGGTTTCACTAAGTTCCGGAGATAATTGGGAAATATTGAGATCTTCAGCTTTTTTAATGCTTTCTTGTAACTCTTTCAGTTTTAATTCCTGACTAAGTTCATTTTGTACATTTGTCGCTAAGCTTCGCACAGTCCTTACCCAACCCATTACCGTACGAACAGCTACAGGCAAACGCTGTGGTCCCAGTACTATCAAGCCCACAACGAAAAGTAAAACAAGTTCGGAGAAACCAATATCAAACACAGATTACGCCTGCTCTTTTTGTTTTGAATTTTCGACTGAAGTTTGCTCTACCTCTTCGGAAATTTTTTTAAATTCGGCATCTTTAGGTTGATCATCATTCATTGCTTTCTTGAAGTCTTTTACCGCACCGCCAAGATCTGAACCAATATTTCTTAATTTTTTAGTACCGAAAATAACCACAACAACTAAAAGCAAAATTAGTAATTGTTGCCAACTTAATCCCATTTTATTTCTCCTATGACATTAAACTTAATAAAAAATCTTGCAGAATATAACCATTTTAAATCATAGTGACAATAGCTAAACTGGATTATTTTTGATCTAACGCATTAAGGTAACAAAAAACCGATTAGCCAAACTAAAAAACCAACTAAGAATAACCCCGCACTTATCGCCAACGGCAATGCAGCGAATTGCCATAACGTTACAGAAAAAATCACTATTCCCACAATTAATACAAACATTTTCTTTTGCCAACGTTGTTGTTTAGCTAACTTCTTGTTAATTTCCACTAATTGCTGACTAATAAATTTTTGTTGTTTCAAGGCGTCCATTAAAGTTTCAGGAAAATCAGGTAGATGCTCCTGCAAATAAGGCAATTTGGCTTTCAACTTTTTAAATGTTGCCTTCATACCTATTTGCTCGTTCAACCAATTTTGTAAAAAGGGTTTTGCTGTATCCCATAAATCTAATTGAGGATAAAGTTGACGCCCTAATCCTTCAATATAAAGTAACGTTTTTTGCAATAACACTAACTGCGGTTGAACTTGCATATTAAATTCACGTGCTACATTAAATAAATTCAGTAAAACTTGTGCAAATGAAATTTCAGATAAAGGCTTGGCGAAAATCGGTTCACATACCTCTCGAAATGCTTGTTCGAAATCATCAATATTCGTATCTTGTGGGGTCCAGCCGGCATCTACGTGCATTTGTGCAACCCGACGATAATCACGATTAAAAAATGCCACAAAACTTTCGGCTAAATAGCGTTTATCACTCTCATTTAATTTCCCCACAATGCCACAGTCAATACCAATATATTGCGGATTTTCAGGACGAAGCGGATTCACAAAAATATTGCCTGGGTGCATATCTGCATGAAAAAAACTATCACGAAATACTTGCGTAAAAAAAACTTGTACACCTCTTTCCGCCAATAGCTTCATATCAGTGCCGTTTCGTTGTAATGTCTCAACATCGGAAACAGGAATGCCGTAAATACGCTCCATCACAATCACATTTTTATGACAAAATGCTTCATACATTTTTGGAATATATAACATCGGACTATCAAGAAAATTTTCTCGCAACTTTATTGCATTCGCCATTTCGACACGTAAATCAAGCTCATCACGCAAAGTTTTTTCATATTCTTGAATAACTTCGACCGCTCTTAAACGATACCCCTCACGAAATAATTTGGGCAGTAAACCGGCTAATTTATACATCCAACTTAAATCCGCCTCAATTTGTGGCTGAATATTTGGACGCAACACCTTGATGACCACTTCCTTTTCCTGTTCCTCGCCCAATTTAAGTTTTGCAGTATGAACTTGTGCAATAGATGCGGAAGCAAGTGCATTTTCATCAAAATCTGTAAACCAATTTTCTAGAGAAGAACCCAAAGCTTGTTCTATTTGCTGACGAGCAATCTTTCCTGAAAAAGCCTCAACGTTATCTTGTAATAAAGCCAATTCATCAGCAATTTCCGCAGGAAATAAATCACGACGTGTCGATAACATTTGCCCCAACTTTATCCAAACTGGTCCTAACTCTTGTAAAGCCAAACGCAAACGTAATCCAAAAGCTTTATTGTTATGTTTATTTTTTAACCAAAAAAATAACATTCGCCAACAACGAATTGAACGAGTATATTTATTATGCGGTAAAATTTCATCAATGCCATAAGATAAAAAAACACGTACTATTTTATATAAACGTTTAATATCATTAAATTTCATCATGCTAAAATCTGATTAATTTTTTGTTCTAAAAGTGCGGTCTGTTTTGCTAAACTTTCCACTTGATCGCAAAAATCCATTACAGCCAATTTGGACGAAAGTACTGTCCACTCTTCTGTCAAACGCTCCGCCCAAAATTGCTGACTTTGCGTAAGCCGATACTTTATTGATTCTGTTAAATTTTTAAGAAAACTGACCGCACTATGTGCAATCACATCACCAACGTAAGGAGAAATCAGCTCTGCCGGATCTTTTTCCAACATTTCCATTAATTCCACAAAATCTTGTAATATCTGCAAATCCCCGCTAAATTGAAGGGAATTATCATTAATAAATCGACTTATTTCCGATTTTTTCGGCATTTGCAATAATAAATTTACCGCAATATCCACTGTACAATCCGCCTCACCTTCATAATGGTTCAATAAATCCACTTGCTGTGCTGAAAAAACGAAATACAAAGAAAAATGTGTTTTTTGTAATGTCAGCTTTAAGATCTTACCTTGTAATTGACGCAAGTATCTTTCACGATGACTTGTCCGTCGCAAAAGATAATTTAATAACAGTTCACATCCCGCATTAATAAACTGCGGTAACATAAACTGTGTTTTCAAAGAATTAAAATCAGGCAACATACTCTATCCTAAAATTTATAGCCTCGGTGTAAAGCCACAATACCGGCGGTTAAATTATAATAACCGACTTGTTCAAAACCGGCATTTATCATCATCTCTTTTAATATGTCCTGTTTCGGGTGCATACGGATAGATTCTGCCAGATAACGATAGCTGTCACTATCATTCACAACAATTTCACCAATTTTTGGCAATACATTAAAAGAATAAAAATGATAGATCTTACTTAAAGGATCCAAAATAGGTTTAGAAAACTCTAACACTAACAACCGTCCACCCGGTTTTAATACCCGAAACATTGAACGTAATGCTTTGTCTTTATCTGTTACATTACGCAACCCGAAACTGATTATCACACAGTCAAACGTATTATCTGCAAAAGGTAATTCTTCCGCATTGGCTTGCACATAATCAACATTACCCACGATACCAAGATTTCTTAATTTCTCACGTCCAACGTCCAACATTGAAGAATTAATATCCGCCAAAATCACTTTTCCCGTTTCACCTACGATACGAGAAAACTTTGCGGAAAAATCCCCTGTACCACCAGCAAGATCGAGGACTTTATGCCCCTTTCTCACTCCGCTACAATCAATAGTAAAGCGTTTCCAAACTCGATGAATGCCGAAAGAAAGTAAATCATTCATCAAATCATATTTTGCCGCTACGGAATGAAAAACATTGGCAACTAATTTTTGTTTCTCTGATTTTGCAACAGTTTGAAATCCAAAATGCGTTGTATCTTTGGAAAAGTGCGGTTGATTTTGTGCAAGATTTTCTGGTTCGCTCATGACTGTGATCCATTAAATGTAATATAAAAATTGTCGTGTAGAATAGCAAAAAAATAGCAATTTGGCTTGTAAATATTAGTTGAAATATTTTCTTAATTCAGTATCATTCTCCGTCTCCAATTTTGGACATGTTTATATTGGGTTCCCTAACCCCAATTTTATTTATCAAAAAGGTACACAAAATGAAAAACATCTCTTCGATCTTCAATGATCAACAAAAAAAACGTGCATTAATCATCTTGAGTTTCTTCCATATATTTATCATTACGGCAAGCAACTACCTCGTTCAAATTCCTTTTGAAATTACCATTCCTCTCACAACTTTAGGATTTGCGGAGAATTTTTCGTTTCACAATACATGGGGAGCTTTCACCTTTCCTTTTATTTTCTTAGCCACAGATTTAACCGTGCGAGTTTTTGGTGCTAGAGAAGCAAGATGGATTATTTTTGTCGTTATGATCCCCGCACTAATCATCAGCTATCTTGTTTCAACATTATTTTCCGATAGCCAATATCAAGGTTTACATGTACTTACATCATTTAACACATTTGTCTTCCGTATTGCGTTTGCCAGTTTTGCGGCTTACCTGTTTGGGCAACTATTAGATGTGTATGTATTTAACCATTTACGTAAATTAAAAACTTGGTGGATTGCACCAAGTTGCTCTATGGTATTCGGCTCACTGGCGGATACGTTCATATTCTTTGGTATTGCTTTCTACGCAAGTAACGATCCGTTTATGGCTGAACACTGGGTCGAAATCGGTTCTGTAGATTATTTATTTAAAATTTTCATTAGTATTCTATTCTTCGTACCTGCTTACGGTATCTTATTGAATTATATAATGAATAAATTACGTTTATTCTCAATGGAAGCTGCAACAACTGCTTAATCTCATTGAAATATAATGCAAACTATAGCGATCAGCACCAACTAATAAAACTATGTAATGTAATTTCACATACAAACCAAGTAATTTAATAGTTTTACTTAATACATGGTGGGATCGCATTTTGCTAAGTTGATTCAGAGATGACAGATGTATTCCAATCCCCATTGACATAAAACTCCAAAAGGAATGAAGTGTTCGGTATAAAATCCATCCATTTAAAAGATAAAACGGAGTTTGTCTATCCGTAACATAAATATAGGAGAATAATTTTCTCCCATTTTTCTTTTGGCTGAAGTAAGTGTATCACCAAACGGTACTAAACCATACCCGATAATATTCCCCGAACATCCCAACAAAATATCAACCATACTCTTCTTTTCCTAAATACTGAGTAACATTATTTGCAAAAAATGATAAATTCTATATTCTACTTAGAATGACTATATAATTTTCTATTTGATATTATGAAATGCCATCAAACACTCATTTTAAGCTTAATTTCTTCCGTAATATCCACTACCACTTTCACTAATACATTTGATACTCAATTAAACGATATAGCCCAACAACATCAGCAGGCAAAAGATGATAAATCACAGCCTAAACCCGATATTCGCCTAAATATCTCTCCCCCTGAATCACTTTTGCTTTCTTATACTGAATTGCCTTGCTATCCTATCCATCAATGGGCGTTTGATAACAGCTATATTTATTCAGGTGAAAGCGAAACCGATAAGCGCACATTGTTTTGTTTTATTTGATTTATCGTGACAGTCACAGAAAAACCACAATTTCCACCGCACTTTGGTCACATCAATCGCAAAACTATATTGATAAGTCGGAAATTGAAGTACAAAAACGCCGAATGGCAGGTTGGGATAATCAAAACGGAAAAATCAGGAGGATTTATTATGAACACACAACATTTTTGCATTATTTTTAGTAACCCCTTACAACGTTTAATCGTTGTATCAGAACTTGCAAAATCCCAAGACAAATCTTCATGTTCGTCTTCTGTTTGTTCAAAAAGTGCGGTCGATTTTTCTTCGCTTTTAGCTCTGTTAAAACCTCTTTATTTCAGTTTGTTTTGTGCCTTGGAGTTTGTTTCTTTTTCTTCGTTTTTCTCTTCTGCTTTTGCTGAAACTTTAATTATTCAAGCGGATAAATCCGCCCCAAAAACCCAACAACCGATTGTTTTACAAACTACCAATGGGCTTCCGCAAGTCAATATTCAAACGCCCAATACCAAAGGGCTTTCCCATAATAAATATTCACAATTTGATGTTGCCGAGAAAGGAGTAATTTTAAATAACAGTCGCACAAGCACTTCTACCCAACTTGCAGGGCAGGTGACGGCTAATCCTTATCTCGCCCAAGGTGAGGCGAAAGTGATTTTAAACGAGATCAATTCTTCTTCGCCGTCCGTGATGAAAGGCTATGTGGAAGTAGCAGGCGGCAAAGCGGATGTGATTATAGCCAACCCCTCCGGGCTACATTGTGAAGGTTGCGGTGTGATAAATTCCGGTCGAGTGACACTTTCTACAGGCAAGCCTGAGATTAAAAACGGGGAAGTGGAGAGTTTTAAGGTTGAAGCCGGTAAAATCAATGTCAGCGGCAAAGGCTTGGACAACAGTCGTGTGGATTATACTGAAATCCTCGCTCGAGAAGCGGAAGTGAATGCAGGGATTTGGTCGAAAAAAGAAGCAACCGTTATCACAGGGAAAAATAGTATCAAGCGGTTTGATTCCGACAAAACTTTGCAAATTATTCACACAACCCAACACGTTTCAGGCGAGTCACAACCGCAATTTTCCCTTGATGTAGCAGAGCTTGGCGGAATGTATTCGGGCAAAATTTATCTTATCGGTACAGAAAACGGCGTTGGGGTACGCAATGCAGGGCATATTGGTGCAAGTAGCTCAGAGATAGTGATTGATAGTCAGGGCAAGATTGTGAATACCGCATCCGGTCAAATAATAGCAGCGACAAAAAACCGTCTTAAAACCGACCGCACTTTAGATAATGCAGGCAAGCTGTATGCAGAAGAGAGGGTTGAGGTAAAAGCAAAAGAGAATATCGAACAGACTTCGAGCGGTGTGATTCGAGGAAGACAAAATCGGATTGAAAGTGAAAAATCTCTGATTAACCGAGGTGCGGTATTAGGAACGGAAAAGACAGTTATCAAAGCAACAGAGACGGTGGAAAATATTGGCACGGGACAAATATTAGGCGATAAAGTCGTCATTGAAGCCGGTGCTCGTATTGTCAATCGAGACGAGCAACTATCAAGCAATAATAACGATGTTAAATCCGCCGTCATTGCCGCTCATAAACGATTGGATTTGGCAGCACCTGAACTGATAAACCAAAAACAATTTTTGACCATAGCGGAAAAGCAAAACGGTCAAATCACGGAAGGTCCAAGTCTGTTGAGTCAGGGGGATTTGTTTGTCGGTCGCCGTTTGAATTCAACTGAGGAAGTCGAGTTATCTTCTGAAAACTCATCTTTTGCCGATAATTTTAAAAATCAAAGTGGGTTAATTGATGTGGCCGGCAATGCTTATTTTGGAGTGAAATCCTTAATCAATAGTAACGAACATTTAAAAACAGCGTTTGAATTACAAAGTGATACCCAATTAAATGAACATTATTTATTACCCGAAGGACAACCTAATTCTGCCAAAATTGATTTTAACACCTTGCGTTGGATATCTTTTAGTCGAGCCGGTAAAGTAGCATCTAGAGCAACTGAGTTAAAAGAGAGAGAATCCAATGGCAACTTTAACGGTTATGTCTTACCGATGCCGAATGAAGAAAGTTGCAGCAATCTTACCGGTAAGAAAAATTGTCAAATTAAACCACATTCTTTGTATCTACCTAATGACGGGGCTTGGTCACATTTTAATATTCATTTAGATGAAAAAGTACATTTGACCCTCAAAGATTATCCTGATGTAAATCTGTTACAAGCCTATTTTGACATTCCCAATGAACCCGAAAAACCCACTCGAGAAAATAATGAGTCAGAAGCGGATTTTGCTAAACGTCTACAAAGCTATGAAACCGAAAAAGCGGATTATGAGGTAAACAAGTTAGAATATCAGGCAAAACAGACCGCACTTTCATTGCAACTGAAACCTTATTTAGATTGGTTGAAAGCCAATGAGACACAATTTGAGCAATTAGAAAAGGCAATTGAAAAGCACAACGCCGCCTTTTCCAACAAAATCTATGATCGCTTTTGGGACATTAACCTCAACCGTCGCAAAATCAGCCAAACGGTGGTGAAACAAACCGCACCGGGTA
This sequence comes from Histophilus somni 2336, assembly GCF_000019405.1. Classification (NCBI taxonomy): domain Bacteria; kingdom Pseudomonadati; phylum Pseudomonadota; class Gammaproteobacteria; order Pasteurellales; family Pasteurellaceae; genus Histophilus; species Histophilus somni. The sequence continues at coordinate 1,899,624 of NC_010519.1, read as the reverse complement.
AAATATTGGCTGGTGGCGATATGTGGTTTCAAGGTGCGGTGCATAATGACCGTTCGCTAATACTGTCCGGTGGAAATTTAGTAAGTCAAGATGAAAATAGTCCGTTTAAAAACACTGATGAAGAAGGCATTCATTCTACGGAAGAATTCGGTAATCACGAATTTACTTGGTCAAAATGGCGAGGAGGGTTCAAACGCTATTTCCAACGCAAATGGGGAGGACGACATGACCGCCATACCGTGGATAATGTGACTATTCCATTAAATGTGGTATTTAGTCAAACTCAAGGGGATTATGCCGTTGCTACGACAGCACAAAGCAATTCTCAAACTACAGCTCCATTTATTAAAATAACAGACGGCAAGGGTGAAATTCGTTTTACACAAGGGACAACAATACTACCGAGTTCTTCTCTTTATCAAATCAATCCGCAAGCGGACAGTCATATTTTAGTGGAAACCACCCCAGCCTTTACCGATTATCGTAAATGGTTAAGTAGTGATTATATGTTTAATGCTCTTCGTTATGACTCAAATCAAGTACAAAAACGTTTAGGCGACGGCTACTATGAACAACGCCTTGTGCGAGAACAACTTTATCAATTAACCGGTAAACTCCCTTCAGGGCATCAGCAAGATTTTGAAGTGCAATATCAAGCCTTAATGGATTCGGCAGTTAAATTCAGCCAAACTCTAGCAAATGAATTTACCCTCCGACCTGGCGTGAAACTGAGTAAAGCACAAATGGCAAGGTTGACTTCCGATATTGTGTGGCTGGAAACTGAAACAGTGACACTACCTAATGGAAGTCAACAAGAAGTATTGGTACCGAAAGTCTATCTTGTAGCGAACAAAGCAGATTTTTCACCATTAACCACAAAAGGCAGCCTGATTTCAGCGAATAACATTTATGCAAAAAACAGCGAACTGATTAACCAAGGCAGGATTTTCGGACGGGAAGTGATGCAGTTAAATGGCGATAGCTTGCATAATCAAGGTACCTTATCCGCCCAACGACTTTATGTTCAGACATCAGGGGATTTAACTAATGAAGGCGGACACATTGAAGCACAAAGCAGATTAGCCTTGAATGTAAGTGGCACATTTTCACACCGCTCAACCACGAAAACCGATGAAAGTAGCAATCCAAGTTATGGGTACCATTATAAAAACATGCACCTTGACCGTAAGGCATTACTCCACGTGAAAGGCGAAGACGGCACATTATATATCAACGCCGACAATCTTAACCAAATCGGCAGTGATATTATTAACAGTGGCACAGGTGACAGCCTGCTTAATATTAAAAACAGCCTAAAAAGCACCGCACTTTCTACCCAACACAGTGAAAAACTAGGGACAGGCGACCACCGCCGTCAAGAAACCAATCAAAACCTCATTATTAGCCGGATACAAAGCAACGGCAATATCCGCCTAGAAACCGATAATCTTTACACGCAAAGTACGGCGATTGAAACAGCGAAAAAACTGACCGCACTTGCAACAAATGAGATGGTATTTGGGGCAATAAAAACAGTATCAACACTTGAGGAACAGCATCGCTATAAAAGCGGTAATGCTATTTCTAAGAAAAGTAAAGAAACGCACTATAACGAACAGCAAGATAACTATCAGGGTAGCTTGTTAAACGGTGACAGTATTGTACTTGTGGCAGGTGATAAATTAAAAACCGAAGCTACCGATATAAATGCGAAACAACATATTGATATTACTGCAAAAGACATTGATTTGAATGTACTCATCAATACAAAAATGACGGACTATAGGGAGAAAGCCAAAAAAAGCGGTTTGAGTGGTAGTCTTTCGAATGGTGTTGTATCGGTGGGCTATCAACGCAATAAAACTGAATCAAATAATCGAAGTCGCAATGAGGATGTGGTTGCAACACAACTGAATGCAAAAGGCAATATCCGAGTAACGGCTCAACATCAATTAACCTTGAATGCTACTGAAATCCATAGTGGTAGCGATACGCATCTTCAAGGTAGTAAGGTAAATATCAATGCGGTGGATGAGCATCACCTTGGGCAAAGTCGCTATGTCAGCAAATCCGGTGGGGTTGGTGTGAATATGGTGTACAACCCGATTGAAGTAGGAAAAGAAAAATACAAACAACGTCAAGAGCAAGGTGTTGCAAATGGATTTGTTGGTGATGAGCTTTCACGAGCAGAGGCTATTACGGATACTAGCGGTATGATAATGCGAGGTATTCAGCCTTACATCAAGCACCAAAGTCATCAATCCAACAAACAAACTGAACAGGTGATTGCTCAAAGTGCAAACATAGACACGCAAGGCAATTTAACGGTAGTCGCTATCGGTGGCGATATCATCACCCAAGGTGCAACTTTATCTGTGGAAAAAGATGCGACCTTTACGGCAACCGGCGATGTTCATTTTGATGTAGCCATCAACCGTTATAGCCAATCGGCGAACAGTTCCAATAAGGGATTTGAGGTTAACGGGTTAAATAAATATATAGCAGGTGTTGGCAAAGGGCGTGAAAACGGCAAGCAATCGTTGATTGAGGAAAAAGGCACGGTGATTTCCGTGGGCGGAAATAGCCAAACCACTGCTCAACAGGGCGACATCATAGGTAAAGGTTTAGTGTTGGTAAGTGAAGGCGATAACAGCTTCAGTGCGGCAGGTGATATTCTTTTTACGACGGCGACTACCACACAAACTCAACGCCAAGCGAGAAAAAATCACGCCATTGGTGAGGTGGCGACATCAGAAACAGAGCGTTTCTTTGGTTATCATCGTGAGCGGTTTAATCAAGCTGGTGATAGTCTCCGTCATCAAGGCAGTCAAGTTGTCAGTCTTAATGGTAATGTGGAAATCAATGCAGGCAAGGATTATCATCAAACCTCAAGTCAAATACTGTCGAAAAACAAACTGCATATTACCGCAGAGAATATTGAAGCGGTGGCAGCTCATAATGAGCAAACACAACAACAAAGTCAAAGTGATTTGAAAATCGGACAATTTAATCGCATCAAATCGCCGATTATTGATATTATCCAAACAGTTGAACGGGTGGTAAAAAACAAAGAGGCCTCTACAAGGCTTCAGACTGCACAAGCCTTAGGTTTGGCGGCTCAGGGTTATACATTAGCCGACAGCATTTATAAAATTGCCAATAAAACGCCGAATACCGGTTATTTGATACGAGTAGAAAGTGGCACAGGTGTCGCTCACAGTCGCCAATTACAGGAAAGTGAAGCTCATCTCAGTCAAGGGAATGTGTTAAATGGCAAAGAAGTGGTGCTAACAGCTCGAGGTGATAACACAGAAAGCAACGCACAAAACAGTAACAAAACCGACCGCACTTTATCAACTGAATCAATGGCAAATCACAACCAAAGCGGTACAGGTAATATCCGCCTTGAGCATGCTGATATTGTGTCAAAAGACAAAGACGGCAACCGCCTTGAAAACAGTCGGATTGAGCTAAATGCAAACAAGATAGAAATAGAAGCAGGCGAAAGTCGAACCAAGGAAAAATCCCGTGGGCAAAATGTGGGTGTGGAAGTAGGTATGTTTGCTCAAGCAGGAGCTCAAACGGGTGTAGGGGTTTATGCTACTGTCGGTGGCGGTAGTCAAAAAGCCAACGGAGAAAGTTCCACTTACCATAACAGTCATTTAGATGCAGAACATATTAAGTTTAACAGCCAAGGGGACATTACCCTCAACGGCACAACCGCTACTGCTGAGCGAATTGATGTGAATGCTAAAGGCGACCTTCGGATTGAAAGCAAGCAAGACAGCAACAATTACAACAGCAAAGGCAGTCAGGCAGGGATTAGTGTAGATGTGAGTTTTGGTAATGCTTGGAGTGTGAGTGGTTTTGCTTCGGGTGAGAAGGGCAAAAACAGTTATAAACAAGTTAATGAACAGGCAGGTTTAATTGCAGGCAAAGGCGGTTATCATATAGAGGCAAACAACGTCCACTTGAAAGGCAGTGCCATTGCTTCAACTACCCCAAACAACAGTGAACTGCAAACCAATCGCCTCACTTTTAATGACATTCGAAATGAATCAAGTCATAAGGCAACAAGTGTTTCAATCTCAGGCACTTACGGTAAAGGAGCAGATTACTACCAAGATAGTGAAACCGGCAAACTGAGCAAAAAAGGAGCAGAAAATGCGGTGTTGGTTGAAGGAAAAACCGCTCCGAACATAACGCCGAGCTTGCCGATGCACAGCCAAGGCAGTGACAGTTCCGTTACCAAAGCGACGCTTACGGAAGGGAAAATCACCTTAAACAAAGACACAAACCCAATCCAAACCACAGCAAAAGCGTTGGGGATTAATACCGACCTTAGCCAAGCAAACAGCCAAGTGGCAAAACCAAAAGAGGTGAAAAAACTGCTTGTGGAGCAAAAGGAGATTGCTCGGGCAGTGGGGTATATGGTGAGTGCCATTGATATTTTTACATCAAATTTAGCAGAAGAGGCTAAACGGGAAGAAAATAAAGCGAAGGCAGTATTTGAAAAAGCAAAAAAAGAGGGGAAAGCGGAAGAAATTGAACGAGTCGGAAAAATATATCGTGAAGCCGTTGAACAGAGTGAAAATTGGGATACAGGAGGCAAATACAAACAAGCTGCTGATTTCATTACAGCAATTGTCACATTAGCTGTTGCGGGCAAGCCTACGGAAGCGATAGTATCAGGAGGTTTATCGCCTTATATCAATCAAGCGATTAAAGAAGCGACAAAAGACATACCTGAATTAAATATTCCAACGCATATACTTTGGGGTGCGATTGAATCTCACCTTAAAGGGGGAAATGCAGTTTCAGGGGCGATTGCGGTTGGTGTTGGAGAGGTGACAGCACATTATTTGGCGACTGCACTTTATCACAAAGACCCGAGAGAGCTTTCTGAAAATGAGAAACAGGAGATAATTAAAATTAGTGAAATCACATCAGCGATAGCGAGTGGTTTAAGCAATGGGGTGTCAGGTGAAACATTATCTTCCGCATTATCCAATTTGAGTGTAGATAGTGAAGTTACTCAAAGTGCGGTTGAAAATAATTTTGCCAAAGCCTTTGTGGCAGGAACAAAGGTTATTATTAAAGCAGCGAAAAAGCGAGTAAAAAACGGCAGATTAAGTGTAGATGATTTAAAAGCGACATTAAAAGAAGAAGGGTTAGATATAGCAGATAATCTTTTAACCTTAGCTGATGGAGAGCTGACGTGGGATGATGCTTTAGCTACTATAGATTTGGTTGTTGGTACAGAATTTAATACGGCGAATAGAGGAGATGCGGCTAAGAAAATAGGTGAATTTCTTGATAAGAAAGTCATTAAAAAAGTAGATGGCTATGATGTCAGAGAAATAGATGTAGGTAGAGTAGGACAATGGAATAAACATTTAAATAAGCCGGAGCCGAATACTATTTATAAGCTGAGTAATGGGCATGAGTATAAAACGGACGCATTAGGAAGGGTAGAAGAGGTAAAAGGTCGTTTAAAATTAGAGGTAAATGACAGAAATAGATATCAACAAGCCATAACCGGAGGGGAATGTCGTTTAGAAAGCGATTGCGGAGGACATTTACTGGCATCAATGTTTGGAGGTGCAGGAGAGAAAATAAATCTTGTAGCAATGGATGAGATATTGAATGGACCGAAAGGAAAATGGTATCAGATGGAAAGGCAATGGAAGCAAGCTTTAGAGCAAGGTAAGAAAGTGGAGATTGATATTAAACCAATATATAGAGGGAATAGTAAAAGACCTGATAGTTTTGAAATTAAGTTCTCTATTGATAATAGTATAAATAGAAGAAATTTAAAAAATACTGCTACGGGAGAATAGTTTAATGAATGTTGCTTTATATGAGAGAAAATATATTGAAATAGCTAAGGTTATTTGGTCAATAATGTCTATTGAAGCCAAAGAATATGTTGTTCAGTGTGAGATATTTCCTAATACAGAAAGTTGTAAGCTTTTTTGGATTACATCAAAGTCTATAAAAAAAGAATATAGTATGAATGATTTTCCAGATGAAATCGCTACAAAATTAATTTTTTTATTTAGAGATTTAAATAACTTAATGAAATTAGATGGAAATTTTTGGTCTCATTGTCAATTTACACTTACTGAGTCAGGAGAATTCAATATTCAATTTGCTTATATACCAAAGGAAGATAGTTGGAATATGTTATATATGAAAGGAATAAGTGATCTAACTGAAGAAGAAACTAAGGAATATTATATTCCTTTAGAAATTTGGAGGGACAGAGTGAATAGGAAAGAAGAGATTTATGCTAAATTTCCTATAAAGTCAATGGAGGAAATAAAATAAATGAAATTTATAGAAATACACCAACAAGAGAGTAAATAATGGAAATTCAAAAAATCTATCAAGCTATAGGTCAAAAAATATGGAGTTTCTTTCCTACAGAAGCATCAAGTATTAGTTTTTATGCTCATATATATGAAAATCATTATGGATATTCTTTAGGTGAACAGGTTAACAGTTATCTAACAAATAGATTAAAGGCAACCTTGCCAAGTAACGCACCTAACTATAATACTTTACCAGAACAAGAACAAGGAAAACATTCCGGAACATTTAACTATTCAACGTCGCCAATTTTCATAAAAAAACAGGGAGAAAAATAATGATAAATAAACGATGGTTTAAAATTATTTTTTTAGTAATGATACTATTGAATATAGCTATTTTTTACAAAATAAATTCCAATAATTATCATGAGGCTTTACTCGGAAGAGCATTAGTTCTTAAAGATATTATTGAAAAATATGAGAAAGAAAACGGCAAATTACCAGAGAGCTTACATTGTTGTTTATCAGGTTTAAAACCAACAGCAAAAGAAATGTATGTTTTTCCTTTAGATATAGATGATAGCTTAGCATTTATACATGAATATGATTATATAGAAGATCGTTATATGTTAATTATTGGGGATCGCTACCCTCCTAATTTAATATACATATACGATACAAAAGAATTAATATTTGATTCTGATTTGATTTCAAATTTTGGTTTATAGGATATATTCAGCAAAGTGTTTGTTTTGATTAAACTTTTGCAAACTCTATCGGTAAATTTACCGCTTGTATTAGATACAAGTAGCAACACCGTCAACGCCAAACAGATTGAGATTAGGGCAAGAAGCGGTGATATTCAGGCGACACAAACGGACTTTACCGGACGGGGAGAAAACGGCGAAAGATTGCAAGACAGTCGCAGTTATCGGAGCCGAGGCAGTCAGGCAGGGATTAGTGTAGATGTGAGTTTTGGTAATGCTTGGAGCGTGAGCGGTTTTGCTTCGGGTGAGAAAGGTAAAAGCAGTTATAAACAAGTTAATGAACAGGCAGGTTTAATTGCAGGCAAAGGCGGTTATCATATAGAAGCAAACAACATCCACTTGAAAGGCGGTACCATTGCTTCAACTACCCCAAACAACAGTGAACTACGAACCAATCGCCTCACTTTTAATGACATTCGAAATGAATCAAGTCATAAGGCAACAAGTGTTTCAATCTCAGGCACTTACGGCAAAACCGCTCCGAACATAACCCCGAGCTTACCGATGCATAGTCAAAGTAATGACAGCTCAATCACCAAAGCGACGCTTACGGAAGGGAAAATCACCTTAAACAAAGACACAAACCCAATCAAAACCACAGCAAAAGCGTTGGGGATTAATACCGACCTTAGCCAAGCAAACAGCCAAGTGGCAAAACCAAAAGAGGTGAAAAAACTACTGGCGGAGCAAAAGGAGATTGCTCGGGCAGTGGGGTATATTAGTCAAGCAGCCAATGTTTATGCCAATAACAAGGCAAAAGAAACACAAGATGTGGAATGGCAAGAGGGCGGTTCAAAAAGACGTAAACTTGATGCTGTCGTTGCTACGGTAGGGGCAATTTTAAGTGGTGGCACTGCTGGGCAAGTTGTCGCTGCTGCGATTTCTCCGGAGCTGAATGCACAAATTCACACAATGACAAAAGACAATAAAATGGCTAATTTGTTAGCTCACGCTTTACTTTCTGCTACTGAAGCACATCTATCAGGTACAAATGCCCTTGTCGGAGCGACTGCCGGTGTGGCAGGTGAGACTACGGCAATGTTCCTCTCGGATGTGGTTTTCAATAAATCGGCAGAGCAATTAAACAATGAAGAACGGACACTCCTCAAAGTGGCTTCACAGCTAAGTGGTTTGATTGTCAGCAATGTAACGGGTGGCAATACTTCATCAACGATATTAGGAGCAGAGACAGCAAAAAGTGCGGTGAAAAATAATTTCTTATCACAGCATGAATATGCTAAATTAAATAGATTAGTAGAGAAAAAAATATTAACTCCTGAAGAAGCAATACTAATCCAATATTTATTAAAGAAAGATCAGGTTTCAGACAAGTTATTACATACCTACCAAACCAGTCCTGATACCCTTACTCAAAAAGATAGAGAAATCCTGTTTAAGTGGGTAAAGGAATATAGCGATGTACCAGCTCAAATGAGATTATTGAATACACCAATAGATTCACCACAAATAAAACCGGATTATTCTGATTTAAAATTAAGAGCTCAAAGAGTATATAGCTATTCGGAAAGTTTTGAAGGACGTTTGAGCAACTCTCTTGCAACAGGGCTTTCATTTGTGGGAACAGGAGCACATAGTGCGGCTGTAAAAGGTGTCCAATACGTTGGTAAAATAGCTAAAGGAGCTTCATCTGCGGCAAAAACAACTGCAAGTGTAATAGGAGAATTTTCGACTAAATATCCTAACACCACTGGAATGTTGATTGATGGAGGTATTTCGCTTGGAGCTCATGTAGGATATAAAACAGTTACAGGGCAAGATATTAATCCTTATGATGCGTTAGGTGCATTTTCAGGAGGTGCTTTAACCAGAAATCGATCATTGGGTAATCAAATTAGGATTAATATAGGTATTGCAACAGTAACCAGCTTATCAAAAGATCCTAGTGGAAATACCTTAGGCAGCGATTATTTCAGTGCAATAGTTTCTCCTATAATAAATAAGCCATTTAGCCTTAAAGATTCTACCTTTGGAAATATTCTTGGCGGTGCTTTTGGAGAGTATGGAGGAGATTTTGATAATAGAGTAAAAGATTATGAAAAAGTAAAGAAATACCTTAATAACAAGGAGTTGTCAAAATGATCAAGACGATAATTTATTTAATTGCATTATTTTTGGCAGTATTTTCTGCTGCGGCATTAAAGCATATAGGGATATTTATATATATCTATTGGAAATTTGGTGATTTTTATTGGGCTGAAGATGCTTTAAGTGATATTTTATCTTTTGCAATTCCTTTATTTATAGGATTATGTATAAAAAAAATAATATCAAATAAATTTAATATTAAATAAAGCCTATTCTTACTTGGCAGAAAAATCCTTAGAACAAGTGCAAGGGAATCCGAATGCAAGTTCATCAGAAATTGAAGCAAAACTGACCGCACTTATTAAAGCGACACAATCCCAAAAGCAATGGGATAACAATGGCACATACAACAAAACAGCCAAGGTATTGACCACTGTTTTAACCGGTGTATTAGCGAATCAAAGTGCGGGGGCGATAGGGACAAAACTTGCCGGTCCAACGGTTAATAACCTGATAAAACAGGCAACAACCGATGAAAATGGTGATGTTAATCTGCCACTTAATATCTTGGCTCACGCCACTTGGGGAGCAATTGAAGCAACAGTTGCAGATGGCAATGCCGCAGCAGGTGCAGTTTCAGCAGCAACAGCAGAGCTGGCAGCTCCAAGATTGGCTAAATTGCTGTACAACAAAACCGAAGTGAGCCAATTGACAGCAGAAGAACGGCAACATATTATCACTTTAAGTTCAATTGCAGGGGCGGTTGCAGGTGGTGTTACTTCACAGGCAAACAAACAATCGAACACTACAGCAAATACATTGCAAAATGCAGCATTGGGTGGAGAGATTGGGGAAAGTGCAGTGGAGTTTAACGCCCTTTCTCTTAAAGATGTTTATCAATATCAAAAAGCATTAAAAGCAGCTATTCAAAATGGTGAAAGTGTTGATGAAGTTCATAAGAAATTCAGGGAGTTAAGTGAAAAACAACGAGCGGAATTGTTCGCTAATTGTGAGATTGAATGTAGAGTAACAGTACCAAATGAATTATTGAAAGCTGTTGGTCTTGCAGATGAATTATCGGGAGCATTGAATAGCTGGATTCAAGGATTGCCTTTTGAAGAACAGAGTAAATTCTATCAATTAGTTGAAGAAGAAAATACGAAAACTATTGAAGTCTTGAAAGCTCAACAAAGTGCTTTAGAAAAAGGGGCTGAATTAGCCCTTGGTGTAGCTCATTTGCTTGCTAAAGAAGAGGCTTTAAATCAGTCTAGTTCACAAGCAAATTTTGCTAAAAACGCAAAAAATCCTAATGATTGGAAATATATCCCTGCACCTAGAAAAGATGAAATTACAGGAATTACAGGTTTAACTGAGGTAAAGCGTAAAACTTCGATACAAGGTGGAGGAAAACTACGAAATAGATGGAAAGATAGAGAAGGATATATTTATGAATGGGATTCTCAGCATGGCACATTAGAGAAATATAATCATAAAGGAAAACACCTTGGTGAATTTAATTATAAAACAGGAAAGCAAACTAAGAGTGCAGATCCTACTAGAAGGATAGAACCATGACGAAATTAGAGAGATATATAGAGGTATATAGTAATGATACGGATGAACTGTTGGATTCTCTATTCATTCAATTACCTGAAAATATAACGATTTTGTATATTAATCCTGATGATGATGATGAATTTGCTTGTTGTTCATATGTGTTAAATGAAGCTCAAGTTCTGAATTTGGGAGGTAGAAATCTTATCGAAAAATATAAGACTAGTAATGTTGAGTATCAAGTGGCTTGCTATCAAATATTATCCTAATAATGTTATACATGGCATCATAATGCTCAAAGTAGCCCTAATAATATGCAATTATTACCTAAAAATATTCATGATGCTGTGAAACATCTTTAAGTGAAGGAAGATAATATGAAATTTAGAAATCAGTGATGGGTATGGAAAGGTTATTGGTCGCATATCATCAAATGAAAAAAGTTAGCGATTAGATTATGATCCAGAAATAGGAATGCATATAAATATTTTTGATTATACTCATGATAAAGGAAAATAAAATGAGTAAATTAATATATGAATCTTTAGACAAGATTAATTTTAAAGATGGAATGGTAATATTAAATTCTTCTGAAGTTGAGAATAATATTAAACATAAAGTAATCTTGTCGTTAGGTATGTATACTGATGAACCTTCTAAAACAAAAGAAATATTATTTTCTTTTTTATCATCCGGAGATGTTGAACTTGAAAAGGTATCATTGTTATCTATAGCTCATATAGCTAGAGTTTTTCGTAATATTAATCAAGGAGAGTTAATTGAAAAAATCAAAATTATGAAACATAAAGATGTTCTTAAGGGAACTATAGAAGACGTCTTAGATGATGTTTCTATTTTTGAAAAAGGAGATACCTAATGAAAAAAAATAGTTTTTTTTATTGGCTAATTTGGTATTTTTTTATCGTCTCTTTTTGTTCGTTAAAACATGTGTTTTTCATGATTTATATTTATCTTAAATATGATGATTTTTATTGGGCTAATGATGCATTTAGTGATATATTTTGGGGGTCTTTTTGGTTGTATTTGGCACTAATTTTAAAAACTTTTATAAATAATAAACTTTTTAAAAATAAAGAATAAATCTAAACAAGCCATAACCGGAGGGGAATGTCGTTTAGAAAGCGATTGCGGAGGACATTTACTGGCATCAATGTTTAGAGGTGCAGGAGAGAAAATAAATCTTGTAGCAATGGATGAGATATTGAATGGACCGAAAGGAAAATGGTATCAGATGGAAAGGCAATGGAAGCAAGCTTTAGAGCAAGGTAAGAAAGTGGAGGTTGATATTAAACCAATATATAGAGGGAATAGTAAAAGACCTGATTCTTTTGATATTAACTACTCTATAAATGGAAAAGTCATTGAACTTCCTAAGATAAAAAACACTCCAACTGGAGAATAGTATGAATTGCAAAAAGTGTAACAATTTATTTTTTAAAATAGCTAATGAAATATGGAAGCTAATGCCAACAGAAGCTGATAAGTATATATTTGAATGTGAATTTCATGAAACGATATCAAACTTTAGAATGTATTGGATAAATAATGCCGGGGATGAATGCAATTATTCTGTAGGTTGTATTCCTCATGAAAAAAGAAATATATTAGAGCTTTATGAAAATTTAAAATCGGAAATGAAGGTGAATGGTAGTGATTGGACTCAAAGTAGATTTGTTTTAAATAATGATGGTACATTCGATGTTAAATTTGCATATATAGAAGAAGCAGACAGTTGGCCAATGTTATATTTGAAAGGAATAAGTGATCTCACAAAAGAAGAGGCTGAGAATGAATATTTCGTTCCTCTAGACATATGGGAGGAAAGAGTAAGGATAAAAAATAAATCCAAAGGGGAGTAAATGGAAATCTGAGGACAGAACGTTGGTGTGGAAGTAGGTATGAAAGTTCCACTTACCATAACAGTCATTTAGATGCAGAACATATTAAGTTTAACAGCCCAGGGGACATTACCCTCAACGGCACAACCGCTACTGCTGAGCGAATTGATGTGAATGCTAAAGGCGACCTTCGGATTGAAAGTAAGCAAGACAGCAACAATTACAACAGCAAAGGCAGTCAGGCAGGGATTAGTGTAGATGTGAGTTTTGGTAATGCTTGGAGTGTGAGCGGTTTTGCTTCAGGTGAGAAAGGCAAAAACAGTTATAAACAAGTTAATGAACAGGCAGGTTTAATTGCAGGCAAAGGCGGTTATCATATAGAGGCAAACAACGTCCACTTGAAAGGCAGTGCCATTGCTTCAACTACCCCAAACAACAGTGAACTGCAAACCAATCGCCTCACTTTTAATGACATTCGAAATGAATCAAGTCATAAGGCAATAAGTGTTTCAATCTCAGGCACTTACGGTAAAGGAGCAGATTACTACCAAGATAGTGAAACCGGCAAACTGAGCAAAAAAGGAGCAGAAAATGCGGTGTTGGTTGAAGGAAAAACCGCTCCGAACATAACCCATAGCTTGCCGATGCATAGTCAAAGTAATGACAGCTCAATCACCAAAACCACTATCACCGAGGGGGAAATCACCTTAAACAAAGACACAAATCCAATCCAAACCACAGCAAAAGCGTTGGCTATTAGCACCGACCTTAGCCAAGCAAACAGCCAAGTGGCAAAACCGAAAGAGGTGAAAAAACTGCTTGTGGAGCAAAAGGAGATTGCTCGGGCAGTGGGGCATATTAGTTCGGCAGTGCAAACCTACACGGCAAATAAACAAGCGGAAGCTGCACAGAAAGTGAAAGAGGCGAAAAAAGCCTTAGAACAAGTGCAAGCGAATCCGAATGCAAGCTCATCAGAAATCGAAGCAAAACTGACCGCACTTATTAAAGCGACACAATCCCAAAAACAATGGGATAACAATGGCACATATAACCGAACAGCCAACGTATTGACCACTATAGTAACCGGGATATTAGCAAATCAAAGTGCAGGGGCGATAGCGACACAAAGTTTAAGCCCGAAAGTGAATGAGTTAATTAAACAGGCAACGATGGATGAACAAGGTAATGTTGATGTTCTGAGCAACACGTTAGCCCACGCTTTATGGGGAGCCATTGAAGCGACAGCGTTAAAAGGCAATGCTACGGCAGGTGCGGTTTCGGCGGCAACAGCAGAACTTGCTGCACCAACCTTGGCGAAATTACTATACAATAAAACCGAAGCTAGCCAACTGACGGCAGAAGAACGGCAACATATTATCGCTTTAGCTTCAATCGCAGGAGCGGTTGCAGGCGGTGTTATTTCGCAGACAGACAATCAATCGAACAACACGGTAAATACCGTACAAAATGCAGCATTAGGTGGAGAGATTGGAAAAAGTGCGGTGGAGTTTAACGCCCTTTCTATTAAAGATGTTTATCAATATCAAAAAGCATTAAAAGCGGCGATTCAAAATGGTGAGAGTGTTGAGGAAGTTCATCAGAGATTTAAAGAGTTAAGTGAAAAACAACGTGCTGAATTAGTGGCTAATTGTGAGATTGATTGCAGAGCAACAGTACCGAATGAATTATTGGGAGCGGTTGGTTTTGCCGATGATTTATCAGGAGCATTGAATAATTGGATTCAAGGATTGCCATTTGAAGAACAGAGTAAGTTCTATCAGTTGGTTGAAAGTGAAAACCAGAAGACTATTCAAGCGATAAAAGAGAAGCAGACAGGGATAGAAAAAGGTATTGAGTTAGCAGTAAATGCTTCTCGTCTTTTTGGAAAAGAAAATAGTTTAGGTAATTCTAATACGCAGAATAATTTTGCGAAGAAAAATACTACTAGGACATCTTCCCCTATACCAGTTCCTGTTCCTGTCAATGTAAATTTTGAAGATGGAATATCTGTAAAATATAAATCTAATCCTAAACATACAAAAGGCATGATGGGAAATAGAAAAAATGCAGGAATAGAACCGAGAGATTCACTAGATTTATTTAAAAATTCAGTAGAATATAAGATTGAAGCTAATAAAACTATTAGATATGCGAAAGACTCTCAGGGAAATATTCATAGATTCTTTGGTACGAATGGGGAATATCATTGGTCTAGTAGTTCGGGAGATCCTGATAATCCTTTACCTATACCCAAAGATTTAAAGTTTAAATAGGAGTAATTATGTTTTTTGGAGATCCTTATAAATTTGCAATACAGTGCGACATTGTATCTGAATGGAATGATGACTACTTTTGGATTAATGGTATTTTCAATATATATATAGAAGGTAATTCAGTTATTAATGAGTTATATACATCAGAGCTTAGATTTACATTGGCAAATATTACTGATGATATTTTAGGTTCCATGACTCAAACTGATAATATTAATCTTGTCGATAACATTTCATCTAAACAGAGAAAGTTATTATCTATTTCTAGTCCTGAAATGGAGGATAATTCTATATTTGTTTATTTTTTATTTAGCAAAGATAACGATTATATATTTTTGGAGAAGGATGGAGATGAATTAAATTTTAAATATGAAAAAGGCTATATAATGAAAATATTGCTTTCTGTGCTGGATTGGAAGAAAAGAAGCTTTACTAAAGGGAAAAATTGATTTTTATACTACTAAATACTATTAATATACATACTGTCTAACCATACAAAATGCGACATTGGGAGGAGAGATTGGAAAAAGTGCGGTGGAGAATAATGCGGTTAATAAGGCTCAAGCCGGGACAGTAGAAGGATTCGAGGAATTTTTTAATAATACATCTACTAAAATGGGATTATTAAAAAATGAGTAAGCAGAAGATGCTCTCTTTAGATTAAATGATCTTACATGGAATCTGAAACCTGCAACGACAGCACCGTTTAATAGTATATCTGATAGATATATTTATACAAAGAATGCAGGTTGGATAGATATGGTTCATTTTGTTTTTTATGCCGGTGATGCTTATTCAGAAAAAGTTAATTTAATAAAGATAGCAGAGAGTATAAATAGACATTTTCCTTGTATTTTAAATAGTTATTGCTCAGATGGAAATTTAGAAAATAGAGCGATGCTTAATGCTATTAAGCATGGATATTGGCAAGAAAGATTAGATTCTTTATATCCTCCTGCAAAACATTCTGCCTATTCATATGAAGATTTACCATCAGATCGTTATGGAGCCGAATTTGGAGCTAAATATTTCGATCCTAAATCAAATTTAAGTCTAGGAAAGCAAGTTTCTAACTATTTAAAGAAATTAGGTGCGACTAATCCTAAGAATGCACCTAATTATAATACTTTACCTAATATAGATAATGGCAGTCACTCTGGAATTAAGAATAAAACAACAAAACCATTTTTTACAAAGGAGGATAAATAGTGAAGTTTATCAAATTTATTTTATTATTGTTTGTTTTTTTATTTTTATTAAAGTTTGAATGGTTTCTTATGGAAAAAAGATTAAATGATATAGTTAATAGGATCGAGTTATATATATATGAAAATGGATATATCCCATCTAGATTAGATGAGATTAGTAGTGTTTTTACCCCTATTTCAAATAGTGAATCTTATTGTAAAATGTTTTCCTTTGATATTGATGGGGTTGGAGAGTGCTTTTATTCTGCAAATAGAAAAGACTACCATATAGTAATATATGGTTTTTTTTGGGGAAGTGGAAATTATTCATCTAAAGAGAAAGTATTTAAAAATGGAAGCAATTCTAATTGATGATAGTGAATATTATTATAATAGTGGTTCAACCTTACTATTAGGACGTTCTATACAATAGGGTAAAAGTCATTACGCTTTAGATTCTGAAAGTAGAATTCATCAATTTCATTCTAATTATGAAGTAACTTTTGATAATGAATTTAAGTAGATTAAGGATTGATTATATTTGATATTTCTTTTGAAAGTTCTCCTCAAATGACAGAATGGGGAGAAAAATCAATATTAGCAAAAATCGTGATAAATGATTTTTCAGAAGATGGCTTCACAGCTATACCAAAGGAAGATTATTGGGTTGGTTTGTATATGAAAGGAATAAGTGATCTCACAAAAGAAGAGGCTGAGAATGAATATTTCGTTCCTCTAGACATATGGGAGGAAAGAGTAAGGATAAAAAATAAATCCAAAGGGGAGTAAATGGAAATCTGAGGACAGAACATTGGTGTGGAAGTAGGTATGAAAGTTCCACTTACCATAACAGTCATTTAGATGCAGAACATATTAAGTTTAACAGTCAAGGGAACATTACCCTCAACGGCACAACCGCTACTGCTGAGCGAATTGATGTGAATGCTAAAGGCGACCTTCGGATTGAAAGCAAGCAAGACAGCAACAATTACAACAGCAAAGGCAGTCAGGCAGGGATTAGTGTAGATGTGAGTTTTGGTAATGCTTGGAGTGTGAGTGGTTTTGCTTCAGGTGAGAAAGGCAAAAGCAGTTATAAACAAGTTAATGAACAGGCAGGTTTAATTGCAGGCAAAGGCGGTTATCATATAGAGGTAAACAACGTCCACTTGAAAGGCGGCACCATTGCTTCAACTACCCCAAACAACAGTGAACTGCGAACCAATCGCCTTACTTTTAATGACATTCGAAATAAATCAAGTCATAAGGCAACAAGTGTTTCAATCTCAGGCACTTACGGTAAAGGAGCAGAAAATGCGGTGTTGGTTGAAGGAAAAACCGCTCCGAACATAACCCATAGCTTGCCGATGCATAGTCAAAGTAATGACAGCTCAATCACCAAAACCACTATCACCGAGGGGGAAATCACCTTAAACAAAGACACAAATCCAATCCAAACCACAGCAAAAGCGTTGGGGATTAATACCGAACTTGATAAGGCGAATAAACAGGTTGAAGCACCGAAAGACATTAATAAGGTGTTGAAAGAACAACAAATCCTTTCACAAGAGGCAGGCAATGTTGCAGGTGCGGTGATGACCTATGCCAGCCGGCAAGCAGCGGAACTGGAGGAAAAAGCAAAACAAGCAGAGCAAGAGGCAACGAAAGCGGCTGAAGAAGGCGACCTTGTTACTGCAACCCAAAAAGCCCAAGAAGCTACCGCTTACCAACAAGCTGCAAAAGAATGGCAAACGGGTGGTAACAAGAAACAGGCGGCAACCGCAGTCGCTGCGGCATTAAGCCTTATTGTTGCAGGGAAACCGACAGAAGCGGTTGTAGCAGGTGCCGTATCGCCTTATGTGAATGAAGCGATTAAGAAAGTGACAGACAGCCCTGAGTTACAAGCCTTAAATATTCCTGCTCATATTTTATGGGGAGTAATGGAAGCCCAGTTATCAAGCAGTAGTGCGACGGCAGGTGCAGTGGCTACAGGCGTGGGTGAAGTGGGTGCGAAAATCTTAAGCGAAACCGTCTATGGCAAATCCCCAACAGAACTGACGGAAATGGAAAAGCAAGAACTTATTCAGGTTATCAAAGGGATTGCAGGTGTGGCAGGTGGTGTAGCTGCAGGCAGTGATACCGCAGCCGGTACATTGGCGACAGTGAGTACGGGAATGAGGGTGGCTGAGAATGCGGTGGAGTTTAATTTTCTTGGTGATGACATTCACCCATCAGAAGAACGTAAGCAATCGATAGAAATGTTTGCCAAAACGCTTTTCAAAGATAAAGAAAATGCGGAGGAATTAGCGGAAGCTTATTATGATGCAATGAAAATTGGGGAAGCTAAAGCGGTTGTAGAAGGTGTACAAGGCACAGTTGATGGGATAGTAAATCTTGATAAAACCGTTGCAACACTGGCGAATGTAATCCAAAACCCGAAAGAGACCTTTGATAAAGTGGTGATTTCAGCGGAACAATGGAATGAGCAGTTAAATTGGGCTTTAGAAAACGACTCTATGTTAGCCGCAGAAATGCAAGGCTATATGCTTAGTCTGGGTAAATCGTTGGAAGCACCGAGTATTTTATTGACGGGTGAAGCTATAAATGTATTTCAAAAAGTTGTTACTAAAAATGTCTCTAATCTAATAACTGCTAGAGAAAATATGGTATCTCTAGTCAGTTCTCAGAGAGCTGAACATATATTATATGGAGATAAAACAGGTGGTGGGCATAAATTTTCTTTTACAAATATTCTGAATGGAAAATCTAAATTCCCAATACACTGGTCTGAGAAAAAAATTCTCGACGTTATATCTAATATTGCTACTGATCCTAATTTAGAATGGGTACAACAAACAGGAACAAAAGGAAGTTTGTATACTAAAAAGGGTGTTCCGAGTAGATTTAAAGTTGAGGGAGTTGTTGATGGCGTTAGAATTAGGGTTATTGTAGAACCAATGGGAAATGGTGTAATTACCGCATTCCCTATTAAACAGGAGTAATATAATGAAAGAAAAAATGAAAAATCTACTATCTTTGCTTTATAAAAATTTGCCTGAAGAGGATTGTGAGAATGCAATGGATTTAATTAATTATGATGAGTATGGTATAGCTCTTGAGTTGATCTGTACTCAGTTATATGAGAGAGAAATTTCAATTACGAATGATGCAAAAAAAATTATTATAAATTTGATCATAGATATGGAATTAGACCTAGAATTAGCTGATGGGATTAGAGTTGAAAACAATTGACAACCAAGGAAAACGTCAAACTTTAAAAAGTCAGTGAACAAAATTTGATGATAAGTCTGGTGCAGTTGTGTTTAAAAAAGGTAATAGCTATATAACTAGAGATGTGGATGGTCATAATGGAGGAGCTTGGAAAGAAGCGGCTAGTCCTGAAAAATTAAATAAAAAAGAAACAAGAAACGGAACTTTTGATATTAACTTAAATAAAATTGGAGATTAAATATGGCAGAATACGCAGATTTTTATAGAAATGTAACCTATTCAAGGTTATATGATGAAAATTCATTTATAGGAAGATGGTTGGATTACTCAGAATGGAATGATGATGAATATTGGAAACTAGAAAAAGATTTGATAAATATAGCAATAACCTATAAAAACACAAAATTGATAAAACAAGATATTTTAATTGGGATTATGCGAATAATTGAATTATTGATAATTCCAAATTGGGATAGTTTTACCCTTTTAACTAAATATAATTCTGACATCTATGACAGATATGAGAGATTTAAATATATAATCTCTAAGATATTTACAGATGAAAATATAGATTTGGATATTTTTTCTTACAATCCCGATAAAACAATCAATCAAATAGCACGGTGAACACCGTACAAAATGCAGCATTGAGTGGAGAGATTGGGAAAAGTGCGGTGGAGAATAACTATCTCAATAACTATGAGGTAGAAAAGCTGATTAGAGAGCTGGCTCAAGCTGAGAAAGAAGGTAAAGAGCCGAAAGCGATTTTTGAGAAATATAAAAGCATAAGCGAATCTAACCGTAAAGCTATGCTTGAGGAATGTGGTAATAACCCGATTTGTTATCTTCCCCATATTTATCAAATGGGAACAGGGAATGATGAAGTTTATAAAAACCTTTCTGCGTTGAGAGTGATATCTTATGTAAATGGATTAAGTAATAGCCTTAAAGGTAAAATGGCGACCTTTGTAGGAGATGAGAATGCAAACAGCTATGCAGCCTTGCCAAGTAGTGTTCATTATGCCAGCATGGCTATTGAAGCTGGGGCGGCTGTAGGTGGTGGTTCTTTATCTTTAAGGGAAATAAAAGGATATCTGACTAGACAGCCTATTGTTACACCACCAAAAGGTTACGAGAAGCAGGATGCTAAGCTAAGGGTATCAAGCGGGGCTGAGAATGTAGCGTTGTATCCTAAATTAAAATTAGATTTACAAGCAGAACAAAATACTGCTCTAGTCATTGATAGTTTGAAAAAAACTGGAAAATTACCTGATGAGTATGTAACTAAGGATATAGCTAAAAATTATATAATTGGTCAAGTGGCAAACCTTTAAAACAAGGGCAAATTGGTGGGGATATTTTTAGAAACGAAAGTAACTTATTACCTAGTAAAGATGGAAGAGTTTGGTATGAGGCTGATATTGGTATTAATAACAATATAGGTAGAAATAAACAACTAGGAACGAGATTATTATATTCAAGTGACGGTTTATTATTTATTACTACAGATCATTATAAAACATTTAAAGAGGTTGGAAGATGGAAATAATAATTGAAGGAAAGGAAATTTTTTCTCCAGATGATTTTTATAAGCAATTATCCAAGCAAGTTCCAGAATTAGGAGAATATTTTGGAAATAACTTGGATGCCCTTTGGGATTATATAGATATTTTTGATGGTAAAACTATTATATGGAAAGATTTTTTGATGTCTGAAAAAAATATCGGATCATATGTTTATAAAATAATAAATATATACAAAGCAAGAAATGAAAAATTGAAACAAATAAAGAATGGCAAAATAAATATAATACTATTGTGATATTAGAGAACTGGCTCAAGCTGAGAAAGAAGGTAAAGAGCCGAAAGCGATTTTTGAGAAATATAAAGGCATAAGCGAATCTAACCGTAAAGCTATGCTTGAGGAATGTGGTAATAACCCGATTTGTTAGATAGAACTTTATAAAACAGTTACAGATAAGCAGGAAAAATAATATGGGCTATCATGTATCTATTGTAAATAAGTCAGATAAACTTAGTACTGATAAGATATTATATGATTTTGAGCGGGTTATAAACAAGATGACGAGTTTAGGATTCTCCGTAGATTATGAAAAAAGAATTTTTTATAAAGATGAGTATGAATTCTTTATATCTTATGATGATAATAGTTTATGGCTCTCTAATCCTGATGAAATTTCATTAAAAGTCTTAATGGAAATTGCTGAATCATTTAATGATGAAAGTATAGTCATGGGAGATAATGGTGAAATATATAAAAATTTATCTGATATATATGCAAGTGAACTTATATATCAAGAACAAACTGAACCAATAATAAAAAGATTTATCCGTTTTTTATATTATAGAATTTGGTTTGTTATACCTATATTGTTAGCTATTATAAAAGTTTTATTTTTATAGTTTGTTAGATACCAGAGGTATTCTACAAGGTATATTGTTTATAAATTTTCCTTTTTGAAAACCTTGAAAATATAGGTTTCTTTACCAGACAGTGCCGTAAAGCCCCGTCCTTTAGGTCGGGGATATAAGGCACAAACGGCGTAGCCGTTTCAAACCTAACTAATCAGGTGTTTGTTGTTGCTCAATGTATTGGCGAATAATAGATATAGGTGCACCACCGCAACTACTTGCAAAATAAGACGGAGACCAAAGCTGATTTCCCCATAATTTTTTGCGAATACTCGGATAGTTTTTCTTTCTAATCATTCTGCTTGAAACGCCTTTTAAACTGTTCACAAGATTTGATATAGCTACTTTCGGTGGATATTCAACAAGTAAATGAACGTGATCGTCTTCGCCATCAAATTCTACTAATTTTGCTTCAAAATCCGAACAGACGGATTCAAAAATCGCTTTTAAGTCATCAAGAATAAATTTAGTAAAAACTTCTCTGCGATATTTAGTCACGAAAACTAAATGAACGTGTAAGTTAAAAACAACGTGGCGACCACGTCTAATCTCTGTTTCTTTTTTCATAGACCAAGTGTAGAATAATAACAATCTTTGTATTCTAATTTGTGCAATGTTACTCCGTAAAGCCTTTAAGTTTGAAATTAGACCGAATGGTGAACAAATCCGTAAAATCAAGCAGTTTTGCGGTTGTTCCCGTTTTGTGTTTAATCGAGCGTTAGCTTGGCAGAACGAGCAATATGAACAAGACAATAATCAAAAATTCAGCTATTCAAAATTAACATCTCTACTTCCGCAATGGAAAAAAGAGCTAATTTGGCTCAAAGAATGCCATTCTCAAGTGTTGCAACAGTCGTTAAAAGACCTTGAAAGTGCGTTCAAAAATTTCTTTCAGAAACATTCAAGTTTCCCAACATTCAAGAAAAAAGGCATAAAAGAGAGCTTTCGTTTTCCGCAAGGCTGCAAAATTCAGCCACAAAACGACCGCTTGTATCTGCCGAAAATCGGTTGGGTTCGCTATCGTAATAGTCGTGAAATTGTGGGCGAAGTGAAAAATGTGACCGTCAGCCAAAAGTGCGGTCGCTTTTTTGTGAGCATTCAAACGGAATTTGAACACGAAATCCCGATGCATAAAGGCGGAGAAATCGGCATTGATATGGGCATTGCACGCTTTGCAACCCTTTCCAATGGCGAATTTTTTGAGCCGATAAATGCGTTTAAAACCTACAAAGGTAAGTTAGCCAAACTGCAAAAACAGCTTAAAAATAAAGTGAAGTTCAGTAAAAACTGGCAAAAACTGAAAGAAAAAATCAGCCGGTTGCATCATAAAATCGCCAACTGCCGAAAAGATTTTTTGCATAAAATCTCAACCCAAATCAGCAAAAACCACGCAATGATCTATGTTGAAGATTTGCAAGTTGCGAATATGTCCAAATCGGCAAAAGGCACAGCGGAAGAACACGGTAAAAACGTGAAACAGAAATCAGGTTTAAACCGTGCGATATTAGATCAGTCTTGGTTTGAGTTCAGACGACAACTGGGCTATAAAACGCAATGGCTTGGCGGATTTTTAGTTGCTGTTCCAGCACAGAATACTAGTCGAACTTGCCCTTGTTGTGGGCATATTGCAAAAGAAAACCGTGAAACTCAAGCTCATTTTAAATGTGTAGAATGTGGCTATACAGAAAATGCCGATGTAGTGGGAGCAATGAATGTTCTCACACGTGGGCAAGCAATAGTCCAAGCATAATAAATATCAGGGTAGGACATACCCGAAGCGTCTATGAAGTGAATCTCAATAGAGATCAGCAGTAGAAACCCACCGAGAGTAGCCCACAGCTTGCTGTGGGAGCTAGTAGGAATCCCCTGCCTTTAGGCGGGGGAGGATGTCAATACATCAAAAAAGGCTAACTCTTTTGCTTGAATTTGTTTTTTAGCATTAGCTTTAATCTCTAAGGCTCTAGCATGGGTTACGCCCTCAGCACATTCAAACGTTCTCCCGTCTTCATAGGTTAGGATTACGCCGTAACGGTGATTTTGTTCTATCTCATTAAGCATAAATACCCCCTTTGTCGTTAATGCGTGCGATAAATAAAGCGTTAGATTTAAGGTTTAATAGATTGCGTGCCTGTTGTTCTGAATTAGCACGTATAGCCAGTTTTAGACGGTTTTTGCCTAAGAATAGGATAAATTTGAATAGCATTTTGATTGTTCTCAATTGTTTAGTTAGTAAGTGATTTGTATCGCCCCTGTTAATAGGGTGCGAAATGGCTTCAACTACCGCAATTGATCGGCTTGCCTTATTCGTGCGGATAAACTCCGCCTTATCTCGACATATAGACCATTTCGCAAAATCGATAGATAGACAACGCCAATTAATAGCGATGTTATTGAAAGGATTTTGAGAAATAAAAAATGCACTTGAATAAGGGTAGTGCCTGCCCTCAATTGTAGTAGTGTCGCCAATACTAACCGCACTTTGATTTTTTAGCAATACTGAAAATTTGATTTTTGTCATGTTTCTGTACCTTTTCAAACTCATTTAGGCTATAATCCATGACGTTCTTTTTAGAACTCCATATTGATTACTTCCTATGAGTTAAGTTAAATTACTTGTGCCCTTGCCATTTGGTTGAGGGCTTTTTTGTTAGGGTTCTTCTATCGTTTTTGCTATCGGCTCAAATCGCTACAAGGCTTAAAAGTGCGGTCTGTATTTCGTCAATATCGTCAATAGAACAGAATAATTTCGTTAGTACTATGTCTAGTATTTTTTCTTGAGATAACTGAACCTCTTGCCCCTCGTCATTAAAAGCTATTACGGGCTTTTTCTCTTTTAACTGAATAATTAAATCTCTTGAGGTTTCTAATGTGTTCTTAATGCCCTCTAAATCGGGCTTAAATGCGTTTTCTTGGTTTGCTTGATAATTTGTATTACTCATCATCTAAATCTCCTTTATAGCTTGAATATTTGGATTTTAACTTGTCGCTTTGCTCGGCTAGTTTGAAAAGTTGAAAGTAAACTTTTTAATGTAGCTTTAAGCGTGGTGATTTCGTTTGATAGGTTGCGATTAGACATAACGCCCCCTTGTATTGATTTGACCAATAAATAAGGCTTGGTTTTTAGAAAGGTTGAGTTGTTGGCGTGCTTCAGCTTCAGATTTAGCACGTATAGAAAGTTTTAGGCGGTTTTCTCCTAATAAAATGAATTTATAAAGCATTTTTGCGGTGTCCTTTGTAATGTTTAAAAGGCTTTCCGCTAGACTTCTCACGGTCGGGCGGTAAAGCGTAAAGGGGTGAGAAACTACGTACAAAGGAACATAGCCAACCGCAAGCGGTTGCCCTTTACGCTCTACCATTGAGAATAGATCTATTGCTAGATTTATTTTAGGTGTGCGTAAATTACGAATAAAAAAACACGCTTGAGGCGTGCTATTCGCCTTTGTATTTTTCAGCTTCTCACGGCTGGCACTTGCTTTGTTCAAGTGCGTGGAAATATTGACATCCTCCCCCGCCTAAAGGCAGGGGATTCCTACTAGCTCCCACAGCAAGCTGTGGGCTACTCTCGGTGGGTTTCTACTGCTGATCTCTATTGAGATTCACTTCATAGACGCTTCGGGTATGTCCTACCCTGATATTTATTATGCTTGGACTATTGCTTGCCCACGTGTGAGAACATTCATTGCTCCCACTACATCGGCATTTTCTGTATAGCCACATTCTACACATTTAAAATGAGCTTGAGTTTCACGGTTTTCTTTTGCAATATGCCCACAACAAGGGCAAGTTCGACTAGTATTCTGTGCTGGAACAGCAACTAAAAATCCGCCAAGCCATTGCGTTTTATAGCCCAGTTGTCGTCTGAACTCAAACCAAGACTGATCTAATATCGCACGGTTTAAACCTGATTTCTGTTTCACGTTTTTACCGTGTTCTTCCGCTGTGCCTTTTGCCGATTTGGACATATTCGCAACTTGCAAATCTTCAACATAGATCATTGCGTGGTTTTTGCTGATTTGGGTTGAGATTTTATGCAAAAAATCTTTTCGGCAGTTGGCGATTTTATGATGCAACCGGCTGATTTTTTCTTTCAGTTTTTGCCAGTTTTTACTGAACTTCACTTTATTTTTAAGCTGTTTTTGCAGTTTGGCTAACTTACCTTTGTAGGTTTTAAACGCATTTATCGGCTCAAAAAATTCGCCATTGGAAAGGGTTGCAAAGCGTGCAATGCCCATATCAATGCCGATTTCTCCGCCTTTATGCATCGGGATTTCGTGTTCAAATTCCGTTTGAATGCTCACAAAAAAGCGACCGCACTTTTGGCTGACGGTCACATTTTTCACTTCGCCCACAATTTCACGACTATTACGATAGCGAACCCAACCGATTTTCGGCAGATACAAGCGGTCGTTTTGTGGCTGAATTTTGCAGCCTTGCGGAAAACGAAAGCTCTCTTTTATGCCTTTTTTCTTGAATGTTGGGAAACTTGAATGTTTCTGAAAGAAATTTTTGAACGCACTTTCAAGGTCTTTTAACGACTGTTGCAACACTTGAGAATGGCATTCTTTGAGCCAAATTAGCTCTTTTTTCCATTGCGGAAGTAGAGATGTTAATTTTGAATAGCTGAATTTTTGATTATTGTCTTGTTCATATTGCTCGTTCTGCCAAGCTAACGCTCGATTAAACACAAAACGGGAACAACCGCAAAACTGCTTGATTTTACGGATTTGTTCACCATTCGGTCTAATTTCAAACTTAAAGGCTTTACGGAGTAACATTGCACAAATTAGAATACAAAGATTGTTATTATTCTACACTTGGTCTATGAAAAAAGAAACAGAGATTAGACGTGGTCGCCACGTTGTTTTTAACTTACACGTTCATTTAGTTTTCGTGACTAAATATCGCAGAGAAGTTTTTACTAAATTTATTCTTGATGACTTAAAAGCGATTTTTGAATCCGTCTGTTCGGATTTTGAAGCAAAATTAGTAGAATTTGATGGCGAAGACGATCACGTTCATTTACTTGTTGAATATCCACCGAAAGTAGCTATATCAAATCTTGTGAACAGTTTAAAAGGCGTTTCAAGCAGAATGATTAGAAAGAAAAACTATCCGAGTATTCGCAAAAAATTATGGGGAAATCAGCTTTGGTCTCCGTCTTATTTTGCAAGTAGTTGCGGTGGTGCACCTATATCTATTATTCGCCAATACATTGAGCAACAACAAACACCTGATTAGTTAGGTTTGAAACGGCTACGCCGTTTGTGCCTTATATCCCCGACCTAAAGGACGGGGCTTTACGGCACTGTCTGGTAAAATTGCACCTTGAGGAAGTTCCTTTTCACCTGAAATATAATACGTAAAAGCAATAAAAATCCAATGAAACAGATAGAGAGAATAAGATAACTTACCTACCCATACGATGGGCTTTAATGATAAGAGAGTTTTTACCCCCCCCCCCCATGAGTTTTGGGAGGAGAAATGAATAAGAAGTGCGGTTAAAATACAAGGTAGGAGTAGAACAATGCCTGGCATTAACGGCATTGATTTATGGTAAAAGAATAGCGTTAAGATAAGTGCAATAAAAATACCGAAACCAACAAAATGATTAGCAGGCTTTACTCTTGGTTTACTTAATGCAAGATAAGATCCGATTAAAAGCTCCGGAAAACGTATGAAAGAAATGTAATAAGTATTACTCCAACCGATTTTGATATAAATTGATTGAGGGATAAATGACGTTAAAATAAAAAGTAAGGTTAAACCTAATACTATAGGTTTAAATACTTGATGAGTTTTAAATTTTTTATAGGCAACAACCAATAAAAGGGGGAAAAATAAATAATATTGCTCTTCAACTGCTAATGACCAAATATGTAAAATGGGATTTTCATTGGCAGATAAGTCAAAATAACCTTGTCGATGAGCTAAATAAAAATTAGACACAAATAGTGCTGCTGAGTTGATAATTCTTCGGAATTGCGAATATTCATAATGAACAAAAAATAACGAAGCAAGCACAGAAGCAATAGCCAGTACTAAAATAAAAACGGGGTAAATTCTTTTAATACGGCGATTATAAAAATCTTTGTAGGAAAAAGTATTATTTTGGATCTCTTGGCTAATAATTGAAGTAATTAAATAGCCGGAAATAACAAAGAAAATATCAACGCCTAAAAAACCGCCTGGTAACCAAGTTGGATTTAGATGAAATAATATGACGGATAAAACAGCAACAGCACGCAGTCCGTCAATTTCAGGTCGATAATAAAGTTTTGACATAATATCCTTTTTTCATGAACAAAAATAGAGTGCTTTATAGCAATTTTTTCTTGATTGTCAAGAAGCGGATTTATCTGAATGGGGAAAAAGTGTTTTATCAAGAAGCAAATCCAATAGGTGAAGTTAATATTAAATACATTGATTCGCAAGATGTCGAAACGAAAGGCATAGGTATTTTAATTCCCAGTAGCTTTGACTATCGTGGTGTAAAAGCGACTAAGGAAAATCAGAGAAAATAATTATAGTATAAAATAGAAAAATTTAAGTTATCTCATTAAGGCTATCATACAATCATTTGATAGCCTTTTTGTTTTATGTAAACTTACGCTTGGGAACAGAGGAAGTTGGGGGATTTGGCAAATTCTATAAAATCATACCCATTATCAAGAAATGTGGAAACTGAAGAGAAAACCAAAACTAAGTATATACATTATGGTGATATTCATCGGGGTATTGCTAATATTTTAAATGATATAAGTGTGTTGCCTAATATTACTGGAGAATATTCAGAACTTTTAAGTTTTGGTGATCTTGTTGTTGCAGATGCTTCTGAAGATTATTACGGTGTTGCAGCTCCGTGTGTAATTAATTGTATTTATGAACAAAATATTGTTGCTGGATTACATACAATAGCAATTCGCCCATATAAGTCCCATCATTTATTTTTATATTATTTATTACATTCTTCAGGCTTTAAAGAGTATTGCAAAAAAGTAGGGACAGGAACAAAAGTTTTTGCGATTACATCAAAAAATTTATTAGGCTTTGAAAGCTTTTTCCCACATTACGAAGAACAACAAAAAATCGGTGCATTTTTCACCGCACTTGATCGCTACATCACCATTCATCAGCGTAAGTGACGTAGCTCTAAATTAACTTAAATTTGATAAAGAACGCATTACAATATCAATATCTCGATTTTCCAATTCTTGAATAATGTGCAAATATGTTTTTTGCGTGGTCGTCATATTTGAATGTCCTAAACGCCTTGCAACACTTGCAATAGATACCCCAGCGAATAGCAACAATGACGCATGAGTATGTCGCAAACCATGTAGTGAAATAATTGGGATATTTGCTTTTTTACAACGCCTAATCAGGATATTATTCACTGTGGAATTAAAAATTTTTTTACGAACAAAAATAGGCTGTTCTTCAGGCTTATTTTTAATTAACTCAGCAAATTGAATAATAGTTTGCCAATCCAAAGGAATTTTTCGTACTGATGAACGATTTTTCGTAGGCTGAAAACCACCACCATCTTTATAATTCCAAGTTTTATTAATTGTCAGTGTTTGATGTGAAAAATCAAAATCTTTTGGTGTTAATGCCAAAGCCTCTGAAAACCGCATCCCTGTTTTAGCAATTAATAAAATAAACCAATCCCAGTTAATTTCTTTGGTTAAATTTAATTGTGTAATTAATGTATGCAGTTCAAATTGATTTAAGTATTTTGTTTTTTTCAAACGAGGTGGGCGACCTTTGATAATGGCTTTTCTTGTGGGATCTCTTGGTAATAACCCTTCATCTACCGCATCAAGAATTGCACCTTTCAGTTGATGATGAAAATCCATCGTGGTCTGCCTTTCGTGATAACAGGCATAATCATTGAGTAATTGTTGATAACTTATGCGATTAAGATCACACAACAAGAGATTTGGAATCAGTTTTTTTAGCCACTCTAATGTCATTAGATACTTTGCCATAGTGACTTTTCTAATAGCCCCCTCTTTGTACATATGAATCCAGCGTGAATAGTATTGATAAAACAGCTCTTTATTTGAATTTACTTCGTTCATAATATATCTCCTTTGTATGTATTACTTACGCTGATGAATGGTGATGTAGCGATCAAGTGCGGTGAAAAATGTACCGATTTTTTGTTGTTCTTGGGGTTGGGGGATACTAATTGGCATTTCAACAAAAAGAGAATCTTTGATAGCAACACGATCTGCTCTTGCACCATTATCTCCATTTTCTTTCATAAACTTATGCCAAATTGAAGTTTCAAAGAAAATTTCTAAAAAATTCTGCTCTACATTTGTTACTCGAAAAATATAATAAAGTGGCGACATTACGCCTGTTCTTCCTAATTTATTACGTTTTATTGGTCCCACAGGTGCTAAATTTGAAATACGTGGGTTGTATACAAAATCATCATTTTGAACAATGTAATAACTATCTAAATTAGCTGAATTTGAAATATCTTTATCAAAAAAATCTCGTTGATTAATAATGCCGAACTCTGCTGAGTTTGTGAAAGTTTCGGTATATTGATTGTTAGTATTTTTTTCAGTTACTTTTTTAGATATTTCTTTTAACTTCCTCTGTTCCCAAGCGTGAGTTTTTTTCTCAAAAGTGCGGTAACATTATGCAAAATTTTATAAAAAAAGAGGCTTTTGCCTCTTTTATCTCTTTCCTTGTTATGGAAGTTCAACTCCCAATAATTTTAACTGTTCGTTGATTTCTTTTTCTAATTGTGCAATTTCTTGATTATCTTGCTGAAGTTGTTTTAACACCTCGTTAATATTGATTTCCTCCTCTGCTTCAAAAGTGTCTACATAGCGAGGAATGTTGAGGTTATAGTCATTCTCAATGATCTCTTCAAGAGAAGCGACATAAGCGTATTTATCCACATTTTGACGAGCTTGGTAAGTGTCAATAATTTTTTGGACATGCTCGTCTGTTAAGCGGTTTTGATTTTTTCCCTTGTCAAAATCTTGGCTGGCATCAATAAACAAAATATCTTTATTTTTACGATTCTTTTTAAAAACCAAAATCGTGGTTGGGATACTTGTGCCGTAGAATAAATTCGCCGGCAAACCAATCACAGCGTCTAAATAGTTTCCTTGTGCATTGCTGGTGTTATCGCCAATCAATGCCTTACGGATTTTACCTTCTGCCGCACCACGGAAAAGTACACCATGCGGCAATACAATCGCCATCGTGCCATGCTCGCCTAAGTGATATAGACTATGCAAAATAAAGGCATAATCGGCTTTTGAAGCAGGTGCCAAAGCACCAAAAGGTTGAAAACGGGCATCTTTTAATTTACGCTCGTGATTGTCCCACTTGGCGGAATACGGCGGATTTGCCACCACAGCATCAAAACGACATAAAGGTTGGTCAATCCCTTGTGCATCAAGTCCTTCAGGCCAGTCACTTTCTAAGGTATCAGCATTGGATAGCGTCATATTTTTATAGGATACGCCATGCATCATCAAATTCATGCGTGCCAAGTTATACGTTGTGGTGTTCAGCTCTTGCCCATAATATTTAATGGGTTTCGATTGTGGCAATTCATTACCTACCGTCAATAATAACGAACCCGATCCCATTGTTGGGTCGTAAACAAGGAAAGTCTCTTGATTATCTGCCACATCCAGCGTTACTAATTTCGCTAAAATTTTTGAAACTTGGTGCGGTGTATAAAATTCCCCGCCTTTTTTGCCTGCATTGGCGGCAAATTGCCCGATCAAATATTCATAAATTTCACCAAGAATATCTCGACCGTCATCATCTTTGTATTCAATCTCGTCCACCAATTTCACAATATTGCCTAAAGATTTCGCACGTTCATTGGTAGAATTGCCCAAATGAGAAGCTCCTAAGTTCAAATCATTAAACACACCACGGAAATCTAGCACCGCATCTTCATTTAAATTGGCGTTTTGGTTGAAGTTATCAAATAAGGCTTGATAATCACTTGGCATCACTTCGGCATTGTAAATTTTCCGCATTAATGAATCCCAAGTATCTTCGGGATTAATGGCATAACCAAGACTGGCTGAAATATCTTGCAAATAATCTTGTAATTCCTCACCTGTGGCTTGCGTTAAATAAGCGTCATTCACACTTTGCGAAGGCTCTATGTCCAAAATATGATTATCGACCAAATATAGTTCTTGGTGTTTGGATAAATAACGATAAAACATAAAGGCAAGAATATAGTTTTTATATTCTGAAGCGTCCATCGTGCCACGCAGCTCATTTGCCATTGCCCAAAGTTTACCGGTAATTGTTTGTACATTGCTCATATTTAATTCCTTTATTAAAAAATTCTGTATTTATGACCGCACTTTAAATTAGTTTATTCGGCTTGTTCGTAATAATAAGATTGTTCAATCCCTTTCAAGAAAATCTCACGATCGTCAATGCGATCCGTTAACGCATTTTGTAATAAAAAGCGAATTTCCAAATCGTTCACGGGGCTACGCTCCATCGCTTGTAAATACAACTTTTTATCCACTTTCTGCCAATTCACCACTTTTTTTAGGTTTTTCTTAAAAATCAAATCCAACCAAATACGTGTAGAACGACCATTTCCTTCTAAAAAGGGATGGATAATATTCATTTCAATATATTTTTCAATAATTTGCTCAAAGGTTGATTCAGGCATTTTTTCCACCGCACTTAACGCCGGTTTTAAATAAAGTGCGTTGGCAAAACGAAAATGTCCTTTAGAAATATTTAATTCACGAATTTCGCCTGCAAAATCATAAAGCCCTTGAAATAAATAACGATGAATATCTTGCAAGCCTTTCGTCGTCCCGACTTCTAAGCGATGAATATCGCCTGAATCATAAAGTCGATAGGCATTTTCTTTGCTTAACCGATCAATTTCTTGTGTATATTCAATGGAATAGCTCATCTTTGCCCCTTATTAAACAAACATCTGTTGCAACAACGATTTTTTCAATTTTTGCATATTTTCCAACTTACGCTGATGAATGGTGATGTAGCGATCAAGTGCGGTGAAAAATGCACCGATTTTTTGTTGTTCTTGGATTTGAGAATAAAATAATCTCAAATCTGAAAAGTCGGAAAAACTGATACTTCTTCCATCTCTAATCCCATAAGTAACTGTTTCCAGTTTTTTTATAAAACTTGAACTGGTAAAGATAAGTTTCCAGAAGTTAGAAGAATGATTTTCTTTTTTCTTAAAATCAATGATGGTATAAGCTGGAGACGTGATTCCTTCTATATCTGACCATGCAAACCCACCTTGAAAAGAACGCAAATGAATAACAAATTGTCCTGGGCTTACTCTTTTATAAGTTTGTGTACTTTTTTGATCATATTTAATATCAATACCAATATCATCACGTCTAATCATTCCAAATTCTTGGGAGGCTGATAATACGGGTAAGTGAGGGAACCCCTTTTCTGAAACGCTAATAAAGATTTCTTTTGCCTTCCTCTGTTCCCAAGCGTAAGTAAATTCGGGAAAACGAATCTCCGGAAATTCTTGATCATTTTTCGGAAACATTTTTTGCAACAATGATTTTTTCAATTTTTGTATATTTTCCAACTTACGCTGATGAATGGTGATGTAGCGATCAAGTGCGGTGAAAAATGCACCGATTTTTTGTTGTTCTTCGTAATGTGGGAAAAAGCTTTCAAAGCCTAATAAATTTTTTGATGTAATCGCAAAAACTTTTGTTCCTGTCCCTACTTTTTTGCAATACTCTTTAAAGCCTGAAGAATGTAATAAATAATATAAAAATAAATGATGGGACTTATATGGGCGAATTGCTATTGTATGTAATCCAGCAACAATATTTTGTTCATAAATACAATTAATTACACACGGAGCTGCAACACCGTAATAATCTTCAGAAGCATCTGCAACAACAAGATCACCAAAACTTAAAAGTTCTGAATATTCTCCAGTAATATTAGGCAACACACTTATATCATTTAAAATATTAGCAATACCCCGATGAATATCACCATAATGTATATACTTAGTTTTGGTTTTCTCTTCAGTTTCCACATTTCTTGATAATGGGTATGATTTTATAGAATTTGCCAAATCCCCCAACTTCCTCTGTTCCCAAGCGTGAGTAAATTCGGGGAATCGTAATTTCGGTACAAGTTTCTTTTCGTTATTCATTTTGTTTTTCTATCCTTTTCAAAAAATATAAGATGTGATACTATCAGCACCAATATGACTGACGCCTCTGCTTTTGCACGCGTCAGTTCTCATTTCTTGTCTTTAATATTTTTCCAAATTTCTAATTCTTCCCAGTCTTTTGGTAATCCTATGTCATGCACTGAAACCGCCTTATTTTTAGGTTCAGGGAATGTGTTTAGTAATTGATATAACCGCTCATTCCAAGTGGATTTAGGGTTAATTATTGTCAATAACTTTTGCATCATACACAAGTACATGAAGATACGATATTGATTTATTGAACTCAGTTCTTCTAGTGGTGCCGATGTATTAATGATATTTAAATTCCACAAACGACTATGGTGAGCACAAACATTACGAATAAAGTTTAAACTTTTTAGCCATTGTTCAAATGTTTTTCCGTCTTTAACGCCATATTTTGCGGCAATCGTATTTTTATCGTTATACCGTAACCCTGAAAATAACTGGGATAACAAGCCAAAATCCCAAACTTCCGCAGAAACCCAAATAGGCAATACGCCGGCATATTGTTCATTGTAATGCTTAATAGCATCTCGGTTCCTAGCTCGTTTAATAAGCTGATTATGCTTATCTTTCCATTTGGAATATTTATCCCCTTTTGCAATAAAATTAGGATGTAAATAACAAACTTTTTTTCCTGTATCCTGATCTATTTGATAAGGCTCAATATGTGCCAGTGGATGTAATTTACCCAATAAATGTACCACATCATTTCTAACTGCCATTTCAATACGTTCTAGTGCATCTAACGCTAAAAAACGTAACTGTTTATCAAAAATATAAAGGGCTAAAATATCTGAAAAGCAAGTTCCTGTTTTAAACTCATCTAGTAATATAGTTTTTTGTTCTTTTTGGGAATTTTGCTCATCTTTTTGCTTAAATGGATACCAGTATCCACTTAATCGGTAATATCCTATATTTTTTAAATAATGTAATGTACGTTGTTGATTTTCAACATCCATTTTTCGAATGCTCAATAACTTAAGTAAGTCATCATAATCTTTCCAAGATTTGATTTTTCTTTCCATATTATTTATTCCCCCACAAACTCATCTGCAAGTTCGTAAATAGCATGACGCAACTGGTTACGGTATTTCATTTTTGTCAGTTTTTTTACTTCATCATTTTGTGCAAGTTCGAGATAAGTGAGACCTGCTTGTTTGATTAAATCCGTAAGCTGATTATTGTCA
This sequence comes from Histophilus somni 2336, assembly GCF_000019405.1. NCBI lineage: Bacteria > Pseudomonadati > Pseudomonadota > Gammaproteobacteria > Pasteurellales > Pasteurellaceae > Histophilus > Histophilus somni. The sequence continues at coordinate 1,864,554 of NC_010519.1, read as the reverse complement.
TCTAAATCTTTTTGTTGAAATTGATGTTTGGAAAAAAGCTGTCGAAGTTGGGCGTTGGTAATCACCTCCGTTAATCCCCATTGGAGACGAAAATCCAAAAATTGTTGATCTTGGTTGGCGTTATTCGCTTGTTCCACAATAGAAATACCGTCTTTTTTAAACCCATCTTTTAATTTGAACACACCTTTCATAATCGCTTTTGCCGCACGGTTAATGCGTTGTGCAAAACTGCGATCTTCCAAGCCGTTGGCAAATTTTTCCAATTCTTTTTCCGTTTCTTTGGCTTTTTCCGTTTCACCTGCCTCTACTTGTGCCAACAAGCTGGAAATTAATTCAGTTAAGTAATCGTAATTAATTTCCACGTCTTTAATGTGGGTCATTTGTAGCTCAATTTGTATCACTGGCACATTTCGGCTTTTTGCTAAATGCAGTTTGAGTTCGTTGGACAATGTGTTGGTGAGCATACTTTCTTCTTCACTGGTCATGCCGAGTTCTTGAATCAATTTATCCGGATTTTCATAATCAAAACCGATAATTTCACCATTTTCATCTTCCGCAGAATATTGCTTGATTTTGGCAATATTGGCGGTATAGGTGCGTAATTGTTCCAACATTTCCCATTTTTTCGCTTCAGACGGTGGCAATTGGCTAAAGTTATCCGTTATTTCTCGCAGATTTTCCACAATCTGTTTGGTGTCATCGAGCAATTCTTCGTATTTTGGTGCAGTAATCTTATACTTGGTATTATTCACTTTTCGCTCTTCATCGGATAATTTGGCGGAATCTTTGTTGGCGTAAACGGACAACGCCTCATTCATTAACTTTTCATTATGGGCAGGCCAGCGGTAATTGATAATTCGCCCCCAAGGTTTTTCACGCATATCCGCTACACGATTGGTTCTGGAATAGGCTTGAATGAGTCCTGCACCTTTTAAAGTGCGGTCAACATAAAGCGTATTTAATTCAGGGGCGTCAAATCCTGTTAGTAACTGATCTACGACAATCACGAGGTCTAAATATTGTTTGTCCACAGCGGTGCGATTTAAACGGCTGGTGACATCTTGAGTATAAGCCGATACATCAGACATAGTGAAGTTAGTGCCAAATTCGCTGTTGTAATGTTGAATTGCCTCGAATAATCCTTGGTTGGTTTCAAGCATGGTGTCGTTATTGCTGGTATTTTGGCTAAAGGTCACAGCAACTTTTAGCAAAAACTCCCCCTTTTCTGACCGCACTTTATTGATGCGTTGGAATTCACGGAAATACATCATTGCCATTGGTGTACTGGCTTTGCCGCCGCCCACGTGCGTAGTCAGCAAGGCGTTATATTGTCCACGATTACGTTTGTTATCCCAATTGGAGCGATTTTTCCAATGTTTGAAAATATCTTCCACCACTAATCTGACGTGTTCTTCATTTTCGTCATAAAAACTCGGTTCGATGCTGTCGTCCATATCTTGTTGCGTGAGATTGGCAATCTTCAAGGCAATTTGTTCTTCCGTCCAATGAGGATATTTAAGGCGATAGAATTTCGGTAGATGTGCTTCTTTCATACTTTTTTCGCTAATCGTGGTTTCAAAATCCACTTTAAAACCCAACACATTACGATCAGCAATTGCTTCTCGAATGGTATAGGCGTGCAAGAGTTCACCGAAAATATCTTCAGTTCGTAAGCCTTTGGTAGTGTCATCAAACATTGGCGTGCCGGTGTAACCAATCCACGCAGAATGTTTAAATTTTTTTTGAATCGCAGCAAAATTATCACTGCCTGTAGAACGATGAGCTTCGTCAACAATAAACACAATGTTTTTTTCGGGTGCTTTGAAAGAAGTGCGTTTAACCAAGGTATCCAGTTTTTGCACAGAGGTAATAATAATTTGACTGCCTTTGCTGTGTAATTTGCGGTTCAAATCTGTGGTGTTGTTGGTATCCAGTACACTACCTAGACTATCTTCCGTGGCATCAGGATCATAAGCTCGATAGTTTTCGGTAGTTTGGTTAGTCAGTGCAATACGATCCACTAAAAAAACCACTTTATCCACTTTCGGCGAACGACTTGCCAGCCAAGCGGTTTTAAAGCTCGTAATAGTTTTTCCTGAACCTGTGGTATGCCAAATATAACCGAGTTTATTCAACGCTTGATCGAAATCCGCCCGTTTGAGTTTATCCATCACACAACGCGTAGCATAAACTTGATAAGGTCGCATTACTTTTAGGGTTTGCTTATTCGGCGTACCATCTAAAATCATATAGTTAGTCGCCATTTGATGTGCCATGGGAATACTCAACATGGAATCGGCAAAGGCTTTCCAGTGATAAACCGGTTTATTGTCCGATTGACGTTGCCAGTTGAAGGCAAAATCTTTATTAAAGCGATCCGCTGTGGTATTCGCCATATATTTCACATTGTTTGGCGTAATCGCAATCAGAAGTTGTAACGTAGAAAAAATATCGCTGTATTGATTTTCCGCGATATATTGGTGCATTTGGTTTAAGGCTTCGTTAATATCATGCGTTTCTTTCTTTTCTTCAATTTGAATAATGGGCAAGCCATTAATCAACAACGTAGTATCAAATTGTCGATTTTCTTTTCCTGCAATAATCGCCGGTCGTTTAATTTGATTCACAATTTGGTACACCGTATCGCCCGCTCCGATTTGTTTTTGGTCAAATACGGTTAAAAACACATGACGATCATCATCTAAATCAATTTCAATTTGTGATACACCGTTTGTGCCATAAAGAAACTGCCCAGCGGCATAAGGCGTGGATAAATTAGAAATAGTACGTTTAACTTGTGCAAATTCCACCGCACTTAAAGGACGATCTAAGGTTTTTTGATTGAGCTTTTCTAAAATTCTTTTAAAATTTTCCCATAAATCTTCCGTCGTTTTAATGCTTGGCTCATATTGCCACAATTTGGTACGCACTACATAATCCGCAGGCGGCTCGCCAATTATATTATCCGTTGCCGTAATCGTTCCTGTACAAAGATATTCAATTAAGGTTTTTTCAAATTTTAATTCGGGTATATTCTTAGTCATGCTGTACTCGCTTTTGCAATTGGTGTAACACAAGTAATTTTTCTAAATTCGCTATGCGTTGTTTGAGATAAGCTAATTTTTGTTGTTTTAGGTAAATCTCTCCCATTAAACGTTGTTCCGATAAGTGGGGTAATTTGGGTAATCTCAATGATTTCAGCTGATTAGTTGTATATTTCAATACTTGAGATCCTTGCAAACCACGACTTAACTGCTTTTTAACCACCGCATTTTCGTTTAATAAATAGACTAAATAATTGGCATCTATCTGATTTTTAGGTATTAACTTAACGTAATTTTGAGTATATAAAAAACCTTGGTGTTGTTTGCTGACAATCGTTGCCTTACCTGAAATCAGACTAAAAATCACATCACCAGTGGAAAGTAAACTGGTTATTTTATCAAAAGTTTTTATTTCTTTAGGAAGTACTGCTGAACCATCAGATAAATAGAGATCTTGTTCTAAGTTTGCCTGGCTATAATAAGTATAAACAGGTGCAATCGGATCACTGACTTCGGAAATACGAAACTGTGCCTGTCCGCTACTGATCTCCACAATATTACTTAACAACATAAAACTATACCTTATTTAAATGACATAGCAGAATTTTAATAAATATTCTCCATACTGGCAATATAAATAATTGTAATTTTATAAAATTACAAAAATAAATATATAAGAGTATTTTTTCTTTCAATTTATATGGATTAAAATCAAAAAAAGTGCTTTTTTACAAGACAAACATACGAAATAGCTTTACTATATCGCCAGTTTTTATACTTATTTTAGATTAACTATAGAAGGAAAACAAAATGGCAAAAATCGTTAAAGTAATTGGTCGTGAAATCATCGACTCTCGTGGCAATCCAACTGTTGAAGCTGAAGTTCATCTTGAGGGTGGTTTCGTTGGATTGGCAGCAGCACCATCAGGAGCGTCAACAGGCTCACGTGAAGCATTAGAATTGCGTGATGGGGACAAAGCTCGTTTCTTAGGTAAAGGTGTATTAAAAGCTGTTTCAGCAGTAAATAACGAAATTGCTACCGCACTAGTTGGAAAAGAGGCAAGCAACCAAGCTGAAATCGACCAAATCATGATTGAATTGGACGGTACGGAAAATAAATCAAAATTTGGAGCAAATGCTATTTTAGCGGTTTCTTTAGCAAATGCTAAAGCGGCAGCTGCCTCTAAAGGTATGCCTCTTTATGCTTGGATTGCAGAGTTGAACGGTACACCGGGTGTATATTCTATGCCGTTGCCGATGATGAATATCATCAATGGTGGTGAACATGCTGACAACAATGTGGATATTCAGGAATTTATGATTCAACCGGTCGGTGCGAAAACATTAAAAGAAGCTTTACGTATTGGGGCTGAAGTGTTCCATAATCTTGCGAAAGTGTTAAAAGGAAAAGGATTAAGCACCGCAGTAGGTGATGAGGGCGGTTTCGCACCTAATCTTGAGTCTAACGCCGCCGCACTTGCTTGCATTAAAGAAGCGGTAGAAAAAGCAGGTTATGTATTAGGTAAAGACGTAACATTGGCAATGGACTGTGCTTCTTCCGAATTCTATAACAAAGAAAACGGTATGTATGAAATGAAAGGCGAAGGTAAATCTTTCACTTCTCAAGAATTTACTCACTACTTAGAAGGGTTATGCAAAGAATATCCAATCGTGTCTATTGAAGATGGTCAAGATGAATCTGATTGGGACGGTTTTGCATATCAAACCAAAGTATTAGGCGATAAGGTTCAATTAGTGGGAGACGATCTATTTGTAACCAATACGAAGATCTTAAAAGAAGGTATCGAAAAAGGGATTGCAAATTCAATCTTGATCAAATTTAACCAAATCGGTTCATTAACTGAAACGTTAGCCGCCATTAAAATGGCTAAAGATGCAGGTTATACTGCAGTTATTTCACATCGTTCCGGTGAAACGGAAGATGCAACAATTGCAGATTTGGCAGTCGGTACAGCAGCTGGTCAAATTAAAACCGGTTCTATGAGCCGTTCTGACCGTATTGCAAAATATAACCAATTAATTCGCATTGAAGAAGCATTAGGTGAGAAAGCACCGTTTTTAGGCTTAAAAGCGGTTAAAGGTCAAGCATAATTTATTTTGCTCAAATTTGGAAACGCCACAGATAGAACTGTGGCGTTTTTTTAATTATGCAGAATAAATAAGATGGTGTATTCGGTTTTAGATGACTAATTATTCATGCGATTTTTTTGTTCAGATAGATTAATTAACTCAGTATGAGCATACACGAAGGTTATTCAATATGCTACGGAGTAATGGGCTGTTCCAAGTAAAAATTCCACAAAAACGACCGCACTTTTTATTGGTATTTAAGCTATAATACCAACCACAAATTGACTTAATAAAAAAGGAATAAATAATGCAAAATCCAAATGATGATGTGCTTTATGTGCCTGTTGAATGGCAGGATTTCAGTTCAGGTTATACAGATATTTTGTATCATAAATCTACTGACGGTATCGCAAAAATTACTATTAATCGCCCTGAGGTTCGTAATGCCTTTCGCCCACAAACAGTTAAAGAGATGATTCGAGCCTTTTCCGATGCACGTTTTGATGAAAAAATTGGTGTAATTGTACTTACCGGTCAAGGGGAAAAAGCTTTCTGTTCCGGAGGAGACCAAAAAGTGCGGGGTGATTACGGTGGCTATAAAGATGAAAGCGGTGTGCATCATTTAAATGTGTTGGATTTCCAACGTGATATTCGCAGTTGTCCAAAACCTGTGGTGGCAATGGTAGCCGGTTATGCGATTGGAGGTGGACATGTTTTACACATGTTATGCGACTTAACTATTGCAGCGGAAAATGCGATTTTTGGGCAAACAGGTCCCAAAGTCGGCTCATTCGATGGTGGTTGGGGGGCAAGCTATATGGCTCGTATCGTTGGGCAGAAAAAAGCACGTGAAATTTGGTTTTTATGTCGTCAATATAATGCCCAAGAAGCATTGGAAATGGGATTGGTCAATACAGTTGTACCTTACGCTGATTTAGAAAAAGAAACGGTGCGTTGGTGTCGTGAAATGTTACGCAACAGCCCGATTGCCTTGCGTTGTTTGAAAGCAGCTTTGAATGCGGACTGTGATGGTCAAGCAGGTTTACAGGAGCTGGCAGGTAATGCAACTATGTTATTTTATATGACGGAAGAAGGGCAGGAAGGACGCAATGCGTTTAATGAAAAACGTGCACCTGACTTCAGTAAATTTAAGCGAAATCCATAAATTTAATCAGTAAAAGTGCGGTAAGAATAGTGGAAAATTTGACCGCACTTTTATCTTGTTTGAGGAAAAAATAATGTTGAAAAAATGGTTGTTTCTTTTACTGATTTTAGTGGTGCTAGGTATTTTTGCCACTTTCGTTATTTTTGATGCAAAAGATCACTGCTTAGATTATGGTGGTCGTTATAATGACAACACACAACAATGTGAACAATAATGACAAATCGGACTTTTCATTTATATCAATATGCTATTCCTGTGGATAGTCAGCTTATTTTGCGTAATCGCTTTTTGAAGAAACGTGAAGGGTTGTTTGTGCAAATAAAATGTGGAGAGCATGAAGGTTGGGGGGAAATTGCCCCGTTGCCTGAATTTAGCCAAGAAACTCTAGAACAGGCGAAAGAGCAAACTGTTCAATGGTTAAAAAAGTGGGAGCAGGCAAGATCTGCAAATCAAAAATTTTCATTGCAAGGGCTATATCCGTCTGTTGCTTTTGGCTTAAGTTGTGCTTTGGCTGAAATGGAAGGAGAATTGGTGCAAGAAGGAAACTATCAAGTCGCCCCGCTATGTTACGGCGATCCTGATGAGCTTTATGATGTATTAAATCAAATTCCAGGGGAGAAGGTAGCTAAAATTAAGGTTGGCATGTATGAAGCAAATCGTGATGGTATGATTGCTGATATGTTGTTAGAAGCAATTCCTGATCTTTATTTGCGTCTTGATGCTAATCGCAGTTGGACGTTGTCGAAAGCACAGTTGTTTGCCAAATATGTAAAGCCTGAACATCGCAAGCGTATTCAGTTCTTAGAAGAGCCTTGTAAGACGCAAGACGATAGTCGTCAATTTGCACAGGATACAGGTATAGCGTTAGCTTGGGACGAAAGTATTCGAGAACAAGGATTTAAATTAGAAAAAGAACCGCACTTAGCAGCAATTGTAATTAAGCCTACTTTGATTGGTTCGTTGCAAGATTGTGTTAAATTAATCGAAAAAGCACATCAATTGGGCTTAAAAGCAGTGATCAGCTCGTCTATTGAAAGCAGTTTAGGGTTGACCCAATTAGCTCGTATCGCAAAACAATATACACCAAATGTTACTCCAGGGTTGGATACATTAAGTTTAATGGATTATCAAATTTTACGTTCTTGGCAAGGCTCGGATTTACCGTTGTTAGATTTGAGTTCGGAATTTATTAAAAAAATTGAAATAGAGTAATTAAAAAAGGTCGCCAAATTAGCGACCTTATTTTTTCAGCAAGGGAAATTAACCCATACCATATTTTTTTAATTTTTTACGTAAAGTGCCACGGTTAATGCCCAGCATTGTTGCCGCACGTGTTTGGTTACCACGTGTATATTGCATGATCATATCTAACATAGGGTGTTCAACCTCTGCTAAAACTAATTCATAAAGATCGTTCACATCTTGACCGTCTAATTGTGATAAATAGTTTCTTAATGCTTGTTTAACTGAATCACGAAGTGGTTTATTTGTTACTTGAGATTGTGAATTTAATACTGAAACAGTTAATGCTTCAGCCGGATTACGTTGTTCTAACATGTTTCTTTATCCAATAAAATAAAATTAAAAAAATCTTCTAGTGCAATTAGTTGTGCTTTAGCATTCGTAATTGCATTAAAAGTCTGTCTAAAATCGGAATTAGGTTGAATTCCCTCTAAATACCAAGATACGTGCTTACGAGCTATGCGATATCCTTTATCTTCACCATAAAACTGATGCAGATCACGAATATGTTGCAAAATCACGCTGCACTTTTCATCTAAACTTGGCTCCGGAATAGTGATACCTGTTTCGATTAAGCTTACTATTGACTGAAATAGCCAAGGTTTACCTAATGCCCCACGTCCAATCATTATTCCATCTGTTCCCGTATAACTGAGAACTTCTTGTGCTTGTTTTGCGGTTGTTATATCACCATTAGCAATAACAGGAATCGAAATTTGTTCTTTAACTTTTTTAATGCTGTCATATTCAGCATTTCCATTAAATAAACATTCACGTGTACGTCCATGTATGCTTAATGCTTGAATTCCTGCTTGTTCAGCAATTTTTGCAATGTCGATACAATTACGATGCTCTTGATTCCAGCCTGTTCTAATCTTCAATGTTACCGGTACATTTACCGCTTTGACTACCGAATATAGAATTTTTTTAACTAAGTCAGGATATTGTAAAAGAGCAGATCCTGCTAATTTACGGTTCACTTTTTTAGCTGGGCACCCCATATTAATGTCAATAATCTGTGCACCATATTCTACATTCACTTGTGCGGCTTGAGCCATCTCAACCGGATCGGAACCAGCAATTTGCACAGCGTTAATTCCCGCATCTTGATGATGGGCAAGACGCAATCTTGATTTTTCTGTATGCCAAACTTGTGGATTGGCTGACATCATTTCAGAGCAAGTCAAACCTGCTCCATAAAAAGAACAAAGCCTTCTAAAAGGCTGATCTGTTATGCCTGCCATAGGAGCTAAAAGTACATTACTTTTTAATTGATAAGAACCAATTTGCACTTCTGCTTCTCCAAATTATGCTATATCAGATTTATTGCTTTCGCTAGTCAAGGCGACAAGGTGCGTTATGATACGCACTTTTAAGTCATTTGCAAAGAATATTTTTTATACAAATTACATTTTTTTGATATTGGTTAAATTTTATATCATTTACTTTTATTTTTTGTATAAAATCATATAAATGAATTAGACAAATGAGTTTAATTTTCCGGTAATTCGGCACCATTCCTCTCGTTCAGTTATCGGATCAAGAGTAAATTTCCCTTGATAGGCTTCACAAACGGAGTCTGCTTGTGTAGATAGAATACCGGATAAGCCCAAATCACCTTGTGGTTTGACTAAATTGCTGATTATCGGGTAAAGCTCTTTCAACGGACCGGCAAGAATATTGGCAATCACCACATCTGCTTGTAAATCGGTTGGTTTTTCTTCTGATAAAAATAATTGTAAACGCTCTGCTACACCATTTTGTTCAGCATTGTTATAACTGGCGAGAATAGCTTGTGGATCAATGTCAATTCCGACCGCACTTTTTGCACCTAATTTAAGGGCAGCAATGGCTAAAATACCTGAACCACAACCGAAATCAATCACAGTTTTTCCTGTTAAATCTAAGCTGTCTAACCATTCTAAACAAAGTGCGGTCGTCGGATGTGTGCCTGTACCAAAAGCCAAACCGGGATCAAGCATGACATTTATCGCATTTTCATCAGGTATTTCACGCCAGCTAGGACAAATCCATAGGCGTTTTCCAAATTTCATTGGATGGAAATTATCCATCCATTCTCTTTCCCAATCTTTATCTTCAATTTGTTCGATTTTATAAGCAGTATTTTCATCAAGATGATTTTTTTGTTGCAATAGGCGGACAATTTGTTGCATATTGGTTTTTGCATCAAACAAGGCAATCACATCGGTATTTCCCCACAGACGGGTTTCCCCCGGTAGCGGTTCAAAAATCGGCGTATCCTGACTATCCATAAAAGTGACAGATACTGCACCGATTTCTTCTAAATATTCACTGATTTTTTCTGCTTTTTCATTTGTACTGTTTAAACGAAGTTGTATCCAAGCCATTTATTTTTCCTCATTTTTAATCAATTTATTTCCTACTTGATTTCCCAATAAGAATGCAATTAAGCCAAATAATAAAGCGGGAATAATAGCGTGGAAATTAAATAATTTTATGTCAAGAGCGGTAAGTAATATGTAACTTATTAGCCCGACTAACATTGAACTAATAGCACCATAAGCGTTAGCTTTTTTCCAATATAGGCCAAATAACATAACCCATAGAAATGTGGTTTCCAGTCCACCTAAAGCAAATAAATTTAACCAGATCAACATATCAGGCGGATTTAAGGTTGCTATGGTAACGAGTAAGGTTAGAAATAAAGTTGTTAATATTGATAGGCGTTTTATTCCGGTTTCATTGTGTATTTGAGCGGGGTAAAAACGTAAATATAGATCTTTAATCAAAGTAGAGGACATCTGGATTAATGTAGAGTCAACAGATGACATAATTGCCGCCATTGGTGCGGCAAGAAAAATACCAGCAACTACAGGTGGTAATACTTGTATCATCAAAGTAGGAATAATTTTATCACTTACATCTAAGGTTGGAATTACAGCACGCCCTAAAGCACCGGCTAAATGTATTCCGAGCATTAGTACAGCGATGACGATTGTACCGATAATAATACCGCTATGTAATGCCTTACTATTCTTATAGGCAATAGCACGCACAACTGTATGAGGTAAACCTAGTAACCCAAAGCAGACTAATACCCAAAACGAAGCCATAAATGTAAAATCAAGCGGTCTGTCATCAGTGCCATAAGGCGTGATTAAGTGCGGATCAATTTTAGCTAAGTGATCAATAAGTTGGCTAATCCCGCCTCCTGCATAAATGACACCGCCCAGTAATAAAAAGGTTCCCAAAACCATGATGAGGCCTTGGATAGTATCGGTCAGTACTACCGCTCTAAAGCCTCCTATAAAAGTGTAAATACCAACAGTGGTAGCAAAAATGAGTACTGAAATGTGGTAGTCGATATGTAATGTAGTTTCTAATAAACGACCTATGCCGATAAATTGCACGGACATCATTATAAAGAACGAAAACAGCAATGAAAGGCTTGCCAGTAGGATAATATAGGGATTTTTATAACGAGAGAATAAAATATCATTAACAGTTAAACTTTGATTTTTTCGTGCCAGCATGGCTAATTTTTTACCCAGTACCCCTAAAGTAAACAAGACTACCGGAACTTGGATCATGGCTAACAATACCCAACCTAAACCGAATTTATATGCGGCACCCGGTCCGCCTATAAAAGATCCTGCTCCAACATAAGTGGCGGCTGTCGTCATCGCTAATACAAAGCCTGACATAGAGCGGTTACCAATATAATATTCGCTTAAGAAATTGCCTTGACTTCTTTGACGATAGGAATAGTAAGCAATGCCGAATACAAAGAGCAAGTAGAGAACCAAAGGTAAAATGATATTAATGTTCATTTTTCCTCTCCTAATGATAGATTCTTAAAAAAGAACTTAATACACAAATACACGATGATAATAAACACTATGGGAAAGTATATGCAAGACAATTCAAACCAAAGAGGAAAACCAAGCGGACCTCTTGCCTCATCAGGTAAATAGGCAAAAATGCACCAGCCGATAAGATATAGCACTGTTAAGCACAAGGCATAGCGAGATTCTTTAGCTGATTGTTTGTAATGTACTTTCATTTTTTATCCATAAAAAAGTGGATACTATTATCCACTTTTGCTTTTATTTTTATAACTCAATGAGAGTGATATTAATCTCTCATACCCAATTTTTTCTCAAGATAGTGAATGTTTGTTCCACCTTTTTGGAAATTTTCATCGGAAAGAATTAAATTATGCAAAGGTATATTGGTTTTTATACCATTGATAATAGTTTCGGATAATGCATTTTGCATACGACGAATCGCTACTTCACGAGTATCACCATAAGTAATTAATTTAGCAATCATCGAATCATAATGTGGTGGCACTGTATATCCACCATAAACATGAGAATCCCAACGAATACCGAAACCACCCGGAGAATGTAAGTGTGTTACTTTACCGGGGGATGGTAAAAAGGTCTTAGGATCTTCTGCATTAATACGGCATTCGATGGCATGACCTTTAACTTTTATGTCTTCTTGTTTAATTGAAAGCGGAAATCCTGCTGCGATTCGAAGTTGCTCTTTAACTAGGTCAACACCGGTAATCATCTCGGTTACAGGATGTTCTACTTGAATGCGAGTATTCATTTCGATGAAGTAAAATTCACCATTTTCGTATAAGAACTCAAATGTACCGGCACCACGATAGCCAATTTCAAGACAGGCATTAGCACAACGAGTACCAATATCACGTCTTGTTTCTTCTGAAATACCCGGTGCCGGAGCTTCTTCAACAACTTTTTGGTGGCGACGTTGCATCGAGCAATCACGTTCAGCTAAGTAAATGGCATTTCCATGTGTATCCGCTAAAACTTGGATTTCAATATGACGTGGATTTTCCAGATATTTTTCCATGTAAACCATATCATTATTAAAAGCCGCTTTCGCTTCAGCTTTAGTCATAGCGATAGATTCTTCCAATGATTTTTCATCACGTACAACACGCATTCCACGACCACCACCTCCACCGGAGGCTTTAATAATAATTGGATAGCCGATACGCTTGGCGATTTCTTTATTTTTATTAATATCGGCACCTAAAGGACCGTCTGATCCGGGTACACAAGGAACACCGGCTTTTTTCATAGCATTAATTGCAGAAACTTTATCACCCATTAAACGAATAACATCCGCTGTTGGACCGATAAAAATAAAACCTGAGCGTTCAACTTGTTCAGCAAAGTCCGCATTTTCGGATAAGAAACCATAGCCGGGGTGAATCGCATCTGTACCAGTAACTTCAGCAGCCGCAATAATAGCAGGAATATTCAAATAGCTTTTGGCGGAAGGTGCGGGACCAATACAAACAGTTTCATCAGCCAATAAAACATGTTTTAACTCACGATCGGCTGTTGAATGTACTGCAACAGTTTTTATACCAAGCTCTTTACAAGCACGCAGAATACGTAATGCAATTTCACCACGATTGGCAATAACAACTTTTTCTAACATAAGAATCTATCTCTTGGAATAATGTTGTAGGACGGTAAAAGTCCTATAAAAGTAAAATAATTATTCGATTACAATCAGAGATTCATCAAATTCAACAGGTTCGCCATCATTGACTAAAATTGCTTTGATGATTCCCGCTTTATCAGCTTCAATTTTATTCATCATTTTCATAGCCTCGACAATACAAAGTGTATCACCAACTTTGACATGTTGTCCTATTTCAATAAAAGCTTTGGCTTCTGGGCTTGGGCTACGATAGAAAGTACCGACCATTGGTGAGCGAATAATATGACCTGACGGTTCTTCATTTACTTGTGTTACTGGCGTACCGGTTGCTTCCGACACTGTAGGCGGAGCAACTACTGGTGTAGGTGCTGTAACAGGAACATTATATTGAATAGGATTGGAAACAGGGGAGCCACGATTAATGCGAATGGTCTCTTCTCCTTCAGAAATTTCAAGCTCCATAATGCCTGATTCTTCAACTAATTCGATAAGTTTTTTAATTTTACGAACGTCCATAATGATTTCCTAAAATAACTAAAATTAATACTGTTCATAAATAAATCGCCATTAAAATCCCCAATTTAGACAAAATTGAGGATAAAAAAGTGCGGTTAATTTAAAATGAATTATTTCGCCCGAGAGATTACCTGAAAAAATAAATTTTTGCGATAAATTTCTGTGAAATTCGGTAAAATTTATGCAAATTATTTTATTTTCTTTAGATAGTTCGAGGCATATTGTAATGCAAATTCATAACCTTGAGCACCTAATCCGCAAATAACACCTTCGGCAATATCACTAAGATAAGAGTGGTGACGAAAAGGTTCTCGTCTATGGATATTGGATAAGTGAACTTCTACAAAAGGAATAGATACTGATAGCAAAGCATCACGTAATGCAACACTGGTATGAGTATAAGCCGCAGGATTGATAATAATAAAATCGATTAGATGAAAGCTTTGGTGAATTTTATCTATTAATTTTTCTTCACTATTTGCTTGAAAGCAACTTAGCTCAAGTTGATGTTGTTGAGCTAATTCTTGCATGCGTTGTTCAATATCTTCTAAAGAGAGATTGCCATAATGTGTAGGCTCACGTTTTCCTAACATATTTAAGTTAGGACCGTTTAACAATAAAATTTTTGCATATCTAGACATGGTATTTACCTTTTTATGATGGATAAACTATTATACCGTATACTGCTTTTTATAAAAACGTAGTGATGGTTGTGGTCAAACCAATGAAACAGACCGGATTAAGTGGTAATAAAAGTCAAATAAAGAAATAATTAACTAAAATTGTCACGAATTTAACTAAAAAATAAGTATCTTATATTCTTGGTCAGACCGCACTTTAGTTAGATAAATAAACTAAAATAAGCTACTATATGCTGGTAGTATTTTTATATTGTGTTTGTTTTATTTTGCAAGGAGTATGAAATGGAACTATTTGATGGGTTACCAATTGCTACGATTATTTTTATTTTATTAATTGTATTTATTTTATATTCAACTTTAAAAACCGTTCCTCAAGGCTATCATTGGACAATAGAACGCTTCGGGCGTTATATCCGCACTTTAACACCGGGATTGAATTTTGTCGTACCTTTCGTGGATCGTGTCGGTCGTCGTATTAATATGATGGAGCAAGTCTTAGATATTCCATCGCAAGAAGTTATTTCTAAAGATAATGCTAATGTGTCTATCGATGCGGTTTGTTTTGTGCAAGTTATTGATGCTCGTTGTGCAGCTTATGAAGTCAATCACCTTGAACAAGCCATCATTAATTTAACCATGACAAATATTCGTACGGTATTAGGTTCTATGGAATTAGACGAAATGCTTTCTCAACGTGATAATATCAACAGCCGTTTATTAGCTATTGTAGATGAAGCAACGAATCCTTGGGGAATTAAAGTAACACGTATTGAGATTCGTGATGTTCGTCCACCGCAAGAGCTGATTGCAGCGATGAATGCACAAATGAAAGCTGAACGTAATAAACGTGCTGATATTTTAGAGGCTGAAGGTGTGCGTCAAGCTGAAATTTTACGTGCCGAGGGTGAAAAACAGTCTCGAATTTTAAAAGCTGAAGGTGAACGTCAAGAAGCGTTTTTACAGGCTGAAGCTCGTGAACGGGCTGCTGAAGCCGAGGCGAAAGCAACACAAATGGTGTCAGACGCAATTTCAAGTGGAGATACTAAAGCAATCAATTACTTTATTGCTCAAAAATACACTGAAGCATTAAAAGAGATTGGTAGTGCAAATAATAGTAAGATTGTACTTATGCCACTTGAAGCCGGAAATTTAATTGGTTCTGTTGCAGGCATTGCTGAATTGTTAAAAGGCAATAAACAGTAATATCAATGGACGCTTAGGCGTCCTCTATTGAGAGGAAACATGTAAAATGGAATGGTTTGACGCTTGGACATTTTGGCATTGGCTGATTTTAGGTTTTTTATTATTGATTGCAGAGATAATTGTTCCAGGCGTTTTTTTATTATGGTGGGGTTTAGCCGCTATTATTGTTTCAATGATCACCATCATTATTGATTTATCTCTGACTATACAGTGCGTTATTTATGGCATCTTAGCAATAGTGTTGAGTGTCGCATGGTGGAAATATCAACATACTAAAGATGAAAAAGATCAGGCAAATTCTTCTTTAAACCGGCGAGATCACGCCATGTTGGGATGTCTAGGTAAGGTTGAAGTGATAGCCGAAAATGGCATTGGTCGAGGTGTTTTTGGCGATACCACTTGGCGTATTCAAGGTAAAGGGTTGCAACAAGGGGATATTATTGAAGTTCAAGCTGTGAATGGAATTACGTTGATCGTTCAAAAAAAATAAGAGAAAGAAATGAAACACTTAATTATTTTTACTCATCCTAATAATCAGACGAGTTTTAACCAAGCAATATTAGAGCAAACTGTAAAGACGGGTCAAAAACTGGGGGTTGAAACACGAGTTAGGGATTTGTATGCTCTTGATTTCAATCCAATTTTATCTTGGGAAGAATTACAGGCAGCACAACAAAAAATCACACCGGCAGAAATTCGTTATGAACAAGAATTAATCGATCAATCTGATCTTATTACACTTATTTATCCATTGTGGTGGATGGGATTTCCTGCAATCTTAAAAGGCTATTTAGATCGTATTTTAAGCCATGGGGTTGCCTACAAAACGGAAAATGGTGTTTCAGAGGGGCTTTTACATGGTAAAAAAATACAACAATTTATTACTATGGGTAATAATTTACAGAAATATCAAGAACGTGGATTTGCACAATCATTACAAAATTGCTTAGTTGATGGTCTGTTTAATTATTGTGGAGTTACTGATATTGATCATAGTTTTTTCGGTGATATTCACATTTTAGATGAACAAGCTAAGCAACATATCTTGCAAGAAGTAAGAGAAAAAACAGTGAAAAATCTCACCGCTCTTTTAGCGTTACAAAAGGAAGGTATTGCGTGATTGTAGCTCAAATGAATAATTTTTCCTTAATAAGCCGATTGTTCGGTAATTTATTTTATCGTCAACCGACAGATCCTATAATGACAGACGTATTTTCTTGGTTACAACAAAAAGGTTTGGAACAGGTTTGGTGTTTGGAAACAGATAAACAAAGTAAAGAGGCGTTAGATAGTTTGCAAATACCAATGGATTTAAACGCACTGGAAATAGAATATCAGCGTTTATTTATGACTGATACGCCACTTATTTCAATGAAAATCTCTGATTATGGAATTAATCCGGATGAATTTTCTTCGTTTAGACAAGAGCGAGGATGCCCAGTGGTAGAAAGTGCGGATCATTTTGCGTTGGTTTTTTTAACTGCCTCTTGGATTGAAGATAATTTAAATTCCATTCAAGCCCAGCGAGAACTATTTGAAATTTTTTTGTTACCTTGTGCTAGTCAGTTTTTTAACCAAGTAGAAAAGCATGCAAATTTACCCTTTTATCGTGCTTTAGTTTTGCTTTCTAGAGAAATTTTATCAGCGATGGCAGACGAATTGGAAGAAAGTGAAAAATAAATTAAACGGGGCGTAACGCTCCGTTTTTATTTTTGACTATATTCAAAAATATACATTGAAAACTTTTGAATAGCAATTAAAAATGAAAATCCCTAATCTCATTAAAAATGTAGATTTTTAACTTCATTCTTACTATAATAGTCTTTCAATGTAATACTATGGAGAAAACTTATGGCACTTACAAATGCGTCTATCAGCTTTAGAACAGTTGAGCAAACTAAATCCGAAGCCTATCAGGTCATTGAACAATATGGTCTTACACCATCACAAGTATTTAATATGTTTTTGGCTCAAATTGCCAAGACTCGCTCTATCCCTGTTGATTTGAATTATCTTCGCCCAAATAAAGAAACCTTAGCAGCTATGGACGAATTAGATAGCGGTAATGCAGAGAGCTTTTTTATTGAAGCTGGAGAAAATTATTCTGTCGAAGAGTTTACAAAACGCATTCTTAACGGGTAACTAATGTCTGGTAAACAATTAAAGGTCAGTTACTCTAAACAATTTGCTAGAGATTTGACTGATTTGGCAAAACGTTACCCAAATGTGCTAGTAGGAACGAAATATATTACAGCAATGCACTGCTTGTTAAACCGCTTGCCATTGCCTGAAAGCTATCAAGATCACACATTAGTTGGAGAATGGAAAGGTTATCGAGATTGCCATATTCAAGGGGATTTGGTGCTGATTTACCAATACGTTATACACGATGAATTTGATGCGTTGAAATTTTCTCGTTTAAATACCTACTCGCAAACAGCTTCAAAATAGAAGTAATCAATATATTTGTTTTTATTATGTAACTTTTGAATAGAGGTAAAAATAGCTCTTGTTGGATTTGCTGGAGTATCAACTCATAAGCAGGACTTAAAAGACCAAATAAACCAATTAAAAAAGCAGGCTGCAAAATTCAGGGAACTAGGGAAAATAATGCAGAAAGGCTAGAATTACTGAATTATATCCGAGAGGGGGGATGTTGTTGCTAGCCTAGATAGGTCAGGGTGCATTACAAGTTATAGGTGTTATAACTGAATTTCACGATAGAAAAATCGACTTTAAAACACTAGACGGAATGTTCGATACAACAGCACGGAATACCCCTCTTTCTATAGCATTAACTCAACTATTAAGCGTCCTTGCTGAATTAGAGAGAAATGCTATCATAGCCCGAACAAGAGAGGACAAACCCGACGCTAGAAATTTCTTGGATATTAATTTACTTCTTTGAATAAAATTTCTCCGGGAATAATTTCACCTTGCCAATAAAGTTCAGAAGCTACTTTTTCTGCTAATTGTAAGAAAGATTGCGATATTTCGCTTTCTGGAGCAGAAATGACAGTTGGTATACCGTTATCCATATCTTCACGTAATTGAATATGTAACGGTAGTTGAGCCAAGAGTTTAATTTGATATTTTTGTGCCATTTTTTTAGCCCCGCCTGTTCCGAAAATCGTTTCATGATGACCACATTGACTACAAATATGAACAGACATATTTTCAACAATACCAAGAACGGGAACTTGTACACTTTGGAACATTGAAATTCCTTTGATTGCATCAAGTAATGCAATATCTTGTGGAGTAGTTACGACGATAGCACCGGTAACAGGAATTTTTTGTGATAACGTTAATTGAATATCACCGGTTCCGGGAGGCATATCAATCACCAAATAATCCAATTCACCATGATTTGCCCAAAGTGTTTCTTGTAATAACTGGCTTAAAGCACTACTTGCCATTGGGCCACGCCAAATTGTGGCACTGTCCGGCTCCATTAAAAAACCGATGGAACTGGCAGCTAAGCCATGTGCCTGAATTGGATCGATATGTTGATTATCCGGAGAAGTAGGGCGGTTCTGACTAACGCCTAGCATATGCGGTATGGAAGGTCCGTAAATATCTGCATCTAAGATACCTACTTTTGCTCCCTGAGTTTGTAATGCCAGTGCAAGATTGACGGAGATTGTTGATTTTCCTACCCCGCCTTTGCCGGAACTTACCGCAATAATATTTTTAATACCTTTTACAGCAGGCAGGTTATTTGCTCGTTTTAGAGTGGCAATTTGATAGCTAAGTAACCATTTGATTTCTGTTGCTCGTGTGATTGCTTCTAATTTATCGCTAAGTGCGGTCTTTAATTGTGCAAAACCGGTGTTCCACGCAAAGGGCATCACTAACTCTATGCGTAACATATTGCCGCCAAGTTCGATTTTTTTGACCGCACCTAAGCTAATTAAATCTTTTTGTAAAGTAGTATGACTAAATTGTCGGAAACATTCTTGTAACTGTTGTTTTTGTGATTCAGAGAGGTTATGTGAAAAATGGATTGTCATATTCTTTTTTCCTAAAGAAACAAGTTAAATTGCTACGGTCATCATAGCATAACTACGATTGTAAAGTATCGAGAGCTGGAAAAAATACCACTAATAAGGTAAGATGAACAACAAAATTTTCATATTTAAAGGTTAAATTAATGTCAACGAATTCACGTCAAATTTTAGTTACTTGTGCCTTACCCTATGCAAACGGACCTATTCATTTAGGTCATATGTTAGAACATATTCAAGCGGATATTTGGGTTCGCTTCCAACGAATGCGTGGTAATGAAATTTATTTTGTTTGTGCAGATGATGCTCATGGTACACCAATCATGCTTAAAGCAGATCAAATGGGCGTAAAACCTGAGCAATTAATTGCAGATGTGCAACAAAAACATATGGCTGATTTTAATGGTTTTAACATTAGTTTTGATAATTATCATTCCACTCACAGTGATGAAAATAGAGAGTTAGTTGAAGCAATTTATCACAAATTAACGCAAAATGGTTTTATTAAAACTCGTACTATTTCTCAGCTTTTCGATCCTGAAAAAGCGATGTTTTTGCCTGATCGTTTTGTGAAAGGAACTTGCCCGAAATGTAAGGCGGAAGATCAATATGGCGATAACTGTGAAGTTTGTTCTGCAACTTATAGCCCGATAGAACTTATTTCACCACGTTCAACAGTATCAGGTGCAACGCCGGTATTAAAAGAAAGTGAACATTTTTTCTTTGATTTACCTGCTTTTGGGGCAATGTTAACAGAATGGATACGTTCAGGGTCTTTACAACAAGAAGTCGCAAATAAAATGCAGGAATGGTTTGAGGCTGGATTACAACAATGGGATATTTCTCGTGATGCACCTTATTTTGGCTTTAAAATTCCTAATACTGACAATAAATATTTTTATGTATGGTTAGATGCACCGATTGGTTATATGGCATCGTTTAAAAATCTCTGTGGTAAAAAGAGCGGTATTGATTTTGATAGTTTCTGGAGCAAAGAGAGCCATGCTGAGCTTTATCATTTTATTGGTAAAGACATTATGTATTTCCACAGTTTATTTTGGCCGGCGATGTTGGATGGAGCCAGTTTACGCAAACCGAATAATATTTTCGTACATGGCTACGTTACTGTCAACGGTGAGAAAATGTCAAAATCTCGAGGGACGTTTATTCAAGCCGCCACTTACTTGAAATATTTAGATCCTGAATGCTTACGTTATTACTATGCTGCTAAATTAGGCAGCCGTATCGATGATTTGGATTTAAATTTGGACGATTTTGTACAGCGTGTAAATACGGATTTGGTGAATAAATTAGTTAATCTAGCTTCAAGAAATGCAAGTTTTATTCAAAAACGTTTTGACGGGAAATTGGCGAATAAATTAGATGATAAAATGTTGTTCGATGAATTTATTGCACAGTCAGAGTTAATTGCCGACTACTATGAAAATCGTGAGTTTGGAAAAGCGATTCGTGAAATTATGGCACTTACTGATAAAGCCAATAAATATGTTGATGAAAAAGCACCTTGGGTTATTGCCAAAGACGAAAGTCGCACAGATGAACTACAACAAGTGTGTTCAATGGGGATTGAATTATTCCGTGTATTAATAGGTTACTTGAAACCTGTCCTACCAAATCTAGCAGCACGTGCAGAAGCATTTTTAAATACGCAATTGACTTGGGAAAATGTAGCAAGCCCTTTGTTAGATCATCAAATTGCACCGTTTAAACCTCTATTTTCACGCTTAGATATGAAAAAAATTGAAGAAATGATCGAGGCTTCAAAAATAGAAAATGCGAAAGCTAACCAAACCGCAGGGAAAAGTGCGGTAGAAAATAAAGCATTTTCCGAGTTTGAGCCAATTGAAGAAAGCATTACTATCGATGATTTTTGCAAAGTGGATTTACGGGTAGCGAAAGTTTTGAAATGTGAAGCCGTGCCAGAAAGTAATAAGTTGCTGAAATTTATACTGGATATAGGCAATGAAACTCGTCAAGTATTTTCCGGAATTAAAGCGGCGTATGGTAAGCCGGAAGATTTGGAGGGGCGTTTTGTGATTATGGTCGCAAACTTAGCACCAAGAAAAATGAAGTTTGGAATGTCTGAAGGTATGATTTTAAGCGCAGGCAACGGTGGTGCGGATTTATATTTACTTGATGTTGATGCAGGTGCAAAAGCGGGACAACGAGTTAAATAATTACTGACAAAATAACCCCGAATTTAAGTTTGGGGTTATTTATTTTGTGTATGTTTTTCCAATGATTTATGTTGGATTTGCACTTTCTTTCCCTTCGCTCGGAAATATTCACCAATTTGTTGAGCGATATAAACAGAACGATGTTTACCGCCTGTACAACCAATTGCAATGGTTAAATAACTGCGGTTATTTTTTTCTAACATTGGCAACCAGTTTTCAATATAGTTACGTGTCTGATAAATAAAGTTGTCAACTTCAATATGTTTTTGCATAAATTCGATAACTGGTTTTTCTAATCCTGTCATTGGGCGTAATTCCTGATTCCAATGTGGATTTGGTAAAAAACGTACATCAAAAACATAATCAGCATCTAAAGGAATACCATATTTAAATCCAAAAGATTCGACAATAATTTGTAATTCTTTTTCCGTATTGCCACGCAAAAATTCACGTAAACGTTCAGCAAGTTCATGGGGAGAAAGCGGTGTGGTATCAATAATTACATTGGCATGTTGTACTAAAGGTTCAAGATGCTCTTTTTCTGCAGCAATTGCCGCTTCAAGAGACAGATTTTGGACCGATAACGGATGTAAACGACGAGAGTCGCTATAACGGCGAATTAAGGTATTTCTATCCGTATCCAAGAAAATAATTTTTACCGGATATTTTTCTTGCAGCAAATTTAAGATGTGATCCAATGTTTCAGGTTCTTGAGGTAAGTTACGAATATCTAAACTGATTGCTACTAAATGCTGTTTGTTTTCCAACATATCAACAAGTTGAGGAACTAAATCCATCGTGAGATTATCAACACAATAATAGCCAATATCTTCCAATGCTCGCAATGCTACGGACTTTCCTGCACCTGAGCGTCCACTAATAATGATAATCTCCATTTTTATTCTTCCTCGGGATATTTTGTTTCAGTATGGTGTTGTTCAGTAGTTGGTAATGTTTCCGCCTGTCTATCTGAAAATTGAAAAATTTGCCAAATTTCCTCCGCACTTTGTGCGTTTCTTAATTGTTTAATTAGAGATTTGTCTTTTAAACGCTCTACTAAATGGGGCAATTCTTGAACGAGATTGGAACAATGTTCTGTCGGGGATAATAAGGCAAAAATAAGATCGACTTCACGATGATCAAGTGCATCATATTTTAAAGGTGCACTCAGTTGTAAGAAAACTGCGATAGGTGTATTACCTAGGGGTAATCTTCCTTTAGGCATAGCCATACCGTTTCCCAAACTGGAGTTGCCTAATTTTTCTCGGTTGAGTAAAGAATCGGTACAAAGAGTTTCTTTTTCCTGAAGACTAACTTCATCTGCTTCTAAGCCATCAATTTGTTCTGAAAGTTGTTTAGCAATTAAGCTGGATATGATTTCAAAAGCTCTTTTTTTGCTTGTACAAGTTAACCCTTGACGGATATTTTCAGGAGAGAGTAATTCAGTAAATTTAAGCATAATTACAATTTAAATTCTTTACCAAGATAAACTTGTTTAACTTGTTCGTTATTCATGACTTCAGCAGGCGTACCCGTTGCTATCATTTTTCCTGAGCTGACAATGTAAGCTCGTTCACAAACGTCCAGTGTTTCTCGCACATTATGATCAGTGATTAACACACCCAATCCACGATTGCGTAAATCTTGGATAATTTTCTTTATATCAATTACGGAAATGGGATCAACACCGGCAAAAGGTTCATCCAATAAAATAAATTTAGGGTTTGCAGCTAAGGCACGTGCAATTTCTACACGACGACGTTCACCGCCCGATAAAGATTGTCCCAAATTATCACAGATATGACCGATATTAAATTCTTCAATCAGCTCATCAGCTCGAGTACGGCGTTGTTGCATATTTAAATCTTTACGAATTTCCAAGACTGCCATTAAATTTTCATAAACACTCAATCGTCGGAAAATAGAGGCTTCTTGTGGCAGATAACCCATTCCTCGCTGTGCTCGTTTGTGCATAGGCAACAAACTGATATCTTCGTTATCAATGTGAATTTTTCCTTGATCATGGCGTATTAAACCGACGATCATATAAAATGTTGTGGTTTTTCCCGCACCATTCGGTCCCAGTAAACCTACAATTTCATTAGAGTTCACTGTTAAACTTACATCAGAAACCACTTGACGGTTTTTATAGCTTTTAGCGAGATGTTCTGCATGCAGTATAGACATACTAATTTACCCGGTTATTTCTTGTGTTGATTATTGAATTGAGTCGGAATTAATACTGTTTTTACTCTGGATGTTCCGGCTCCATTTGCTTTGAGTTGTTGTTTCTTGACATCATAGGTGATCTTTTCACCGTTAATTTTGCTATCCAGTTGCTTTAATTCCGCATTACCCATTAAAGTTAAAAATTCGGCACTGAGATCATAGTGGATTTTATTCGCCTTGCCCTGAACAGGTTTTCCATTATCAAGTAATTGATTAAAGAGAACCGGATTACCGAAAGCCTCAACAGTTTCTTTTTTATTGGATTTTTCTGTTGGGCGAGTAATAACGACTTTATTCGCTTTAATTAAAATTGACCCTTGTTTAATGACTACGTTATTTGTAAAAGTTACCACAGAGTTTTCCATATCAAGGGATTGATGGTCAGATACGATATCTATCGGTTGATTTGTATCATCTTTTAGGGCTAAAGCTGATATTGAAGTCATCATAAGTGCGGTAATTAATAAATACTTATTTGTTGTTGATTTCATAATGGGTTTTTACCTGTTCTTTTAAGGTTGCAATTTGTTGTTGTAAATTTCCGGTCAGTTTTAAGCCGGTGGAGCTGAAATTTTGACCTTTTATAGTAACCATCGTGTCAGAGGTGATGTCTTGAGTAGTTAAATTTACTACCGCACTTTCAGTCATAACTCGTTGTAATTTAGCATTATCCAATAAAGTTTCTGCAATAACGTTACCATCAAGATAAAGCATATTATTTTTTGTTAATTTAGCTTTTTTAGCACTTAATTTCCAACTTTGCTTACCGAATTTTTCATCATCAATATCAAATAAATAGACCAGTGGTTGGTGAAATTCTGTGCGTCTATCCTCATTGTAGTGTTCAATTTTATCTGCTGTCGCTAAATATTGTTTTTTTCCTGTTGGCGAAAAAACAGAGGTTGACATCTTTTCTCCTATGTATTCCGGCTGTGTACTTGACTTTATAAGCTGACTGAGTTCATTATCATTTGGCTGTAAAGTATAAAACCAAGCGAGTAAAACAAGAGCTATCACCGATAAAATAATATTCCAGCGAATATGCATAAAATCCTTATATTGTTTTGTGTTTGACAAAAATTGCGTAATCATAGCATAGTTTTTAAAAAAGCATGTAATAATCTATTAAAGTCTGGGGTGTTAACTTAGACATCTCGTTTGGATTGTGCGGTTGAAAATCATCATAATTTAATTTGACAATGACCGGAAATTCGTGGAATATCCGATCTCATTTTGTACAAATATAAGTAGAGTAATGAAGAAACTATGACAAGACCTTTAATAGAAGTCAGAAACCTAACTTTTAAGCGAGGTAATCGAATTATTTATGACAATCTCAATTTGCAGGTACAGCAAGGCAAAATTACTGCAATTATGGGACCGTCAGGCATTGGTAAAACCACGTTGCTAAAACTGATTGGAGGACAACTTCAACCTGAAAAAGGCGAAATTTTGTTTGATGAGCAAGATATTTGTAAAATGTCCAATAGTGAGTTATATCGAGTTCGTCAACGCATAGGAATGTTATTTCAGTCTGGCGCATTATTTACCGATTTATCAACTTTTGATAATGTCGCTTTTCCTATTCGAGAGCATACACATTTACCGGAAAAACTTATTCGTCAAATTGTGTTGATGAAATTGGAAGCTGTGGGGTTGCGTGGTGCGGCAAATTTAATGCCGTCGGAATTGTCAGGCGGTATGGCAAGACGAGCCGCATTAGCTCGCACCATTGCACTTGATCCGGAGTTAATCATGTACGATGAGCCTTTTGCAGGGCAAGATCCCATTAGTATGGGAGTGATTATTAGCTTAATTAAACGTTTAAATGAAGCGTTGCGATTAACTTCAATTGTGGTTTCTCATGATGTGCAGGAAGTATTAAGTATTGCGGATTATGCGTATATTATTGCAGATAAAAGAGTGATCGCTGAAGGAAGTGCGGAGCAACTTTTACAAAGCCGAGATCCGCAAGTTGTGCAATTTATTCAAGGTAAGGAAGATGGACCTGTTCATTTTCATTTTCCTGCACAAGACTATGTACAGGAGTTGTTTTCATGATCCGAGTTATTTCATCTTTAGGTAGATGGGGAATGGATTTTTGTCGTTCTTTAGGGCGAGCCGGTTTTATGCTTTTTGGTGCATTGGTTGGGAAACAACAGATGAGGAAGCATTTCCCCTTACTTATTAAACAACTTTATGTATTAGGTGTACAATCTTTGTTAATCATCATGTTATCGGGTTTATTTATTGGCATGGTGTTGGGGTTGCAAGGGTATGTGGTGTTAGTGGATTTTTCCGCAGAAACAAGTCTTGGACAATTAGTTGCATTATCATTGTTACGAGAATTAGGCCCTGTTGTAACCGCACTTTTATTCGCTGGTCGAGCCGGCTCAGCTCTTACGGCTGAAATAGGTTTAATGAAAGCAACAGAGCAGTTATCCAGCTTAGAAATGATGGCAGTTGATCCTTTGCGTCGAGTTATTTCACCTCGTTTTTGGGCAGGTGTGATTTCTATGCCCATTCTTGCCGTTATTTTTACCGCAATCGGTATTTGGGGCGGTTCTTTAGTCGGTGTGGATTGGAAAGGTGTGGATGCAGGGAGTTTTTGGTCTGTGATGCAAAACTCCGTTAGCTGGGGATATGATTTATTAAACGGTTGTATTAAGAGTTTATGTTTTGCCATCGCTGTTGTTTGGATTGCATTATTCAACGGCTATGATTGTATCCCGACATCAGAGGGAATTAGTAAAGCGACAACGAAAACGGTGGTGCATGCTTCTCTTGTTGTTTTAGGATTGGATTTTGTACTAACAGCGTTGATGTTTGGTGCAGGTTCATAAATAAAGTGCGGTAGAAAATTAAGGATTTTTTATGAGACAAACAGTTAAACATGAATTTTGGGTGGGATTATTTTTATTAATTGGTATTGGGGCATTGGTTTTTCTTGGATTAAGAGTTGCGAATATACAAGGGTTTAATCAAGCAAAATCTTATCAAGTTTATGCTGTTTTTGATAATATTGGCGGACTTAAAGTTAGAGCTCCTTTGAAAGTCGGTGGTGTTGTAATAGGCAGAGTATCATCAATTGAACTTGATGATAAAACCTATTTACCGCTGGTTAAAATTGCTATAGATGAAAAGTACAATGAAATTCCAGATAACAGTTCATTATCAATTAAAACCTCAGGTTTGTTAGGTGAGCAGTATATTTCCCTTAGCGTTGGATTTGATGATGGTGAAACTTCCATGTTAAAAGAGGGAAGTCGTATTGTAGATACTAAATCAGCTATGGTATTGGAGGATCTTGTCGGGCAATTCTTATATGGCAGCAAAGAAAATAAAAGCACTCAAAAGCAATTGGAATCGGATGTTCAATAATTTTTTATACACTGTAGATTTAGGAGCTAATATTTATGTTAAAAAAACTATTTTTTAAAATAATTGTGGCAATGACCGCACTTTTTGCTGTACAAGCTATGGCGGAAGAAACACCTTATGAACTAACGCTTGATGTATCTGAGCGTTTATTTAAAGCCATTGATACTAACCAAAGTAAGATTAAACAAGATCCTAATTATTTGCGTACTATCGTACGTCAAGGACTCATGCCCTATGCTCATGTAAATTATGCAGGATCTTTAGTGTTAGGGCCTTATTTTAAATCAACATCACCGGAACAACGTGCAAAATTCTTTGCGGTATTTGATAAATTTATCGAATATCAATATGCCAAAGCATTAACGCTTTATAGTAATCAGAAAATTAGTGTATTAAAGCCGATTAATGTAACGGCAGATCAAATGAATGTGCCGGTTAAAATACTGCAAAGCGGCAATGTTGCACCTATTGATTTAGAGTTTTATTGGCGTAAGAACAGTAAATCAGGTAAGTGGCAAGTGTATGATATGTCCGCTAACGGTGTGAGTACGGTTCACTCAACAAGACAGGAATGGTTACCTATTTTACGCAAAAAAGGTATAGAAACTTTGATTGATGAGATGGAAGAATTTTCTAAACAACCAATTATTATTAGTAGTAAATAACGTATGAAAGAGAACAATCTGAATTGGGCATTAGAAAAAAATAGTGATAAGATGACGCTCCGAATTATGGGAGCGTTATCACGAGATACATTGCTTCCTTTTTTGCAACAACGTGATGAACTTTTATCAAGTGCGGAGCTTGTTGGTCAGCAACTTGTTTGGGAGCTCAGTGAAGTTAATCGCATTGATAGTGCTGGTTTTGCTTTGCTAGGTGATTTTATTAATGAGCTTGAAAAACAAGTAAGTTCACAAAAAATTCATAATGCCCCAATTCAATTGGAAATTTTGGCAGATCTTTTTGGCTTATCTGATTGGCTTAAGCCTTTTTTACAATAGTGGAAAATATTAATGGAAACTCAGCAAATTGAGCAAATTTTAAAGGAAGCATTGAATCTCGATGAAGTATATGTTCAGGGTGAAAATGCACATTTTGGTGTCATTGTTGTAAACGATGAAATTGCACAACTGTCCAGACTAAAACAACAGCAAACTATTTATGCACCTTTAATGGCACATTTTAAATCCGGTGCGATTCATGCGTTAACAATAAAAACATTCAGTACTGAACAGTGGAAGCGTGATCGTTTATTGAATATGTAGCATAAGTAGGAAGTAACATATGCAAAAATTTCATGTTTATGGGCAGTCTCGTTTAAATGGAGAAGTGAATATTTCCGGTGCTAAAAATGCCGCCTTACCTATTTTGTTTGCGGCCATTCTAGCTGAAGAGCCTGTCAAATTAACTAATGTACCTGAGTTAAAAGATATTGATACCACGTTAAAAATTCTGCAACAATTAGGTGTGGTAACTTATCGAGATGAACAAGGTGCGGTGCATTTAGACGCTTCAAATATTAATCATTTTGTAGCTCCTTATGAGTTGGTTAAGACGATGCGTGCGTCTATTTGGGCATTAGCGCCTTTAGTATCTCGTTTTAAACAAGGGCAAGTTTCATTACCGGGAGGTTGTTCTATTGGTGCAAGACCTGTTGATTTACATATCAGCGGGCTGGAGCGACTTGGAGCAAAAATTGTATTGGAAGACGGTTATGTTAAGGCTTTTGTTGATGGTCAATTAATCGGTAAACGAATTGTTATTGAGAAAGTAAGTGTTGGTGCGACTTTATCTATTATGATAGCTGCAACTCTAGCGAAAGGCATAACAGTAATTGAAAATGCAGCTCGTGAACCTGAGATCACTGATACTGCTGTATTTTTAAATAAGATGGGAGCAAAAATTAGCGGTGCGGGTTCAGATATTATCACGATAGAAGGTGTTGAACGCCTAGGAGGTTGTGAGCATAGTATTGTGCCGGATCGTATTGAAACCGGTACTTTTTTAGTTGCAGCCGCTATTTCCGGCGGACGTATCATTTGTAAAAATACTAAAGCATCAACTTTAGATGCAGTAATTGATAAATTGCGTGATGCCGGTGCTAAAATTGAAGTCACGGAAAATACGATTACATTGGATATGCAAGGTAATAGACCAAAAGCGGTAAATATACGTACTGAACCTTATCCCGGTTTTCCAACTGATATGCAAGCTCAATTTACTTTATTAAATATGGTTGCAGAGGGTTCAAGTAAAATTACCGAGACTATTTTTGAAAATCGTTTTATGCATATTCCTGAATTAATTCGTATGGGAGGAAAGGCTGAGATTGAAGGTAACACAGCATTTTGTCATGGTGTTGAATATTTATCCGGAGCAGAAGTTATGGCAACGGATTTACGTGCTTCTATCAGTCTTGTCTTAGCCGGTTGTATTGCCACAGGTGAAACCATCGTTGATCGCATTTATCACATTGATCGTGGTTATGAGCATATTGAAAAAAAATTACGTGGATTGGGTGCGAAAATTGAACGTTTTACCGAAAAAATAGTAGACTAAATTGCTTTTAGATAAACGTAACACTTCATAATATGAATTGTGAGGCATTATTTTTAAAATTTAATAGAAAGAGCGGTTGAATTTATAAAAATTTAACCGCTCTTTTTAATTTATCCGGCAACAGTAGGAAGGATACCTTCTTGCATTAAGAACGGGATAACGATAATAACGATGCCCATAATAAATGCGATGACTAATGCAAGATTACCGCCAGCGACTCTATAAGGTAGGTTGGGATGCAACTGACGAGCTTTCCAAGCTAAAGCAACAGGAAGAAGTAGCCCATAGAAGGCAAATAAAATGCCGGCATAACCTAGTGCGGTGATAAAACCGTTTGGATAGAATAGAGCAAAGGCTAGTGGCGGAATAAAAGTTAAAAGTGCCAGTATCGGGCGATTTGTCGGCAGATTAATACGTTTTAATAGATCACCAACTCCTTCAAAAATTCCCATTGCAACGCCTAAGAAAGAAGTAATTAATGCAAGAGATGAGAATAGGCGAACTACCTCACCTAATAGGCTACTTCCAGTAATTTGACTAGTCGCTTTTACTAATCCATTTAGGGTCGGATCTTGTTTTAATAGGCTAACAAATTGAGTTTGGCTTAATACGCCATGTGTTGCGAATTGCCATAATAAATAGGCAAATAATGGAATTAACGTTCCAATAATAATGGCTAAACGGATTTTACGAATATCTGCATCAAGGTAGCTATTGATACTCCCCATAATGACGTGGAAGCCAAAAGAGGTAAAGAAAATTGGAATTGCAGAAATAACCAATAGATTATCTAAAGGAATTGCCCCTAGGTTTTCTAATTTTGCCTTTGGTAACATCATTAATAAGACCGCAATAAAGCCAATGATTTTTCCGATAAACAAGAGTCGGGTTAAGCCGTCAACCCCTTTAATACCAATCACAACAAATGCACCTAAAATTAGGGTAAAGAGTAATATTGAGATTTGAGAAGTTTGTTTTTCATCACCAATACCCGTTAAAAGGCCTGATAAAAGAGAGCCGCCACCGGTAATATAAGCGGCAAGTAAGGCATAGAGTAGAACGAGCAAGCTAATAGTCGCCAAAAAACGTCCGGTTAAACCGAAATACTGTTCTGCAAGAGTTGCAACGCCTACATCTTTTTCTTTTGCAGTTTGATAAACTTCCATAAACAACAAGCCGGTATAGGTCAATAATAACCATAATCCTGCAAGTAGCACTAACGTCATGGAAAACCCCATGCCGGCTGAGGTCAATGGCATAGCCAACATGCCCGCACCTATAGTTGTGCCGGCGATCATTAATGCACTGCCGAGAATTTTATTTTTCATAACAACTCCAATTTAGATAAACATGATAGTTATAATTTAAGCTTTCTTTAAAAATTCAGATTTTAGTAATAATTTGCCGCAGTCAACATTATGATCACCTGTTACTAAACGAATATTTTTGTACTTTGTGCCTTTTTTTAGTACTTCTGAAGATCCTTTTAATTTTAAATCCTTAATTAAAAGCACATCATCGCCATTAGTTAATATATTTCCATTGCTATCTTTTACGATGAGTTGATCTTCGTTTTGTTGTTCAATTTCATTGTCAGTCCATTCATTTCCACAGTCAGGACAAACAAAATTAATTGTGTCGTGATATACGTATTCACCCTGACATTTTGGGCAATTCGGCATTTGTTCCATATTGTTTCTCCTAATAAAAGCAGTGCTCGAGTATAGCAAAAAAATTCGCTTTACCAAAAAGGGAAAATAGCTTTTTTGTAGAGAAATGAGGGATTAAATAATGACATATTTTATTGATTTTTCAATTATGAAAAAATCCGAGAAAAAACGACCGCACTTAGACAGAGTAAATCAGGAAAAAATAGCGGATTGAGTATTTTTGCTGATTTATTATCCATTTGTATCAGCCCTCGAATAATCAGTAATGCCAAGCTAAAAAAGCACATATTAAGTGGGTATAAATAAGGTAGAGAGTCATATTTTTTGGACATAAAGAAAGGGCGATAATCGCCCTTGAAATTATGATGATTTAGTCTGTTCTCTATTCAAAATTGTTATCGATATTTTCTTCATCTTCATCAGTATCACAAACTCGTTCTAAGCTAACGACTTGTTCTGTTTCCGCTGTTCGAATGAGTCGAACACCTTGAGTATTGCGTCCGACAATGCTGATTTCACTCACTCTCGTACGAACCAATGTACCAGCATCGGTAATCAGCATAATTTGATCATTTTCCTCTACTTGCGTTGCAGCGACTACTTTACCATTTCTGTCACTGACTTTAATTGAGATGACCCCTTTAGTATTACGAGATTTGGTTGGATACTCGGAAAGTGCGGTACGTTTTCCATAACCATTTTGTGTAGCGGTTAGAATTGCACCGTCATTTTTTGGAATAACCAATGACACCACTTTATCTACATTGAGATCAAGAGGTTCTTTTGTATCCTCATCAGAAATATCCTCAATTTCTACCGCACTTTCATCATCGGAAATATCATTTGTTAATGCCAGTTTAATACCTCGTACCCCTGTCGCTAAACGTCCCATTGCTCGAACTGCATTTTCCTCAAAACGAACTACTCGACCTTGTGATGAGAAGAGCATGATTTCATTGGTACCATCTGTAATATCAACGCCGATTAATTCATCTTCATCACGTAAATTAAGTGCGATAATACCGCTTGAACGAGGGCGACTAAATTCGGTTAACGCAATTTTTTTCACAAGCCCTCCGGCAGTTGCCATGACGATAAATTTATCCTCTTCATAGGCAGCCACTGGTAGAATTGCCGTAATACGTTCATTTTCTTGTAATGGGAGAATATTAACAATAGGACGACCACGAGCCCCTCGATTTGCTTGCGGTAGTTGATATACTTTTAACCAATATAATCTGCCTCGACTTGAAAAGCAAAGAATAGTGTCATGAGTATTGGCAACTAATAAACGCTCAATAAAATCTTCATCTTTCATTTTAGTTGCAGATTTACCTTTACCGCCACGGCGTTGTGCCTCATAGTCTGTAAGCGGTTGATATTTTACATAACCTGCATGAGAAAGTGTAACAATGACATCTTCTTGGGTAATAAGATCTTCTAAATTAATATCGCCGGATGCCGATGTAATTTCAGTGCGACGTGCATCACCAAATTCTTCTTTTACTTTTTCCAGTTCTTCACACAAGACTTCTTTCAAACGATCCGCACTGTTTAGAATATGTAAAAGTTTGCCAATTTCAATTAATATTTCTTGATATTCAGTAACAATTTTTTCGTGTTCAAGCCCCGTTAAGCGTTGTAAACGTAAATCTAAGATTGCACGAGCTTGTTCATCGGAAAGATAGTATTTACCGTCGATGATGCCTAAGTTATCAGCCAAATTATCCGGACGAGAACTATCTACGCCTGTTGCACTGAGCATTGTTGCTACATTACCTAATTCCCAAGCTTGAGATAATAAACCGACACGAGCTTCATCAGCGGTTTTAGAGGCACGAATTAATTCAATAACAGGATCAATATTCGCTAAGGCAATTGCCAAGCCTTCCAAAATATGTGCACGCTCACGAGCTTTTCGAAGTTCAAATACAGTGCGACGAGTAATAACTTCACGGCGATGGCGAACAAATGCTTCAATAATTTGTTTTAAATTTAATAGCTTTGGTTGACCATGATCCAAGGCAACCATATTGATCCCAAACGTCACTTGCATTTGGGTTAAGGCATACAGATTATTAAGTACGACTTCACCGACTGCATCACGTTTAACTTCTACTTCAACACGGTTACCCTCTTTATTTGACACATCTCGTACATTACTGATGCCTTCAATTTTCTTTTCACGCACGAGTTCCGCAATTTTTTCTACTAATTTTGCTTTATTGACTTGATACGGAATTTCAGTAACAACAATGGTTTCTCGACCTTTATCGTTAGTTTCAATTTCCGCTTTTGCACGAACATAGATTTTTCCTCGTCCTGTTTTGTATGCTTCTTCAATTCCTTTACGTCCATTGATTAAAGCGGCAGTAGGGAAGTCAGGACCAGGAATATACTGCATTAGTTCATCAATACTGATTTCTTCGTTATCCACATAGGCTAAACAGCCATCCAATACTTCATTTAAATTATGTGGCGGAATATTGGTTGCCATACCCACAGCGATACCAGAAGAACCATTGACCAATAATGTTGGAATTTTGGTTGGCAAGACATCAGGGATCATTTCTTTTCCATCATAGTTTGGCGAAAAATCCACTGTTTCTTTATCTAAGTCGGTGAGTAATTCTTGGGTGATTTTTTGCATACGTACTTCGGTGTAACGCATTGCAGCCGGTGCATCACCATCTACCGAACCGAAGTTACCTTGACCATCAACCAACATATAGCGTAACGAGAAAGGTTGTGCCATACGAACAATAGTATCGTACACCGCACTATCACCGTGAGGATGATATTTACCGATAACGTCCCCTACAACACGAGCAGATTTTACGTAGGCTTTATTGTAAGTATTGCTACTTTGATCCATAGAAAAAAGCACACGCCGATGCACCGGTTTTAAACCGTCACGTACATCAGGCAAAGCTCGCCCGACAATTACAGACATCGCATAATCAAGATACGAAGATTTAAGCTCTTCTTCTATACTCACAGGAGTAACGTTGGGGGTAAAATCAGTCATTGAGATTTCCTAATTAGGTACGAAAAATTGGCGAGATTATAGCATAACTTCTGATTTTCTCGAAATTTTGTAGTGAATTTTTAACGCAGTTAAGGAATAATAGCGTAATTATTTTTTACTGCTATACGGACTGATAAAAATGCAAAATCTTGATCCGCAAGAATTAGAAAAATTTGAAAAAATGGCAAAAAGTTGGTGGGATCCGAATGGAGATTTTAAACCTATTCATCAACTTAATCCGACACGATTACAATATATCCAACAGCAAGCTAACGGACTAACGGAAAAAAAAGTGCTTGATGTGGGGTGTGGTGGCGGTATTTTGTCTGAGGCTATGGCAAAGCAAGGGGCAATAGTAACAGGAATTGATATGACCGTTGCTCCTCTTGAAGTCGCTCGTTTACACGCCAAGGAACAAGGACTGGTCATAGATTATCAGCAAATTACCGTTGAAGAATTTTTACAAAAACAAACCGCACTTTACGCTGAAAAATTTGATGTGATTACTTGTATGGAAATGCTGGAGCATGTTCCTGACCCCTTATCCATCATTCAGTCTTGCCGAGCTTTATTAAAACCGAATGGTGTCTTATTTTTTTCGACTATTAATCGCACATTTAAAGCATGGGCATTAGTGGTCTTAGGTGCAGAATATATACTTAAAATGTTACCGAAAGGAACACATGATTACGATAAATTTATCAAACCGGCTGAGTTACTGCATTGGACTGACCAAGCAAATTTAGTCTGTAAAAATATTTGTGGTTATCATTACAATCTTTTAACCGGAAAATTTTGGTTAAATCAAGATGTCAGTGCAAATTACATGGCAACTTTTCAACATAAATCCATTTGAATATGATGTATTTTAATTTTGACATACCTACCCAGCCCAATGAGCATAAACTTCTAGGTAATGTATTACAGGGGGCTGATAGTCTTGTGATTGCAGAAATTGTACGGCGATATGATGGGTTGATTTTTGTGATGACCCCTGATGTTAAAAGTGCGGTCTGTTTAGAAAAAATTTTAACTGAATTCACTCAACAACCTGTTACATTTTTTCCTGATTGGGAAACTTTACCCTACGATAATTTTTCGCCGCATCAAGAAATTATTTCAGCTCGCTTAAGTGCCTTGTTTCAGTTGCAACATAGCAACAAAGGTATCTTTATTGCACCAATTACGACTGTAATGCAACGAGTTTGTCCGGCAGAATTTTTACAACACAATGTATTATTGATAAAACGAGGTGATCGATTAAATATCGAAAGATTTCGTTTACAGCTGGAAAATGCCGGTTATCGAGCAGTCGAACAAGTACTGGAACATGGCGAATTTGCAGTACGAGGTGCTTTATTGGATTTATTTCCGATGGGAAGTGCGGTGCCTTTTCGATTGGATTTTTTTGATGATGAAATTGATAGTATTCGTACTTTTGATGTAGATACGCAACGTACATTAGAGGAAATTCAACGTATTAATTTATTACCTGCACAAGAGTTCCCAACAGATAGAAAAGGCATTGAATTTTTTCGTAGTCAATTTAGAGAAACTTTTGCGGAAATTAGACGAGATCCTGAACATATTTATCAACAAATCAGTAAAGGAACTCTAGTTTCCGGAATCGAATATTGGCAACCGCTCTTTTTTAATCAAATGGCGACGTTGTTTGATTACATACCTGAAAATACATTGTTTGTGGATTTTGAACAAATTGTGCCGCAAGCAGAACGTTTTTATCAGGATATTGAACAACGTTATGAAAGCCGTCGTGTTGATCCGATGCGTCCGTTGCTGATGCCGGAAAAATTGTGGTTACGCATTGATGAAGTTAATCGGCAGTTAAAAAATTATCCAAGATTGAGTTTAAAAAGTAAAAAATTGGACCGCACTTCTGTTCGTCAAAAAAATTTACCTGTGCAGCCGTTGCCGGAATTAACCGTTCAAGTACAACAAAAAGAACCTTTGCAAAAATTGCGTCAGTTTATTGAGGAATTTGACGGAACTGTTATTTTTTCAGTAGAAACAGAAGGGCGTCGGGAAACATTATTGGATTTACTCTTACCTTTAAAGCTCAAACCAACGCAAATTCAGGATTTGGGTGAAAAAGATAAGCCAGCTAAAAGCCTGCTCATCAGTAGTTTAGAACATGGATTTATTATTGATAATGAGGATAAGGTTGCCATTATTTGTGAAACTGAATTATTGGGAGAGCGAGTGCAACAACGTGAGCGTAATAAACGTAGAGTTGCCAATCCCGATACACTCATTCGCAATCTTGCTGAATTAAAAATAGGACAACCTGTTGTGCATTTAGAGCATGGTGTTGGACGCTATGGTGGATTGGTGAGTTTAGAAAATGGTGGAATTAAAGCTGAGTTTTTATTATTGGAATATGCGAATAATTCAAAACTTTATGTACCCGTTACCTCTTTGCATTTAATTAGTCGCTATGTTGGCGGATCTGATGAAAATGCACCTTTACATAAACTTGGTAATGATAGTTGGGCAAAGGCCCGACATAAGGCGATAGAAAAAATTCGTGATGTTGCTGCTGAACTGCTGGATGTTTATGCTCAACGTGAAGTTAAAAAAGGCTTTGCATTTCAATATGATAAAGAAGAATTTAAACAATTTGCTGCCACGTTTCCTTTTGAAGAAACACCCGATCAAAAAATGGCAATTAATGCGGTTATTTCTGATATGTGCCAAAAAAAAGCTATGGATCGTTTAGTTTGTGGTGATGTGGGGTTTGGTAAAACGGAAGTGGCAATGAGAGCGGCATTTTTAGCCGTGATGAACCATAAACAAGTAGCGGTTTTGGTTCCTACGACTTTATTGGCACAGCAACATTATGAAAATTTTAAAGATCGATTTGCCAATCTGCCGGTTAATGTCGAAATGTTGTCACGTTTTAGAACGGCAAAAGAGCAGAAACAAATTTTACAACACTTGAATGAAGGTAAAATTGATATTTTAATCGGTACGCATAAATTAATTCAGTCAGAAGTAAAATTCAGCGATCTCGGTTTGCTCATTATTGATGAAGAACATCGTTTCGGAGTGAGCCAAAAAGAGAAAATCAAACAGCTACGAACCAATATTGATATTTTAACCCTAACGGCAACACCTATTCCTCGAACATTAAATATGGCGATGAGTGGCATCCGTGATTTATCAATTATTTCCACACCGCCGGCACGACGATTGAGCATAAAGACCTTTGTAAGACAGGTAGACGATTTGATTATTCGAGAAGCTGTGTTGCGTGAAATTTTACGGGGAGGACAGGTTTATTATTTACATAATGATGTGGCAAGTATTGAAAATTGTGCAGAAAAACTGACCGCACTTGTACCGGAAGCGAGAGTGGTTGTTGGGCATGGGCAAATGCGAGAAAGAGAGTTGGAGCGTGTAATGTCCGATTTTTATCATCAGCGTTTTAATGTACTGGTTTGCTCTACTATTATTGAAACAGGGATTGATGTCCCAACGGCTAACACGATTATTATTGAACGGGCGGATAATTTTGGATTAGCCCAATTACATCAGCTGAGAGGAAGAGTTGGACGTTCTCATCATCAGGCATATGCTTATTTGTTGACACCTCATCCAAAAGCAATGACCAAAGATGCCGTTAAGCGTTTAGAGGCACTGGAAAGTCTAGATAATTTAGGTGCCGGATTTATTTTGGCTACCCATGATTTAGAAATTAGGGGAGCCGGTGAATTGCTCGGAAATGAGCAAAGCGGTCAAATTGAAAGTATCGGTTTTTCGCTTTATATGGAATTATTGGAAAATGCTGTCGCTGCATTAAAAGAAGGGCGAGAACCTTCTTTGGATACTTTAACACAACAGCAAGTAGAGATTGATTTACGTGCACCCGCATTATTACCGGAAGAATATCTTGGTGATGTGAATATGAGATTATCTTTTTATAAACGGATTGCCGGAGCGGAAAATCAGGCAGAGTTAGATGAATTGAAAGTAGAGTTGATTGATCGTTTTGGCTTATTACCGGAGGCAGGTAAGAATTTAATGCAAATTGCTGAGTTACGTTTGCTGGCAAAAACCTTAAAAATTGTCAAAATTGATAGCACAATTAATGGGGGATTTATTGAGTTTTCTGAAAATGCAGAACTTGATCCGATGAAATTTGTGCAATTAATTCAGTCTCAGCCTACTGTATTTAAATTTGACGGACCGACTAAGTTTAGGTTTAGTAAGTCATTGACGTCACATAAAGAGCGGTTGGAATTTGTGAAAAATTTAGTTGGGAATTTAGCTTAAGCTTATTTTCAAAACAGAAATGCTCCAATGGGAGCATTTCTTTTGTGTGCAAAGATTATTTTGCCGCTTTTAATTTTTGATAGAATTCTTCGTAATACTGAACTGCATCACCGACATCATCTTGCCAGTAACTGTTTTGTAAAACTTCAGCTGTAGGGTAGATTGCCGGATCTTGAGTAATTTCAGCCGGAAGTAATTCTAACGCCTTGATATTAGAGGTTGGATAACCAATTTCCAAGGTGAGTTGTGCTGCTGTTTTTGCACCTAACATGTAGTTAATTAACTTATGTGCAGCATCCGGATTTTTAGATGTTGATGGAATGGCTAATGTATCAACCCAAAGAACAGGCCCCTCTTTCGGGAATACCATATCTAAAGGTGCTTTTTCTTTTTTAGCGATACGTACAGAACCGTTCCATAATTGACCAATACTCACTTCCCCTGAAATAAAAGAATTAGCCGGGTTATCTGAGTTGAAAGATAGTACGTTTGGACGTAATTTTAATAACTCTTCATACGCTTGTTCGATAATTTTAGGATCTTGTGTATTTGGATCCTGTCCTAATTTTAACAATGCGATATTGAATACTTCTCGTGCGTCATCCAATAATTGAACTTTACCGGCAAATTCAGGTTTCCATAAATCAGCCCACGATGTGAAGTCAGAGCCTTTATATTCATTTGTATTAAATGCAATGCCCGGTGCTCCTAACAATTGAGGTAAAGAGTATTTGTTACCTTTATCGTAAGGTTTGTCTAACCAATCAGGGTTTAATTCTTTGATGACAGGTAATTTGCTGTGGTCTAATTCCATTAGCATACCTTCACGAGCCATTTTTGAAACAAAGTAGTTTGACGGAGCAATAACATCATAACCGCCGGCAGCACCTTGAGTTTTAATTTTTGCATACATTGTTTCGTTAGATTCTAGACTTGAACGGTTGACTTTAATGCCTGTTTCTTGAGTGAAGCCTTCTAATAATCCATCAGGAACATATTCTGTCCAAGTATAAAGATAAACAGTATCACCTGTAGAAGCAGCAGGTGCTTGAGTCTCTGCTTTTTGAGTATCTTTATCATTACAAGCCGCTAGAGCTACAGCGATCATTCCCAGTGTGAAAAGACCTGAAAATTTTTTCATTTCTATTGTTCTCCAATATAAGAGTAAAAAACGACCGCACTTTTAACATGCGGAATATACTTCGGTGTTGAAGGAATAAAAACGCCTTACCGAAAGTAGGGCGTGTTATTTTATGTGATATAGGATCATTTGTGAAATATTATTTCACAGTTTTGGAATATTATTATTTCCCTTTTTTGGCAACAAGTTGACTGAGTATTACCAAGATTAAAGAGAAAATAATCATTAGTGTTGCCAGTGCATTGACTTCAGGGGTTACCCCGGTTTTCACTAAGGAGAAAATCTTTAATGGTAAAATTTCATAACTTACACCACTGACAAATGAGGACACAACTACATCATCTAATGAAATGGTAAAGCTAAGTAGCCAACCTGAAACAATGGCAGGCAACGCTAACGGTAAAATGATCTTGCGTAGTATTGTTACTTCACCGGCACCTAAATCTTTTGCCGCTTCCAACATTTTGTTATCAAAACCTTTTAGACGAGAGAAAACACTGACTACAACATAAGGCAAACAGAATGTTACGTGAGCTAAAAGTAATGACCAAAATCCTAAAGAGATACCTACTATCATAAACAATGCAAGTAGGGAGACAGCCATAACAATATCAGGCGACATCATCACAATAAACAGCATTCCGCTTATAGCCTGTTTACCACGGAAGCGATAACGATAAAGTGCGATAGCAGTTAATGTCCCAATAATTGTTGCTAATGAGGCTGCAAAAAATGCAATAGTGATGGAATGAATAGCGGCTTGAATGAGAGTATCGTTGTTGAATAAACGCTCATACCATTGGAAACCGAAACCTTTCCAAGTATTACCGAAACGATCATTGTTAAATGAATTACTGATTAGAATAATAATCGGGATATACAGATAAGCGTATACCACAAACAAAAAGACATTACGTAGTAAACGACTCATTATTCCAACTCCATTTTTTTATTTAATAATTTACTTGTTTTATAGTAAATAAAAATTAATAAAGCCATTAGTAGAGTAAGTGCTATACTAATTGCTGAACCCATAGGCCAGTTTCTTATTTTTAAGAATTGGACATAAATTTCATTACCTACTAGGGCTGCTTTCGCACCGCCAAGCAAATCTGACACATAGAACATTCCCATTGCGGGTAATAGAACTAACAAACAACCTGCGATAATTCCCGGCATTGTTAATGGAATAATGATTCTAATAAAACGTTGAAATGAATTTGCTCCCAAATCCTTTGCAGCTTCCAATAAACGAAGATCCAGTTTTTCAATGGCAGCGTAAAGCGGTAAAATCATAAAAGGCAGTAAGATGTAAACTAATCCAATGATTACCGCAGTTTCGGTATTCAAGATACGAATTGGTGTGTCAATAATACCGATTGCAATTAGGGTATTGTTTAAAATACCTTTCATACCAAGAAAGATTTTCATTCCGTAAATACGAATTAACGAATTCGTCCAAAAAGGTAAAACAACGAGGAATAGCAAAAATGGACGGTATGAGGGTTTTATTTTGGCAATGAAAAATGCAAAAGGATAACCTACAAGTAAACAGATAACAGTTGCAATCGCAGACATACGGAGTGAATTCCACATTACTTTGGCGTAATGTGAGTCAACTAAGTTTGCGTAACTTTCCAAGCTAAAAGGCAAAGCATAAAAATTACTGCTATCTTTTGATAAAAAACTAACTGTTAAGACTAGCAGGTTTGGTACTAAAACAAAGAAGAGTAACCAGCCGAAAATGAC
Source organism: Histophilus somni 2336 (assembly GCF_000019405.1). Classification (NCBI taxonomy): domain Bacteria; kingdom Pseudomonadati; phylum Pseudomonadota; class Gammaproteobacteria; order Pasteurellales; family Pasteurellaceae; genus Histophilus; species Histophilus somni. The sequence goes on along the minus strand of NC_010519.1, from coordinate 1,822,928 downwards.
ACTAACAGTTAAGTTTTGAAATTTATTACTGTTCATCTTCATCGTCCAGTACAACCTCCCAGCCTTCATGCCACGTTAGTGCCACTTTTTGACCCACTGAATGATCGATATGCGGATCATCTTCATTAAAGAATTCACTCACCAATACTTTCATTTTATTATGATCAAGAATGATGCTTGACTCTAATGTCATGCCTTTATAGCTACGATCAACAACATGTCCAATAATTGCTTTGGAACTTTCATTTTCATCAAGTTCTTCAATTATAATATCTTCTGGACGTAACAAGATTTTTAATTTCTGATTTGGTTGGACAGTCAACTCTGTATGAATATCGCAAACACGACCTTCTACATTGGCTTTAACAGTTTTTTCGTCTGTACGCTCAATAACTATCGCATCAAAAATATTGATTTCACCGATAAATTTTGCCACAAATAGATTTTTAGGATCCTCGTAAATATCACGTGGTGAACCATCTTGTTGGATAGTGCCTTTGTTCATTACGATAATACGATCTGACATAGTTAATGCCTCTTCCTGATCGTGAGTAACGAAAATAAAGGTAATTCCCAACTGACGTTGCAATGCTTTCAACTCATTTTGCATTTCTTTACGTAATTTATAATCAAGAGCGGATAAAGATTCATCAAGCAATAAAACTTTAGGTTTATTTACTACCGCTCTTGCAATGGCGACACGTTGTTGTTGACCGCCGGAAAGCTGAGTTGGCTTACGATCCGCCATTTCTTCTAGACGCACCATGCGTAATGCTTCCATTACACGAGGTTTAATGTCTGCATTCGGTACTTTTTGCATGCGTAAACCAAAGGCCACATTTTCAAAAATCGTCATATGTGGGAACAGGGCATAACTTTGGAATACGGTGTTTATGTGACGACGCTCTGCCGGTATATCCGTCACATCTTCACCATCAAGAATAATACGACCTTCATTTAACTCTTCAAAGCCGGCAATCAAACGTAACACTGTTGTTTTACCGCAACCTGACGGACCTAGAATTGTTAAAAATTCACCGTTATTAATAGTTAAATTGAAGTTATTGATAATGGTTTTTGTATCATAAGACTTAGTAAGAGAACGAAGCTCAATAATAGGCTTGTTTTGAACTGTATTTTCCACTAGCTTTGGTTTTCTCCCTAATGAACCTGCGTTTGTTCAGGTATTGAGTAGAAATAAAAAGCCCACAATAAAATTGCAAGCGCCCTTAGTTTTGAATGGCTAATGATATAGCGATTAGCTCATAATTGAAAGTGATGATTTCATTTTTAGGTGATTTTTTACAAACCAAGTGCGTATTTCAACGCTTGTTTTTTAAGAGGCGTGATTTTGTTTGCACCCAGTAATGCCAAGTTACGAGCTATTTTTAATGGCATGCTATCTTCTTTAAAGGCTTTATAAAACAAATCCATGCTAGATTGCATCAGTAAATTATCAGGCTTCCGTCGGTTTTGATAACGTTGTAAAACATGATCCGTTGAAAAATCTTCATTATTTTTTACCGCACTTTCAATTACACTAAGCAGGACTTTGACGTCTTTAAAACCTAAATTGACACCTTGTCCGGCAAGAGGATTAATCGTGTGAGCGGCATCGCCAACTAAAACAATACCTTGTTTGAAATAATCTTGTGCATGACGACGTGTTAGTGCAAAAGTCGCAAATTTTTGTACGTTTATTTTGCCCAGTCTAGGGGGAAATGCTTGATGAATTTCTTCTGCAAGTTTTTCATTTGACAGCTGTTTTAATTCACGTATTTTTTGTGGGCTGTCATACCAAACTAAACAGGCTTGCTTATTTTGTAATGGTAACAAGGCTCTAGGTCCGGAGGGATAAAATTGTTGCCAAGTAATATGTTGTTGATCTTGTTCTACATTCACTAAAATGAGCATGCAATCTTGTCGATATTGCCAGCCTGTCAAACCTATGCCTGCAATTTGGCGTAATTGTGAATTGGCACCGTCAGCTGCAATGATGAGAGGTGCTTGATAACTTTCTCCATTGGATAAAAAAATACGCCAATTTTTACCGCACTTTTCAACATTTTTAATCGCATTTTCCACGTTGGTAGTAATATTATGGTAGGAAGAAAATGTCTGCCATAATCCTAGTTGAATAAGATTATTTTCTACCATAAATCCAAGTTCCGCTAACTGTAAATCTTGGCAGTGAAATTGGGTTGCAAAACCTTCAATTTCCCAAGTTTCCAGTCCTCGATAAGGGAAAATACGCATTTTTTCGATATGCTGCCATGCCTTTAGGGTTTTCAATAAATTAACTGATGCAGCACTAATTGCAGAAATGCGAATGTCATACTCCGATGTCGAATCAAATTCAGGTAGAGAATGATGTTCAATGACGTGAATTTGTAATCCCAATTGAGCTAATCCTGTCGCACAAGCCGCACCAATCATACCGCCACCAACAACAATAATATCTTTTTGCATACGTGTTTTCTCCACAGACTAATTTTCGCTATTTTAGCGTTATTGGTTAAATTTAAAAAATAAAATCTGATTTTTAGCTGGCAACAGCTACAACAACTCGGTAAAATGACCGACTGATTTTTTACTTAGATATTAATTTTAAAAACTGACATGACACAAAAATTACATATTAAAACTTGGGGCTGCCAAATGAACGAATATGATAGTTCGAAAATGGCAGATTTGCTTTTAAATACCCATGGTTTAGAACTGACTGATGTACCGGAAGAAGCAGACGTATTGCTATTAAATACCTGTTCTATTCGTGAAAAAGCACAAGAAAAAGTGTTTCATCAGTTAGGTCGTTGGAAAGAATTAAAGAAACAAAATCCGAGCTTGGTAATTGGTGTGGGCGGTTGTGTGGCTTCACAGGAAGGGGAGCATATTCGTTCACGTGCACCTTATGTTGATATTGTATTTGGACCACAAACATTGCATCGCCTACCTGAAATGATTAATCAAATTCGTGGTGGAAAAAGTGCGGTGGTTGATGTAAGTTTTCCTGAAATTGAGAAATTTGATCGCCTACCGGAACCGAGAGCGGAAGGACCGACAGCGTTCGTTTCTATCATGGAGGGCTGTAATAAATATTGTTCATTCTGTGTAGTGCCTTATACTCGAGGTGAAGAGGTAAGTCGTCCCGTAGATGATGTCTTATTCGAAATTGCACAACTTGCAGAGCAAGGGGTGCGTGAAGTCAATTTATTGGGGCAGAATGTGAACGCTTATCGTGGACCAACACATGATGGCGGTATTTGTTCATTTGCTGAGTTATTACGTTTAGTCGCTTCTATTGATGGAATTGATCGATTACGTTTTACCACCAGCCACCCAATTGAATTTACTGATGATATTATTGATGTATATGCGGATACGCCTGAATTGGTGAGTTTCTTACATTTACCTGTGCAAAGCGGTTCAGATCGTGTACTGAATTTAATGAAGCGAAATCATACCGCACTTGAATATAAATCAATTATTCGCAAATTGAAAAAAGTGCGGCCGAATATTCAGATTAGTTCAGATTTTATTGTTGGGTTTCCGGGGGAAACGGATCAGGATTTTGAAGACACGATGAATTTAATTGCTCAAGTGAATTTTGATATGAGCTTTAGCTTTATTTATTCTGCTCGTCCCGGAACGCCGGCAGCAGATATGCCTGATGATGTAACGGAAGAAGAGAAAAAACAACGCCTATATTTGCTACAACAACGCATTAACAATCAAGCAGCACAATTTAGTCGAGCAATGTTAGGGACAGAGCAACGTGTATTGGTTGAAGGTCCATCGAAAAAAGATATTATGGAATTAACAGGTCGTACGGAAACAAATCGTATAGTTAATTTTGCAGGAACGCCTAACATGATCGGTAAGTTCGTAGATATTAAAATTACTGATGTCTATACCAATTCTCTGCGAGGTGAGGTAGTTCGTACCGAAGATGAAATGGGGTTACGTATTGTTCAATCTCCGCAAGTCGTTATTAACCGCACTCGTAAAGAAGACGAGCTGGGCGTCGGACATTATCAAGGGTAATTAATTTAACAGGATTTTCTTTTCGATTTTGTCGAACGTCAAAAACTAAAAAGAGCGGTGAAACTTTTATCATAAAAAAAGCAGTGATTACTCACTGCTTTTTTATAGCGGTTAAACTAGACTACCATGTCCAACCAACACCCACGCCACCGCCGAAATCACCGGCAGAGTTGCTGTTGCCCTGTAATTTCAGCGTTATCTTACCATTATCGCTTAGACGTGAATAGCCTATCGCTACCGCATTTCTGCCTTTGTAAGTCCCTGCGGACAACGCAATGGTCGATTTACCCGGCATCGTTACTGTAGGCAATGCTGCCGCCGCATTCGCACCGGCAATACCCGCCTGTAAGGTTCGGTTGTTGGTACTGATGACATTATCTAGGCGATTAACGGCAGCACCCACTTTTTCGTCCACATAGTTTTTATTTGCCGCCATATCACCGGTAGCATGGGCATCCAAGTCTTTCAGACCTCGGATAACCCCTGTACCGACAGGTTTACCAGCTTGGTCTCGAGTGGTTGCAAAGGAAAGAGCGGTCGTATTCAACTGCACGCTTTCGTTCTTACCTGTGATCGCCACGCCATCGAGGGTATAACTTGCTGATTGACCGGCATGATTTCCTTTGCCCGTAATATGGGTACCCTGTGCATTTACAAAAGTTTCGCTGTCTAGACTGCTCGCTTGTAAACCGTTGCTGTCCAAGTGGGATTTCTTACCGTCCACTTCACGAGTTTCAAACGAAGTCATGTTTTTCAACTGGTCAGACAATTTAACTTCTAAGCCTTTGCCATCTTGTGCCATTTCCACTTTGATATTGCCGGCGGCGGTGAGGTTGCTGTTAAACTTCTCGTCACTTGCATTTTCTTCACCTTTAATTGCTAAGGTTTCGCTGAGTTGTTTACGCACTTCAACACCATCATTGCCCTTAAACTTCAAGCCCGATTTCGCTACCGCTTGCACGTCAGCAATGGTGGCTACGTTGGTTAAATCCGCTTGGCTATCAGGTTTCACTAAGTCAGCAACTTTTTCATAGCCCTCGTAGTTTTTCTCGTAAGCGTCATTGGCTTTTGTTAATTCTGTCTGAGCCTCGGTTAAAGCAGTTTTTGCTTTCCCTAGCTCTTCTTTAGCTTTTTCAAGCTGTTTCTTGTTTTCCTCCAATTGAGTTTGAAGTTTCGTTTTATCCTCACCCTCAGGCATGGCATTCATGGCTTGCTCTAAACCATTGATAACAAGCATCCAATCAGTGGCTTTTTTCGCTTGCTCAGAAAGTGCTTTGGCTTTCTCGCTGACGGCTGCTTTTTTATCCGTCACATCTTTTTCTAATTTCGCCGTTTCTGCTTTCGCTTCTTCAACTTTTTTAGGATCAGTTTCAGGATCTGCCAGTCCCAAACCACTCGCTACGTTATTCATCCCGATAGGTGCGGCAGTCGGTTCGGCACGAATAATGACTTTATCCGATTCTGGTGTAACTTCTTGTCCATCTTGAGAAGTATATTTTTTACTTTCTGCATCATACTTCGCCCCCTCTAAATCTTTAGGATCATAGAACTTACCATCACGTCCTTTCACGACTTTGGTATAGTCATCGCCCTCTTGGATGTAGAAGTTAAACGGACGATTGCTATCTAAGTCGGACACTTTTTCATCCACATAGTTTTTATTCGCCGCACTTGAACCGTCAGCCGTGGCATCTAGGTCTTTCAAGCCCGTGATTACGCCAGTGCCCGATTTACCGTCAGTGCCTTTAGCAAACGCCAGCGTAGCTCCCTTGCCATCTTGACCGTCCTCACCGTCAGCCACTTTCAAGCTCACGACATCTTTACCAGCCTTGTCCTTAATAGCAACCTCACCGGCTTTCACCTCGGTTGTGTGCTTGCCATTGCTTAAAACATTCGCTTCTGCTGTTTGATCATTGACCAAAACCTGATCATCGCTGACCACAGACATTGTCACGCCCTCAGCCGTTGTCACAACCGCTTTTTCCTTATCGGGATCTGTATTATCCGTGATGATTTGCGATGTCGCCGTTTGTGTATGAGCGTTACCTGCCTGATCTTTCAACACAATTTCATTGCCGGTAATGTGAGTCGTGTTACCGTTATCGCCGTTAAACTCGGCAGATTTCAAGCCTGTCAAGTCCTCAGTCGTACCAATCGTCACCACCGCTGTAGTGTTCGATGTTGTACTGCTTGCTGTGCCGGCTGTTGTCGTACTTGGAGTAGCTCCTGACGAAGCTGTACTGCTTGTACCACTTTTGCCATTTGTACCTGCACCATTTGACTGAGCAGTGCTTGAAGAAGAATTTGATGTTGTTGTAGTGCTTGTGCTACCTGCACTATCTCCACCAATTGATCCAACTGCACTACTTGATGGAGTGCTTGTAGTTGGTGCCGTCATCGATGTAGCAGAACTACCCGCACTTGGTTTTGTAGTACCATTTTGGGCTAACTCTAATTTAATATTCAGCCCATCTGCAAATTTCAAGGTGTCGTTGCGACCGATTTGGACTTTCTTATCACCATATTCCACATTAAACTTAAAGTCTTTTAATGCAGCATCAAGGTAGGACTTGGTGATCAAATCGTTATCACTAACAGCATTTCCGCTACCTGTACCATTACCATAAATTTGCGGTGTAGAAAGTGTCACTTTGCTAAACATCGGTGCGTCTTTAAACCCGATTTCGATCTTGGCGTTTCCACTCTCGTTAGTATATCGAGTGATTAGGTTATCTCCTTTATAGTCTCCAATATTTATTGTAGGTGTACTCGGTTGTGAAGATGTTATTACTCCATTTGTTGATGTACCGGATAATTTAACAATAGATATAGTTGAGCCTAGTTTTATGCTGGTATCATTGCTATTACCTGACGGAATATCAGCGTTATATTTATACCCTTTTTCAACTATTTCCTTAGAAATTTTAGCTAAATCTCCTACATTAACTGCATGCGTTTTAATAGATAATTTATCAACATTTTCTATTAAATAGTCTAAATCTTTTCTATCTTTATCTTCTCCGTTGTGTTTTTCTAATAGTCCACTTTTTAGTCCAATCAATTGTTTTTCATTTAAATGTACTCCTTTGTAAGAAAGAACCATTTTTGTTCCATTTCCTGTAAGAAGTAAATTTTTAATTGTTTTGCTAGATCCATTTTTATCATTTGCATTAAATTCTATTGAACTACCTTTATTTTCTATTGTTTTAATATTTGATAATTTCTCATTAAGAGATATTTCTAATTTTTTATCTTTACCATTACTTGATTTAACGGCAATATTTCCATTTGTGCCATTAAATTTAGTAGTTTGGTTTTTATTTAATCCCTTACCAACTATTTCTAATGTTTCTGATAATTTTCTGTGTATATTTTTATCATCATTACCTTTGAATTTTAATCCAAGTGCATCGACATATTGTTTATTCACAGCATCATATTTACTCGTTGGATCGGCAACATAAACAATTCGTCTTTGTTGCGTATCACTACCCACAGATACCGCATCTTTCTCACCTTTTGAGTTATTACCTAAGATAACAGCATTTTTTACTTTGTCGTCTGTCGTGATATTTGAACCCAAGACATAAGTGTGTTCGCCAGCTAGCGTATTATAAGCACCCACAGCATAGGAATGATCTCCTTTAACCGTGTTTTGTTTCCCGAATGCACCGGAATGATTGCGTGATACATTATTTTTGTAGCCGATAGCCGTAGCATGCTCGCCCAATACCTCACTATCTCTGCCTATGGCAAGTGCGTTTCTATTTTTAGCATTAGCACCATAACCGATAGCAATTGCACCTTCATTTTGTGCTACCGCTTTATCGCCAATAGCAATAGAATAGTCTCCTTCAGCCTTAGTTTCTGGATTATCGGATACTTTAACGGATTTTTGACCTGTACCTTTTAGATAGCTGATTAAAGCTTTAGCTTGTACCAATTCAGTGTCGCTCTTGTCAGTTTCGCCAAGTTTGATTTCAGCAATACCGACATTGCTACCAAATTTTTGTTTACCTGAAGCACCACCAATATTCGACCCGTCTATTTTCAAATACGTATTACCTAAATCAGCAGTTTTCGTATATTTTTCCAGCTCAGTTGCTACGGCTTTTGAGGTAATGACTTTTTCGTCATTTTTATCTACAGAAGTAGCTTTATTTAACGTCAGCGTTAATTTACCGTTATCTTTAGGATCACTACCATTAGACGGTTCCAGTTTTGCTGTAATGTCTTTTTCACTACCAGCACTCGAACTATCAATGGTCAATGTTCCACCTAATTGTAATGTGGTTTTACTTTGGGAAGTATCATTCCCTTTAAAGGTCAAGCCACCATTCACGGCGGTAATTAACTGTGTAATAGCTTCTTTAAAGGTTGTTGGGGCAGCCGCAGTCGTGCCACTAGTAGTGTCTTTAGTACCGCCTTTTATCGGATTAAATGATAGTGCTGTAAACGCAGTTTTCCCACTGTCAACCTCAACCCCCAATTTACTTGCTAAATCGGAAAGTTGTCCGCCAGTGATGGCTTCTGATGAACCACTTTCTATCTTACCAGTCGCAACATTAGAGATTTTCACTGTTTGGTTAGTTCCACTTATTCCATTTCCAGTAGGCGTGAAGGTCAAAGTCGCACCACCCACTTTTAACTCTGCCGTGTTCGTGCCACTCGTACCGTTTTTAAACACTAAAGCGTTATTCTCATCTTTACCGATGGTAGACAAGCCGGTGGCTTGCACTCCGCCATTTGTCATGTCTTTTTTCAACGTAACGGTTGAGCCGTTTTCCGGACTTAACTCAATTTTGTTATCCGCTCCATTGGTAACTTTAATACTGCCCTTATTTTTACCCGCACTTAACGTTGCACTGGTATTATCCAATGCCAGGTTTGAACCGTCTTTCGCACTTTCTAAGGTTGCAGTGTTTTCGGTGAGTTTTAACGATCCTTTATCCTCTTTAGCTGTAATTGTTACTGCTTTATCTTTTAATTCCACTTTGGAATTACCGCTAGCACTTTCTAAGGTCGCTTTGTCGGCTTCAAGTTTCAACGCAGCTTTGCCTGATTCTTTATTAATTTCAGACACGCCGCTAAATTTACCATCGGCTAGGGTAACCTCTGAACTACCTGCTTTGAAGGTAATTTTGTCCTTGCTTCCATTACTTCCGCTTAAAGTAATTTTCGCATTATCGCCATTACCAACAGATTTAATACCTATTAAAGTATCAGACAAGCCAATTTCCAGTCCATCGTTTGCTGTATTTTTAGACACTTTAATATTATTTTCAGTGGTTGTTATTGAGTTAGCACCACTTCCTTTGCCCACAATTTTCAAAGTGTCGCCGAGTTTGCGTGTGACTTTATCAGAAGAACCACCATTACCCTCAAAGGATAGTCCTTTTTCCACAAGGGCTTTGGCGACTTCGGAAAGGTCTTTTACATTGACGGCGTTAGTGGATTTAATGTTACTGCCATTATCAAGAGTTCCCTCGAGGACTTTTTTAATAATGTCGGCATTTCCGTTTCCAGTACCAGCATCTTTCAACCCTAAACCGCTCGCAAGTGCGGTGATTTTTTTACCTCCTAAGTCTAATCCATTCTCATCGAATTTATATTTCGTGTTATCTCCCAAACTAAACTCGATCTCATTTTTAGCAGTATCTTTATTAAAGCTAATCTTAGCCTTATCATCTTTTCCAATAGTCGATATACCTTTTAAGTCGCTATTAAGTGCTATCGTTAAATTCGATCCTGTCGCTTCTGTTTTAATATTTTTATGTTTGCCATTAGCATCATCTTCTTTACCTTTGACAGATAAAGTGCCGGTGATATTGTTTGTGTCACCTTTATCCGAACTCACGTTAAATGTCCCTGCTTTAGTGGCTAATTTTTCATCAACATATTTTTTCGTGATCAACGTATTTTCCGGCGTTTTTTCATCAATTGTGTCAGTTACTGTTACCGTTTTGAAATTCGGATTTTCTTTAATCCCGATTAACACTTCTTTTTTATTTGATAAATATTTTGTTTTAATGTTATCGCTGGTAAATCCTAAGGTTTGTGCATCAGGTTTATCGATATTACCCGCTTTAATTTGTAATGTATCTCCTAGATTAAGCGTTCCATTATCGGTTCCATCACTAATTACAAACCCCTTATTCACAGCCACGATCAAATCATTGATTGCTTCTTTAAAGGTGGTTTTTCCGTTAGTTTCTGTTTGCCCTTGATAATTGACGGCGACAAACGACGGTGCGGTAAAACCGGTTTTAGAATTTGTATCCACACTAACGCCTAATTTACCCGCTAGATCATGCAATTGATTTCCTGTGACCACGTCTTTTGAGGCGTTCTCAATTTGACCATCTGATAAGCCGCTGATTTTACCGTCTTTTGTTATAGAGACAGTTTTTCCATTAACTGGCGTTAAATCAATACTGTCATCTTTAAAGTCGATTTTAGACTTATTATCGCCCTTAGTAATCGAAGTTATTCCTTTTAACGTTTCACCCAATTCGATTTTTAGACCGTTTTCATCATTTTTTGATACATAAATATTTGTGCCACTAGTTCTAGCCGTTTCACTTCCTTTGATTTCTATACTATTATTTAGTGTCTTTTTAACTTCTTGACTATCATTACCTTTTAAGCCAAATGTTGCTGTGTTTGCATACAGTTTACCTTTTATATCAGTTTTTGCCGCCTCAATAGCTTCGTGTACTTTGCCACCCGTTACGGTTTTGTCATTTTTATCTGATACAGTTCCGGTACCTATATCATCTATTTTTGTTTTATAACTATTTTCTAATGCAACCTTAAATGTTTTAGCTCCATTTCCAGCAGCCGTTTCTGTAACCGTAATTCCTGCACCATTTGTGACTGTTTCTTTCGCTTTGGCGATTTCATTCGTTGTTTCCAATTTAGAATAGACGTCTAGTTTATTTCTCCATGCTGTTTGATTACCATTGTTTATATTCGACGCATCCACTTTCGCATAGGTATTCCCTGCTTCGGTTTTACTTAAGGCATTGTCGATTTTGTCTTTTAAGCCAGTTTCTAAGCCTAAAGTGATGTTACTAGCGACAGTATTTTTACCATCTCCCGATGTAATTTGTAGCCCATTATTTGCGGTGATAGTACCTGTCAATTTATCTTGTTTTGTATCCAATTGGCTTTTATTCACCGCATCATTAGCAGTTGTACCATCAGCCACATTTGAGATTTTAACTTTGTCACCCTCATTCGCTAAAGTTAACCCTGCACCGCCGGCTGTGATAGTTGTACCACCATTAAACGTGATTTTGTTACTCTCGTCTTTTCCGATCGATGTAATGCCTGTTAAAGCACTATTAAGCGATACTGTTAATTTTTTAGCGGTTTTATCCACCTCTGTGGTGATGTTTTTAGCATCTCCATTAATATTCAATTCCGTATTGTCTTTATTTAATTCATACCCTTTGCCGTCTGTTCCGTTAGTATCGCCCTTGACGGTAAATTTAGCGGCGACATTGGCAAGTTTTCCGTCCACATATTTTTTCGTGGTTAAGGTCATTTCAGGACTTGTGTCTTCAACATCTTTAGTTACTGTGACTTTTTCAAAACGTGGAGCTTTTTTAATTCCAATTAGGAATACTCCTTGATCCTTACCGTAATTCGTTTTGATGTTATCGCTGACATAATCGCCACCATCAACAACACCGGCTTGTATGGTGATCTTTTCGCCCAGCTGTCTTGTGCCATGCGTTGTGCCGTCGCTAAATACCAAGCCTTTATTAATTTGGTCTATATTTGCATTAATCGCTTCTCTAAATGTTTTGTTTTGTGCGGTATCCGTAGACGTACTTGTGGCTTTTAATGTCTTAAATGCTGATTTTTTGAATTGATTAGTTGTGCCTAATTCCGCCCCAAGGACATCTTTTGCCAGTTTTGCAAATTCTGTTGTCACACTGAACAATTGACTTCCGTTAATAGCATCTGTTGAGATTTTGCTCACTTCGCCCGCTGCCACGTGTTTAATGACACGCTCTGTTCCAGCTTTACCTATGCTTAATACTGTCTTATTATTTCCAGTCCCACCTGCAAAGGCAAAATTCACGCCCTCTACAGTAGCATTTGCCTTTGCATTCGCTTTAGCCGTCGCTTGCGATCCTTTCCCTAACGCAATCGAATTACCAGCATTTGTAGATACAGACGCCCCTTCACCAATCGCTACTGCACCGGTGGCGTTGGCTTGAACAGTCGCCCCTTTACCTAAAACTACCGCACTTTGGGCTTTGGATTCGGCACCTTGTCCAATCACAACCGCACTTGTCGCTGTAGATTTTGCAGACGCACCGATCACAACACTGTTATTCGCATTTGTTGCTTGGGCTTGGTTACCCATGACGATTAAATTATTATCGTTTTTAACATTAGATTTAGCAGTTATGTTTTTACCAATGATGATAGAGTTTGCTAATTTTGAGACAATATTGTTATCGCCTAATATGATGGTATTTTTAGAATCTGTGACGGTATTTTTATCACCCATCAAATGAACATAGACTGAGGAATCTGTAAATTTATTCTCTTCACCGATGACGGTATTCCATACCCCACGAACGATATTATTATCCCCGATCACTCGTATGCTGACCGCACCTGCTGATGGGTCAGTTTTATAATTATTTTCAGAACTGCCTATCTTATTCTCCGAACCTAAATTCACAACTTTTCGTCCGGTGATGATATTGTCTGAACCAATAGCCACCGTATGCTTATCTTGACCTTTATTCTTCCCTCTGAGATGATTATTCGCCCCGATAGCGACGGCGTTCGATATTTCCGCCTCAATTTTCGAGCCTTTACCCATAGCGATGGAGTTTTCAGAAGCGGCACTTGCGTCCACACCAATCGCAATCGCCCCCTCAACTTTTGCACCGTCGTTGTTGTAATTGCCTTTTGTTTTTGGTGTTGTGGTCGGTGTATGTACTGACATAAAGTGGATATTTGAAGCCACGTCTTTGAGTTTGTCATCAACGTATTTTTTATTAACGGCGTGAGTGTTCTCTGTAGGGGTGCCGGTAAGTTTTACAGTATTAAATTCTGGATCGTCTTTTAAGCCGATGGTGAATTGTGCCTTTGAACTGTTTTTTTCAACTTTTGTTTTTAAATTTTTACTCTTATATTGAGTACCATTATCAGAAATATCTTCTGGTTTTATTTCAATCGTTGAGCCAAAATAAATCTTATCAATAGTTTTCGTTCCATCACTGAACTTATAACCTTTATTGACGGCTTTAATCAGTTCCGTTATTGCACCTTTAAAAGTATTTTGCGATCCTTGTGTTCCTTCAATATATTCAACTGCTGTAAAATTATGTCCTTTGAATTGTGTATTATTGGTCTCTAATTCCAACCCCAACTTACCTTTAAGATCATAAAGTTGTGCCCCAGTAATCGCCTGATCGGATTTGTTGGAAATCTCTCCATCGGCTAAATGCCCGAATCTTATCTTTTCTCCTATGTCCGCAATTTGTTTATCAGCATTTATGTATTGTATCTTCTCGTTATGCCCTTTAGCCCCAACTAATACTTTTTCTTTTGGAATTTCTTGTTTATCTAATGGTGTGCCATTTTTGGTATTGACCTTGTAGAATTTTCCATCTGTTCCTTTAACTAATTTATATATTTTTCCATTATCTTCCGTATAATAAACGACTAAGCCTTCTCTTTTTACATATTCTAAGGCTTTTAATTGTCCAATCGTCGCCACGTCAGAATCCAACGCACCCGGTGCCACCCCGACAATCCGTCTTAAGCCCAGTTCTTGATTTCTACTGTTATCCTTTGTCCAACCGACGGACACAATACCCGCCGCTTTATCAGTTTTTAAGTTATAGCTAGAACCCTCTGGAACATAGGGATCTAAATTAATCGCATCATTTTTGCCGTTTCCGATGAGCGTGGCTATGTTTTTGTTATTATCATCTTGATAGAAATATTTTGTATGTGATTTATTCCCTAATGCCACAGAATTTTCCATGCTTACTTGAGCTTCATTTCCGAACGCTACACTATTTTGAGCGTTAGCTGTTGCACTAGTTCCTATAGCAATAGCCGACATTTCTAATTCTTTTTCACCATTCCTATATTTTTCATCCTCAGGCCAACTTAGTTTTTTAATTGTGTCATCTTTCTTTGTATTTTCAACTTTTGCACCATTACCTATCACGATAGATTTTGAGGCATGCTCTTCTAATGTTGCTGAATTACCTAAAACAATACTTTCTCCTGATTTTCCCAATGCTCCATAACCCACAGCTATTGTATTGTCTTTTGTTACACCAACGCCGGAACCGATAGCCACAACGCCCGCACCTGTTACTGTTGTGCCCGTTCCTAAAGCGATTGAGTTTTCTTTATGTACATTTGTCCCAACCCCAATCGCTATCGTATTACTTGCATATTGTCCGACATTATTTAACGCACCTAAAACGACAGAATTTCTTCCTTTTACATAGGAAGCTGTACCTATAGCGACAGTATTATCACCACTATTGACAGTGTAATACCCAACAGTTATGCCATGTTTTCCATCGCTCTTTGTTTTCTTGATATCTGTACCACCTACTGATAATAAAGTATCTTTTTCTTCTTCATAAGCGAATGTTAAGCCTTGAATAACCTTATTAATTTTTTCATTAATTTGATCTCTATCTAAATGAGCAGAAAATCCGGATTGAACAATTTCATTATTATTTCCAACTTTAAGATTACTTACCTTTGCTGAGGTTTCTTTTACGTGATTTGAAGTATCTACTTTTTCGGTAACCATTCCAATACCTAATTCAGACATAAGTTTTGTTCTAAACTTTTCATCCGTTCCATCTTTATATTTAGCATTAGATATTACTGTCGACCCTATCGCTATGGATCCTTCTCCTACCGCTTTTGCTCCTGAACCATATGATAAAGAGCCTTTATTTGTTGATTCAGCTTTATTTCCTATAGCAAATGAATTTGCAGCAAAAACCCTTGATTCATCTCCAATAGCAACACCACCTGTGGAATTTTGGTCAACAAATGCACGAACTCCAATGGCTGTTGACCTGTCTGCTAATGCAAAAGATAATGCACCTAAGGAAGTAGCAAACTCTCCACCCGCAATGTTTCTTGAACCTATCGCAATACTACCCACGCCTTTAGCATACGTAGGGCTGTAATGACGATTATCTGTACCGTTGTCACTGATGTATTTTTTTGCAAAAGAAGACCAACCGTCTTTAAAAAATTCTAGATTCGAACCAAGGTTACTAAACAAATTGTTAATCGTTGTTACCGGCAATCTATCATTAAACCTATGATCATCTATATCATCATTACCAATAGCAATAGCAGATTTACCATAAGCAAATACGTCACTTCCTATAGCGACAGACTGATTGTTAGCTCCAGAATTATTACCCACTACCACAGACTGCATACCTATAGCGTGTGCGTCTGCCCCAACACCTGTTGAATTATCCCCTGATGCCCAAGCATCATGTCCTACAGCCACACCTCCTATACTAACTTTAGAATAATTTGAGCCATTATTATTTCCTGAAGGATTCAAAGCAACTCCATGTAATCTATATTTATCCCTACCTTTATAAATATATTCCATTTCTCTTTTTTCTGAACCTACAGTACCTCCATAAGTGCCTATCCATGCAGCAAAAGTATTTGATGAGAGAGCTACCGACACCACCAACGCCAACGGCAACACCTTAAACATGCCTAAAAACACACCGCACTTCGGCTTACTCTCCGTCGCCTCAACACGGCTCGCCACTTGACGGTTATTCGCTAATTCAGACACAACTTTCGTTTGACCCGTTGTTACATCGTATTTGGTTTTGAAGATTTTGTTCATAAATTCACTCTCTTTAAGCTTTTAAAATTAGGTTTTTTTATTGATTTATTTTGTTGATTTTTTTAACTTTTTTACGGTTGTTTATTGATTAAACGTGTTACTTTTTAGATAGATTGATAAATAAATCGGCGATGCCTTGCTTTTTAAGACACAACAAAAAAAGGCGAATAATACTTTCGCCGAAAGGTTGAGGTTGAAATAGGTGATTTTTAAGATGTTGTTTGAACATGTCCAACCTCACAAATTTACCTTGCAAGGTTGATTTTAGGCAATATACTAGGCTGTAGGCTGTAGGCTGTAGGCTGTAGGCTGTAGGCTGTAGGCTGTAGGCTGTAGGCTGTAGGCTGTAGGCTGTAGGCTGTAGGCTGTAGGCTGTAGGCTGTAGGCTGTAGGCTGTAGGCTGTAGGCTGTAGGCTGTAGGCTGTAGGCTGTAGGCTGTAGGCTGTAGGCTGTAGGCTGTAGGCTGTAGGCTGTAGGCTGTAGGCTGTAGGCTGTAGGCTGTAGGCTGTAGGCTGTAGGCTGTAGGCTGTAGGCTGTAGGCTGTAGGCTGTAGGCTGTAGGCTGTAGGCTGTAGGCTGTAGGCTGTAGGCTGTAGGCTGTAGGCTGTCATTTCTTCGGTTCTATTTTATTTGTCAAGTAAAAATTCGAGCCATTTTATCCTAAATTTTTATAGAAAAAAACGATTTTGTGAACTTTATTTACAGTTATGTTTTATAGTTTTTATGATTTTTTCTTTCGCACTTTTTGGGTTTAAGCTGTCTAGCCATTCTATGGGCGATTTCCAACCACGCAACCATGTAAGTTGTCGCTTTGCTAATTGCCTTGTGGCACAAATACCTCTAAATATCATTTCGTCTTTACCATAATTACCCTGTAAATATTCCCACATTTGTCGATAACCGACACAACGAATAGAGGGTAGGTTAGGGTGTAGATCCGAGCGTTGATAAAGTTTTTCGACTTCCTGTTGAAAGCCTTGTTCGATCATTTTATGAAAACGTTGTTCAATGCGTTGGTGCAAAACAGCTCGTTCAGGTGCGATAGCAAAATGTATGATGTGATAAGGAATTTCTTCGCCTTTTTGTGCGGTTAATTCTGTTAAAGATTGTCCTGTTAAATAGAAGACCTCCAATGCACGATTAATTCGCTGGCTGTCGTTGGGATTTATACGTTGTGCTGATATTGGGTCGATTTTGGCTAATTCGTTGTGTAGTGTTGCCCAACCAAATTTTTCTGCTTTTTGTTCTATTTCCAACCGCACTTTTTCATCCGCTGAAGGAAGCGGTGAAAGTCCTTCCAATAAGGCTTTGTAATACAACATTGTACCGCCAACAAGAAGCGGAATTTTTCCTTGTTGCGTGATTTTTTGCATTTCTCGCAAGGCATCTCGGCGAAATTCTGCGGCAGAATAGTTTTCACTTGGATCTTTAATATCAATTAGGCGATGAGGTGTTAGTGCTAATTCTTGTGCATTGGGCTTTGCTGTACCAATGTCCATGCCTTTATAAATTAAAGCTGAATCGACACTGATGACTTCAACAGGAAGTTCTTGATGTAATTGGATAGCGAGGTCGGTTTTGCCGGAAGCGGTTGGCCCCATTAAAAAGATAGCAGTTGATTTTTTATTCATTGCAATTTATCTAAATAGTGATCCCACTCTATTTTGACTAATAAAGATTGGAATTCTAGTTGATGTTGGGTTGAAAATTGTTGCTCAGTTTTTGTGAGTAAATTTACAGCTTCGGAGAAAGTACTGAGCGAGGGAAATTCCAAGTGTGAGCAAAGTGCGGTAAGAAAAATAGTGTATTTTTCATGAGGTTGATCCAATAACTGTAAAATTATTTTTTGTATATTTTGTGTACGCAAGCAAATAGGTAAACGGTTTAGAGTTATTCTGCGTTGTGCAGAATTGTCTGTAAAATCGAAACCGCTTTGTTGAAAAAATAGAGCTTGCTGTTGCCAAGATTGATATTGTTGTTTATTTAAACGCAATAAAATCGGAATAAGCAATGTTTGTTGTGCAATATTACTTTGTTGCAACTGTAAGCGGATATTGAAATGCTGCAATGCCTGAATAGAAAGGAGGAAATATTGCTGGTTTTGTTGCAATAACAATGCCTTATTTTCAATTAATGCAAGTGCATGTAAAACATTTTTCTGTTCGCTGATATGCGTTGCATTGTGTGTAAATTGATGGGGTAGAGTAGAAGAGGCGATAGTTTTTTCTTCATGTGTTGCGAGTAATTCTGCATAGGCTTTTTGCACTGCTTTCTTTGGCGTTACTTCGCTGTAATTTGCTGCAAAGTGCGGTTTAAATTGAGACGATTTTTTATCATAATCTTTAGGTTGCTGGGCAAAAATATTTTTGCCGGCAGTCGCTCGATTACCTTTGTTATGCGTGGTCAAGTTCCAAATACCTTGAGGTTCGGCAACTTTGGTTGGATTGGATTGTTCACTCTGTATTGGAATATTGGTTTGTTCAGAGGTGAGTGCATTTGTCATGCCTTGATAAATAAAATCGTGAATTAGACGAGCTTGATGAAAGCGAACTTCATGCTTGGTTGGGTGTACGTTTACATCTACTTCATTCGGATTGAGATCAATAAACAATACAAATGCCGGATATTTTTCATTGCTCAGATATTCTGAATAAGCTTGACGAATAGCATGAGTAATCACTTTATCTTTCACCATTCTGCCATTGATATAACAATAATTGAGGTCATTTTGATGACGAGCAAACTGAGGTTGTATAACCCAGCCGGAAAGATGTAGATCATTATGTTTCCAATCAATATGTAACGCATTTTGCATAAAATCATTGCCACAAATAGTCGCAATACGCTTAATTTTTTGCTCATTTGTTACCGCACTTTTATAGCGGTGTATTAATTTATTGTTATGGGTCAACGTAAAAGCAACTTGAGGTTTTGCCAACGCTATACGGCGGATTACTTCATCAATATGTGCAAATTCAGTTTTGTCTGTACGTAAAAATTTGCGTCTGGCAGGCGTATTAAAAAACAAATTTGCTACTTCAACTGTTGTGCCAATCGGATGAGAAGCGGGTGTGATGCTGGTTTCCATATCTCGACCTTGTGCATAAACCTGCCATGCTTCATTTTGTTGTGCTGTACGAGAGGTTAAGGTTAAACGGGAAACTGAACTGATACTTGCGAGTGCTTCGCCACGAAAGCCTAAACTTAAAATCATTTCAAGATCATCAAGGCTGGCGATCTTGCTTGTTGCGTGGCGAGCAAGAGCTAAATGGAGTTCATCTTTTGCAATTCCTATGCCGTTGTCACGAATACGAATTAAATTTGCACCACCATTTTCAATCTCAATTTGAATGTGTGTCGCTCCTGCATCCAAGCTGTTTTCAATCAGTTCTTTGACGACAGAAGCCGGACGCTCTACCACTTCGCCCGCCGCTATTTGGTTAGCCAGTTGTGGAGGAAGAATTTTAATTGTCATACGTTTGCTTAGCCCTTATTCACGTAATTTAATTTTTTGCCCTGTTTGTACTTTGCCATCTTTTAGTTTGGGATTGAGTTTGAGCAAAGTTTTCACAGGAATGTTGTATTGACGTGAAATTGCATAGAGTGTTTGATTTTTTTTCACTACATGGAATGTTGCATTTTTATCTTTAGCTTTCTTTTTCTCTTTCGCTTTCTCTTTCTCTTTTGGTGTATTTTCATTGTTAGCAGGAATTTTTATTATTTCACCAAGCCAAAGTTGATTACGATTGAGTTTATTTAAACTGATAATATCTTTAATATTCACTTTATAGATTCTTGCTAATCTCGTTAATCCTTCGCCTGCTTTTACTTTATGACGAATACCGCTGTCTTTAACGGGTGTTTTATTTGTATTATCTACCGCACTGTTGGTTTTTGGTTTAGTTTGGCGGGTATTCTTTGTGGTATTGAGATCTACTTTTAAATTGCGTTTGCGATATTCTACTAAACTATCATAAATAACTTTTGCCAATTTTTTACGGTAGGCAAGGGTATTTAATTTTTTTTCTTCTTCTGCATTGGAAAGAAAACCTGTTTCAACCAAAATAGACGGAATATCAGGGGAACGTAAAACGCCTAAACTGGCATGTTGC
Source organism: Histophilus somni 2336 (assembly GCF_000019405.1). Lineage (NCBI taxonomy): Bacteria > Pseudomonadati > Pseudomonadota > Gammaproteobacteria > Pasteurellales > Pasteurellaceae > Histophilus > Histophilus somni. Next base: position 1,802,880 of record NC_010519.1, on the reverse strand, counting down.
GGTGTGCTACGACTTAATTTTGCGATACGAGCAAAGTGACGTAAAACAACTGAACCAAGTTCATAACTAACACGCTGGCTATGTCCAAATTGCAGATCCAATACAGTTTTATCTAGATATTTTTCTTTATGTGAAGCTAAGACATCACCAGCACCGCCTAACAATTCGGAACGTTTTTCATGATCTTCCAGCCATTGTCCCATTTCGCTATTGGCTCGGCGATTGGATAAAACCCAAACCGATGCACCACGTAACAAACTTGATTCAGATGAATCGGCATGAATGGAGATGAGATAATTTGCCTTATGTTTACGTGCGATTTCCGAGCGTTTAGAGACTGAAATATAATAATCGCCTTCTCGTGTGAGTACGGCACGAAAGTGAGGATCTTTATCTAACAATTTCTTTAGTTCACGAGCAATGGAAAGGGTAACATTTTTTTCATAGATATTGAGACGACGTCCAATAGCACCGGGGTCTTTTCCCCCATGTCCGGGATCGATGGCAATTGTCCAAACGTGAGCAAAAGCATGATTAAAGGCGAAAATCGCTAAAATAATGAAAATCAAGCGTTGTAAGTAATTCATGGTTTAAACTAATTGTTGAATAATTAAATGGCCTTGTTCTGATATAGAGTGTAATTCAATACTACGTGCATCATCAAAGTAATTGATATGAACGATTAAATCAGGCTCAGGTAATATGCCTTGCCCTTTTTCTGCCCATTCGATTAAGCAAATGGATCTTTCATTAAAGTAATCTCGAATGCCCATAAATTCCAATTCTTCAGGATCGCTAAGGCGGTAAAGATCGAAATGATAAATATCTTTTTCATCAAGATGATATTCTTCAACTAAGGTATAAGTAGGGCTTTTAACATGACCGGTATGTCCTATACCTTGGATCATTCCTCGACTTAACGTAGTTTTTCCTGCTCCTAAATCACCTTGTAAATAAAGGGTTATTCCTTTGTTACTTTTGATTTGAGCAATACTATGTATCAACTTTTTACCAAATTGACACATAGTATATTCATCAGGAATGTATGTTTGATAGTTCATAAGCCACGTTTTAAAAGTGAAAAACTTGCGAATTGTACCGCACTTTTACTGATTTTTGTTAGCTTTATGTGTGATAATCCGTAAGTTTTTTATCTGACGGTGCCGTAAAACTCTGTTCTTTAGGGGGCTTAATTTCCGCAAACTCAACTTCTCATGATTTTTTTGAAAAGATAAAAATCAACGCTATATTGTGATAGCATAATGCGTACTTAGTTATTTGATTGGAAGAATATGCAACAATTCATTCGTTTATTCGGGATCATTCTTGGTTTTTTGCCTATATACAGTTTAGCTCACCCACACGCTTTTATTGAAATGCAGACAAAACCCATTATTGACAAGCAAAAATTAGTTGGTTTTTCTATGCAATGGATTTTAGATGAATCAAGTTCATCTGCTATTTTATATGATTTGGCTTTTTTGCAAGATGATCAAAAAGAATTACAAAAATTTATTGATGATATGATCCAAAATGTTGTTAATGAACATTATTTTAGTTATTTGTATGATAAGAAAGGAAATAAAATTAAGTATTCTGCAATTCCTCAAAACTATGGATTAAAATCTAACGGTGCACAAGTTTTATATTTTTTTGATTTTTTATTAGCTAAACCTCAGGAGTTATCCAATAACCTTTTTGAATTATCTACTTATGATTCAACCTACTATGTATCTATGTATTACGATAAAGACAAGGAGAAAAGTGCGGTAGATTTTTCGTCACTTCCGCAACATTGTCAAGGAAATGTTGTCGAACCTCAAGTTGATCAAAAATTACGAGAATATGCTGCCTCTTTAGATCGTAACCAACGTGATGAAGACAGCTCGTTAGGCGTTATATTTGCACAAAAAGTAGTTATCCAATGTCAATAAAAAGAACCTATAAACTTATATTATTGCTTGTATTTTTATCGTTAGGTGGCATTTATTTGTTATCATATTTATTTTCACACGTTTTAATTTGGCAGAGAGAATTTAATCAATTACTTTCAAGTTACTTGCATCAAGTAAAACAAGCCCCTGTTTATGCAGGAATGGGATTAATTGTGGTGAGTTTTATTTATGGTGTTCTCCATGCGTTAGGTCCTGGTCATGGAAAGTTTATTATTGGTAGTTATTTAGCAACCCATCAATCCCAGCTCAAAACCAGTATGAAATTAACTTTTTTTGCTTCTTTAATGCAAGGTATTGTGGCGATTTCCCTGACATTAATTGTTGTGGCTATTTTACAGTTATCCTCGAGCTATTTTAAATTAAGTCAGCTTTGGTTAGAACGTGGAGCTTATTTCTTGATGATTATTTTGGGATTGCAATGGATTTGGCAAGGGAGCAAGTCTTTTTTGAAAAAAAATAGTCAGTCGCTAAAAATCAAGCAATTCACGCTCTCTTCAATACCTACCAATAAAATAGGTATGCAAAGTGCGGTACAAAATTTGTCAAGATTTCATGAGCATACGGATAATTGTTCTTGTGGGCATCAGCATTTACCTAATCAGCAACAGTTACAGCAAGCACAGAGTTTAAAATCACAATGTTTGGTTATTTTCACTATTGGAATGCGTCCTTGTTCTGGAGCAATATTTATCCTATTTTTGTCGTATATGTTGGATTTGTATGTTTGGGGAATGTTGGCTACTGTAGCGATGTCACTAGGTGTTGGATTAATGCTGTCAGGTTTTGCATTAATTGTGTTGTATGCACGGAAAAGTGCGGTTCAGTTAGGGCATTTTTATTTTTCAACACATAAGAAGTTTTGGCATATCTTAGTCAGGATACTTGCTGGTCTGATGATTATATTTTTTGCCTTGAGTTTAATGTATGGCACAACTTTACCGATACGTGGGGGAGCTTTGTTAATTGGGAGAAATTAATCTCCCAATTAATTTATTGTTTAAAGTGCGGTGGTAATGAGGAAATAAGTATAGACGATATAACTTGTTATCAATAAACCGCCTTCAATACGATTAATCGAGCCATTTTTTTGATGAGATCCATAGCCGAAAAAGAACAGTGAGAGCGTTAATCCTCCCATAACTAACATATCTCGAGTAAATATTTCATTGCTCACTTGAATTGGGGAAATTAAGCCAGCTATGCCAACGACAGCTAAGGTATTAAATAAATTAGAACCAATAATATTACCAACCGCAAGATCTACTTCACCTTTACGAGCCGCCATGATTGAGGCTGCTAACTCAGGTAATGAAGTGCCAATTGCTACAATAGTAAGACCGATCACTAAATCACTCACACCTAATTGAGAAGCAATTTGAACAGCTCCCCACACCAATAATTGTGAGCTTCCCATTAGTAAAATCAATCCCGTAATCATCCAGAATACTGCTAATTTTACTGATATGGTTTTTTTTTCTTCCAATTCTGTTGTTACATCTTCGGCAAAACTGTCTTGTGCTGATCTTTTGCTTTGCCAAATACTCCAAGCCATGTATATAGCAAAAATAACAAGTAAAATAATTGCATCTAAATGAGAAATTTCAGCATCATAAATTAAGTAAGCAGAAACTGAAGTGACGAAAGTTAAAATGGGTAATTCTTGTTTTAAAACCAGCGAATTAACTATAACAGGTTTGATTAAGGCGGTTAAACCTAAAATTAGGGCAATATTACCAATATTTGAACCATAAGCATTACCTAAAGCAAGCCCGGGATTTCCATTTAAAGCGGAAAGGGCAGAAACGATCATTTCAGGGGCAGATGTTCCAAAACCAACAATGATAATGCCGATCAATAATGCGGACATACCGAGGAAACGAGCCAGCGATGCAGCACCGTCAATAAAACGATCAGCACTCCAAACTAAAATAATTAAACCTGAAATAATAGCGAGTATAGGGAATAACATATTTGAACCTAAACGAGATATAAATGAAGTGTGAAAGTAGCGAGTATAAAATAAATTTCGAGAAATTTGAATATAGAAAAGAAAAAATAAAAGCCCATACAAGGAGAAGATCTAAATGGGCTTAAAGTCTTTTGGTAAATTGAGTTTTTATAAAAGGAGACAAATAAAAACAACCCAAAAGAAAAAACTGGCTCCTCCTGCTGGACTTGAACCAGCGACATACGGATTAACAGTCCGCCGTTCTACCGACTGAACTAAGGAGGAAAAATACCATAAATATGGTCTCATAAGGAGAGGTGCGTATGATAATGATCTGGTGTATGCTTGTCAACAGGATTTTTTTATTATAGTAAAAATTTTTTCATGCAAATTACTATCCACATAACCTGTGGATAACTCTGTAAATTATTCAAGATTTATTTCGCTTAAACCTTGTAAAATCTAGGGTTTCCATATCCTCATATAAAATTGGTTGTAAAATGACATTTTATTATTTTTCAAATGGTTACATTAAGTCTAGAAGTTTTTTTTAAAATTTTTCTGTTTTTTTTCTTTTTTCAATCTTGACAAATATAAGTCTGTGTAAAACCTTAAAATTTTTACTTGTTCGTGATTAATAAATGTTTTGTCAAAAGTGCGGTAGAAAATGGTTGGAAAATAATATGTTGTCTGATGGGATTTTTAACTTTATTGTCTTTTTTATAAGCTTACTAGATTATTTAGCGAAGATCATAATTGAGTTATTGGCGTCGGGAGCGGTTCTGGATTTCCCAAAAAATAAGGCTCTTTTTCTAATACAATATCTAAAATCGCTTTTACTCTTGCAAATAATTCTCTCATTCGTACAGATAAGTAGTTGGCAGGTGATTTTGCCGCAAAGCAGATAGCATCAATATCGTAGAATTTTGCGATAAATAAGGCCCGTTCGCAGTGAAATTGTTGGGTAATAATTGTCATGGGCTGTGCTTTAAAGACTTTATCTGCACGAATGACGGAATCTAACGTTCTAAAACCGGCAAAATCCATATACATAACATCTTCCGGAATATCCATTTTTCGCAAATCTTTAAACATGGTTATGGGTTCATTGTATTGCATTGTTCTGTTATCACCACTCAATAATAAATAATCAATTTTCTCTTGTTTAAAAAGCTCAACAGTAGCAGTCAGGCGATTGTTGTAGTAGAGATTGGGATTATTTTTACTAAAGTATTTCGCTGTGCCTAATACAATACCATAAGGGCGGGAGGGAAGTTCTTCAATTTTTGTATAAATTCTGTCCTGAACATACCAAGCTATGCAACGATCAATGATAATAAGGGAAAAAAATGTAAAAATGCTGAAAGCAAAGCCGTAATGTAGTAATCGCTTGACGAGTGTTATTATCCATTGTGGAAAAGAAAGTTGTGTGAAATCTAAGTTCATTTTATAGCTGCCTCGTTCGGAGGCTACAAAATAATGAAAAAAGCGGGTAATTTCAAGTAAATTTTATTGGCTGTCTAGATGTTTGGATGGCTAAAAATTCCTTGACAATGAAACAGAGTATGAGTAGTTTACATGGGTTGCTTTTATAAAGTGCGGTGCTTTTTATTAAGATTTTTGAGAAATTTACATGGCTGTACAAACTTTAACGCTTTTTACCGATTATCCCTTGATGTTAGTACAAGGTGGGCAATTAAAAAATATTGAAGTTGCTTATCAGACTTATGGTACTTTAAATAAAGATAAGAGCAATGTCATTTTAATTTGTCATGCTTTGACCGGCGATGCTGAACCCTATTTTGCTGATAAATCGCAAAATGGTTGGTGGCAGAGTTTTATGGGGGAGGGATTGGCACTTGATACGAGTAAATATTTTTTTATTTGTTCTAATGTATTGGGCGGCTGTAAAGGGACAACAGGTCCTTCGTCCATTAATCCTGATACAAATAAACCTTACGGTAGTCAGTTTCCGCATATTATTGTACAAGATATGGTGAAAGTTCAGCGAGAACTGCTGAATACATTGGATATAGCAAAACTTTATGCTGTGATTGGTGGATCGTTCGGGGGAATGCAAGCGACACAATGGGCTATTGATTATCCTGATTGCGTTAGCAGAGTGGTTAATCTTTGTTCGTCACTTTATTTAAGTGCGGAGGCAATCGGGTTTAATCATGTGATGCGTCAAGCGATTATTAATGATCCTCATTTTAATAATGGAGATTATTATGACAGACTGCCTCCAAGTAAAGGGTTATCTATTGCGAGAATGTTGGGTATGCTGACCTATCGTACCGATTTTCAATTAGAAAAAGCGTTTGGACGAGCTAAAAAAGCGGAAAGTCTGTATTGGGGAGATTATTTCCAAGTTGAATCTTATTTAACTTATCAAGGGAAAAAATTTTTGGAACGTTTTGATGCCAATAGCTATGTGCATTTATTGCGGGCTTTAGATTTATATGATCCGGCTTGGAACTATAAGGACATTAAGGCTGCATTAAGTCGTATAAAAGCACGCTATACTTTGGTTGCAGTTACTACTGATCAGCTGTTTAAATTGACCGATCTACATAAAAGTAAAGCATTATTGGAGCAAAGCGGCGTTGATTTAAATTATTATGAATTTCCTTCAGATTATGGACATGATGCTTTTTTAGTAGATTATGATTTCTTTGAGAGTAAGATTATGACAGGTTTGGCTTGATGAGATAACGCTCCCAAAAGGAGCGTTGTTATCTTTCGGCAACAGATTATTTACCAATAATTTCTATTCCATTCATATAAGGGCGTAATACTTCCGGTACGGTAATAGAGCCATCTGCATTTTGATAATTTTCAAGAATGGCAACTAAAGTGCGGCCAACAGCTAGTCCCGATCCATTTAAAGTATGTACTAAGCGTGTTTTTTTATCGCCTTTTGCACGACAACGGGCTTGCATACGACGTGCTTGGAAATCCCACATATTTGAGCAAGAAGAAATCTCACGATACGTATTTTGTGCCGGAATCCACACTTCCAAATCATATGTTTTAGTAGCTCCGAATCCCATGTCGCCTGTACACAATAAAACTTTACGATAAGGTAAATTTAAAAGTTGTAATACTTTTTCTGCCTGATTTGTCAATTCTTCCAGTGCTTCCATTGATTTTTCCGGTTCAACAATTTGTACTAATTCAACCTTATCAAATTGATGCATACGGATTAAACCTCGAGTATCACGACCGTAAGAACCTGCTTCAGAACGGAAACAAGGCGTATGTGCGGTCATTTTTATTGGTAAATCAGCTTCATCGATGATTTCATCTCGAACTAAGTTTGTTACAGGCACTTCGGCGGTAGGGATTAACGCATAAGTCTGTTCATTTTCTAGGGGTTTTATATGAAATAACTCCTCACCAAATTTTGGTAACTGCCCCGTTCCATAAAGTGTTGTATGATTGACTAAATAAGGTACATAAGCCTCTGTATAGCCATGTTGCTCAGTATGTAAATCTAGCATAAACTGTGCCAAGGCTCGATGCATTCTTGCAATTTGCCCTTTTATTACGGCAAAACGAGCACCACTTAATTTAACACCAGCAGCAAAATCTAACCCACCTAATATTTCCCCTAAGGCAACATGATCTTTCACTTCGAAATCAAATTTTTTTGGTGTTCCCCAACGAAAAACTTCTTTATTATCAGAATCATCTTTTCCTAAAGGTACTTCATCAGCAGGAATATTGGGAATTGTTAATGCCAATTGCTCAATTTCCGTTAATACATTCGCTAATTCTTCTTTGACAGTATTTAATTCGGCTCCCATATGATCAACTTCTGCCAATAAAGTAGAAATATCTTCTCCTCTAGCTTTTGCCGCACCAATTGTTTTTGAGCGAGAGTTACGTTCGGCTTGTAAAGTTTCCGTTTTAATTTGTAAAGTCTTACGTTGTTCTTCTAATTGTGAAAATTTATCTACGTCGAGAATAAAGCCACGTCTTACTTTTAATTTTTCCGCAATTTCAGAAAGATTATTGCGTAATAAAGTTGGATCAATCATTTTGCTACCTTTATAGAATTCAAGATAAATTAATAAATGTTGACTATTCTAGTGAATTGTCCTTTAAGTGTAAATCAATAACATAATTTGCATCTTAACTTTTAGCGGATATAAGGATTGTATTTTTTCTCTTTTCCTATGGTTGTATAATTACCATGTCCTGAAATAATAATCATATCATCATCTAACTTCCATAACTTGTCACGAATAGATTGAATTAATTCAGTATGATTTCCTCTTGGAAAGTCTGTTCTTCCGATACTATTTTGGAACAAAACATCTCCGGTAAAAGCAATTTTTTTACTATATTCGATAAAACCGACATGACCGGGAGTATGCCCCGGAAGATGCAATACTTCAAAATTCATTTCCCCAATACGGACAATTTCATACTCCTGATTTAACCATCTATCAGGTTTAAATACCTCAGTCTCAAAAAGTAAGCCAAATTGCTCAGATTGTTGTGGTAAGCTATTAAATAAAAAATCATCTTTTTCATTAGAACCCCAAATTTCTACATTAAAATATTGTTTTAACTTCAGTGCGGCTCCGACATGATCAATATGTCCATGGGTCAGTAAGATCAATTCAAGATTTAAGCCTAATTCTTCAATGCGTTTAATTAATTTTGTCGCTTCACCACCGGGATCAATAATAGCCGCACTTTTGTTATTATCCCAAATGATTGAACAATTTTGCTGAAATGCCGTTACCGGCACAATTTCAATATTCATATCATTTCCTTATTTATTTAAATAATAAAACCGCACTTTGAATAAAGTGCGGTCAACTATATTACGTTTAGTATTTTAGCTACCTCGCCAAGTACGAACTGGCCCCGTATCCACATGAATAAAATTGCTGCGAGGATAGTAACCAACACCGCCATTTTTCAAATTTTCTGCTGTTTGACGAAGTTTCGCTAATGAAACCCCCTCAATGCGAAAATCAATTGCTTGTCCACGAGTATGATAGCTGTTACGTGCGACACCTCGACCACTACGTAGCATGGCGGAATTACTCGCCGGAGAACGATACCCGCAAATAATTTGAATTTCAGAATTTTGCAAACCTAAGTTGTTTTGAATATGAACAAATTTATGAAATAACTTGGGATCCATTTTATGAATTTGATTATTGCGTTTATCTCGCATTAAATGATCTATTTTTTTCAAATCAGAGCTGGAAAAACCTTTATTGGCAAAAAATTCACCACGAAATCTCTCTCCAGTATTGATGTTTCTAAAAGATAAAAATTTAGATTTAGAAGGCTTCGGTAATACGGCTAAAACACTTTGAGGTAACAAGGCTGCACTAAGAATAATCCCTCCTAAAGATAGCCATTTGCGACGATTTTGATTAATTTCATTCATATAATATTTCGTTATAAAGTGCTAAATGATTTGCTTTCGACAGCAAACATAATATTTAGTTCTTGCTGCTCACATTTTAATTTAGATACCATTTAATAATATTCCAGTTAATATAAGTTAAATGAGGTACTTGATCATACTCATAAATATCAGGTAATGTTTTCACGACATCGTTTTCAACCCAAGTAGTAACATAATATAAATATACAGGATTATCGGAGCGAATATTCTCCGAAGTATTTTTTTTACTATTAAGCACGTTTTGCTTACGTTCTTCTGTCCAACCGGCTTCTGTTAATAAAATTGTCGCCAGTTGATCTGACTTTTCTACACGAACACAACCTGAACTTAATGCTCTATTTTTTTTGCTAAATAATCCTCTATTTGGTGTATCGTGTAAATAAATTGCATCTGAACTGGGCATATTAAATTTATAGTTTCCTAATGCACTTCCTCCCGGAGCTTGGCGGATTCGATAGGGAAAATTAGTGCCTATAGTATTCCAATTTATTGAAGAAGGATCTATAACCTGCCCCTTGCTATCACTTATGGTATAACTATTACGAGCAACATAATCCGGATCAAGTTTAATCTTTGGCACGATATCTTCATTAATTAAACGAGGAGTAGGTATCCAAGGCGGATTAACAACAATATTACTTAGCTTACTATACATTACCGGTGTTTTACGTGCTTTTTTACCGACAATGACTTTAGAGTTTAAAACTAATTCTCCATCTCTATAATAATTTAATTGATAACTTGGAATATTAACAAAAATACCGTTGTTAAAATCAGGAATAATCCTTAAACGCTGTGCATTAATTGCTAATTTGTATAATATTGACTTGTCATCTTGGGGTATTAATTTACTCAGGTAAGTTATAATTTTCTCATATTGCTCATTATGTTGAGCTAATTGTTCGATGAACATCAAATTTTCATTATGTTTTATTGATGATAGCCATCGTTGAATATCTTGTTTTGATGGCAATTGAGCTTTGTAGCTATTCGTTGAGTAGAACCACTGTTGTGCAAAATTTTTTGCATTTTTTGAATAATACATATAATCCAAAAATGCGTCGGTCAGCAACATATCATAAACTAACCCTCCTATTTCAGATGCTTTATAAATATCATTCAATAATCTTGCCGCTCTTTCAGAGACTCCGCTTGCAACTATTGCGGCATATTCACGTAAAAACATTTTTTCAGCTTGCTTATCTTCCCAAAGCAATGCATAGTCATTTTCAACATAAATACGACCAATTGTAGTTTTAAATTGTAAATCTATATTTCTGAGCAAAGAATGTAATTGTTCATATAATCTAGGCTGATATTCCTCGGATAGTTGTTGTTCCAATAAATCTAATTCAAACAATAATTGTGATTTACTTAAAGTAATGTTATTAATCTCATCTACAGAAGTAAACTTTTGTTGTGCATAAATATGAGTCGTAGTGCCTAATAATAAGATTAATAAGATAACTTTAATTTTTCGCATTTTAGTTCCTTAGATAACAAAAAAGACCGCACTTTTCAAAAGTGCGGATATTTTAAATCTTATTTTACTCAGCCATTTTTTTATTAAATTCAATTAAATCTACCGCAATCTTCTGAGCTTCTTTTAAATAAAAATCAGGATCCTCATAATCTTTCGGCAAAGCTTCAAGATCTTTTAGTGGTTTTTTCCCTTCTCGTTTGAAACGAGCATTAAGATCTTTCAAGCGTTTTTCATCATCTTTATCATTTTCAGCTTTTCTTTGAGCAAAGTTCAACGATAAAAACTTACGTTTTTTTCTTTCATCACGAATCTTTAAATCTTCATCCAGTGCAATAAACTCAGGGTCTTTCGCAATACGTTCAAGATGTTTCTGATTCAATATATCTACCGGCAGGCGTGCATTACCGACTTCAGAATATGACGCTGATGGAATTTTATCCCAAGGTAACGCATTATCTTCTTTTTCTTCCCCATATTCTTCATCATCAATAGAGGAGGGAAAAATAATATCCGGAGCGACTCCTTTTAATTGAGTACTGCCACCGTTAATTCTATAAAACTTTTGAATAGTATATTGCAGTAAACCCAAAGGAGCCATACTATTTGAATCATATACAAAGTTCAGTGATCTACTTTGCTGAACCGTTCCTTTGCCAAAAGTATTTTGCCCAAGAATAATGGCTCGATTATAATCTTGCATCGCAGCTGAAAAAATCTCCGATGCGGATGCACTAAATCGGTCAATCATAACAAGCAAGGGACCGGAATAAACTTGCTCTGTATCAGGATCATCATATATACGAATACGTTGATGTGCGTCCCGCACTTGAACCACAGGACCGTCAGTAATAAATAAACCGGTTAACTCAATAGCTTCCGGTAAAGAACCGCCACCATTTCCACGTAAATCAATGATTAAAGCTTCCGCTTTTTTAGCTTCAACTTCAGCAAGTAATTTACGTACATCCTCAGTTAAGCCATTATAAAACCCCGGAATTTTAATCATGGCGATCTTGTTACCAGCAACAGTTTCAACTGTTAGTTTAGCCGCTTGATCTTCTAAACGAACACGATCTCGCACTAACGTAATAATTTGAGATTTTCCACCTTTAGCTGGTTCTATTTCTAAACGAACTTTTGTTCCTTTCTTCCCCTTGATTTTATCAACAACATCATCAATACGCCAACCGACTACATCTTCAATTTCCCCTGTCGCTTGCCCGACTCCAATAATTTTATCACCGGCTTTAAGCTTTTTACTACGATCTGCCGGAGCACCGGGAACAAGCGATTTTATAGTGGTTTCACCATCTTCTGACTGTAAAGTTGCACCTATTCCCTCAAGAGACAAGTTCATGTTTTCATTGAAATTTTTAGCTGTGCGAGGTGCCAAATAACTGGTATGGGGATCGATCTCTCTTGCAAAAGCATTCAAATACAATTGTACAATATCATCAGACTTTACTTTACTTAGATGCTGAATAGCTAAATTATAACGTTTAACTAACCTCGTTTGAATTTCAGGCCATTTTTTACCTTTTAACTTTAAGTTAATCACATCATTTTTGACTCGATGTTCCCATAACTTATTTGCCTCAGTTTCATTTTTTGGCCAATCCGCTTTTTCCCGATCTATTTCAATTTGATCATTGCCATTTAAATCAGGCTCTTCATCCAATAAAGATAGAGCATAACGATAACGCTCATAGCGACGCTTCATCAATAACTCATACATATTAAAGGCAATATCTAGTTTTCCCTCATTTAACACATCATCAATTTTATCCGCATACGTTGCTCTCATATTATCAATATCAGATTGCAAAAAAGTATTACGATTAAAATCAAGTGCTTTCAAATAACGATCAAAAATCCGCTGAGAAAACTCATCATTGAGTTCTACTGCTTGATAATGTGAATGAACCAAACGAGCAGCAGTTCTTTTAGTTGCTAATTGATTTTCTTGCGTTATCTGTGGAATAACAAGATCCGTTAGTTTCAGTTTTGGTTCAACTGCGACGGCGTAATTTAAACTTAAAACAAAGCCAAACAGCAAACAAAGCAAATAACGCAGTTGTTGAGGTAATTTCATAGATCACTTTCCTAAAATAATTAAACACGAAAATAATACCAGAGGAGATGAGGTACTAAATTAGCCATGTATTATAAAATTACGCAAATAAACGATCCGCACTTACAGTTAATATCAATCCATTCTCTAATTCAACACGGGCACCCTCTTTAACCACTTCTAATATCTCAGCCTTAGTAGTTTTATCTCCCGCTTTAACTCTCACCACATCTCCTTTTTGTAAATTTGCTAAATCAACGTTGACAAAAATTTGTTCAACTTGACGGGGGTTGGAGAATTTCTTTCCAGCTGATTTCTTATTTTCTGACTTATTCCCTGAATGATGTACAGAGCGTTTTTTATTTGCTTTTGGATTATTTGCTTTTTCAACCGCACGTCTTTCAGCAACTTTCGCTTTAGCTTCTGCTAACTTAGCTGCTGCATGCTCAACGTGCTCTTGTTCTAAAATACCGGCAGGTTCACCATTTAAATCCACACGTACCGCACCGGCACGACAACCATGTAAATAACGCCAGTTAGAAGTATATTGACGCAAGGCTTGGCGTAATTGAGTTTTACTCACTTTTTCATCGTTTGCTAGCGCTTCAGCCAAATCCTGAAATAAACCAATTTTCAATGGTTTCGCTTCACCTTCCAATGAAAAACATAATGGGAACTTTTCTGCTAAGTAAGCAATAATTTCTTTGTTATTTGTTAATTTTTGAATTTCAGTCATGTTATATATTCCTGTCTTAATGACTTTTTAGATAAAAAAACTCGCCACATTTTAGCTTAAAACAAAAAAAAATAAACAATTAATACTTAAATGAAACGAAACTTTCACTAAAAATGACCGCACTTTTCTCTTATGACTATAATGAAAAATAGTATTTCCGATAAAAATTAGGTTAGAATAGCCTTTCTTTATTATTCATCAATAAGACAACATGCAGAAAAAAACTAATTTATCACAAGCTAAATACTGCCTTATAAGTTGCACTGATTGTAATGCGTTAGTTTCTGTTGGCTTATTACAAAAAAATCAATCAGCGAATTGTCCTCGTTGTCACAAAGTACTGCAAAACACTTCCGGTTGGAATTTGAAACGTTGTGCAATCATCGCATTGACTATTTTGATTTTAATGCCGTTTGCCTTAGGGTACCCATTATTAACCATCAACCTGCTTGGTACGCCAGTAAATGCGTCTGTTTGGCAAGGTATATGGAAAATGGCAATTCAAGGCTATCCTTACACTGCATTTATGATTTTTCTATGTGCGGTATTTATGCCTATAAGCTTTGCTTTATTAGTTATTTTACTTCGTTTATCACAGCTATTAGACATCAGACCTCGTCACTTACTGTTAACGTTAAATTATCTAAAACCCTGGGTGATGTTTGATGTTTATTTAGTTGCTTTGGGCGTAACCATGTTCAAAGTACAAGAATATGCAAGCCTACATATTAATAGCTATTTAATTGCATTTATTTTTACCGCACTTTTGACCACATTATTATTTATAAAAATCAATCCTGCTGAATTGTGGCGGCATTTTTATCCCCAAAAAACTCCGCTACAACAAAAAAATCTTCCTATTATTGCGTGCAAGCATTGTGAACATACTTTCAATCATTGTCATACGGATAGAAAACGACGCCCCATTTGCCCACGTTGTCTATCACGCCTTGATTTTTCAGATGAAGTCTATTTACAGCGAACTTGGGCAACCTTATTGGCTGCGGTCGTAATGATTATTCCTGCTAATTTGCTTCCAATGTCGATAGTTTATGTGAACGGTATAGCAACAGAAGACACATTAATGTCCGGCGTTCTGACCTTTATCAATTTAGGAAGCTACTTTGTAGCATTTGTTGTATTTGTGGCCAGTATTTTTATTCCTTTCAGTAAGATTTTAATTATGTGTTATCTTTTGTTCTCCATTCATTTTAAATGGCAACATTCGATTCACCTGCAAATACGCTTGCTCCATTTTGTACATTTCGTAGGACGTTGGTCCATGCTTGACTTATTTGTACTTGCTCTGATGATGTCATTAGTAACAAGAGGGCAACTTATTGATTTTTCAGTAGGTCCTGCCGCATTTTATTTCGGAGCAACGGTATTTTTAACAATGATGTCGACTTCACAATTTGATAGTCGTTTACTTTGGAATATTTATGACAAACAAAAAATTAGATAATCAAATAGAAACAATGGAAGAATTGAAAGCCCAAATTAAACAAACCAAACGTATATCGCCTTTTTGGTTACTGCCCTTTATTGCATTATGTATCTGTACACTTTTGTTCTTTCAGATTATTAAAGAGCAAGGGGAAAGTATTAAGATAACTTTTGTGAATGGAGCCGGTTTAGTTGCCGGAAAAACACAAATTCGCTATCAAGGGTTACAAATTGGCGTAGTAAAAAAAGTAAATTTCACTGATGATCTCAAAAAAGTGGAAGTATTAGCAAATATTTATCCGGAGGCAAAAAGCATCCTCAAGGAAAATACAAAATTTTGGTTAGTGCAGCCTAGTGCTTCTTTGGCGGGAATCTCCGGAATTGATGCTTTAGTTTCTGGTAATTATATCACATTACAACCCGGCGATGGTAAGCCGGAAAATACGTTTATTGCGGAAACCGAAGCTCCATTAACACAAGTTAATGATGGTGATTTGTTAATTCATTTACTGGCAGATGATTTGGGTTCTTTATCCAGCGGAGCCTCGGTTTACTTTAAAAAAATTCCTGTGGGACAAATTGCCGATTACCGGTTCACGAAAGATCAGAAAAAAGTTGAAGTTGATGTTATCATCAACAAAGCCTATTCTCACTTTGTCAAAAAAGACAGTCATTTTTGGAACATTACCGGAATCAACGCAAATTTAAGTTTATCAGGTATCAATATTCAAGCAGATAGCTTAAACGCAATAGTACAGGGGGCTGTTGCATTTGATTCTCCAAGAGAAAGTCCTAGAGCTGAAAATAATGCACACTATACGTTATATGAAAATATTCAAGCTGCTAAAAGAGGTACGGAAATCAACGTTATTGTTCCTAATGTAGCAGGATTAGATGCTGGACACACTAAAATCTATTCGCAAGATATACAAATTGGCGTGTTATCTGAATTAAGTGCGGTAGAAAATAGCGAAAAAATTTTACACGGGAAATTATTAGTTGATCCGAATATGAAATATTTGTTTAAAACAGGCTCAATTCTTGTTTTACGTGATCAAAGACTTTCGCTCGGCGATTTAACCGATGTGAAAAATTTTTTGCGAGGAAAATACATTGATGTTATTGCCGGTATGGGAGAAGCACAAACGACTTTTCATGTCATTAAAGAAAACGAGCTTTTACTCAAACAACCCAATACCCTAGTAATAAACCTCATTTCACCCGAAACCTACGGTATTACAGAAGGGCAACCACTTTACTATAATCACCAAAATATTGGTGAAATTGTCAACATTACCAGTACACCGGAACGCGTTATTTTCCAAGTAGCAATAGCGGAAAAATATCGTCAACTTATTCATAAAAATACATTATTTATTGCAGCGAGTAACTTTGATATTAGTTTGGGTATTGATGGCTTAAGAATGGAAGCTGCTAGTCCGAAAAAATGGTTGCAAGGGGGAATTAGGGTTATATCAAGCGGTAAAAAGGAAGGACAAGCACAACAAGAATATCCTTTGTATAAGGATTTAACCAGTGCAGAATTCGGTATTACCGATAATATTTTAGAGCCTAATATCACGTTAACTACAAAAAATCTACCAAGTATAAATAAAGGCTCGCTTGTACTTTATCGTCAATATGAAGTTGGTAAGATTTTAGATATTAGACCAACGGCTAATCATTTTGAAGTTGATGTTTTTATTTACCCCAAACATAAACATTTACTTACAACCAAAAGTCTTTTTTGGGTAGAAAGTGCGGCACAAATTGATATAACGCCAAAGGGAATTAGTATTCAGGCAACCCCTATTGCCCGTTCTTTGAAAGGTGCTGTCAGCTTTGATAATTCAGGCTCAGGAAGCAATAAAACCCTTTATGCAAATGAAATGAAGGCTAAGTCGGCAGGACAAATTATTACGTTTATCGCTGATGATGCAACAAACTTGACTAAAGGTATGGCACTACGCTATATGGGGCTTTCTATAGGAGAAATAGAGCAAATTAATCTAACCGAAGATCATAAAATCGAGGCTACTGCATTAATTCATGCAAAATACATGAATATCATTGCGAAAGAAAACAGTAAATTTCGCCTCATTTCACCGCACATTTCAGCCGGTGGCATTGATAATATTGATAGTTTATTACAACCTTATATTGATGTAGAAATTGGACAAGGTGCAAAAAAAACAAACTTTAATTTGCTTTCGTCCGTACCTCCGGCAAACAAATACGGCAACGGCTTTCCAATTATTCTGGAAGCCACTGATGCCACAAACATCAGTATCGGATCCCCTGTGATGTATCGTGGTATAGAGGTAGGTACTATATCTAAACTGGAACTAAATCAATTAGGTGATCGAGTTTTAGTTCATTTATTAATTGCTAAGAAATACCAACACTTTGTTCGCCAAAATACAGAGTTTTGGATTTCTTCCGGGTACGGTGTGGAAATTGGCTTGAGCGGATTGTCCATTAATACGGGAACCATGCAGCAATTGCTTAAAGGCGGTATTTCTTTCTCTACACCATCAAGTAAAGTAATACAACCTCAAGCAAAAGCAAATCAACGTTTCTTATTGCAAGAAAAACGTCCAACGTCAGCAGAAAATTGGAATTTAGGTATCTTAAAGGAGTAAATAACAGAAATAATCTAACCTAAAAAGTTAGATTATTGATTTCTGCCTACAAAGCTACCCATTTAGAATGTATTACAAACTACAATTTTTCAAAGGGTTTATGTAACATTTTTTGTATTCTCTTTATATTTGCTTTTAATTTATTTTGCCAACTCAGTTGGTTGTATAAAAGACGATATGCGTTATTTTTCTTAATTGTGCGTTGCTTTGTATATTTTCTAGGGTTGTCGCAATCTATCTCTGATAAGTTTGAAATTTCTGGAGCGGGTTTTACTAAGTCAGTATTTAGACAATATAAATCGCAGGCACCTAACCAGTAATAAAACTTAAAAGCATCAATTTCAAACTTGATTGGCGTTTGGATGTTTAGAATATTTTCTGCTGCTTGTCTGTTAATGACATAGCCACAAGCATAGAATAAATTGTGAGCAGAAAAAATAGATATAGCACTATTAAGATCTTTTACTTTTTTCTTTTTATAAATGCTGTTAAATAAAACGAGAATAGATGGATTTTGCAAAGAGGATATAAAGTTTGTAATTTCGTTAATGACTTCAGGCGTAAAGTTATCAGAAAAGAGAATATCATCTTCAAAAATAAAAATGTATTCTTGATTACTTTCTAACAATCGTTTTACCCCCCCCCCTCCAGATGACTTTTTGCACAACAAATTTCTCCTGGGGTTAAAAATGTATTAGGGATAGTAAGCGTTGATAATTCTTCTTTTGATAAATCACGAGCCATAATTGCATCATAAAAATTAGGGGTAATCCCTAATTTTTTAGTTTCATTTTCAATATGATGACGACGGATATCATTATTTTTATCTGAGATAAATATATGGTGCATAGTGTCCTCTATAAATTAAACAGTTTTAGATTAAACAAAATTACTTACAAAAATCACGATAATAATTAATGGTACAGCAAATTTTACATAATTGAACCAAATCTGAGTCAATAAAGAATTTGGATTTTGGGAGAGTTCTTTTATCGCATCTTCTTTTAGTACAAAGCCTACAAAAATAGCACACCCAAGTGCGGTCAATAAAAATAAAATATTACCGCTGACATAGTCAAACGTATCGAAGATACTTTTACCAAAGAATGTGACGTCTTTTAACAAATTATCACTTAATATTGATGGAATATTACCGATTAAGAAAATTGTGCCTAACGTGATAAAAATTGCTTTTGCACGACGCATTCTAAGTTTTTCTTGTAGTGCGGTAATAATTACTTCATAAATGGTGATTGAGGTTGTTAGGGCTGCGATGAGCAGTAAGCTAAAGAAGACAACAGCAAAAATACGCCCTGCCCATAAGTGTGAGAAAACAATGGGTAAACTTTGGAAAACTAAGGTTGGTCCTGCATTCGGTTCAATCCCAAAAGTAAATAATGACGGGAAAATCATAAAGCCTGACAGGACAGCTATAATTGTATTTGTAAATCCGGTTATAACGGCGGTTTGGATGAGATTTTCTTCTTTGCTGAGGTAACTGGAAAGTGTGATAATTACACCAAATCCCAAACTTAGTGCAAAGAAAACTTGTCCAAGTACGAGGATAAACAATTTTGGCGTGATTTTAGAAAAATCAGGTTTGAGGTAATAAATAATTCCTTCCATTGCTCCCGGTAAAGTAACGTTACGAATAACCATACCGATAAGGCAAATAAACAATAAGGGCATCAAATATTTTACCGCTTGCTCAATGCCGCCAATAATTCCTTTAGCAAGAATAATATAGTTAATGACGACAAAAATCAGTGTATAAATTATGATTTGTAGCGGACTTTCAGTAATACTCGCTTGATAAAAATTTTGGGCATATTCTTTGTTAATTACCGATGAAATATCTAGGGAACCGGTAATGAGATTGATGATATAATTCATTACCCAACCACCAAGTACCATATAGTACGCCATAATACCAAATGCACCGAGTAATCCCATATAGCCAATAATTTTCCACGCTTTAGAAATATTTTTTCCTTCTAATTTATCACTGAATGCATCAATTGAATTAACACGTAAGCGACGACCGATGACATTTTCCACTAAAATCATTGGAATGCCGATAACTAACATGGCAATACAAAAGAGCAGTACATAAGCACCGCCGCCATTTTCACCTACTAAATAAGGAAATCGCCAAGTTGCACCAAATCCAACGGTTGCTCCGGCTACTGTCATGACATAGGTTAATCGACTGGACCAAGTTTGTCTTTTTGGGGTGTTTGTCATAATGTTATACCTTCGTTTCTATTTATAATTTATGTTAAATCTCTGTTTTTTCTTTAAATTCACATAAGTCTTCAATAATACAAGAGCCACATCTCGGTTTTCTTGCAATGCAAGTATAGCGACCATGTAAAATTAACCAGTGGTGTACATCCACTTTAAACTCTGATGGTACAACTTTCAATAATTTTTCTTCTACTTTTATAACATCTTTTCCGGGAGCAAATCCCGTACGATTAGACACTCGGAAAATATGTGTGTCAACGGCAATAGTAGGATGACCAAAAGCTGTATTAAGAACAACATTAGCCGTTTTTCTGCCTACACCTGCCAGTGCTTCCAATGCTTCTCGATTTTCCGGAACTTGACCATTGTGCTTTTCAATTAAATCACGGCAAGTTTTAATAATATTTTCAGCTTTACTATTGTATAACCCAATCGTTTTTATATATTTTTTTAACTCATCCAAACCAAGATCTAAAATGGCTTGTGGGGTATTAGCTAAAGGAAAAAGTTTATCCGTTGCTTTATTTACTCCTTTATCTGTTGCTTGTGCAGAGAGAATGACTGCAATAAGTAATTCAAAAGGTGTATTAAAATGCAATTCAGTCGTGGGGTGCGGATTTTGATCACGCAGACGAGTTAATATTTCGATACGTTTTTGTTTATTCATTTTCTGTGATCTATCACGTTTTTTATTGCTAACATAATGCCTAGACCGATAAACGCTCCGGGCGGTAAGATTGCCAGTAAGAAACTATTGTCTAATTGAAATAGGTTCAGTTGTAAACATTTTGCCCAGTCGCCAAATAAATTTTCTATACCAAAAAATAATTTCCCCGTACCGAAAATTTCACGTAATGCACCTAAAATAAACAAACTGAAGGTCATACCAAGTCCCATAGCAAACCCATCAAAAATGGAATGTAAAACGGTATTTTTTGAGGCAAATGCTTCCGCACGCCCAATTACAATGCAATTGGTCACAATCAATGGAATAAAAATACCTAATGCTTGATAAAGGGTGTAAGTATAAGCATTCATGATAAGTTGCACTATCGTTACCGTAGTCGCAATAATCATCACATAAATGGGGATACGGATCTCTTGAGGGATTTGTTTGCGAAACAAAGAAACTACAGTATTGCTACAAATTAAAACGATAATAGTTGCAATGCCTAAACCTAAAGCATTTGTCGCTGAATTTGATACCGCAAGTAAAGGGCAGAGTCCTAATAGCTGAACTAGGGCAGGGTTGTTATGCCAAAATCCTTGTTTAAATAAATTTGCCCATACACTTTCGGTTTTAACCTTGTTTACAGTCAAATGAGAGGGTTCAAATTCATCTAAAGTGCGGTGTGTTTCGGGTAGATTTTTTGTACTCATTCTTCATTCTCCACAGCAAGTTTATCAAGTTGTGTTAGAAGTATTATCCCAGAAGTTTTAACTTGATTTACAACAGCACGAGGTGTAATGGTAGCACCGGTAAATTGATCGAATTGACCGCCGTCTTTTTTGACTGCCCAATCGTTTAAATTGTTTGGCTGTAACATTTTATGGGCAAAATTCAGGACCCAATCGGAAATTCGTAATTCAATTTTATCGCCTAGACCGGGGGTTTCTTGATGTTCCGTAATTCGAACGCCCAGCACTTCGCCTTGTCGTGTAATTGCGACCAACATTTTTATATTGCCGGAGTAGCCGTCCGGTGCGATAGTTTCATAAGCGTAAGCACTAATTTGCTGATTTTTTTTTGCTGTACAAAGTTTATTAATACGATATTCTTTTGCCAAAGAAGATGAGAGCATTTTGCAATCGGCTAACAGATCATTGTCATAATAATCTGGAGGCATTACTTCAGCTAACAGCATTTTCTCTTGCTTAGCGATTGCAAAAGCAATTTTATCTTTCGTAAGCCAATATACGGCAACGGAAAGTGCGGTACAAATAAAGGCGACTGTTCCCAACAATATGCCATATTTTCTACTTATTTGTGTAACGCTCATTGTTTGATTCCTTTTTTGTTATGGCCTATAACACGTGGACGAGTGTAATGATCAATTAGCGGCACGCAAATATTCGCCAGTAAAATAGCAAAAGCAACGCCATCAGGATAATTTCCCCAAAAACGAATTAAGCAGATTAATAATCCGACTAAAGCACCGAAAATGAGTTTTCCTCTCGGTGTAATGGAGGCGGTAACAGGATCTGTGGCAATAAAGAATGCACCGAACATTGTAGCACCGCTGACTAAATGCCAAATGGGATTTGGTGTGACTGGGGAAAATAACCAGTTCAACAATGCAAAACTAAAAATTGTTGCTAAAAGTGCGGTTGGAATTTGCCAATGAATAATTTTTTTCCAAATTAGGAAGATACCCCCTAGAAAAAAGAGTAAATTTATTTGTGTCCAGCCCATTCCTTCAACAATATCCCTTTTGCCCAATGGTAGAACTGAACTGAAAATAGGTGATGAGCTGACTTCGTGTAATGAAGATAAATTGTTCCGCATCGCTGTTTTAACTGTGTCTAATGGCGTTGCTTGGCTCATACCGTCAATAGCCAATATTAATTGGCTTAAATTAAAACCATCAGTGGTAACACCTTGGAAAATGAGTTTATACGCATCGGCAAAATGAGGTGGTTCGTTAAGCAGTTGAATTGGAGGTAACCAAGTTGTCATTTGTAGGGGAAATGAAATAAGCAAAATGACATAGCCAACCATTGCTGGATTAAATAAATTTTGTCCTAATCCGCCGTAAACATGTTTACCTAAAATTACAGCACAACAGGTACCGATAATAATAACCCAATAGGGGGCATAAGGCGGAATGGCAACTGCGAGAATAAGTGCGGTCAAAACAACGCTAAAATCACCAATATAAAAAAATTTTGGTTTTTTACGCAATAAGGTTACAACAAACTCGAGGGATAACGCCGTACTTATTGCCAACAGTGATTGGATTAAAACGCCAAATCCGAAGTAATATACTTGCCCTGCGATTGCCGGTAACATTGCCACAATCACCCATAACATTATGCGGGCTGTCAATTTCCCCGAATGAGTATGTGGGGAGCTAATCATTTTAAACATGTAAAATCTCTTTGTTTCATTTATTGGTAACTTCAATTTGTTTTTTTGCTAATTGCTTTGCTTTAGCACGAGCAATAGCAGCGGCAACAGCGGCTTTTTTCGGATCTATGTCAGATTGCACCGCACTTTTTTCTGTATTTTGTATTGTAGTATCAGGCTCCAAAATACTATTTGCATTAATTTGTGAAGCCTGTTTTTTTGCTTTAGCACGAGCAATAGCAGCGGCAACAGCGGCTTTTTTCGGATCTACGCCAGATTGCACCGCACTTTTTTCTGTATTTTGTGTTGTAGTATCAGGCTCCGAAATACTATTTGCAGTAATTTGTGAAGCCTGTTTTTTTGCTTTAGCACGAGCAATAGCAGCAGCAACAGCGGCTTTTTTCGGATCTACGCCAGATTGTACCGCACTTTTTTCTGTATTTTTCTCCGAATTTTGTACAACAGTTTCAATTTCTTGAATGCTGTTTGAATTGGTTTGCTGACGAGCCAAACGACGTGCTTTACGTTGCTCTATGATGTCGCTGTTATCAGGCAATATTTCGCCTTTAATATTTATAAACGTTTTCTGTTCTTGGTTGTGTTCACGTGTTTCGATTGATTTCTTCGCTTTTAAGCGTTCAAGTGCGGCTTGAACTGGATCAATTCCTTTTTGTTGTGCCATTTCTGCACGGCGGTTTTCTGCCGCTTTATTAACCCTTGCTCTGCGTTCTTGTTCTTCTTTTTCTAAGCGAGCTTGACGAGCCTCAAAACGAATTTTGGCTTCTTCTGATTTTTGTGCCTTTTCTTTAATTTCCCAAATTTTTGCTTTTTCTTGGCGGAAATATTGAATGAGAGGAATATGACTCGGACAAACATAAGCACATAAACCACATTCAATACACTCTTTTAGGGCGTATTCTTCGGACTTTTTATGATCCTCTGCTCTGGCAAACCAATACAGTTGTTGAGGCATTAAATGTACAGGGCAGGCATCAGAGCAAGCAGAGCAACGAATACAAGATTGTTCCGTTGCCGGCGGTTCATATTCAAAATGATCCGGTGCCAGCAAGCAGTTAGTCGCTTTAGTTACAGGGGCATATAAATTCGGTAAGATGAATCCCATCATAGGCCCACCCATAAAAACAGGGAAACGTGAATCATATTGATAGGCGACTTGTGTTAGTACATGGGAGATTGGCGTTCCCAAAGGAACCCAAAAATTCCCTTTTTGTGCAATTTTATCTCCGGTTAAGGTAACTACTCGTTCAATTAAAGGTTCATCATTAATAATGGCACGTTTTATGGCAAAAGCTGTTCCTACATTGTGCATTAAAATACCAATACTGGAAGAGCGTTGTCCGCTTGCTACCTCAAATCCTGTTAGAATTTGGATAAGTTGCTTTGCTGCACCGGAAGGATATTTAGTTGGAATAACACGAATATCAATATCAT
Source organism: Histophilus somni 2336 (assembly GCF_000019405.1). Taxonomy (NCBI): domain Bacteria; kingdom Pseudomonadati; phylum Pseudomonadota; class Gammaproteobacteria; order Pasteurellales; family Pasteurellaceae; genus Histophilus; species Histophilus somni. The sequence continues at coordinate 1,778,396 of NC_010519.1, read as the reverse complement.
CAGCACCATGCAAACTTTGTCGCAATACTGCGATAGCTTCCGGTTTATTATCTTCAATTGCAATCACCGCTTTTTCAGGGCGTAAGATATAGCGAAGAATACGTATACCCTCAATAATCTCTTCGCTGTAGTCACGCATTAGGCGATCATCACAAGTGATATAAGGCTCACATTCTGCACCATTAATAATTAATAGTTTAACTTTATTGTTTGCTGATCGAATTTTGGCGGCGGTTGGAAAAACCGCACCGCCTAATCCTGCAATACCCGCTTGGTAAATTTTATCAATTAGTTGTTCTCGGCTAAGAGTTAGATAGTCCTCTATCGGTTGGCGATTTCGCCATTGTTCCAATCCATCGGCTTCAATTTCAATACTTAATTCGCACAGACCTGAGGGATGTGCGGCAACATAGGGGGCAATATTTTTGATAATACCTGATGTGGGGGCATGAACAGGCAATGCATTTAAACCCGAGCCAAGCGTTAAGGCTTGACCTTTTAAGACTCTATCTCCTACCTTAACCAAAATATTACCCGCACTTCCGGCATGTTGCTTGACCGGAACATAAAATGTATTGGCTAAAGGCAAGTTTTTTATAGGGTTTTGATTGGATTGAGATTTCATTTCCGGAGGATGACTTCCTCCGTAAAAATCCCATAACTTACCTGAATTGTAATTGGTTAAAATATCTATATGTTGTGTCATTCCCTATTCTCCTACAACGATTTTCTTTTGTGCTGAAGTAGTATCAACGATGGGAATAACTAACTTAGGATCGAACTTCCAATCCCAGTTATCAATATGTTGTTTGACGTTGATCATTGAAATACAATCTGTTGGGCAAGGTGCAACACAAAGTTCACAGCCAGTACAAAGATCGGCAATAATGGTGTGCATTGCTTTATTTGTACCAATGATGGCATCAACAGGGCAGGCTTGAATACATTTTGTACAACCGATACACATTTCCTCATTAATGAATGCTACTTTAGGGATCGGATCTTGCTCAAAGTTACCGCTAGGTGCTTCTATGCCTAATAAATCTGCTATTTTGATGACTAATGGTTGCCCACCGGGTACACACTTAGTGATTTCATCTCCATTCGCAATAGCTTGAGCATAAGGTTTGCAACCGGGATAACCGCATTGAGCACATTGACTTTGTGGCAATAAAGCATCAATTTTTTCCACAATAGGATCGCCTTCAACTTTTAATTTAATTGAGGCAAAACCTAAAATTGCCCCAAAAAGAGCGGCAAGTAAAACGATAATCAGCAGAACATAATGTAATGTTGCCATTGCTTAAACTCTCACTAAACCGGAAAAGCCCATAAAAGCAAGAGACATCAATCCTGCGGTAATTAACGCAATAGAGGCTCCTCGAAAGGGAAGTGGAATATCTGCCGCAGTAAGGCGTTCACGCAAAGCGGCAAACAGAACAAGAACAAGAGAAAAGCCAAGTGAAGCGGAAAATCCATAAATGACGGATTGAGTTAAGTTATGGGCTAAGTTTATATTGAGGAGTGCAACACCGAGAACTGCACAATTAGTAGTAATTAAAGGGAGAAAAATACCTAGTAAACGATAAAGTGTTGGGCTCGTTTTATGAATGACCATTTCAGTAAATTGTACGACAACAGCGATAACAAGAATAAAAATCAAGGTGCGTAAGAAATTTGCATGGAGTGGAGTGAGTAAATAACGCTCAACTAAATAAGCACACAACGAGGCAACAGTAAGTACAAACATTGTCGCTAATCCCATGCCAATCGCAGTTTCAATTTTTTTTGAAACGCCCATAAACGGACAGAGTCCTAAGAATTTAACTAGAACAAAGTTATTAATCAGTGCGGTACTAATAATCAGTAAAATATAATCTATCATAAGTCTTCAATGGATTTTCTAGATCGCACATTATCGCTATTTCTCAGCGTAAGAACAACAGAAAAATGAAATCTCTGTAAAATGCACCGCACTTTTAAGCGTTCAATTTTATCTGATCGAGCCATATAAATGTGAACTCTTACCCAATAGGGAGCTAGGATTTTTCGTTATGCTAAAAAGTGCGGTGATGATTTAATCCTCTTTGAATATCAAACATTTTAATTGTTCGCCTCAATCAAGTTAGGATAAAAAGTAAAAAAATCATTTCTTTCTATAAAAATTTAGGATAGGATAGCAAGAATTTTTACTTGACAAATAAAATAGAACAGGAAAAATGACAGTCTACAGTCTACAGTCTACAGTCTACAGTCTACAGTCTACAGTCTACAGTCTACAGTCTACAGTCTACAGTCTACAGTCTACAGTCTACAGTCTACAGTCTACAGTCTAGGCTAACGCCTTGTTGCAAGCCCTGCAACCTATTTTTTATATTATTAACCTTTAAAAATATCCCCATTTTCCCTTTTCAACCCCTCGGCGAAAATATCATTCGTCTTTTTTTGCTATGCCTTAAAAAGCAAAGCAATTTTCCGCTTAGGTTTATAACCGCTCTATAAATATAAAAACACAACAAAAACCAAAAAAAACAGATGAATAAACAAATAGTGAGTAAAGAATATGAACAAAATCTTCAAAACCAAATATGATATTACAACAGGTCAATGTAAAGCCGTTTCCGAGTTGGCAAGTAATCGCCAAATAGCGAGCAGTTCGGAGAGTAAGCCGAAGTGCGGTGTGTTTTTCGGTGTTTTCGGGGCGTTTAAACTCGCACCGCTGGCGTTAGCGTTGTCGGTGGTGTTGCCGGTGGAGGTTTTGGGACAAGGTTTTTCCCCCGGTGTTACAGGATTACAAGATGGTGAAGCGAAAGATGTCCAAAACATGATGAAAACGGGGATAAAGGGAGAAGGTTTTATCGATGTAGATGTAGGATCATTTACTTGTAGTAAACAAGGCAATGGAGCAGGAGGGGGATTTGGGGCTTCAAACAATCAAGGAATACACAATTGTTCAAGTAACCCCATCAAAATCAAACTCAAAGACGATATAACCCAAAAAATCACCAAAGCCACGGAGTTAAGTGATTTATTTTCGAGAGGGGGTCAAGAATTAGCCCCTAGTAGTGCAGAGGTGAATGTTGGTTCGGATTCTATACGAATTAGATGGAAAGACGCAGGTGCTGGTGAAAATAAAAACGTTATTAATGTAGGAAGCGGTAGCACCGAAACCCTACTAAAACATGTCGCTGCAGGTAAGGTGCAAAATGGCTCAACCGATGCGGTAAATGGCGGACAATTATATAGCGTGATTGAAGCCTTTGGGAAATTAGGCTCAGAGGTGTTAGGTGCACAAGTTTGGCTTGATGGAGAAAGTGATGGTGGAAAACGTTTCGGAAAATCAACGTTTAGGCCAGTTCAAAGTAATGGATATACAAGAAAAAGTCAAACCACGTTTAGAGAAGCTATTCAAGATACTATTGAAGCCATAAACCAAGGAATGACCTTTAAAGTTGGGGGAAATGGAAGTGGTAGCAGTAACAACAATACTATCAAAAGACAACTCGGACAATCATTGACCTTTAAAGGCGACGATTATCTGACTTTAAGCACTGAAGGTAGTAGTGGTAAGGACACAATTAAGCTTGCCGTCAATGCGACTGATTCAATTAACAGCACATCAGGCGGTAACAGCAACGGCAATGACAAAAAATTAACGACTGTAAAAGCAGTTAGAGACTATGTAAATAGTAAAATTACAAGCGGTGGCGGAAGTGGCGGAAGCAGTACTGGTACGCAATCTTTGCATTATTTGTCGGTGAATGATGGTACAAACGGTGCAGGTAGCGGTTCTAGCGGTTCGAGTGGCACAAAAGGCAACTACAATAACGATGGAGCAAAGATGGAGGGTGCTATCGCTATCGGTGTGGGGGCGGAAGCGACCGAAAAATATGCCATCGCCCTTGGGTACGAAGCGAAATCAAAAGCTGAACAAGCGATTGTAATTGGTAAGGACTTGAATGTTGATGTAAAACATTCCGTGTTGTTAGGCTCAGGTATTACGGTTACACAAGGCAGTAAAGAAAAACAAGATGCTGTTGTCGCTGTTGGTAACGGCGTTACATTCAACAATGCAAAAGGCTCAATCGCTATCAGTGCGGTTAATGAAGGAGATGGTTCTGACCATACAAAATTAGATAATGCCGAATGGTCATTAGCCATCGGTAATAAAACCAAAATCAACAGCGGTACAGATATCGTGGCGTTGGGGAATAATATTAACGTAAATAAAGCGAATGGTGGCGATGAAAAGAGTGCAAACAGTGGTTTAGTGATTATTGGTAATAAGGCAAACGCTGAAAATGCTAAATATTCTGTGGTGATTGGTCAAGATGCAAAATCTCAAGCACAAAGTGCGGTGGTACTCGGTAAAGGTGCGAATGTTCAAGCAAGTGCAACAGGTGCGGTAGCGATTGGGGAGGGTGCGTCTGTATCCACCGCCGCTGGCGATTCTATTGCGTTGGGGAGAAATTCTAAGGCGACCACTAGAAAGCTAGCACCAACCGGTCTTACATCTACTACTGGAGCTAATGATATAACAATTTCTTGGAGTAGTGCCGGAGCAGGAGCTAATAAGTCCGTTTTAAGTATTGGGGACAGCGGTAAGGAACGAATAATAACGAATGTTGCCGCCGGAACAGTGCAATCAGGTTCAACCGATGCTATCAATGGCGGGCAACTTTATAGCGTAATTGATGTATTTGCTAATTTAGGGATAAATGTACTCGGTGCCGAAAAAGCGGATACTGGAACAGATGGTTTTAAAAAGACTACTTTTAAAGCTGTTTCATATAATGGAAATGAAACTAATGCTAGGAAGTCTACTTTTAGAGAAGCAATTGAAGATACCATCACAGCGATAAACAAAGGACTTAAATTTGCTGGAGATACTGGCGGAGAACAATCTCTAAAATTAGGAGACACTTTAAATATTAAAGGAAAAGAAGATAGTTCAAATGGCAACCATAAAAATATTACCACTACGTCTTCTGGAAGTAATTTAACAATAGCACTTAGCGATACCTTAAAAGGTATTAACAGCGTAGGAAAAGATAATAATAACATTCTATCATTTAGTAATGGGTCAAATAGTACATCAACTGCCACGTTAAAAGTCGGTGGGACTGATTTAACATTTACACAAACCGGAACTAATGGAAATAGTAAAGTCAAAATTTCAGGCGTTGCTGATGGCTCAGATCAAAACGATGCCGTAAACTTTAAACAACTTGAAGCGGCGAAATTGCATTATATTTCGGTAAGAAATGACACCGCCGCTTCCGGCACAACAAGTAACAGAAACGACAATTTTGATAACGACGGAGCAAAAGCCCAAAATTCTATTGCGATTGGTCATAGTGCAAAAGTAGAAAATGGTAATTCACACGATTCCGTTGCTATCGGTTATCAATCAAATGTAACAAATGCCAAATGGTCAACTGCTGTAGGTGCAGAAACTCAGGTTAAATCAATTCAATCTTTAGCGTTGGGGTATCAAGCAAAAGTATTGGAAAATAGCGATGCTTCAATAGCGATAGGTGTATCAGGAGAAACAAAAATAATCAATTCTAAATGGTCAACCGCATTAGGAAACAAAATAGCCATAACAGGTTCCGATAATAACATTCTTGCATTGGGAAGTAATATTAGTGTAGGAACTAACAATGCAAATTTAATCATAATAGGAAATGGTGAGAACGGCGGAAGTAATGGCACAATAACAAACGCCAAAAATTCAGTGATTATCGGTAAACATGCAATTTCTCAAGCTGAAAGTGCGGTGGTGATTGGTAAAGATGCAACTGTTCAAGCAAGTGCCATAGGTGCGGTAGCGATTGGGGAGGGTGCGTCTGTATCCACTAATGCAGGGGATTCGATTGCTTTAGGTAAAGGTTCTAAGGCAGAAGATAAGAAACAAGCATTTAAAACACAAGAGTTAAGTGTTAATGGCAGTTATAGCCTATTATTTAAATGGGAAAATGCTGGAACATCTGCATCCGATTCTGATAAAAAATCCGTGCTAAGTATAGGGGATATGGGACGTGAAAGAGTTATTAGACATGTTGCTGCGGGTGAAATTAGGGACGGTTCCACAGATGCGATCAACGGTGGGCAATTAAAAGGCGTTATCGATGTATTCGGCTATTTAGGAACCGACGTATTAGGTGCAGAAAAAGCCGAAACTAACAAAGCCGGTTTTAAACAAACTACGTTTACTAAGTTGAAAGATAAAAACGGAGCTGAGACAAATCCAGCTTCAACAACATTTAAAGACGCTATTACCAAAAACATTGAGAAAATCAACGAGGGCTTAAAATTCAAAGTCGAAAACGGCACAAGTGCGGGCGGTTCTGCTGGAAATTCAACTGAAATGACCCGTCAACTCGGAGCGACGGTTACCTTTAAAGGCGGAAAACACCTCAAAGCAACGATTGATAGCTCAAAAGGCGAAATTTCCTTTGAAGCGGAGTCAACCGACACAATTAATGATACTCAACAAAATAGTGGGGGAAGTTCAGGTAGTTCAAGCAACAAACTTGTAACTGAAACTGCGGTGAAAACCTACATAACCCAAAAACTCCAAAATGTTGGTGGTACGTTGCAACTAGAGGGGGATAACACCCAAAACGGAAGCACCCCTGCCAACCCTGTTGGTAAAGTTGAGTTAAATAAACACAAACTAAAAATAACAGGTGAAAGTGATTTCATCAAAACAGAAGTTACACAAGACAAACCAACCGTAACCATCAAACTTGCCGACCAAGTGAAGAAAAAATTGGAAGTGATTACTGTTAATGGCAACGGCGATAATTCCTTTGCGTTGGGTAAAGGTTCTGAAATTGTTAAGAAAAAGACCGCACCTAGTGGAACTACACAAAACACAGGACAAAGTGAAGTAACAATCAGCTGGAAAAACGCCGGTGCTTCTGCTGATACAATGGAAGGCAATAAAAAAGAAGTCGTCAGCGTTGGTTCTACAGGCTCAGAACGCATTATCACCCATGTCGCCGCAGGTGAAGTAAGGGACGGTTCAACTGATGCAATTAACGGCGGACAGCTTTACAACGTTATTCAAGTATTCGGAAAACTGGGTACGGAAGTATTGGGTGCAGAGAAAAATGATAGAGGAGATGGCTTTAAGAAAACTACATTTACTGCATTGAAAGATACAAGTGGTGGAAATCAAGCGACTAAAGACACATTTAAAGATGCAATTAATGCCAATATCTCCAAAATCAACGAGGGGCTAAAATTTGCAGTGGAAACTGGTGGTGGAGCTCAATCATCAATGGCGAGTGGAAACGGTCCTTTAACCCGTCAACTTGGCTCAACGCTAACGTTTGGTGGGGATAGTTACCTTACGCCTAGCCTTGATAACAGCGGTGGTAAAATTACCTTTAAGCTCAAAGTGGCTACTTCTATTAGTGATACAAATTCAGGCAGTACAACTGACCAAAACGACAATAAACTGGTTACCGCAAGTGCGGTTAAAGAATACTTGAAAAATCAATTGAATTCATTAACGCTAAAAATTGAAGCTGATAATTCCAATACCGCACAAGCACAAGCCGGTGGACAAGCTCAAAGTGCGGCTCCAAGTACGCCGTCTTCTAGCGGACAATCTCAATCCTCAAACGGAAAAGTCCAAGGTGCTGTTAAAATTCAAAGTCAAGCCTTGCAGGTTTTGGGAACAACAGATGAGATTGAAACGAAAGTTGAAGATAAGCAACAAAAAGTTACTATCAAACTTGCTGACCAAGTAAAGAAAAAGCTAGATGTAATTACAGTTAATGGTAAAGACGGCGATAATTCCTTTGCGTTAGGCGATGGTTCTCAAATCGTGAATAAAAAGACCGCACCTAGTGGAACAATACAAAATGTAGGTGGAAATGATATAAAAATCAGCTGGTCAGCAGGTGTTGGGGCTAATAAAGAAGTCATCAGCGTGGGTAAGAAAGATGCTGAACGCATTATTACTTATGTCGCCGCCGGTGAAGTCAAAGATACCTCAACTGATGCCGTCAATGGTGGACAGCTTTACAATGTTATTCAGGTATTCGGTAAACTCGGTACGGACGTATTAGGGGCGGAGAAAGATGATAGCGGTGATGGTTTTAAGAAAACTACGTTTACCGCATTAAACAAAGAAGATGGCACTAAAAATAAGGCTACCACGACATTTAAAGAAGCCATTGATGAAAGCATTAAAACCATTAACAAAGGTTTAATTTTTGAGGTGGACGATGGTACTACAACAACAGCAACTACGACCGCACCTCAAACCGGCGGTACATCAACCAACAAAATGACCCGTCAGCTTGGGGCTACGATTAAATTTAAAGGCGATGACTATATCAAACCGAGTATTGATGCCGACACCGGAACAATTTCCTTCAAAATAGAGGCAACTGAAGAAATTAAGGAAAATGGAAGTGCGGACGGTTCTAGCGGAAATTCTAGTGCTGAGGACAAAAAACTTACTACAGCTAAGGCGGTGAAAGACTTTGTAAACAGCAAAATCAAGACCATCACCGACCAACAGACAGAAGCGGATAAAATAGCGGTGAAATATGATGATGAACATAAAAAATCAATCACTTTAGGCGGTAAACCTCAAAATGGAGGTAAGGCTCATGACCCTGTTGCCATCAAAAATCTAAAATCCGCCTTGGGAATTGATAATGATAGTATGAAAGGTAAGTCTGAATCTGAAAAACAAGGTAAATCCCTTGATCTAGTGAAAAAACTGGTTTCCAACGGCATAAGTAGCCAGCAAGGGCAAAAAATGACTGAGCAACAAGATCTGCATCAAGCCGCCAATCTCGCTGACTTAAAAGCGGTTGCACAAGCTGGGTTGAGATTTAAAGGAAATCAGGGCGATGATGTAGTCAGAAAAATCAGCGATACCTTAACCATTAAAGGGGAAGAGGAAACTCAAAACGGTCAAGCTACAAGTTCATTTAGTAGTGCCGCTGGTAACATTAAGGTAGAAACCAATACAGCCAAAGATGGTTTAGAAATAAAACTGTCGGATACCTTGAAAAATATGAAAGCCTTTGAAACCAAAGAGGAGGGCGGTAAAAAAGCCACGTTAAATAGCGAGGGCTTAAAAGTTGTCAACAACAAAAATGGTAATGGCAAAGACATCTCTGCCACCTATGGTGCGGACAATATCATGTTGGAAGATAAGAAAACTGGCAATAAAGCAACAATAACTGCTGAAAGCCTGACCTTTGCTGACAACGCAACGACACAAAATCAGCAAAATCCAAAAATGCCAAAAGCTGTTCTTAATAAAAACGGCTTAACCGTAACCGGAGCAAACGGTGAAATTAAGATTGATGGTGAAAAAGGTATTATTACCGTGCCGGATATTAAACCAACAACCAGTGGAAGTGCGGTGGTGAATAAAAAATATGTGGATACTTTACAAAGACAAACCGACCAAAAACTCAGCAATCTCAACAATAAACTGGATATGTCCAATAAAGAATTGCGAGCGGGGATTGCGGGTGCTTTGGCAACTTCAGGTTTGCCGATGTCTTCTGTGCCGGGTAAATCCATGTTTGCTGCTTCGGCAGGTTCCTATAAAGGACAAAGTGCGGTGGCGTTAGGTTATTCACGAGTAAGTGATAATGGTAAAATAACGCTACGATTGCAAGGTACTCGCAGTTCAACGGGCGATGTCGGCGGTTCGGTTGGTGTGGGGTATCAGTGGTAATTTAGCCAACTTGCTACACCCTAAGAAAAAACCACCGCACTAATTAAGTGCGGTGGTTTTTTTGTAAATAACATGTCCTATTTCTTTATCGAATGTAAAAAATCGCTGAATGTCGGTGTGCTAAAATGAAATCCGGCTTCCAATAATTTTTGTGGAATAACATTTTGACTGTCTAATAAAAGGGTCGCTCGTTCACCTAACAATAAATTAAGTAAAAATTTAGGAACTATTGTGAAATAAGGACGTTTTAGCCATGCACCTAATTGGCAATTGAAATCTTTATTTTGAATAGGTTTTGGTGCAACGAGATTAAACGCACCTTCGCATTGTGCATTTTCCAACAAGAACAGAATAGCTTGTAACATATCTTGTAAGCTAATCCAAGCCCAGAATTGTTTGCCGGTACCGAGTTTTCCTCCAAGTCCATAACGATAAATTGGTAGAATTTTTGTTAATGCACCGCCTTTTTCGGAAAACACCATTCCAGTGCGTAATAAACACACTCTGCTGTTGGCTTGTAAAGCAATATTTTCCCATTGTTGACACAATTGAGCGGTAAATTGATTTCCGCTCAGAGATTCTTCAGTAATGAGATTATTTCCTTGATCGCCATAATAACCTGTTGCGGAAGCGGAAATGAAACAATGTGGAGGTTTGTTACTGTTATTAATAAGTGCGGTTAAATTTTCCGTTAAATTAAGGCGACTATTAATGAGTTCGGTTTTATAGCCGGCTGTCCAATATTGGGCAAAAATCGGGGCTCCGGCAAGATTGATAACGCCATCAAAATCATTGAAATTCTCATAATGAGACAGTGCTTTGACCAACTGAACTTGATTGGGTAGCTGATGACGAGCTTTCTCCATATTCCTAACTAGAGCGGTAATTTGATATTCTTTTTCCAGTAAGAGAGGGATTAAGTTTGAGCCAATCAATCCGGTGGCACCTGTGATGAATATTTTCATCTTATGTTCCTCATCACAATCCTATAAAGAACTTTCGAATAATTTTTGGATATTAGTAATTAAAATCTGAATATCATTTCCTGTGGTGGGGGTAACGAAAATAGTATCATCTCCTGCAATTGTGCCTAAAATTCCCTCAGATTTGCCAACCGAATCCAGTAATCTTGCGATGAGTTGTGCCGCACCAGGACTGGTTTTGATAACAATTAATGTTTCGTTATGATCTACATCTAACACGAGATTTTTCAATGGGCTACCGGTATTAGGTACACTCAATTCATTAGGAAGACAATATACCATTTCCATACGAGTATTTCGTGTTCTCACTGCTCCAAATTTTGTTAACATTCTGGAGACTTTTGATTGGTTGACATGAGTAAATCCCATTTGTTGTAAAGCACTAACAATTTCGCTTTGGGAACCAAAGCTTTCTTGGGAAAGTAGCTCTTTAAAAGCGTTGACTAGGCTATCTGCTTTTTCATTGATCATTATGTATTCTCTCTTAAATCGACGTTGGGGAATGCTGCATAAAAATGCAAAATAGGTAGATAATTTTTATATTTATATTCTTAGTTTTCAACATTTAAAAATAATTTTTGTTAAAAATTTGAGGTAGATCGCACAATTTAATTTCTTTGTTTGAAATAAGAACTTGATCATTTTAAAATTTGTGCGGTTCAATTTGTAACTGTATGAGTATAAGGAGGTTCTTATGAAAATAGCTGTTTTAGGTGCGGCTGGGGGTATTGGTCAAGCATTGGCTCTGTTATTAAAACTACAATTACCTGCGGGTTCAGAATTATCATTATATGATATTGCACCTGTTACACCGGGTGTTGCTGCTGATGTAAGCCATATTCCAACAGCGGTGAAGATACAAGGTTTTGCAGGGGAAGATCCAATTCCCGCTTTAGAAAACGCTGATGTTGTACTAATTTCTGCCGGTGTTGCTCGTAAACCGGGAATGGATCGTTCAGATTTATTTAATATTAATGCAGGTATTGTGAAAAATTTAATTGAAAAAGTCGCTAAAACTTGTCCTAAAGCCTGTGTGGGTATTATTACCAATCCGGTTAATACAACAGTAGCAATTGCTGCTGAAGTACTGAAAAAAGCGGGCGTTTATGATAAACGTAAATTATTTGGGGTAACAACATTAGATGTATTACGTTCTGAAACTTTTGTTGCTGAATTGAAAGGACTCAATGTTTCACGCATTGCGGTACCGGTAATTGGCGGACATTCCGGTGTGACGATTCTTCCATTGTTATCCCAAGTGCAATATACCGAATGGAAAGAGGACGAAATAGCACCATTAACAAAACGTATTCAAAATGCCGGTACTGAGGTTGTTGAAGCGAAAGCGGGTGGCGGTTCTGCTACACTTTCAATGGCTCAAGCAGCAGCACGTTTTGCTCTCTCACTGGTACAGGGGCTAAGTGGTGAAACTGTTGTGGAATGTACGTATGTTGAAGGTGATGGTAAATATGCTCGTTTCTTTGCACAACCTGTTCGCTTAGGAAAAGAAGGGGTAGAGGAAATTTTACCGGTGGGTACCTTAAGTGCATTTGAACAAAAAGCCTTAGAAGATATGTTGCCAACTTTACGAGCTGATATTGAATTAGGCGAAAAATTTGTCAATAACTAACCGCACTTAGTGTGGAGAGGGTAAAGATCGGTTTTACCTTGATGTAGTTGACTAAGGGTCAAAGAGGAGAAAGCCTTTTTGATCCTTTTATTTTGCTGTACAATACGGCAAATTGTTTTTTGTTATCAAAATCTTCATGAAACCTATTTTTCTTGAATTGCGTCATTTAAAAACGCTCATTGCGTTAAAAGAAACTGGGAGTGTTTCTTTGGCAGCAAAGAGAGTTTATTTAACTCAATCGGCACTTTCGCATCAAATTAAATTATTGGAAGAACAATATCAATTACCTTTATTTGAGCGGAAAAGTCATCCTTTGCGGTTTACAGCGGCAGGAGAGCGGTTGATCAAATTAGCCAATGAAATTTTGCCTAAGGTCATGGAGACTGAACGAGCTTTATCGAGAATTAAACAAGGAGAGGCGGGCGAGTTAAAAATAGCTGTAGAATGTCATACTTGTTTTGATTGGCTGATGCCTGCCATGGATAATTTTCGTCAACATTGGCCTTTAGTTGAACTTGATATTGTGTCTGGATTCCATACAGATGCTATTGGTTTATTGCTGAGTCATCGAGCCGATTGGGCGGTAGTATCAGAAATTGAAGAAACGCCGGGTATTATTCATAAGCCCTTGTTTTCCTATGAAATGGTTGGTTTGTGTGCAAAGGATCATCCTTTGGCGAGGAAAGAGGTTTGGCAAGCAGAAGATTTTGTTGAGCAAACCTTGATAACTTACCCTGTGCCTGATGATATGCTCGATCTTCTACGTAAGGTTTTACATCCTAAAGGCATCAATCCTTCTCGACGTACAAGTGAATTAACCATTGCTATTATTCAACTTGTAGCAAGTAAACGTGGTGTGGCGACATTGCCGTTTTGGGCAGTAAAACCTTATTTGGATAGAGGCTATGTTGTGGCAAGAAAAATTACTGATGAAGGGTTATATAGTGATCTCTATGGTGCTTTCCGAGAAACGGATAATGATATTGCCTTTATTGATGATTTCTATGAGATTATTAAATCTCAACGTTTTTCTACCTTGCATGGATTGTCTATTTTAGAATAGTTATTGTATGTCAGATCTTAATCAATCAAAAACCGTATGGAATGCGGCAAAAGTAGCCTTGCCTCATTCTTTTCCTATTCTTGCCGGATTCATGTTTTTAGGCATAGCCTATGGGGTATATATGAAAGTGCAAGGATTTGCAACTTGGTATCCTATTTTAATGGCAACCTTAATTTATGCCGGTTCGGTAGAATTTATTGTTGCAGGAGCATTAGTTAGTACTTTTTCTCCTTGGCACGTTTTATTAATCACATTAATGGTCAGTGGGCGGCAGATTTTTTACGCCATCTCAATGCTGGAGAAATACAGCGGAGATTTGGGTAAAAAACGGTGGTATTTGATTGCCACATTAGTTGACGAAGCTTTTTCTTTAAACTATATGGCAAAAATTCCTCATAATATAGATAGAGGCTGGTTTTTCTTTTTTGTCAGTTTATATTTACATTGCTATTGGATCATTGGTGCTGCTTTAGGTACGCTATTCGGTTCTATTTTGCCTTTTGATCTCGCCGGTGTTGAATTTGCAATGACAGCCTTATTTTTAGTTATTTTTGCTGAAAATTGGTTAAAAGAAAAATCTCATGAAAGTTCATTATTTGGCTTCGGAATCGCATTGATTTCTTTATTAACGGTAGGGAAAGAGGGTTTTCTTATTCCAACACTGATTGGCATTTGGTTGTATTTAACATTACGCCGTTCAATATTATCGCAAAAACTGGCGACTAAATTGAATAGATAGGGAGAGATAAGTGACTTTTCATGAACAGTTAATCACTATTGGTATGGGAATTTTAGGTGTACAGCTTTTTCGCTGGTTGCCTTTTTGGATTTTTCCAGCTAATCGCCCTGTACCGGAATATATTCGCTATTTAGGCAAAGTATTACCGGCAGCAATGTTCGGTATGTTGGTAGTATATTGCTATAAAAATATTGATCTGACGACAGGTCATCGTGGTATACCTGATTTCATTGCTGGTATTGTGGTATTAGTACTGCATTTTTGGCAAAAAAACATGTTTTTATCCATTGCAGTCGGTACCGTTTTGTATATGGTTTTGGTACAACATGTTTTTCATTAAACGCTTAAAAGAAAATGAATGTCAAAATTTATTCTAAATCTAAAAGGGAACTCTCATTTCGTTGTTGACTGACATGTAAATATATCGTCAAGTTACGTCTATTTTGCTAAGATAAGCTTTATTTTTTTTTGATTAATTAAGGATTTTTTATGCGATGTCCTTTTTGTGCAATGGAGGAGACAAAGGTGATTGATAGTCGCTTGGTTTCTGATGGTTATCAGGTTCGTCGCCGTAGAGAATGTGGATATTGTCATGAGCGGTTCACGACCTTTGAAAGTGCGGAAGTTATTGTGCCTAAAATTATCAAAAATGATGGCTCACGTGAACCTTTTGATGAAGATAAATTGCGTCGAGGTATTCAACATGCTTTAGAAAAACGACCTGTGAGTTCTGATGATGTAGAGAAAGCAATTAGTCGCATTATTTATCAATTACGAGCAACTGGTGAGCGTGATGTGAAAAGTCAAGATGTTGGGCGTTTAGTGATGGCTGAATTGAAAGAATTGGATAAAGTTGCTTATATTCGTTTTGCCTCGGTTTATTTGAGTTTTGATGATATTAATCAATTTACCAATGAAATTGAAAAATTAAAGGATTAATGATGCAACCAACATTTTCAGCTCAAGATGAATATTTTATGCAGATAGCTTTAGATCTTGCGAAAAAAGGCATATTTACCACAACACCTAATCCTGCTGTGGGCTGTGTTTTAGTCAAAAATGGTGAAATTGTTGGGAGAGGTTTTCATTTTAAAGCGGGGCAACCCCATGCGGAAGTTATGGCATTACGTGATGCCGGTGATAGAGCAAAGGGGGCAACTGCTTATGTGACTTTAGAGCCTTGTTCTCATTTCGGAAGAACGCCTCCTTGTGCACAAGGACTAATTGAAGCAGGTATTCGCAACGTTATTGTGGCAATGAAAGATCCTAATCCGCAAGTTGCAGGCAAAGGGTTAGCTATGTTGCAAGCAGCAGGTATTGAAAGTGCGGTAGGATTATTACAAGAAAAAGCGGAATTATTAAACAAAGGTTTTTTAACACGAATGAGAACACAGAAACCTTTTGTTATCTTGAAAATGGCAATAAGCCTTGACGGTCGAACTGCTATGGCTAATGGCGAGAGTAAATGGATTAGCGGAGAACAGGCACGGCAAGACGTACAGCAAGAGCGGGCTAAAGTTTCTGCAATTTTATCGACAGCTAAGACGGTGTTAGCCGATGATCCCTTGTTAAATCTTCGTTGGGAGCAATTTCCATCGGAATTACAACAAAATTATAAAGTTGAAGATGTGCGTCAACCTGTCAGAATTATTCTTGATCGTCAGCATCTTGTGACACCTCGTCATAAATTATTTCAATGTCAATCTCCCGTTTGGCTGGTGGGTGATAAAGAGCGTGATATGTCAGCGTTTCCTGATTATTGTCAATATATAAAATTATTCCCAAGTAACGAGCATTCTTATTTGGAAAACTTGTTGATTGAATTGGCAAAGCGTCAGATTAATAGTCTTTGGTTAGAAGCGGGAGAAACTTTAGCTGGTGCATTTATTGAGGAAAATTTAGTGAATGAGCTCATTATTTATATGGCACCGAAATTACTGGGTAATAAAGCTCGTGGTTTTTGCCATTTGCCACATTTGAAGCGTTTAGCCGATGCACCAAAGTGGCAATTGTTATCTTTGGCACAAATTGGCGAAGACATTAAGTTGAATTATCAGCGTCACATTTTATGATACTGAGGGCAATCACATAATGATAAAAAAATTAATTCAATCAATAATCACTGGGTTAGCTGCCGCAGCATTGGTGTTACTTATATTGCCTGTTTTCAAAGGAAATGGGTATTTGACAAATGTTTTTTTTATACAAAAAGATATTCTTTCTTATAAAGATGCTGTACGTATTGCTTCACCGGCGGTAGTTAATGTTTATAATCAAGCTTTTGCATTTACAACCAATAATTACCAGCCACAAATTAATAACTTGGGATCCGGCGTTATTATGTCAAAAGATGGTTATATATTGACTAATGAGCATGTTGTTCAAAATGCGGATCAAATTGTGGTGGCATTACAAAATGGACGTATTTTTGAAGCGAAGTTAGTGGGGTCGGATCGCTTGACAGATTTAGCGGTTTTAAAAATTCATGCAGATAATCTGGCAACCATTCCACAAAATCCAAAACGGCAAGCTCATGTCGGTGATGTCGTTTTATCTATTGGGAATCCCTATAACCTAGGTCAAAGTGTGTCGCAAGGTATTATTAGTGCGTTGGGTCGTAATGCTGTTGGCGATTTCATTGGACGACAAAATTTTATTCAAACGGATGCACCTCTTAATCGTGGTAATTCCGGTGGGGCACTCATTAATTCTGCTGGTGAATTGATTGGTATAAGTACGTTAAGTATTGGTAAGAATGCCAACGAAATTGCGGAAGGATTAAATTTTGCCATTCCTATTGAATTAGCTAATGATGTTATGCAAAAAATCATTCGTGATGGTCGAGTTATTCGTGGTTACTTAGGGGTGCAAAGTGATATTCTATTTAGCAATGGAAAGGGGTTAAGAGATAAAGGAATTTTAATTACATCAATATTACAAGGTAGCCCTGCACATAAAGCCGGTATTCAGCCTGGTGATGTGATTGTTAGTTTTGATGGTATTGATGCTGTTTCTCCTGCTCAAATGATGGAAGCGATTAGTAATACTAAACCTAATACCACAATAAATATGGTCATACAGCGTTTAGATAAAACCTTGACTTTACCTGTTGTGATTGAAGAATATAAAGCGAATTAAACTTCATTTAAGTTGATGAGTAAAAATATTTAAAAATAGTTTATCTGATAAATAAAATCCCCGCAGTTTACGGGGATCATTCATGAGTTCTTTTCGGGGAAGTATTTATTGCATATTTTTTAATTTTTGATAATAAGTTTCATAAAGTTCAGCCGCCTCTCCTACATCTACTTGCCATTGACTTCGATCAAGCACTTCTTGCGGTAAGAAGATACCTTTATTTTCGGTTAATTCTTTTGGCAAGCGTTCGAGAGCGTTGAGATTTGAAGTAGGATAGCCTATTTCGAGCGTTAATTTTTCGGAAACATCCGCACTTAACAGGTAATTGATGAGTTTGTATGCCGATTCAACATTTTTAGCTGTTGCTGGAATGGCTAAATTATCAATCCACAACATGGTTCCTTCTTTTGGATAAACAATTTTAATCGGTACGCCTGCATTTTGTGCGACACGAATAGATCCGTTCCAAATCAAGCCGACATCTGTTTCACCGGTAATAAAGGTATTTGCGGGATTATCAGAGTTAAAAACTAAAATATTAGGACGTAGCTTTAATAATTCTTGATAGGCTTTTTCTATTACCTTTGGATCTTGGGTATTTGGATTTTCCCCCATTTTTAGTAATGCAATATTAAATAGTTCTCTTGGGTCATCCAGCATTTGCAGTTTATTTGCAAATTCAGGGTTCCATAAATCACCCCAAGATTGCAGTTGTTCCGGATTTTGACTGTCCGTATTGTATCCGATACCGGTTGCACCGAATAGTTGGGGGAGAGAGTATTTATTACCTTTGTCAAAAGGTCTATCCAACATATTAGGATCAAGTTCCTTTATCACCGGAAGTTTACTATGATCCAATTCCTTTAACATACCTTCTCTTGCCATTTTAGAAACAAAATAGCTGGTTGGTGCAATAACATCATATCCACTATTTTTACCCAACGTTTTTAGCTTGGCATACATTGTTTCATTGGATTCTAAACTGGATGCAATAACTTTAATGCCTGTTTCCTTAGTAAAGTTTTCTAATAATCCTTCAGGGACATATTCACTCCATGTATAAAGATACACAGTATTATCACTGGCATTCGCTGTTTGAATCGCTCCGAGTAAAATCAGATTAGCTAAAGTCATTTTAGTTAATTTTTTCATCTCAATTTCCTTTAATTCGTTGAGAGTTAGAAAGATAAATCAGCAAATTTAACTGACAGTGGTATGCGATGACGGGGCATTTTAAGATTAATGTTTTTAGATGTAAATAGAGTATTTTACAGCTCTATTTTACCAGTTGATTTTATAATCTACTTGAGATTAATTTATACATCATTTCAATATGTTGCATTTCTGCATTAAGTGCGGGAATATATTGAAAAGACGCTCCCCCATGAGAGAGAAAAATTCTTCGATTTTCTTCATTAATTTCTTCGATTGTTTCTAAACAATCTGCGGAAAATCCGGGACAAACCACGGCAACTTTTTGTATATTTCGTTGATAAATATTTTCCAACACTTTATCCGTATAAGGTTGCAACCATTCTTCTTTTCCGAATCTTGATTGGAACGTCATTTGCCACTGATTTTCACGCAAGCCTAAACGTTCTACTACAGCTAAAACTGTTTCATGACAATGTTTACGATAATAATCTCCTTCATTTTCATAGCGTAACGGTATGCCATGAAAAGAAAAAATTAAGTATTCATCCGGTTTGTGTTTAGTGTTAATACTATTTACCAGTGCCTCGATATAATCTTCATGTAAATGGTATGAATGAATAAACTGAAAAGGCACAATGTTGCGTTGTTTTTTTAATGCCTGTGCAAAAGCATCAAAGACAGCACCGGTAGTTGTACTGCTATATTGTGGGAAAAGGGGTAACAAGATGATTTCATTCACGTGCTTTTTCAATAGTTTTTCAACCGCACTTTCCATTGACGGGTTACCATACGTCATTGCAATTTCTACTGTTGCATTAATCCGGTGTTCATCGAAGTGGGATTGTAACGCTTGCTTTTGTTGATTGGAAATGACAAGTAAAGGAGAACCTTTATCTGTCCAAACGGTTTGATATATTTTGGCGACCCGAGCTGATCGGCGAGGCAAAATAATGCTTTTAAGTAACGGATACCAACGCCATTTAGGTAGATCCACTACACGTGGATCAGTCAAAAATTGCCATAAATAGCGAGATAATGCTTTAGGAGTGGGTTCATCGGGTGTACCTAAATTGGCAAGAATAATACCGATTTTTTTCATTCGGTAGCCCTCTATTTCTCTTTCATCAGTTGAACGATTAGGAGTTGAATCCCGTTGGTTACTACTGCCAATCCCAGCAATAGATTGAGTGCCAATATAGCTCTGAGAGGTTCTACTGAAATGGATAAGCCAAAAAATACGAGAAAAATCCCCAGCACAATGCCTACCCATTTTGCTACATCTTTTTGTTTGGCGGCATAATATATACCGACAATCCCCTCAAATATAAACCAAAAGGCGACTAAATAAAATACAAGTGCATTGGTAAATGAAGGGTTGGTTAAGAATATCACGCCAAGAATCATTAAGACGATGCCGGCGGCTAATTCTGTTTTATCAAATGGTTGGGTATTTTTATGTGATTTATAACATTTAAAGAGGGAAAATAACCCCCTGAGCAAAACTGCCCATGCAAGGTACGAAATAATTGTCAATAAAGTCAATAAGGGACTGTTTAATATAAATATCCCCACTAAAATAAGCCCTATGCCTAGCACTACGCCGAGTATTTTATTGTCTTTTTTCATTGTATAACTTCCTAAATTATTATCTTGTGATGTCAATGGTAAATCATGCGTTGTGGATTGGTGTTAATAGCCAACGAGCAACGTTATTTAATTGTTAATTAATTGCTATCACACTTAATGTTAGTCTTGAGCTACAACAAATTTTCCGTTCTTCATCGTAAAGATTGATTTGCCAAACGTGAATATTTTTTCCTATCCGAATTGGTGTTGCTCTCGCTGTCACTTTTCCTTTTGTAGCAGGGCGTAAATGGCTTGCATTGATTTCTGCACCAAGTACCGCTTGATTTTCATCAACACAACAAAAACCTGCCGCTGACCCTACTGTTTCAGCTAATGCACAGGATATACCGCCGTGTAAATATCCCATAGGTTGAGTTGTTCTATGATCTATGGGGAGAGTTGCTTCAAGCCAATCATCACCTTGAGCAGTGAATTCTATACCTAAATGTGCAACGGCACAATTGGCGGTTAATTGGTTAAGCTGATCTAATGTGTAGTTTTTTTTCCAAATTTTCATAACAAGTTCTTTCTATTTAAATAATTGATAATAGGGCTTGAATAGGATGCTTAGGTTGCCAATGGAGCATACGTTTAACTTGACTGCGACAAGAATACCCCGTAGCTAAACAATAATCAGGATTTTTTCCTTGTAATTTTTTAGCCCAGGATAAATGGTAAATTTCTTTTGACATCTCTAGGTGTTGAATTTCATGCCCAAACGTTCCTGCCATACCGCAACAACCAACATTTTTGGTTTGTAATTCTTGTCCAAAAGCTGAAAAAATTTGCTGCCATTCTTTTGCATTGTTCGGTAGTGTAGTACTTTCCGTACAATGTGGAAATAAATACCATTTTTGTTGACTTTCTTTATTAAAAGTGCGGTTATTTTTTTGCATAATTTGTGTAAGTTTATGCTCAAGTTTCCCTGAACTTAATTCTTGTTTCAACCACTCATGAGCAGTGATAACATTAAAATCTCCTCTTTCATCACCGAGAATTTCTTTATATTCATCACGATAAGAAAGAACAATGGCAGGATCAACACCGACCAGAGATAAACCGAGTTTACTTATCTTATTGAGGAAGTCCGCTTGATTTTTTGCAGTTTTGGCAAAACGTGCTAGGAATCCCTTTATGTGCATTGCTTTACCATTAGGTTTAAAAGGCAGAACAATTGCTTTGTAACCTAATTTTTGACAGAGTGCTACAAAATCAGCGACGACTTTTGCATCATAAAAAGAGGTAAACGGATCTTGAACAATCAATAAAATATTTTGTTTTTCTACCGCACTTAGATTTTCCAGTTGCTCCAATGAATAACCTTGATAATTTATTTCAACTAACTGTTGTTGCAAAGAGGGAACAGACAATGAGGGTAAATCAGTCATCCCTAGCAGATTTTCAGCCAAAGATTGAGTGAGTTTAGCCGTTGTAAAAAAGTTGAAAAATTTCGGTGCTTTTGCCATTAAAGGTGCCATCATTTCTACATTTGCAACCACATAATCTTTCAATGGGCGTAAATAGCGGTTATGGTAAAAATAGAAAAACTTGGCACGAAAGCTGGGCACATCAATTTTAATTGGACATTGCGTAGCACAAGCCTTACAGGCTAAACAAGTATTCATAGCCTCTTTAACTTCGTGAGAAAAATCGTATTCCCCTCGTTTTTGGGCAACCGTATTGCGAATTTTTTTGACAAGATCTGTTAATTTCACTTCGACTTTACGAAAATTCAGCTGTTCAGGCGAGATATTTTCATTTGCCATCAAACGCAACCATTCACGAATTATTGCTGCACGCCCTTTGGGCGAAAATAGCCGGTTTTTGCTGACTTTCATAGACGGACACATGGCACTGTGAACATCAAAGTTAAAGCATAATCCGTTACCATTACAATTCATCGCACCGGAAAATTCCTCTCGCATTTGAATGGGGATTTGACGATCTTGATCTGCCCGCATTGGCGACAAAATGGAGTAGAGTTCTTGTTCAGAATAAAGTGCGGTACAAATTTTACCCGGATTTAAACGATTATTCGGATCGAATAAAAATTTAATGTAGCGTAATTCTTGCCATAATTCCGGAGTAAAGAATTTTTCACCGTATTGTGAACGCATTCCTTTTCCATGTTCTCCCCAAATTAAGCCACCATATTTTTTTGTTAAATCTGCTACTTGATCAGAAATAGTTTTGAATAGCAAAACTTGTTCTTTATTACATAAATCTAAAGCGGGGCGTACATGTAGAACACCTGCATCGACATGTCCAAACATACCGTAATCTAGGTGATGTTTATCTAATAATTGACGAAACTCACTAATATAGTTGGCTAGATTTTTAGGCGGTACGCAACTGTCTTCCACAAAAGGAATAGGTTTTTTATTGCCTTTGCTATTACCTAATAAGCCCACCGCTTTTTTTCGCATAGCATAAATTCGTTCGATGGAAGGAAGATCTGAGCAAACTTGATAACCGATAATGTTATCTTGTTGTTGAGCTATTTTATCGTCTAACAGTTGGCATAAGTGAGATACTTGTTTTTGAATTAAGGTGCGGTCGTTTCCTGCATATTCAACAATATTTAAACCTAAAATTGGGTTTTCTTTTTCTTCCGTAAGTAATTCATGTACAGAATGCCAAATAATATCTTGTTTGGCTAGATTTAGTACTTTGCTATCAATGGTTTCAACGGATAATGCTTCAACCGCCAGCATGAAAGGTGCATTGCGTAATGCTGCATCGAAAGAGCTATATTTGATGTTGATTAAAGTGCGGTATTGAGGAATAGGTGTTAAGTCTAAAACCGCTTCGCAAATAAAAGCTAATGAACCTTCAGATCCGGTTAAAATACGACTAAGATTAAATTCGCTTTGATCTTCGTTAAATACATTTTTTAAATCATAGCCGGTTAAAAAACGGTTTAATTGAGGCAAATCAGTGAGAATTTGTGAGCGTTTTTGTTGACAGCGTTGAAAGATTTCTTGATGAAGTTTTTGTCCTGTTGATGATAAATGCTGAATATTTTGTAAAAATTCATCAGATTTGACCGCACTTGTTTCTAAAATTTCTCCATTCATTAAGACAGATTTTAGTGCTAGTACATGATCTGAAGTTTTACCATATTTTAGAGAGCCTTGTCCGGAAGCATCAGTATTAATCATTCCGCCAATAGTAGCTCGATTACTGGTAGAAAGTTCCGGTGAAAAAAACAACCCGTAGGGTTTTAAAAATTGATTGAGCTGATCTTTAACAACACCGGCTTGTACACGAACCCACCGTTGCTCCACATTGAGTTCCAAGATCTTTGTCATATAACGAGAAAGATCAACGATGATATTATGGTTAATTGCTTGACCATTGGTTCCTGTACCGCCGCCTCTTGGCGTAAAGGTAAGAGATTGGAAATTTTTTTGTTGAGCCAGCTTTGTAAGGCATACCACATCGTTTGTTGTTTTAGGAAATAAAATAGCTTGTGGAAGTTGTTGATAAACACTGTTATCGGTTGCTAAACTTAAACGTTCTGCATAATTTGTCGCTATATCACCTTCAAAATGTTGCGTTTTTAATTTTTCCAAATAGGCAGAAACTAAAGGATCAAGTTGAGGAATATCTTTTAATCTAGGGAGCATTATCTTACCTATATTTGTTCGTAACCGTTGTATCGGGTTAAAAATGCAAAATGGATTTTAACACAGAATTAAGCGGTATTATGTAGCAGTTGCACAAAGACCAATTAACTAAATTTGACTAAAATCCTTGTGGTTATTTTACATCATAAGGATTTTTATTTATGGCAAGAATGAGTGGGGAAACCCTTATTCGGCAGAAAATTGCTGAACTTACTCAACAAATTACTCACTTTGAGCGATGTATTGAAAAGGCGAAAGAGCATCAAGTAACTCTACAACAAGCCTTAGTGGCATTACAGAGTGATCCGTTTTCAAGTCCTATCAAGAGGAAAGCTAAATCTATTGGTAATGGAAATGTGATTTCAATATACGCTTATCACCCTAGCGATTATATTGCAAAAGTGTTTAAACATTACCCAAACCAATGGATGTCAGCGAAAGAGATAATGTTTAAAGCATTTGAGATTGAAGGGAAAAGAGAGCATAAATCTCAGCATCATTCAATTGTAACTGCCTTTTCACACGCATTAAGAAGATTACAAGAGAAAGGCATTGTTGAGAGACAGGTTTTGCAAGAGAAATCTTCGGTTAAGGTAATTCAGTGGCGATTAAAAGAGATTGCAACGTAGAAATAACAGTGATAACCATTATTTCTCGGTTTTTAATCGCCATAAAGCCATCTTGTGAGTCTTGTCTGACTGTCGTTCTACAATGCCTTTTTTGAGCAACCTATCCATTGCCGCATGAACATTCTTAATATAGGTGCGATTTACAGGGGTATTGGGTTGGTTATCTGCTATGAGGATTGCTTTTGTAATTTCTTCAACACGCCAATAACGATGTGGCTCTGTTTTGAGTAAACGGATAATTAAGGTAGCTGAATTTGTGGTAAAACGGCGGCGGCGAGTACGATATTGGAATTGTGCCGTATCGTATCTCCACCACCAGCAAGCCAGTTATCTTGCTCATCGCCTCGTAGGGTATCATGACCATTGCCTGCTTGGATGTTTTCAACGCCTAATGTCACCGCACTTAAATCCCGATTGACATCATCAACGGCTGTCCAACCTGTCGTGCCCTGAATTAAACCCGAGGCTTCCGTCACGGTTTTCTTACCGCCATTGGCATTGCTAATACGATGTCCTCTCGGGTTGGCTAAAAAGTTTACCGCCACCACTTCTTGTTGTTTACCATTGCGAGTAAAACTGCCTTTTGCTAATAATTCATTGCCATTAAAAAGTTGTCCGCCTTTCTCTTCATAATCTAATTTGATAGCGGTAATGCCTAATTGTTTAAGGGTTTTTAATTCTCCCTTATCTGTTACGCCATTGTGATTGGCATCTTGCCACACATGCACGGCATTAAAATCCCTGTCTTTGCTATCAAATACATTATCTTTATTACTATCTAAACTTTTTAACGCCTCAAAACCATTAGCAAAACGCTTTTCACCTGCTTCGCTATTACGTCCTGCTCTGCCCGCATAATATTCAGAAAAGACTTCCGACATATTGTCGATTTTGCCGTTGTTGTTTAAGTCCCTCACCAATAATCCATCTTGATGGCTTAACCAACCTGTTTCTTCTAAAGAGCCACCGTCATTATCAATATCAAATAATACCGGTTTTTCGGTATAACTCACCGCTCTTGCACCATCGCCGTTTAAATCAAGGATAAGGGGATCGACAGGTAAGCGAGAATAACCAAAACCTTTTACTTTATTAAGCAGTTTTGGATCTTTAATAAAAGAATATTTTTCATTAAGGACGGATTTATTATCATTGTCAAAAATACCTTTGGAGAGATTATAGTTCGATACTCTAAAACCATTAGTGGTAATATTCGACATGGAAACTGAAAACGGATCGTTATGTTTATTTAATATATCTTTGTCCAGTAGGGCATAGAGTGCAGGAGAAAGAGAAACCGCATCATTATTAGAGTTTTTATCTAGGATTGGGGTAGTGGAAATGTCGAAATTGTTGGTTGGGGTTTTGTTAATTGGAGTAGTTGGTGCTGTTCCTATTACGGATGTATTTACAAGTTTACCATGTCTATATTTTTCAGTTGTATAAATATTATTTTTTATTAATTTTAGCCCTGATATTCCAACACCTGTAAATTCCGTGTGTGTTGACCCGAATTATTTGTATCATCGAAAAAAGATGAAGATGTTAAATGATGAGTTAGATCAATCTCATTTGGACTAATAAGATTTTTTTCTTTATTTACTCCCATTGCAATTAACGCTGAAGCAACAGCTGTAACACAGTTATGAGAGTCAAGATTATATCTACTAAAATCAAATCTCCCTCCTGAATACTCTCCTGTTTTTTTAAAATGCGTAAATCTTTTATACTGTTCTTCGGTAATTTCAAATTTGATAATAGTATTTGCGTGAACATAGGCTTGGTTGTCATCATCAACTTTTCTTCCTACATCAAATGCTTTAGCATTCTCCGAAGCAAATCCAAAACCTTCAACTTTACCGTCAGAACCTTGAATAGAAAGCCAAGCATGTCCCCCTATTGACGAGATTTTATCTCCTTTATCATGATCATTTCGATCTTCCTGAAAAGTATATTCAGTTCCGACTTCTGCTAATTTAATTTCGACAATATAATTACCCATGATATCTCCTTAAAAACGATATGTTTTTTTTAAATGTGCATCACCTAGAACAAGTTTTGATTTTAAATTTGCTTGTCTAATATCAGAATAAAGAACTT
Organism: Histophilus somni 2336; assembly: GCF_000019405.1. Lineage (NCBI taxonomy): Bacteria > Pseudomonadati > Pseudomonadota > Gammaproteobacteria > Pasteurellales > Pasteurellaceae > Histophilus > Histophilus somni. The sequence continues at coordinate 1,751,983 of NC_010519.1, read as the reverse complement.
CAATTTCTATTAAATATCTATTATTAGGGAAAAATCTTAGCCAACGTTGTCCTGTGAGTACATCAGCTCTATAATGATAACACCAAATATTTTGTAGGGTTTCATTGCATACATGGCTGGAGTTCTTGTTTTGAAAAGATAATACATTCTCATACACTTCATCTGTTTCTAGATTTTTTACTCTAGTTTTTATTACTGGTGCTGGATAAAGATACCCCTCTTTAATTTTACTTATATGTTCAATACCATCATTTAACATTAAGTTTTTTAGATGACTTTCATATTCTTTATTAAAACTTATTCCCTCTATCTCTAATGACCATGTTTGCTCTTTTAAACTTGCATCTGGAGGGATATATTCAAACACGTATTTATAGCCTTTTTGTAATTTAAGAGGAATATTTACGTCAGGCAAAAACGACTCATGTGCTTTATATATAAAATAACCCCATTTCCCAGCCCAAAGTAAGAACCAGCCTAAAAGTACCCACAATACAATACGAATAAAAGACATCAAATTTTCCTAAGTTTTGGTATAAAAACCTCTTTAGCGAGTATAAGGAATTTTTCAAAATAGCAAACAACTAAATGCTAAATTTGTGATCTGTCTTGCAGTTTATTTTACAAAAAGTTAAATGATGTTTAATTAGGTTTTAATGAGGGGGGATTAAATAGTTATTTAGGCTTGGAAGGAGGGAAGTTGTGGCTTAAAATTATTGGTTACTGGTACTTGATAGTTCGTAATATCTTTAAAATTCAGCTTCTCAATATTGCGTAAAAAGTCCGTACCATCTCGTCCTTGTTTGGTGTCGCTAATTAATAAGCCATCACCCATTTTAGTGATTTTATAGTCAGCAAAATTACCCGAGAACTCGGCAACATCTTCGCCTTCTCCGCCATCTAAATAATCATCACCACCTTCACCAAGCAAGGTATCTGCCCCGTCGCCACCGTATAACATATCATCATCGGAGCCACCGAAATTTGTTTCTGAATAATCGATGTCATCTGTTTTAGTAATGTTCTCTATTCCACCTAGTGTTGAATTCTCTCCTTTTCCCCAGCCAAAACTTTTTCTGTTGCCATGTTCATCTACTAATACATAGAAAATATGCCCAGCAACAGAAGAACTATGACCTTTATATGAGGTTCCTCTTTCTGCTATTTTAACTTCTAAAGTATATTTTTTCATAATAATCACCTACATTTATCTTAATTTAAGGAATGGCATGTGTTATAAAAATACGTAAATATAAATATTTATACTTGCTATTATTTACATCTACACTTTCAACATTAACCTTATAACACCCTGATTTAGGAAAAATATATTCATTTAGTGTTACAGAATTATATTTTTCTCTCGACTTATCTCTGATGTCTTGAGGGCTGTTATAAAATAATAATTGGTTTTTATCATCATATATAGATATATAAAAATCAAAATCATTTAATAAAACGCTTTTTGTCTCAAATGGTTTTAGCGATTTATCTTTTAGATCAATATTAATTGCATACTCACCAAAAAAACTTTTATAAGGGATACATATTTCTTCTTTTATATTAAAACCATTGCTATTCAAAACTTTTGTTCTTTTAATTGGAAATATTATTTGTTCAAATTCAGCAATCACCATTCTAACAACTACTTCACTAAGCCAAAATGAATAAGGATAGGTAGAAATAAATATAATCGTAATAATACTTAAAAATACGGCAAGAATCTTTTTTTTCATAATATCTCTCTATGTAAAATATTTATTTTTAACAATAGTCCCTGAATAGCCACTAGCCGTGTTTGCTTGATGAGCGATTATTTCATAAGTATCTGTAAATTTTTCAGCTTGAGTAGCGGATACTTCAGCCTTTTTTATTAAGGTTTTCTGAATTTCCTTAATATTATTTATTTCAGAGAATTCGCCATACGCAGCAGCAGCCAACAACGCCAAATTATCATTAGACATATCTTACCTCTCTAGTTATTTTAAATAATCTTCTATCAGATCTGAGCCATCTGACATAGCATTTTTATTACAATCAAAACTCCCCGATACCCCAAAAAAAGGATCACGGAAATAGCCTCTTATGATATTATACTGGACCATTCTTTTTTTTAAATTTTGATCGTATAAGATAAATGTATTATGCCCTAGTATCTTTTTGGGATATATATATTTAAGTAAGGGTATTTACTATTAACCTCACTTAGCCAATGTCTATCACCATTAAAATACATTACTGGCTGATATACCCCCTTATTCTTTATAAAAAAAGGATCTTTTTCTGCTTTTCCCTCAATAGCTGGATAATGTATCCACTCAGTATCTTTTAATGATTCATTAACGCCCGATAGTTTCCTCCATTCTTCGGGGGTTAAAAAAACTTCTAGCTCTTTGCCTTTCCACATATCACAACGGAAAGGAGTGATGATTTGAACAAGAAGTAAATCTGCTAACCAAAGTAATAATAGAAGTAAAAATGCTAATGAAACACAGCAACAAGGATGTTTGCGAAAATGCTGTTTTAACCTACTAAAAAAATTACACATTATTCTGCTACCTTTACTATGGATTTTCTAGGAATAATTGGATAAAGGAAATACGTTTATAACACAGGAAATAGGTATAGAAAACAACCAGATGTTAAATTAGTGATCTGTCTCGCATTTTTTATAAACAGGAATTTAAGGAAAAAAATAAAGGGAAATGATATAAAAAAGATTACTTGAGTTTTTGTGCTAGAAGTGACTGCTCGTTCAGTTTCGAATATACTCGAAGTCAGGATCACCATTTATCTCTTGAAACCGATGAAATTTTTGAGGGAAACATTGAGTTAGATGAAAGCTATTTTGGCGGTCATCGCAAAGGGAAAAGAGAGCGAGGGACTACTGGAGTTATAAAGATACTTACCGCATCTATGATGCCCCTGATGTGAGTGAATTTCACCATGAGCGAGTTTAACATTGGAATACTTAAAAGGTAGCTTAAAACCTTGCGAAAATGGTGTGAAATTTAGGTCTAATCGACTTCAGCCCTCAAAATATTATTCATAATCATATAAGCAAAGGCAGCGGTATTCGTTGTCTTTTCTTTATCTATTTAAGGTTGAATATCTATATAATTCACTCTATAATCAAGAATACTTCAAATTTTTGAAGATAGACAATTTGCTAGAACACCCTTTATAGCATGTATGTTTGTTATATAAGGCGTACATGTGCTGTTTCATTACGGTTTAGGGCTAAAGCCCCGCTAAACTAGATAACTTCACTGGTGAGTTATCAAATTTCGCCATTCCTATGGTGCTTATGCTAGGTATTCGAAGCAATCAAAACGCTTTGAGCCGACCTGAAAATTCAGGTGGGCGATTTTTTATATCTGGCATTTGGCTTTGAGTACCTTGTACACACAAGGAATACTTATGGCACAGCACTATCTGCTTTCTAGCAAATCTAAGAATTTAAATCTCAAAAAAATCTTCCGTTTAAGCGAAGATGAAGCCTTTCAACTTTTAAAAGCAAATCGTTGGGGAAACCCTGATAATATCCGTGATGTGTGTTGTCCACATTATGGTGTTCGTCATCACGCTTATTTCCTCGAATCTCGTAAGTGTTGGTGCTGCAAACATTGTAAACGTCATTTCTACATCACAACAAATACGGTATTTGCTTTTCATAAATTACCGCTCGTTGATTTACTTGCTGCCATCGCCCTATTTGTCAATAGCGTAAAAGGTATTTCCGCTATCACAATGAGCCGCCACTTAAATATCAATTACAAAACCGCTTTTGTTTTGTGTCATAAACTGCGTGAAACCCTATTCAAAACTCGTGATTTAAGTCCATTACAAGGCGAAATTCACGAAGATGGGGCGTGGATAAACTTTAGGCTCAGAAAACCTAATTTCCGTAAAAACAGATATAAACAGAGAGACAAAAAGACAAAACTTCCCAAATTCCGCCCGACTAAACGCTGTATTATCAACTTTAGCCAACGAGCCTCCAACGATGAAAATCTGTGGGGTTCAAACCGCACCCTTGTTGCAATGGATTACAGTGAAAGTGCCGAAACCATTTTGAAAATGAATCATCAATTTGTTAAAAGTGGCAGCCATATCATGTGTGATGAAAACCCTGCTTATTCAGGTTTAGACTTTCACTACACACGTTGGTCAGTCAATCACCAAGAAGCGTATAGCTATCAAGGCATCAACAATAATCTTGCTGAATCCTTCAACGCTCGCTTTCGTGATTTACATCGTGGCGTACACCATAAATGTGATAATAAATACGCCCTACATTACGCCAATCAAGCTGCCTTTATGTCGGATAGCCGTCAAAAGTCTAATGGTGAGCTGTTCAATGATATTCTTAAACGCTGTTTATGGGTATTGCCATTAAGAGAATGGGTCGGCTATTGGCAAGGTAATCATCGAACCCAAGAGCTTATTGGTATAACCGCTTTCAGTCCTGAAGAAATCTCCCAAACCTACTTCAAAAATCTCAATGAGATGATGAAGTATGAACAGGAATTACTTGCAGCTTAACTTTTAATTGCAAAATCACATCCCGATTTGCATCAGGGAAAATTGCTTACCTTTTACAAGGTTGAGCGGATTGGTTACGTCTGCGGTAAGGAAATTTTGTCTAATGTGTGGGAAAATGAGTTAGAATTAAGCAAAAGAAATGCCCTTAACTCTGTTTTGGGAGTTAAGGGCATCAGAAATTTTATTGCGGTCAAAATTGAATTTTGGTCTTTGTGCAACTGCTACATAATACCGGAATTAAGTGAGAAAGATTAAATAGAAAAATAAATTATTGGACAACTTAGTTAAAAATATAGGTTGGGGAATGCCAACCTATGAAAATTATTTTTTCGGAATTTCTTCTTGGCAATGCGGACAAGCGATTAAATGTTGTTCATTATTATGCACAATAAAGTGTCCCATTTTTTTTGCTTTCGTATCTAGATATTCTGTGTTATAGCGGTTTTCACCTACATTCAATGGCACTCGCTCCACAATATTGATACCGGATTTTTTCATGGTTTCAATTTTATTCGGATTATTTGTGAGCAGACGTACTTGTTTCACCCCCAGTAATGCAAAAATATCGGCACAAACCGAAAAGTTGCGTTCATCAGCAGCAAAACCTAAAGCAAGGTTCGCCTCAATCGTATCCAATCCTTGATCTTGCAAAGCGTAAGCTCGAATTTTATTAATTAGTCCAATACCACGCCCTTCTTCACGATGATAAATCAATACTCCTCGTCCTGCTTCGCTGATTTGGCGTAATGCGGTCGCCAGTTGGAAACCGCAATCACATTTTAAGCTATGTAAAGCGTCGCCGGTTAAACATTCTGAATGGATACGTGCAAGAACAGGTTTATCATCATTAATATCGCCCATTACAAGAGCAACATGTTCTTTTTGAGTATCAGGAAACTCAAAGCCGACAATACGGAAAATTCCGAACTCGGTGGGTAATTTAGCTTCAGCAACTAACTGAATTTTGGACATAATAAAATACCTATACTTATTTTTAGCTTTTTATAACTTGATAATGTTAAAATGCAAGAGCCTTATATAAGTTCATTTTATGAGTTATCAAGATGTTAAAACGTTTTTCATTATATACTTTATTACTTTGCGTTGTACCAATTTTTACTTACTTCATTGATTGGCACTGGCAATCTAATGAAGTTGCCTCGCTTGATTATTTTTTATATTTTTTAACAGAAACGGGTAGCACACCTTATGCAATTATCACTTGTATTGCATTTGCTTTATTTTATTTCGTTGCAATTCGGGATAAAAAACAGGCAATATGGGCAATTGTGATTATGGCATGTTCAGTTATTTTGACTCAAGGCATTAAGAGCGGTTTAAAAACAATGTTTTCTGAACCTCGTCCTTTAGTGCAAGAAATAGTGCAGAATTCAGACATGAGTACAGATGATTTTTATGCACAAAAACGCCATGAGCGGAAAAAAATAGTGTATCAATATTATCAAGAAACAAAGACAAAACAGACCACACCTGATTGGTTGATCGAACATCATGCTAATGAAACAGGTTATTCTTTCCCTTCCGGACATACAATGTTTGCGGCAACTTGGCTGCTATTAGTTGTTGGATTTGCACAATTACTTGGTCATCGCAACCCTAAAATTAAATTGCTAGTACCTGTTGTAACTGTGTGGGCGGTGTTAATGTTAGTGAGTCGATTACGCTTAGGTATGCATTATCCTATTGATCTATTGGCTTCTATTTTAATCGCTTGGTTTGTGCATTTGATTATATTTGCTTATTTACAAAGAAAAGATATTTTTGTTTTTGACAAGATATAAAAGTGCGGTTGGTATTGGTTATATTTGGAGGATTTATGTATTACGGATTTGATATTGGTGGCACAAAAATTGAGCTTGCTGTATTTAATGAAAAACTGGAGAAACGTTATTCCGAAAGAGTGGATACACCCAAAGACAGTTATGATGAATGGTTAAATGTCATTACCCATTTAGTGCAAAAAGCCGATGAAAAATTTGCCTGTAAAGGTACAGTTGGCATCGGCGTTCCCGGATTTGTTAATCAGGAAACCGGTATTGCAGAGATTACAAATATTCGTGTTGCTGACAATAAACCTATTTTAAAAGATCTATCTGAGCGTTTAGGTAGAGAAGTGCGGGCGGAAAATGATGCAAATTGCTTTGCCTTGTCAGAGGCTTGGGATAAAGATAACCAGCAATATCCTGTCGTATTAGGTTTGATTCTAGGTACCGGTTTTGGCGGCGGTTTAGTATTTAACGGCAAAGTTCATTCCGGGCAAAGCGGTATGGCGGGCGAATTGGGGCATTTGCAACTTAATTATCACGCCTTGAAATTGTTAGGTTGGGATAAAGCACCTATTTATGAATGCGGTTGTGGCAATAAAGCATGCTTGGATACTTACTTATCCGGTCGTGGTTTTGAAATGTTGTATCGTGATCTACAAGGAAAGGCGTTATCCGCTAAAGAAATTATTCGGTGCTTTTATGACAAAGACGAAAGTGCGGTTAAATTTGTTGAACTTTTTATTGAGCTGTGTGCGATTTCAATTGGCAATATTATTACCGCACTTGATCCGCATGTGATTATCTTAGGAGGAGGCTTGTCCAACTTTGATTATTTATATGAAGCATTACCTAAAGCATTACCGCAGCATTTAATGCGTACAGCGAAAGTACCGTTAATTAAAAAAGCAAAATTTGGTGATTCCGGCGGTGTACGAGGTGCGGCCGCACTCTTTTTATCACGAGATTAGTATTTTTTCAAAAGTAGAACCTCCTTTTATTGTTTTTTATTTAATTAAACGCTTTAATATTAGATTTTTTCTAATTGAAGAATATTTATTTTATATTTTAATTATTTTTGTTTTTGTTTTTTTTAAATTTGTATTTAAATACTCACGTTTCAATTTAATGGGAGGTAGATTATGTTTTCAACTATAATAATAAACATTGAACAAGCACTAAGTTGGTTTGTTGATAAATTTGATGGACCACTATGGGATTTAGCGACTATTACATTACTTGGTGTAGGTGTGTTTTTTACGTTAGCAACCGGCTTTATTCAATTACGTTTATTTCCACAAAGTTTGCGTGAAATGTGGTTTGGACGGGCTGTTCAAGGACAATCTTTAACGCCATTTCAGGCATTTACTACTGGTTTAGCCAGCCGTGTAGGTGTGGGTAATATCGGAGGCGTTGCAACGGCAATAGCACTTGGCGGGGAAGGTGCTGTCTTTTGGATGTGGGTAACGGCGTTGATTGGAATGTCCAGTGCATTTGCTGAATCTTCTTTGGCTCAGTTATTTAAAGTTAAAGATAAAAACGGGTTATTTCGTGGCGGACCTGCCTATTATATTACAAGAGGATTGAAAGCTCCTTGGTTGGCAGTATGTTTTGCAATTGCTTTAATATTTACGTTCGGATTTGCGTTTAATGCAGTTCAATCCAATGCTATTGTTGAGGCAACAAAAAATGCTTGGAAATGGCAACCGCACTATGTCGGGTTAACTCTCGTTATCGTAACGGGGTTAATTATTTTTGGTGGAGTGAAACGTATTGGTAAAGTTTCTGCTCAGATTGTTCCTATGATGGCGTTGTTTTATCTAATCATTGCGGTGATTATTTTAGGTATGAATATTGAAATGGTACCGACAGTAATAAGTCGTATTATTCAGAGTGCCTTTAATTTTGATGCGATGGCTGGCGGTATGTTCGGTGCAATTTTTTCCAAAGCAATGCTAATGGGAATTAAACGGGGACTTTTCTCCAATGAGGCTGGTATGGGTTCGGCACCGAATGCAGCAGCCTCGGCAGATGTCAAACATCCGGTAAGTCAAGGGTTGATTCAAATGCTTGGTGTGTTTGTTGATACCATTATTGTGTGTACTTGTACTGCGGTGATTATTTTATTGTCAGATAATTATGGTGGCGAACAACTGAAAAACATTTCATTAACCCAATATGCTTTACAGTACCATGTCGGTGAATTTGGCTTACATTTCTTAGCTTTTATCCTATTGTTATTTGCATTTTCTTCTATTATCGGAAACTACGCTTATGCAGAAAGTAACATTCGTTTTATTCGCAATAAACCATTGTTTATTCTCACTTTCCGTTTAATTGTGTTGTTCTTTGTGTATTTTGGTGCAGTCAATTCAGGAAATATTGTATGGAACTTTGCAGATACGGTGATGGCGATTATGGCATTAATTAACCTTGTGTCTATTGTTTTATTGGCACCGATAGTTATGTTGTTGCTAAAAGATTACCGCCAACAGCTCAAAGCGGGTAAAGATCCTGAATTTAAAATTGAACAATACCCTCAATTACTTCGTAAAGGCGTTGATCCTACTCTCTGGAAATAAATTAATTTTTCAATAATAAAAAGAAAGACGTAAGGTATTTTGGTTACCTTGCGTCTTTTTATTGTAATTTACCTAATTATTTTCTTTTTTAAATAAAGAAAGAATAAATAAGAACGTAGAGCTAATAACAACGGAAGGACCGGAAGGCGTATCATAGAATGCTGATAATGTTAATCCTAATGTGATGGAAATCATACTCACAAAAATAGCAATAATCACCATCATTTCCGGACTTCTTGCAAAACGTTTTGCCGTTGCCGCTGGAATAATCAGTAATGAAGTAATAATTAAAGCACCTACAAATTTCATACTTAATGCAATGGTAAGTGCGGTTAAAATCATTAATAGAAACTGCATTCTTTTGATATTAATGCCTTCAACTTGAGCAAGTTCAGGACTGACGGTAATTGATAATAAAGGTTGCCAAAAAAAGATTAAAATTCCTAATACGATGCTTACTCCGATGGCAATAAAATAGAGATCATCAAATCCCAGTGCCAATAAATCTCCAAACAAGTAAGCCATTAAATCTACACGAACATTTTGCAGTAAAGCAACGGTAACGACACCAAGAGATAAGCAACTATGTGCAATAATACCTAACAAGGTATCTATGGAGTATTGCGTATTACTTTCCAGCCAAACCATTAAGATCGCTAATAATACGGTTAATATTAGAATAGCAACATATGGATTGATGTGTAAAAAAATGCCTAAGGTAACACCAAGTAAGGCAGAGTGTGCCAATGTATCACCGAAATAAGCCATCTTCCTCCAAACAACGAAAGAGCCTAAAGGTGCGGTAATTAATGAGAGTAATATTCCGGTTAGCCAAGCGGGAAAGAGAATTTCAAGCATTTTTATTCCTTAATTTATTTTGTGTTTACATTGTGTAGACCGGAAATCTTGACCACAACAAATATCACCATGAATATTATGTTTATGATTATGGTGATGAGTATAGAAAGCGATATTTTTTGCGAATTGATTGCCAAAGAAACGAATAAAAACCGGATCATTGGATACTGCCTCAGGAGAGCCTGCACAGCAGATGTGTTGATTAACGCAAAGAACTTCGTTTGTGTCTGCCATGACAAGATGTAGATCATGGGAAACCATGAGAATGGCACAATTGAGTTGTTGTTGAGTTTGCTTTATCAGTTGATAAAGTTCTGCTTGTCCTGTTATATCTACTCCTTGAGTAGGTTCATCCAATACAAGTAAATTAGGCTTATTCAAAATAGCCCTAGCTAGCAAAACACGTTGCATTTCACCGCCGGACAGTTTTTGCATAGCGTTCAAACGTAAATGTTCAATGGAAAGTAATGTTAAAGCATCTTTTATATCTTGTTTATGCGTCCCTTTTCTTAAAGATAAAAATTTTTCTACGGTAATAGGCAAACTTTTGTCCAAATAAATGTTTTGTGGAACATAACCAATGACGACATTTTTGCTATAAATAACTTCACCGCTTGTGGCGGGTAACAGTTTTAATAGTACTTTGAGTAATGTTGATTTTCCGCCTCCATTCGGTCCTACAATGGTCATAATGGAATTGGGATAAATCGTTAAATTAATATCGCTTAGAATAGTCTTTTGTGCGAATGTTACATTAACGCCTTTTAATTCGATTAATGGATATTTTAGAGAGTGAATTTGCATAATAAACAAATGTCTGAGGTAAAATTGAAGTAGAAAAATAGCTTATTTTTTTTATTTTAACAAGGTGTAGTAATTATTTATGTCTATAAATTATGCGGGTGTATAATTTTTTTTATGAAATGAAATGAATTTTTAGTACAATTCTCGGTCTTATTGAAGTTCTGAAATTTTATAGAGTTGTTATTAGAATGGTGCAGCACATTAAATTAGCTAGAGATAGACGCAAAAAGAAATTCTACATAAAAGTTGCCGTTTTTTTTGTAGCTATTTTATTTATTTTAATGGGTATAGGGTTGTTCTTGAGAAACGATGTTTCTTCTCAGAAGCCTACATCCGTTGATATGCCAATTGCAAATGAAAAAAATAACAGTGAATTGTCTTATGATGATTTAGACGGTTTGGATGATGAAACGGATCAAGTTAATTTGGATAATGAAATATCATCATTGCCTGATAATGCCAAAGATGCGTTAAATAGTTTATTAGATGCAGCGGATCAGGCAATGCGGATTAAAGATCAATTTTCTCATACTGTTGTACGTGGCGATAAATTGAAAGATGTACTGGAACATTCAGGGTTGGATGAGGAAATAAGTCGTCAAATGATGGCGAGTTATCCAGAATTAAAAAACCTGAAAGCTGGCCAACAAATTTATTGGATATTGGATAATGATGGAAATTTGGAATATTTAAATTGGCTTGTTTCCGAACGTGAAGAACGTATTTATGAGCGAGTTAATGAATCTCAGTTTAAACGTCAAATTTTAGAAAAGAAAAGTGTTTGGAAAGAAGAGGTTCTAAAAGGACAGATAGAAGGATCATTTTATGCCAGTTTGAAAGCCTTGGGCTTGAGCAGTAAACAAATTGCTCAATTAACTACCGCACTTCAGTGGCAGGTAAGTCTTAATAAGTTAAAAAAAGGGGATAAGTTTGCCGTTTTAGTTTCGAGAGAGTATCTGGATAATAAATTGACTGGGCAAGGCAAGGTCGAAGCCATACATATTATGTCCGGTGGAAAAAGTTATTACGCAATCCAAGCAAATAATGGACGCTATTATAGTCGTCAGGGAGAAACTTTAGGGAAAGGTTTCGCACGTTATCCTTTATTACGTCAAGCTAGGGTGTCTTCTCCTTTTAATCTTGCTCGCCGTCATCCCGTTACAGGAAAAATACGACCGCACAAAGGGGTTGATTTTGCTGTACCTGTAGGCACGACTATCATCGCTCCGGCAGATGGAGTAGTAGAGAAAGTCGCTTATCAGGCTAACGGTGCCGGACGTTATATGATGATTAGACATGGCAAAGAATATCAGACAGTCTATATGCATTTAAGTCGCTCATTAGTCAAACCAGGGCAATCGGTAAAAAGAGGACAACGTATAGCATTATCGGGAAATACCGGACGTTCAACCGGTGCTCATTTACATTACGAATTTCATATTAACGGTAGACCTGTTAACCCGTTAACAGTGAAATTACCGGGAACAAGTAATCAAATGGCAAGTCATGAAAGAAAAGAATTCTTAGTTAAAGCAAAAAAAATGGAAAATCTGCTTAAATTTTAGGCTTTAATAAGATAAATCAGAGAAAAAATTTATCTTTTTTGTAAAATTAGGTTAAAATCCCACCTTAATTCCTAGAGATGTTTAAATCTTCGGAATACATGTAGTGCTTAATTTCTTGATAATTAATATAGAGGAAATTCAAATGAAAAAAACAATTATTGCATTATCTATCGCAGGTTTTGTCGCTTCTGTACAAGCGGCACCTCAAGCAAATACGTTCTATGCCGGTGCGAAAGCCGGTTGGGCATCTTTCCATGACGGTCTTAATCAATTTGAAAATTCTACAGAAAAGAAAGGAACAGTTCGTAATTCAGTAGCTTATGGTATTTTTGGTGGTTACCAAATTACCGATCATGTTGCTGTAGAGTTGGGTTCTGAGTATTTCGGTCAAGCGAAAGGCCGTAAAGATAAAAAAGAAGCTAAACATACCGCTCAAGGGATGCAATTAGGCTTAAAAGCAAGCTACCCTGTATTAGAAGGCTTGGATATTTACGGTCGTGTAGGTGCGGCGTTAATTCGTTCTAATTATCTTAATGTTAAAAATTTCGAAAATTCAGCAGACGGTGTGAAAAACACTTTAAAAGTTTCTCCGGTTTTCGCAGCGGGTGTTGAATACAGCCTACCTTCTTTACCGGAATTGGCATTACGTTTGGAATATCAATGGGTTAAAGGCGTTGGTAAAGCACGTAAGAATGATGGTAAACGTTTCGACTATACACCAAGTATCGGTGCGGTAACACTTGGCTTATCTTACCGTTTCGGTCAAAAACCGGTTATGGCACCTGAAGTAGTAAACAAAGTGTTCAGCTTAAATTCAGATGTGAATTTTGCCTTCGCTAAAGATACATTAAAACCTGAAGCTCAACAAACATTGGACGGTGTTTATGGTGAAATCGCACAATTAAAAACCGCACAAGTTTCTGTGGCTGGTTATACAGACCGTATCGGTTCTGATGCGTCAAACTTAAAATTATCACAACGTCGTGCGGATACTGTAGCAAATTATTTAGTCTCTAAAGGTGTTGCTCAAGATGCCATTAGTGCGGTAGGTTACGGTGAAGCAAATCCGGTGACTGGTATGAAATGTGATTCGGTTAAAGGCCGTAAAGCACTGATCGCCTGTTTAGCAGAAGATCGTCGTGTTGAAATCTCAGTGAAAGGTAGCAAATAATATCGTTATCCTTTAGTAGATTTTATAAGCCCTAAATATTTATTTAGGGCTTTATTGTATTATGCTACAATTCAGCCCGAATTTACCTTATAAGAGATATTATGGAAACTTTAGACAAAATTAAAAAACAAATCAGTGAGAATCCAATTCTTATTTATATGAAAGGATCGCCTAAATTCCCGTCGTGTGGATTTTCTGCAAGAGCGGTTGAAGTATTAATTAATTGTAATGTCCCTTTTGGTTATGTTGATATTTTACAACATCCAGATATTCGAGCGGCATTACCGAATTATGCTAATTGGCCTACTTTTCCGCAATTGTGGGTAGAGGGAGAATTAATTGGTGGTTGTGACATAATGCTAGAAATGTTTCAACAGGGAGAGTTGCAACCTCTATTATCTGAAGTCGCAGCTCGTTATCCACAATAAATTTTTTATCGAAGGTGTGTTTTGACGCACCTTTTTTCTCATTGAGATTTTAGGTATTGCTATGAAAATTCAGCAATTTCGTTATATTGTTGAAATTGTTAATCAAAATATGAATGTTACTGATGCGGCTAACGCATTGTTTACTTCTCAGCCCGGTATCAGTAAACAAGTTAGGTTGTTAGAAGATGAGTTGGGTTTAGAGATTTTTGAACGCAATGGTAAACATATTAAAGGCCTAACACCGGCAGGGGCAAGAATTGTCGCCGTGGCAAGGGAATTATTAGTTAAAACACAAAATATTAAAGCAATTGCCAATGAATATACTCGTCCAAATTGTGGAGTTTTACGTATTGCGACAACAAATACGCAGGCTCGTTATATGTTACCTTCCGTCATTAGACGTTTTTCTAAACAATATCCGGAAGTAAGTTTACATATTCATCAAGGTTCTCCTACGCAAATTTATGACGCTCTTTTATTCGGTGAGGTTGATTTTGCAATTACAACAGAAGCACAATATCTTTTTGATGACGTTGTTTTATTGCCTTGTTATATGTGGAATCGCTCAGTAATTGTCAAACCGGAACATCCTTTGGCTCAATGTAAGAAATTGACAATTGAAGCACTTGGTCAATATCCTCTAGTGACTTATACCTTTGGTTTTACAGGGGGATCTGATTTAGACTATGCTTTTAATAGTGCGGGGTTATTGCCTAACATTGTTTTCACAGCGACAGATGCCGATGTTATCAAAACCTATGTCCGTTTAGGGTTAGGCGTAGGAATAATGGCATCAATGGCACACACTGAGGCTGACAATGATTTAGTTGCACTTGATGCAAGCCATTTATTTAGATCGAGTATGACACAAATAGCGTTTAAACATGGTATTTTTTTAAGAAATTATATGTACGATTTTATTCAATATTTCTCACCGCACTTAACTCGAACATTGGTCGAGCAAGCTGAACGTTTAAGAGATAATAATGCGGTGAAAAAATTGTTTGAACATATTCAATTAGATAATAGATAAAAAAATAAATACCTACAAAAATATTATGGAGATTTATTTTAAGATAGATTTTATAGCGTTTTCACTGATTTGCGAATAACAAGCTCAGGATAAATTTCTATAATTTCATGTTCTTTCCCCTTTTCACTAATCCGTTTAAACAATAGGTTAATTGCCTGTACACCTAAACGAGATTTTGATTGATGTATCGTTGTTAAAGGGGGAGAAAAGAAGCGTGAGGCATGAATATTATCATAACCAATAACTGAAATATCATCAGGCACTTTCAAACTTTTTTCTCCAATTGCTGAAATTGCACCCAATGCCATAACATCGTTACAACAAAAGACTGCAGTCGGCAGTTTATCTTGCACAAGAATTTTATTCATACATTCATAGCCATCTTCCGGTTCAAAGAAGCCCTCCATGATCCAGTCAGGATTGATAGCCAGATTTGCTTCTTGCATTGCTTTTTCAAATCCCTGATAACGCATTACTGCGGTAGTTTTTTTTAATTCTCCGGAAATAATCGCAATATCTTTATGACCATTATCAATCAGATATTTTGTCGCAATATATCCACCGGAGAAACTGTTATCTTGGATAAGATCCGTATTTTCATTAAATGGTCCCCAATCCATGACAACCATCGGCAAATCTTCGAATGCGGCAAGGAGATTAAGAGAGTTTTGAGTATATTCAGCACACATAACGAGTAAGCCGTCAACACGTTTTTTAGCCAGCATGTCGAGATGGTTTTTGATTTTCTCCGGATTATTTTGCGTGTTGCATAGAAATAGAGAATAACCTTGTCGATAACAAAGCTCTTCCACGGAATGAATAATTTCTGCAAAATAGGGAGTTTCACAAGTTGTAACAATCATTCCTATAGATTTTGTTGTATTGACTTTTAAACTCCTGGCAACCGCACTTGGTGAGTAGTTGAGGTTTTTTATTGCTTGCAAAACTTGTTGTTCAGTTTCTTTTGCAACAAAACGTGTTTTATTGATGACATGGGAGACCGTTGTTGTGGATACTCCCGCCATTTTTGCCACATCTTTAATTGTTGCCATAATATCTCTCCATAAAATTTCACCTATTATAAAGATTGAAATGCTTAAGGTGAATGTTTATCACTTAAATTTATGTACTAAATTACAATTTTTTAATTTCATTCATTTAAGACTAGGCTAATGAGTTAAATTTCTTTAAAATACGAGCGTTATCGCATAACTCCGAGCTTGTTTACCTAAGTTGAAAAATAAGGAAACAATGCCAGCAAATATAATTGCTCAGGGATAATATTGGAAACGACTTATCCTTTCTTATTTAAAAAGGTGTCTAATGCAAAGATCTATTTCTATTCATAATGTTATTGAAAATCATCTTATTGATGCGTTTCAACGTAAATACTATTATTTACGCTTGTCTGTCACGGATATGTGTAATTTTCGTTGTAACTATTGTTTACCTCATGGCTATCGAGCGGAAAGCACAAAACCCAGTTTTCTGAATCTGGTTGAAATTAAACGATTGGTGAATGCCTTTGCACAATTAGGTACAGAAAAAGTTCGTATTACCGGTGGTGAGCCAACTCTTCGTAAAGATTTCCTGTCCATTGTTGAAAATATTCGTGCTATTGAAACAATAAAAAATATTGCATTGACGACTAATGGCTACAAAATGGCTAGACAAGTTGAGGATTGGAAAAAAGCGGGAATCAGTGCAATCAATGTGAGCGTGGATAGCCTTGATCCTAAAATGTTTCATGCGATTACCGGCGTTGATAAATTTCACGATATTATGCGAGGAATTGACCGTGCTTTTGAAATTGGTTATGAAAAAATTAAAGTGAATTCAGTGTTAATGAAATCTCTCAATGATAGGGAGTTTGATCAATTTTTAATGTGGGTCAAAGAGCGTCCTATTCAAATGCGATTTATTGAATTGATGCAAACCGGCGAAATGGCTCAATTTTTTCATCAATACCATTTATCAGGTCAAATTTTAGCGGAAAAACTTATAAGAGAAGGGTGGAGCATACAGAAAAAAGAACGTGCAGATGGACCGGCAAAGGTATTTGCACATCCTGATTATAAGGGCGAAATTGGATTGATCATGCCTTATGAAAAAAATTTTTGCACAAGTTGTAACCGTCTAAGAGTTTCGGCAAAGGGAAAATTACACTTGTGTTTATTTGGTGAAGAAGGAATTGATCTACGAGATTTATTGCAATTTGATGAGCAGCAGAACCAATTAAAAAGTCGAATTTTTACAGCATTGCAAAGTAAAAGAGAACATCATTTTTTACATATTGGCGATAGCGGTATTCGAAATCATTTGGCGAGTATTGGAGGATAAAAGGAAAATATGACAACATTTACGCATATCAATCATCAAGGTGAAGCGAACATGGTAGACGTATCTGCTAAACAAGATACTGTTCGTGAAGCAAGAGCGGAAGCATTCGTTCGAATGTTGCCGACAACATTGAACATGATCCTTTCAGGGCAGCATCATAAAGGTGATGTGTTTGCTACTGCACGTATAGCCGGAATTCAAGCGGCAAAACGTACTTGGGAACTTATTCCGTTGTGCCATCCATTGTTATTATCAAAAGTTGAAGTAAATTTGACCGCACTTCCTGAAATAAGTAGTGTTCGTGTTGAAAGTATATGTAAATTAAGTGGAAAAACCGGCGTTGAAATGGAAGCATTAACCGCCGCCAGTATTGCTGCATTGACCATTTATGATATGTGCAAGGCAGTACAAAAAGACATTGTTATTGAACAGGTTAGATTACTTGAAAAGAGCGGTGGAAAATCAGGGCATTTTATTGCTGAATAGACAAGAAGTGAATTTATAAAGATGTTAAAAGTATTATTTTTTGCACAAACGAGAGAATTAATCGGTGTTGATGAATTAGAGGTTAAAGCGGAATTTGCAACAGCAGAGCAGTTACGTCAACATCTCAGCCAAAAAGGTGATAAATGGGCATTAGCTTTAGAGAAAGGGAAGCTATTGGTTGCGATTAATCAAACGCTTAAACCGTTGGAAAGTGCGGTTCGTTCCGGAGATGAAATTGCATTTTTCCCACCTGTTACGGGAGGATAAATGCCAGATATTAAAATTTCCGTTCAAGAGCAAAATTTTGATCAAAATGCGATTTATCAATGGCTAACCGAGCCTCATAGCGTAGGTGCTGCGGTTATTTTTATCGGTAAAGTAAGAGAGATGAATTTGGGCGATTCGGTTTCCGGTTTATATTTGGAACATTATCCGGCAATGACAGGGAAAGCCTTGCAGGAAATTGTTGTCGAGGCAAAAAAACGTTGGCAACTTTATCGAGTTGCAGTTGTGCATCGTGTCGGTTTGTTAAATACGGGTGATGAAATTGTCTTAGTGGGTGTCAGCACAGCTCATCGAGGTGATGCTTATCAGGCTAATGAATTCATTATGGATTATTTAAAAAGCAAAGCCCCTTTTTGGAAAAAGGAACAAACTTGCCAAGGTACACGTTGGATTGAACATCGAGAATCCGATCAACAAGCGTTGGAAAAATGGTAAATCAAAAGGTTTATATTATCCTTTATACCGACACCATTAATGTTGCTTAATAATATGTTTCGCAATGTGGAACAATCCAAATGTAGCGGTTATTTATCTGTGATTGAGATCACTATTTTAAGAAATAGGCTAATTATTATTAGATTTAGTGTATAATTTTATTTATTATTCTATTTCTGAAATAAAACTTCATTTTGTACATGACAATATCGAAATAATTAAGGTGATTTTATGCGTTTAATTCCATTAAAAACAGCACAACAAGTCAGTAAATGGGCTGCAAAATATATTGTTGACCGTATTAATACATTCGCTCCTACTGCAGAACGTCCGTTTGTACTAGGTTTACCAACGGGAGGAACGCCATTACAGACATATAAAGAGTTAATTAAACTGTATCAAGCGGAGGAAGTGAGTTTTAAATATGTTGTAACTTTTAATATGGATGAGTATGTAGGTCTACCTAAAGAACATCCTGAAAGTTATCATTCTTTTATGTATAATAATTTTTTTAATCACATCGATATTCAGCCACAAAATATTAATATTTTAGATGGGAATACAGATGATCATGATGAAGAATGTCGCCGTTATGAAGAGAAAATTAAATCTTACGGTAAGATTAACTTATTTATGGGCGGTGTAGGGGTTGATGGGCATATTGCCTTTAATGAGCCGGCATCTTCTCTTGCCTCTCGTACTCGAATTAAAACATTAACAGAAGATACATTAATTGCCAATTCTCGTTTTTTTGATAATGATGTAACTAAAGTGCCTAAATATGCACTTACTATTGGAGTTGCAACTTTATTAGATGCGGAAGAAGTTATGTTGTTGGTAACAGGACATAATAAAGCCTTGGCTTTACAAGCTGGTGTTGAAGGAAATGTTAATCATTTTTGGACAATTAGTGCATTGCAATTACATCGTCATGCTATTTTTGTTTGTGATGAACCGGCAACACAAGAATTAAAAGTAAAAACGGTTAAGTATTTTACTGAACTGGAACAACGTGCTATTCATAGCGTGCTTGATTAAAAGGACGAAAAAATGAAATATGCCTTTATAAATTGTGTGATCTATACGGCAAAAGAAGTGCTGTACGGACATGCAGTAGTGGTTGAAAACGATAAAATTTCAGCCATTGTTTCCGAAGAACAGCTATGTAATGAAATTCAACGTATTGATTTAAAAGGTAATAATTTAACCGCTGGTTTTATTGATTTGCAGTTAAATGGTTGTGGGGGCGTAATGTTTAATGAAGATATTAGTGTCCGCACATTAGAGATTATGCAAGAAACGAATTTACGCTCCGGTACGACAAGCTATCTTCCGACTTTTATCACTTCACCTGATGAAGGGATGAAAAGTGCGGTGCAAGTCATGCGAGATTATTTGGAAAAATATCAAAATCAAGCATTAGGTTTGCATTTAGAAGGACCTTATCTAAGTGTTGAGCGTAAAGGTGTGCATCGTGATGAATATATTCGAGAAATTACGCCCGAGATGAAATCTTTCTTATGTGATAATGCGGATGTCATTACTAAAATTACTTTAGCAGCAGAAAATCCAACCGCAAAACATATTCCTGAGTTTGTAAAAAATGGGATCTTGGTTTCTTTAGGACACAGCAATGCAAGCTATGAAGTTGCAAAAAAGGCTATTCAACTAGGAGCAGGTTTTGCAACACATTTACATAATGCTATGTCGCCAATTAGTTCTGGACGTGCAATGGGTGTCGTTGGTGCAGTATTAGATAGTGATATTTATAGCGGTATTATTGCCGATGGTTTACATGTGAGTTTTGAAAATATCAAACTGGATAAAAAGTTGAAAGGCGATAAACTTTGTATTGTGACTGATGCGACAGCCGCCGCCGGAGCCAATATTGAATCTTTTCAATTTGTTGGAAAAACAATCTATGTGCGAGATGGAAAATGCTATGACGCTAATGGTACATTAGGCGGTGCGGCGGTCACTATGATAGAGTCGGTAGAAAATATGGTGAAATATGTTGAAGTTCCTCTAGATGAAACTTTACGTATGTGTAATTTATATCCGGCTCGTGCAATCGGCGTTGATGATAGATTAGGTTCGATTGAAGTGGGCAAGATTGCAAACTTAACTGTCTTTGATAATCAATTTAACGTGATTGGTACCGCAGTGAATGGTGAGTGGAAAACTTATTGTAATTTATAGTCAACGACGTCAAATCCTTCGAAAAAAAATTCAACAATGTTTAAGTTGAAAATTAGTTCAGCAAATAAGGCAAATATTATGATATTTGCCTTAAATTTTATAATTTTTGCATTTGATGATGAGTGAAATTGAGCATTATATCCGCTAATTTTTCGCCATGAGGTAAAATGAGATGTGGTGCAATTTCATAAAGAGGAATGATAACAAATTCACGATTTTTCATATCGTAATGAGGAATTGTTAAGCGTTCATTTTGGATAATTTCATTGCCATATAACAAAATATCTAAATCTAAAGTACGTTCACCCCAACGACGTAACCGCACTCGTCCTTGTTGGTTTTCTATATGTTGTAATTGATCCAATAGGGCTATGGGATCTAATTCGGTTTTTAAACAAGCAACCGCATTCACGTAATCCGGTTGATCTTGTGGACCAAGAGGTTTACTTTGATAAAAAGAACTTACCGCACTTAATTTACAACTTTTGAGTTGAGCTAATGAACCTAGTGCCAGATTTAGTTGTTGTATAGGCGTATCAAGGTTACTTCCTAAAGCGATATAAACAGTCTTCATGATGATAGCGTAGATTTCCGATGTTTTTTTGAACGATAAAATTTCTTCTTCGGTTTCGGATTAAGGCGTTGTTGTTCTTTTATTAAACTTTCACGTTGATCTTGGTTACTAAGTTGATATTCATGCCACCAAGTTGCCAATTCAATTGCCTCACCCCCCTCTATTTGTGCACGCATAACGAGGAGATCAAATGCCGCCCTAAATTTGGCATGTTCCATGACTCGCATCGGAGCAGAACCGGTGCGTTTAAGCAGTTGAAGCTGTAGAAACCAAATATCTCGGATGACAGTTGTATGACGACGTGGTGCGGCAAGTGCGGTACAAAAAGCATCTAAAATATCATTACTTGCTAGAGCATAAGCATCATGATTATTGAAACTACCTTCATTTTTGAGTGTTTCAACTTTCTCTCTTAGCGGATACCAGAAGAAAGCGGCAAACAAGAAGGCAGGATTAATTGGTAAGTTATCGGCAACTCTTTCATCTGTAGAGGTAAGAGCGGTAATAATCATTTTTTCTGCAAAGCTATCCGCTTTATCGGTGAAATAAGATGTAAGCGTGGGAAATAATTGATCAAACAATCCGTATTCACGTAACAACTGATAAGTTTTTATACCATAACCCGCTTGTAAAAGTTTTACACTTTCGTCAAAAAGTCTTGCCGGAGGAATATTTTTTAATAAATGAGCCATTTTTTTGATAGGTTCTTGGCTAGGCTTATCCAAAAACATATCCAGTTTTGCCATAAAGCGAATAGAACGAAGCATGCGTACAGGATCTTCTTGGTAGCGTTTAACTGGATCGCCAATTAAACGTAACTTTCCGGCTTTGAGGTCTTCAATGCCGTTGAAATAATCACGTAATGTATTATTTTGCGGATTATAATAAAAGGCATTGACGGTAAAATCACGGCGTTCGGCATCTTGTTCAATAGTTCCATAAACATTGTCACGCAATAGCATACCGGCATTATTTTGTTTTGCCTGGCGTTCATTATGATTGTCCGTGTGTGCTGCACGGAATGTTGCCACTTCAATAATATCACGTCCAAACATAATATGAGCTAAACGGAAACGACGCCCCACTAAACGACATTGTCGTTGAAAGATAGCTTGAACTTGCTCAGGTTTAGCATTAGTTGCAACATCAAAATCTTTTGGCTTTTTGCCTAATAATAAATCTCTTAAACAACCGCCAACAATATAAGCTTCATAACCATTACGATGTAATTTTTCTACAACTGACAGTGCATTACGACTGATCATACGTGGCATAATTCCGTATTGAGACGCCTTGACAACATATTTATTGTGTTGATTTTTGTGTATCGATCGCTGTTTTGTTGCAATAAAAGGCGACTCAGTTCGCATTTCCTGAGAGATAGTTTTATGTTTTGAAGTAGAAACTGTTAGAGGCAAATTTGAGCTTGGTAATTTAGCTACTTTATTTTTTTTTCTTAACAGATTTTGAATAAATTTTAAAATAATAAACCCCTTTTTTAATATCTTGTAGTTTTATAAAAATTCAAAAGTGCGGCAGAGAAGACCGCACTTTATTTGTATTAACACTAACAATTGATTTATGTTCTAAAATTTCTTTTAAGCTAACAAACCAACTATCAAAAAACGTTTCCAAAATTTATTTTTACATTATCCAAATTTGATCAATTGGTTAACCGATCATTTGTTTTTCACGAATTTCAGCTAACGTTTTACAATCAATACAAAGATCTGCTGTCGGGCGAGCTTCTAAGCGACGAATACCGATTTCTACACCACAGGAATCACAATAACCGAAATCGTCTGTTTCTAATTTTTTCAATGTATGTTCAATTTTTTTCATTAATTTACGTTCACGATCTCTCGCACGTAACTCCAAACTAAATTCTTCTTCCTGTGTTGCACGATCAGCAGGATCCGGAAAGTTCGAAGCTTCATCTTGCATATGTGCTACAGTACGAGATGTCTCTTCCTGAATTTGTGTTTGCCAAGCCTGCAAAATTTTTCTGAAATGAGAACGTTGCTCATCGTTCATATATTCTTCGCCTTTTTTTTCTTTATAAGGGTCAACGCCGGCGAGCACTAATAAACTTAAAGATGACTTAGACATTTAAATCTCCTAATAATTATTCATTCTGTGGCTTACAATTGATTGTAACTTAAGAAAGCACTTTGCAAACTGGTTATGATTGTTCAAAAACTCCAAAAAATGGAACAGCTGATTTTAAAGGCACTATAAATATCAGAAGTTGCTCAAATAAGCAAATAAATTTATGTTAACTCTTCATTTTTTTCTATTATTTTGTTGATTTTGTGATTTGTATTCCAAGATAAGTTTATCTGACTTGGTTTTTATGGGTATTTTTTTCATATTGTAGATTAAGAATTAATTAATCTTCAATTTATCAATGAAATTCAACCTTGATCATTACCTTTTTGTTATTTTAGTGAGTGCAATGACATTGCTAATTACGCCTCGTATTTTTTTATTGAATTGGCAATGGATATTGATCTTATGTCTTGTTCTTGGGTTAGGATATATTGGTGTTAAAGCAGTATTTTTTCGCTGTGTTCTAAAGCTATTTTTCATTTTTGTTCTTGGGTTGGGATTTTTTCATTATCAAGCATTAAACTTGTTGGAACAAAGTGAGCATATTACCCGCTTACCTAAAAAAGTACAAACTAACGTTAAAATAGCTGAAATTATTCAGCAGAAAGACTATCAAGCAGTGATCGCAGAAGGAAAATTCACCTCATCTTTGCCAACACAGCGAATTTATTTAAATTGGCGTACTGAGCAAGAGGTTCAAGTTGGTGAAATTTGGCAAGTAAATATGCACATTCGTCCGATTTCTTCTCGATTAAATATAGGAGGATTTGATCGTCAAACCTGGTATTTAGCAAAAGAAATTACAGCTTATGCCACAGTAAAAAGTGCGGTGAAAATTGGTGAGGATTTTTCTTGGCGAGCTACTCGACTGAATCAAGCTTTACAACAAACTTCCAATTTAGTTTCACAAGGTTTATTGCTTGCATTGGGTTTTGGTGAAAGAGCATGGTTAGACAAGGAATTATGGCAACTTTATCAACAAACCAATACCGCACATTTAATTGCAATTTCAGGGTTGCATATTGGTTTAGCTATGTTCATCGGTTTTACATTAGGGCGAGCTATTCAATTATTATTCCCTACTCGTTATATTGAACCTTATTTTCCTTTAATATTAGGGATTTTTTTAGCATTCTGTTATGCAGAATTAGCGGGATTTTCAATTCCTACTTTTCGTGCGATTGTCGCTTTATTTATAGTTTGTTTGTGTCGTATATGTCGAGTTTCCTATAGTGTTTGGCAACTATTTTTGCGGGTTATTTGTGTTTTACTGATACTTAATCCATTTATGTTATTGTCAGCCAGTTTTTGGCTATCAATCGGAGCGGTAGGTTGTTTGATCATGTGGTATCAATGGATACCGCTAAATTTATTTTTATGGAAAGAAAAGCCTTTGGCACAATCTTCCTTGAAAAAAGTGCGGTATTTTATCGGTCTTTTTCATTTGCAATTTGGGCTTTTGTGGTTTTTTACACCTATCCAACTCTTAATTTTTAATGGTATCGCCTTAAATGGATTTTGGGCTAATTTATTATTGTTGCCTTTGTTCAGTTTTTTGTTAGTTCCACTTATTCTTTTTGCTGTACTGACGGAAGGTGCGTTAAATAGCTGGAATATAGCTGATCAGCTTGCTATATGGATCAATCAATTGTTAAAGCTGTTACCAAATCAGTGGATCAATATTTCTCTTGCAGAAAGCTATTTTATTTCAGCTATATTAGCTTTGCTCTTCACCTTATGCTGTAAATGGATTATTAAGTGTTCAACCGACGATGATTTATCTTTATTGAGAAAAGTTAGAAAAAAAAGTTTTTACCCTATACGGTTGAATTTTTCGGACGGTTTTTCACATAAAAAATATCAATATGGTATGGTGGTCAGTTCAGCTATGTTTGTTATTTTTTTATGTCTGTGGTTTTTTTCGCTATATGAACAAGGGCGATTAAAAAACACACAATGGCAATTTGATACTCTAGATGTTGGTCAAGGATTGGCAAGTTTATTGGTAAAAAATCAACATGGAATTTTGTATGATACGGGAGCAAGCTGGAAAAATGGTAGTATGGCAAAAATTGAGATTATTCCTTATCTAAGAAGACAGGGTATTATTCTTGATAAAGTTATATTAAGTCATGATGATAATGATCATGCAGGTGGAGTAAAAGATATTTTCCAAGCTTATCCGAATGCTGAGTTTATTAGTCCCTCATTAAAAAAGTACGAGAATTCTCCAGAAAATAGACCGCATATTGCTTGTCAAAAAGGAAAAATATGGCATTGGCAAGGGTTATATATTGAAGCTTTATCGCCAAGTAAAATTGTGATGAGAGCCAATAATCCGGATTCTTGTGTGCTGATAATTTCAGATGGACAGCATAAAGTACTATTAACAGGAGATGCTGATGTGGCGACTGAATATAAAATTTTGTCTGACTTGGGTAAGATTGATGTGTTACAGGTCGGACATCATGGTAGTAAAACGTCAACCGGTGAGAAATTACTACAGCATATTCAGCCTAAAATTGCTTTAATTTCCAGTGGACGTTGGAATCCGTGGGGATTTCCGCATCAAGATGTCGTCAAACGCTTAAATGCGGTTGAAAGTGCGGTCTATAATACGGCCATTTCCGGCCAAATCCGTTTAACATTTAAAGGAAAAGATATTCAAATTCAAACCGCAAGGACAGAGTTTAGCCCTTGGTATAGAGGATTAATTGGCTTGTAATTTAAATAAATGTATAATGCCACTCAATTTTTTTACGATAGAAGTATGAATATGCAAGATAAAGATCTTTCTACATTACAAACATTTAAACGGCTATGGCCAACAATAGCACCTTTTAAATTAGGCTTAATTGCTTCTGCTGCAGCATTGGTATTTAATGCTTTAGCTGATGCGGCACTCATCCAAATGTTAAAACCGGTGTTGGATGAAGGTTTTGGTAAAGTTGACAATTCGCTCTTGAGAATAATGGCTATTGTGGTGGTTTTGTTAATATTTGTTCGTGGGGTCACCAATTTCATTTCAACTTATTGTCTAGCTTGGGTTTCGGGTAAAGTTGTGATGGTGATGCGTCGTAGATTGTTTAGGCATTTAATGTATATGCCCGTTACTTTTTTTGATCAGAATTCGGTAGGGAGGTTACTGTCACGTATTGTTTATGATAGTGAACAAGTAGCAAATTCTTCATCAGGTTCGCTAGTTACAATTGTACGTGAGGGGGCTTACATCATAGCTTTACTCACGGTCATGTTTTATACCAGCTGGCAATTGGCTTTGGTGCTTTTTATTATTGGTCCAATTATCGCGATTATCATTCGTATAGTGTCAAAAAAATTTCGTGAATTGGGAAAAAATTTACAAAACTCCATGGGAGATTTAACCTCTTCAGTAGAACAAATGTTAAAAGGCCATAAAGTTGTTTTAGCTTTTGGCGGACAAAAAATTGAAGAAGAGCGTTTTGATCAAGTAAGTAATAATATGCGTCGTAGAGGCATGAAAGTTATGGTAGCTAGTGCAATTTCCGATCCGGTTGTACAAATAATAGCCTCATTTGCACTTGCTGCCGTTTTATTTTTGGCAACACTACCGGAAATCATGACACAAAATCTCAGTGCGGGTTCATTTACTGTCGTTTTTTCATCAATGCTTGCTATGATGCGACCACTAAAATCTTTAACTAACGTAAATGCACAATTTCAGCGTGGAATGGCGGCTTGTCAGACTTTATTTGCATTATTAGATCTCGAAACTGAAAAGGATACAGGGAAACATGTTGTAGATACAGTTAAAGGGGAAGTGCGGTTTGAAAATGTTACTTTCAGTTACAGTGGAAAAGAACATCCGGCATTGAATAATATTTCTTTCACTATTCCGCAAGGTAAAACCGTTGCATTGGTGGGACGATCCGGTTCAGGTAAATCGACTATAGCTAACTTGGTTACTCGTTTTTATGATGTTGAACAAGGTAAAATTACTTTAGACGGGGTGAATATCCAAGATTATACTTTGGCAAATTTACGTGAACATTGTGCGGTTGTTTCACAGCAAGTTCATTTGTTTAACGATACTATTGCTAACAATATTGCTTATGCAGTTACAGAGAAATGTACTCGTGAGCAAATTATTGAAGCGGCTGAAGCGGCTTATGCTATGGAGTTTATCGAAAAATTAGAAAATGGTTTGGATACCGTGATTGGTGAGAACGGTGCGAGTTTATCAGGCGGACAGCGTCAGCGTTTGGCTATTGCTCGAGCCTTATTACGAGATTCGCCGGTTTTGATTTTAGATGAAGCAACTTCTGCTTTAGATACAGAGTCGGAACGTGCAATCCAAGCCGCTTTGGAAACTTTGCAGAAAGATAGAACGGTATTGGTTATTGCACACCGCTTATCAACTATTGAGAAAGCAGATGAAATATTAGTGATTGAGCAGGGTGAAATCAAAGAGAGAGGTTCTCATCAAGAGTTATTAGCCTTAAATGGTGCTTATAAACAGCTACATAGCACGCAATTTAATCATTAATGTTAATTGGGCTTTCGCCCAATTTTTACTTTATAGAGAGATAGAATGAAACAACTTTTTGCTACTACGTCACGTGGTTTTGAAGAACTTTTAAAAGTTGAATTAACGGATCTTGGTGCTCAAGAATGTCGAGTTGTACAAGGTGGAGTTCACTTTATTGCGAATGATGAAACGCAGTATCGCATTTTATTATGGTCAAGATTGAGTTCTCGTATTTTGTTACCGCTTATTACAACAAAAATTTATAGTGATTTAGATTTATATTCTGCTATTGTTGGACAAAATTGGTTGACTCATTTTGATGAACGAGTTACTTTTTTGGTAGATTTTAACGGTACTAATAGAGAAATTCGCCATACTCAGTTCGGTGCAATGCGTGTTAAAGATGGTATTGTAGATTATTTTGAGCGTCATGGAAAAACACGTCCAAATGTGGATAAAGAGTATCCCGATATTCGTATTCATGCCTATTTAAATCAAGATGAGTTAGTTGTATCTCTCGATTTGAGCGGAGAGGCGTTGCATCTGCGAGGTTATCGTGAAGATACAGGGAAAGCACCGTTAAGAGAAACATTAGCTGCTGCAATTGTTTTACGTTCCAGTTGGGAAAAAGGGACACCTCTTGTTGATCCTATGTGCGGTTCCGGCACTTTATTGATTGAAGCAGCACAAATGGAAGCTCAGATAGCACCACAATTACATCGTTTACATTGGGGATTTGATTTTTGGAAAGGTCATAATCAAGTTGTATGGGAAAAAGTAAAGCAAGAGGCAGTTGAGCTTGCAGAGCAGGCATTTAATCGAAAATTAACACCGCACTTTTGGGGCTTTGATTTGGATCATCGAGTATTGAAGAAAGCACAGAAAAATGCTCAAAATGCAGGGGTCTCACATCTCATTAAATGGCAACAAGGTGATGTTGCAGGATTGAAAAATCCAACTGAACAAGAAATAGGAACAGTGATTTGTAATCCGCCTTATGGTGAAAGATTAGGCACTACTCCGGCTTTAATTGCTTTATATTCTGTATTCGGTCGTCAATTAAAAACAGAGTTTGCAGATTGGAACGTTTCAATTTTTAGTGGAGAACCTGCATTGCTGGATTGTTTACGTTTACGTGCGTATCGTCAATTTAAGGCAAAAAACGGTCCTTTAGATTGTGTCCAAAAAAATTACCATATTGCTGTTCGTAAACAGGTAGAAAGTGCGGTTGAAAATTCGCAAGAAAAAACATTGACTTTTGTATCGGAAAATACACAAGTTGCACAAGATTTCGCTAATCGTTTACGTAAAAATATCAAGAAAATTGATAAATGGGCTAATCAACAAAAACTGGATGCTTATCGTTTATATGATGCCGATTTACCTGAATACAATTTGGCGGTTGATCGCTATGCGGATCATATTATAGTACAAGAATATGCGGCACCTAAAAATGTTGATGAAAATAAAGCTCGTCAGCGTTTATTGGATGCTGTAAGTGCTATTTTATCGGTAACAGGTATTGAAACGAATAAATTAATTTTAAAAGTACGTCAAAAACAAAAAGGCACCAGTCAATATGAAAAACTCGCTAATAAGGGAGAGTATTTTTATGTGCATGAATATGGTGCAAAATTATGGGTAAATTTAACTGATTATTTGGATACAGGGTTATTTTTAGATCATCGTTTGACCCGTAAAATGCTGGGAGAAATGGCTGTAGGGAAAGATTTTCTTAACTTATTTGCTTATACAGGATCTGCAACGGTTCATGCTGCGTTGGGGTTGGCAAAATCAACAACCACGGTAGATATGTCAAATACTTATTTAAATTGGGCAGAACAGAATTTGTTGTTAAATGATATTGAAGGTAAACAGCATAAACTAATTCAAGCAGATTGTTTGCAGTGGTTGAATAAATGTGATCGTCAATTCGATTTGATTTTTGTTGATCCTCCCACATTTTCTAATTCTAAAAGAATGGAAGATAGCTGGGATGTTCAACGTGATCATATTAAGTTAATGGCAAATCTAAAGCGTATCCTACGAACAAATGGAACTATCGTTTTTTCCAATAATAAACGAGGTTTTAAAATGGATATAGACGGTTTGCAAGAATTAGAGTTAAGTGCGGTAGAAATTTCTGCTAAAACGTTACCTTTAGATTTTGAACGGAATAAACAAATTCATAATTGTTGGATTATTCGACATCAATCATAAACGGTTATTAAAAACAGTATAAGATGCTTTTTATCTGAATTGTATAATCTATATGCGAACAGCACTGAAATCAAAAAAAACATTAAAAAATAGTTGACGAGTAAGGTATATATCAGCATAATTAGCCCCGCAAAGCCGATGAGGGTAATGCAAATGATATGGCTATGTAGCTCAGTTGGTTAGAGCACAACACTCATAATGTTGGGGTCACAGGTTCGAATCCCGTCATAGCCACCATGTTTGCGGGACTGGCGAAATTGGTAGACGCACCAGATTTAGGTTCTGGCGCCGCGAGGTGTGTGGGTTCAAGTCCCTCGTCCCGCACCATTCATTAGCTTGCAAATCTTTAGTAGGTGGGGTATCGCCAAGCGGTAAGGCACCGGGTTTTGATCTCGGCATTCCTAGGTTCGAATCCTAGTACCCCAGCCATACTATCCTAATCACTTCTTAATTGACTCAGATTTAGAATATCTATTGGGGTATCGCCAAGCGGTAAGGCACCGGGTTTTGATCTCGGCATTCCTAGGTTCGAATCCTAGTACCCCAGCCATCTTATTTTTCGGTTTTTCATCTTGTTACAGAAATTGTGTTCTTTGCTTTTACTTTTTATATGTTTTTTATTTGTTTGCTAACTTCTTAATTTCTAGAGTTTATTTCTTTTTATTTTTTAAAAAATAGCATTAAAATCTAGTAAAGTTAAATATTTTGGATTTATATAATTATTTTTTGTTTATAAATCTTCTTTATTAGAATTTTATTTTTTATTTTTCTCTTGTTTTTATATTTAAATATTTTAGAATTTTAATTCGTTAGATGGTTAGTAGGAATTTTTATGAAAGAAAATCAACAAGTAAATCAATCTTTTTGGGCAAAAAAATTAAGTGCACTGGGTCCTGGTATTTTAATGGCTTCAGCGGCTGTTGGCGGTTCGCATATTATTGCGTCGACACAGGCAGGTGCTATTTATGGTTGGCAATTAGCCATTATTATTCTTTTAGCGAATTTATTTAAATATCCATTTTTTCGTTTTGGTGTGCAATATACTTTAGATAGCGGTAACACGTTACTTGAAGGTTATCGCCAAAAAGGGAAATCTTATCTATGGGTATTTTTCTTATTAAATGTTTTTTCAACGGTTATTAATACTGCCGCAGTAGGCTTGCTTTGTGCGGCGATTTTAACTTTTGTATTGCCGATTTCTGTTCCGGTTCCTACATTGAGTCTGATTGTTATTGGCGTTAGCTTATTTATTTTGTTATTTGGGCAATATCGTTTGCTAGATAGTTTATCTAAACTCATTATGATTGCATTAACATTGACAACATTAACTGCTGTAATTATTGCATTAATGCGTAATGGTATTAATGGCGTTGCTTCGCAAGATTATATTGCCCCAAATCCATGGAGTCTAAGTGCACTTGCTTTTATTGTTGCATTGATGGGCTGGATGCCTGCACCAATTGAAATTTCTGCAATCAATTCAATGTGGGTAGTCGCTAAACGCCGTATTTCAAAAATATCTTATGAGGACGGCATTTGGGATTTTAATGTCGGTTATATTGGTACTGCAATTTTAGCCATTGTATTTCTTGCACTGGGTGCACTAGTCCAATTTGGTTCAGGTGAAACGGTTCAAATGGTTGGTGGAAAATATATTGCACAATTGATTAATATGTATGCTTCAACGATTGGTGAATGGGCAAAAGCACTTATTGCATTTATTGCTTTTATGTGTATGTTTGGTACAACAATTACGGTAATTGATGGATATTCTCGCTCAAATGTGGAATGTTTACGTTTAATTTTAAATAAAAAACAAAGTAGTTTAAGAACATTAAATTTAGCGATATTATTTGCCGCACTTTCCGGATTAGCGATTATTTTCTACTTCAATAATGCTGTCGGTCCAATGTTAGAATTTGCCATGATCGCTTCTTTTGTTTCAACGCCTATTTTTGCGTGGTTAAATCTTTCGCTTGTATTAAAGGGCGAACATCGGATAAGAGGCGGGTTATTTTGGCTTTCTATAATCGGTTTAGTGTATTTAACTGCGTTCACATTATTATTTATTGCCCATCAAGCAGGATGGTTTGCTTAAAGGTAGAAAGCGACACTTAGTTGTCGCTTTTTGTGTGAAATGATCATTCAATTAGCGGAAAAGTGCGGTGAAAATCAGGAGAGTTTTATACAATAAAATGTCTATTTTTTATGCAAAAATGTTAAGAGATATTTTCCGCTATATTTCCAAATAACGATCCCAACCACTGCTAGGCTTACCACAATCGGTGCTAAAGTTACACTTTTTGATGACCAATAATAATGGATTGCCGCACAGATAATTGCTATATAAGCAAGCTGATGTACTTGGAACCAACGCTTACCGAGCCATTGTTTTATTTTAGGCAATGATGTTATTGCCATTACCGACAAAATTAAAAAAGCAATACCGCCTAAAATCAGATAAGGACGAGTTATAATTTCATTTATGAATAATGAGAAATCAAATCCTAATTCCAAGAAAAGATAGCTGGCAACGTGCAATAATGCCAATACAAATGCCCATAAACCAAGAGGACGGCGTAAAATTTGGTATTGGTTTTTATTCAATAGTTGCAATAGGATACTGAGTAAAAACATAGCACAGAAAATCAAAATAGCTGTATAGCCTAAGAAATGTTCAATTTCTTTGATCGGATCGGCACCAAGTGCGGTTTCATTTCCTGAAAAAAGTACGAAAAAAAGCCATATTAATGGAGCTAAACAGCTCAAGTGAATAATAATACGTAATAATGCCAACATTAGTAATTGATCCTTAAATCCAATCCTTTGTATAAATGTGCCACTTCTCGTTCATATCCATTAAACATGAGTGTAGGTTGTCGTTTCACTCTTAATAATCCGCCGGCACCAATGACCCGTTCGGAGGCTTGAGACCAGCGAGGGTGATCCACTTTAGGGTTTACATTGGCATAAAAGCCGTATTCATTGGGAGCAAGACTTTCCCACGTAGTGCGAGGGCGTGTTTCCGATAGGGTAATTTTGACAATAGATTTAATACTTTTAAAGCCATATTTCCAAGGTACAACCAAGCGAATCGGTGCCCCATTTTGCGGTGCTAATGCTTTTCCATATAAACCTACTGACATTAATGTGAGAGAGTGCATTGCTTCGGCGAGGGTAAGAGCCTCAACATAAGGATAATGAATACCGCCTCCAAAGAAGTGATTTTTCTGCCCCGGCATTTGCTCGGGATCATACAAAGTATGAAATACCACATATTTTGCTTTACTTGTCGGTTTGGCTTTTTCTAATAATTTATTGAGTTCAAAACCAATCCAAGGTACTACCATTGCCCAAGCCTCAACACAACGGAAACGATAAATACGTTCTTCTAAGGGAAATTGAGTGAAAAGCTGATCATAGTTGAGCGTAAAAGGATTTTCGACTTCTCCTCCAATTTCCAGTTTCCATGGGTTTACTTGAAATTTTTTGGCATAGTGTGCAGGAGAACCTTTATCTACACCGAATTCATAGAAATTGTTGTAGCCGGTTACTTTATTTTCGGGGGTTAAAATTAAAGTAGATTCTGTTGATTTTTTATATTCAAGTGCTTTCAAGTCGCTACTTTCTTGTGCAAAACTAAACGTTGGTAATGCAGTTGCCACCGCACTTAATCCGAAGGCTTTAATAATTTTACGACGTTGGTAGAAAATTTCTTCAGGTGTAACATCGTTTGAGGTAAGTTTTTTCATTCTTAAATCCTATATTATTGACGTATAATTTGTATAGTCAGAGAATGATGAAAAATCTTACATTATTTTGTCAAGGAGAACGATTGTGAGTGAAATAAAACATATTTCTCAACTGGATCTTGAAGAAGTTCGCTTACAAATGGTCAAATTTGCAGTTTTGCAACTGAAGGATTTTGATTTAGCTGAAGATGTGGTACAAGAGGCATTAACAAATGCTTTAAAAAATATCCGCACTTTTGAGGGGAAATCTGCATTAAAAACTTGGATATTTGCCATTTTAAAAAATAAAATTATTGACTTAATTCATAGTCGTAATCGAATGATTAATATTTCTGAAATCTGTGAAGAAGATGCACCAAATGCGTTTTTTAACGATAAAGGACATTGGGATTTAAACCATTTTGAACCTAATGAATGGTCAGATATTCAAAGTGCTACTTATAAAGAGGAGTTTTGGGTTATTTTTGATGCTTGTTTAAATCGGTTACCAGCTCAGCAAGCTCGCATTTTTATGATGCGAGAGTATTTGGAATTGGATAGCGAACAAATTTGTCAGGAATGTGAGATTTCTACGTCTAATTTACATGTATTGTTGTATCGAGCTAGACTTCAGTTACAGGCATGTTTATCTAAAAATTGGTTTGGAGGGAAAAAATAGATGAAAAATTGTAAAGAAATTACTGAATTGATTTCTTTGAGTAATGAAAAAAAATTAGCGTTCTATCAAAAATGTGCAATTAATATTCATTTATTATTTTGTCCTTATTGTCGAGCATTTAAAAAGAATGATCGGCAGATCAAGCGATTAATGCAAGAATTTAAACAAAAATAGTGCATACTTGTGAAATATGTTCGTTATATTTTCGTTATTTCTCTGAGGTTGTATCTAATAAAGCCAAATATTCTTCCAGTTGTTCAATAGCCTCAGAACACCGTTGTTTACGTTGTTGTGTAATTGCGATTTGTTGGCTATAGGTTTGCTTATCCTGTAATAATGTAGCCTCTTCAAAGCAATCTCGTTGTCGTTCTAATTTTGTGTTTAAAGCCTGTAATGCTTCATAATATTTGCTTAAACGTTCCCTTGGAGGAAGTTTATTCAGTGCAATTCTTTGTTTTTCCCGCCGCTCTTGTACAGATTGCAGATTTGTATCGTTATGCTGAAATTTGATGTTTGTTTTAGCATTCGTTTGTGATAACGCCTCTGAGAGAGCCTTACATTGTCCTTTTAATTTTTCACTATAAAAAGTATATTTTTGTACATTATCATCATTGATTTTTTCTAATTGAGTTAAACATTGACGAACTTCTTTCAGGTAAAACGACAAACTCTCAAAGTCTTGGCTAAATAAAGTGCGGTCAAATTTGGCATAGATTTTTTGCTTGGAAGGTATATGAGAATAACGAGAGAAAAACTCGTCAACTTTTTGTTTAAGTAAGATAATAACAGGAGATTGTTGCATAAGTTAAAAAATTTGAGTGCCATGCCATAGGCACTCAAAGTAAGTTATTAAAGGAACATTGCCGCAATCCAACCAAAAAGAATGAGCGGAATATTGTAGTGGATGAATGTTGGTACAACAGAATCCCAAATATGATCATGTTTACCGTCCATATTTAAGCCGGATGTCGGACCTAAAGTTGAGTCTGAGGCAGGTGAGCCAGCATCGCCCAGTGCGGCAGAAACACCGATAATTGCAACAGTTGCCAACGGTGAGAATCCAAAGGAAAGACAAAGCGGTACATAAATAGATGTAATAATTGGTACAGTTGAAAAGGATGAACCGATTCCCATGGTAATAAATAGACCTACAAGCAACATAAGAAATGCAGCTAAACCTTTATTTTCTGCACCCAAGCCTTGGCTGAAATTATCCACCAAAATTGTTACACCGCCAGTTGCATTAATTACCGCAGCAAAGCCCGAAGCGGCAATCATTACGAAACCGATCATTGCCATTAATTTTAAGCCTTGTTGGAAAATATCATTGCTTTCTTTTAGTTTAAAAATACCAAATACTGCGAAAATAATGAGACCGACAAGACCAGCGATAATTGTTGAACTGGTTATCAGTTGTAAAGCGAAAGTGAGTACAATTGCGACCGCACTTACAATCACATGGAAAGGCTTAATATTTGCAATGTGCTTTTCGATTTCTTCAGTTGTAGCATTTAAACCGCCTGAAACATACTCTCGAGGTTTACGATAAGTGACGAAAACTGCGGTTAATAAACCGATAACCATACCGATAACCGGAATTGCCATTGCCAAAGAGACTTCTGCTACACTGGTTTTTAAGCCGAGTGAAGCACCTACTTGATTAATATTTTTCACTAAAACACTATCAATAAAAATTTTACCGAAACCGACGGGGAGAAGCATATAGGTTGCAGTCAATCCAAATGTCAAGACACAAGCAACCGCACGACGATCAACTTTTAGTTTATTGAAAATTGCAAGGAGCGGAGGAATAACAATTGGAATAAATGCGATGTGTACAGGTAATAAGTTTTGCGAAGAAATTGAGAATAACACTAGTATGGCAAGAATAAAGTATTTAAATCCAGCCATCGAATTACCTGTTGGCGATTTACCTAAGCGTTTAATTACTTTAAAAGCAAGTAGATCGGTAATACCTGATTTAGAGATGGCAATAGCAAAAGCACCTAAAATTGCATAGTTCATTGCAACTTCAGCCCCCCCGCCTAAACCGCCTGTGAACGCTTTTATTGTTTCATTAATGGTTAAATCGCTACATAGCCCGGCAACTAATGCTGAGATAACTAATCCCATAACAACATTAATTCGCATAAGACTTAAGGCGAGTAACACAATAATGGAAATTACTACTGGGTTAGTTAATAACATAATGTTCTTCCTTATGGTTACTTAATTTTTTGAGGAAAACTCTTAATCTACTCGAAAAAAGGAGAGATTTAAAGAGGAAATTAGTATTATTTAATGAAAATGACAGTTATGATAAAACAAAGATAAAAATAAGAAAGTAATTACTGCGTAATTCATTCCATTCAATAGTATAAAAACTATAGTATAATCAATTTTCTTTTTAGCACAGGAAAGGGGTATTTTTTTATGAAAAATTATGAAAAAGACACGATGAAATTGCTAAGAATGATTTATACTGGTATTACCAGTTGTCTAAATAGCGTATAGTATAATTTGTTCCAATTAAAGTGGAAGGACGGCGTTTTATGCCAAAATATAAATATAACAAGATAAATATCCTATTTTCATGCTGTTTACTAGTTTCTTTTGTTGTTGCACCTTTAGTTGTGCAAGCACAAGAAGATCCTTTGGTTACGCAAGCAAGAGAAGCAGCGAAAGAGGCTAAGCCTTTGGTTCAAGAGTTATTGCATTTAAAAAATCAACAACAATTTGAAAAAGTTGAGCAAAATTTCGAGAAAGCACAGCGGTTTTTGGAAGATAATCGACCAAATCAAGAACAGATAGTTGAGCAATTAAAATCAGCAAAAGATGTACAAACGATCACGAAGATCACCATTGATTTTGGTGGGGAAGAGATCTTTTTGGATTTTGATGAAGTAACAAAACATTATTTAAACCAACCATTATCGGCAAAAACGGTGTTTGCGTTGACAAAAGAGCTAACACAAGTATTGTACAATGCCGGTTATGTAACCAGTGCTATTGGTTTAAAATCTTCAAAGATCAAAAACGGTGAAGTGGAATTTGTCGTACTTTGGGGAAAAGTAAATGATATTTTAGTGGAAGAACAGCAGGCTTCTTTGTTCAAAGATAAAGCAATGCTATTTGTTTTGCCTAATTTAAAAGGAAAGGTACTTCGTATTTACGACGTGGATCAGCTGATCGAAATTCTAAATACGGGAAATAAGACAGCAAAGGTGAATGTGATTGCAGCGAATGAGAAAAGTATGTCAAATTTGAGCATTGAGAGGCACCGCACTTCTTATCCGCAGGTTAGTTTAAGCCTGAATAATTCCGGTGAAGGAAGTAATGCCGAAGGTCGAAATCAGGCAACATTAAGCATCTCATGGAGTGATCTGTTAGGAACGAATGACCGTTGGAGTTTTTCAACGGGTTATCGTATTTATAAGGATCGTCAAGCAAATCGGCAACAAAATTATTCCTTGTCTTATACTCAACCTTTCTCATTTTCGACTTTGGATATTAAGTTATCATATTCCGGTTATAAGAAACAGTTGAGAGGAATTCATACTCACGGATCCAGTGGGGAAACAAAGCAAGCGTCATTTAAGTTATCGCACACATTATTGCGTAATAAAGACATGATTTTATCTTTATATGGAGAACTTGAGTTTAAAAGGCGTCTTAGCTACTTTGGTGATATTCGCATAGGGAAATATCACAATAACAAATTGAATATAGGATTATCTTATGTGACCAATTTGGGGCATGGCAAACTTTATAGTGATCTGTCTTATTCCAATGGACTGCGGTGGTTTAATGCAAATCATTCTGCATATAATTCACATAGAGACAAAACATTAAGATTGGTTTCAGGCAGTATTAACTGGCAGAGACCGTTTGTTTTTTTTAATCGAGGAATGAGTTATCAATTTCGTTTAGGTGCACAATATGGATTTGATAGCTTATATGGAGAGAACCAGTTCTCAATTGGAGATGAATATACGGTAAGAGGATTCAAAGGTGGGGCAGGCTCAGGTGATCGTGGTTTCTATATTTCTCAAACAGTTACGATCCCTTTTTACCCTCAAAAGAGTTATTTATCTTACATTAACCCTTTTTTGGGTATTGATATAGGAAAAGTTCATGCAAAACGACCGCACCATGTTGTAGATACGTTTGCGGGGTTTGCATTCGGTGTGAAAGCTCAAATAAAATCACTTGCATTATCATTGACTTATGCTAAGCCTATTAATGGAGTGGGAACTTTTGAGGAAAGTAACAAGAAGTCGGTTTTTTATTTCACAGGTTCGGTTTCGTTTTGATTTTTTAGTTTAGAGGAAGGTATTATGAATAAGAATTGTTATAAGCTTATTTTCAGCAAGACAAGAGGTTGTTTAGTTCCTGTAGCAGAATGTATTACATCAGCTGTAGATAGTGGTTCATCTGATTCTGTTGTTGTGTCAGAAAAAACAGACGAGGAAGACCGGCAGGGATCCATTGAAGACTACCGCTTATCCAACGTATGTTTATCCGTAAAAACCTTTTTAAATCCGGTATCTTCTGCGTTGTGCTTAAATTGGAAAAGCGTTTCTGTATTGCTGTTAAGTATGGTAGCAGCACCGAATTTTGCACAGTCGGCAGAGGAAGCGGCAAAAGCGGAGAAAACGCCTAAGCTAACTGAAATTCAAAATGGTAATGACGGTATCCAGTTAGAGACTAAGAATCAAAATATAGGAGTAGGTGCAGGTACAACTGAAAATAACCATCCTACTAAGCTATACAAAACAGAAAATAACGTCATTGTTATCGATATTGCGAAACCGAATGATAAAGGAATTTCAGATAACCGTTTCCAAAAATTTAATATTCCAAACGGAGCGGTTTTTAAAAATAATAAAGATCAACAACGTTCTGAATTAGTAGGTTATCTGGAAGGTAATAAGAATCTAGCAGACAAAGAAGCGAAAGTTATTTTAAATCAGGTAACGGGTTCAGAACTTAGTCAAATTAAAGGGGCGTTGGAAATTTTAGGTACAAAAGCCGATTTGGTTATTGCTAACCAACATGGTATTAACCTAAATGGAGTGCAAACTATTAATGCGGGACGTTTTGTTGCTACTACGAGTAAACTTATTGATCCTAACAAGATGGAATTTGATGTTACACAAGGAACAGTAACAATAGATGTCAACGGGTTTGCAACGGATAATTTACCTTACTTAGATATTGTTGCGAAGAAAATTGAACAAAAAGGTACGATTGGAAATAAAGAGAAAGAAAAGAACAAAACATCGGAAACAGAAATTACCTTCATTGCTGGGAAAGGTAAAATCAAATATAACATTGAGAATGATGGTAAGACAAAATTAGAAGTACAAAAAGATAGTAATACCAGTCAGCCTTCCGATAAAGAAGAAGTCGCCATTACTGGGGCAAGTACAGGTGCGATGCACGGTAAAAGCATTAAATTGATCGTAACGGAGCAAGGTGCGGGTGTAAAACACGACGGTATTATTTTGTCTGAAAATGATATTAAAATTGAAAGCAATAAAGGGGATATTGATTTAGGTGATAAACTACAAGCCAAAAATGAGATTTCATTAAATAACGCCAAAAGAATTACTATAGCAAATGAGATTACGGCGGATAAGTCTATCACAATAACCGCAGATGATGTTAAGTTAAAAAATAATAAAGAGGCATCAGCCACAGAGGAAGCTAAGTTAAAAGGTAAAGGGAAGTTAGCCTCTAAAAAAGTAAAAGTGGAAGCAAAAAAATCTCTTGTGTTGGATGACGAGACAAAAGTCGTTGCAACGGATCTTGAGCTTAAATCTCAAACATTGACTAACCAAGGGCGTATTTACGGAAATAAAGTAAAAATTGATACCGATAAATTAGTCAATAAAAAAGAAATTTATGCGGAAGACAATCTTGATATTACAACCAAAGGTAAGACAGTTACTGTTTCTGTAAATAAAGACAATAAACGCAAGGCGGACGTTAAAGAAGAAACCGTTGCTGATTTAGATGTTGGCTTTGAAAATACCGGTACCATTGAAAGTAAATCTAAAGCTAAATTAACTTTTAAAGATAATACAAGTTTTGTCAGCAAGGGTAACAAGTTTATAAAAGCGAAAGATGAGTTGACTATTGATGCTCAAAATGTGGTTATTAGCGAAAATGATGAACTACAAACTACTGCAAGACTTACCATTAATGCGGCAGGTAATGTTGTTAACAACGGATTATTAGCCAGCGGAAAAACGCTGACGATTAATGCTAAACAGGGGAGTATCTATAATGAAAAA
The DNA here is from genome assembly GCF_000019405.1 of Histophilus somni 2336. NCBI lineage: Bacteria > Pseudomonadati > Pseudomonadota > Gammaproteobacteria > Pasteurellales > Pasteurellaceae > Histophilus > Histophilus somni. The sequence continues at coordinate 1,711,349 of NC_010519.1, read as the reverse complement.
GGGATTTTGGGTGCTCGTGAACAACTGACTTTATCTGCTAAAGGAAATAATAAAGAAACTGAGGGAAATATTATTAATGGAGCGGATTCTCTATTGCATTCTGAGGGTAAAATGGAACTCGATGCAGAAAATACCGTTTACAACTTGGGTAATATTTTTGCTAAGAGCGATCTTACTGTAAAAGCTAATGAACTGATTAATGATGTTAAACTATCCGGTAGCATTACTAAAAAATCACCTTATTCGGTGTTAAATCGTTATCGCCGTTCTGATATTGCAAGTCATGGTTGGCATAATAACGACTATCGTTTATGGATTAATCCAATAGAATTTGAAAAAGCAGAAGTGAAAGTCGAAAAAGCAGGTTTGATCCGTGCGGAAGGGAATTTCAAATTCGAAGGTAAGAAAGGAGATAATCAACAAGATGCAACATTGACTAACCATGGTGTAATTAATGTTAAAAACACTTTCGAAGCCCAAAATGCGAAAGTTGTAAATAATATGAAGGCTTACCAAGCCAATTTGTTGACTGAATTTTTCAAACAAAAACAAGATATTACATTTAATTATCAGCCGAGAGCCCGTCTCTTTTTATCCGCACTTTCAGGGCAAGCAGAGAGAAAATTCAATTCTCTTGAGGAGCTTTTTGACGGTTTATTTTCTGAGCAACCAATAACAAATTCCAGTTCTTATTATGCGGATAACTCGCAAGCTGTACATTTATTAGAAGAGATTAAATCGCCGACTTTCCAAAAAGCAATGACTTTGGTCTTTGGGGCAAATTGGAAAAATGAAGACCACAAGAAATTATCACAACGCTGGAAAGAATTTAAAGAAAAACAAGATGCACATTTTGATTATCGTCCAACTGATAAAGCCAAAATTCTTGCTCAAAGAATTAATGGCAAAATAGATGAGTTAAAAAATGGTTCAACCGGAGGATTTTCTGAAAGTGAACGAATCACTGTAGGACAACATAAATTCGACTTAAGTAAAGTAGAGTTTAGATCGGAAGTGAATAGAAAAGAAAATCTGAATAATAGCAATGTTGATTTATCCGCATTGTCAGATTTGTTATCTATTCCAAATCTTTTTGTGGATAACAGCGTACAGTTAGATAAAACAGTTGATAAAAATATTGAAATTGATGAGGAAGATGAATTTCTATTAAAACCTCATACAGGAGAAGAACCTGATTTATTGAATGAAAACGAATTATCAGAGAATGGAAAATTCTTAGATAAGTTGTTGGGTGAAATTGGTGAAAAAACATATATTCGAGAGGTATCTGATGATTGGGAGCGAGATCCCGATGAACCAGACGAACCGGATTATAAAACCGAATCAAGACTAGAAACAAGAGATCGCTTTGATACTTTGCCTAGTGAAGTACAAGATAAATTACGCCAAAAATTCAATGAATATAAAGAAAAAGCTCAGCAGAAACGTCAAGCTGAAGCTCTTCAAGCAAAAACCAAAAATGAACAACTACAAAGTGACCTAGAAACAGGTTATAAAGAGGAAGAAAAACGTCAAGCGAAAAACGATCTTGAAAAACAAGCAGAGTTGCAACAGCTTGATCAGCAAGAAAAAGAAAAGCTTGCGAAAGAGAAGGAGTTACAAGGCAAGATTAACGAGGAAAAACAGCAAGAGGCTTTAGCGAAGCAAAAACAAGAACAGCAAAAACAAGCGGATGCAAAAGCGAAAATTGAAGAAGAAAAACGTCTTGAAGAATACAGAAAAGAGCTGGCGAAAGATCATCAAATTGAAGAAGCACTTTCGAAAAACCAATTCTTAAAAGAGGTAGATGATACACGTCCTAAAGTGGAAACCGATCCGCTTTACAGAACGAAATTGCAGTATATTAACCAAGATGAATATTTTGGATCTAAATATTTCTTAAATAAAGTAGGTTCATCTACCGATGCCGGTAAGAAAGTAGCGGTAATTGGTGATAACTATTTAGAACATCAGTTAATTACAAAATCTATTGAGAAGAAAGTAGATAACCATTTGGCATTGAAATATCAAGTAAATGATGCACAGTTGGTTAAAAAATTAATAGATAACTCTTATTTTGAATCTAAAGAGTTAGGTTTGAAAGTTGGGGAAGCACTAACAAAAGAACAACAAAATCAACTTAAACAAGACATTGTTTGGTATGTTAAAGCCAATATCAACAATAAAGAGGTTCTATTACCGCAAGTTTATTTTGCAAATAAAACATTAAGAGATGCTGAAAAATTCAAAGGGCTTGGTGATGCACTTATTCGTGCTAATGAAATTAATTTGAAAACAAGAGATGTGCTAAACAGCGGTACGATTTCCGGTAAAAATATTGATATTGAAGCCGAAAATAAAATTAAAAATAGAGGTGATATTTTAAGTGAGGAAAGCACTCGTTTAGTTGGACACAAAGGAATTGATAATACCGCCCGCTCTTTTGTTAATGGAAACGGCGATGTTGAAGTTCAACGTGCATCAATTAGAACAGAGGGACATTTACACCTTGAAGCAGATGAAGATTCGGATATTAATTCAAAAGGATCGGATATTAAAGGTAAAACAGGTTTTGTGAAAGCTCGTAATTTTAATACGACAGATACTCACAGAACTGAGCATTCCGTTGAAAAAGGTAGAATTTTCTCTAAGAAAGGCGAGATATTGGGCTATCGTAAGGAAAGCACTCAAAAAGCAATTTCCGTTGGGTCAAATACCGAATTTGATCACGTACATTTCGCTATAAAAAATGATGTGAATCAGGAAGGCAGTAAGATCAAGGCAAAAGTTGTTACCGGAGTTGTACAAGGTGATTATAACACCAAGGCAGGTCGAAATGCTCAACAGACGGAACGTTACATTCGCTTGGATCAAGAATATTCATCCGGTCATATTAGCGGTGCAGGGTTCACTGTAAGCCATGAACGTGATAGCCAAAATGGAGAGAAAACAAATATTGGTGGTGCATCGTCTAATACCGGCACCGGTTTTACTTTGGGCGGTTCTTTCAGCGAAACGAGAGAAAAAGAAACATCATTAACTCACACCAACAGCGATTTGCAGGTCGATCATGGTATTTTACATGTATTGAAAAAAGCGGAAATCGGTGGTGTTGATATTAACAAGCATAAGTTCACAGGAAAAGCAGTCGAGGAAGATGAAGCGAAAGCTGAGCAACAGGCTAAGGCAAAAGCCGCACCTGATGCAACAGACAACGCAGCTCAGAAAGAGGAACCTAAATTTAAAGTTCTATCTCAAAGTGAAGTTGATGATTTGATGACAGAAAAATCTGCCAATGATTTATTCAACAAATATAAGAAAGTTAAAGAAGATGAAGGCTTTGAACTTTCTGCAAAAGAGATTACATCGAATAAACAAAAAGATGAATATCATCTTGATTCTGAACGTTCAGTCTTGAAATTCGGTATTGAAACGGAAGGACACTCAGCTATTGCAGATGCTGTTAGCCATGTAGCGAAAGAAATTGTAGAGGCACAACGTGGCGTTAAGCAAGATGGTACAGTTGCGTTGCAACACATTAGCGATGTTGCAAATATTGTTACCGGCGAATTGGTCGGCGGTTCATCTAAGTTTGGATTTGAGCGTAATTACGAAACAAATAAGGTTAAGGAAACCTCTGACATTCGCACAAAAATTGCAGGTAATATTACGCTTTCAGCCCATGGTGGAAATCTACAGTTGAAAAATGTAGAAAGCGATGCTAACAGCAAGCTAACGCTTCAAGCCAAACGTAATGTTGATATACTTGATGGCGAAACAACAAGAGAAAGTACTGAAAGACAATCTCGTCAGAAATTTGCATTTGGTATAAATTCAGGTTGTAGCGTGATGAGCGGAGGTTGTAATGGTGGCGTATCGGGTTCTGTTGATGGCAATGAAAGTTTCACGACAGAAAAATCTGTTACACATAACAACAGCTTGTTGAGAGCGAAAAATCTAAAAATTGCAGCAGGTAAAGATCTTAATTTGATTAGCTCAAATATTAAAGCGGATCATTTGGATTTAAATATCAAAGGTAAAACGAACATTGTATCAAAACAAGATTCCTTCGATAGACTTTATAGAGGTTTTGATTTTAGTGCTTCAGCAGGTGCCGCACTTTCTAGTTCCACACTTGTAAAAGGTAATGGAAGTTTTGGGGCAGGTTATACTCATGAAGTTGAGAACAGAAAACTTCTTAATCAACAGGCAGGTATTGTTGCGAACAGAATTACCGGACAAATTAAAGATTTGGATCTTGTAGCGGCTCATTTCATCAATAAAGATGAAAATAGTGGCTTCCGTGTTTCAGGAAATGTTACGAGCCAACAACTTAATGATAGTCATCATAAAGATGGTGGTTCTGTCGGCGTTTCTGTAGGTATTAACGAGCGTGGTGCATCTTCATTTAATGTACGTGGTGGGCGTGCGGAGCAAAAACATTACGATGCGGTACAAAAATCGGTTATTTCCGGAATCAATCTTAAAGATAATAATGTAACGGGCGAAATTGTTGATGATCTAAGCAAAGCTAAGACCGTAACGAGAGATGATGTATATGCAAGTACACAATTCAATTTTGAAGTTGCAGACTTAGTGGAGTTGGGTGAAAAAGCAAAATCTAAATTACAATCTAAGTTTAGCAAAGCAGTAAATAATGATGCCGAACAGCCGACTACAACCAGAATTTCTTCAGAAGATGTTGTAGAAATGGTAGATAATCCGCTTTACGGTTCTAATGCCGACGTACGCAAACTAAGAACTTTGGATGAGGTAGGTGAAGGTTACAGCACTTTAGGCGATCAAAATGCCAATAAAGGAAGAAAATTGCCTAACGGTAGCGATGATATTTACAGCCTCTTAGGAAAAGTGAAAGTATCTGGCGATGAGCCAGTTTATGACAAAGTGAGTGCTGAAGGTGCTTACGATCTTTTAGGCGATAGCAACGCTAACAAGGGTAGAACCTTACGTAACAATAGCGATGATCTTTACAGCACAGTAGGTGATGCAAATTCAGATATTTCTCGTATCAGATCAAATGTTTATGATGAGATTGCGGCAGGTCCTTATAGTCTTTTAGGAAGAACAAAAGCAGCAGAGGAACATATTTACGAGCAAATCGGTGAAGGTCCTTACAGTCTTTTAGGTAATGGAAGTGCGGTTAGAAATAGAACCTTAGGTGGTGAAAGTAATAGCACTTACAGTACGGTAGGTGATGCAAATTCAGATATTTCTCGTATCAGATCAAATGTTTATGATGAGATTGTAGCAGGTCCTTATAGTCTTTTAGGAAAACCAAAAGCCGCAGAGGAACATATTTACGAACAAATCGGTGAAGGTCCTTACAGTCTTTTAGGTAATGGAAGTGCGGTTAGAAATAGAACCTTAGGTGGTGAAAGTGATAGTCCTTACAGTACGGTAGGTGATGCAAATTCAGATATTTCTCGTATCAGATCAAATGTTTATGATGAGATTGTAGCAGGTCCTTATAGTCTTTTAGGAAGAACAAAAGCAGCAGAGGAACATATTTACGAACAAATCGGTGAAGGTCCTTACAGTCTTTTAGGTAATGGAAGTGCGGTTAGAAATAGAACCTTAGGTGGTGAAAGTGATAGTCCTTACAGCCTTTTAGGTGGTGAAGGGACGAGAAATAAAGTTCTAGCAGATACTATTGAGAGCATTTACAGTACCTTGTCCCGACCGCAGGCATCTTCTAACCTTGAAATGGTGGATAATCCGCTGTACGACAGTGTGAGAAGATCTGCGAGTGATCAATTGCCGGAATTACCGACAGTGAGAAACTTGTTGAATAGCGACACGGAAGCAGGTAATGGCACTTATTCGGAAATTACTTCTAGAACCCGCAATGCGAATGATCCGTTACCACCTCTTCCAAATGAGTTTAGAACTCGTTTAAGTCAGGGTGCGGATTTGGCAGATCATGTTTATGATACGATTGGAAGTATTTACAGCGTATTGTCCAAACCAAAAGCATCTTCTAACCTTGAAATGGTGGATAATCCGCTGTACGGCAGTGTGAGAAGAGCGGCTGGTGATCAATTGCCGGAATTACCGACAGTGAAAACCTTGTTAAACAAAGTGGAAGAAGTAGGTAATGAAATTTATTCGGAAATTACCTCTAAAACTCGCAGTGCGAATGATCCTCTGCCGGCACTTCCAAATTTCCGTTTAACTCAGGAAGTTGATACGGCAGATCATATTTATGCCGACATTAATGATGTTGTAAATAGAGCGAATAAAGCAAAACGTGATTTACCGGCAACACCGGAGGCTACACCTAAAGTTGCGGTAGATGGTGGAGATTACGCTACAATTGGTGAGGTTTCGCCGTTACAACCGAGAGCATCTCGTCAGCAAGGAAGTAGCGATTATGAGGAAATTCCACTACCACAAGAAACGGCACCGCAAAAAACATCGCCTGTAAAACGCACATCGGCAGAGGGTGAAGATGGTTATGCGACAATTGCTGAGGTGTTACAACCGAGAGCTGCAAAAGGTCAAGTTAGTGATTATGAAACAATTCCGTTAGACGAACCATCGCAAGCAGCGGTGCGTACAGAACGCTCGGCAGTAGAGGGAGATTATGCTGAAATTACCTCTCCATCAATACAGCCGAGATCGGCACGTGGTCAGTCGGGCGGTGAAGAATTTGAACCGTTTCCATCGGAATTTTCTTCCGAGCCACAATCGCCGAAACGTGCATTACCGGCGGAAAATGCGGTTGTAAATGAACTGGGTAATGAATTAAAAGCTCGGTTAAAATCTAAAGAAGATCAAGCAAATCCGGCAAAAGCAGAGGTAAGCGAGCCGATTTATGCGACATTGGATAAAAGTCCGGAAGGGCTTGCGAGAGCGAAAGCAAAAGGTGATGAAGCGGCAGCAGCGAATCCGATTGTAAAAACGAGAGTGGAAGATGATGTAGCACCGGAATTACCAGCACGTCCATCAAATTTGAGCGATTCAATAAGCAATGAGACAATTGCGGAAAATGGACAATCCGTTGCGTTAGGTACACCAAAAAGTGCGGTGGCTGAAAGTAATCGCAATAATAACGGTAATCAGAAGCTCCAATCAGAAGGAGCAGAGGGCGTATCGCCAAAAACAAAATCAGAGGATAAATCTTGGTTTGCGAAAGTAAAAGATTTCTTCTTTGCGAAATCGAATAAATCACAAGCTAAAGAGGCAAAATCTGAACAGGAAACTGTTTCTAAGCCGAATTATGATAGTTTGGAAGATGACTTAAATCTGAAAAATTTATTGGCGTTAGAAGATAAACGTGGTTCTTCTTTTGAAGAAAATGTGTTGAAAAATCCTGAATTTTTGGCAGAAGCAAGAGAGATTGCTAAGAAATATATTCCTGAAGCTACAATCAAACAAATGGGTAATTCTCCGGAGTTTGATGAAATATTGACAGAGGGAGCGAAGAAAGTAGAGAAACGTATCAATGATGCCTTAACTTTCAAGCCGTCTGTTGATGAATTTAATGAAATTCAGGGATTGGTGAAAAATATACAAAAAGGAAGTGCGGTAGATGATCTCAATGCACAAACTTTAGCGATTACAGAAGCTTTAGCAGATACGTCAAAAACAATTCAACGTAATCCAAAATTGAAAGAAGAAGTTCAAGGTGCGATTGAAGAATTTTTGAAAAGTAGTCAGGGCAAAGAGTTAACTGTAGAGATGATCGAAAAGTTAAATCATGGATTACGTCCTGATGAAGGTAGCGATCGTTTGCTTTACAAAAAGGAAAATTTAACTAAAGAAAATGCGGTATTTTCCAGTCCGCAAGCATCAAAAATTCAGTTAAATGAAACAGTGGACTTTATTAACCAAGCAATCAAGCAAAATGTGGAACCAAGTGTTTTAGCGGGGTTGGTTTATCAGCGATTAATTGCGTACCATCCGTTCGCAGAAGGGAATGGTCGAATGGCTCGAGTTGTAGTAAATAAAATTTTACTTGATGCAGGTTATCCGCCGTTTACTAAATTCAGTTCTGAATTTGAAACGCAGATCATTCCGCAAACAAAAGCTACGGCTAAATCAGCAACAAGTGCGGAAGTTGTGAAAGAGTTTTTGACTGAATTAGGTAAAAAATCATCTCCGCAAGAGGGAGGTGCGAATAATCAAAACGGACAAGCGACTTCGCCTGTTACGTTGAAGTCTAAAGATGTTAGTGAAGTCGAAAACACACAATCCGCAGACAGTTTGACCATTAAACAGCCGGAACAAGGTAAAGCAGGTGGTCAGTTACCATCTGTTCCGAAAGTGGAGACTTCTGTAAATGAAGTTGCACCGTTGTCATCTGTACCAGCAGAACTAAAAGATGCTGCTGGAGGAAATAAAAAAGCGGCAGAGAAATCAGAGGGTGCTACGGGTGTAGAAAAAGAAAAAACCACACTTTTCCAACGAGTGAAACAATTTTTCACCGGAAGTAAGAGCGGTGCGAAACCTGTAGCGGGAGATGAGACAGCGAATAAAGTCAATTATCAAGATTTGGAAGATAATTTGAACTTAAAAGGATTAATTTCTTTAGAAGATGATCGAAATGCTAATTTTGAAAGTAATGTATTGAAAAATGAGAAATTTTTAGATGAAGCAAGAGAGATTTCGAAGAAATCAATTCCTGAAGCGACAGTTAAGCAAATGTCTCATTTACCTGAATTTGATGATATTCTCACCGAGGGAGCTAAGAAAGTAGAAAGTCGTATTAATAAGGCAATCACATTCCGCCCTTCTGTTGAGGAGTTTTCAGAAATTCAAGATTTGGTGAAAACGTTACCGAAAACAAAGGTTATAGAGGATCTTTCAACAAAAACAAATGAAATCACAGAAGCTTTAGCTGCGACATCGAAAACCATTCAACGTACACCGGAGTTGAAAGAACAGTTGAAGACAGCAATAGAGGATTTCTTACAAAACAGTCAAGGCAAACCTTTGACAGTGCAGATGATCGAGAATCTTAATCACGGATTACGTCCGGATGAGGGAGAAGGTCGTTTACTTTATAAAAAAGAGAATTTAACCAAAGAAAATGCGGTATTTTCTAGTCCCGAAGCGGCAAAAATTCAATTAGCGGAAACGGTTGATTTTATCAATCGAGCGAAAAATGAAGGGATTGAGCCGAGTGTGGTTGGGGCATTAGTTTATCAGCGATTGATTGCTTATCACCCATTTGCAGAAGGTAATGGACGTATGGCGAGAGTCATAGTAAATAAAATTTTACTTGATGCAGGTTATCCGGCATTTACCAAATTTAGTGATGAGTTTGAACCGCAGATTATTCCTCAAACGAAAGCATCAACTAAATCCGCAACGAGCAGTGAAGTGGTAGTTGAGTTTTTAAAAGAGTTGGCAAAAAAAGGAAGCAAGGAAGATAACGAGCAGAATTTAGAAAAAACTGACCGCACTTCTACGGACTTGACAGAAAGTGCGGTAGAAAATTCGGCTGCTTTGAGTTCCGGAACAGTTAGATCTGCGACAGTTTCTGAAACAGTTACTGAAACGGAACAGGCAAAAGCGAAACCAGTTAGTGATTTGGTGAGCAGTAAAGATTTAGTGGAACAGCAACGCACGGTATTGCAACGCATTCAGGATCAATTTCAGCCTTTGAAAGTGAAAAGCAAAATTGATGCTGTACGTTCTTCCGTTGAAGAGTTTGGTGGAGAAGTAAGCTTTAAGTTTGCCCAATCTAAAGGAGAAGTTTACAAGGAAATTGTAAAACACATTGAAACACAAAATGGTGTGTGTGAATCAACTTGTGCACATTGGATTGCAAAAAATGTTAATCCAACCGACGAGAATTTCTTTAATACCCTTTATGAAGGTGGTAAAAAAGGACACTTGAAAAAAGAAACTATTGATTCTATTAAAAAACTTCAAACTGAGTTTATTAATAGCGGTAGTGCGACTCAACAATTCAAATTGACAGATAGTTGGTTGCAAGAGCAGGGTGTTGTTCCGAAAGAGAAAAAAGTAGCAGATTTTGTTCGTCGTGATGAAGTATCAGGAACTGTATCAAAAAATGATGTATCCTCATTAGTAAAAGCGATTTTGGATACAGGCGATGATACTGCCGGTGTTAAGAAAATCTCCATTAATCTTGAGGGAGGATCTCACACTGTATCTGCGGCGGTTGACGGCTCAAAAGTTACTTTCTTTGATCCGAATTTTGGTGAAATGACATTTCCAACTCATCAGCAGTTTGAGAATTGGTTGAAGAATGCATTTTGGCAAAAAAGTGGCTACGCTGGAAAGCAAGAAGGAAGACGTTTCTTTAATGTGGTCAACTACAAAAAAAATAATTGATTAAATAATTTCTTTTAATCTGACATAACTTCAAAACGTTTCTTTTTAGACAGGCTTGAAACTCTTCCTGCCTACTAATTGGGAACGTTTTTGTTTTGCTTAAAATTCTAATTTTACTTTTAATAAGAGGATGGTGTTCGGTTTTTGTATATGAGCAAGCAAAACGACAAATCTGATAAACATAATCCATAACTTGCTCAAGTTGAGTTTTTTGATTATGTTTATTTTTTTGAATTTCTTGAAAAAGTGTAGCGTTGTATTGTGCCGGAAAATGTTTGATAAAAAAATTGTACATTACATTAGACATAATAAGTTCTTGAAGTTAAGTCAAAGATTAAGAGAAAATTCCTTGTTATTTTCAACAAAAATATAATAGACTATTGTCCGACTTAGTCGGGGTGCTGATAACAGCTGAGATAATACCCGTGAACCTGATACAGTTAATACTGACGTAGGAAACTAATGGTCTTACTCCTTTCTTTTTCCAATCAAGTCAATATTACTTATCATGCTGTGTTTATTCAAACAGGAGAAAAGTAATGAACTTCAAAACCACTCTAATTTTTACCGCACTTTCTGCGATGTCTATTTGCTCTTTTGCTCAAGCGGAAGCGAAATCGGCACAAGGCTTAACCGTTTATACTTATAAAAGTTTTTCCTCCGATTGGGGGGCAGGTCCAAAGGTGAAACAAGGATTTGAGCAACAATATCCGCAATGTCGGGTAAATTATGTGTCCTTTGACAGTTCAGGTGTATTGTTCAATCGTCTGCGTTTAGAAGGTAAGAAAACCAAAGCGGATATTGTACTAGGCTTAAGTAATCATTTACTACAAGAGGCAATTAAGTCTGAATTATTTAGTGAGCATAAAGTTGATTTAAATAGACTTTCTTTACCGATTTCTTGGCAAGATCGACGTTTCTTACCTTATGATTTTGGGCATTATGCTTTTATTTATGATAAAACTAAATTAGTAAATCCACCGCACTCTTTGCGAGAACTGGTTGAACGTCAGGATTTACGAGTTATTTATCAGGATCCTCGAACAAGCAGTGTGGGGCGGGGATTAATCATTTGGTTAAATTTGGTGTATCCACAACAAGAGGTAGATCGAGCTTGGCAGACATTAGCTAAACATACCGTTACTGTCGGTAAAGGTTGGACGGAAAGTTATGGGGCATTTTTAAAAGGTGAAGCGGATTTAGTATTAAGTTATAGCACCTCTCCACTTTATCATTTATTAAATGAACAAAAAGATCAGTACCAAGCGACAGATTTTGCTGAAGGCGGCGTTTTACAAGTTGAATTAGCAGCCAAAATAGCAAACAAAGAAAATGCCTGTGGTGATTTATTTATGGATTACTTGATTTCACCGCAAGCACAGACACATATCGTTAAAAATAACGTGATGTTATCTGTGATTTCTGACCCTATTGAGCCACATTATGATGCCTTAAAACAGTATCAGCTCAAAACAAATGTGTTTGACAGTTCCAATATTTCTGCTGAGCAACTAAAAAAATGGATTAATCAATGGCAAGCAAGTTTGGTGAAGTAATTTGTTAAAAGCATGGCGTTATTTTTCCACATTACCAATCAGCTCATTAAGTGGATTGGTAGTGTGGTTATTTATTGTTTCATTTTATGGTCTGGTATTGAGCGGTATTTTTATTGTTGAAACTGATTATAAATTGACGGAACTGATACGAGATGATTACATCAAGCAAGTTATTTTATTTAGTTTTGGACAGGCTACCTTATCTTCCTTACTTTCTGTTTTTTTGGGCTTATTATTCGCTCGAGCCTTTTTCTATCAAAGGTTTATAGCAAAATCTTTGATTCTTAAGCTATTTTCGTTAACTTTTGTGTTGCCTGCATTAGTTGTAATTTTTGGTATTACAGGAGTTTATGGACATAACGGCTGGCTGGTTAAATTAACAACCTTTTTAGGCATAACGTGGCAACCCCATATTTATGGTTTAAGCGGTATTTTAATTGCTCATTTATTTTTTAATATTCCTTTAGCAGCAAGAATGTTTTTGCAAACATTCCAAACAATTCCTACTCAGCAAAGGCAACTGGCATCACAATTGAATCTTCGTGGTTGGCAGTTTATTCGTTTGATTGAATTTCCCTATTTACGCCAACAATTATTACCGGTTTTTGGCTTGATTTTTATGCTGTGTTTCACCAGTTTTTCTATTGTTCTCACCTTAGGCGGCGGTCCCAAATACACTACATTGGAAGTGGCTATTTACCAAGCCGTTTTATTTGAATTTGATTTGGTGAAGTCGGCTTTATTTGCGTTGTTACAAGTAATTTTTTGTTGTGTGCTGTTTGCATTGGGTAGCCTATGGCAAAAATCGCCACAAGTGTTATTGCATAGTAAAAATATTTGGTTAGAAAAGCAGTCAAGAGCGGTACAAATCTGGCAAATTTTTTATATCAATTGCGTTTTATTGTTCATCAGCTTGCCTTTAATAAATATTGTTTTCTCCGCTTTTCAAGCACAAAGTTTATGGCAAATTTGGCAGCAATCACAACTTTGGCAGGCTTTAGGTTATTCGTTAGCTATTGCACCTTTATCAGCGATTTTAGCGATGTTATTTTCCGTTTCATTATTATTACTGGCACGCCGTTTACACTATTTGTCTTATTCATTTTTATCTCAGAGTATTTTAAATAGCGGAATGCTGGTGCTGGCTATCCCTGTCTTGGTTATTTCAGTAGGTTTATTTATTCGCTTAAGGGAAATGGATTTCTCCCACTATCATTTATTTGCTTTAGTCGTACTATGTAATGGCTTAACCGCCATGCCTTTTGTTTTACAGGTTCTAAAGTTACCGATGTACAACAATATGCAACATTACGAAAAACTATCGCAATCCTTGGCTATTCAAGGTTGGAATAGATTTTATTTAATTGAATGGCATAATTTAAACGCATCATTTAAATATGCTTTTGCACTGGCTTGTGCTATTTCCTTAGGGGATTTTACTGCCATAGCTTTATTCGGGAATCAGGATTTTAGTTCCTTGCCTTATTTGTTATATCAACAATTAGGTAGTTATCGCTCTGACGAAGGTGCAGTAACTGCATTACTGTTACTCGTTTTTTGTACATGTATTTTTATATTAATTGAACGAATAAAAAAAGATGATTAAATTAAACACTATTTTTGATTATCCCAATATTTCTCTGCACTTTGATTTACATATAAGTCTAGGCGAAAAGATTGCTATTATTGGTGAAAGCGGAGCGGGAAAAAGTACATTGCTAAACTTAATTGCAGGATTTGAGCCGGTTAAGCAAGGGGAAATCCGGCTAAATGGTGAAAATCATACTTATACCGCACCACATCAACGCCCTGTTTCCATTTTGTTTCAAGAGCATAATTTATTTACTCATTTAACGGTATGGCAAAATATTGCTATCGGTTTAAGAGCGGATTTGAAGTTGAGCAAAGAAGAAATCAAACAACTGGAAAAAGTAGCAAGTGCGGTAGGTTTAACGGATTTTTTATCACGTTTACCTAAAGAATTGTCGGGAGGGCAACGACAGAGAGTTGCTCTAGCGAGATGTTTGTTACGAGATAAACCGATTTTATTACTTGATGAACCTTTTTCAGCGTTAGATCCTCATTTACGTCAGGAAATGTTGACATTGATTGATAAGTTCTGCAGAGAAAAACAATTAACGTTATTATTGGTTACTCATCAACTGAGCGAAGTGATAGATAAAATTGATCGCATAGTTGAAATAAAAAATGGTCAAGCAACAGAGAGGGAAATTCCTCGTTGAAATTGACCGCACTTTATATAAGGAAAAGAATATGACAATCACAACTATCAACATTCCCTCTTTAACGCCGCATCCTTGCGTTGAATATTGGTCTGTATGCAAAGTTGAGGCGTTATTTGAAACACCGTTTTTAGAACTTGTGTATCAAGCGGCTCAGGTACATCGAAAGCACTTTAATCCACAAACGATCCAGCTTTCGACATTGATGTCTATTAAAACAGGCGGATGCCCTGAGGATTGTAGCTATTGTCCACAATCTGCACGTTATCATACCGGCGTACAAAATCAGCAATTATTATGTGTGGAGGAAATTGTCGAAAAAGCGAAAATAGCTAAATCTCGTGGTGCGGGGCGTTTTTGTATGGGAGCGGCTTGGCGTGGACCGAAGCCGAAAGATATTGGAAAAATTACTGAAATTATCAAAGCGGTAAAAGATCTGGGGTTGGAAACTTGTGGCACTTTCGGTTTATTACAAGACGGTATGGCGGAAGAATTAAAAGAGGCAGGATTGGATTACTATAATCACAACATTGATACCGCACCTGAACATTATAAAGAAATTATCGGCACAAGAGATTTTGATGATCGATTAAATACTCTTGGTAAAATCAGGAAAGCAGGTTTAAAAGTATGTTGTGGCGGTATTGTCGGTATGAATGAAACTCGCAAAGAGCGGGCGGGTTTAATTGCAAGTCTAGCAAATTTAGATCCTCAGCCTGAATCCGTACCAATAAATCAGCTGGTAAAAGTGGAGGGAACGCCGCTTGCCGATGCTCAAGAATTAGATTGGACTGAATTTGTGCGGACAATTGCCGTTGCTCGAATTACCATGCCGAAAAGCTATGTGCGTTTATCTGCCGGTCGTCAAGGAATGTCTGAAGAAATGCAGGCAATGTGTTTTATGGCAGGAGCCAATTCTATTTTTTACGGTGACAAATTATTGGTAACAGTCAATCCTGAAGAAGATGGCGATCAATTGCTCATGGCAAAATTAGATCTTAAGCCTGAGACATAAGAGAATAAATTAGTTTAATATTTGGGACAGTGCATTGTTCACTGTTTTGGTGAGATTTAACTAATCATCCCTACCAAACCCACCGCACTTATCAATAAGTGCGGTGAGTTTTGCTGGCGTTTAGAACCCTACCATTGATAGCCTACACCAACCGAACCGCCGACATCGCCCGTTGAAGTGCTTGTACCTTGTAGGCGTAGCATTATCTTGCCGTTATCACTCATGCGAGAATAGCCTAATGCCACTGCACTTTGCCCCTTATACGAGCCAGCCGACGCTGCCAACATAGATTTACCTGGCATCACCGTTATCGGCAATCCTCCTGTAGCCAATGCTCCAGCGATACCCGCCTGCAAGCGTCTGTTAGTGGTACTGATCGCATTATCCAAGCGATTGACGGCGGAACCAACTTTTTCGTCCACGTAGTTTTTGTTGGTTGCCATGTCGCCTGTCGAGCGTGCGTCTAGGTCTTTTAAGCCTGTAATCACGCCTGTCCCCGCACGAGCCCCTGTCGCTGGGGCTTGGGTAGTGGCAAAATGGACACCGCCAGCGGTCACCACGGCTTTATTGCCGTTTTCTTGATTCGACAACACCATCGCTTCCGCACCGTATGTTGCTGATTTGACTTTGTTATCTGCACCTTTATTGACCACTATCAAACCATTGCTGTTTAGCGTAGATTTTCTCCCCTCCACTTCACGTGTCTCAAAAGAGGTCATATTTTTCAACTGATCGGACAGTTTGACTTCAAGCCCTTTGCCATCTTGAGACATTTCCACTTTGATATTACCGGCAGCAGTGCGGTCGCTGTTAAATTTATTGCCATTCGCACCTTCTTCACCTTTAATCGCAAAAGTACCGCTTAATGCTGTGTGAATTTCCATGTCATCATTGCCTTTAAATTTCAAGCCCGATTTCGCTACCGCCTGCAAATCACCGATTGTGGCTACGTTGGTTAATTCGGCTTTACTATCGGCACTGACTAAGGCAGCGACTTTTTCATAACCCTTGTAGTTGGCTTCATAGTCAGCATTGGCTTTTGTTAAGCCTTTTTGTGCCTCGGTTAAAGCAGTTTTTGCTTTTCCTAGATCTTCTTTGGCTTTTTCTAGCTTTTTCTTATTTTCTTCCAATTGAGTTTGAAGTTTCATTTTTTCTTCGCCCTCAGGCATTGCATTCATCGCCATTTCCAAACCGCTGGCTGCTAAAGTTAAATCTGTTACTTTTTGAGCAGTAGTTGAAAGTTCTTTAGCTTTATCACCGATTACTTTCACTGTTTCCTCAACAGCTTTTGTTAGCTCAGTGTTTTTTTGCTGTGCCTTTTTCTTTTCTTCCTCATCTTTTTCAGGGGCAGGCAATCCCAACCCACTCGCCACATTGCTAATCCCAATAGGTGCGGTGCTTGGTTCGGCTTTGATAACAACTTTTTTCATATCATCGGCAGAAAGTTTTTCAGTAGGTTTGTCTGCTTTGTGGAAATTTCCATCTTTATCTTTCACGACTTTTTCCTTGTCTAAATAAAAATCAAATGGACGGTTATTGTTCAGATCTTCCACTTTGCCATCAACATAATTTTTGTTGGTTGCAACGGTGCCGTCTTTTTCATCTGACTTAATATCAGCAAGACCGGTGATTTTGCCTGAGCCAATGGTTTTACCATCACTTGTTTTCTTGGCTGAGAACTCTATTGAAGGTCCGTTATTAGGATCAAGTGAATCTAAACTTTTTGGATCCGCCGGTTTTGCACCTGCTTTAATAGTGATTGATGGTGAGTCAGATGGATCTGCTCCACTTGATCCTCCTGTGCTATTTGCTCCTTGTGGCGTAAGTGAAATACCCTTGTCATTGATATTCACTTTCGCACCAGTGCTACCCACTTGGAAAGTCGCCCCTTTCTCGGCTTCTAAGGTAAGTTTGGCGACTTCTTCATTTGAACCAGTACCTGAATTTCCGCCCGCACTTCCGCTTCCGCCTGTACCTGCATTCGCTCCTTTAGGCGGTGAGGAAATCGAGCTGATATTGCTTAAATCGCTAGTTGTGGCAATGTTTAACACTGCCGTTGTTGGTGTAGTAGCGGTTGGTGTACTCGTATCGCTTGTTGTGCTGGTTGGCGTGCTTGGAGCAGTTCCCGTCGTAGCCATGCTTGCATCGCCTGAACCACCGCCATTTGCACCACCTGACGAAGCCATACCATTTGAACCACCGCTATTTGAACTTACATCGCTTGACGAACTGCTTGCCACTGCTGGTGCAGGCGTTGGTGCTGGTGCAGCGGTTGGAGCTGTTGCACTACTAGCAGACGTTGTCCCATCTTGCTTCGCTAAAGTCAATTGAATATTTTGACCACTCGTAAACTTCAACGTATCGCCACGACCGATTTCAAAAGTCTTATCATCACCCTCGCCAGTAGATACTTTAAACTTAAACTTATCTAACGCTTGTTCAAGGTAGCCTTTAGTGATGAGTTCTTTTTTCCAATCTGTACTTCCGCTATTTCCATTTACGCCATTATATGTTTGTTCTTCATCAAGCATTACTTTGCTAAATGTCGGTGCATTTTTAAAACCGATTTCGATTTTGGCGTTGCCATTAGTATTGCTATATTGCGTGATTAAATTCTCCCCACTATACGCCGTGATGGCTGGCGTAGTTGTAGCTGGCTGTGTAGTCGTTGTGCCAGTGTTCGCAGGCGTTGCCAAACGCACAATCTGAATAGTCGAACCAAGATAGTGCGGTGTGTTTTGAGTACCATTTGTTACCGCACTTGGCATATCACCTTTGAATATCAAGCCCTTGTTAATAGCAGCAATGCTTTCATTAATCGCTTCTCTGAATGTCATTGGTACTTTTGCTTGTTGCTGTGGTTGTCCTTGTGGTTGTCCTTGTGGTTGTGGGTCTCTCTTATATTGAACAGCAGTAAATGTTGATTTTTTAAATCCGTCTTTAACTGTTTGTTTATCTGCCTCTTTCTCTGTTTCTTTTTCCGCTCCGAGAACATCAAATGCTAACTTACCAAACACATCAATGACGCTTTTTAATTGACCGCCATTGATGGCATCAGTTGAACTATTATCTACTGTCCCTGCGGCGACGTTGGTTATTATTCTTTCGCTATTTGCATCTCCAATGCTGAATACGGATTTTTTATCATTTGTATCTCTAGAAACCCCAGCAGTCCAACTGATTTTTAATGAATTAGTTCCGACATTACCATCTAATCCACTCGGAGCAAGTTTTTTAGTTTTCGCCTTAGAATTTTTACCTAATGCAACAGAATCGCCAGCATCACCTTCAACCGTTGCACCTTCCCCAATAACCACCGCACTTTGGGCTTTTGATTCTGCTCCTTTACCTATAACCACACTGTTTTCTGCGGCACTAGCTTTTGCACCATTACCTAGTACGACTACACTTCCATTATTACTTCCAGTTATTGAAATATTAGAACCCAATGCTAGTATGTCGTTTCCGCCAGATACTTTGGTGTTATTACCAATAGCAACCGCCCATTCTGCACTGTCTATTTTGGTATTGCCTGCTACGCCGATAGCGATGGATTCTTTACCATTTTTTACTTGTGTTCCATTACCTATCGCCACTACGGACTTATTCTTACCCTCTTCACCGCTTATAGTAATATTCGACCCCAAAGCGACAATATCATTTCCGCCTGAAACGTTGTTTTTATTACCGATAGACACCGCCCATTCGGCGTTTTGTATATTCCCCTGCTCACCATTTGTTAGACTGGCTATAGAGATAGAGCCTTTTGCATTTTGACCTATTATGGCTTTATTCCCTATTGCAAGTGTATGGTTTGATTCTGATTTGGAACCTTCACCGATTACGATTTTATGCTGATCATTTACACTTACGGATACAGATCCAAGTTTGATTTCCTTTTTGCTATCATCAAATGTGATTTTGGTACCATTACTACCTTTACCTATGGAAGAAATGTTAGTTAAATTTTCACTAAGTTTTATACTTAATTTTTTTTCACCATTAGACACAAATGAAGTCGTGATATTACTATCGCCAGTAATTTTTAATGTATCGGTTTTTAAATTGATTGAACCTTTATTTTTACTGTCATCAGTTGGTTGATCGGTTTCTAAATTCAACGTTGAACTTAATGCACCAAATTTTGTCGTGACATAATTTTTCACCGCACTTGCTGTTACTAATTTATCCGTGGAACCTGTTGTTCCTGCTCCTGCTCCACCTGAACTAGATGGGGTTGAACTGTCATCTATGCTAGTTGCTACTTCTACGCTGTATTTAATAGCACTACCATCTACACTCGCCTTGATATACTTGTCGTCTCCTTTAAATTCTAAAGTATCGCCAAGTTGTTTTGTTGTAGTATTACCACTACCGCCATTATCATTACCGGCTTTGAAAATCATACCTTTATTTATCGCAGTAATGGTTTCATCAATGGCTTGTTTAAAAGTTGTGGGTGCTTTTTGTTCTTGCTGTCCTTGTCCCTGTGGCTGTTCTCGATGATAGTTTACTTTGTCAAACGTTGAAGCCTTAAATCCGTACTGACCCTTATCCTTATCCTTATCATATACTTCCGCACCAAGAATATCTGTGCCGAGTTTGCCGAATGTTTCAATCACACTATACAACTGTCCGCCGTTAATCGCATCAGTGGAACCGTTCATAACAGAACCAGCGGCAACATTGGTAATAATCCGTTCACTGCCTGCACTTCCTACGCTGACCACGGCTTTTTTCTTGTCCTCTTGATCATTTTCTGAGGTGCCTGCACTGCCCCAGTCAAACATCAAGCCTTTTGTACCCACATTAACTTCTTGGGTTTTAAAGGCTTGTTTCTTCTCTCCCGCCTTAGAATTTTTACCAATCGCAATAGAATCGCCGGCACCCATTGCCACTGTCGCACTTTGTCCAATGGCGACACCGCCATCGGCGTTTGTTTCCACTTTAGAGCCTGTGCCGATTGCCACGGCATCTGGACTCCAAATTTCTGAATTTACCCCGATTGCCAAGGAATCTTTACCCATGGATCGGGCGGCTTTTCCGAGGGCGAAGGCGTTTTCATCTTTTGCAAAGGCGAAGTTCCCGATGGCAACCGTGCTGTCTTCTTTGGCGTAGGCGTGTCTGCCGAGGGTGAGGGCGTTATCCCCCAATGCGACAGAATACGACCCGATGGCTATCCCGCCTTGGTTATAAGTGCCTTTGCTGTCTTTGGATTGTTCGGCTTTTTCTTCGCCTGTACCTGGTTGTTTATTTGTTTTGGCTCTGTAAAATTGTTTTCCAACATGCTGTATCGTTTTGGTATCATAATTTGGCACAGTATAAAGGTCTTCTATATTCATTTTTTCGTCTGGTGAATCAGGCGTATAACTAGCAAATGTTAACGGTGATTTGTCAGGATTCTCTGCATTATATTTATTTTTATAATCCTCCATTATTTTTGTAAATTCTGTTACTTTCTTAGCTTCCGCTTTCCCATTAAACTCATCATGCATAGTCACATTCGCAAAGGTATATTCCCCTAACGCTAAGGAACCGCTACCACCGGCGTAGGAATTGACCCCGAAGACCATCGAGCCTTTTTGTATTGCTTGGACGTTATTTCCCACCCCGATGGAATGTTCGCGATAAACGTACGCATTGTTCCCCACGGCGATACCGCCCTCTTCAAAAGCGATGGTTCCCGTACCAAAGGCGGACGAGTAGTTTCCTTTTGCGATGGCAAGCGTTCCCATGGCGTTAGAATGGTCACCGTAGGCGATAGACCTTGCCCCGATGGCAATCGCCCCACGCCCTTTCGCCCAAGTGTGGGAGTAGACGTTTTTGGGGTTACTGCTACCGCCGTTTTGGGTGCCTTCTACATATTTATCATATGCGTCTTTATTAAATTTTGCATATTCTTCTTCCCATTTAGCAGGGTCTTTATTTCTGTCGATTTTTCCACTACCATTCCCATTGCTATAAAACTCTGAACTCTTTTTGGCTTTGCCGTTGCTACCGTCACTATTACCATTTTGCAAAACCGCATAGTTATTTTTCGTTTTTGAATTAAAATTATCTCCCTCATCCACAAACAACTGCCAGATGGCTTTAGGTAGGGGGACGGCGTATTTGGAGTATTTGTCATTTCCACTTCCATTTTTTTGTTTTTCATCAGCTGTTTCGCCGATATCATCGCTCCCGATGGCGATGGAGGAATAGCCTTGGGCGAATACATCACCACCAATCCCCACCGCCTGATTGCCTGCGACATAGGCTTTATTACCAAGTGCTACCCGTTGACCGAGACCATTATTACCGCTAGCTACACTCTTATTGTCAACATCAGCGTCATTACCTATGATGATGTCGCTTTTACCTTTACCATTATTATTGCTACCACCACTGTTGCTACTACTTTTTAAGGTATCAGCATCTATTTTGATTTCTCCTTCTTTGTTAACTTGAGTTTGAGCCGCTGTTGCCCAAGCGGGATACGCAAACAACACTAAACCGCTGATCAGCATGTTGAACAGTAAGTTTTCTGACAAGCTCGTTCTTTTCAAATTAGCACCGCACTTTGGCTTTTTCTCCGAGCTACTTGCTATTTGGCGATTGCTCGCCAACTCGGACACGGCTTTACATTGACCTGTTGTTACATCGTATTTGGTTTTGAAAATCTTATTCATGGTTTACTCTCTTTAATCTTTTAAAATGGGTTATTTAATAATTTATTTTGTTGATTTTTTTTCACTTTTTTATGGTTGTGAATGGATTAAACTTTTTGTTTTTTAGGTAGATTAATGAGGTATAAATCGGCGATGCCTTGCTTTTTAAGGCAAAGCAGAAAAAGACGAATGATATTTTCGCTAAGGGTTTTAAAAGGGGAAATTTGGGTATGATGAAAAGTTAAAAACTTTTTAAAATTTATTTTGCAAGGTTTATAAAAAGGCGTTAGCCTAGGCTGTAGGCTGTAGGCTGTAAATTCATGTTATTTTTGTTTGTCAAGCAGATAGTAATAAATTTCGGAGATTTTATTACAAAATTTATTAATAAGGCAATCATTTTTTATTTCGCTTTTCTCTTTTTCTTTTTCTTTTTCTTTTTCTTTTTTCTTTTCGCTTGCCTTGAATGTTTTGTTAATTAAGGGTTGCTGTAAAACAGAATTTAACGATCCGGTTTTGGTAGGGTGTGTTATGTAAAGCAAAAAGGGCGGTGGAAATTCCGCTTTTTTATCTGATTGGTCTTATATCCATATGCTAAAGAATATGATTTTACAGCACGAAAAATCAGCAACAAATTTCTTGTATGACGAATTGCTGGGCATGTCGTGCTGCTTGTTGGGCTTTACGTTTTTTTAAGCGTTTAATTCTTAATGCTCGGTTATGTGCGGTACGATATAGCGTGACTTTACTTTTTTTTAAAAAGGTTTTTCTTCTCATCGTTGTTCCTGTTGTGTTTGTGTTGAAATGACATCATTATTTTCATTTTCATACCGATCTTGTTGGTTTTGTTGAAGCCGATAATAATTCATTATGCTGTTCATATATCTTCTAATATTTTCCACATATTGAAACGCTTCGTAGCCTCGAGCGTAGCCATATTTAAGATGGGTAAAATAACGTTTTTGTGCTAATAAGGGTAAATTTTTTTTCACCTCTAACCAATTATCCGGATTTCCTCCTAGCTGTTTAGTTAAGCGTCTAACATCTAATAAATGTCCCAATCCCATGTTATAAGCGGCAAGTGCAAACCAAATACGATCTTCTTTTAAAATAGTATCCGGCATTTGTTTGAGCAGAAGATGTAAATATTCGGAACCGGCTTTAATGCTTTGTTCAGGATCGAGACGATTAGTAATATTCATTCTATCTGCAGTTGCTTTTGTCAACATCATCATACCGCGTACTCCGGTTGGTGAGGTTGCTTCCGGATTCCAGTGGGATTCTTGATAAGATATGGCTGCCAATAAATGCCAATCTAAATCACCTTTATATTTTTCAAACAAAGGAGCATATTTAGGCAAAACTGTTTCAATTGCATTCAAATAGGAGCGAGTATCAACATAGTCAAATTGGTTGAGGTGATTGAAATATTTTTCTTCAATACGAGCAATTAAGCCGTTTTCAATGGCAGAGTTCATGAAGTCTAATAGTGCGGCTTGTAATTCTGAAGCCCCCTTATCAGATAAGTACCAATGTACTGTAAACTCATCAGTCACATTAAAGGCAATTGCAATTTGAGGTTTAATTTGCTGATTAACTGATACTTCAGTAGAGGTAGCGATTGTGTAATCTATTTTTCCTTCAGCAACTTGAAATAAGAGTTCCTCTTGGCTTAGTTCACTGGTTTCCCATGTTAAAGAAGGGTATTTTTCTTTTTTTGCCAGCAGAATATTATTCAGTGCCGAATTAGCCGGAATAACCAATTTGCCGGATAAATTTTCTAATGTGATAGGACGACGTTCACCTTTGCGATAAGTCAATTGCCAAGATGCAGCGTGATATGCCGGACCTAGTTTGAATTTTTCACTTCTATCTTGTTGATAAAATAAACTTGCAGCGGCAATGTCTATTTTACCTTGTGCTAAAGCCTGAAATAATGCGTCCGCACTATTTAGAGGAAACATTTCCAAATCAACATTTAAGTAATTTGCAAAAGCCTTGCTTAATTCATATTCTAGCCCTGTTTCTCCGTTTGTACCGATAAAATAAGACACCGGATTATTGATTGTTCCTACAATCAATTTTTGTCGCTCTTGAATTGTAGTATGGTAATTCTGTTTTGATCTCACTATTTGTTGCCAAGGGAAAACCATATCTATTGCCCAAAGCGATAAACAGATGGCTAAAACAATCCTAATAAATAGCCCTTTCA
This sequence comes from Histophilus somni 2336, assembly GCF_000019405.1. Lineage (NCBI taxonomy): Bacteria > Pseudomonadati > Pseudomonadota > Gammaproteobacteria > Pasteurellales > Pasteurellaceae > Histophilus > Histophilus somni. The sequence goes on along the minus strand of NC_010519.1, from coordinate 1,687,353 downwards.
ATGAAACTCTTCCTTATCGGTTATTCTGTTGACGGCCAAGATGAAACAACGGCTTTGACTAGTGTTGCCAATGGAATTGCAAAGAAAATTCCCCAGAAACCCCATAATCCCCCAAAAATAAGAACGGCGATAATAATAGTGAGGGGGTGTAAATTCACTGCTTCAGAAAATAAAAATGGCACGAGTAAATTTCCGTCAAGGATTTGGCTTATCACATAAGCAACCATTAAATACCAAAAAGTTGGGGTTGCACCGAATTGGAACATGGCAACTAAAGCAACAGGAATAGTGACCAAAACTGCACCAATGTATGGCACTAAAACAGATAATCCCACGGCAACTGCCAGTAACAATGAATAATTCAAACCAAAAAATAGAAAAATGGCATAACTGACTAAAGCTATGATTAAAATCTCAAGTAATTTACCGCGAATATAATTGGCAATTTGTTGTTGCATTTCTCGCCAAACTTTTGAGGCAAGAGTGCGGTTCTTTGGCAGAAAGTTTGTAATATAGTTAATTAATTCCGTTTTATCTTTGAGGAGGAAAAATACCATTAATGGCACAAGAAACGCGTAAATTCCTAAGGTAACAAGATTTAACAAGGAGGCAATGGACAGTTTAAGTGCAGATTCACCTAAGCCTAATATTTTATTTTTAAATGAAATAAAAAACGCATCTATCATTTGATAATCTACTAATTCAGGATAATTCTCCGGTAAAGAAAGTAACCATTCGTTAAGTTGATTGAACATGTGTGGTAAGTCGCTGACCAGTTTGATGGTTTGTGCCCAAAGTACCGGGATCAAAATAAAGGTCATGACAAATGTGATTGCTATAAAGCCACCGAGTATAAGAGATGTCGCCAAAATTCTGGGCAGTTTCAGTTTTTCATGTAATAAGCGAACGGGATATTCAAGTAAATAAGCTAAAACAATCGCAATCAGGAGGGGAGCCAATAAACTATTGAAAAAATAAATTGCTACAAAGCCAAAGAATAAAATAGCGAAAAGTGCCATCGCCTGCGGATCGGTAAAGCGACGATGATACCAATTTTTTAACATTTCAATCATAATTTATCCTTAACGAATGAGCATTTTGGGTGATTATAAGGTAAAATTTTGCATATTTGAACTGTATCTGAGCAAAGGAGCATTTATGACGGTTAAAATTTATCATAATCCACGTTGTTCAAAAAGTCGTGAAACATTGGCTTTATTGGAACAACAATCCATTCTTTTTGACGTTGAATTATATCTACAGCAAACTTACAGCGTTGAAGAGTTGCAAACGTTAGCTCAAAAATTGGGAATTACGTCTGTAAGGGAGATGATGCGTACGAAAGACGATCTTTATTTACAATTAGGATTGAATAGTCAGGAGCTAACGGAACAACAACTTTTGATTGCACTCTCGCAAAATTCCGCATTGCTCGAACGTCCAATCGTAGTAAATGGAGATAAAGCTAAAATAGGACGACCGCCGGAAAGTGTTTTAACTATTCTATAAAATAATTATTCCTTCTTTTTATTTTTTGGATTTATGGTTAAAATCTTCGAGATAAAGGCAATTGAAATATTGTTATCAAATTGACCGCACTTTTAATTATGTAGGATGGGTAACCAATGACATTATCAACAAAACAAAAACAATTTTTAAAAGGTTTAGCACATCATTTAAATCCGGTGGTTATGCTGGGCACAAATGGTTTAACAGAAGGGGTTTTAGCTGAAATTGACAACGCATTAAATCACCACGAATTGATCAAAGTGAAAATTTCTGGTGCTGAACGTGAAACAAAACAGCTGATTATTGAGGCAATTATACGTGAAACGCAAGCCAGTGCGGTACAAGCTATAGGGCATGTTCTTGTACTTTATCGTCCAAGTAATGAACCCAAAATTCAGTTACCTCGCCAATAACTGAAACAAATAAAATGGGCATTAAGCCCATTTTTTTCCTATCAAGGTGTTATGTTATTTATATTCTACTTCAACGATTTCAAATTCAACTTTACCGCCAGGTGTTGTAATGACAACAGTATCATCAACGTCCTTGCCGATTAAACCGCGAGCAATAGGCGAATTAACAGAAATTAAACCCGATTTAATATCCGCCTCATCATCTCCAACGATTCGGTAAGTGACTTCTTCGTCGGTATCAATATTTAACAAAACGACCGTTGCACCAAAAATCACTTTACCATTATTAGGTAATTTTGTTACATCAATAATTTGGCAATTTGCTAATTTACCTTCAATTTCTTGAATACGCCCTTCGCAAAAACCTTGCTGTTCACGTGCTGCATGATATTCCGCATTTTCTTTTAAATCGCCATGTTCACGTGCTTCTGAAATTGCCTTGATAATTTCCGGACGACGCACATTTTTCAAAAAATCTAATTCTTCTCTTAATTGTTCCGCACCACGTACAGTCATTGGAATTTGTTTCATTGTTGTACACTTCCTTTTTAAGTAAAACAAAACTACGATACGGAAAAATAACCATATCGTAGTTTATCAAAAAATATCCTCGCAAAAATCATTTGTTCTTGCTTATCGGCACACTATTATTGTTCGTCTTCAAAAAAATAGCAACTATAATCACCATTATGTATAAAGTTATTTCCAAACAACTTGCTTTGGGCAATTAGTTTCAAGGTTAAAATTTCTCCATAATCCCCTTTGTTGAGAAAAAATTGGGAGAGTATAAAAATCAGCCAACCTACAATTTACTGTAAACCTAATTTATCCCCAATTCCGCTGTTCATTATTACATGTTTAATATCTTCATCAGTAAAAGATTGACCATTAAATTGTAAATCATTGATCTTAGCATGTAGATGAGCTATCGGGTTCGGATTTACGGGTAATTTCGATTTAACCTGTTCTAAGTGTGTCTTGTATTCCTGTTCTGCTACTTTACCGGTATACCAAGAAGTACCAACCCAAACCGCTCCCAATAAGTCTAACGCCGCAATTGAGATAAATGATTTTTTCATTGTGTTTCCTTAAAAAGAGATCATTGTAAAAATTGAAGTAAGCCACCCTTCAAATAAATTTAAATTAGCATCTTTTAATAAACAGATCAAAGTGCGGTCAAAAAATCAAAAGTGTTTGTATCTTTACTAATCTTATGTAAGACCTTAAAATATCCGATATTTTTACGAGTCCGACACATGAAAACATCTCAAAAACCTTTTTTTATACTTATTTTAACGATATTGCTGAGTGCTTGTACTTTAGATATTGCCAGCGAACGCCCGCAAGGTATTCAGTATATAGAAAAAAATGATAAAAAATGGCAGCAACACCTACAAAAAATTAAGCAAATAAAACAATATCAAGCTCAAGGACAATTGGGTTATATTAACAATAAACAACGTTTTTCCACTCGCTTTACTTGGCAATATAACAATCCGCAATCCTATTCTTTATTACTTTCATCAGCTTTCAGCAGTTCAATACTTAAATTTGAAGTTTCACCTTTCGGTATTACTGTTTCAGACCATAAAGGAAATCAGCGTTCAACAAAAGATATCAACAACTTGCTACGTGAAATGATTGGTATCTCTATTCCATTACAACAAATAGGGAACTGGCTAAAAGGTCAACCAGATGAAAATTCAGATTATCAGGTCGGCATAAATCATTTATTAGCAAGCTTTACTTATTCAGTTGAGGGTGAAGTTTGGAGTGCTGACTATCTCAACTATCGAACAGATCAAAGCATTCCATTACCCAAAGATATTCTTCTGAAAAGTAGTGAGCAGACCTTAAAAGTTAGGATAGATAATTGGAAATATTAATGAAAAACTATCAATTTTCGACCGCACTTTTATCATCGCAAATACAAGGAAAAAAATTACGTTTTCCTTGCCCTGCAAAGATAAATTTGTTTTTATATATAACTTCTCAACGCTCCGACGGTTACCATGAACTGCAAACCTTATTTCAATTTTTAAATTTTGGCGATTGGTTAAGTATTGAGATACGCACTGACGGAAAAATAATCTTAACACCCGAAATACCTCATCTAAAAAACGAGGATAATTTAATCTATCGAGCCGCTAAATTATTACAACAAAAAACAGGGTGTACATTAGGGGCAAATTTACATTTAGATAAAATTTTGCCAATAGGCGGAGGGGTTGGCGGAGGATCCTCAAATGCAGCCACAGCACTCGTTGCACTCAACTATTTATGGAATACACAACTTTCACTCTCAACACTTGCTGAAATAGGATTACAGCTCGGTGCTGATGTGCCTGTTTTTGTATATGGAAAAGCCGCTTTTGCCGAAGGTGTTGGTGAAAAACTTACTTTTTGTCAACCGCCACAAAAATGGTTTTTAGTATTAAAACCCGAAACATCTATTTCTACAGCTATTATATTTAAAGATTCTAACTTACCTCGCAATACCTCAAAACGACCTTTAGCGGAATTATTAACAACAAAATATGAAAACGATTGCGAAAAAGTTGTTTTAAATCATTATTCAGAGGTTGAAGAAGCCCTTGGCTGGTTGTTACAATATGCACCGGCAAGATTAACAGGAACTGGAGCTTGTGTTTTCGCTGAATTTGCTAACGAACAGGCGGCACAATCTGCATTTCTTGATAAACCTGAAAAATACGTTGGTTTTGTTGCTCAGGGAACAAATATTTCACCATTACATCAAATGATTGAATATTTATCGCAACAAAAACAAACACTTTGTCTTCCTAACAATACAAATTCCAGAGGTTAAATTTACGATGCCTGACATTAAACTTTTCGCCGGTAATGCAACACCTGAACTGGCAAAACAAATTTCCGAACGCCTATATATTTCCTTAGGTGATGCAACTGTTGGTCGTTTCAGTGACGGAGAAATTCAAGTTCAAATTAATGAAAATGTACGTGGTTGTGATGTATTTATTATTCAATCTACCTGTGCACCTACAAATGATAATCTCATGGAATTAGTCGTTATGGTTGACGCACTAAGACGTGCATCGGCGGGGCGTATTACCGCAGTTATTCCTTATTTTGGATATGCTCGTCAAGATCGTCGTGTACGCTCAGCCCGTGTACCAATTACTGCAAAAGTGGTGGCAGATTTCCTATCGAGCGTAGGAGTAGATCGTGTGTTAACTTGTGATCTGCACGCTGAACAAATCCAAGGATTTTTTGATGTACCGGTAGATAATGTATTCGGTTCACCGGTGCTTATTCATGACATGTTAAAGAAAACAGATTTGGAAAATCCGATCGTTGTTTCTCCGGATATTGGCGGTGTCGTTCGTGCCCGTGCTATCGCAAAATTGCTGAATGATACAGATATGGCGATTATTGACAAACGTCGTCCAAAAGCCAATGTAGCCCAAGTCATGCACATTATTGGAGATGTCGCCGGACGTGATTGTATTTTAGTTGATGATATGATTGATACGGGCGGAACATTATGCAAAGCGGCGGAAGCATTAAAAGAGCGGGGAGCAAAACGTGTATTTGCTTATGCAACTCATGCCGTATTCTCCGGAGCAGCGGCAAAAAATCTAGCGAATGAAGCATTAGATGAAATTGTTGTAACTGATACTATTCCATTTACACCGGAAATTAAGGCATTGGGTAAAGTCCGAGTATTAACATTATCAGGTATGCTGGCAGAGTCAATTCGCCGTATTAGTAATGAAGAATCTATTTCCGCCATGTTCAACTAATCACAACGCATTTTAAGGCTAAAAGAGCGGAATTCTCCGCTCTTCTTATTTGAAATAGTAATATTCTAGGATTTATATTAAATAGCAAAACTGGAAGTTCAGCAATTATACGAAGAGGCTATTGAACTGCAAATTTTCCTCAATTTTGAGCTTGGATTATTTTTTCCACACAACGTGATATTCTCGGTCTTCCTCTTTGTGGGAAATTAAAAACTTAGCAAAAATATCATCCATTTCGTCTTGTTCATTGACCAAGCCAACCCAAACTTCAGCGTATTCATCAGGATCGATGAGAACGCCAATCTCTTGTTCCCAGTCATCGGCTGTTTCAACAAATTCAACTCCGCCATGATCTTCAAATTGTAAGTTAAATAAAATAATATCGGCAGGATCAAGATTTTCTCCCGCCATTTCGAGAAAAATATCATAAGCAATATCAATTGCTGTATCAGGATCTAATTTATTAATTTGGTCTGTCATCGTATTTTCTCATAAGTAAAAGTGAAATAATCATAGCACAAAAGTGAGAAGTAGAAAAAAGTGCGGTGATTTTAACCGCACTTTTGTATGATGAGTTCATCACTAACCAGTATTACGCATACCTGCAGCGATACCTGTAATCGTAATCATTAATGCTTGTTCCACATCAGGATTTGGATTTTCAGGGTTTTCACGTAAACGTCGCAACAGTTCTACTTGTAGTAAGTTGAGCGGATCGGTATAGATATTACGTAAGGCAATGGATTCTGCAATCCAAGGTAAATCAGACATTAATTCATCTTCATGAGATAAAGAAAGAATAGTTTTAATATCGGCTTGCAGTTGTTCACGCAAAGATTGACCTAAATACCATAATTCTTTTTTAACCAAGTTCAGATCATAATGCTCAGATAACCACGTATCAGTTTTGCTGAACACCATTTCCAACATACCGATACGGGTAGAGAAAAACGGCCAATTTTTACACATTTCTTCAATAGTTTCTTTATTGCCTTTTTCAATTGATTGGCGAATAGACGCACTTGCACCTAACCAAGCCGGTAACATTAAGCGATTTTGCATCCAAGCGAAGATCCAAGGAATTGCACGTAAACTTTCTACCCCACCGTTCGGATTACGTTTGGATGGGCGAGAGCCTAGAGGTAACTTAGATAATTCTTGTTCAGGTGTGGCGGAACGGAAATAAGGTACAAAATCTTTATCTCCACGTACAACGCTACGATATATATTACATGATGAATCGGATAATTCATTCATAATTGCACGCCAGCTTTCTTTAGGCTCCGGAGGTGGAAGCAGGTTGGCTTCTAAAATTGCACTGGCATAAAGATCAAAGCTATTTACTGCAACTGCAGGTAGACCCAGTTTAAAACGGATCATTTCTCCCTGTTCTGTTACACGTAGACCATTTTTCAATGAGCGGGGTGGCTGAGATAGAAGTGCGGCATGAGCAGGTGCACCTCCACGTCCAATAGTACCACCTCGACCATGGAACAAGGTTAATTCTACTCCCATTTTTTCGCAAAGATTTACCAGTTGTTCTTGTGCTCGATACTGTGCCCAAGAAGCAGCCATCATACCTGCATCTTTCGCACTATCGGAATAACCAATCATGACCATTTGTTTATTGTTGATCACACCACGATACCAGCCTACATTAAATAATTGAGTCATAACTTCTTTAGAAGCATTGAGGTCATCTAGGGTTTCAAAAAGAGGAACTACTGGTAAATAATAGGTTACGCCAGCTTCTTTTAATAATAAGTGAACTGCAAGCACATCTGAGGCAGTGCGAGCCATAGAAATAATATAGCAAGATATAACGCCTTCAGGTTGTTGTGCAATAACTCGACAAGTTTCTAAAATTTCTTGCGTTTCCGGAGAAGGCGTCCAGTTGCGAGGTAGCAAAGGACGACGAGAGCTTAATTCACGGATTAAAAAAGCTTGTTTATCATCTTCCATCCATTGTGAATAGTCGCCTAAACCAATATAACGAGTAATTTCAGAGAGAGCCTTAGTATGACGAAGGCTTTCTTGACGAATATCCAAATGAGACAAAGAGAGACCAAAGCAACGAATACGACGTAAGCAATCCAGCAATATACCGTTAGCAATAATTCGCATACCGCATTGATGTAAAGATTGATAACAATCGTAAAGCGGTTCCCAAAGTTGTTGATCATCGGTCAAAATGTCATTTGTATTGATGGTTGAAGGTTTATTTTCTAAAATTTCACCGTAATAAGCGACAGTTTTTACCAGTTTTGCTCGCAAATTTTTAACGACTACACGATAGGGTTCTAAATGATCACCGTATTTGGCACGGAATTCCTCAGTGCAATGAACTACAGAAAGTTCCTCTGATAAAACTTGAATATCCGCTAAAAACAATTCTGCCGCTTTCCAGCGGTTCATGATTAAAACTTGGCGAGTTGTCTCTGCGGTAACAAATGGATTACCATCACGATCTCCCCCTATCCAAGAAGAAAATTTGACAGGTGCTAAGTTTACTGAATGTTGTACACCAAAATTTTTCTCTAAATGGAGATTCAATTGACGACAAAAATCAGGCACGGCTTTCCATAAGCTGTTTTCAATTACCGCTATCCCCCATTTTGCTTCATCAACAGGAGTAGGGCGTTGTGTACGGATTTCATTTGTATGCCAAGCAAGTGCAATTAATTGCATTAAACGGCGTTTTAATTTTGTGCTTTCTGATTGAGTAAGATCATCGTGTTCCAAACGGCTTAAACAGCGGTTAATTTCTACATATTTATGTAAAAGAGAACGGCGGGTAACTTCTGTCGGATGGGCGGTTAAAACTAATTCAATTAATAATTTTTCTACTGTTGAAATGACTTTTTCTGCCGGTACATTTTGTGCTTTTAAGCGTTCAAAGAGTGCTTCTAAAGAACGATCGGAGGCAACTTGGTCTATGTGTTTTCGTGAGATTGTTTGGTATTGTTCCGCTATATTGGTTAAATTCAAAAATTGACTAAAAGCACGAGCTACTGGAATAATATTTTCATTGGAAATAGTCGAAAGCGTATCTAATAATTTTTCCCGTGCTTTTTCATCACCGGAACGAGAGTCGCGAGATAATACACGAATATTTTCAATCAAATCAAGAATATCACTACCCTGTGCATCGCTGATTGTTTCGCCTAAAAAGTGGCCTAACATATTTATGTTATTTTTTAGCGTTGAGTATTTTTGGGGCATAAGATCCTCACTTAAAAAGATGACAAATTTATTTGATGGGGTAGATATACCCAAAAATAATTGAAAGGTCAAATAGAATTATTTTAAAATATAAAAAAATAAAATTTACCCTAAAAATTGAAATTATATTTAATATATTGTTTATTTTTTAAATTTTATTTAAGTAAATTAGATGTTTTTTAATTATTAAAATATTGTTAAATAATTGCTGTAATGTCTTTTTTATTGATAACGAAAAAGTCGCAAGCATGTAGAAAATTGCTATAATTAGCACCGTTTTATGAGAATTAATTATCCGTTAGGAATATTTCAATGTCGTTACAGTTTAACTCAATTGCTTTATTATTAGTCAGCCTTATTTTGCTTGGTGTACTAGGCAATAATAGCTCCATAACCATTTCCGCAACTATTTTACTTTTAATGCAACAAACCTTTTTAGCAAAATATATCCCTTTTATGGAAAGGTACGGTGTAAATATTGGTATTATTGTTCTCACTATTGGCGTACTTAGTCCCATCGTTTCAGGCAAGGTTCAGTTGCCGAATTGGACCGCACTTATTCATTGGAAAATGTTTTTAGCCATGGCGGTAGGCGTGCTTGTTGCATGGTTTGGAGGACGAGGGGTAAATTTAATGGGGACGCAACCTTCGCTACTCACAGGTTTATTAGTAGGGACTATTTTGGGTGTCGCATTTTTAGGGGGTGTTCCTGTTGGACCGTTAATTGCCGCAGGGATTTTGTCTTTGTTTATTGGAAAAACAGGATAAATAATTTTTAGCGTTACATGATTGACTAAATTTGAATATAAGAATAATGAAGAATAATAAAAAAAATGTTTTTAGCACACAACAGCAGACATTATTGGCACAGCTTAACGACATGATGTCGATTGACCGGCGTCGTTTGTTTGCTCGTATCAAAGGCATGAATCAACTTAAAAATCCTACGAATATCAACAAGGTGATAGTGGAAATTGAACAGCAAATTCAGCAGGCACACTTTCGTTTTTTACAACGACAAAGTGCGGTACAAAAAATTGAATTTCCACAAAACTTGCCGGTCAATCAAAAAAAAGCTGAAATCCAGAAACTTATTCGGGAACACCAAGTAGTCGTTATTGCCGGAGAAACCGGTTCAGGAAAAACCACTCAATTACCAAAGATGTGTTTAGAATTGGGTTTTGGGCAGAAGGGAGTGATAGGACATACTCAACCTCGTCGCATTGCTGCACGTTCCGTAGCTGCAAGAATTGCGGAAGAATTAAATATGGAACTCGGTGGAGTCGTGGGTTATAAAGTTCGTTTTAGTGATCAAATCAGCGATGAAACACAAATTAAATTAATGACAGACGGAATTTTATTGGCAGAAATTCAATCTGATCGTTTTTTAAATCAATATGATATGCTCATTATTGATGAAGCACATGAACGTAGCTTAAACAATGACTTTATTTTAGGATATCTAAAACAGCTGTTGCCTCAGCGTCCTGATTTAAAAGTAATTATTACTTCAGCGACGATTGATGTAGAACGCTTCTCTCAACATTTTAATCATGCCCCGATTATAGAAGTTTCCGGTAGAACTTACCCTGTAGAGGTACGTTATCGTCCAATTGTGGAGGAAGAAGATCAAGATCAGTTACAAGGTATTTTAAATGCGGTAGAAGAGCTACAGGCAGAGAAAGTCGGTGATATTTTAATTTTCTTAAATGGAGAGCGGGAAATCAGAGATACGGCAGAAGCATTACAAAAATTAGATTTAAAACATACAGAAATCTTACCGCTCTTTGCTCGTCTTTCAGCACAAGAACAAAATAAAATTTTTCACCCGAGTAATTTAAAGCGTATCGTGTTGGCAACTAATGTAGCGGAAACTTCATTAACTGTACCGGGTATAAAATATGTTATTGATCCCGGCACGGCGAGAATCTCACGTTACAGCTACCGCACTAAAGTACAACGTTTGCCGATTGAGCCAATTTCACAAGCTTCCGCTAATCAGCGTAAAGGTCGTTGCGGGCGTGTGTCTGAAGGGATTTGTATTCGTTTGTATTCGGAAGATGATTTTAATAATCGTCCGGCATTTACCGATCCTGAAATTCTTCGTACCAATTTGGCATCGGTTATTTTGCAAATGACCGCTTTAGGTTTAGATGATATAGAAGCTTTTCCTTTTGTTGATGCCCCGGATAAACGTCATATCCAAGATGGTATGAAGCTCTTGGAGGAGTTGCAGGCATTTGAATGGAAAAAAAACAAGCAAGGAGAGAAACGCCAGCTTACCGCTATTGGTAAGCAGTTAGCACAATTACCCGTTGATCCTCGTTTGGCTAAAATGTTATTAAGTGCGGTGCAATTTTCTTGTTTACATGAACTCATGATTATTGTTGCTGCCTTATCTATTCAAGATCCTCGAGAAAGACCGCAAGAAAAACAACAATCTGCGGATGATAAACATCGTCGTTTTGCTGATAAAAAATCAGATTTTTTAGCTTATTTAAATTTGTGGAATTACATTCAAGAGCAACAGAAAATTTTAAGCAAAAATCAATTTCGTCGCTTGTGTCGAAAAGAGTATTTAAATTATTTACGTATTCGTGAATGGCAAGATATTTATCATCAAATTCGTTTAACCGTGCGTGAAATGGGGTTGCCCATAAATTCTCATGAGGCTGAATATGCACAAATTCACACCGCACTTTTAAGTGGATTGCTATCCCATATTGGATTCAAAGAAAATGAAAAACAGCAATATTTAGGGGCAAGAAATGCACATTTCTCTATTTTCCCCAATTCCGTTTTATTTAAAAAACAACCTAAATGGGTTGTAGCAGCCGAATTAGTGGAAACCTCTAAACTTTGGGGAAGAATAATGGCAGATATTGAGCCGGAATGGATTGAACCGTTAGCGAAACATTTGGTTAAATCCAGTTATTCAGAACCTCGATGGTCAAAGTCTCGAGGACAAGTGATTGCAAATGAAAAAGTCAGTCTTTATGGTATCCCCATTGTAACTAATAGGCTTGCTAATTATGGTGCTATTGATGCTGTTACCAGCCGAGAAATTTTTATTCAATCCGCTTTAGTAGAGGGAAATTGGAATACCCGACACAAATTCTTTTTTGCCAATCAAAAATTAATTAAGGAAATTGAAGAATTGGAACATAAAACACGTCGTCGGGATATTTTAGTTGATGAGCGTGCTTTATTTGATTTCTATGATCAACGGATTGGTACCGATGTTGTTTCACAAAAACATTTTGATAGTTGGTGGAAGAAAAAAGCACAACAAGAACCTGAATTGTTGAATTTTGAAAAGTCTTTTCTGATGAACGAAGACAATGCCAATATCAACAAATTAGATTTCCCCAATTTTTGGTATCAAGACAATTTAAAATTAAAATTAACTTATCAATTTGAACCAGGTATAGAGGCAGATGGTGTGACGGTGCATATTCCATTGCCACTATTAAATCAGGTTGAAATGAAAGGATTTGATTGGCAAATTCCGGGATTACGCCAAGAATTAGTTATTGCCTTAATTAAATCTTTACCTAAATCTTTACGCCGTAATTTTGTACCCGCACCTAACTATGCCAGTGCTTTCTTAGGTCGAATAACGCAAACCGACAAACCTTTGCTAGAAACGCTTAGTCATGAATTGCGTCGTATGAGCGGAGTTCAGATTGAAGTTGAAGAATGGAATTTAGCACAGATTCCACCGCACTTAAGAATGACTTTTAGGGTCATTGATGAAAAGGGAGGCAAAATTGCCGAAAGCCTTGATTTAGATCAATTGAAATTTAGCCTAAAAGATAAAGTGCAAAAAAGTATTTCCTGCGTTGCAGATAGTGGTATTGAACAAAGCGGTATTCATGTTTGGAATTTCGCTCGGCTACCGCAATTTTATGAACAGAAAAAACAAGGTTTTAGCATTAAGGCTTATCCTGCTATTGTTGATGAAAAAGATTCAGTCGGCATTAAGCTATTTGAAACAGAGCTTGAACAGCAAGTTACTATGCAGCAAGGATTACGTCGTTTGTTGCTATTAAATGTGCCTTCGCCGATTAAATATTTACATGAAAAATTGCCTAACAAATCGAAGTTAGGTTTGTATTTTACGCCTTTCGGACGAGTTTTAGATTTAATTGATGATTGCATTGCTTGTGCCGTGGATAAACTTATTGCTGATTTTGGCGGTTTGGTTTGGAATGAAACTGATTTTGAGAGATTGCGTGATTTTATTCGAGAAAATCTGAATGAGATTACAGTGGAAATTGCACAGCAAGTTGAAAAAATCCTGACCTTGACTTTTGAAATCAATCAACGCCTGAAAGGAAAAATGGATTTTACAATGGCATTTGCTTTTGCTGATATAAAAACACAAATGAATGGACTTATTTATCCGGAATTTGTAACGAAAACAGGTTATGGGCGTTTGTCTGATATTCAACGTTATTTACAGGCAATTGATAAGCGTATTGATAAATTAGCACAAGATATTAATCGTGATCGTGCTGCAATGCTCAGAGTAGAACAGGTTAGTCATGCGTACCAACAACTTTTAGCAAAACTGCCGAAATCTAAACCGCACTCGAGTGAAGTTAAAGAAATTCCTTATATGATCGAGGAATTAAGAGTCAGTTTATTTGCTCAACAACTAGGCACTAAATATCCTATATCAGATAAAAGAATTTTGAATGTTATTGCGGACGTAAAATGCTAAATTTGTAAATGCCCTCTTGTTTGTATACGATTATAAAGCTGATATAACGAGAAGATAATTGTTATCGCTATTTTTCTGCTAGTAATCGTTGAATAAGTTTAAAATTGGCAGGAGGAAATTGGCTGTCATCAAGCTCATTTTGATCGACCCACATACCTTCTTGACCCTCTCGTCCAAACGGTTCTCCAATCCATTGTTCGACAAGATAAAAATGAAATTGAATAATCTTAGTTGGATATTCAAAAGAAAAACGTTCAAAAAGCACCGCACTTAGAACATGAATACCGATTTCTTCTTCTAATTCACGAGCCAGTGCTTGTTCAGGTGTTTCATGTTGATCCACTTTTCCACCGGGGAACTCTAATGATTGAGCAAAATCCTGTCCCTCTAGTCGTTGAGTTAGATAAATTTGTCCAAACTCGTTACGAATAATGCCAGCGGCAACTTGGATTGTTGGTTTTATCATGGTTTTATCCTAAAAAGTGCGGTGGAAATTTCCACCGCCATATTAATTAATATTTTGCTTTGCTACCATGGCAATGCTTATATTTTTTTCCGGAACCACAAGGGCAAGATTCGTTGCGTCCTATCTTATGTTCTGATTTTTCGTGAAGTGATGATGTTCCTTCATTATTTTGGTATTGCATTGCGGCATTTTCACGCTCAGCTATTTTTTGACGAGCCTGTTCCGCTTTTTCTACTTCATCTTGAGTACGAATTTGTACTCGGCTTAATGTAGTAATGACGCTTAGTTTTAATGTATCTAACATGTCAGTAAACATTTGGAAAGATTCTTTTTTGTACTCTTGTTTCGGATCTTTTTGTGCATAACCACGTAAATGAATACCTCGACGTAGATGATCCATAGCCGATAAATGCTCTTTCCATAGTTCATCAAGAGTTTGTAACATAACGCCTTTCTCAAAATTACGCATAGCTTCCTGACCTACCAATTCTTCTTTGCGTTTATATTCAGAAATAGCAACTGCTAAAACACGTTCACGTAATACATCTTCATTGAAAGTATTGTCTTCCTCAAGCCATTTACTTAACGGCAGATCAAGAGCAAAGTCTTGCTTCAAACGGGTTTCTAATGCAGGAATATCCCACTGTTCTTCCAAAGAGTGCGGTGGGACATATTCATCAATGACATGATTGAAGACATCTTGGCGAATGACCTGAATAGTTTCAGCAATATCTTCATTATCCAGTAAAGTATTACGTTGTTCGTAAATTGCATGGCGTTGATCATTTGCAACATCATCAAATTCAAGCAGATTTTTACGTCCGTCAAAGTTATGTGCTTCAACTTTTGCTTGTGCTTGAGCAATCACTTTCGCCAGCATTTTTGACTCCATGCCTTCACCTTTTTCTGTGAACATTTTACGCATGAAGTTTAATTTACCTTCTGTTAAATAAATACGCATTAAAGCATCATCTAAGGATAAGTAAAAACGAGAAGAACCGGGATCACCTTGACGACCTGAACGACCACGCAACTGATTGTCGATGCGGCGGGATTCATGGCGTTCTGTTCCGATAATATGTAATCCACCGGCTTGTTTTACCGTTTCATGACGAATTTGCCATGCCGCTTTAATTGCCTCAATTTGCTCCTCCGTCGGATTATCCAATTTAGCAACTTCAGCTTTCCAGTTACCGCCCAGTACAATATCAGTTCCTCGCCCTGCCATATTGGTAGCAATAGTGACCGCACTTGGATATCCCGCATTGGCGATAATTTCAGCTTCTTGAGCATGGAATTTGGCATTCAGGACATTATGTTTGATACCTGCTTTGCTTAGTGCATTGGAAAGTAACTCTGATTTTTCGATAGAGATCGTACCTACTAATACCGGCTGATTGCGTGCAACACAGTCTTTAATGTCCTCGATGATCGCATCAAATTTATATTTTTCGTTTTCAAACATAATATCAGTGCGATCATCTCTAATCATTGGTTTATTGGTTGGGATAACAATGGTTTCCAAACCGTAAATTTGTTGAAATTCAAATGCTTCAGTATCTGCCGTACCTGTCATACCTGCCAGCTTTTCATACAGACGGAAGTAATTTTGATAAGTGATAGAAGCAACGGTTTGGTTTTCTCCTTGAATTTGAACGCCTTCTTTTGCTTCAATTGCCTGATGTAAGCCATCAGACCAGCGACGACCAGCCATTGTACGACCGGTGTGTTCATCAACAATAACAATTTCACCGTTTTTTACAATGTAATCTACGTCACGCTCAAATAGTTTGTGTGCTCGTAGGGCAGCGTAAATATGATGCAATAAAGAAATACGAGCAGGGGAGTAGAGGCTTTCATTTTCATTAATAAAACCTTTTTCCATTAACCATTGCTCAATTTTTTCTTGTCCACGTTCGGTTAAATGAGCCTGTTTATTTTTCAGATCCAGTGTAAAGTCCCCATCACCTTGATATTCTTCAGTATCTTCTTTATCTTGTTGGATAAGGATTGGAATCAGTTTATCCATTGCCATATACAACTCGGAACTGTCTTCAGCCGGACCGGAAATAATTAACGGCGTACGGGCTTCATCAATTAAAATAGAATCCACTTCATCTACTAAAGCATAATGTAAGTGTTTTTGAAAGCGATCTTGAGCTGAATGTGCAAGATTATCCCGCAAATAATCAAAGCCCAATTCACTATTTGTTGCGTAAGTAATATCTGCTGCATAGGCGGCACGTTTTTCCTCCGGTGATAAACCCGGAACATTAATGCCTACAGTCATACCTAAAAATTCGAATAAGGGGCGATTGGTTTCCGCATCACGGCGAGCCAAGTAATCATTTACGGTAACAACATGAACACCTTTTCCCGTTAAGGCATTTAAGTAACAAGGTAAGGTTGCAGTTAAGGTTTTTCCTTCACCTGTACGCATTTCTGCAATACATCGATTGTTTAACACCATACCGCCAATTAATTGCACATCGAAAGGACGCATGCCTAAAATACGTTTACTAGCTTCACGAACGGTTGCAAATGCCTCCGGAATTAAATTTTCCAGTTTTTCTCCATTTTTCAATCTTGTCCGAAATTCTGTAGTTTTTGATTTCAATTCCTCATCGGTTAAAAGCTCAAATTCAGCCTCTAACTTATTGATAATTCTCACTTGTTTATTTAAACGACGTAAAATTCGGTCATTACGACTACCAAAGATTTTTGTAACAATAGTTCTTAACATAGTATTTTTCTTTTATAATTGAATAAACAAATTCGCCTAATAATATTTGGCACTGAAATAAATTTAAATTTAATTTCTTTACGGACCGGCACGAATAGGGGGGAGATGACTGAATTGTCCAACTAAAAAGAGCGGTACAAATTGAAAAGGAATTGATGATTCAGTAACAACATAACGAATTTGTCGTAATTGTTGCTGTTGCACTTGTTGAATATTTGATGCGGTATAGTAAAGTTGCTGTATTACATTTTGTGTTTTTGGGTAATCATTAGTAATCTTTTGTGGAGCTATATCCTGTGCAACGGGTAAAGTAAAGAACGCTATGACACTTAATAGCAGTTGCGACCAAAAATACTGTTTCCCTTTAATTAAAATCATTGTTTTACATTACCACAAAATTTTCTGCGTATTGTAACGGAAATTCGTTACAATGTCATAACTCTGTATAAAATATTAGGACGAAACTTGGAAAATCAAGATGAGATACAGTAAGCCGAAAAATTTCAATGAGTTATTGGAAAACTCCCCTTTGATGCAAATCATTCAAAAAGCGTCGCTTTTAGAAGAATTAAATGAACAAATACAACATTTATTTCCTATTGAGTTCAAGGGGTTTTATCGTGTTATCAATTTTGAATCTGACACTATGTGGATTGAAGTCGTTAATGCAACTGTACGACAAGCTTTCCTCTTTCAGCAATCGCCTTTATTGCAATTGATCCAACGTCAGTATCCAAGTGTAAATAAATTAGCGTTCAAGATTAATCCTGACTTAAAACTGGTTTAAAATAATTAAGGGTATTTTTCAATGAATACTTGCACGCCAGTCAGGTTGAACTATAATAAGCGAGATTTTGTCTCTGGGTTATTGAAAGGGGTAAGGAAATGAGCCAACCAATTTATAAACGCATTCTACTTAAACTAAGTGGAGAAGCGTTGCAAGGCGACGAGGGTTTTGGTATTGATCCGTCTATCTTGGATAGAATGGCACTGGAAATCAAAGGGTTATTGGGTTTGGGTGTCGAGGTTGGAGTTGTTCTTGGCGGAGGCAACTTATTTCGTGGTGCCAAGTTAGCCAAAGCAGGTATGAATCGGGTTGTTGGTGATCACATGGGAATGCTTGCAACAGTGATGAACGGTTTGGCAATGCGTGATGCGTTGCACCGTGCCAATGTAAATGCCAAATTAATGTCAGCTTTCCAACTGAATGGGATTTGTGATACATACAACTGGTCGGAAGCCATAAAAATGTTATGTGAAAAACGGGTAGTCATTTTCTCTGCCGGAACCGGCAGTCCATTTTTTACTACAGATTCAGCAGCTTGTTTGCGAGGAATTGAAATTGAGGCTGATGTTGTGTTGAAAGCGACCAAAGTTGACGGTGTTTATGATTGCGATCCCGTGAAAAATCCCAACGCAGTGCTTTACCACAAATTATCTTATGCTGAAGTGATAGAAAAAGAATTACAAGTTATGGATTTAGCCGCATTTACACTTGCTCGTGACCATAATATGCCAATTCGTGTATTCAACATGAGCAAAACGGGTGCATTACGCAATGTCATTTTAGGTAAAAAAGAAGGGACGTTAATTTGCGATTAGTAGTAAATTAACACAGATTTTAAACTTATCTTATTATTTTTAAAGGAATTATTGTGATTAACGAAATTAAAAAAGATACGCAACAGCGTATGGAAAAAAGCCTTGAAACATTAAGAACACATATTGCTAAAATTCGTACAGGTCGTGCACAGCCTAGTTTGTTAGATGGTATTCAAGTGGAATATTACGGTTCACCGACACCTTTACGTCAGCTTGCAAACGTAGTGGCTGAAGATGCACGTACTTTGGCAGTAACAGTATTTGACCGTTCTTTGATTAGTGCGGTAGAAAAAGCGATTTTAACATCTGATTTAGGTTTAAACCCGTCTTCTGCTGGAACAACTATCCGAGTTCCTCTTCCGCCATTAACGGAGGAGCGTCGTCGTGATTTAATTAAAATCGTGAAAGGCGAAGGTGAGCAAGGTAAAATTGCGATCCGTAATGTGCGTCGTGATGCAAATGATCAAATTAAAGCCTTACTAAAAGATAAGGAAATCAGTGAAGATGAAGAACGTAAAGCACAAGATGAAATTCAGAAAATCACGGATACTTTCGTGAAAAAAGTAGATGAAATTTTGGCTGACAAAGAAAAAGAATTGCTTGATTTCTAATATGATTAATTTAGCGAAAACGCAGTTTTTACTGCGTTTTTTGTTATATATTTGATAAATTTGTAATAGTATGAATAATAAACAAAAACTTGTCATTCTCGGTTCTACCGGCTCAATCGGTACCAGTACGCTTTCCGTTATTGCAAAGAATCCGGAGCAATATCAAGCTCTTGCATTAGTTGGCGGTAAAAATGTCGAACTTATGCTACAACAAATTATAAAATTCCAACCGCACTTTGTGGCAATGAATGATGAAAGTGCGGCGAAAAAATTGCGAGAAAAGTTGGCATTCTTGGAGAGTAAAACTGAAGTGTTGAGCGGACAAAAAGCGATTTGCGAACTTGCTGCTCATCCTGAGGCAGATCAAGTAATGGCGGCTATTGTCGGTGCGGCGGGGTTATTGCCGACGTTATCCGCTGTACAAGCAGGTAAACGTATCCTATTGGCAAATAAAGAAACATTGGTAACCTGTGGCAAGATTTTTATTGATGAAGTACGAAAGAATAAGGCTCAACTTTTGCCGGTAGATAGTGAGCATAACGCCATCTTCCAATCTTTACCTCCACAAGCTCAGCAACAAATTGGTTTTTGTCCATTAACGCAATTGGGAATTAGCAAAATTGTACTGACAGGATCAGGGGGACCTTTCCGTTATACAGATTTGAAAGCATTTGAACATATTACACCCGAGCAAGCAGTGGCACATCCAAATTGGTCTATGGGCAAAAAAATTTCAGTAGACAGTGCAACGATGATGAATAAAGGGTTGGAATATATTGAGGCACGCTGGTTATTTAATGCCAGTGCTGATGAAATGGAAGTAATTATTCATCCGCAATCTATTATTCATTCTATGGTGCGTTATATTGACGGTTCGGTTATCGCACAAATGGGTAACCCTGATATGCGTACACCGATTGCAGAAACTATGGCATATCCTCACCGCACTTTTGCGGGGGTTGAACCATTGGATTTTTATCAATTAAGTGGGTTGACTTTCTTAAAACCGGATTACCAACGTTATCCTTGTTTAAAATTAGCTATAGAGGCTTTCTCAGCAGGACAATATGCAACAACAGCTTTGAATGCGGCAAATGAAATGGCTGTTGAAGCATTTTTAAATAAGAGAATAAAATTTACGGATATAGCAAAAATTAACACAGCGGTATTAGAAAAAATTGAAAGCCAAGTAATTACCAGTATAGAAGATGTATTGCTGGTAGATAAGCAGGCAAGAGAATTGGCTAATAGCTTTGTTTTACGTACATCAGGAACATAATATGGCAGATCCTCAAATTAAATCCTCTATGGATCATTGGGATTATCTAACAGTTATTTTATATCGTTGCGGTTTCACTTTAGCCGCAATCATGACCGCACTTTTACCTTATAAGCCGGAAATTGCACATTACGGTATACTTATTGCAGCAACGTTATGTGCCTCTTCTTTGCATATTTATTTAAAAAATATCCGCTTGTTATTACAAATGGCAACTTGGGTTGCATTAATTTGCCAATTATTTAATTTACCGGAGTTTGCACTGGGCGGAGCATTGTTGACTTTAGGGGGATTGGCATTCAAAGAATATTTTTGTTTTCGTGTGTTTGCATTAAATTTACAACCATTTTTTGTTGCCACACTTTGGTTAAGCCTACAATTTAATTTGACTTATATGGTGTATATTTTATCGGTCGTAAGTGCGGTACTTTTTCTTATGGTTTCTATTCAAAAATGGAGAATGCCCTTACATTTTGATATTGGTGATAAAAGAAAATATCAGCTTTAAAGCATTAATGATGAAAACATTGAGATTTTATTTGTTAAGCCTGAAAACTAAACGACTAAACTTATGTTTTTTACCGATTAAAAGAGGATTTTTTTTCTGTTTATTTGCCTTTTCATAGCAAGCCGTATCAACTTATGGTATAGTCGCAACCGAATTTCACTTCGATAAAAATCGATTAAATAATGACGAAAACAGCATTAAATTTAAACAATATTCCTCAGCATGTTGCGATTATCATGGATGGCAATGGACGCTGGGCGAAACAACAGGGAAAAATGCGTATTTGGGGGCATAAAAATGGGATTAAGGCTGTCCGAGAGTCGGTTTCTTATGCTAGAAAAATCGGAATTAAAGTTTTAACGTTGTATGCCTTTAGCAGTGAAAATTGGAGCCGTCCTGAAAGTGAAGTAAGTGCTTTGATGTCCTTATTTATGCAAACACTGGATATTGAAGTTAAAAAATTACATAAAAATAACATTAAATTACAAATTATTGGTGATGTTTCTCAATTTAATGAGCGTTTGCAAGAAAAAATCAAAAGAGCAGAAAAATTAACGGAAAATAATACCGCACTTACTTTAAATATTGCTGCGAATTATGGTGGTTGTTGGGATATTGTTCAGGCGACGTGTCAATTGGTACAATTGGTAAAAGAAAATAAATTGCATATTGATGAGATTGATGAACAAATTTTTCAACATCATCTAACAACAGGTTCACAACCTCCAGTAGATTTATTAATTAGAACAAGTGGTGAGCAACGAATTAGTAATTTTTTATTATGGCAAATTGCTTATGCGGAACTGTATTTTACCGATACATTGTGGCCTGATTTTAATGAACAGGAATTTAATCAAGCGATATTAGCTTATCAACAACGTGAACGTCGTTTTGGCAGTTCGGAATGATGGAGAAGAGTAGTGCTTAAAGAACGAATATTATCAGCTATCGTATTAATTGCGGTTGTTTTGATTGCGTTATTATGGTTTTCCCCTTTCTATTTTGCTTTATCTCTTGGTGTCGTTGTTGCTTTAGGTATTTGGGAGTGGACACAGTTTGGTGGCGTTAAACAATTTTTTTGGCGTTTAATGATTACTGGGCTGTTTGGGGCTTTTATTTTTTTGTGGATTTTTGGTGAGGCACATTTTTTAACGGTTGGCAGAGTGTTTGAAAACTATGCTGAACCTGTATTATTGATGGCGGTAATTTGGTGGTTCATCGCCTTATTTTTTGTTATTCGTTATCCTGCTTCGGCAAAAATTTGGGCTAAATCCTCTTTCTTACAATTTATTTTTGCTTTCTGCACTTTGATCCCTTTCTTCATCGCTGTATTACGTTTACGTTTGGACAATTACGTTTCTAATCCTTACGATGGTTTAATGCTATTGCTTTATGTATTTATTTTAGTTTGGGCAGCCGATTCAGGTGCATATTTTGCAGGTCGAGCATTGGGTAAACATAAATTAGCACCGAAAGTTTCACCTGGGAAAACGTGGCAGGGGGCATTTGGAGGCTTGATTACTGCTGGTATTTTCGCCGCACTTTTTATTAATCTTGTGCCGGCAGATCTTTTTGTGTTAGAACGTCTGTCTTTTATTTCCTTATCTGTTACTACAGTAGCGATTTCCATAGTGGGAGATTTGACGGAAAGTATGTTCAAACGTGAGTGCGGTATTAAAGACAGCAGTCAACTTATTCCGGGACATGGTGGAATATTGGATCGTATCGACAGTTTAACGGCGGCAGTTCCGTTTTTTGCTTATTTCTATTTTTATTTCTTGTAGAGATTATTATGTCATTTCTTTGGTCTTTAGGTTCTTTTATCATTGTTATCGGTGTATTGGTTTCAGTACATGAATATGGCCATTTTTGGGCAGCACGAAAGTGCGGTATTAAAGTTCATCGTTTTTCTATTGGCTTTGGTAAAGTCTTGTGGTCTAAAGTGGATAAACAAGGCACGGAATTTGCCGTGTCCGCAATCCCTTTAGGCGGATATGTAAAAATGTTGGATGAACGTAATGAACAAGTTCCTGACAACTTAAAATCACAAGCCTTTAACAATAAATCCATTTTGCAACGTGCTTTTGTTATTGCGGCAGGTCCTATAGCAAATTTTCTGTTTGCGATTTTAGCCTATTTGACGGTTTATTCTATCGGTATCCCCAGTATTAAACCTGTTATTGAAAATGTGGTTCCTCAATCTTTGGCAGAGAAGGCAGGGCTTGAACCTTACTCACAAATTATGGCAATTGACGGGACATCGACACCGGATTGGGAAAGTATCAATATGGTTCTTGCTACAAAAATGGGGGAGGAAAGCGTTACGCTAACACTTTTGAAGTCCTCAACAACAAATATCGAGCAAAGAAAAGTATTGGATTTATCTGAATGGAACTTTGATCCTGAAAAAGAAACGGCCTTTGGTGCATTAGGGATTGTTCCGGTAAGAACTAAAATTGAGATGATACTGTCTAAGGTCGTTGAAAATTCTCCAGCACAACGGGCAGGGTTATTAATTGGTGATCAAATCTATTATCAAAATGAACCAATGAAATGGCGTGATTTTATCAGTTTTGTTGATAAAGGGGATAGTTTCAATGTTCAAGTATTACGTCATGGAGAATGGCTGGATAAGGTGATTACACCGCACTTAAATGAAAAAGGGAAATGGTTCGTTGGTGTCGCACCGACTATTTATCCTATAAGTGATGAATATCGCACAGAATTAAAATATGGTTTTTTTGAGGCGTTTATAAAAGGTATTGAGAAAACTTATCAATTGAGCAAATTAACTATTCAAATTATCGGTAAGCTGTTTACAGGAGAGTTTTCAGCTAAAAATTTAAGTGGTCCGATTTCCATTGCTAAAGGTGCTGGGGCATCTTCGGAAATAGGTTTTGTGTACTATCTCAGCTTTATGGCGTTGATTAGTGTGAATTTAGGTATTATGAACTTATTCCCATTGCCGGTATTGGATGGCGGGCATTTACTTTTTTTAGCCATAGAAGCACTCAAAGGTAAGCCCTTATCTGAGCAAATGCAAAATATTGCGTATAAAATTGGTACGGGATTATTATTGATATTAACAATATTTGTATTGTTTAATGATTTTTTACGTTTATAATCGTCAGGATTTTGTTTAATCGATAAACAGACTCTTAGATATTTCTTTATTAGAGGATAGAACTAACAATGAAAAAACTGTTAATTGCAAGCCTATTATTTGGCTCGACTGGTCTGGTTGCCGCACCGTTTGTCGTGCAAGATATTCGTATAAACGGTATTCAAGCAGGTAAGGAAAGTGCGGTGTTATCCGGATTGCCGGTTCGAATTGGACAAAAAGCAACGGAGAGTGATATTTCAAATGTCGTAAGACTATTATTTTTGCGTGGCTATGATAATGTGCAAGCTGTTCGTGAAGGAAATACCTTAGTCATTTCTGTAGTACCACGCTTAGTGATTGCGGAAGTGAAAGTGGAGGGAAATGAATCTATTCCTAGTGAAGCAATACGAGAAAACTTGAAAGCGAACGGATTTGCTAGCGGTGATATTTTAAATCGGGAAAAATTGGAAGC
This sequence comes from Histophilus somni 2336, assembly GCF_000019405.1. Taxonomy (NCBI): domain Bacteria; kingdom Pseudomonadati; phylum Pseudomonadota; class Gammaproteobacteria; order Pasteurellales; family Pasteurellaceae; genus Histophilus; species Histophilus somni. The sequence continues at coordinate 1,662,917 of NC_010519.1, read as the reverse complement.
GTTTCGTGGAAGTTTAGTTGATCATTATCAGTCTGTCGGTCGTTATAATACGACTGTAGAGGCAATTGTTAATCCATTATCAAATGATCGGGCAGAAGTAAAACTTAAAATAAAAGAAAGTGATGTGGCAAAACTGAAAGAAGTGCGTTTTGAGGGCAATGAAGCATTTAGCAGTAGCCAATTACAAGAGCGGATGGAATTACAGCCGGATGCTTGGTGGAAGTTGTTTGGGAATAAATTTGATACCAATCAATTTAACCAAGATTTGGATCTTATTCGTGATTTTTATTTAGAACATGGTTATGCAAAATTTCAAATCGTTGGTACTGATGTTCAGCTAAATGACGAAAAAACTGAGGTTAGAGTTAGAATTCAAGTTAACGAAGGTGATAAGTATTCTGTAAATAGTGTCCGAATCGTTGGTGATGTAGGCGGTATGTCAGAAGAGTTAGCACCGTTACTTAAAAACATTTATGTCGGAGAAACTTTCCGTCGTAGTGAAGTTAGCAGTGTTGAACAATTGATAAAAGCAAAATTAAGCGAGCAAGGCTATGCAACGGCAAAAGTAGATGTTAGTTCAGTCTTTAATGAAGAGAACAAAACGATTGATTTAACGTTTGTTGTTGATGCGGGACATCGTTATTCTGTTCGTCAAATCCGCTTTGAGGGGAATACGATTACTGCCGATAGCACATTACGTCAAGAAATGCGTCAACAAGAGGGTGCTTGGTTATCATCTCAATTAGTTGAGTTAGGGAAAATTCGTCTAGAGCGTACCGGATTTTTTGAGTCAGTGGAAACGGAAACTCAAACCAATCAACAAATTAACGACCAAGTTGATGTCATTTATCGAGTCAAAGAACGCAATACAGGGAGTTTGAACTTCGGTATTGGTTATGGTACTGAAAGTGGTATAAGTTATCAGGCAAGTATTAAACAGGATAATTTCTTGGGCATGGGTTCCTCGATTAGTTTAGCCGGTTCACGCAACAATTATGGCACAAGTCTTAATTTAGGTTATAACGAACCGTACTTTACTAAAGATGGTGTAAGTTTAGGTGGAAACGCATTTTTTGAAAAACACGATAACTCAAAAAGTGATACTGCAGCCGCCTATGGACGTACAACTTACGGTCTAAGTGGAAATTTAAGTTTTCCGGTCAATGAAAATAACTCCTATTATTTAAGTTTAGGGCATATTTATAGCCAATTAAAAAATGTGACGAAAGAATATAATCGTGATTTATATCGCAAATCAATGGGGTATCCTGATTCTAATAGATGGAATTTTAAATCGCATGACTTTGAATTTTCATTCGGCTGGAACTATAACAGCTTAAACCGTGGCTATTTGCCTACCTCCGGAGTAAGAGCAAATGTTGGCGGTAAAGTGACAATCCCAGGTTCAGATAACAGATACTATAAAGTGAGTGCTGAAGTGCAGGGTTTTTATCCATTGGATCGTGATCATTATTGGGTACTGACAGGTAGATTGTCAGGATCATATGCAAACGGTTTTGGCGGTAAACGTTTACCGTTTTATCAAACTTACTCTGCTGGAGGCATAGGAACTGTACGTGGTTTTGAATATGGAGCAATAGGACCAAAAGCGATTTATCAGGGGAATAGAAATTGTAGTGCAATGCAAAACAGTGCGGCTGGAGGTATGCAAAGTACAAGCCAAAACCAATATACATGCCATAGCAAAGATATTGTTGGCGGAAATGCCATGACATTGGCAAGTATTGAACTTATTGTTCCGACGCCGTTTGTAGCGGAGAAAAACCAACGCTCAGTGAGAACCTCTATCTTTGCCGATGCCGGTTCTGTATGGAATACTAAATGGAAATCAGATGGTAAACCATTTGCTAGAGATAAAAATATACCTGACTACGGGAACCCAGCTCGTATAAGAGCTTCAGCAGGGATTGCGTTCCAATGGTATTCTCCGATTGGACCTTTAGTATTCTCTTATGCTAAACCACTGAAAAAATATCAAGGTGACCAAATTGAACAATTCCAATTTAGTATTGGTGGTTCTTTTTAGGGAACTTTCGGCTATAATTAATAGTCTGATATGAAACCCGTATAATTAAATTGTACGGAACTCAATTAAAATTAATTTATTAAGGATATTCAAACAATGAAAAATGCAGTAAAACTGACCGCTCTTTCTATCGCATTAGGCTCATCAATTGCAATGGCAAGTGATAATATCGCTGTTGTTAATACAGAGTACTTGTTTTTAAATCACCCTGCTCGCTTGCTTGAGTTTCAAAAATTAAATGAGGAATTTAAAGCACCTGCAGAAAAACTGGAAGCAGCAGATAAAGCATTAGTTGAAAAACGTGCCAATTTTGAAAAAGAAATTGAAACAAAAAGTAAAGCATTGGAAAAAGATGCACCGAAACTACGTCAAGCTGATATCAAAAAACGTCAAGATGAAATTGCTAAATTGGTAACAAAACGTAATGACGAGTTTAACAAGCTGGTAGCGGAACACCAAAAAAATGTTGCAGCGTTTCAAGCTGAAGCACAAAAACGTGATGCCGAAATTACTCAACGTTTATTAAAAGAGGTTCAAACAGCTACAACGAATGTAGCTAAAGCCAAAAACTTTACAATTGTATTGGATGAAAAAACGGCAATTTATGTTGCTGACGGTAAAAATATTACCGAGGAAGTTCTAAAAGCTATTCCGGCTCCAGCTCCTGCAAAGGCTAAGTAATGCAAGGATATTCTTTACTGGAATTGGCTCAACAAATCGGCGCTACCATTCGTGGTAACGCCGATGTTATTGTAACGGACATAGCACCTTTAGATAAAGCGGATAACAACCAACTGACCTTTATTTCCAATCCTAAATTTCGAGAACATTTGCTTCAATCACAAGCCGGTGCATTAATTGTAACCGAAAGTGATATCGAATTCTGTTCTGCACAAAGTAATTTGCTCGTAGTAAAAGATCCTTATGTTGCATACGCTATTTTGGCACAATACATGGACAGCACACCCAAAGCCGCTCAAGGTATTCACCAAAGTGCGGTCATTTCCGATACGGCAAAGTTAGGTCAACATGTTTCCATTGGGGCTAATGCGGTGATTGAAGACGGAGTTATACTTGGTGACAATGTGGTGATTGGTGCAGGTTGCTTTATCGGTAAACATGTGCAGATTGGTGAAAATACCCAGCTTTGGGCAAATGTTAATATTTATCATGACGTTAAAATCGGCTCAGATTGTCTCATTCAATCAGGTGCGGTAATTGGTAGTGATGGATTTGGTTATGCAAATGATCGTGGTCGCTGGATTAAAATTCCACAAACGGGAACTGTCATTATAGGCAATCATGTTGAAATCGGTGCCTGCACTTGTATTGATCGAGGTGCACTTGATGCGACTGTGATTGAGGATAATGTAATCATAGATAATCTTTGCCAAATTGCACATAATGTTCATATTGGAACAGGTACTGCTGTTGCCGGCGGTGTTATTATGGCGGGTAGTTTGAAAGTTGGTCGCTATTGCTTAATTGGCGGAGCAAGTGTTATTAATGGGCATATGGAAATTTGTGATAAAGTAACAATTACTGGAATGGGTATGGTGATGCGACCAATCACAGAACCGGGAATATATTCTTCCGGAATTCCGTTACAGCCAAATAAGGTATGGCGTAAAACTGCCGCATTAACTTTAGATATTGATAAAATAAACAAGCGATTGAAGGCTGTTGAGAAGAAATTAGCCGAATAAAAAATAAAGTGCGTCATGATATATGACGCATTTTTGTATCAAGGTTCAATTTATGAATAAAAATCTGATTATTACTGTTGACGGACCAAGTGGAGCGGGCAAAGGTACGCTATGTTATGCCTTAGCCGAGAAACTTGGATTTCGATTATTAGATAGCGGAGCAATTTATCGTGTGACAGCATTGGCAGCGTTAAAAAAAGGTGTGGCACTTGATGATGAAACGGCACTGACTGAATTAGCCCGTAGTCTCGACATTCAATTTATTCCACAACATGGCGAAGTGAATATCATTTTGCAAAATGAGAATGTCAGTACAAAAATTCGTACACAAGAAGTGGCTGAAGCTGCGTCTCAAATTGCGGTGTTTCCACAAGTTAGAACAGCGTTATTGCAATTACAACGAGATTTTGCAAACGGGGAAGGGCTTATTGCAGATGGGCGTGATATGGGGACAGTGGTATTTCCGCATGCTCAAGTAAAAATTTTTTTAGATGCTAGTGCGGAAGAAAGAGCAAAAAGACGTCATAAACAGTTGCAAAATAAAGGAATTAATGGTAACTTTGCACAGATTTTGACCGAGATAAAAGAGCGTGATTTTCGTGATAGAAATCGTCCAGTCGCTCCCTTGAAGCCCGCAGAAGATGCTTTATTACTTGATAGCACGGAATTAACAATTGATGATGTGATCAAACAAGCATTAGAGCATATCAGTCGTGTGATGAACTCTCCGTTGGAATCTGAACTCGTTTGTTCAAGGATTGAATAAACATTTATTATCAGCCCCACTTTTTATGGAAATTAAAGTGGTCGTTATTAACTTAAATTTAGAAGATTAATTATGTCAGAATCTTTTGCTCAACTATTTGAAGAATCATTAAAAGACCTTGAAACTCGTGTAGGTTCAATCGTTAACGCTACTGTTGTTGCTATCGAAAAAGGCTTCGTGTACGTAGATGCAGGTTTGAAATCAGAAGCTCGTATTCCGGCGGAAGAATTCCAAAATGCTCAAGGTGAATTGGACGTTAAAGTGGGTGACGTTGTAAACGTTGCTTTGGACGCTGTTGAAGACGGTTTCGGTGAAACTAAACTTTCACGTGAAAAAGCGGTACGTCAAGAATCTTGGATTGATTTAGAAAAAGCATACGAAGAACAAGCAACTGTTATCGGTTTAATCAACGGTAAAGTGAAAGGCGGTTTCACAGTTGAGTTAAACGGTGTTCGTGCGTTCTTACCGGGTTCATTGGTAGATACTCGCCCAACTCGTGAAGCGGATCACCTATTAGGTAAAGAACAAGAATTTAAAGTCATTAAATTAGATCAAAAACGCAACAATGTTGTGGTATCTCGTCGTGCAGTCATCGAATCGGAAAATAGTCAAGAACGTGAAGAAATTTTAGCTAACTTAGCTGAAGGTTCAGAAGTTAAAGGTACTGTTAAAAACTTAACCGATTACGGTGCATTTGTTGATTTAGGTGGTGTTGACGGTTTATTGCATATCACCGATATGGCGTGGAAACGTGTTAAACATCCGGGTGAGATTGTGAGTGTCGGCGATGAAATTACAGTTAAAGTCCTCAAATTTGACAAAGATAAAACACGTGTATCTTTAGGCTTAAAACAATTGGGTCAAGATCCTTGGGTAGCCATCGCAGAAAATCATCCGGTGAACAGCAAATTAACAGGTAAAGTAACTAACTTAACTGACTATGGTTGCTTTGTTGAAATTTTAGAAGGTGTTGAAGGTTTGGTTCATGTGTCAGAAATGGATTGGACAAATAAAAATATTCACCCATCTAAAGTTGTTCATTTAGGTGATGTTGTTGAAGTAATGGTATTGGAAATCGATGAAGAACGTCGTCGTATTTCTTTAGGTTTAAAACAATGCAAACCTAACCCATGGTTACAGTTTGCTGAAACTCACAACAAAGGTGATAAAGTTTCCGGTAAGATTAAGTCTATTACAGATTTCGGTATTTTCATCGGTCTTGAAGGCGGAATTGATGGTTTAGTACATTTATCTGATATTTCTTGGAATATTCCGGGTGAAGAAGCTGTTCGTAACTATAAAAAAGGTGACGAAGTAGAAGCAGTTGTATTACAAGTTGATTCTGCAAAAGAGCGTATTTCTTTAGGTATCAAACAGCTGGAAGAAGATCCGTTTAATAATTTCATTGCGGTAAACAAAAAAGGTGCTGTGGTCAGTGCTAAAGTGGTTGAAGTTGACGCAAAAGGTGCTAAAGTTGAATTAGTAAGCGGCGTTGAAGGTTATATTCGTACAGCTGATTTGAGCAATGAAGTTGTTGTTGGTGATGTTGTTGAAGCGAAATATACCGGTGTTGACCGTAAATCTCGTATCGTTCATCTATCTGTTAAAGCAAAAGACCAAGCAGAAGAAGCGGCGGCAGTTGCAAATGTGAATAAAGAAGAAATTGTTATTCCAAATGCAATGGCTGAAGCATTTAAAGCGGCAAAAGGTGAATAATTCATTCACTTTTTGGTTGGCATGAATTATAGGATTTATGCCAACCGGCACTAGGAGTATATTATGACAAAGTCAGAACTTATCGAAAATTTAGCATCAACCAATCCTAACGTTCCTTTGAAAGATATAGAAAATGCAGTAAAAGACATTCTAGAACAATTATCACAAGCATTAGAAAACGGTGAAAGAATTGAAATTCGAGGATTTGGTAGTTTTTCATTGCATTTTCGTCAATCTAGAATAGGACGTAATCCAAAAACCGGAGAAAAGGTAGATTTAAGTGCTAAATATGTACCTCATTTTAAAGCCGGTAAAGAACTGAAAGAGCGTGTTAATATTTACTCGTAATATAAAATATAAAAAAACGACGCGTAAAGTGTCGTTTTTTTTATTTTTTTGGCATAATGACCGAGCTTTTAGTGATGCTAATTGATTTAACCATAAATAGAAAGTTATAGGAGATACAGATGATCAAATATATTATAGGTTTTGTTTTATTGATTACGGTTGTTTTAGTTGCTGTAACTATTGGTGCTAACAATGACCAAATTATTACCTTTAATTATGTAGTTGCACAAAATGAAATACGTTTATCAACTTTAGTGGCTATCTTGTTTGGGCTAGGTCTGCTTTTAGGTTGGTTAATTACCGCTTTCTTCTATATCAAATTAAAATTTAGAAATCTTTTTTTATCTCGCCAAGTAAAGCATCAATTAGCGTTAATTGATGAATTAAACAAAAATCGAGAGTAAGGTTGTATAATGCTCGAATTACTTTTCCTGCTTTTACCGATTGCAGCAGCTTACGGCTGGTATATGGGGCATCGTAGTGCAAGAAAAGATCAAGATACGATTAGCAATAAATTTTCTCGTGATTATGTAACAGGTATTAATTTATTATTATCTAATCAACACGAAAAAGCGGCTGATCTCTTCCTTGATATTCTACAAAAGCAGGAACAAGAAAATAACATTGAAACAGGTTCACAATTTGAGGCTGAATTAACCTTAGGAAATTTATATCGTTCTCGAGGTGAAGTTGATAGAGCTTTGCGTATTCATCAAGCATTGGATAGCAGTCCAAATTATACCTTCGAACAAAAACTTCTTGCTAAACAACAATTAGCAAAAGATTTTTTGACGATAGGCTTTTATGATCGAGCTGAAAATCTTTATATTTTATTGATTGACGAACCGAACTACGCTGAAAATGCTTTACAACAACTAGCCGTCATTTATCAAAAAACAAAAGAATGGAAAAAAGCGATCAATGTTGCTGAGAAACTTGCCAAAATTTCGCCTACGGAAGATAACATTGCATTAGCACATTACTACTGCGAATATTCCCTGACTTTAGGAAGTGATGAGCAACAACAAGCTCAAGCAATCCATATTTTGAAACAAGCATTGAATGTTTCAAAAACGAGTGTTAGAGCCTCTATCCTCATCGCTGAACGTTATATTGTGAATTTAGAATATCAACGTGCGGTGCAACATTTAGAAAATGTGCTAATACAAAATGCGGATTACATGAGCGAAATTTTACCGGCATTAAAATATTGCTACCAAGAATTAAATCGGTTAGACAACTTTGAACTTTTTCTTATTCGGGCAAGCCAAACCGGCAATAATAGTGCGGTTGATTTAGCTTTATCGGATCTTATCGCAGAAAAAGACGGCATTGTTGCGGCACAAACTAAATTACACCAACAACTGGAACAAAACCCAAGTACATTTATTTTACATCGTTTTATTCAATACCAAATTGATGCTGCTGAAAACGGCAAAGCAAAAGAAAGTTTGATTTTATTGCACAAAATCGTGGGAGATAGAATTGCACGAGGCTTTGATTATCGTTGCAGTCATTGCGGTTACCAAACACACAAACTATCATGGAATTGCCCATCTTGTCGGAAATGGGAAAAAATCAAACCGATTGTCGGAACTGAACACCACTAAAAAAGCAACTGTTCAAGAAAATTTCAAGTTAGCGGATAAAATAATTTTCTGTGTGTTTTTTTCAAATTTTTAAACTCAATAAACCCAAGTCGCTTATAAAATGAGACAGCATGATCATTTTTTGCCTCAACGACTAAAATTGCAGCCCCTACCGTAGCATTTTTTATCTTATAAATAGCGTCTGCAATAAGAAATTTGCCATACCCCTGATTTTGGAAATTCGTATCAATAGCCAATCGTCCCACTAAAACCGCAGGAATGTTAGGATATGGAATACCTTTACTTATTCGTTCTTGAGGTATATCGGTAATAGGGATTGATAGTGCCGATAAAGTGTAATAGCCGATAATTCCGAATTGTTGTTTATTTATAAGCACGAAACACTTTGTAATTCCTTTTTTTACATCTTGAGAAGCATACTTATAAAAATAGGTTTCTAAAGGCTCAACCGAGCAGGAAAATGAATTCCTATCAATTGTCAAATCTTCTAAAGGTAATACGCTTAAATAAGGTAAATTTTCATTTATCATTATTTTTCCCCGCAACGGAAAGATATTCTTCATACACATCAAGTGCATTTTTCATTGACTGAGTAGGCTCAAACGGTTTACTGAGATTGTCAATGAGTAAAGCCTGATCGCTTAATGTCAAACGTAAAATTTGATGTTCTGAAATAGTTTTTTTGGCTTCTTCATAAGCTACACTTACCACAAAGTCGGTTAAGGTTCGCCCTGTAATTGCGGCGGCTTGTTTTAATAATTCGTATATATCAAGGTTTACTTTAGCTTCCAATCTTGCTTTTGTTACTTGTGTTCTCATTTCTATACGCCCTCTTTAATTGTTAAAATAGTCCTAAATTATACGGTTAACAGCCGTATAGTTCAAGAAAAAGAATAAAGCAAAGGCATGGTATTTGCTCGAAAAAAGTGAATATTTAAGCGATGAGAGAGGTAAATTTCACAAGCTACAAAAAAACCTCTAACAAGTATTAGAGGTTATAAAGTAAAAGAATAATGCTTATAACGCAGGGGATAAATCATTAAGCTCTTCAATTCTAAGCATTCTAATATCTGAAACTGATGGCTTAAACCAAGAGTAAGTCTTAGATAGTGTTTGTGTAGCTAAAACACATTTAACCGCAGTCATATCCTCGTTACCAAAATATACGCTACCTTGTTGATGATCAAAACCTAAAGATTCAAGCGTCTTTTTAATATCACCATAGGCATTTTGCCAACTCTCGGTGGAGTATAGCTCTTTTAACATAGAAGTATCGAGATCAAAAGCAATGGCGTACATATTTCCCCCTTTAATTAAACGTTGAGTTCCGATTATACAAAATAGAAAAATGAAAAACAATCAAGCGTATTCAAAAGTATTGAGATGATTAACGCCAGAATGAAATTTTTACCCTTTAGTGGTCAAGATAACCCCTGATCATACGGTTGATAGCTGTATAGAGAAAAAAGAACGCAAAAGTAGCGTATTTGCTGGAAAATAAACGATATTAAGCGAATCATTAAAATAAATAAAAGTACCGCAAAAAAGTTCAAAAATTATTCAAAAAGTGTGATTTAGATCACTAAATTTAGCATTTTTTTATTAAATTTAGTTGACTGTAAACGGTTTCTTTGCCAATATAGGCTCGCTTTTTTTTAAAAGTTGGCTTGGACTTTTCATATATGGAAAGGTTCAATTCAGTAGTAAAATAATTTAAATTTGAAAGGAATTTTATTATGAAAAAGACATTAGTAGCATTAGCGGTAGCGGCAGTTGCGGCATCAGCAAACGCAACAACTGTTTATAATCAAAACGGTACCAAAGTAGATGTTGGCGGTCGTATTGATGTAATGTTAGGTAAATTCGGTGATGCTCAACGTACCGATTTACGTAATAACAGCTCTCGTGTGGAGTTTAAAGCGGAGCATGAAGTACAAAACGGCTTAAAAGCAATCGGTGCGGTTCGTTTCGGGTTAGGTGATGCTGAAAAAGAAGATACATCTTTTAACGACATCAAACTTTCTAAATTATGGTTAGGCTTAAAACATAACGATATCGGTAAAGTAACTTTCGGTAAACAAAATACCACTGCGGATGATGTGCAATTAAATGATCATACCTATATCTTTGGCGGTAACAACAACTTGGTTACTTCCGGTGATAAAGTGGTGTCTTTCCGTACAGCAGATATCCAATTAGCGGAAGGGCAAACTTTAGGTTTTGGTGCTGATTATGGCTTCGGTGAAGCACATAAAAAAGATATTCAAGGAAAGGATTCAGACAAAAAACATGTTAAATTAAAAAATACTTACGGATTGTCTGCGTTCTATACAGGTAATTTTGGTGATGTTAAGGTAAATGCCAATGCGGGTTATACAGTTCGTAACGAAAATACCAAAGTTGGTGTTATTGCTTCTAAAACTGATAATCAACAACAAGCTTGGCGTTTAGCAACGCAAGTAGAATTCGGACCGGCATCTTTCGGTATTGAATACGGTCAAACAGTGTATCAATCTAAAGTTCAACACGAATTTCAAGGTTCTGCTCGCTTTGTTGAAGTCGGTGCAAAATATGCAGTATTACCGGATGTCTTAAATGTCTATACACAATGGCAACGTAATAGTTTAAGAAGTGCTAGTGATACTAGTGCTAAAAAATTTGAACAGCCTTTTGCACTTTCTTATGTAAAATTAGCTGACTTAGAGTTAGAAGAACATCAAAAAGCAGTACAAAACGTATTTATCGTCGGTGCTGACTATGCCTTTAACAAAAATTTATTAGCCTATGCAGAATTTGCTAATAGCCGTGTTAAAGCACCTACAAAAGATAAAAACGTGAGAGAAAGTTTCTACGCAGCAGGTTTACGTGTTTACTTCTAATATATAATATATAATAAAACCTCAAAAATTTAACCGCTCTTCGGAGCGGTTTTTTTTGACATTTTTGTAACAAAGAGCGGTAGGCTAGCCAAAAATTTCGCTATGGCTATCAAGGTAATGTAACTCCACAACATCATCAACGATTTTGTATATCAACACTAAATCCGGTTTGACATGGCAGTCTCGAAAGCCTGATTTATCGCCTTTAAGCGGGTGATCTTGATACTTTTCAGGAATTGGCAAGTCATTCAAAAGACAGTTTGAAATCTCTGCCCATGCTTCGCCGACTAAAGCCAAGTAATGTTTTCTCAAATCACGTTTAAAAGATTTTGCCATATCAAATTTGCGTTTAGCCATGCGAGATCTCCTTTATCGCTTGATTGAGTTCATCTAGGCTATAAAAGCGTTCAAATTCGCCATTGGCGAATTCCTGCTCAGTTTGGCGTAACCGTGCGGCTGCTTTTGGGGTTAAAGTTTGATTTTCCGCCCAATCAAACGACAAGGGTATTTTACCGGTTTGTGCAATCTGATTAAAAAACATTCTTACCGCTTGACTTGGCGTCAATCCATACTGCTCCAAAATAGGATAAGCCCGTCCACGCAAGTCGTTATCAAGTCGCATATTAAAATTTGTATAATCCATAATAAACCTCCAAAGTAAATGACATTTAAACGCTATTTAAAGTAGGTTCTAATTATATTTAAATTATAATGAAATGTAAATGTAATGTAATTTGCTTTTTATCTACAATGTGAGCTTAAATTATGACAACTTCAAACTTAAATATCCGCATTGATGACAATTTAAAGAAACAAGGGGAGGGGCAGATTACATCCGCCTTTTAATGTATTTTATTCTCCGTTCGGGTTGATGTCATGGGGCGAATGTGATTCGCCCCTACTGTAGCAAAGGTGATGAGAATGCCGCATTAAGCCTGATTTACTGTTGGTTTATGAGTAGCAAGCCCATCAAGAACTTTTGAAAAAAGAGGTTTCAACCCTCTTTTAATAATAGATTCTAAGGCTGTATAATCACATCTATGAGCCTGAATAGAAGCCTTTATCATTTCACCTTGACTAACTTTATTAAAGTTTAATTCAAAACCTGCTTCTTTTGCTAATTGAGAAATAAATATCCTTTGAGTTCTCCCATTGCCCTCCCTAAAAGGGTGTATAGCGTTTATTTCGCCCATATAATAAGCTAAGCGTCCAGCCATCTTATCGGGTTCAGTATTTTTTAGGAAATTCTCACTTTTTAGCTCACTAAACAATTTTTCAGCTTGTGGAACAATTCTATATCCCATAGTGAAATCTTGCTCCCCTTTTTGCAAATAGCCGTCTCTAATTTTTCCTGCAAAAGGATAAATATCGCTAAATAAATGTTTGTGAATATCTTGTAAATGCTTAAGGTCAAATTTTCCTTTTATTGGATTATCGTTAAGAATAGATTCTTTGTAAGAGGTAATATCTCTTTCTATTTGATCTAGCTTATTTTGATCTTTAATCCCAAAATGATTTTTTAAGACTTTATTTTCATCAATGTGGGAATCGAAGCCCGTGTATTTCATAAACTTTTCTTCCAAATTCATCATTAGTCAAATTTCCATTGACCCAATTTTGAGCAATATCAATAAAAACTTTACTAGGCTCTAACCCCTCTAAACGATTATTATCAATCGCAGATTGAACAGCTTTTTTTCTACTTAATTTCTCTTCTTCAGTAATCATAAATTTTCTCCTCATAATTTCATCTTTGCTAAAAGATAAAAAGTAATATAAAAGTAAAATAAAAGTATTTTGCAAGCAATTTAAAGCTATAAAATACTATCAACATCAAATTTAGTATTATGCTTGGCATAATGAATCAGCACAAGCAGCAATATATTTTTCATTTTTAGTTTCAAGTGTTCAGAGTATAGCTCAATCCATTCTTTAAGAAATGGGCTAATATCTTCACCGTCGAACGTAATCTTTTACAAATTGATTTTGTTTCTCGGAGAGAAGAATAGAGGAAACTTTAGATTTAGGCTTTAAATCGCCATTATTCGTTTCTTTAACAAACTTAGTTGCTTCTTTAGATTGCATTGGTAATTTCATTATTCACTCCCTAAAATTTCATCAATAACTGCTTTAATTTCATCTCTTGACTTGTTTGCTTTTTCATCAAAACAAGTCGCACCTCATTAAGTATATTTTGAGTAATTAAAATAAATTTAGCAAGTTTATTGAGAGTATTTACAAAGCAAAAAACAAGTAAAAAAGTAATTTAAAAGCCTTTTGCCTTGTAAATCTTACCTAACGTCTATTTTTTCTCTTCTTCAAGGAGATGAGTTGCATAAGCATAGATTTTCATCAACAAATTTGTATTTTTCGATGTGAATGTTAACGTTTGAGTAGTATTGTATACCGTCTTAAGGCATTAACTTTATCTTTTGCTCAATTTGTTTTAAGCCGTTAAGTCTTGTATCGGTTAAACGTTGGGCAATGCCGAGTTCATCGAAATATTGGATTAAATCAAATTCTGCCAATTGAGTCGCCTGTTTGCCGTTCATTTCTTGCAATAACATCCATAATAAGCCATTCATAATTCTTGCTTCGCTATAAGCGTGGCATTCAAAAGTGCGGTCTGTTTTAAGTAAGCATTTAAACCATACTTTGACTTCGCAACCTTGAATGATTTCCATTTCAGCCAATTGCTGTTCTGTCGGTTGGCGGAGATTTTTTCCTGCCAAAATGATTAAGCGATAACGTTCTTCCCAATTTTTCGCTTGTTTGATTTGTTCAATCATGCCAATAACTCCAAACTTTTATCCAATGCACTAAAAAACAGTTCAATATCTTCTTGGTTATTGTAAGGGGCGAAAGAGAGGCGTAAGGTGCTTTTTTGTCCTAGACGCTGTAAATAGGGAGTTGCACAATGTTCGCCACTACGCAAGGCAATATGTTGTTCTGCAAGTAGGGTCGCAATATCCGATGTGGCGATTGTGGTGAATGTAAAGCAAACAAATGTGCTTGGGTGTGGCGAATTAAATAGGCGACAATGAGGATAATTTTTTAACCGCTCTTTTGTTTTTTCCGCCAGTTGCACGGCAAATTGTTCCCCTTGTATGATATCCCATTGTTCCAGCCAATTTAATACCGCACCGAAACCGATTACGCCAGCAATATTAGGCGTGCCGCTTTCGAGGCGATAAGGTAAAGAGGCAAAAACAGTTTCTTGTTTTGAAACCTGTTCAACCATTTTTCCGCCGAAAAAACTGGGTTGTAATCGTTCTAAAGCAGAACGTTTTCCACTTAATACACCTAGCCCTGTTGGTCCGTAAATTTTATGTGCGGAAAAAACGATAAAATCTGCATCAAGCCTTTGAAGATCAATGGTTTGATGGTTAATGGCTTGTGCACAATCTAATAAAATCAAGGCACTGCTTTTTTCTCGTATGATGGGGATAAGCTGTGTCAGCGGTTGTTGTGTTCCTGTTACATTGGAGATCACATTTAAGGCGACTAATTTCGTTTTTTTGTTTAAGGATTTTTGTAGAATTTGTTGATCAATGAGTAAATTATCTTGCAACGGTAAAATAATTAATGTTGCACCGCACTTTTTAGCAATTTGTTGCCAAGTAACAAAATTTGCATGATGTTCCGCTTCGCTAATGATAATTTCATCGTTTGGGGAAAGTTGTGCCATTAAGCCGTAGGCGACAATGTTGATGCTTTGTGTGGTGCCGGATGTCCAAATAACGGTTTCTTCACTTTCAGCGTTGATCAGTTTTTGCACCTGCTTTCTCGCTTGTTCAAAAAGTGCGGTCTGTTTTGCATCATATTGGCTTCGATGTACGGAGCCGGCAGAAGCATAAAAATGCTGCGTTGCGTCAAGGAGAACTTGCGGTTTTAAGGTGGTCGCCGCACTGTCTAGATAAGTGATACCATTTTTTTGGTGAAAAAAAGGGAATTGCCGGCGAAATAATGTTGGATCAAAAATCATATTTTTTTATCTTTTGCTTTTTTTGTTTACGCCATTGATGTGGATATACAGGATGAGGATCTTGCCATAAGCCAAGACGTTTACGTTGTGCGTATTTTTGTGCTTGTAGATACTGCGGATCTTTTAAATATTGTTGATATGCCCAAGCAAAACCTGCATTTACCATCGCTAAATTGATATTTTTTCCTTGTGAGGTATAAACCGTTGCGAGCATGCGTTGATAACGGTCATAGCTTGACACATGCAATTTTACGTTTTTTTTATAAATTAACTTTGTAAGATAGTGTTGGGCTTTTTTACCAAACGGCTGTCCTTTTTCCGGTGCGTCAATTTCTTGTAAACGCACTTTTACTTTTTTGTTATTGCGAAGTGAGCAGGTAAATGTATCGCCATCACTAATTTTCACTACATAACAAGGAAGAATGCGGGGATTTTTGGCTGAAACACTAGAAATGGCACAAAAAAATAAAATAAAAAAGATTTTTTTCCACATATTGATGATGTTGTTCAAGATAATTTCGTCTATTTTACCGAAAAAACGTAACAAAACGAATAAAAGAAGTAAATCAAGCTATAAATTTTATTATTTTTGTTGACGTTGAGTTGTATAATGAGATGAATTACGTGGATTTTGCTTGTTTTTGAGGAATAACTATGAAATTGCAAATTAATTCATCTTGGCAAGAACGCTTTCTTGCCGATCCGCCGAGAGAGAAAGATCATCGTCCGCCTTTTCGTCGTGATCGTGGGAGAATATTGCATAGTGCGGCTTTCCGTTGTTTACAAGCAAAAACACAAATTCACGCTATAGGCGAAAATGATTTTTACCGCACTCGTTTAACCCATTCGCTTGAGGTCGCTCAAATTGGTAGCAGTATCGTTGCACAAATGAAACTTATTGATAGTTTTATTTCTTTAGCTCAACAGCTCAAGGAAGATCGAGCAGAGTTGCAAAAACAACTTAAATTAATACTGCCGTCTAATGACCTCATTGAAAGCCTTTGTTTTGCTCATGATATCGGTCATCCGCCCTTTGGACATGGCGGAGAAGTCGCCTTGAATTATATGATGCGTCATCATGGGGGATTTGAGGGAAATGCACAAACGTTTCGTTTATTAACTAAGCTTGAGCCTTATACGCCTAATGCAGGAATGAATTTAACTCGTCGAACGTTATTGGGCGTTGTTAAATATCCTACGATTTTAGATCGTTCTTCCCCACAATATCATCAAGGGGTAATTGTCGATAATGTTGATTCTAAATATGTGAAGATTTCAGCGTGGAAACCGGGAAAAGGGATTTTTCGTGATGATTTGAAAATGTTTGAATGGTTACTTGAACCCTTATCGGAAAATGACCGCACTTTATTCGGGCAATATAAAAAAGAGCGTACTCGTCCTGATGAGGTTTTGAAAACCCGTTATAAATCTTTGGATTGCAGTATTATGGAACTTGCAGATGATATTGCTTATGCGGTACATGATTTAGAAGATGCGATTGTTGTTGGCGTGGTAACGTTTCAGCAGTGGCAAAGTGCGGTGGAAAAATTAACAGAATGTCGATCAGAATGGATTGTTGAGAATGTACAATCACTTAGCCAAAAACTTTTTTCGGAATTACACTATGAGCGTAAAAATGCCATCGGTGCATTGGTGAATTATTTTATTACCCATGTACGTTGGAAAATAAATAATGGTTTTTCCGAGCCTTTATTACGTTATAACGCCGAATTACCTGATGAAGTTATTGAAGTTTTAACTATTTTTAAACACTTCGTATGGGAGTATGTGATTAAACATGTTGATACACAACGTGTCGAATATAAAGGGCAAAGAATGCTTACTGAAATGTTTCAAATTTTTGACAGTGATCCGTTGCGTTTACTGCCTCGTAATACAGCAATGCGTTGGCAAAAAGCAACAGAAACAGATCGTAAGCGAATTATTTGCGATTATATTGCGGGAATGTCCGATGCGTATGCGTTGAGAGTGTATCAACAGCTTTAAATGTGTTGAGTAAATTTGTTTTTGTATAAAGTTTTGTTAAATTTGTTGAATATTATTGTGAACTTTGTTGTGTTTTTTTTATCAATAGAAAAAATTGTTTGATTTGCCTTGACCCTAAATAAAAGTTCGTGATAAAAACTTGTTATATGCGTTTTTAGTTATGCAAAGGAAGTAATAATGAAAATAATGACTGAAAAAATTCGGGAATGTATTCGTCAATTTTTACAAATGGAGGCCGCCGGAGGAATCCTGTTATTGGTTTTTTCTGTAGGGGCGGTGATATTTGCCAATTCTCCGTTAAGAGATCATTACTTTAGTTTTCTGAATGCTCCGGTGATTATTCAATTCGGATCTATCGTTGAGCTTAATAAACCGTTATTAATGTGGGTAAATGACGGATTTATGGCGATTTTCTTTGTTCTTGTCGGCTTGGAAGTGAAACGTGAGATGTTGATTGGTGCGATTTCCAGCTATCAGAAGGCTATTTTTCCGGCAATTGCGGCTTGTGGCGGAATGATTGTACCAGCTTTAGTGTATTGGCTCGTAAATCAAGGTGTTCCCGATTATCACGGCGGTTGGGCCATTCCAATGGCGACCGATATTGCTTTTGCTATTGGTGTATTAGTGTTGCTAGGTACTCGAGTACCTCTTGCTTTAAAAGTATTTTTATTAGCATTGGCTATTATTGATGATTTAGGTGCAATTATTGTGATTGCTTTATTTTTCTCACATGATTTAAGTACAAAAGCGTTGATTTTAGCAAGTATTGCTATTGTTGGCTTAATTTTGTTAAATCGTTTCAAAGTATCAAATTTAATCGCTTATGTTGTCGTTGGGATTATCCTTTGGGTATCTGTATTGAAATCAGGTGTGCATGCGACATTAGCTGGTGTCATTATAGGTTTTTGTGTACCGCTGAAAGGTAAAAATAACAGCGAACCTTTGGTTGAAATGGAACATGCTATTGCACCTTGGAGCTCATTTTTAATTTTACCGCTCTTTGCTTTTTGTAATGCCGGTATTTCTTTGTCCGGTTTGGGTATGGAAGCATTAACTTCACCATTAACACTGGGTGTTACGTTGGGGTTATTGTTAGGTAAGCCGATTGGGGTGTTTTTATTTAGCTACTTATCAGTGAAACTGCATATAGCAAAACTACCTGAAGGTATTAATTTTAAACAGATATTTGCAGTTTCGGTACTTTGTGGTATAGGGTTTACCATGTCGATGTTTTTAGCCAGTCTTGCTTTTGGTGGGGGAGATGGACACTTAACCGCTTATGCACGATTAGGTATCTTGTTTGGTTCTAGTGTATCGGCTGTAGTAGGATATTGGCTATTATTTGTAACAACGAAGGAAAATGCTAACCAGTAAATATTTTTTAAGAGATAAGTGAATTGGAAGTCGCATTTTTGCATGTGTATAGATTAGAGTTCGATTTCTATATCATCTTCCAATTGGCAACAACAAAGTAATATTTCATTTGGATTAAGAAAGGCAAGGGGCTGTTCTTTATAAGACACTTTGCCTTTTTGTAGTTTTACCCGACATGAACCACAATAACCTGAGCGACATTGATATTCATGTATAATGCCGTTTTTTTCTAATTTTTCCAATAAAGGCATTTCGTTGGCATGGGTAAGCGTTTGCCGGTAATTGCTGATATAAACTTGATAAATCTTCATTATTTTTAGTAAAAATCAACCGCACTTTTAACCTAGGTCAAAGTGCGGTTGATTTTATAGGTGTTTTATAGATCGAAATCGCCGAAGTCATTTGTATCTACTTTGGCATCAATTTGTCCGACAAGATAAGAACTGACTTCAACTTCTTGTGGAGCAACTTGAACATTATCCGATACTAACCAAGCGTTTATCCAAGGAATTGGGTTTGAACGTGCTTGGAAGGGCAATGGCAAGCCCACAGCTTGCATACGAATGTTTGTGATATATTCCACATATTGCACAAGAATATCTTTATTTAATCCGATCATTGAGCCATCTTTAAAGAGATAATCAGCCCATTCCTTTTCTTGTTCCGCCGCTGCAACGAATAACTCATAAGCCTCTTGTTTACATTCTTCAGCGATTTCAGCCATTTCAGGATCATCTTGTCCCGCCGCCATGATGTTGAGGATATGCTGAGTGCCTGTCAAATGCAGTGCTTCATCACGGGCAATAAATTTAATAATTTTTGCATTACCTTCCATTAATTTGCGTTCAGCAAAAGCGAAAGAGCAAGCAAAGGAAACATAAAAGCGGATTGCTTCTAACGCATTTACACTCATTAAACAGAGATAAAGTTGGCGTTTTAAGTTGCGTAAAGTGACTTTACAGGCTTTACCATCCACTGTATAAGTACCCTCGCCATATAATCCGTAAAGTTGACTGTCACGGATTAGATCATCATAGTAAGAAGAAATATCTCTTGCACGTTTGATAATTTCTTCGTTTGTGACAATATCGTCAAAAACGATTGACGGATCATTTACGATATTACGAATAATATGTGTATAAGAACGGGAATGAATCGTTTCTGAGAATGTCCAAGTTTCGATCCATGTTTCCAATTCCGGAATGGAAACTAATGGCAGTAAGGCAACATTGGGGCTACGACCTTGGATAGAATCTAATAATGTCTGATATTTTAGATTACTAATAAAGATGTGTTTCTCATGTTCAGGTAGTGCTTGATAATCAATGCGGTCTTGTGATACATCGACTTCTTCCGGTCGCCAGAAGAAAGAGAGTTGCTTTTCAATTAATTTCTCAAAGGTTTCATATTTTTGTTGGTCATAACGGGCAACATTGACGTTTTGACCAAAAAACATGGGTTCTAATAATTGATTATTTTTAGTTTGTGAAAAGGTAGTGTATGCCATAGAAAAATTCCCGATTATGATTAATTAGTCTAATTTTACCATGATTTATTGTAAATTTTGATAAAAATAGAATAAGGTACAAAAAATCAAGCTCGCCATTCAAAAAGAGACGAGCTTCACTTTAACTCTGACAGAAATTATTTTTCAATGGCATCAAATTTACGTTCTGTATGTCCTTTGTATAATTGACGAGGGCGTACAATCTTCATATTGCCAGGTTTAAACATTTCTTTCCAATGAGCAATCCAACCTACTGTTCTAGCTAAAGCGAAAATAACAGTAAACATTGATGTCGGAATACCTATTGCTTTCAAGATAATTCCTGAATAAAAATCGACATTTGGATACAGTTTATGATCGATAAAGTAAGGATCATTTAACGCAATACGTTCTAATTCCATAGCAACGTCAAAGAGCGGTGTCTGAATGTTTAATTCTTTTAATACTTCATGGCAAGTTTGACGCATCACTTTAGCTCGAGGATCGTAATTTTTATAAACTCGATGTCCGAATCCCATTAATCTGAAAGGATCGTTTTTATCTTTTGCTCGTGCAATGTATTCAGGAATACGATCAACAGAACCGATTTCTTCTAGCATATTGATGCAGGCTTCATTTGCTCCCCCATGAGCCGGTCCCCAAAGAGAGGCAATTCCTGCAGCGATACAAGCAAAAGGGTTTGCTCCGGACGAAGCAGCGGTACGCACTGTAGATGTTGAGGCATTTTGTTCATGATCTGCATGCAAAATGAAAATTCTATCCATCGCTTTTTCTAATACAGGGTTAACTTCATAAGGTTCACAAGGCGTTGCGAACATCATATATAAAAAATTTCCTGCATAAGAAAGTTTGTTTAATGGGAACATAAAAGGTTGTCCAATAGAATATTTATAACACATCGCCGCAAGCGTTGGCATTTTCGCTAATAAACGAATTGCTGTTAATTCTCGGTGTTCAATATCATTAATATCCAAGGAATCATGATAGAAAGCTGCTAAGGCACCGCTTACCCCGCACATAATCGCCATAGGGTGAGAGTCTCTACGGAATCCATGGAAGAAGCGAGAAATTTGCTCATGTACTAAAGTATGATTTTTGACCAACTTTATAAAGTTGGCATATTCTTCTTTATTCGGGCGTTCTCCAAATAACAGTAGATGAGCAACTTCTAAATAATCCGCATTTTTAGCAAGATCCGCAATAGGATAACCACGATGTAACAGTATGCCGTTATCACCATCTATATAGGTGATTTCGGAAACGCAAGATGCAGTTGACATAAATCCGGGGTCAAAAGTAAATAATTTATTTTTAACTAACGGTTGAACGTCAACAGCATCGTATCCAAGCGTTCCTTGTTGAACATTTAAATCAAATTCACGTCCGTCACTAAGTGTAAGTTTTGCTGTTAATTTAGACATAAGACATTCCCCCTTGAGAGTTTAAAAGTTTATAAAGAAAGTAAGATGTTGAATATTTGTGTATGTTTTCAATATAACGTTTAATTTTGTTACTGTCTGCATAAATTTTACATTATTTTTACAAATAAGGTGTTGGATGTTTAAAAATGAGATGTAGATCAAAAAAATAAAAAATTATTAACAACTTTTTAACTTTTTTATTGCTTAGATAGGTAATTTGATTTTTAATTTCCAGCTGAAATTGATATAGCTTATCAAATAAATAGATTGTTTATGGCTAAATCTATGTATAATGGAAAAAATTACACTGTAAATTGCTATCAATAATCAAGTTAGGTGGTCATAATGAAAAAAAATAGCCCTATCAGTGAATGGTTGGCATCCAGTGCTTTAGGTGGTGCGAATCAGTCTTATGTCGAGGATCTTTATGAAGATTATCTTGATAACCCTCAAGCTGTTGACGAAAGTTGGCAACAAGTTTTCAATTCTCTTCCAAAACAGAACGCACTTGAGCAGCCTCATTCAAAAGTCCGTGATTATTTTAAACGTTTAGCACGTGATACTTCTCAAAATGGAGTGGGGGTGATAGATCCTAATGTTAGTGCGAGATTGGTTAATGTGCTTAAATGGATAAATGGGCATCGTAACCGAGGGCATCTACATGCGGATTTGGATCCGTTAAAAATGTGGCAACGTATGGAGGCACCAACGCTTGATTATAAGTTTTATGGTTTTTCTGATAATGATTTAGATGAAGTTTTTGATATTGGGGGTTATGTTTATAACAAGGAACAAATTTCGTTACGTGATTTAGCCGATTCGTTGAAAAAGACTTATTGCAGTACGATTGGTTTAGAATTTATGCACGTTAACGATCTTGACGCTCGTACGTGGTTGCAACGCAAAGTTGAGAGGTTATTAGATAAGCCGCTGTTCACCCGAGAAGAGCAACTGAAATTTTTAGAAGAATTAATTGCAGCAGATGGATTAGAGCGTTATTTAGGAGCGAAATTCCCTGGAGCGAAACGCTTTTCTTTAGAAGGTAGCGATGCTTTTATACTGTTAATGAAAGAAATGATTCGTCATAGTAGCAGAAATGGTGTGAAAGAAATTGTGATGGGCATGGCACATAGAGGTCGCTTGAATCTATTGGTTAATGTGTTGGGTAAAAAGCCTTCAGAATTATTCGATGAGTTTGCCGGTAAGCATAGTGGCAGTGGGACGGGGGATGTTAAATACCATCAAGGATTTTCATCTGATTTTATGACTGACGATGGCATTGTACATTTAGCGTTGGCATTTAATCCTTCCCACTTAGAAATTGTAAATCCTGTCGTCTTAGGTTCTGTGCGAGCAAGACAAAATCGTATTCAGGACGTTGAACGTTCTCAAGTGTTACCAATTACGGTGCATGGAGATAGTGCGGTTGCAGGGCAGGGCATTGTTCAAGAGACACTGAATATGTCAGAAGTGAGAGGCTATACAGTTGGTGGGACAATTCGTGTGGTGATTAATAATCAAATTGGTTTTACCACTTCAAATCTACAGGATACACGTTCAACAGAATATTGTACTGATATAGCGAAGATGATTGAGGCACCGGTTATCCATGTAAATGGTGATGATCCGGAAGCTGTTGCTTATGCTGCACGAATGGCGGTTGAATTTAGAGCAAAATTTAAGCGTGATATTTTTATTGATTTGGTGTCATATCGTCGACATGGGCATAATGAAGCAGATGAACCTGCTGTTACTCAACCGCTTATGTATGAACGTATCCGTAAGCATCCAACACCTCCGAAAGTTTATACGAACCGTCTAGTTACTGAAGGTATCATTGATGAAGCATATGCAATTGAATTAGCAAATAAATATCGAGATGCTTTGGATAATGGAGGTTGTGTTGTACCGGAATGGCGTGAAGCGGATATTGAAACGAAAGATTGGACTAAGTATTTAACGCAAGAATGGACTGAGTATGATGGCTCCTTTGATTCTGAGCGTTTTGTCGGATTAGCTAAGAAAGTATGTGATTATCCAAGTTCGCATTCATTACATCCTCGAGTGAAAAAACTTTACGATGATCGTTTATCAATGGCACAAGGCGATAAATTATTTGATTGGGGTATGGCTGAAACAATGGCTTATGCGACCTTGCTTGATGAGGGATATAATGTTCGTTTATCTGGTGAGGATGCGGGACGTGGTACTTTCTTTCATCGCCATTCAGTATTACACAATCAAAAAGATGCGACGTTGTATATTCCATTAACTCAATTACATGCTCAACAAGGGCGTTTTGAAGTTTGGGATTCTGTATTATCAGAAGAAGCTGTTTTAGCTTATGAATATGGTTACGCAACAGCGGCACCACGGACATTAACTATTTGGGAGGCACAATTTGGTGATTTTGCGAATGTTGCACAAGTTGTGATCGATCAATTTATTAGTTCCGGCGAGCAAAAATGGGGGCGTATGTGTGGTTTAGTGATGTTGTTGCCACATGGATATGAAGGGCAAGGTCCAGAACATTCTTCTGCTCGCTTGGAGCGTTATTTGCAACTCTGTGCACAGCAAAACATGCAAGTATGTGTACCTTCTACTCCGGCACAAATTTATCATTTATTACGTCGTCAAATGCTGCGTAAAGTGCGTCGGCCATTAGTTGTTATTACTCCAAAATCATTGTTACGCCGTCCGCTTGTAGTATCTACTATGGAAGAATTAATACATGGAAAATATCAAAATGTGATTGCGGAAATTGATGCGATTGATCCTCAAAAAGTTCGTCGTGTCGTGATGTGTTCCGGAAAAGTTTATTATGATTTATTGGAACAACGCCGAGAAAATAATCAAATGGATGTTGCTATTATTCGTATTGAGCAACTTTATCCATATCCACATGAAGAAATGAAAGAGGCTTTAGCACCTTATTCTCATGTGACTGATTATGTTTGGTGTCAAGAAGAACCGTTAAATCAAGGGGCTTGGTATTGTTGTCAGCATAATTTTTGGACGTCGTTACCGCCACATGGTAAGTTGCGTTATGTTGGTCGTCCAGCTTCAGCTTCACCGGCAGTGGGCTATTTATCTCTACATAATGAGCAACAACGAGCTTTGGTAACTGAGGCATTAGCGTAATTTTGCTAGGTTAAAGTATTGGAAAAATTTTCAATAATTAACGGATATATATCTAATTTTAAGCGAAATATGAATAGGAGGAAAAAATATGAGCAATTTCGATATTATTACTCCGGATCTCCCTGAATCTGTGGCGGATGCAACCGTTGTAACGTGGCATAAGAACGTGGGTGATGCGGTAAAATGTGATGAAGTTTTAGTGGAAATTGAAACTGATAAAATTGTGTTGGAAATTCCCGCACTTAGTGATGGGGTGCTTGAAACTATTTTACAACCGGAAGGTTCAACTGTCGTGAGTAAACAATTGTTGGGTAAAGTATCCGCTTCGGCAGGTATTGGAGAAGTTACAAAATCAACTGTACAGAATGTGGAAAAAACACCGGCAGATCGTCATTCGGCTAATTTGAATACTGATGCAAGTAGCGATGTACTGAGTCCGGCTGTTCGT
Source organism: Histophilus somni 2336 (assembly GCF_000019405.1). NCBI lineage: Bacteria > Pseudomonadati > Pseudomonadota > Gammaproteobacteria > Pasteurellales > Pasteurellaceae > Histophilus > Histophilus somni. Next base: position 1,637,962 of record NC_010519.1, on the reverse strand, counting down.
CGTTTGTTAGCGGAGCATGAATTAAATGCTGATGAAATTAAAGGTACAGGTGTAGGTGGTCGAATTACTCGTGAAGATATAGCGTTAGTGGTTAAGCAAAAAGCACAACAAACAGAAACGGCACAAGCATCTCAGTCTATTGTAACTGGGTTGAAAATTGATCATCGCAATGAAAAACGTGTACCAATGACACGTTTACGTAAGCGTATCGCAGAGCGTTTACTGGAAGCAAAAAATACTACTGCAATGCTGACGACATTTAATGAAGTGGATATGCAGCCGATTATGAATTTACGCAAGCGTTATGCAGAAAAATTTGAGAAACAACATGGTGCACGCTTAGGATTTATGTCTTTTTATATCAAAGCGGTGGTTGAAGCACTAAAACGCTATCCGGAGATTAACGCATCTATTGATGGTGATGATATTGTTTACCACAATTATTTTGATATTAGTATTGCTGTTTCCACACCTCGTGGTTTGGTAACGCCGGTTGTACGTAATTGCGATAAATTAAGTATGGCAGATATTGAAAAAGAAATTAAATTGTTGGCGGAAAAAGGTCGTGATGGAAAATTGACCGTTGAAGATTTAACGGGGGGGAATTTTACTATTACTAACGGTGGCGTTTTTGGTTCTTTAATGTCAACACCTATTATAAATCCGCCACAAAGTGCGATTTTGGGTATGCATGCGATTAAGGATCGTCCCGTTGCGGTTAATGGTGAAGTGGTTATTCGCCCAATGATGTATTTGGCACTAAGCTATGATCACCGTTTAATCGATGGACGTGAAAGCGTCGGTTTCTTGGTGACAGTGAAGGACTTGCTGGAAGATCCGACTCGCTTGCTACTGGAAATTTAGAAGTACCGATAATCTAAAAGTGCGGTATTGAAACGTATCAATAAGGGGACGATATGAATTTACATGAGTATCAGAGTAAAAAACTTTTTGCAGATTATGGTTTACCTGTAACTAAAGGTTATGTTTGTGAAAATGTTGAACAGGCGTTAAGTGCGATTGAGAAATTATCAGGTTCTCAATGGATTGCAAAATGTCAAATCCATGCCGGTGGACGTGGTAAAGCTGGTGGAGTAAAAGTGGTTAAATCAGCACAAGAAGTGCGGTCGTTTTTTACTAAGTTTTTAGGACAGCGTTTAGTTACCGTTCAAACAAATGAACAGGGACAACCGATTCATCAAATTTATCTTGAACCCTGTGCGGAAATTCAAAAAGAATTGTACTTGAGTGCAATTATTGACCGTAGCTCTCAACGTATTGTCTTTATGGCATCAAGTGAAGGCGGTATGGATATAGAAGAAGTAGCAGAAAAAACACCGCACTTATTGCATAGGGTAACTATCGATCCTTTGGTTGGAGCGATGCCATATCAAGGGCGAGAATTGGCATTTAAATTAGGATTATCAGGGAAACAAATTCAGCAATTCAGCCAAATTTTTTGCCAACTTGCCAAATTATTTGTTGAAAAAGATTTATCCCTACTGGAAATCAACCCATTGGTTATTTTAAAAAACGATGAATTATTTTGCTTAGATGCAAAAGTTGTGGTTGATGATAATGCGTTGTATCGTCACCCCGACTTGTTTTCTATGCGTGATTTAACGCAAGAAGATCCTCGTGAGGCTGAGGCTGAAAAGTGGAATTTAAATTACGTTGCGTTAGATGGGAATATTGGTTGTATGGTCAATGGTGCCGGTTTAGCCATGGGAACGATGGATATTATTAAATTACATGGCGGACGACCAGCAAATTTCCTTGATGTCGGTGGTGGAGCAACAAAAGAACGGGTTATGGAAGCATTCAAAATTATTTTAACGGACAGTGCGGTTAAAGCCGTATTAGTGAATATTTTTGGCGGTATTGTGCGTTGTGATTTAATTGCTAAAGGAATTGTTTCCGCAATCAATGAAATTGGTGTGAGTGTTCCAGTTATTGTGCGTTTGGAAGGAACAAATGCGGACTTAGGACGTGAAATTTTAGCACAAAGTAACTTGAATTTAATTGCTGTAAACAGCTTAACTGAAGCAGCGGAACAAGCAGTTAATGCAGCAAAGGAGAGTGAATAATGGCAATTTTAATTAACAAAAATACCAAAGTGATTTGTCAAGGTTTTACTGGTAAACAAGGCACGTTTCATTGTGAACAAGCCTTAGCTTATGGCACTCAATTAGTTGGAGGGGTTTCCCCGGGAAAAAGTGGTTCGTTGCATTTAGGATTGCCTGTTTTTAATACTGTTCGTGAGGCAGTGGAGAAAACTGGTGCTACCGCAACAATGATTTATGTTCCGGCACCTTTTTGTAAAGATGCTATTTTAGAAGCAATTGATGGGGGCATTAAGTTTATTGTTTGCATCACAGAAGGTATTCCAACGTTGGATATGTTGGAGGTGAAAAAAAAATTACAGCAAAGTGATGTCGTGATGATTGGTCCAAATTGTCCCGGTGTTATTACACCAGAGGAATGCAAAATGGGGATTATGCCAGGAAATATTCATAAAAAAGGGCGTATCGGAATTGTTTCTCGTTCCGGCACGTTAACTTATGAGGCAGTAAAACAAACAACAGATGAAGGGTTTGGACAATCCACTTGTGTAGGGATTGGAGGAGATCCTATCCCCGGTTCCAGTTTTATTGATATTTTGAAATTATTCCAAGCAGATCCTGAAACTGATGCGATAGTGATGATTGGTGAAATTGGTGGAAGTGCGGAGGAAGAAGCAGCCGATTTTATCCATAAACATGTAACTAAACCTGTTGTGGCTTATATTGCCGGAGTAACCGCTCCGAAAGGCAAACGAATGGGACATGCAGGAGCAATTATTAGTGGCGGAAAAGGAACGGCAGAGGAAAAAATTGTCGCTTTGGAAAAAGCCGGCGTGAAAACGGTAAGAAGTTTGGCTGATATTGGTAAAGTTTTAAGAACTTTGTTGACACCATGAGTAAATTAATAACCTACAGAAAAGGCAACGGATGTTGCCTTTTTTATACTAACCAATAATGGAAATATCTGAACTACATTTTTTCCACTGTTTTTATACCGAGTAAATCCAAACCTTGTTTTAAGGTTTTTTCGGTGAGTAAGGCGAGTTTTAAACGGCTTAATTTCACGTTTTCATTATCATTATTCAAGATAGGGCAATGCTCGTAGAAACTAGAGAATAAACCGGCTAACTCATACAAGTAGGCACATAGAATATGCGGTGTTCCTTCTTTGCCTACAATTTGTACTGTTTCTTCAAATTGTAGCAATTTAATTGCAAGTAAACGCTCTTTTTCATCTGTGAGCTGGATCTTTGCAGGGTGAAGTTGTTCTTCGCTAATATCGGTTTTGTTGAAAATAGAACGAATACGAGTATAAGCATATTGCATATAAGGTGCGGTATTTCCTTCAAAACTTAACATGATATCCCAATCAAATACATAGTCGGTTGTCCGATTTTTAGAAAGATCCGCATATTTGACTGAACCGATACCCACAGCCTCTATCACAGCCGCTTTTTCTTTGCTTGAAAGTGCGGTACTTTTTTCTGAAATTAATTTATCCGCACGTTCAATCGCTTCATCTAATAAATCTGTCAGTTTAACCGTTCCACCGGAGCGAGTTTTAAACGGTTTTCCGTCTTTACCTAGCATCATACCGAAATTTTTATGTTCCAGCTGGAAACTGTCCGGCACATAACCGGCTTTTCTAGTAATCAACCATGCTTGTTGCATATGTTGGCTTTGACGTGTGTCGGAAAACACCAAAGCACGATCTGCTTTTAATGTATGATAACGATATTTAGCCGCTGCAATATCTGTTGTTGTGTAGAGGAAACCGCCATCTTTTTTCTGCACGATAACCCCCATCGGATCACCATCTTTATTTTTAAATTCTTCGAGGTAAACAACTTGTGCACCTTCATCTTCAACGGCTAAACCTTGTGCTTTTAGATCTGCAACTATTTCAGGTAGCATTGGATTATACAGACTTTCCCCCATTACATCATTTTGGGTTAAGGTCACATTCAAGCGATCATAATTACGTTGATTTTGTTGCATAGTAATATCAACAAGTTTCTTCCACATTGTGCGACAATAAGCATCACCATTTTGTAGTTTTACGACATAATTGCGTGCTTTTTCTGCAAAGGTTTCATCATTATCATAATGTTCTTTAGCAGCACGATAGAAGGCTTCCAAATCTGCCAGTTCCATTGCTGAAGCATGTTCATTTTCCATTTTTTCCAAATAGGCAATAAGCATACCGAATTGTGTACCCCAGTCACCAACATGGTTCGCTCGAATAACGTTATGCCCTAAAAATTCCAATGTACGAACTACAGCATCGCCAATAATGGTTGAACGCAAATGTCCAACGTGCATTTCTTTTGCTACATTCGGTGAGGAATAATCTACAACGATGGTTTGAATTTCTTCGACTGTAACGCCTAATTTCTTATCCTGTAGGGTAACTTGAATATTTTCTGCCAGCCAATTTTTATCTAAGAAGATATTAATAAATCCGGGGCCTGCAATTTCCATTTTTTCGGCAATATTTTTTAAATCAATGAGATCGAGTACTTTTTGAGCAAAATCACGGGGATTTAAACCCAGTTTTTTAGCTGTTGCCATAATTCCATTAGCTTGATAATCGCCAAACTGAGGTTTACTGGATGGTTTCACTAAAGCATCACATTGTTCATCTGCACCGGCTTGACGCATCGCTTGTTTGATTTTGTTAGATAAAATAGACTGAATATTCACTGATATACCTAATAATTGATTTGTGAAAATAATGCGTTATGATACCGCTCTTTCCTTATTCAGAAAAGATAAAGCAATAAAAAATGCAGATTTTTAACCAAAATCATTCTTTGTTTCGGCAATCTAATATCTCATTAGATGAGTTTGAACAATTTGAAAGAAAAATTATTGAATTAGCCCATTTCATGCAATTACGGTTAGATCGTGTTGAAATTGATCATATTGCCTTGAGAGTAAATAAACGTAAATCTGCGGAGGATTGGCTGACTTTGCTGTTAAAGTGCGGTACAATTCTGAGCGGTAATATTGTAAACGGGAGAGTTATTTATTTAATTCAACTTGATAATCCGATACGTTTTTCGGATCAGTTTATTGATATTATTGAATTACCGTTCCCTAAAGATAAAGTGTATCCAGTGGAAAACTGGGAGCATATTGAAGTTGTAATTCCATTTGAAGTGAATGAAACTGTTGATGAATGGGTTACACGTATAAGACAACAATTTTTATGGGACGAATTGGCTAATTTGAAAGTTAAAGTAAGTGAACCTAAGGCGGATGGCGAGCAATTACCTAACCCGTCTATTGCAGTGAGTTTTGTTAATCAACTAGAAAATCATACTTGCATAAAAGTTCACCCGTATCATATCAAAAAGATAATTGAGGGTTAGATTCGATGAAAAAAGTAACATTAGCATTCACTTTATTATTAGGTTTTTTAGGATTAGCAGCTTGCTCATCTACAAAAAATGATAATGTGTATAAGGGCGAAATTTTGTTCGCTGCTCAAAAAGGAAATAATTTAAAATTAACTATTCGTAAAAATGATTGCAAACAGCAAGAGGGAGGAATTAAGGAGATCGTATTAAGTCATTCTTACGATTCTCATTTAGTTGTAGGCTCTTGTGTAGAGGTGTCTCACAATGACGATGGTATAACAGTAACAAATATTTCTCGTAAAAGATCAAGTTCTTGGCTTTCTAGAACATCTAAAAATTAATCAAAAAAGAGAGGTTAACTATTATGAAAAAAATGACTTTATCATTAGCTATTTTACTTAGTTTGGGATTAGCTGGGTGTGCCAATGAAGATATATACAGTGGTAATGTATATAGTGGCACACAAGCTAAATCAGCTCGTTCAATCAGTTATGGTATCATCGAATCAATCCGTCCGGTTAAAATTCAAGGCGATAACCAAGGTGTGATTGGGACTGTTGGTGGTGGTGCTTTAGGTGGAATAGTGGGATCTGGTATAGGCGGTGGTACCGGACAGGCAGTCGCTGCAGCAGTTGGTGCTATTGCCGGAGCGGTAATTGGTAGTAAAGTAGAAGAAAAAGCAAGTCAGATTAATGCGTTGGAACTTGTTATCAGAAAAGACAATGGACAAGAAATTGTTGTTGTGCAAAAGTATGATGCAACTTTAGTGCCGGGAGCTCGAGTTCGTATTGTTGGTGGCTCCACTTTAAATGTTTCTGTAATGTAGCTCTGCTATTATGGTTATTATATAGAGGCTGTTTTAGGTAATTCTAAGGCAGCCTCGAATTGAATTTTCTGTTTTCGGAGTTGGGTAATAATCTAAGATTTAGAGCCAAAATAGTTGAATATCATGAAGTATAATATAAAAATCAAAGCAATTGTTATTGTCAGTAGTTTAAGAATGTTGTTGATTTTTCTGATGTTAAATAAATATCATTTAGATGAAGTGTTATTTGTTTTTAATGAAGGTTTTGAATTACATAAAAAGTATAAAATCAAGCACTATGTTGCCATTAAAAAGAAAATAACAAAATTTTGGCGTCTCTATTATAAACTTTATTTTTATCGATTTAAGATTGACCGTATTCCTGTTTATGGTGCTGATCATTTAGGTTGGACAGATTATTTTCTTAAATATTTTGATTTTTATTTAATCGAGGATGGCATAGCGAATTTTAGTCCTAAAAGATATGAAATTAATTTAACAAGGAATATTCCTGTTTTTGGTTTTCATAAGACGGTAAAGAAAATTTATTTGACCTCTTTAGAAAATGTACCAAGTGACATTAGGCATAAAGTTGAACTGATTTCATTAGAGCATTTATGGAAAACAAGAACAGCTCAAGAACAACATAACATATTGGATTTCTTTGCTTTTAATTTAGATTCACTTATATCGTTAAAAATGAAGAAATATATATTATTTACGCAGTGTTTATCAGAAGATCGTGTAATATCAGAACAAGAGAAAATAGCCATTTATCAACATATCATAAAAAATTATGACGAGCGTTTGCTAGTGATAAAACCACACCCTAGAGAAACAACAGATTATCAAAAGTATTTTGAGAATGTATTTGTATATCAAGATGTTGTGCCGAGTGAACTATTTGAATTGCTTGATGTGAATTTTGAAAGAGTGATTACCTTATTTTCCACCGCTGTTTTCAAATATGATAGAAATATTGTTGATTTTTATGGTACTCGAATACACGATAAAATATACCAATGGTTCGGTGATATTAAGTTTTGAAATTTAAATTTACATTATTATTTTGTAAGGTCAGAGAATGAAAGCCAGTATTATTAGTAAATTAGAGAGCTTAAAAGAGAGACATGAAGAACTTGAAGCGTTGCTTGGGGAGTCTTCTGTCATTAACGATCAAGATAAATTCCGTGCTTATTCAAAAGAATATGCTCAATTAGAAGATGTTGTAAAATGTTTTGCACGTTGGAATTGGTTGAATAACAATATTGAAGAAACACAACTATTGCTTGATGATCCTGATATGAAAGAAATGGCTGAATTGGAAATAGAAGAGTCAAAAGCTGAAATTGAAAATGCGGAGCAACAATTACAAATCCTGTTATTACCTAAAGATCCAAATGATGAATACAATGCTTATTTAGAAATTCGTGCTGGAACTGGCGGTGATGAAGCTGGTATTTTTGCCGGTGATTTATTTCGCATGTACAGTCGTTATGCAGAAAGTAAACGTTGGCGTGTGGAAGTATTGAATGCAAATGAAAGTGAGCAAGGCGGATATAAAGAAATTATTGTCAAAGTGAATGGCGAAGGCGTGTATGGTCAACTGAAGTTTGAGTCCGGTGGGCATCGTGTGCAACGTGTACCAAAAACAGAATCTCAGGGCAGAATTCATACGTCTGCGTGTACCGTAGCTGTTATGCCTGAATTACCGGAAAATGAAATGCCGGAGATTAATCCGTCGGATTTGCGTATTGATACCTACCGCTCTTCGGGAGCTGGTGGTCAGCATGTTAATACAACGGATTCTGCGGTGCGTATTACGCATATTCCGACGGGTATTGTAGTGGAATGTCAAGATGAGCGTTCACAACATAAAAATAAGGCGAAGGCACTTTCCGTTTTAGCTTCTCGTATTGCACAAGCTGAACAGGAACGTCAAGCTCAAGCCCAAGCGGATACTCGTCGTAATTTATTAGGTTCAGGCGATCGATCAGATAAAATTCGTACTTACAATTACCCGCAAGGTCGTGTAACGGATCATCGTATCAATTTAACGGTATATCGCCTTGATGAAGTGATGAATGGCAAGATTGACGAGCTAATTCAACCAATTATTACGGAATATCAAGCAGATCAGTTGGCAATGTTGTCCGAACAAAATTAATCTATTTTGACGAAGAAAAAATTCCTCTTAAGATTATGAGAAGGAGATACAATGATTGTTGAAAAATTAAATGAAAAAAACAATTCTAATGATGAAAATCGTAAATTTATTGTTGAAGAAGATCATAAATTACAAGCAAATTCTAATAACGTATCAGATATTGTTTATGCCAGTCGATTTAAGCGTTGGTTGGCTTCCCTCATAAATGTATTGTTGTTCTATGTGGCTATTTTGTTTGGATCTATTGTTTTGAACCAGATTGCAGGTCTCATTTTTATTTTCCTCTATATCGGATATCAATTATTCCTCATGTATAATGCTAAGCAAACATTAGCAAAGAAATGGCTAAATTTACAAGTGATAGACTATAGAACAAATCACCCCTTAACATTTGGTCGTTATGTATTGCGTGAATTTATTGAACAGCTTTTTGCATTAACAGGTATCTTAACTTCAGTTAGTGCAATTGTTGCTTTTGCAAATAAGGAAAGACGTTCGTTAGTGGATATAGTTATGTCGACTATCGTTGTGAAGAAAACTTAAGTTTCACTAAAGAAATGAATTATCAACAATGGCTGGAACTTGCCGAAAAACGTTTATTTGAGAATGTTGCTAAAGATCCTTTCTTAGATGCTAAAGTTGATGCAAATTTGTTATTGCAAACCGTCACCAAACGTTCAAAATCAGCGATTTTAGCTTTTTCAGAAACCTTATTGACAGAGGATGAATTGAAACAACTCACAGAATTATTGGTTCGCCGTGCTAAAGGTGAACCAATGGCGTATGTGCTGGGTGAAACGGAATTTTGGACATTAAATTTACAGGTGGCTCCCTATACTTTAATTCCACGTCCAGATACTGAGATTTTGGTTGAACAAGCACTGGTTTGCATTCAATTGCTTAAGAAATCAAAAGACTTTACTCAATCCCCCATTCGTATTTTAGATTTAGGAACAGGGACAGGTGCTATAGCTTTGGCGTTGGCTGATGAACTGAAAAAGAGCGGTCAACATTTTGAGATATTTGGTCTGGATGTTATTGCCGACGCTGTTAAATTAGCAAAAACTAATGCAGTGCGTAATCATTTGACCGAAGTACAGTTTTTGCAAAGTAATTGGTTTGAGCAAGTAACTGGACAATTTGATTTAATTGTCAGTAATCCCCCTTATATTGATGCGGAAGATCAGCATTTAAATCAGGGTGATGTACGTTTTGAGCCTTTGACGGCGTTGGTGGCAGAAAAAAAAGGATATGCCGATTTACAATATATTATTGAGCAAGCTCCTAATTATTTAAAAAAACAAGGTTTTTTATTAGTAGAGCATGGCTGGCAGCAAGGGCAAAAAGTGCGGTCTTTTTTTGCCGAGAAACTGTGGAAACAAGTTGAAACGATTAACGATTATGGCGGTAATGAGCGAATAACATTAGCTCAATTAAGAGGAAAAAATGAAGTATTATCATAAAGCATTATATGATGAAATGACCTCTTTTTATCTTATTACGCATGACAATAGTAGTAAAGAAATACGGCGTATTCGAGGCATGATTGGCGGTTTGGTTCGTGAAGCTCGTAAAAAAATTGATTCTAATTGGGAAACTAAAAGAAAAATTCATCATTTATTGCAGTTGATGTATGGAGAATGGGGATTTTTTTGTGATCCCGAACGGTATTTTGCGTTGGAGAATTTATATTTGGATCAAGTGTTAACGCAACGAAGAGGAATGCCGGTAACACTGGGAGCAATAGTTTTATACTTGGCTGAAAGGTTGAATTTGCCCATTTATCCGGTCAATTTTCCTACGCAATTAATTTTGCGTGCTGATGTTGATGAAGAGGTTGCCTTTATTGATCCTTGGAATGGTCAATATATGACATATTCTCAGCTAAAAAAGTTATATGAAGGAGCATTTGGTTTTGGTACTGAATTAAGCTTGGAGATATTAGAAGTTGCAGATGTGCAAGAATTAACGAATCGGTTTTGTCAATTAGCAAAGCATGCGTTAATTCGTGAATTTAGAAATAATGAGGCATATCAATATATTGATATGCTCTTGTCCAGAAATCCTGATGATCCTTATGAAATTCGTGATCGTGGGGTGGTATTAACTCAAATGGGGTGTATGCAAGCGGCATTGAATGACTTTGAATATTTTTTAGAAAAATGTCCGGAAGATCCGACCGCACTTTTATTATTACCTCAATTGGAATATTTACAATTAGAAATTGAATCTATTCATTAGTAAGGAAATGATTATGCAAAATCAAGTTATTCAGTTAGGCAATATTGAAATCGGCAATAATAAGCCTTTTGTTTTATTCGGTGGTATGAATGTGTTGGAAAGTCGTGATATGGCGATGCAAGTTTGTGAAAAATATGTAGAAGTTACGCAAAAATTAGGCGTACCCTATATATTTAAAGCCTCATTTGACAAAGCTAATCGATCTTCTATTCATTCTTATCGTGGTCCGGGAATGGAAGAAGGATTAAAAATTTTCCAAGAATTAAAAGAGACTTTTGGTGTAAAAGTGATTACTGATGTACATGAAATTTATCAATGCCGACCTGTAGCGGAAGTCGTTGATATTATTCAACTACCGGCTTTTTTAGCTCGTCAAACTGATTTAGTTGAGGCGATGGCTCGTACAGGTGCGGTGATTAATGTGAAAAAACCACAATTTTTAAGCCCAGGTCAAATAGGCAATATTGTGGAAAAAATCGCAGAATGTGGAAATAATAAGGTGATTTTGTGTGATCGAGGTACTAATTTTGGTTATGACAACTTAGTGGTGGACATGCTCGGTTTCAATATTATGAAAAAAGTGTCGCAAGGTTGCCCTGTTATTTTTGACGTAACTCATTCTTTACAATGTCGTGATCCTTTTGGGGCAGCTTCCGGTGGTCGTCGTGATCAGGTAACCGAATTGGCTCGTTCCGGTATGGCGATTGGATTAGCCGGATTATTCTTAGAATCTCATCCTAATCCAAACCAAGCAAAGTGTGATGGACCATCGGCATTACCTTTATCAAAACTTGAACCTTTTGTTGCACAAATGAAAGCTATTGATGATCTAGTTAAATCTTTTGAGGAAATAGATACTTCAAATTAAATGAGCATAATGAAAAATCCGTATTTTTAGTGAATACGGATTTTTTCTATATTTATGTTTATTACTTTGGTATATTGACACGGCCTATTCCAATTAACTAAGGAGAAAATGATGCAAATTGTATTTTTAGACAGTACGGCAATTCCAAAACATATTACTATTCCTCGCCCAAGTTTTGAGCATCAATGGATTGAATATGAATATACCGATGCTGATCAGTTGATAGATCGTGCAAAAGAGGCTGATATTGTTATTACCAGTAAGGTTATTTTCAGTCGTGAGGTGATGTTGCAATTACCTAAGTTAAAATTAATCGCTATTACGGCAACGGGAACGAATAATGTTGATTTAATAGCAGCTAAAGAATTGGGTATTACAGTAAAAAATGTAACCGGCTATTCTTCGGTAACCGTACCTGAGCATGTCTTAGGTTTAATTTTTGCCTTAAAACATAGTTTAATGAATTGGTACAAAGATCAGTTAAGTGCAAAATGGGCAGACTGTAAACAATTTTGCTATTTTGATTATCCGATTACCGATGTTAAAGGATCAACTTTAGGCGTGATAGGTAAAGGCTGTTTAGGTTCGGAAATTGGTCGATTAGCGACCGCACTTGGTATGAATGTGATTTACGCTGAACGTTGTGGTGCAACGGAAATTCGTTCGGGATATTTACCTTTTGAACAGGTTTTAAAGCAAGCGGATATTGTGACTTTGCATTGTCCTTTAACGGAGCAAACACAAAATTTGATTAATGCAGAAACGTTAAAGTTAATGAAACCGACGGCTTACTTAATTAATACCGGACGAGGCCCTTTAGTTGATGAACAGGCACTGGTTGAAGCATTGGAAAATAAAGTGATTGCCGCAGCGGCTATTGATGTACTGGTTAAAGAGCCGCCTGAGAAAGAGAATCCGCTTATTCAGGCAGCTACTCGTTTACCAAACTTGATTGTTACTCCACATATTGCATGGGCATCAGATAGTGCGGTGACCACTTTGGTGAACAAAGTTGCACAAAATATTGAAGAGTTTGTCAAAACAGGTAAATAATTAGTTAAGCTGATTTTATTTACTCAGTAAAAATGACTAAATTGGGTTTGTTAGATTGATTTTCAGTAACAAAGAAAACACTGGTTTAATAAGTCCAATTTTATTGTTTTTATTTTCTTGATGTAGTCGCAACGTGAATTCATAGATTTGTAATTTTATAGATTATAAGATGACCTTTCCAATTTCTCTTTTTATTGCATTACGCTATTGGCGGGCTAAAAGTGCGGATCACTTCGGGCAATTAGTTACGACGCTTGCTACCGTTGGTATTATTTTAGGTGTTATGGCGTTAATTATTGTTTTGTCTGTGATGAACGGCTTGGAAAAATATCAAAAACAACAGGTTCTTTCCAATATTCCGCACAGTATTTTAATGCCTAAAAATAATTCTATATATTTGATCGCCTCGCAACCGGACATGCCCGATTTTGTGCAAAAAGTTGTGCCGATTAATACAACTTCTGTCGTGTTTCAAACTGCACAAGGTGTCAGTGCCGGGCAAATTCTTGGGGTGCAAAAATTTTCTGATGATCCTTTATTGAGTGAGTTTTCAGAAAATCATTTTTCGCAACTTCTTCCAATCGGTGAGTTTAAATTAATTATCGGTTGGAAATTGGCACAAAAATTAAACGTACAGATTGGTGATAAAGTTCGAGTGATGGTGACGGAAAATAGCCAATATACTCCCTTTGGTCGAGTTCCGGTACAACGTTTATTTACCATCAGTGATATTTACTCTTCCTTTTCTGAACAGGCAAGCTATGCAGTTTTTGCCAATTTAGCGGATATTGGACGCTTAATGCGGATCAAACCTGAACAAGTTCAAGGTTATCGCTTATTTTTGCAAGATCCTTTTTTCATTAGTGAATTGCCTAAGTTTTTCCCTACTGAGCAATGGAAAATTGTAGATTGGCGTAGTCAAAAAGGGGAGTTTTTCCAAGCAGTTCGCATGGAAAAGAATATGATGAGCTTGCTAATTAGTTTAATTATTGTGGTGGCGGTTTCTAATATTGTTACTTCATTAAGTTTGATGGTGGTGGATAAACAAGGTGAAATTGCTATTTTACAAACACAGGGATTGAGAAAAGGACAAGTGCGTAATATTTTTATTTTGCAAGGTTTTTTTGTAGGGGCAAGCGGTGCTGTGTTAGGTGGCGGTTTAGGGGTTGTTGTAGCAATGAATTTAGCGAAGATTATTCAGTGGATTAATCCTCAGGGTATTTTTTTACCGACAGAAATTAATGTTTATCAAATTGCGTTAATTTTATTTTTCTCGTTAACATTATCTTTAATATCAACAATTTATCCGGCTTACCGAGCGAGTAAAATTGAGCCAGCACAAGCATTACGTTATGAATAATAAGAGAACTGGAGCAAACGATGAATAGATTATTAATCTGTCAAAATATTACAAAGCATTATCAGGAAGGAAGTCTTCAAACTCAAGTCTTAAAAGAGGTGTCTTTTTCCATGCAGGAAGGAGAATTAATTGCTATTGTAGGAAGTTCCGGATCCGGCAAAAGTACTCTTTTACATATGTTAGGCGGATTAGATCAGCCAACAAGCGGTGAAGTTTTTATTCATGGGCGATCACTACAAAGGGCAACACAGGACGAATTAGCTAAACTGCGTAATCAGTATTTAGGATTTGTGTATCAATTTCATCATTTAATGGCGGATTTTACCGCACTTGAAAATGTGATGATGCCGATGTTAATTAGTCACAAAAATAAAACAGAGGCGAAAGATCGAGCTGAGAATATACTCAGTGCGGTGGGATTGGCTAAGAGAATTTTGCATAAACCGTCCGCACTTTCTGGCGGAGAGCGTCAACGTGTTGCAATTGCTAGATCGTTGGTGAATAATCCAAAACTCGTGTTGGCTGATGAACCTACGGGAAATTTGGATCATAAGACAACAGAAAGTATTTTTGAACTTATCCAAAAACTTAATCAGGAACAAAAAATTGCATTTTTATTAGTAACTCATGATTTGCAATTAGCGGAAAAGTTGGGTCGCCGTTTAGTGATGCAAGACGGTATCTTGAGGGAAAGTAACTCATGAATACTCCATTTTTTATTAGCTGGCGTTATCAATACAGTCGTTCTAAAAATAAGTTGGTATCATTAATTGCTTTATTTTCAACTATTGGAATTGCATTAGGTGTGGCAGTGTTGATTGTAGGATTAAGTGCGATGAACGGTTTTGAGCGAGAACTTAATCAGCGTATTTTATCTGTTGTTCCACATAGTGAAATTATATCGTATCAAGAGCAAGGAAATGTCAAGATTGAAAGTCGACAAAAAATTACCGCACTTTTACAGCAGGATCCAAATGTTTTAGCACAATCCCCTTTTGTTGAATTTACGGCATTAATTGAAAACGGCACAAAACTGAAAGTAGCTCAAGTGAGGGGAATAGAACAAGTTACACAAGATCAAGTGAGTAATTTGAGTAAATTTGTGTTAAATGATGGCTGGCAACAATTTCAGAAAAATGGCGGTTTGGTTTTAGGCTATGGCATTGCGAAAGAATTAGGTGTATCCGAAAATGATTGGGTAACGTTATTAATTTCTTTTGCTAATAGCGATAATCAATTATCTCAGCCTCTCCGTTATCGCATTCAAGTAACAGGTATTTTGCGTTTAGATGGGCAATTGGATCATAGTTATGCGTTGATGAGCTTATCGCAAGCACAAGTATTATTGGATTATACGCCCGATGAAATTACTGGGGTTGAGCTAAAAGTTCAAGATCCTTTTGCGGTTAGAAATATGACGTATGAATATTTATATGATTATCCGCAACGCCTACAAGTTCAAGATTGGATTGGCAAGTTTGGTTATATGTATAACGATATTCAGTTAATTAGAACAGTAATGTATATTGCGATGGTGTTGGTGATAGGTGTTGCCTGTTTTAATATTGTGTCAACTTTGATTATGGCAGTAAAAGATAAACAGGCTGATATTGCTATTATGCGTACATTGGGGGCTAATAATCGTTTTATTAAACAAATTTTTGTTTGGTACGGGTTGCAATCAGGTATGAAAGGCTGTTTAGTTGGAATAGCATTGGGGGTAATACTGAGTTTAAATTTAACCGATCTGATTCAATTTATTGAATTTTTACTGGATAAAAAGTTATTATCAGATGGAATTTATTTTATTGATTTTTTACCGAGCGAATTACATTGGCAAGATGTACTTATGGTACTAGTGGTCGCTTTGATGTTGAGTTTATTGGCAAGTTTATATCCAGCAAGCCGAGCGGCTAAATTACAACCTGCACAAGTCTTAAGTGCGTACTAGGAGAAATTAGTTTACTAGTACAAAAATAAATGTTACGTTTAATACCATTAAATATAAATTGTTAATTCTATGATTGTAAATTTTATGTAGTAAGAGAGAGTAGTATATGGCTAAGAATAAAAATAATATTCGTATTGCAAATGATGACACCAGAATTGCAAAAGTTGAGCAAGTTTTGCCCCCGATTGCATTATTAGAAAAATTTCCTGCAAGTGATGTAGCCATTAAAACAGTAAAAAAAGCCCGCTTGGCAGCACATAACATTATTCATCAAAAAGATGATCGTTTACTCGTTATTATTGGACCTTGTTCTATTCATGATCCTGCTTCTGCGTTGGAATATGCTAAACGCATTAAAGAAATGCGTATAAAATATCATGATACGTTGGAAATTATAATGCGTGTGTATTTTGAAAAACCACGTACAACTGTGGGTTGGAAAGGATTAGTGAATGATCCTCATTTAGATGGTAGTTATGCTTTAAATGATGGTTTGCGTATTGCACGTAAATTGTTATCTGATATTAACGATATGGAAATGCCTACTGCCGGTGAATTTTTAGATATGATTTCACCGCAATACCTTGCGGACTTTATGAGTTGGGGGGCTATTGGAGCAAGAACAACGGAATCGCAAGTTCATCGTGAATTGGCATCCGGTTTGTCATGTGCGGTGGGCTTTAAGAATGGAACTAACGGTGGAGTTCGCATTGCTCTTGATGCAATAGGTACGGCAGAAGCACCACATTATTTTCTATCTGTCACAAAATTCGGTCATTCAGCAATTGTGTCTACAAAAGGAAATGAGGATTGTCATATTATTTTGCGTGGAGGTGAGAAAGGTCCTAATTATAGTGCGGAAGATGTTCGGACAGTTTGTGCGGATATAGAAAAAACCGGTCGCATTCCGCATGTTATGGTGGATTTTAGTCATGCGAACAGTAGTAAACAATTTAAAAAACAGTTAGATGTTTGCACTGATGTTTGTACTCAAATTGCCAATGGTTCAAAACAAATTTTTGGTGTCATGGTTGAAAGCCATTTAGTTGAAGGTCGTCAAGATTTAGTTGAAGCAAAAGCACTTACCTATGGACAAAGTATTACCGATGCTTGTATTGGTTGGTCAGATACAGAAATTGTATTACAACAATTGTCTGAGGCATTAATTGAACGACGTAAGAAGTAAAATTTCTCAAAAATAACCGCACTTTAAGGTGCGGTTGCTTTTCATCACTTATATTGTTTTGATTAATTTTTCCCTCTCTCTTAATTCTCGCTTAGATTTGGTATATCATATAGCACAGTTTTCAATTTCTAATTAGGTAATTTTTCTTTTAATGACTAAAGCAACTACCGGTTCAAATCAATCTGCACGGATCAAAGATAAAAAATTTGAGCAAACCCTCATTCCTCCTCATTCCATTGAAGCGGAGCAAGCTGTTTTAGGTGGGATTCTATTAGATAATCGTTATTGGGATAGCGTAGCGGATCAGATCATTGCCGAAGATTTTTATACTTTTGAACATCGGATTATTTTTCAAGAAATTGCATTATTATTTGCACAAAATACCCCTGTTGATTTATTAGTTCTTGATGAGGTGTTAAAGACAAAAGGAAAAAGTGAAGAGGTCGGTGGTTTTGCTTATTTAGCAGAGTTGTCCAACAATACGCCGAGTGCGGCCAATATTTTGACTTATGCTGAAATTGTGCGTGAAAAAGCAATTTTACGTGAGTTAATTTCAGTGGGAAATAATATTGTAAAAAATGCGTATAAACCAAATGGGCAAGCAATAAAAGACATTTTGGATAATGCGGAGCGTGATATATTTTCTATTGCGGAAAAACGAACATCAGCTAATGAAGGACCGCAAAATGTAATAAATCTTCTTTTTAACACTATTGATAAAATTGAAAATCTGGCGGCTACACCAACAAATAACGGTGTGACCGGTGTTTCAACCGGTTTTACTGCATTGGATCAAAAAACATCTGGATTACAGAAATCCGATTTAATTATTGTTGCAGCTCGTCCTTCGATGGGTAAGACAACATTTGCTATGAATTTATGTGAGAATGCTGCGATGTTATCGGAAAAACCGGTTTTGGTTTTTAGCTTGGAGATGCCGGCTGAACAGATTTTGATGCGTATGTTAGCCTCACTTTCTCGAGTGGATCAGGTTAAAATCCGTACAGGTAATTTAACACAGCAAGATTTTGCTAAAATTTCCGGAACCTTTGGGATGTTTAAGCAAAAACCTAACTTGTATATTGATGATTCTTCGGGATTAACGCCAACGGAATTACGCTCCAGAGCAAGACGAGTGTATCGAGAAAATGGCGGGTTAAGTTTAATCATGGTTGACTATTTGCAATTAATGCGAGCTCCAGGATTTGAAAATAACCGCACTTTAGAAATTGCAGAAATTTCTCGTTCCTTAAAAGCATTAGCGAAAGAATTAAAAGTTCCTGTGGTTGCACTTTCTCAGTTAAATCGTACATTGGAGAACAGAGGGGATAGGCGACCTATAAACTCGGATTTGCGTGAATCGGGATCCATTGAACAAGATGCGGATTTGATTATGTTTATTTATCGAGATGAAGTTTATAACGAAACAACGGAAGATAATAAGGGCATTGCGGAAATTATTATCGGTAAGCAACGTAATGGACCTATTGGAACAGTGAAATTAGCCTTTCAGGGGCAATATTCACGTTTTGATAATTTAGCAAATATACCGCAGTATTATACAAAATAAGATTAGAGTCGAATCAATGAATGTCATACCTCCAACAGCCAGGATTAGTTCTGTTGCATTAAAACATAATATTCAAGTTATTAAGCAAAAAGCCAAAAACAGTAAAGTCATTGCAATTGTTAAGGCAAATGCTTATGGACATGGTTTGGAGTTCGTTTCCTCTACTCTGCATCATCTGGTTGACTGTTTTGGTGTGGCTAGATTATCGGAAGCATTACGTCTATGCACTGAAGGTATTACTAAACCTATTTTATTATTAGAGGGTTTTTTTTCCGAGGATGATTTGCCAATTATTGCTGTTAATAACATTCAAACAGTTATCCATAATCAAGAACAGCTTTATGTGCTTAAGAAAGCCAAGTTGCCGAATAAAATTAAAGTATGGTTGAAAATTGACACAGGAATGCATCGTTTAGGTGTAGATCTTGAACAGGTAGAAGACTTTTATCAGCAACTTGTTCAATGTTCAAATGTAAAAGAAATCGGGTTTTTGAGTCATTTTAGTCGGGCAGATGAATTGATGTGTGGTTATACGGAAATTCAGTTAGAGCGTTTTTTACAAGTTACCGAGGGTAAACAAGGTGAGCGATCTATTGTTGCCTCATCAGGTATTTTGTTTTGGCAGCAAGCCTATTTAGATTGGATTCGTCCAGGTATTATTATGTATGGTATCTCGCCGAATAATACGCCTGCTGAGGTTTATGGATTGATTCCGGTTATGACGTTAACTTCTTCATTAATTACTATTAGAAATCATAAAAAAGGTGAACCTGTGGGGTATGGTGGAAGTTGGATTAGTGAGAGAGATACCAAAATAGGCGTTGTAGCTATTGGGTATGGAGATGGTTATCCACGGGATATGCCTCAAGGTACACCGGTCTATATTAATGGCAGAAAAGTACCAATTGTTGGGCGTGTATCGATGGATATGTTAACGGTAGATCTTGGTATTGAGAGTCAAGATAAGGTGGGTGATGAAGTTATTTTATGGGGAAAGGAATTACCTATTGAGGAAATTTCTGCAATTAGCGGTATGATAAGCTATGAACTTATCACTAAATTAACACCTAGAGTATTGATCGAATATATTGATTAACTTTTTAAACCATAGAGAGGAAAAATGATGCAAAATATTAATCCAACTCAAACTAATGCGTGGAAAGCTTTAGAGCAACATCAAAAAGACTTAGAGCAAGTTACTATTCAACAACTTTTTGAGCAAGAACCGACTCGATTTAATGACTATTCGTTAAAATTTGCCGAACAAATTTTAGTGGATTATTCAAAAAATAATATTAATCAACAAACATTATCTTTATTACGTCAGTTAGCTAAAGAATGTGCTTTGAATGAAGCAACTGAATCAATGTTTAATGGTGAAAAAATTAATCGTACAGAAAATCGTGCTGTATTACATACCGCACTTCGTAATTGTGCAAATACACCGGTTTATGTAGATGGTAAAGATGTTATGCCGGAAGTAAATGCAGTGTTGGCGAAAATGAAATCTTTTTGTCAACGTGTTATTTCTGGTGATTGGAAAGGTTACACCGGTAAAGCGATTACCGATGTGGTGAATATCGGTATTGGCGGCTCGGATTTAGGCCCTTATATGGTAACGGAAGCATTACGTCCCTATAAAAATCATTTAACCATGCACTTTGTTTCCAATGTTGATGGAACGCATATAGCGGAGACGTTGAAAAAAGTAAATCCGGAAACAACCTTATTTTTAGTTGCTTCAAAAACTTTCACAACACAGGAAACTATGACTAATGCGATTTCTGCACGTAAATGGTTTTTAGCAGCCGCACAAGATGAAAGCCAAATAGCTAAGCATTTCGCTGCACTTTCAACCAATGTAAAAGAAGTGGAGAAGTTTGGTATAGATACTCACAATATGTTTGAATTTTGGGATTGGGTAGGCGGTCGTTATTCTTTATGGTCTGCAATCGGACTTTCTATTGCACTTTCTATTGGGTTTGACAATTTTGAGCAACTATTAGCTGGTGCACATGAAATGGATAAACATTTCCGCACCGCACCAATGGAACAAAATATTCCGATTACGTTAGCGTTAATTGGTATTTGGAACTGTAATTTCTTAGGTGCTGAAACTGAAGCGATGTTACCTTATGACCAATATTTACATCGTTTTGCAGCTTATTTCCAACAGGGTAATATGGAATCTAACGGTAAATATGTAGATCGCAGTGGTCAAGTGATTAATAATTATCAAACCGGTCCTATTATTTGGGGAGAACCTGGCACTAACGGTCAGCACGCATTCTATCAATTAATTCATCAAGGGACGAAGATTATTCCTTGTGATTTTATTGCCCCAGCACAAACCCATAATGTGTTATCAGATCATCATAATAAATTGCTTTCAAATTTCTTTGCACAAACAGAAGCACTCGCTTTTGGTAAAACACAACAAGAAGTTGAAGCTGAATTTATTCAAGCTGGGAAGTCCTTAGATGAAGTGAAAAATATTGTACCGTTTAAAATTTTTACCGGTAATAAACCGACAAACAGCATTTTAGTGCAAAAAATTACACCATTCACGTTAGGTGCATTAATTGCTATGTACGAACATAAAATTTTTGTACAAGGGGTGATTTTTAATATTTACAGTTTTGATCAATGGGGAGTTGAATTAGGTAAACAACTTGCTAACCGCATTTTGCCAGAACTGGTTGGAGATGAGCAAATCAATAGTCACGACAGTTCAACTAATGGTTTAATTAATCAGTTTAAAAGTTGGCGTTAAGATAGGATTGGTTCTTAAAATAGCCCCATCAAGATGGGGTTATTTTTTTACTCACAATTATTAAAAAAACCTACCGCACTTTTAAATTTATTGCCATAAAAAATCAAGGGAATACGGGTGCGTTGCCATACAGGAACATTATGATCTTGCCAGCATTTTTTCATTTCTTGATGAAATCCTTGTGGGAGTTTAACTTTACCGGAATAGCGAAAGCGAATTTCTATTTTTTCCTGTGTCAGGGGTAATAAAATCTGTTTATTTTGCCATGTAACCTGCAAATGCTCATTTTTGGTTAGTAAACAAATTTCACCTAAATTATCCGGTAAATTAATGCATTCGTTAGCTTGAATATCTAGGCGAATATGACTTAAATCTTGTAATATCGGCGTAGCATAAAGACGTTTTTGATAACGGCGTAAGACCTGATTTCCAAGTCTACATGTCGGATTACGATCCTCTTGTGCTTGAATCATATTTCTCATAATATTATCCAACTGTATTGTTGAAGGCATCAAAATATGGAGATGTTGTAACCAAGTTCGTAGTAAGGCTTTTTGCTTTAAAATTGAGTAAGTAGCGAAATTGGCAATGGATAAAGTGCGGTCGAATTTATCGTAAATTTTATTAAATTCATCATTAAGCAATTCATTAATCAGTTGCTGCTGTTCAAAGCAATGTTGAGCACTACGTTGTACCGCATTATCAATAGATTGCCAACGCTGACGAAGTTTAGGCAAAATATCATTACGTAAAAAGTTACGTTCATAACGATTATCAGCATTACTTTCATCTTCAATCCAGCTAAGTTTTTCTGTTTTAGCATATTGCTCAAGTTGTTGTTTTGTGCAATGTAAAAGCGGGCGAAAAATAGGCAGATTAAAAACAACACTCTGTATTTGCATTGCCCCCAATCCCTGTAAGCCACTGCCACGTTTTAAAGCTAACAAAAAGGTTTCTGTTTGATCTTGTTGATGATGAGCGGTAACAAGAATTTCGTTGTCTTGTAGATGATTAGCAATCGCTTGATAACGGGCTTCACGAGCATCAGCCTCAATCCCTTTACGAGGATTAATCGTCACCTTTTCACACAGAAAAGAAATATCCAGTTGCTGACAAATTTGTCGGCAATGAATAGCCCAGTTATCTGCATTTTGACTTAATCCGTGATGAATATGGATTGCCCGTAAGGATAAGTGCGGTTGTTTTTTTCTGAGTTTTGCCAATAAAGATAACAAAACCGTTGAGTCCAGTCCGCCACTAAATCCTAGTAGAAGTTTAGTATGAGAGGGAAACTGATTTAACTGATTTTGTAACTGTTGTAATAAATCCATAGGGATTCCGATCGAAATCTATTGAACTTGGAAATATTAAAAGTAGGAGTGATAACCCCTACAATTTAATAAGATTAACCTATTTTTACTGCTTTATATTGGCTTTTCGGATTAACAATCCATTCACGAGCAGCAATAGTTTGAAGTTCATAGACGCCTGCATTATGTGTTGTTTCCATTACGTCATTTACTGTATTTGCAGTATGTTCAAATGCTTCAACATCCGATTTTCCATTCAGTAGGTTTGCAAGGAATAATCCGGCGGTTAAATCACCTACGCCAACAGGTTCTTTATTGAAATTATGTAATGGGCGACTGATATGCCAAATACCATCATTATTTGCCAATAACATTTCAAATTGTGCAGCATTCTTACCAACACGACTTAAATGTTTAACCAATACTTTTTTCGGACCTTTACTTAGAATCACTTTTACTGCTTCAATAGCCTGTTCAAAATTTTCAACCGCTAATCCGCTTAATTCTCTTAGTTCAACTAAATTTGGGGTAATAATATCTGCCTGAGCCATCGCAATTTTAATCAGTCCTTCTTTAACACCATCTGCAACAACACAGCCTTTATCAGGATGTCCCATCACCGGATCGCACAAATAAATTGCTTTTGGATTACGTTCTTTTATTTTATGAAAGGCTTTTATAATTTCTTCTACTTGTTCCGCTGAGCCGATATAACCGGACAGGACAGCATCACATTGATGAAGTTCTCCAATATTATCAATACCTTGTACAATTTCACCAATTTGTTCTTTGGGAATGACCATGCCGGTCCATTTTCCATATTGTGTATGGTTAGAAAATTGCACTGTATTTAACGCCCAAACATCAATGCCTAGCAACTGCATCGGAAATGTTGCTGATTTATTACCTGCATAGCCATAAACAACGTGAGATTGAATTGAGAGAATATTTTTCATTTTTTCTTCCTCTATAACATATCTATAAATAGAAAAGAGCGGTATAAGACCGCCCTATTTTTATAAAATTAGCAATAACCATAGCTCATTAATCGTTTGTAACGGCGATCTAATAAAGTCTCTTGATCTAATTTATCCAAGTCGGCAAGATCGGCTAACAAACGTTTTTTCAGATTATTTGACATAGTGTCATAGTTGCGATGTGCACCTCCTAAGGGTTCTTCAATTATGCTATCAATCAGTTTTAATTCGTGCAAACGAGAAGCTGTTAAGCCCATTACTTCTGCTGCTGTAGAGGCTTTTGCTGCACTTTTCCATAAAATCGAGGCACAGCCTTCCGGAGAAATAACGGAGTAAGTACTGTATTGCAGCATATTGATTTTATCACCAACACCGATAGCAAGCGCACCTCCCGAGCCGCCCTCACCAATTACTGTACAAATAATCGGTACTTTTAACATAGACATTTCACGTAAATTACGTGCAATAGCTTCAGATTGACCTCTTTCTTCTGCACCGACCCCCGGATAAGCCCCCGGCGTGTCGATGAAAGTAATGATTGGCAAGTTAAATCGTTCCGCCATTTGCATTAAACGTAATGCTTTGCGATAACCTTCAGGTGCGGGCATACCAAAGTTACGTTTTACTTTTTCTTTAATGCTACGTCCTTTTTGATGACCGATAATCATAACGGGACGTTCCTCTAGACGAGCCAATCCACCGACAATTGCTTGATCATCAGCAAAAGCACGATCGCCTGCCAGTGTTTGAAAATCTGTAAAAATATGTTCAATATAGTCTAAAGTATAAGGACGATTAGGGTGGCGAGCCATTTGAGATACCTGCCAAGCATCTAAATTAGCAAAAGTTTTTTGCGTTAGCTCCGCACTTTTCTTTTGTAAACGAGTAATTTCATCATCTAAATTAATCTGTTGATCTTGTTGTGAAACTGAACGTAAAGCCTCAATTTTCGCTTCTAATTCGGCGATAGGCAGTTCAAAATCCAAAAATTCTTGGCTCATCTGATTTTCCTAAAAATGGTTTAGCACAAAATAACACCGCATTTTAATAACATTTCTATTAAGGTGCAAATGCGTCCTGTATTCTATGCCTTTTTTGCAAAAAAATCAGTGATTTTATCAAAAATTTTAGCTGGTAGGACCGTATCGGAAAGAAGGAGAATAAAATGTACAGCTTTCAAAAAAGCATAGCTAAAAGACATTACTTGGAGAAAAATAGGTATAAATGATGTTAAATAAGAAAAACAACAAAAACTGTTTATTTATACAGTAAAAATGTTAGAATACGGTCAACTTTGAACATTTTAATCGCACTTTTAACAATGATGCCTCGTAAAATTATTCATATTGATATGGATTGCTTTTATGCATCTATTGAAATAAGAGATAAACCGGAATTGTATGATAGACCTGTTGCTGTGGGCGGATTGGCTAATCAGCGTGGGGTATTAAGTACTTGTAATTATGTTGCTCGTCAGTTTGGCTTACATAGTGCAATGCCAACATCGCAAGCACTGAAACTTTGTCCCGATTTGGTATTATTAGCTGTAAATATGCCTTTATATAAGCAGGTTTCGCAACAAATCCAACACATTTTTTTGCGTTATACGGATTTAATTGAACCTTTATCTTTAGATGAGGCTTATTTGGATGTAACGGATTGTCAAAAATGTTCAGGCTCAGCAACGTGGATTGCAGAAGAAATTAGACAAATCATTACTCAGGAAACGGGATTAACGGCATCTGCCGGCATTGCTCCGTTAAAATTTTTGGCTAAAATTGCTTCAGATCAGAATAAGCCCAATGGACAGTTTGTTATTAAACCTGAAGAAGTTGCAATGTTTATTAGGCAACTTCCACTGAAAAAAATTCCGGGAGTGGGAAAAGTGACAACGCAACGATTACAGCAAATGGGATTGGAAACTTGTTCGGATATTCAACAATTTGACTATCATGTTTTAATCGATCGATTTGGTAAAATAGGACATCGTATTTGGCAATTTAGTCAAGGTATAGATGAACGCCCTGTGCAGTCTCATCGTGAACCTAAATCTATCGGGCTGGAACGAACTTTAATGAAAAATATTTTGCAGGTTGAACAAGGTATTGAGGTTATCAATAGCCTTTATCCTCTTTTATTGAAACGAATTAAAAAGACTTGTCCTGCTATTCCCTTAGAACGTTTTTGTAAAATAGGCGTGAAATTAAAATTTTATGACTTCCAAATAACAACATTAGAAAAAAGTGCGGTGAAATGTTCGCAAGAAAATTTTGTAAAACTATTAACTCAAATTTGGCAACGACATCAAAATCGTTCTGTGCGTTTAGTTGGATTATATGTCAGTATTCCCACAATAATTGAGCAAAAACAAATGAGTTTATGGTAACAAATTTTTTTATTTTACCCTTGAGTTTCAATATTTTGTCCTTATCATAGGCAGAGAATTTTTAATGTAAAGGAACTTTATTATGATGAGAATTTTGCTATTTTTAGCAACTAACTTTGCCGTTTTATTTGTTTTTAACATTATTTTGACGTTGACCGGTATTCAACGCCAAGATGCGGTGGGATTGTTGATTTTTGCTACTTTATTTGGTTTTACGGGATCTATTATTTCTTTACTGATGTCAAAATCAATGGCATTACGTTCGGTAAATGGTCAAGTTATTGAACAACCTCGTAATGAAACGGAACATTGGTTGCTTCAAACGGTGCATTCACAGGCAGAAAGAGCAGGATTACCTATGCCGACAGTTGCCATTTATCATTCAGCGGATGTAAATGCCTTTGCAACAGGTGCGACAAAAAAGAATTCACTTGTTGCCGTGAGTACAGGATTACTAAATGCTATGACAAGAGATGAGGCGGAAGCGGTTTTAGCTCACGAAGTAAGCCATATTAAAAGCGGTGATATGGTAACGATGACTTTGTTGCAAGGTGTATTAAATACGTTCGTCATTTTTATTTCTCGAATGCTGGCAAAAGTTGTTGCTACAGATCGTGATGGAAATACCAGTCAAGGTATATATTTTATGATTTCAATGGTTCTTGAGCTTGTGTTTGGTGTATTGGCAAGTATGATTGCAATGTGGTTTTCTCGCTATCGTGAATTTAAAGCTGATGCAGGTTCAGCGGAATTAGTGGGTAAACATAAAATGATTGCAGCGTTACAACGTTTGAAAACATTGCATGAGCCACAAGAAATGGAGGGGCAGCTAGCTGCTTTTGCCATCAATGGAAAACGTGGAGGACTTGCTTCTTTATTCTTAAGTCATCCTCCATTGGAAAAACGTATTGAAGCATTACGTAATTTAGATAGTTTGAATGGCAAATAACATGAGAACGGAGCGGAAGATCTGCTCCGTTTTATTTTTACATCGGTTTGAAGGTTTGCAAAAAGAGTTTAGGTTAGGTAAATTAGTCAATATTCTATGTTCTATCGAAGATGCTTAATTTCATGACCAGCTTACAAGATCAATATTCTTCCTTACACATATCCGTCTTTCAACCTTTTAATCCTATTTCTACTCCGTTAAGTGCGGTCAGTTTAATTGAGGCATCTGCCGGTACAGGAAAAACTCATTCCATCGTTTCTCTTTATATTCGCTTGTTATTACAAGCGGGAGAAAATAATTTTTCTCAGGCATTGGAAGTTGATCAAATTTTGGTAGTAACTTATACAGAAATGGCAACACAAGAGTTAAAGCAACGTATTCGGGAACGTATTTATCAAACAAAACAAGCGTTAATTCAATATCAGCAACATCAAAATAAAACATTACTTGAAGATCAATTTCTGCAAGAATTACTGCCTTATATTAAAGACATCGATCTTGCAGTCTATCGTTTAACTTTAGCAGAACGAAATTTGGATATTTCCGCCGTTTCGACTATTCATAGTTTTTGTCGCCGAGTATTAATGCAATATGCCTTTAATTCGGGGGTACATTTTAATATGGAACTGGTGAGTGATGAATCTGAACTAATTCAACGTTTGGCAAATGAGCTATGGCGTGAAAATTTTTATCATCAGCCTTTGTCAGTCGCAAACTTCATTTTCAAAAAATTAGGATCGCCGAGGCAACTGGTATCTTACGTTTATAAATATCTTTCTCAGCCGCCAAAAGTAAATACCCAAAAACCGCACTTATTGGAGATTTCTCTGCAGCAATTTTTACATACTCAAGTTGAGCCTCAACTTAGTAAAATTCATCAATTTAAACAACGTTGGTTAGAAAATGAAAAAGCGTTAAGAGAGCTTGTCGCTTTAAAAAAATGGCGTAAAGATTGGTTTGAAAGTCGTTTTAATAAAATGCGAGTATGGGCAGAAAACGAGGATATTCAGCAACCTGAGGCGGCAAAATATTTTTATCAATTGGAATTAGATAAAAAAGAACCTTTAGTATCGCATGATTTATTTTCCGAATTGGAAAACTTAGTGACCAATGAAGTTACTCAAATTTCAAATAATTTTTCTGTACTTTTATACCATTGTGTTCATGAATTAAATCGTAAAATAATGGATTATAAACTTACGCATCAACAAAAGGGGTTTGATGATCTTTTACGTCTGGTACGCAATGCTTTATATCAACCACAAGGAGATAAATTAGCACAACTTATTCGCCATCAATATCCTTTTGCTATGATTGATGAGTTTCAGGATACAGATCAACAGCAATATGATATTTTTTATCAAATTTATATTAAAAGTGCGGTGAAAAATACGGGCTTTATTATGATTGGGGATCCTAAACAATCTATTTATAAATTTCGTGGTGCGGATATTTTTACCTATCTGAAAGCAACGGAACAAGCACAATATCGATTTAGTTTGGGCGAAAATTGGCGTTCTACACAACCTCTTATTCAGACGATAAATTATCTTTTTGATTTTCAAGAAAATTCTCCTTTTTTACATAAAAAAATTCCATTTCAACAGGTTGCTAAAGGATTATATTATGACACTCAAGGGAATCTTCTTCCCAACCGATTTTGCTTAAATGGAAGAATTGAACCTGCATTAAGAGGTTATTTGACTGACAACAATGACACACAACTTGCTGAAAATTGTGCTTTATCTATTGAGCAATGGCTACAAAGTGCGGTACAAAATCAAGCTATTTTAGATAACAAACCACTAAAAGCAAAAAATATTGCAGTTTTAGTCAGTAGTTTTACTCAAGCGGAGAAAATACAAAAAGCCTTAAGGGATAAAGGTATTGCATCAGTTTATCTTTCAGATCGTAGTAACGTTTTTGATAGTATCACTGCAAAAGAACTGTTGCATATTTTACGAGCTTGTTTAAATCCGTTAAATGAAAATAATATTTTAAATGCGTTGAGTACCGCTCTTTTTGCTAAAACCGGTGCAGAAATATTCCAAATTAAGCAAGATGAGAACTTATGGGAAAACTGTGTTGAGCGATTTATTGCTTACCAACAACAATGGCAAAGGCAGGGTATTTTACCTATGTTGCATCATTTATTTGCAGTTGAAAAAATTAATGAAAATTTACAAATGATGGAACAAGGTGAGAGAAAAATGACTGATTTGTGGCATTTAAGTGAGTTATTGCAACAGGCTACCCGTTTAAATGATACCGAGTCCTCCTTAGTTCGTTGGTTTGAGAAACAGATTCAAGGCGAAGAACGCTTGGAAGAACAAATTCGGTTAGAAAGTGATCGAGAATTAGTCAAGATTGTTACATTACATAAATCCAAAGGGCTTGCTTATGATTTAGTTTGGATTCCTTTTATTTGTAAGCCGTCCCTATTCCGAGATAATGCCATTAATACTTATTATGATGAAAATCAAGAACAAGTGTTATGGGATATGGATAAGCAACATTCCGATGAAATTGAAAAAGAGCGTATGGCGGAAGATATCCGTTTACTCTATGTTGCACTTACTCGAGCGAAATATCAGATTGTTATTAATCTTCCTCGCATTTTTGAGAAAAAATGGAATGCGTTACTTTATGTATTAACTAAGGGACAAATTGGTGTAAATAAAAGAATTGATGATGAATATGATGCAAAAAAATTGTTAAGTCCAATAATTGAGGAATTAGGTGAACAATGTGTTGAAATAGAGGAAGATAAAAAACTATTAGTAAGGAGAAATGAGTATATTACAGTGCAACAGGCATTGTCGCCGGTTGAAGCGGAAGAATTTCATGGCAAGATTGAGCGTAATTGGACTGTAACAAGTTTTACTGAAATGACCTACCGTCATCAACGTAACAGATCTTTAAATTCTCGACAAAAAGCACAGCAGATTGAAATATCCGGAGTTTTTGATCAAGCAAGAGATCATGATGTGAGAGAAAATGGTCATGATATGTCAGCGTCATTTGATATAAAGTTGAGTGCAGACTCTGATTATCCTGTAGGTTTTTCACCGTTTGATTTTCCTCATGGTGTCCATGTTGGTAGCGAATTCCATCGTTATTTTGAAAAATATAATATGACGCAGGCATTGAATGATGACCAATTATCTAAACTTTGTCAGACGTTACAATTAAGTGATGAATGGCAAAATCCATTGAAAAAATGGATAAATGCGATTTTTAATACGCCTTTAAAACAGGATATTGCAGGCTTTACTTTAGGCAATATCAAGCCACAAGATTGTTTAAAAGAAATGCAATTTTATTTGAAATTAAATCAATCATTTAATGAAAATGTCTTTAATCGGCTGTTAAGTAAGTATCATCATTTACCGTCATCACCGATACTGATGGATAGAATTAAAGGTATGGTGAGAGGTTTTATTGATTTGGTCGTTCGTTTTGAAGGCAAGTATTACTTATTAGATTATAAGTCTAATTTACTAGGCTATTCTTCTCAACATTATCAGCAAGACAATCTAATTCAAGTGATGTGTAATAATCATTATGATTGGCAGTATTTAATTTATACCATTGCATTACATCGTTATTTAAAAGAGCGGGATAAAAATTATGATTACCAACGTGATTTCGGCGGTGTACTTTATACTTTTTTACGTGGAATGAATGGAAAAGATAATTCCGGGATATTTTTTGATAAACCGGATTGGCGTTTGATTTCTGAATTGGAGAGTTTATTTTAATGCTAAATATTTTGTATCAACTTAAGGAAAGGAAATTTATTCAAGCTGGTGATTATTATTTTGCAAAGTTGATTGCAGATAAACAACGGGAATTAGATTATTCATCACAAGTTAAAAATTTAGCTATTTTACTTGCCGCACTTTGTAATTTTCATAACCAACAAGGACATACGTGCTTAAAAATAGAAAATTTTTCTTTTAGAAATCTGTTTAATTTACCTTATGCGGAAAAAAGTTACCTTATTGATATTAAAGAGAAAATAGGGAATATTACACAATCTGAATGGCAAAATTTACTCATTAATCATATCGCATTTACTCAAGATCCTATTAATGAGGTAAAGCCCTTGGTGCTACAAAATAATCGCCTATATTTTTATCGCACATGGCAAGATGAGCATCGAATTGCCGAATTTTTAATTCGAACAATAAAACAGAAAGAAAATCAACCATATCCGATAGAAAAAATTCAAGGCATCTTACAAAAATACTTCCCGGTAGAGCATGAAGATAATAGTTTAAAACAAAAGCATAATTGGCAGAAAATTGCTGTAGCAACGGCAATTCATCAACCTTTTTGCATGATTACAGGTGGACCTGGAACAGGTAAAACGACAACAGTTACTCGATTATTATTGGCATTACAGGAGCTGGCAGAGGGAAAATTAGTTATTCGCCTGGTTGCCCCAACTGGAAAAGCTTCAGAACGCTTAAAAATTAGTATGAAAAATTCCTTTAATTTATTGACAAAAAAGGAGTTAATTAAAGTTAGTGAACATATAAAAAATGCTATTCCTTTTAATGCTGAAACTATTCATAGTTTAATTGGTGTGCGATTTTTTGAAGAAAAGACGAAATATAATAAACGTAATCCACTACCGATAGATCTCTTGGTAGTGGATGAAGCATCTATGGTGGATTTGTTTCTAATGGCGAAATTATTACAAGCCTTGAAACCGAGTTGTAAGCTGATTTTGCTTGGCGATAAGGATCAGTTATCCTCTGTTGAAGCAGGAGCGATTTTGGCTGAATTAGGTACTTTTAGACAATATTCAATTAGTTCAAAGTTAGCAGATTATTTACAGCAAACAACAGGGGAAAACTTAGAACATCATGCAGATGAAAATCTTATTCGTGATTGTTTATGCAACTTAGAGGGCAGTCGTCGTTTCGGTAAACATCCTTATATTGGTAAATTAGCTCAATTAATTAACCAACAAAAAATTGCTGAAAGTTGGCAATTATTTCATCAATATCAACAAGAAAATAACACAAACGACACGGGAGAAATCAATTTAGTGGATTATTCTACACAATATGAACAAACTAATATTGATGAACAGCCATTAGCACACCATTATTCTCAATATTGCAGTCAATTGGTCGTGCAAAGTGCGGTGCAAAATTATGAAGAATATTTGCAACTTATTCACAAAATTACTGAAAATAACTTACCGATTAAACTGCATATTGCGGCTATTTTTGCCGCATTCAATAAAGTGAGATTTTTGACCGCACTTAGGGTAGGGGAACTGGGGAGCGAAAATCTCAATCAACTTATTGCGGAACAATTAAAGAAAAAAGGACTTGTGCAATTTAATCATAGTCGTGATTTCTATATTGGAAAACCAATCATTATTACTGAAAATAATAGCCGTCTCGGATTGGCTAATGGTGATATTGCGTTGTATTTAGCAGAAAAACAACCTGATGGTAGCTTAAAAGGGCATTTTTGGTTTGAAAATGGTAAGGCTGAATTAGCAAGTCGTATTCCTGAGCATAGTCCAGCATTTACCATGACTATTCATAAATCCCAAGGTTCAGAATTTTCCCATACCTTTGTGGTTTTGCCTTGTGAAGCCAATCCTGTTTTATGTAAAGAACTGGTTTATACTGGAGTAACAAGAGCAATCAATCAAGTTACTATTTTTTCCGACCGCAAAATATGGAATATGGCGGTGAGTAAAGCGACTGAGCGTCAAAGTGGGTTGGGTGAAGTATTGAGGAAATTAATGGTTGATTAACTTGTTATGAACAATAGAGCTTTCAATAAAATTTGTAAAAAGTTAAAAAATTGACCGCTCATTAATCAATTCAAGGCTGATAAGCGGTCTGATTTAGGTATAATTTTGCCAATCGTTTAATCAATAGGCGGGATATAGGTGCCGTTTACAATAGAATCTTTGATGCGTTCTGATTCTGCCAACACTTGTGCTAATAAGGCTTTCACATTTTCAAGAGTAGCAATTGGGCTTAAGGTTGTCATTTTCAGTGATTGCTTGTTACCGACTTTCGTGACACCAATATTCGCTTCACCACGAGCAAACAGCTCATCAGCCACGTTTTGGTTCAATGTATCCACAAATTCTGCCGGATAGCCTTTCGGCACAACACGGAACAGCACTGAGGCAAATTGTGCAGGTACTAACATTTCCAAGCCTTCGGTAGCAGTAATGTAAGCCTCAACCTCTTTTGATAAATACACACCGTGATCAATCATTGAAGCATACAGATTTTCACCCAAGGCTTCTACCGTAAACCATAATTTTAACGCATCAAAACGACGAGTTGTTTGCAGTGATTTTGCTACTAAGTTTGGTACACCATGTTCTTCGTCATATTCTGAGTTGAGGTAATCTGCCTTGTAATCAATGAAACGATAATTCGCCTCGTCTTTTAACAAGAATGCCCCACAAGAAATGGATTGGAAGAAATGTTTGTGGAAGTCGAGTGTAATCGAGTCGGTTAATTCAATTCCATCTAAGAAATGACGGAAATCTTTCGATAATAATAAAGCACCTCCCCAAGCAGCATCAACGTGTAACCACGCTTGGTATTCGTCCGCCAATTTGCGGATTGCTTTTAAATCATCAATCGCACCAGCATCGGTTGTGCCTGCAGTTGCTACAATACAAGCTACGATTTTACCGTCAGCTTTTAAGTCTGCTAAGGTTTTGGCTAACGCTTCTAAGTCCATTTGAGCATTGGCATTTGACGGCACAGTGACTACCGATTGGAAGCCCATTCCCATCATCGCCATATTTTTTTGTACCGAGAAGTGTGCATTTTCCGAGCAAACCACTTTCACGTTTTTCATTGCCTCAGCAGGAATACCATTCGCTTGCACCGACCATTCAGAGCCGTCTTCATTTTTCCAACGGTTCGCAATCGCCCAGTCACGAGCTAACAATACGCCCATTAAATTCGACTGCGTACCACCTGAAGTAAACACCCCAGCTGTACCTTCACCATAGCCGACTTTTTGGCGTAACCAGTCGATTAAATGCTCTTCCATAATAGATCCCGCAGGGCTTTGATCCCAAGAGTCCATAGATTGGTTAGTCGCATTAATTAACACTTCTGCAATTTGGCTGGTCACCATTGTCGGGCAATGTAAGTGAGCTAAAGAGTGTGGATGGTGAACTTTAAGGCTTGGGTTGAGGAAAATCTCTACCAAATGCTCAAGAGATTTTTGCACTCCCACTCCCTCTTTGGTCGGCTTGAAGCCGTCAATCAAGGCTCGCATTTGCTTGATCGAACCGCCGGTGTACATTTTTTCATTTTTTAGCCAATTTGATACCGCTTGTACCGCATTGTTCATTGCGGTTTCATAATCCGCAATAGATTGTGGATCGCTACAAAATAGCGATTGTCTGTGTTTGGAAATATCTGTCATTTTTGTTATCTCATTCAATGCTATATACAATTCAAGCGGTCAAAATTCGCAAATTTTTTGCAAAATATGACCGCTTGTTTTATCAAAAATTAACCACGTACCGCTTTCACAGCTTCGGCTACAGATTGCTTAAAGCGTTTAATAAATTCCTCGCATTCTGCTTGGGTAATGTTTACTGCACAAAGCACACGCACCACATTTCCACCACGACCACCACGCTCTAGTAACAATTTGTTTTTAAAACAATATTTTTGAATAGCTACCGCTAAATCGCAATCACGTGGGTAAGCACCTGTTGCATCTTTGGCTTGATGTTCGTCTACAATGTCAATACCCATCATTAAACCCTTACCTCGCACATTCCCGATACAAGGAAACTCTTGGCTTAATTCAGTTAAGGCTTTAGTTAAGTATTCACCCCGCTCTTTTGCGTTCTGAGCCAAGTTTTCTTCACGCATAATTTTGAGAGAAACATAGCCTGTTGCCATCGCTAATTGGTTTCCACGGAATGTGCCTGTATGACCTGCCGGTTGCCACGCATCAAACTCTTTTTTAATCGCTAATACCGCTAATGGCAAACTACCGCCAATTGCTTTTGACATTACTACAATGTCGGGTTCAATATTTGCATGTTCAAAGGCAAACATTTTTCCTGAACGACAGAAACCGGCTTGTACTTCATCCACAATCATTAAAATGCCGTGTTTTTGGGTTACTTCACGTACTTTTTGTAAGAAGCTGATTGGAGCCGGAACAACACCGCCTTCACCTTGAATAGCTTCCAAAATTACTGCTGCCGGTTTTACCACACCACTTTCTACGTCTTCAATAAAGTTTTCAAAATAATGTTCAACCGCTTTCACACCAGCCTCACCGCCAATACCAAATGGGCAACGGTATTCGTGTGGATAAGGCATGAATTGCACACCAGGCATTAAACCTTGCACAGCATTTTTTGCACCTAAGTTACCGGTTAAAGATAATGCACCGTGTGTCATACCATGGAAACCTCCAGAGAATGCAATGACATTGCCACGACCTGTATAGGTTTTCGCTAATTTTATTGCCGCTTCATTAGCATCTGCTCCTGATGGACCGGTAAATTGTAAGATGTATTTATCCTTAGGGAAGAAAGAGAGTAATTCTTCGGTAAAAGCATCTTTTAATGGAGTGGTAATATCTAAAGAATGTAACGGCAAACCGCTGTCTAAAACATCTTTAATTGCTTGAATTAATTTAGGGTGATTATGACCTAATGCAAGCGTTCCTGCACCAGCTAAGAAATCGAGGTATTCATTACCTTCAACATCAGTTACCCAAACGCCCTGTGCTTTTTGATAAGCAAACGGCAGTTTACGCGGGTAACTACGCACGTTTGATTCCATTATATCTTGGCGATCTAAAAAGTATTGATTTGAAGCAAGAGTTGCTTGAACAGGGGTTTTAATTGTCATTGAAATAAACCTTCTAAAAGAGGTGAAAAAAATAAGTCGGGTGCCTTGCGGAGGAAGCCTAAGCTCTCAAATCCAGAGAGACTAGACGCCATGGGGCATTTGACTCGCTACTTATTAAAAAAAGCGTTCCAGCTTTTTTGTTTTTACCCTATTTGTCCCAAGATAGGATAGGTTGGAAACAAACTTAAATGTAGGGTTACATTTAAGAGGCGTAATGATACCGTTTTTTGCTAAAAAGGGAAGTGTTTATTCAAATTAAATAACATTTTACTTTTCTAATCTGCTTTATAACCCTTACCTTTAGATTAAATAAAATCAATGCGATTAAAAAAGATCATTTTTTGACTTTAATCACATTTTTATCTCTTTATTTGCGATATAATTTGCTAAAAATGATTAATTTCAATCAAGGAGTGGAAATGAAACCTATTTTAGGAATTACGATGGGAGATGCCGCAGGTATCGGCCCAGAAGTTATTATTAAAGCATTGGCTGATAAACGGATTTATGAGTTAGCACACCCAGTTGTTATCGGCGATCAAAAAATTATGCAACGAGCTTTACCTATTGTTCATTCAGAACTGAAATTAAGAATATTAAATGATCTAGATAGCTTTACGGCAGAGTATGGTGTTATTGATATTTTAGATTTGAATAACTTATCAGAAGATTTGCCTTTTGCTCAAATTGATCCTCGTGCTGGTAAAGCGGCTTATGAATACATCGAAAAAGCCGTTAAGTTAGCGATGGAAGGGAAAATCCAAGCTATTGTTACAGCCCCTTTAAATAAAGAGGCATTACATGCAAGTGGTAAAATGTTTCCCGGTCATACTGAAATTTTAGCTACCCTTAGTAATACTAAAGATTACTCAATGATGCTAACCAGCGAAAAACTCAACGTTATTCACGTTACTACTCACGTCCAACTTCGTAAAGCTTGTGATTTAGTTACTAAAGAACGAGTTGCCACTGTTATTGATTTGGCAGAAGAAAATGCTCGTATTCTTGGTTTTAAAGAGCCTCGTATTGCTGTTGCCGGTTTAAACCCTCATTCTGGTGAAAATGGAATGTTTGGTGATGAAGATCAAAAAGAAATCGTACCTGCAATTCTAGCAGCTCAAGCCAAAGGATTTAATGTTACAGGACCTATACCACCGGATACTTTATTTCATCGTGCAGCTAATCTAAACGAGTTCGATATTGTCGTCGTGATGTACCACGATCAAGGACATATCCCTATCAAATTATTAGGTTTTGATACAGGTGTAAATGTTACTGTCGGTCTTCCATTTATTCGAACATCTGTCGATCACGGCACTGCATTTCCGATTGCAGGAAAGGGAGTTGCCGATAGCCGTAGTATGTCTGAAGCACTCTATCTAGGTGCAAAAATGGCAAATATCAAATATGCAACACACTAAGGAGATTAATATGTCTACTCAAGTATCTAAATCCATCGTTCCAATATATGATGGTATGAACAAAATTCCCGGTGGGGCAATGGTCATATCGCTAATTTTTGGTTCTATTATTGGTACGTTTTTGCCTGACTTTTTGAATTTAGGTTCATTTACGACAGCTTTATTCAAATCATCAGCAGGCTCACTTATTGCACTCCTAATTTTCGCAACAGGTATGCAAATTACTGTGAGAAGTTCCGGTCCTGTTCTTGCTCATACCGGCATTGTATTATTATTTAAAACAATTATACCCGCTCTTTTAGTTGTTTTTTTAGGATTATGGGTGGGAAATGATGGTGTTATGGGTGTTTCTTTATTAGCTATGCTTACTGTTGTGGCTAATTCAAATGGGGGTATTTGGTTAGCATTTACAGGAAAATATGGCGATTATAGAGATAAAGGGGCTTATATTGCTTCTGCAGTTAATGACGGTCCTTTCTTTGTTTTACTATTTTTAGGTGTATCGGGATTAGCTGATATTCCTTTCTCATTGATGCTTGCAGCTGTTATTCCTCTGATTGTTGGTATGGTTATTGGTAACTTAGATCCTAAATGGACAGAACTAATGAAACCAACTAGTGCTATTGTTATCCCTTTCTTTGCTTTCGCATTAGGTACAGGTATTAACTTACAAGCCATTATTACTGGTGGAGCAACAGGTATTATTTTAGGTATAGTAGCTTCTCTCTTTACAGGTTTCCTTGTGTTTATCGGTTACAAAACTATTTTAAGACGAGGTAATCAATCAGGGATTGGATTTGCTGCTGGTACTACTGCTGGAAATGCCATAATTACACCTGAAATTGTTGCTCAAGCTGACCCTACACTAGCACCTTTTGTGCAAACTGCTACTGCACAAATTGCAGCTGCTGTATTAGTTTCCGCTGTTTTAGCTCCATTATTTGCGGCTTGGGTTTTAAAACGTCAAGGTGGATTAGCACAAGAAACAGTAAAAGGGGAAAAGCTATGAAAGAAACTCTCTTAGTTATTGCAGATGATCTTACCGGTGCAAATGATACCGCAGTTATGTTTGCTGAAGCAGGATTTAACACTGTCTTAAAAACTAAAGTTTCGGCATTAGCACAAATGCAATCTGATAAAGCTCAAGTAATTTCTGTTTCTACTGACTCAAGAGCTATTGGAGAAAAGGCAAAAGAACAAACTCAAATTGCAATTAGTAATGCTATCCAAAATGGTATTGGGCAAATTTACCTCAAAATTGATTCTACAATGAGAGGCTCTGTAAAATATCAAATTGAAGGTGCTATTGAAGCGTGGGCTAGTTTATATCCGGACGTTAAAGCAATTATTTGTCCTGCATATCCAGAAATGGGGAGAACGATAGAAGCCGGTCATTTATATGTTAATAGTGTTCCTGTAAAGGAAACCGCTTCAGGCAAAGATCCTATTTGCCCTGTACTGTCTTCCTCTATGCAAGAATTATTGCCTGATGCTCAAGTAATTCCGTGTGATACGGTCGATAATTTGCAGGCATCTATTGAAAATAGTGAATATAAACAGATCGTTATTGATGCTAAAACGCACGAAGATCTTGCAATTATTGCAAAAGTTATAAACCATATAGGAAATAAAATTATTCCTGTTGGCTCAGCTGGATTAGCACAGAAATTGAAAAATATTCAAAATAAACCGAGACCAAAGCGAGAGATTACATTAGGTAGAACATTAATTGTAGTAACATCAATCCACGAAACAAGCCAGCTTCAAGTTGATGAATATGTTTCAACTTTAGGTGGAAAATCGATTGTATTTCATCCTTCACCTTCGCAGTTGATGAACTATTCGCAGTCAGAACATTCACTAAAACTACAATTAAACGCTCTAATACGTTTTAGTAAGGATAATGTGATTATTCGAGCAAACCCAGCAAAAGTCGTAAATGCAAAATCGGCAAATATTACTGAAACCGCTAAAGAAATTTCTCAACACTTAGCTGATTTAAGTAAATTCTGCCTTGATAATGAAAAATTTGATAGTCTTATACTATTCGGTGGAGATGGGGCTGCAGCATTATTGGAGCAAATGAATGTAACTGAAATGAACGTATTATATGCAGTAGTACCGGGAGTGCCTTTATGCTCAATTGAAGAAGGTAACTATTCAGACATCGTTGTAATGACCAAATCCGGTGGATTTGGAAGCGAAGTACTTTTAAGCCACATAATGGAGAAATAATACTAAAGAACCTAAAGCAATAATGTTTTAGGTTCTTTAATTTTCACTATCTTATTTTCAAAAAATTATTTATAGTAAAATAATTACAAATAAGAGAGTTTATATGTCTAAAAATCGTCTAGAACAGATTTTACTATTTCTAAAAAGTCATAATATTGCTACCGTAGAACAGCTGGTAAAGGTTACTGATGCTTCTCCTGCAACTATCCGCCGTGATTTAATAAAATTAGATGAAGAAGGTGTTGTAATTCGTACACACGGAGGAGTAAGTTTAAACCATTTTATTCCATTCCAACCAACTACAAATGAAAAGCAACTTAAGCAAATTACTGAAAAAGAGCGGATAGCCGAATATGCCGTTTCTCTCATTTCTCCGGGAGACTCTATTGTATTAGATGCAGGTACTACAACTTTGTGCATTGCAAAAAAAATCGCTCATATGCCACTTCGAGTGATTACGACTGATCTGCATATCGCTTTATTACTTTCCGAATATAAACAAATAGAATTGACCATAACCGGGGGAAGAGTGGATAATAGTAGCCAATCCTGTATCGGTAACCATAGCCTGATTTTATTGAATAACATTAATCCTGATATTGCTTTTGTAAGTTGTAATTCTTGGAGTTTGGAAAAAGGTGTTACCGCACCTACAGAAGAGAAAGCCCATTTAAAAAGAATGCTCCAACAAAATGCCAAACAAAAAGTATTAGTTGCCGATAGCAGTAAATATGGAAAATATTCCTTATTTTGTGCGACTCAACTTAATAACTTTACACAAATTATCACAGATAAAGGACTGTCTACTGAATATTGTCAATTACTATCAAGTGATATCTTTAAACTGTCATTAGTATGATTCTACAAATGATTATTTTTTTACTCATTTTGGTAAAAGGTATAGCAACTCAAAAAGAGACCTTTATTATAATCCCACAAAAACGTGCTTAAGTGAGAGATTAATAGCAACATCACTTGATGGAAAATGTACTTAGATAGAAAAAACTTAAGCTCAAACTAATCTGACAGATATGATAATTTTAAACAGGGACTGTCAGATTAGATTTGATCTTCTATAGATTATACTTTACTTGTCAAATCACCAAGGTCTTTATCTATTAGATATAAACATTTACCATCTTCACCAAGAAGATTAATTTTATCTAAAATACCACTAAATAACTTCTCTTCTTCATGTTGCTCTGCTACATACCATTGTAAGAAATTGAAAGCTGAATAATCTTTCTCTTCAAAGGTTTTTCCGACTAATTCATTGATTTTGCAGGTAATGAGTTTTTCATGTTCGTATGTTAGTTCAATTACTTGTTTTAATGAATCAAATTCATGTGGCGGTTCATCAATAGCCGTAATGATTGCCGAAGCACCTGTTTCATTCAAATAAGTGAATAACTTACGCATATGTTGCATTTCTTCTACTGCATGTGCGGCTAAAAATTTAGCTGTTCCGTCAAAACCGTTTTGCTCACACCAAGCACTCATTTGTAAATACAGGTTAGAAGAATAAAATTCTAAATTCATTTGATCATTTAATAATTTGATAACATTTGCTGATAACATATTTTTGTCCTATCTATTATAAAGTAAGTAAATCACGATCGATAAAGTAAAGAGAACGACCGTCTTCGCCCATCAAATTGAATTTATCAATAATGCCGGTAAATAATTTTTCTTCTTCATGTTGTTCCGCAACATACCATTGTAAGAAGTTAAATGTTGAATAGTCTTTGGTTGCAAAAGTAATTTCAACTAATTCATTGATTTTACTAGTTACAAATTTTTCGTGTTCTAAGATTATTTCAAAAATTTCTTTTAAAGATTTGTAATCATTTTTGGGTGCTTCAATTTTACCTAACAGAGGCATACCACTTGTTTCACTTACATAAGTAAATAATTTATGCATATGTTGCATTTCTTCATCTGCATGTCGAAGTAAAAATGCAGCTGCACCTTCATAGCCGTTATGAGCACACCATGAACTCATCTGTAAATATACATTAGATGAATAAAACTCTAAGTTAATTTGTTCATTTAACTTAGTAATAATAGCTTGATTTAGCATAGCGAGTTCCTTTTTTATTGATGAATAAAACAGGTTTTATTTTAATCAGTTTTTCATGGAATGCAACTTTTATTTTTTTATAAGTTATTAATTTAAAAGGGTATTTTTAATAATAACTATTGTTATTTAGAATACGAATAGGTAATTATGATGTAAGGTTTAGCTTATGTAAGTGCGGTGATCGATAATGTGGTTATTAAATTAATGAATGAATGGGTAGAATGTGAAAAGTATTTTTTACGTTGCTTGCGGGGATTTTAGTTGTGTTTAGAGATATTTTACAGACAAGTAACAGTCCGCTTATTTTGTATGTGGACTGTTATTTTCATTATCTATTTTATTGCACCATCTTGTTAACTGCTTTGAGAATACCTTGTGCTGTGGAATAGACACTTGCTTTTCCTTGAGCTTTTAAAATCATATCAGACATTTCTCGAAAGGCACCTTTCCCCCCTGGTAAACTCAAAATATGATCAGCACAATCTTTCACATAGTCCATCGCATCATTTACGGCAAAAGACAATCCGCAAACGGAAAATGCGGGTAAATCAACGCTATCATCACCAATGTATGCAGTTTCTTCGGGTGTTACACCTGCTTTTTTGATTAATTCAAAACAAGCACTCTCTTTTTCTAATTTACCTAAGAAAAATAAATTGATGCCTAAGTCTGCAATGCGTTTACGTAAGATAGGGGAGTCTCGACCAGATAAGACTGCAACTTGAATGCCATTTTTGATTAACATACAGATACCCAGTCCATCACGCACATGGAAACTTTTCATTACTTCCCCGTTGGCATCATAATGCAATAAGCCGTCTGTTAGTACACCATCAATATCGGTAATAACCAGCTTAATTTTTTGTAATTTTTCATTTAATAACATCATGGGATTAACTCGAAAATTCAACTAAACCTATCACTTTATTCTGATCATCTACAACGACTAATGAATGAATTTTTTTCTCTTTCATAAAGTTTTCCGCTTCAGACAGATAAGTATTATAGTTAATAGTTTTAGGATTGGAAGTCATAAGA
The DNA here is from genome assembly GCF_000019405.1 of Histophilus somni 2336. NCBI lineage: Bacteria > Pseudomonadati > Pseudomonadota > Gammaproteobacteria > Pasteurellales > Pasteurellaceae > Histophilus > Histophilus somni. The sequence goes on along the minus strand of NC_010519.1, from coordinate 1,595,276 downwards.
TCTTTGGCGATTTTGTTAAGTGTATTAGTTCCGTTTGCACTTAATGCACGGCGAATATCGCCATCGGTAATAATACCTTTTAAATTTTCATTTTCCATGACAAGAGCAACCCCCATACGACCTTCATTCATAACGGTTAAACAACCAGTAAAGTTTGTGTTTTCTGTTACTTTTGGTAAACGAACTTGCATTTGATCTTTCACTCTACATAACAAACGACGACCAAGACTACCGCCTGGATGAAATTTGGCAAAATCAGCCGGTTGAAAGTTTCTGGCTGTAATTAAAGAAACCGCAAGAGCGTCGCCTAAAGCTAACGTTACTAAAGCCGAAGTTGTTGGAGCCAGATTATTGGGACAAGCTTCACGCTCAACACTGATATCAAGGATATAGTCGGCATGTTTTGCTAAAGTAGAATTCAGGTTACCTGTTAATGCAATGATTTTATTGCCAAAATTTTTTAAGCTGGGAATCAATTTATTAACATCGTCACTTTCACCGCTATAAGAGATTAACATCACAATGTCAATAGGCTTTAACATACCTAAATCACCATGAAAAGCCTCTGTTGGATGTAGAAAAAAACTTGGTGTTCCTGTTGAGGCAAATGTAGCAACCATTTTTTTACCAATAAGTCCGGATTTCCCGATTCCGCCAACAACTAATCGTCCTTCACAATTTAAAATAAGCTCAACAACCTGATTAAACTGTTGATTTAAATTTTGACTAAGTTTAGCTAAAGCATTTTGCTCGGCAGCTAACGAATTTCGAGCGATTTGTAAGTAATTCATCGTCATTTCCTCATTGAAAAGTGCGGTTATTTTACCGCAAGTTTTGGGTGAACTCTATATTTTATCTGAATTTTACGCTATACTCCGCATTGAGTTAGTCAGGCAATCGCTGGTTTGTTGAAATCTTTAACCGTTTTTAAACGACTTAGAGGCATAAGTAAACGAGAGGAAAGTCCGGGCTACATAGGGCAGAGTGCCGGATAACGTCCGGGAGGCGTGAGCCTACGACCAGTGCAACAGAGAGCAGACCGCCAATGGCTCGTAAGAGATCAGGTAAGGGTGAAAGGGTGTGGTAAGAGCACACCGCATGAATGGTAACATTTTATGGCATGGTAAACTCCACTCGTAGCAAGACCAAATAGGAACTCAATGAGTTGCCCGCTCAGAGTTCGGGTAGGTTGCTTGAGCGTATGTGTAAATATACGCCTAGATGAATGATTGTCCAAGACAGAACCCGGCTTATCGACTAACTCAACATCTCTCATCTAGTGTTTTAGTGAATAGACAGATGGATTTTAAACTGAAAGGATACATTTCCTGATATTTCCATCTATATTTTTAGACGACAATTCTGATTTCTTCTTTTTTATTTCGATTAAATTTGCATAAAGCGTGAATTTAGACTACGCAAACGTTTTCCTTTTTTGCTAGAATAAGTGCGGTCTTAAATTGATGGGATTTTAGAGGTTACCTAATGAACAATTATCTTGATTTAATGATTATCGGAATAATTTTATTCTCTATAATTGTCAGTTTATTGCGAGGGTTTGTGCGTGAAGTTATGTCGCTTGCCAGCTGGATTGTTGCTTTTTTGGTGGCAAATAATTTTTATCCCTATTTAGCAACTTATTTAACTCAAATAGAAGCACCTTATGTTCGTAATGCGGTTGCTATTGCAATCTTATTTGTAGCAACTTTGATTGTTGGTGCAATGCTTAACTACATTATCAGTCAGTTAGTTGATAAAACAGGTTTAACCGGAACAGATAGGGTATTAGGTGCTTGCTTTGGGTTGCTACGAGGTATATTAATCGTGGCGGCATTGCTATTTTTTATTGATTCTTTCACAAACTTTGCACAGAGTGATTGGTGGAAAACATCAAAATTAATACCGCACTTTGGCTTTATTGTGGAATGGTTTTTTGAACAAATACAAGCAAATTCAAATTTAATAAATTCAACATTGAATAAATAAGGAACGTGAAATATGTGCGGAATTGTGGGTATTGTTAGCCATAGCCCTGTAAATCAGTCTATTTATAATGCCTTGACGGTATTGCAACATCGGGGGCAAGATGCGGCTGGGATTATCACAGTAGATGAAGAAAATCGTTTTCGCTTACGAAAAGCAAATGGATTGGTAAGTGATGTCTTTCAGCAAGTTCACATGCTACGTTTACAAGGGAATGCGGGAGTTGGTCATGTGCGTTATCCTACTGCCGGAAGTTCCAGTGTCTCTGAAGCTCAACCATTTTATGTAAATTCACCTTACGGTTTAACTTTGGTGCATAACGGAAATTTAACAAATTCAGAAGAGTTAAAACAAAAACTCTTTACCTTTGCTCGCCGTCATGTCAATACCAATTCGGATTCGGAAATTTTGTTAAATATTTTGGCTCATCATTTGGATCAAACAACACACCCTTTATCTACGCAGGATATTTTTGAGGCAGTTAGAGCTACTCACAAAGATATTCGTGGTGCTTATGCTTGTGTTGCAATGATGATTGGTTATGGCATAGTTGCATTTCGTGATCCAAATGGTATTCGTCCGTTAGTATTAGGAAAACGTGAAGATGAGGTAAGCGGTAAAACAGAGTATATGTTTGCTTCTGAAAGTATCGCGTTAGATATTGCTGACTTTGAATTTGTTCGTGATGTAGCACCGGGAGAAGCCGTTTATGTTACTTTTGATGGTCAGTTATATGCACAACAATGTGCAGAAAATCCTAAGTTAACGCCTTGTATTTTTGAATATGTTTATTTTGCTCGTCCGGATTCTTATATTGATGGCGTTTCTGTTTATGCAGCTCGTGTTCATATGGGAGAGAATTTAGGACAAAAAATTGCAAAAGAATGGAAAGATTTAGATATTGATGTTGTTATTCCCATTCCTGAAACCTCTAATGATATTGCGTTACAAATTGCACATATTTTAAATAAACCTTATCGACAAGGTTTTGTGAAAAATCGCTATGTGGGAAGAACCTTTATTATGCCGGGGCAAACTCAGCGTGTAAGTGCGGTACGTCGTAAACTCAATACTATCTCTTCTGAATTTAAAGGTAAGAATGTGTTGTTGGTTGACGACTCTATTGTGCGAGGGACGACTTCGAAACAGATTGTCGATATGGCAAGAGCAGCAGGAGCAAATAAGATCTATTTTGCCTCAGCGGCACCGGAAATTCGTTATCCAAATGTGTATGGTATTGATATGCCTACTAAAAATGAATTAATTGCTTATGGACGAGATGTTCATGAAATTGCTACACTCATTGGTGTGGATAAGCTTATATTCCAAGATCTTGATGCTTTAACCAGAGCTGTTCAGCAAGAAAATCCGGCAATTAAAGATTTTGATTGTTCTGTCTTTACCGGTGTTTATGTTACTGGAGATATTACCTCAGCGTATTTGGATCAAGTTGCCGATTTACGTAATGACAAAGCAAAGAAAAAGCGTGAAAAAGATGCCACGAATCTCGAAATGCACAATGAAGCTTAAAAAAGACTGTTTAATTATTGGCATCACCGGTGCATCTGGTGCCATTTATGCTATTCGGTTGTTGCAAATTTTAAAATCCCTTCCGGAAATTGAAACGCACCTTATTATTAGCCAAGCGGCGAAACAGACTATTGCACTTGAAACACAATTTACGGTACAACAAGTCCGAGAATTGTCCGATAAAGTTTATGATATTCGTGACATTAGTGCGGCAATTTCTTCCGGATCTTACCGCACTTTAGGCATGGTAATTTTGCCTTGTTCAATAAAAACCCTGTCAGGTATTGCACATAGCTATACCGATGATTTAATGACAAGAGCTGCTGATGTATGCTTAAAAGAACGTAAACCGTTGGTATTATGTGTACGTGAAACACCTTTACACTTAGGACATTTACGTTTGATGACTCAGGCGGCAGAAATAGGTGCACAGATTACCCCTCTAATGCCCGCTTTTTACCATAAACCCAGTAACTTAGATGATATTATTAACCAAAGCGTCAATCGTGTATGTGATCAATTTGGTATTGAATTAGAACAAGATTTATTTCTTCGCTGGGGAAGTGAGGGAAAATAAGGTAACTTACCTTATTTTTAGCGTGTCGTTTAGTACAAATATAAGTTGATAACAAAATGAATCAATGCTTTTAGTTTAGCGTAAACATGATGGGGTAAATGCTTTGTTACGTTGTAGCTTTAAAAGTTCTGTATATTTTAATAACTTTACAGATGATTGAAACTGCATTTAGTTTATTCATTTATACCCATTTTTATAAAAAACTGTTGACCTTGCAAAAGATAGTAAGCAATATAGCGGGCAATTTTACAAAAATACAGCGAATTAGGTAAATAAAAATATGAGTAAATCCTTAGTAATTGTTGAGTCGCCGGCAAAAGCGAAAACTATTAATAAGTATTTGGGTAATCAATATGTAGTTAAGTCCAGTGTAGGGCATATTCGTGACCTGCCTACGGTAGGTGAAAGTAGCGGTGAAAAAGCGAAACCTATTTCAACGAAGGGATTAAGTGCGGAAGAAAAACAACGCATAAAAACGGAAAAAGAGCAAAATGCGTTGGTAAAAAGAATGGGAATTGATCCTTATCATAATTGGGAAGCTAAGTATCAAATTTTACCCGGTAAAGAGAAAGTGGTTTCTGAACTCAAATCTTTAGCAAAAAAAGTTGATCATATTTATCTCGCTACCGATTTGGATAGAGAAGGGGAGGCGATAGCTTGGCATTTACGCGAAGTTATTGGCGGTGAAGACAGTCGTTTTAGTCGAGTAGTATTTAATGAGATTACTAAAAATGCGATTAAACAAGCTTTTGAGAAACCTGAACAGTTAAATTTAGATCGTGTTAATGCACAACAGACTCGTCGCTTTTTAGATCGTGTAGTGGGTTTTATGGTATCACCGTTACTTTGGAAAAAAGTGGCACGAGGTCTATCTGCCGGTCGAGTTCAATCTGTGGCAGTAAAATTAGTCGTTGAGCGTGAGCGTGAAATTAAGGCTTTTCAACCTCAAGAATATTGGGAAATTTCTGTTGATAGTAAAAACAGTCAAAAACGACCTATTCGTTTAGATGTAGTACAATTTCAAGGGAAAAAATTTGAACCTAAAAATATCGAACAGGCGAGAAGTGCGGTAGATTTTTTACAAATTTCCGATTATTTCGTCAAAGATCTTGAAATAAAACCAACGACGTCAAAACCAAAAGCACCTTTTATTACTTCAACTTTACAGCAAAGTGCCAGCACAAAATTAGGTTTTGGCGTAAAGAAAACGATGATGTTAGCACAACGTTTATATGAAGCGGGTTACATTACTTATATGCGTACAGATAGCACAAATTTAAGTAAAGATGCCTTAGAAATGGTGCGTAATTATATTGTGCAAGAATTTGGACAAGCCTATTTGCTGGATAAACCGAATTTCTATTCCAGTAACGAAAATGCACAAGAGGCACATGAAGCAATTCGTCCTTCTGATGTGAAACAATTGGCAGATAGTTTAGAGGGAATGGAAAGAGATGCAGTGCGTTTATACGATTTGATTTGGCGACAATTCGTTGCTTGCCAAATGCCAGCCGCTAAATATGACAGTACAACCGTAACCGTCCAATCAGGAGATTATGAGTTAAAAGCCAAAGGACGTGTTTTACGCTTTGATGGTTGGACAAAAGTATTACCTCAATCGAATAGAAACCCTGAAGATCAAGAGTTGCCGATAGTGAAAGTTGGAGAGAAATTAAGTTTAACTAAGGTTGAACCTCAACAATATTTCACCAAACCACCAGCACGTTTTAGTGAAGCTGCCTTAGTTAAAGAATTGGAAAAACGAGGGATTGGTCGTCCTTCTACTTATGCGGCAATTATTTCCACAATTCAAGAAAGGGGCTATGTTCGAGTTGAAAATCGCCGTTTTTATGCAGAAAAAATGGGGGAAATTGTCACAGATCGATTGAACCAATCGTTTGCTGATTTAATGAGTTATGATTTTACTGCTAATATGGAAAATATACTTGACCAAATTGCAGACGGTAAGAAAAATTGGAAAGAAGAATTAAATCAATTTTTTAAAGATTTTAGCCAACAATTAACACAAGCTGAATTGGATGAATTGGACGGAGGAATGAAACCAAATAGTTTGGTTGCAACAGATATAGGTTGCCCAACTTGTAACCGCCAAATGGCTATTCGTACTGCCAGTACCGGTGTTTTTTTGGGCTGTTCCGGTTATGCCTTACCTCCCAAAGAGCGGTGCAAAACCACAATAAATTTAATTCCGGAAGCGGAATTATTAAATGTTTTAGATGAAAGCTCTGAAACAAAAGCCTTAATGGAACGTAAGCGTTGTTCGAAATGTGATACTGCAATGGACAGTTATTTGATTGATACGACAAGAAAATTGCATATTTGTGGAAATAATCCAAATTGCGATGGCTATTTGGTCGAACAAGGTGAATATAAAATTAAAGGCTATGAAGGTCCTATAGTTGAATGCGATAAGTGCGGTGGTGAAATGCACTTAAAATTAGGACGTTTCGGTAAATATATGGGCTGCACGAATTGTGATAATACTCGGAAGATTTTAAAAAGTGGGGAAGTGGCACCGCCAAAAGAGGATCCTGTACATTTTCCTGAATTAAAATGTGAAAAATCGGATGCTTATTTTGTATTGCGTGATGGGGCGAGTGGTGTGTTTATGTCAGCACATAATTTTCCAAAATCACGAGAAAGTCGTCCTGCAAAAGTGGCTGAATTGGCTCAATATCAAGATCGCCTGCCGGAAAAATTACGCTATTTAGCTGATGCGCCAGTTAAAGATCCTGAAGGTAATGAGGCAATTATTCGCTTTAGTCGTAAAGAAAAACGTCAATATGTTACCTCAGAGAAAAATGGTAAAACAACAAAATGGAGTGCCTATTTTGTTGATGGTAAATGGGTGGAGAATAGCAAATAGCCATAGCCATAGAGCCATAGCCTTTTAAGGGCTACCCCAATCCATATTCTTCACCATCTTTGTTGTTCGTACTTAGAATCTTTTTCGAATCGGACGGGTTGATAAAATTTAGGGGGAATCTGAAGTTGCGGTGATTAAAACGATGTTTGTGCCATCTCAACAAAGCAATTAATCCCGGCTGGGTTGATTGAAGGAAAAATTGAAGGAAAAAAATGAACACTCAAAACATTGTAATTCTAATTTCAGGGCGTGGCAGTAATATGCAGGCTGTAGTTGAAGCTCGAATTGAGGGTGCAAATGTGGTGGCGGTATTGGCTAATAAAGCTGATGCTGCTGGTTTGGCATGGGCGGAAGAACAAGGTATTGCTACCGGTGTGGTCAGTCACAAAGATTATCCTGAACGTAGCGATTTTGATGCGGCTTTGATGAGAAAAATCGATGAATACCAGCCTGATTGGGTTGTTTTAGCAGGCTTTATGAGGATACTTACGCCAGAATTTTGCACGCATTATGCTGGGAGGTTGATTAATATTCACCCATCGTTATTGCCCGCATTTACTGGGTTGGATACGCATCGTCGGGCATTGGAAGCAGGATGTCGTGTAGTTGGGTGTACGGTGCATTTTGTAACGGCAGAGATGGATTGCGGACCGATTATCGCACAGGCGGCTGTGCCTGTGGCCGATGATGATTCACCGGAAACATTGGCGGCACGAGTTTTAGCTGCAGAACACCGTTTGTTACCAAGAGCCATCGCTGATTGTGTGACGGGACGTGTGCGGGTTGAAGGTATGCGGGTACATCGTGGAGATGATGGCGTACTACCTGAATCTTTGCTACTTTGAAAACAGTTGATTGATAAACCTGTGTTTTAGGCAATCCAGCATTATCTTAGAGATTGTAAGGATATTGAGTTTTTATTCAGACGGAATGTTAATTTCACGTATCTTCATATTTAAACCATCAATCATCAATAAACGTCCTGATAATATTTTGCCTATATTTAACCGCACTTTTATTGCTTCCAAGGCTTGAATTGCCCCTACAATGCCGACTATTGGAGATAAAACACCAGCTTCCACACAACTTAGCGTATTTTCACCGAATAGACGGCTTAAATGTTGGTAAGTTGGTGTATTTTCTTCATAAGTAAACACCGAAACTTGCCCTTCCATACGAATTGCCGCACCTGATACTAAAGGCGTTTTTGTAGCCAAACAACAGCGATCTAGCTGATTACGGATTTCTACATTATCAGTACAGTCTAAGACTGCATCAAAGTGCGGTACAATTTCAGCAAGTTTTTCTTCGTTCAATTTTTCTGCAATACATTGAATTTCAATATGAGGATTCAGTTGTTGCAGGGCGATTTTAGCAGATTGTACTTTGAGCATATTTAAACGCTCATCATTATGCAGTACTTGGCGTTGTAAATTAGAGAGAGAAACAGTATCAAAATCAAGGAGAGTTAAATGCCCTACACCTGTGCAAGCAAGATACTGAGCAGCAGCACAACCCAATCCTCCCAAGCCGACAATAAGCATTTTTGTGCCTTTTAACTTTTCTTGACCATCAAAATCAATTTGTTTCATGATAATTTGACGGTTATAGCGTAATTCTTCTATTGTTGAGAGTTCGATTTGCATAAAGATCCTAGTTTAAAATATCACTAAAAGGTTCTATAGTAACGATGCTACCGGCTTCGACATTTCCACGTTCTTGTTCCAAACGAATAAAACAGTTACTGTTCACAAAGGCACTAAAAAGATGAGAACCTTGTTGTCCGACAGGATAAACTTCAATTTGCCCTTGTGTATTGAGTTGGTAAAAACCACGCTGAAAATCAATCCGACCAATAGATTTTTTCAATTTTGTAGCACTGATTGCTTTTAATTGTTGTGGCATTTTCCATTGTGTATAGCCACTTAATTTTGCTATTACGGGCTGCACAAGTTGATAGAACGTCACTAAAGCTGAAACCGGATTGCCGGGCAGTCCGCAAAACCAAGCGTTATTTAATTTACCGAAAGCAAAAGGCTTGCCCGGTTTCATTGCAATTTTCCAGAAATTAATTTCACCGCACTTTTCTAAGACAGCTTTGGTAAAATCAGCCTCTCCAACAGAAACTCCACCGCTACTTATCACTAAATCAGCCTGTTTTTGAGCCTTAAAGAAAGTTTGCTCGAAAAGTTGTTCATCATCGGGAAGAATACCAAAATCTAAGATGTCACAAGGAAATTTTTCCAGCATTAATCGAATTGTAAAGCGATTGCTATCGTAAATTTTTCCTTGTACTAAAGGCTGTCCAACGGATACAAGCTCATCGCCCGTTGAAAATAGAGCAACTTTGGGTTTCTTATAAACTTTTACGTGAGAGATGCCTAAAGAAGCTAAAAGCGGGAGTGAACGTGCGGTCAATTTTGAGCCCATTTTTAATGCAATATCACCCACTTTTATATCTTCTCCTAAACGACGAATGTTTTGGTGCAATTTAGGTATTTCATTGATGGTAACTGTGCCGTCTTCGTTTATTGTAACATTTTCTTGCATTACAACGGCATCAGTACCTTCAGGAAGCATTGCTCCGGTCATAATTCGAATAACACTTTTTTCTTGCCATTGCTCGTTGAATGGATTACCAGCGAAAGATTTCCCGCATATAGATAGCGTTGTTGAATGTTTCAAATCTGCCAAACGTACTGCATAACCGTCCATTGCAGAATTATCAAAAGACGGTACATTAATCGGTGAAATAATATCCTCTGCACAAATGCGAGCCACTGCTTGTTCCAATGTTAGCGTTTCAGTTTTATTTATAGTTGCTAATTGCGAAAGCATTTGCTGTAAAGCTTGTTCAAGAGATAGCATAGAAATCCTTGTAATAATGTGAAAAAACAGCTCACATTTTACTTTAAATTCAGTAATTGTTATACCTAATAAATAGAGATTTCAGCTTTTATTTGCTAGAATGTCAGGCATTTTTAAAGGATATAACGATTTTACGGGAAGTAGTCATGAGCAATTTATCTCCGGAAGCGATTAAGGTTCGTAATGCTTTGGTTGAAAAAGGAATTGAAACACCAATGATTGATCTTGTGCAAGATAAAGATCAACGTCGTCAAGGTATTGAACAACATATGCGTGAGGTTATAAAACTGATTGGTTTAGATTTATCTGATGACAGTTTGGAAGAAACACCGGCACGTTTATCAAAAATGTTTATTGATGAGATTTTTAGTGGTTTAGATTACGCTAATTTCCCTAAAATTACTAATATTGAAAACCGCATGAAAGTAAGTGAAATGGTGCTAGTTGATGATGTGACTTTAACCAGTACTTGTGAACATCATTTTGTAACTATTGATGGTAAAGTGTCAGTAGCTTATTACCCGCAAAAATGGGTGATCGGTTTATCTAAAATTAATCGTGTTGTTGCTTTTTTTGCACAACGTCCTCAAGTTCAGGAACGTCTAACGCAACAAATTTTGTTGGCATTCCAAACCATTTTAGAAACGGAAGATGTAGCCGTTTATGTTAAAGCTACGCATTTTTGCGTAAAATGCCGTGGAATTAAAGATACCAATAGTTACACTGTGACATCGGCTTTTGGCGGAGTATTTTTGGACGACAGAGAAACCAGAAAAGAGTTTTTAACCTTGTTAAAAAAATGAGTTATATTTATTTTTTAATTATAAGGGGAGATTTTAGCCCAGTGAAAATTTGGGCTACATAAAATCTATAAATAACGCACAAACTTATCTAAATTCAATTCTCGATTTCCTCGATCACTTTTTTGTTCTGCTGTACCAAGCATCAATAATGCAATGATTTTATCATTTTTTTCACAATCAAAGGCTTGACGCAAAGCAGAGCCTTTAACCCAAGGACCGCTGATCCAAACATTATCAAACCCTTGTGCATTTGCGGCTAATTGCATAGCGTAAGCAGCACAACCAGCGGTAATCATTTGTTCCCATGCCGGTATTTTTTCAATATCAGGATTTATTTTGGCAATTACACCGATGATCATCGGTGCTCTTTGGGATAAATTCTTGGCTTTTTTTAACCGCTCTTGTCCAAGATCTAATTCCAAAACAGCTTCTTTTAGTAACTCTGTAAATTTATTCAACCCTTCCTTTTCTATAACAACAAAACGATAGGGGTGTAATTTTCCATGATCCGGTGTATGCAGTGCAGCTTGAAAAATTTGTTCAAGTTGTTGCCGAGTTGGAGCAGGTGAAATTAATTTTTTTTCTGAATGACGAGTGGTAAGAAGTTGTAGAGCATCCATTTTAGTTCCATCTTGTTTTTCATCTTAAAAGTGCGGTGGATTCTAGCACATTTTTACCTTGATCGATATGAAGTAAAAGGAAATTGTGGTAAGGTACGACATTTGTTTTAACTTAGTAAAGGATAATATGAAAGTGATGTTGACCTTTCTCAAATTGTGCTGGCAAATGCTCAATTTTGCTCGTCGTGTTGTAATGAATATAGTATTTCTTTTTTTCGTTTTATTGATTGTAGCAGTGTTTTCGGTTAATTCGAGTATGTCGAATAAAGTAGATTTAACTCATTTTAAAGGGGCGTTGCTATTAAATTTGGACGGCTATTTGGCAGATAATCGTAGCGATGATACGGCATGGCAAGAGCTTCTTTTGGAATTAGGTAATCAACATGTACCGAGAAAAATCTCAACGTTTGATGTTGTTAATGCCATTCAAGCGGCTAAAAAAGATCCAAAAATTACCGCACTTGTTCTTGATCTCAATTATTTTGATGGGAAAGATATTCCTGCGTTAACTTACATTGGGAAAGCTATTCAAGCCTTTAAAGCCAGCAAGAAACCAGTGATTGCTTATGCGGATAACTATACGCAAAGTCAATATTTATTGGCAAGTTATGCGGATGTTATTTTGTTAAATCCACAAGGTGAAGTGGCGATAGAAGGTATGGTTGCAGAGAATTTGTATTTTAAATCGCTATTTAATAAATTGGAAATTACACCGCATATTTTTCGTGTAGGTACTTATAAATCTGCGGTAGAACCGTTTATGCTCGATAAAATGTCAGAAAAAAGTCGTGAAAATACAAGCCGTTGGCTTAACCAATTATGGAAAAGTTATCAGCAAATTGTGGCTGAAAATCGTGATATTCCATTAGCACAGGTGTTACCGGATAGTAAAACATACCTTAGTGAATTAAAAGCACTGAACGGAAATCAAACTGAATATGCGAAAAAGCGTGGTTTAATAACAGAATTAGCGGTAACGCAAGAACGAGAAAAAATCATTAAACGTTGGATAGTTAATTCTGATGATAAGTTGGATTTTGTTGAATTTGAGGATTATTTGGCAATATTGAAAAATCGATTTGCACAACCTACACAACCTGCTATTGCCGTGGTAAATGTTGAAGGGGCTATTGTCGATGGCGAAAGTGATGAACAAAATGTGGGCGGAGATAGCATAGCACAATTATTACGTGAGGCGAATGATGATCCAAATATAAAAGCGGTTGTATTGCGAGTAAATAGTCCGGGTGGAAGTGCGTTCGCTTCAGAAATTATTCGCCAAGAAGTAGATAATTTACAAAAATCAGGAAAGCCAGTCGTTGTTTCGATGGGGGCAATGGCGGCTTCCGGCGGTTATTGGATTTCCTCAACGGCAGATTATATTGTTGCTGACCCTAATACAATTACAGGGTCTATCGGTATTTTTGCCATGTTTCCAACGTTTGAAAAATCTATGCAAAAAATTGGTGTGAATGCCGATGGTGTTGCGACAACTGATGTGGTGATGAAATCACATTTCAGCCCGTTATCTAAAATCAGCAGTGAGATTATTCAATTAGAAATAGAGCATGGTTATGATCAATTTTTGGATGTTGTTAGCCGTGGGCGTAATTTATCAAAAACACAAGTTGATAAAATTGCTCAAGGTCAAGTTTGGTCAGGTTTTGATGCTTATACGTATAAACTGGTAGATCAACTGGGCAGTTTTGATGATGCAGTCGAAAAAGCTAGAGAATTAGTGATACAAAAATCTTCAGAAGAAATAAAAGATTTTTCTGTTGTTTGGCTAACGGAAAAAGAACCGTCATTATTGGGGGAGTTGATGAAAAATGCTAAACAACATTCAGAACATAATCTTCGTCAGTATATTGCCCATTTATTCGGCTTTTCTACATCAATGCAGAAAATGACTGAGCAATTAGGTATTTTAAATAAATTTAATGATCCCAAAGGGCAATACTTATATTGTTTGAATTGTGGTGAATTGAAGTAATAAAAAAAGTGCGGTTATTTAATAAAAATAACCGCACTTTTTTAAACTAGATAACTCTATAAATGTAAAATTCGCAGAAACTACAATTTTTTAACACAATAGCAATTATTTAATCAAAACGTTGAGGTGTCTTGAAATAATCCTACTTTTAAATCAGTTGCCGTGTAAATGACTTTACCGTCAACTTCAACTTCACCGTCCGCCATTCCCATGACTAATTTACGATTGATTACACGTTTCATATTAATACGATAAATAACTTTTTTAGCCGTAGGTAAAATTTGACCGGTAAATTTTACTTCTCCTACACCCAAGGCACGTCCCTTTCCTTGACCGCCTATCCAACCAAGATAAAATCCAACTAATTGCCACATAGCGTCCAAACCTAAGCAGCCAGGCATGACCGGATCACCGATAAAATGACAACCAAAGAAAGACAAATTCGGGTTAATATCCAATTCAGCTTCAACATAGCCTTTATTGAACAATCCTCCTTCCTCATTCATTTCTACAACACGATCCATCATTAACATACTGGGGGGCTGGTAGCTGAGGTCCTTTTTCACCAAATAATTCACCTCTTCCAGAAGCTAACAAATCTTCGTAACTATAACTATTTTTTTTATTCATCATATTAACTAATCCCCACATAAGATATCAAAGTTACTGTTAACTCGTTTATTCTATCAAGATGAATATAAATATAAATAGCCAACAATTATTTTCCTAACTTATCGGAGCAGTCGAGTAATTATATGAAAAATGATTTTATCTTATAAAACGAGAGTGAGACTTTTATCGTCTTACTCTCGTTTTAGCTAAATTGGGATGGAGGAAAAAAAGACCAATAAAATAGGGGGAAGAATATTAGTGATAAAACCAAAACTAATTGCTAACGGTACAACTTCAATTCCTCCGGAACGTTGGATAATAGGAAGAGTACAATCCAGCGATGTTGCTCCAGAAATACCTACTGCGGTAGAGCGGTAGTTTAGCATCAATAAAGGAATAATAAATAAGCTAGTTATTTCTCTTGATAGATCATTTAAAAAAGCGATGCTACTAAAAACAGGTCCCCAAGCATTATTAATGATTACGCTGGATAAAGAATACCAACCAAATCCCGAAGAAATGGCAAGTCCTTGTGTAATAGGCAAGTCGAGAATATAAGCAGAAAGAATTCCGCCTAACAACGAAGTAAAAACGAAGATAATACCTGTATAAAGTCCACGTTTATTAAAGAAGACTTCTTTTAAGGAGATACCATTATTACGCAATTGTAATCCGACGAAAAAAATTAAAGTTATTAGAATATAAGTGCTTGCACCAAATTTTAACATAAACCAACTTTTTACCGATAAACCGATCACAAAGCCTAATAACACCATTGCACAAAGTTTCGCACTGTCAAGAAGTAATTTCCAACGAGAAGGCATTTCTTTGGCGAGATGGGGTAATGGACTGGGATTTAATTTATCGTAAATTAACAGCCCCATAATATTGCAACTTTGAATAGTTAACGCAAAAGTAAAGGCGGAGATACCAATTATCGGTAGTTGTTTCGCTAAATCATCCAATTGACCTAGAGAAAATCCCATCACGAATAAGATCATATATAACAATATCATCATAATATGATTTATGCGTGTTAAAAGTGCGGTATTTTTTGTTTTGATTAAATATCCAATGAACATTGGAACCAATACAATAAGCAGTCCTTCATACATATTCATCTTCCTTCCAAAATACTTGAAAGCGTTGTTTTACCACATTAAGGTTATCAGTCAAGTCCAATTACAGATTACTTGTAAAAATCACCGCTCTTTTATAGCTGTTGAGTGTTAAAAAAGAAAAAACCGCTATTCAAAGATTGAATAGCGGGGAGGTCTTAATATAAGAAACTTTAACATTAAAAAGACAACTGCAATTGCAGTGCACTAGCGATCTATAAGACTATCAACATAAAAAATAGTTCATAAAAATATTAAATTTTTTGCAAAAATTGTTTTATTTGTTCAAAAATCCCTTCAGCATTTAATTTTAACTCAGCCAGCATTTCTTTTTGTGTACCTTGAGGGATAAAGTTATCCGGTAGCCCCAATTGCAATAATGAAACTTTTTGTTGCTGCTGATATAAAGTTTCAGCTACCGCACTTCCGGCTCCACCCTGAATTGCATTCTCCTCTAAGGTAACAATTAAAGAATGAGTTTGTGCAATTTCTTGAATACGTTGAGTATCCAAAGGTTTAACAAAACGCATATCAACAACGGTTGCATCAAGATCTTCAGCAACTTTTGTTGCTTCTGACAATAAAGTACCAAAGTTTAAAATAGCAATATTTTTACCTTGTCTAATCAGCTTTGATTTACCCAATGGTAGTTCTGCAAGCGGTTCTAACTTAACACCGATTGCATTGCCTCGTGGATAACGTACAGCAGCAGGTTTTCCACATTTATAACCGGTATAGAGCATTTGACGACATTCATTTTCATTGCTTGGTGTCATAATCACCAAGTTAGGAATACAACGCATAAAACTTAAATCGAATGCACCTTGATGAGTCTGTCCATCTGCACCTACTATGCCGGCACGATCAATAGCAAATAGCACGGGTAGGTTTTGAATGGCAACATCGTGAATAAGTTGATCATAGGCTCGTTGTAAGAACGTTGAATAAATGGCTACAACAGGTTTGTAGCCTGCAATTGCCAAACCGGCGGCAAAAGTTACCGCATGTTGTTCTGCGATTGCCACATCAAAATATTGCTGTGGAAATTGTTGCGAAAACTCAACCATGCCGGAGCCTTCACGCATAGCTGGCGTAATACCGATCAGTTTTTCATCTTGTGCTGCAATTTCACATAACCAACTGCCAAAAATCTGTGAGTAAGTTGGCGTCGTTGAGGATTTAGGTAATTCCCCTAATTTATGATCAAATTTAGGTACTCCATGAAAGCCAATAGGATCTTTTTCTGCCGGAGCATAGCCTTTCCCTTTTTTCGTTTTGATATGTAAGAATTGCGGACCGCTCAATGATTGCATGTTTTTTAAAGTCGATATGAGTTCATGGATATTATGCCCATCAATAGGTCCAATATAATTAAAACCGAGTTGTTCAAACAGGGTTCCCACTGGGGAAACGAAACCTTTGACATGTTCTTCGGTTTTTTTGACAAACTCTTTAATCGGCGGAAGTCCTGAAAGAATTTTTTTACCGCTTTCACGCAAAGTAGAATAAATTGAACCGCTTAATAAGCGAGCCAGATGATTATTTAATGCCCCCACATTTTCTGAAATTGACATTTCATTATCATTTAAAATAACTAACATATCTGTATGTACGGAGCCTGCATGATTTAATGCTTCAAATGCCATACCTGCAGTAATTGCACCATCACCGATTACACAAATTGTTTTACGTCCGAGATTTTCTTTCTGTGCGGCAATCGCAATGCCGAGACCTGCACTGATAGATGTGGATGAATGTCCAACACTTAACACATCAAATTCACTTTCTTCACGCCAAGGAAATGGATGTAATCCGCCTTTTTGACGAATAGTTGACATTTTATCTCGACGGCCGGTAAGGATTTTATGTGGATAGGCTTGATGCCCTACATCCCAAAGTAACTGATCGAAAGGTGTTTTGAATACATAATGTAAAGCTACAGTTAATTCAACCGTGCCAAGACCTGAGGCTAAATGCCCACTGCTTTGGCTTACACTTTCCAATAAATAACTACGTAACTCTTGACAAAGTTGCGGTAATTTGTCTTTACTTAATAATCGCAGATCATCAGGTGAATTAATTAGAGAGAGAAGTGGATATTTATTCATTATTTGTTATTCCATTTTTATTTTAACCGCACTTAGCTTTGCCGATTTACGACAAACTCAGCGAGTGCATGCAATGCTGAAGTGTCAAAGGGCAAAGCATCCAATTCTTGTAGTGCTTGATGATAAAGTTCTTGTGCCTTCTGTTTTGCACCATCTAAACCTATAAGTTTTGGATAAGTACTTTTATCGGCAAGGAGATCAGATCCGGCAGTTTTTCCAATCACAATACTTTCACCTTCAATATCTAAAATATCATCTTGTACTTGAAAAGCTAAACCCACAGCAGAGGAGTAGTGCATTAATTGTTCTTCTAATTTTATATTTGCAAAGTGCGGAGAACAAATAAACCCCATCTTCACTGCAGCTGACAACAAGGCACCTGTTTTATTGCGATGTATCTTTTCAAGTGCGGATAAATTAATTTGTTGATTCTCTGAGATTAAATCTAAACTTTGCCCTAAACACATACCTTTAACACCAGAAGCATTGGCTAAAGTTTGAACTAAAGCTAATTTTTGTTCGGCAGACAAATCGGGTGTTTGAGTTAACAGCTCAAAAGCAAAAGGTTGTAAAGCATCGCCGGCAAGAATAGCGGTAGCATGATCAAAGGCAATATGGCAAGTTGGGTGTCCACGACGGAGTGAATCATTATCCATAGCCGGAAGATCATCATGAATGAGTGAGTAAGCATGAATAGCTTCAATAGCCGCTGCTGCATAATCTAATTGAATTAAATTCGCTCCGAGCATTTTTCCTGTTGCATAAACTAAAAAGGGGCGAATACGTTTTCCACCTAACAATAATCCATATTTCATCGCCTCAGCTAAAGGAGATGGAGAACTATCAATGCACTCGAATTGTTTTTCTAAAAAAAAATTAATTCGTTGTTTGGATTCTTGGAGATCTTGAGCAAATTGATACATTAGAAACTAACTATTTTATTCACTTGGTTGATAATCGCTTAATTCTGCATTTTCACTTTTTTGCAATAAAATTTGAATGCGTTGTTCAGCTTGTTGTAAACGCTGTTGACCGGCTTGAGCCAACTGAATACCCCGCTCAAACTCTTTCAATGCGTCTTCAAGAGCAAGATCGCCATTTTCCAGTACATGAACAACAGACTCAAGTTGAGCGAGGGTTGTTTCAAAGTTGAGTTCATCAGTTGCATTTTTGTCAAGTGTCTGTGCCATATTAATCATCCTTGCTTCATCTTAAATCAGGGTGTCTATTGTACTGTATTTTATGAATAAAATTATATAGCAAATGAAAAATTAATTTATATCATTTGGCATGAATGCTAATATGTCACGAAACTTAAGGCAATTCAGTATGCGAAACGTGTGCTGAAAATCATCAAATTAAAGCTATGTAAACTCATTATGAAATTTATTATTAAACTTTTTCCTGAAATTATGATTAAAAGCGAAAGCGTACGTAAACGTTTCGTGAAAATTCTAACCGGTAATATTCGCAATGTATTAAATAAATATGATGATACTGTTGCAGTAGTTAAACATTGGGATTACATCGAAGTGCGGTCGAAGAATATAGAAAACCGGACACTATTGGTTGAATTACTCGGACGTATTCCCGGAATACATCATTTCTTAGAAGTGGAAGAAAAACCTTTTGTCACATTGCACGATATTTTTGAGCAAACTTTGAGTGATGTAGCAACTCAGATTGAGAATAAAACATTTTGTGTACGAGTAAAACGCAAAGGAAAACATGATTTTAGTTCATTGGATGCTGAACGTTATATTGGCGGAGGTTTAAATCAAGCCGTTGCAAGTGCAAAAGTGCAGTTGAGCAAACCGGATGTTACCGTCAGAATTGATATTGAAAATGACAAAATGATGTTGATTAAAGCTCGTCATCAGGGGATTGGTGGTTATCCTATCGGTACACAAGAAGATGTTTTATCGCTTATTTCCGGTGGATTTGATTCCGGTGTATCCAGCTACATGTTAATTCGTCGTGGCTCGAGAGTACATTATTGCTTTTTCAATTTAGGCGGAGCAACTCATGAAATTGGCGTGAAACAAATGGCGTATCATATTTGGAAGCGTTTTAGCGGTTCGCATAAAGTGCGATTTGTTGCTATTAATTTTGAACAGGTTGTTGCGGAAATTTTAGAAAAAGTAGATAACGGACAAATGGGTGTTGTGTTAAAACGTATGATGGTGCGTGCGGCAAGTAAAGTTGCACAACGTTTCGGCATTCAAGCGATTGTAACGGGGGAAGCACTGGGACAAGTGTCGAGTCAAACATTAACTAATTTACGCTTAATTGATGAGGTGGCTGAAAGTTTAGTTTTACGCCCGTTAATTACGCATGACAAAGAACAAATTATTGCTAAGGCAAAAGAAATTGGTACAGAGGACATTGCTAAATCTATGCCTGAATTTTGCGGTGCCATTTCTAAAAGTCCGACAGTAAAAGCTGTAAAAGAAAAAATCGAACAGGAAGAAAGTTATTTTGATTTTTCCGTGCTGGAAAGTGCGGTGCAAAATGCACAATATTTAGATATTCGTCAAATTGCCGAACAAACAAAAAAAGAAGTATCTGAAGTTGATGAAATAACGGTTTTATCGGCTAATGAGGTGATTTTAGATATTCGCAGTCCGGAGGAAGTCGATGATAAACCACTGGAAATCTCAGGACAGAATATTATTTTAATGCCTTTTTATAAATTATCTTCACATTTCGCTGAATTAGATCAAAGTAAAAATTATGTTCTTTATTGTGAACGAGGGGTGATGAGTAAGTTACAAGCCCTATATCTTCGAGAGAAAGGGTTTGATAATGTGAAAGTATTGAATAAAATCAGTTAAAAGCATTAGGTGCAAAAGCTAATTGGTTGCTGATGCAATTAGACTGCAAATGAAGGTATAAATTGAGTAGACTACATCATTAGGGCGAATATTATTCGTCCTTTTTAATAAGAGTGATCTTGTAGATTAATTCCGCCACTGTTTGTGCTTGCATTTTTTCCATAATATGTGAACGATGTACTTCAACTGTTCTGACGGATATATTTAGAGTTTCTGCAATTTGTCGATTAATATAACCTTTTAATAATAAAGATAAAACTTCTAATTCTTTAGTGCTAAGTTGCTTATAACATCGTTTGATTTGATATTGTTCATAATTCTCCATTGTTTTTTTTCTCGCCAGTTTAATGGCTGATTGTAATTGGCTAAATTGCATAGGTTTTTGTAAAAAATCTACTGCACCTAATTTGAGTTCTTGTACTGCCATTTGGATATCGCCATGACCTGTCATAATAATTACAGCAAAAGGGCTATTTTGTTGCTGTAAAAATTGATGAACAGCTTTTCCATCTAAATGAGGCATTTTCATATCCAATAACAAAATTCCAGGTTCAAAAATATTAGCTTGTTGTACAAATTGCTGACTATTAGACCAAGTTTTAACTTGATAACCTGCTTGCTCCAATAAAAAACTAGCGGCATCAAGTATTGTTAAGTCATCATCAAGTAGATGAATATTCATACTATTTTCCTTTTATTTGTAAGATTAAGGTCACTTCTGCCCCAGATTGATCCTGTCTATTTGATAGCTTTATATTACCGTTCATCGCTTGGATTAGACGTTGACACAATACTAATCCCAAGCCCAATCCTTGTTTTTTACTTGTGCGGAAAGGAACAAAAGGAAAATCCAACTCTATTTGTTGAAAACCTGTTCCGTTATCCAAAATTCTTATTTTTAGTTCTTTTTGCTCTTTCTCTACTATAATATCTATCATTGATGCTTTTGCTTGTAAGGCATTTAATAAACAGTTACAGATAATTTGTTCTAAAATTGTGGTTTTTATTTCCAAATAAATATCTGTTGCACAAACTAGATTAATTTGAAATTTATTATAATGTTGTAGAGAAATGAATTGAGTCACTTTTTTTAGTAAATGTTTGAGATTGATTAACTCAATATCTTCGCTACTTTTTCCTTTTACCCAATTCATTAAGTTATGAATAATCTCCGCACTTCTATCTACTTGTTGTAATATTTTATCCAATACGATTTGAGTTCTTTGTTCTTCTGCTTGATATTTCATACCTTCCACATACATTCTAATAGCAGTAAGAGGTTGATTAATTTCATGAGCAATACCTGCACTCATTTCTCCAAGAATAGAAAGTCTATCAGCCTGTATCAACTGTTGTTCATATTTTTGATGTTGTTGATACGCTTGTTGTAAGGCTTTACTTTTTCTATGTATCTGCCAATTTATCCAAATATAATTAACGAATAAAAGCAGAATAATACCAGTAATCCAAAATTGATATTGTGAGAACCAATATTTTATTGCTTGCCATAAATTTTGTTTCGGGTGTTTATATAGCTGATGCAGTATATTATCCGCTTGATTTGTTGAATATGGAGGTGTCCATTGCGGAAGATTATCAGACGCTTGATTAAGCAATAGGGTTATTAATTTTGATGCCAAGTCACCGGGTACTTGTGGCATTGCAGCTAATGACCAATTGGGTAGTAAGACTGTACTCGCCAGACAACCAATGTGGTTAGGTTTTTCTGCCAATAGACGGAAATTTTCAGCCTTTATTTTTCCCTCTTTTACCAATTGCTCAAAAATACAAACGGGAACAATTGCCGCATCTACCTGTTTCTCTTTTAAAAAAAATAGTGTATTGTCTACCGGAAATCCCGTAAAAACCGGCTTGAAATCTTTATTTTCCATCAAGCCTTGGTTATATAATTCGTTATAACCTAATAAAAATCCGCCAAATGCTTTATTTCCTACCGCACTTATACGTTTATTCTTCAAATCTTTCAATTGATAAAAATTACTTTCACTACGAACAAAAATAGCACTACCAACTCTTCCTGTGCTGTCATGTTGTTTTTGTCTTAGCGATTTTAATGTTACCAACCAACGAACTTCCTTATTATTTAAATAAAAAAATTGGGATTGGTTACTTAAAATAAAGTCAACTCCTTGTGCTTGTTCTGTCTCTAGATCATTAAGATCGAGAGTAACTAATGAAAATTGGTTATGTTCATCAAATTGTTGATTTAGCCAATCAATCCAAGGTTGCCAACGCTCATGTGCTTCAGCAATTCCTCGCTGTGCCAAAATACCGATTTTCCAAGATTGTGCAAAAGCTAACTGGGGCAATAAAGCCATTATTAACATAAAATTTTTTAAAAACTGACCGCACTTTCTCACTTTATTTCCTTTTATTGATGAAGATCAATATCCTCATATTTTTATGTGGAAAACCACAATGGTTTTTTCATGGAGATTTTTTAACAATACGCTAAAAGAGGTAACAACTCAATTTTATTAAATATTTTATTTGTGAGTGGGAAGATTAAGCATTGATATTCAGACAACCTGAATTGATCAACTTGAATGCTCAATCTTTATTAGAGGTAGGAGTGATTATGTACATAAGCAAAAGACGTTTTTTGAAAAACTTATCAGTACTAACTATTGGGCAGGCTTTTATCCCTTTTTCTCAAGCGAATACAAGTTTTCAGCCGGAAAGAAAAGAGGGTAATGAAGCTCATCGCTATGCCATGTTAGTTGATTTACGCCGTTGTATCGGTTGCCAATCTTGTACGGTGAGTTGTTCGGTGGAAAATCAAACACCACTTGGCGAGTTTCGCACTACCGTACGTCAATATGAAGTCACCAATGAACAGAATATTACCAATAATGTTCTACTTCCTCGATTATGCAACCACTGTGATAACCCTCCTTGTGTGCAGGTTTGCCCTGTACAAGCAACTTATCAGCGTAAAGACGGTATTGTTGTGATTGATAACAAACGCTGTATTGGTTGTGCTTATTGTGTACAAGCTTGTCCTTATGATGCTCGTTTTATCAACTCAGAAACTAAAACTGCAGATAAATGTACTTTTTGTACTCATCGTTTAGAAGCAGGATTATTACCTGCCTGTGTAGAGAGTTGTGTGGGAGGAGCTCGTATTATTGGGGATTTACGGGATCCAACCAGTACAATTAGTAAAATGGTAGATGAATTTAAAGATGATTTGAAGGTTTTAAAACCGGATCACGGTACCATTCCACATGTATTTTATCTAGGTTTAGATGATGCTTTTGTGAATGAAGTTAACGGTCAACCAATGTTATGGCAAGATAAGGAGAAAGCAGAATGATTATTCGTGAGATCTTAGTAGAACCACAAGCTATTGCTTGGCTACCTTGGGCGGTAAGCTATTTTTTCTTTATTGGACTAGCCTGTTCATCTGTTTTGACTGCGTTCTTCTTTCATTTTATTAAAAATTCACGTCTTGAATTGCTTGCTCTTAGCTTAGCGTTCAGTTGTGCAATTGTTGCACCTATTGCCTTAACTGCGGATTTACATCAACCGGGTCGTATTATGAATTTTTATTTGAACCCAACGATATGGTCTTGGATGTATTGGGGAGCATGGTTTTTACCTTTCTTTGTTTTATCCGTGGCAGGATATTTTTTATGTTCATTACGTACCTCAGTTCCAATGCAATCTATTCCTAAGTATTTTCACTGGCTTTATTGGGGGAAATTCAATACTGATTTAATTAAAGTCTTTTTTGTTTGGCTTTCTTTAATTATGACAATATTGATTTTAATGTATACCACGATGGAGGTCTTCACTGTACAGGCTCGTCCTTTATGGCATCACACTTGGCTTTTACCTTTGCTCGTATTTAGTGTTTTACCCGTCAGCTTATTATTTTGTCATTATTTTATACCTCAAGTTTATGCTCTCAGATACTTTACTATCGCCAGTTTATTAGGGTTAACGGTTTCTATTTTAGGGCTTTATCTATTTTCTGAGCAAACAGCTATTCATTTAATGAAATTATGGCAAATTAGCTATTCACCGATGTTATTACTCATCGGGATCTTCGTTTTGTTCATATTGCTGTTATTGCCTCATTCAACTTTCCTAAGGTTATTACGAATATTAACCGCACTTTGTATCACTTGGCTTACCCGTTGGATTTTATTAATTGAAGTACAGCAAATCGCAAAATATAACGCTTTGGTAAATCCATATCAATTGAGTTGGAACGTAGATGGGCTAATTGGAATGATAGCTGTCTTTAGCTTGTGGTCATTAGTAGGTATTATTTTATGGCAACTGCTATCTCATACACTATTGCAATCAAATTTGGGGAGAAAAGATCATGAATAAACAAAGACGTAATTTGATAAAAGGAGCTTTGGCTACAACTGCCGCTACTGCTTTTGTTGCAGGTTATTCTCCCAAAGTAAAAGAAATTGCAAAGGGCGTAATTGAAGGTTCTTCAGGACAAAAAACACAAGACAATATAAATGGAAATTCTTTATTACCTGAATATCAAGTCAAAGAGGGCAATTTATTAACCAATAGCCAACAAGTAGTATGTAATACCCAATGTATGGGGTGCTGGACTCTATGTGGTTTACGGGTTCGAATAGATTTAGAAAAAAATAAAGTATTGCGTATTAACGGTAATCCTTATCACCCGCTCTCATCAGATCATTACCTTGATTATAATCAATCAATTAAACAAGCAGAGTTAAGCGTTTCTGGTGAAAATGGCTTACAGCAACGTTCTACTGCTTGTGTCCGTGGAGCTGCATTTTTAGATGGGATAAATAGCCCTTATCGTATTACACAACCTCTTAAGCGAGTAGGTAAAAGGGGAGAAGGTAAATGGAAAACGATCAGTTTTGAGCAATTAATTGATGAAGTTGTGAATGGCGGAGATCTATTTGGAGAGGGGCATGTAGATGGATTAAAAGCGATTCGTGATTTGCAAACGCCAGTGAATGCACAACACCCTGATTTTGGTGCAAAAGTAAATCAACTGATGGTAACCTTCGCAGGTCCTGAAGGAAGACAACCTCTTCTGAAACGTTTTGCAAACAACAGTTTTGGTACCATTAACTTCGCCTCTCATGGCTCTTTTTGTGGTTTATCCTATCGTGCCGGATCCGGTGCATTTATGAATGACTTTGCTAATAATTCTCATGCTAAACCTGATTGGGATCATGTTGAATTTATTTTGTTTATGGGAACTTCTCCTGCACAATCCGGAAATCCATTTAAACGTCAATCTCGTCAGCTTGCTAAGAAGCGTACAGAGGATAATTTTGAATATGTCGTGATAGCACCTCGTTTAGAGCTTACCTCAACTGCAGCACAAGATAAAAATCGCTGGGTACCAATTATTCCGGGTAAAGATCTTTCTTTAGCACTAGCCATGTTACGTTGGATTATTGAAAATGAACGTTATAACGAAGATTATTTGTCTATACCAAGTGAAATTGCGATGCAACAAGCTAATGGCGTAAGTTTTTGTAATGCAACACATTTATTTATCGCCGATCCAAATCATAAGCAGTATGGGCAAGCCATTAGAAATTTTCATATAGAGGATTTACCCGAACCTGAAAAATTGAGCGATAGTGATATTTTGGTGAAAGATCGACAAACAGGCAAATTTATAGCTGCCAAAGATTGCCAAAGTGCGGTGCTTTTTGTGGAAGACAGGATAAGCCTTAAAGACGGCTCACAGGTTTTAGCTAAATCAGCTTTACAATTATTCAAAGAATCTTGTTTTTCATACTCCATCGAGGAATATTCTGAGCAGTGTGGTGTACCTGTTGATACTATTATTCAACTTGCTAAAAAGTTTACTTCTCATGGACCTCGTGCGGCAGTTATTACCCACGGTGGAACTATGCATAGCAATGGTTTCTATACAGCATGGGCGATATTGTTACTTAATGCCATGATAGGAAATATGAATAAAAAAGGTGGTATGAGTATGAGTGGCGGTAAATTTAAAGATTTTGCTGCTGGATCTCGTTACAATCTTGCAAATTTCCCCAATATGGTTAAACCCAAAGGAACAAATTTAGCGCGTAGTAAAAAAGATTATGAAAAATCCAGTGAATTTAAACAAAAAGTAGCACAAGGTATTTCTCCATATCCAGCGAAAGCCGCTTGGTATCCTTTTGTTGGCGGACAAATGTCAGAAATGATTACTTCTGCCTTACAAGGCTATCCATACTCACTTAAAGCTTGGATTAATCATATGGGGAATCCAATTTATGGTATGACAGGTATTCACCATATTACGCAACAGAAATTAAAAGATCCGAAAATCTTACCGCTCTTTATTTCTATTGATGCTTTTATGAATGAAACTACCGCCCTTGCCGATTATATTGTGCCGGATACCCATAATTTTGAGAGTTGGGGATTTAGTACCCCTTGGGCTGGTGTTCCAACAAAAACCAGTACTGCCCGCTGGCCTGTGATAGCATCGCCTAATGAGAAAACATCTCAAGGCGATACTATTTGTATGGAAAGTTTTGTTATCGAAATTGCTAAGATGATGCAATTACCTGGATTTGGTGATAATGCTATCTTAGATAAACAAAATCATTCCTATCCTTTAAATCGTAGTGAAGATTTCTTTTTACGAGCAGCTGCCAATATAGCTTATGATGGAAAACAGCCGGTACAAGATGCAACTCAAGAAGATTTATTGCTAACGGGTGTACAACGTTTGATGCCAAGTTTACAACAAGTGTTAAAACCTGAAGAAATTAAGAAAGTGGCTACAATTTACTGTAAAGGCGGACGTTTTGCTCCTCATAGCAGTGCATGGCAGGAAGATAATATGCAGGCTCGCTGGAAAAACTGTTTGCAAATTTGGAATGAAAATGTAGCAAAAGCCAAACATGCTCAAACCGGTAAAAATTATCACGGCTGTCCAACGTATTTTGAAGATCAGTTTGCCGATAATAGCACAGTTGAAAGCCATTACCCTAAAATACAATGGCCATTTAAATTAATTTCCTTTAAATCAAATTTAATGAGTAGTATTACAGCACCTTTGCTAAGATTACATAGTATTAAACCTAATGGTATTGTGGCAATTAATCAACAGGATGCTACGGAATATGGATTACATCATGGTGAGCTTGTGGAGCTAAATACCCCGGGAGGAAAAGCTGTTGTGCAGCTGGTTGTGATGAACGGTGTCATTAAAGGGACAATTGCGATTGAGCATGGTTATGGACATAAACAACTGGGGGCTACAGGTTATACAATTAATGGGAAATTAATTGAAGGACATGCTCAGATTGGTTCCGGAGTTAATATTAATGATCTTGGTTTGTTAGATAGTACCAAAGAGATTGCCTCGCCTTGGGTTGATTGGGTATGTGGCTCCGCTGTTAGACAAGGAATTCCAGCTAAATTAGTCAAACTTGCTTAGGTGAAAAATGATGAGCTAATTCTGTCAATAATTCGTCAATCGCATTACAAAGTAAAGTGCGGTCGTGGCGGTAGCCTATATCATCGGCTTTAAGTTGGCGAGCCATGATTTTTATTGAGGAGGCGTGATAATTCTGTTGCGGCTTGCTTTGAACGATCGCACCATCAATAATATCACAACCAATAGTTTGATTAATCCATTGAATGCGATCGATTAAAGATAATTTGGCGGCAGGACCGTGTTCTACACCTAAATTATCAATAAAGATTTTCTTAGCTTGACTATTTTTCAGTACCTCAATAATTTCTGGTAGTAATAATGGCGGCATAATGCTGGTTAAGAAGCTACCCGGACCGAATAAAATGACTTCCGCTTGTTTTAAAGCTTGAATTGCTTCAGTGGTAGCCTGTACTAATGGAACTAAAAAAATAGATGTAGGGATTTCGGTTAATTGATCAATACTTACTTCTCCAACGATACTTTTACCGGGAGACAAGGAGGCGGCAAGGTGTACAGGGCTTTCAGACATTGGCACAATAAAAGACCGCACTTTGAGAAGATCTCGAATTAAATTAACCGCATCTGTTGGACGGATATTCATATTTTCCAGTGCTTTCAGCATTAAATTACCTAAATTATGCCCTGCTAATTCACCTTGACCGGAAAAACGATATTCAAATAAAGCAGATGCTGTACTAGGTTCTGCAATGATCTGATTAAGGCAATTGCGTAAATCACCCCAAGCAATGCCGCCCTGAGTTTGTCGAATCCGCCCTGTTGAGCCGCCATTATCTGTTGTAGTAACAATACCGGTAAGACGCTCATTCATAAAGCTCAATGCAGACATGACACGTCCTAACCCATGACCCCCACCGATTGCCACAATGTGTTTGACTTGATCTAAATAGGTATGTCGGCTGTGTAGGGTCAAATCAGACATAAACGTTCCTTTTCATGAAAAATAAGTGCGGTATAAAAATACCTGTATTAGAGGTTATGCTATTTTACCTGAAAGTTTACAAAAGGTAATGTACAGATATGCCAAGTGAGATAAAATCCGCTGTACTTTGTATTCTGTGCAAAACACTGTAAAATACGCAGATTTTTAATTATCAAATTGCATTGAGGACAAAAAATGAGCGAAATAACAGTTGAAATGGAAAATACGGAACATAAACCAACAAATTTTATTCGCCAAATTATTGATGAAGATTTAGCTAGTGGAAAACATCATAATGTTTATACTCGTTTTCCACCTGAGCCGAACGGCTATTTACATATTGGCCATGCTAAGTCGATTTGTTTAAATTTCGGTATTGCACAAGATTATCAGGGTAAATGTAATTTACGTTTTGACGATACCAATCCGGTAAAAGAAGATGTGGAATACGTTGACAGTATTAAGCAAGATGTAAAATGGTTAGGTTTTGAATGGGAGGGGGAGCCTCGCTATGCTTCCGACTATTTCGATCAACTGTATAGTTATGCAATTGAATTAATTAAAAAAGGGTTGGCTTATGTTGATGAACTTTCCCCCGAGCAAATTCGTGAGTATAGAGGAACACTTACATCAGCAGGTAAAAACAGTCCTTATCGTGATCGCAGCATAGAAGAAAACTTGGCGTTATTTGAAAAAATGAAAAAAGGCGAGTTTGCAGAAGGCGCGGCAAGTTTAAGAGCGAAAATTGATATGGCATCTCCTTTTATGGTTATGCGTGATCCTGTGTTATATCGCATCAAATTTGCAAGTCATCATCAAACAGGCGATAAATGGTGCATTTACCCGATGTACGATTTTACCCATTGCATTTCCGATGCCATTGAAAGAATTACTCATTCATTATGTACGCTAGAATTTCAAGATAACCGCCGTCTATATGATTGGGTATTGGATAATATTTCGATTGAGCGTCCATTACCGCATCAATATGAATTTTCACGTTTGAATTTAGAATACACATTGACATCTAAACGTAAGCTACTGAAATTGGTTAATGATGGGATTGTTGACGGTTGGAATGATCCGCGTATGCCTACTATTTCCGGTTTACGTCGTCGAGGTTATACCCCTGCATCATTGCGTGAGTTTTGTCGTCGTATAGGGGTAACTAAACAGGATAACGTGGTGGAATACAGTGCATTAGAAAGCTGTATTCGTGATGATTTAAACACAAACGCACCTCGTGCAATGGCAGTGTTAAACCCACTAAAAATTGTGATTGAAAATTTTGATGGGAAAGAAATACTTACCGCACCTAATCACCCAAATCGTGAAGAATTGGGAACGAGGGAACTCCCTTTTACCAAAGAAATTTATATTGATCAGGCTGATTTCCGTGAAGAAGCGAATAAACAATATAAGCGTCTGGTGTTGGGTAAAGAAGTGCGGTTGCGTAATGCTTATGTGATTAAAGCGGAACGTGTTGAAAAAGATGCGGAAGGTTGTGTAACCACAGTATATTGTACTTATGATCCCGAAACATTAGGTAAAAATCCTGAGGGACGCAAAGTAAAAGGTGTTATTCAATGGGTGTCAGCAACGGATAATTTATCGGCAGAATTTCGTTTGTATGACAAATTGTTTACTGTAGCGAATCCGGGAGCAGTGGAAGACATTAATGAAGTGTTAAATCCAAATTCCTTAATCATTAAGCATGGAGTAGTTGAACAAAGCCTTGCTAGTGCCAAAGCTGAACAAGCGTATCAATTTGAACGGGAAGGGTATTATTGTGCCGATAGCAAAGACAGTAATGCAGATAACTTAGTTTTTAATCTAACTGTCAGTCTGAAAGAAGGGTTTTAATATCTGTTCCTTTTCGCCAAAAGTGCGGTTGTATTACTGAGTATATTTAATGATTTTAATGCCTCTCACATAATCCGATCATACCTATGGTCGGATTATTTTTTTTCTGCAAGCGATGAACATTTTTACATTAAAAAATTTAGATGATAAAATTTATAAGAATTATTATCATTTATATCTAATTAAGGAAAAGTTATGTCAGCTTATGATTTAAAAACTAAAAAAACCTTATTAGCTGTCAGCGTCTGTTTAGCGTTTTCCGCTCAAGCAGAAACAAGTAAAAATAAAGTTGAACGAGCTAATCAATTACCGGAGGTTGTTGTTTATGCAGAGCAAAACGCAGGATTATCTTCCAGCCAAAAAGTAACCGCCAAAGATATTAAATCTTCCCCTAATTCCAACGGCAATATTTCTGATTTTTTGAAAACCAATTCTCATGTGCGTTTTGAACGTAGTGATGAAAACAGTTTTCAACGAGGTGAAATTAAACCTGCTGACATTTCGATTAATGGTGCGGAAGCCAATCAAACCAGTTATTTTGTAGATAATGTCAATATCAATAATGATTTAGGCTTTGACTCGGCTATTTTTGATGGAGCGATGCAAACTTTGCCTATGGCAAGTCATGCACAAGCCTATTTCTTTGATGCGAATTTATTGTCTTCCGTAACCGTTTACGACAGCGATATTTCCGCCAGTTTAGGCGGTTTTGCCGGCGGTGCCGTAGTCGCCAAAACCAAGCAATACGATGGTACCGATGGTGTGCAACTGCGTTATCGTACCAGCCATTCTAATTGGGCGAAGTTTCATCTTGAGGAAAAAGATCGGGAAAAATTTAAACAAGCCTCGCCTAACGGTAGTAGTGCGGATTTTCAACCTAAATATAGCAAAGATTTCTTCAGCCTTTCTGCACAACATTCTTTAGGGAAAAATATCGGTATGGTAGCAGGATTTAGTCGCCGTACTTCAGATATTCAGCAACGTCGTTTAGTGCTGGGAAAAGATGACAAGTTGAGTTCGGATAATCGCAGACATAAACGCCGTTCCGATAATGCGTTGTTGAATTTTAACTGGCTTGCTAATGAGGATAATCGCTTTGAATTGAGTTTGCGTTATTCTAATTATGTGGAAACTAAATTCTTTGATACAAATGTTGATAGCAATGTGCAAGATTATCATCAAGCCTATGGTGCCACTTTAGCTTGGATTCGTTCGTTAAAGAGCGGTGTGTTAACTAATACATTGGCGTATGATCAATTTGCAGATAAGCGTAAATCCGCCTCTAATTATTTGAAGCAAATATTGGCATTTGATGAAAACTATGATCCGATTAATTATGAACGTGGAGGAATGGGAGATAGTGCTTTAACGCAACGCAATGTGCATTTTTCCAGTGAATTTGCTATGGATCCGTTGACTTGGGGACGTACTGAACATTCTATTTCCTTAGGGGGTATCTGGCAATTTACGCACTATCGTTTTCAACGTGATCAAAATGCTAAATCTGAAATTTTCATGCAGGATAGTATGGAAAGTCCTCTTTCTTCAAATTCCGTTTCCAAAGGAACAGTAAAAACCGATTATCACAATATCGCCCTTTATGTCGAAGATTTAATCAAGCTGGGGGGTAAATGGGAAGTTCGTCCGGGATTACGTTTAGAGCGTGATACTTTCCTGAAAAATACCAATATTGCCCCTCGTTTTGTCGCCCGCTATCAACCCTTTGAACAAACCAAATTAAGCCTCGGAGCAAACCGTTATTATGGCCGCTCTTTTGCTTCCATGAAATTAAGTGAGGGAATTTTCAAATTAGATGATATTGATGGCACTAAAGGAACCACACGTTATCAGTCCGTTGCTTCCATGAAAACGCCGTTTAGTGATGAATTGAGTTTCAGTATTAATCAAGAACTCGGGAATGTTATCCTTGATGCCCGATATATTCATCGTCAAAATAAAAACCGCATCATACTAAAAGAAGATGGTCAAAATGGTAAAAAAGTGCGTCATTTTGCACGAGGCAAAGATTACAGCAATAATGTATATACGTTGCAAATTCAAAATAAAGACAGTTGGAAATTTTGGCAGACAGAATGGCGAGCTTCGCTAGGGTTTGATTGGTTAAATACCAAAGGTATTGATATAGGTGTAGGATATGACCCGAATTCCATTGTGATTTTAGACGGAAAACAAATGACCGAATTAGAAATGCGGTCTAAAGTTAATAACAATCGTGAAGAATGGATGGCTCGGATTGGCGTGGATATGTCTATGCCAAATTATAATTTGGAATGGACCAACCGAATTTATGTAAAAGCACCTATAAAAGGGTTTAAACAATTGGATACAGGTAGTAGAAGTAGTCAGTTACCGATTTATCGCAGTTACAATTACGGCACTCATACACAATGGGATACCAGCCTTCGTTGGCAACCTAAAATCTTTGGTAAACATTCTGCGATTGTGAAATTTGATATATTGAATGTCCTTAATCAAACGAGAAAGGGGTTAAGTTCTAACGAGGATAATGGTTTCTACGCAGCAGGTCGTGAATTTTGGCTTGAATTAGGGTATGAATTCTAATGTTAAAAAAAATATTGCTAATTTTAACCGCTCTTTTGGGGATTGGTGCTTGCCAATCCTTATTTCATGAAAAAGATACGTTACCTTTTCATTCGCAAGCCCACCAAGGACAACTGGAAAATGGCTTGCGTTATGTCATTTTACCTAATCATTTTCCGCAAAATCGTGTGTATATGCGTTTGGTAGTTAATGCCGGTTCAATGCACGAAGAGGATGATCAAAAAGGGGTTGCCCATATTGTTGAACATATGGCATTTAATGGCTCGCAACAATATCCGCAAAATCAAATTATTAATGCACTTGAGAAATTAGGAATGAAGTTTGCACGTGATATTAATGCGTTTACCGATTTTGAAAATACGGTTTATACATTAAATATCGCTAAAAATGATCCGCAATCTCTTAGCTTGGCATTCAATGTTATTGATCAATGGCTAAACCATCTTACCATTTTACCAGCGGATTTAGAGGCGGAACGTGGAATTGTGTTGGAAGAATGGCGTTCACGTTTAAGTCCTATGTTGCGTTTAGGGGATAAAAAAAGCCAAATAGAAATGGCGGGGTCACGTTATGTAGAACGAGATCCGATTGGTGATGTCAACGTCATTAAACATGTTTCGGCACAGCGTGTAAAAGATTTTTATCGAAAATGGTATCGTCCGGATAATGTCAGTCTTATTGTGGTAGGTGATGTGAATCCGGTAAAAATTAAGTCTTTAATTCAACAGAAATTAGGGAGTAGCCATCCGCTACAACACCAACCTTTACCCGAGATTGATTTTGATATTCCTTTACCGCCTAAATGGCGTTTAGCGACCGTGTCTGAGAAAGAAATGCGTGAACCGGGATTGGACTTGAGTTTTTTTAAACCGCCGGAAAATATCAATACGGTAGCACAATACCGAGAGAATTTATGGCAACAAATTGTGGTGCGTTTGCTTAATTTACGTTTGCAACAATGGGAAACATATTTACATCAGTCTTCAAGTGCGGTCGTAAAATCTGCTAATTTTTATCATGATTATTTAGGTAAGCAAACGTTACAATCCACATTTTCTTTACAACTTGAGAATGAGGATTATCAAAAAGCGACAGAGCAACTCTTTAACTTTATTGCGGAAATTGCTCAAAACGGGTTTACGCAGACGGAATTGGATGATGAACTTCAGCGTTTGCGTAAAATAAATACTAAACAACGACATTTGGAAGTGAGTAGTATCAAAATTGCTGATGAATTAGTTGTTACCATGGCAAATGATCAAGTGCTACTCTCTCCGCAAGATCAATATGAATTAAATCATCAATTGTTCAATCAACTGACTTTGGCAGATATTAACCGCACTTTTCAACAAATGTTGCAGTTAAAGTCCAAGTTGGTGCTGATTACTCAGCCAAAACCGCACAAATTATCGTTTGATAGTCAATGGTTGGCACAAAAATGGCAACAGGCTTTACAGCAATCGCAATCTTCTTGGCAACAACAAGATAATAGGGTAGTTCAGCTTCCGCATTTAGATTTAGTTGCGGGCAATGCCACTAAGCAAAAAGTATGGCGTGGACAAAAAATTACTGAATATTTGTTAAGTAACGGCAGTAAATTGATTTATATGTATAGTGATAAAAGTCCGCAACAAGTTTATTTTAAAGCCTTGACAGCAGGAGGATTACGTTCTGTGCCAAGATCACATTATCATGCGTTAAGAGCGGCGATTTCTGTGGTCGATGATACTGGAATTGGCATTGTACCTCAGGCTGATATTGATCAGTATTTCAGTCACGCTCCGATAGCTTTTACGACGGTTATTGATGAGGCTGATCAGGGTTTTACGGCG
Source organism: Histophilus somni 2336 (assembly GCF_000019405.1). Classification (NCBI taxonomy): domain Bacteria; kingdom Pseudomonadati; phylum Pseudomonadota; class Gammaproteobacteria; order Pasteurellales; family Pasteurellaceae; genus Histophilus; species Histophilus somni. The sequence goes on along the minus strand of NC_010519.1, from coordinate 1,560,681 downwards.
GCAGGTAAAACAGAAAGTTTAGCGGATATTCTGCGATTATTTAGGTTAAAACTACAAACCAGCCCTGTTTCAGAGAAAGTCTTAGCCGAATATCGCCAAACTTTACAGGATGAAGTGAATGAAAAAAGTCCGGAAAAGACGTTTATGCAGAAAGTAGAGCAATTGCGTTTTCCACAACAAGAAACGCTATATGGTGCAAATCGTTTCAGTAATCTGCATTTAACGGCAGATAAACTTTCCGCAATTTATCAGCAATATATTACGAATAAAACAGATTTCACTTATTTTATTGTTGGTGATATTAGCGAAAGTGCGGTACAAAATTTGGCTGAAAAATATTTAGCCAATGTACCGGTTAAAACACAAAATAGAGTATTACAGCCGATAAAGGCACATGTACCCGAGCAGCGTTTAGTTGTTAAAGGGTTGCATGAGCCAAGAGCAGAAGTTGAAATGTATTTCGCAGCTGATCATCAATGGCAAGTGGAAAACAAATATTTACTGGATATTTTAGCAGATATCATACAAGAGAAATTACGGTTGAGTTTAAGAGAACAGGCATCGGGTATCTATGCAGTGCATGCGTGGTTTGAACAAGAACATTTTTCACCTCAAATTGAGGGGAAAATAGAGTTTAGTTGTGATCCTATGCGTGTACAGGAATTAACGCAGATGACTCATCATGTATTAGATCAAATACTTAAACAAGGCATTGAGCCTGAATTGTTGGCTAAAAAAGTGAGTGAAAAACAATCTCAGTTAAAACAGGCGAAGGAATCATTGTTAGCCATTTTATCTCAATTGGAACAAAGTTATTCTTTGAGTGATGGTCCTTTGCTTATGTTTGCTGAGCAACAGTTATTACAGCAAGTAACTCAACAAAATATAGAGGCTTTAGCCCATAAAATTTTGCCATCTCAATTTAGATTTGAAGCAATATTGACACAGTAATAAAAGTGCGGTTAAATTCCGTACTCCCTGAATTGGGTAATATTCTACGAGTCCGGTTGAATAATATTTAACCGGATTATTTTTTTAAGATGATAGTATCGGTTTTTTTCGAAATGACTTTATCCCCTGAATTCTGGAAATATAAATCTTTGCTTGAAATGAACGATGAAGAATGGGAAGCACTTTGTGATGGTTGTGGCAAGTGCTGTTACCGTAAGTTTATTGAAGGGCGAGGAAAACGACAAAAGCTGTATTTTACTCGTATTGCTTGCAATCTATTGAATTTAGAAACGGGAAAGTGCGGTCATTATGAGAAACGTTTTCGCTTAGAGAAAGATTGTACAAAATTAACTAAAGCAAATTTGCCACATTTCAGTTGGTTGCCCAGTACTTGTGCTTATCGTTTACTTTATGAAAATAAACCGCTCTTTGATTGGCATCCTCTCATCGTTGGTCATTCTCAAGCAATGAAACGTGCTGGTGTGATGATTGAGCAGGGTATTCATGAAAAAGATGTGATTGATTGGTTTGAATTTGTGATTGATGAAAAAACTTAAAATTTCTATTTGAACTGGATCACAATTTAAAGTAATGCGTTTGCTTTTGTCAGTTAAGATTAGATAGAATGAAATTGATTTAATTCTTTTTAAGCTTTTTGAGAGTAAGATGGGCATTTCTAATCAATTACAACAAGATGCAGAAAAAATAGGGATTGCCATATCTCATTATGATATTGATGGTAATTTGATTTACGCAAAACCGGAAAGTCTGCATTATTTCATTCAATTACTGAATCAAACGGAAGTCGGTTCAGAAGATAAAAAATTTGATGATGTAATAGTCGTCAGTGAAAATGAACCTATAATTTATGACTTAACCGCATTTAATTTATCTTCCGGCATTTCTATTCAATATTCTTTGTATGATGATAATGGGAACTTCCTGTCTCGGAGCCAACTTCTTAAAGAGCAGAAAAAACTAACATTATCTCCTTTAGCTTATGGTTATTATTCGTTGCTTCTTGAAATAAATGGAAATAACTATGTCGTTCGCATTTTAGTTTCGCCTCAACAATCTTATCAACCGACAGTATTTCAACGTAAAAAAGCATGGGGAATTAATGTTCAGCTTTATAGTTTGGTTTCCGCACGCAATTGGGGGATTGGCGATTTTGCCGATCTTGCATATTTAATTGAGAAAAGTGCGGTGCTGGGAGCTGACTTTATTGGAATTAATCCGTTACATCAACTTTATCCGGCTATTCCTGAATGGGCAAGTCCGTACAGTTCTTCTTCAAGACGTTGGTTGAATTTTTTATATTTGGCAGTAGATAAATTACCTGAATTTAATTTGTGTCAAAAAGTCCAAAATTGGTTTAAACAAGAGAATACTCAAGCTAAACTGGCTGAGTTGTGCCAATCTGATATCGTAGATTATCAGGCAGTAATGTCATTAAAACGTTCTGCATTAGAAGAGTTATTCGCTTATTTTAAGCGTAGCAGAGCAAGTAAAATTATTGAGCGTCGTCGCCAATTTGCTGAGTTTGTGAAGGCACAAGGTGATGCTTTATTATCTCAGGCTTTATTTGACGTATTAGATAGTATTGAACATCAAAATATGCCGGAAGATGAAAATAAAATTGGTTGGTTAGGTTGGCGTAAAGAATGGCAAATTTTAACTGATAAAGAACGCAAAAATTTGTTACGTAAATATAAAACACAAGTGGATTTTTACGCTTGGGTGCAGTGGTTGGCTACTATCCAATTAACTGAAGTAAAAAACTTGTGCTTGGAAAAAGGTCTATCGTTGGGAATTTATGGAGACTTGGCTGTAAGCAGTTCGAGAGGAAGTGCGGATGTTTGGTCCGATCAAACACTTTATTGTGTGAACGCTTCAGTTGGTGCTCCGCCGGATCCTTTGGGTCCGGTAGGACAAAATTGGAATATTCCGCCTTATAATCCAATAATTTTAAAAGCTCGTGGCTTTCAGCCTTTTATTGATATGTTGCGAGCCAATATGCAGCATTTTGGTGTGTTACGTATTGATCATATTATGGGATTGTTTCGTTTGTGGTTAATACCGGAAGGAAAAAGTGCCTGTGATGGACTTTATGTACATTATCCTTTTGCAGAGTTGATGGCAATTTTGGCAATTGAAAGTCAGCGTAATCAATGTTTAATTGTCGGTGAGGATTTAGGTACTGTACCTAATGAAGTGCGGTTTAAATTGGATGAATTTAAAGTGTTCTCTTATTTTGTTCTGTATTTTGAGCAACAACACAACGAATATCCGAAAGCAGATCATTTTCCTTTGCAAGCATTTGCTACAGTTGGAACTCATGATCTTCCTTCATTGCAGAGTTTTTGGCACTGTCGTGATTTAGAACTGTTTGCTCAATTAGGTATGTTGAAAGAAGATGTTTTAAAATCAAAATATGATCAGCGAGTAGTAGATAAACAAGCGTTGCTTAATACTTTGCACCGAGATCAATACTTACCGCCTGATTATTGGGGAGATGCGTTAAATATGGCAATGCACGATAATTTAAATCATGTCATTCATCAATATTTAGCTGAAAGTCAAACGCAATTAATTGGCATACAACTGGAAAATTTACTTAATCAAGAGGTTTCTTTTAACTTACCCGGTACTTCAACGGAATATCCTAACTGGCGTAAGAAATTATTACAACCGCTAGAAAAAATTTTTACTGATAAAACAGTACTTTCATTAATTAGAACAATTAATCAGGCAAGAAATAAATAGGCAGGGTTTTTATGAATAAATTTGTATCACAATCTACCATTGATACTTTTTTTGATGGAGAACATGCGGATCCTTTTTCCGTGTTAGGTATGCATGAAACGTCAAATGGGATTGAAGTAAGGGTATTATTACCGGATGCTGAAAAAGTATTTGTTCTCAGTAAAGAAACAAAAAATGTACTTTGTGAATTATTGAGGGTAGATGAACGTGGTTTTTTTGCCGGTGTTGTGCCTAATACGCATAGTTTTTTTGCGTATCAATTAGAAGTTTATTGGGGAAATGAAGCTCAAGTTATAGAAGATCCTTACGCATTTCATCCGATGATTAATGAACTTGATAATTGGCTACTGGCAGAAGGCTCCCATAAACGCCCTTATGAAATTTTAGGTGCACATTTTACCGAATGTGACAACGTAGCAGGTGTAAATTTTCGTCTGTGGGCACCAAACGCTAAACGTGTTTCGGTCGTAGGCGATTTTAACTATTGGGACGGTCGCCGGCACCCAATGCGTTTTCATCAATCTAGCGGTATTTGGGAATTATTTTTACCCAAAGTATCGTTGGGGCAACTGTATAAATTTGAGCTGTTAGACTGTCATAATCAATTACGCTTAAAAGCCGATCCTTATGCCTTCAGTTCACAATTACGTCCTGATACAGCATCACAAATTGGGGCATTGCCTGAAATTGTATCAATGACTGAAAAACGCCGAAAAGCTAATCAAGCTGATCAGCCGATTTCAATTTATGAAGTACATTTGGGTTCTTGGCGTCGTAACTTGGAAAATAATTTTTGGCTGGATTATGATCAAATTGCTGAGGAGCTTATTCCTTATGTAAAAGACATGGGATTTACGCATATTGAACTTTTACCCCTGTCTGAATTTCCATTTGACGGTTCGTGGGGTTATCAACCTATAGGTTTGTATTCTCCGACTAGCCGTTTTGGTACAGCCGAAGGTTTTAAACGTTTAGTGAATAAAGCTCATAAGGCTGGAATCAATGTGATTTTAGACTGGGTTCCGGGTCATTTCCCAAGCGATACGCACGGTTTAGTTGCTTTTGACGGTACGGCTTTATATGAACATGCGGATCCCAAAGAAGGTTATCATCAAGATTGGAATACTTTGATTTATAACTACGGTCGTCATGAAGTAAAAAATTATTTGGCTTCGAATGCGTTGTATTGGATGGAGCGATTTGGCTTAGACGGTATTCGAGTAGATGCGGTTGCGTCTATGATTTATCGTGACTATAGCCGTGAAGACGGGCAATGGATACCAAATCAGTATGGTGGTCGTGAAAATTTGGAGGCCATTGAATTTTTGAAACAAACTAATCATTTATTGGGAACGGAAATTCCTGGTGTTGTATCAATTGCGGAAGAATCAACCTCTTTTGCCGGTGTTACTCATCCTCCGTATGAAGGTGGTTTAGGTTTTCATTTTAAATGGAATATGGGTTGGATGAACGATACATTGTCGTATATGAAAAAAGATCCGATTTATCGTCAACATCACCATAGCCAAATGACCTTTGGTATGGTGTATCAATATAGTGAGAACTTTATTTTACCGCTTTCACATGATGAAGTTGTACATGGTAAATGTTCATTACTCGGTAAAATGCCCGGAGATGCGTGGCAAAAATTTGCTAATTTACGTGCATATTATGGTTATATGTGGGGTTATCCGGGTAAAAAATTACTCTTTATGGGCAATGAATTTGCTCAAGGCAGAGAATGGAATTATCAGGAAAGTTTGGATTGGTATCTTCTTGATGAATTTCATGGTGGTGGCTGGCATAAAGCTATACAGGATTATGTTAGAGATCTTAATCATATTTATCAAAAAAATGCACCGCTCTTTGAGTTAGATACGGATCCACAAGGTTTTGAATGGCTTGTTGTTGATGATTATCAAAATTCCGTGTTTGTTTTTGAGCGTCGTAGTAAAAAAGATGAACGTATTATTGTTGTCAGTAATTTCACCCCTGTTTTACGTCAAAATTACCGTTTTGGTGTAAATATTGCCGGTGAATATCTGGAAATTTTAAACTCCGATGCACAACAGTATATGGGATCAAATTCGACAAATACGAGCAAAATTGTAACTGAAGATATTGAAAGTCATAATAAAGCACAATCTATCAGTATTGATATCCCTCCTCTAGCAACAGTGTATCTTAAACTGCATAAAGTAAAAAAAGTCAGAAAAATGAGAAAAACCTCGAAAGTTGAAGATACAGCGGTGAAAACAGAGAAAAAAATAGCAAAGGGTAAAACCACGAGAACCAAAAAAACTGTCGCTGATACTGTCTCTGAGGCAACAGAGGTTAAGCCTAAAAAGACGGTAACAAAAAGAGCGGTAGTTAAAAAAGTAAAAAACGAGGAAAGTGCTGTTTTTCCAAATGCAGAGGTGATTGCAGAATCGACATCAGTAGAAAACAACGTTAGCTAAAGGTATAAAAACAATTTGAATATTTATGAGCAAGATGAGTTTAGGTAAACCATATCCTTTAGGTTGTACAGAATGTTGTATGGAAGGTATTGCAGGATTTAATTTTGCAATCTATTCCTCACAGGCAAGTGCGGTTGAACTTTGTATTTTTAATAAAAATTCTGTTCAAGAAACCTGTTATTCAATGTATTGTACAGAAAATATATGGCATATTTGGGTAACTGAATTGGAATATGGAACTGAATATGGTTTTCGTATTCATGGCGTGGATGGTTCTTTATCCAATCCAAATAAATTGATGTTAGATCCCTATGCGAAAGCTGTTGTGGGTAAACCTGATTTAAGTTGTGTAGAAAATAGAGCTTGGTTTTTACTTGAAGATGAGAGAGATAATGCACATTTAGCACCTAAAGCGTTAATTGAATCGTCATCTTTTGATTGGGAAGAAGATATTTTACCCCAAACACCTTGGTCAGAAAGTATCATTTATGAATTGCATGTAAAAGGTTTTACTCAGTTGCGAGAGGACATTCCGGAAGCAATTCGAGGGACTTATGCAGGTTTAGCTCATCAAAATGTCATTGCCTATTTGAAAGAATTAGGTGTAAGTGCGGTGGAATTATTGCCAATAAATTATCATTTAGATGAACCGCACTTGCAGGAGAAAAGACTACAGAATTATTGGGGTTATAGTCCCTTAGCGATGTTTGCTGTTGAGTCCAAATATTGGTCAAATCAAGCCGATACAACACCCTTAACAGAGTTTAAATCAATGGTAAAAGCATTACATAAAGCGGGAATTGAGGTGATTTTAGATGTAGTGTTCAACCATTCTGTTGAATCGGAAAAGTATTTTCCAACGTTTAGTCAACGAGGAATTGATGATCGGACTTATTATTGGCAGGACGAAGCGGGAAACTACATTAATCTAACAGGTTGTGGAAATACACTTAATTTATCCATTGAACTAGGACGAAAGTGGATAATTGATTGTTTATGCTATTGGGTAGAAGAATGTCATGTTGATGGTTTTCGTTTTGATTTAGCCTCAGTTTTAGGACGAGAAACGCCGGATTTTAATGCTAATGCCTTATTATTTAAAGAAATTGAGCAGGTCTCAATTTTGCAAAAAGTTAAATTTATTGCCGAACCTTGGGATATAGGTATGGGTGGATACCAAGTAGGTAATTTCCCAGCGTATTTTGCTGAATGGAATGACCGATTTCGTGATGATATGTGTCGTTTTTGGTTATGGAAAAGCGGTGAACTCGGTGTTTTTGCAGAGCGTTTCGCAGGTTCGAGTGATATATATCGTTGTCAGGGGAAATTACCACATAATTCTGTCAATTTTATTACCGCACATGATGGTTTTACATTACATGATTTAGTAAGTTATAACCAAAAGCATAATTGGGCAAATGGTGAAGATAATCGAGATGGGCGGAGTGAGAATTATAGTTATAACCATGGTATGGAAGGATATAAAGAGGGAAATTCTCTTGTTGAAGAAGCTCGTTATTTAAGTCGTAGTGCGTTGTTACTGAGCTTGTTATTATCAAACGGAACGCCAATGCTATTGGCTGGTGATGAGTTTGGTAATACGCAGTATGGTAATAACAATGCCTATTGCCAAGATAATGAAACAACATGGTTAAAATGGCAATATTTTGAACAAGATCTCTTTAATTTGGTTAAGCAAGTTATTGCATTGCGTAAACAAATTCCGAGTTTACAACGGGATAATTGGTGGCAGGAGAGCAATGTATCTTGGTTAAATATTGATGCTGAGAAGATGTCATTAGATGAGTGGCATAATAAAGAGAGCAAAGCTCTGCAGATTTTGCTGGACAGTAAATACCTGTTCGTTATCAACGCAAAAACAAGTTCACAAAAATTCTTATTACCTCAAGGCAATTGGGAGATTTTGTGTTATTCAAAAGTAGTACATTTAGAAAACAAGCAGTTGGAGATGACGGATTTGGCTTTTGGTGTGTTGCAGAAAAAGTGAATAACTCAAGTAAATGTGAGTTAGTCGTGAGTATAAAAATAAAAGATAAGGAGTTGCTATGAGTAACAGTATTACTAAAAATTTAAGTAAACATAAACTTGTTAAAGATACCTTAGTATTAATTCTCGCCGGAGGTCGAGGCTCACGACTTCATGAATTAACAGATAAACGTGCTAAACCAGCTTTATATTTTGGTGGCAACCGTCGTATTATTGATTTTGCTTTATCAAATTGTATTAACTCCGGCTTAAATCGCATTGGGGTAGTCACGCAATATGCTGCTCATTCTTTATTACGCCATTTACAAAAAGGGTGGTCATTTCTACCGCAAGAACGTGGTGAATTTATTGATATGTTACCGGCACGTCAGCAAATTGATGATTCTACTTGGTATCGTGGCACAGCTGATGCGGTTTATCAAAATATGGCAATTATTCGTGATCATTACCGTCCAAAATATATTTTAATTTTAGCCGGTGATCATATTTATAAACAAGATTATAGCCAAATGCTCTTAGATCATGTTTCAAGCAATGCAAAATGTACTGTAGGCTGTATTGAAGTTCCACGTGAACAAGCATCAGAGTTTGGTGTGATGGCAGTGGATGAAAATTTGAAAGTAAAAGCATTTGTTGAGAAGCCAAAAGATCCACCGGCGATTCCAAATAAACCGGATACTTCTTTAGCTTCAATGGGAATTTATGTGTTTGATGCAGATTATCTATATGATGTATTGATGCGTGAAGTAAATACACCGTATACCTCTCATGACTTTGGTAAAGATATTCTGCCAAAATCTTTAGAGGAAGAAGTTTTATATGCACATCCGTTTAGCCGATCTTGTATGGGACGTAATACGGATGGGGAGATTTATTGGCGTGATGTGGGGACGTTAGATAGTTTTTGGCAATCAAATATTGATTTAGTATCTGAACATCCGCAATTGGATATTTATGACCAACGCTGGCCAATTCGCGGTAATCCGACCCAAACTTATCCATCAAAATTCTTCTATAACAAGCAAGATATTAAACCGGTAGATAATTCGCTTATTTCCGGTGGTTGTGTGATTACTGATGCAGAAATTAGTTATTCTGTGTTATTTGATCAAGTGAAAGTGAAAGCTGATTCTAAAGTAGAATATTCAGTGGTGTTGCCTCAAGTAACTATCGGTAAAAATTGTATTTTACGTAATTGTATTATTGATCGCCAAGTAGTTATCCCGGATAACACAGTTATTGGTGTAAATATTGAAGAGGATCGCAAACGCTTCCGTGTAAGTAGTACCGGAAAAGTTATTTTGGTAACTGAATCAATGATGAAAAAATTAAATGGCGAAAAAGTTGTCTCTGAAATTCATTTAGACTAGGTGTAAATATAAATAAGTGCGGTAGAATTTTTTATTTTTACCGCCTTGATGGGAGGATTAAAATTAACAATGAAAGTATTACATGTTTGTTCCGAATTATATCCATTATTAAAAACAGGCGGATTGGCTGATGTAATGGGGGCTTTACCTTTTGCACAAAATGAAATTGGTATTGATGCTAGACTTGTTTTACCGGCTTATCCTGCTATTTCTCGTGGTATTCCAAATACCGTTGTAGTTGCTGAATTTGATAATTTTGCCGGACATGTTGTACTACGTTATGGTGAATACAATGGTATTGGTGTTTATTTAATCGATGCACCGCATTTATATGCCCGTGAAGGTAATCCATACCATGATATGTGGTATAACGATTATACGGACAACTATAAGCGTTTTGCTTTATTGGCTTGGGTTGGGGCAGAGTTGGCTACAGGATTAGACTTTTGGTGGCGTGCTGAAATTGTGCATGCTCATGATTGGCATGCAGGCTTAACAGCTGCTTATTTGCATCATAAAGGACGCCCTGCTAAATCGGTGTTTACTATCCATAATTTAGCCTATCAAGGACGTTTTTTACCTTATCATCTAACTGAAATTGGATTGCCTTGGTGGATGTTTAATGTAGATGGATTGGAATTATATGGTGAAATGTCTTATTTAAAAGCCGGACTGTATTATTCCGATATTTCTACTGCAGTTAGTCCAACCTATGCCAAAGAAATTACAACACCTGAATTTGCTTATGGTTTACAAGGGTTGTTGCAAACTTTGAAAGCACAGGGACGATTGGTTGGTATTTTGAATGGCGTAGATGAAAAAATTTGGCATCCGTATAGTGATCCGTATATTGAAGATCATTACAAATTGAAATCAATGCAGGGTAAACGTAAGAATAAAATAAAATTACAAGCTTATTTTAATTTACCACAAAATCCTAATGCACTGTTATTTGTAATGGTTACACGTCTAACAGAGCAAAAAGGTGTAGATTTACTAATTGGTAGTGCCGAGAGAATTGTACAACAAGGTGGGCAATTAGCAATTTTAGGTTCCGGTTCAGCACATTTAGAAGCCGGTATTAATTGGCTTGCACAAGAGTATCCGGAAAATATCGCAGTAAAAATTGGATATGATGAAGCATTATCACATTTAATGATTGCCGGAGGAGATGTCATTCTTGTTCCAAGTCGTTTCGAGCCTTGTGGCTTAACGCAGTTATACGGATTAAAATATGGAACTTTACCGTTAGTTCGTTCAACAGGCGGTTTGGCTGATACTGTCATTGATAGTAGCAGTGAAAACATCAAAGCACGTCATGCAACAGGATTTGTATTTAATGATGCTGATGTTGGGGGATTATGTTATGGTATTGATAGTGCATTTACTTTGTGGCGTAAACCAAGTCAATGGGAAAGTGTGATAGTCAATGCTATGGAACAGGATTTCAGTTGGCAGACATCTGCAAAAGGATATCAATCCCTATATGATATTCTTTTACATAAATAAATTTTTTAGCGAAATAATTTGAGTAGAAATATTCAAATTATTTTTTATAAAATTTTATTGTTTTTTTTATACAGATGAATAAAATTCGGTAGTTTTTTATTAAATCAGGAGTTTGAGCCTAATGGTAAATACACTTCCCCTTCCTTTTTCTTATAATCGTCCGGAAAATACGAAGGATTCGTTGAAGAAATCGATTGTATATAAATTAATTTTTTTAATTGCTCGTTCTCCGGAGGAGGCAAGTCAACGTGATTGGCTAAATGCAACTTTATACGCCATACGTGATTTAGTAACAGAGGGCTGGATTTCCACTGCCCGTCAAGCAAGAAAAGAAGAAACTCGGCGAGTTTATTATCTTTCAATGGAATTTCTCATGGGGCGTACTTTATCTAATGCCTTAATTTCTGAAGGCGTATATCACTTAGCTAAAGATGCTTTAGCTGAACTTAATGTCGATTTAGAAGATGTATTGGAGAAAGAAGTTGATCCCGGTCTTGGTAATGGTGGATTAGGTCGTCTAGCAGCTTGTTTTATGGACTCTATCGCAACGCTTGCAATACCCGGTATGGGATATGGTATTCGTTATGAATATGGTATGTTTCAGCAATATATTGAAGATGGCAAACAAGTTGAAAAACCTGATGCGTGGTTAGAAAAAGGTTATCCTTGGGAATTTATTCGTCCGTCTAAACGCTTTAATATCCGTTTTGGAGGGCATATTTATTTTGAAGGGAAAAAATGTATTTGGAAAAATGCAGAAGAAATCACCGCACTTGCTTACGATCAAATGATTCCGGGATATAGCAATGACAGTGCAGCTACACTACGTTTATGGAGTGCAAACGCAGGTGAAACTTTTAATTTAGTGTCATTCAATCGTGGTGATTATTTCCATGCTATCGAAGAAAAATCTTCTAGTGAGAATGTTTCTCGAGTACTTTATCCGGATGATTCAACAGCTGCAGGCAGAGAATTACGTTTACGCCAAGAGTATTTTTTAGTTTCAGCTTCTCTACAAGATATTATTAAACGCCATAAGCGAATTTATAATACATTGGATAATTTAGCGGATAAAATTGCAATTCATTTAAACGACACTCATCCTGCTTTAGCTATTCCAGAGTTGATGTATATTTTAATTGATCAAGAAGGATATACTTGGCAAAAAGCTTGGGATATGTGCTGTCAGATATTCTCTTATACTTGTCATACATTAATGTCTGAAGCACTAGAAACTTGGCCGGTAGAAATGATGGCGAAGATATTACCTCGTCATTTACAGATTATCTTTGAAATCAACGATTATTTCTTAGAATATGTCCGCACTTCTGTTACTACTGATAACGACTTTATTCGTCGTATATCATTGATTGAGGAAGGTAATATACGTAAAGTGAGAATGGGGTGGCTATCTGTTGTTGGATCGCATAAAGTAAATGGTGTGGCAGCAATTCATTCGGATTTAATGGTAAGTTCTACATTTGCAGATTTTTATCGCATTTATCCTGAACGTTTCACCAATGTCACTAACGGAATCACCCCTCGTCGTTGGATTGCGGTAGCGAATCCTGATTTATCCGCATTATTTGATAAATATATAGGCACTGAATGGCGTAAAGATTTAACTCAATTAGAAACGCTTAAAGCACATATTCAAGATCCTGAATTGAAAAAAGCAATTCCAGAGATTAAACGTAAAAATAAACAACGTTTAGCGAATTATGTAAAACAAGAGTTAGGTATTGAATTAAATTCAAACGCTCTATTTGATGTTCAAGTAAAACGTATCCATGAGTACAAACGTCAAATTCTTAATGTGTTACATATTGTTGCTCGTTACAATGAAATGATTGCTAATCCAGAAAAAGATTGGACACCTCGGGTCTTTATTTTAGCCGGTAAAGCAGCTTCAGCTTATACGGCAGCAAAACAAACTATCAACCTAATTAATGATGTGGCAAATATCATTAATAATGATGATCGCTTACAAGGTCGTTTAAAAGTTGTGTTTATTCCAAATTATAGTGTCAGTCTTGCCCAAATTATTATTCCGGCGGCTGATATTTCAGAACAAATTTCGCTTGCCGGAACAGAAGCCTCTGGTACAAGCAATATGAAATTTGCTTTAAATGGTGCGTTAACGCTAGGGACATTAGATGGTGCAAATGTGGAGATATTGGAAAATGTTGGAAAAGATAATATCTTCATTTTTGGTAATACCGTAGAGCAAGTAGAAGAGTTACGGCGTAATGGTTATCATCCATTTGATATTTATCAGTCGGATGAACAATTACGTGAAGTTATTGATCAGATTAATGCAGGTCGTTTCTCACCCAAAGAACCTACTCGCTATCATGATTTGTTAAATTCATTGCGTTCTTACGATTATTATCAATCTTTTGCAGATTTTCGTAGCTATGTTGAGATGCAAAAAGCAGTGGATGAAAAATATAAAAATCAAGAAGCTTGGGTTGAAAGTGCATTGCAAAATATTGTGAATATGAGTTTCTTCTCATCTGACCGCACTATTTTAGAATATGCAGAAAAAATATGGAAAATTGAGCCATTAAAATTAGCGTAACAAAACTTCAAAAGGGAGCGAAACGCTCCCTTAATTGTTATAACTTGAAATACCTAGCGAAAAATCATATCCTAGCACAGTTTTTCTCAATAAATTTAGGTTGTCATTATGCAAAAAAAAGCCAAATATAGAAAGAATTATCAATCCCCCGATTTTACTGTTACTGATATTTATCTTGATTTTCAACTTGATCCGCAACAAACCATCGTAACAGCAATAAGTCAATTTCAACGTCTTAATCCTGAAAGCAAACAGTTACGTCTTGATGGTCATAGTTTTCAATTTGTTTCAGTCAAACTCAATGATGAAGAGTTTAAATCTTATCAACAAGATGCTGAAAGCCTCGTGTTGGATTTAACCAACGTAAATGCCGATACCTTTGAATTAGAAATTGTTACTCATCTAAACCCTAGTGCAAATACATCTTTGCAAGGGCTTTATCAATCCGGTGAGGGTATTTGTACGCAATGTGAAGCGGAAGGGTTCCGTCAAATCACTTATATGTTGGATCGTCCCGATGTACTTGCTCGCTATACCACAAAAATTACAGCGGATAAAACGAAATATCCTTATCTTTTATCGAACGGTAACCGTATTGCTTGTGGTGAAATGAAAGATGGTCGTCACTGGGTTGAATGGCAAGATCCTTTCCCTAAACCAAGTTACTTATTCGCTTTAGTTGCAGGTGATTTTGACTTATTACAGGATAATTTTGTAACAAAGAGCGGTCGTAATGTCGCACTGGAATTATATGTTGATCGGGGTAACCTTGACCGTGCTCATTGGGCAATGAGTGCATTGAAAAAGTCCATGAAGTGGGATGAAGCACGTTTCAATTTAGAATACGATTTAGATATTTATATGATTGTAGCGGTTGATTTCTTCAATATGGGAGCCATGGAGAATAAAGGATTAAATATCTTTAATTCTAAATTTGTTTTGGCTAATCCGCAAACTGCCACGGATGAAGATTATTTAGCGATTGAAAGTGTAATTGCACATGAATATTTCCACAACTGGACAGGAAATAGAGTAACTTGTCGAGATTGGTTCCAATTAAGTTTGAAAGAGGGGCTGACTGTATTTCGTGATCAAGAGTTCTCATCAGATACCGGTTCACGAGCAATCAATCGCATTAATAATGTAAAATTTTTACGTACAGTACAATTTGCAGAAGATGCAAGCCCGATGTCACATCCAATTCGTCCGGAAAAAGTGATTGAAATGAATAATTTCTATACAGTTACAGTATATGAAAAAGGTGCAGAAGTGATCCGTATGCTTCATACTTTATTAGGAGAAAAAGGTTTTCAGGCAGGTATGCAACGTTATATTGCAGACCATGATGGCAAGGCGGCGACCTGTGAAGATTTTATCCTTGCAATGGAACAAGCCAATAAACTTGATCTAACCCAATTCCGTCGTTGGTATAGTCAATCAGGTACGCCGGAATTGGTTGTAACAGATTTTTATGACGAAAAAAATCACGTTTATCAACTCAAAATCTCACAATTTACCCCGCCAACTGCCGATCAGATGGAAAAAGTCAATTTACATATTCCAATAAAAATCGCTTTATACGATGAAAGCGGTGTGGAGCAATTTTTACAGGCTGATGGCAAAGATCTTTCTGATGTATTAAATCTTACACAAAAAGAACAAGTTTTTGAATTTCAAAACATTTATACACGTCCTGTACCAGCGTTATTGTGTGATTTTTCCGCACCGGTAAAATTAGATTATGCTTACAATACACAACAATTAATCATACTGTTGAAATTTGCTGGAAATGATTTTATCCGTTGGGATGCGGCTCAAATGTTATTTAATGCAGAGTTACGACGTAACTTAATTCATTATCAACAAGGACTGGCACTGGAGTTTTCTGCTGAAATTCTTACCGCACTTTATCAAGTATTAGAAAATTACCAGCAAGATATTGGTTTAGTAACAACGATTTTAACACTGCCAAAAGAAACTGAATTTGCCGAATTATTCAAAACGATCGATCCGGACGGTATTTATGCAGTGCGAGAATTTATGCAACGCCATATTGCAAATAATTTGAAAGAGTTATTCTTGAAAATTTATAATGAAATTCAGTTAGAGACATATCAAGTAACTGAGCAAGATATTGCGTTGAGAGCATTACGTAATCTCTGTTTGAATTATTTGGCTTATACAGATTTAGGTAACAATTTGGTGAATAAACATTATGTCAAAGCAAATAACATGACTGACAGTTTAAATGCTTTAAAATCGGCAACACAGGCTCAACTACCTTGTCGAGACCAATTATTAGCGGATTTTGAGCAAAAATGGCAACAAGACGGTTTGGTTATGGATAAATGGTTTGCCTTACAAGCTACAAGACCTGAAGACAATACTTTGGACTATGTGCAACAATTAATGGAACATCCAAGTTTTAATTTTAATAATCCTAACCGTTTAAGAGCTTTAGTCGGTAGCTTTTGTGTACATAATTTAAAAGGATTTCATGCAATCGATGGTTCAGGTTATCGTTTTTTAACTGAGATCCTGTTAAGGTTAAATGAAAGTAATCCTCAAGTTGCTTCACGCTTAATTGAACCGCTAATTCGTTTCTCTCGTTTTGATCCTCAACGGCAAACTTTGATGAAACGTGCTTTAGTTCGCTTAAGCGAAGTGGAAAATTTGTCGAAAGATTTGTTTGAGAAAATAGAAAAAGCCCTTCAATAGCGAAAACAGACACATAACTAAGTGAAAGTGCGGTGAAATTTATCGCACTTTTTATTTTTGATAAGTAATTTAGGAAAGTATGAACAAAATTTATGATTTGCATTGCCATAGTTCTATATCTGACGGTACCTTATCACCACAAGAGATAGTGATAAGGGCACATCAACAAGGTGTAAATGTTTTAGCCTTGACAGATCATGATACTATTGCAGGATTATCGCAAGCTCGTACTCAAGCAGAACAATTAGGTATTTCATTGATCAATGGTGTTGAAATTTCTACTTCTTGGGAAAATTATAGTATCCATATTGTAGGATTAGGTTTTGATGAAAATTCAAAAAAAATGACCGCACTTTTGAATGAGCAGGCAAAAATTCGTTTACAAAGAGCGGTTGAAATCGGTAAAAAATTGGAGCATTTAGGTGTAGCCAACGCCTTTGCAGAAACGCAAAAACTGACGAATGGAGAATTAACAAGAGCACATTATGCCCGTTATTTAGTGCAAATAGGCAAGGTTATTAACATTAGTCAAGCTTTTAAAAAATACTTAGCACAAGGAAAATCTGCATATGTCAAAACACAATGGGTTGATATCCCTAATGCAATAGAGATTATTCATCAAGCCAACGGAATTGCAGTGCTTGCTCATCCATTACGCTATACCATGACAACAAAAAAGATAAAACGTCTTATCGCTGATTTTAAACAGTGGGGTGGGGATGCAATAGAAGTAGCAGGTTGTGGACAAACCAAGGATCAACGTTTATTACTTGCTCGTTGGGCGGAAGAGTACGATTTATACAGTTCCGTTGGTTCCGATTTTCATTTTCCAAGTAGTTGGATTGAATTGGGAAAATCTCTAGTGTTACCGGAAAATTGTCGTCCTGTTTGGGATTTATTGCGTTAATTTTCTGAGCAATATTCCTAGTAAATAATTACAGGAGCATTTTCTTTTCCCTGAATTATTTTGTAAAATGCACTGCATTCTATCCGAGTTTATAAGAGAGAAAAATGTTAAGTATTGCTATTGCAGCAGAATTTGAGTTATCTGAGAAAATTGTCGAAACTTTAGAACACACTCAGCTTGAAATTGAAAGCTTGACAATTATTGAAATAAAGCCTTTCAAAGAAGAGCAAGGCATTCGTTTTAACAATAAAGCAGTTATTCAAATTATGCCTGAAGAGGCAGATTGGACAGAGTTTAATTATGTTTTGTTTGCAGGGACAATTGAGCATGTTGATCTTTTGGCAAAAATAGCTGATTCAGGTTGTATTGTGATCGATGTACTGGGCATTTGTGCAAGCCTTGCAAATATTCCGGTTGTTGTACCAGGTATTAATGACGATCAATTGATTGAATTACGCCAAAGAAATATTGTTTCCCTTCCAAATCCACAAGTAACGCAATGTGCTTTAGCTATCAGTAATATTGTTAATAGCATTCATCAATTGGTTGTGACTTCATTATTACCCGCTTCCTATGTAGAAGCAGAACAAGTTGCCAAATTGGCTGGACAGACAGCACAATTATTAAATGGGATTCCGCTGGATACGGAACAGCAACGTTTAGCCTTTGATGTCTTTCCTGTACAAACTCAAAATTTAGTTATACAGTTACAAAAAATTTACCCACAATTAGAGAATATTGTCTTTCATCAAATTCAAGTGCCTGTATTTTATGGAATGGGGCAGTTTGTGACTGCACTTTCAGATTATTTGGTTGATATAGAAAGCCAATTACATTTTTGGCAAGAAAATGAGCTAATTCAATATCATGCAGAGAAATTAATTACGCCGGTTACTCACGGAGAAAATGAAAACAATGAGGAAAAAGTGAAATTGCATATTAGTACATTAAGTGCGGCGGAAAATAAAATAGAATTTTGGTCTGTAGCCGATGAGCAACACTTTAATCTAGCGTTAATGGCAGTTAAATTGCTTGAATTAATAGGCTAGTCGGAGTTGTTAAATTCTGGAAAATTCCCCCGACTTATGGTCTAATGAGGCGAGTTTTAAGTTAATAAATAAAAGGTTAAACATGAGCTGGATTGATAGAATTTTTAGTAAAAATACAACTTCAAATAGCAAAAAATCAAATGTACCTGAAGGGGTATGGACCAAATGCACTTCCTGTGAGCAAGTGTTGTATCGTGATGAATTAAAACGTCATTTAGAAGTTTGTCCAAAGTGCGGTCATCATATGCGTATTGATGCAAGAGAACGCCTTGTTGCTTTATTGGATAAAGATAGCATTGTTGAAATTGCTGCAGATTTAGAACCTAAAGATATTTTAAAATTTAGAGATTTAAAAAAATATAAAGACAGACTGTCAGCCGCCCAAAAAGAAACAGGCGAAAAAGATGCGTTGATTACTGTTTCAGCCACTCTTTATGGCATGCCAATTGTTGTGGCTGCCTTGAATTTTAGTTTTATGGGAGGGTCTATGGGATCTGTTGTAGGCTCAAAATTTGTGCAAGCTGCTGAAAAAGCAATAGAATTACATTGTCCATTAGTTTGTTTTTCGGCAAGTGGTGGAGCTCGTATGCAAGAGGCTTTGTTCTCATTAATGCAAATGGCTAAAACCAGTGCAGTATTGGCAAAGATGAAAGAAAAAGGTGTTCCTTTTATTTCAGTATTAACAGATCCGACTTTAGGCGGTGTGTCTGCAAGTTTTGCAATGTTGGGTGATATTAATATTGCAGAGCCCAAAGCATTAATTGGATTTGCCGGACCTCGTGTTATTGAACAGACTGTGCGTGAAAAATTACCAGAGGGTTTTCAACGCAGTGAATTTTTACTGGAGCATGGAGCTATTGATATGATTGTTAAACGTTCTGAGATGCGTGAAACTTTAGCTAATCTTTTAAGCAAGCTCATGAATATGCCATCCCCTTTTGTTGAACCTGAATTAATTCAAGAAAAATCTGATGATGTCTAGTTTAAATTTATTTGCAACATCGCCACTTGAACAGTGGCTTTGTTTTTTAGAAAAAGCACATGCTAAAGCAATTGACTTAGGATTAGATAGGGTCAAGACAGTTGCTCAACAATTAGATTTATTACAGCCTGCTCCTTTTGTTATTACTGTGGGAGGAACAAATGGAAAAGGGACGACATGTCGTCTACTGGAAATATTATTACTAAACTCAGGATTTCGTGTTGGTGTTTATTCCTCTCCTCATTTAATTCGTTATAACGAGAGAGTAAGAATTCAAAATCAAGAATTAGCTGATGAAGAACATACTCAAGCATTTGCTTTTATTGAGCAACATAAATCACAATCTTTAACTTATTTTGAATTTAGTACACTTTCTGCTTTGTATCTCTTTAAGCAAGCTAATTTGGATGTTGTTATCTTAGAAGTAGGGTTAGGCGGTCGTTTGGACGCTACTAATATTGTTGATGCAGATCTTGCCGTAATTACCAGTATTGACATCGATCATACGGATTTCTTGGGTAATACTCGAGAAGAGATCGCTTTTGAAAAATCGGGTATTTTTCGTCCAAATAAGCCTGCCGTTATTGGTGAAAACAATATTCCCTGTTCTTTATTAGAACAAGGGAAAAAATTAGATTCAATATTATTTTGTCGTAATAAAGATTGGAAATTCAGCAAACAGGAAAATGGCTGGACATGGGAAACAATAAAAGGTAATAAAGCTATTTATATGGATAATTTACCTATTTGTAGTATTCCCTTGGCAAATGCTGCAACAGCTTTAGCAACGTTGGCTTATTTACCTTTTGATATTTCTATATCAGTTATTCATAAATCACTTAGAGAAGTTGAACTGGCAGGGCGTTTTCAGAAAATCAACCCAGAAAAATTATTAAATTTAGCTAAATTAAGTAAAAAAACAGTTAAACAATTACCTCAAATTATTGTTGATGTTGGTCATAATCCTCATGCAGCTTCCTATTTATTAGAAAGATTAACCGCACTTAAAGCTAAATCAATCGGAAAAATTATTTCGGTATGTGGCATTCTAAAAGATAAAGATAGTCAAGGAATATTATCGCCTTTAATCAAAGTTGTTGATCAGTGGAATTTAGTAACCTTAGATGGCGTAAGAGGGCAGAGTAGTCATGAATTATTTATGACATTACAACAAATATCAACAACTAATGAGCTATCTGCTCAAACTTATTCTTCTGTATATGAGGGAGTAAAAAGTGCGGTACAAAATGCCACAGAAAAGGATATTATTTTAGTATTTGGCTCATTCTATACCGTAGGCTCATTTTTAAAATTACTTTAAAAAAATCCTAACGATTAAGTTAGGATTTTCGTGTAATAATTTTGTTATTTTTTACTCGGTTTAATTGCCAACAAGTTACATTCTAATTTGCTAATAACATGTTCTGCTGTATTTCCTAAGAATGCAGCAGATAGTCCTGTTCTTCCTACTGTTCCCAAAACAACCAATTCAGCCTCCAGCTCTTTTGCGACAGCAGGAATAACATCTTCAGGAAATCCTTCTCTTACATGAGTATGCTCTTCATCTATACAAAATTGTTGGCGTAATGCTTTCATATTTAAAAGATATTGTCCACGAACACTATCACCATATTCTGTTGTTGTAAATTCAGGTAAATCAATTGCCATATTAATTGGAGTGGGAGGGTAAGCGGTAACAAGATGAATATTACCTCGTTCTAATTTATCCGCTAAATCAATTCCTAAAGAAACAAGTTCATTATTTAATGAAGTATATTCCTCTTGATTATTGGAAACATTAACCGCTACCAAAATTCGACGTTGATGTTTCCAATTTCCATCACGTACTACCATAATAGGTGCAGGACATTTGCGTAGTAATTGCCAGTCTTGAGGTGTAAAAATTAATGCCGATAAAGATTCCTTCTCCTGAGTATATTTAATGACAAGATCATAATTATGTTCCGCAACAGCATTTGTAATAGCTTCCGCTTCATTACTGTGCCAAAGAACAATTGAATTAAATTCAATATTCGGATCCGCATATTTTTCGAGATATGGTTGAACAGCTTGCTGATGTTGCTTAATAATGCTTTTACACATTGTTTCTCTTTCTTTGGAAGAAAGCAAAGTTGACATTTCATAAGAAAAATCATACACCGTCATAAAAGTTGTAATTCTTACTCTATTCTCGCTCTTTTGTTCTTGTACCAAACGAACTGCTCGAGCCAAAGCATATTGCTTTTCTGATTCGGGATTTAAAACGACAAGTATATTATTAAATTGCATAATAACCTCCGATATTTTGCAAAAACAATAAACATATTTTTCCAGTGGAAACAAACTATAGAAATAGAATAGGCAATATTTATAAAAATGACAAGTAATTGTACTTTAAAAAATGATCGAAAGTAGTAACTTATTATTGCGTCCAAGTTTTTATCCGATCATTTTAATTTTAGGTTTTGTCGTTCCTGCAAGTGTAGAAAGTTCTGACATATTATTAATAGTAATATATTTTCCTTGCACGGATAAAAGACCGTTTTTTTGAAAACGTCCCAGCAAACGACTGATTGTTTCAACAGTTAATCCCAAATAATTACCTATATCACTACGGGTCATTGTTAGACGAAATTCTCGTGCAGAAAAACCACGAGCAGAGTATCGATTTGAAAGGTTATGGATGAAAGCTGCTAGACGTTCTTCAGCACTCATTTTAGATAATAACAAAATCATTTCTTGATCTGTTTTGATTTCATGACTCATCAAACGCATTATTTGTTGTCGTAATTTCGGCATTTTTCCTGATAGATCATCAAGAATATCAAAAGGAATTTCACACACCATAGATGTTTCTAAAGCTTGTGCAAAACTAAAATGTCGCATACCATTAATCGCATCAAATCCTACTAAATCACCAGGTAAATGAAAGGCGGTGATTTGTTCTTCTCCAGTTTCACCAATAGTATAACTTTTAATGGAGCCGGATCGAATAGCATAGAGAGAAATCAGTTCATCGCCTGCTTTAAATAAAATTTGAGATTTTTGAATAGGTTTTTTACGCTCAATAATATTATCAAGCTGATCTAATTCATGTTCATTAAACATAAACGGAATACACAGTTGACTAATACTACAAGCTTGACAGTGAATAGCACAACCAGTAGATTGAACTCGTCGTCCAATTTTTTGTTCATAGGGAAAAGTTTTCATTCATTCCTCAAAAGCATTGAAACTGAGATAAAAGCGTGTAATGCAAAACTTGATCTAACTCAAGAAATGATAACATTAAATAAAATAATTAAGAAGTTTTAAATTTAAAAAGTGCAAAGGAAACTAGTTATGCCGGCAGAAAAGCTAACAAAGAAAAAACTTATTCAAATTCTATGCGTTCTATGTATTTTATTAAGTGCATTTATTTATAAAACTTGTCAATATATGCCTTAATACCTTGCATAGTAATTGAAAATCTTATAAAATCTCGCCGTTTTTTGCTAAAAATACAGCAATCGTTTATGTCTTCTGCAGTATTGCAGTTTGATAGTAGTTTAAAATCGTTAGAGGAATAACATTATTAAAACCGTAAAAAAAGCTCCGGCAACAAATCGCCCTAATCGTATTAATGATGAAATTAGAGTGAAAGAAGTTCGTTTGATTGACCAAGATGGCGAACAAGTAGGTATTGTATCTATCCAACAAGCTTTAAATATGGCAGAGCAAGCAGATTTAGACCTTGTTGAAATTAGTCCAAATGCAGAACCACCGGTATGCCGTATTATGAACTACGGTAAGTTCCTTTATGAAAAAGGTAAAGCTGCAAAAGAGCAGAAGAAAAAGCAGAAAGTTGTACAAGTGAAGGAAATTAAATTCCGTCCTGGTACAGACGAAGGCGACTATCAGGTAAAACTACGCAGCCTGATTCGCTTTTTAGAGGATGGGGATAAAGCTAAAATCACTGTTCGTTTTCGCGGACGTGAAATGGCTCACCAAGATATTGGTTTAGACATGTTAGAACGTGTTAAAAATGATCTTGCTGATATTGCTGTTGTTGAATCTGCACCTGGCAAATTAGAAGGTCGCCAAGCTATTATGGTACTTGCCCCCAAAAAGAAATAATTAGTGCAAATTCAAGTAGTAAAGTGCGGTATGAATTGCCGTATTTTTATTCGCCTAATTATCTGATGTTAAACTTAAACAATGCGGAGTTATAAACAATGCCTAAAATTAAAACCTTACGTGGTGCTGCTAAGCGTTTCAAGAAAACTGCTTCAGGTGGTTTCAAACGTAAACAATCTCACTTACGTCACATTTTGACTAAAAAGACAACTAAACGTAAACGTCATTTACGTCATAAATCAATGGTTGCGAAAGCAGACCAAGTTTTAGTGGTAGCATGCTTACCATACGCATAAATAGCGTTTTGGGCACAATCATACGATTAGTTAAATTTTTTAAGATTCATGGACAATAGGAGATTAGATAATGGCTCGTGTTAAACGTGGTGTTATTGCAAGAGCACGCCATAAGAAAGTTCTTAAGGCAGCTAAAGGTTATTATGGTGCACGTTCACGTGTTTATCGTGTTGCATTCCAAGCAGTAATTAAAGCTGGTCAATATGCTTACCGTGACCGCCGTCAACGTAAACGTCAATTCCGTCAACTATGGATTGCTCGTATCAATGCGGCTACTCGTCAAAACGGTTTATCGTATAGCAAATTTATCAACGGTTTGAAAAAAGCATCTGTTGAGATCGATCGTAAGATTTTGGCTGATATTGCTGTGTTTGATAAAGTTGCTTTTACAGCATTAGTTGAGAAAGCAAAATCTGCACTTTAATTTAAAGATAAATTAGGGTACTTTTTATAGTACCCTTTTTAAATTATATATCCCCAATATTTTATACGATATCTAGTGTATCGAAAGTAGAAGAGTATGGTTATTTTTTACGAATCACTATACCGTAAATAAAATAGGGCATAATTAAATACGCCCTGTAAGATGGTCTAAATTACATATCTTTTTTCTTACTACGTTTCCATTTCCAAAATAAGAACAATGCGAGTAGAAGTATTAAGATATAAATTGCAAATTGACCTTTCTTTATTTGTTGATGTAACCAGTCTAGATTGCTTGCACCAAAATCACCCAAATATACCCAAATAGGCACTGAAATAATTGCAGCAAAAAAGTCAATTAGGAGAAAACGAATAAAACTAACACGACGAGTAATGCCTGATATCATATAAATTGGTGCCCTTAAACCAGGTAAAAAACGTGCCACAAATAAAACTCTATTGCCATATTTAGCAAATTTTTCTTTCACCATTTTTAAACGTTTAAGGGTTACTATTTTCTTGATTAAACGAGTTCTTAATATTTTCACACCATAAATGCGACCAAGCCAATACATTGTACTGTCACCAATTAACACACCAAGCATACTCACAATCAGCATGATATGAACATTAACTTCATTAGGGTATAAACCTGCAATAACCCCCCCTGAAACCAAAGTAATATCCTCCGGAATAGGAACTCCAAAGCCACAGATAATGAGAACAAAGAAAACTGCAAAATACCCATAATCAGTAAAAAAATTAATTAATAAGTCCATGAACTACCCATTTATAATAAGAAAGTATGACGGCTATTTTAGCTTTTTTAGTAGAAATATCCAGTTTAAATTCAATGT
Organism: Histophilus somni 2336; assembly: GCF_000019405.1. NCBI lineage: Bacteria > Pseudomonadati > Pseudomonadota > Gammaproteobacteria > Pasteurellales > Pasteurellaceae > Histophilus > Histophilus somni. Next base: position 1,535,690 of record NC_010519.1, on the reverse strand, counting down.
TTTATTTGATTTATAGAGAATAACTCATTATAATCAGCACCATGTCTAAAACATGACTATAAGTTTTAGCATAACGTAAGGGAAATCGCTGGGTCGCCTGCGGTTTTTTTGTTTTTTTATTTTATTCAAGAGAACATAAAAAATGTCATTTAAATTTAACGCTGAAGTTCGTTCTAAGCAAGGTAAGGGTGCGAGCCGCCGCCTGCGTCATAATGGTCAAATCCCTGCTATCGTTTATGGTGGTAGTGAAGCACCTGTTTCAATTGTATTAAATCATGATGAATTAAATAACGCTCAAATTCATGATTCTTTCTATTCGGATACTATTATCCTAGTTATTGAAGGGAAGGAAATTTCTGTTAAAGTACAAGCGATGCAACGCCATCCATTCAAGCCAAAATTAGTCCATATTGATTTTAAACGTGTATAAATAAAGTTTTCAAAATTTTAAGCCCTATGATGAAAGTCATAGGGCTTTTTTTATGAAAATTATATTTAATTTAGTGACACCGTATCAAATATAAAAAAATAAAAAACTAGTTTTTATTTTTATCGTTTTTATTTTTTTAATCTCATCTAATTAACAGAATATTTCATAGCAAAATAGAGGGGCAAACCAGTCCAAAAGTTACATATCTAATTATTTAATTTAACATAATATACATTATGAGTAATCAGTTATACGGTTAGCGAAAACTACGATATAAATAAATCTCAGACTTATGCACAAGCCAGTTATACCAGCTAAGCAAGACAGATAAAGACTCCCTTGTACATTGAAAGGTATTATTATTTAACTTTATTAAATAGAGAGATGATTTGTAATAGTTTTGTAGTGTGGTCTTAAGGAGAAAAAGCTTAATAAATAAAAGCTACAAAAAAAGCAACGTCCTCGCATAGCTGTGAGCGTTGCTTTTAAAACGTTTCATAATTATAAATAATTTCTCATGCTAAAATCATATTTATTGATTTGTTCAAATGTTAGCAATTTTTGACTATACAGCATTTCCGACACCAATTTCCAATCAACACAAGGGCGATAAAAATGGCAGGACCATTTCGGAATGCCTAATGCAATATCATCAATAATAAGATCTCCATAGGCTTTAGGAGAACTGGTAAACTTAGATTGTTCAGGATTGATATTAACAGCGTATAACTCAATCCCATTATTTTTGAACCATGTCAATGCCTCATCAAGATAACAATCTTCCGATCTCATTGTGAATAAAATCAAGTTATGGCCATTCTTAACCAAATCTCTTAATACTTGTGCAGCACCAATATCTTCGCCTATTTCAGGAAAATTATGCGTTACACAAGTACCATCAAAATCAATTAAAATATTCAACCCTCTTCTCCTCTATAAATTTTAGTAAATAAAATTATAGTTGTTACGTTGTCTCTTTTATTTTATTTACCAAATACCTTTTCATCCTGCATTTCTAGATATTGCTATTATCAATATAACTTACGAAGTAAAGTTGCTCCATATTCATATACTTGTTGTAACAACAATAATTTTTCAGGATTATTTTGATACTCTTCTACTAGACGTTGTAAACTTTCCTCAAATTGAACCGCACTTTTTTCCAGTTTACGTTGGCGATATTTTTGCCATTTTATCTGTTCAGAGCGATCAAGCGTTTTATAGAAATGTCTTGCTCGATAATGAAATAATAAATCCGGGATACGTTTATCTGAAAAAGATAAATTATGCTCGTTTAATTTCTCCGGAGATAATTGACGCAAAATCGTCATATTGTTTTTATCATTATTACTGAAAAACTGATTGTATAACTCAGTTTCTACATTATCACTGTGTATTACTTCTCTTTCATCATGGAAAATTTCAATGACCTTATCTCGAATATCTGGAGATTGACGCAGTTTTTGCAAATTTTGCAAACAGAATTCTCGATCAATTCCCAATTTGGTTGCATTTTCCGGCAATAATGTTTTTGCAGGAGCAAGAATAGGACATTTATTAATATGCACTAATTTAAGTGGTACAGGTAAAATATTATGTTGTTCCAATTCAACTTTTGGTGTATACAAATTTTGACGTAATTCGACCGCACTTTTAGCCAATAAGTCATCAATATCCTTTGCTAAATCACAAACAATAACAGCATTCTGATTTATAGGATGCCAAGCTAATGGCACAACCCAGCTGGTATTACCTCGATAATTACCCAACATGCCTGATACATGTACTAAAGGTTTCATATTAGCGATATCAATCAACTTCTCAACTTCCCTCTTTCCTCTATTTTCAAAGAAAAATTGAAAAAGTTTTGGTTGTTTTTGTTTAATCAATTTTGCCATTGCAATCGTGGCATAGACATCAGCCATTGCATCATGAGCATTACCATGCTCTATACCATTTACCTGTGTTAATTTTTCCAAACGAAAACTCGGCATTCCATCATCATCGTAAGCCCAATTTATTCCATCCGGACGTAAAGCGTAACAAGCTCGGACTACATCTATTAAATCCCAGCGAGAATTGCCGTTTTTCCAACTGTATTCATAGGGATCAATAAAGTTACGATAAAAGGTATAACGTGTCATCTCATCGTCATAACGGACATTGTTATACCCCATAATACAAGTGTTGGGGTGACTAAATTCAGCTAAAATTTTCTCTGCGAATTCCGGTTCGGGAATACCTTTCTCATTACAAATTTGCGGTGTAATACCGGTTACCAAAACCGATTCCGGCGACGGTAAATAATCATCGGTTTGCTTACAATAAAACATTACAGGCTCGCCAATAATATTAAAATCTTGATCTGTACGAATACCAGCGAATTGAGCCGGTCTGTCAGTGGCAGGATTAATCCCAAAACTTTCGTAATCGTAGATAAAAAAACTGAAATCATTTTGCATATACAAAAACCTTAAAAAACTTACCGCACTTTGTAGAATTCATTAAAACATTCCCCCAATCCCCTTAAATTTTTCCACAAAGGCGGAAATCTTCTCAAACACCGTCTGTTTTTTCATTTTATATTGTGGGTTAAGCGGACTCATTTTCGGCAAAATATCATTTAAATCTGTACCATTTTCGCATACGATACGCCTACAACTGCTTCACTGAGAGGATTATTCTCTATTGGTTCAAGACTGTTCACTCCCGTAAGTACAAAATGAAGTGCATCCCACATCTTATCTAAATCAAGAAGTATCTTTGCTTCTTCATTCCTATCTTAGAGTTCTTCAAAAATCTCATCGTTTTCTTCATTAAAGGATTTCATTTTCCGCAAATTTTCATTGCTTAAATATTGATAATTGGCTATCATTCCCATTTTATATTACCTCCAAATTCAAATTTACAAATTCTAATTGTCTGCCATGCAGTATTCGTACAAAATTTATAGCTTGCATAACATAAAGACTAGTAACTTGCTAAGCTCGCTAACTTCTAATGTCGTATGTCCAATATTTTCCTTCAAATACAAATTTCTTTGGATGATTTTTGATGTAAATTAGTTCATTTTCTTCTCCCTCATACTCATAAACAAAGTCATCTGCTTCATCTAAGACCTTATAAAATTCCTCTTCATTTTCCTCTAATATCTCTAGCATACGGCATCTTTCTTCTCTATCAAAAGATATTGTCCCACCACAATAGTCTATAACTTTCTGAAAATTAGCTGCAAACTCGTTCATTCCGAAATGTTTTAAACCATTTAGAGCATCTTCCCAAACGATCCCTGTAGAATTATAGAAAAACTGGTGATGACCTCCATTATTTACTTCTACAAAATACCGATTAATGGCTAATAAATATCTTTGCTCTAAAGTAAAATCCTTTGCTGATTGAAGATACTTCTCATATCCATCATAAATGTTAATTGTTTCCCACATCGGTTCAACGATATCATCATTAGAATCGTTCTCTGCTACACTTTTGATATCTTCTACGGTAAACTTTACATACTTTAATTTCTTTTGTGCTTGAGCCATCTCAATTGTTTCCTCTATTTTTTCATTTTCTTGTTTGATATATTCAAAGTATTTCTCTGTTAAAATAGGATATTTCTCCTTGTTTTTTCCTAGAATTTCCTCAAAATTGCTTAAATCTACCAGTTCTAAACACCATCTGATTGTTTCTTCATCATTAGAAATCTTGATCGCTTTTTCAAGCTTTTCAAGTGCATTTTTCACTTCGGTTTCAAAATCATAGTTAGACTCAGTTGCCAATCCACTATGAGAATAAGCATAGCGATAATACCATGATGAATCTCTTTCGTCTTCTGCTACCCTTTCCAAAACTGAGACCGCTTTTTCATACTCGAAGGTATTGTTATAGACTTTTCCCAGTTCTGAAAGTAAGCGGCTATCCAATGTACTAATATCAACTGACAATAATAATTCTAATATTTTATCTCTATCAGACCACCAATCAAGGTTTTGAATAACTTCTAATCTTCCTTTATTACTTAATGTTTTAAATGCTTCTTTTGTTATTTGCATAGTCCTTCTCCTTTGAAATATTGGTTTCCATAATTTATGAAGAATAAGTAGTTTTATTTAAAATAAAGTCCTCTTTTTCCCTCTTTTAAAACTTAATTAACTACCTTGTTCATAGACGAGTCAGAAACTCTTTTTCTATTTCTGCAACTGTCATTTTTGTTCTCACATCAGGGTTTTCTTCGTAATTTTTCGTAAGTTCTCTCATCACACATTCTTTAAATTCTTCTGCTGTTTTTTGCCTATAATAATCAAAAAAATGATAAGCACCACTCGAACAGCTGCCCCAGTCTGCTAAATATCCAATAATCTCAAAAGCACAGTCATTATATTTCTCAAATTTTTCACTGATAAAGCGGTAAAACAGTGTGCCTAATACATATTGTTTAAAATCCCAACCATCTACGGCTCCACGAACTTCGTTTGCAATTTGCCAAATTTGGCGATGGAGTTCAGAACGTTGTTGAATGCTGATTATCATTTAATTTTCCCCTAAACCCGTAACAACAAAATAGCGACAAGACCTAATAAGATCCCAATACCATTGAATTTGCTGATTTTTTCTTTAAATATAGTTGCACCTACTAATGTACCAAGACAGATTACGCCGAGATCCATTGTGGCAAAAACAATGGTTGGATTTTCTTTGAAATGTTGATGTGCGTAGATATAAAACAGGATATTACCGAAATTCAAACAACCTAAAATAATGCCACCAATCAGGCTGGATACTGTCCAATTAGTGCGTTTGATTAATAGGTAGATAAACATAATCACACCGGCTAGGACAAAAGTGATAAACAAGGTTGTAGGAAATGCACCGCCCATTAGTGCAATTTTCTTAAATAAAATCCCTGTTGCTCCCCAAATTAACCAAACGCCGGCAAGAGCAAAAGCGGCTTTGACCGCACTTTTTATCCCTCCGGCAGGTTTGCTTAATAGGAAAAATAAAGCGAAAAATGCGACAATGATACCGACAATTCGCATATCGCTTAAGGTTTCACCGAAAATCACAACTGCAGCGATAATTTGCAAGAACAATGCCAAACGTTGTGCAGCATCTGTGCGAATAATACCGCCATACTCCACTGCTTTCGACATCACTAAAAAACCGACAGGCAATAAAATCCCTAAACTGATAAAGATCGGCTTAGCTTCACTTTGTGCAAAAAATTCGGTAAAAGTAAGTCCCTTAAAATTAGGTGCTAATAAAAAATAGCTCAATGACAAGGCAACCACATAACCAAATGCAATCATTTGTGCGGTTACAATTTGATATTTTTTGGTGAATTTAAATAAAATGGAAACAGAAACACTACAAAAAATAGCAAGAATTAGATAATACATTATTTCTCCTAAACAGCTTGTTTAACTAAACTCATAATATATTCAATATTATCAGTATTTTTAATGATTAATTGATAATCTCCATTACCATGATGCCCTTTTTTATCAACTTCAACTGCTAGTTTTTTAGGATCATCTAGTTTTCCTTTAGATAAATTGATCCATAGTTTTAAATTTTTCTTCTTAATTTGAATATCAACAATATTAGATTTCTTTTTAAATGCGATATAAACTTTTTTGGCAACTATTTCTATTTCACTATCTAATTTCAAAATAGCTTGCTTAAATTCATCGTAGAGTTCTTTTATTTCATCAGATTGATTTTCAAGATGTTCTTGTTCTGTATAAATCTTAATCTCTTTCGTTAATTTATCTAAAGATGAATCTTGGGTAACCTTAATCTGTTTTACGCTAGGTGCAGATTTGGATTTTTTAATCTGTTTGATAGTTATAATATCTTGATTGAATTGATTTATTTCCCATAACTCAATAGGCAAATCCTTAAAATTCGTAGCTTGAATTTGAAAATCAGTAAATGATGGGGACACAAAAATAATTTTTGACTGAGACCAATTTACTTCATTTCTTTTTAATGATTTTGTTTCATTTTTTTCATTATATTCAAGAATAAACTCACCTTTATTATCAAGCATTAAACTAAGATAAGAAATTCCCTGATCAACAAGACTAATATTTTGATTTCTTTTATATTCAATAATAACAAAAAATTACTTTCCTCGTCAAAAGCTAATGTATCAATGCGATAATTTTTAATTGAAAATTCGGATTTGACCAAATCATAAGATGTGATTTCTGATAGATTTTGTTCAAAAAGACGTTGAATGTCCTTTTCCAATTTAAAAGGTATTTCCTCTAAAAGAGAGAGCTTTTGTGTTTTTTCTTTTTGGAAAACCAACATATATTATTTTCCTCAAAAAAGTGCGGTCAAAAATTGCTTATTTTTAACCGCACTTTCTTTTATTTGACTACTCTGTTGCACCAAATCCACGCAATCCGACAACATGAACATGTTCTTGATTGCCTGAAATTTTACGAACTAACTTATACGTTGTACCTTTTTCCGGACTAATATTTTCAGGTGCTGCAATGAGAAGTTGCATATCTAAACGCTCACACAATTCAAATAACGTTGAGATGGATTTACCATCTAAACGTGCTGCTTCATCTAGGAATAACAAACGGCAAGGAATAATATCTTTTCCTCGAATACGGCGACTTTCTTCTTCCCAGCTTTGTACAACCATTAAGAGAATTGACATACCCGTACCAATAGCTTCACCGGTAGATAAAGCACCGCTTTCTGCACGCAACCAGCCATCCGCACCACGATAGACTTCTACTTCTAAATCAAGGTAATTACGATAATCTAAAAGTTCTTCACCAATCGTTTGTGCGGTACGTTGCCCTATATCAATATGAGGATTAAGGCGTTGATATAACTTAGCAATAGCCTCGGAGAAGGTTATGCGAGTATCCGTAAAGAGTTCTTGATATTCGGTCTGTTCATTAGATAAGGCATTGAGCAACATAGCATGAGAATCACGAATATTCACTACTAAACGCACAGATTTGACTTGTCCAAAAGCAATATTTTGCAGACCTTGATTTAGCATACGAATACGATTTTGTTCACGTTGAATTGTCTTACGCATAATATTTGCCACACTTTCTGAACTAATCGCTAATTTTTGTTCTCGTTGAGTCAGTTCGTTAGTTAAACGGTTAAGTTCAATTTCCATTTGCTCAATAGCATCAATAGGATCGTCCGTTTTAAGAATATCTTGGCGAATACGTTCACGCAAATGTTGATAAACTGCAATAAAGAACCGCACTTTATTTTCAGGTTTGCGACTATCTTCTGAAATTCGCAATGAATCACGCAAATATTCATTATCCGCTACAGCTTGACGTAATGCACCAAGGGCTTTATCTGACATAGAACGCAATTCATTGGCAGATAAATAAGCAAACTCACGGCGATTTAGACGTTTTTCGACATCACTGCCACGAGATAATCTCATCACCACACACCAGCTAATTTTCGCCGCTACTACTGTTTCACGTTGAGCCTTATATTCTCGTTCCGCTTTGCGAATACGGGTATGCAAGCTTTGCGATTCGCTTTCAATTCGAGTTAATTCTTTCTCGACATGAGTGCGACGTTGGCGAGTGATAGAAAGTTGTTGATATAACTCATCTCGACGAGATTGAGCCAACTGCTCTGCCCCTTGAACTACTCTAACACCAAGATCACCTACTTCTTGTAACAACTCATTTAGTACTTGTTGTTTATTATGCAAAGAAGATGTCAGCTCAATTAAAACTTTATTATATTGGGCAAATTGTTCTTGCTTTTGACGTAATTTTTCACGGAAATCATTACGCTGTTGTTGCGTTTGCTCTAAACGTTGACGAAGTTTCTCATTCAAATCAGAAGTTTCGGTTTGAACTTCATTTTGATAGGCAAAATGAGCTTTACGCTGCATTACATCAGATAAAGCAAACAAACATTGCTGTACTTTTTTTTGCAAAATAACTGCTTCGTCATAATCAACTTTTAAACGATCATAATGTTCAGGATCGCTTTGTAAACTACTTACAATAGGTTCAAGTTGCGATAAATTCGCACCATGCTGACGAATAAACAACTCATCTTGTTGTGCAAAATCCAGTTGCTCACGACATTCTTCAATACGATCTATTAAACTGTCCTCAGCCAATAGAGCAAAGTGCGGTCTTAATTTGTTAAGTAATTGCCACTTTTCTTTGGCTTGATCCAATTGAAGACGCAATTGTTGTTCTGTACTGTTAAGTAGATTTAATTCACGATCTACTTCATTGCGTTGCTGATTAATTTCAGCAATAGTTTGTTCCGGATTAGGTAAAAATGCTAAAGCCAAATGCAACCCGACAAACTGGCTAAAATGCTGATGCAAACGTTGACATTTTTGTACATCAAAAGCTCTTTGTGCATAAAGTTCCGAAATTTCATCACGTTCAATATTTAATTCTTCTAAACGTTTTTCTCGAGCCGCTCGACCAAATAAAGGAACTTCAGGGAATTTCGAATACCGTAACTCACGATCTGAAATCTGTACAACTACCCCATGAGCCAATTCTTTTGAATCCAATACATTGTCATCAAATGCGGTTGGATCGCCTTCAATTAAATACAAGTCTTCAGGGCAATCTTCCAAATTATCCAGCTGAGATTTCACCGCACTTATATCTCGTACTACAATGGCGTGGCGAGCCGGTCCATATAACGCAGAAAAATAAGGTGCATCTTCAATAGGTACATCATCATATAATTCAGATAACAGCACACCTCCGAAACGTTCCGCCAGCATATTTAAACGAGCATCCTCTGAGCCGTCCGGCTGACTTAAACGAGAAATCTGAATGTCTAACTGCTGACGCTTTTGCTCAAATTGATCACGTTCAATCGTCAAGTTGCGTTCTTTAATCAACTGTGCTTGCATGAAATTCATGACATCTTGACTATCTGCAAAATGTTCGCCACTTTGTTCTTGTAAACGCTCCAATGCGGCTTGGGCTGTTAGCCATGCCGGTGCTTTTTGGCTATTTTCTTGATGAAGTGCGGTTAGTTGATCCCTTTTTTGACGCAAGACAGAGCGGTTTTCTATTTGCTCTGATAATTTGTCGGTTAAATCTTCAATCAATGTTTCTTGTTCTACATAATAATCTTCCAACTGTTCTGCTTCATCGACCTGTAAATCCGCACGCTGATTCAGTTCTTTTAATAAACGTACCGCACTTTGTTGCTGTTGATAACGTTGCTCAAGCTCATGTAATTTAGCACTTAATTGAGAGACTTGTTGAGCTTGTATTTTTTGTGTCGGATACTCTCTCAACAATTCCTTAGCTTGCTCAAATGCTGCTGAACGAGGTACTTCGCCGGCAATTTTACATACCAATTGATAAGCTTTATCAAATTGTGTTTTTGCAACTTGCGTCAAAGACATTTTTTGCTCAAGATCCAGTACATTCTCAGTTAATTGATCAGCTTGAACCGCAAACTCTTGGTGATAATCGTCAATATTTTTAACAGCTAAATCAGGTAATCCACATAAATGTTTAGCTTTTTCTAATGCTTGTATGGCTTGTTGATATTGTAAATTACGAGTTTGTTGTGCATCTAAGGCTTGCTTATAATCCGCTAATTGATTACGAATCTGATCCAATTCACTTTCTACATTCTGTAACTGTACTTCAGTGTCAATTACCTGCTCATTCGCATTTTCCACGACTAAAGTTTGCTCATCTAAACGTTCTGTGATTTCAAGCACATCTTGTTGATAACGTTCAATTTTTTCCTGATGACGTAAAGCATTTAGAACTAAATTCAAATGATCTACCGCACTTTGATGATCTATTTCTAAGATTTTCTCATTTTCAGCCAAATCAGCAGCTTCTTTACTCAATTCCACTAAGCGATGTTGTGATAAATATTGCTCACCTTTTGCTTTATACCAATCTCGACGAAAATTAATCGCACGTTGAATATTACCTAAACGCTCATTGACATTACGCATATAATCCGATGCTACATAATTAGTCGTTTCAGTAATTAAATGCTTAAATAAATCACGATCAGATTGAGTAATCTTAATGGCTTCTAGGGTCATACGGTTTTCACGTAAAGCTGATTCCATATCCTGAAAAGCCTTACGAACCCCCAAATTTTCAGGCAATAAATAATCACGCAATGATCGGGTAATGGCACTTGAAATACCCCCGTACAAAGATGCTTCAATTAATTTGTAGAACTTACTGCGATCTGAAGAAGAACGCAGACGTTTCGGGATAATCCCCAAATCAAACATCATCGCATGATAATCTGTTATTGAATGATATTGTTTGAATTGAGCATTGAGTTTTTCAACTTTGTCTTTTAATTCATTAAGATTTAATATCCTCGCTTGACGCTCATCAATTATTTGAGTGAAAAGTGCGGTTGGATTTTGTGATAATGCTAAGCCTTGAACAGAAAAGGTTTTAATATCTACTTTTTTATCACGACCTGCCACTTGTTGTAATCTTGCTCCCACTAAAGTTCTTTGATGACGTGAATTAATAGTATCTAAAACCGCATAACAAACTCCGGGGCGAAGTTTTCCATGTAACCCTTTATCACGAGAACCGCTTGTTGCACCGGCTTCAGTGGTGTTACGGAAATGTAATAAAGTTAAATCCGGAATAAGTGCAGTTACAAATCCTGCCATCGTTGTAGATTTACCTGCACCATTACCGCCTGAAAGCGTAGTTACTAATTCATCTAAATCAAAAGTGCGGGCAAAAAAACCATTCCAGTTAATTAAGGTTAAAGAACGAAACTTACCTCGCTCCACTCCCCCCTGAGAACGAAAAGGCGAAAATGCCGTAAAATTTTCGAGGGATTCTTGTTTATCCTGTAGTTCAACTTGATCAATGTTTTCTTCAGACATGGTCGGCTGTAACGCTAAATCTACCATTATGCAATCCCCTCATTTTCTTCATTTTCAAAATATTGTTCATTTTCTACCGCACTTTGATCCATATTATCTTTCAAGCCATTTTTTTCTTCTTGTAATGATTGAGCCGTTGCCGCTTCCCCTTCTCGAATTAAACGTAATTGAGCCTCAAGCGGATCGTCCCCTGAACGAACTTCTGCACCGAAACGAAACACAGATTCAGAAATCGTAAATTTACCGCTATGTTGATCGCCTACCGCATGAATCATACCTAAACGGCGTAAACGACTGATAGCTGAACGAACTTTTTCCGCTAATTTTTGTTTATCCAAATCAGAACCACCTGCACGCAAATTAATCGCTTTCAATAACTTAGTTTCATCAGCCAAGTTGATCAATTCATCATGAACTTCTTGAACAGTAAAAATCCCTTGTTGTGCCAAACGTTCCGGACTGAGATACAGGTAACAAAGCACTTTTCCAACTAACATTTCCAATTCACTCAACACTGAGCGAGCAATTAACGTGGTTGCTTTTGGACGTAAGTAGAAAAATCCTTCCGGAGCACGAATCAATTCCACATTATAACGCCGGTAGAAACTATCTAATTCATGTTGAAAATCTGCCAAAAATGAATAATTATCTAAATACTCTTGTCCAATGTGCTTACCTGAACGCAATTGGCTATCCACTTCAGGGAATAAAGGATTTGCAATAGCTCTAGCTAATTTAATGGAAAGTAAATCTTGAATACTATCTGTCATATTTTTCTCTTTTCTTTTCAGAAAGTTGTTAAATTAATCAGTTACAAAAAGTGCGGTTAAATTGGGTTAATATTTATCAATTACATGAGCCTGTACTTCTGCACCATTTTCGTTAATCGATCTCCAATTAGGATAAATACCGTTTAAATCATCTTGAGCTAAACCTAAACGAACGGCCTGATCAATAATAATACGAGCTATATCAAAATGATTAGCAAGTGGGTATTGTTTTAGTTGAGCGGTCAAAACCTCACTCAAATCAATAGGGGTATTTTGTAGACGATATTCAATTAATAAAGATTGCATTGTTTCCACAATTTGCTCATGTAAATCAGCAAGGGATTCATATTGCAATTCTTCGGGCAGTTCCCCAAGGGCTTCTTCTTCACGTAATGTTAATTCTTCTTCCCTCAAATCAATTAAGCGTTCAGCCTGTGCGATCCAAAGGAACCAAGGATGATCAAAATAATGATGAATAGACTGACGTAAACGCTGTGAAAAGACACGATTTTTATCCAAATCAATGGCTGTACGGATAAATTTATGTACATGGCGATCGTAACCAATCCATAAATCAATAGCTTGTTGCCCCCAGCTTATAATGCGGTCGAGTTTCGCTTGTAAATCTACAATAAGTTGCTCAACAAAATACAAATTGTCATGCCCTATTACACAGTCTTGAATACGTAACAATTGAGACTGTAATTTATCGCCGGCAGCATTGAGCGTATCTTGCAATTCACGTAAATTTCCCGAGGTTTCATCTAATAAACGTTCACAACTGGCAATAGCCGTTTGCCAATCTTTAGTAAGCAGTTCAGCAATTTCCTCTTTGATATGCTGTTGATTTTCATCCATCATACGTTGAGATAAATCAATGCTATCAAAGATTTCCGCTACAGAATATTTCAATGGTGCAAATACATTTTTACGCCAATAATGTTCATCACCGCCTTCTTCCGCAGATTCTGAAGCTCGTTGAATTTCATCTGCTACAATAGAAAGCTGAACAGATAAACGTAAAGCGGAAAATTCTCGCTGGCGAATATAGTAATCGGATACCCCTACACCTAAAGGAGTTAAGCGATAAATAGATAACCCTTCAGTAAACTCACTACTAAAGCGATTTAAAAAACGTTGTTTCACTAATTCATTGATGGAGTTATTCGCTCTTGTACTAACAGTTTCAGCGGATTGTTCAAACGTGTTTGAAATATGGCGAAAAATATCAATGAGATCAGTTTCCAACATTTCACCGTCAAGTCTTTCATTATTGTAAATAGCAATAGCCAGCAAAAACGCCAAGCGTTCTGTAGATAGACTCAAAGAAAACTCTCGTTCTCTCGTCCAGTTGACTAATTCAGGAATAGTTTGTGATGTTTCGAGCATTAACAATTCTCACAATGCAATAATTTACGCAAAATTGTGCAAGATTATAGCGTAATTTTGCTTTTTCTAATAGATATATGACTAAAAACTACCGCACTTTTATCTCGTACTTAATTTAAATAATAGATCATTAAAAACACAGTTTTCTGTTGGCAAAGTGGCAATTCCCCTTTACTATATCGCATTCTTAACAAGATCAGAAACTGTATGAGTTTAAATATCATTACCGAAAAAGATAAAAAACAAAGTTATAACTTGAATAAATTACAAAAGCGATTACGTCGCAATGTAGGCAACGCTATTGCTGACTTTAATATGATTGAAAATGGAGACAAAGTGATGGTTTGCCTATCCGGTGGTAAAGACAGTTATACTTTGTTAGATATTTTATTAAATTTACGCCTCAATGCACCTATTCATTTTGATATTGTGGCAGTGAATTTGGATCAAAAACAACCTGGCTTTCCTGAACATATTTTGCCCGAATATTTAAAAAGCATTAGTGTAGATTACAAAATTGTGGCAGAAAATACATATGGTATTGTAAAAGAAAAAATTCCTGAGGGAAAAACCACTTGTTCTCTCTGTTCTCGTTTACGTCGAGGAATTTTATACCGCACCGCAACAGAATTGGGGGCAACTAAAATTGCTTTAGGACATCATCGTGATGATATGCTGGAAACTTTGTTTTTGAATATGTTTTATGGGGGCAAATTAAAATCTATGCCGCCAAAACTGATCAGTGATGATGGCAAACAGATTGTTATTCGTCCTTTGGCTTACTGTAAAGAAAAAGATATTGAAAAATATGCAGTTGCCAAACAATTTCCAATTATTCCTTGTAATTTATGTGGTTCTCAACCAAATCTACAACGTCAAGTTGTCAAAGAAATGTTGCAAAAATGGGATCGTCAATATCCCGGACGCATTGAAACTATGTTTAGTGCGATACAAAATATAGTGCCTTCACATTTATGTGATTCTAACTTATTTGATTTTAAACGTATCCGACATGGAAAGATTCCGGAAGGAATAGAAGGTGATATTGCCTTTGATAAAGAAGCATTCTCACCTACTCCCCTCGTTCAAGAAAACGATGAAAAAATAGATTTTATTCAAGGCGAAATGATTAGTTTCAAAGAGGTAAATTAAGGTAAGAAAGTGCGGTGTAAAAAAATAAAATACTGACCGCACTTTTTAGCAACTATTTTGTCCATTATACCTTTTCTATTACGTTAAAATATAAAAGCCATTTACTTAATGTAAACGGCTTTTCTTAAAGAAACAAAAAATCCCTAATTTTTAGGTTTGGTTTTTTCCACTCTTGAACGTAATTTCTGTCCTGGTCTGAATACAACGACACGACGAGCAGAAACAGGAATAGCTTCACCTGTTTTAGGATTACGTCCCGGGCGAGATGACTTATCTCTTAATTCAAAATTACCAAATCCGGATAACTTAACATCTTCACCATTTTCTAATGAAACTCGAATTTGTTCAAAGAAGCCCTCTACTACTTTCTTCGCCTCTAATTTATTTAAACCCTGTTCAATCAAGCTATTTTTAAGTTCAATTTTAGTCAGTGCCATAATCAATCTCTCAAGTAAGCATTAAAATTTTGTTGCAACGCAGATAATACAACAGATATTACCGCATTAATATCTTTTTCTTCAAGGGTCTTCTCTGTATCTTGAATCATTAAGCTAAGTGCTAAACTTTTCTTATCGGCAGGTAGATTTACCCCCTGATAAACATCAAATAAATTTACATTAATGAGTTGTTTACCTCCAACAGCACGACAAACTTCCAGTACTTCTCCAGCCACAACGTCAGCGTCTACAACAATGGCAAGATCACGTTTATTGGCTGGGAAGCGAGAAATTTCTTGTGCTGTAGGGACATTACACTCAGAAATCGCATTCCATTCAATTTGGAATACAATCGGTTTTCCGGACAAATCCAATTTTTGTACAATTTTTGGATGAACTGTACCGATAAAACCAATTTCTTTGTTATCAAGTAAAATTTCTGCCGATTGTCCGGGATGTAGTGCCGGATAAGATTTAGCCACGAAACGCAAACGATGTCCAACGTGAGTTAAAGACAAAATATGTTCTAAATCACCTTTTAAATCAAAGAAATCAACATGTTCACCTTTTTGTTCCCAATGAACAGGACGTTTATCACCAACAATTACGCCCCCAATCACATATTCTTGGCGAATACCGCATTCTGCTGTAGTATCAGGAATAAAACGTAATCCTGCCTCAAACAAACGAATTCGATTTTGTTGCCGATTTTGGTTATATGCAACCGCACTCAGCAAGCCCGGCAATAACGATAATCGCATTGCCGACATTTCTTTTGAAATCGGATTTGGCAATACAAGTGCATCTAGTTCTGGGTGTAACAATTTTTGTATGTCAGGATCAACAAAGCTATAAGAAATAATCTCTTGATAGTCGCTGTCCACAAATGCGGTACGGATACGATTGAGATCTAATAATTTCTCTGGTAATTCCTTCATTTGTAGATGTGCTAAAGGTGCATTATTTGGAATCACATTGTAACCATAAATACGGGCAACCTCTTCAATTAAATCTTCTTCAATTTCAATATCAAAACGCCAGCTTGCAGAAGTAACCGTCCAGACATCATTCGCATATTCCACTGCAAATCCTAAACGTTGGAATATATCAGTAACGGTTTCTGTTTCAATATGATGGCCAAGTAAGGTATCTAATTTCGTACGACGTAGCTGAATTTGTTTTACTTTTGGTAAATGTGCTTCACTTAAAGCCTCACAAATTTCACCGGCATCACCGCCACAAATTTGAATTAAAAGTGCGGTTGCTCTTTCCATTGCTTTATGTGCCAATTCAAAATCCACACCACGTTCAAAACGATGCGAAGAATCCGTATGTAACCCGTATTGTCTTGCACGTCCTGCAATAGCCAATGGTGCAAAAAATGCCGCTTCTAAAATAACATCTTTAGTTTCTGCATTAACACCACTTGCCTGTCCGCCAAAGATGCCTGCCATGGCTAACGGCCCCTCTTGATCTGCGATTATCAGCGTATTTTCTTTCAATTTTGCTGTTGAACCGTCCAATAGAACCAATTCCTCCCCCTGCTTTGCCATACGAACCTGTACAGGTTGAGTCACTTTTGCCATGTCAAATGCGTGCATTGGTTGCCCAAGTTCTAACAAAATATAGTTAGTTATATCCACCACGGGATCGATTGAACGAATACCGCAACGATGCAATTTTTCTTGTAACCACATCGGTGTGTCGACTTTAACATTAATATTTTTCACCACACGTAAAAGATAACGTGGGCAAGCCTCAGGTGCTAATACTTCAATAGTGACTTTATCTTTAATACTTGCTTTGACCGGTTCAAAGTGCGGTGAGTTTAGTTCAAGTTTATTGACTACACCAATTTCACGAGCAATTCCGGCTATACTTAAACAATCAGCACGATTTGGTGTTAGACTAATTTCAATATTGTTATCATTCAGAGTTAAATATTCACGTAAATTAACACCTATCGGTGCATTTTGCGGTAATTCAATAATACCGCTGGAGTCCTCATTAATACCAAGCTCGTTAAAGGAGCATAACATTCCTTCCGATGGCTGACCACGTAATTTAGTTTTTTTAATTTTAAAATTACCAGGTAATATAGCCCCGTCTATTGCACAAGCGACTTTCAATCCTTTGCGACAATTCGGTGCCCCACATACTATATCTAATAAACGCTCGCCACCAATATTAACTTTGGTTACCCGTAATTTGTCTGCATCCGGATGTTTAGCACACTCTACAACTTCACCAACGACAACCCCTGAAAAATCTGCTGCGACTTTTGCTATATCATCTACTTCTAAGCCCAACATTGTAATTTGTTCACATAACTGTTCAGTACTTATTGCAGGATTTACCCATTCACGCACCCATTGTTCACTAAACTTCATTTATAATTCTCTCTCTATTTTAATAATTCAAATTCTAAGTTTTCAAACACAACATTATTAAATTGCACATCCAATTTGTAAATGCCGATAGGGTCATCTGTACCAAGTGCCCAACATAGAGTAGGTGTATTATTTCTAATATCTTTTTTCATCATGTCAAACATAATCAAAAAATTCTTCTGGTTATCTTCCATTCGTACTTTAGCATTAACATTCGGCACATTTACCTTTATCGGTGCAGGAGCTTGTACATATTGAGCTAAAAGATTTCTTTCCTGAAGATCGACATTAAGTATATATAAACAAAGATGACGTGGTTTGCTACGAGATAGTTTCTTTCCTTCAATGATTTTATAGGGTTTAACCGAATTATCAAATACACGAATGACTGCTGCCGGTTGTTTTTCCTGCATAGGCAATTTAACTTGTCCCTGTGAAAAAGCGAATGTAAAAGGGGAAAACATAACCAACGCGACTGATATTAATTTTTTCATATTTTTTGCCCTTATTATTTAAATTGTTTTAAAAAACGTAAGTCATTTTCAAAAAATGAACGTAAATCTGTGACGTTGTAGCGTAACATGGTTAAACGTTCTACTCCCATACCGACTGCAAACCCTGAATACTCATTTGGATCAATACCCACATTACGCAACACATTCGGGTGAACCATACCACAACCCAACACCTCAAGCCATTTACCATTTTTTCCCATTACATCCACTTCTGCCGAAGGTTCTGTAAATGGAAAATAAGATGGACGAAACCGCACTTGTAAATCTTCTTCAAAGAAAGCTCGCAAGAAATCATGCAACAACCCTTTTAATTCAGTAAAATTAGCTTTTTTATCAACATACAATAATTCAATTTGGTGAAACATTGGCGTATGCGTTTGATCATAATCATTACGATATACTTTGCCCGGTGCCATAATACGAATTGGAGGACACATTTTTTCCATAGTACGAATTTGTACTCCTGAAGTTTGAGTACGTAACAAACGTTCTGCATCAAACCAAAATGTATCATGATCAGCTCTGGCGGGATGATGTTTAGGAATATTTAACGCATCAAAATTGTAATAATCCGTTTCAATCTCAGGACCTATCTCAACAGTAAATCCTAGTTTTGAAAAAAATTGTACAACACGGTTAATAGTAATTGAAACAGGATGTAACCCTCCCAGTTCCATTTTTCTTCCCGGCAAACTAACATCAATTCGTTCTTGGGCTAATCTTTCATTTAACGCTATTTCTTCCCATTCCACTTTTTTTGCATTTAATATCGCTTGAACTTTCTGTTTCGCTTCATTAATTTTTGCACCAACTGCCGGTCTTTCCTCTGCCGACACATCACGTAACCCTTGCATTAATTGTGTAAAATGTCCCTTTTTACCAAAATATTCCACACGAATTGCCTCCAAGCTTTCAATGCTCTTATCTTGCAGTGCCTCAATTGCTTTCCGTGCTTCTTCAGTAATTTCTTGTAGGTTATACATACCTGTCCTCTAAATAATTAAAAATCCAATGTTTAAACGAAAATGCCCCTAATAATAATACTAACCTGTTAAAAAATCACGTGTTTCTTAACATTTAATGGCGATTAAAGAAAAAGTTCCAAAAACGACCTTTATGCTGTTGTTCAGATCTCTCTTCTAATCGTTGTCGAATCACATCTACGAGGGGAAGATTTTTTTCCAATCCAGCATCCTGTTCGCTTACTAAATATCGCTTAAATAGGATTTCAGTAGTCTGAAAAATATCGTCAACTGCCCAAATAAAGAATTTTTCTTGTTGAACAGCTTCGATTACTTTACTGGATAAACTGAGTTGATTTAATACCGCACTTGGAATAATTACACCTTGCTTTCCCGTTAATCTACGACGCTGACAAACTTCAAAAAAGCCTTCAATTTTATCGTTAACACCACCAACAGCATGCACTAAACCAAATTGATCAATACTACCTGTTACGGCAATATTTTGTGGTAACGGCAAATCAGCCAACGCACTTAATAACGAGCAGAAAACAGCCAAAGACGCACTATCACCATCAATATCACCATAAGATTGCTCAAATGCAATTGAGGCTGAAAAAGGCAATTGAGAAGGAAGATCTAAAATGCCGGCAAGACAAGTTTCTGCAATCATAATGCTTTTGCCATGGATATTCCCTGCCAGATCACTTTTTCTTTCAATATCAATTACTTCACCATCACCAAATTGAACAATGCAACTTATTCTTGAAGGCTCGCCAAAAGAAACCGGCGTACCGGGATATTCAATGACTGATAATCCGTTAATTTGTCCTATTATTTCCCCATCTGTAGCAATAAAAATTTGCTCCTGTAAAATGCCTTTATACGCCTGCTCACGTAAGAAACAGTACTGTTGTTCTTTTTGTTGAAAAAATAATTGAAAATCTACCGCACTTAAATGTTTTCTTTGACTTAAAATTTGTGTGTCAAATAAGATCCCTTTTAATTTTAATGGTGAGATACTAATTAAGTAACGATCTTCACTTTCTCTCACAAAAAGTTGATAAAGTGCATTTATTCCTTCAATACTCAGCTCAATTCCTTGTTTTTTTGCCAACGTATGAACATAACTTGCCCACTTTTGATGAGATTGTGCATCATTAAGCGAAAAATAACTTTCAATTTCTGCATAATCTGCGAAATGATACAGTTCCTCCTCCAATTCACCTAGGGTTGCCAACTCTGAACGATTACCTAAAATGATAACTTTTAGATTTAGGGGATAATTAGGAATTGTGCAAGGTAATGTTTTCAAAGGATTAAGAGAATACCAACTGAAAATACCTGTTAGTAATAAGTGTTTTAAACGATGCCATATCTCAAATTGCTCCAACAATGCACCGGCACTCAAAATCAATACACCATTATTTACTTGATGTACTAATCCTGAATTAAGTTGAATATCATGAGAACTGGGATGAATTACAACTGATCCGAATAACTGACTTTGATCGAAAAATAAAGCACTCGCCACTTTTTGTTTTCCTGCAAAGTTGTCTTCCACTGATGCTGCCTGTGCCAGACTGATTTGTGGAAAAGAAAAACTGTCTCCCTGTTCAATAATATACTGAACACCACTAATTGTTTCAGAAACAGGAAGTTTTTGTTCTATATATTCTTGTAGTAAAGTTGCATATTCAGCTTGATCATCTGCTTTTAAAACAAGCAATGATCGTTGAGGATTTTTTAGGAAAAGATCAACCGCACTTTTAGCTCTTGGTTGCAAAGTAAAAAAATCAATCTCAGATAATGAAGCGTCTAAAAAATCATTATCAAGTTGTAACATGGGTAATAAATTTTGCCAAGAAATTAACTGTTCTGACAAGCATTCGTCGGCTCTTTTTTTTATTTTTTGCTCAATTGTCACATGTACTCTCTATCAAATTAAACGATTAAGGTCATATTATCGCATATTTCTATTTAATTCACTTCTGTATTCTTGATTAAAATTTACTAGAAAATAATATAAAAAGCGTATATTATTACATAGGTTACAATGTCACAGATGAGTAAACAAAATGAAATATCAGAAGCTGACAAATCAAGAAGCAAATTGGAAATGGCTCTATTTGATCAAAAAATCACGCGAGGGTGAAAATATTACACGTTATACAGAACAAAGTTTACAAGAAGACATTGTTCGGCAATTAATGACACACCAAAACTACCCTGAAAAAATTGAAGATTGGATAGAAAATCATTTGTCATCAAATTTAGTTATTAAGTTGGATCAAGCTATAAGAGCAAGAAGAAAACGTTTTTTCAATGGCGAGAAACAATCTACAAAGAAAAAATCAATTGATCTAGAATATGCGGTCTGGCTTCGATTATCTCGTTATTCACGTAAAATGAAAATGACTTTATCGGAAACTATTTCTTATATGATTGATGAAAGAGAAAGCAAGGTCTTATATGAAAATCAAGTTTCCGTTATGAAAGAAGGTCTTAAAGATCTGCTAAAATAGCGAGTTTTATCACATAAAAAAGCAAGGTTAAAACCTTGCTCAATACACCGAAACAAAAAGCTTTGATTTTATTATTCAACCATGGGGATAATTTTTGTGGCATGAGAACCTTTATCTCCATGCACGACTTCACATTGTACTTTCTGTCCCGCCTTTAAAGAACGATACCCTTCCATTTCAATGACTGAATAATGTGCAAAAACATCAACATCACTACTTTCAACAGACAGGAATCCAAATCCTTTTGCATTATTAAACCACTTAACAATACCTACTTCCATAATATTTTAACCTCTTTGGTTTTAAGCCTTTACAGACCTCTATACTTCATAATAAGACTGTGAGCCTTACCACCTTCCTAAAATTTAACTAAATACTCAACGAAATTAACTATATTTGCAATAAATAATATTCAAAAATCCGACAGAGATCACAAAATTTCATTATATTTTGATTCAGGGTGTAACTTTTTTTCACGTAACACCTTCGCAACTAAGGCTATAGCCTCCCCACTACTCATACCTTGTCGCATTAATTCTTGAATTTTTTCTACCGCACTTTGCTGTTCTTCATGAGTTAATTTTACATTATTTAACATATACTTCCTCAAATGTTCTGAGCTATTTACCAATTAAATATTTTGAATAACAATTTCCATTGCTCATCTAAATCAGCAACAATTTCTATTGTTTCATTAGTTACCGGATGTTGAAAACAAAGTTTTTCAGCATGTAACATTAACCTGCTTACACCAAGATTTTGACTGAAAGCCCGATTTTGGTGTAAATCACCATATTGAGTATCACCCAAAATAGGATGAAAAATATGCTTTAAATGGCGACGTAATTGATGCTTACGTCCCGTATAAGGCATTAAACGTACAAGTGAATAGCGGGAAGAGCTATAACGCCCTACGCCATAAGGCATTTCAACGGTTTTTAAACCATAATAATCCGTTATTGCATCTTGCAGTTCTTCTTTTCGACTAAATTTATCTGCAATTTTGTCCAGTTGCACTTTAAGCGGATAATCAATTCGTTGAGCATCGCTCAAATAACCACGAACTATCGCCAAATAGCTTTTTTTCACTTGTTTTAATTCAAATTGTGAACATAATAAATTAGCAATTCCAGCATTTAAGGCAAAAAGTAAAACACCTGATGTTGGACGATCTAAACGATGAATAGGAAAAACATGTTGACCAATTTGATCTCGTAAAGTTTGCATGACAAATTGAGTTTCATGACGATCTAGCCAACTGCGGTGAACCAACATTCCGGCAGGTTTATTCACTACAACGAGAAACTCATCTTGATATAAAATATCCAATTCTATTGGCTCTGACATAATTTCTCAATTTCATGAATAGGCTGTAGTAGGTCATTTAATCCATCAAGATCTTTTAATGCTTCTTCGATATAAGGCGTAATTGCCATTTTATACGGTAAAGATTGTTGACTCTCCAGCAACGCATACATACGAGGGATAAAAACCCACTGTAACCATTCATTAGCACTCATAGTATCCATAGAAAAAGGGGCGGTGCTTGAAAAAGCCTGTTCATCGGGCGGAAAGGATTGCCATAATTCTAAGTCTTGCATAATTTTTTGTAACGCTTTTAAGTGCGTTTTGATTTCAATTTTCATGCGTTATATTCCAAAATAAAAAGCGGTATTCTATGCAAATTAATTATGTTAATCTACCCTTTCGAATAATCATCAAACAATAAATATGTATCTAGTTGAAGTATTTTTTACCTATCGACAACCTCAAAAATTGCCAATTAGTAATATTTCTTATCTAATTAATCAAATTATTGAGCAATGGCGTTATAACGGACAAATTATTGGACGTGAAATTCCATTATTTGTTGCAGTTCAAAATAATGAAGAGGGATTTGCATTGCGAGTAACTTGTCCAGAACAGCAAAGTTTGTTACCTACATTCAATAACATACAAGTAGATAAAGCCCTTGAACAAGCAAAAAGTGCGGGGATTTTTTTTGATAGTTTTCAAATCATTGCGGATGATTTAAATTCAGATATAACTTACCCAAAAGAGGTAGCGACTTGGCAAGTGCTGTATACAACGTATTTGCAATCTTGTTCTCCGCTACATAGCGGTGATAATTTATTGCCCATTCCATTATATAAACAATTTAAAAACATACCGCACTTGAGTATGGATATTATTAAATGGCAAGAAAATTGGCAGGCTTGTGATCAATTGCAAATGAACGGTTCAATTTTAGAGCAACAAGCACTGTATGAAATCAGTGATTTCAATAGTCATTTAACTAAACACGGCTATTATCTGACTCAAGAAATTGAAAAACATACCGGTATCCCCACTTTTTATTATCTTTATCGCATTGGCGGTGATAATCTGCAAAGTGAACAACAACGCTTATGTCCTAATTGTCAGCAAAAATGGCATTTAGATAAACCGTTATTTAACCTCTTTCATTTTAAATGTGATCATTGTCGCCTAGTTTCCAATTTATCTTGGCATTGGCAATAACAAAAAGGACGAATCATGCAATACCATGACCAAAGTTTACAAACATTAAAATTAGGAAAAAAAACAGAATATATCTCTACTTACGACCGCACTTTATTACAAGCGGTACCACGCAAACTTAACCGAGATGATTTAGGTATTAGTACAAAACAGCCCTTTAGCTTCGGTGCGGATATTTGGACGGCCTATGAAATTTCTTGGCTAAATTTAAAAGGTGTTCCTCAAGTTGCTATTGCTGATGTTGAAATTGATTATCAAAGTGAAAATCTGATTGAATCAAAAAGTTTTAAACTTTATTTAAATAGTTTTAATCAAAGTCAGTTTGAAAATCTACAACAGGTTGAACAAATACTGCAACAAGATTTAATAAAATGTGCAAAAGGGCAAGTAAAAGTGCGGTTAAATTCGTTACAGAATTATGCTCAACAACCCATCGCTACTCTACAAGGTGAATGTATTGATGAACAAGATATTGAAATACTATGCTATGAATTTGATCCAAATTTATTAGAAAATTGCACCAACAAGCAATGGGTCGAAGAAAAATTAGTCAGCCATTTGCTGAAATCAAATTGCCTAATTACCAATCAACCGGATTGGGGAACTGTGCAAATTCATTATATTGGTAACCAAATAAACAGAGAAAAACTCTTGCGTTATCTTATTTCCTTTCGACAACACAATGAATTTCATGAACAATGTGTAGAGCGTATTTTCTGTGATCTGATGAAATTTGCACAACCTGAAAAACTGAGTGTTTATGCTCGATATACACGAAGAGGCGGATTGGATATTAATCCATTTCGTTCCAATTTTGAGCCTATTCCGCTTAACCAGCGTCTTGCACGCCAATAAAAAGGAACTTTTATGAAAAATATACATTATGTTAATCCCAAAGGAAGTATGGATCAACTTTCACATATGGAAGTTGAACAATTAACCAAAAAAGCTAAAAGTAAGCTTTATCAACTTTATCGCAATTGTTCATTAGCCGTATTAAACTCAGGTGCAATTACGGACGACAGCCGTGCGTTGTTAAATCAATATTCCGATTTTGATATTAATTTGGTAGCAAGAGAACGTGGCATTGCTTTAGAGTTGCATAACCCACCGGTAAATGCTTTTGTTGATAATAAAATGATTAAAAATATTCAATATCATTTATTTGCTGTGCTGCGTGATATTTTATTTGTTAATGTCTTAAATCAACGCATTAACCCTTGTGATATTCAAGACAGTAAACATATCACTAACCAAGTCTTCTCTATTTTACGTAATGCAAAGGCTTTCACTAATGGAGAACAACCAAATCTAGTCGTTTGTTGGGGCGGACATTCAATTAATCAAATTGAATATCAATATTGTCGTGCTGTGGGGTTGGAGCTTGGGCTTCGTGAATTAAATATTATTACAGGTTGCGGAACAGGTGCCATGGAGGCACCGATGAAAGGAGCAGCTATCGGTCATGCGAACCAACGTTATAAACAAAGTCGTTTTATTGGTATTACAGAACCGTCTATTATTGCTTCAGAACCGCCAAATCCACTTGTAAATGAACTCATTATCATGCCTGATATTGAAAAACGCCTAGAAGCATTTGTTCGTATGGGACATGGAATTATTATTTTCCCCGGCGGTCCCGGTACTTTTGAAGAATTACTTTATATTTTAGGTATTAAACTTAACCCTGCCAATAATGCACAAAAGTTGCCGTTAATCTTAACCGGACCAAAAGAAAGTGCGGATTATTTCGCTTCAATTGATCAATTCATTGGTGACACTTTAGGGGAAGATGCACAATCTTTATATCAAATTATTATTGATGATCCTGTGTCGGTTGCTCGTCACATGAACGAAACCATAAGTGATATTAAAAAATCACGCTATGAAAAAAATGAGTCGTATTATTTCAACTGGTCATTAGAAATTACTGCTGAATTTCAAAAACCGTTTATCCCAACTCATGAAAACATGGCAAATTTAGCTTTACATTTTGACCAATCTAAAGTTGATTTAGCTGCTAATTTACGCCGAGTTTTCTCAGGAATTGTAGCGGGAAATATCAAACCGGATACTCAAGATAAAATTGCAGAATTAGGAAAATTCAAACTAAAAGGTGATCCCGTATTAATGGAAAAAGTCGACAATTTATTGCAAGATTTCATCAACCAGCACAGAATGAAATTACCTGGAGGTGATGCTTATGAACCTTGCTATGAAATAGAAAATCAAGGAAAACTACCTAAATAGATCAAATATAAACAATTGCAAATTTATTTGTTTATTAAAGGAAAAAACTTAGGTTCATAAAAGTAAGGCGAGTATTGATTATTCGCCTTTGTTTGTATTGATCTGACGGCTAATTTCTTAACCCTACCCCACGACTAATCAAGTAATATGCCAAGCTATAAAGTGCGGTAATGAATAACGCCAAAACAAAGAAAGTATAGTAAATTTCAACATCACTAATACCTAAAAAACCATATCTAAACCCATTGATCATATAAACAATAGGATTAAGTTTAGATAGGTTTTGCCATAATTCCGGAAGCAAAGAAATAGAATAAAAAACGCCGCCAAGATAAGTTAAGGGGGTTAAAACGAAAGTTGGAATAATACTTATATCATCAAAAGAGCGGGCAAAAACGGCATTGATTAAACCACCCAAAGCAAAGGTTGCTGTTGTCATTAAAAGTGTCAACACAATAATTAGCCATGAATAGACAGTCATTTCCACAAAAAACATAGCAACGATTGTTACTAAAATACCAACGCACAAACCTCTGGCTATACCACCAGCCATATATCCTAAAATAATAATATGAGAAGAAGTAGGTGAAATGAGTAATTCTTCTATATTTTTAGCAAATTTGGTACTGTAAAAGGAAGAAGCCACATTAGCAAAGGAATTGGTTAATGCGGACATCATAATTAGTCCTGGTACGATAAACTGCATGTAGCTAAAGCCGTTCATTTCTCCAATTCTTGATCCAATCAAATGACCAAAAATAATAAAATAAAGTGTCATTGTAATGACCGGTGGGACTAAAGTTTGTACCCAAATACGAGTAAAACGACGAATTTCTTTAGTTAAAATTGTTTTAAACGCAATCCAAGCTAACATTATATTTTCTCCGTGATTTTTGGTTTATTTAATGCCATAGAAACAAATAGTTCCTCTAAGCGATTAGCCTTATTGCGCATACTTAATACGATAATTCCTTGTTCGCTTAATTGAGAAAAGAGTTGGTTTAATCCTTGCCCACGCTTAACTTCAACTTCCATTGTTAGCTCATCAATAATTGTGACGTTGTAATTATCAACCTTTGGCGTTGAACTAGAAAGTGCTAAATCTAAAATAAAAGTTTCTGTCTCTAACTGTGACAATAAGGCTTTTATCGACATATCAACAATCAGTTTACCTTGCTGAATAATGCCAATATGACGGCATAAATTTTCAGCTTCCTCTAAGTAATGTGTGGTTAAAATAATCGTTGTTCCTTGTTGATTAAGTTCTTTTAAAAAAGTCCACATAGCACGTCGCAGTTCAATATCAACACCGGCGGTAGGCTCATCTAAAATTAATAGTTTAGGATTGTGCATTAATGCTCGAGCAATCATTAAACGGCGTTTCATACCACCTGATAAACGCATAGCTTGTTGATCTTTCTTTTCCCATAAATCTAATTTTTTTAGCCATATTTCAGATCTCTTAAGTGCTTCTTTTCGCTCAATACCATAATAGCCGGCTTGATTCACTAGAATGTCTTGAATTTTTTCAAATTGATTAAAGTTAAATTCTTGTGGTACTAAGCCAATATGCCGTTTTAATTGAGCTAATTGCCGATCCAAATCATAACCAAACACTTTTATTGTTCCGCTGGTTTTATTTATTAAAGAGCTGATGATGCCAATGGTTGTTGATTTGCCTGCACCGTTATGTCCCAACAACGCATAAAAATCTCCCTCTTCTACACTAAGCTCAATTCCGGATAGTGCTTTAACCCCATTTTTATATTCTTTTGTCAATTGTTTAATTTCTAAAGCTAACATTTATATTCTCGCTACGTCAAATTTACTCAGATCAATGCAGTCTTCTGTTTTATAAAATTCTGCTAAGGCTTTACGCAAAGTTTCAGCTCGTTTCGGTAACCCCTTTTTTGCATAAAATCTGACTTGTTCATAAACTGCCAACTTAAAAGGTTGTGTATCTCCCGGATTGCCGTTTAAATTATCGCTACTCGCAAAATAGCGAAATCCCGCCGCAGTTGCTAAAATCCATTCCAATGCCTGAGGTTTTACCTCTGCTTGCTCAAATTCACGCTGTTTTTCCATTGAACGCCCATCAGGTTCATACCAATAACCAAAATCCTCTAATTTTCGCCGCTCTTTTCCTGCAATAAGCCAATGTGCAATCTCATGTAAAGCACTACTATAAAAACCACGTGCGAAATAAATAGCATTATAAGAGCAATCTTTATTGGCAGGAACATAAAGCGGCTCATCGCCACCTTTAACTAACCTTGTATTATACTCTTGCTCAAAGCATCGATTAAAAATGTAAATAATATCTTCTAATTTATGTTCCATAAAAATCCCAAAATTCTAGTTAAATCAACAAGAAAGCGGACTAATGTCCGCTTTAGAAAGATCTATTCAATAATTAATGATTTATCCAACCCAAACAAATTTCGCTACAAAAAGCAAAGATACAACCCAAACCGGTGCATTAATCTCTTTCCAGCGACCAGTACAAGTCTTCATGACACAATAGCTGATAAAACCAAAGGCAATACCTTCGGTAATTGAATAAGTAAATGGCATCATTGCCGCAGTAATAAAAGCTGATGTTGCTTCAGTTAAATCGTCCCATTCAACTCGAATTAAGCTTGATGCCATCAAAATACCTACATAAACTAATGCCCCCGCTGTTGCGTAAGCCGGCACCATACCAGCCAATGGAGAGAAGAAAATAGTAAGTAAAAATAAAATTCCGACTACAACAGCGGTCATTCCGGTACGACCTCCGACAGATACTCCGGCACCACTTTCAATATAAGTGCTGATTGCCGATGTACCGATATAAGAACCCGTTACAGCACTAATACTGTCTACATATAACGCTTGCTTCATTTTTGGGAAACGACCTTGAGCATCACTAAAACCGGCCTTATCTGTTACACCAAGCAAAGTTCCGGATGAATCAAATAAATTTACTAACAAAAAAGAAAAAATAATGCCTAAAAGTGCGGTATCTAATGCACCTAAAACATCAACTTTTCCGACTACAGCATCAAGGCTTGGGGGCATAGAAATAACGCCGTTAAAAACCACATTTTCATCAAAAATCAATGCTAAAGCCGTAATAGTAACAATAGAAACCAAGACTCCAGAATAAATATTACGTGCAGCCAACACTACAATAATAAAAAATCCCAAAACCCCCATTAAAACTTGCGGGCTATGTAAGTCACCAAGCGAAACCAACGTTACCGGATTAGGTACAACCAGTCCCATATTTTTAAAGCCGATTAAAGCAATAAAAAATCCTATCCCAGCTCCGATACCGACACGCAAACTCAGCGGAATAGATGCCATCAGCCAATAGCGAATTTGAAAGACAGTTAGTAAAAGTAACCCTACCGATCCCCAGAAAATTGTCCCCATACCAATTTCCCAAGAATACCCTAGTTTTCCTACCACGACGTAAGCAAAAAAGGCATTCAATCCCATCGCTGGTGCAAGTGCAATAGGTAAATTACTAAATAATCCCATTGCAATTGTTCCCAAACCGGCAATTAAACAAGTCGTTACAAAGACAACCTGTTTATCCATTCCTGCATCACCTAAAATCGACGGATTGACAAAAACGATATAAACCATAGTAAAAAATGTGGTAATTCCCGCAATGATTTCTGTTTTTGTAGTCGTCTTTTTTTCGTTAAACTTGAAGTATTTTTGTAGAAAAGATTGATTTTCCATTATATGTGTTTCCAAATGAATTAATGACAAAAATGAAAAACATTAGAAAGGTGTTTTTCGTACGGATTCTAGCAAAGATCTTCTATTTTAGCGATTAAATTTTGGAGAATTTATAATGACGTTTTAAATCAGTCTCATATCAAACAATACCAAGGTTTTTATTAATTTCTGCACTTCTGTTACATCTATTTTAGCATCCTGACCGAATTCTTTATCAGCTGTTTTGTATTATTAAAAAATATTAAGAAAATCTTAAATCGAAGAAATATTTTCCCAAAAAATGATTGGTTTGTTACAATTTACCCACTTTACCTTTAAATAAACGTAGGAAATTTTATGTCATATATTATTGATATTAATGAGCAAAATCTAACAAGTGTATTACAAAGTTCTGTACAAACACCTCTTGTTTTAATTTTTTATACCCCAAGTAACAAAATCTCTTTAGAATTTACCGCACTTTTGACTCGTTATGCAGAAAAATATCAAGGACAATTTTTATTAGGTAAAGTGAATTGTGAAACAGAAAAAATGCTTGCCGCACAATTTCATATTCAATCATTACCAACAACTTATTTATTTAATCAAGCACAAGTATTAGATGCTTTCCAAGGTTCTTTAGATGAAATTATGTTACAACAACGTTTATCTCTAATTTTACCGAAGGAAGAAGAAATGAAATTTAATCAGGCATTAAATTTGTTGGAACAAGAACAATATAATGACGCTCTACCGTTGCTCAAAGAAGCATGGGAATTATCTGATAAGAAAAATAGCGATATTGCTCTACTCTACGCTGAAACCTATATTACGATAAAACGCATTGAACCCGCCCAAGAGATTTTAGATAAAATTCCGCTACAAGATCGTGATAGTCGCTGGCATGGTTTAATTGCTCAAATTGAGCTTTTAATAAAAGCGACTGATACCCCTGAAATTCAGCAATTGCAAGCTGATTTTGCTAAAAATCCAACAGCAGAAATTGCATTAAAACTAGCATTACAATTGCATCAAGCCAATCGTAATGAGGCTTCATTAAATTTGCTGTTTGATATATTAAAACAAGATCTTAATGCGTTAAATGGAGAGGCTAAGCAACAATTTTTAGCGATTTTAGCTGCCATTGGTAATAACGATCCGATTACAAATAAATTTCGTCGTTTGTTGTATTCATTACTGTATTAAGTGAACAATTCCATAAAAAATCGGCACCTTTAAGTGCCGATTATATTTTTTATCATTATTCACCTAACAAGGTTAACTCACGTTTTCTCACTTGTTGTTTTAAAATCTCAACAAATTCTTCAACACTAAACGTGCCTAAATCCGTCCCTTTACGGGTACGAACTGCAATCTTGTTTTCCACAATTTCTTTATCGCCGCAAACTAGCATATAAGGTACTCGACGTAAGGTATGTTCACGAATTTTGAAACCGACTTTTTCATTGCGTATATCCGCTTTTACACGTAATCCCGCTTCAGAAAATTGCTTAACTACTTTTTGCACATAATCCGCTTGACTATCAGTAATATTCATCACAACAGCTTGAATCGGTGCTAACCACGCTGGGAAAAAACCTGCATATTCTTCAGTGATAATACCGATAAAACGTTCAATTGAACCTAAGATAGCACGATGTATCATGACAGGTGTACGACGGGCATTATCTTCTGCAACATAGGTAGCATCTAGACGTCCGGGTAACGCAAAATCTAATTGGATTGTACCGCATTGCCATTCACGATCTAAACAATCTCTTAATGCAAATTCAATTTTCGGTCCATAAAATGCCCCTTCCCCCTCTTGAATTTCATATTCAAGACCATTGTGTTTAAGTGCATTTGCCAATCCTTGCTCTGCACGATCCCACATGACATCTTCACCAATGCGTTTTTCAGGACGAGTAGAAAGTTTGACAAAAATATCGGTAAAGCCAAACGTACTATAAATGTCATAAACCATTTTAATACAGCTCGTTACTTCCGATTCAATTTGATCTTCGGTACAGAAAATATGTGCATCATCCTGTGTAAAACCACGCACACGCATTAATCCATGTAAAGATCCTGATGGTTCATTACGATGGCAAGAACCAAATTCAGCCATACGAATAGGTAAATCACGATAAGATTTCAAGCCTTGATTGAAAATTTGAACATGTCCAGGACAATTCATTGGCTTAATGGCATATTCTCTATTTTCAGATTGTGTAGTAAACATTAAATCAGCATAATTTTGCCAGTGTCCTGTACGTTCCCAAAGCACTCGATCCATCATAAATGGACCTTTTACTTCTTGATAATCGTATTCTTTTAACTTTGTACGCACAAATGTTTCCAGCTCACGGAAGATTGTCCAACCGTCATTATGCCAAAATACCATACCGGGTGCTTCCTCTTGCATATGGTATAAATTCAATGCCTTACCGATTTTACGATGATCACGTTTTGCAGCTTCTTCTAATCGATGTAAATAATCGGCTAATTGTTTTTTATCTGCCCAAGCCGTACCATAAATGCGTTGGAGCATTTTATTATCACTATTTCCACGCCAATATGCACCAGCTACTTTCATTAATTTAAAATGGTGACAAAAACGCATATTGGGTACGTGCGGACCACGACACATATCAATATATTCTTCGTGATGATAAAGTGCAGGTTGGTCGTCTTTTGCAATATTTTCATCTAAGATAGCTATTTTGTAAGGCTCAGCACGACTTTCAAAAGTATCTCTTGCTTCTTGCCAACTGACACGTTTTTTTATCACGTCATAATTCGTTTTTGCCAGCTCCAGCATACGTTTTTCTAGGGTATCAATATCTTCTTGGGTTAAAGAGCGGTCCAAATCAATGTCGTAATAAAAACCATTGTCAATAGTTGGGCCGATAGCCATCTTCACATTTGGGAAAAGTTGCTTGATAGCATGCCCTAATAAATGTGCCGTTGAGTGTCGGATAATCTCTAAACCGTCTTCATCTTTTGCAGTAATAATTTCAAGATTGGCATCCTCACTAATCATATCTGAGGCATCTCGACGCTCGCCGTTCACACGACCGGCAATAGTAGCCTTAGCGAGTCCGGAACCGATTGATTGAGCAACTTCCAATACAGAAACGGGATTATCGAATTGACGTTGTGAACCGTCAGGTAAAGTAATAATTGGCATTGTGAATCCTTATACAGTGGTAGCCCATACGAAAGGTTACTTGTAAATTAAGTTAAACATAAAATAAAAAAGTGCTGAAAGCACCGCACTTTTATTTATACCTACCTTGTACAATAAAAGTGCGGTGCATTTTAACAGAAAACTCTTAGAAAACGTATCTATTTTACTGTATTAGTAACAACTAGAGTAATTGGTATATCCTTATCATTTCGCTGAAATATTCAATCCACATAACATATGAGTAAAGATATAAATAGATAAGAGTTACATAAATTCACTACTTAATAAGATATTTATTAAAACTTGATATTTATCACAGAATATTACCGGTATTCAGATTATCATCTAGTCAGGCTAACTTGAATCATATCGGAGGAGCTATGTGGAAATCTATTTCTCAGGTACTGGCAGAACAATTTGGTGCCTACTATTTTATTAAACATAAAGAAAAATTATATTCAGGTGAAATGAATGAAATTTGGCTGATTAATGATGAGGTTCAAACTGTTTTTGTTAAGATAAACGAAAGATCCTACCGCTCTATGTTTCGTGCAGAAGCAGACCAGTTAGCTCTTTTAGCTAAAACTAATTCAATTAATGTCCCTTTAGTTTATGGAATTGGCAATTCACAAGGGCATAGTTTTTTACTGTTAGAAGCGTTAAATAAGTCAAAGAATAAACAGTCTTCTTTTACAATATTCGCTGAAAAAATAGCACAGCTACATCAAATACAAGGACCAGATAAATATGGATTAGATTTTGATACTTGGTTAGGTCCTATTTATCAACCAAATGATTGGCAGACAAGTTGGGCCAAATTTTTCAGCGAAAATCGTATTGGTTGGCAATTGCAAGTATGTAAAGAAAAAGGTTTGATATTTGGAAATATAGATCTCATTGTGCAAATTGTTGCAGATACTTTGAGCAAACATAACCCCAAACCCTCTATACTGCATGGCAATTTATGGATTGAAAACTGTATTCAAGTAGATGATAAAATTTTTGTCTGCAATCCTGCTTGCTATTGGGGAGATAGAGAATGCGATATTGCTTTTTCATCACTTTTTGAGCCTTTCCCAACTAATTTTTATCAACGCTATAATGAAATATATCCACTGGAAGAAGGTTACTTAGAAAGAAAACTTATTTATCAGCTCTATTATCTGCTCAATTTCAGCTATCGCTATTATAATAAAAAGCAAAGTTATGTTTCTCTCACTCAGAAATTGATTAATCAAATTTTGCACAAAAGTGATAAATAATTCTATAAATAAAGGGCATCGTTTGATGCCCTTACCTATATCAAGAGAGATTATTTTTCGTAATATAATGATGGACCGGTTGTTCCCCCCTTCAGCTCACCATTACCATATTTTTTTGAAATGTTTCCGTATGCTGAAATTTCAACACGACGGTTTGGACGTAAGCAATCTTTTAGTTCTTTGGCAGGTACATCATTGCAAGCCTTAATCTGTTGCGTTTTACCATATCCAATAGCGATAATATCAATATTTAACCCTTTTTCAATTAAACGCTCTTTAACACGATCAGCTCGGCGTTGAGAAAGATCCAAGTTATAAGAATCTGTACCCAATCGATCAGTAAAACCAACAATTTTAATTTCTTTGGCTGAAAACGCTTCTAATTGCATTGCAACATTATCAACAGCTTCTTCACCTTTTGAGGTCAACGTATCTTGATCAAAATCAAATAAGAGATCCGTATTTAAACTAAAAGATGCATAACCGTTACAACCATTTGGAAACCAATAGAAATTTTGGGCATTCATATTTTTATCGAATAGAATTTTGTATTGGCAAATTTTATGCTCGCCATTCTCACGATAATTAAAAGCATAGTCCCACTCACGAACACCATATAAACCTTCCGAAAAATGCGGACGTCCCAATAGGTTATACAGTTGATCTTTATTCATTCCACGTTCAACCATACGTAGGTTATCCCAGTTTGGCCACGATCCAAATTGGCTACCATCATGATTAAATCTTGACTGATCAATTTTAGGCCACTTTAAGTTATCTGATGTACCCTCTTCGGTGACATTACTTAAATTACCACAAGCCGACAATGTTGCTGCTACAACAGCAGATAATACAAAACGTGATAGTTTCATTATTTTACCTTAATTTTATGTATATAAATTTCTTCAAATTTTTTGAATAGCTTACGATTTAATTTTCTATCTTTACAAAAATATTGTCGCATTAAATCACGTCAGCACTGCTTGAGATATTAATATCAAATAACAAAAATGTAAACCAAATTTTAATCTCTTTTTGGGCAATGTTGAGTAAGCTTATATCAAAGTACTCTCATCACGTTTCAGCAATCGTAACAACACATTATTAGCACTTTCTTCTGCTTGTTTGCCTAATTTTTGAATGAGTGATTTTTTCATCATATATTTTACCGAAAGCACTGTTTTATCTTTGATTGCTTGTAACAATAAATCATCACTTGTCGCAATTTCATCAACTAAATGTAACGCTAATGCTTGTTTGCCGAACCAATGTTCACCTGTTGCAATTTTATCAATATCCAAGTGCGGTCTGTTTTGTGTAACGAATTGTTTAAACAATAAATGAGTGTCTTCTAGATCTTGTTGAAATTTTGCTTTTCCTTTTTCTGTATTTTCACCCAAAATGGTCATTGTGCGTTTATATTCACCAGCAGTCATTACATCAACGTCTATATCATGTTTTTTTAATAAACGATGAATATTGGGAATTTGAGCAACAACACCAATAGATCCAATGATGGCAAAAGGAGCGGAAATAATTTTATCTGCAACACAAGCCATCATATACCCCCCGCTTGCAGCAACTTTGTCCACTGCTACAGTTAGCTTAATATTGCGTTGTTTTAAACGAGCTAATTGAGAGGCAGCCAATCCATAGCCATGCACAACTCCACCGGGACTTTCTAAGCGTAATAAAACCTCGTCATCTTCTTTTGCAACCGCAATAATCGCACTAATTTCTTCTCGAAGTGCGGTGGTTTCTGAAGCAGAAATATCACCTTTAAAATGCAATACAAAAAGGTGTGGTTTTCTTTTTTCTGCTAACGTTTCCCCTTTTTTACGTTGGGCTTTTTCTTCTTTTGCTTTAAGTTTATCGGCTTTTTTCTGCTCTTTTTCACGTTGTTTTAACGCATCGTCACTCAGGTAAAAATCACGCAATTTTTTACTGTTATTTTCATATTCTCGTGATAAATCTGTAATAACCAACTCTCCGACTTGATGTGATTTACGTTCTTTCAGTGTCATAATCATCATCACTATCCCTGCAACAATTAATAAAATTGTGAGTATTTCTAAAATAAACAAGCCATAACCAATCAATAACTCAGACCACATTTTTTCTTCCTTATATAAGTCAAATTATGAGTCGATTATCATAACGAATTTATTTAAAAGTGCAATTTTATTGCTTATGCTTTCTCGCAAGAAAATTGCAATTTTTTTATTTCAAATACTTACTTTTAAAATAATGCTACTTCACTATTGACAAAACAAATTCGCACTAGTTTAATAGTTCATCTTTAAATTTATTCTAAAGAAGGATTCTTTTATGTTTGCCCCCTTTATTGAAGTATTAACTCAGAAGTTACCTTATTACAAAGATCCTACCGCAGTTTTTGCAACACTTTGTCAACAAAGAACTAATACATTGTTGTTAGAAAGTGCGGAAATCTCCAGTAAAAATAGTTTAAAAAGCCTATTGTTCGTAAATTCCGCAATCAAAATATCTTGTTTCGGTAATACTATTATATTTAACGCTTTAACCAGCAATGGAAAAACAGTTTTACCTCTTATTAAAGAAAAATTACAGCCAAAAGCAAAAATACTTGTGAAGTCTGAAAGCGATTTAGAAGTTATTATCCCTCCGATTAATCCCAATCTCGATGAAGATAGCAAATTACAGGCAACAACCGTTTTTGATGGCTTACGTTGTTTAACAGATATTTATGCTCAATCAAAAATACCCATTTTTCTAGGGGGATTATTTGCCTATGATTTAGTAATTAATTTTATACCAATGGAAAATATTAGCCTAGAAGATGATGGATTAACCTGTCCTGACTATGTATTTTATTTGGCAGAAAATTTATTGGTGATTGATCATCAATTACAACAAACTACTCTACAATCATTCTGTTTTCATTCGCAAGAATTAGGTAATGTGCAAAAAAGTGCGATGGAAATTTGTCAAAAATTAACGAAAATTGAACCGCACTTAGCTGTCTCAAAAGCGAGTGTTTTAGTACAAGTAAATTTAGAAGACGAATCTTTTAAAGCCATTATTGAACAATTAAAACAGCATATTTATACAGGAAATATTTTCCAAATTGTTCCTTCTCGTCGCTTTATGCTGGAATGCCCAAATACGTTGGCCAGCTACCGTCAATTAAAGAAAAATAACCCAAGTCCTTATATGTTTTTTATGCAAGATACCGATTTCATCTTATTTGGTTCCTCTCCTGAAAGTGCATTGAAATATAATGCTGAAAATCGCCAAGTAGAAATTTATCCGATTGCTGGATCTCGTTCTCGTGGCTTTGATCAACAGGGTAATATCGATCCTGAATTAGATACTCGTTTGGAGTTGGAATTGCGTTTAGACAAGAAAGAGCTCGCAGAACATCTTATGCTCGTTGATCTTGCTCGTAACGATATTGCTCGAGTCTGTGAAAGCGGTACAAGACAGGTTAAGGAGCTAATGCAAGTAGATCGCTATTCTCATATTATGCACCTTGTTTCTCGTGTAGTCGGAAAATTACGCCCCGAGCTTGATGCCTTTCATGCTTATCAGGCTTGTATGAATATGGGGACTTTAACTGGTGCCCCGAAAATTAAAGCAATGCAATTAATTTACCAAGTTGAAAAACAAAAGCGTCATAGTTATGGCGGTGCAATAGGATATTTATCTTCTGATGGTAATTTTGATACCTGTATTGTGATACGTTCCGCTTTTGTACAACAAGGTATTGCTTATATTCAAGCAGGTTGTGGTGAAGTCTTAGATTCCGATCCGCAAATGGAGGCTGATGAAACCCGTCACAAAGCTAAAGCTGTGATTAATGCAATATTGCAAACCAATACTCAAGACTAAGGAGACAATATGGCAAGAATTATATTTTTAGATAACTTTGATTCCTTTACTTACAATCTAGTAGATCAATTCCGCAGTTTAGGGCATCAAGTACAAGTTTTTTGCAATAACTTCGATTTAAAGTTATTAACTCAAATTATTTTAGCAGAAAAAGAGACTGTTTTAGCCCTCTCACCAGGTCCAGGTACTCCTGCACAGGCGGGAATTTTATTGCCTTTAATTCAAACACTAAAAGGTAAAGTAGCTATGATTGGCATTTGTTTGGGGCATCAGGCTTTGATTGAAGCATTCGGTGGAGACGTTGTTCCCTCCGGTGAAATTTCACATGGGAAAGTATCAAATATTTATCATGATAACCAAATGATGTTTCAGGGGTTAGATAATCCTATGCCAGTTGCTCGTTATCATTCTTTAATGGGAAGAAAAATTTCGGAAGAGTTTATTATTAATGCTGAATATAAGGGCATCATTATGGCTATCCGCCATAAAACCTTGCCTATTTGTAGTTTTCAATTTCACCCTGAAAGTATATTAACGAAGCAAGGCTCACAGTTATTAGAGCAAAGTATTCAATGGTTATTGGCTCAAAGTAGAGAACAATATAATTATTTATGATTTACCGACGTCAAAATAGAACGAAAAATAAGAAGGAAAACAACATGCAAACAGAACAATTAATCAGTCAACTTTTCGACGGACAACATTTAAACCAAGAACAAATACAACAGTTATTTCATTATATTATTCAAGGACAACTTTCTAATGAACAACTTGCAGGCGTACTTATCGCCTTAAAATTTCGTGGTGAACAAACAGATGAAATTAGCGGTGCAGTAAAAGCCATTATTGCCAACGCTAAGCCATTTCCATTCATAGACTACCCTTTTGCCGATATTGTCGGAACGGGAGGTGATAATGCTAATACCATCAATATTTCAACTACTGCGGCAATTGTTGCTGCAACATTAGGATACAAAGTGGTAAAACATGGTAATCGAAGTGTATCCAGCAAAAGCGGTGCAAGTGATGTATTAAATGCTTTAGGGATAAAAATTGACTTATCTGCTGAAAAGTCCAAACAAGCCCTAGATAATCTCAACCTTTGTTTTCTCTGGGCACAACAATATCATCTAGGATTTAAACATGTCGCACCTGTACGACAAATATTAAAAACACGCACGATTTTCAATATTTTAGGTCCTTTATGCAATCCCGCTCGCCCAAAACATCAACTACTGGGGGTTTATACACCGCACTTACTTAAAATCTATGCTGAAAGTGCATTAAGACTAGGGCATCAGCATAGTATCGTTATTCATGGTTCCGGTTTAGATGAAGTTGCTATTCATGGAAAAACCGATGTTGCGGAAATTTGTCATGGAAAAATTGAATA
The DNA here is from genome assembly GCF_000019405.1 of Histophilus somni 2336. NCBI lineage: Bacteria > Pseudomonadati > Pseudomonadota > Gammaproteobacteria > Pasteurellales > Pasteurellaceae > Histophilus > Histophilus somni. The sequence continues at coordinate 1,496,039 of NC_010519.1, read as the reverse complement.
TTATAGTTTAACACCTCATGACTTTGGTTTTACTCCTAAACCATTAGAAACGTTACGTGGCGGTACAGCAGAAGAAAATGCCAAAATATTGACCGCACTTTTACAAGGGAAAGGTAAAGATGAGCATAATCAAGCTGTTGCTATGAATACTGCTTTATTAATGAAGTTATTTGGCAATGATGATATTAAAGCCAATGCAGAAAAAGCCTTAAATATTATGGCAAACGGTAAAGCATTTGAAACATTAAACCAATTAAAACTGTATCAATAAATAGGAATTATCATGCAACCCAATATCCCCTCTATTTTGCAAAAAATTGTACAAGATAAAAAACGATGGATCGCAGAAAAACAAGCTGCATTTCCTCTTGCTCATTTTCAGCAAGAAATTAAAAATTCCGACCGCTCTTTTTATCAAGTGTTAAGCCAAGGCTCACATCAACGCCCCGCTTTCATTTTAGAGTGCAAAAAAGCATCACCTTCGAAAGGTTTAATTCGTTCTGATTTTAATATAGTAGAAATTGCAAATGTCTATAAAAATTATGCTTCGGTCATTTCTGTTTTAACAGATGAAAAATATTTCCAAGGAGATTTTAACTACTTGCCCTTAGTACGTAAGAAGGCTACTCAACCTGTTCTTTGTAAGGATTTTATACTGAGTAAATATCAAGTGTATTTAGCACGTTATTATCAAGCTGATGGAATTTTATTGATGTTGTCGATACTTGATGATGAAACTTACCGCACTTTATCTGATCTTGCACATAACCTTGGAATGGGCGTTTTAACTGAGACATCCAACCAAAAGGAATTAGATCGAGCCATAAAACTGGGTGCAAAAGTAATTGGAATTAATAATCGAAATTTACACGATCTCTCCGTAGATCTTAACCGCACGCCTCCTTTGGCAAGACAAATTCCGGCAGATCGCATTGTGATCAGCGAGTCAGGTATTTCTTCTCATCAACAAGTACAACAATTAAAACCCTATGTACATGGCTTTTTAATCGGTAGCAGTTTAACTAGTGGTAAAGATCTTAACAATGCCGTACGTTCGGTACTTTTGGGGGAGCACAAAGTTTGTGGTTTAACACGAGGACAAGATGTCAAAGCAAGCTATGCTCAAGGTGCTTTATACGGCGGATTGATTTTTGCTGAAGGTTCTCCTCGTAAACTCTCCCTATGTCAAGCACAGAAATTGGTTAAGCAAGCACCTTTGCTTTTTGTTGGCGTTTTCCAAAATCAGTCTATTGCGTTTATCCATAACATCGCTACACAATTACAATTGTTCGCCGTGCAGTTACATGGTGATGAAAATGCTGAATTTATTACCGCACTTCGCCAAGTTCTACCTACACAATGTCAAATTTGGAAAGCTGTTACGATTGACGTTACCGAGCAATATGAACAAGGGAAAAGTGCGGTAGATTTTGAAGAAATTCCTTATGTAGATCGTTATGTTTTTGATAGTAAGGCAGATAATCGACAAGGTGGCACAGGACAAACTTTTAACTGGAATTATATTCCTCCCTCCATTAAATACAAAGTCATGCTTGCCGGTGGAATAAATATTCAAAATATTGAACAAGCATTGCAACAACATTGTCTAGGGATTGATTTAAATTCAGGTGTTGAATGTGCCAACGGCATAAAAGATCAAATAAAATTACAAACAGTTTTTGACAAAATCAAAAATCAATAAGGAAAAAATATGATGGGTACAATTTTAAATCCCTATTTTGGCGAATTTGGTGGAATGTATGTACCGGAAATTCTGGTACCGGTACTAAAACAATTAGAAAAGGCTTTTGTTGAAGCACAGCACGATCCTGTGTTTCAGCAAGAATTTCAAGATTTGCTTAAAAATTATGCGGGTCGTCCAACAGCGTTAACTTTATGTCGCAACCTCACTAAAGGTACAAAAACAAAATTGTATTTAAAACGTGAAGATTTACTTCACGGCGGGGCACATAAAACCAATCAAGTATTAGGGCAAATTTTGCTAGCAAAACGTATGGGAAAAACACGTATTATTGCGGAAACCGGTGCGGGGCAACACGGTGTAGCCACAGCTTTAGCTTGTGCCATGTTGGATATGCCTTGCCGAGTTTACATGGGAGCAAAAGATGTTGAGCGTCAATCGCCGAACGTATTTCGTATGCGTTTAATGGGCGCCGAAGTTATTCCTGTTGAAAAAGGTTCTTGCTCATTAAAAGATGCTTGTTGTGAGGCTATGCGTGATTGGTCAGCTAATTATGAGACAACCCATTATTTATTAGGTACAGCAGCAGGACCGCACCCATTCCCGACTATTGTGCGAGAATTTCAAAAAATGATTGGTGAAGAGACTAAATGTCAAATTTTAGCTAAGGAAAATCGCTTACCTGATGCTGTTATTGCCGCAGTAGGTGGAGGTTCAAACGCAATTGGTATGTTTGCTGAGTTTATTGCAGAAAAATCAGTACAACTTATTGGAATTGAACCTGCCGGCAACGGTATTCATACAGGAAAGCATGGAGCACCACTTCGTCATGGCTCCATTGGCATTTACTTTGGTATGAAATCCCCGATTATGCAAACTCAAGACGGACAAATTGAGGAATCTTATTCTATTTCCGCCGGCTTAGACTTTCCATCCGTTGGTCCTGAACACGCCTATTTACATACTATTGGGCGAGCTCAATATGAAAGTATTACTGACGATGAAGCAATTGAGGCATTTCAAGCCCTAGCCAAACATGAAGGTATTATTCCTGCTTTAGAAAGCTCACATGCTTTGGCTTATGCTTTAAAACTCATTGTACAAAATCCGGAAAAAGAACAATTACTTGTAGTAAATTTATCAGGTCGAGGCGATAAAGATATTTTTACTGTAGATAAAATTTTAACCGAGAAAGGAATTATCTGATGGGATATTTTGAACAAAAATTTTTACAACTACAAAAGCAAAAACAAGGTGCTTTTGTTCCTTTTGTTACTTTATGCGATCCAAATTTCGACCGCTCTTTTGAAATTATTTGTACCTTAGTGGATAACGGTGCAGATGCTTTAGAACTTGGGTTTCCTTTCTCCGATCCTTTACTTGACGGTTCGGTTATTCAAGCTGCTAATCATCGTGCTTTAAACGCAGGCTGCAGTACAAAAGAAAGTTTTCAACTAATTGCCAAAGTGCGGTCCAAATATCCCGATATTCCGATCAGTCTACTCCTTTGTGCCAACTTAATTTATGCTCAAACTTTAGATGGATTTTATCAACGCTGTGCTGAAGTCGGAGTTGATGCGGTATTGGTGGCTGATATTCCTCTGCTTGCTTCTGAACCGTATATTCAATCCGCTCAAAAATATGACATTCAACCGGTTTTTATCTGTCCACCCAATGCAGATGAAACAACCCTTAAAGCAGTAGCGGAAAAAAGCAAAGGCTACATTTATTTAGTTTCTCGAGCCGGCGTAACAAGTGCTGAAAATCAACAAAGTGCGAAAAATCTGGCTAATCTCATCAAAGGCTTAAAAAAATATGGCTCAGCTCCGATTTTACAAGGTTTTGGTATAGCTCAACCACAACAAGTTAAAGACGTGTTAAAATCAGGTGTTGCCGGTGCAATTTCGGGTTCAGCTATAGTGCAAATCATTGAACAAAATCTCACAGATCGAGAAAAATGCCTCTCCGAATTGGCAGAATTCGTGCAGAAAATGAAACAAGCGACATTGTTGTGATGATATTCAATCCTACCTAAATTTCACCGCCCTGTTATCTTACAGGGCTTTTTATTTTACCGTTTTTCTATTCTAGGCTATACTGTGCATCTTTAGGAGCGGTAAAAAAATGAAAAAAATTGAACAGTTATTTGCCAATAATTTTAGTTGGGCAAATAGGATGAAAGAAGAAAATGCTGAGTATTTTAAAGCGTTAGCAGAAAATCAAACACCTAGCTATTTATGGATTGGTTGTTCCGATAGTCGTGTTCCTGCTGAAAATTTGACAAATTTAAAACCCGGTGAATTATTTGTGCATAGGAATGTAGCAAATCAAGTTATTCATACTGATTTAAATTGTTTATCTGTGGTGCAATATGCTGTCGATGTACTGAATATTGAGCACATTATTATTTGCGGGCATACCAACTGCGGTGGTATTAAAGCAGCTATGGTGGATCAAGATCTGGGATTGATTAATAACTGGTTGTTACATATTCGTGATATTTGGTTTAAACATGGTCATTTATTGGGTAAGTTATCTCCCGAAAAACGCGCTGATATGTTGACAAGAATTAATGTTGCGGAACAAGTGTATAACTTAGGCAGCTCATCTATTGTTAAATCAGCTTGGAAAAGTGGAAAAAAACTTTCTTTGCATGGCTGGATTTATGATGTTAACGACGGTTTTTTAATTGATCAAGGTGTAACGGCAACCAGCCGAGAAACTTTAGAAATATCCTATCGTGATACAATAGCAAAATTATTTAAATTGAACGAAGATGAGTTACTACTAAAACCTCATCAAGTAAAATCAGAGTAAATAAAAATTTACAATATCTTAATTAAGTATAAGGATCATTTAATGGTAAACCGCACTTTATATCCTACAGTGTATGTTTTAGGTAATGGGCAATTGGGCAGAATGTTGCGTTATGCGGGTGCACCTTTAGATATTAATGTCCAACCTCTTGCTTTTGATGCACCTGTTTTTGATTTGCCTGCTGACAGTATTATTACAGCAGAAATTGAGCGTTGGGAAAAAACACCCCTTACAGAAATGTTGGCTAATCACGATAAATTTATTAATCAAAAAATTTTTGCCACTACAGCAGATCGTTTTACACAAAAAACCTTGCTTAACGCACTAAATATTCCTACTTCCCCTTGGAGGTTGGTACAAAGTGCGGAGGATTTTTTCACTATTTTTACAGAAATTGGTGAAAAAGTTGTTGTAAAACGTCGCATGGGAGGTTACGACGGACGAGGACAATGGATTGTAGATAAAAATAATCAAGATGTAATCGGCAATGAGCTTTTTGGCGAAGTTATTGCCGAAAAATTTATTCCTTTTGATTATGAAATTTCTTTGGTTGGTGCAAGGTTTAAAAATGGCAAAACTCGTTTTTATCCTGTTACGCATAATCTGCAACAGAATGGTATTTTACGTTACAGCGTCATGAATTTAAATTTTCCACAACAATCACAACAACAAAAACAAGCCGAAATAATGTTGGCTAAAATTATGGATAAATTAGATTATGTTGGCGTAATGGCAATGGAATGTTTTGTTGTGCAAGATCAATTATTAGTCAATGAATTGGCACCAAGAGTACATAATAGCGGACATTGGACGCAATTAGGTTGTTCGATTAGCCAATTTGAATTACATCTTCGTGCGTTATTAGATTTACCTACGCCTGATTTACAAGTGGCTATGCCGTCGGTTATGGTGAATTTAATTGGCACTGAACATAATCTACAATGGTTAAATTTGCCATTTTCACAATTACATTGGTATGGAAAAGAAGTACGAGAAGGTCGTAAAGTTGGGCATCTTAATTTATCTCATCCAACTCCGTCTATTTTAATAGATAATTTACAAAAATTACGCTACATACTACCGCAAGATTATCAATTTGGTTTAGATTGGGCATTAGAAAAATTGAAATAATTTAATCTAGCAAATAATTTTTAATATATTTTATAAAGTTAAAATTAAATAATTAAATTTAACTTAGCTAAAGGCTTGCAAAGATAAGTTTTTACCAGTATAAAGAAATCTATTCAAACACAACTATTTATTGAGGATACTACTATGTTCGAGAATATTAATGCGGCACCCGCTGATCCAATTTTAGGTTTAGGTGAGGCTTTTAAATCTGAAATGCGTGCCAATAAAATTAACTTGGGTATTGGGGTCTATAAAGATGCTAATGGTAACACCCCCATTATGAAAGCTGTTAAAGAAGCTGAAAATCGTCTATTTGAATTAGAAACCACTAAAAACTATTTAACTATTGATGGTATTGCAGAGTTTAATTCATACACTAAAGAATTATTATTTGGTACAAATTCTAAAATTATTAAACAAGGACGTGCTAAAACAGTACAAAGTTTAGGAGGAACCGGTGCGTTACGCATTGCTGCCGAATTTATCAAACGTCAAACCACATCTCAAAACGTTTGGATTAGTTCACCAACTTGGCCAAACCATAATGCTATTTTCAACGCTGTAGGTATGACAATCCGTGAATATCGTTACTACGATGCAGAGAAAAAAGCTTTAGATTGGGATAATTTAATTGCTGACTTAAGCAATGCCAGTGAAGGTGATGTGGTGTTATTACATGGTTGTTGTCATAACCCAACGGGTATTGATCCAACCCCTGAGCAATGGAAAATACTAGCAGAAATGTCAGAAAAAAATGGTTGGTTACCGCTCTTTGATTTTGCTTATCAAGGTCTTGCTAACGGGTTAGAAGAAGATGCTATTGGTTTGCGAACTTTTGCAGAAAATCATAAAGAATTATTAGTCGCAAGTTCTTATTCCAAAAACTTTGGTTTATACAATGAACGTGTTGGTGCCTTTACTTTAGTAGCAGAAACAGAAGAAATTTCAGCAATAGCATTAACACAAGTGAAATCAATTATTCGTACTCTCTACTCTAACCCAGCTTCTCATGGTGCTACAGCTGTTTCTATCATTTTAGGTGATGACCTATTACGTCAACAATGGGAATCCGAATTAACCGAAATGCGTAATCGCATTAAACGTATGCGTTATCAATTTGTTGAATTGTTAAAAGAATATGGTGCAAAGCAAGACTTTAGCTTCATTATTGAACAAAATGGCATGTTCTCTTTTAGTGGTCTAAATGCAGAACAGGTGGATCGCTTAAAAGAAGAATTTGCCATTTATGCTGTGCGTTCAGGACGTATTAATTTAGCCGGTGTAACTGAAGATAATATTCGTTATTTATGTGAAAGTATTGTCAAGGTGCTTTAATCCGATTAAAAACCTTACATCTTATTCTGTTGTAAGGTTTTTTAAATTTAAAAATTAATTTAGTTGATTTTTATTTATACCAATATCTTCGCTCTCCCAACCAATATATTCACCTGAATGTTGCAAAGCGAGTTCTTCAAAATTTCTTATATATTCATAGATACTGGCATCATTTAAATACAATTCTTGCTCTATTTTAGCAATATATACATTATATCCATTCACACTTATTTGCTTAGAAGAATGTTTTAGCGATAAAAATGATATATCAGAAGTAGCAATATTCTCCAAAAATAAGTAAAGATCATTTTCTTTGTAAAAGTAAAAAGTATGCTCAATTTGATAACTTTTCGAGATATCTTCTCCTTTTTCAATTAAAGTTGCCAATAATTCTTCTGCTGCATTTACTTTCAAATCTGCCTGAGATGCCATCAAAAAATCAAAATATAGATCCCACGTTGAATCGAATTGTTTCTCAATATTTACAGCGTTTGGAAAATTATCAGATAATACATCTGTAATATCTAAAGCATCGTTACAATAGAAATACAATGTAGCATTGCCATTACAAAGAATATTGCCTGCGTAATAAACATTAGGTTGGGCAGAAATTAAACTGGATATTTTGAGCAAATCTTGTTGCAAACCGGCGTAACTTTCTATTTGCGGTAAGCCTTGTGCATCTGAAATATAAGGGACTTCAAAATGGACAACAATTTCACATATATGATTTACGACTGGAAATTGTTCAAGAAGTTTTAAATTAACTGAAAATACGGCTAATTTATCATTAATTTTAGATCGATAATTTTGCCATTCTTGTTCAATTCCCATTCTATGTTCCTCACTTAAATTCCGCCCAAATCGGAGCATGATCAGATGGTTTTTCCATCGCTCTAATATCAAAAGCTATACCGGCGTCAACGCAACGTTCTAATAATAATTGATTCACTAAAATATGATCAATTCGTAACCCTCTATTATCATCAAAGCCTTTTGAGCGGTAATCAAACCATGAAAATTGATCATTGATTGTCGGATTTTTATGACGAAAGGTATCAATCAGCCCATAATTATATAGACGATTTATCCATTCTCTTTCTTCCGGTAAAAATGAGCATTTTCCTGTACGCAACCAACGTTTTCGATTTTCTTCACCAATACCAATATCTAAATCTGTCGGGCTGATATTCATATCCCCCATAATTAAAATTGGATTATTTCTGTCATGCTCTTGCTCTACATAATGTTGCAGATCCGCATAAAATTTTTCTTTGGCTGGAAACTTTGTTTCATGCTGGCGGTTTTCACCTTGCGGAAAATAACCATTAATTACTGTTAGCAACCCAAAATCTGTTTCTAAATCCGCCATAATTATACGCTTTTGTGCATTTTCATCGTCAGTAGAAAAGCCTCTACGAATTACTTTAGGTTCTTGTTTCAATAACAAAGCAACACCATAATGCCCTTTTTGCCCATGATGATAAATATGGTAGCCTAAATGTTCAACAAGATTATAGGGAAAGTCTTCATCAGACACTTTAATTTCCTGTAACCCAATAACATCAGGCTGATATTTCTCTACAATCCTGTCAAGTTGATGAGGTCTTGCTCTTAACCCATTAATATTAAATGAAATAAATTTCATACTACTATTCCTAAAATATATAATATCAGTGGGCATTATACCCATTTTTCGGACTGACTAAAATTTTGGCATTGATTTTATTCCATCAACATCTTAGCAACATCTTAAATGACGAATACTGAAAGATCAAAGATGCACAATTTTCAAGAACCAAATCTAACCGCACTTACAGATTATTTAAATCCAGTACATCTGTCATATCAAAAAGCCCCTCTTGCTTAGTAGAAAGCCATTTTGCAGCTCTTACAGCACCATTAGCAAAAGTCATTCGACTGGAGGCTTTATGAGATATTTCTACTCGTTCACCGATATCCGCAAACCATACTGTATGCTCACCAACAACATCCGCCGCACGAATTGTTGAGAATCCAATTTCATCCGGCTTACGTTCACCTGTAATACCTTCCCGAGAAAACACGCCATGCGTTTTTAAATCTCTGCCTAACGTTTTGGCAATATGTTCCCCCATAGATAGTGCAGTACCGGAAGGTGCATCTACTTTATGACGATGATGAGCTTCAATAATCTCAATATCGCAATAATCGCCCATGACCTTAGCCGCTTTCTCTAACAGTTTAAAAACTAAATTAACGCCCACACTATAATTAGAGGCAAAAACAATTGCAATATTCTGTGCTGCTTGTTGAATAGCTTGTTTGGATTGATCATCAAATCCTGTTGTACCGATAACTATATTTTTATGTTGCTCTACACAAAATGCTAAATGCTGAATGGTACCTTCCGGTCGAGTAAAATCAATTAATATGTCAAAGTTACCTTTTTCTTGAGTTAAATTATCGGTTACTTTAATACCAATCCTACCTATTCCAGCCAGTTCTCCCGCATCAGTTCCAACTAAAGATGAACCAACACGCTCAAATGCCGCACCAAGTTCTACACCTTCAGTATGATATACTGCCTGTATAAGTTGACGCCCCATACGACCACCCGAACCAACAATACCAATTTTTAACGTCATTTTATCCCTCCCTATTTATCAATTGCCAAATCCTATGAAAAGAGCACTATAAATTAAATAACCGCCAAAACAAAGAAAAAAGATCCCTGCAAAGTTATCAATATAATGGCTATATTGGCTATAAAATTTTTTTACGGTTTTACGAGAAAAAATAAGTGCAATAAAAGAAAAATACAAAAATACTTCAAGAGTTAATAAAATAAGTGCGGTAATAATCTGCCATGTTTCAGTTAAATCAACCAATACAAAAGACATCACGCTACTAAAGAAGATAATAGCCTTTGCATTAGATAAATTAATCAGTAATCCTTTTAAGATTTCTTTACCCATACTGTTTCTTAAATTTTCTGCTTGTTCACGATTATCAAAGACAATATTGTTATGACTTTTCACCATTAATACACCAAGGTAAGCCAAATATCCGCCACCTAGCATCATAATAATGCCTTGCAAACTTGGGTAAGTTGTCAATAAAACAGCCAGTCCAAGAATTGCTGAAGTTGACCAAACTAAACAACCCAAGCTAATACCAAACGCAGCACAAATAGCATTTCTCTTAGAATGACTAGCTGCTAAACGACTTATGTAAAAAAAATCAGGTCCCGGGGTAAGTAACCCGAATAAATTAACCAATAATAAATTCAGCATAATCAATCGCCTCTACACGAGATAATTTAAGATAGAAATACTTATGACCGTATAAATAGCAGCTAAAACATCATCTAACATAATACCGAAGCCACTTTCTAATCTATGATCAAAATAATGAATAGGATAAGGCTTTAAAATATCAAAAATACGGAATACAACGAAAGCAATGCTACACCATATCAATGATAATTCAGGAATAGCGAGTAATACGGTAAAAATACCGACGAACTCATCCCACACAATTGAGCCATGATCATGTACGCCCATATCATCCGCTGTTTGTTGACACAAATAGCATCCTAATAAAAAACAAAGTGCAGTGAAAATTGCAAAAGAAAACACCGACATTATCTGTAATAGCAAACAACCAACAATTAATCCGGCAAGGGTACCCCAAGTTCCGGGAGCAGGATGAATAAGCCCTGAACCTAAGCCAAGTGCAAAAAAATGAATAGGATTGGTTAAAGAAATACGAGATAAAGGATTATTTGTCATAATGAAATCTTATTTAAAATGATCAAAGCCGAGTAATGAACCAATCTCAACGGTTTTACCGCTGCGTTGAAAACTGATACGTTTTTTATTACGAATTTGCCCAACACAGCTATAATTCACACCAATATGGGTTAAAGCTCGCTCTAACTTTTCAAGATTACGATCAGGAACTGTAAAGCACAACTCATAATCTTCTCCGCCAGTTAAAGCAAATCGCTCCGCTCGCTCTATACCAACAGTTTTGATTAACTGCTCAGATAAAGGTAATTTATCTAAATCGATCACTGCACCGCATTGACTACGCTGTAAAATATGTCCTAAATCTGCAATAAATCCATCAGAAATATCAATCGCAGCATTTGCTAACTCAGCACTAGCTAGTTCCAGACCAAGCAAAACTCTGGGGGTTGGACGCAAATGGCGTTGAATTAAATATTCTTGTGCAGAATCAACCGCACTTTGATGACTTTTACTATGCGTTTCCTCTGTATTTTTTAATAGTAATTCCAATCCTGCCGCACTGTCTCCTAATGTGCCGGAAACATAGATCCAGTCACCATCTTGTGCACTATGGCGACAAAGTGCTTTCCCTTTAGGTACGATGCCTTGTGCAGTAATAGTTATTGTATATACGGGACCTTTTGTTGTATCTCCACCAATAAGCGACACATTATAATGATCCAATACATCAAATAAACTTTGACTAAATTCATTGAGCCATTTTTCATCAACATAAGGTAAAGTGATTGCAAGAGAAAACCATGCGGGAGTCGCCCCCATTGCAGCAAGATCGCTTAAATTTGTTGCAACAGCTTTATATGCTAAATCCGAAGGATTAATAGAAGACAGAAAATGGACATTTTCTACCATCGTATCAGTCGTAATAGCAATTCGCTGATTTTGATAATGTTCAGTAATAGCACAATCATCACCGATAGAAACAATCACATCTTTACGTTGCGGACGTTTTGATCCGATGAAATAGCGTTGAATAATATCAAATTCGCCATTGCTCATTATGATAAACCTATCTATTTACGAGAAAGTGCAGGTGCAATTTTATCTAAAACACCATTAATATATTTATGGCTTTCTTCTGCACCAAATACTTTAGCAACCTCAATAGCTTCATTGATCACCACTTTATAAGGTACATCCAATTCAAATTTCAATTCATAAACAGCTAAACGTAGAATTGCACATTCAATAGGATCTAACTCAACATTATCACGATCTAAGTAAGGTGCCATTGTACTATCAATAGTTTCAACATGGTTAATTGTTTGATGAAACAACTTTCTGAAATACGGCATATCCACGCCTTTCATCTCATTATCTTGATCCACAATGAAGTTTAATTCTATTTCTTCAGGTGAATTTTTTGAAATAGCCCAAGAATAAAGGTTTTGTACCGCACATTCTCTTGCTCGACGACGTGGGGATATTTTTTTTACTTTTTCTGTCATTTTATCTACTATGCCTTGTCAATTTGAGCTAACAAATTCACCATTTCTAATGCAACAAGTGCAGCTTCCGCCCCCTTATTACCAGCTTTAGTTCCCGCACGCTCAATTGCTTGTTCAATATTTTCTGTAGTTAATACACCAAAGGCAACCGGAATTTCCGCCTGCATTGCAACCTGCCCTAAACCACTACTTGCTTCCCCTGCTACATATTCAAAATGTGCTGTACCGCCACGAATAACAGTACCCAACGCTACAATGGCATCATATTTTTTACTATCGGCTAAACGACGAGCAATTAAAGGCAATTCATAAGCTCCTGGTACACGAACTAAAGTAATATTTTCATCTTTAACTTGACCAATACGTTTTAGAGCGTCCAATGCTCCCTCTAATAAACTTTCATTAATAAAACTATTAAACCGTGCAATAACAACAGCAATTTTGGCATTAGGTGCTGTAACTATACCTTCTAAAACCTTCATTCTTTTTCCTATTCAGCAATAAAATAAATCGGTTGCGGATTTTAGCATAAAAAATCTATGCAATGTAGACATTTATCTTTAGCTAAAATTACTTTCAATACGATCTTGTAAACGTAACCTTTCTTGTTCTGTTAAAGCTACATTTTTCTTATTGGTTAAAATGAAAAAATCCTCTACTTTTTCACCAATTGTAGAAATTTTTGCATTTAATAAGTTCAACTCCAATTGTACAAATATTTGACTAATTTCTGCTAATAAACCTGCTCTATCTAAAGCACAAAGCTCCATTTCAGTTTGTTCTTGCTTATGAACATTTAAAAATCTGACTTCTGTTTTAACATGGAAATGTTGTAATTTATGGTTATTTATACGAACTGGGTTAACAATCTTGTTTGTTTTTAATCCTTTAATTAATGCACCTTCCAATTGACGGCGACGATCATTGTTCAGCAAGCCCCCATCCAACTCGGTAACAATCAAACTATCGAATACATAGCCATTTTTTCCTGTGATAATTTGTGCTCCATGAATACTCAATTTCTTTGCTCCAATAATGCTGGCAACTTTATAAAATAAATTCGCTTGATCTTGGCAATAAATAAAAATTTCTGTCCCTGCATAAGAAAAACGATTACTGACTTTAATCAATAAATCTTGATTATTATCAAGTAACAACTCAGAATGCCAAGCAATTTGCTTCGGGCTATTACGCCAAAAATACTCACAAGGAAAATCTTGCCAGTGATGCTCAATTTGAGCTTCAGATAAAAATCCATACTTTTGTTGTAATAAAATACACGCTTGTTTGCGGTTTTCTTCAGCTTTTTCTTGATGATTTAATAAAATATCTATTCCTTGTTGAAACTGATCTAGGCTGTATTGGTATAAAGTCGTAAATAAGGATCTTTTCCAACTATTCCATAAAGTTTCATTCGTTGCACAAATATCAGCCACAGTCAAACAAGTTAAATAATCTAACCGCACTTTATTTTGTACTTCTTCAGCAAAATTGAGAATAACCTCAGGATCATGAATATCTCGACGCTGTGCAGTAACAGACATAAGCAAATGTCGCTGTACAAGCCATGCCATAGTTTCACTTTCTCGACTATCAAAGCCATGTTGTTGTGCAAAAATACGCATATCAACTGCACCTAATTCAGCATGATCCCCTCCTCTGCCTTTTGCAATATCATGAAATAAAGCGGCAAGATATAATAAAGTGCGGTCAGTTAATGATGAGAAAATGGTGTGGCAGATCGGATAATTTTTTTTCGCCTCTTCCACTAAAAACTCTTCTAATTTTAACATCACTCGCAAAGTATGTTCATCAACAGTATAAGAATGAAATAAATCAAACTGCATCAATCCGTTAATCCCTTTCCATTGTGGTAAATAAATGTTCAATACACCGTATTTGTGCATCGGTAACAAAGCACGAGAAATAGAATTAGGTTGTGAAAATAAACGTAAAAAACGTTCTCTTGCAAGAGGAAAATCAGATAAATTCCCAGTAAATTGTTGAGTAACAATATACAACTTGCGTAATGTTGCAGAATGAATTTCAACATGAGAGTGTTGTGTCAAATAGTAAAATAGCATCAATATTTTATCCGGCATTTGAATAAATATATCAGGATTTTTTACACAAATTGCATTATTGATAAGATAAAAATCGGAATCTAAATCTTGTTGCTCAATAATTTGTGAACCGGCTAAAAAATGCTCTTGGTAATGTTTAACCAAAATATCACTTAATACAGAAATAGATTGTGAAGCTTGAAAAAAGACTTTCATCATTTTCTCAACCTTTTGATTGCCCTCACCAACAAAACCTAATAATTCACAAACTTTAAGCTGACGATCAAATAACAGGCGATTGTCATAACGTTTTAAAATTAAATGTAAAGCAAACCGCACTTGAAATAAAAATTGCTGACTTTGCTTTAATAAAGAATATTCTTGTGGATAAATAAAACCAGCGTGCAAAATATCTTCTAAATTTTTAGCACCTATATGCTTTAAAGCCAACCAATAAATAAGATGTAAATCACGCAATCCTCCTGGGCTATACTTTAAATCAGGTTCAAGGTTATAACCGGTATTATGGTAACGCTGATAGCGTGTAACTTTTTCTGCAACTTTAGCATTAAAAAAATCCTCATTTCGCCAAAAATTTTTTTGTTGCAAAAGTGCGGTTAATTTTTCGAATAAATCTTGTTGCCCACATAAATATCGGCTTTCTAATAAGTTGGTCGCAATGGTGATGTCTTCTCGTCCACTTTGTTCACATTGGGCTAAAGTGCGTACTGAATGCCCAACCTCAAATCCACAATCCCATAGAAACCGAAAAAAATGTGCAATTTTTTCCTCCAGCTCGATAGTAGGTTCATCTTCAACTAACAACAAAACATCAAGATCCGATAAAGGAAAAAGTTCTTCCCGTCCATAACCGCCTACTGCAACAAGGGTTAAGTGATTTTTCTCAAGCTGAAAAATTTGCCATAGGTGAATTAATAACTGATCACAAAATACTGAACGATTACGAATGAGTTGATCAACAGAAAACCGCTGAAAATATGTCAACTCAAACTGTTTAAGCTGTTCTTTTTGTGCTTTTATTGTTGCTATCGTTGGATTTGGAATTGGAAGATAAGAAAACATAGCATGTCCTGAAATAAAAGAAATGCAACCTTGAAAAGATTGCACGTTGAATTGATACTATATATTAACCATTATTCTACTAATTCGTCCGACTTTTTCTTCTTCCTCACGAATCGTCATCACTTCACAACCATCTTTCGTTACAACAAGTTGATGCTCATATTGAGCAGAATGGCTACGATCTTTGGTTTTTACTGTCCAACCGTCGCCCATTAAACGCACTTCTTTTTTGCCCGCATTAATCATAGGTTCAATAGTAAAAACCATACCCTCCCGTAAAATAACACCACCATCATCAGCATAATAATGTAACACTTGAGGATCACAATGAAATTCGGTACCAATGCCATGTCCACAATACTCACGCACTACACTGAAGCCTTGACTCTCGGTATATTTTTGCACTGCTCTACCAATTTCATTTAAACGAATCCCCGGCTTCACCACTCGTAAACCAACATATAATGCCTCTTGTGCCGCCTCAACTAATTTTTTACTGCGGATATTGGTTTCACCGACAATATACATTTTTGAGTTATCGCCGTAGTAGCCGTCTTTAATCACCGTAACATCAATGTTTACAATATCACCATTTTTTAACACTTTGCCTTCAGTCGGAATGCCATGACAAACAACCTCATTTAATGAAATACAAGTTGCTTTCGGAAAGCCATAATAGCCTAAACAAGCAGGAATTGCCTTTTGCTCATTCACAATATATTCGTGACAAATACGATCTAACTCACCGGTTGTTATACCTGCCTTAACATAAGGTTCAATCATAACCAACACGTCAGATGCCAATTTACAAGCTGTACGTAACTTTATTATTTCTTGTTCTGTTCTTAATGGAATCGCCATAATATCTTCTCTAGACATAAAATTTGTCGTGCATTATAACATTAAATTTTTTATAAATCTTGAATGGTTTGGTTGGTTATTAGATAATAGCCCACTAATTTTTATTATCGGAAAATACTATGGCAGATATTGCAGTTCCTTTGACATTTACTGATGCAGCGGCAAATAAAGTCAAAACCTTAATTTCAGAAGAAGAAAATACAGAATTAAAATTACGTGTTTATATTACCGGTGGGGGGTGTAGTGGTTTCCAATATGGCTTTACTTTCGATGAAAAAACCAATGACGGCGATTTAATCGTTGAAAATTCAGGCGTTAAATTGGTTGTAGATCCAATGAGTTTACAATACCTGGTCGGTGGTACTGTGGACTATACTGAAGGTTTAGAAGGCTCAAGATTTATTGTAAACAATCCAAATGCATCAACAACTTGCGGTTGCGGCTCATCTTTTAGCATCTAAATAATGGACTATCAATTTACTCACAACGCTGATCAAGTAACAGTTAATTTTTCTATGGAACATGAGGCAATAGCTAATTGGTTCAATATAGAGGTGCGGTTAAATTCTGACTTGATTCCTACCGCACTTAATTATCTGCAACAAGCAAAACAATCACGCAATGAAAAGGAGTTTAGTCTCATTGGAAACGAATTTTCTGTTTTTATTCATTCAGATGAAGTTATGATTAAAGCCAATAATTTAGCAATTGAAGAACACGATGAACTGGAAGCTGATTTCCATTATTATGATGAAGAAAGTATTGCTTTTTGTGGCTTAGAAGATTTTGAATATTTTCTAAAATCCTATCTCTCTTTTATTGCTTAAACTAAATAAAAATGGCTGCGAAACAAAAACGAAATACAACTCAACCAAAAAAGAAAAATAAAAAACAACGGTTGTTTATTTTTAGTGCAAAACTTGGTTTTACTCTATTATGTGGAATTGCATTTTACGGTATTTATTTAGACGGAAAAATCCGCAATAAAATGGATGGTCAAATTTGGCAGTTACCCGCCGAGGTTTATAGCCGTATTGAAAACATACGTTTATCTGATCAACTGAATCTGGAACAAATCAAACAAGCACTGTTAGAAAATGAATATCGCCAAACGACCATGCTTGCCACGCCCGGTGATTTTAAAATTGAAAATAATACTTTGGTTATTTTACGCAGAGCCTTCCCTTTCCCAAGTCAACCTGAAGCACAACGCCTTTTTCGCCTACGTTTTAATAATGATAATAAACTTTCTATCATTGAAGACCTGATCAATGTAAAAACCATCAGTGAGTTTCGTCTTGATCCAAAACTTATTGCGATGTTGCAATCAGATAGAGAAGAACGTCTAGCTATTCCGCTACAACATTATCCAAGATTATTGATCGATACTTTACTTTTAACCGAAGATCGCAATTTTTATGAACATGATGGAATAAGTTTGCTTGGCATTATTCGTGCTTTAATTACCAACATCAAAGCAGGACATAATGTACAAGGCGGAAGTACACTGACACAACAACTGGTTAAAAATTTATTTTTAAGCAACGAACGCACATTAAGCCGTAAAATGAATGAAGCATTAATGGCTTTGATTTTAGATTTTCGTTACGATAAAAATCGCATATTAGAAACCTATCTTAATGAAATTTATTTGGGACAAAATGGCAGCACACAAATTCATGGATTTGAATTGGCAAGCCATTTTTATTTTGGGCTACCTGTTCGGGAAATCAGTTTGGATCAGATTGCCTTGTTGGTTGGCATGGTAAAAGGTCCTTCACTATACAATCCTTGGCGTAACCCTCAAAAGGCCTTAGAACGTCGTAATGTTGTATTAAAATTAATGCTCAATCATAAAATGATTAGTAATGAACTCTATGACTTACTCAGTAAACGTCCTCTCGGCGTACAAAAAAGAGGACAAATTAACCGCAAGTATCCGGCATTTATTCAAACTCTACAGCAAGAATTAAGAAGCAAACTGGGCGAAAACAAACTTTCCTCTTTATCCGGTGCAAGAATTTTCTCTACTTTGGATCCGAAACAACAAGAACATGCAGAAAAATCCGTGATAAAAGCAGTCTCAGAATTACAGCGAAAATATAAAAATCCACATTTAGAAAGTGCGATGATTATTGCTGATTATAAAATGGGTGAAGTAAAAGCCATTGTTGGTGGTTTACAGACAAACTATGCGGGATTTAACCGTGCTTTACACGCTCGTCGCCAAATTGGTTCCTTAGTTAAACCGTCAATTTACTTAGCGGCGTTATCTGATCCTGAGCAATTTCGCCTTAATACGCTTATTCAAAATCAGCCTATTACAATTCGTATCAAAGGAACTCAGCCATGGCAGCCTCGTAACTACGATAGAAAATACAGTGGTTCCGTCATGCTAATAGATGCACTTGTTCGCTCGCTCAATATTCCAACAGTTAATATTGGTATGAAAGTAGGCTTAAACAAAGTAATTGAAATGCAAATGGCAATGGGTTGGGATAATGTAAAAATACCTAACGTGCCTTCAACTTTGTTAGGTAGTTACTCTATTTCCCCTTATGAGGTTACAGAATTATTCCAAACTATTGCCAATGAAGGAAAACATATTCCGTTGTCAACTCTTGACAGTATTACAGACAAGCAGGGGAATCTGATTTACCAACGTTCAATAATGCCACAACAAGTCGTTCCCCAAGAAGCAGCTTTCCAAACCTTATTTGCTATGCAACAAGTCGTTGAACGAGGGACAGCTCGTAGCTTACAAAATCAATACGCTTCACTTAAACTTGCCGGAAAAACAGGTACAACAAATGAATCAAGAGATACTTGGTATGTTGGTATTGATGGTGAGAATGTTGTTACTGTATGGTTAGGGCGAGATGATAATGTAACAACAAAATTAACCGGTGCGAGTGGTGCATTAAAAATCTATCAAGATTATTTATCTCGTGCTGAAATAAAAATGTTAAATCCACAAACACCAGCTAAAATTGAATGGATTGGTATAGACTCTTATGGAAACTGGAATTGCTCAAGTCCTAAAAAGCTTCCTGTTTGGATAAATAACGATCAATTTTTTTGTAATGACATTCCCGAAGAGCCAAAGCCATCTATTTGGGATGTTCTATCTGCACCTGTTGAAGAGGCTAAACCAAGCCCATAAAAAAACGCCTCAATAACAACCTCTTCATGCTCATTACTTTTTTCTATTAATCTTACCTAAATTACACCGCTCTTTTATTAATTTTTTTCATACAAAACGTGAAAATTATGAGATTGCATCATTAAAGACTTTTATTGCATTATACCAAAACACAGACGTTTAGACGTCTATTCAAAATTGTACTTACCATACAGGAGATTTAGTTATGACAACATTCCACGTTTTAGGTTTTCCACGTGTTGGAGCCAAAAGAGAACTAAAATTCGCTCAAGAGCGTTACTGGCGTAAAGAGTTGGCTGAGCAAGATCTATTAGATTTAGCTAAGGCATTACGTGAAAAAAATTGGAAACACCAAGCTGATGCTAATGCGGATTTTATGGCAGTAGGTGATTTTACCTTTTATGATCATATTTTAGATCTTCAAGTCGCAACAGGAGCTATTCCTGCTCGTTTCGGTTTCGATAGTAAAAATTTGACACTTGATCAGTACTTTCAATTAGCACGAGGTAACAAAGACCAATTTGCTATTGAAATGACCAAATGGTTTGATACCAACTACCACTATTTAGTACCGGAGTTTCATAAAGACACACAATTCAAAGCAAACCCAACACATTATGTAAACCAAATTCGTGAAGCGAAAGTTGCAGGACACCAAGTTAAACCTGTAATTGTTGGGCCTTTAACATTTTTATGGTTAGGGAAAGAGAAAGGCGAATCCTTTAACCGTTTTGAATTACTCGCTCAACTTGTTCCTGTGTATGTAGAGATTTTAAACGCACTCGTGGCAGAAGGTACCGAGTGGATCCAAATTGATGAACCTGCACTAGCGGTAGATTTACCAAAAGAGTGGGTTAATGCGTACAAAGACGTTTACGCAACGCTATCTGAAAAAGTGAATGCGAAATTATTATTAGCTACTTATTTCGGTTCAGTAACAGAACACGCTACTTTATTAAAAGAATTACCAGTAGATGGGTTACACTTAGATTTAGTTCGTGCTCCGGAGCAACTAGTAGCATTCGAAGATTACAACAAGGTATTGTCTGCCGGCGTAATTGACGGACGTAATATTTGGCGAGCTAACTTAAATACTGTACTTGATGTATTAGAGCCACTAAAAGAAAAACTGGGTGAGCGTTTATGGATTGCTCCAAGCTGTTCCTTACTCCATACACCATTTGATTTAAATGTTGAAACCCAATTACAAGAGAACAACCCTGCTCTTTATAGCTGGTTAGCTTTCACCTTACAAAAAGTACAAGAGTTAAGCGTCTTAAAAACCGCTCTTGAAAAAGGTCGTAATGCGGTAAATGTAGAATTAGATGCAAGCCAAGTAGCAGCAGATGCTCGTGCAAATTCAAAAGAAATTCACCGTCCGGAAGTAGCTGAACGTTTAGCTAATTTGCCAAAAAATGCCGATCAACGTAAATCACCTTTTGGTGAACGTATCAAATTACAAAATGCTTGGCTAAATCTACCGCTCTTACCAACAACCAGTATCGGTTCGTTTCCACAAACTACCGAAATTCGTCGTGCTCGAGCAGCGTTTAAGAAAGGCGATCTCTCTTTAGAAGAGTATGAAAATTCAATGAAAAAAGAGATTGAACTTGTTGTGCGTGAACAAGAAAAATTGGATTTAGATGTGCTGGTCCATGGTGAACCGGAACGTAATGACATGGTAGAATACTTCGGTGAATTATTAGATGGTTTTGCTTTCACTAAATTTGGTTGGGTACAAAGCTATGGATCACGTTGTGTGAAGCCGCCTGTAATTTATGGTGATGTTGTTCGTCCTGAACCAATGACAGTACGTTGGTCAAAATATGCACAAAGTCTAACCAAGAAAGTGATGAAAGGTATGCTCACTGGTCCTGTAACAATTCTACAGTGGTCATTCGTACGTAACGATATTCCACGTTCAACGGTATGTAAGCAAATTGGTGTGGCACTTTCAGACGAAGTATTGGATTTAGAAAAAGCAGGAATCAAAGTCATCCAAATTGATGAACCCGCTATCCGTGAAGGATTGCCACTCAAACGAGCCGATTGGGATACTTATTTACAATGGGCGGGAGAGGCATTTCGTTTAAGCTCAATGGGTGTAGCAGACGATACACAAATCCATACTCATATGTGTTACTCTGAATTTAACGATATTTTACCGGCTATTGCAGCTTTAGATGCGGACGTGATCACCATTGAAACCTCTCGTTCCGATATGGAATTACTAACCGCTTTCGGTGATTTCAAATATCCAAACGATATTGGACCGGGTGTGTATGATATTCATAGTCCTCGTGTACCAACAGCAGAAGAAATTGAACATTTACTTCGCAAAGCTCTTAACGTTGTACCAAAAGAGCGTTTATGGGTCAATCCAGATTGTGGCTTGAAAACACGTGGCTGGTCAGAGACCATTGCACAACTTGAAGTGATGATGTCGGTCACTAAAAAATTACGAGCGGAATTAGCTTAATTGACAAAACAAGGGCAGAATAAATCTGCCCTTAAGTGCGGTTGGATTTATTCGGGTTTAATAACAACCATTCTCTGAGGATGGACAATGCTGTTTTCATCAATAACAGCAACACCCAAAAATAAATTTTCAGGAGAAATTAACCGCACTTGTCCTTGTATGCCTTGTTCATTTAAAAACTTAATCCGTTGTCCAAATCCTACAGCTCTTGCCTGTTCTTTTGTTAAGTGCAATCCAGGTAAACGAATAACCGCACTTTCCATAGGTAACAAATGTTGATCCAATAAATCCAAATCTTCCTGTTCAGAGAATTGCTGCAATTGTTCTAACGTCATCATCTTGTTATAAGGATAATCTGCAACAGCAATCCGACGCAACCTAGTAACATGAGCACCACAACCCAATACTTCACCTAAATCATCTACTAAGGTTCTAATATAAGTTCCTTTAGAACAATGTACTTCCAATGTTAAATAAGGTATTTGATAGTCAATAAACTTCAATTCAAAAATACTAATTGGACGAGCTTCACGCTCAATAGTAATGCCTGCACGAGCATATTCATACAAAGCTTTGCCTTGATATTTCAATGCTGAAAACATAGTAGGCACTTGCATAATTTCACCACGAAATTGCTCAAGTGCGGTCAAAATTTTTGCTAAATCAATATTGACCTCTCGCTTTTGCACAACTTGCCCATCGGCATCAGAAGTATCTGTACGCTCGCCTAATTTAGCGATAACTTGATAACGTTTATCCGCATCAAGTAAATATTGTGAAAATTTTGTTGCCTCACCTAAACAAATTGGCAACATTCCTGTTGCCAGCGGATCCAAGGCACCGGTATGTCCCGCTTTATTCGCTTGGAAAAGACGTTTAACTTTTTGCATAATGTCATTGGAACTCATCCCTTGAGATTTATCCAACAAAAAAATACCGTTGATATCACGCCCTTTTTTACGTGGTTTACTCATATTTTTATTCGCTTATTCTTCTACATGACGCTTTTCATCTTCACGCACAACATTCGTCACAAGATTGGACATACGCATACCATCAACTAAAGATTGGTCATAAATAAAGCGTAACTCAGGCACAATACGCAAACGCATCACTTTGCCTAATAAACTACGAATATAAGGACTGGCTTTTTCCAATCCCTTCATACCTTGCTCAATAACATTTTCATCTTGATCAAATAAAAAAGTGACAAATATTTTTGCATACGCTAAATCACTTGATATTTCCACATCCGACACCGTGACCATACCAATACGAGGATCTTTAACCTCACGTTGTAAAATAACTGCTACTTCTTTTTGTATTTCTTGTGCTACTCTATCGCTACGTTTAAATTCTCTTGCCATATTTTTCTCCATTAATGTTGGTAAATTCACTCTAGAGTTGAGAAATTACACCTTAAAAAGAGCGGTGAGTTTTCCTAATTTTTACCACTATACACAGTTGCTCTTCTCAAACATGATAAAACTCCAATGCCCTTAACCTTAAAAAACAAAGTTAAGGGCATTCTTATCCACAAAAACATTAAGCAACTTAATATATGATAATCTCGCTCTTTAGTTATAATTCAACCAACAAAATTATATTACCGGTTACAAATTAAATCGCTCTTTTAACTTCCACTACTTCAAAGACTTCAATTTGATCGCCGACTTTAACATCATTGTAATTTTTTACGCCAATGCCACATTCCATACCACTACGTACTTCACTGACATCATCTTTAAAACGACGGAGAGATTCAAGTTCTCCTTCAAAAATTACCACGTTATCACGTAATACACGGATTGGGTTGTTACGTTTAACCAGCCCTTCAGTTACCATACAACCGGCAATTGCACCGAATTTCGGATGACGGAATACATCCCGCACCTCAGCCAAGCCAATAATTTCTTGTTTAAATTCCGGCTGTAACATACCACTCATAGCCGCTTTGATTTCATTTAGTAATTCATAAATTATTGAATAATAACGTAAATCAATATTTTCATTTTCAATTACACGACGAGCTGTTGCATCAGCACGAACATTGAAACCAACCATAATCGCATTTGAAGCAGCTGCAAGAGTTGCATCAGTTTCAGTGATTCCTCCCACTCCGGAACCCACAACTTTTACTTTTACTTCTGCCGTTGATAATTCATGTAATGCTTGAACAATGGCTTCCACAGAACCTTGTACATCCGCTTTAACAATAACATTCAACTCTGCAACATCACCTTCTGCCATATTGCTAAACATGTTTTCCAGTTTCGCTTTTTGCTGACGAGCTAATTTCACTTCACGGAATTTACCTTGACGATAAAGAGCAACCTCACGAGCTTTTTTCTCATCACGCACGACTGTTGCTTCATCGCCTGCTGCCGGAACACCTGAAAGACCTAGTACTTCTACAGGAATTGATGGACCTGCCGATTGAATATCTTTACCATTTTCATCACGCATTGCACGCACACGACCATATTCAAAACCACACAGTACAATGTCACCACGGTTTAATGTACCGGATTGAACTAAAATAGTTGCTACTGGACCACGACCTTTATCCAAATAAGATTCAATGACAACACCGCTTGCCATGCCATCTTTAACGGCGGTTAATTCTAAGACTTCTGATTGGAGCAAAATTGCTTCCAATAAATCATCAATACCTAAGCCTTTTTTCGCAGAAACCGGAACAAATTGAACATCTCCACCAAATTTCTCTGAAATCACTTCGTGTTGCAGTAATTCTTGCTCTACTCGATCAGGGTTTGCTTCTGGCTTATCAATTTTGTTTACAGCGACCACCAATGGTGCATTGGCGGCTTTAGCATGTTGGATCGCTTCAATAGTTTGAGGCATCACACCATCATCTGCCGCAACTACCAAAACAACTATGTCCGTTGCTTTCGCACCACGAGCACGCATAGAAGTAAATGCAGCATGCCCCGGCGTATCCAAAAACGTGATCATTTTGCCATCATTAGTTTCAACATGATAAGCACCAATATGCTGAGTAATACCTCCCGCTTCACCTGCAGCAACTTTTGCTTTACGGATATAATCAAGTAATGAAGTTTTACCATGGTCAACGTGTCCCATAATAGTAACCACCGGTGCACGATGAACTTTTTCAGCATTTACATCACGATCCTCCATGACCATTTCTTCAAGTTCATTCTCTTTTCGTAGAATAACTTTGTGTCCCATTTCCTCAGCCACAAGCTGTGCAGTATCTTGATCGATCACTTGATTGATCGTTACCATTTCTCCCATTTTCATCATGGTTTTGATAATTTCTGTTGCCTTAACTGCCATTTTTGCTGCAAGCTCAGCCACAGTAATAGTTTCACCAATCACTACGTCAGCTTTAGCAACTTGAGCAGGTTTAGTAAATGCTTGCTGTAACGCACTGGCTTTTTTAGCGTGCTTTCCCTTACCTTTTACATCTTTTTGGTTACGGCGATCTGATTGACGTTCATTTTTATTACCATTTTCATCATCTCGTCCACCTTTCTTAGCTTTAACTACTTTATTTTTACTACGTCCGCGATTTTCATTACGACGTTCTTCTTCATTTTCTGCCTCAAGTGCATAGCTGGAAGTTAAGTGATAATCGCTATAATCATCCAACTTACCGTTATCATTGTCACTATCATCAAAATCAGCGTAACGTTTAGCTTCTTCAGCCGCTTTTTGTGCTTTTTCTTCTGCCTTTTGACGAGCCAATTCATCGGCTTTACGACGTAATTCAGCCTCTTCCGCTCGACGTTTTTCTTTTTCTACATCAACGTTTTTCTTACTTGCTTTAGCTTGTTCAGCCTTAGCTTTCTCTATCTTTATTTGCTCAGCTTTAGCTTTTTCCGCTTCTCGCTTCGCTTTTTCAGCAAGCTTTTCCTCAGCAGCTCTTTTCTCTGCTTCCTCTTTGGCTTTTAATTTGGCTTGTTCTTGAGCTTTACGTTCAAGATCGGTAGTAACTGTACGCTTTTTACGCACCTCAACCTGAACCTCTTTACTTTTTCCCGTTGTACTTGTTCCACTCACTGTAGTTTTTGTTCGACGTTGAATACTCAACTTTTTGGGTGCATTTTCTTTTTTTATTTCATCTGCCATAATCTTATTACTCTTTATTCCTAATTGAACCAACAAATATTACGTGCAGCCATAATTAAATCTGCAGCTTGTTCAGCACTTAATTCTTCAATATCTGATAAATCATCAACACCTTGTTCAGCTAATTCTTCAAGAGTTGTAATTTGTTTTTCTGATAATCTAAATGCAATATGACGAGACATACCTTCTAAATTTAATAATTTTTCTTCAACCTGAGCTTGTTTCAATGCTTCTTCTTCAGCTAACATCCTTGCAGTAATCGCATTTTTCGCTCGAGCTTGTAATTCCTCAACAAGATCCTCATCTTCTAAGCCATCAATTGCCGTTAATTCGTTTACAGCAACATAAGCAATCTCTTCCAAATTAGTGAATCCTTCATCAACAAGGATATGAGCAAACTCCTCATCAATCTCTAGTGCGGTCATAAATAAAGCTAAAATCTTGTTATCTTCCGCTTGGTGTTTAGCATTTAAATCATCTATTGTCATAACATTTAAGACCCAACCAGTTAACTGTGTTGCTAAACGTACATTTTGACCATTGCGTCCAATAGCTTGTGCTAAATTTTCCGGTTCAACGGCAATATCCATAGAATGATTATCTTCATCAACAACAATTGAGCTCACATCTGCCGGTGCCATTGCATTAATTACAAATTGTGCAGGATTATCATCCCATAACACAATATCTACACGCTCCCCCCCCAATTCATTGGTAATTGCTTGAACTCGAGAGCCACGCATACCGACACAAGCTCCAACTGGATCAATTCGCTTATCATTGCTTTTGACAGCAATTTTTGCACGTAATCCCGGATCACGTGAGGCACCTTTAATTTCAATCAACTCTTCGCCGATTTCAGGAACTTCAATACGGAACAATTCCACTAACATTTCAGGCTTAGCACGAGTCACAAACAATTGAATACCCTTGTTTTCCGGACTTACTTTGTATAGTACACCACGAACTCTATCACCCGGACGGAAATTTTCACGCGGTAACATATCTTCACGCAAAATAACAGCTTCAGCCTGTTGACTTAAATCTAAAATAATAGAATCACGATTTACTTTTTTCACTGTACCGGAAACAATTTCACCTTCCTGTGAACGGAACTGTTCCACAATTTTATTACGCTCTGCTTCACGAATTTTGGTACTAATTACTTGACGTGCTGTTTGCATCGCAATGCGATCAAAAGCAATCGAATCAATTTCATCTTCAATATAGTCACCTAATTTTATTTCCGGATCTTCAAATTGAGCTGCTTCTAATGTAATCTCTTTCGTTGGATTGAGTACTGTTTCAACCACTAACCAACGACGAAACGTAGAAAACTCACCGGTTTTAGTATTGATGACTACACGAACATCAATTTCTTGTTCATATTTTTTCTTCGTCGAAAGTGCAATTGCACTTTCCAATGCTTCAAAAATTTTCTCACGGGGTAACAATTTTTCATTGGAAACCGCTTCAGCGGCTAATAAAATTTCTTTACTCATTTTTGTCTCTCTAATTAATTGAATTTGGGAACAACATTGGCTTTTTGAATATTGCCAAAAACTAATACTTGTGGCTGGTTATCAACAATCAAAGTCAGCATATCATTTTCAATTTTCTCTAACTTACCTTGCCATTTACGACGGTCAAACATAGGAACACGTAAATGAACAGAAATATCCTGTCCGATATAATTCTCAAATTGTTTTAATGTAAACAATGGTCGATTTAAGCCTGGCGAAGACACTTCCAAATTATATTTATCCGCAATAGGATCTTCCACATCCAGCACCGCACTTACTTGACGACTGACATCAGCACAATCATCAACCGTTACACCGCCATCTTTTTTATCAATATATAAACGTACTGTAAAAAAACGTCCGGAACGTTGGCATTCAATACCCCAAAGCTCACAACCTAAATCCTCTACTGAAGGTTGTAATAATTCTTGTAATTTATCCTCTAATGTTGCCACTATCCTCTCCTCTCAAAATAGCACGTAAGATTGAGTTTTTTTCTACATTTCATAACAAACAGATGTAAAAAAAGGGCTATCAGCCCGTTTACTAAATCTCAAGTTTACTCGCATAAAAAAACCCCAAGTCACAGTGGGGTCCTTTACGAAAACTTCTATGTAAAGTGGTTGCGGGGGCTGGATTTGAACCAACGACCTTCGGGTTATGAGCCCGACGAGCTACCAAGCTGCTCCACCCCGCGTCCGAAATATGCGACACATTATATCTGTCATAAAAAAAATAGCAAGATAAAATTACTAATTTATTGTTATTTGTTGATGTTATAAACAATTTAATAAAAAGTCGAATACTATTATTATGCCCCTAACACTTAAACTGCCATTACCAAACCGCACAAATACTCCAAACAATCACTTTTTTTTATCATAATGTTTCCTGATTTTTTAAAATAGCTTCGAATAAACGATAAATAGCAATTAAATCCATTCTTGCAACAGGTTTGAAAATACGAAGAACATAATATGCCCAACGATATTTATAGATGAAATCAGCAGTTTTCTGCCAAATATCAGCATCACAATACTGACGATAATGAGTAACAGTCAATGCTATTTGCTCATCCGAAACAGTTGAAGAACGTCCTAAGCTATGAATAAAAACTAATCCATCACGAATTTTTTGCCAATCTATGTTATTACTTGACGAGGTACATTCAAAATCAACAAAAATAACTTTTTCTTCACACCAAATCATGTCTCTCAAGGCTGGGCGACCATGAGTAATATTTTGTTTATGTAAACTTGCCAATGCTTGAGCACAATCAAACAAAACCTTATTTCTTAATTCAATAGATAAATCCTCATTTTCAACCCAAGTATTTGCACTACTTCCCACATCTTCAGTCACAAAAAAGTTATCACCAAATAAAACTAACTTAGGTACAGGTGCTGATTTTTTATTAAGTTCTTGTAAGCGAATAATTTCACTTTTTAACATTTCCGCTGGATTGGATTTCAAGAACCGCCAAATAAAAGAAAGTTTTTCGGTTTGTTTTAGCCAATAAGATTTCCCATCATATTTAAACGAGAATACCCGAACATTACTTTTCTCTTTTAACAGTTGTTCAACATATTTTGGTAAAGACATGATTAGTCACTTTTAAAATAAAGGGGAAGCGAATATTACCATAGATTATTGCTAATAAAAACTTATCTAAATTGGCACAAAACATGTACAATTACAACCGCACTTTTATTCATCATAAGGCAAAGGCTTAACATGAAACCACAAATTAAAATTTTATTTGTCTGTTTAGGTAATATCTGTCGCTCCCCAATGGCAGAATATATTATGCGTGAAAAAATTCGATTAGCTCATTTAGATAATCAAATTTTTACAGATAGTGCCGGAACTTCCGGTTGGCATGATGGAGAAAATATGCACCAAGAAACGGCAAAGATTCTTACCCAATATGCTATTGATAACAGAGGGTTTACCAGCCGAAAAATTCGCAATAGTGATTGGCAACAATTTGATTATTTAATCGCAATGGATAACAACAATCTACATGATTTAGAAAAATTCTTTACGAAAGCACCATCTAAACTTTTTCAAATAACCACGATATGTGAAGATTTAGCTTGTGATCATATTCCAGATCCTTGGTATACCGGCAATTTTCAGCAGACTTATCAATTACTGGATAAATGCTGCGATGAGTTACTCAAAAAAATTAGACAAGAACATCATCTTTAAACACAAAAAATCCGCACTTTGATCGGTCAATCTTTAAAGTGCGGATTTCGTTTTGTCTTAATAAGAATTATAGGTTCAGTAAAATTATTGGATTAATAAATAAAAACGACTGTCATCTCGTAAAATGTTCAAGGCAATAGCTGAAGGTTTTTTGCCTAAAATTTTACGTAAATCAGATAAATTTTCTACTTTATGGCGGTTCACTCCAATAATAATATCGCCTTTTTCTAAACCATATTGAGCAGCAAGAGATCTTGATTTAACTTCTTTAATTTCAACGCCTTTTGTGCCTTTTTGATTATAATTACTTAATTCCGCACCTTCTAATATAGAAATGTTACCAACTGCAGAAATTGTATCTCCATCATCAGATTGCAATTTCACTTTCGCAGTTTTCGATTTACCGTCACGTAAATAGGTCAATTTAATTTCTTTACCGGCACCACTTGTTGCAATTTTTGCACGCAACTCCGCAAAACTTGCCAGTTTTTGTCCATCAATTGCCGTGATCACATCACCCGCTTGAAGTCCGGCTTTTTCTGCCGCTGAATTTGGCAATACTTCACTCACAAACGCACCTTGTTGTACATCAATATTGAATTCTTTTGCTAAGTTGGCATTCAATTCACCTCCTTTAATACCGAGTAATCCTCGACGAACTTCGCCAAATTCAATAATTTGCTTAACTAAACTGATTGCCATATTACTTGGAATCGCAAATGCAATTCCCGCATTTCCGCCACTTGGAGAAATAATAGCAGTATTAATCCCTATAAGCTCACCATTTAAATTTACTAATGGTCCTCCGGAATTACCTCTATTTACAGCAGCATCAGTTTGAATATAGTTCTCATAAGCTCCGCTATCAAATCCTGTTGAACGCCCTAATGCCGAAACAATTCCCGATGTTGCGGTTTGCCCCAAACCGAATGGATTACCGATAGCAACTGTAAAATCCCCAACTCTTAATTTATCAGAATCAGCGATCTTAACTGCGGTCAGATTTTTAGGATTTTCTAATTGAATAAGTGCAATATCCGACATATCATCCTTGCCAAGAACCTTTGCCTTGAATTCACGCCCATCTTCTAATTTGACCGTGATTTTATCAGCCTGATCAATCACGTGATTATTTGTCAATACATAACCTTTTTCTGCATCAATAATCACTCCAGATCCAATACCACGAAAACTCCGCGGTGCACGACTGCTAAATCCTTCAAAACCAAAGCTGTCACCAAAAAAACGGCGAAACTCTTCAGGAATTTCATTATTGAAAGAAAAATTATTTTTTTGTTTCCCTTCTACCGCAATAGAAACCACTGCGGGTAAAACTTTTTGTAACATTGGTGCTAAGCTTGGAAGAGATTGTTCATCAACTGCCATAGGCAAACTTGCTTGAACATTAATTGATGTTGTTAGAACACTTAACCCTAAAGCAATACCGGTTAAAACAAAGCTAGATTTTTTCACTTTTTTCTCCATTTAAATCATACATATCGCTAATTTAAGACAGAAAAAATACAAAAAAGTTTCAGAAATTCAAAGAGATTAAAGAAAAACAGCAAAATAGGCACCTCAATGTGCCTATTTAGAAATAGTTATTTTTCAGCTTTAAGAATACCTGATGAACCCTCAGAATAATCTCTAGGCTGATTATCTTTTGATTTATCTTGTTGTGACGAAATAGATTCCGTGGCTAATAAATGCGGTGAAAATAATTCTTTCTGTGCCAATTCAGGCAATAGTGTTGTAGATGAATTAGCTAAATGTAAATAAAGTTTTTGATAATCCTGTGCAATATTTTTTAACAACTCTGCACTTTCAGCAAAATGTTGCTCTAATTGTCGTTTCTGATTGTTAAGTTGAATTTTCACTTGCTCCAACTCAGCCTCTGTTTTTATCTGTTTTTTGACCGTTCCTTTAGTGAAACGCAATAATAAGTAACCGATAAAAACTCCAATACATAAACCAATTAATGCACTTTGCCATACCTCAGGTGCCCAATTTTGCATAAGAAATACTCCTCAAATAAACTGTTAAACTACCAAGTTGTATTATAGCTAGCGAAAAAAATTTTTCTTTGCACTAGATCACAGTATCATAAACTGAACGGAATATTATTTATTTTTTAGGGGTTATACTTATCTTTTATGATATGTTATACAACATTTCAGCCTTTTGATTATATCGAATCAATTCATTTTCAATTGAAAAGGACAAATAATGAAAAAATATCTAAATTTAACCGCACTTTTATTAGTAGGTATCAGTAATGTAACTTGGGCAAATGCGGTTAATGAGTTACAAAATCGTTTAAATAAAATTGATGTGTTAAGTGCTGACTATACACAACAAGTGACTGATGCACAGGGAAAAAAAATACAGCAAGGTAGTGGAAAAATACAACTCAAACGTCCTAATTTATTTCGTATGGACAATGAAACACCTCAAGAAAGTCAAATTATTGCAGATGGAAAAACATTATGGTTCTACGATCCTTTTGTTGAGCAAGTAACAGCAAATTGGGTTGAAGATACCTTAAGCGATACCCCCTTTGTTTTGCTAACAAGTAATAATCCAAGTCATTGGCAACAATATATTGTTGAGCAAAAATCCGATACGTTTATTATTAAACCAAAATCTAAGAAAAGTACCATCAAGCAATTTAATATTCGAATTGAAAAAGATGGTGTATTAAAAAATTTTAGTACAATAGAGAAAGATGGGCAAAGTAACTTGTATATTCTGCGTAAGATTACCAATCCAGCCTTAAATGATGCAATATTCACATTTACCTTGCCTAAGGGCGTTGAATTTGACGATCAACGTAAAAAATAATTAATTAAAATTGAAATGATTGGACGTAATAAACGTCCACTTTTAATCATTTAATGGAGTTTTATATGTCCACTTTTTCACTTGATTTCTCTCACTCGGCATTTCAACCCTTAGCCGCAAAAATGAGACCGCAAACACTGAAGCAATATTGTGGCCAAGAACATTTAATCGGAGCTGGAAAGCCACTATATAAAGCCATTGAAAACGGACATATTCATTCTATGATTTTTTGGGGCCCGCCTGGTACAGGAAAAACAACGCTGGCAGAGATTATTGCACAACAAATTCATGCCCAAGTTGAGCGTATTTCTGCAGTTACCGCCGGAGTGAAAGAGATTCGGGAAAGTATTGAACGGGCAAAACAAAACCGTTTAATGGGTCAACAAACTATTTTATTTGTTGATGAAGTTCACCGTTTTAATAAAACCCAACAAGATGCTTTTTTGCCTCATATTGAAAACGGCACTATCATTTTTATAGGTGCAACCACAGAAAATCCATCATTTGAATTAAATAATGCGTTACTCTCTCGTGTCAAAGTTTATATTTTGAAACCTTTAACTACATCTAATATTGTGACAGTGTTACAAAATGCCATCCAAGATGCAGAGCAAGGATTGGGAAAAGAGCGGTTGATTTTCGCTGAAAATGTTCTTGAAACCTTAGCTGAATATGTCAATGGGGATGCCCGTTTAGCACTAAATTGTTTAGAACTCATGGTGGATATGGCAGATGAAACAGAAAAAGGGAAATTGATTAATCATCGTCTCCTAACTGAAGTATTAGGGGAACGACAGGCTCGCTTCGACAAGCAAGGGGATCGATTTTATGATCTAATTTCCGCTCTACATAAATCTATTCGTGGCTCCGCTCCCGATGCTGCTTTATATTGGTATGCTAGAATTATTACTGCCGGAGGTGATCCTCTCTATGTTGCAAGGCGTTTATTAGCTATTGCCTCCGAAGACGTAGGCAATGCCGATCCGAGAGCAATGCAAGTAGCACTTGCAGCATGGGATTGTTTTACTCGAGTTGGTGCAGCTGAAGGAGAACGTGCTATCGCACAAGCGATTGTATATTTAGCTGTTGCACCTAAAAGTAACGCTGTATATGTTGCCTTTAAACAAGCAAAAAAACTCGCAAAAGAAATGCCGGATTATGATGTACCGGTACATTTGCGTAATGCACCAACTCATTTAATGAAAGAGTTGGGATATGGAGCAGAATATCGTTATGCTCATGATGAACCTAATGCCTATGCGGCAGGAGAAAATTATTTTCCAAAAGAATTAAAAGATACGAAATTTTATTTTCCTACAGATCGTGGACTGGAAATTCAACTTAAAGAAAAATTAGCACGATTGCATAATTTAGATGAGCAAAGCACAAAAAAACGCTATAAATAGATACAATTGTGAGAGTACACTCCCACAATTTTAGATTTTAGGCAAAATGAATTTATCTGTTTGCCAAGTATCGTTCTACTGTGTCCACAACCGCCTGTGTTTGAGAATCTATTTCAATATTGACTAAATCACCTATATCATATTTTGCAATCACAGTGCG
Organism: Histophilus somni 2336; assembly: GCF_000019405.1. Classification (NCBI taxonomy): domain Bacteria; kingdom Pseudomonadati; phylum Pseudomonadota; class Gammaproteobacteria; order Pasteurellales; family Pasteurellaceae; genus Histophilus; species Histophilus somni. The sequence goes on along the minus strand of NC_010519.1, from coordinate 1,461,909 downwards.
GTTAATTGTTTCAGGAATTAAATTCACACAAAAGCACTGCCCTTTGACTTCGCCAACGGTTAAACTAATTCCATCAATAGCAATAAATCCTTTAGTTAACACATATTTCATTAATTCAGCTGTAGGCATTTCAAACCAAATTTGCAAATTATTCTCTGCTTGAATACGATTTTGGATTGTTGCAGTGCAATAAACATGACCGGATAAAATATGCCCGCCAATTTCATCCCCCATTTTCATTGCACGTTCAACATTAACAAAATCGCCTACCGCTAAATTACCTAAATTTGTAATACGTAATGTTTCCGCCATTAAGTCGAAGCTAATCAAATCACCCTTAATTTCTGTAACCGTTAAACAAACACCATTATTTGCAATAGATGCACCAATTTCTAAATTTGCTAATAAATCCTGTGGCATTTTAATTACCTGTGTTCTAAAATTAGCTTTCTCAATAATAGACTGAATTTGTGCTGTTCCTTGGACAATTCCTGTAAACATATAAAGTTCTCTCTAAATAAATATTTCCAATATTATAGCAAAATCGGATTTTTATGAAATTAACTCGTTTTCAACAATATCACACAGAAGCTAAAAAATTAATTGCCATCGCTACCCCTATTTTACTTGCACAAGTAGCACAAAATTCCATGGGGTTAGTAGATACAATAATGGCTGGACGTGTTAGTGCAGCAGATATGGCTGCCGTTGCAGTTGGGGCATCTATTTGGTTACCCCTAGTATTATTTGGACATGGCTTATTACTTGCCTTGCCTCCAACAATCTCTTATTTAAATGGTTCCGGACAACGAGATCATATTGCTCATCAAATACGCCAAGGCTTATGGATTGTTTTTATTAGCTGTATTCCTCTTGGCTTATTAATCTACAATAGCGATTTTGTCATTCAATATATGAAAATGGAAGAAAAACTTGCCAATATTACCATCGGTTATTTGCGTGCAATGTTATGGGGATTACCTGGTTATTTATTATTAATTAACTTCCGTTGCTTAAATGACGGCATTGCCAAAACAAAACCGGCTATGGTGATTACATTTTTTGGCTTACTATGCAATATCCCTCTAAACTATATTTTTATTTACGGCAAATTAGGTATTCCGGCGTTTGGAGCGGTTGGTTGTGGCATTGCAACAGCTATTGTCAACTGGATAATGTGCTTAATGATGATCGTCTATAGTAAGCATGCTAGAAATCAACGTGATCTCAAGGTTTTTGAACATTTATTTGAAAAACCTGATACGAAAACTTTGGCAAAATTATTTCGTTTAGGATTGCCTATTGCGGTTTCTTTATGTTGTGAAGTGGCATTATTTGCACTTACCTCACTATTATTATCACCTCTCGGTACTCAAGTTGTAGCAAGCCATCAAATTGCACTAAATACCAGCTCCTTTGCATTTATGTTACCTATGTCTTTAGGTATGGCTACTACTATTCTTGTTGGTCAACGTCTAGGCGAAGGCAAAATAGATAATGCCAAGCAGATATCTTTCTCTGCTCTTACTGTAGGTTTATCTATTGCTTTCCTGACGGCATCCATCATCTTTTTCTTCCGCTATGAAATAGCAGCAATTTTTGTAAATGATAAAGAAGTGATTGCTATATCAAGTAGTCTGCTGATGCTCGTCGCACTTTATCAATTTTCGGATACAGCTCAAGTAGTTTCCAGTGGTGCATTACGGGGATATAAAGATACACAAGCTATTTTATACATTACCCTTTTTTGTTATTGGGGCATTGGCATGCCGTTAGGATTTTCCTTATCAAGAACCGACTGGATTATTCCAAGTATCGGTGCTGCCGGCTTTTGGGTATCTTTTGTAGTGAGTTTAACAATCGCTGCTATTTTACTGCTTTGGCGTATGTATAAAATTCAACAACAACCAGCACCTATTTTATTGGCAAAACTGGATAAACTTAAATAAATTGTACTTTCCTAGGACTTAACTGCATGAGAAAAAGCCTGTAAACCTTCTGTATTACCGGCTTTTACCATCGTTTGCATAGCTTGAGTAGGTTGATGGATCAGCTTCTTAGTCAGTTTATGACTCAACTCTTGTAAAACTTGCTCTGTATTCTCACCATTTTGCAGAGCCTGCAAGGCTTTTTCGAGTAAATCTTGTCTAATTATCTCCGCGCTTTCTCGATAATTGCGAATCAAATTAGAAAATTGATGTACTTTAAGCCATTCAAAGAAATCTGCACTTTCTTGCTGAATAATATGTTCAGCTTGTTGAGAAGCTTGTTCACGTTGGTTGATGTTATGTTGAATAATATTATGTAGATCATCTACAGTGTAATGATATACAGATTCAATTTCCCCCGCACTTTCCTCCACATCACGAGGAACCGCAATATCAACAATCAGCATTGGTTTGTAATGACGCATTTGCTGTGCCTGTTCAATCAAGTTTCGGGAGATTAAAACATGAGGACTGCCGGTAGAGGTAATAACAATATCTGCTCTCTTTAACCCTTCCGAAAGTCTGTCTAAACTAAAAATATCTATCTTTTGTGTTGTTTCTAGTTTTTCCACCAATTTTTCCGCACGAGATAACGTACGGTTAGCAATAGCTAAGCCGTTCACTCCATGACGCAATAAATGACGGCTGACTAATTCAATGGTTTCTCCGGCACCCACAAGCAAAATATTCAAATTGCGTAAGCTATCAAAAATTTGACGAGCTAAACTACAGGCTGCATAAGCAACCGATACCGCACTTTCTCCAATATGAGTTTCAGTACGAACTCGTTTTGCCGTAGCAAAAGTTTTTTGAAATAAGCGAGATAACTCAGTACTCATCATGCCAATATCAGAATGCAGTGAATAATACTCTTCACTCATTTGATAGGCCTGTTTTACTTGACCTAAAATTTGTGGCTCCCCGAGAATCAAAGAATCTAAACCGGAAGCAACCCGCATTAAATGACGAGATGCTTGTAAATTCTGCTGACTATATAAACAACTTTTCAGTTCTTCTAAATCTACTTGATGAATATCTGCAAACCATTGAACACAACTATCTAACCAGACTTCATCATTTTGAGGTCCAACATTTTTATTATGTAAATACACTTCCGTTCGATTGCAAGTTGATAAAATCACCGCACATTCTGCCAGCTGAGTTTGTTTAATTTGCTTCAATGCCAACAAACGCTTTTCGTCAGAAAAAGCAACTTTCTCTCGTAGTGCAACAGACGCAGTTTTATGATTAATACCGAGAACAAGAATGGTCATAAATAATTTATTGTTGGGAAATTCATGTAAAAAACGTCGCTATTCTAATAAATTGTCTCACATTGAGCAAATTCGATTGTCTATCAATACAATAGAATTGCTAATTTAGGTTAAAACATATCTTTTGCTTTACGCAACTCAATAAATTCCTCAAGGCCCTCAACTTGCAAAAATGGGTTAATTTGTTTTTCTAATGCTAATGTTGTCGGCAAACTGGGATTATTTTCTGCTCTTAGTTTTTTTACTTTTTCAAGTTGCTTTTGAACCGCACTTTTATTTTTGCCTGTAGTTAAAGCAAACGCTAAATTGCCTAACGTATATTCATGAGCTGGGCAAACTATTGTTTCATCCGGCAAGGATTTGAGTAACTGTAAAGAAGTAAACATTTGCGAATAGTCTCCCGTAAAAACACGCCCGCAACCAGCAGAAAATAAAGTATCTCCACAAAATAAATGACCATCTACCAAAAAACTAAGATGCTGTGCCGTATGCCCGCCGGTCGGTAATACATCTATATGATATTCATCAATAATTAACCTTCCTGCATCAATGACTTGTGTCACCCCTTGATCGGCACATTCTGCCGGACCATAAATATGAACATGAGGATAAAACTGCTTAAATTCAGCCAAAGCACCAATATGATCCCTATGGTTATGTGTGATCAGCAAAGCTCCAATCACTAAATTTTGTGCCTGTATAAATTGAGATAATGCAGCTATTTCCGGTATATCGATCACAATTACAGATAAATTCTCTCGTTTATACACCCAAATATAGTTATCATTAAGTGCAGGAATAGGAATTAACATCAAGCTCCTCCAAAGGGTATCAAGTTAGAAAATATGAAATTCAACATAAAATCAGTAAAAAATTATCGATTGCCGATGAGTTGGCAACATATCCAAAAAGGAACAACGTATTGTAGCCTAATCAATGATTTTTTTGCAGATTGGTTTCCAAAAGTCTTGGGCGATCAGTGGCTCATGATTGGCGGATTAAGTGCTGAATTAGAACTCAATTTACCTTTACGCCACAAAATAATCCTCATGCCGGAAATGACGAAAAATCCTACCGCACTTTTTCCAGCTAATCAAAACGTAACAGAAGAAATTAGTCTGATACAAGCTGATCCATTACAACTTCCTTTTGTACAACAATCTATTCACGCTTGCGTATTAGCCAATACATTAAACTTCACGCAACATTCCCATCAATTATTAGGTGAAATAGCCAGGGTTTTAGAAAATGACGGTTATCTCTTTATTTCCTTATTTAACCCTTATAGCCCATTGATTTTCAAACAAAATTTAAATCATAAAAATCAAACCGCACTTCCCTTTAAACAATATTTCACTTGGCGTATCCTTGATTGGATAAAATTATTAAATTTTGAAATACTCGATCAAGTCAATTTGAGTGAAAAAAAACAACAAGATTGCTTTTCTCCTTTAACTTTAATAGTGGCACAAAAAAGAACCTATCCTTTTCCTCTGCATAAGATAAAAAACAAAATTGTACCATATCAATCCTTTCAATTTATGGGTGAAAATACTAAAAATGCCACATAAAATTACGCATTTTATTTCACATATTCACTCTTAAATTTAAATATTGATCTACGTCAAGAGCGGTGCAAATAGCCGTTATTTTTCGTGTGTGCCTAGTGAATTACCAACATCATATCGTTACAATATAAGAGTATGATTTTTTTGTTGTAATTGATTTATTGAATTTTATTTTTGGGGGAAAAGCGAATGGCAAAATCAAATAAAAAATGGCTGTTTAGTGGAATCGTTGGTGTGTTATTAGGGGTGATTATTTTAGCGGGAGTACAGTATGCAATGAAAGCAACCAGTACCACTGAATTTTGCGTTTCTTGCCATTCAATGCAACAACCTCAAGCAGAATGGGAAGCCTCTATACATTTCTCTAACCGAAAAGGGATTCGTGCCGAATGTGCGGATTGCCATATCCCGCAAGATAACGTTTTCCATTATGTGAAAACAAAAGTCTTTGCAGTGAAAGATCTTTGGCATACTTATGTTACTGATAAATTGCCTGATGAAGAAGCATTTGAAAAGCATCGTTTAGAAATGGCGAAGTCCGTTTGGCAAGATTTAAAAGAATCAGATTCTGCCACTTGTCGCAGTTGTCATAGTTTCGAAGCAATGGAAATGTCTTCGCAAACACCGACAGCACAAAAAATGCACAAAACCGGCATCGAAACAAATCAAACTTGTATTGATTGCCATAAAGGTATTGCTCATTTTATGCCTGAAATAGAGGTTGATGATACAGCCGCATATGGTGAATTAACTAAACATGCAGGAGAATTTAAGCAAACCGATAAAATATTATATAGTTTGGCAATGAGTCCGGCACAGCTGGCACAAGGCGATGAAGTGCGGTTAATGCCGTTTGCAGAAGTGAATGATTGGAAATTGCAAGATGACAATGTTATCGGCACAATTCACGGTTGGCAACAAGTAGGGGCGGAAACAATAGTCTATGCACAATTAGGGCAACGCATTATGTTGGCTTTAGGTGATGGAATTGAGAAAAATGTGAACGTGTTGCAAACTGTTCATGACAAAGTCACAGATTCTGAGTGGAAAGAGGTTACGTTTGAAATAAACGTGGCAAAAAATGCACTAACGTCTAATTTAGAGGCATTAAATCAGTTTGGAAATAATTTAAATCAAACTCATTGTAGTGGTTGTCATGCACCAATTGGGGCAGATCATTACACTGCAAATCAATGGATTGGTGTTGTAAATTCGATGAAAGATCGTACATCAATGACAGCAGATGACGTACGATCTGTAACAATCTATTTACAACGCAATGCCAAAGATTTTGGCGAAAAAAGCCATTAAGCTACGCTTAAAGGAAACGCTGAAATTTTTGAAAAAACTGACGACTCCGAGCTTGTTGACCTAAGTTGCAAAATAAGGTTGCAAGCCTGTAACATTGTCAAATGTTGCACATGGTATAACTAGAAATGGTTGTGCCACTCCCTTTAGAAAGGTGTCGAAAATAAAACTTTCACAATGTGTTGGAGAAAGTGCGGTGTGTTTTCTAACCGTTTCGATGTCTTTTCTTTCACCAGTTCATTGTGAGCCTAGTAAATAACGAGGTTTAAAATGAAAACACAAAATAAAGTTAATACAAGTCGCCGTGATTTTTTAAAAAATTCATCATTAGGCGTGGCTGGCGTATCTCTAAGTGGCGGTGTTGTCGGAACATTAGCTTCGAAAGCTGTTGCGGCTGAACAACATACCGTTGTAACAGCTGCTCATTGGGGGGCTTTAGGTGTAGTTGTAGAAAATGGCAAGGTAGTTAAATCAGGATCTGCAATGCCAATTTCAGTCGAAAATGAATTACAAAGCGTAGTAGCTGACCAACTTTATAGTGAAACAAGGGTAAAATATCCAATGGTTCGTAAAGGATTTTTGGAGGGTAATAAAGATACCAGTTTGCGTGGACGTGATGAATGGGTTCGTGTTTCTTGGGATAAAGCCTTTGAGTTAGTTGCAGGTGAAATGAAACGTGTTCGTGATGCTTATGGTGCAGGCGGTATTTTTGCCGGTTCTTATGGTTGGTATAGCTCAGGTGCATTACATGCTAGCCGTACTTTGTTACAGCGTTACATGAATGTTACCGGTGGATTTGTCGGAGTCAAAGGGGACTATTCAACAGGTGCGGCACAAGTAATTATGCCTCATGTATTAGGTACAATTGAAGTTTATGAACAACAAACCAGCTGGGAAACCGTTTTAGAAAATTCAGATATTGTTGTTTTATGGGCTGCCAATCCTCTTACGACTTTGCGAATTGCATGGACTTCCACCGATCAACAAGGTATTGAGTATTTCAAAAAATTGAAAGAAAGCGGTAAACGTATTATTTGTATTGATCCAGTTAGAAGTGAAAGCTGTGAATTCTTAAATGCAGAATGGTTACCTGTGCATACAGGCACCGATGTTCCTTTAATGTTGGGGATTGCACATACGTTGGTTACTACAGATAAACATGATAAGGCATTCTTGAAAAAATACACTACTGGCTATGATAAATTTGAACAATATTTATTAGGAAAAACTGACGGTCAACCGAAAGACGCAAATTGGGCAAGCAAAATTTGTGGATTACCTGCAGATATCATCAAACAGTTAGCTGCTGATTTTTCGTCAAAACGTACTATGTTAATGGGCGGTTGGGGTATGCAACGTCAACGCCATGGTGAACAAACTCACTGGACATTAGTTACTTTAGCGGCGATGCTGGGACAAATTGGGTTACCTGGAGGCGGATTTGGTTTCAGTTATCATTATTCTAATGGTGGTGCACCTTCCGCAGTCGGTGGTATTATTGGTTCAATTACAGCTAATCCATCACTACAAGCCGGAGAAAAAACATGGCTTGATGATACATCAAAATTCTCTTTCCCATTAGCACGTATTGCTGATGTATTGCTGAATCCCGGAAAAACAATTGATTATAATGGCTCTAAAGTGACCTATCCTGACATTAAGTTAATTTATTGGGCGGGTGGTAATCCTTTCGTTCATCACCAAGATACAAATACATTAGTGAAAGCATGGCAAAAACCTGAAACTGTTATTGTCAATGAAGTTAACTGGACACCGACTGCTCGCATGGCGGATATTGTATTACCAGCCACAACGAGCTATGAACGTAACGACTTAACTATGTCCGGTGATTATGCCATGATGAATATTTTTCCAATGAAACAAGTTGTTCCTCCACAATTTGAAGCGAAAAATGACTATGATATTTTTGCAGAATTAGCCAAACGTGCAGGAGTAGAAGACAAATTTACTGAAGGAAAAACGGAAATGGAATGGTTGCAAGATTTTTACAACGTGGCATTTAATGCAGCACGTAAAAATCGTGTACTTATGCCGAAATTTGAAAAATTCTGGCAAGAAAATAAACCTGTTAACTTTAAACCAACTGAAAAATCAAAAAAATGGGTACGTTACGAAGCATTCCGCAATGATCCTTTACTGAATCCACTTGGTACACCATCAGGAAAAATTGAAATTTACTCTGATGTTGTCGCAAAAATGAATTATGATGATTGTAAAGGTCATCCATATTGGTTTGTTCCTGAAGAATTTGCAGGTAATACAACGACGGAAGCCCCTTTAGCATTAGTTACACCACATCCTTACTATCGCTTACACAGTCAATTGGCTCACACATCGTTACGGAAAAAATATGCAGTAAACGATCGTGAACCTGTGTTAATTCATAAAGAAGATGCAATGGCTCGTGGCATCATGGATGGTGATATTGTTCGTATTTTCAACAAAAGAGGACAAGTATTGGCAGGTGCGGTAGTTACTGAAGGAATTATTAAAGGTACGGTCGCATTACATGAGGGGGCTTGGTATGATCCGGCTGATTTAGGTCAATCAGAACAACCTTTATGTAAAAATGGTTGTGCCAACGTACTGACACGTGATGAAGGTACTTCAAAATTAGCACAAGGTAATTCCCCGAATACATGTATTGTTCAAGTGGAAAAATACACAGAAGCCGCACCGAAAGTGACGGTATTTGACCAACCGAAACGGTCTGTGTAGCATAATTTATACATTTAAGGCGATCTATGATCGCCTTTATTTTTTCAAAAGTGTCAAAGTGCGGTAAAAATTTTAAAAAATCATATCATTGATTATGTCATTTATTGTGCTTAAGATACTGTCTTTCTTGTTCAAGTAAATTTTCTTGCTGTTTTGGCATCTGCAAATAAAATCCATTTTGTTTAATTTGTTGTTGCACATCTTCATTATTAGCATTAATCAATGATTTTTGTCCTGCTAAATTAAATAACATCACAAAAATTGGCTTGCCGAATGACTCAAGTAAGGAAGATGGAACGGAATCAAAATGCCCCCGTTTTTCAATATAAAGATACATCCCTTCTTTTCTTTTAGTCTTGTAAATAGCACAAAGCATTTTCTTTCCTTATCTAGTGAAAAAATAAGCTACTTGATACCCAAGTGCGGGGAAAATTTTACTATATTTACCCCATTAGATGTATCACTTGCTGTTTAGCGATGAACTTCGTTCAAATACTCTGCCAAAACTCAGTATCTAATTTCTGTTCAGCTTTACGCAATAACCCTGCCAAATCCTGATACGTTGGTTGCTCAATAGAAACAAGATTAGTATTTTTTTGCTGTAACACCTCAACTATCTTATCAAACCATACCTTTGTTTGTGGAGGTAAAGGCAACTTTGATCGTTTACCTAGCCAATATAGACCTTGTAATGGCAAGCTCAACGCAAACAAAGCGGTTAAAACTGCAATAGCTAAAGCAACCAGATCATGTTTTATATAAACTTGTTGCCAAACTAATGAAAATACTGCTAAAAACGGCATAAATTTTTGTGCAAATAATGTTACCTTAATAACTCGATTTTCAGGAAAAATAATACTCAGTTTAGGTATTGAAGGCCAAGTTTCCAAATAACGTTGACCTAATTTTAGTGTTTGATACATATTCGTTTAGAATTATTTATAAAAAAATCTATCATTTTTATCAAGAAAATTAAACGATGAGTTTGATACATTTTTTGATAAAAGTCGTATTTTTTAATTTTACCAATTTATTTTATTATCTGAAAAGTATATTCTATGCAGGGCAAAGACTTTCATGTCAGTTCATTTACTTGGAATATTGTTGAGTAAATGAATTTATTTTTTAACTTAACTTTCAAAATAGGTCTCGTATGTCTCAAAAATTAGTCCTAATTCTTAACTGCGGTAGTTCATCTTTAAAATTTGCTATTCTTGATCCAGTTTCAGGTGCTGAAAAATTATCAGGTTTGGCCGAGGCGTTCTACCTACCGGATGCCCGAATTAAGTGGAAACTTAATGGTGAGAAAGGTAATGCAGATTTAGGTGCCGGTGCAGCACATAGTGAAGCATTAAACTTTATCGTTTCAACTATCTTAACTGAAGATCTTAAAAATTCAATCGCAGCCATTGGACACCGTGTTGTTCATGGAGGTGAAAAATATACCAAATCTGTTGTTATTACCGATGAAGTTATCCAAGGCATTAAAGATGCTGCTGAATTTGCTCCTCTTCATAACCCTGCACATTTGATCGGTATCGAAGAAGCATTTAAAGCATTTCCTCATTTAAAAGATAACAACGTAGCCGTATTTGATACAGCCTTCCATCAAACAATGCCAGAAGAAGCTTTCTTATACGCTCTGCCATATTCTTTATACAAAGAACATGGCGTTCGCCGTTATGGTATGCATGGAACCAGCCACTATTTCGTGAGTCGTGAAGCTGCCAAACGTTTAAATATTGCTGAAGATAAAATAAACGTAATTACCTGTCATCTAGGCAACGGTGCCTCTGTTGCTGCAATTCGCCAAGGTAAATGTATTGATACTTCCATGGGCTTTACTCCACTGGAAGGCTTGGTGATGGGTACTCGTTCCGGTGATCTTGATCCAGCAATCATTTTTTACATGCACAATACGTTAGGCATGTCAGTAGCTCAGATTGAGGAAACTTTAGTTAAAAAATCAGGTTTGTTAGGTTTAACAGAAGTAACGAGTGATTGCCGTTATTCTGAAGATAACTATGAAAAAGAAAGTGCTGCAAAACGTGCATTAGATGTATTCTGCTATCGTTTAGCAAAATATATCGGTTCATACATGGCTATTATTGGCGAAAACTTAGATGCGATTGTCTTTACCGGCGGTATTGGTGAAAACGCCGCCTTGGTTCGTCAAATTACTTTAAATCATTTAAAACTATTTGGTTATAAAATTGACGATGAGAAAAACTCAGCAGCTCGTTTTGGTAATGAAGGTGTTATTACAGCGGATAATACGCCAATCGCAATCGTTATTCCAACAAACGAAGAACTTGTAATTGCACAAGATACTGCTCGTTTAAGTTTCTAATTGTAATCTATAGGCTGCCGATAAATTCGGCAGTTTCTTTTTTAACAACATTATTTAAGGTTTTTTTATGTCTCGTACAATCATCCTTATTCCTATTAGCACCGGTGTTGGTTTAACCAGTGTAAGTTTAGGTTTAATCCACGCTCTTGAACAAAAAGGGGCAAAAATCGGTTTCATGAAGCCAATTTCGCAACCAAGTACCGATGAAGATAAATTAGACCGCACTACTTCAATTGTGCGTACCAGTACAACACTTGAAACAGCCGAACCGTTTATGCTAAGTGTGGCTGAAAATCTAATCGGTCAAAATCAATCCGATGTGTTACTGGAAAAGATTGTTGAAAATCATCAACAACTAGCTAAAAATAATGAATTGATTATTGTTGAAGGCTTAGTTCCAACTCGCAAGCATGGCTATGCAAACAGTATCAACTACGAAATTGCAAAGGCGTTAGATGCTGAAATCGTATTAGTTGCAGCACCTGCAACAGAAACGCCGGCAGAGTTAAAAGAACGCATTGAAGCAGCGGCCTCCCAATTTGGCGGAAAAAATAATCCAAACTTACTTGGTGTCATAATTAATAAATTTAATGCCCCAATTGATGAATCCGGACGTACTCGTCCAGACCTAAGTGAAATTTTTGATGCTTACCAACATAAACAAAATAACCTTAATGAGGTTTACAAGCTATTTGAAAAAAGCCCTATTAAAGTATTAGCTTGCGTTCCGTGGAATGCGGAGCTTATTGCAACTCGTGCTATTGATTTGGTCAATCATTTAGGTGCTTCTATTCTACATGAGGGTGATATTAAAACTCGTCGTATTCGTAGTATTACTTTCTGTGCTCGTTCATTACAAAATATGGTTGAGCATTTCAAAACAGGTAGTCTGTTAGTTACCTCCGCTGATCGTCCTGATGTCCTAACCGCCTCCGCACTTGCTGCGACTAACGGGATCGAGCTAGGTGGTATTTTACTCACAGGTGGTTACAAAATTGACAATCAAATTAAAAAACTATGCCAACCAGTATTTGAAAATACCGGCTTACCTATTTTTCGAATTGAAGGTAATACATGGCAAAGTGCATTGGCTCTACAAAGCTTCAACCTTGAAGTACCTGTTGATGATAAAGAACGCATCGAAAACATTAAACAATACACAAGCCAACAATTTAAATCTTCATTTATTGAAAATTTAGTTGCCGCCTCAACTCGTCCTCGTCGTTTATCTCCTCCTGCATTCCGTTTTCAATTAACTGAGTTAGCTCGTGCAGCCAAAAAACGAATAGTATTACCTGAGGGAGATGAACCTCGTACAGTTAAAGCTGCTAGTCTTTGTGCAGAACGTGGTATTGCAGAATGTATCTTATTAGCAAATCCTGATGATGTTAAACGTGTTGCTGATGCTCAAGGCGTTGTATTAGGAAAAGGTATTACAATAATTGATCCTGTCTCTGTACGTGAAAATTATGTAGACCGTTTAGTAGAATTACGTAAAGCCAAAGGTATGACTGAAACGTCTGCACGAGAGCAATTAGAAGATACCGTCGTATTAGGCACTATGATGCTTGAGGCTAACGAAGTCGATGGACTTGTTTCAGGTGCGATACATACAACAGCGAATACTATTCGTCCACCGATGCAAATCATTAAAACAGCACCTGGTAACTCAATTGTTTCTTCAATCTTCTTTATGTTATTACCTGATCAAGTGCTTGTTTATGGTGACTGTGCAGTTAATCCTGATCCAACTGCCGAACAATTGGCAGAGATTGCAATTCAATCTGCTGATTCCGCAAAAGCATTCGGTATTGATCCAAAAGTGGCGATGATCTCTTACTCAACAGGCACGTCAGGTTCCGGTGCTGATGTTGAGAAAGTAAAAGAAGCAACTCGTATTGCCCAAGAAAAACGCCCGGATTTATTAATAGATGGCCCATTACAATATGATGCGGCAGTAATGGAAGATGTAGCAAAATCTAAAGCACCAAATTCTCCGGTTGCCGGTAAAGCGACAGTATTTGTCTTCCCAGATCTCAACACCGGAAATACAACCTATAAAGCAGTACAACGCTCAGCAGATTTAATCTCTATTGGTCCGATGTTACAAGGTATGCGTAAGCCGGTCAATGACCTATCTCGTGGAGCATTGGTTGATGATATTGTGTATACTATTGCATTAACTGCAATTCAAGCGACACAATAAAAATTTGCGGAAACAAACCGCACTTTCATAAAAATAAGACTCTATAAGTAGAGTCTTATTTTTTATCAAAATTTTTGACTTAGTTCACAAATTTAAAACATTCTATATGACAAAGTGCAATTGCTAAGTTACTATCTTCCTCGTCTGAGATAAATTACATTTCATTTCTAAAAAGGGATAAGCTATGGTAAATGTTTTATCACCAAATCAAGTTTGGATACTTGTAGATCCAAAGCTATCCCTGTATTTTCCCATAACTCCTCAATCCTAATAATATTTTTGTAATATACATTTTTTAATCAATTATTTGAGGATTTAATCATGGAAAATTTCAAACATTTACCAGAACCGTTCCGTATTCGTGTTATTGAACCTGTCAAACGTACAACTCGTGCCTATCGTGATGAAGCTATCTTAAAAGCAGGTATGAATCTATTTTTATTAGACAGTGAAGATATTTTTATTGATCTATTAACTGATAGTGGTACAGGTGCCGTTACTCAAGATATGCAAGCTGCCATGCTAAGAGGTGATGAAGCTTATAGCGGAAGTCGCAGTTACTATGCTCTTGCCAATGCAGTGAAAGAAATCTTTGGTTATGAATACACAATTCCAACCCATCAAGGTCGTGGTGCAGAACAAATTTATATTCCTGTCTTGATCAAAAAACGTGAGCAAGAAAAAGGGTTGGATCGAAATAAAATGGTTGTTTTCTCTAACTATTTTTTTGACACTACTCAAGGTCATAGTCAATTAAATGGTGCAACTGTACGTAATGTCTATATAAAAGAAGCTTTTGACACAGATGTAGATCATGATTTCAAAGGTAATTTTGATTTAGAAAAACTGGAACAAGGTATTTTAGAAGTTGGAGCAAATAATGTTCCTTACATTGTATGTACTATTACCTGTAATTCTGCCGGTGGACAACCGGTATCTCTTGCCAATATGAAAGCCATGTACCAAATTGCACGTAAATATGATATTCCTGTGATTATGGATTCGGCTCGCTTCGCTGAAAATGCCTACTTTATTCAACAACGTGAAGCAGAATACAAAGATTGGACTATTGAACAAATTACTTACGAAAGCTATAAATATGCAGATGCCTTGGCTATGTCTGCAAAAAAAGATGCAATGGTACCTATTGGAGGACTACTCTGCTTCAAAGATAATTCAATGGAAGATGTTTACAACGAGTGTCGTACACTTTGTGTTGTACAAGAAGGTTTCCCTACCTATGGTGGTCTAGAAGGTGGTGCAATGGAACGCCTAGCTGTAGGTTTACGTGATGGTATGCGTCAAGATTGGTTAGCTTATCGTATTAGCCAAATTGAATACCTTGTACAAGGTTTAGAAAAGATCGGTGTTGTTTGTCAACAACCCGGTGGACATGCCGCCTTTGTGGATGCAGGCAAATTATTACCACATATCCCAGCAGAACAATTCCCAGCTCAGGCTCTTGCTTGTGAATTATATAAAGTAGCAGGTATTCGATCCGTAGAAATCGGTTCTCTCCTATTAGGACGAGATCCGAAAACAGGTCAACAATTACCTTGCCCGGCTGAATTGTTACGTTTAACTATTCCTCGTGCGACCTACACTCAAACACATATGGACTTCATCATTGAAGCATTCAAACAAGTGAAAGAGAATGCAAAAAATATCAAAGGGTTAGATTTTACTTATGAACCTAAAGTACTGCGTCATTTCACCGCTCGATTAAAAGAGATTTAAATTTGGCACCGCACTTTTAACAAAAAGTGCGGTGTTTTTTTATAGTTTTCAAAAGGAGCTATATTATGCAAAAATCACCTTCTATTTTCGGTGGCGCTTGCATTATTGCGAGTGTCTGTGTCGGTGCCGGAATGTTAGGCTTACCTACATCTGGTGCGGGAGCTTGGACTATTTGGTCTGTCCTCACCATTGGATTTACGATGACTTGCATGACGTTATCCGGTTGGTTATTACTTGAGGCTTATAAACATTTTGATTTACGAGCTTCTTTTAATACAGTCACCAAAAGCCTATTAGGTAATACTGTCAACATCATCAACAATTTATCCGTTTATTTTGTTGGAGGTATTTTACTATACGCTTATACTACAGCATCAGGTGGCATCCTAAGTGGATTAACAAATGAAATGTTCAACATTGACTCTCGAGTTTGGTCAATTATCTTCGTTTTGATATTCTCTTTCTTTGTTTGGCATTCCACTCGCATTGTCGATCGCATTTCCGTTATATTAATTATTTTTATGGCAACCTCCTTTATGCTTAGTGTATTTGGCTTAACTAAAAATATTGACTTAGCCATTTTATTTAATACAAATACCGACTCAGATAATAGTTATGTAATATATACTATGGGTTTATTACCCGTTGCATTAACATCATTCGGTTATCACCACTCGGTTGCAACAATGCGTGCATACTATAAAAATGAACATAAAGCCAAATTAGCTATTTTAGGCGGAACAATAATTGCCCTTGCACTTTATTTACTATGGGTCATTTCCATTTTTGGTAATCTGCCACGAAATCAATTTGCACCAATTATTGCCAGTGATGGCAATTTAGATGTGTTACTCAAAGCTTTGGGAAATGTAATTGAATCTGCATCAGTTAAACAAGCTATTAATGCTTTTTCCATTGCTGCAATTCTATCCTCTTTCATTGGTGTAGGTTTAGGTGTATTTGACTTCTTGGCTGACTTATTTAAATTTGATGACAACAAAATAGGGAGAACAAAATCTTGGGCAGTAACTTTCCTTCCTCCATTAATATTATCAGTTGCTTTCCCATTAGGTTTTTTGAAAGCTATCGGTTATGCAGGTGCGGTGGCAACAATTTGGGCTTGTATTATCCCTGCATTATTGGCTTACAAATCACGTCAATTACCTAATGGTAAACAAGGATTTATGGTTGCAGGCGGAAATGTCACTATTCTACTGGTTATTCTATTTGGTATTGTTACCGCACTTTTCCATTTTCTATCGATGTTTAACATATTACCCTCTTTCAAAGGATAAAATTTTGACTGAATTCTAATACCCTAAAATTTTTAGATAAAATATAGCTAAATTAGCTTCTCATTTTTGCTGAAATAAGTTATATTACCGCCCCAGTTTAATAACGTGGTTTAGAAATCTTGTATAAATAAAAGATTGACTTTCTCAACCACGTTCAACCCTCTTTCTATGGTAATGTTTTTTCTGCATCAGCAACATGTTAATATATATCCATAAATTTTCATTAAAAAACATCAAATCTTGTGATTCAGTTACCATTCTATTGAATTTGTTACATCTGAAAAGAATTAATCTTAACTTACCGGGACGCTATTTATAGCGTCCTTTTTTATTAACTATGATCTAATTATGGAGAAAACCAAAATGAAAAAACTTAACATTCACCCTGCCCTATTAAATACCCCTTGCCCTTGGTGTTCCGAATTAGAAAATTTACGTGAACTTTATGCTTGTCAATATACAGGTGCGGTTACAACTCGCACGTCTATGCTAGTTCCCTATCCTCATGACTGGACAAAAAACCAATATGTATTATTTGATTCAACATCACAAAAAACAGCCAGTGTTAATACCCCCAATGCTACTCCACAACAAACTACCAGCCTAAATACAATTGGACTTAGTCCCAATAATTTAGCGACTACCATTCGCTTTATTCGTACTATCTCCGATGAATTAAAAACCACTTCCAACAAGCCTTTCATTATTTCCGTGTTTGGTTCACCTGAAGAAGTAGGAGAATGCTATGAGCAAATCGTGACGCTACAAACAGAAGTGAAGATGCCCTTAGCAATGGAAATCAATATTTCTTGCCCCAATATGCCCGGAGAAATTTCGCCTGCCTATGCCGCAGAAGAGTTATTACCTTATTTAAATGCGTTACAAACCACTTTAGCCAAGTTAAGTCTAGGGGAAGAGGCTTTACCGATTGGCATTAAAATTCCACCATTTACCTATCAAAACCAATATGATGAATTAATTAATGGACTATTAAAATCGCTAACAGAAAATAAAACGCTACCGATTTCCTTTATTACTTCTACTAATACGCTTGGCTCTTCATTAGTGATGCAAGAGGGAAAATCCATATTAAATTCTGAAACGGGAACAGGCATTGGAGGACTGGCAGGAACAGCAATTCACGCATTATCATTAGGTAATGTCTATACTCTGCGTCAAATGCTGGATAAAGAACCTAAATTAAAAGACCTACAAATTATCGGTGTAGGTGGTGTTAATGACAAAGCAGGTTTTGAACGAATGAAAACTGCCGGTGCAAATTTCGTTGGGTTAGCAACTGCATTGGGCGTTAAAGGTATTCATGTCTTTGCGGAGATTTTGGGAAAATAACTATCGAAAGTAAACTGAACCTTGACAATTATTCACTTAACATTTGGGGCTGTATTAGATTAGTAAGTATGCCAGTCTATAAAAATGAAAATAACTCATTGTAAATTAAAGAAATCTATACAGAAAAAGCTCCTTGAGTTTTTTGTGTTAGAAGTGACAGCTCGATCAGCAGCTAATATTTTAGGTATCAATCCAAATTCAAGTGCCTTGTTTTATCGTAAAATTCGTGAAGTCATCAGCTATCATTTAGCCCTTGAAGCCGATGATGTTTTTGATGGACAGATTGAGCTTGATGAAAGCTATTTTGGTGGTCATCGTAAAGGAAAACGAGGGCGTGGAGCAACCGGTAAAGTGGCTGTTTTTGGCTTGTTAAAACGACAGGGAAAGGTATTTACGGTGGTGGTAGAAAATACCAAAACCGAAACGATAATGCCTGTAATCACAAGGAAAATCAAGCCTGACAGTTGGGTTTATACCGATACATATCGTAGCTATGATGCTCTTGATGTGAGCCAATTTCACCACGAACGCATCAATCATTCGGAGTTGTTTGCAGTGAAAGAAAATCACATCAACGGTATAGAAAACTTTTGGAGTCAAGCCAAACGGATACTCCGAAAATATAATGGAATTGACCGAAAAAACTTTCCTTTGTTCTTGAAGGAATGTGAATTTCGGTTTAACTTTGGAACACCAAAAGAGCAGTTAAAAACATTGCGAAAATGGTGTGGAATTTAGGGCTGATCTAATACAGCCCCTAACATTTTGTAATGTTTTGAACAAAAAAATAGAAGGCGTATTCAAAAATACGCCTTCTATAACTAATAAACAATCGGATAACCGTTAGAAACGGTAGTTAAGATTTAAGCCGTACAAATTGGCACGTGCTGTTGATTTATAGTTTGCATCTATACTGCCGAACTCAACACCTGTACTTCCAATCTTATGCTTTTCCTTAAATTGCTGTTTTTTACCACGTAAATGAGCAAAACCTACATCAACAGAAAGATTAGGCGTAAAGTTATAGGTTGCACCCAAGCTATACCAAGTGCGGTCGGTATCGGGGATTGAAGCACTCGGATGGTCGGCAGACTCATCATAAGCAATACCTGCACGCAGGGTTAATTTATCATTCACATTATAAGTCGCCCCTAGAGCTACACGTGAACTGTCATGAAATTTTTCATCTTTATGGAAAGCAACCTTACCGTTATCATAAGTGGCATGTAAACTTTGTAAACGGCTCCATTTAGTATATTTATAGCTGTAGTGCATGGCGAATTTTGCCGTTAATTGATGGAAACCGGAAATTTCGAAATAATCCGGCAAATGTAGCGTTAACCCACCTTTCTCTTTAACAGGGATAATATTTACTGCTTCAAATTGATAACTCAAGGCATCATCATCTTTAAAATTAATATCTACTTTAGAGTGGTAGGCAATACCGATACGGTTACCTTGATTAAATTCATAAACCGCCCCGATATTCCAACCGAATCCCCATGCATTATTATCTTGTAATTGTGTTAAGAGAGTATCCGTATTCACTCCATTTTTTAACTTGGAGAAAATTGGGACTAACACTTGCAATGAAGGAATTTTGATACCCCCAACCATTCCATTATAATCGGCAATAGTATCAATTGCCTTATCTAGAACACCCGCATGACGCTCAATTTTTGCTTTAGCATAAACCGCATTTAATCCGGCTCCAATGCTTAATCCTTTGCTGATACGATATGAACCGCTTAAATTTAAATTAATGGAATTCAGCTCAGTAGTTCCGCCAAAAACACCGGCATCATAATCCTTTTTATATTTGCTTTGTAATCCAAAGTTGACATTCATACCCGCACCGATAGCAAATTTGTCATTAATAGGTGCAACAAAATACAAATTGGGAACTAATGCACCGGGTACAACTTTTTTCTGATCTGCTTTTTCCTCTGCAACTTGTACAACTCCCTTCCCTACATTAACATTTACTTCACCATTTATATTAATTCTAGATTGAACATAAACCCCACCTATAGAAAATTGATTTGCTTTAAACAAACTCATTAAGGCAGGGTTAGTCGCTACAACGGCGGCATTATCAGCAATCGCCGCTTCACCTGCATAAGCACGTCCCAAACCGGAACTGGATACCTCGGCGAGTTGGAAAGCTGCCGCATTGGCATAAGCGGCAGATAACGACAATACTGATGCAATTAGAGGTTTAGCAAGAAGCGATTTTTTTTTTATTGACGTTCATTTTTCAATCAATTCCTTATTTGATGACATTAAAATTTGTCGAATTCTAAAGCAAAGGAAATATATGAACAAATAAATTTAGGGTTTTATTAAAGTGGTCGGATTAGTAAAACATCGCTTCAATTTCTTACTTTTTTTACCATTTGCTGAAAAAGTGCGGTTTTTGTTGATAACAAAACCTTAAATTTTACCCTTTAAACCCAATTTCAATTGGCTAAACTCCTTTTTTCTTCCAATTCTTCCCAACGTAAAAAAGCCGTCTCTAAATCTTGCTCCATATCTGCTAAAGTTTGTAATTTTGTTGATGTATATTCATGCGGTTGCTGAAAGAAATCTACATCACTAATTTCCGTTTGAAGGGCGGTGATTTTTTCTTCTAATTCTTCCAACAACTGAGGTAATTGTTCCAGTTCAAGCCGCTCTTTATAGGATAATTTAACTTGGCGAGTTTTGTATTCTGCTTTCTCAACGACTGAATTTACGCCTCTTTTCTCTTCTTCATGTTTTTTCTGCTTAACTTGTTCCTCTGCTTTACAAGCAAAATAATTAGCTTGCTGTTGTTTTGCATCAAAAAAACCGCCCACATATTTATTCAGAACGCCATTTCCCTCAAACATATAACATTCTGTTGCTGTATTATCAATAAATTGACGATCATGACTGACAATTAAAAGCGTTCCTTGATAATCCGCCAATAATTCTTCCAACAATTCCAATGTTTCCACGTCTAAATCATTTGTCGGTTCATCAAGAATTAATAAATTACTGGGTTTGAGTAATAATTTTGCTAACAACAGGCGATTACGCTCTCCGCCGGAAAGTGCTTTTACGGGTGTCATAGCACGTTTAGGCGGAAATAAGAAATCTTGCAAATAACCTAAAACATGGCGTTTAATACCATTCACTTCAATATCTTGTTTGCCATCAGCTACATTATCCATAACCGATTTTTCCGGATCGAGATCGGCACGATACTGATCAAAATAAGCAATTTCTAATTTTGTACCGCAACGAATTATTCCGGACGTTGGTTTAATTTCTCCCAACAACAACTTGATAAACGTTGTCTTACCACACCCGTTTACACCGACTAAAGCAATTTTATCTCCACGCAAAATGGTCGTTGTGAAATCTTTTAACAAGGTTTTCCCTGCTACCTCATAACAAACATTTTCTAATTCAAACACGATCTTTCCTGAGCGACTTGAATTATCTAATTGTAGTTTAGCTTTGCCCAGTACCTCTCTCCGTTGCCGACGTTCTTCACGCAATGCTTTTAACGCTCTTACACGACCTTCATTTCTAGTTCGGCGAGCTTTAATTCCTTGTCTAATCCAAACTTCTTCTTGTGCTAATTTTTTGTCAAAGAGTTCATTTTTTAGTGCTTCAACCCGTAAATTTTCCTCTTTGGCTGTTAAATACAAATCATAATTGCCCGGATAAGAAACTAATTTACCTCGATCTAAATCCACAATACGTGTCGCCATTTTTCGAATAAAAGAGCGGTCATGAGAAATAAAAATAATACTGCCACTAAAGGTCAATAAAAATTCTTCGAGCCATTCAATTGCGTCAACATCTAAATGGTTAGTCGGCTCATCAAGTAATAAAACATGTGGATTACAAACTAACGCTTTGGCAAGGGCAACTTTGCGTAGCCACCCCCTGACAGCTCATTTAATAAAGTATCTGGATTCAAATCTAATTTAGTTAGAATTTCTTTAATTTTTGTTTCAAATTGCCAACCGCCGGTATGTTCCAGTTCAGCTTGAATATGTGCTAATTGATTAAGCAATGTTTCACTGTATTCTTTTTCTAATCGTAGAGAAATACGATGATAATCTTTTAATAAATCAGCTAAATGTCCAATACCTTCCGCTACATAATCAAATACATTGCCTTCTGCATAGTTTGGCGGATCTTGAGGTAACCGAGACACAATCAAATCTCGTTCAAATTGCAAGTGTCCATCATCCATCATGACGTCTTGTGCCAATATTTTCATTAATGTCGATTTTCCTGCTCCATTACGACCGACTAAACAAACTCGTTCACCCGCCTCAATATGTAATTCTGCACAATCTAATAACGGCTGATCACCAAAAGAAAGATAGCCATTGGTTAAACTCACTAATGCCACAATAATTCCTTAATATGTTTAAAAGTTAAATAGGTTATTTATGCGGAAATAAGATATTCTTATTCGCTTGCTTTGTTCTGTCGATACAAATCTTTGCTATATATCACACCACTGTCATTGTTCTGTTCAATACCCAAAATGTTGTTTTGCCAAACGGGGATAAGAGGCTGAAAAATAGGTAATACCACTTGCTCTTGTTGCAAAATTTTTATTATTTCCATATACAAAATATTACGCTCTTTTTCTTCTAAAGACTGCAACGCTTTTTCCAGTAATTGATCTACTTGAGGATTTTGGTAGCCTGTTTTATTGTCCGGACTCTTAGAATGAAAATTAAGCAAAAAACTTGACGGTTCCTTATAATCCGCACACCAGCCTGAACGAATAATATCAAAATCACCAATTGCCCGTTGTTGCAGTAATTCTTCTCTTGAAACCGGATTTGCTCTTACATGAATTAAATCTAATTGCGACCAATGTTGAATAAATTTTCTTGCAATGTTTTCTTGTATTTCCGTTTTATCGTAAGTTAACGTGAATTTTAACGGCGATTTTTCTGTAATTTGGCTTTCTGCGAATAATTTTTCCACAATAGTCGGCTCCCAAATGTCTTCTTGTCCTAATCGCAAAGAATGAGGCAAAAAAGAATGAATTGCTTGCATTTTCGCTGAAAAAAAAGTTTGTGGAATGGTTGCCATTGAAATTAATGCTCTACGAACCGCACTTTTTTTCAAATGGGGGTGAGAAAAATTAAACTCATAAAAATAAACACATAATTGGGGCAAATAAATTAAGTTTTCCTGCGATGATTTTGCATTCAGAACGAAATCTAAAGAGTTAATCGATTGATTTTGGGAAATTTCTCGATAAATAACTCGATCAAAATAAACGTTTTCCGATTCTCGATAATAAGGATTTTTTGCTAAAGCAATTTGTTTTTCTTGTCGTTCAGCAATTTGATAAGCACCATTTGTTATAAATTCATTATCTGTCGATTGATATTTAGGTAATAAAACAGCATGGGTCAACATTGCCGGTAATTGTGGTGTCGGTTTATCAAGTTGAATATGTAATAAGCGTTCATTTGATGCAAAAACCCCCAATTTATCTACCGGTAACATTTTATTTAAAACTGATTCCGCATTACTGACATTCATTAGACGAAAATAAATCTTCAATGGATTATCAGATAAAGCCAGTCTATGCCAACTATCCACAAAATCTTGTGCGATGACCTTGACGCCGTTAGACCATTTTGCATCTTTACGCAACACAAAAATCCAGTTTTTGTTGTCTTCCGTTTGCCAATATTCTGCAACCGCCGGAATAATCTTACCCTGCGTATTGTAGCCTGTTAATCCTTCGAAAATATCACGCAAAATCTCTGCCTGTCCTTCTTCTTTCAGCAACAAAGGATCTACGACCAACTCAGCATAAATACCTCGTGTTAATTGCTTTTTTTCTATTTCTTGCAACTGAACTTGCTCAGACTGTTTATGTTGAAAAACTTCAGTCTTAATATTTTCTTGTTTTTCATTACAAGCAGATAAAAAAAGCATACTAAAAAGCACCGCACTTTTTAGCAATAAAAACAGATAAACACGAAGGAAATAAAAAGGCATTTTTGTTACTTATTTAAATTATTTGAGACATTATACAAAAACACGTAAACAAGATCAGTTACGTTTTTAAATTTTTGATTTTAAATAAGAAATACCAATATTTAATGACTAAGGCAACAAGAATGATCGATTTGCCAACCGCACTGGGTGTAAAGTAAAAAGCAATTGCCATCATAATAGTCGCAAAAATTAAGATATTGTATTTTGTTTTCTTACGCATCCCCCTATTTTCGTTAAAAGGTAGAACATGCTTTTGGTATATTTCTGTCTGCAAAAACCAATTATGCACACGCTCCGAACTTCGACTAAAACAAAAAATAGTCAAGAGTAAAAATGGAAAACCCGGTAATCCCGGCATAATAATGCCAAGAATACCTAATGCGAGAAAAATAAAACCAAAACTTAAATAAACGATTTTCATACAGCTTACTAATAAAATAAAAACAGTTTTCAATTATTCTCATTTTTTTTAGATTTTCAACCCTGATTTTACTCAATCAGTAACTAAATCATTAGTGCTTTAGTAATTTATCGACGAAAAGCCTTTGGGGTTATCCCATAGGCTTTCTTCATTACTGCATAAAAATATTGCAAAGAAGGATAACCGCATATTTCAGCAATTTCTGGCATAGAAATATCGGTAAAGCGAAGTAAATACACGGCTCGGTTAAGTTTTTCTTCATGGATAATTTGATGAACGGTTTTGTTTAATTCCAATTTGAAACGTTGTTCCAAGTTAGAACGGGAAATTTTTAAATGATCCAATACTTGCTCTGTTTTAATACCATGACAGGCTCGTTGGCGAATATAATGCATTGCTTGAATCACAAAAGGATCACGCAAAGAACGGTAATCCGTAGAAGCCCGTTCTTCTACTTTTAAGGGAGGAATTAAAATTGGTTGTAATCTCACTTTATGTCCACTTAACAGACTATGCAACATTTTCGCTGCTTGATAACCAATTTGTTTGGTACCTTGAGCAACAGACGATAGAGAAATGCGAGATAAATATTGGATCAATTCTTCGTTATCAATACCAATCACACAAAGTTTCTCAGGAACGGCTATTTTCAAATATTCGCAGGCTTGTAATAAATGCCTTGCCCTAGCATCCGTTACTGCAATAATGCCGGTATGTGCCGGCAATGTTTGTAGCCATTGGCATAATTCCGATTGTGCCACTTGCCAACTGCCTGAATCAGTTTTATCACCTAAATATACAGAAAATTGATAAGCATATTTTTCCATTAAATCTACAAAAGCATTTTTCCGCTCATTTGCCCAATGCCGATTGCCTTGAGTCGGCAAACCATAGAAGGCAAATTGACTAATTCCTTTATGTTTTAAATGGGAAAAAGCGGTTTCGACTAAAGCGTAATTATCAGTAGCGACATAAGGGAAGTGCGGATAATCAGCAAAATTCTGATAAGATCCCCCTACCGCAATAGTGGGAACATCAATATTTTTCAACAAGGAAACGGTTTCAGGATCGTCAAAATCAGCAATAATACCATCAATAGACAGTCGTTCAATGGTTTCTTTATGGTAAACAAAATCATCCTCCACAAAAATATTCCATGTGCATTGCGATGCTTGAATATACTGTCCAATGCCAGCCACCACCTCTCGATCATACACCTTATTGGCGTTGAACAATAAAGCAATGCGGTAATATTTTTGTGTGTTATCCATGTATCTTCCTTTAATAATATCGAGCTTTCGCTTCACCATACAAATACGAAAAATTGCTTCATATAAAATTTTCTAAAACTAACCGCTCTTTTTCACTGGTTTTAATTAAAAGGACGAGTAATTCCTTAAGTATTTTCTTCCTACGTTACTCTTGTTTTAATTTAGCGATACCAATCCCACTTATACCGTAGATCATCGCAAATACAATACCGCTCCAACAAAGGATTGCCCAAGGTAAATAAGTTAATGTGGCAACACCTAAAGTACCAGCCATATAAGCCCCTGCAGCAGTCCAAGGAAGGATAGGCTCTATAATTGTAGCTGAATCCTCAACAGTACGACTTAAATTTTTAGGATGTAAACCTCTGTCAATGTAAGCATCTTTAAGCATTTCTCCTGGAATTAATATTGAAATTTGCCCATTGCAAGTCACACCAATCATAGTAAGACCACAAAGAATAGTAATAAAAATTAATGAAGCCGTTGATCTCACTAATCTCAATAAGTAATTAATGATTACATCTAATGCACCACTAAGTGAAAGTATCCCTGCAAAAGATAACGCACAAAAACAAATTAATAAGGTTCCCATCATAGAATTCATCCCTCCCCGATTCAGTAAACGGGCAAGATCTGAACTAATATTTAAAGAATCAGGTAACATTGAGATATTAAATCCATTTAATGCACTATTAATAACATCATTTAATGAGAAATGTTGAATAAAAATTGCATTAAATGATGCTATAACTGCTGAAAATAACATAACTGGAATTGTTGGTTTTTTGGTGATAGATCCCCACAAAATAATTATTACAGGTATCAATAAAAATAAATTAAAATTATAAATACTTTCTAACCCTGAAATCATCAATAATACTTTATCAGGTGTTGCTACATTATCAATATTAATATTAAATCCATATACAATATAAACTAAAGCAGAAATTAGAAAAGATGGTAATGTTGTGTAAAGTAAGTGAGCAATATGTTCATATAAATCAACATTAGTTGCAGCAGAAGCTATATTTGTTGTATCAGATAATGGTGAAAGTTTATCTCCAAAATAAGCACCGGCAACAATGGCACCCGCTGTGGCAGCTAAATTGGCATCCAAACCAATTGCAACACCCATAAATGCAACACCAACTGTACCCGCTGACCCCCAGGATGTTCCTGTACAAATTGATACTATTGCTGTTAGAAATAATGCTGTAATATAAATAAATTTAGGATCAATGACCTTTAATCCATAATAAATCATCATTGGTATAGTACCGCCAATGATCCAAGTTCCAATTAATAAGCCAACAGTAATTAAAATTAATAATGCAGGCATAGTTTTAGATATTTTAAATGAAATTGAATCTAAAATATCATTATAAGAATACCCTAACTTTTTCACTAAAATACCTGCAAATACACATGAAAGAATCATTAAAGGCTCTGGTGGCAAATCAAAAAATGCATAACCGCACCCCAATAAAAATAGCATAAATAAAATTGGAGATAATGCCTCTAATAATTTCGGTTTTCTTTTCATATTATTTTCCATAATTTGATTCCTCTAATAGCAAAATTAATCCTTCTTTTATTTTTCTTAAACAAGATATTAAAACTATTCTTGGCATAGCTATATTCATTCTAAAAAAATATTCACCACCTCTTAAGAAATCAGACCCCCAAGACATTTCAATTTTAGATAAGTTAATGAGCCAATATTTTAATTTATCTTCATTTAGATTTAATTTTTTATAGTTAATCCAAACAAGATATGTCCCTTGACTATTAACAACCTCTAACTCAGGAATCTCTTTTTCAAAAAAATCTTTCACCAAAGATCTATTTTCTCTAATATATTCCAATAATTCTTTTCTCCACTCATCACAATTACTATATGTAATTATTAATGCAGATGCAGAAAAATAATTTGGATTATGAAATCCCAATGCTTCTAAGTGATGTTTAAATTTATTTCTAATGCAGGTATTTTTTATTAATAAGTTTGATATTTCTAATCCAGGAATATTAAAAGTTTTAGACGGGGATGTACATATAATAGAATTATTCTCAACATATTCACTAACAGATGAAATAAAAATATGCTTATTGTTGGAAAAATTAAAATCTGCATGTATATCATCAGATATAATAAAAACGCCATATTTTTCTGCTAACATGGCTATTTTTTCCAAATCATTTTTACTCCATACTGTTCCTGTAGGATTATGTGGAGAAATAAATATAAATACTTTTGATTTCTTAAAGCAATCTTCTAACAAATCAAAATTAATATAGTATTGATTATTTTTATATATTAAATCACATAAAATTGCATTTCTTTTATTTAAAGAAATTGCATTTACCAATGGTTTATAAGAAGGTGATAAAATAGATATATTATCATTTATACATGTAAACTCTCTGATATAAATAGAAACAGCCTGTATTATTCTTGGACAAAATACTATACTTTCTTCATCTATATAACTTCCATAATGTCTTAAAAAATATTTTTGAATTATTTTTTTATAATTATTAGGAAAAATAGTATATCCATATATCCCTTTTTTATTTAACTTTCCTAAATACTCTATTAACTCTCTAGGTGAAGGAATATCCATATCAGCTACCGACATAGGAATAATATCTTCACTATATTTTTTTGCTAATTCCCATTTAGCACTATGACAATCTCTCCGCTCAATAATACAATCCACAGATAACTCTTTCATGGAATTCCCCTGTTTTCTAACTTTAAGTAAGTTTATCTATTGAAATTAATCTTTTAAATTATTAATTTTAATATTTAATTTACTTTTTTTCTTTTTTGTGATCTAGTACACAAAATAAGATATGAAAAATAAAATGAAAACAAAATAAAAATTTTCCTATGAACTATTAATAAAATACCCCTAAATTATTCACATTTTTTAGACCTCAACCTTGATTTTCTAGAATAAATCCCAATCTACTTACCACTTTTTTATATAAAATAACTGTCTATTTTGAGGAACACTTATGTCTAATCCACTGTTAACCCATTCAGAACTTCCACAATTTTCAAAAATCAAACCTGAACATATTCAACCGGCGATTGAGCAATTGATCCAACAAAATCGTGAAACGGTAGAACAAGTGTTAAAACAACCGCACTTTACATGGGAGAATTTTATTCAACCCCTAAACGATAAAGAGGAAAAACTTGGTCGTGCTTGGTCGCCTGTTTCTCATTTAAATGCGGTGAAAAACAGTCCTGAATTGCGTGCCGCTTATCAAGCTTGTTTACCGCTGATTTCAGAATATAGTACTTGGTTAGGGCAACATAAAGGGTTATATAATGCCTATGTGCAACTAAAAAATAGTCCGGAATTTACCCAATATACGGTTGCACAAAAAAAAGCGATAGAAAATGCGTTGCGTGATTTTGAATTATCGGGTATTGCCTTATCAGAAGATAAACAGCAAAGATACGGTGAAATCGTTGCTCGTTTATCTGAACTAAACGCTAAATTTAGTAATAATGTCCTTGATGCAACAATGGGATGGGATAAAGTCGTCGAAAATGAACAAGATCTAATTGGCTTGCCTGAAAGTGCATTACAAGCAGCAAAACAATCCGCACAATCTAAAGGGCTTGATGGTTATCGTTTTACCTTGGAATTCCCTAGTTATTTACCCGTCATGACCTATTGTGAAAACCGAGAACTACGAGAAGAAATGTATCGAGCTTTTGCTACTCGTGCTTCAGAACTGGGACCAAATGCAGGAAAATGGGATAATACAGATGTTATGCAAGAAATTTTGACTTTGCGTGTCGAACTTGCTCATTTGTTAGGCTTTAATACTTATACAGAGCTTTCTCTTGCGACCAAAATGGCGGACACTCCACAACAAGTTATTGATTTCTTGGAAAGTTTAGCAAAACGTTCAAAAAATCAAGGCGAGAAAGAATTGACCGAATTACAAGAATTTTGCCAAAAAAATTATAATATCACCGCACTTGAACCTTGGGATATTAGCTTTTATAGCGAAAAACAAAAACAGTATTTATACTCAATTAATGATGAGGAACTTCGTCCTTATTTTCCAGAAGATCAAGTTATTTCAGGTCTATTTGAATTAATTAAACGAATTTTCAATATTCGAGCAGTAGAGCGTTTTGACGTAGACACTTGGCACAAAGATGTACGCTTCTTTGATTTAATTGATGAAAAAAATGAAGTGAGAGGAAGTTTCTACTTAGATCTTTATGCTCGAGAAAATAAACGTGGCGGTGCTTGGATGGATGATTGTATTGGACGAAAACGTAAAGCTGACGGTTCAATTCAAAAACCTGTTGCATACCTGACTTGTAATTTTAATGCTCCGATTGGCGACAAACCTGCTTTATTCACCCATGACGAAGTCACTACCCTATTCCATGAATTTGGACATGGTATTCATCATATGCTCACAAAAATTGATGTCGCTGATGTTGCCGGAATTAATGGTGTACCTTGGGATGCAGTAGAATTGCCAAGTCAATTTTTGGAAAATTGGTGTTGGGAAGAAGAGGCGTTAGCATTCATCTCAGGACATTATGAAACCGGCAAGCCACTACCAAAAGAAAAATTAGATCAATTACTAAAAGCGAAAAACTTTCAAGCGGCAATGTTTGTTTTACGTCAATTAGAATTCGGTTTATTCGACTTCCGTTTACACCATTATTTTGAAGCTAATAAACCAAATCAAATCCTAGCGACCTTAAAACAGGTTAAATCTGACGTTGCGGTGATCAAAGGTGTGGATTGGGCAAGAACACCTCACAGCTTTAGTCATATTTTTGCAGGCGGATATTCTGCCGGATACTACAGCTATCTTTGGGCTGAAGTTTTATCTGCCGATGCTTATTCCCGTTTTGAAGAAGAAGGAATTTTTAATGCGGAAACAGGTCGTTCATTTTTAGATGAAATTTTAACTCGTGGAGGATCGGAAGAACCTATGATTCTATTTAAACGCTTTAGAGGTCGTGAGCCTCAATTAGATGCACTACTGCGACATAAAGGTATTGCTTAAATTAATTTAGTATTTACGAAAAGTGCGGTTAGATTGACAAAAAATATCGACACTAATAGAAAAAAGGGCGTATAAACGCCCTTTTTTGATGGATGAAAAGTCCAGAATTACCAGCTATAACCAATTCCCGCACCCACAGAAGTTTTCTTATCGCCATGTCCTAAGCTGAATTTGACGCTAAGTTTACCATTATCAGATACTCTGGAATAACCTACCGCAAAGGCTTGCGTACCCATATAGTTACCGGTCGCCAAACTTAACGTACTTTTACCCGGTAATATATTGACCGGCAAGTTCGCTTGTGCAACAGCTTGTGCCACACCTGCTCGCATATCTTTGTTTAAGATATTGACTTGGTTTTGCAAGTTATTAATACGCAAGCTATTGTTTTGAACATGCACATTAGTTTGATGTAACTGAGCCCCATTTACCGCTTGACGACTATTTTCAGAAAGTTCTCCGGCTGCAACATTATTTAACACAACAGGGGCTTTTGTATCTCCTCCATTTCTATCAGCATTCACTAACGACAGAGCTGGATTTGCCACCGCATTGGCTTTTTCCTTGGCTTTACCATTTTCAACATCTGAAACGAGGTAATATTTACCTTCTACTTTAACTAAGCGATTACCTTTGTTATCAGTATAAACCATCGGACCAATTACGCCATCCTCAACATCATCTCGGTTTTTCTTCACCGCACTTTCCGTTGCAGCACGAGTTGTATCAGTACCATAATCGCTATCTGTTGGATGACGAACTGCCAGGCCTGTTATCTTGCCACCTTTTTCACCCGCCTCAATAACAAGCTCTTTGTCTGTATGGGACAATACCAATTTACCCGCTTCTAAATTGCTTTCTTTGTCCTCGGAATCCGTCAAACTAATATTGTTGGCATTTACTTCGGTACTTCCGTTATTATCAGTAACTACCATACCGCCAGCATCCATGACTGTGTTATTACCATCATCGTCTTCCATACTAATCGCATTTGGATTTAAATCTAAAGACATGCCAGGTGCTGTTTCATCTTTAATAGAAATAGCTTTAAACTCAGGTTTATCTGCAATATTGATCACAACAGAATTTTGATTGGCAATAGTAACCACGTTCTTAGTGCTAAATCCATCAGCAATTGCTTTCTTAGCTACCGCCAATTTAGCTTCATATTCCGCTTTTTTATCATCATCAACTTTTCCATTAGAAATGTTCATTTCTTTTAGAATTTCTGCTTTCAGATCTCTACCTACAATAGATATTTTTTCGCCTAAATTTCTATGAACATCTTCTCCTGCACTCACACCAAAATTCAGACCTGCTTTCGCCAAAGCGGCTATATCAGAACCTGTCGCAACATTATCTTTCTTAGTTGATAACGTTCCCTGTTCTTTAATAAGCTCTTCAATTGCTTTTGCTGCTTTATCTTGGTTTGTTGAAGCCTCTGCATCTAAAATACTTTTTACATTTCCAATTGCTATCGGAGATTTATCATCTCCTTTTGGCATTAAGTTTACGATAACCTCATCATTTTTTAATGCTTTTAACTCAGTCATACTAGAATTTTTCGGATCCCTTGGTTTATATGAAGCAGTTTTCTCATCGTAATAATACTTATTCAGATCAGCCTCTTTATACAGTTTACCGTCCAACCCTCTCACAACTTTAGCGTTATCCTTTATCGTAGCATATTCAAAAGGTTGACCAGCTGTCACTTCTTTTATTTTGCTATCAACATAGTTTTTATTCGCTGCAATGCTTCCATCAGTTTCATTCGGCTTAATGTCCGCAAGACCTTTGATCGTACCGAAACCGATTTTCTTACCATTCTCGTCTTTTGTAGAGAAAGTAATAGATGGTCCGTTATCAACAGCAGGCAAGTTTGGTTCGGCAGGTTGTGCTGAACTGTTTGGAGCAGCTGATACAGAACCTGCGTTAATGGTAATAGATGGTTTGTCAGCATTTGGATCATTCGCCCCACCTGCACCATTCGCTCCTTGTGGTGTGAATTTCATGCCCATATTATCAATATTAACTTTCGCACCTTGCTTGCCCACTTGGAAAGTCGCACCATCAGTTGGATCTAAGGTAAGTTTAGTCACTTCTCCAGTTGAGCCAGCACCATTTCCGCCCGTACTTCCATCTTTAGGTTTAGAAGAAATCGAGGTGATATCAGTTAAATCATTTTTTGTACCAATGGTTACTACAGCTGTTGTTGTTGGTGGTGTAGTAGTGGTTGTTGGTGTACTTGTTGGCATTGTGCTTGAGGTAGCACCTGTCGTAGCCATGCCAGTACCAGTTGAAGCGGTTGTACTTGGCGAAGCCATCCCGTTTGAACCGCCACCATTTGAACCTGCACCATTTGAGCTACCTCCTCTATTTGCACCACCGCCGTTTGTACTTGTACCACCTGACGGACTGCTTGCCACTGCTGGTGCTGGGGTTGAAGTTACCGCACTTGTGGTACTGGTAGACGTTGTACCATTTGCCGGTTTTTCGCCCTCTTCTAACGCTAGTTTAATATTCAAGCCGGCATTAAACTTCAACGTATCATTACGACCGATTTCAATAGGTTTACCATCACCATTAACAACCTTGAACTTAAACTTATCTAATGCTTGTTCAAGGTAGCCTTTGGTGATGAGTTCTTTTTTCCAATCTGTATTTCCGCTAGTTCCTCTTCCGCCATTTCCATTTACGTCATTATATGTTTGTTCTTCAGCAAGCATTACTTTGCTAAATGTCGGTGCGTCTTTAAATCCAATTTCTATCTTAGCGTTGCCACTGTCATAGGTATATCGAGTTGTTAAATTATCTCCTGTGTACTTAACAGCTGGTTGTCCAGTCCCTGATGCCGGTGTGTCTGTCCATTTAACAATAGATATGGTTGAGCCTAGTTTTATGCTGGTATCATTGCTATTACCTGACGGAATGTCCGCTCTATACTTATACCCTTTTTCAACTATTTCCTTAGAAATTTTAGCTAAATCTCCAACATTGACGGCATGAGTTTTAATCGATGATTTATCAAAATTTTCTCCTATTAAATCGTCTAAACCTTTTCTTTCTTGATCTTTTCCGTTGTGTTTTTCTAATAGTCCACTTTTTAGTCCAATCAATTGTTTTTCATTTAAATGTACTCCTTTGTAAGAAAGAACCATTTTTGTTCCATTTCCTGTAAGAAGTAAATTTTTAATTGTTTTGCTAGATCCATTTTTATCATTTGCATTAAATTCTATTGAACTACCTTTATTTTCTATTGTTTTAATATTTGATAATTTCTCATTAAGAGATATTTCTAATTTTTTATCTTTACCACTACTTGATTTAACGGCAATATTTCCATTTGTGCCTTTAAATTTAGCAGTTTGGGCTTTATTTAAACCCTTACCAACTATTTCTAAAATTTGTGATAATTTTTTGCGGATCTCTTGACTATCATTACCTTTGAATTTTAATCCAAGTCCATCAACATATTGTTTATTCACCGCATCGTATTGATTTTCTGGGTTTGCTACATAAACAATTCTTCTTTGTTCGCCATCGCCAGCACCACCTACTGATACTGCTCCCGATACACCTGTTGATTTATTGCCTAAAATGACAGCATTTGTTATATCTTTAGTTGTCGTGACACTTGAACCCAAGACATAAGTGTGTTCGCCGCCTATTTCATTATAAGCACCCAATACATAAGCATGCTCTCCGCTAACCTTATTATCTTTACCGAATGCACCGGAATCGTTACCCAATACATTATTTTGGAAACCAATAGCCGTAGCATGCTCGCCCAATACCTCACTATCTCTGCCTATAGAAAGTGCGTTTCTATTTTTAGCATTAGCACCATAACCGATAGCAATTGCCCCTTCATTTTTTGCTATCGCTTTATCGCCAATCGCAATAGAACCGACTCCTTCAGCCTCAGTTTCTGGATTATCGGATACTTTAACTGATTTTTCACCTTTACCTTTTAGATACTTGATAACCGCATCCGCCTGTACTAATTCAGTGCTGCTTTTTTCACCATCTAACTTGATTTCAGCAATACCGACATTGCTACCGAATGTTTTTCTGCCTTGTTTCTTCTTCTCTTCATCTTCACCAATATTCGACCCATCGACTTTGAGATAGCCTTTATCTAAATCAGCTGTTGTCGTATATTTTTTCAACTCTGTTGCTACCGCTTTAGAAGTCACGACTTTTTCATCGCCTTCTTTAACTTCTGTCGCTTTATTTAATTTAAGCGTGAGTGTACCGGCATCTTTAACATCTTTATCATTTGGTGCTAATGATACAGTGATGTCTTTTTCAGTCGTTCCATTAGCACCGCTACCAACCGTCGAGCTATCAATGGTCAACGTACCGCCTAATTGTAATGTGGTTGAAGTTGGGGAAGTATCATTCCCTTTAAAGGTCAAGCCACCATTCACGGCGGTGATTAATTGATCAATCGCCCCTTTAAAGGTTTTTTGAGTTGTACCGCCATTTATCGCATTAAATGATGGTGCTGTAAACGCAGTTTTACCTGAGCTATCAACATCAACCCCTAAATGAGTAGCTAAATCGGCAAGTTGTCCGCCTGTAATAGCTTCTAATGAACTACTTTCTATCTTACCAACCGCCACATTTGAGATTTTCACGGTCTTAGCATTTCCAGTTCCATTCGTTGGCGTGAATGTTAACGTCGCACCACCCACTTTTAACTCTGCCGTGTTCGTGCCACTTGTGCCACTCGTACCGTTTTTAAACACTAAAGCGTTATTCTCATCTTTACCGATGGTAGACAAGCCGGTGGCTTTGACAGTATTACCATTTGCTGTGTCTTTTGCAAACGTAACAGTTGAGCCGTTTTCCGGGCTTAACTCGATTTTGTTAGATGTTCCATTGCTAACTTTAATGCTTCCTTTACCATTACCCGCACTTAACGTTGCACTGTCTTCTGCTAACTCAAGTTTTGACTTATCTTTCGCACTTTCTAAAGTCGCCGTTTTGTCTTTCAATTCAAGTTTTGAATTGTCTTTCGTGCTTTCTAAGGTCGCACTGTTCTCAGTGAGTTTTAACGCCCCCTTGTCCGTTGCCTTATTAATCTCAGTGATACCGCTCAAGGTACTAGCTTTTAAACTAACCTCTGTCGGTGTATCCCCTGAGGTAAATTTAATGGTTTTTGCGTCTTTATCCAAAGCAATTTTTGCATTATCACCATTAGCGATGGATTGAATACCTTTCAACTCTGAATTCAAGGCGATTTCCAAAATACCACCGTCTTTCGCTTCTGTGCTGATGTTTTTATGGGAGCTGTTTGCACTATCTTCTTTACCTTTAATCGCTAAAGTATCGCCCAGTTGAAGTTGCTTTTCACCAGTATTACCGGCAAATTTCAGCCCTTTGTTAATGGCGGTAATGGTTTCATCAATTGCACCTTTGAATGTGTCTTTCGCTTGTTTTGTACTATCCTTATAATTCACCGCAACAAACGTTGATTTTTTGAAGCCATACTTAGGTGTTCCATCTGCCTCCTTATCCGTATCAGTATTAACTTCTGCACCAAGTACATCACTTGCTAAATTACCAAATGTGTGTATTACACTATATAACTGTCCGCCGTTTACTGCATCTGTTGACCCATCTATTACATATCCTGCAGCTACATTTGTTATTACTCTTTCATTACCAGCATCTCCTATGCTGAACACTGATTTATAATCTTTATCTGTAGCTGAAGCACCTGCGTCTTTCCAATTGATTTTCAACGACTGACTACCAACATTAGCGTCTATTCCGTCCGGTGCAAACATTTTTTCATCTGCTCTTGAGTTTTTACCAATCGCTACAGAATCTCCGGCGGTTTCAGCTACCGTTGCACCATCACCAATCGCCACAGCACCTGTTGCGTTTGTTTCAACATTTGCACCTTTACCAATAACCACCGCACTTTCAGCTTGAGAAATTGCCTGTTTGCCGATAATGACGGAGTTTTTGGCGTTTGTTATTTGTGGTGAACTGTCGCCTCTATTTCCTATTACGATTAAATCATCGTTGCCACTTCCTACATTAATATTACTTCCTATTGCAACAACATTATTACCGGAACCATTTATTGTTATTTTGTTTCCTAATGCTACTGCCCATTTAGCATTTTCTATTTTTGTGTCAGATACACCGATGGCTATTGAAGCATCACTCTTTTCCAATACTTTTGCTTGATACCCCAACGCTAAGGATTGAATGGATTTAGCCTGAGTATTGGCACCAATTGCCATTGACCATTTTGCGTTTTCTACCAATGAGTTATAACCAATAGCGATGGCATCGTGTGATTTGTCGTCTTTTACACTTGCCTTAGAACCTATAGCAATAGAATTTTGGGCTTTTGCACCGTCATTGTTGTAATTGTCTCCATTTGAAGTTCCATTTGGTCCTTTCACTGACAAATAGTGCAATTTTGAGGAGGTTAATTGTTTGACAGTTACCGCATCGTTCTCACTTTCACCATCTGCAATACCTGAGATTTTAACTTTGTCACCATTATCTGATTTAGTGAATGTTAAAGAGGCTCCACCGACTTTTAAGTCCGCTGAGTTTCCACCACTTGTACTATTTTTAAACGTTAAAACATTATTTTCATCTTTCCCAATAGAGGTAATGTCCTTCAAATTCGTGTTCAAAGCGATTTCAAGTATTCCACCATCTTTTGCCGTTGTAGTAATGTTTTGATGTTTGGCTGCACCCGCACCTTGAGTAGATGTTTGTGCGGTGGTTTCCGCTCCCTTAATCGTCAAGGTTGAGCCGAGGTAGAGTTGTTGCTCGCCGTTGCTTCCATTGTTAGTATCTCCTTTAAATTTCAAGCCCTTGTTGATTTTGGCAGTATTGGCATTGATTGCATCTTTAAATGTGTCTTTAGTTGCTTCATTTGCTCCGCTTGTATTTTTCAATGCTGTAAATGTAGTTTTCTTAAAGCCGTCTTTGTCAGCTTCGGCTTTCTCCGCACCCAATACATTTATCCCTAAATTA
This sequence comes from Histophilus somni 2336, assembly GCF_000019405.1. Lineage (NCBI taxonomy): Bacteria > Pseudomonadati > Pseudomonadota > Gammaproteobacteria > Pasteurellales > Pasteurellaceae > Histophilus > Histophilus somni. Next base: position 1,424,318 of record NC_010519.1, on the reverse strand, counting down.
GCAAAGACATCGATTACGCTTTTTAGTTGTCCACCGTTAATCGCATCGGTTGAGCCGGTATCGACTTTACCTGCGGCGACGTGCGTAATAATGCGTTCAGCGTTTGTATTACCAACACTAATGACTTCTTTCATATCAACAGGATTTGTAGTTTTAGAAGCCCCTGCTGTTGTCCAGCTAAATTTGACTTCATCTTTTCCTGCATTCGGTATAATTCCACTAGGTGCGGTCTTTTTCCCTTCCCATTTGGAATCTTTACCCAACGCAAAGGAATTGTCGCCGTTGTTGGTAGTGCCGACATTGATAATATCGACTTTATTTTTCGTACTATCCGTCAATGAAAACTCAATTTCTTTACTACCATTTGAAGAAGCCTTGCTGGTCAAATACGTTCCATCACCCTTAATCGTGATTTTATCGCCGAGTGCGGCTTTAGCCTCACCTGTATTCCCTGCAAAGGTCAAGCCTTTAGTCACAATCGCTTTGGCGACTTCGGACAGGTCTTTGACGTTGACGGCGTTGTTGGAAATTTTAGGGGAACCATTAGTGCCGTCAGGATTTCCTTCGAGGACTTTTTTAATAATTTCCTCGTTTCCGTTTACAGTACTTCCACCTGTACCGACACCGTTTGTTAATCCCAAACCGCTTTCAAGTTTAGTGATTTTTTTATTACCTAAATCTAATCCATTGTCACCAAAGGTAAATGTTCCACCGCCAGCGGTGATTTTGACCGTTGGGCTGGTTGAAGCACTGCCACCAGTACCGCCATTCGTAAATTCAATTTTCGCTACCGCACTTCCATTGCTGCCATTTTTACCACTAATAGAAGTAATACCTTTTAAAGCATCAGATAACCCTATTTCTAAAGTATCTTCACTACCTGATTTTTTCTTAACCGTAATGTTATCAGGTGCGGTGGTAATTTGAGTTGTTGCAGTTGTTCCCGATGTTGAAGTTGCTGTTTCTCCAACTATTTTTAAAGTACCGCCTAGTTTTGTTGTTATTGTGCTTGAAGTGTCATTTCCTTGGAATTTAAGTCCTTTATCAACCAAGCCTTGAGCAATATCAAGTAAATCTTCTACATTTACTGCTCTGCTTAATTTGTCTTGATTATTTGATGTTCCACTTGATTGTGGTTTTAGTTTTAATAATTCATCTAATTTTTGAGTACTATTATTGCCACTAGTACCGGTAGAAGAACCAATATCAGTTAATCCGCTTGATAATCCTGAAATCTGGACTTTTTGATTTCCATTACTTCCGGTTGGTGTAAATGTTAAATCAGCATTACCCACTTTTAAAACAGCGGTATTGCCATTGTTATTTCCATTTTTAAAGATTAAAGCGTTATCATTATCTAACCCGACATGAGATAAACCAGTGGCTTTAACATAGTTAGAACCACTATTAGTAGTGCTATCTTTTTCAAGTGTTAATTTAGCTCCGTTTTCAGGGCTTAACTCAATTTTCTTGCTTCCATTACTTGTAATTTTAATACTTCCGGCATTATCTCCAGCTGTGATTGTTGCTTCAGTATCTTTTAATTCAAGTTTTGATTTGTCATGAGCTAATTCTACAGTTGCGTTATCAGCACCAAGTGTCAATTTAGATTTACTGTTTTTACCACTAATTTCAGAAACGCCACTGAATTTATCGCCAGTTAGCGTTACAGAGTTACTGCTATCTCCAGCTGTGAAAACGATAGATTTTGTATTACTTCCACTAGTTCCAGTAGTTTTTAATTCAATTTTTACATCGTCTCCATTAGCAACTGATCCAATACCTTTTAAATTTTTAGACAATTTAATCTCTAAGGTATCAGCTTCATTAGTCGTGCCATTTTTCTTAGCGACGGTAATGTTACCAGCTGCAGTTTCTGTTGTTTGTGTGCTACCTGTTGACGATGTTTCTCCAACTATTTTTAAGGTTTCGCCCAGTTTTCTGGTAACTTTATCAGTATCATCGCCATTTCCTTGGAAAGTCAGCCCTTTATTTTTTAATTCATTAGCGACATGAAGTAAATCTTTAACATTGACTGCTTTGTTTAATTTGCCATCATTTGAAGATCCACTTGATTGTCCATTTGTAGCAACAAGTTTTAATAACTCGTCTAAGTCTTTTTTACCATTATTTACAACATTATCTAATCCACTTGCTAGATTTGTGATTGCTTTGCTAGCTAAATCTAATCCGCTGTCAGTGAATTTATAGGTTGTACTCCCTGCTTTAAAGTCTATTTCATTTGAACCATTATTTTTGAAAGTGATTTTAGCCTGATCATCTTTTCCAATTTCAGAAACTCCGCTGAATTTATCGCCAGTTAACGTTACAGATTTACTGTTATCTCCTGATGTGAAAACGATAGATTTTGTTCCATTTCCACCAGTTCCATTGTTTAATTCAATTTTTGTATCATTATTAGCAATTGAAGTGATACCTGTTAAAGTATCTTTTAAGTTGATACTGACTTTTTTATGGTCCTTATCAACTGTAGTTTCAATATTTTTACTATCTCCTGCAATTATTAATTCATTATGATCTTTATCTAATGTATATCCTTCTCCAGCCTTAGGATTATCCCCCTTAACCGTGAAATTAGCGGCGACTTTTTCTAATCTTTTGTCTAAATATTTTTTGTTGACAGCATGCTTATCATAATTACCTTTCTTAAGCTCTTCCTCATCTTCAGGAATACCATTTTCAATAATCACATTTTTAAACGTCGGTTTATCTTTTATGCCGATTAATATATTTTTACTATTTTTTTCATAGTGCGTTTTAATATTATTCGGCGAATAGCCATCTTCTGATGTCGTGATTGTCGTCGGTTTATCGATTGCTCCCGCTTTGATGATTAATTTATCGCCTAAGTAATGCGTTCCATATTCATTAGTTTGATCGCCAACGCCAAAAATAAAGCCTTTATTAATCGCTGTTGTATTTTGACCAATTGCGTCTTTAAAGGTCATTTCTTTTTGTGCTGGTGTATTTGTACTTCCCTGATATTTAGCCACGTCAAATGTCGATTTTTTAAATCCTGCTGTATCGCCGTCGGCTTTTTCCGCACCCAATACATTCACCGCCAATTTAGAAAATTCATCGGCGACAGCGTAAAGTTGGCTTCCGTTGATAGCGTCGGTCGACGTTGCCGTTACCGCACCTGCAGCGACGTGCTTGATGATACGCTCATTATTTTTCTTACCTATGCTTAAAACGGATTTTTTATCACCACTATTGGAACTAACGCCTCCTGTCCATTTAAATTTAATATTTGTACTGTCAAAACTTACAGTAGCATCTTTTTTAGCCTCTTCTTTTGCCGTCGCTTCTGACCCTTGCCCCAAGGCAATGGAGTTGCCGGCGTCGGTTTTTACTGTTGCACCTTGCCCAATCGCTACTGCACCGACGGCGTTTGTCTCTGCTTTAGCACTATGACCAATAATCACCGCACTTTTTGCACCCTTGCCGGCGTTTGATTTTGCCCCAATAAGCACACTTTCTTTTGCAGTTTCAGCTGTCGCTCCATTACCAATCAGAATTAAATCATTATTCGCAATTTTTGTTTTATTTTTTGGATTTTCCTCATTTGTATCATCTTTAACTTCAATATTATTACCTACAGCAACAATATCCGTACCGTTTTTAATTTTATTTTTATTCCCTATAGACGCTGTCCAAGCCGCATTCTCTATTACAGTACCATCTTTTTTGTCACCTCTTTCCACATAAACCGCACCTATAGCGATAGAACTTTTTGATTCTACTAATTTTGTTCCACTACCTATTACAACGACCGCACTTCTTACATCCTTATCACTTTGTGTCACAATATTATTAGACCCCATAACAAAAGAATTCGGTACGTCAATACTTACATCTCTACCTATAGCAACCGCATTTTCTGCTTCAGATTTAGCGTTATATCCTATCGCTATACCTGCTGTTGCTGTCGGTTTTGGTTTGTTTTTAGGCACTCCACTATTAATAGGATCTGCTACTTGAGCATTCACCCCAATAGCAACAGAATAATTTGCTTTTGCTCCATCGTTATTATAGTTGACTGCGGCTTTATCATTCCCTTGTACTGATAAGAAATGCAAATTGGTTGAGACGTTTTTGAGTTTGTTATCCACATACTCTTTGTTGACGGCAAGTTTTTTATTAGCTTCTTTATCCTCAATCGTGTCTTCAATCGTGACTTTTTTAAAGCTCGGGTCTTCTTTCAAGCCGATGGTGAATGTCGCTTTTGAACTATCGTTTTTAAATTCTGTTTTTAGGTTTTTGCCTAGATATTTCTCTATCGTGTTACCTGGCTTTGTAACATCCCCTGCTTTAATTTCAATGGTAGCACCAAGATAGAAAGGTGTTTCATTGGCTTTATTGTTTACTTGGTCAGCACTAAATTTATAACCTCTATTAATCGCCTCAATAACCTCAGTTAAGGCTTCTTTAAAAGTGTCTGTCTTTCCCGTTTTCTTTTTTGGATCTGTTACTTCTACTGCTTCAAATTGGACTTTCTCAAATTCTGTTTTACTATTTTTAACCTTCAACCCTAAGATAGTGCTACCAAGCTGATGAAGCTGATTGCCCGTAATCGCTTGATCTGATCCTGTTTCAATATTGCCATCTAAAATATGAGCGAATTTAATTTTATTTCCCATATCGCCAAGCGAGTATTTTTTCCGCTGAATCGTTTCTTCTTTGGTGGTTTCATTCGCCCCTTTTGGACCAACGAAAACATTTTTTGCGTCAACCGCACCTAAGTCCTTGTAAGGCGTGCCGTCTTTGGTGTTGACTTTATAGAACTTACCATCAGCATCTTTGGTAAGTTTGATAATATTATTTCCGTCTTTAGTATAGTAAGTCACCACGCCTTCTTTTTTAACGTAATATAACGCTTTTAATTGCCCTACGGTTACTACATCAGAGTCCAACGCACCCGGTGCTACCCCGACAATCCGTCTTAAGCCCAGTTCTTGTGTTTTGCCGTTGCCATTTTTTGTCCAACCGACGGACACAATACCCGCCGCTTTATCGGTTTTTAAGTTATAGCTAGAACCCTCTGGAACATAGGGATCTAAATTAATCGCATCATTTTTGCCGTTTCCGATGAGCGTGGCTATGTTTTTGTTATTATCATCTTGATAGAAATATTTTGTATGTGATTTATTCCCTAATGCCACAGAATTTTCCATGCTTACTTGAGCTTCATTTCCGAACGCTACACTATTTTGAGCGTTAGCTGTTGCACTAGTTCCTATAGCAATAGCCGACATTTCTAATTCTTTTTCACCATTCCTATATTTTTCATCCTCAGGCCAACTTAGTTTTTTAATTGTGTCATCTTTCTTTGTATTTTCAACTTTTGCACCATTACCTATCACGATAGATTTTGAGGCATGCTCTTCTAATGTTGCTGAATTACCTAAAACAATACTTTCTCCTGATTTTCCCAATGCTCCATAACCCACAGCTATTGTATTGTCTTTTGTTACACCAACGCCGGAACCGATAGCCACAACGCCCGCACCTGTTACTGTTGTGCCCGTTCCTAAAGCGATTGAGTTTTCTTTATGTACATTTGTCCCAACCCCAATCGCTATCGTATTACTTGCATATTGTCCGACATTATTTAACGCACCTAAAACGACAGAATTTCTTCCTTTTACATAGGAAGCTGTACCTATAGCGACAGTATTATCACCACTATTGACAGTGTAATACCCAACAGTTATGCCATGTTTTCCATCGCTCTTTGTTTTCTTGATATCTGTACCACCTACTGATAATAAAGTATCTTTTTCTTCTTCATAAGCGAATGTTAAGCCTTGAATAACCTTATTAATTTTTTCATTAATTTGATCTCTATCTAAATGAGCAGAAAATCCGGATTGAACAATTTCATTATTATTTCCAACTTTAAGATTACTTACCTTTGCTGAGGTTTCTTTTACGTGATTTGAAGTATCTACTTTTTCGGTAACCATTCCAATACCTAATTCAGACATAAGTTTTGTTCTAAACTTTTCATCCGTTCCATCTTTATATTTAGCATTAGATATTACTGTCGACCCTATCGCTATGGATCCTTCTCCTACCGCTTTTGCTCCTGAACCATATGATAAAGAGCCTTTATTTGTTGATTCAGCTTTATTTCCTATAGCAAATGAATTTGCAGCAAAAACCCTTGATTCATCTCCAATAGCAACACCACCTGTGGAATTTTGGTCAACAAATGCACGAACTCCAATGGCTGTTGACCTGTCTGCTAATGCAAAAGATAATGCACCTAAGGAAGTAGCAAACTCTCCACCCGCAATGTTTCTTGAACCTATCGCAATACTACCCACGCCTTTAGCATACGTAGGGCTGTAATGACGATTATCTGTACCGTTGTCACTGATGTATTTTTTTGCAAAAGAAGACCAACCGTCTTTAAAAAATTCTAGATTCGAACCAAGGTTACTAAACAAATTGTTAATCGTTGTTACCGGCAATCTATCATTAAACCTATGATCATCTATATCATCATTACCAATAGCAATAGCAGATTTACCATAAGCAAATACGTCACTTCCTATAGCGACAGACTGATTGTTAGCTCCAGAATTATTACCCACTACCACAGACTGCATACCTATAGCGTGTGCGTCTGCCCCAACACCTGTTGAATTATCCCCTGATGCCCAAGCATCATGTCCTACAGCCACACCTCCTATACTAACTTTAGAATAATTTGAGCCATTATTATTTCCTGAAGGATTCAAAGCAACTCCATGTAATCTATATTTATCCCTACCTTTATAAATATATTCCATTTCTCTTTTTTCTGAACCTACAGTACCTCCATAAGTGCCTATCCATGCAGCAAAAGTATTTGATGAGAGAGCTACCGACACCACCAACGCCAACGGCAACACCTTAAACATGCCTAAAAACACACCGCACTTCGGCTTACTCTCCGTCGCCTCAACACGGCTCGCCACTTGACGGTTATTCGCTAATTCAGACACAACTTTCGTTTGACCCGTTGTTACATCGTATTTGGTTTTGAAGATTTTGTTCATAAATTCACTCTCTTTAATCTTTTAAAATGTTTTTTTCAATTGTTTATTTTGTTGATTTTTTTTAACTTTTTTATGGTTTTTGATTAATTAAACTTTTTGCTTTTTAGATAGTTTGATGAATAAATCGGCGATGCCTTGCTTTTTAAGACACAACAAAAAAAGGCGAATAATACTTTCGCCGAAAGGTTGAGGTTGAAATAGGTGATTTTTAAGATATTGTTTGAACATGTCCAACCTCACAAATTTACCTTGCAAGGTTGATTTTAGGCAATATACTAGACTGTAGACTGTAGACTGTAGACTGTAGACTGTAGACTGTAGACTGTAGACTGTAGACTGTAGACTGTAGACATTTTTCTATTCTATTTTTATTTGTCAAGTATTATTAATTTATTCGGGCGATTTTATCCTAACTTTAAATGTAAAGAAAATGTTTTTTAGAAAAAAGTTTATTCTTTGCAATTTATCGCCTATCTTTTTTGCTAAATCGTTTAAAATAACAACAGAAACAATCAATGTTGTTCTGTTGTTATTAAAATGTTGATAGCTGAATTGTCTTATCCGTATGTTAAAACGCTCACTTACGACTTACGATTTATAACCATTAGGATTATTTTTTTGCCAATTCCACGTATCTTTCATCATTTGTGTTAAATCTCGCTCAGTTTTCCAACCTAATTTTTCTAATGCTTTTTGAGGATTGGAATAACACGTTGCTATATCCCCTGGGCGGCGTTCAACTAGCTTATAAGGAATTTGAATATCATTTGCTTTTTCGAAGGCTTTTACCATATCCAAAACGGAATATCCAATTCCCGTGCCTAGATTATAAATATGACAACCTGGATCATTTTGGTGTTTCTCCAGTGCTTTTAGATGCCCAATTGCAAGATCGACCACATGAATATAATCACGCACACCTGTACCATCGTGTGTATCATAATCACTACCGAAAACTGAAAGCTGTGGTAATTTTCCTACTGCTACTTGACTGATATAAGGCAATAAATTATTTGGAATACCATTAGGATCTTCACCAATTAAACCACTTTCATGCGCACCGACAGGATTAAAATAGCGAAGTATGACAACACTCAAGTGCGGATTTGCACTCACTGCGTCTTGTAAAATACGTTCTACCATAAATTTAGATGTGCCGTAAGGATTAGTTGTTCCACCAACTTTACAAGTTTCGGTAATTGGAATGATTTCAGGGTCTCCATAGACAGTTGCTGATGAACTAAAAACTAAGTTATATATGCCTGCTTTTAGCATTTCTTCCAGTAACGTAATCGAACCGTTCACATTATTCTGATAATAGTGCAACGGTTTTTTTACGCTTTCTCCTACCGCTTTCAATCCTGCAAAATGGATCACCGCTTCAATTTTATGTGTTGAAAAAATACGCTGTAGTATTTCTCGATCTAAAATGTCGCCTTGATAAAAAGTGATATTTTTTCCGGTAATTTGTTGTACTCGCTGTAAAGAAACTTCCGAGGAATTTGATAAATTATCTAAAACAACAATTTCAAAATGATGATTCAATAATTCAACAACCGTATGCGAACCGATATAGCCGGCACCGCCGGTAACTAAGATTGCCATGTTTTGCTCCTACTCCTAAATAAGAAATGAACGATAACTTTTGTCCATTCTACACTTATTTTAAACTCCGCTCTAATAAAAACCGCACTTATGAGTGCGGTTCAAAAACAAAATTAAAACGATATTAGCGTTTTCTTAAAATTAACATTAAAACAGCTAATGTTACGCCACAAGCGATAAAACCTAACAATCCGGATAACGTGAAACCGACAACTAAGTAGCCTACAATTGTTGCCATAGCTAATGTTAACGCATAAGGTAATTGTGTTGTTACGTGATCCATGTGGTTACATTTCGCTCCGGTAGAGGACAAAATTGTTGTATCAGATACAGGGGAACAATGATCTCCACAAACTGCACCAGCCATTACCGCAGATAAGCAAGGTAACATTAATTCAGGGGCAGCATTTGATGCAATTTCTGCGGCAATTGGTAGCATTATTCCAAATGTTCCCCAGCTGGTTCCTGTGGAAAATGCCATCACTGCACCGAGGATGAAAAGTAATGCCGGTAACGTTGCAATAGGAAGATTGCCAGATACAAGGCTGGATAAATATGTCCCTGTTTGCATATCTTTCACAACCGAATTAATCGTCCATGCAAAGCACAGAATTAAAATGGCACCGGACATCGATTTTGCACCCAATCCCCAAGATTTAATATATTCATTTAAACTAATCTGACCATCAGTTAAAATACAGAGAGTAACCATCACCACTGAGGCAATTCCACCAACAACGAGAGAAATCCCTACCGTTGTGTTTTCAAATGCACCCAGCACGCTAAAGGCTTTACCGTCAGCAATTAATGCTTGTCCGCCGGTATACATCATCATTGCCACAGTTGCTACAATCAATACCACTATTGGCAAAACAAGATTTCGTACATGCCCTTTTATCTTTGTTTGTATTTCAACTTCTCTTTCTGTATCCCCTCTCTCTAATGCCAATCTTTCATGTCTCGCCATTGATCCAATATCAAATGAAAAATAAGCCACGAAAAATACCAATAAAATAGAGAAAATTGCATAGAAATTCATTGAACTCATCGCCATAAATGCACCGATTGGAGAGTAATCGGTAATGGCATAAGTTGCTAATAGTCCCGAAATCAAGGTAATGATATAAGCCCCCCAACTGGATACAGGCATCATAACGCACATAGGTGCTGCTGTTGAATCAAGAATATAAGCTAATTTTGCTCGAGATACATTGAATTTATCCGTAACCGGACGGGCAATTGCACCAACCGCTAAACTATGGAAATAATCATCAATAAATGTAACGAATACCAAAGCAGCCGCCATTAATTTTGCACCACGACGACCTTTAATACGTTTCTGAGCCCATTCAGCAAAGGCTTGGTTACTACCGGATACAGTTAAAAGTGCGGTCAAAATACCAAGTAAAACTAAAAAGAGGATAATATTTATTGTGTCCCACGCAAATGCGATTGAGCCGTTTTCTTCAATACTATAAACCAAAGCGGAGATATGATTCCACAAATAAGGAATACTATCCAATATGGATGTATCTTTGGTCAACATTAAAGCACCGGTAATAATACCAATGCTTAAAGATAAAATGACTTTCCGAGTTACAATGGCTAATAGCAAAGCTAATATCGGTGGAATAACCGAATAAATAGATGTGGAATAATTTACAAGTTCCATGTTGTTCTTCCTAATTTAAGGGAGAACCACTGAGATTGATATTTTAAATATAATTAAAATAAGGTGATCGAAATAACCCATACCAACCTAACCAGTAGCGCTCCATAGTGGATAAATACTATGACAGTGACGTTTCTTTCGAATACGCCCCCAACCAATTAAAATGACTTTTAATTGATTTCGGCAACTATTCCTTTCATTTTTTTCATCGTTATCCACTCAAAAAATTACTTATAACAGCCGCACCTCTACATATGTAGGAGCGAGTAAGATTACAATAAGAAAATCAAAATTCCAAGTATTAATCTATAATTAATGTAAAATAATTAAACTAATATATAAAATTAAAATTTAGACTATTTTTAAATTAAGATTTACCTAAAAATATTTTTTCGTTATTATTTGAAAGCGAATTATCAATATAAAATTAAGGAGTAAAAATGTCTGACCTATTAAAAACATTAACCAGTATTCGAGCATTGCGTGTAGCAACAAAAGAATTCACTCTGCAAGAGTTAGAAAGTATATTGGAGAAATTTCAATTAATTACAAATGAACGACGTCAACTAATTGAAGAAAATCAACGAAAAGAACAAGAACGTTTGGAACGTATCGCAAAATATAAAGCATTGCTAGCACAAGACGGCTTAACCTTGACTGATTTAGTCGATGATCCAACCTTTACCACTAAACGCCCTCGTAAAAAAATAGCTCCTCGCAAAGCAAAATACCAGTATACAGATCAAAATGGTAAAGTAAAAACTTGGACGGGGCAGGGGCGTATGCCTTTATCTCTGCAAGCGGAATTAAATACAGGAAAAACATTGGCTGATTTCGAAATTTAATCATGCTATAAATCTCTAACTTAAGTTTTTATTAACTTAACACAATAAATCACTATTTATTATGGTTGAAAATAAAATCCTATTAACAGATTGTCCTGATGATAAAGGTTTAATCGCTAAAATTACTAATATTTGTTACAAACACCAGCTCAATATTATTCATAATAATGAATTTGTTGATTTTGAAACTAAACACTTTTTTATGCGTACTGAATTGGAAGGTATTTTTAATCAACAAACTTTACTTGCCGATTTAGACTATAGTTTACCGAATGGTACAAATTGCCGTTTAGTTGATGCAAAAAGAAAACGTATTGTAATTTTAGTTACCAAAGAGGCACATTGCGTAGGCGACATTTTAATGAAAACCTATTATGGCGGATTAGATGTAGAAATTGCCGCTGTGATTGGGAATCATGAAACTTTATGTTCGTTAGTCGAGCGTTTTGATATTCCGTTTCATTGTGTAAGCCATGAAGGATTAACTCGAGTAGAACATGATAAATTACTAGCTGAAAAAATTGACGAATATGCTCCAGATTATATTGTTTTGGCTAAATATATGCGTGTTTTAAATCCCGAATTCGTCAGCCGTTATCCCAATAGAGTGATTAATATTCACCATTCATTTTTACCCGCATTTATCGGTGCAAAACCTTATCATCAAGCTTATGAAAGGGGGGTTAAAATTATTGGTGCGACAGCACATTTTATTAATAATGAGCTAGATCAGGGACCAATTATTATGCAAAATGTCATTAATGTTGATCATACTTATAATGCGGAAGCCATGATGAAAGCTGGACGTGATGTAGAAAAAGCGGTACTAACGCAGGCTTTAGATTTGGCACTTCATGACAGAATTTTTGTGTATCAAAATAAAACTATCGTTTTATAAAAAATCTGCCTCTTATGTTAAGAGGCAGGTAGATAATAGAAACTACATGAATTTTAACTATTCGATAGTTCTTAATAATTCGTTAATGCCTACTTTGCCTAACGTCTTCGCATCAACTTTTTTTACAATTACTGCACAATAAAGATTATATTTACCGCACTTGGAAGGTAAGCTACCTGATACAACGACTGAACCCGCCGGAACACGACCATAGAAAATCTCGCCGGTTTCACGATCGTAAATTTTGGTTGATTGACCGATGAATACCCCCATGGAAATTACGCACCCCTCTTCAACAATCACACCTTCCACAATTTCAGAACGTGCACCAATAAAGCAATTATCGCCGATAATCGTTGGATTTGCTTGCAATGGCTCCAATACTCCGCCAATCCCTACGCCTCCGGATAAATGCACATTTTTACCGATTTGTGCACAAGAACCCACTGTTGCCCAAGTATCGACCATTGTCCCTTCACCGACATAAGCACCAATATTGACAAAAGACGGCATTAAAACAACACCTTTAGAAATATGAGAACCTTTACGAACAACCGCTCCCGGTACGGCTCTAAATCCTTCAGTTTTAAAACGTTCTACATCATAATCTGCAAATTTCACCGGCACTTTGTCATAATATTTTGTTTCTGCACCATCAACTACAACATTGTCATTTAAACGAAAAGAAAGAAGAACCGCTTTTTTCAACCATTGATTAACAATCCATTCGCCTTGTTCATTTTTCTCCGCAACACGATAAATACCTTTATCTAATCCTTCAATCGCTTCATCTACCGCCGCTCTAAGTTCTGCTTCAGCATTTGTCGGGGTAATTTCTGCTACACGTTCAAATGCACACTCAATAATATTTTGTAAATTCGACATATCGTTTCCTAATTAAGAGTAAATAAAAATTCGGTGTCTTTTGTATCATATTTCTCAACAAAACTCATCTTTTATTGTTAGCTCAAACTCAATTATCTTTTTAATCATCAAAAAAACTGTATAATTGAATAGAATTTCATCATTTCTAGTCAACATTCATTTGTTATAATGTTGTCGATTTTTTCAAATAAGCAAGGAACATTTTATGACGATGACAACTCAACAACTTATCTCCAAGCTCACCGACATTGTAGGCAATAAATTTATTATTACAGATCCAAGTAAAACTGAAAGTTATCGTAGCGGCTATCGTTTTGGCAACGGAAATGCGATTGCTGTTGTTCGCCCTACCAATTTGGTTGAATATTGGAACGTATTAAAAGCCTGTGTTGAGGCTGATGTAATTATTATCAATCAAGCGGCAAATACCGGTTTAACCGGAGGATCAACACCAAGCGGTAATGACTATGATCGTGATATTGTGATTATCAATACAATGTATATGAACGGTATTCAGCTAATCAATAATGCCGAGCAAGCCGTTTGCTTACCTGGTTCGACATTAAATGAATTGGAAATTTTATTAAAAACACATGGGCGTGAGCCTCATTCCGTTATCGGTTCATCCTGTATTGGTGCTTCTGTTATTGGCGGTATATGTAATAATTCAGGCGGTGCATTGGTGCAAAGAGGACCGGCTTACACAGAAATGGCACTTTATGCTCAACTTAATGAACAGGGAGAATTGGAACTCAAAAATCATTTAGGCATTGACTTAGGTAATGATCCTGAAGAAATTTTGGAAAATTTACAAAACCAACGTTATCAACGCAAAGATATTCAACAACATTGTGGCAGAGGACACGATCATTCTTATTGCGAACATGTACGCCAAATTGATGAAAACTCTCCAGCAAGATTTAACGCTGATCCAAGCCGACATTATGAAACCTCCGGGAGTGCCGGAAAATTAGCTGTTTTTGCAGTCCGCTTAGATACGTTTCCGATGGAAAAACATACCGCAGTTTTCTACATTGGAACAAATCAAACAGATGTGTTAAACGACATTCGTCGCCATATGTTAGCTAATTTCCAACAATTGCCAATCTCTGGCGAATATATTCATCGTGATGCTTTTGACATTGCCGCCAAATACGGTAAAGATACTTTTTGGATTATTAAAAAATTTGGCACACACCGCTTACCTAAATTATTTGCCTTGAAAGCTAAAGTTGACCGAATCGCCAAAAAAGTCAGTTTTTTACCCAATGATTTCAGTGATAAGTTTATGCAAATTTTATCAAAAGCGATGCCGGAACATTTACCGAAATCTTTATGGCAATACCGTGACCAATATGAACATCATCTTATTGTAAAAATAGGTGGTACAGGTGTTCAAGAAGCTCAAGAATACTTAAAAGAGTATTTTTCCGATAACTCTAAAGGTAATTATTTCCAATGTAATGCAGAAGAAACTCAAGCAGCAATGTTACACCGTTTTGCTGTTGCTTCAGCTGCAATTCGTTATCGTGCAATTCACGATAAAGATGTTGAAGATATCGTTGCTTTGGATGTTGCCTTGCGTCGTAATGACAAAGAATGGTTTGAAAAATTACCTGCTGAAATTGAAAATAAAATTATACACAAACTTTATTACGGTCATTTTATGTGCCATGTTTTTCACCAAGACTATATCATTAAAAAAGGTCATAATTGTATAGAATTGGAACACCAAATGCTTGATTTATTAGATCAGCGTGGTGCGGAATATCCGGCGGAACATAATGTTGGGCATTTGTATCAAGCAAAACCGGAATTACGCAAATTCTACAAAGCCCTTGACCCAACAAATAGTTTCAATCCGGGAATAGGTCAAACCTCAAAGAAAAAATATTGGCAATAACCGCTTTACCAAATTGAATTAAAAGGGAAAATAATCAAGTTATTTTCCCTTTTGTGTAAAGTGCGGTCATAAAATTTAAAATTTTACTTACACAATCAAGAATAATTCTTATTGACTTTTAATCTATTAAAGTATTTAATACAGCTCTTTCGTATCCTTTACTTAATATTTATTCTTACAAGGAGTTTTCATGAAAAAATCACTCAGCACATTAACCTTAGCCTTAGCAGCGACCGTTTCCGCCAGTGCTTTAGCTGCAAATGAAGTTAATGTTTATTCCTATCGTCAACCTTATCTTATTGAACCGATTTTAAAAGAGTTTGAAAAAGAAACAGGGATTAAAGTTAATGTTCTTTTTGATAATAAAGGCTTAGTTGAACGTGTAAAACGTGAAGGTGAATTAAGTCCAGCAGACGTATTATTAACTGTTGATATTAAACGTGTGATGGAAATTGTGAATGCGGGTCTTGCACAACCTATCCATAGCGAAATCTTAGAAAAAAATATTCCAGCACAATATAGAGATGCTAATGATCAATGGTTTGGACTAACAACTCGTGCTCGTGCGATTTACACTTCTAAAGATCGTGTAGGTAAATTACCTGCTGATTTCACTTATTATGACTTAGCAAAACCTGAATTAAAAGGAAAAGTTTGTGTGCGTTCTGGTAAACACACTTACAACGTTTCTCTTGTTGCTTCTATGATTGCTCATGATGGTGAAGCAAAAGCAAAAGCATTTTTAGAAGGACTAAAAAACAACTTGGCACAAAAACCACAAGGTGGCGATCGTGACCAGGTTAAAGCAATTAAAGAAGGTGTATGTGACTATTCTTTAGGCAATAGTTACTACTTCGGAAAAATGCTAGACGATGAAAAACAACGCTCTTGGGCGGAGGCTGTTTATATCAACTTCCCTAACCAAAAAGCAAAAGGTACTCACGTTAATATTAGCGGTATCGCTATTGCAAAATATGCACCAAATAAAGAAAATGCAATTAAACTTGCTGAATATTTAAGTGGTGATAAAGCACAGCATTTATACGCAGAGCTTAATCATGAATATCCAGTAAAAGCTGGTGTTGAACCGTCTGAAAAAGTAAAATCTTGGGGAACATTTAAGAAAGATCCGCTACCACTAAATAAAATAGCGGAAAACTACGATAAAGCATTAAAACTTATTGATGAAGTTAAATTCGATCTTTAATATTTGCTAAAAGAATAAGCCTAGTATGCTAAATCCACTAGGCTTTTTTCTTTGTTTATCCTGTTTCTAAACTGGGCATTTAATGATCTCACTGACTTTGAGTTTATGCTATAATTGCCCCATTAAACTTTACATTACTTTATAATTAGTTTTCGAATGTTTTTATTTTCCTCAAGATTAAATAAAATTATTTGGTTTTTAACCGCACTTTTTATTACGTTGTTTTTTGTAACACCGATCATTGCTATTTTTTATCAATCTTGGAGCCTCAATTGGCAAAACATTCAACATCTTTGGCAAACTGTTCTGTTTGATTATCTGCTAAACTCTTTGCTTCTCGTTATTGGAACTGTTTCTTTTAGTTTAGTTTTCGCTTTGCCTTGTGCTTGGTTTATTTCTCAATATCAATTTACCGGACAAAAAATCTTACAATGGCTATTGTGTTTACCTCTCGCTATGCCCGGCTATTTAGTTGCTTATCTTTATACGGATTTATTAGACTATGCCGGTGCTGTACAAGTATTTTTACGGCAAACTTTTTCATGGTCAAGTGCACAAGATTATTGGTTTATTTCCATTAGAACATTATGGGGAGCTTGCATTGTTCTTGCTTTAGTTCTTTTCCCTTACATTTTCCTATTAGTACGTTTAGCCTTATTGGAACAAAGCGAAAATTTAATTCAAAGTGCTAAATTACTTGGAAGCTCACCACGCAAGTTATTACAAAAAATTATTTTTCCTTTAACTCGCCCTGCAATTGCTATTGGTTGTGCTTTAGTTGCGATGGAAACCTTGGGCGATTTCGGCACTGTATCTTATTTTGCAGTGCCAACATTAACAACCGCAGTTTATGACACTTGGTTAGGACTGGGAGATCTCGGCTCGGCTGCTCAAATCTCAATGTTCATTTTATTGCTTATTTTTAGTCTCTTGTTGCTGGAAAATTATAGCCGTTACAAACAAAAAACCTATCAACGAGGGTATGAAAAAAAGACCGCACTTAAGCCATTAAAAGGAATAAAAGGCTTTTTAGTACAAACTTATTGCTGGGGATTAGTCACTTGTGCTTTCTTTATTCCTGTTGCACAATTGAGTTATTGGGCAATTCATTATTTTGAACAATCACAACTCTATAAATTTTCACAATATGCTTATAACAGTTTGTCAGTTTCTATTACCGCCTCAATTGTTTGTGTAATTTTCGCTCTACTTTTACATTTTTACCAACGCTTAAATCTACATTCAAATCACATACAACGTAGTGCACAATTCACCTTACGCTTTGCGAGTTTAAGCTACGCTATTCCAGGTACAGTTTTAGCGATCGGTATTTTAATTCCTTACACATTTGCGGATCATCAAATTAACGCTATACTGGCTCAGTTAAATTTATCTCCTGTAGGATTAATTTTTTCAGGATCAATGTTTGCTTTAGTTTCCGCTTATGTCATTCGCTTTTCCGCTATGGCTCTCGGAAGTATTGAAACATCATTACAAAAAATTCCTCCTACATTAGATATGGCAAGTCAAAGCTTAGGTACTAATGGCATAAAAATGTTAAAAAAAGTACACTTCCCATTACTTTCTAAAGGAATTTTAACCGCACTTTTAATGGTGTTTATTGAAAGTATGAAAGAACTTAACGCCTCATTGTTATTGCGACCTTTTAATTTTGATACCCTAGCAACTTATGTTTTTTCTTTTACTTCCGATGAACAATTAGAACATGCCGCTTTGCCTGCATTAACGTTAATTCTCGTTGGTTTAATCCCTGTTATTTGGCTCACTCGTTCACTCATTTTACATTCAGAAAAGGATCGATAATGAATAGTCTTAAAATTCAATCACTTAGTTGTCAATACAAACAACAAATTGTCTTACATCAACTCGATCTAGAATTGAAAAAAAATGAAATTTTATGTTTATTGGGAGCAAGTGGTTGCGGAAAAACGACACTATTAAAAGCCATCGCCGGATTACAGCCTATTACACAAGGAAAAATCTACTTAAATGGACAAGATTTAACACCTGTCCCTGTAGAACAACGCAACATAGGTTTTATTTTTCAGGATTATGCTCTTTTTCCTCATTTAACAGTCAAAGAAAATATTCAGTTTGGTTTGGATAAAAAAAGTGCGATGGAAAAAAAGCAAATTTCGCAAAATATGCTTAACTTAGTTCATCTAGATGGACTGGAAGATCGTTACCCTCACCAACTGTCAGGAGGTCAACAACAGCGTGTCGCTATTGCTCGAGCCTTAGCATGCAAGCCAAAACTACTATTGCTTGATGAGCCTTTTTCAAATATTGATAGCCAAGTTCGCTATCAAATGATTGATGAGATTAAACAAATAGTGAAACAACAAAGCATTTCAGCAATCTTTGTAACTCACAGCAAAGAAGAAGCATTTGCTTTTGCCGATAATATTGCATTGATGAAAGATGGAAAAATTATTCAAGTCGGAGCAACAGATCAACTCTATTACCAACCTAACAGTAAATTTGTGGCTGAATTTTTAGGTAAATATAACTATATTGATTGCTATATTGATCAACAAAATCAATTACATTCAATCTTTGGTATACAGCCTATCGACAACTTACTCACACTCGCTGATCAATCTCCACTATTACAAAATACGGAGTTACATTGGCTGGTTCGCCCGCATCAAATTCAGGTCATACCAACTTTACAGGGACATGGCACAATAGCTCAAAGTCAATTTTTAGGGCAATATTATCAGTACCAAGTTACTCTATCTGATGTACAACAAATCACCATTCAAACAATGCAATCCTTAGAAATTGGACAAAAAGTACAATTGTTCTATCAAGATCCTAAGCCAATTCTCTTTCCTAAAACAAATATGTAAACATAATATTACATTTTGTAAAAATAAAATTACACTTTTAAAAAAATATAAGTTACAATAACCGCACTTTTATTTTCATTATGGGAGAAAAATATGAACAAAACGCTTGGAAGTACGCTTATTGTAGCGGGAACAACAATTGGCGGTGGCATGCTCGCTATGCCATTAACCTCAGCCGGAATCGGTTTTGGCTTTACACTTACTTTATTAATCGGGCTTTGGCTATTACTCTCTTTTGCCGCCCTACTTTTCGTTGAGCTATATCAGACTGTAGACAGTGATGCTGGAATTGGGACTTTGGCTGAAAAATATTACGGATCTTTCGGACGTATTCTTTCTACTGTTGTACTGTTAATTTTTCTTTACGCTTTAGTTTCAGCTTACATTTCCGGCGGAAGCTCTTTACTTGCAGGACTGTTGCCCACCATTCACGATGAACAAACCACATCTCGGATTGCAGGTGTATTATTTACTGTACTTTTCGGTATTTTCATTATTTCAGGCACAAATAGCGTAGATAAGATTAATCGCATCATTTTTTTCAGTAAAATTGCTTTCTTTGTTGTAGTGCTTTTCTTATTACTGCCTAAAGTCTCTTTAGAAAACTTACTCGCACTTCCAATTGATAATGCCTTAATCATCTCAGCAAGCCCTATTTTCTTTACCTCTTTCGGCTTTCACGGTTCTATTCCCAGCCTGAATAAATACCTTGATGGCGATGTAAAGGCATTACGCGTTTCTATCTTAGTCGGAACCTTTATTCCACTTGTTGCTTATATTCTATGGCAATTAGCCACTCATGGCGTACTAAGCCAAACAGAATTTTTGGCAATCTTACAACAAGATCCAACCTTAAATGGATTGGTGACAGCAACAATTACAATTACAGGAAGTGAAATTATTGGCGGTGCAGTTCGTCTATTCTCTGCATTTGCATTAATTACTTCATTCTTAGGTGTTGCCTTAGGTTTGTTCGAAGCAATTGAAGATCTGCTAAAACGAGTAAATATTTCAGCTAATCGTGTTTCAGTTGGTCTGCTCACTTTCTTACCGCCACTTGCTTTTGCACTATTCTATCCCCAAGGGTTTATTCTAGCTTTAGGATATGCAGGACAAATGTTTGCATTCTATGCAATCGTTTTACCTATTGCAATGGTATGGAAATTACGTAAAATTTACCCGCACTTACCGTATCGAGTAAAAGGTGGCTCCGCCTCCCTTATCGCTGTATTAGTTATTGGTGTATTTATTGTGATTATTCCATTCCTAGTTCAAGCAGGTTTATTACCAAGTGTGGTAGGTTAATTTATTAAACATAAGGAAATAATCATGAGTGATAAAACATTGCAACAAAAAGTGGCAGAAGCACACAATATGTGCCGTATCAAAGGCGATTCAATGCTGGATAATTCCGCAAGAGAAGTTGTTTTTGAAGCGGAATACGATACGGAAAAACAAGCGTTAAACGCTCGTGATTATTTTATTCAGAAAGCTCGTGATATTGAAAATGACCCTGCAAATATTGAGAGTCAAATTACCGACATTTCAAATGGTTTTCGTTTAAAAATGCGTATTGTTTTTGGTTGTCAAGCTGAAGTGGTTTTATTCCAAATGGCAATTCGCTAAATATTTAAAGGACATTTATTATGACGACTATTTCAAAAGAACACGTGCTGGATAGTTTTAATCGTCGTGCATCCACACGTTACTATGATCCAAATAAAAAAATCAGCGATGAAGATTTCTCTTATGTTTTGGAATTTGCTCGCCTTTCGCCAAGTTCTGTCGGCTCTGAACCTTGGCATTTTTTAGTAATCCAAAATCCGGAACTACGGGCAAAATTAAAACCTGTCAGCTGGGGGATGGCAACTCAAATTGACGATGCCAGTCATTTAGTTGTTATCTTAGCGAAAAAGAATGCACGCTATGATTCAGAATTTTTAGTACAATCCATGAAAAGACGTGGGTTATCCGGCGAACAAATACAAGCTACCAAAGAAAAATATCATCTCTTTCAAGCAGAACATATGAAAACGCTTGAGAATGACCGCACTTTATTTGACTGGGCAAGTAAACAAACCTATATTGCCTTAGCAAATATGTTAACTGGTGCTGCATTAATTGGAATAGACAGTTGTCCAATTGAAGGTTTTAATTATGAAAAAGTAAATCAAATTTTAACTGACGCAGGTGTATTAGATTCAGACGAATGGGGAGTTTCGGTAATGGCAACTTTCGGCTACCGAGCAAAAGAAATTAAGCCAAAATCCCGTAAATCCCTTAATGAAATCGTCACTTGGGTTAAATAATCTGTTCTGTGATTTCAGTATAGGATAAAGATAGGCTATGCAAAATGTTCCTTTTCGTGCCATCGTCTCTGATTTAGACGGTACATTACTTAATGCCAATCATATGATTGGCGATTTCACTATCGAGACACTACAAAAGCTTGCATCTCAAGGTATAGATATTATCTTAGCAACAGGGCGTAACCATACGGATTTGCTACCAATCTTAAAAAAAATTAAGATCAACAATGCAGTAATGATTACTTCTAACGGTGCAAGAGCACAGGATTTGCAAGGCAATCTTTTAGTCCGCAATTACATTCCTGAAACAATAGCATTTGAAATTATGAACTTACCTTTTGATCGTACACATATATGTGTTAATTCATATCAAGGGGATGATTGGTTTATTAATACAGAAGTTCCTCAGTTGCGTAAATACCATCAAGATTCCGGTTTTATGTATAAAGTAGTGAATTTTGCTCAACATCATGGAAAAACTACAGAAAAAGTGTTTTTCCTTGGCCGTGAACCGCAAGACTTAGTCAATATCGAAACATCTCTCAAAACCACATATGGAGATAAACTCAGCATTACTTATTCAACTCCCGTTTGTTTAGAAATAATGAATCAAAATGTATCAAAAGCCACTGCACTAGAGCAGGTATTAGCTGAGCGGAATTATGGAATGCAGCAATGTATTGCTTTTGGAGATGGTATGAATGATATACAAATGTTAACCCAAGTTGGTAAAGGTTGTGTGATGAGCAATGCTGATCCACGTTTAAAGTCAGCTTGCCCGAATTTAGAAATCATTGGGTTAAACGCACAAGAATCGGTAGCGAGGTATCTCTGCACGCTATTTAATATCATTTAATTCTGTTTATTATACACATATGAATCTATTTACACATTTATTCTTAATTAGCTGTGGTGCTTCTCTTGGTGCAATGTCTCGTCATGGATTGACATTATTACTCAATCCGTTGTTTACTTTCTTGTCCTTTGGCACATTAATTGCAAATTATATCGGTTGTTTAATTATGGGAATAATGCTGGCTATGTTTTGGCATTCGTCTGCTTTTTCAACTGAATATCGCCTATTTTTTGTAACTGGATTTTTAGGTAGTTTAACAACATTTTCGGCATTCAGTGCAGAAGTTATTGAAAATCTGCTTCAACATAAATGGCTAGAAGGCATAACTATTACATCGTTACATATTCTCGGTTGCTTGTTTTTTACAACATTAGGCGTGTTTATTTGGCGTTATTTTCAGTAAAAAACTGATTGATTTTTGCTAGTGCTAAATCTCGAATTCGATCACGTTCAAATAAAATCTCATGCCTACTATGTTCAATCTGCACTAGTTGAGCTTGAGGCAAAAGTGCGGTCAATTTTTGCAGATTTTGGTTATCCACAATTTTTTCTCTTTCTGATTGTAAAACTAGTACCGGAATTTCAATTCGGGGTAAGACAACGGGTAATTTTTTAATGGCATACATACACTCATATACCCAACGAAAAGTTGGTCCGCCTAAATGAATATGTGGGTATCGACGATTAATACGATTCATCCATTTCATTCTAGTACGACAAAGACTCAAATCATTCTTATCTAAATCAGCGGGTTTATACTCACCTTTGCCAAATACATAGCGTGAGCCCTGCCCAAGCAACATCATTAAATTAATAATGAATTCATCTCGTAATGAATGCTGCAGTGGAATACCATAAAATGGTGCAGAAAATACCGCACTTTTTATTTGGTGATTATCATTGGCAAGATAATAAGTGCTGATTAAAGTGCCTAAAGAATGTGCCAAAATATGTTGGCTACGATAGTGATACAACGAAGTAATTTTTTCCACTAACAAAGTAAGATCATCCGCATAAAAACGAAACTCATCAATATAGCCTTTGTCATGGTCTTTTAATAAACGCTGAGAATAGCCTTGTCCACGATGATCAAACGCTAAAACATCATAGCCTTGTCGATAAAAGTCATAAGCCAACTCTGTCCATTTCAACAAGTTTTCTGCACGTCCATTGACCAAAATCACTAATCTACGTTCAGCACAATGTTCTTGAACAAAATGGCGATAGACGATTCGTATTCCTTTTTTTCCTATTATATTTTGCAAAGGAAATTGTGTAGCAAAAGGATACAGTTCGGCTAAGGCAAAATGATTGAAGTGAGATTCATGTTGACTCATAATTTACTCTACATCAAAACTGGAAATGTGTTAATCATAACACATTTCATCATTGTACCTATTGAAAATAATTGCATCGTAGCGGTATAAGGTGAGCATAAAAGTGCGGTCAGTTTTATTTAATTTTCCTATACAGAATTATACAGTTGTCCTATCCCTGCAAAGACTAATATATTCCCTTTGGATTTAAAAAGCTCTATACTGTACCAACTAAATAATATTCAAAACAGGAAAAAAGATGAAATACCAAGTCATTGCATTTGATCTTGATGGCACGTTGTTAAATAGCCAAGGGCAAATTTTAACGTCAAATAAAATCATGATTCAACGTTGTATTGATAAAGGCTTAAAAGTCATTTTAGTCACGGGAAGACATCATACCGCCGCCTATCCTTATTACCATGAGCTGAGTTTAACTACTCCCATGATTTGTTGTAACGGTACCTATATGTATCAACCACAAACAGATACCGTACTTGCAGCAAATCCTCTCTCTTTAGAACAATCCCGACAAGTCATTCAACTGGCAGAAAAATACAATTTACATTTATTAATGTATTCACGTGATACAATGAATTACTCAATAATGAATGAGCATCTGCGTAAATTTTCCGAATGGGTACAGCGTTGTCCTCCCCAAGTACATCCCAAACTACGCCATGTTCCTGATTTTAATGTGTTATTAAATGATCAGGAAACGATATGGAAATTTGTAATTAGCCATCCTGATCATGCCTTGATGCAAACTGCGGTTGATCATTTATCTTCAATTGGGTTTAGTTGTGAGTGGTCATGGGTTGATCGTGTTGATATTGCCAATAGCGGAAATACAAAAGGCTCAAGATTATTGGAGTTACTAAACACATGGCACATTGACCCTCAATTTGTTGTGGCTTTTGGGGATAATCATAATGATATTTCTATGCTTAAATTAGTTGGACTGGGTGTCGCAATGGGTAATGCAGAGGACGAAATTAAACAACAAGCAAACATGGTTACTCTACATCATGATAAAGCGGGAATTGCTTCTGTCTTAGACGCTATTCTTAATAACATCTAAAACTCAGTGCTAAAGCAATTTACTTTAGCACTTATGTCATATTTACTGTCCGTAATAAGCATTCTTACCATGTTTACGTAAGTAATGCTTATCCAGCAACTCTTGTTGCATCGACGATAAATTAGGACGAAGTTGGCGACTAAATAAATTCATATAGCCAATCTCTTCTAAAACAACAGCATTGTGTACGGCATTATCCGGATCATTTCCCCATGCAAAAGGACCATGTGAATGAACTAATACCGCAGGCACATCTTTAGGATCAATCCCTCGTACACGAAATGTTTCTACAATTACCTTCCCTGTTTCAAGTTCATAGTCACCCTGAATTTCTACAGGTGTCATTTTGCGTGTACAAGGAATAGCACCATAAAAATAATCTGCGTGGGTTGTGCCTGCAGCAATCAAATCTTCCCCAGCTTGTGCCCATATAGTAGCATGACGAGAATGAGTATGAACGATACCACCAAGTGTTGGAAATTCACGGTAAAGTATTAGATGGGTAGCAGTATCAGATGAAGGCTTTTTATTGCCCTCCACTACTCGACCTGTGAATAAATCCACAACTACCATATCTTCAGGCGTCATTACCTCATATTCCACTCCGGAAGGTTTAATCACGACTAGATTTTTTTCACGATCAATACCGCTTACATTACCCCAAGTAAATGTCACTAAATGATATTTAGGTAACGCTAAATTTGCTTCAAATACTTTTTGCTTTAATTGTTCTAACATTGAAAACCACCCTCTTTCATTTTTTGTTCAATCCAACGACGTGCATTAATAATTTCTGTGATTGGTTCTTCTGCTTTTTCTGTCCACATTTCAACTAAAAATGCACCACGATAATTTAATTCAGATAAGGTACGAAAACATTGTACAAAATCTACACAGCCCGCACCGAAAGGTACATCACGGAATTGCCCTTTGCTAGTAGTTGTCACTTTATAAGTATCTTTTAAGTGGATTGCTGATATTTTATCAATGCCTAATTTGAGTTCTTCACTCACATTTTCATTCCAAGCAGAAAGATTACCTAAATCGGGATAAACTGTGAACCACGGTGAGCGGATTATATTATCCCACTTTTTCCAACGACTGATTGAGCTAATAAATTGTGTATCCATAATTTCAACAGCAATGGTAACTTGGTGACTTGCCGCAAGTTTAACAGCCCATTCCAATCCCTGCTGGAAGCGTTGAATTGTTCCTTCATCTTGTTCTTCATAGTACACATCATAACCAGCTAATTGAATAGTTCGAATACCAAGATCAACAGCAAGCTGAATTGCTTTTTTCATGATCTCAAAGGCTTTTTGGCGAGTTGCTTCATCCCGGCTACCAAATGGAAAGCGACGATGGCCTGATAAGCACATAGATGGGATAGTAATGCCCGTTGAAATAATAGCAGTTACTAATTCAATACGCTCAGCTTTACTCCAATCTAATCGTGCTAAACGTTCATCTGTTTCATCTATTGAGATTTCGACAAAATCAAAGCCACATGCTTTTGCAATGGATAAACGGTCTTGCCAACTTAGGTTCTTAGGTAATGCTTTCTCATAAATACCGATTTTATGTGTTCTCACAATATACTCCATGTTTATCTCTGCAATATTAGGACCAATATTTATCAATTTCTAACCGCATTTTTTCTACAGTAAATTTTCCTTTTTCACCTGTAAAAGCCCGTCCGGCAATAAATGCTTTAGCATTGATATCTTTAAATAAATAGATATTTTCAGGCACAATTCCACCTGTAATTGAGAGCGATAATCCCATTTTTGATAATTTTTTCATTGTTACTAAGTCATCTTCCGTCCAGCCTTTACCTGCTATTTCCGCATCACGTGCACGGTGATAAATAGCCTGATTGATACCTAAATCGACCCAAGCTTGAGCATCATCGAATGTCCAATTGCCATAGATTTCGATTTGAATTTCTTTTTGATAGTAATCAGCTATTTTCTTACAACTCTCAATTGTTGCAATATGAGCTGCAGCAGAAACAGTAATCCAGTCAGCACCTGCGTTAAATGCCATTTCAGCTAAAATACCACCCGCATCTGTTGTTTTCATATCGCAAACTAAAATATGCTTTGGATATCGTGCTCGTAACATACGTACTGCTCCCATACCTTCTGCAAAAGCAAGAATAGTGCCTACTTCAATAACATCAACCGAGTCTGCTACTTGCTTAGCAGTAACAAGTGCGGTGTTTAAATCTGTTTCATCTAGTGCAAGTTGAATAAGTGGCTTTGTCATTTTTTCCTCATTAAATCATTGCTTTTAACGAATCTATAAGTTTTTGATAACGTTGATATTTTCTTTGATATGCTGTGAAATAAATAGGATTAGGCTCAACACTGAACATAGTTTGCGTTTGGAAAACATCAGTGGTTGACTCACTAGAACCCTGCTTCGCCATCAATGCAGCTCCAAAACATCCCGTTTCTTCAATTTGTGGTACTTCCAGTTTCATTCCTGTGAGATCAGCAAGCATCTGTAACCAGATTTTAGATTTTGTCGGACCACCTGTAACACGTAATAACTTCACATTTGGAAAGCGTTGTAACATCCGATTAAGATGATGCATTAAACTAAATAGTACTCCTTCATAAATTGCTTGCAATAAATGAGCTTGTGTATGATGTGCTTGGAGACCATAAAAGCCAGCTTGCATACCTAATCCTGCATTTGAACCATACAAAAATGGAACAAATAAAACTGAACTGGTAGCAGGTTCAAGCTCCCCGATAAGTTGATTAATTTGTTGATAATCAAGCTGCCATTGCTTCACAAACCATTCTAAATTACCTGCTGAAGTTGGACTGGCTTCATGAATAATTAATTTCTCAGATTGTGCATAGCGTCCATAAACAAAAGGAAGTGTTTGATTATCGTCAATACCATCAGTGATCCCACTTATCACTGACCAAGTGCCTAATACAGCATTAAGTTTAGTTTCATCATCCAAATCTGCACAAAGTGCGGTTGAAACAACATCAAATAATCCGCCAACCACAACTGTACCAACACATAAACCAGTTAAAGTAGCCGCTTCAGGCGTGATATAGCCTGCAATTTGATTGGACTCAATAATAGGCGGAAGTTTATCAATAATGCCTGATAAACCTAGTAAATCAGCCAAGGCAGGATCATATTGCCTTGTAAGTATATTATATAAGTTAGATTCAGAAATATTTGTTTCTTCACAAAAAAGCTTTCCTGTTAAGCAAAAACGCAAATAATCGTGAGACATTAATACCGCACCTATTTCCTCATAACGTTTTGGCTGGTGTTCTTTTACCCAACGCAAAATTGAGACGGGATGACCTGTCCATAAAGTCTGGCGAGTTATTGGATAAAGTTGTTCAGGAATACCATCAGCTTGCCATTGTTTCACGATATCAAGTGAACGTTGATCGGAAGATAAAATCGCACGCCCAAGAGGTCGATGATTCTTATCTAATAAAAAAGCACCTTTACCTTGTGCAGAAATGCCCACACCTTTGATATTACTAGGTTCAATTTGGCTATGTTCAATTGTCTTACGAATCACACTTGCACAAACTTGCCATAATTCATACATATCACGTTCGGCATAGCCGGCTTGCTCGCTAATCACATCAACATTTTCACGCACGCAACCAATCATTTTTCCAAAAGTATCAAAGAGTGCAGCCTTGATAAAAGTGCCTCCACAGTCAATACCAAGTGTGTAATTCATTTCACTATTCCTTATCCTAAATTTCAGCAAGCAATATATTTATTCAAATAACTGTGCATACCAATAATTAAAATTATTAACTATTTAGACTATCTTCTAAGTTATTCTCTAAAGAAAATACGCTTTAATTGTCCTATTGAAACTTTACCACGCCGTAATTGGTCAAAAAATACTGCTAGAATAATAACAACACCAATAATTAGGCGTTGTAAATAAGACGTCACATCTAATAAAGTCAGACCATTTTGCAGTACTCCCATAATTAATGCACCGATTGAAGTTCCAATAACTGAACCAAAACCACCCATCAAACTTGTACCACCAATAACAGTTGCAGCAATAGCATCTAATTCATAACCTGTACCTGCGATAGGTTGTGCCGCATTCAAACGTCCTACTAAAATTACCGCACCTACTGCAGCCAATGCCCCATTAATTACATATGTTTTGACTTCTAATTTCTCAACATTTACACCAGACAAACGAACCGCCTCTCGATTTCCACCTAAAGCATAAATTTGGCGACCAAAAATCGTTTGCGTTAGCACATAAAAACTAACCAACACAACCAAAATAGCAATGATTACTGGGATAGGTATAGAAAACGAATCTGAAATAGGTATTCTTCCATTACCAAAAAAACGCAGAGCATCAGGAAAGTTATAAATTGTTTTTCCATCTGATATCGTTAGTGCCAATCCCCTAGCAATCCCCATCATACCAAGTGTTGCAATAAATGAAGTAACTTTACCATACACAATGATAATTCCATTTATATATCCACATAGTGCACCAACTAAAACGCTCCCTAATATAGCAATTAAAACCACCGCTAATACGGCAAAATCTGATACTTCATCGCCTAACCACTTAAGACCTAGATGAGTAAATAATCCTAAGCATACGGCACTTAGTGCAACGATAGAACCTACAGAAAGATCTATCCCTCCAGTTAAAATAACATAAGTCATACCTACAGCAATAATACATATAACTGAAACTTGTAATAAAATATTTAGAATATTATGAGCTGATAAAAATGCATCAGATGCAAATGACATTCCAATAATCATTACAATTAATGCAATACCAATTCCTAATTTTGAAAAAATTAATTTTAAGTTATCCATTTTAGACCTCATACACCAACCATAGCTTTCATTAGGTTTTCTTCAGTAATTCTAGAACGATCTTTAACTTCTTCTACAATTTCACCATTCCTCATGACCATTACCCTATCTGACATTGTGATTAATTCAGGTAAATCAGACGATACCATAATGATAGTACCGCCGTTGTCTGTAAATTCTCTCATCAAGTCATAAATCTCAGATTTAGCACCAACATCAATTCCTCTTGTAGGCTCATCAAAAAATAAAATATCCACACCACTTTCTAACCATCGAGCAATTACAACCTTTTGCTGATTTCCTCCTGAAAGAGTTCTAGTGTGCTGTTCACCACTGTTAGACACGATTCTCAAGCGATCACGTTGGCTCTCTGCTACATTTTTTTCTTTTTCTTGATCTAATCTAATTCCTGTCCAGAAACGATTTAATATTGGTAATGTTATATTCTTCCGAATACTCTGATCTAATATGAGACCTTGTAGTTTACGATCCTCTGTAATAAATCCAATTTTATGTTTTACGGCTTGTTCCGGTGATCTAATGCAAACTTTTAACTTATCTATAAAAATATTTCCTTTAGCATCATCTGCTCCATAAATTGCTCTTAAAAGTTCTGTTCTACCTGCTCCAACCAAACCTGCAAATCCTAATATTTCTCCTTTATGCACAGTAAAAGAAGCTGATTTAATTTTTTTATTAGTAATATTTTCAACACATAATTTTTCCTGTGTAAATATTGTATCTCTTTGATAATGTCCTAAATTAATTTCTCGACCAACCATCAATCTGACAATTTCTTCTACAGATGTTTCTTTATACAACATCGTGCCAGTAATATTTCCGTCTCGTAATACTGTAACTTTATCTGAAATATATTGAAACTCTTCTAAACGGTGAGAAATATAAATCATCGCTACACCTTTTTCTTTTAACCGGTGAATAATTCTAAAAAGAGTTTCTGTATTTTTACGAGATATAGAAGAAGTAGGTTCATCAAAAATTAATACTTTATATTCACTAAAAATAGCTTTAGCAATTTCAACCATTTGTTGTTGTGCAATCGAAAGATCTGATACTAAATCATCCGGCTGTATATCGAGTTCTAATTCACGAATAATTTTTAGTGTTTTCTCTCTCATTATTTTCCAGTCCATGCGATTTCCTAAATTCGCATGTTCTTTTCCTAAAAAAATATTTTCCAGTACAGTAAGTTGAGGTACTAGCATTAGTTCCTGATGAATAAAACCAACTCCATATTTTTGACCGTCTTTTACATTACGAGGAGAATAAATTTTACCATGAAAAAACATTTCGCCACCATCTGAATTATAGATGCCAGCGATAATCTTGCATAACGTAGATTTTCCTGCTCCATTTTCTCCAATTAAACAATGCACTTCGCCTGAATATATATCAAGATTAATTTTGTCTAAAACCGCTACGTCATAGAAATTTTTACTAATATTTCTAAGTGACAAAATAGGTAAAGTATCTAACACAGCAATTATCCCTTTTTATCAATCTGTATATTAAGAATAACATAAAAAGACTAATAAAATCGTGATAGGTATCACACAAAGTAAATAAACTTAAAAGCTGAGAAAATAGACTTTTAAAGTTTTATTTATTTTGAGAACTAGATCACAGTTTTTAGACAAGTTTTATTTTAGGATTGCTACCAATTTTTAACTACAAACTCACTGGAGATCAATTATGAAATCTAAACTATTCAAAGCAATGCTTATAACAAGTACATTGGCTATTTCTACCTCTCTTTTTGCAGCAGAAAAACCTCAAATTGCATTATTAATGAAAACACTAAGCAATGAATATTTCATTTCTATGCAACAGGGTGCTAAAGAAACTGCTAAACAACTAAATGTAGATTTGACAATTCAAGTTGCGGAAAAAGAAGACTCAACTGAACAACTTGTTGGATTAGTTGAAAATATGATCGCAAAAAAAGTAGATGCAATTATTGTTACACCAAATGATTCTATTGCCTTTATCCCTGCTTTCCAAAAGGCCCAAAAAGCAGGGATTCCAATTATTGATTTAGATGTAAGACTTGATGCAGAAGCAGCTAAAAAAGCTGGATTAAAATTTAACTATGTTGGCGTAGATAATTTTAGTGGGGGTTATTTAGAAGCTAAAAACCTTGCAGAAGCGATAGGTAAAAAAGGAAATATTGCCATACTTGAGGGGATTCCTGGTGTCGATAATGGAGAACAACGTAAAGCCGGAGCTTTAAAAGCATTCTCTGAATATCCTGATATCAAAATTGTTGCTTCACAATCTGCGAACTGGGAAACAGAACAGGCTTTAAATGTAACCACTAACATCTTAACTGCCAACCCTAACATTCAAGGTATTTTTGCCGCAAATGATAATATGGCAATAGGTGCAGTTACTGCGGTTGAAAATGCAGGATTAGCAGGCAAAGTGCTTATAACTGGCTATGATGGTATTCCTCTCGCTATTGAATACGTTAAACAAGGCAAAATGCAAAATACAATTGATCAATTACCGAAAAAACAAGTTGCTGTCGCAATTGAACATGCAATTAAACAAATTAATAAGCAAGATATCCCCGAGGTTTATTATATTGATCCTGTAGTGGTTGACCAGGCTAAAGCTAAACAAAATTATTAATCCTCAATAAATATATAAAGCTAAAAGCCGGTAAAGATTATTTTCTATAATCCTTACCAGCTCTTTTTATTTAAAGGTTAAACAATACAAACTATTAGTAGCTGTAATAAACAAGGTTTTTTGATCTAAACCAAAGGTACAATTAGAAGCGGTTTTATCTAGTAAAATTCTTCCTAAAAAAGTCCCATCAAGTAACAAAACCAGCAGTCCTGTTTCACAGCTACAATAAATCACATTATTGTGATCAATACAGAATCCATCAGGAATACCTGGCGAAATAGCAGCAATGCTTGTACGGTTATATAACTGATTATCAATAACATCAAACACTACAAGATGGTGTAAGCCTGTTCTTTTAAACTCGACTACCGACATATCTGCTACCACTAGCTTAGTTTCATTTTCACAGAAAGCTAAACCATTTGGTCGCATGACATTAAAAGTTGCGATATGGATATCGTCAGTTATAGGATCATAGCAATATACATAACAGCCAATTATTTCACTAGGCGATTTTTTGCCCTCTGCATCACTTAAAATACCGTAAGGTGGATCTGTAAACCAAATTGTTCCATCAGATTTCACAACTACATCATTAGGTGAATTTAGTCGCTTACCTTCTAATTTATTGACCAACACTCGAATATTACCTGCATGATCCGTTAAGCTAATAGCTCGACGACCGTGTTCACAAGTAATCAAATTACCTGCAGCATCCACTGCATTACCATTGGCAAATTGTGATGGTTGTCGGAATATTTGTGTACCTTGTTCAGCCGTCCAGCGATACATTGTATTACCTTTGACATCACTAAATATAACAGCTTGCTGTTTTTCTAGCCAAACAGGTCCCTCTGCCCAAATCGCTTTGTCAAACAATTCTTCTAATCTAGCTTCAGTGCCAACTAATTGGTAAAAGCGTGAATCATAAACTTCAATTTTAGCTGATAACATATACTCTCCTTACTAGGAAAGTGCGGTCTTTTTTGACAATTTTTTGCGACCACAATAGTTGATTACTTCACGTTCCAAATCGCCTTATAGGCTTCTTTATAACCATTTTGTGGATCATAAAGGTTCTTATTCCCACCATCAAATGCCACGTTGTCTTTAATCACTAGGTGAGCAGGAGTGACATAACCAGAGGGTTTTTCTCCAGCAAAAGCACGATTAAGTTCATCCACTAATTGCCAACCATGTAAATTCAGGGGTTCCGGTACGGTAGCAAATTGATGATTATTATTCCGAATACGTTGATAGGCAGTAACTGAACCATCTCCTGCAGAAATGTTGTATGGCATTTCTCCTTTGTTTGCAGAACGTAAGGACGGTGTCATAAAATCAAAATAGAGATCGTTAATAGCAAGTGTGTATTGTAAGTTATCACCATATTTTTGTAATAAACTAAAAGTTAGGCTCGGCATACGACTTGAGGTATCTGCAAGCGGCGTATCAATGAACTCTAATACCTGACATTCTTTACATTGTTCAATAATTTCTTTCATCACATTCGCTTTACGTAACGCAATTTCATATAGTGAATCGGTAAGAATAACCACTTTTGCTTTTCCATCTGAGTTTGCTACAGCAAGTTGAGCTGAAAGTTTAGCAATTTGGTCAGAATCAGAGGTGACATTATAGAAAATATTATATTTATTAATTGGTCCCGGTTCCGGTGTAGCATGCCATGCAACCAATGTGATTCCATTTTTAGTTGCCTTGCTAAGTGGAATTTTTGCCACATTTGGATTCCAACCCCCAATGACAATGGCATCAGGTTTACGAGCAATCGCTTGGTTTAAAGCAGAAAGTTGATTATTGACCGCACCTGCTCCATCAAGAATATCTAATTTCCAGCCAGCTATACTCGTTGCCTCTTTCATACCATCAATTACACCTAATACACCGCCATTTTTCATATCAGAAGCAATGAAAATAATATTTTTTCCTTGTTGTACTTTTGGACCTGTTGTTGGTCCATCCCAAGTTGTTTTTTGAGCAGCAGCTGTAGCAACTTGTTGTTTTGCTTCAGCGACAAATGGATCATTTGCCATAGTGTTGCCGGCAAAAGAGAGTGCGACTACAGAAGCCACTACACTTAAACTACAATGAAAAAACTGTTTCATAAATTTTCTCCTTTTAATGGGTAATTAACACAACAAATTATTTTGTTGCTGCTTTCTTGTGTACTGCTTTTTGACCTAATAAACGTTTACGTTGTGCATAACCTGCGATAGTGATAGATAATAATAAAGTTGCACCATTAAATAATGGCTCGACCCAAAAAGCACCGCCGAATTGTTGAATACCAGAAATGCCAATAGCAAGAATTGCAATCCCAATAACGGTACCCCAAACATTAATCCGACCCGGTTTAATTGTAGTGCTGCCTAAGAACGCACCTACCAGTGCGGGTAAAAGATAATCCATTCCGACACTTGCTTGCCCAACACCCTGTTGTGCTGCGATGAGAACTCCGGTAAACCCTGTGATTAAACTAGATACAATAAATGGCACAATCGTATATTTCTTAATCGAAATACCATTCAAATAAGCGGCGGTAGGATTTCCTCCTACAGCATACATACAACGTCCTGTTGGGGTATGTTCAGTCACCAGCCACATGACAATAGCAACGATTAACACATAAAAAGCCGAGATAGGAATACCTAAGATCTCAGTACTGTTAATAGCAATAAAAGCATCAGGTAAATCACCGACAATTTGGCGACCGCCTGAATGCCATAAAGCAATTGCATACAATACCGTTCCCGTTCCCAATGTAGCGACGAAGCTATCAATGTCAGCAAGTGCAACTAAAATCCCATTAAGTAAGCCATAAATTGCTGCCACAATGAGTACTGTGATAGTCGCCATTTGCCATGAAAAACCGAATTGAACTTGTAGTGTAATAGCTAAAATATGCCAAAGAACAATACCAAAGCCTACATTTAAGTCAATTTTGCCTACAATCATGGTCGTCGTCGCTGCGAGTGCCAATAGTGCAATTTTTGATTTACTTTCTAAAATCGCATGTAAGGTTAGCATAGAGGCAAAAGAATCTGTTGTCATAG
Source organism: Histophilus somni 2336 (assembly GCF_000019405.1). Lineage (NCBI taxonomy): Bacteria > Pseudomonadati > Pseudomonadota > Gammaproteobacteria > Pasteurellales > Pasteurellaceae > Histophilus > Histophilus somni. The sequence goes on along the minus strand of NC_010519.1, from coordinate 1,389,212 downwards.
AGAAAAGTATGATAAGTAAAAAACATAAGCAGAGTAACCCATATCGAGTGATCATTTGAGAAACCCACGCCCAAAACCCATCACGTGCAATAGATACAGGCTGTTCTAAAGCGGTTGATTTAATATTTGTTTGAGCCATGATGCTCTCCTATTGTTTAAGTGCGGTCTAAAAACACGAAAATTAATTTATGGTAGCAGATGCGTCCGAAGCGAGTGCCAGCAAATTCGCAAATGTGACTTGTTCATTGAATAATTCACCCACGATATCGCCTCGGTTGAATACCAAGGCTCGATTACAAAGATGTGCAATTTCTTCAAAATCGTTTGAAATCACAATAATTGCAACACCTTTTTTCAAGGCTTGATTTAATAAGTCATAAATTTCTGCTCGTGCACCAACGTCTACACCCGCAGTTGGATCTTCTAAAATCAGCACAGGTGTATTGAGCTGCATCCAACGTGCAAGCACAATTTTCTGTTGATTACCTCCTGAAAGCGAACTGACCTCAATAAATAAATTTTTTGGCCGAATATCAAAGAGCTGGAATTGATACCAACATTCAGACCTTTCTTTTTTGCTTGCATAATTTTTTAATGGAAAATGACCACTTAAGATAGGATTGATAAAGAGATTTTCCATGGTTGTCATTGACATGACAAGACCTTCTCGGATACGGTCTCCGGCAACAAGTGCTACACCTTTATAAATTGCCTCACATGGCGACTCGGCATGATAAGCACATTCATTTAAACTAATGTCTCCACTTTCCAACTTACGTAGTCCAAATAATAATCGTCCTATCTCTTCTTGTCCCGCACCTCGCAATCCTGCTAATGCAATCATTTCGCCCTGATGTAAACTAAAGGAAACAGGACCGGTATCACCAACAACAACTTCGTTAAGCCGTACCACTTCTGGTGTGTTTTTAGGCAATGGTTCACGTTGTTTTTCTCTTGTTTCTTCACCAACAATAGCCTTCACTAGAGCTTTCACATCATAATCTTTAGTCGAACCTTCTGCCACAGAATAACCATCACGCATGACTAAAATGCGATCAGAAAGCCTAATGACCTCATCCAATCGGTGAGTGACATAAATCATACCAACGCCCTGTTTACGTAGGCGATTAAGCACCTTGAATAAATGTTCAACATCACCTGCAGGTAGAGAGGCAGTTGGTTCATCCAACACTAAAATCTCAGCATTGACAGCAATCGCACGAGCAATGGTCAATAACGCTTTTTCTGTACGACTTAAGTCAAAAACTCGAGTTTGAGCAGAAAGGTGAATACCAACAAAATCCAATGCTTCTTGTGCTTGTTGATTAATTTTTTTCCAATCAATCAAGCCGAAACGGCGAGGAAATCCCATTACAAATGCCATATTTTCAGCAATCGTCATCCATTCAACCAGCCCTAAATCTTGATGAATAAAAGCAATAGGTTGTTTATTTTTATTGGTAAGAGATTGTGCCGATTGGATTTTTTGTTGATGAAAATAAATTTCACCTTCATCACGAGAATAGATACCTGCCAGAATTTTAATTAAAGTGGATTTGCCCGCACCATTCTCACCGAGCAATGCAACAATTTCTCCTTGGTGAATATTAAGGCTAACATCATTTACTGCTACCTGATTACCGAATCGTTTGACGATATGCTGTAGCTGAAGGATTGGAACGTCTCCATTTGCCAACATAAGCTCCTCCTTCCGAATAAGGAATAAGTAAAAGTGCGGTCAATTTAATAAAAATTCTGTTTCTTATCATTGAATATACTTATTTTGCTAATGCATCAATTTTTTTAACTAAATCATCACCATTTTTCTCAATGAATGCCTTGCGTACTTCGTTTTCAATGGCTGCCCTAAACGGTCCGGTATCAACACGCTCAATAATTTCAACGCCCGCTTTTTGCATTTTTTCAATAATGCTTTTTTCATTTCTAAGGTTAAGCTGGCGTTGATAAGCACCTGCTTCTTGTGCAGCTTCGACTAATGCTGTTTGCAATGCCGGAGACAAGGCATCGAATTTGGCTTTGTTCATAACAACAATCAATGGCGTATAACCATGGTTAGTTAAGCTTAAGTATTTTTGCACCTCATATAATTTAGCAGACCAAACAATACCAACAGGATGTTCTTGAGCATCTACCGCACGTGTTTCAAGTGCGGTATAAAGTTCGGATAATGGCATTGGAACTGGATTTGCCCCTAAGATTGAAAATGCTTGAATATACATTGGATTTTGGTTAGTCCGCACTTTTAACCCTTTAATATCATCAGGGGATTTTACAGGATGTTTTGAGTTAGTAAAAGATCGAAATCCTACTTCCCAAAAAGCTAAACCTTTTAATCCTTTGGCTTCTAATTCTTTTAATAAACTTTGACCAATTTCACTATCCAATACGGCATATACATGCTCGCGGTTTTGGAAAATGAATGGAATATCAATCACATTTAATTTTGGTACTAATCCAGAAAAATTTGGAGAACCTGACATTTCCAAGTCAATCGTTCCACCACGTACAGCACTGATCATAGTTTGTGCGTTACCTAACGTACTGTCTGGAAAAAGTGTTAGCTTGATTTCTCCTTTTGTTTTTTCCTTTAAAAGGTCGTTAAATTTCTTTGCTGCTTCATGTTGTGTATCACCACGAGGAGCTTCATAACCAAAACGTAATGTTGTTGCAGCACTGGCAGTGCCTGAGAATATAGTCATGCTAGCCATGAACACAGAAAGCGTTTTAAAATTTAATAGTGTCATAATGTTCTCCTATGAAGATTTAAAGTTGTAACCAATTAAGTGGCATTAAAATTAAAGCAGGGAAGAAAATAAAGATAAAGAGCAACACAATCATCATCAATAAATAAGGAAGTATGCCCTTTGTCACTTGATCAAATGGCAATTTAGATACACCTGTAATGACATTAAGGACATTACCTACCGGTGGCGTAATTAAACCAATTGAAGTATTCAAAATAAAGAGCACACCAAAATAGATAGGGTTAATTCCTGCTTCCTCAACCAATGGCATTAATACCGGTGTGAGAATTAATACAGTAGGCGTAAGATCCATCACCATACCAATCAAAAAAACAAATAGCATTACGACAATAAGTAATAAAGTTGGTGTATCAATTAGTGGCTCTAACAATGCTGTCATCATATGTGGTAATTCAGCAATCGTGATTAACCAACCTGTAACTTGAGCAGCAGCAACGAGAAACATAACTACCGCAGTTGTTTTTGCCGCTGCGAGAAAAACTTGATAAAGTTGCTTGATTTTCAATTCCTTATATACAAAGAGTGCGACAAATAATGCATAAAATGCTGCAACAGCACCTGCTTCTGTTGGGGTAAAAATACCAGAACGGAAACCACCAATAATGATTACAGGTAACATTAATGCCCAAATACTATTTTTAAAGGAAGCACAAAGTTCTTCTTTTCTTGCCTTGGAAAAAGTCATTAAGCGAAGGTGCTTTGCTTGCCACCACCATAGGGCAGCTAAACAAATTCCCATTAGGATTCCCGGTACAATTCCCGCTAGAAACAGCTTAGTAATAGACACACCACTAGAGACTCCAAAGATAATAAACGGAATAGAAGGCGGGATAATAGGTGCAATAATACCAGCCGTACCAATCAAACCAGCCGAACGATCCAGCGGATAACCTGTTGTTTTCATCATAGGTAATAGCATCGCTGCCACCGCAGCGGTATCCGCAACAGCCGAACCTGACAAACTCGCCATAATCATCGCTGCAAGAATTGCAACAAAACCTAATCCTCCACATTTATGTCCTACTAATTTCATCGGCAAATCAATAATCCGTTTTGATAATCCCCCTTCATTCATAATTTCACCAGCTAAGATAAAGAATGGAATTGCCATTAAAGAAAAACTATCTGCACCACTCACGATTTGTTGTGCCAAAATTTGTGCATCAAATAAGTCTAAATACAACATTAATGCTATACCGCACAATAACAGAGAAAAGGCGACAGGAATACCTAATAAAATACCTCCTAATAAAGTGGAAAGAAAGATAATAACCGTCATTTGTTTTCTCCTTTTATCAAAGCACCAGCATTAGAAAAAAGTCGAATGATAAGTAGTATGGCAATAACTAAGCCTGTAATAAAACTAGCTAAATAAGTAATACCTGTTGGGATACCAGAAATAGGTGCCATATTAGTTAGATTAAGCTGAAATTGTATCCAGCCACCTGTAATTAAAAGATAACAGCAAAACAACATTAGGCTGTCCGTTAATAAGCGTAGAAAATTTCGCTGATGCTGAGATAAACGCTCGATAAAAATCGTAACATTAACATGACGATTTTCGTTAAAGGCTAAGATAGCACCAAGAAATGCCAACCAAACAAATAAGTAGCGTGAAACTTCTTCTGTAATATTGATACTGCTATTAAAGCCATAGCGTAGTACGACATTAAGGAATACCAAGCAAGACATCGTTGCTAAAATAATAACAACCAATGCTTCTAATAGTTTAGTTACGGTTAAACTAATCGATCTCATCATGCTACCTCTAATTCACATTTACCGTAATTTTAATAACAACTTTACGGGTTTAGTTGATTATTGATCAAAACAATGACCAGAGAACAAGTATTCCTTATAGGTTATAGGGATTTAATTTTTTCCCAAACAGAATCATCGACCGGAATACCATGAATTTTATTTTCAGCACGAACTGCCGCAAATTTATGACCCGGTAGGCGTATTGCAACATCAGCATCTACTCGTTCAGCTGTTTTCACATAGTCCATGATTTTATTAAGTTTCTCATCTTTTGTTTTACCATCAATTAAACGATCTACTTCAATAGCAATGAAGATTTGTGAAACACAATATTCATCATCTTTTTCTTCGGTAACTTCTGCAACAGATAAACCATTAGATAGTATGGTTGCAATCATATCTAGAACAATAGATAAACCTGATCCTTTCCAAAATCCCATAGGTAATAAGCGACGATTTTTTTCAACAGTACCGGGATCACGAGTTAAATTACCTTCATCATCAAATCCGGCATCAACAAATGTTTGTTGACCCGCTAAACGATGAACTTCTAACATACCGTAAGAATACATAGAACAAGACATATCAACCATTGTTATAGGGTTGGTCGGTACAGCAATAATCAATGGATTAGTGCCAATACGACATTCTTTTGCTCCCCATGGCGGCATGACTGCAATTGAATTAGTCCAGCAAATTCCTATATAACCTTTTTCAGCTGCTTGCCAACCGTAGCCACCGCCTCGCATCCAATGGTTTGCATTTTTAAGAGCTACAACGCCAATGCCAAATTGATCCGCAATTTCCATGGCTCGATCCATCATTTTTTTTGCCGTGATATTACCAATCGCTTGATGAGCATCCCATTGTTCAATCGCACCTAAAGAAAGAACTTTAGTCGGAATCGCTTCCGGTACAATATCTCCTTTTTCCAGTTGAGAAATAAAACGAGGAAACCGGTTCACCCCATGAGAATATACTCCTGACTCAGTTGTATCTGCAAATATAGTCGCACATTCTTCAGCAATGTCTTCACGAACATTTCTTGCAAGTAATATACGTTTAAATTCTTGTTTGAGTATTTCGTAGCTGACTTTCATGTTTTAACCTCATTACGCCAATCTTTATTTCATATATTGAAACGATATTTTAAAAAATTATAGTCTGAATAAAATTTGTATGCAAATGAAAATAAGAAATAAAAGTTTTTATAAATCATATAGATATAAATTTTTTTATTTTTTGTGATCAAGATCTCATTTTTATTTTATCGATATATCACTAAAATAAAACTAACCAAAAAAGCTATTTAGGAATAAAAAATGAAAGAAGAGAATAAAAATAAACAAGCTAGCAGCAACCAAAGTTTAATTAAGGGTTTATTACTAATTGATATTTTGAGCAATTTCCCTAATGGTTGTCCATTAGCTAAACTATCTGAATTATCTAATCTAAATAAAAGTACAACATATCGTATGCTACAAACACTACAAACCTGTGGTTATGTCAAACCTACCAATACAATTGGTACATATCGTTTAACAATGAAGTGTTTAACGATTGGGCAAAAAACCTTGAGTTCACTTAATATATTAAATATTACATCCCCTTACTTAGAGCAACTTAATTTGAATACAGGTGAAACAGTCAATTTATCTATGCGTGATCATCATCATGCTGTAATGATTTATAAACTTGAACCAACAACAGGTATGATGCGTACACGAGCGTATATTGGTCAGCGTTTAGAACTTTATTGTTCAGCTATGGGAAAAATTTTTATGGCATACGAAAAGAGACACATTCTAGATGATTATTGGGAGAAAAATCAAACGAATATTACAAAATTAACAGCTAATACAATTGTAACACTGAGTGCTATGGAGCTGGAGTTAAATAAGATTCGAGAATTAGGGTATGCCGTAGATAATGAAGAAAATGAAACAGGCGTAACTTGTTTAGCTTGCCCGATATTTGACATCAATAGCAATGTAATCTACTCCGTATCAATTTCTCTATCAACTGCACGTTTAAACCAAATCGGCAAAGATATATTGCTCATGCATCTCAAACAAACAGCACAATCCATTTCAAAAGAGCTGGGGGCGTAAATTCGCTACCCCAAAAGCCTTTAACTCTTAAAAGTTAAAAGTCTTGCTATGATACTTTCAGCTGAAACCTTTATTTATAGTCAAGCAATCAAAAATGCTTTCTAACGCCTTTTTGACAGCTAAGTGAAGAAAATTTTAATATTTTTCCATATAAACTAACAAACTACCATCATAAATCTTTTGTTTAATAGCAGCAGCAATAACTTCATGACTATTCCATTCATACTGGCTCGTCATTACTTCACATATTTTTGAATTATGCAAATAATGTGCTAAACGCTGATTTATTTGATTAAGGAAAACATGTTTGACGGATAGCAAACGAGAAGTAAACATAATTTTCTCAGGTGAAAAAAGATTAACTAAATTGGATAAGATGTATGCAATAATATCGGCTATGTTAGCTAAAATTTCTAATGCTAAAGGATCTTTAAGCTGTGCTTTTTTACATAAAAAATTGATCTTTTCTGTCGTGTTAATTAAATTATTATTTGGATAATACAGATCTATAAATTGACAAAATGCTTTATAAGTCAATTGATTATGTATTTGATATCGCTCAAGCTCAAATAAATGTTGATTGATCTTATCTTGCATTGGATAAAGGCGAGGAACAATAATTTGGTCAATATTCATACAAGTTTTATGATCACTCTGTAGAATACCCCCTTTTGATAAAACACTCAAATTAATGACTTCATCAATTTGCAAGAAAATCACATCATCATATCCTATTACGCTTCCTAATGTGCTTTCCGCTAATAACCAAGTTTCAAAATATTCCGTTACAATAATCGGTATATCAAAATAGCCTGCAAATAAAGATGTTAGATCCACATTTAATTCGATCTCCCCCAAACGTTGCAGAAAACCAGACAAATGGTGTAGTTTACCCGCCACTGCAATAGAAAAAGTAATCGGACGACTCAATTTAGTCCCAACTTTTGATAAAAAATCCTCAAAATAGCAAGGCAACATTTGTTCTAATGAAGATAAATCAGAAAGATCAAGAGGATAAACTTCTTGGGCTATTGTTGTGCCATCCAGCTCACATAGCAAAATATCAAAATGATCGTATGTCAGTGTTGCACAAAGAGATTGCCAGTAAAATGGTGAGACACATAATCCAACTGCTGGACGACCACGATTTTCCGTATTTTGTACCGCTCTTTCAATCACCAATTTTTTTTCTATAAGTTCTCTAGTTAAGGAGGTGATAGTTGCAGGAGCCAGTTGAGATAACTTGGATAAATCAATACGTGAAATTTCTTCAAATTGTTCAATTAAGCGATAAATTTTGCCTAGCTGCTTCATTCTCAGAGGTAATTTATCCTCTTTTCTCACTTTTGCCATATTTTCTACCTGTTCTACCTGATTATTTTAATTCATAAAATTGTTCATTTATACCAAGAAATTTTCCTAATAAACAAGGGACTTATATAAATTATGTGTGCTATCTCACAAAAACAAAAAGTTCCGATACATTTTGGTAATTTTAATGAGTTACGGTAAAATGACTAATTTTTACAATTATAAAAACTGATTTGAGGTTTATATGACAAAAATTGCATCTGTGGCTAATATTCTAAAAGGAAAAATCACGGTCGGTGAAACTGTAACAGTACGTGGTTGGATTCGCACTCGTCGGGATTCTAAAGCAGGACTATCTTTCTTAGCTATTTACGATGGTTCTTGCTTTGATCCTATCCAAGCTATTGTAAATAATGATATTGAGAACTATGAAACGGAAATTTTACGTTTAACTACCGGTTGTTCCGTTGTTGTCACTGGAAAAATTGTCGAGTCTCCTGCTGAAGGACAAGCTGTTGAATTACAAGCCGATAAAATTGAAGTTTCCGGTTGGGTTGATGATCCTGAAACTTATCCAATGTCTGCAAAACGCCATAGTATCGAATATTTACGTGAAGTGGCACACTTGCGTCCACGCACTAATATCATTGGTGCAGTAGCTCGTGTTCGTCATTGCTTAGCTCAAGCTATTCATCGTTTTTTCCATGAACAAGGTTTCTACTGGGTAGCAACACCATTGATCACAGCTTCTGATACTGAAGGTGCCGGTGAGATGTTCCGTGTATCAACTTTGGACCTAGAAAATCTGCCTCGCACAGATAAAGGTGCGGTTGATTTTAGCCAAGATTTTTTTGGTAAAGAGTCTTTTCTAACGGTATCGGGCCAATTAAATGGTGAAAGTTATGCTTGTGCATTAAGCAAAATCTATACTTTTGGTCCGACATTCCGTGCAGAAAATTCAAATACAACGCGTCATTTAGCTGAATTTTGGATGGTTGAACCTGAGATTGCTTTTGCAACTTTAGCTGACAATGCAAAATTAGCAGAAGATATGCTGAAATATGTTTTCCGTGCGGTATTAAATGAACGTGAAGATGACTTAAAATTCTTTGAAAAGCATGTTGATAAAAATGTAATTACTCGCTTAAAAGATTTCATCAATTCAGACTTTGCTCAAATAGACTATACTGATGCGATTGATATTCTGTTAAAATCCGGTAAAGCGTTTGAATTTCCTGTATCTTGGGGAATTGATTTATCTTCTGAGCATGAGCGTTATTTAGCCGAAGAATACTTCAAATCGCCGGTTGTAGTTAAAAACTATCCTAAAGATATAAAAGCTTTCTATATGCGTTTGAATGATGATGGTAAAACAGTCGCTGCAATGGATGTTCTGGCCCCCGGAATTGGTGAAATTATCGGCGGTTCTCAACGCGAAGAACGTTTAGAAGTGCTTGACAAACGCATAGCAGAAATGGGACTAAAAGCTGAAGATTATTGGTGGTATCGTGATTTACGACGTTATGGAACAGTTCCACATGCAGGTTTTGGATTAGGTTTTGAGCGTTTAATTGTTTATGTTACAGGCGTGCAAAATATTCGTGACGTAATTCCATTCCCTCGCACACCTCGTAATGCAAATTTCTAACTACAAGAATTGATTAAATTACTTTTCATAAAAAAACCGCACTTTAAGTGCGGTTCAAAAAATTGCTTTAGTTTATTTCACAATACGCAAATGTGATGTTCCTTTCTGTGTTTTTGTTTCAGTTTTTTTCACTTTCTTTTGATCAACTGCTTCAGCAAAACCTAAAGGCTGTTCATCAACACTGTCAATATTTAATTCATCATAAAATGCTTCCGGTTCAAACATGACTCCATCGCCATTTTCTCGTGCATAAATAGCTAATGCCGCTCCCATAGGAATATAAATATCTCTAGATACCCCCTGAAAACGAGCACTAAACTGAATTGCCTCATTATTCAGCAATAAATTACCTGTCGCATTTGCAGATAAATTCAAAACAATTTGACCATCTTTGACATACTCAACAGGAACCTTTACACCTGAATAAGTTGCATTTACAACAAGATAAGGAGTTAAGTCGTTATCAATCAACCAATCATAATAGGCTCTTAATAAATAGGGACGTTTAGGTAAAAATTTATACGACATATTAATCCTATTTATCCTCCATTAAATTTTTAGGTGTCATTTCACCAACAGATTGTAAAAATGAATCACGTTGAAACACTCGCTCCATATAAGATTTAATCGCTTTACTGCCTGTGCCTGTAAATACAACACCAAGTTGCTGCATTCGCCATAATAACGGCGCAATATAGCAATCAACTAAACTGAATTCTTCGCTCATAAAATAAAGTGACTGGCCAAATACAGGTGCTATTGCCAAGATTTCTTCTTTTAATTGTTTCAATGCAATAGCTCTTTCACTCTCTGAACCTTTTTCTGCTTTTTCTAATACAGGATACCAATCTTGTTCAATACGTAACATTAATAAACGGCTTTTACCACGAGAAACCGGATAAACCGGCATCAATGGAGGGTGCGGAAAACGCTCATCTAAATATTCCATAATGATACGAGAGTTGAATAAAACTAAATCACGATCAACCAAAGTAGGAATTGTGCCATAGGGATTTAATTCCATTAAATCTTCTGATATAGATTCAGAATCAACTATTTCTGTTGCATAAGCAACACCTTTTTCAGCTAAAACAATACGAACCTGATGGCAATAAATATCAACCTTATCTAAAAAAAGAGTCATTATTGAACGTTTATTCGCAGCGCTTGTCATCTTTTCCTCCGACGACTTGAAAATTAATAAAGACTTTCCATTCTACCATAAATGAAAAGGCAATGCATAAGCCTCAATCATAATTTACCGACAAAATAAGAAAAAAAATTGCAAGCCATTTGGCTTGCAATTTTGTATATGAAATTAACGTTTTGAGTATTGTGGACGGCGACGTGCTTTGTGTAAGCCGATTTTCTTACGTTCAACACGGCGAGCATCACGAGTAACAAAACCAGCCGCACGCAATGCAGGACGTAGTGTTTCATCATACTCAATTAATGCACGAGTTATACCATGGCGAATTGCACCCGCTTGACCGGAAATACCACCACCTTTAACTGTGACGTATAAATCTAATTTATCAGTTAATTCAACCAATTCTAACGGTTGGCGTACGATCATACGAGATGTTTCACGACCGAAATATACGTCCAACTCACGTTGGTTGATAACAATTTTACCACTGCCCGGTTTGATAAATACACGAGCTGAAGAGCTTTTGCGGCGACCTGTGCCGTAGTTTTGATTCTCTGCCATTTTCCTAACCTCGTGATTAAATATCTAGAACTTGTGGTTGTTGTGCTGCATGGTTATGTTCTGAACCTGCATACACTTTTAATTTACGGAACATTGCTCGACCTAACGGACCCTTTGGCAACATACCCTTAACTGCAATTTCAATCACTGCTTCCGGACGGCGTGCAATCATTTCTTTGAAAGTCGCTTGTTTAATACCACCTACATAGCCAGTATGCCAGTAGTAAAGTTTATCAGTTTCTTTATTACCTGTTACTGCAACTTTTTCTGCATTGATAACAACGATATAATCACCCGTATCAACATGCGGAGTATACTCAGCTTTATGTTTACCACGAAGGCGACGAGCTAACTCAGCCGCTAAGCGACCTAAAGTTTTACCTGTCGCATCCACTACATACCAGTCACGTTTAACCGTTTCCGGTTTTGCTACAAAAGTTTTCATTAATTAATTACCAATAAAATAATATTAATACCCAGTGCTTATTAAACTTAAGCACAACCATCAATCTTAATCTCCACCCCTTCGAGTGTGATCTTGATAAAATAATGTGCGGTGGGAAATCCGACACATTCACAGGGTCCGGCGATTATACAAGAGATTTTTATAAAAGCCAATTTTTTTAAACATTTCATTAGGATATTTTAACTAAATATACATTTAGCAATGCCGTTAAACTTTTGTCAACCGTATTTATGTTGTTCGCTATATGTTATTCAATACCTGTTATGACACTAAAATACCGCATTTCTTTTGGTTTTAGCATAATTAATGAGCCATTATTTTGAGCTGCCAAAAATCCTTCCGGACGACAGGTTGCAGGTAAGACAAAAGCACCCACTTGCTGATCGGCATTATATAAAATCCAGCGTGTTGCATAATTGAATTGTGCTGACGAGAATTTTACCAAATAATTATGACCTTTCGGGGAGTGCATACGATATTCAAGTTGTGACTGATATTGTTGCAAATTATCCATAAAAAACACTATCTCCGGATTATACATTTCATCATTTTCCAACGATGACAGTGTATAATTCCCTTTCTTAATCTCCTCATTAAACGATAGCCATTGCGGTGTCGGTTTCACATGAGCCGGAATAGTTTGGCGTAATTGCACCGCACTTTCAGGGATATTTTGGCTGAATGTTGCACCATGTTCATAGCAATAATTCATATGACACATATACTGTAACGGCATATCAACACTGGCAAGGTTTGTCACTGCCATATTGATATTAAATAATGTACTGTCAGCAGATAATATCACCTCCGGTCTAGCTGAATAATGCTCACCGAAACCTTTCACATATTCAACTTCACCACCAATCCCTAATTTGTCATCTTCAATAATCAACCAAGCCTTATCCATTACGGCACAAGGCATTTCACCATGCAAAGGATGCTCGTCTTTTGGACTTGGGCAACCATTACGAATTAAGCCTGAATGGAAAGCAAAACACCCGTAGGTATCAATAATAGTTGTTCCCCGCTTAGGTTCGTTGAACATATTTTTCATTGTGAGAGTTTGTCCGTTAAATTGAACGTCCCAAATGATTTGCCCATAAAAAGGTAAAACAATTAGAAAACCTTTACTATTGATCAGTTTGACCGCCTCAATACCGGATTGATATTGAAATGCGACCGCACTTAGCTTTTCATTTTTAAAAATAAGTTGTTCTTTATCTGTAAATTGTGATTTAGATAAATAAAGGTAGCTTTTCATACTATTTCTCCTTGTTTTCTTTTAATTTTCCATAAAAATAATAGCCAACATAAGCAAAACAGAATAAAGGTACAATAAATGCAAGTTGGAGAGATCCTAATGTATCTGAGACATAACCGTGAATTGCGGGAACAACAGCTGCACCGATAATAGACATGACGACAACAGCCCCACCCACTTCTCTATGCTCTTGCTTAACAGTATCCAGTACGGAGGCATAGATTGTTGCCCAGCAAGGACCAAACAACAAACTGGCGAAAATAGCCGCATAAACAGCAGAAAAATCATGAACAAAAGAGGTATAAGCTAGAGTGATCACACCTAAAATGGAATACCAAAGTAAAACGAGATCTGACTTAAATTTAGTCATTAAGAAATTAGCGACAAATTTGCCAATAAAGAATCCAATAAAGCTATAAATCATAAAATTTGAGGCTTCACGTTCATTCATATCACTTAAATTGAGTGCCAAACGAATAGTAAATGACCATACGGCAACTTGCATACCAACGTAGAGAAATTGAGCAACAATTCCCTTTTTAAATTTTGTATTACTTGCTAGATATTTTAGCGTATCGGTAAATTTCACTTCTGATTTACCTGTTTGTGTAACTGCTTTACATTTAGGAAAAGAGGTAATTACGAATAAAAAAGTAACCGCAATCAATATGAAGATTAAGTATTTATATGGCGATAACGTATGTTCTAACATTGATAATTTAAATGAATGCAACTGTTCCGGTGTCATTCCTACCATTCGTTCTTCAAGACTGGCACCTTCTTGGAAGATGAGGTATTTACCTAATAAAATACCTGAAATAGCACCAACTGGATAGAAAGTCTGGCTTATATTTAATCTCAATGTTGCATGATCTTTATGTCCAATCATTGAACTATAAGTATTCGCAGAGGTTTCCAAGAAACTTAACCCAATCGCAATAGAGAAAATAGCCACTAAAAACATTGTGTATGTTGCCATATGCGAGGCTGGATAGAACAGTGAACAACCACCGATATATAGCATTAAGCCAATTAAAATAGCAATTTTATAGCTGGTTTTTTTGATCACCAATGATGCAGGTATCGCAATTAAAAAATATCCTCCATAAAATGCACTTTGTACTAAAGCACTGGCAAAATCACTCAGCGTAAATACACTTTTAAACTGAGTGATTAAAATATCATTTAAGCTGGCTGCTGCTCCCCAAAGTGGGAATAAACAAGAAAGCAAAATAAATTGGAAAATAGGTGTTTTATTGAGATAACCATCGGGCATTTGTTGAATATTTTTCATACCATACTCCTTATTTTAACGATTGTAGAAATTGTTCGAATTGTGCTTTATCCGGATAAGAAGATTGCGTACCTTGTCCGGTTACACTATAGGCTGAATAGGCTGATGCCATTTGCATTGCTTGTTTGACATCATTAGTTTGTATATAAAAATGTGCAAAACAACCAATGAAAGCATCTCCAGCACCACTAGTATCAATAGCATTAACTTTGTGCGAGGAAACATGTGTTACCTGATCCCGATGAAACCAAACCGATCCTTTTTCGCCTAAAGTCACAATCAGATTTTTTAATCCTTTCAAAAATAAGCTATTAGCTGCTGCTTGAATCTGTTCCATATTGTCAACTGGCATACCGGTTAGAATTTCCAATTCAGTTTCATTCGGCATAAAGAAATCACATTTACAAGCATAACTAATGTCTAATTCCTTACTTGCAGGAGCAGGATTAAGAATGACTGGAATTTGATGTTTATTGGCAAAATCAATTGCGTAATAAACTGTTTCTAAAGGAATTTCCAGTTGTAAAATAAGCAGCTTGCAGTTTTTCAACTGAACTTCAGCATGATCAATATCTGCCGGTTTCAAGTAAGAATTCGCACCTTTAATAATTAAAATGCGATTTTGTGAAGAACGATCAACAAAAATAGGGGCTACACCACTCGATACACCCACCACTTTTTCGACAAAATCGGTATTCACACCATATTGCTTGAAATTATTAATAGTATTATCTGCAAATACATCATCACCAACCTTAGTCATCATCATTACTGATGCACCTAATTTAGCGGCTGCAATAGCTTGATTTGCTCCCTTTCCGCCACAACCCATTTTAAAATCATGAGCTTCTAGCGTTTCACCCATTTTCGGCATATCATTAATATAGCTAATTAAATCCACCATATTTGAGCCAATGACTGCAATATCCATAATGTTTTTCTCCGTAATAAATGTTATAATTCTCACAAAATTCATTTTATTCAGTATATAAAATTAAAAATGTTAAAAAAGTGATCAAAGTCACAGTTTTTAATTTTTTTTGCAGTATCATATAAAAAAGTGAAAATAATCACATAAACCTAAAATAAGGAGGATATTTATGCAATCTTATGACATTGCTCAATTCATTGACCATACAGCATTAACTGCGGAGAAAACAGAACAGGATATACTAGATCTTTGTAACGAAGCGATTGAACATAATTTCTTTTCTGTTTGTATTAATTCAGGTTATATTCCGCTAGCAAGACAAAAATTACAAAATACAAATGTTAAAATATGCACAGTAGTTGGATTTCCATTAGGTGCTAATTTATCTACTGTAAAAGCTTTTGAAGCTAAAGAAGCAATAAAAGCCGGTGCAACGGAAATAGACATGGTGATTAACATTGGTTGGATTAAATCAAATCAGTGGGAATCCGTAAAAGCAGACATTCAAGCTGTTTTAGCTGCTTGTGAAGGTGCTTTACTTAAAGTTATTTTGGAAACTTGCTTGTTAACCAAAGAGGAAATTATCACTGCTTGTAAGATTTGTCGTGAACTGGGGGTCGGATTTGTTAAAACATCAACCGGTTTCAATAAAGGCGGTGCAACGGTTGAAAATATCGCACTAATGCGTCAAGTGGTTGGAGAAAATATCGGTGTCAAAGCTTCAGGTGGTGTGCGTGATACTAAAACCGCAATTGAAATGATTAAAAATGGTGCGACAAGAATTGGATCAAGTTCAGGGATTGCTATTATTAACGGTTTAACAGACAATAACGCTATTTATTAACCGTTTTAATTAATAGAGCCTGTTATGGATAAGAAAATACAATCACGTATTCAAAAATTAGACTTTTTGCTCAAACAAATGGATAAAATTCACTTGCGTGATGCTGCCACTATTTTAAATGTATCGGAAATGACAATTCGCCGTGATTTGGCTTCAGATACAGGCTCAGTTGTTTTACTTGGTGGCTATATTGTCAAAAATCCACAAAAAAACACCGATAACAGCTACCAAATTTTTGAACAAGAAACAAAGCATATTGCCGAAAAAATGGAAGTGGGTCGCATTGCGGCTAATTTCATTAAAGACGGCGATGTGTGTTTTTTTGACTGTGGTTCAACAATTCCTTTCGTCGCCTCACAAATCGATCCTGCCATTAAATTCACCGCACTTTGCTGTTCAATTAATACCTTTATGGTGTTACAAGATAAACCTCATTGTGAAGTCATTTTGTGCGGTGGAAATTATTCAAAGAATAACTCTTTTTTAATTCCTATTCAGCTAACTAATGAACTGGATGCAATTTGCACAACAAAAGCGTTCATCTCAGCTGCAGGGATTGATGTAAATAAAGGCGTAACTTGCTTTAATTTTGATGAAGTAAAAACAAAACAAAAAGCAATGGAGAAAACCGAGCAAGCTATTTTGGTAATTGATTCATCAAAAATAAATCAAGTTCAAAAAGCTTATATTGATAAGATAGATAAATTTGACATAATCGTATGTGATCAGGAACTACCAAGCCATTTTTTAAAGTAAATATACCTTCAAAAAGGCATCTAAATTAAACTCAATTTCCTCTCTGACACATGAATAAAAGCATGATAAAATTTGCAGAAAATGCGGAAAAAAAGACCGCACTTTTCTGCTTACAAGATAAGGAAAACTTATGTTAAAACTTTCTAAAATGACGTTTGCAATAGTGGTGTCTAATATATTAATCGGTTGTGCAAATATTGATGACAGTTACCATGCAACATTACAAGATTTTCAGCAATATGAAGCATTGACTCAACAATATAACATTCAGGAAAATTGGTGGACACAATATAATGACGAACCGCTTAACCAACTGGTGAAACAAGCTTTGGAAAATAATAAAGATCTTGCCAAAGCCACTATTGCAGTAAACACGGCTCTGTACAATGCCAATTTGGTTGCGGCGGATTTAGTACCAAATTTCACACGCCAAACAGGCGTTAATTCTTCAGCCGCCAAAAATATTAACACAGGGAGTAACTCTAAAATTACTCACGGCGGTTCACTCAATATTAGCTACACCCTAGATTTATGGCAACGTTTAGCCGATAAAACCTCTGCTGCAAAATGGACACATTCCGCTACGCAACAAGATTTACAAGCAACAAAACTCTCTCTGATCAACTCAGTTGTCACAACTTACTATCAACTTGCCTATTTAAATGATGCCATTGCAGTAACAAACCAAACGATTAATTATTACTCAAAAATTAGTCGAATTATGCAAAATAAATTCAACCAAGGTATGGCAGATCGGGCAAGTACAGATCAATCACAACAATCAATTCTTAAGGCTCGTAATAATCTGATTAATTATCAAACACAAAAAAAACGTGCCGAAACTACCCTGCGTAATTTGCTTAACTTAAAACCGAATGAAGATTTAAACATCAAAACACCACATATCTTGGAAGTCAAAAGTGCAGAGGTAAATTTGGATATTCCATTATCAACCATTGCCAATCGTCCGGATATTAAAGGCTCTTTATATCGCCTCAATAGTGCATTTAAAAATGCGAAAGCAATGCAAAAAAGTTGGTTTCCATCAATCACACTGGGAGCAGGATTATCATCAAGCGGTAATAAAATTGACAATGCTTTCAACATACCGATTGCGACAGGAACGGTAGGCATAAACTTACCTTTCTTAAATTGGAATACAGTAAAATGGAATGTTAAAATTTCTGAGGCAGCTTATGAAAATGCAAAACTGAATTTTGAACAAAACATCACCAAAGCTCTAAATGAAATAGACAACCTCTATTTCTCTTATACCCAAGCAAAAGAAAATGTTGCAAATTTACAAGAGACTTACCGTTACAACAAACGTATTACGCAATATTACAAAAACCGCTATGATGCCGGTATCGCAGAATTAATAGAATGGCTTAATGCAGCTAATATGGAAAATGCCTCTCAATTAGCCATTCTGAATGCGAAATACAGTTTAATTCAAAGTCAAAATGCGATTTACAGTGCGATGGGCGGATATTATTCTACTAATTCCTCCCGCTAAATTAAGAGACTAGCATTCCTCTTTTTTACGCAAAACACTTTCAATGAACTTTCAGAACTACTCTCCAATGAATATCATTGGAGTTCAACCAAATGAAAGAAAAGGTAAAAAAAATCTTAACGGATTAAACGTTACTTATAAGCCACAAGCCAAAACTATCATCATAGCTTCTCGCTTTCTACATAACCCAAAATTTCCCAATCCAACCCGCACTTTTTGTTAAAAAGTGCGGGCTTTTTTTACTTTTTTTACTTGTACTTCTCACTTTTTTGCTTCTTATCTTCATTTTTTACTTTTTTTATCTTTTTTCACATTTTTTCATTTTTTTATTGACAGTACCCCCCCCCGCTTAAAATTTCGCCCGCTTTGGTAGAACCACTACCTCTTTTTAAGGCGTGTCATAAATTATCGCCTCTTAGTGCGGTTAGCTTTTTTATGATTTTTCTATGTTAACTCTTTTTTTAAGGGTTTCTTTTAAGTGAAAATTTTTTATTTATCTTTAACTGCGGTAGTTGTTTTAACTGCTCATTCGGCTATGGCTCAAGCTCAACAATCAAATAGTAATAATATTAATGTTAGTAATGGGCATATTTATATTGGTGAAGGTGCTAAGGCAGAAGGAAGGTATAAGGATGATACCAAATCCGTTGCCGTTGGAAAAAATGCCAAAGTAGCTGAGTCTAGTGTCGCTGTAGGCTTTGATGCAAATGCTGCACATGAAGGAGCAACTGCGGTTGGTAAGACAGCAAAGGCACAATCTTATGCCGTAGCAATGGGCTACCAAGCAAATGCAGGTGTACAGGCGGTTTCTATAGGTAAAGATTCTAAAGCAACTGAAAAATTTGCAGTAGCAGTAGGTGATGAAGCGAAAGCAACTGCGAAATTTGCTTCGGCTCTTGGACAAGGTGCTACGGCTTCTGGCAATTATAGTAATGCTTTTGGTTATAAATCTAAAAGCATCAATGAATTATCTACAGCAATAGGTTGGGATTCACATGCTGCTGGACTTAGATCACAAGCCATCGGTCCTCAAGCAAAAGTGTATGGAGATCGCTCTTTAAGTATTGGTAACGATGTACAAACACATAAAGAACGCTCATTCTCAATTGGTAGTAGTATTGTAAACAAAGGAACTAAAACTACCGTTATCGGTAATAATATTAATGTTGAGGTTGATAACTCCGTCTTCCTCGGTGATTCTTCTGCTTATGTAGAAAAAGGCGAAACAACGGGCGGTATCGGTAAAGTCAACGGCAATTACGCCGGCGTTGATGCAAAAGGCGTCGTTTCCGTGGGCAGCAAAGGCAATGAACGCCGTATTCAAAATGTTGCCGCCGGTTTGCTTTCTCATCGCTCAACTGACGCAGTAAACGGTAGTCAATTACACGCAACTAACCAACGTGTTGAAGAGGTCAATAAAGACGCTAAAGCCGGTATCGCCGCCGCGATGGCTTTTAAAGATGTGCCTTTCGTCCCGGGTAAATGGTCTTATGCCGCCGGTGCCGCTCGTTATAGCAGCGAAAGTGCGGTCTCTTTAAACCTCGGTAGAACTTCCGCAAACGGAAAATATGCCATATCCGGCGGCATTTCTTCTGATAGTAGAGGCCGAGTTGGTTTCCGTGTCGGCGTCAGCGGCGTGTTTAACTAATTTATTTATCTAACCTAGCGATAACCTTTGAATTGCTAGGTTTTTTGTTTTATTCAAACACAAAAAAAGTGCCTCAAAAGAGGCACTACTCGGAAAGCAAAATATGTTGGCTACTTTTTTATAGCACTTTTTATAAGGTGCAATGTAAAAAATCATGTTCTATAATGCAAATACGTAATTTAAAATTTGTGAGTTAATTCACACTTTTAAATAAGTTTTGGGGCTGTATTAGATCAGCCCTAAATTCCACACCATTTTCGCAATGTTTTTAACTGCTCTTTTGGTGTTCCAAAGTTAAACCGAAATTCACATTCCTTCAAGAACAAAGGAAAGTTTTTTCGGTCAATTCCATTATATTTTCGGAGTATCCGTTTGGCTTGACTCCAAAAGTTTTCTATACCGTTGATGTGATTTTCTTTCACTGCAAACAACTCCGAATGATTGATGCGTTCGTGGTGAAATTGGCTCACATCAAGAGCATCATAGCTACGATATGTATCGGTATAAACCCAACTGTCAGGCTTGATTTTCCTTGTGATTACAGGCATTATCGTTTCGGTTTTGGTATTTTCTACCACCACCGTAAATACCTTTCCCTGTCGTTTTAACAAGCCAAAAACAGCCACTTTACCGGTTGCTCCACGCCCTCGTTTTCCTTTACGATGACCACCAAAATAGCTTTCATCAAGCTCAATCTGTCCATCAAAAACATCATCGGCTTCAAGGGCTAAATGATAGCTGATGACTTCACGAATTTTACGATAAAACAAGGCACTTGAATTTGGATTGATACCTAAAATATTAGCTGCTGATCGAGCTGTCACTTCTAACACAAAAAACTCAAGGAGCTTTTTCTGTATAGATTTCTTTAATTTACAATGAGTTATTTTCATTTTTATAGACTAGCATACTTACTAATCTAATACAGCCCCTAAGTTTTTTATTTCTTATAACGTTTATTCAATTCAGTATAGCGTTTAACAGCTTTACGAATTTGTCCCGTTTTTATACGACGAGGTTTTTTAGTATCAATTTTGCTATCTGTTTCAGGCGGTAGCCCAACAAGTTTCCGTAAATAATTAATATTGGTTAGATCCATTTCTTCCCAGCCGCCACGTGGTAACGATTTCGTTAATTTAATATTACCGTAGCGAATACGAATTAAACGACTTACTTGAATGCCTTGTGATTCCCACAATCGACGAACTTCTCGGTTTCGCCCCTCTATCAAGGTGACATCGAACCATTGGTTCATTCCTTGCCCGCCTGTTGCTTTAATACTGGTAAAGTTAGCAGGTCCATCTTCTAATTGAACGCCTTTACGTAAACGAGCAATCATTGTATCATCTACTTCCCCAAAAACACGCACGGCATATTCGCGTTCAACTTCGTGTCGTGGGTGCATTAAACGATTAGCTAACTCACCATCAGTCGTAAATAAAAGTAGTCCGGATGTATTAATATCCAAACGACCAACCGCAATCCAACGAGATCCGTTTAAACGGGGTAAACGATCAAAAACCGTTGCTCTTCCTTCTGGATCATGTCGAGTGCAAAGTTCTCCTTCCGGTTTGTAATAGAGTAAAACGCGACATACTTCTTTTTGTGCTTGAGTTAAATTGACAATATGTCCATCAATTCTGATTTTTACGCCGGAATGTATATCAACACGATCACCTAAAGTCGCCATTTTTCCGTCAATACTAATACGATTGGCACTAATCATTGCTTCAATTGTCCGACGTGACCCTTGTCCTACTCTAGCCAACACTTTCTGTAGTCTTTCCCCTTCGACTTTTTGCTGATTGATAGCATGAGTTGATTTTGTTGATATTGGAGAAATTTGAGTGTTTTTTACCGCACTTTTACGTTCAGATACTGTTTCTTTGTTTGCAAATCGCTTCGTATTATCTCGCATAGACTCGTTGGTAACCTGCTTTGCAAAGTGCGGTTTAGTTGGACGGGATTTTTGCTTATTTACTTTCATTTATTTTCCTTACTGTCGCTTTCACAAGCGTCTATGATAATGGGAATGAATAAAGTTAATTTATATAAAAGGGCGAATATCACCGCTTCCTTCTCGTAAAATAACCGGGTTATCTTCTGTCAGATCCACTACTGTTGTCGGTTGCTGACTTAAATATCCGCCATGAATGATTAAATCTACTTGGTGCTCAAGGCGATCTCGAATTTCCTCCGGATCGGATTGTGTTGTATATTCTTCTCCGGGCAACATTAAAGAGCAAGATAAAATTGGTTCGCCTAAGGATTTTAATAGATCTAACGCAATTTGATTATCCGGAACACGAATACCGATGGTTTTACGTTTTGATGTCATTAAACGACGAGGTAATTCTTTTGTTGCACTTAGAATAAAAGTATAACGACCCGGTGTATTATTTTTAATCAAACGATATACCGAATTATTCACTACTGAATAAGTTGATAACTCAGACAGGTCGCTACAAACTAAGGTAAAATTATGCCCTTCGGGTAGTTGGCGAATTTTCACAATACGATCCATTGCATGCTTATCTCCAATCATACAACCTAGTGCATAACCGGAATCGGTCGGATAAACAATTACGCCGCCTTGACGTAAAATCTCCACTGCCTGATTAATCAGTCTGGATTGTGGATTTTCTGAATGAACATAAAAAAATTGACTCATATTTGTC
This sequence comes from Histophilus somni 2336, assembly GCF_000019405.1. Classification (NCBI taxonomy): domain Bacteria; kingdom Pseudomonadati; phylum Pseudomonadota; class Gammaproteobacteria; order Pasteurellales; family Pasteurellaceae; genus Histophilus; species Histophilus somni. The sequence continues at coordinate 1,366,490 of NC_010519.1, read as the reverse complement.
CTTAAAAATCAGACCTAAAAAGTTTGGCGATTATACCCAAATTAAACCTGAGATTATAGCCTCATTATATTAGTAACCTTGAATAAGACCAAATTGGTAAAGTGCATTTTTCTTATAGCCATAAATTTCAGCAACAATAGATGCTGCTTTCTTTAAAGGTAATTCTTGGCTAACCAATTGTAATGTTTTAATCGCTTGAGGGGAAAATGTTTCATCTTCTCTTTTTGATTTGCCCTCAACAATTAGCACCATTTCTCCTTTCGTTCGATTAGGATCTTCTTGTAGCCATTGATGCAACTTTCCAACTTGATCTCCTCGAATTGTTTCCCAAGTCTTTGTGATTTCACGTGCAAGCACTACATAGCGATCGGCTCCCAATTCAAGTTCAATATCAGTCAAGCAATCCAAAATACGATGCGTTGACTCATAAAAAATCAAAGTGCGGTCTTCATTTGCTAAGTTTGCCAATTTATCTCGTCTTGCCTTACTCTTGGCAGGTAAAAATCCCTCGAAGCAGAAACGATCGGAAGCGATGCCTGATGCACATAATGCGGTTATTGCCGCACAAGCTCCAGGTAATGGGACCACTCGGATATTTGCTTGGTGACATTTACGCACCACGTGAAACCCCGGATCACTGATTAAAGGTGTACCAGCATCAGAAATAAGTGCTATATTTAACCCTTGTTGTAATTTCTCAATCAGTACATCTGCTTTTTGTTGTTCATTATGATCATGTAACGCAAAAAAATTTCTTTTAATGCCGTAGTGATTCAGTAATAAACCGCTATGACGTGTATCTTCCGCAGCGATCAAATCAACTTTGGTAAATACATCTAAAGCACGTTGAGTAATATCTTGTAAATTACCGATTGGCGTTGCAACAACGTATAGAGTTCCTGTCGAATTATTCATTTTTCACTTCTTTTATTTGCTTTTAATTGGTGAGATAAGTAAGATCACCGTGCATTTTACATTGCACATACTCAAGGAGCAATTTATGTTATCTATTTTAATGCAAGGTTTACGCTTAAAAAAATGCTTTCTCCCGATTTTAGTTATGTTTTTTTTAGCAGGCTGTGTCAATTTATTAGGCAGTAGCTTTACGGCAAGCTTAAAAAATGATGCCAATGCAAGTTCTGATTTTTACATTCGGAAAATTGAACAAACACAAAATCAACAAGATTTACAAACCTATAAACTTTTAGCTGCTCGAGTTTTAGTAACAGAAAATAAAATCCCGCAAGCGGAAGCATATCTTGCTGAATTGATAGATTTAAATGATGAACAAAAACTAGATAAATCCCTGATTGAAGCTCATATTTCTGCCGTTAAAGGCAAAAATGAAACGGCAGAATATCAATTATCTTTAATTCACTTGACATCACTTAGTCCTTCACAAAAATCACGTTATTATGAGATTGTTTCTCGTATTGCAGAAAATCGTCATGATAATATTTCAGCGATAAAAGCTCGAATTCAAATGGATAATTTTTTAAGTGATATTCAACGAAAACAACAAAATAATGACCGCACTTGGGCATTGCTACGCAATACAGATAGTGAAGTACTAAATAATACTGATGCGGAAGGAAATATTACATTGAGCGGTTGGTTAACATTAGCTCAACTATACAATGATAACCTTAATCAACCTGCACAATTAATTCAAACATTACTGACTTGGAAAAATTATTATCCAACACATACGGCAGCACATTTATTACCTACAGAATTACAAGGGCTTGCCAATTTTCAACAAACTACTTTAACGCAAGTCGGTCTAATACTCCCTTTAAGCGGCAATACACGACTTATCGGTGAAACAATTAAAAACGGGTTTGATGATGCCAAAGTCAATTACAATGTTCAAGTTCACGTATTTGACTCAATGAAAATGTCTATAGAACAAATTATTAATCAAGCAAAAAAACAGGGAATTAACACTCTTGTCGGACCATTACTCAAACAAAATGTTGATGTTATAGTCAATAATCCGTATTTGGTACAAGATTTAAATGTGTTAGCGTTGAACTCTACGCCTAATGCACGGGCAATTGAACACCTTTGTTATTATGGACTATCGCCTGAAGATGAAGCTGAAAGTGCGGCAAGTAAAATGTGGAATGATACAGTACGTATTCCACTTGTTTTAGTACCGCAAAATAATCTGGGGCGACGCACGGCAGCGGCATTTACTCTACGTTGGCAACAACTATTGGGTACTGATGCCAATATTAAATTCTATAATCAAACTGCAGATATTAATTTTGCATTAAAATCGGGGTTAAGTGAAAGTACTGACGGCGTGTATATTATTGCTAATAACAAACAATTAGCTGAAATTAAAGCAGTGTTGGATAATATTAATCCGACCCTAAAACTTTATGCAAGTTCACGTAGTAATTCGCCTAACAGTGGTCCTGAACATCGTTTGTTTCTGAATAATCTGCAATTTAGTGATATTCCGTTCTTCAAAGATAGGGAATCGGAACAATATAAAAAAATTGAAAAAATGACCAATAATGATTACTCATTAATGCATTTATATGCTATGGGTTATGATGCTTGGTTATTAATAAATCAATTTAATGAATTCCGTCAAATTCCCGGATTTACCATTGATGGGTTAACAGGAAAACTCAGTGCCGGCCCTAACTGTAATGTTGAACGTGATATGACTTGGTTCCAATATCAAAATGGCAGTATCTATCCGCTTAACGAGCAAGATGACAGCATCTATCTGATTAACGAAGAATGATACAATCCAAACGTCAACAAGGTGCGAGTTTTGAATATCAGGCTCGCCTCTTTTTAGAGAGACAAGGTTTAACCTTTATTGCAGCTAACCAACGCTTTAACTGCGGTGAATTGGATTTGATTATGCAAGATCAGCAAACGATCGTTTTTGTTGAGGTTCGTCAGCGTAAAAATCAAATTTTCGGTTCAGCAATTGACAGTGTAGATTGGAAAAAGCAGCAAAAATGGCTTGATGCAGCCAACCTATGGTTAGCACAATATGATTCCAGTTTAGAAGATGCGGACTGCCGTTTCGATCTGGTCGCTTTTGGAGCAACAACAAATGATATCCAATGGATACCTAATTTTCTTGATGAATAAAAATTATGTTAGAAAAAGTTAAAGATATTTATACGGAAAGTATTCAAACTCAAATTTCTTCCTCCAGCTTACTTGCAACAAAAATCGTAGAGGCAACTCAACATATTGTAAATTGCCTGCTGAAAGGTAATAAAATTATTGTCAGTGGGCATGGTAGATCCTATGCTAATGCACAATTTTTAGTAGCAAATTTACTCAATAGATATGAATTGGAACGCCCTAGCTTTCCTTCCGTTCTACTAAGTTTGGATAGTGCGGTCGGTTCTGCCATTATTTCCGAAAATTGTCATACTATGTTGTATCAAAGACAATTTAACGCAATTGCACAACAAGGTGATCTATTAATTATTTTTTCTCCTTTCGGCAATGAAGAAACGATGCTAAATATATTGCAATGTGCATTAAATAAAGATGTACAAATTATCGCTTTAACCGGTGAAAATAACGGTCATATACAAGGATTTTTAACGGCAAATGATTTAGAAATTTCAGTACCGACCGGTAAGGAAAGTCGTATTCTTGAAAATCATCTGCTAATTATTAACACATTATGTGAGCTTATTGATTATTCATTATTTTCACATTCATAGTTCTTGACAAAAAGCCATGTTTCAACCCAAACTAGGCAAAATTTCAACAAGGAGAAATCAGATGAAAATAAATAAAACGTTAGGGCTATTGCTGAGTTCAGCTCTTTTATTACAAGGTTGTGCAACAGCCACTGTGATTGGTATTGCTACCGGTACGGCAGTTGCGGTAAAAGTTGCAACGGATCCGAGAACAGTAGGTACTCAAATTGATGATGAAACACTGGAAGAAAAAGTCTTGTCAGCGATTAAAAAAGATGCACAAATAAAAGCTGAAGGGCGTGTTAATGTAGTTTCTTATAGCTCCCGAATTTTATTAATCGGACAAGTTCCGAATAATAGTTTAAAAGTACAGGCAACTAATTTAGCCAGAGGGGTGGAACTTGTTGACGAAGTATATAATGAGTTACGCCTTGCACAACCAATTACTATTGGACAAATTAGTAAGGATGGCTGGATCACTACACAAATTAAATCTAAGTTATTCGTCAATTCAAATATTAAATCAGCGGATATTAAAGTGATTACTGAAAATGGTGAAGTATTCTTAATGGGAAATTTAACTCAATCTCAAGCAGATGCAGCTGCAGAAGTCGCTCGTCATGTTTCAGGGGTAAATAAAGTAATTAAAGTAATCAAATATCTTGATTAAAGATTGACATATAGGGGAGAGATCAACATTCTTCCCTGTCTAAAAATATAGAGGGTATCAATTTGTATACCCTTTGATTTCTTGAGTTCGTTCCAAAAAATTTAAGAAAGCATCTAATTAATGCAAAGCCTTTAATAACAATAATCCAAACTCCCTACGCCATCCGCAAAGCAAATCAGGTAAATCATGAGGATTGTCTTGTTTAATCCAATGCCACTTTATCAGCTGATCTAACATACGCTTAGTTGACAAAACTTCAGTCGGTAAATCTGCCGGAGTGATTTCCCGTAACGTTGCTTGTAGCAATTTAATTGCTACACGATAACGATGATCATCAGTGACTCGCAAAATTGGTGGTGGATAGTCATACGCCGGTGCTTTGTTTGCTTTCTCTAAGAGTTGTAATATTTTTTTACCATGAATACGCACTTCCAGCAGAGATAAACCAATGGATAACAGCTGTGAAGTATATTTTGGATTATGTTGTGCTAATAAAATCAAATGCTCTGCACGAATAACAAAATTTAATGCAAGATTACGCTTTATCGCTTCTTCTTGTCTCCATTTTGCTAACAGCTTTAAACGCATTAATTCCTGAGAGTTTAATTTCCACGCTCCAGATATAGAAAAATAAGCATTGTTACTATCTTTTATCTGAGTATATTTTTTCAACAAATTTTCACAATCATTTTGCACCGCACTTTGCCAAGAGGTTTGAGCTAATTTTTGTTGCATACGTTGATATAATGGCAATAAATACCATACATCGGCAGCAGCATAGTGCAATTGTACGTCAGACAAAGGGCGAGCAAGCCAATTAGTGCGAGAAATCCCTTTATCTATTTCCAGCTTGAAATAATGTTTTAGCAATGTAGCTAAACCAATGGAATTGCCATGTTGCAAAAATGCCGCCATAATTTGAGTATCTAACATTGGCGTTGGCAACTGCTGAAAATAATGTTGAAAAACTTCCAGATCCTCACTGCAAGCGTGCAATACTTTTGTGACCTTTTGATTGGCTAAAAGTTGAATAAAAGGAGAAAAATCATTCAACTCAAAAGGATCTATTAAGCTCACTTGCTCACCGTCATAAAGTTGAATCAATCCTAGTTTGGGATAAAAACTTTTGGTGCGAACAAACTCAGTATCCAAAGCAATCACCGTTTTTTGTTGTGCCTGTTGGCAAATCTCATATAAACGATCATTTGTAGTAATCAATTGAAACTGCGGTGAATTTTGGATTTCTTTTATTAAAACGGACATACTTGCTAATTATCTATTATTCAATAACCTTTCTCATTGCTACATCATTGTGGGTAAAACGATACACAAAAAGTGGGCGTTTAATCGCCCACTTGATATTTATTTTTACGCATGTTTTGCCAGCTCTTCATCACGTAATACTCGACGCAAAATTTTACCTACATTACTTTTCGGTAATTCATCACGAAACTCAATATATTTCGGAATTTTGTACCCTGTAAGATATTGACGACAATGCTGGCGTATTTCATCACGAGTTAAACTATCATCTTTTTTCACAACAAAAATTTTGATTTTTTCACCTGAAACTTCATCCGGAATACCAATAGCAACAACTTCCGCTACTTTAGGATTAAGCATTACAACATCTTCAATCTCATTCGGATAAACATTAAAACCAGATACAATAATAATGTCTTTTTTACGATCTACTATGCGTAAACTATAAGTTTTATCCATAATAACGATATCACCCGTTGCCAGCCAGCCGTCTTTTAACACTTCTTCCGTTGCCTCTGGACGTTGCCAATACCCTTGCATTACCTGCTCACCTTTAACCCAAAGTTCTCCAGGTTCATCAAGTTCAGCTAAAGAACCGTCATCTTTGACAATTTTAATATCTGTATTCGGTACTGGAACACCAATAGTTCCATTATGTTTAACTACATTGATTGGGCATGCTGCAATTAAAGGCGAACATTCTGTCATTCCATAGCCTTCAATAATATTGCAACCAGTCAATTCATGCCAACGAGTCGCTACAGATTGTTGGATAGCCATACCGCCTCCCACAGACAACTTCAATGCGGAAAAATCAACCTCTTTAAAGTTTTCGTTATTCAGCAAGGCATTAAATAAAGTATTCACCCCAGTTATCCCTACAAAACGATGTTTTTTTAATTCTTTAATGAAACCGTCAATATCACGAGGATTAGTAATTAAAACTGCGGTAATACCTAATTCAATAAAAAGTAAACAGTTTGCTGTTAATGCAAATATATGATAAAGCGGTAAAGCTATAATGGCTTTACGCTGTTTTTTATGATCGCCTACAAAGGGTGAGGCAATCCAAGCCGCTTGAAAAATATTTGTAATAATATTTCCATGTGTCAACATTGCACCTTTTGCCACACCTGTTGTGCCACCTGTATATTGTAAAAAGGCTAAGTCAGTGCGTTCCACTTGTGGACGTACATATTGACGGTTTTTACCGACAGCCAAAACTTCACGAAATGTTACCGCACTCGGTAACTTATATTTTGGCACCAATTTCTTAATATATTTCACTACAAAATTGACCAAAGTACGTTTACCAAAAGAGAGCTGATCCCCCATTCTAGTGAGGATGACGTGCTTGATATTCGTATTAAAAACGACTTTTTCTAAAGTTGACGCAAAATTTGATACCACAACAATTGCTGTTGCACCGCTATCCTGTAATTGATGCTCCAGTTCTCTCGGTGTATAAAGTGGATTAACATTGACCACAACCAAACCTGCACGCAAAGTCCCGAATAATGCAATTGGATATTGCAATAAATTCGGCATCATTAAAGCAACACGCTCACCTCGCTTTAATTTTAGTTCATTTTGTAAATAAGCAGCAAAAGCTCGACTACGTTCTTCTAATTTACGGAAAGTTAAAACCTGCCCCATATTTACATAAGCCGGACGATCAGGATGCTCACGAATAGCTTTATCAAACATGTCTAACAAACTTTCATATTTTGAAGTGTCCAGTTCCAGCGGTGAGCCCTCAGGGTAATTTTGAAACCAAGGTTTTTGCATGGTATTTATCCTCTTTAATTAACTGATATTTCTATCATTTTTACTATTTTTCTGTGAAAAATCGAGTGCATTATACTTCAATTTTTTATTTTGAGCAGATTTATTTCTCTTAGCAAAAACCTCAATGCAATAAAACATCTTTCAATCTTCCCCTATAAATCAAGATTTTCTTCAAAATAAAATTCAGCAAGTACACGAGCAATAGAAAAATAAACACATCATGAATTATTCACGTCCCGGAAGTTTCTTCCAAGTTACTTCATTACGCAAATAAACAGGCTCAACTTCTACCGCACTTATCCAGTGTTTTTGATGATAAGAAGGCAAAGCTAGAGAAAGCATATAACGGGCAGATGGTAGATCAATTTGCGTCTTCTCACTCAATCCCGCTACGGTGAATTCAGCATATTCCCAACCAGTACCGACCATTGTCCAATCTTCAATCTGGATATCTTTTAATTGAGCTAAGGCCTGCTGTGGCGAACAAACTTGTTCGTTGACTAACTCTTGCCATTGAACAAAATCAGTATTTTCCAACCGCACTTTTTCTGCCTGTAATTGACTAAAATAAACTTCGTTCATTCTGGCATCAATTGCACACAAAACTTGTTCCGCCCCATATTGCTCATAAGCCTGTTGTGCCATTGCGGTTAAATTAGAAATAGGAATCACAGGCAAATCCGCCCCAAAAGCTAAGCCTTGCACAATCCCCGCACCAACACGTACACCGGTAAAACTTCCTGGTCCACGCCCAAATACCAAGGCATCTAATTGATTTAGTTGAATACCGGACTGCACCAAAATCTCATCGATCATTGGTAAAATGCGTTTAGCATGAGTGCGTTGTGCCAACTCATCAAAATAGGTGACTTCTCCTTTGTATAAAAGTGCGACTGAACAGGCTTCTGTTGATGTATCAAGTGCTAATAAAGTTGTCATCATTCTGTTATTTCTCCTTTTTAATTTGAGCCAGAAATTGTACCACCTTGTTTAAATCTCGGGTACGTTTTGCGTTAGGCAGGCTATGTAAAAATAGTTCACCATAAGGTCGAAAAACCAACCGACTATCACAAATAATCACCGCACCTCGATCAGTAACATCTCGAATTAAACGCCCAACACCTTGTTTCAGGGCAATGACCGCTTCCGGAATTTGAATATCATTGAAAGGGTCTCCACCTTGTAAACGACAATCTTCAATTCTTGCTTTAAGTAAAGGTTCATCCGGTGCAGTAAAAGGTAACTTATCAATAATCACTAAAGATAAAGCTTTTCCACGCACATCAACTCCCTCCCAAAAACTCGACGTTGCCACCAAAACAGAATGATCTTCTTTAATGAATTGCTCTAACAGTTTTCCTTTAGAAGTTTCCCCTTGAAGCAGAACACTTAATTGACTATGTTCACGAAAATACTCAGCTAATCCTTTCATCATCAAATAAGAAGTACAAAGGACAAAACAACATCCATTATTACTTTCAATCACCGGCAATAACATTTCAGCCAATTGATTTAATGTGTTACGATGATTGGTGACGGGTAAATAACGAGGTACACAAAATAGTGCTTGTTCGGTAAAATTAAATGGGCTGGGTAAAACTTGCTGTTCCGCCTTTTCAATACCTAAGCGTTTGCAGAAATGAGTAAACGTTCCTGCCACCTCTAAAGTTGCCGAGGTAAAAATCCATGCGACTTCTTTAGCTTTCATTTGCTCACCAAATTTATCAGCAACGGTTAAAGGTGTAATATGTAAACCGAATTGCCTTCCCATGGTTTCATACCAATAACAAAATCCTACGATATCTGTTGCTTGTAAGCGTTGAAGCATTGCTTTCAGCTGAATAATACGCTCAAAAATACTGTCTAACGTTTGTGAACGTCCTAACCCTAATTTGATAACTTCCGCTGTAAAATCTACTTTTTCTTGTAACAAACTGAACGATTTTTCTACCGCACTTTGGCGTAAAACTTCACGCCAATTGCCTCTTAAATTCCCTTCACCCAGCAATAAACGAAAGTCTTGCACCGCTTTTAACAGCGTGTCGGAAGCTACACCAAGCTGTGCCATATCTTTTATTTCAGTTCGATAAACAATATTAATATCTTTACATAAATCAAAAAATTGGCGAGAAGTAATGCTTTGACCGAAATATTGACTTGCAATGTCGGGAAGTTGATGTGCTTCATCAAAAATAATCACTTCAGCTTGCGGAATTAATTCACCAAAACCACTTTCTTTCACGACTATATCGGCAAAAAATAAATGATGGTTGACTACAACTAAATCAGCATTAAGTGCTTTTTTGCGTGCAAGGGCAATATAACAATCTGCATAATGAGGACACTCTGCCCCTAAACAACTTTCTGCCGTACTGGTCAGTTGCGGTAAAATAGGGCTATCTTCCGCAAGTTCAACACATTCAGTTAAATCGCCCGTTTTTGTTGCATTATTCCAGCGACGTACGCTTGCCAAATCCGCCAACACTTCTCTATTCCCCAAAACGCCTTGAGCAATAACTTGTTCCAAGCGTTCCAAACATAAATAATTGGCTCGTCCTTTTAATAAGGCAATTTTACCGCTATAGTTCAAGGCTTTTTTTATAGTGGGGAGATCTCGACTAAAAAGTTGATCTTGTAAATTCTTTGAACCTGTGGAAATAATCGTTTTCTTTTTTGCCAATAACGCCGGGACTAAATACGCAAATGTTTTTCCTGTTCCTGTACCGGCTTCCACAACTAAAGTACTTTTTTGACTAATTGCCCGACCTACAGCTTTTGCCATTTCCGTTTGCTCAACTCGAGGACGAAAACCTTTGATATTTTTACTTAATACGCCGTTGCCGGAAAATGTTTGAATGATTTGTTGCATTGATTTATAAATTTAAACCGCACTTTTATAGATAAGTCCAAAGTGCGGTTATATTTTGCCAAAAAATAGATTCACTATATAAACGTTACCGAATAATAACAAAATCAAATAAAAACGAAAAAATTATTTAAATCCAGCCTATTTGATTCAGTAATAACAGACCTGTAACAGAACTAAACATAGATCCAAAAGTTGTCAATCCAATAATATTCGCAGCTGTTACAGCATTACCGCCCATTCCTCTAATCATGGCGTAAGCAGCTGTTGCTAAAGGTGTTGAAGACATCAATAACACGATACCTAAATGTATACCGGTGATACCTAAAACTTTGCCAATCACTACCATAAAAATAGGTGCGACCAGTAATCGTCCGATACTCGCCCATAAAGATACCGCATTAATCTTAAATAATCCTTTCACATCAATACTGGCACCGGTACAAATTAATGCTAAAGGTAAGGTCATGCTCGCAAGATAATCAGCGGTCGTCAAGATTGCTTTTGGAAAAACCACCTGATTAAAACTTGCCAAAATACCGAGTAAGATACCAATAATTAATGGATTTTTTAAAACATTGAAAACAATTTTTTTGACACCGACTTTACCATCGGATAAAGAACGACTTAGCGTAATAACACCTAAAATATTATATAAAAAAGTTAATGCAGCCGCATAAATTGACGCCGGTGCCAACGCTAAATCCCCATAAGCATTAATGCAAAATGCTAAACCTAAAATGCCGTTATTACCTCGATAAACACTTTGCACAAAAGTGCCTCTTTCACGTTTATCTGCAACAAATTTTGCGGCAAAAATCTCAGCACCAACAAATAAAATTAATGTACCAACCACTCCTGCCAATAAAAGAGGCACTTGTTGGCTATAATCCACAGGATTTTTAAAAATACTTAAAAATAATAAAACAGGCAGGGTAATATTAAAAATAATTTTAGTTGCTTGTCCGCTGAAACGATCATCAATGACTCGTTTTGCTCGTAACGTAACACCCAACATCAGCATTAACAATGTCGGCAGAGTAACGCTGGTTGAAAAAATAAAGGCGGATAAGAAATCGTTATTTTGCATATTACTACTCCGGATATTTTATCTCCGTAATGACCGCACTTTGCTCACAATCCCACTGTAAACCAACAATTGTAGAGGGATAAAAACTGATGGGGCTACGTTTAGAACACAATTCTGTGACAATATCCCACACTAAAGGTAAATGTGAAACAATCAAGACCTTATCAACACCTTTATTTGCCAATACAGATAAATAATCTATCACCAAATGACTACTTCCATAAGGTGTAATACCTTCCCAAATTTCCTGCTTTGAACTTAGTTGATGATGATAAGCCTCATCGATTTTTTCAAAACTTTCTACCGCTCTTCTATAAGGACTTACCAAAACCTTATCAAAATCAGGAATAACCGTTTTTAACCAATAACCTCGTTCGCTAACTTGCAACCGACCTCGAGAGGTTAAGCGGCGTTCTTTATCCGAATTAGCCATCACTTCTGCTTCGCCATGTCGCATTACAAATATTTTCATTATCCTATCACACCTAATTAGATCTAACTGCCTCAGCAATTTTTTCTGCACTGAGCTGTGCCAGTTCAGCATCCTCACATTCCACCATCACTCTAATTAATGGCTCCGTTCCGGATTTGCGTAATAAAATTCTGCCCTTGCCTGCAAGTTGTTTTTCGACCTCTGTTGCAACTGCTTTTACTGCATCACTTTCCAATGGATTTGCACCACCTGCAAAACGTACATTAATTAACACTTGTGGAAATAATTTCACCGCACTTGCTAATTCGTTTAAAGACAATTTATGTTGCACCATTGCAGCTAATACCGCCAAGGAAGCGATCACACCGTCTCCGGTAGTATTTTTATCCGCAATAATAATATGACCTGAATTTTCACCACCCAAAATCCAATTATATTCTTGCATTTTTTCTAACACATAGCGGTCACCTACATTTGCACGAACAAATGGAATTCCCAATTGCTTTAAAGCGAGCTCTAAGCTCATATTGCTCATTAACGTGCCCACCACGCCACCTTTTAAGTTACCTGAACGTAACGCCTCACGAGCAATAATAAACAAGATCTGATCGCCATCAACTTTATTACCAAAATGATCAACCATAATTAAGCGATCACCATCGCCATCATAGGCTAAACCGATATCAGCTTTTGTTTCCAATACTTGATTTTGTAATGCTTTGATATCTGTTGCACCGCAGTTTTCATTGATATTCATACCATCGGGTTGCGTACCAATTTCAATAACTTCTGCACCAAGTTCACGCATGACATTCGGTGCAATATGGTAAGTTGCACCATTTGCACAGTCCACCACGATTTTATACTTATCTAAACTTAAATGTGCCGGAAAAGTACTTTTACAAAACTCAATATAACGACCTGCCGCATCATTAATACGGCTTGCACGCCCCAATTTAGCTGATTCAACACAATCCATAGGCTGTTCCAACATAGCCTCTATTGCTTCTTCCACATCATCAGGTAATTTTGTACCTTGTGCAGAAAAAAACTTAATTCCATTGTCATAAAAAGGATTATGTGAAGCAGAAATAACAATTCCCGCCTCCGAACGAAAAGTACGTGTTAAATAAGCAATTGCCGGTGTTGGCATTGGTCCGGTAAATGCGGCAGATAATCCTGCAGCTGCCAACCCCGCTTCTAATGCAGATTCCAACATATATCCGGAAATACGTGTATCTTTACCAATTAGGACTTTACCAGTTCCCTGTGTAGCTAGCACTTTACCTGCTGCCCATCCTAATTTCAGCACAAAATCGGGAGTAATAGGATAACTTCCTACTTTGCCACGCACACCATCAGTTCCAAAATATTTACGTTCCGCCATTTTTCGTTCCTTGATTATTCATCAACGCAAGAGAAGCAAAATTATCCTTCACTCTGTGAAATCAACTTATTGTAGAACAACTCTTTAAAACTAAGCCTGTTCTGTTGCTTGCCAAATTTTCAATGCATCTAATGTTTCATCAACATCATGTACACGCAAAATTTTTGCACCGTTCATTGCCGCAAGTAATGCACCTGTCGCACTTCCTATTACTCTTTGGCCTACAGGTTTATCCAACACCGCACCAATCATAGACTTACGTGATAACCCCACTAAAACAGGAATATCCTGCTGACAAAATCGGGCAACTTGCTGTAATAATTTATAATTCTGTTGCACAGTTTTACCAAAACCTAAACCGGGATCCCAAATAATATTTTCTTTTTTCATGCCCGCTTGTAAACAAAGTGCGGTGTGATTTTGTAAAAATTCCAATACTTCCTGCACTACATTATTATATTGGGGATTTTGTTGCATTGTACGAGGTTGCCCTTGCATATGCATAATACAAGTCGGTAACCCTAATTTTACCGCTGTCTCTAAGGCATTAGGCTCTTGTAATGCACGAATATCATTGATTATATCCATACCGACTTTAGCACTTTCCAACATTACTTCAGCTTTAGAGGTATCTACTGAAATCCAACAATCAAAACGTTTTCTTACAGCTTCAACTAAAGGCACAACACGATCCAATTCTTGCTCCAAACTTACTTCTGCCGCATTAGAACGAGTGGATTCACCACCAATATCAATAATACTCGCACCTTCCGATAACATTCTTTCTGCCTGAAATAAGGCTTTATCTAAAGAAAAGAAGCGTCCACTGTCTGAAAAAGAATCCGGCGTAAAATTCAAAATCCCCATAATCTGAGGATTTGAAAGATCTAAAGTTTTATTATTTGCTTGTAATTTCATTTGCTCTGCTACGCAATCAAGTTAAAAGTGCGGTCAATTATAGCGGAATATTGGAATGAACAAAAATAAAAAAATTTTTGAGAATAAATACAAAAATAATGAATAAAACACTGAAAAACGCCCAAAGTAGCTTACCTTTGAACTCTATATTGAATGTTTATACAATTCATATTCTTTTTTATTCCCTTATATAAAAACCTTTACATTAAAATGATAATTAGTTATATTCCCAATTATTTACATTAATTACGATAATCATGTGTAATAAATTTGTTAAATTCCCCCCCCTTCATACATCAACTTACTCATCATTGTCAAAACTTATATTTAGATCCTCATCTATGATAGGTAGCTTAAAAGTAATGGACTTTAGCCATTGTCTATTTGGCTGCTTCTCTTCATAAATTTGAATTTCTGAAATAAGTGATTCTATTAACTGTCTGCGTTCAACATCGTTCATGACTTTATAAAGTTTGTCAAAATAAATCAAAACCTTATATATATATCGCCAGTAAGTTTCTCAGCTTCTATTGTTTCTTTTTTTGCTTTAGCTTCTATTAACTGACCTTCTAACTCTTCAATTTTATCATACATACGATAAAGCCTGTCATCTAAATCGGTTTTTCTTCTCCTATAATGTTTATCATCAACATCTAAGTTATCTATTTCTTCAATGAGCTTAAACTTTGTAGAATGACTTTTTCTCAGCTCTTTTTGGTAATTATCTATCTCATTTTCAATAGCTGATGTATCAACCTTCATATTGATTTTTTCTTGTATCATAGACGCAAATTTAGGATTGCTTACTAACTTGATTATTACCTCAGCGACAGCATCGTCTATCAATGTATTTATCTAAGCCAAGTACATTCAAAATAGACTTTGCCTTTTGGGTATTTTCTTTTTTATCTTTACTTGAAATACCAAGCAGCATTTCATCAAGTACACTTTCCGAAAACAACTGGTAGTCTGAATCTTGAAAGACAAAATATGACATATCCATTATAGTAGTCTTTCCACTACCTGATTCTCCAACTAAGGCTGTCATTGTTTTTTCAGCAATAGAAAAGCTCAATTTTTCCATTTTAAATTCATCTTTTTCATAGGAAAAATCTATGTTTTCAAAAGCTATATCATTATCTTTCGGAACAATTCCATTCACTTTATCCGGGATTACATCTGCATATAAAATTCTTGAAAGTCTTTCGTAACTATCTACCGCCGAAACATAGGCAGAAGTGTAACTGCCATTATTTCAGGAAGACCATGAGCAAGGTATACTTCCACTTGCTCCACATCATGCTGAACAATGTTCGTAAGCTCCCCTGTATTATGTTCTTTGAAAAATCCCAAACTTAGTTTTTTTAGATGCCCGATAATATCTATCCTAAGTTCTGTCAATTTTTCGTATGCCTTCTCATGAGCAACCTTTGTTGCAAAATAGTAAAACACGCCTTTTAATACAAACGATATAAAGATTCCCAAGAATATATACTTTAAATTACCTTCGTTAATATTGTTTGTGATTAAAGAACTAATCAAATATACAAGTAAGATTTGTGGTATCAAATCAAATACTATTTTTAAAGCAAGAAGTGAATTGGGTAAACCATTTTTCCCAATCACTTTTTTCCTTAATTCTTTTTCCGGCATGAACAACTCTCCTTTCAAAATTGAATAATATTGAATTTTAATTTAGTATTAAGATTTAAAGTAAGACTTTGCTGATTACGCAAAGTCTATTTTTTTAGTGCTGATTATAGGGATTCCACTCCCTTGTAATAACACCTTGCAATAAGTTTTAACATATCTTTTGCCCACTTTTCACTTTGATAGTGCCTTGCTATTTCAAGAAGCCCCTCTGTAAAGTTACTGGCTAAAATATGGGCAAGCATTGGATCATATTCCTGTTTCGATTGTCTTTTTAAACTTACTTCAATATGAACCTGCATTTGCGATATGAGTTTTTGCTTTGCTTCTGTATGCTTAGTACCTGAGCTTTTATCCATTAAAATAATTAACTTCTTACGCTCTTTTAAAAGTTCATGAATATAATTTTCTCCAACCTCATCAAACCTTTCAGAAGCAGAACCTTTTTCCAAAGATTCTTCCTCATTAAAAGCTGACTCGAAGTTTATATAAACAGAACTTACTACTGCATCAAACAAAACTTCCTTGTTTTTAAAATAGGTATAAATGAGTGCCACAGGAATATTTGCTTCTTTTGCAATATCTGTTAATTTAGCACCTCTATAATCCTTTTTATAAAATACTTTTTCTGCTGCTTCGAGTATTCTATTTCTAACTTCTTCTTTTAATACTTGTGCCATAGCACACCTCTTTCCATCCCAATACTGAATTTATATTTAATAATAAATTATAATTCAATATTTGTCAGGTTATATGTGGAAATTATGGTGTCCTTCTGGTATAATTTAATAAGAAATTCAAAGATACTCAAAGACGAGTACGAATTTGTCTTATCTACCCATATAGATAAAGGGCATATACACAATCACATCATCTTTAACAATGTAAATATGGTAACAGGTAGGTGCTACCAGTCTAATAAAAAAAGCTATCATAAAATCCGTTATCAGAGCGATAAGCTATGCAAAGAAAATAGCCTATCCATCGTTGACGAGTTTTACGAAAGCTATAAGAAAAAATATAAGACTACCGGTAAATCTTGGTATGAAAACGAACAGACAAAGCATGGGGCTTCTTGGAAAAGCAAGCTTCAATTTGACATTGATAGAATGATAAAACAGTCTAAGGATTGGGATGAGTTTCTAAAAAAGATGGCTGATCTTGACTATGAAATTAAGTATGGCAAACACATTGCTTTTAAGCCAAAAGATAAGGCGAGATTTACAAGGGCTAAAACAATCGGAGAAGATTATACCGAAGAAAGATTAAAAGAACGTATTGCAGAAAGAGAGTATATCAAGACTCCTGCCGTCAAAAAACGCATCGGCAAGGTTATTGATATGAACACAAATCTTAAAGTAAAAGAAAGCAAAGGCTATGAATATTGGGCAACCAAACATAACCTTAATACAATGGCTGAGTCTGTTATCTTCCTCAGAGAACAAGGTATTAAATCCGTTAAGCAACTTGATGAGTACATCCAAAAAGCAGCCGATGAAAGGCAAAATTTACAGGATAAAATCAAGGTTATTGATAAGGAAATGCTGTTGCTTTCTGCCACTATGGAACAAGTTCATACCGTAAAAAAATACAGGGCGTGCTACAATGAATATAAGGCTAATCCTTCTGACAATGCATTTTTTGAAGAGTATAAAACTCAAATCACTCTATATGAAAACGCCCTTTCAGAGCTTAAAAAATCTTATTCCAAATTCAAAAGATATTTTAGCTGAACTTGATAAATTGCAAGAAAAAAAGAATACCCTTATGCAAGAGTATTCTTCTACAAAATCTACTATGGACGAACTTTACAAGATACGAAAAAATTACGGAATTTATATGGGCAAGGAGATGGAGAGATAGCTTTTCTATATTCTCCTCTTACCTTATTTGTTTGATCATACACTTAATTGCTTCATCAATATCGAAAACTGTACCTTTTCCGTCTATCCATCGATCCCAAAAATCAATAGTTGAGCTTTTAGGTTCTTCTTTAGGTTTATCTAAAATAATTTTAGTAGGTAGCTTAATCGAATCTCCAATAACAATACATTCTCCAACATCAAGATTGGGTAATGTTTCAACCAAACCTACCAATGAATCAGTTAACATAGTTGCTACTGCCGATTTATCTCTATCATTCGTAATTTTCAAACTTATAATATTATTGCATTGAGATATGATAGTGGAATTTAGTTCTGCAGGTCTTTGAGAAACAATCACCAATGAAACACCATATTTTCTCCCCTCCTTAGAGATTTTTTCAAATATCTCCAGCGATTTGTTCTCAACCGCTTTCAATTTTGTTGTATCTCTTGGCATGTATAAGTGTGCTTCATCGCAAATGAAGGCTATAGGATGTCGAGTCTCATCTGTTTTAGGCGACATCCAAAATTGAACTTCATATACCAACCTTGTTACAATACCTATTATTATAGGTAACATATCTGATGGGACTTCTGATAAATCTATTACTTTTATTTTTTTATCTAGCCCCATTATTTTATCAATAAATTCTTTCAAATATTCAGCTCTTCCAGTGTTATTCTCATTAAATACAAACCCATATTTTTTATCATCTATTTTTGTCTGAAGTCTCGTAATAAGGTTTGTTAATTTCCCATAGTATTGACCTTGTTTCGTCTTTTCTTGTCCTTTTTTATCTCCGGTTTTATATACTTCACCTGTTGTTTCTTCCTTTATATTTTCATCCTCTAAATATGCTTTTAACCCTTTTGCTGAAAAAGGAATCGGCGTATCTGCTGTAATTATTTCTGATGAAAATTCAGTCATATTTTCTTCAAGATACCTTTTCTTATGCTCTAAAATATATTTAATTACTGTTGCCCTTTGATTTGTATATGTCCCTTCAGAAGATTCAATAAACAAAGAATGAATTTCCTCATAATTAAAAAACCACAGAGGAATATGTAACCCATCCTCAGAGTCACAAATTTTTATCTGTTCAGCATAACTTAATTCATTGTATTCACCATGCAAATCAAAAACAATTAAATTAGCATGTTCCAACTCATTCGCCTTCTCAAGAATATTTGCTACAGTAAAAGATTTTCCACTTCCAGTACTACCCACTATGGTTGCGTGTCTTTGAAAAAATCTATTTCCATCCAAAATTGCTTCAACCGTTTTATTACTTGCATATTTGCCAATAATTAATCTTTTTTCTGAAGATATCTCATTTTCAAGAGAGTTCATAATAATAGAGAGAGCTTTACCATCTGCCAAATAAACCTTGCTATTGATTTCAGGGTAAGTATTCACCGCTCTTTTAAAAATATTTTGTTTAGTTGAAGACAGTTTTTTATAAAACGTACCTACTAAAGTTATATTACAAAAGTTAAATGAATATTCTTGTTCTTCAGCTTCTTCATCATCGATGTCAATTCTCTTTTTACTTACTCTAGTTACTATTCCAATTAGTTTTTCATCTGCATTATTTCCAGATAAAACAACTATATCATTTATTTTTAACCTATTTAAAATTTCTTCCTTTTCTACTGACACAGATACTTTCTTGGTATCAACATTTTGAACAACTCCAATTTCTTGATTTAAATAATTTTGAATATCTTCCATAATTTCCTCCTATCCTAAAAAAGTTTCTGAAAATACATTTATATCCCACAATTCCTTATTTATATTATATTTTTTACCTTTATATACCATATAATTTCCTTCTTCTGTATTTTCTTCTTTATCTTCATATTTATAAAATAAAGTCCAGTTTTCGTTTTTCATTGCTCTATCTAAAAATGATTTTTTAATCGTCCTTGTCAAGACAACCACATCCTTTTGAGTATCCTCGAATACTGTATTAAAATGCTGGTCATTAAAACCATATCCATAAATAAATATAGAAAAATTCTTTTTAGAGTCTGTTATCAATTCATTAAAAATTTCCCTATGACATCTAAAAATACCGTTAATCATTCCTGACTTATATTTCATACTGCCTGGTGTAATAATATCTATATAGCACTTGTTATCTTTTAGTAACTTATAATCATTAATCTGATATTCTCTCTCATTCTTTTTTATCCAATTAACTGATCCATGTGGCTTAAATAATCTTACTAAAGGAACGCTTTTAGAAAAAAATCATAAGGTTGCTTTAGTATATTTGCATTAAAAGTTTGATACATATTCCCCGAAAATCCTAATGTAGTTGATAGTTTTAATTTATCGCAAATTAGTTCTACAATTCTGTCATAATTAGGAGTCATTATATCGATTACTTGATTATTTACACTTACAGTTCCTAATAAGTACTTTAATAATTTTTCAAATCCGGAAATTTCATTTAATATATTACGATGCTGATTATATTCTTCATCTAAAATAAATTCACTCGTTATCTCTCGAATTATTTCCACAAACGATTCTTCACTTATTGAAACATCTAATAAGGCTGCTTCTAATCCTTCATCTTTGATCTTCCCTTTATATTTGTTCCACTGCTTCTGTAACTCTAAATCACCGATACTTTCAAACGATTCCTCCAATTTTTCAGCCAATTTTGACATTCCCGGAATATTCATTGCAATAGAAAGCCCTGTTCCAACTATTAATTTGGGGAAATTTACACCTGATAGGTATCGCTCCTTAATATCCATAAATATTGGTTCAAATTCTTCACTATCTATATTCATCACTACACTCCATAATTTCTTCAATACCACAATCCAAAGTATTGCAAATTCTAAGTAAAACATCCGTCGTTATATTCTGCCC
The DNA here is from genome assembly GCF_000019405.1 of Histophilus somni 2336. NCBI lineage: Bacteria > Pseudomonadati > Pseudomonadota > Gammaproteobacteria > Pasteurellales > Pasteurellaceae > Histophilus > Histophilus somni. The sequence goes on along the minus strand of NC_010519.1, from coordinate 1,345,984 downwards.
ATTCTTCATTTTGTAAAATGTGCTTTTACTTATTTTTGCCTTTTCCATCAATTCATTATTTGTCATATCTAAATCAATAAGTTTTTTGAATAGTCTTTTATAGCTAAATACTCTCATCTATATTATCGTCCTCTATAATTGCATTTAGAACCAAATATGGCTCTTTTAGTTTAATAAAATCGTCTAATTTTGTTCTTCTTCCAAGATATAAAAAATCCATAATATCATTAAATTCTTTTATTTCTTCACTATCCTCATCTATAATTCCATATTGCTTGTAATACGGCAATGCACCTTCAAAATCAATGTATAAATGACCTTTTGAATCTATTTCATTTCCGATTTTCATAATTTTATCAATACACAACTCATACATATTTTTATAAGGCAAACTAAGTCTAATGATTTCTGCGATTTCTATCCCTTTATTTTTTGCAATCTCAGCAAATCCCTTATCTGACATCGCATTTAAATTAATCAGGTTATCTTTTTCTTCCTCAGTCCATCTAATGGCTTCTTCTCTACTAAATGCTTTAACAATTGCTAACGCTAATTTATCAACAACATGTACATTGTTAGGATATTTGCTGTATAAAAATATTAGCACCTTATATCGTACTATTGGTGGTAACAATGAAAATGACTGCAAAACATCGTTTCTTGATCCAAATTTATAAGTTTCAAAATAATTAATAAGCATAAAAGAAAGCATATCCAAAAGCTTATCAACAATTATATCAAATTCATTAGATGTAACCTCTTCTAAATACTCAGTATGTGTAAATTTATTACCATCCTTTTTAATATTCTCTAACGCTTCTTTTAAAAACTTACTATTTTTAAGAGTATCAATTTTTTTAGATATTTCATTCGCACCAATCGTCATCTTTTGACTTGGGTCAATATCTAAAATTTTTCTCACTATCACTTCTGCATACTGGCGAATGGTAGCAATTTTATTTCGATTAGATGTCTCCGAATAAAAAATATCCCCCATTAAATCTTTTGCTAATATTTGATATTTTTCATTATCAAATTTTTTCATTCAACAAACTCCCTTCAAGAAAACTAATATTTGTTACATTATACCATAAAATATACTTTTTTCATAAATATATTCTCTTTATTCGAACTCTTGCAAACAAAAAAGAGTCGGTGCAGTCCTAAGACCACACCGACCGTAAATTTATCTCTCTGCTTCTTTGTTTGCTTCTTTCTTTTCTTTTGGCTTTTCCTTATCTTCAGCCTGATACTTTTTGATAGCTCCAAGTACAGATTCTTTCTTTTCTTCCTGTCCTTTCATCTGTTCTTTTGCCTTTAAGAGCTTTGAAGAAAGTATTCTAATGTTAGTATGTTCCTTGCCTTTATCATCAACGGAAGTTCTAATCTGACCAAAGCCGTCTATTTTAGGACAGATAAGAGCTTATCAGGAAGAAAGTAAAACGGAAGAAAAACACACTACAAAAGAACAGGAATTTTTAAGATAAGGGGAGGGCAACCTCCCCTTTACCATGAAGGGAGATAAAAATATGGATTACAAAACAATAAGAGATAAAATTGAAGATATGGTAAATGATAACCACAAGGACTTTATGAAGGCGATTATAAGCATGGAAAAAGGTATCAATGATGAAAGTGCTCTAGACAAGCTCTATGATGCTTATATGGACAATGACAGCCTTAATTTGCTACATGAGGAATTTGACTATATGATTGAGGATTTAAGAGAACAGGGACAGATAAAAGACTTACCTTATGTTCAGGAAGAAAAGGATAATCTTATCAATATTGTCGGAAATATCGTTGGAGAGGTTGATGTAGTTGAAAGGGAAAATAAGAACAGAGAAGCCTTCAAGGTAGCGAATTTTTCCGTAGTATCCAAAGATGATGATGGTAACAAGATATATCATAATTGCTCCGCTTATGGAGAAAAGAGTGATATTCCAAAAGACTTTAAGCAGGGAGATTTCGTTAAGCTCTTATCCTCTGTTTTCTGCGTAGCTTCCTCTTCCCTCTTTTTCACGCTTCTTAAAGTAGCCGAATACATGAATTAAATCGCCCTTTTCAAAGGATTTTGCTTTATCCGCTTTTTCTCCATAAGCTGCACAGTTGATGTACTCCTTTCCCTTTCCGTACTTTTTTACAAGCGTGAAGTTTGCAACTTCCACTTTCTCTCCTTCATTTTCAAAACTTGAGAAAGTAGGCTCTGCCAATAAGTTGGCGTTGATGTTAATCATTTCTTGCTTCATTTAAAAATTTCTCCTTTTCTTTTCAATAAAAAAAGCGACCGGAGTTTTTCTTTTCCAATCGCTAACGCTCATACTATTTAATTGTTTCCTTAGTGGGACTTCTGATCCTTATCATCTTGCCTCCTGATTTTGAGTAATAAAAAAGCAGCAAATCTATCTTTTAGACTTACTGCTTAAAACATTACTATAATTACATAAACAAATTGAAATCCACTTCATATCCAGAACTTTTCATTTCTTTTGCAAGTGGTATTTTCCACCCGCCATTACTATCAAAAGTTATATAAACAACCCCTGATATATCATTCGGTTTTTCAATGTCATCTTTTACTAAAGCACATACATTATTTCTTCCCAATTTAGAAATTAAAAATCCATGTTCAAAAACCACGTTCTGTCTTGCTCTACTCTTTATCTCCTTAGGACTATCTTTTTCGTAACCTTTATCACACGGAGTATATAGTACAATTCCAAAACCAACATTTGTGTATTTTTCTATTTTTTCAATGATAGTCATACCCAAACTTGACTGTTCGTGTAATATGATTGGTTCAAAGCCCATCTTTTCTATGAAACGTGCAACTTCTTGCTTAGTTTCATTATCTCTTCCATGAACAATAAACACTTTATTTTTATCTTTTCCTATTATTTCATCTTTATGCCTATCCAATATTGTATGTTGTGTTTTCTTACCTTCATCAAGTAATTCTTTGGTTACGTCAGTTATATATTTATCATATGTAAGTATGTCATTCGGTGACACATACATTATAAGTCCCTGTGGCATATTATCATTTTCATATTGAGATAACGACCTAACTGTTTGTTCCGTTGTCATTACCTTCAGCCTATTTATTTCTCGTTTATTTAACATATAACCATTAAAAACAAATTCCTCATTGTTAAGATATGGAATGACTATATCATTTAACACCTCATCCCTTGATTCCACATCTAAAACTGTAATTTCTTTATTTTGATTTGACTTGCCAATCTTTTCTTTAATTTCAACTAAAACTTGATAATACAATTGCAAACACTCCTTTCACAAAATATAAAATAATAAATCATGTTATTATGTCGCTATATCAACTAGATTATAATCAATTATTTATTGCAAATTTCTTCAATATTTCTGCATCATCATTTTCCTTTTCTGGATATATCGAAAAACAAAAGCTTACACTTTTATCATCCTTAAAATGCTCAAACAATGATTTTCTTAAAAACTTTGCTTTATCTGCATTAAACATGGTTCTTTTTTGCCCCTCTGGATTTCTCTTTACATTCCTACAATATATCTTTCTTGGATCTTCTGCATCACTTATACTTAATGAATTTACCATAGATATTTTTTCTATTTCAGAAATATGGTTTGGAACACTAATAGGAATATAACGTCCAAAATAATCAGTAAACTGGCTTAATATGTCACCTAAATTTTCTGCATATTCTATTTCAAAGTATTCTCTCATAGTTCTTGTATCTACTAATAAACTATGACTATTTGCTTCACAAACCAAATCATTTGACAAATCATTTGATCTCATAAAATGTAATTTTACCAAGGCATATTTATTTTTCCTTGGTTCATTTTCAACAAATCTTTTTACTAAAACGATATACTCAATGTCCTTGTAGTTAAAAATAAAACTACATATTGTCCAATCAAGCCTTTCCATATCCTTTTTTAGTAGCTTTAAGTTTTCTAGCACAGTTTTACCTCCTCAGGATATATTATCTAATATTTTAAAATGTATATATATCATTATATCAAATATACCCATACAGTGTAAAAATAACTGCTAAAGCCTTATAATTGAAGTATTTTTATTAAGCTTGGCTTTACCTTTTCTCTTGATATAGTCTTCAATATTAAAGATATTTTTCTTATCATAATCTTCTAGGAGCTTATAATTCTTGTGCTTTGTAATATCGTATTTATCTGAAAGAAAAGGTCTGACACCTCTAAGCTGAAAGATACATTTACCACCATCCATTACAGTAATCTCATCTTGGCTCATAAGCTCCTTACCTGTCTTTTGGTAATTAAGTCCAAAGCTCTTTTGATTACTCCTTGTTTCCGATGTGTTATATAAATCTATCGTTTCTTTTCCCAGTGTTTCAGAAAGTTCCTTTAATGTGGTCTTTCTTGCCACCAAGAAACAAGGTACTATCACAGTTACCTACGATTGTATCAGCGTTATCCTTATAGATTGAGTAAGCAAGATATTGTTTTGAAACTTTTCATCCATATACGGCTGAATATCTTTTGCAGTTCCCCATCGTGCTGATCCATACTCTTTCCCCTGCCTGAATTTTTTTGCATTTTTACCTTTTGTATAGACTATAAATTTAATTAAAACTGCTACTCCCACGCCCATTAAAATATCAGTTGGATGAATACTCGGGATCTCTGGTAACGGTTCATGCAATTTGCCATAATGCGTTGGTAGATTTTCATTGAATGCATCAGTGCTATATGCATCATTGCATTGGTGCATTTTGCCCTAATGCATTGTGCATGGTATTTTGACTTTCTTTCTCTAAAATGCTTCTTTCATGTTCCAGCTTTTTCTTATTCAATTCAAGATATAATTCTTCTAATTTTTCATCATTTATCGTATACCATTTTGTTTTATCTCTTGGATCTTTATTATAGTTTCCAACCAAAAGATAACCCGCCTTTTCAAGTTTGGCAAAAGTTCTTTTTACTGTATCAACACTCATATAGTCAAAATCATTTTCTTGCCATGCCCTTATAGAATTGTATGTCCAATATTTCTCATCATGATAGTTTTTACCGGACTTCTTATTTATCTCAATCCAATAGTTTATCTGTTGCAATACTAAGGCTTCATTTAACCCTAATGCTCTTGCTAATGCTTTATTTGCAACAATAGGCTGTTCATCAAATAAATACATACTCATATCGTCGCCTCCTTTCTTTTCAATTTTTAGCATGAAAAAAGACGATAGTATTTTATCTATCGCCTCATTAGTTTCTTTATATTTATTTCAATCTATCTCTTGCAAATTCAATATATGCTGTAACCCATAATGCAATTTTAGGTAATCCATAGGGACTTATCAAAAATGCTATTATCAGTGCTTGAATAAAAGTAGTTGTGTCTTTTTGCACAAGTGCTGCAATCGAACCTAATACCACTAAGAATGATAATATTCCTAAAATCATTCCACTAACGCTGATTATAAATTTTAGAAAAGAAATTAGTATTGATAGAAGTAATATTATTGGAAACAAAATTATTTTTATTATCCATCTCATAAATACCCTCCATTTCTACTAAATCATTTTAAAATGCTTTAACGCATCCATGATAGCTTCCTCTTTTTCCGGTGTGCATTGTGGAATAACCTGTTTCTCTTTTTTTGATTTATTATAATGCTCCCTCAGTACAATTCCACATTTCTTTTTAATCTGTGCAATATAGAGTTTCGAAACCTTTAAATCAAATTTTTCCAATATATATTCCTTGATTTGTGCATAAGTCGCTTTACTTTCGGCACTTGTCAAATCAAGCTCATCAAGCTTAATTTCAACATCTATATGTTTATCGACATCAAGTTTGGACAATAATGCTACCGTCTCATCACTATATTGCTTTCATCTACGTTTTATACAAGCAAATTAATCGCTCAACAATACGACGCTCTTCCTGTCATCTTAGTTCAAAATGAACAGTATGATATCGGACGTTCAACACTATTAACAAAAAATATTGACCGACAGCAAGCTGACAATGCCGCAGCCTTAGTTAATGTTTTGCCTGGTGTCAATATGTCAGGTTCACCTAGACCGGGAGGTCAAAATATCAATATTGGGGATTTGGTGATAGTGAAGATGTCCGTATTGAATTAGACGGGATACAAAAAAACTTTGAAAGATATCGTCAAGGATCTGTATTTATAGAACCGGAATTACTGCGTCGGGTGGAGGTTGATAAAGGAAGCTTTTCTACAAAATATGGGAATAGCGGATTTGGTGGAACCTTAAAATTTATAACTAAAAATCCGAGCGATTTTCTCAATGAAAATCAAAATATAGGTGGATTTGCTAAATATAGTTACCATACGAATGATAAACAGAATATTTGGAGCGGTGCAATTTTTCTACGCAATCAAGCAAAAAATCTGGAGGGCTTATTTTACACGACCGTTCGTAATAGTCAAAACATAAAACGCCCTGACGGATCTCGTTTCTTATACTCTGAAAATGACAATAAGAGCTATTTATTAAAAGTCAATTTTTATCCTTCAGATAAGCAAAAATTTACGCTTTCAGCTGTACGCTCCAATAACTCCGGTTGGACACCGTTTGCCGCTATGCGTGATAATTTACCCTCACCAAGTATATCCGACATAAAGAAATGGGGAGAAGATATTGCTTGGAAAAGGAAACTGGTATATCGCAAACTGACTGACGAAAGTGTCTCTCTAGACTGGGCTTACATATCAGATCATCCTTTAGTTAATCTAGAAGCAAAGATTGGATAGCAGAGATCCCTCCTCGTAAGGCAATAATGACATTAGGTACAAACCTACCCAAATGGAATATATCAATTGGTTGGCAAGGTGAGTTTTTCCGTCGACAAGATAGATCACCTATTGATAATGATCCGGATGCGGGGTATTGGTCACTTCCTAAATCCAGTGGCTACTCATTACATCATCTATTTGCCATATGGGAACCTAAGAAAATACACGGAATGAAGCTTTCTCTAAGCATAGACAATATCTTTAATCGCAAGTACAACCCTTATCTAAGTGAAAAAGTTTCAGGTGTTGGACGTAATGTTAAGATGAGTATTTCAATGAAATTTTAATAATAGGAAACATGACCAATGTTACTGGCTATACCTAAAAATCGGGCTAAAATCTAATGGACGAAGGTGATACTTTTTCAATTAACTAAAAAATGTATCACCCCACTAACCTTTTAATAGCATTACACATGTTATTTCAGATCTACATTATCTTTAAAAAATAAAAATTACAGAAATTTATTACAAATATTATTTGTATCAAACTAAAAGGACTGGGTCTATTTAACATACAAAATCCAGTCCTTCAATTAATCTAACTTACAACATTTTGTTTCTCTAAGTTATCTATTGTTTTATTGTTTGCTGTTAATTTAGATAAAAAAATAAGCCATAAAATTTTGTAACCTCACTCTTTCCAATATACTTCTATTCCATGCTTAGGAGATCTTTCATCTTCCGGCGGTAATGTCATATAATCACCGTAATAATCTGTTAAGTGCTGATGATAATATTCCGTTACATAAAAATATTTATTCTCAAACTTAACTTTTTTAAACGACCGAAAATATTCTTTAGGCATATAAGATTTTTTCCAGCAAGCATAGTCAGATAAAAAAAGACCGATATTATCACTGTTTTTTTCATTGTACGTTTCTCTTAATCGACTGAGATTAGCTTGCATTTTTTCATAATAAATTTGTGATAATTTACCAAATATTTTTTTACAACCACTCTTATCTTTAGCTCGATAAAAACGTTTCCTTAAAGACTTAAACCTAAGTGTTAATCTACGATGCTTCTTCATAGATTTATACAAAATACCTAAATCACTAGGCACATAATCTAAAATAAAAATATCTATAAATATATGACTTGCCCTATGTTTTTCTGATAAATAAGTTCTCTCATCATAAATTTTAGCCATTTCCCCCACAACATCCCCATCAAAAGTTTCAATAGGAGATATTTTATAGAAATTATGTGATAATTTATTCCAAACTGAGACAAATTTTTGGTATTCACTCCACAGCATATATACATCAATATCATCGTCCCAAGGAATAAAACCTTGATGCCTAATTGCACCAATCAAAGTTCCCCCCCCCAGTGAATACTGTATATTATGTGCTTCACATATATGATGAAAATAATCCAAAATATCTAAAGAAATCATTTGTAATTCTTTTAAAAAAATTTTTTTCATAACTATACTCTCAGTCTTTATATTTTTTAATCACATTTATTTTTCAATAAAAAACTCAGTAACGATAAAAAATAAACTTTATCTAAATTGCAATAAAAATAGGGGCTATAGTAGATCGCCCCTATTATTATGTTTTTTTCAATATTCTTAACTGTTCTTCCGCCGTCTCGTAACAAAATCCCAAAGTCATACTCTACCCAAAATAAAGAATAATTGTTTGGGGTTACTTCTGTTACATTACCGACTTTCAACCCCTTTCCCTTATTAAAAAATCAGAACCTACGACATAGTCGGAACATTTTACTAAACGTTGCCAAAACTACAAATAAATTTTACTCATTATTAGTCCAACCTGCAGGAGCAACAACCGGTTCTCTATTCATTAATTGCCTAATTTGATCTTCTTCAATGGTTTCATATTTTACTAAAGCATCTTTCATTGCATGCAAAATATCCATATTATCAATCAGAATTTGTCTTGCTCTTTGATAATTACGATTCACTATTGATCTTACTTCTTCATCTATCGTATGTGCGGTTTCATCAGACATATGTTTAGCTTTCGCCATTGACCGACCTAGAAACACTTCGCCTTCATCTTCTGAATATAAAATCGGTCCCAATTTATCTGAAAAACCCCATTGAGTTACCATATTACGAGCAATGTTGGTTGCCACTTTAATGTCATTGGAAGCACCGGTTGAAATATTTTCTTCACCGTAAATAAGCTCCTCAGCTAAACGACCCGCATATAACGTAGAAAGCTTACTTTCTAGTTGCTTTTGACTAATACTGACTTGATCCCCTTCCGGTAAAAAGAAAGTTACGCCTAAAGCACGTCCTCGAGGAATAATAGTCACTTTATGTACGGGATCATGTTCAGGTACTAAGTAACCAACGATTGCATGCCCTGCTTCGTGATAAGCGGTACTCTCTTTCACTTTATCGGTCATAATCATAGAACGGCGTTCTGGTCCCATGTTAATTTTATCTTTTGCTTTTTCAAACTCTAACATGGTAACCAATTTCTTATTAGTACGTGCGGCAAATAGTGCGGCTTCATTCACAAGATTAGCTAAATCCGCACCTGAATATCCCGGTGTACCACGAGCTAATGTCATTGCATCAACATCATCCGCCACAGGCACTTTTCGCATATGAACTTTTAAAATATGCTCACGACCACGTACATCCGGCAATCCAACAACGACTTGACGGTCAAATCGTCCTGGACGAGTCAACGCAGGATCAAGTACGTCAGGGCGGTTCGTTGCCGCAATCACTATTACACCTTCGTTGCCTTCAAAGCCATCCATCTCAACAAGCATTTGGTTCAAGGTTTGTTCACGTTCATCATGCCCTCCTCCAAGACCTGCACCACGTTGACGACCGACCGCATCAATCTCATCAATAAAAATCAAACAAGGTGCATTTTTCTTCGCTTGTTCAAACATATCACGGACACGGGAAGCACCTACACCAACAAACATTTCTACGAAATCAGATCCTGAAATCGTAAAAAATGGTACTTGTGCTTCACCGGCGATAGCTTTTGCTAATAAGGTTTTACCTGTACCGGGAGGTCCAACCATTAAAATTCCTTTTGGAATTTTACCACCTAACTTTTGGAATTTGCTTGGATCACGTAAGAAATCAACGATTTCACCGACTTCTTCTTTAGCCTCATCACAGCCTGCAACATCGGCAAAAGTAGTTTTAATTTGTTCTTTCGTTAGCATTTTGGCACGACTTTTACCAAAACTCATTGCTTTGCCGCCACCGCCTTGCATTTGACGCATAAAAAAGAACCAAACGCCAATTAATAAGATCATTGGAAACCAAGAAATTAAAATTTGCGATAAAAATCCCCGTTGCTCAGGCAAAGCACCATCAATTTTCACCTTTGATTTAATCAGATCATCTAATAACTTACGATCTTCTAACGGTGTAGGAAGAACTGTCGTATATTTTGAACCATCTTTTTTAGTTACAAAAATTTCACCGACCTCATTAAATTTAGTGGCTGAAACTTGGTTATTTTCTACATCGCTAATAAAAGTGGTGTAATCAATTGCGTTATTTGATGAGTTTCCACTAAAACTCTGATAGGCTGTCATCATGACGACAGCGACTACGATCCAAAGGACTATATTTTTCACCATATCGTTCAAGGTTTGAACTCCATATTTCAGTAATTAAAAATTTTTCATAAGATACTATAAATCTATTTGGATTTAAAGTTATCAGATTAATTGGCTATTATTTATTAATAAGACAACAGACCAGTTATTTCTATCCCATATAACCCATAGCTACGATATATACCTCACGGGATCGTCCACGTGATGCCTCAGGTTTACGTACTTTAACTGTGTTAAATAATGATCGAATTTCCTTTAAATAGTCATCAAACCCTTCTCCTTGAAAAACTTTAACGACAAAACATCCATTTGTTGCTAAAACTTGTTTACACATATCAAGGGCAAGTTCAACTAAATACATTGCTCTAGGAATATCTACCGCTGGCATACCGCTAAAATTTGGTGCCATATCAGACATAACCACATCTACTTTTTTCTCACCGACACGCTCCAATAAAGCCTGTAATACATTTTCATCACGGAAATCGCCCTGTAAAAAATCAACACCGACGATTGGATCCATTTCCAAAATATCACAAGCAATTACTCGCCCCAGATCTCCAATTTGTCTAACAGCATATTGCGACCAACCTCCTGGTGCAGCACCAAGATCAACAACCGTCATACCATGTTTAAATAAACGATCTGATTGCTGAATTTCGTCCAATTTAAAATAAGCTCTTGAACGAAGTTTTTGCTTATGTGCCTTTTGCACAAAAGGATCTTTAAAATGCTCATTTAACCAACGGCTGGAGCTTGCTGAACGTTTTTTCTTTCCCATAATTTTTTAATTCTTGTAGCAGTTTTCGTAATATAAGGTTGTTATTTTAGACTTCAAGTATCTAAAAAACGTTAAATTAAAAAATTATAATAATTATCGATTCAACTCCACTTCTCCCCTCTTTTCAAAGTAGATAAATTCAAATACAATTAAGAATAATTATCATTTATGAAATGAAATTTCTAATTTAAGTAAAACTTATATGCACACATTAAAACAGCAAATCGCAGATTACATTGCTCAAAACCCTCTTTCTATCACGCTTGAGATGGCGGAACATTTTCAGCAACCGGAAGGCAATATTCTTTGTGCATTACCTGAGGAATTTGTGCGAATTTTCTCTGCTGAAAGAGCGGTGGAAATTATGACTGAAATTAGCGAATGGGGAACTTTTACAACCATTATTGAAAAAGAAGGTTCAATTTTTGAAATTAAAGATCGTTTTCCAACAGGTATGGTTGGGCGTGGTTATTACAACCTCAACATGAAAGATAATGAAGGCACCTTACATGGCCATTTGAAACTCAGCAATCTCGCCCAAATCGCATTTGTCAGTTTGCCATTTAGAGGCAAAGAAAGTTACAACATCGCCTTTATTGCTAACAACGGACAAACCATTTTTAAGGTCTATCTTGGTCGTGATGAACAACGTCAGTTATTCCCGCACCAAGTAGAAAAATTTAAGCAATTTATTTAATTAACGAGGAAATCAAAATGACAGCAACAAACCGTCAAGAAGTATTACAAAATCGATTAGGCCCAGAAATTCAAGAATTAAAGGCACAAAGCAAAACCATTATGTTAGCCACCGTTGGACAAGATGGTACACCTAATGTGAGCTATGCCCCATTCGCCATTTCTAATGGAGAATATCAGGTTTTTATTTCAACTATTGCCCGTCACGCACGTAATTTACAGGAAGTACCTAAAGTTTCCTTAATGCTTATTGAAGACGAAAGTAAAAGTCGTGAGATTTTTGCTCGCCGTCGTTTATCTTTTGATGCCACATCTCGTGTGATTGAACGTGAAACCGAAGAATGGAAAGCAAGTATTGCTGTTCTTAGAGAACGCCATGGTGCATTAATTGATGAAATTAGTACTTATAAGGATTTTTATTTATTTAGTTTTAAACCGATTCAAGGTTTATTTGTAAAAGGTTTTGGTCAAGCTTTCCAAGTAAGTAATGAAGATTTAGTGAGCTTCGTTCATTTGGTTGAAGGCCATCAAAATACTTAATTTTTAATGCAAGGCAGAAATATGTTTGAAATTCATGCACCTCATAAAATAAAACTCTCTATCGTAGCCACAATGGTATTGTCCGTTTATGGCTCACTTCCCCCCCCTCTCAGGCTCAAACTAACTCAACTATCACGGAGTTAGGTGAGATTAAAGTTGTATCAGATTTAGATGACCAAGATATACAACAAAAAAAGGTCGGCGAAACAATTAAAAGTGCAAAACAACTAAAACGTCAACAAGTGCAGGATGCTCGTGATTTAGTGCGTTATGAAACGGGAATCACTGCTGTAGAGAAAGGACGCTTTGGTACCAGTGGCTATGCAATGAGAGGTGTTGATGAAAACCGAGTAGCCATTACGATAGATGGTTTACACCAAGCGGAAACGTTGAGTTCTCAGGGCTTTAAAGAATTATTTGAAGGCTATGGTAATTTTAATAATACGAGAAATGGAGCGGAAGTTGAAACTCTGAAACAAGTGCAACTTGCTAAAGGAGCCAATTCACTCAAAGTTGGCAGCGGTGCATTAGGTGGTGCTGTCATTTTTAAAACTAAAGACGCTAGAGATTTTCTCACAGAGAAAAACTGGTATGTTTCTTACAAAAAAGGTTACAACAGTGCGGATCGTCAGCATATAGATTCCATGACTTTAGCCGGTCGTTATAAATGGTTTGATGCCTTATTAGTGAAAACAAAACGTGATGGTCATGAACTACAGAACTATGGTTATAACCATTTTGATGCTGCAGTACAAGGTAAAAGAAGAGAAAAAGCAGATCCTTATCACAAACATTTAGACAGTACATTACTAAAATTATCTTTTCAACCCACAGAAAATCATCGCTTTACTGTTACCGCCGATTTATATGATAGTCGCTCTAAAGGAGCAGATCTTTCCTATACATTAAAAGCAACCGGTCTCCAAAAATCAAATGATCCTCCCGAACTTGAATATCGTCATAATAATGATCAGGTAAAACGAACCAACTATGCATTCTCTTATGAAAATTATTCTAGCAATCCTTTATGGGATACGATGAAATTTACTTATTCTGAGCAAAAAATTAAAACAAGAGCTAGAAATGAAGATTATTGTGATGGGAATGATAAATGTAATAGCTCATTAAACCCATTGGGAATTAAATACAACAAAAATAATGAACTAGTTGATAAAGATGGAAATCCTATTACATATAAATATTCAAATCAGAAACAAACTTATTATGAATATGTTAGTCAAGATGTATTTGATACTTGGAACGAGAAGATACCTGATGATATAAAAGAGAAATATGAAAAATTAGGAGTTTTAAAGGATGTTCCTACTAGTGTAACAAGTTGTTATAAAGATATCTCTTCTGAACACCCTGATAAGTGTAGGATACCTATATATGCAACAATAATTACGGAGCAATTAATTTCAAATGGTCAAGTTTATTCTGACTTAACTCTCAAGGAAAACAGTAAGTGGATTGAGAAATACCAAACAAATTCACCTCTTTTATTATCTTGTGATGGCATTAGTTGTGATACCAAAGACAAAGATAGAGATGGTGACTCGACAATAGCCGTTATTGATGAACACAATCAGCCCAAAAGATTGGGATTTAAAGTAGATAAAGAGCGTAACTTAGCGATATTAAAAATCGGTGGTGAGGCATTACATTCAGATAGATTATTTTTACCTTCATCTAAGGGGCATAACACCAATCTTTGGACAGACCGCTCTTTGAACACAAACACCAAACAATTTAATTTAGATTTCACAAAATATCTTATATTAGGGAAAACGGATCACAATATAAGTTACGGTGGCTCTTTGTCTAAATCCCAAAAAGAAATGGTTAATCAATCGGGCGATTCAGCTATCAATGTCAAATGGTGGGCATTGTATCCAGAGAATTGTAAAACAAGTTATTCTAGTCTATGTGGTAAAAGCAATATTTTCTCTTTCTTAGTTCCTGTTAAAGCAACTTCAAGGGCCCTTTATTTTGCGGATGATTTTAAATTGAATGATCGTATTAGTTTCGAGTTGGGCTATCGTTATGATCAAATTAAATATCAGCCTAGCTATACTGCCGGTGTCACCCCAAAAATTCCAGATGATATTGTCGGTGGATTCGCTCATGATTTTAAAGATCCATATAAACCAGTCGAGCTACCAAAAAAATTACCTGAACCTAAGTTTTCGGATTATGGTTATCAGAAAGTAAATGAATATAATAAGGAAAAAAGTAAATATGATGATTCTGTAGTAGCATACAATGAAGCTGTTGTACAAAATAAAAAAATCGCAGAGAAAAATAAATTAGCTCGTCATCAGGCAAATATTGATGCTTTTGTTAAAGAAAAAAGTTTTGCTGCACATTCTTATTCTTTGGGTGTAAACACAGATCCTTTTGATTTTATGCTCTTACAATTTAAACACTCAAAAGGCTTTAGAGCACCAACATCCGATGAAATATATTTCGCATTTAAAATGGGGGATTTTAACCCTAAATATGGAGATACCTTGCATGTTGTACCTAATATTCAATTAAAACCAGAGTTAGCTAAAACGAATCAAATCGCACTAACTTTCTATAAAGATTTCGGCTTTATTACCTTCAATTATTTTGAAACGAAATATAAAAACTTCATTGATTTTGCTAGAACGATTGGATATCACAAAAATTCAAATGGTGGTAAAACTCCATATGAAATTAGACAAAATATAAACAGAGAATCCGCTAAATCGAGTGGGATTGAGATTAACGCTCGTTTAAATTTGAGCATTTTGCATAAAGCCTTAAGTGAATTTGAGTTTAGTTATAAATTTAGTAAGCAAAAAGGGCGAGTAAAAGTTAAAGAGTATTTAAACCCTGCAAACCCAAATGAATTTATTAATATTACCGCTCCAATGAATGCTATTCAGCCAAAAACAAGCATTTATGGGCTAAGTTATCATAATACAAATGGTAAATTTGGTGTGGATTTATATGTAACTCGTGTTGCCGCTAAAAAAGCATCTGATACATATAATGATACGTGGAGAGAAACACAAAATGAAGAAAAAATAACTAATCCTACCAACATCGGTAATACTAATGTTACCACTGACAGCTCTATTAGATGGAGAAGTGATGCTTACACTTTGGTTGATGTAATCGCTTATGCCAAACCAATCAAAAATTTGATCTTACAATTTGGTGTTTATAATCTCACTAATCGTAAATATGTCACTTGGGATTCTGCTCGTTCAATTAGACAATTTGGTACAAGCAATAAAATTGATTACGTCACCGGCAAAGGTTTAAACCGCTTCAATGCCCCGGGACGTAACTTCAAACTTAGTGCAGAGCTAACATTCTAATGAGATAAATAGGAAGCCTGTGAAAACAGGCTTTCTTTTATAAACAATCTTTTGAAAAGTAGAATAATTAAGGTGAATAAAAAATATCGGTAAAAGTAATCAATGATGATGTGATTATTTCGGAACACTCTACTCCTACTTTTTTGTGATGTTACTTCGTTTAGGTATCTGTCGATCACGTGCTCAAATGGTATGTTAGCTACATCTTGGTATAAATTTTCCATTATTTCCATTTCTATTTTGTTTGCCTAGGTAAACGCTTGAGCTTTTATAGGGTTTAAATCAACCTCATTACCGCCACCGTTGGAATATTTCTTAATTCTTGCCATTTTTTCCATTTGGCGACCCAACAAATCAATTTCTTTAAAATCCTGACCGGTTTTATCTTCTTTTAAAATAAGTAAATTCAATCTCGCCTCTAAGGTATTTTCAACCCGACCGACAGGGGCGATATCATCCCACTTCTCCCTGTCTTTCCAACTTGAAATCGTGGAAATAGGCACCCCTAATTTGTCGGCAATATCCGTAATCCGCCAACCTGAAAAATAAAGCAAACGGCTTTCACGCTTACTGTCTAACGTTATATCAATCATCTATCCATCCTTAATTCTCACTCACAGCATAATAAGGAAATCCAAGAAAATGCATGACCCCTGTAAACTGTCAAAAAAAAATTAACATTGATAAGCAAATGACAAGAAAAAAGAAATCAACCAGTATAAAAACAAATTGAAAAGAAAAAATAGGAATACACCCATGAAAAAATACAAATCAAAATGGTTTGTTGTTGCAACCGAGGGGGCGACCACAGACGGACGTAATATTTCACGAGTTTGGATTGAACAAATGGCAGAAAGCTATAATCCTAAAACCTATGGAGCACGTATTAATATAGATCACATCAAATCTTATCTTTACCGAGAAGAAGAACCGCACGCTCAAGCTTACGGTGATGTCATCGCCTTAAAAACCCAAGAAAGCGAAGGAAAATTACAACTCTTAGCACAAATTGACCCCACAGAAGAACTCATTGCGTTAAACAAAAAACGTCAAAAAGTGTATACCTCAATTGAAATCGATATCAATTTCAGCGACACAGGAAAAGCCTATTTAGTAGGTCTTGCAGTCACGGATAACCCGGCAAGTTTAGGGACGGAAATGTTACAGTTTGCAGCAACAGCAAAAGCCAATCCGTTTAATGCTCGCAAATTAAAAACAGAAAATTTGTTTACTGAAGCCGTAGAAGTCTGCTTAGAATTTAACGACGTGGAGCCGGAAAAACCTACTCTCTTTGAACGCATTACAGCGATGTTTAGCCAAAAAGAGCGGACAGATAAACAACGTTTTAACGATATAGATCAAGCGGTCATGTTACTTTCAAAAGAAGTACAACATCTCCATCAAAAAACCACCGCACTTGAAACGGAAAATCAAACGCTAAAACAAACGCTAAATGAATACACAGAAAAAACAAACGAACACAGCGAAAAATTCGCCGTGTTAGAAAAAAAACCGCATACCAACTATACCGAACGCCCTTTAATTAGTGGCGATAGTATGAATGATGGACGTTTCTTTTAATCAATTATCAGGACTTAAACACGATGAAAAAAACCACCGCACAAACATTAATGAATTACATTCAAGGTATTTCAAACGATAACCAAGAGGATTTCTCAAGAATTGCAAGAGGGGCGAAATTTAATGTGACGCCAAGTGTACAGCAACGTCTTGAAAATGCAGTACAAGAAAGCTCGGATTTCCTAAAACTGATCAACATTGTACCGGTAGATGAACAACAAGGTGAAATCTTAGGGTTAGGCGTATCAGGTACCATTGCAGGAACAACAGATACCAATGCGACAGGACGTAAAACGCAAGCCATTCATGCGTTAAACAAAATTCCGTATCACTGCCAACAAATTAACTATGATACACATCTCAAATATGCCATCTTGGATATGTGGGCAAAATTCCCTGATTTCGCTAAACGCATCGGCACATTAAAAGCCGAACGCATGGCACTGGATAGAATTATGATCGGTTTTAACGGAACAAGTCGTGCAGCAACCTCTAACAGAAAGACAAACCCATTATTACAAGATGTCGCTGTAGGCTGGTTGAAAAAAATTGAAGACAATGCACCTGAACGTGTCATGACAGAAGACAAAAAGTCCAGCGGAAAAATTGAAGTCGGGGAAGGAAAAACATACAAAAATTTAGATGCCCTTGTGTTTTCTGCTGTCAGCGATTTAATCGCACCTCAATTCCAAGATGACACGAAATTAGTCGCCATTATGAGCCGTGATTTGCTGGCTGATAAATACTTCCCTCTGCTCAATCAAAGCAAGGCGAGTGAACAAGTTGCCGGTGATATTATTATGAGTACAAAACGAGTGGGCGGATTACAAGCCGTTCAAGCCCCTTTTGTACCAAAAGGCACCATCTTAATTACCCGACTTGATAACCTGTCAATCTATTACCAAGAAGGGGCAATGCGTCGAACATTAAAAGATAATGCAGAATATGACCGCTATGAAGATTACACCTCTTCTAATGATGACTTTGTCGTCGAAAACTATGAAAGTGTGGCATTGTTAAAAAATATCAACATGATAGACGCCCCTGAAGACATCAAAGCGAAAAAAGCTGAATAAGGAAAGTGTGAATGCGTCCAACAAGAAGGCATTTTCTAGAAGTTTCAGCGAAAAAGGCACATATGCAAGAAGAACGCATACTTAGCGAAGCGACGGAATACGAAAGAATGTTGTATCTTCTTGCACGCCATAAAAAGGATTTAAAACAAATTCATTCTATGGCGTTAAAAGCGGACTACAAAAAGAACATTTTACCGGATTATTTACCTTGGATAGAGGGAGCGTTAAGTAGTGCAAGTGGCAAACAAGATAACGTCTTAATGACATGGCTAATTTGGTCAATAGACTGTGAGCAATATCACCTCGCATTACAAATTGCCGACTATGCTATACATCAAGGATTAGTATTACCCGAAAACTTTAACCGCACCTTATGTTCTGCCCTAGCGGAAGAATTTGCTGATAAAGCCAAAATTGCACAAAAACTTAACCGCCCTTTTGACGTGGCTTATTTAGAACGAGTAGCGAACCTCACTGATGACCAAGATATACCGGATGAAAGTAGAGCGAGACTTTATAGAGAAATCGGACTATTAAAGCTCACATCAGCACCGCAAACCGCCTTAGCCTACTTGGAAAAGGCATTAGAACTGAATTTAAATATTGGCGTTCAAGGGGATGTAAAAAAATTGCGAAAACAATTAACGCAAGAAAATCCCCGCTGAACACGAAACAGAGCAACCTAGCACAAGCCAAGCGAGGCGGAAAGTAAAGGTTTTTTGCCTCATCACTTTCCTCACCTCGCTTTTTTACAGTTAAAGGAACATCATGCATAACAGCATCGCCATCAAAAAAGTCAAAAATTACGCCATGGACGACTTAAAACGACAGGCGGAAGAACAAGCAACAGATAACGAAACAATCCAAAACAACGGCTTTTTCCCTGATATTCATTTACTTGATGTAAGAAATGCAATGCGAATAGACGGAACGGTAACGAATGAACGGTTGAAAATGGAAGTTATCGAAGCCATAGCAACCGCTAACAACGCCTTAAAACATTACCAAAAAACCCTAAAAGAAAAACACATTCATCGCCTTGAAGACATGGATGACGAAAAAATCAACGGCGAAAATATCGTAATACAACGCTACAAAAGAGCGGTGTATTGTTTCGCCTTAGCCAATTTAAACGAACGCTATCGCTCATACGACACCACCAAACAAGGGGCGGAAAAAGCACAGGACTTTGAACAAAGCGTAGATGATTTAAGACGTGACGGACGCTTTGCTATCCGCGATATAGTAGGACAACACAGAATGATAGTAGAGTTAATCTAATGGCAAGAATGGTTTATGCAAAACAAAACGACACACTAGATAGCATTGTCTATCGTTATTTTGGGAAAACGCTTGGCTTAGTAGAACACGTATTGGAGCTAAACCCAACATTAGCCAACTTACCAATCCTCGCCATTGGTACCGTCGTTATCTTGCCTAATAGTGAAGATATACAAACGACCACCAACAAAAATACATTGAGTTTATGGGATTAAATGAGGTTTAACATGTTAAAAAATAGTGAAACAACAGGGGCGTATGTCGGATCTGCCATCGCCATTTATAGCGGCTTTACCTTGGCAGACTGGGCAGCTATCTTTGGAATTTTATTCGGCTTATTTACCATGCTGATTAACTGGTATTACAAAAACAAAGAAATCAAATTAAAAGAAACCGCACTCAAACAAAAGATTGACTTAAAGGAAGGCGACCATGAATAAATTCACAAAATGGGGGACAGGGGCTATTTGTAGCGTAGTTGCCATTATTGCCCTTGTCAAAACAAACCATCAAGAGTTACGCATAAGTCAACAAGGCTTAGACCTTATAGGAAATGTAGAAGGTTGCAGAAGAGACCCCTATCACTGCCCCGCCGACGTCTTAACGGTGGGCATAGGCTCCACGGAAGCAAACGGAAAAAACATTGACCCCAAAAAACGTTATAGCGACAAAGAAATAGCCCAACGATGGGCATATGATTTACGCCTGGCGGAACAATGCGTAAACCGCTATGGAAACGGCAAAAATCTACCGCAAGGGGCGTTTGATGCCTTTGTTTCCATTACCTTTAATGTAGGATGTGGAAAAATGCAAAAAAGCACCTTATTTAAACAAGCAAACCAAGGCTTTACCCCTCAACTCTGTCACCAGTTTGAACGCTGGATTTACGCAGGCGGAAAAAAATTAAACGGCTTAGTAGCACGCAGAGCAAAAGAAAAAGCCTTCTGTTTAGGTGAATACCATGATTAACCGTGCATTATTTTTAAACACCACATTAAACAAAGTCATCATCGTTGCAGTTGCTATACTTATCAGCATCAACGGCTATTTGTATTTTAACAACCAGGTAAAAGAACAAAAGCTCATCAACGCAAACAACATCCTCAACCAAGAAAAGGAAACGACCAAACAACTAAAGGCTCAATTAGATCATGCAAAAAAACAACTCAACCACTATCAAGAACAAGTAAAAAAACTGAATGACAACCTCTTAACTCATTTACACCAAGCGGAGAAACGGACTGATGAAATTAAACAAGCGTTACAATATGAGAGCTGGAGCGGTCAGCCTGTGCCTAATCGCATTATCCGCCTGTTCAACGAACGAACACATCAGATTAATAGAGCCGATACCGCTACTTTGCCCGACAGATCAACTATGCCAAAAACCGACAATAACACTAAAAAATAACGGAGATCTCGTCGTTGCCTTGGATAAAACACTCAATGAAATAGAAAAATGTACGCTGATAAATCAAGCACTTACACAGTGCATAGAAAACTACAACCGCACATTACAGGAAAAAAAACATGACTGATCACGTAGACAGAGCCAACGAATACACAGAAATAATGCAACAACTTGCCATCCAAAAACACCAACAAAAAACACGGAAAAAAAGCACAGTGAAATACTGTCTAGATTGCCAAGAAGAAATACCGGAGATACGCCAAAAGAACGGCTATTGTCGTTGTATAGATTGTCAACGCATTATCGAAAAACACCAACGTATTTATAGATACTCGTCAATCAGTTAAGGAAGAGAACATGTTAAAAGCAGAGCTTATCCGCAGTTTGTTACAAAGCACCTCAAAAGACCTCAATACCAACCCTGATAAATTGGAATTATTCATTGATGAAGGGGTTGTCGTTAGTGCCGGTGCGACATCTTCCTCCTATGAATTGCAATACACCTTAAATATTATCGTACGTGATTTTAACGGATCGCCCAATATGATTTTTGCCCCGATTATGGACTTTATCCGAGAAAACCAACCTGATTTAATCCATAATCCGGACAAAAGAAAAGACGGATTCCGCTTTATCGCCGATCACAACAACCACGACAGCATAGATCTATCCATCTTCCTAAAACTCACCGAACGAATATCGGTAAAAGAAGAGAACGGAAAAAATATCATCACACATCTTGATGAACCAAGCTCACAAAAATACCAAGAAATCATAGAAAAAAAGACAGAAAAATAAAAGAGCTACAACATGGATGAAATGCTACAGGTAAAAACCGCTTTTGAACGTCTGCTTAAAAACGTTTCACCAAAACGGCTAAGACTGCTTTACCAACAAATCGGACGAGAACTCGCACGCAGTCAACGCAAACGAATTAAAGCACAGCAAAATCCGGACGGTTCAGCCTATCAACCACGCAAGCAAAAAGTGCGGTCAAAAAAAGGCAGAATTAAAACCCAAGCCATGTTTAAAAAAATCACCCAAGCAAGGCACATGAAGCTACGCCGCCAAAAAGACGGTATAGAACTAGGGTTTAGCGGAAATACCGCCTACATCGCCACTATTCATCAATATGGATTAAGAGCAAGAGTAGAACGACACAAAGAACACAAAGTACAATACGCCAAGCGTGAATTGCTCGGCTTTACGGAACGGGACAAAGAAATGATTGAAGCGTTTGTGATTAAGGCATTGAGTGAAAATATTGATTAGATGTCATCATCTAAATTCTTATTTTTGCAGTGGCAACAATTTTTATCACGATTGGACGTATCATAAAACAACACAAAGATAAAAAATAAAGCAACACTGCCAAAAATAAACGTCAGCCCAACGCTTAAATCAAAATAAAAATAACAAATAAGGTAAGGACACGCGACAATTAACACAAAAATAAGGTCAATAAAATCATTAACAGTCAATTTACTTTTCATAGAACCACCGTAGTTTTTGTCGTTATTGTCTTTTTATATTAAAAAATAGCAAATAACCGCAATAAGAATGATGGCACTTATGCCCCATTCAAGGCTAAATTGATAATCGACCTGTTCTTTAGCATGATAACGTCCGGATTTCTTTTGAATTGCCATTAGCACTGTATCCAAAAGTAACATCAAAGGCGTTAATGCAAACGTGAATAACACGCAACCTATACCGACAGGGATAGAAAGCAAAAAAACGGAAATAAGCAAGGAACTGAAAAAATGAATGACAGATAAGGTTTCCCAACTCATCCTTAGCGAAATACCAAACAACACAATAACGGTAAACATAGCACTGATGTAGTACAAATGAGTAACCCAAAAAAAAGTAAAATTTTCATACTTTAATTCATCGTGTCGCATAAAAACCTCCTGTGTTTTTTGTGTATCTTTGTTTATTTTTTCTACGTTGTCAATCTTATTTAAACACATTAATAAATTGTTCTCGAGATCGTGATTATTGATAATAAAAAATAAATGAAAAAAAGGATTGTTTATGAACAAAAATTTAAAAATACAAGTATTGCTAAATGCCGTTGATAAATTGACCGCTCCTTTTCGCAATACATCAAAACAAATAAAATCAACCTCACAAGCAATAATAGCCAATAAAAACCTATTAAAAAAATTGGAAAATGCACAAGAGCGAGTAAAAAAAACAGGGTTAACGCAAGCTCAAGAAAGATTAAAAAATAAAATTGAGAAAACCACTCAAGAAATAAAAAAACAAACTCAAGCTCTTGAAAAATTAAATCAACAAAAGAAAAAGCAAGAGAAATATAATAAAAAAATAGAAGTCCTAAAAAATACAAGTAATAATTTAAAACAATATGGGCAACAGTCTATGATTACGGCTGCTTCGACGGGTATGGTTGCCGGTAGCATTCTTTCTACTGCTATTGAATTTGAAAAGGCTTTTTCTAAGGTGCAAGCCTTAACAAGATTAGATAAAATCAAAGATGCGGAACGAATTAAGGCATTAAGAGATCAGGCTATTAAACTAGGTGCCGAAACGGCTTTTACCCAAACAGAAGTTGCAGAGGCACAAGGCTATTTAGCTATGGCGGGATTTAATGACAAGCAAATTAAATCTTCCGTCCCTTCTATGTTAAACATGTCTATGGCATCAGGTACGGATTTAGCTCGTGTTGCGGACATTGCTTCTGATATATCTTCAGGTTTTAAAATTCAGGCTGATGATATGGGGCGTGTTGCTGATGTGTTAACACTTACATTTACTACCTCTAATACCTCTCTTGAAACACTTTATGAGACTATGAAAGAAGGTGCACCTATTGCGACTGCTGCAGGTCAATCTTTTGAAAGTGCGGCAGCATTAGCGGGGTTATTGGGAAATGTAGGGATTAAAGGTTCTCAAGCCGGCACGACTTTAAAAAATATGTTTGTGCGTTTAGCCGCACCGCCAAAAGAAGCGGAAAAAGCCTTAAAAAAACTTGGTGTATCCACTAAAGATGCCAAAGGTAATTTAAAACAAGTTCCCGAAATTCTCAAACAGATAATGCAGAAAACCGAAAAAATGGGAACGGCTAAACGCCTTGAATATTTTGATAATATTTTTGGCAAAATTGGGTTAGCTGGTGCCTCCGAATTGGTAACACAAGCAAAAGACACAATTCAAAACTATGAAAATATGCTTAAAGATGCGAAAGGCACAGCGGAAAAAGTCAGTCGTACAATGACGGATAATGTGGCTGGTGATTTTAAAACGCTGTCTTCAGCAAAAGAAGCTATAGGAACTTCAATATTTGACATTGTATCTACCGATTTACGCGAGTTTTTGGGGAAAATAACCGATTTGCTGCGTGGCGTTAATCAATGGATAAATGCAAACCAAGAATTAACCGCAAACATAGTAAAAGTTGGAAGTGTAATAGCGGTGGTGATAGGAGCATTAGGTGCATTATCATTATTTTTAGGCTACATTGTCTATCCTGTTGCCCGTACTATTTTAGGCTTTGGTAAATTAATCCTGTTTTTAGGAAAGTTGGGGATATCTTTTTTGGCTATAATCCCTAAAATTATTGCCTTTTCAGCCGCACTTTTAACCAATCCCATTACTTGGATTATCGCCGGTATTGTTGCGTTAATTGCCGCAATCTATTTACTTTGGAAAAACTGGGATAAAGTCATTGCTGCACTTGTTGCAGGCTGGCAATGGCTAAAAACGGCTTGTAGCGAGGTATGGGAAAGTATAAAAAATATTGTTTTCCACGTATGGAACGGTATTTTTCAGTTTTTGGGAGGCATTTGGGAACACATCAAAGAAGCCTTTAACGGCGGAATTGGCGGCGTGAGCAAGTTGATTATAGATTGGTCACCTATCGGATTATTCTACAAAGCTTTTTCCGCCGTGTTAAATTATTTTGGTGTTGAACTGCCCGCCAGTTTCTCTGATGTTGGTAGCTTGCTGATGGAAAAATTAAGTTCAGGCATAGTAAACGCCCTCGGCAAAGTAAAAGACACTATTAGCAATGTAGGTTCGTCAGTATGGGGGTGGTTTAAAGAAAAAATCGGCATAGACACCGACACAAAAGCCACCTTCACCACACAAACAACAACCAATCACGTTCCGCCGGTGAATAAATGGTCAGGCGGATATGCCGGAAACGGTGGAAAATATCAGCCTATGGGCATATTTCACGGCGGGGAATATATTATGACCAAAGAGGCAACATCACGCCTTGGCGTCCCCTTATTAAACGCCCTAAATTACGGAAAAAAAGCCATGTTGACCGCCGGAATGGGATTAAGCGTTGCAACCGCACAGCCTTTTGTTATGGATAATCGACCGCCCTTAAGTCCAACAACACGTCACCTGCAAGAAACACCTCAACCTATGCAAGTGACAATCAATATTCATGCCACGGCGGGACAACGTGCGGAAGATATTGCAAGAGAAGTGGAGAAAGCCCTAGTTAAAATAGAACAACAAAAACAAGCACGCTTGAGATCCGCATTACGAGACAGAGATTAATTAATTGGGGGCGAATGTGATTCGCCCCGACGTTAGGCAGGGGCGGATGTCAATGCAATAAACCTCATATTTCCGAAGACTTTTCATTGATCGAGTAATACTTTTGTATTACTATGAGCGACTACTTGTTCTCTTGTTCTAAAGGAAATTAATTATGCTTGCCAATCAAGAAGTAACCAGCGTAAAACTGGGTTACCGCAAAGCAATTTTGCAAGAATTAGCCCAAGATTTTGGCGGTAGCGTTCACAGTATTGTGTTAGATGCCGTAGATAGTCACATTGAACGCTTAAAAGCTAAACAAACCTATGATAGACGAGCTATACAAGCCTACCAAGATTATCAGGAAACAGGATTGCATATTACGCTAAGTGAGTTTATGGATTGGGTGGACAGCCTAGAAACAGACGAACCAAAGGATATGCCCCCATGTCACAAGTAAAGCTCATCATCACAAGACTTGCTCAATCTGATTTAACAAGAATTTATAACTTTTTGACTGACGTAGGAGCAACAAAGCAAGCAAATGCAGTCATGCAACTGCTAAAAAATTCTTTTGTTGCTAGCCAAGATAGACCAAATAACGGCAAAGCCTATGATTTGTCGGTAGATGGCAAGACCTTGAAAAATGTAAGAGAGGTTTTTGTCTCTTATAGAAAAAGTGGTTATAGCTATCTCTTTTGGTATGACGAACCCAATAACCAAATTTTGATTTTAACGGTTAAACATTTTCGTGAAAATGCCTACCGTTTGGATTGGCTGACTTTCACTGAATGACTTCAACTCCGACGATGTAACCTGTTACTAAAATAACAATTAATCAACTTACTTTTGTTTGGCGAATGTGATTGGGCGAATGTGATTCGCCCCTACTGTAGGGGCGGATTATATCCGCCCTTTAATGTATTTTATTTTTTGTTATTTCCGGCTTAACAACCCGGCATACTACTCAAACACGGTTAAATTTCTCAAAATGCACTTTATTTAAGAATGTGCGAATGTGCAATGCAAGCAGAATTTAACCGAAAATTAGAAAATATTGTGCGGTATGGTGTCGTGGCAGAAGTGAACCACGAAAAACGCCGTGCCAAAGTACAAACAGGTAATATCTTAACGGATTGGTTGCCGTGGTGTGCTTCACGTGCCGGTACAACCAAAATTTGGTCGCCAATTACACCGGGTGAACAATGTATTCTTATTTCCCCTGCGGGTGAAATAAACAGCGGTTTTATTTTGAGTGCCCTCTACACGTTGGAATTTAACACCCCGAGCAATTCGCCTGATGAGCATGTAATTCAATTTGCGGATAATGCCATTATCCAATACAACCAAGCGACAAGTGAATTAAAAGTAAGCGGTATTAAAACCGCACTTATTGAAGCGAATGTCAGCGTAACGCTTAACACGCCCTTAGTGCATTGTACGCAAGATATGCATATAGACGGTAACGTCAATATCAAAGGGTCAAGCAGTGTGCAAGGCTCAAGTGATGTACAAGGGTCAATACGTGTTAAAGGCAATATTAACGCACAAGGCGATGTTACCGCCGGTGGTGTATCGCTACAAACGCATACACACGCAGGAGATAGTGGCGGAACGACAGGAGTGCCTAACTAATGGATAAACACACAGGCAGATATTGCGAAAACGAAAACGCCCATTTAAAACAATCTATCACGGATATTTTATTAACGCCGATTGGGACGAGAATACAACGCCGAGAGTATGGCAGTTATATTTTTGAGCTGATCGACCGTCCCATCACAAAAGCCCTGATGTTACAACTTGCCACGGCGTCAGTGATCGCCTTGAAAAAATGGGAGCCGAGAATTGAAATTACACGTTTTAAAGTGGATATAGTACCGGAGAAAGCACAAATCACCGCCAATATGGACTTTATCCGCAAAAAAGACAACAAAAAAATAAATTTTAATCAAATCATATTAGGGAAACGGCATGAGCGAATTAGTTAATTTATCGAAATTAGACGCCCCAAAGGTATTAGAACACCTTGATTTTGAACAGTTATTAAAACAACGCAAAGCTCAATTTATAGCACTCTACCCTAAAGAAAAACAAGCCTATTGGGAAACCGTACTCGCATTAGAAAGTGAACCGATTAACAAATTATTACAAGAAAATTGTTATTTGCAGTTATTAGAACGCAAACGCATTAACGAAGCAGCAAAAGCAACAATGTTAGCTTATGCAACAGGGAGCGATCTTGATGTGATAGCAGCTAATTTTAATGTACAGCGTCTCATCATACAAAAAGCGGACTATAGCGTAAATCCGCCAATAGAAGAAAAACGAGAAAGCGACACAGATTTACGTTTGCGTTGCCAATTAGCGTTTGAGGGGTTGTCTGTGGCGGGACCTCGTGCAGCTTATGTATTCCATGCGTTATCCGCACATGCGGAGGTTGCTGATGTCTCTGTGATATCGCCCTCACCTGCGAATGTGACTGTCACTATTTTAGCCAAAAAAGGGGACGGGCAAGCCAGTGAGGCGGTTTTAAATGCGGTGACCAAAAAACTGAATGATGAAAATATCCGCCCAATAGCGGATAGAGTAACGGTACAAAGTGCCAGTATTCATCGGTATCAAATTCATGCAAAACTGCACATCTACAGAGGACCGGAATACGAACCCATCAACAAACAGGCACAGGAAAAAATCAAAAAATACACCGAAGACAAACAACGATTAGGACGAGATATTACCTTATCCGGTATTTATGCGTCCTTGCATATTGAAGGGGTGCAACGTGTAGAATTACTACAACCTCAAGCCGATATTGTATTACAGAATAATCAAGCCGGCTTTTGTGAAAAAATTACACTTGAATTGGTGACAGCAGATGATTATTGATGACAGGTTCCCAACCGTCCCCGCACTATTGCCTTTAGGCAGTAGCGAGCTGGAGCGTAAAGCGTCAGAAGTGTTACAGTTTGCTGTCCGCAATCCTATTATTATTGCAGACTTAATCAATCCTCAGCGTTGCCCCGTTGAGCTGTTGCCGTATTTAGCGTGGGCGTTCAGTGTAGATAGATGGGATGAGCATTGGACAGAACAAGTCAAACGTATTGCCATTCAACAGGCTTTTTTAATCCACAAATACAAAGGTACGATTAGTGCTATTCGTCGAGTGGTTGAGCCTATCGGCTATTTGGTGGAAGTCAAAGAATGGTTTGATCTGCACCCACAAGGCACACCAGGCACATTCAGCATTACGATTGAAGTCGCTGAAAGCGGATTGAATGAACAAACCTACAATGAAGTAGTCCGTCTCGTTGATGATGCAAAGCCGGTATCAAGACATTTAACACAGTTAGCTATTTCTATATCGCCTAAATGCCCATTACATCATTTTATTGGTCAATATATGGGCGAAATTATCAGTGTTTATCCATAACCCGATTAAATTAAATAACCCAATTAAACCAAATAAGGAAAAGAAATGACAAAAACCTATTATTCCGTATTAACCCAACATGGGGAACAGCTCATTACCTCAGCCATTGCCAACAAAAAACCCTTACAACTCTTAAAAATGGCAATCGGCGACGGCAACGGACAAGCGGTAACGCCGGATAAAAACGCAACCGCATTAAAAAACAAAGTTTATAGTAGCAATGTAAATCAAATCTCTGTCGATCCAAGAAATCATCAGCAAGTTATCTTTGAATTACTGATCCCTGAAACAGAGGGCGGTTTTTGGATTAGAGAAATTGGACTGTTAGACGAGAATGAAAAATTAGTTGCTTATGCCAATTGCCCTGAAAGTTTTAAACCTCAATTATCAAGCGGTAGCGGAAAAGTCCAAATTATCCGCTTAATTTTGGCGGTATCCTCATCAGACGCCTTTGAATTAAAAATAGATAATGACGTTATTTTTGCGAAAACGGGACAGCTACAACCCAAAACCATTAATGGCAACAGTCAAAATAAAATTGATGAAGACGGACATACTCACGAGATAACCAAAGCGAGTACAAGCCAACAAGGCATTGTGCAACTGACCAACGAGACAACCTCAGACAGCGAAACACTCGCCTTAACCGCTAAAGCGGGGAAAGAGTTAGCAAAAAAGCTAGAGGAATATATTCCAAACAGCAAAAAATCCGACGCAACCGATAGCAATAGCTCCGATACTGTCGCTACATCAAAAGCGGTTAAAACTGCCTACGACAAAGCGGAAGACGCAAGAAAACTTGCTGAAAGCAAACAATCCCCTGAAACTACATTAGCTGGCTACGGCATTACCGATTTTCAGGTTAAAACAGGTTCGGACGATGTTGATAATTACAAAACCGACGGGCATTATTATTTTGCGAGCAGTCAGCATTTGCCCGACAACAACGGAGCGTGGCATGTTGAAGTGGTGAGCGGTGGGCAAACTACCGCCGTGCGACAAATCGCCCGCAAAGCCAATGATACAAAAGTCAAAACTCGCTTTTTTAGCGGCTCAAAATGGACGGAATGGAAAGATATCGGCGGTGATGGTGTGCCTTTGGGGGCGATTGTAGCGTTTCCAAAAGCTATTACTAATCCCACTGGCTTTTTAAAATGCGATGGAACGACTATTGACCAACGCACCTACCCCGATTTATACCGCACTTTAGGCAATAAAAACACTTTACCCAATTTAACTCGCTCAGATGTCGGTATGACGGCGTATTTTGCGACAGATAATATTCCTGATGGCTGGATTGCGTTTGATGAAATCAAGGAAAAGGTAAAAGAAGATACTTACCCTGAGTTGTATAAATACCTGATTGAAAAATATACCAGTATAGACAACGTCCCTAAAGCGGAAGACCGTTTTTTGCGTAATGCAGCAAATGAGCTGGTTGTGGGGAGGGTACAAGAGGATGCAATTAAAACGCATTACTTAAATTATGGCACAAACCATAATTCAAGTAATTATCAGTTCCATGTAGACAATAATGACACAATTGCTACTGGGAATAATAAAACTACGGATAATTATAAAATCCGCACTAACGGAGCAATATTCTATTCAGGTGCCGAAGAAACTCGTCCTAAGTCTCTTGTTCTCAAATTGTGCATTAAAGCCAAAAATACCTTTGACGATGTACAATTTTGGATTAAGGCATTCGGAACTGTCGATAATCAAGGAATGATGGACGCAAGTAAAATCGCTGTAGCGTTGCAGGGCAAATCGGATTTAGAGCATTTGCACACAGCTAGCCAAATTACCGATTTTAACAGTGCCGTTGCCTCTCAGTTTAGCTATCAAAAAATCGGTGATGTTGAGGTACGCAAATATCCTGATGGTACGATGATTCAGACTGGTATTTTCACTCATAAAAGTGAAGGTTATACCGTGAAAAATCACGTGGTATTTCCAATTGCCTTTGTGGATAAAAATTACCGATGTTTCATAACAGAAAAATACGAAGATAGAGCGAGTGGTGAAGGACAATATAACTGGATATTTATGACCGCGGATACAAATACCCAAGCAATTATCACTAACTGGTACTTGGGTAAGTCAGAATGGCTTGTTATCGGACGTTGGAAAGAGGACAAATAATGACAATTAAAAATCCAATTGCGTCGCATGAATTCCTAAAGCAAGGGCGATTTTTCCCTTGTGGCTTTACGCAAGTGAGATGATTTTTCATATTGACTATATGCAGATTGAGTAATATTTAAACGGCTTGCCATGTCTTTTTGCGTTAATCCTAAATGCTCACGCCACGCAACAAGTGCGGAGCAATTATTTTCTAAGGCAAAAGTCGCTACAGCAAAAGGCACGCCACTATCTAAAGGAGAGGAAAGTTTTGCTTGTTGTTTTAACCATTCAAGGGTAGCGATGGGCATGACGGCAAAAGCAGGGTGTCCGCTTTCATCATGTAAATATTGAATGTTAGTAAGTGCGTTCATCTCGTTTTTTCACCTCTTCAATGGAAATAATATTCATCATATCGCCGGCAATTTCAAAGAAAACTCGGTAATCGCCGACCCTAAAACGATAGGGGTAACGATGATTAACAAGGGCTTTTACATTAGAACAAAAAGGAAAATGCGTTAATTCTTGGCATTTTCGTGCAATTTTCGCCCCTGTTGGAATTTTTCTTAATTGCTTTAACGCTTTGGGTTGGAAAATAACCGACTTCATGAATAAAGAATATAAGTTAAATATAAGTTTATTTTAGCAAAAACAACAACCAAGGACAACACATGAAAATCTACTTCAAAGACGGCTTTTATATGAGCCACATTCACAACAATATTCCCCAAGGTGCGGTGGAAATCTCCGAAGATTTATACCGCTCTTTACTGATGGGTCAATCAGAAGGCAAACAAATAATCACAGATGAAAACGGTTATCCGCAGTTAGCCGAACCGCAACCCAGTCCATTTCATCATATTGAAAAGGGGCAGTGGGTTATTTCGCCTGAAAATCAAACCGCACATTTAACCCAAGTGCGGGCGGAAATGCGAGAGAAAATCAATGCCTTGCGAGATGAAAAAATCAATGGCGGGGTATTTGTGGAAGCGGTGGGCAAGTGGATTGATACGGACGCTACGGCGGAGCGGAATATTTTATCGGTGAAAGCCAGTTATGATTTATTCGGTGATATGGAAATTGCGTGGACTTGTGCGGATAACGCTGTTTTGATGATAAATAAGGAAAAATTAATGCAAATTTGGCAGGCGTTAATGCAGGCTAAAACAAGTAATCATGCTAACGCCTTGAAACATAAAACCGCTATGGAGCAATCGGACAATCCGGCGGAATATGATTATTCCAGCGGGTGGACAACCAGTTATGGGGAGTATTTGAAGGAGTTGAGCAATGAGTAAGGTGTATTTAGCTCTGTACAAGGGGCGAGGCGGTAGCCTCTATGACCGATTTACAGATGGGCTTATTCGTCACATCACGAAGGGGCAATATAGCCATTGTGAAATTGCCATTGAGCAAACGGCGTTTTTAAGTGGCGATTATTATCCATATATCACCTACGATTGCTACAGTTCAAGCCCTCGTGATGGCGGTGTGCGAAAAAAAGAAATGACCCTTAAGACAGAAAAATGGGATTTAATTCCGCTTGATAATCTCACTGAAGAACAAGTGAAAGCCTATTTTAAGAAGACAAAAGGGGCTAACTATGATTGGCAAGGCGTGTTTGGCTTAGTATTAGGTTTTCGTGAGAAGAAAAGTAAATTCTTTTGCTCGGAATGGTGTTTTAATGCCATATTCAGAAGCGAAAAGGGCTGGCGATTTAATCCTAATCAGTTGGCTCAAATAGTGGCTGATTTTAAACGGATTTAACACTAAGCGACCTTTTTTGTTTCGGCAAACAGTTTAATTCCTTGTGTGACAATTTGGGTTTTAGAAAGTCCTGTTTGCTCCGACAGTTCAGAAAGTAGAGCAATAATATCTTCGTGAAGTTTGTAGGATTGCAACCGAACACCACGCTTAGCATCGCTTTTTGCTTGAATTTCTTGTTTTGTCATTGCCATAGTGTTTTCCTATAAATTGTTGATTTTTAATAGCTGTGGTTGTAGTATTTAGGAACTGCCTAGCAGAGATGGCAGTCTCTGCCAGGACTTTTAGCCTTCTAATCTAATAAGCTGGCGTGCTTATTAAGATTAAGATAACTAGGATTAACAACTTAAAATACATAATCCAGTTCCTTTTAGTTACCGCTCTCAACAAGGGCGGTTTCTTCATTTCTCAAAATTCATAATGTGTCCACAAGCTAATTATTTTTACCGTTTGTTTTTCCTCTAAAACGGCATAAACAAGGCGGTGTTTAATATTAATACGCCGTGAATAAGCCCCTTGTAAATCGCCTAGCAGTTTCTCATAAGGCGGGGGTGTCTGATAGGGATTTTCACGGATAAGGTCTATCAATGCCTTCGCTTTTTTCTCCAATTTTGCCAATTTGAGCTTAGGTATATCATCAGCTGCTTTTTTTGTATAAACGATGGAATACATTACCACTGTACCTCGTTTTCTGACAGGCATTCATCAAGTGGCGTTTGTAATCCCTCTATGATGTTTTCTTTCATCGTTGGAATAGAAGAAAGATACAGTGTTTCCATCAGATCGTTATAATCTTCTTCACTGATAATAACAGCATTGCCGTCTTTCGTACTCACATTGACCGGTTCGTTATATTTAATCGTCTGTTCCAACAGTGAAAAAATATTTTTTCTAAAATTCGTGATATTTGTATTAAGCATCTAGGAACCTCTCTATTTTATTTTTATGTACATTATAATGTACGCTTTATGGTTGTCAATGCGATAGGACTTCTTAGCGGGTGCAGGTGAATTTATTTTTCACATTTCAAGCCACTAGACCGCTCTTTTTTGACCTTGCACAATAGCTGAGATTTCCTAAGATTTCCTAAGATGTCTGAAATTTCCCTTAACTTAACCGAAAGGATTTTAATATGGATTATTTGCATGGTGTGCGTGTTATTG
The DNA here is from genome assembly GCF_000019405.1 of Histophilus somni 2336. Classification (NCBI taxonomy): domain Bacteria; kingdom Pseudomonadati; phylum Pseudomonadota; class Gammaproteobacteria; order Pasteurellales; family Pasteurellaceae; genus Histophilus; species Histophilus somni. The sequence goes on along the minus strand of NC_010519.1, from coordinate 1,311,885 downwards.
AGATTAACGAAGGTACTCGCACAATAAAAACCGTGGCAACGGCGGTTATCGGTGTTGTTTGTACCGCAAATGATGCTGATAGTGAAGCGTTTCCACTTAATACCCCTGTTTTATTAACGAATCCGTTGACTGCGATTGCTAAAGCGGGCAAGACGGGTACGTTGGCAAAAACCCTTGAAGCAATTAGTGATCAGGTCAATACGTTGACTGTTGTAGTGCGTGTAGAAGAAGGCAAAAAAAGCAAAACCAAAGCCACGAGAAGAGGCGGTGGCGATAGTGAGAGCGATGTCCAAGACGAAAGCGTCAGCGACACTGAAACTGATAATGCACAAACCACGGCAAATATTATCGGTACGGTAACAGAAAAAGGACAGTATACGGGTATGAAAGCCTTGTTAGTTGCCCAAAGTAAAATCGGCGTAAAACCTCGTATTTTGGGTGTGCCTTACTTGGATAATAAAGCCGTTGCCACAGAATTAGCCGGCGTCGCTAAAAAGTTAAATGCGTTTGCGTATATATCCGCTCATGGTTGCGAAACCAAAGAGCAAGCGGTTCAATATCAAAAAGGATTTGGACAGCGTGAAGTTATGGTTATTCATGGTGATTTTTTAGCTTTTGATGTTAATAGTAAGAAGGTTGAAAATGAAAGTGCGGTTGCTCGTGCGTTAGGATTGCGTGCGTATTTAGATAAAACTATGGGCTGGCATAAAACGATTTCTAATGTGGTTGTCGAGGGAGTGAGCGGGGTGAGTCGTGATATTACCTTTGATATTCAAGATACCAGTACAGACGCCAATTACCTGAATGAAAATAACGTCACTGTACCGATTAATTTTAATGGTTATCGTTTGTGGGGGTCTCGTACTTGTTCTGCCGATCCGTTATTCCAGTTTGAAAACTATACACGTACCGCTCAAATTTTGCGTGATACGATTGCGGAGGCTCACGCCTGGGCAATTGATAAGCCGATGACCCCGACATTAGTGAAAGACATTATAGAGGGTGTGAATGCGAAATTTAGGGAACTTGTCGCATTAGGCTATCTTGTTGACGCCAGCTGTTGGTATGACGCTGAGATTAATAGCAAAGAGACGTTAAAAGCGGGGCGTTTGTATATTGACTATGACTATACACCGGTACCGCCGTTAGAAAATTTAAATTTCCGTCAACGTATTACCGACCGTTATTTAACTGAATTTGCATCTAAAGTCGCTGCTGCTTAGGAGATGAACTATGTCTTTACCCAATAAATTAAAATTAATGAATTTACACCAAGACGGCGAAAGTTATTTAGGACAAGTCAACGAGGTTACTCGCCCCAAACTCGCCATTAAAGCGGAAAGTTATCGTGCAGGCGATATGTTAGGCGAAGTCGATATTAATTTAGGCTTAGAAAAATTAGAGGCTGAATTAAAATTCGGTGGGCATATGGAGAATATGCGTGCTTTATTCGGTTCGGCAGAAATTGGCGGCGTACTGTTGCGTTTGTCGCAGGCTTATCAACGTGACGACACGGGCGAAGTAACCGCTGTTGAATTAGTTATGCGTGGGCGTTATACGGAAATTGATCCGGGTAATGCGAAAGTGGGCGATGATACGGAAGAAACCTTTAAGGCTTCACTCACGTATTACAAAGAAATCGTCAACGGTAAAACGCTGATTGAAATTGATTTAATTAATCATGTTTTTGTTGTCAATGGTGTAGATCGCTTAAAAGAACATCGCCGAGCCATCGGTTTATAATCGTATAGGAATTGTAAGGAAAAAAAGATGAAAAATAAAACTGTTACACTGATTCAGCCGTTAAAACGTGGCGAAACGGAAATCAATGAAATTCGTTTAATTAAGCCAAATGTTAATGCCCTTAAAGGCTTGAAGATGTTTGATGTAATGCAAATGGACGTTGACGCTTATTGCCAACTGTTGCCACGTGTAACGCAACCGTCTTTAGGGAAAATGGAAATTTTAAACCTTGATCCGATTGATTTTACCGCCCTTTGTTCGGAGGTAATCGGTTTTTTCGTCAAAACGGAAACGAACGATACGACGGAGAATACAACGGCGACACAACAGGCTTAGTTATTCCTCATTGCGTAGAAGACGCTATTGCGGATATTGCCACTATTTTTCATTGGTCGCCGGCTGTATTTGATGAAATGGATTTAGCGGAATTGATGTTGTGGCGTGAAAAAGCAAGAGAAAGAAGCCAAGTAGACACGTAAAAAGTGCGGTGAGATTTGACGAATTTCACCGCTTTTTATTAGCCCTTTGGAAGGAAAAGCAATGATTCAATCTAATGCAATGATGGCGTATGGTTTTTTTGTTTTTATGCGGTCAACGATACCTTATCAGGAGACGCAAAGAACTATTACGTGGCGACATCCGACAAATTCAGTGATAGGGGAATTACCCAAAACACAATTTACAGGAAAGGATAGCGAAACATTAACCATTAATGGCGTGTTAATGCCTGAAATTACGGGATCTACTCTCAGTATTACTGCCCTTGAAACCTTAGCGGAACAGGGGGAGCCTTTGCCGTTAATTGATGGGAGTACTTTTCTTGTTTTAGGCTGGTTTGTCATTGAGGAAATTAGCGTCGGGAAATCCTATTTTTTTGCGGACGGTGCTTCACGTCGCATTGATTTTTCAATGAAGTTAAAACGGACAAACGAAAGTTTGTTAAAAGATATTGGCGATACGTTAAAGAGTTTAATTGAACTATGAGCTATTCTGAATTTTTAGACCGCACTGTAGCAAATCATCATCGGATTCCTCATTATCGCTTGAGGGTGATAACGCAAGATGAAAACAAAAAAGACATTACTACGCTAATTAGCCATCGCTTAATGTCGATGACGATTGCTGATAACAGGGGATTTGAGGCGGACGAAATTGATATTCAGCTAAGTGATCATGATGGGAAATTGGCGTTTCCTCGCCGTGGTGCAATGCTTGAAGTAGCCATTGGTTGGCAAGGGGAGCAATTAATTCCGAAAGGTAAATTTATTGTTGATGAACTGCAATATAGCGGAAGTCCGGATAGTCTTACTCTTCGTGCAAGAAGTGCGGATTTGAGAGGCTCACTTAGCGATAAAAAAGAACGTTCCTTTGATAATATTTCATTTGAAAATTTGATTAATCAGATTGCAAAAGAAAATCAACTTGAGGGGGCTTGTGCCGAGGCGTTTAAAGAAAAAGTGATTCCGCATTTAGATCAGACCAATGAAAGCGATATTAATTTGTTAAGTCGTTTAGCGGAAAATTACGATGCCATTGCGACGGTGAAAAACGGTAAATTATTATTTATGCCTGTGGGAATGGGGTTGACTGTGAGCGGTAAAGCCTTGCCGACCATTGAGATTACAAGGCAGATGGGCGACAATTTTTCTTTTTCGTTGACAGAAAGCGACAATTATAAAGCGGTTCGTGCTTATTGGCATAATATGGACACAGGCAAAAAGGGCGTTGTGGTGATTGATGAAAATACCAAAATAGAACGCTTGGCAAAACCGACACACCCCACAGAGGAAGGCGGAACAAGCACGGAAACATCAAAAACCAAGAAAAAAGTTACGCTTGTTCAAACTCAACCGGTGGAAACCGATAGTAATAAGATGAAAACCTTGAGACATACCTATAAAACAGAAGCTTATGCTATCAATGCTGCTAAAGCTGCTTTTGACAAAATGCGAAGGGGGATTGCGAGTTTGTCGATTAATTTAGCTGATGGGAATGCGTGGCTTATGCCTGAATTGCGTGTAAAAGTGCGAGGGTTTAAAGACCAAATCGACAGTAGCAATTGGATAATCAGTAAAGTTACCCATAATCTCACCACAAGCGGATTTACAACCTCGTTAGAATTGGAGTTGGATATTAATGGTGGCGAGGAAAAATAAAGCCCTGAGTTAGGGATTGTAAAAATTTACCAACCATTACCAACCATTACTGTTATAACGAATAGAACGTTGAATATCAAACTCAAGGGATTGTTTGCGTTGAATTAATGTCATCGTCTTCATAGGGTTGTTTTCCTTTGTCAGCCGGATTAGGTCGTTGTCTTCGTGTGAATTTATCTGTATCACACATCGCCAATTTTATCCCCTTTGTGTTGAAGAAGAAATTGTTTGTTTTTTGTTTAATCATATTTAACGTTCCTTTTTCCGAGCTAAAAATATCCCCTACAAATCCTTTGGGTTGAGGGGGACGACTCGGATAAATTTTCCGACGATTTCTGCGGTGTCGAATAATTCTTCTGTAATGTCGAAAGGGTCGTAAAGTTTGTTGTCGCTTAAGGCTCGGATTATGCCGGTGGGGAGTTGTTGGAGGCGTTTTATGTAGTCTTTGCCGTTAAGTCGAAAGGCATAAATTCCGTCGCCGGCAAAATAGGTAATATTGGTATCAATAAAAACGAGGTCTTTTGATGAGATGGTGGGTTCCATGCTGTCGGTGGGGACTTTAAAAATACAGATCCCTTTTTCACTATAACGTCCGATTATTTGCATCATACCTTCAGGGGTGAGCCAAATGCTCGAAATGGTCTCCGGGTAATCCGAGTTAATGATTCCGTCTCCGGCGGATAGTTGAAAATCATATCGGTTTATGCGGTGAGTATGCTTTTCGTCGGGTTCATTGCTCACCAATATAGAAGAATGAGGCGTAATATTGGGTTCTCCTTCGCCTGTCTTTAACCAATGCACATCAACGCCAAGTGCGGTCGCTATTTCAACTATATTTTTAGGGTTGCGGGTTTCACCGTTTAGTATTTTATGCACTGATGGCTGTGTTATCCCTATATATCTAGCTAATTCAGACTGGGAAACTCCAATCTTATTCATTAAATAATTTAAACGGGAAGCTAATGTATTCATAAAAATCTCCTGTATTTAATTTTATAACTTAAATTATAAAAAACAACTTTCATTTTGTTATTGACTGAATATAATAAAAGTAATAATCTATAATTAAAATAATTATTTTTATACCTTAATAAAAAAAAGGAATAATTAAATGGATAAAAATATAAAAAAAACAATTAATTTGGTTGGTACTCAAACGAAACTAGCGAAATTATGTAGTGTTAGTCAGCCTTCAATTTCTATTTGGCTAAAAGGCGGAAAAATGGACGTGAAATATATCCCGTCCCTTATCAAGGCGACTAATGGCGAGGTAACGCCCGAGGATTTACGTCCTGATGTGGATTGGGAGGTTATTCGGCAATGCTGGGAGCGTAAAGATGGCAAATATGAATCATAAGTGTGCCAATTGCGGTAGTCATAGTATGCGGGTTCGTCATTCTGAATCCGTCGGTATGTTGGTGATTGAGGCAATTTGGGTTTGTAATAGTTGTTCTACTAAACATCATATTTATAGCGAAATTGTGACGGTGCAAACGCCTACTTATCATGAGCGTCCGGAGGTAAAGCGGATTAATAAACCGTTGTTACAAAGTGATACAAATACGAAGGATTTGTTTGAGGCAAGTCCAATCGACGAAGACACGTAATCTATTATTTCTTTCTTTTTAGATAAAAAATCGCTGTTTTTTAATGGCGTGGGTTTTTGCAACCTAAAAAAGGGCGGATGTAATCCGCCCCTACAGTAGGCAATCACATTCGCACAAATGGAAAACAACACATATGAGGAAACACAACATGATTAAACAAAAATTTCATCAAAAATGTACTGCAATGAATAAAAAACGTATCAATCTTTTTAAGATGGAAAAGCGTTTGGCAAATATTGAACGTAAATTTGAAATACAAAAAAAAATGAATAGGGTAAATATTGAGCTTCATCAAAGTTATCAAATCACTAATGAGGAAATTTTGCAACGTTTGAGCGAATTGGAACGTGTTACTTTGCCAGAAGAGAAAAAACAACCGCCGAAACTGGGTTGCGTTCGCCGTTTTTTGACGTCGTTTTGGGATTTTTTGGCTCGCTAGGCTTGAGGGGGAGTTATGGGTCATTTTGATGTGGAGAGCATTATTGTTCAGCGGTTACCCGATCATGAGGCGGTTTCTAAGGCGGGGGTTGCTTCTTTGCGGCGTATTTTAAATCAGTCGCCTAATGCTGCCGAGCGTATTTTTGATGCCTTGCCGATGGAGCAGAAATATGCGTTGTTTGATAAGGCGAAATTAGAGACGTCGGATTTGGTCGATCCGTTGAATTATCAATATTCTAAATTGATACATTTTAATGAATCCGGGCAGAAGAAGATTTCAAATGCCATTTTTAGTACGTTGAATGCACTTTTGCCGTTCTATCATGCGGGGGTGAAAAAGCGTGATTTTATTGTGAAGGGGTCTGTATGACGGATTATATTTTTGAGCTTTCTGATTGTTATTTGTTACGAATTCGTCAGGGTGTTTATGAGATTTTAAAGGTTGAGCCGGGCGAAAAAGCGGTTTTTATGTTGGATCAGAAAGGTAGCTCGGCTCGGCAGGTGATGTGTTTTAGAAAATTTGAGGATGTCATTGAGGCGTTAATTCGTTGTGAGTTACGCAATGAGGATGTGAATACGTTGTTTGATATTCTCAATGTGTTGCAGGCGATTTATGCGGAAGTGCGAGAGTTGAAGGCTCATATTCCGCCATCGTTTTAAGTTGTTGAGTAGGCTTTTATGGCATTCGTGACGGTATTTAAAAACGAGCAAAAGGAAACTGCGGTGCCTTTTTTCCAGGTTTCCCCTCGTGTTCCTCATAAAGAGGAAAAAACAGGGACACAAGCTCAGATGGAGCTTTTTAATACTGTTCCCGAAAGCTATGTGTTTGTTGAGAAATTATTGGCGAAATTGCCACGTGAACGACAACGTGAGCATTTTCGGCGTTTGTATTTAAATGAATATCGGTCTGTTGAAGATGATGGGTCGATTTCGTTTGCTTTCGGGAATAAACAACGTAGACATGCTAATACTTGGTTGCGTGAAACCTTGGGTACTCGTTTACGCCTTGTGTTCGATCAGTATCGTTGCAATATGGCGTGGTTGTTGGCGTTTGATGAACGTGATCCGAAATGGTTAGCGGATTTGTCCTTTGATGTGTTGGAAAAAAAACAACCGCACAATGGGGATTTATTGCCGGTAACTGGCGAGCCGGAGGAATATGAAAGCCGGTTGTTGCGTGAGCAACATGAGATTTTGAAGTTACGCAAGAATTTTGAGCATTATAGCCGTCAAGAATGTCAACGTGCAAAAATGCCTTTTTATTTGTTGAGCGAGAAGAAGCTGGAGGAGATTGCTTATAAATTGGCTACGCTGTTTGCTAATGTTCAGCGTGGTTATATGTTGGATTTGGTGGAAAAAGGGCGGTCGGATTTAAGCGATGATGAGTTTAATGAGCATATGCGGAAGATTTATCAGTTATGCGGTGAGGCTTGTGAAAATATTGGTTTTCCTGTTTCCCATTGGGATAAGTTTAAGAAAGGAAAGCCGGTTAGATTGGATTATATTGATACGGTTTTTCATAAGATTATTTGTGAGAAATATTGGTTTAAGCGTATGCGGAAGGTGCAGAAAAAGATGGTTGAGCATGTTGCGATTGCCTGTGGCGAGGTTTGCAAACGCAGAAGCAATTATATTTCAAGAGCCGGTTTTTCTGAGTATTTGCATGAGATTAAGAAAAACTATGATTTTTTGAAACAGATGATTATTGAGAATATCGACGATCCGAGTGAGCAAGCTGAGCTGTTTGATATGTATTTGAAATCTTCTGCGAATCCGGCTCAGCGTCGGATTGAGTTGATGACCCGTTTACGTGGGTTGGAGGAGTGGGCGGAGGAGTCCGATCATCATGCGTTGTTTTTAACGCTGACCGCCCCTTCATCATTCCATGCAATCCATAATGACGGTACGCAAAATAAGAAATGGAAAGGGGCTAATCCTAAGCAAACGCAGGACTATTTGAATAAGATTTGGGGGCAATTCAGGGCGTTATTGAAAAAACGTAATATTGCTTTTTATGGTATGCGTGTCGCTGAACCTCATCATGACGCAACGCCCCATTGGCATTTGTTGGTTTATGTTCATGAGACGCATCGTGAAGAGGTGGTGAGATTGTTTCGTGAAAAAGCGTTGGAGCTTGACGGTGATGAAATGGGGGCTAAAAAACATCGCTGTAAAATTGAAGATTGCGATAAAACTAAGGGCTCGGCAACGGGTTATATTGCTAAGTATATTTCAAAAAATATTAATGGTTTTGCTTTAGATGGTGAGCGGTCTGATGAAGATGCCGATATGAGTTTAAAAGATAATGCTAAAAAAGCGAGAGCATGGGCGAGCCTTTGGGGTATTCGTCAGTTTCAATTTTATGGGGATAAATATGTCGGTGTGTGGCGTGAATTACGCCGTCTTGTTGCCGGTCAAGCTGATGATGAATTGGTTGAAGAGGCAAGAATTTGTGCAGATATTGGCGATTATGCTGCTTTTATGAAACGTCTTGGGGGTCCGTTGGCGTTGCGTAAGGATGTGCCGTTGTGTTTGCATTATGAGGAAAGCGAGGTTAATCAATACCAAGAGACACATAAAAAAATAAATGGGGTGAGCAATAAATTTAGTTTAGGTGATTTTATTAAAACACGTCTTAAAAAGTGGGTCATTAAGAAAGGTGATCCGAATAGACGTAATAAAGAAATGGAGCGGAGCGACACTAAGTTGCACGTAGTGCAACCTTGGACTTGTGTCAGTAACTGTAACCTTGAAAATTTAGTAAGAAGGGAGGAAATTGTTCAAAAAATAAAAGAAGCGATACGACCAATTGGGAAACCGTTGAATGAGCATGCAATTAATCATTTGTTGAAAGGTAGATCGGTTAGATTGAATGCGATGACATCGATGAAACTTATCAATGATGAGGTGATTATTTCAGACCACTCTGTGCCTTTACGTTCGTTTTATGGGAATGAGCATAATGAGCCGAGTTGTTTAGAGAAATTAAGGAATTTTAGAGGAAATTTTTATGGAAGCGATGAAAGAAGCGATAACCAATGAGGATATTTTAAGGGAGTTGCAAGCTGTGCGTGAGTTGTTGAAGGTGGCAAACTATACGCAAACTAATCAAGCTATTTGGACGGCTCAAGATGTGGCTACTTATTTTAAGATGAGCTATGAGCATACGAAACGTTCTATTATGTCCGATCCGGATTTTCCGGATGCGGTGAAGTTGCAATGTCGCACGGGTGGACGTTCTGCTAATCGTTGGATTGCTGGCGATGTGATTGCGTTTGCTCGTAAACGTCAACGAGCAAAACGTTAATCCAGTAATAAGGCAACTTTTTTCATATCCGGTGCGTAGTAGGTGTTTTGTAAGATACTTAGATCTCTATGTCCGGATATTTTCGCTAATGTCATTACGTCGACTTTTTCCGCCAGTCTTGTTAACGCTTCTCGTCTTGTGTCGTGAAAATGTAAATCTTCTAGTAGCATTCTATTTTTTAACTTTCTGAATAACGCATCCAGTCTTGAGGTTGATAATTGGAATACGCTTTCTCCCTCTGCGATTTGTTCCAATAATTTTAATATTTTTATTGCGGTTGTTGATAAGGGGACGTCTCTTGACCAGCCGTTTTTTGTTTGTGGGAGATGGGCTATTTTGTCGTTAAAATGAACGTGTTCCCATGTTAGGTTGACTATTTCTCCTACCCTCATTGCTGTTTCTATGGCGAATAATATCGCTGCTCCTACTCTTGCAGTCGCTGTCGTTGGCGGTTCGTTCCAAGAAAAACCGGATGTATAGACTAAGGCATCTATTTCTTGTTGGCTGTAGCGTCTCGTTCTTGGTTTGGGGGCTTTCGGTTTTTTGACCCCTTTTAGTGGGTTGGTTTTGAGTAGTTTCCATTCTGTGATTGCGACGTTTAGTATGTGTCCGATGACCGCCCATTCTCTTAATACTGTTGCTGAGGAGACTTTTTTTAGTCGTTCATCTCGCCATTGTTTGAAGTCGTCTTCGTTTAGGTGTCTCAGTGATATTTTGCTGATGGGTAATGCTTGGAAACGGTAGAGAAATTGTCGTTCTTTTTTTGCTCCTCGTTTTTGTGGTGTAACTTCGTGTAGGTATCTGTCTATCACTTTTTCTAGAGGGATGTTAGCCACTTCTTGATATAAATTTTCCATTATTTCCGCTTCTATTTTGTTTGCCCATGCGAACGCTTGTGCTTTTGTGCGGAATGTTTTTGTTTTTAGAACGTTCTTTTTGCGGACTATTGCTCGCCATTTGTCTCCCCGTTTTTGGTAAGTTGCCATTTCATCCCCCCTTTTTTCTTTGTTTGGTACACTTTTTTTGTTTTTGGATCAGTTTTTGGTAACAGTTAAATTCTGTAATCGGTTCTTTTAGATCATAATTTATACTGTATATAAATACAATACTTTGTTTTTGAATATGCGGAAAATACTTGATTTTCAAGCAATTATCACGCTAGATCGCAAGGGGCTATATATGGTTATTTATCAGGGGTTTTTGTCGATGGCGCACCCGAGAGGATTCGAACCTCTGACCGCTCGGTTCGTAGCCGAGTACTCTATCCAGCTGAGCTACGGGTGCGTATTAGTTTGATTTTTAACCGAATATATTATTGTGTATGTTTTATTGTAGAGTTCAATAAAATCAAAAATCAACATGGCACATCCGAGAGGATTCGAACCTCTGACCGCTCGGTTCGTAGCCGAGTACTCTATCCAGCTGAGCTACGGATGCACTGAGTAAATGGCGGTGAGAGAGGGATTCGAACCCTCGATGGAGTTTTTGACCCCATACTCCCTTAGCAGGGGAGCGCCTTCAGCCGGCTCGGCCATCTCACCACAATCGGTTTGTGGGCGGTATAATACGTTTTTCTAAAAATAAGTCAAACGATTTTTTATAAAATTTATTTGGTTGTCTGATTTATCTACAAAGTAGGTATAAAATTTATAATAGGTAGCATTATTGATTTAATATCGCCCTTAAACTGGCAAATCCGGCATTTTTCATTTCTTTTTTTTCTTGTTCTGTTGCATGTGTTTCATTTCTCTCCCATTGAAGATCATCTTGGGGTAACTCAGATAAAAACCGACTGGGCTCAGGCTTGAAAATCTCACCAAATTGTTTCCGCTCTTTGCATAAAGAAAATGTGAGAGATTTTTGTGCTCTAGTAATACCTACATAAGCTAAACGCCGTTCTTCTTCAACATTATCCTCATCAATACTGGTTTGATGTGGCAGAATATTTTCTTCCATTCCGATTAAAAAAACGTGTGGAAACTCCAAACCTTTCGATGCATGTAATGTCATCAATTGCACTTGATTACTTTCTTCATCAGTTTCATTGCGTTCCAACATATCTCGTAACGTCAGATGGCTGACAACCTGACTAAGAGACATAGATTCATTGAACTCATCTCCTTTTAGCATAACTGCAACCCATTCAAATAACGTGGCTACATTTTTGCTTTGCATTTCTGCAATTTTAGGGTTGTTGGCATGTTCATATAAATATTCTTCATAATGTAACTGTGCCAACATTCGTTTGATTGCTTGCTCAGGCTCTGAGCGTTGAATTTCATCATTGAGTTCGACAATCCAATATGCAAAGCCTTGTAAGGCATTATAGGATTTGGGATTGAGTTGGTGAATTAAGTCAAAATCAAAAATAGCGTCAAAAAGGCTAATATGTTTTTCTTGAGCAAGTTTTCCAACTTTTGCCAAAGTAACGGAGCCTATTTCTCGTTTGGGTGTATTAATAATACGTAATAAAGCCGCATCATCATCTTGATTTATCAGTACACGTAAATAAGCCATCATATCTTTAATCTCTGCTCGAGAGAAAAAAGAAGTTCCCCCTGAGATTTTATAGGGAATTCGATTTTGCATTAAGACTTTCTCGAATAGTCTTGATTGATGATTTCCTCTATACAATATTGCATAATCACGATAATTGGTTTTATACATAAAACGATGGGTGATTAATTCTCCAACGACCAGCTCCGCTTCATGCTCCTCATTTTTTGCCTCCAAAACTTGTAGTTTTTCACCTTGCTCTAAAGTAGAAAATAAACGTTTTTCAAATACATGATCATTATTTGCAATTAAGATGTTAGCACAATGCAAAATACGCTGGTTAGAACGATAATTTTGTTCCAGTTTAATAACTTGTAATTGTGGAAAATCATTTTTTAACCGAGCCATATTTTGCGGTTGTGCACCTCGCCATGAGTAAATAGACTGATCATCATCACCAACTACAGTAAAGTGAGTATGTTGACCGACTAATAACTTCACCAATTCATATTGACTTGTATTAGTATCTTGATATTCATCAACTAATAAATAACGAATTTTTTCTTGCCATTTAGACCGCACTTCTTGATTTTGGAGAAATAATAAAGTGGGCAACATAATTAAATCGTCAAAATCTAATACATTGTAGGCACGAATTTGATTATTGTAACGCTCATAACACTTGGCAAAAGTTTGTTGCTTACTGTCTCTTACTTGAGTGAACGCTTGTTGAGGAAGAATAAGATCATTTTTCCAACGAGAGATCGCCGAAACTGTCTCTTGCAATAGCTCCTTATCTTCTTTTAATAGATCTGCCGTAATCTCTTTTAATAATGCCATTTGATCATATTCATCAAATAAGGTCATATTGGCTTTAAAACCGAGATGTTTGTATTCTTGTTTAATAATGTCAAAACCTAAAGTATGAAAAGTTGAAACAAGCAGACCTCTTGTTTTTTCTTTACCAATTGAATGTGCAACACGATCTTTCATTTCTCTAGCCGCTTTGTTAGTAAATGTGACAGCAGCAATTTGTTTTGGTAAGTAGCCACACTGTTCAATTAAATAAGCAATTTTATTAATAATAACCCGAGTTTTACCGGAGCCGGCACCGGCTAAAACTAAGCAAGGACCTTGTGTGTATTCTACGGCTTGTTGTTGTTGAGCATTGAGTTTCATAAGATCTTTTGGTTTAAAAGTGCAGTTAAAAACATCGACAAAATTGATGGGAAATTGTATTGCTTTAAGTTGCGTAAGTCTAAGGATTTATTTTGCATTGCTTAAAATATATTCTTTTCAGTCTTGTTTATTCCGGTTTCAAATTCGCCTCCCTCAAAAATTTGCTCTATAATAACCGCTCTTTGTGTTATTTGAGATTATTCTATTATGGCTAAAATTGCTGAAAATCCGCTTGTTCTTGTAGATGGTTCTTCTTATTTATATCGTGCATTCTATGCTTTTCCTCCATTAACAAATTCTCTTGGCGAACCGACAGGTGCAATGTATGGCGTATTGAATATGCTAAAAAGTTTAATTGCTCAGGTTCAACCGACCCATATAGCGGTTGTATTTGATGCAAAGGGAAAAACGTTCCGTGATGAAATATTTGAACAATATAAATCCCATCGTCCCCCTATGCCAGATGATTTACGTCAACAAATTCAGCCATTACACAATATTATCAAAGCACTAGGAATTCCGCTGTTGTCTGTTGAAGGTGTCGAGGCTGATGATGTAATCGGTACATTAGCGGTTCAGGCCTCTCAGCAGGGAAAAAACGTTCTAATTAGCACCGGCGACAAAGATATGGCACAATTGGTTGATGATAATATTATGTTGATCAATACCATGAATAACAGTTTACTGGATAGAGATGGTGTAATAGACAAATATGGTATTCCGCCTGAATTAATTGTTGATTATTTAGCACTAATGGGCGACAGCTCCGATAATATTCCGGGAGTTAGCGGTGTCGGTGAAAAAACAGCATTGGGATTGTTGCAAGGCATTGGGAGTATGGCGGAAATTTATGCAAATTTAGAAAAAGTGGCTGGATTATCAGTTAGAGGAGCAAAAAAACTCGGGGAGAAACTATCCTCCGCCAAGGCAGATGCGGATTTATCTTACCTTTTAGCAACAATAAAAACCAACGTTGAGTTAGATATTACACCGGATCAACTCGTGTTGGGGCAAAATAACCAAGATCAATTGATTGAATACTTTGCTCGTTATGAATTTAAACGTTGGCTAAACGAAGTGATAAGCGGTGAAAGCTCACTTACCAAAGCAACTCAGCAAGAAATTAAACTTGATAAAACTCAAACAAATAGTGCCTCTGAGTCGAAAAGTGCGGTCAAAAAAACGATTAAAATCGACCGCACTTCATATGAAACTATTGATACTCAAGAGAAATTAAATAGTTGGCTGGAAAAACTTCAACAGGCAGATCTTATTGCTGTTGATACGGAAACCGATGCTTTAGATCCTATGCGAGCTAATCTTGTCGGTATTTCCTTTGCACTGACCAACGGCGAGGCTTGCTATATTCCTCTGGCTCATAAACAAGCTGTAAAAGAAATGACACAAACAGATTTATTCACTGAATCAGAACAAAATGCTGAACAATTTGAGCTTGTAAAAAATCAATTAAATAAAGAGACGTGTCTGGCACAATTAAAGCCGTTGCTAGAAAATCCGTCTATTCAAAAAATTGGACAAAATATTAAATATGATTTAACTATTTTTGCCAATCATCATATTCAATTAAACGGTGTTTGTTTTGATACGATGCTACAATCCTATGTGCTTGACAGCACAGGACGACATAATATGGGTGCCTTATCGGAACGATATTTAGGACATCAAGTTATTGAATTTGAAAGTATTGCCGGTAAAGGAAAAAAACAAGTAACGTTTGATAAAATTGCCATTGCTCAAGCGACAGAATATGCTGCTGAAGATGCGGATATTACAATGAAATTACATCAAGTCCTCTGGCAAGAATTACAACAATCGCCAAGTTTAGTGAAGGTATTTAATGATATTGAGTTGCCTTTGGTAAAAGTATTATCAACGATGGAACGCAATGGTGTACTAATTGATAGTCAGGCATTGTTAAAGCAATCTGAAAAAATTGCGAGAAGATTGACCGCACTTGAGCAACAAGTTTATCAAGAAGCGGGAGCAGAATTTAATTTAGCTTCAACCAAACAACTACAAGAAATTCTCTTTACTAAATTAGCCTTACCTATCATTGCAAAAACCCCAAAAGGTGCACCTTCAACAAATGAAGATGTATTGGAAACGCTAGCTCAACAGGGACATATTGTGCCTAAATTATTGATGGAACATCGTGGATTAGCAAAATTAAAATCTACTTACACTGATAAATTACCTTCAATGGTGAACAAAAAAACCGGACGAGTGCATACATCTTATCATCAAGCAGTAACAGCAACGGGACGTTTATCTTCCAGCGATCCCAATTTACAAAATATTCCGATTAAAAATGAAGAAGGTCGTTGTATTCGCCAAGCCTTTATTGCACGTAAGGGGTATAAAATTATTGCCGCAGACTATTCACAAATTGAATTACGAATTATGGCACATTTATCTCAAGATAATGGTTTGATTATGGCATTTAATGAGGGAAAAGATATTCATCGTTCTACGGCAGCTGAGATTTTCGGTATTCCATTAAATGAAGTAACAAGTGAACAACGTCGAAGTGCAAAAGCAATTAACTTTGGCTTGATTTATGGAATGAGTTCTTTTGGTTTATCTAATCAACTTGGTATTTCACGGGCAAATGCTCAAAAATATATGGATCTATATTTCCAACGTTATCCGGGAGTGCAAACTTTTATGGTTGATATTCGAGAAAAAGCAAAAGAGCAGGGCTATGTAGAAACATTATTTGGACGCCGTCTATATTTGCCTGAAATCAATTCATCTAATGCAATACGCCGTAAAGGAGCTGAACGAGTGGCGATAAATGCACCAATGCAGGGTACTGCGGCAGATATTATTAAATTAGCTATGATTGCTATTCATAACGAAATCAAAAAAAATGATATTCAAATGATCATGCAGGTTCATGATGAATTGGTATTTGAAGTGAAAGAAAATAAGGTAGATGAATATTCTGCATTAATTAAGTCTTTAATGGAAAATGCGGCACATTTATCAGTCCCATTAATTGTGGATATTGGTGTGGGTGATAATTGGGATGAGGCACATTAATAGTTGAAATCAAGAGATTGAATGAATTTTAAGCTTTTAATCTCCTTTTTATAGACTTTATTATTTTTATTCAATATAATCCACGACCTGTCCCCCTTTAGCTCAGTTGGTTAGAGCAGGCGACTCATAATCGCTTGGTCACTGGTTCAAGTCCGGTAGGGGGGACCATTTAACCCCTATCCTGCAATGTGTTGAAACATTTTCAAAATTTCTAAACTATGGCAAACTCTTCTCTACTACAATGTACCTATGACAGAGTGTTTTGAGCCGATACTCACTTGCGAAAGAACAAAAAGAAGTTTTACGATATTTTCCATCAGAACCAAGAAAGTTATTCTATAGATTTTTCTTTGTTATACCTATTTTATGACTTTATAAAAACAAAAATCCACGCCTGTATTGTCCATGATTTTCTCATGTTCTATTCAAGCGTGGAATTTTCATTCATGTAAAATATTTATTCTATTTTAGTATTAGCAGGTTCAGAATAAACATGGCTGATTGCACAATGATGTCCTGCCGCTCCTCTACCATAGAAATAATAACGAGAATCTTGCCATTCAACGATTGAGAAAGGCTGCATTGGCTCATCACTTGACTTGGCAAGTGTCATTTCTGCTTTCGTATGCATAACCGCAGAAATTGTCCCCAATCGTCCGTTAAACTGATATTCACGTACAAACTCAGGTACAGAAATATTGGTATCTACCTCTGTGCGTTCGATTGTTGATGATTCGTCAACCACCTCTTGAGTTAAACGTTGCAAGGTTTCTTGAACTTTCTTTTCAACTGCTTCATTTGCTGGTTGGCTAACAAAGTTACTTAAAGGCTTAATATCATCAGATTGAGTATCCATCAAGATTTCACTAGCAGGAATAACAACTTCAATTTCCTCTTGTTGATATTGCTGTTTTAGTAATTCATCTACAGATAAAAAATTGTTATTTTTTGAATTAACTACATTAACATCAACCCAAACTTTCCCACTCGCTAACTCCGGAGATGCTACCGCAGCAAATAGAGGCATCGCAGATTTCAACTCTACATTACGACGACGTCTTTGATTATTCACTCTTAAATGACGAGGTAAGCGTCGATGACGATAGTTATTATCTTGACGTTCATGAGTTTTCTCATTTTCTGTCTGTAAAACCGCTTGTTCTAAACTTGTAACAGGCTCTGTTGTTTTTTCATTTTCAACGTGTTCTTCAGTTGCTCCCAAATTTGTCGTATCAACTAAATTTTCCTCAACTCTGACTTTCTTACGCAAATCACGACGTTGGCGACGAGGCTGAATTGTTTCAATAGTCTCCTCATCTTTTGTGTGAATTTCCAACTCACCCGCTTTCTTTGTCTGAATTTGCGGATCATCAACGCCTTTCTTAGCATGCTTAGAATAACGTTCAGTATAATGAGAATGCTGTGTATCTAATTTATTATTTTCATCAGATTTAATCTCATGCTCTTGACGAATACGACGGCTAGAACGACGATCTTGGTTACGACGATTATGACGAGCATTTTTATTCTGACGAGTATTTTTGTTTTTTTTATTTTTACTTGAATTATCAGCAAACAAGTTTTTAATCCCCTCAATAATACGTCTCAATAAGGATTCTCTCTCTTGTTTTCTTTCTTGTGGCATTGGTGCTGGAGTTTCAATAGCTAATGAAACCGCCGCATTCTCGACTGCACTTTCCACTGTTGCTGCTGAATTTTCAAGGTGACGAGAAATAAAAGCGTCCTCAACAACATAAGTCTCATCATTCATTTCATGCAACTTAGCTAAGTTATAACTTAACTCATTTATTTCCTCACCTTCACGAACACGAAAAACGCTAAAGTGCGGGGTTTCCATGGCTTCATTCGGAGCTACCACAATATCAACATTATGACGTTTCTCAATACTATGGATCGCTTTCCGTTTTTCATTCAATAAATAAGAAGCAATTTGAACAGGAACAATAGTATGAACTTGTTTGGTATTTTCTTTTAATGCCTCTTCCTCAAGTAAACGTAAAATAGACAATGATAAAGATTCATTATCACGTATTTTTCCCGTTCCCTGACAACGAGGGCAAACATGATGACTTGATTCACCCAATGAAGGACTTAAACGCTGACGTGACATTTCCAGTAAGCCAAAACGTGAAATACGGCTAATTTGAATTCTAGCACGATCCTGACGAACAGCTTCTCGCATACGATTTTCAACTTCACGTTGATGACGTACCGGTGTCATATCAATAAAATCAATAACAATTAACCCGCCTAAATCACGTAAACGTAATTGACGAGCAATCTCATCCGCTGCTTCTAAATTTGTATTTAAAGCCGTTTCCTCAATATCCCCCCCCCGTGTAGAACGAGCCGAGTTAATATCAATTGCGGTTAATGCCTCTGTAGCATCAATAACAATGGAACCGCCGGAAGGCAATCTTACTTCCCGCCGGAACGCAGATTCAATTTGTGATTCAATTTGATAATGGCTAAACAGAGGAACTTCACCTTGATAAAGTTTAACTCGGTTAATAAAATCGGGACGCACTAATTTAATATGTGCTTTCGCTTTCTCATACACTTTCGGGCTATCAATTAATATTTCGCCAATATCACGGCGTAAATAATCACGAATAGCACGAACAATCACATCACTTTCTTGATGAATTAAAAAGGGAGCAGGACGACTTTGAGAGGCTTGTTTAATCGCTTCCCAGTGATGTAACAAGACTTTTAAATCCCACTGTAATTCTTCAGGTGATTTACCGACACCGGCAGTACGAACAATTAAGCCAACGCCTTCAGGCACATCCAAAGAGCTTAATGCCTCTTTTAATTCTAAACGTTCATCCCCTTCAATACGGCGTGAAATTCCACCTGCACGAGGATTATTAGGCATAATGACTAAATAACTTCCAGCCAAAGACACAAAGGTTGTTAAGGCAGCTCCTTTGTTACCGCGTTCTTCTTTATTGACCTGAACAATAACTTCTTGCCCCTCAGATAAAATATCTCGAATATTCGGACGACCTTGATAAACGTAATCATCCGGAAAATACTCCCGTGCAATTTCTTTTAAAGGTAAAAAACCATGTCTTTCTACACCATAATCAACAAATGCAGCTTCCAAACTCGGTTCAACACGAGTAATACGACCTTTGTAAATATTTGCTTTTTTTTGTTCATGTCCAGGATTTTCAATATCCAAATCAAATAAACGTTGCCCATCAACTAAAGCAACACGCAACTCCTCTTTTTGAGTTGCATTAATCAACATTCTTTTCATTGTTTAAATTTTCTCTAAATTTTATTATCAAAATTAGCATTAAAATAACCGCTCTTTGCTTCGCAATCGACCTATTATCTGTCACAAAATGCCTGTCTCTCGACTGTCAGTTGCCGGATGCATTGAATGCGTTATTAAGACGGGTGTTAAAATAGCTTTCTTAATACAAACAAAATTATTGAAATGTTTAATTTTGCAAGCTGTCGTTTACTTTAATCTACCAAGAAATCACTTCATATATTAATGTCTTACGCCATTCGCAGCATTAAAAAATGATCAATGATGACTTATTTAGTTTTGAGTATTTTACCTACCCAAAAATAGGCTCTATTATCTACTGATAAATAAATTTTAGCAAGGTAATTCCTATTTTTATGCTATGATACATAACAATTTGATAAGCTGAAAAAATTTAAAAATGACACATATTAATGAAAAAATCATAAACCAAAGTGTAAAAATACTAACAATCAATGAAGATGAAAGTGGACAGCGTATTGATAATTTTTTGTTGGCAAAATTGAAAAGCGTACCCAAAAGTTTGATTTATCGAATTTTGCGTAAAGGTGAAGTAAGGGTCAACAAAGGCAGAATTAAACCTGAGTATAAACTACAAAGTGGTGATATTGTTAGAATTCCACCGGTTCGTATTGCGGAAAAAGAACATACCCCTATTTCAAAAAAATTGAATAAAGTCGCACAGTTGGAACAACAAATTATCTTTGAAGACAATTATTTATTAGTGTTAAACAAGCCTTCAGGCCTTGCAGTACATGGCGGTAGCGGATTAAATTTTGGAGCAATAGAAGCATTACGTACATTACGCCCTGAAGCACGTTTTTTAGAATTAGTACACCGCTTGGACAGAGATACTTCAGGTATATTGCTTATTGCAAAGAAACGATCTGCTTTACGTAGCCTACATGAGCAACTACGTGAAAAAACCATACAAAAAGAATATCTGGCATTAGTTCGTGGTCATTGGCAATCTCATTGTAAGATGATACAAGCACCATTGTTGAAAAGTGAACTTACGAGCGGCGAACGAATTGTAAAAGTAAGTGAACAAGGTAAGCCTTCAGAAACAAAGTTTAGCGTTGAAGAACGTTATAATAATGCTACTTTAGTTAAGGCATCTCCTATTACAGGAAGAACTCATCAAATTCGTGTACATACCCAATACGCTGGTCATCCTATCGCACTTGATGATAAATATGGTGATAAAAATTTTAATCAACAAATGACCGCACTTGGCTTAAACCGTTTATTCTTGCATGCTTTTGCTATTTGTTTTGAACATCCCAAAACAGGGGAAAGGCTACGCCTAGTTGCTCCATTAGATCTCGCAATGAAAAATATTTTACAAGCCTTACGAGAAACAAAAAATAAAACTCTTTGACTTATTATTTTTAAGAGATTTCCATTACTTAAAAATGCTTTTCTTATCAAAATATTAGAGTAGAAAAAGTATTGAAAGTAGTGAGATTTATTTTCAATTCATTTTTAGAAAAAGGGCAATGTGCAAACCAATACAAAAAATACCAAAAGGATGACACTTTTTACCCTGTTCAAATTAATTAGTTTTCTTCTAATTCACCACAGAAACGATAACCTTCACCATGAACAGTAGTAATAATTTCCGGAGTATCTGCATGATCTTCAAAATGTTTTCGAATACGATGAATTGTTACATCTACTGTACGATCTTGTGGTTTTAATTCCCTTCCCGTCATTTTTCTCAATAGCTCTTCACGAGTTTGAATTTTCCTTGGGTTTTCACAAAAATGCAACATTGCTCGAAATTCGCTACGAGGTAATTTATATTCTTCTCCGTCAGGATTAATTAAGGAACGTGAATTTAAATCTAATGTCCAACCATTGAATCTATACTGTTCTACCTGACTGGTGCCAGATTTAGGTATTTCTTGCATAGTACGCTGTAAAAGATTTCTTGCACGAATAGTCAATTCTCGGGGATTAAACGGTTTAGTAATATAATCATCCGCACCGATTTCCAAACCTAAAATCTTATCTACTTCATTATCTCGACCGGTTAAAAACATTAATGCTGTATTTGTATTTTCACGCAATTCACGTGCCAACATTAAACCATTTTTCCCCGGTAAATTAATATCCATAATAACTAAGTTAATTTCACATGTAGCAAGTATACGATGCATTTGATTACCATCAGCCGCCTCCAGCGTATTATAACCTTCAGCCTCAAAGATACTTTTTAACATATTTCTAGTAATCACTTCATCTTCAACAATCAAAATTTGCGGTATGTTCATACTTTATTCCTAGAATATAATCCAATTCAGTTCGGGGCTTATTGTATAATTGCAACATTATCGTAACAAGTGAAAAGAGATAATTTTTTCCATACAGCTAGATTTCATGACGTAGATCATAAAACGCTTGTTTTAATCTGATGCCACGGATATTATGTCGCCCTGCATAGATTGAACGATTAAAGTATTTAGAAAAGGATCATTTGAATGAAAAAAATTTTAACTATTTTTTATATTTTTTTCACCGCACTTTTTTTTGCATCTCAAGCACAAGGAAACATGTTCGGTAAAAAAACACAATTTTTAAAAAGCCATGAAGCATTTCAATTCAGTAGTCAACAAGAAGGAAAAAAACTTGATCTTCATTGGGCTATCGCTGAAAACTATTATCTGTATAAAAAAGAAATCAGTATTGAATTAGTGAATGATGATAACAAAAATCAACGTGTTTCTATTGAGAATCTTCATTTCCCTACCGCTGAGCTACATCAAGATGAATTTTTTGGAGAAACTGAGATTTATCGCCATCAATTAGATCTATCCATCAATATTCCAACGGATAGTTCTATTAATAAAGCACTCATTACCTATCAAGGTTGTACCAAAGGACTTTGTTATCCACCTGAAACTCAAGAAATCTCTATTAACAAAGATCTGTTAAGTGTTGCGGGAAAAACTGCCATGCAACACCCTGAACAAAATCAACTTGCTGCAAACTTATTAAACAACAAATACGCACCATTAGGTTTTTTCTTGTTAGGCTTAGGGCTTGCATTTACTCCTTGCGTTTTACCTATGCTTCCCTTATTGTCAGCGATTATTATCGGTGCAAATCAAAGACCGAATAGTTTACGAGCATTGGGGTTAAGCTTTGCTTATGTACAAGGTATGGCACTCACCTATACATCATTGGGATTAATTGTAGCGGCAATCGGATTACCATTTCAAATAGCACTGCAAAGTCCTTACGTACTGGTCAGTCTATCCGTTATTTTTATTCTATTAGCATTATCCATGTTTGGAGTCTTTACTCTACAACTGCCAAGCTCGCTACAAACTAAACTCACCTTACTCAGCCAACAACAAAAGAGCGGTGCTTTTGGCGGTGTTTTTGTGATGGGAATGATTGCAGGTCTTGTTGCCTCTCCCTGTACTTCCGCACCATTATCAGGAGCATTGCTTTATGTAGCTCAAACCGGTGATCTCACAACGGGTGCATTTACACTCTATTTATTGGCCCTAGGCATGGGCATTCCTCTGATGTTAATTACTTTGTTTGGCAACAAAATTCTACCAAAGTCAGGTGTTTGGATGGAAAAGGTCAAAGCCGCTTTCGGTTTCGTCATGTTACTGTTACCTATTTTCCTACTTTCTCGTGTTTTACCTGAATATAGTGATTATTTATGGGCAAGCTGGTTGTTTGCTTTCATTGTCTGGTTTTTTATTCAATTAAGAAAAAACTGGTTAGGTTGGATTATCGCCTTTGTTTTTACCGCACTTTTTTTGCTCAATTCAAATTGGAATCACGAACAAAACGCAGTTCAACAACAACCCTCTCATTCTCAATTCCAACTCATTCAAAATTATGCAGAATTGCAACAAGTTCTTGCTAATAATCCAAAATCGGTTGCCATGTTGGATCTTTATGCTGATTGGTGTATTGCCTGCAAAGAGTTTGAAAAATATACATTCAGTGCTTCAAATGTACAGCCTTTATTTGAGCATATCTTACTGTTACAAGTAAATATGACCAAAAACAGTCCAGACAATACTGAACTCATGAAGCAACTGACTGTTTTAGGATTGCCGACTATCATTTTCTTTGATCAATCAGGAAAGGAAATAGAACAAGCTCGTATAACAGGTTTTATGAACAATAATGAATTTGAACAATGGCTTAAAAGTAATGTGTTGCCATAACCTATAAATCAAATAAGAAATGACCGCACTTATGTTGAAGTGCGGTCATTTTTTTAACGATTTAATTATCAATTATAAGTCATCAATGACAATATAAATTTTATGTACCGGTCCATGTACACCAACGACTTTAATTAACTCAATATCTGCTGTAGCACTCGGTCCCGAAATAATATTTATACAAGAAGGCATCCTTTCTCCTCGTTGTGCCTTTTCATGTAAAATCTTGGCCAATTGTGCAACTCGTGGTAAAACGGTGCTTTTACGTAAAACCACAATGGATTTTTCCGGTAATAAACTCACTGAACGGCCAAAATCTTTATCCGAAAATAAAACAATGCCACCGGATTCTGCCAACCCATACTCACCATACACAATACCAATATTAGCTTTTTCTGCTTGGGCAAAATTTTCTTCCGTTTGATTTAAATCCCAAATATAACTATCGTATTTTTCTTGGACAGATTGCAAAATACCCAAATCAGCTAATCTTTTGTCATTATTTAAAATAACGCTACCGCCACCATATTTCTCGCAAACTTCCAGTAAAGTGCGGTTTAGTTCAGCTTCACTTGTTTCAATAACATCCGCCATCATCACTTTAGCAAAACGCACAAACTCATCAACTAAGTCGGTTTTGCTCAACTCAGTTAAACGCGTTGTCGGATAATTATTGACCAACTCAGGCATAGGCTCAGGAATGAATTGACGAGGTCTGCCCATTTTGGTAGCCAATTTATTTAAAAAGTTATCACGATTTTGTAAATCCATTAATTTTTACCTCTATTTTGGAACCATTGACGGAAACTCTCGCCATCTGGTGTTGGTAAATCACGAGCTTTAGTCCACTCTGCCAACGCTCCAACCTCAATTGGTGCTTTACCGTTTTTAATCACTTTAGCCGCCACTTTAGCACCAATTTTTACACCTATTTTCCATAACGTCGGATTTGAGTTTGCTAAAGTAAAGCCAAAAATAGACAACCGTTCTAACATTGGTGTCATACCAGCTTGTGCAATGTGTTCACGATGTTTTGAGATGAGTTGTGCCAATGGAATTTTAACCGGACAAACTGAGTTACAGGCAGTACAAAGCGAACAAGCATAAGGTAATTCTTTAAATTCTTCATAACCTCCCAATAAAGGAGATATTACCGATCCAATTGGACCCGGATAAATAGAACCATAACCATGTCCCCCAATTTGACGATATGCAGGACAAGTGTTTAAGCAAGCACCACAACGAATACAACGTAATACTTCCTTAAATTCACTTTCCAAAATAGATGAACGACCATTGTCCACAATAACCAAATGAAAATCTTCTGGACCATCGGTTTCGCCTTCAAGACGAGGACCTGTCAACCATGTATTATAAGCCGTTAATTTTGCACCTACCGCACTACGAGCAAGCATGGTGATTAATACATCTACTTCTTGGAAAGTTGGTGCTAAACGCTCCATACCCATCACTGCAATATGGGTTTTCGGTACTGTTGTAGCTAAACGCAGATTTCCTTCATTAGTAACCAAACATACCGAGCCTGTTTCAGCAACAGCAAAATTACAACCGGAAATACCAATATCAGCTTCAAGGAAATCTTTACGCAATGTTTTACGCACAAAAGCATTCATTTCTTCCGGTTGTTCCGTTCCTTCATAACCTAAGGCATCATGTAATTCTTGGCGAATTCTATGACGATCTTTATGAATAGCAGGTACAACAATATGAGAAGGTTTATCTCCAACAATTTGTAATAAATATTCGCCTAAATCAGTTTCAACGACTTTCATGCCTTCCTTTTCAAGCACTTCATTTAAACCGATTTCTTCAGTTACCATTGATTTTGATTTAACAATTGTTTTAGCATTTTTTTCTAACGCAACTTGACGAATATATTGAGTAGCCTCTTCAGCGGTTTCAGCAAAGTAAACTTTTCCACCATTTTGCTGAACTTTCTCGCTCAATTGATATAAGTAAGCATCTAAATTTGCTAAAACATGATTACGAATTTGTTTGGCTAAATCACGCCATTCTTCCCAATGCCCCAATTCATCAACCATTTTTTGACGGTTAGCACCGATAGTTTCTTGAGCTTTAACTACCGCTTTACGCATCATTTCATTATGGATTTGATTGTCCACACGCTGTTTAAATGCAAGATTACTGGTTTTTAGTGACATCTTATTTATCCTCCTGCATTAATACTTCAGCAATGTGCATGACTTTAATCTTTTTGCCTTCTCGGTTCAATCTTCCACCAATATTAATTAAGCAACTCACATCAGCACCAATTAAATACTCAGGTTCAACTTCTGTAATATGCTCAACTTTTTCAGTGACCATTTCTCCGGAGATTTCTGCCATTTTTACCGAAAATGTACCACCGAATCCGCAGCAAGTTTGCTGATTGGTAATGGGTAAAAGCTCCAATCCTTTTACATTTTGCAAAAGTGTTAAAGGTTCATTCACAATACCCAGTTTGCGAGATAAGCTACAAGACGGATGATAAACAGCTTTTCCCGTTAATTTGGCACCGACATTAGTTACTTTTAGTTTATTCACAATAAAATCGGTGAGATCATGAAAGCGATCTGCCACTTTTTGTGCTCTTTCCGCCCATTCAGTTTCACCAAAACGAGAAAATTGCTCAGGGTAAGTTTTAATTGCATAAACACAAGATCCTGCCGGAGCAACAATTGGATAATCATTTACTTCAAAAGTTGACACTAAATTCTTCATTCCTTCCAATGCTTGCTTCGTATAGCCGCTATTCATTGCAGGCTGACCGCAACATCCTTGCTTTTCTAAGAAGATAATCTTACAACCCAGTTTCTCTAGCAACAACACTGTATTTTTTGCCACTCCTGCCTTAACCACATCGGCAATACAAGTGACATAAAAATTTACATTCATAAGAACTCCAATATTTCAATTTAAAATAAATAAAAGTAAGCAGCATCAAAGAATACTGCTTACCAAAAGTATACATTATTTAGAAAAAAATCGGGATAACAAACAATGCAACCAGTGCGGCAATAATACCATATATTACCATTGGAATAACTGTTTTCTTAATAATTGCCCCTTCTTGGTTTTGGATATTCAATACTGAATTTACTGCAACAATATTATTAATACATACCATGTTACCCATTGCACCACCGACAGATTGTAACGCAAGAATTAATGAAGTTGATAAGCCGGTTAACTCTGCAGTTGATAACTGAACACTACCAAATGTCAGGTTAGATACTGTATTGGATCCAGAGAAAAATGCTCCGACAGCACCTAAATAAGCAGAGAAGACCGTCCAATACTCTCCTGTTGCAGCAGCGAAACTCTTACCGATAATTTTCACCATTGAACCATCTCCACCCACTAACATTAAATTCACCATAATCAATGCTCCGACAAGTGCAAAGAATGGATTTTTAGTTTGTTGGAAGCTGGTAACGAAAATATCTTTTGTATTTGCTGCCGATACTTTAAATACCGGAATAGCAATTAATACTGTTACAACAAATGGAATCAGTGCCGGCACATACAATAACTTATAGCTGGAATTAATTGATGTACCGAAAATGTCTTTCAGGCTGAAAATTAAACCATGACTGATTTCAAAACGCCCTAACGAACCCAATTGAACCGCAAACCAAGTTGTCGCATCGTTCATCATCGCTTTGAACGGTAACTGTTGGAGGCGAGTGATAATCAAAATAGCAATTAAAAGTGCGGTAGGAAACAATGCTTTCACTACGTCATTAAAAGGAACCGCAGCTTCAATATTATTTTCAACCTTAGCCAAGCCAATACCTTTATTAGCAAGTAGAATTGAAATAAGTAACCCTATTGCACCACCAACTAATGACGGGAATTCATAGTTTACTTGTGCCAATAAAATATATGGAATAACACAAGCAAATACACTTAAATAAACATAGATAATATTTCGACGAATTTCTTTGACGCTTACAACGAAACTTAAGGCAATTAAAGGAATCACCAATGCAGCGAAAGCGTGAATTAATGCTGTCATAGCACCGATTTCCAAAATTTGACCGTCGCCCAAATGAAGAGGACCAAAACCAAACCAAGTTGGTGTACCTACCGCACCGAATGACACAGGCACAGAGTTCATAATAAGTGTCAAAACAGCTACTTTAATCGCAGGGAACCCTAGACCGACAAGAATAGGTGCGGCAATCGCTGCCGGCGTTCCAAAACCACTAGCCCCTTCAATCATAAAAGCAAACGCCCAACCGATGATCATCAATTGTGCCACCGGATTTGGGTTAATAGTACCAAGCCATTTACGTAATATATTCGTCGCACCTGATACTTCAGAGAAACGATTGAATAAAATAGCACCTAAAATAACAGTGATAGGTGTTTGAACTGCTACAAGTGCAGATGCAATATTTGCACTCACAATCTTAATATCTGTACCGAAGAAAACTAACTGAATAATTAATACAACAGCGGCAATCCAAGGTAATGCCAAATAAGAAGGTAATGCGTTACGTTTTACCATTAAATAAATTAATAAAACGATAGGAAAGATACTCAAAAAGAGGGCCATAAAACTTACTCCAGTAAATAAATTATAAGATATAATTGCAACGATATATGCGATGTGAATTGTAAACAAAAATAGAAGAAAAAATAAACCTGATGTTACAAAAATATGACAAAAATCACACTTTTGTTAATTTTTTGTTTAATTTTTATGTAACGTTTTTTATTTAACCCTTGTATATACCTCTTAATGATTAGCTATTTTACATACTGCATACGAAATATTAAACCTGTCGTTGTGTGTATCACTACTCTGCTTAACTAACAGTCTTAACCATTTCTGCAATTTCCATTGTTCAAATACCATTGAACGGTTTTACGTAGGCCGGCGGTAAAATCTTGTAAAGGTGTCCAGCCCAAAGACGTTTGGATTTTGTAAGCATCAATGGCATAACGCTTATCATGACCAAGACGATCCTCGACATGAATAATCAACTCATGATATTGCTTTATTCCTTTAGGTTTATTTGGTACTAACTGTTCTAATAAATCGCAAATTGTCTGCACCACTTCTAGATTGGTTTTTGCACAATTTGCACTAATATTATAACTCTCTCCGATTTTTCCTTTTTGTAATACTTTATATAAAGCCCGTACATGATCTTCTACAAATAACCAATCCCGAATTTGCAAACCATCTCCATAAATAGGCAAAGGTTTCCCTTTCACTGCATTTAAAATCATACGTGGAATTAATTTTTCCGAATGTTGGAATGGTCCATAATTATTGGCACAATGCGTAATTAGAATAGGTAAACCGTAGGTACGATACCATGCTCTTACTAAATGATCCGAAGCTGCTTTCGAAGCCGAATAGGGACTGCTTGGTTGATAAGGGCTACTTTCAGTAGAAGCCTGTTCAGAGTCAATTAAATCACCATAAACTTCATCCGTAGAAATATGTTGAAAAACGAACCGCTCTTTTTTATTTGCAGGCAATTTAAGCCAATAATGACGAGTAACCTCAAGCAAAGCAAATGTCCCTACAATATTGGTTTGAATAAATTCAGTACTTGCTGCAATTGAGCGATCTACATGACTTTCTGCCGCCAAATGAATTACTGCATCAGGCTGATATTGCTCAAATATTTGAGTTATCACAGGTTGATCAACAATATCAGCTTGCTCAAAAAAATAACGTGGATTGAGCACCGCACTTTGTAAGCTATCAAGGTTGGCCGCATAGGTTAATTTATCCACATTAATGATAGTATGTTCAGTTTCAGTCAGTAGATAACGAATAAGCGCAGAGCCGATAAATCCGGCTCCCCCTGTAATGAGAATGTTCATGTTTTCCAAATATAAATCAAAGTTTGAAAATTGCTAACACAGCGTAATTTTAGCATAGCGAATAATCGACACATCTCGCTGATTTTTATCCTTAAAAATATAACCTCTAATATTGATTTTGAATTAATTTTTCTGCAATTTGCAGATCCAGCGTATTGTCAATATCAACAGAGCAATGAGTTGGCATAAAATAGAATTTTATTGGAGGAATAAAAAAATATTTGTTCTTTAATAGTGCTTCAATATCATTAATATAGATAGCACCATTTGCTCGATATGCTTTAGGTAATTGCTGACGAGGTGCTTCAAAATCACTGATTTCTCTATGTGGAATAATCTCATTATTTTCCATAATGAAAGATTTATAAGGATGATGTTCACATTCACAAGCTGATATAACTGATTTACACCCTCCTGAAAAAATTTCCATTGCATTCCGAATATCTATTCCGCTTCTTAAAGGAGAGGTAGGTTGAAGATGAGTAACACTTCCTTTTTCAATCTTTAATTCATTCAAATAATGTAAAATAACATCTATCGTTCTCGTATCACTTTGTGCCAGCTCAGAAGGACGTAAAAATGTTTTCGCACCATACCTTTCAGCCTCATTGAGAATATTATCACCATCAGAATTAACAACAATTTGATCAAACACACCAGATTCTTGTGCCGCTAAAATCGCTCTACCGACCAATGAAATACCGCCTACCAATTGGAGATTTTTGTCCTTAATACCTTTGGAACCTGCCCTAGCGGGAATAATTGCAATTCTTGTCATAGATTATCCTTTTTAATAAAAAATATAGTATAACTTCAGTCAAATACTAATCTTTTTAGTCAGTAAATACAATTTTTCAATCCGATAAATTTTTCAATATTAGCTAAATAAAAATAATATCCCTTTAATAGAATAAATTCTTTTCGTCTTTCTCATTAATAGAGTATAATCCCGAAGTTTTTATTTTTTCATTCATATTTAGAGGAATAAATGGCTAAAGAAGATTGCATTGAAATGCAGGGAACAATTTTAGAAACCTTGCCAAATACGATGTTTCGTGTGGAATTAGAAAACGGTCATGTCGTAACTGCACATATTTCAGGAAAGATGCGTAAAAACTATATTCGTATTTTAACAGGAGATAAAGTAACGGTTGAAATGACACCTTATGATTTGAGTAAAGGTCGTATTATTTTCCGCAGTCGTTAATAAAATTTTTATTAATTATTTGCTTTATCAGAAAGAAGGGGCTGTAATAGCCCCTTTGCTTTTATCTCTTTCTTTCTCTGCGTTCTTTACGCTGTTCAGAAAAAGAGCGGTTACTTTTTTCATTAAATTTACGTCCACCACGAAACTCACGTTCATAACGCCCTTTTCGTTTACCACCTGAGCCAGCTTCAAACTCTTCCTCAGAATTGACCGCACTTACGAAAGACATACGCATCTGTTTATTTAATACACGCGTTTTAGCAAATACTTGTAACAATTCTTTTGGCATGCCCTGTGGCAATTCAATCGTTGAATAAGTGTCATAAAGTTTAATATGTCCAATATAACGACTTTGAATATCCCCTTCATTTGCAATTGCACCTACAATATGACGAACCTCGACACCATCACATCTACCGACTTCAATACGATATAAATCCATTGGTTGCGGAATACCATACCCATGACGCTCAGAACGTGGATTTTCTTTACCACGACGCTCCCCTCTCTCTCTACGATCATTACGTCGTGAATGTTTTTCAAACACCGGATCTTCAGGAAGAATAAGTTTTTGTTTGCCTTGTAATAACATCAACATAGCTGCCGCAATGTCTTCCTGATCCTGATCTGCCGTAAATAAATCTTCCAATAAGCTACGATATTGTTCTAGATCATGATGTTCTAATTGCTTAGTGATTTTAGCCACGAAGTTTTTACGGCGACATTCTTGTAAAGCAAGATGGTTAGGCATTTCCACTTCTTCAATTGCTTTTTTCATTAAGCGTTCAATGTTCCCCAATAAACGACGCTCTTTAGGCTCAACAAACAAAATCGCACGGCCCGCACGACCTGCTCGGCCTGTACGCCCAATACGGTGAACATAACTTTCCGCATCCAGCGGAATATCATAATTAACAACTAAACTAATACGTTCAACATCTAAGCCACGAGCCGCAACATCAGTCGCCACTAAAATATCAAGACTTCCATTGCGAAGACGATCTAATGTTTGCTCACGTAATTGCTGTGTCATGTCTCCATTTAATGCAGCTGCACGAAACCCGTGTTTTTCCAATAATTCAGTGACATCTAATGTAGCTGTTTTAGTTCGAGTAAAAATAATTGCAGCATCAAAATCTTCCACTTCTAAGAAACGCAACAATGCTTCATTTTTACGAAAACCGCGAACATACCAACAGCTTTGCGTAATATCCGGTGCAGTACGTTGTGTTGACTGAATTTTTACTTCTTGCGGATTGTGCATAAAGCGTTTTGTAATTCGTTTAATTGGAGCAGGCATCGTTGCAGAGAAAAGTGCGGTCTGGTGTTGCTCTGGAAGCTCCGCCATGACGGTTTCAACATCATCAATAAATCCCATGCGTAGCATTTCATCCGCTTCATCTAATACAATAGACTGTAAATTTGACAGATCCAATGTACCACGACGAATATGATCTAAAATACGCCCCGGTGTTCCGACGACCACTTGAGCACCTTGTTTTAAAGCTCTTAATTGAATATCGTAACGTTGTCCGCCGTACAGAGTAACAATACGCACCCCCTTAGAAAACTTCACAAACTGTTCACAAGCATCAGCAACTTGAATAGCCAACTCACGGGTTGGTGCCATTACTAACATTTGTGGATATTTTTCATTAGTATCAATTTTCGCCAATAATGGCAAAGAAAATGCCGCTGTTTTTCCACTACCGGTTTGTGCCATGCCAAGCACATCATGCCCATTTAATAGATGCGGGATACAAGCCTGTTGAATTGGGGAAGGAGTTGAAAAGCCCATTTCGGACACTGCATTAAGGATGAATTCAGGTAACCCTAAATCATTAAAAGTAATTGTTGTTTCAGTCATTAAAAATACTCGAATGTAAAAAGGAAAGCTCAATATGCTTTTGCCTTAGGTTAATTAATCGTTGTAAAGCTCGTTTCACAACACGGAATCCATGTTTGAGTTCATTCATCATGGATTATTTACTTGTCAATCAATTTTACAAGTTCGGCAAAACGATACCCAACGGAAATATATGCCTAATTAAAAACAACAAGCTTTATTTGCTTGCTTATATTGAGTCTTGTTTTGCTGGATAAATGGCTTCATTCAAAATTTCAATATTGTTCAAATAACAATGAAGATAAACAAAAAGATTATTGATTAAATTTCAATGGATAGCACATTTAAAACACTATATTGATGAAAGTAATCAGATACAGTACAGGGCAAATATAATTTGCCCTTCAAGTTACTCTATCAAATTTACTCTTGAACCGGAGAACCCTCTTCCGATTGCAGAAGATTTTCTTCATTCTTAGTTTGGTCTTTCGCCAACTCTTTCATAGTTAAACGGATGCGACCTTGACGATCAATTTCCAAAACTTTAACTATTACTTCTTGACCAATTGCAAGATAATCGCTCACTTTCTCAACACGCTCTTCCGCAATTTGAGAAATATGCACAAGACCTTCTTTGTTACCTACTAAAGCAACAAAGGCACCAAAGTCCGCAAGACGAGTTACTTTACCTTTATAAACAACGCCCACCTCAACTTCTGCTGTAATATCTTCAATGCGAGACATCACCTCCTGAACGGCGTTTTTATCTACAGCGGCAATTTTTACTGTACCGTCGTCATCAATATCAATAGATGTACCTGTTTCTTCAGTCAAAGAACGAACTGTCGCACCGCCCTTACCGATTACATCTTTGATTTTCTTCGGATCAATTTTCATTGTATAAATGCGTGGTGCAAAATCAGAAATATCTGCTCTTGGTGCTGGGATTGCTTGCTCCATTACGCCTAAAATGTGCATACGTGCACTTTTAGCTTGGTTCAAAGCTATTTGCATAATTTCTGCGGTAATGCCTTCAATTTTAATATCCATTTGAAGTGCGGTTACACCTTCACGAGTTCCTGCAACTTTAAAGTCCATATCACCTAAATGATCTTCATCGCCTAAAATATCGGACAGTACGACAAAATTATCTTCTTCTTTCACCAATCCCATTGCAATACCTGCAACCGCCGCTTTAATCGGCACACCCGCATCCATTAATGCAAGAGAGGCTCCACATACCGATGCCATTGAAGAAGAACCGTTAGATTCAGTAATTTCAGAAACAACACGTACTACATAAGGGAATTCAGACAAGCTAGGCATCACTGCCGCAACACCACGTTTAGCAAGACGACCATGTCCAATTTCACGACGTTTTGGCGAACCAATCATCCCTGTTTCGCCCACAGAATATGGAGGGAAATTATAATGGAATAAGAAGTGATCAGTCTTTTCACCAGTTAATTCATCAATAATTTGTGCATCACGCTCGGTACCAAGTGTCGCTACGGCTAACGCTTGAGTTTCACCTCGAGTAAAAATCGCAGACCCATGGGTGCGAGGTAACACGCCGGTACAAATATCCAATGCACGTACAGTATCCACTGTACGACCGTCGATTCGAGGCTCACCTCTTAAAATGCGACCACGTACGATCTGACTTTCAAGTGCGGTGAAAATATCAATAATTTTTCCTTCGCTAATTGTTTCATCTTCTGCCGTAACTTGCGTAATTACATCCGCTTTAATCAAATCAATTTGTTCATAACGAGCTTGTTTTTCAGTAATACGATAAGCATCGCCTAAACGATTCTCAGCAATAGATTTTACTTTTTCAATCAATATGGTGTTTGCTTCCGGTGCAGTCCAATCCCAACGAGGTTTACCTGCTTCGGCGGCAAACTCTTTAATTGCCTCAATAACAATTTGTTGTTGCTGATGACCAAAAACAACTGCCGCCAACATTTGCTCTTCAGTTAAAATGTCCGCTTCGGATTCAACCATCAATACAGCTTTGTCAGTACCAGCAACGACAAGATCCAAACGACTTTGCTTTTGCTCATTCATGGTTGGATTTAACACAAATTGATCATTAATAAAACCAACTCGAGCCGCACCGATAGGACCGTTAAATGGCACACCTGACAATGAAAGAGCTGCTGATGCACCAATCATTGCCACTAAATCCGGACTAATTTGCGGATTAACAGAAACTACCGTAGCAATAATTTGAATTTCATTGAAAAATCCCTCCGGAAAGAGCGGACGAATTGGACGATCGATTAAACGAGCAATTAATGTTTCACCTTCGGATGGACGACCTTCTCGCTTAAAAAAACCACCAGGAATACGACCTGCGGCATAAGTACGCTCTTGATAATTAACGGTTAACGGGAAAAAGTCTTGACCTTCTTTCACATCTTTTTTAGCAACAACGGTTACAAAAACAGAGGTATCATCCATACTCGCCATGACAGCAGCTGTCGCTTGACGAGCAATCGCACCTGTTTCCAATGTTACAGTGTGCTGACCATATTTAAATTGTTTTACAATTGGATTCACAATATGTTCCTTATAAATTAGTAAGTTAATCTTATTGCTCTATTTTCCAATTTGCGACTAGCAAAAATAATCTTAAAAACCACCGCTCTTTACTTTTACTAAAATTATTTTCGTTAGCCGCACGCTAAGCGGAAAAATAAAGCCGAGATATTGTACAGGAGTTTTGTATTGATTGGTAATCTTTTATTAAGATAAATTAATTTATCAAATGATAATATAGAACATTATTGCTTAATTGCTTATTTAAGTTGAGTAAAAATAAATACCTATCCAGATACACATTGAAAAATAGATTTCTTCAGAAGTCGATCATAAACCGACTTCTATCTTTTCAATCCCCAGTTTTACTGCTAAAGCATTAGCAAGTTAGGTATAAATGTAATGATTTGTGGGAAAATCGTAATCAATACTAAGGTCATAAAAATTGGTATCAAGAAAGGTAAAACACCTTTTGCTACCACACTTACAGGCATATTACCCACCCGAGCAACGACAAATAATGCCATTCCCATTGGAGGGGTTAAAATACCAATCATCATATTTAATGTAGTCATGACCCCAAAAAAGACAAGATCAATACCAAATTGCATCGCAATTGGAATCAACATTGGCAACACTAAAAATTGTAGTGCCAAGGCGTCAATGAACATTCCTAAGAATAAGAGAAGCAAATTGATCATAATTAACACTGTGATAGGCGAATCTGCAACAGCAACAAAAATTTCCGCAATTTTCATCGCAACCTGTTCACGGGCAATCATGTCACCGAAGAAAGTGACTGTCATTACCATTAATGCGGTTACACCGGTAATAGATACTGCTTCTACACAGCTTTTGAGGAAATTCTTTAGATTCAAATCATTATAAACAAACTTTCCTACAATTACGGAATATGCAGCAGCAACGACCGCCGCTTCTGTCGGTGTAAATAAACCTGAGAAAATACCACCAATAATCAAAAACGGTGTCAAAATTGCCCAAAATGTGTCTTTAAATGCGGCACAAACTTCTGCTTTGCTCGCCTTTGGTGTTTTAGGGTAACCACGTTTTTTAGAAACATAGTAGTTCATGACCATCAATGCGATGGTAACCAACACGCCAGGTACAAAACCTGCTACAAATAGCTTTGCGATGGATTCATTAGCAATAACACCATAGATTATCATTGCAATACTTGGCGGAACTAACGGACCGATGATACAGGAAGCAGCAGTAATACCACCGCAAATATCGTCATCATAGCCTGCATCACGCATCGCTTTGATTTCCAATTGACCTAAACCGCCAGCATCTGCTAAAGCAGATCCTGACATACCCGAAAAAATTAAGCTGGCACCGATATTTACATGTCCCATACCACCGGTATAGTGTCCTAATAACGTTTTTGCGAAGTGGAAGATACGCTCAGTGATACCGCCAGTGTTCATCAAAATACCGGTTAAGATAAAAAACGGTACGGACAATAACGGGAAGCTGTCTAAGCTATCAACTAATTTACCCGATGCGGAATAAGTGATATTCCAACGTGTCATTGAAAAATAAAGTAAAGCGGCAATAAATAATGACCATCCTACAGGCGTGCCTAAGAACATAATCACTAACCAAACCGCTAAAGCGATATAAACGGCATTTTTACCGAATTTTATATAGTTGGAAATACGCAGAGATTTAAACCACTCCGGCTGAAAATATAAAATCGCAAAAATAATGACCGCACTTACAAGGAAAAAAGAAACAGGCAAGTAAGTGACTTTGTTTCTAAAGTTTTCTGCTTGAGCTTCTAAAAAACGGAATAACATCAAAGATGCAATAATCGGCAACCCTGCGTAGAGCCATTTTTGCGTAATTTCCGTTCCAAAGGTAGCTTTTAATGCTTCCATAGGAAAAGTTGCGTCTGCCCAAACGCCATAACCTAAGTAGATAAACAGAATAATTGAGACAAAAATTAATAATTGAACAAAGGTCATCGCCATACGTTTGATTGTCAGCGGCATTAAATTGGTAATAAAGTCAATATAGACGTGTTGTTGTGCACGTACCGCCATACTGATCCCCAATAATGCCGTATAAACAAACAGCAAACGTGCTAATTCTTCCGACCATATAAGTGGCATATGAATAACTTGACGTGCAACAATTTGTGCAATCAAAATCAGGAAAATTGCAAGGAATAATGCCCCGCCAATCCATTCTTCTAACTTGTTCATTATTTTCATACATACTCCGAACAAAAAAGCTATCCCTTTCCCTCACTAGGGAAAGGGCATTTTTTATTTTTTAATGAGAGTTGAAATTTCTTCGATTGCCTGTTTCCCTAACGCACCATTTTTATTTAAGTATTCATCATAGTAAGGTTTTAACGCATCACGGAACGGTTTTACATCCGGAGTAGTTACAGTAACACCTTTCTCTTTGAAAAACGCAACTAAATTTTTTTCACCCTCTTTGAACAATTTAGTGTGATACTCTGCTGCGTTCTCAGCTGCCTCTTTAACTACTTTTTGCAAATCTTCCGGTAAATCCTCTAAAGTTTCACGACTTGCCAAGTAAAGCTGATCGTTTAAGATGTGGTTAGTCAAAGCTAAATATTTTTGCACTTCATAGAATTTCTGTGCTTGGACAGTTGGTAATGGGTTTTCCTGACCGTCTACAGCATTGGTTTGTAACGCCAAATACACTTCCGAGAATGCCATTGGTGTCGGAGAAGCACCTACATATTTTGCAAAAGCTAAATTAGTTGCCGCATTCGGTACACGTAATTTTAAGCCTTTCATATCTGCAATGCTGTTGATTGCACGATTAGATGTAGTTTGGCGAGTACCGTTGTAAGCTACAGACAATAACTCAAGATTTAACTCTTTATTAATTTTTTGGACCAACCCCTTACCGAAGTTGGTTTCAAGTAATGCTTTTTTACTGATTTCAAAGTTTGGAAGCATATAAGGCAATGCGAACACTTCCGCTTCAGGGAAGAAGATTTGAAAACGGGCAGTTTCACCTAATGTAAAATCTAAAGAACCGTCTTTAAGTTGTTTTAACATTGTACGGTCATCACCAAGTTGTGCACTTGGGAAAATTGCAATTTCAATTTTACCATCGGACTTTTCTTTTACTTCTTTCGCAAAAAATTCAACCGCTTTGTACTCATTGGAACTGGTACCTGCAACCATACCGAATTTCAGCTCATAATCTGCTGCAAAAACAGAGGCAGACATACTCAACGCTAAAGTTGCAAGAGCGAGTTTTTCAAATTTCATCGTAAGTTCTCCTATTAAAAATATGAAGGGAAAAGCACTGTTGCTGAAAGTATATTCTAAAAGCAAAAAATCATTTTAAAATATATTTATAGAGTTTTATTTCAGAATTGTGACGTGGCACACAAATTTAAATAAATTCTGGAGTAAAACACCAAATAACATTGCGAGAAAATTCAATTTTTATATAATTCGTTCCAATATTAATCAATATTGTTAAATTAAGGACCGACAATTGCTGACAGATCAAGATATTTTCAACCGTTATCAAGTTAAAAAAGCGGAATTTGAAAAGCAAGCTGATATTACCTTAGTTGGACACTCACTCTTTGATATGTGGAGTGATATTTCACCAGAAATTCAACTAAGAGGCAAACGTGTTGCCAACCTAGGTATTTCGGGTGTCAGTGCTAGACAATATTTAGATGTTATTATCAAACCTCAATTGATTAACTATTTAGGTAAAAAAGTCTTTATTTTCTTAGGGGTGAATGACATTGTTAAAGAGCCTGAGTATTCTCACGCCAAAGTATTGGATTGGATCTGTGATATTTGGCAAGCCTTAGTCAAAATTTCCCCTGAATCCGAATTCTTTCTATTGGAAGCAACACCGGTAAATAATATTGCTACAACAGATAACTCTTCCATTATGGCGTTAAATGACTATTTACGAGAAAACTGTCCTGAACGTTTAACATTTATTGATACTTGGCAGGATTTTGTGGGTAAAGACGGAAAATTAGATTTAACTTTATGTACTGACGGTCTACATTTCAATCCGAAAGGTTACGAGGTACTAACCCGTAAATTAACGCAATATTTATAAAGAAAAGGAATAACGTTCAGTTATTCCTATAGTTTGGAGTTTTATATGTCAACATTATCACAGAAACAAGTTTTAACCGTTATTCAAGGTGGATTGATCGCTTCTTGCCAGCCCGTAGATGACGGTCCTATGGATAAACCGGAAATTGTTGCAGCGATGGCTCAAGCCTCCATTATTGGTGGTGCCGCAGGCTTGCGTATTGAAGGCGTAGATAACTTAAAAGCAACTCGTCCTGCAGTGAATGTACCGATTATTGCAATTGTAAAACGAGACTTAGAAGACAGCCCTGTGCGGATCACACCGTTTCTACAAGATATTGAAGACTTAGCAGCAGCAGGTGCGGATATTATTGCGGTTGACGGTACCGATCGCAAACGTCCTGTTGACATTAAAAGTGCGGTGAAAAAAATTCACGAATTGGGGTGTTTAGCCATGGCGGACTGCTCAAATCTGAAAGAAGGTTTATATTGCCAACAACTGGGCTTTGATATTATAGGAAGCACAATGTCCGGGTATACTGGCGGCGATATTCCCGAAGAACCGGACTATCAATTAGTCAAAGATTTAAAAGCCGCCGGTTGTTATGTGATGGCGGAAGGTCGTTACAACACACCGGAACTGGCTAAAGCCGCCATTGAAATTGGTGCTGATTGTGTTACTGTTGGTTCGGCATTGACTCGCTTAGAACATATTGTAAGCTGGTTTGTCACCTCGGTTAAATCAGCTAAATCCTACTAAACTTAAGGAAAAAAGTATGCGTTGCTTAGCAATTGATATTGGCGGTACAAAAATTGCAACCGCTGTTGTTGAAGAAAAGAAGCTCTCTAACCGTCAGCAAATCAGCACGCCACAAGCAGATCCTACAGTCGCATTGCATCATGCCATCGAGCAAATTATGCAAAGTTATTCGGGACAGTTTGATGCGGTTGCGGTTGCATCGACAGGCATCATCAACAACGGTATTTTAACCGCACTTAATCCTAAAAATCTCGGTGGACTGGTTGATTTCCCCTTACAAAAAAGCATTGCTCTCCATACAGATAAACCGATTGGCTTGCTAAATGATGTACAGGCTGCTGTTTGTGCAGAGTACCAAGATCAAGACCAAAGTGCGGTACGAAATTTTATTTTTATCACGGTATCAACTGGCGTTGGCGGAGGAATTATTCTTGATGGAAAATTATCCACTGGGCTAAATGGTATAGCTGGTCATATCGGGCATACTTTGGCAGATCCGAACGGTCCAATTTGTGGTTGCGGTCGTCGTGGTTGTGTTGAAGCGATTGCGGCGGGGCGAGCAATTGAACGTGAGGCGAATAAGTGGGAAAAGCCTTGTAATCCGAAAGAAGTGTTCAACTTGTTCCGTAAAAATGATGAAAAAGCAACCGCACTTGTTCGATCCTCAGCAAAAGCTATTGCTAACTTAATTGCTGATATGGTGATTAGTTTAGATGTGCAAAAGGTTGTTTTAGGCGGTAGCGTTGGATTAGCTGAGGGATACTTATCCCTCGTTCAAGAATATTTAACCGACATGCCAAAATTTTATCACTGTATTTTGGAGCCGGCTAAATACGGTGCCGATGCAGGTTTAATTGGTGCGGCTTATTGGATGAAAATGCAACAAACCCCATAATAATAGGAGTAAAAAATGATTTTTGGTGATTTAACAAGAGATGATTTTAAGCGTAACTTACCACAAGTAATGGTCGATATTTGCAATCATCTTAATACATTAGATTTAGAAAATTTGACCACAGGTCGACATGATTTAACCGATCAAATTTATATGAATGTCATGGAGTCAACGACTGTGGCTTCTGAAGATAAAAAAGCAGAATTGCATC
Source organism: Histophilus somni 2336 (assembly GCF_000019405.1). Taxonomy (NCBI): domain Bacteria; kingdom Pseudomonadati; phylum Pseudomonadota; class Gammaproteobacteria; order Pasteurellales; family Pasteurellaceae; genus Histophilus; species Histophilus somni. The sequence continues at coordinate 1,270,986 of NC_010519.1, read as the reverse complement.
ATCAATATATTGATATTCAAGTATTAATTTCCGGTGCGGAAACAATTGAATATGGTGTTGAATATCCAAATTTAGCAGACTGTACCGCTTATAATGAGCAAGACGATTATCAGTTAATTGATGATATTCCGCATAAAAGTGCGGTAACATTACGCCCAAAAATGTTTGCCGTTTTTTTCCCTTACGAACCGCACAAACCTTGCTGTAATGTTGATGGTCAAGCTACTGAGTTAAAAAAATTAGTCGTTAAAATACCTGTATCACTAATTGATCAAGAAACAAACAACATTAACAAGAGGCTCAATTATGGCGGCAACGAGCGGTAATATATTGGATACCATTGGTGCTTTGTATGATAGCCTAACAAAAACAGAGAAACGGATTGCCACAACGGTTCTATCTTCTCCAGAGTTGTTGGGACAAAACTCTTTAGCGGAAATTGCACAACAATTCGATGTCGGAGAAGCAACCTTTATTCGTTTTTGCCGAACATTAGGTTTTAAAGGCTTTACTGATTTCAAATTACAACTTTCGATTGAGTTGGCTACAAAAGATCGACAATCTAATTCTCTACTGGAAACGGATATATCAAAATTTGATGGAACAAGCCAAATCGCAGAAAAATTGCAAAATGTCATTCATAATGTCATTTCAGAAACCGTTAATTTGCTGGATTTTGCTCAACTCGAAAAAGTTGTTGAATTAATGCGTGTATCAAAACGAATCTTCCTGTTTGGTGTCGGTTCATCAGGCTTAACTGCAGAAGAAGCAAAAAATAAATTAATGCGTATTGGATTACACGTTGATGCAACAAGCAATAATCATTTTATGTATATGCAAGCCGCATTAATGAACTCAAGTGATATTGTTATCGGTATAAGTCATTCAGGCTATTCCAAAGAAACCGTTCAAGCATTGAATATTGCCAAGAAAAACGGTGCTGTTACCGTCGCTCTTACACATAATTTACGCTCCCCTATCACTATGGTTTCTGATTATGTATTAATCAACGGTAATCGACAAGGGCAGCTACAAGGCGATTCTATCGGTACAAAAATAGCTCAACTTTTTGTATTGGACTTAATTTACACCTTGATTGTTCAAGCGGAAGAAGAAAGTGCGGTACAAACTAAACAAAAAACAGTTAATGTGATTTTAGAACAACGTATTAAATAAAAATTTAATCCCTTTTATATCAGGAGAAACAAATGAAAAACTTAAAAGGTATTTTTAGTGCATTATTAGTGTCTTTTAACGAAGACGGTTCCATAAATGAAAAAGGTTTACGTGAGATCGTTCGTTATAACATTGATAAAATGAAAATTGACGGTTTATATGTCGGAGGCAGTACCGGCGAAAACTTTATGCTCTCAACTGCAGAAAAAAAAGAAATTTTCCGTATTGCCAAAGAGGAAGCAAAAGATCAAGTTGCATTAATCGCTCAAGTCGGTAGTGTAAACTTACACGAGGCTGTTGAGTTAGGTAAATATGCAACAGAATTAGGCTACGACAGCTTATCCGCCGTCACGCCGTTCTACTACAAATTCAGCTTTGCCGAAATCAAACATTATTACGAAACGATTATTGCTGAAACCGGCAACAATATGATCGTTTACTCAATTCCATTCTTAACAGGTGTCAATATGGGTGTTGAGCAATTCGGTGAACTCTATGCCAATCCCAAAGTATTAGGAGTTAAATTTACTGCCGGTGATTTCTACCTATTGGAACGCTTGAAAAAAGCCTATCCAAACCATCTAGTTTGGGCAGGATTTGATGAAATGATGTTGCCAGCAGTCTCTTTAGGTGTTGATGGTGCAATTGGTAGTACATTTAATGTAAATGGTTTACGTGCAAGACAAATATTTGAATTGGCAAAAGCGGGAAAAGTTGCTGAAGCACTTGAGATTCAACATGTTACAAATGACTTAATCGAAGGTATACTGGCTAACGGTTTATATTTAACTATTAAAGAAATCCTTAAACTTCAAGGTGTTAATGCAGGTTACTGCCGTGAACCTATGACAGCAAAAGCGACTGAAAAACAACTTGCTGTCGCAAAAGAATTAAAAGAAAAATTCCTTTAATTCAAATAGAAATAAAAATACCGAGCATAACACTCGGTATTTTTATATTATACATTTAACCAAAAAGTTACAGGTCCATCATTAGTTAAACTCACTTGCATGTCGGCTGCAAATTGTCCGTTTGCGACCCGCACTTTCTCCGCACACTTTTGACTGAAATATTGGTAAAGTTTCTCAGCCAACTCAGGATCAGCACCTTTGGAAAAACTCGGTCTCAACCCTTTTTGCGTATCTGCAGCAAGCGTAAATTGCGAAACAATTAATATTTCTCCACCGATTTGCTGTAAATTTAAGTTCATCTTGCCGTTTTCATCGGTGAAAATGCGATAATTTAACACCTTTTCAGCCAACTTATCCGCTTTACTTCGATCATCGTCTTTTTCAACACCCAGTAAAACCAACAATCCCTGTCCAATTTGCCCAACAATATTTTGTCCGACTTCCACTTTGGCATGGCTAACACGTTGAATTAATGCAATCATTTTTCTTCCTTCATTTTTTCTATTTGAATATTACTGTCATCAAGTGAACGCATATCCGCCAACACGGCGGAAAGTTGTGCCCCCAATAAAACAGCCGTCCAACTGAGCTGAATCCAAAGCAACATAATTGGCAACGTTGCCATTGCTCCATAAATTAACTGATAAGACGGAAAAGTTGTAATATACCAAGTAAAAGCCTGCTTACCCAATGTAAAGAAAACTGCTGCAATTAATGCACCGGCGGCAGAATGTATAATACTCACTTTTTTGTTTGGAACTACCATATACAACACGGTAAAAATAAACCATGTCAAGAAAAACGGCATCAAACTAAGAAGTTTTATACCCACGGATAAACCCAAATCTTGTTCAAATGTATAGGTTGCAAATTTAGTCACATAAGTACTAATACCGATACTCGTCGCAATAACAATCGGACCAAGCGTCAAAATTAGCCAATAAATTGCAAAGGAAAATATTGCTGGACGCACACTAGTATCAAGCCAAATTGAGTTTAAAGTGCGGTCGATAGAATGAATAAGCATTAAAGCAACAACAATTAAACTAATAATTCCAACCGCACTCATTTGTTTGGAATTATTGACAAATTGATCAATATATTCTCCAACGGCATCACCGGTTGAAGGGGCAAAATTAGTAAAAATAAATTGTTTCAGCTCGCCGGTTATTTCATTAAAAACGGGAAACGCCGCAAAAACGGAAAAAAACACCATAATCAATGGCACAAGAGCCAGCGTAGTACTATAAGTTAAATAGCCTGCTGCTTGATTTAATTTATTTTGTTTAAAGCGATACAAAAAAACTTTAAAAAAAACCTTTATGTTTCTACATAAATTTGACACTGCACATTTCTCCAATAATGTTTAAATCTTCCCGCCCTATAACTTAAATACCAACGGAAATTTTTCATGATAAACCTATCACCCTTTATTATTAAATAATATCTTAAATTCTACCGCACTATTGATCTAAATAAATTACATTAAGGTCCTCTTGCTTGAATCAAACATCTAAATGTGATGACACATTCCAGTAATTTTAAATAATGTAACGCATAATTTAAATCAAAACTCTTAACTTTAACCGAATAAGCAGAAAAATGTCGTACTGGATGGCAATAAGAAAACACAAGCGAAAATCAAGTCAAAAAGTAGAGTCGTTTAGTATCAATATGACAGTCAGCGGTAATATTAAGAAGGGATTGTGAAGGTTAAATTGACCGCACTTTTCTTTGTGTGAGATAATGAGAACTAAATTTATCCACAAATAATAACAGAAAAAGGATGTGATTATGGCACTTTGGGGTGGGCGTTTTACACAAGCGACAGATAAACGTTTTAAAGATTTTAACGACTCATTGCGTTTCGACTATCGTTTAGCTGAACAAGATATTGAGGGTTCAATCGGTTGGTCTAAAGCATTGGTTACCGTAAATGTTTTAACTCAGCAAGAGCAGCAAGTTCTTGAAAACGCATTGAGTGAACTACTAATTGAAGTGCGGTCAAATCCACAAAAGATTTTACAAGATGATGCTGAAGACATTCATAGTTGGGTTGAAAGTAAACTGATTGATAAAGTAGGTAACTTAGGCAAAAAACTACATACTGGGCGTAGCCGTAATGATCAAGTTGCATTAGATATTAAGATGTGGTGTAAACAACGTGTTACTGAATTACAGCATTCCGTGCGTGAATTGCAACGTAAATTAGTAGAGACAGCAGAGCATAATCAACACGTAGTAATGCCGGGGTATACTCATTTGCAACGTGCTCAACCAATCACATTTGCTCATTGGTGTATGGCTTATGTGGAAATGTTGGATCGTGATTATGGTCGTTTACAAGACGCTTATCAACGAATGAATACTTGTCCTTTGGGGAGTGGTGCTTTAGCCGGTACTGCGTATGCCATTGATCGTGATTTACTTGCACAAGATCTGAATTTTGCGATGGCAACGAGAAATAGTTTGGATAGTGTATCTGATCGTGATCATATTATTGAACTTCTTTCCACTGCGTCTTTAAGTATGGCTCATCTTTCACGTTTCGCTGAAGATATGATCATTTTTAATAGTGGAGAGGCTGATTTTGTGGAGCTGTCGGATCGAGTAACCTCTGGTTCTTCATTAATGCCCCAAAAGAAAAATCCCGATGCTTGTGAATTAATTCGAGGCAAAGTGGGAAGAGTTGTCGGTGCTTTGACCGGTATGTTGATGACAGTGAAAGGCCTGCCTCTTGCCTATAATAAAGATATGCAAGAAGACAAAGAAGGAATTTTTGATGCGTTGGATACTTGGCAAGATTGTGTAGATATGGCGACTTTTGTGTTAGAAGATATTAAAGTTAGCGTTGAAAGAACAAAAGAAGCGGCATTAAAGGGATATTCTAACTCAACAGAATTAGCAGACTATTTAGTTGCCAAAGGTGTACCTTTCCGTGATTCTCATCATATTGTGGGTGAAACAGTAGTTTATGCTATTAAAGTACATAAAGGTTTAGAAGATTTAAGTATTAAGGAATTCCATCAATTTAGTAATGCTATAGAGGAGGATGTTTATGAAATCTTATCTTTACAATCCTGTTTGGATAAACGTTGTGCAAAAGGCGGAGTTTCACCACTACGTGTAGCTGAAGCGATAGCTGAAGCGAAAAAAAGATTTAAATAGATTCTCTCATTTCGAAAAGCCTTTGAAAAACTAGAAAAAGCAATACAAATGGCAGAGAATGATGAAATCATCGCATGGTGCGTAGAATTAGTCATCAGCCAATTTTTGAGAAATTGATATCCGCCCGGTCTTAAGGCAGGGGGATGTCAATTACTAGTGTCTTATCTTTCAGTATTTCAATTAGTCATTTCTTCTAATTGCTTTATCATAGTATGAACGAAAAACGTCAAATTTCACTAAAATAAAAAACAGATGGAAAAGTGCGGTACTCAAAAAGTCTCTTTTTAATATTATAGCTTGATCTCTCAATAAAATTTGTTAAAATCCTCACCCTAATTGAAATTAATTCTCAATAACTTATTTGTAATTTTTATCAGCAAGGAATGTTATCCAATGTCACAGTTTTTTAATTTTTTACATCATTATATTGACTACATCATTTTGGGTTTACTCGGTGTAATGAGTTTTATTATGTTATGGTTTTCCGTTGAACGTTTTATGTATCTGACCAAAATTAAAGTGGAAAGTTACACGAATATTCATGAGTTAGATATTGATTTAAACCGTCATTTGACCATTATCTCAACAATTGGTTCTAATGCACCTTATGTCGGTTTATTAGGTACGGTAATTGGAATTTTATTAACGTTCTATGAATTAGGTAACTCAGGAGGAGACATTGATGCAGCTGCTATCATGCTTAACTTATCTCTTGCCTTAAAAGCAACCGCAGTTGGTATTCTCGTTGCGATTCCTTCTATGGTATTTTACAACGGTTTAGGACGTAAAGTTGAAGTTAACCGTCTAAAATGGAAAGCCTTAAACAGTCAGCAAAATATTGGTGAGTAATGTGAAAAAATTTGATGAAATTAATATTATTCCCTTTATTGACATTATGTTGGTGCTTCTTGCCATCGTGCTAATTACAGCTTCTTTTATTTCTCAAGGGAAAATTCAAGTTAATGTACCCAAAGCAAGTAGCACAGTTGCTTTCAAGTCCGATGATCTAGCAAAATTATTGACAGTAACTGAGCAAGGGGAGATTTTTTTTAATGATAAGCCCATTTCAGTAGAAGAACTGGAGCAAGAAATTGCGACTTGGGACAAAGAGCAAAAAGTGACATTAAAAGTCGATGCTAAATCTACTTTCCAAGATTTCGTAACCTTGACAGATATTATGGCAAAAAACGAAATTAAAAATGTTGCTATTGTAACGATGAAAGAAAAGGCAAGTAAGTAATGAAGAAATATCATTCTTGGTTTGGTTTTTTCTTCTCGCTTGTATTTCATAGTGCATTAATTGGCGGTTTTTTTTGGTTTACTAAACCAGATGACAGTGCAAATGGATATAGTGCGGATTTGATTGGTACTGAGATCTCAATGGAAATGTTAATGGGTATGGTTGTAGATGATTCTAAGCCAGAACCGGTAGCTGAGCCTGAGCCGGATCTTGTAGTAACAGAGGTAGTTGCAGATCCAACAATTAAACCTGAGCCGGAGAAAAAATTAAAAGAACCGGAGAAACCGAAAGATAAGCCGAAGGAAAAACCGAAGAAGAAACCTAAGGAACGCACAAAACAAAAACAGCCAAAAGATTTACCTAAAGGTGATAGGGATATTGATTCTGACGATAAAGTAAATTCGCAGGCTATGGGCTTGGGCGGAGTAACAACATCTAATCCGAATTTGATTGGAACAGGAAATAGTACTGATGAAGTTGCTGCTTATAAAAGTGCGTTGCGTCGTGAAATTGAACGCCATAAACGTTATCCACAACGTGCAAAAATGATGCGAAAACAAGGGATTGTTACTGTTAGTTTTGCTATTGGTGCTGATGGGAGCTTAAGTCAAATAAGTATTGCAAAATCTTCAGGTTCAGAAGATTTGGATAAGGCAGCATTAAGTGCGGTTCAAAGTGCACGCAGTATTGGGCAAAAACCTGCTGGGCTACCAAGCCAAATTACAGTACCTATTAGCTTTAAATTACACTAGTATTGAAGTTTAAGAATACTGTAATAATTTGAATACAAAAAAACGCCAATAATATGTGCAATTATATTGTTGGCGGTTTCTGTAGGAAAAATAGAAATTAATCTCTGAAATTGTTAAATTGGAACGGTTGACCTAATTCCGCATTTTTTACTAATTGAATAGTCGCCTGTAGATCATCTCTTGATTTTCCTGAAACACGAACTTGCTCACCTTGAATTTGGGTTTGAACTTTTAGTTTTGCGTCTTTGATTAATTTGATGATTTTCTTTGCCATGTCTGTTTCGATCCCCTGTTTTAGCTTAATTTCTTTGCTATACAATTTACCGCTATGCTCGCTATCAGCCGGAATATCCAAGGAATTATGTTGAATATCACGTTTAACACAGGAACTGATTAGAATTTCAATTAATTGCTCTAACTGGAAATCTGATTCAGTCGTAACTTTAATGGTTTCTGCTTTTTCATTTAACTCAATTGTAGCTTCAACACCACGAAAATCATAACGTGTACTTAATACACGATTTGCATTTTCTACTGCATTGCGTATTTCATATAGAGTAATTTCTGAAACAATATCAAATGACGGCATAATATGCTCCTCAATTTTAATTTTTTGTAATCCGATCATTTGCACTTAAAATACATAAAAGTGCGGTTAAGTCGGCAAAGTTTACCACAACTTGTGCTTGTTGTTGAACTTTTGGCTTGGCATGAAAAGCACAACCTAGATTTGCGACTTTCATCATGGCTAAATCATTTGCACCATCACCAATTGCTACTGTATTTTTTAAATCTATATTCCATTTTTGAGCTAAAGATTTTAACGTTTCCGCTTTATATGCTCCATCAACAATATCACCTTGTACTTTTCCAGTGAGAAAACCATGCTCAACCGCTAAGTGATTGGAAACCGCATAATCCAGCTTTAATTTTTCTTTTAAATGATCGGCAAAATAAGTAAATCCACCTGATGCAATGGCAATTTTCCAACCATATTTTTGTAACACTTCCAACATCTCGGTTAAACCGCACATCAAAGGTAAACTATCACGAACTTGCTGTAAAATATGTTCAGGTGCTCCTTGAAGCGTTTCTACTCGACGACGTAAACTTTGTTCAAAATCAAGTTCTCCACGCATAGCCTGTTCAGTAATGGAGGTTACTAATTTTCCTGTACCGGCAAGGTTGGCTATTTCATCAATACATTCCATTTGAATAATTGTCGAATCCATATCCATAACTAATAATCCCGCTTGACTTAAACGAGCATCAAAATTTAATAATGCAATATCAAGTTCCAGTTGATGAGCAACAGTTAAGTACTGCGATTGCCAATTGCTTTTGAATAAGGCAACAGTGTAATCTAACCGATTCCAACAATCTAAAATCAGAAAATTTTCACCGCACTTTTGTTGAAAAGTTAATAAACTGTCCAAATTTAAATTTTTACCATAGAGAATGAAGTAATCTTCTCCAAGTACAGTGGGTTTTTCTGATAAAATTGGGGAAGGGAATAGCGTATAATGAGAGATAATTGTCTCTAGGTTTTGAGTTTGCATAAAAGATCCTGTAAATTATTTCTTTGTTCTTATTCTAGCCTATTTAATAATTTTTAGGGAAAATAACTTGAGCTTAATAAAAGAAAAAATACTAAAAATTGGAATGTTGCTCGGCATTATTTTGCTTTGTCTAACTATTATGTCTTTGATTTTATTTGGGATTAATAAGTTTAAATTAGGGTCACAATTAGCAACAATTAATCAAATGAACTACTTATCCAATTTATTAGTGCGTCAGCAAGCTAATCTTTTTGCTATGCTTTTTGCGGATAACCCCAATTCGGACCTTTTGACCAAAAAACTGAACGACTTTACGAAAGAAGAATTTGTGATTGATGCTTCTGTTTATGGTGCTAACGGTAAATTGTTAGCACATAGTGCGAATTTTGTCGGTTTGCGTGATAAATTGAACTTAAATCAAAAAGCGAACAATACTACGCAACCGAATATTCAGCAAATTGTTGAACCGATTTATTCATCTAATGGTATTGAGGGTTTTTTACGTATTACTCTTGATATGAAATATAGACAAGCAAGTCAGCGTAAAATAAACCACATTTTTAATCAGTTATATGGTGAATTAATCATTCTATTTTTAGCTAGTGCTTTATTGGTGAATTCCATTCATTATTTTTTGAATTACCATCGTCGCACAAGACAAAAAACGCCTGATATGATGCCTATTACTCATGCAATAAAAAAAAGTACCGCTTCGGCGAATTTTCATCGCCGCCGTAAACGTTTTAAGCGTTCATTATCCGGTTAAAATCTCTGCTAAAGGAATATCCCAACTTTCAATGGGGAGTCGTTCTACTTCTTGAATTTGATGAGCTAATCCGACAGGGACAAAAGATTTTTTTTGCCAATTTTGTATGGTTCTATCATAAAATCCTCCCCCCATTCCTAATCTGTTTCCATCCTTATCAAAAGCAACTAAAGGCGTAAAAATCAAATCTAAATGTGAAACAGGCAGTACATTTCGCACATTCAACTTAGGTTCTAAAATACCGAATTTATTGTAGTGCATAGGTGTATCTTTTTGGAAAGCTAAGAATAATAAATTTCCGGGAGAAAATGGGTGTAAAACAGGCAAATAAACTTTTTTTTCTTGTTGCCAAAGTTGTTCAATGAGTAATTTCGTTGAAATTTCACCATCAAAAGAAAGATACAAGGCAATATGTTCCGCACGAAACTTTTCAATCGCATCCAAGGCTTTTTGTGCAATATTTTGTTCGGCTTGAGCTTGCTCAAGTGCGGTCAGTTTTTGTCTTTTTTCTCGAATAAGTTGTCGTATTTGTTGACGTTGATTAGAAATACTCATGGGACAATATATTGGCTGGATAACTAAGAATAGCCCCGAGATGCCGCTGCGGATGTTCGGTCCTTGAACCCTACGGTTCAAGGGAATCGGCTAATATTGTTTTTAGGTTTCTTGCATGGCTAGCAAGCATACACACCAACAACAGGACGCCAATTCATTAAGTTTTCAGTATCGGCTCAGGGACTTAATCCGCCGGCAAACATCTCAGGTAATCTTTGAGTGCAATACTAACGCAATTTATTTTTATTGGCTAGAATATTTTTCAAATTATCACGATTAGATCACAGATTTATGTTTAAAAAGTTGTTTTTTGAGCCAAAATATTCTCCAAAGATCCTTCGAGTTGAGCAATCTTTTGATTAATGACATTTTCGATTGTTTGAGTTTTTTGTTGTTCCTGCATCAGTTCAAAACTTAAATTTAATGCAACGATAGAGAGGATTTTTTCCATCTGTAAAATACCGGTACGCTCTCTCATTTCCATAACACGATTATCTAATAAATGTGCTGCTTGACGTAAAGCATCGTGTTGTTCCGGAGGACAATTTAAACGTAGTACTTGCCCTGATACGGATAATTCAATGAGCTTTGACATGTGTTTTCCTATTTTATAATAAAAGCTAAAAGTGTCCTTATTATGCCATAGCAAAAAATTTTCGTCATAAAAATCCCTTTGTTTCTTGGTTGCTGAAGTTAAACAGTGATAAACTGGCATATTATTTTTCAAGGAAATATCAAATGTCAGAAAAACCTCTTATTTATTCGGAATTTAATCAACAACTGAAGCAAGCAAATATTGCATTAACGGTGGCTGAATTGCATGGTTTTCTTACCGGTTTAATTTGCGGTGGTATTACAGATCAACGTTGGCAGTATCTTCTTTATCAATTTACAAATGATGATCATGCGTATCCCACTTCCTTATTGAAAGAAGTGGAACAAATTTATCAGAAAATTGACCGCACTTTATCCGATATTGATAAATTTAATTTTGAGCTTTGGTTACCGGAAGAAGATAATGTTTTTGCTCGAGCTGATGCTCTGTCGGAATGGACCAACCATTTTTTATTAGGATTAGGGCTAAATCAGCCTAATTTAAATAAAGAGGTAGGCGAAATCGGCGAAGCACTGGATGATTTACAAGCTATTGGACAACTTGGATATGATGAAAAAGATGATCAAGAGGAGTTGTCTAAAGCATTAGAAGAAATTATTGAATATGTGAGAACGATTACCTTTTTATTCTTTAATCACTTCGGACCATTATCGGAAACAAAGAAAACCGTATTACATTAGTCAATGTATTTAGCTAAACTCGCTCAATTAATAAAGTGCGTTGTTTTCTTATTGCCTGCTGTTTATAGATAGATTAGCTTTGTTTTTTAATCAATCGAATGACTTGTTTTTTTATGCTAGAATTCAGTGTGTTTTTTAAGCATTAAGGAGTATTTATGGATCTTACTTATATGGCAAAAATGCCAAATGATGAGTTTGTTTTTCGTCGTAAGGAAGTATTGGCACAATTAAAAGATAATTCAATTGCCATTATTTTTTCCTCTCAAGAAAAAATTCGTAATCAGGATTGTCATTATCCTTTTCGACAAGATAGCTATTTTTGGTATTTAACCGGTTTTAATGAACCTGACAGTATTTTGCTTTTACGCAAAACTGAAGGGAAATCAGAAAGTATTTTATTTTTGCGTGCAAAAGATCCTTTAATGGAAACTTGGAATGGAAGACGTTTAGGGATTGAAAATGCACCGAAAACGTTGTCTGTGGATTTGGCTTATGATATTGCCGAATTTGAAACACATTTTTTACTGCTCAGTGAAAATATCACCGCACTTTATTACCATTCAGCTCAACAACCTTGGGGAACTGATTTTTTACAAGATATATTGAATAGAAGAACCTCACAATTTGCACAAGTTTTGGATTGGGCGGATATTGTGGACGAAATGCGTTTGTTTAAATCGCCGAATGAAATTGCGTTGTTACAACAAGCTGGACAAATTTCTGCTTTGGCACATATTCACGCAATGCAACAAACCCGCCCTAATCGCTTTGAATATGAAATCGAAAGTGAAATACTACATCACTTCAATCGTTTCGGTGCTAGATATGTTGCGTATAACAGTATCGTAGCCGGTGGCGAAAACGCTTGTATTTTACATTACAACGAAAATGATCAAATTTTAAAAGATGGTGATTTGTTGCTTATTGACGCAGGTTGTGAATTTGCTATGTATGCAGGCGATATTACTCGTACTTTTCCTGTCAACGGTAAATTTACTCAGGCACAACGAGAAATTTATGAAATTGTATTAAAAGCACAAAAACGTGCTATTGAGTTATTAGTGGCAGGCAATAGTATTCAACAGGCAAATGATGAAGTGGTAAGAATTAAAGTGGAGGGTTTAGTTCGTTTGGGAATTTTAGCTGGCGATGTACAAACCTTAATTGATAACCAAAGTTATCGTCAATTTTATATGCACGGATTAGGGCATTGGTTGGGACTTGATGTGCATGATGTAGGAAGCTACAGTAGTGAGGTGCAAAACGGAGATCGAAATAGTAAAAAACGAGACCGCACTTTAGAAGCGGGCATGGTGTTGACTGTTGAACCCGGTTTATATATCGGTACGGAGGCAAATGTACCGGAACAATATAAAGGAATTGGCGTTCGCATTGAAGACAATATTTTGATTACTGAAAATGGGAATAAAATTTTAACCTCTGCTGTACCAAAAGAAATTGAGGATATTGAAAATCTGATGCAACAATAATTTAAGTGAAGAAAGAGGGGTAAAAATATGCACTTGCACTACGATGTTGTAATTGTCGGTGGTGGTATGACCGGTGCGAGTTTAGCATTGGCACTCAGCTATCAAACACAGGGTAAAATAAAAATAGCCGTACTGGAAAAACAAATTCCTCATCAGCATCATCACGGTGGCTTTGATGCTCGCTGTATTGCTTTATCATCAGGAAGTTGCCGGCGTTTCAATCAGATTTTATTGCCGAATAAGCAATCGCTGTGGCAATTATTAACGCCTCTTTGTGAACCTATCAAACATATTCATGTGTCAGACCGAGGGCATTTCGGTATTGCAGAGTTTTCTGCTAAAGAATTTTGTCTTGCGGCTCTGGGCGCTGTCATTGAATTAAATCAGGCGGGAGCGGTAATGATGCGAGCTATGCAGGATTGTAGCAATATAGATTATTTTTCCCCCGTTTCTATTTCTTCTCTTGAACGAAATGTTGAACAAGTAAAAATTCAGTTAGAAGATCACCGCACTTTAAGCACTCATTTATTGGTGGGAGCCGACGGTACTCAATCCAACGTAGCAAGTGCGGTGGGAATTGCACAAGAACTTGTGCGTGAGTATCAACAAACCGCCATTATCAGTAATATTTTGGTACAACAACCTCTCCAAAACCGTGCCTTTGAACGTTTTACCGAAGAAGGACCAATCGCTTTATTGCCAATGAAAAACAATTTAATGTCTTTGGTTTGGTGCGTCAAAAATAGTCAAGAAATAATAAACCTTGATGATCAGCAATTTTTAAACCGCTTACAACAACGTTTTGGTTGGCGAGTGGGAAAACTGAAAGAATGTGGTAAACGTTTTGCCTACCCTCTAACTTTATATAAGGCGGCACAACATATTCAAGATCGTGTTGCCTTAGTTGGTAATGCCTGTCAAACTTTACATCCGGTCGCCGGACAAGGATTTAATTTAGGTATTCGTGATGTAATGAGTTTGGCAAATGTGGTATCGCAAGCTTATTTACAACAACAAGATTGGGGGAAATATCAAGTTTTACAAAACTATGCGAAACAACGCAACCCCGATCAACGTAATATTATTGGTTTAACTGATGGTTTAGTCTCTATTTTTGCCAATAATTTATTACCGCTACAAATTGGGCGTAATCTTGGCTTGATGGCATTTGCTCAATCTTCTTTATTGCGACAGTATTTTGCTAAAGCAACGTTAGGCTGGTGTTAAACTTATCTTTATTTGGAGTAATGACGATGAAAATATTTGATATTGCAATTATTGGTGGAGGAATGGTGGGCTTGGCTTTAGCTGCCAGCTTGCGAAATAGCCCTGTGAAAATTGCTGTAATTGAAGGATTTCCTAATAAAGAACCGATTGAGCAACTTAGTAATCGTGTGAGTGCAATAAATTTAGCCAGCGAAAAAATGTTGCAAAACTTGGAAGTTTGGCAAGCTTTATTGAATTTGAGAGCGACAGCATACGACAAAATGGATGTTTGGGAGAAAGATAGTTTTGCACAAATTCAATTTGATACACAAAGTTTAGGGCTGGAGCATTTAGGGCATATTATTGAAAATCATCTGATTCAAAATCAACTTTGGCAAAAGGTAAAAATGCAAAAAAATGTGGAAATTATTACCGCACTTCCGCATCATTTAGGACTCACCGAAAACAATGCAATTTTAACCACAAATGATGGACAAATGCTATCGGCAAAATTAATTGTAGGGGCTGACGGAGCAAATTCTTGGGTGCGTAAACAAGCAGATATTCCGCTCATTTTTCGTGATTATGGACATCATGCTTTAGTTTGCAACGTAAAAACTTCTGAATCGCATAAGAATTGTGCTAGACAAATTTTTAACAAAGACAGCATCTTAGCTTTCTTGCCTTTACATCAACAAAATTTATGCTCAATAGTTTGGTCTTTACCGCCACAGCAAGCCAATGAACTCTTAAACGCAGAGGAAAATGAATTTAATAAAAACTTATCTGTAGCTTTTGACAATCGTTTAGGATTATGCAAGGTGCGTGGAGAACGCAAAGTTATACCATTAACTGCACGTTATGCACGTAGTTTTGCCAAACATCGCATTGTGTTAGTAGGAGATGCGGCTCATACTATTCACCCCTTAGCCGGACTTGGAGTCAACTTAGGTTTTCAAGATGCTGTTATACTTGCACAAGAAATTAACAAAAATTTAGCTTTAAGAATGGATATTGGTGAATACCGATATTTGCGTCATTATGAACGCTGCCAGAAAACAGCGGCAGTCAAAATGTTAGTGACAATGCAGGGACTAAAAGAACTCTTTAACGGCGATAATCCAGTGAAAAAGTTAGTACGTGGTATAGGTTTAAATACCACTAACCGATTTGGTTTCGTCAAAGAACAAATAATGAAACAAGCACTAGGAATATCCTTTTAATTTGTTTATTCAGTATGTTGTTTTGATATTAGGTTGATATGGCGTTGAGTATTATTCACTACCCAAAATTTTATAAAACAGAAAACTACTCTTTGATCAAGCCTCCGAAAGGAGGACTAAATAACCAACTGATTAAATTACAACGAAGAACGGATTCAATTAAAAGGACTGAGTCCGATACAATATCAAAATCAGTCCTTTGAATAGCAGTCCAACTTTTTAGTGTCAGATCAAAATTTGTTTTAAAAATTTTCTTTTCTTTAAACTTTTATTTATCACTAGATATTTTTTGTTGAATATAGTCTTTTAATGATATTCTTTCTCCTGAAGCTAAATTAAATTCTATATCCTTATATTTAGATCTAACTTCACTATCAAGACTTGATTCAAAAGTCTCCACCTCAAACTTTTTAGTTTTGAATATAGTATTTAGGTTCGCTTTAATGTTTCTTACATACTCATTTTTCACTTTCGATTCAATGTATCCATTCAAATTAGTACTCGTATCAAATGTTGTTAATTTATTAACATTATCTCCCGATATATTAACTTGAGGTTTTAATTGAATTTTGCCACCTACTACATCTGTCTGTCCCTCAACACTAATATTAGAATGACCACTTAAATTTCCCTTTAATTTCAATGCTTCATTTACTTTTGCATTTAATTCAGTATTTCCAGCTAATGTTACATCCCCACTAAACGCTTCCAATACTCCATGAGCATGTAATTTTCCATCAGCTTTAGCATTTCCTGTTAACTCTTGTAATCCTGCCTCATTTCCTGCCACGTTTCCATTTAGATTTAATCCCATATTTCCATCTAAATTTTCTAGTTTTCCTTCAACTTTTAGATTTCCGTTCCCCATAACAGCGGTACTAGTTGTTATATTTTGAGACATTTTTTTCGATAAATCCGATTTTAAATTTATGTCTATGTCTCCTGAAACATTTTCGCCTATACTTCCTTTAGACTTTAGATTACCATCAACATTATTATCTATTGAATAATCTTTAATGCCATTTTCGTTATTAATTTTTATGCTCGAATTATTAGCTAAATTAATGTAGCCGGAAACATTTTTAGTTGCACCTTTTACATTCAAATTAGCATTTGACGATAATTCAGAATCTAGTTTTATGTATTTTCCATGTTCCTTAATTACATTACCTTCAGCCATCAATCTTAATTTAGATTCGACGGTATCATTTATTTTTACTATTGCTTCTATTTCTCCAGCAGCATTTCCTTTTATTCCACCTTGAATTATATCCATATTTTTAGTAACTAGATTACCGTCTACACCTACATTTAATTTGCTTTTGATATTTTCAGTATTAATTTGAGTAACAGTAGATAAATTACCAGTTAAATCATTACTTATTTGACCATCATGATCTATAGATAAACGATTATTAACTTTTAATTTTATTTCATCAACATATTTTTCTGGTGTAATTGTCAAATCTCCTTTAAGCTCAGTACTCACATTTACATCTGTGATTTTTCCATCTTCAAAAGCTAAATCTCCAATAACACCTACATAACCTGTACCTTGAATTTTTTTACCTTTTGAATCTAGCTTAGTTTTTGCTCCACCACTTGCTTTACCCTTAACATCACCGCTTGGATCTACATTTAATCCCAATTGAGTATTAACATCAATATTGACTTCTATATCTTTCTTTTTATCTTCTTTTTTAACATCAACTTTACCATTTTCAACTTTTACAATAGATACATTTTTAACTTTTTGATCATGCTCTACTTTAGCTGTAGCACTCCCAACCCCAATTTTTGTACCTCCATTATACATACCTGCTAGAGTAACGCCATATTTAGTTTCTTTATCTGCCTTATCATATACACTTAATTTATCAGTTTCAACTTTACCCTCTTTTGTTTCTATTTGAGAATTTTGTAATTTTAATTCTTTAGCTTTTAAATCTATTTTTTCTGCTTCTATTTTACTTGAAGTATGTTCTGTTTTATAATTTCCTTTGTTTTGAACAGTTGAATCACCTTTAAATAATGTATTTTGACTTATAATTTCATGTACCATAGCTACTTGAACACTGGCATCTGTTTCGTTTGAATTTACTTTTTTCTCAGCAGATTCTAAACTCACTTTTTCAGCTTCTATTTTAACTTCATTTCCTTTAATCTTAGATGCTTCTAATGATAACTCTTCTGTTTTAATTGTAACTTTATCAGCTTTAATTTCACTTTCATTATTATCAAATTTTGAAGATGTTAAATGATTAGTATTGTATTTAATACTATTTTCAACATTCATCGTTACCCCTAAAGATTCAGGATCTAGTTTTTTATCTGAAACATTAGCAACTAATTCTTTAATGTTATCAATATTTTTTTCCAGCATTACCTTATATTCTTTTATCTTTTGATATCCTGACACTGGATTTAAAGCATATCCTGAAAGATTGTCTTTTTCATCATACATTTTCTTTAAGGTTTGAATAATTGCAACAGATTTAGCATCTAATTTAACATTAGACCCTAATGTAACTGTTTCAGAATCCTTTTTATAATCTTCTTTGGTTTGAGATTTAACTATATCAACTTTTTCTTTAGATTTTATTTCTACTTCTTGTCCTTCAATTTTAGAACCTTTCACTAACACTTTGTCTGCTTCTATTTTCACATTAGCTTTAGCATTAATATTTGAGGAATTAGAAGTTTCAGTATTTAAATTTTCTTTAGTTTTACTAATTATTAATTTATTATCACTTTCTAAATTTCCTTCATTTACTGCAATTTTATTAGTCGCTGAAACCGTTACTGTATTCTTCTCAACCTCAGTTTTAGAAATATCATCTTCTATTCTAACTATTTTTCCTTTAAGTTCTAAATTATTAGCATTAATTTGAGAACCTTTTATTGAATTTTCATTTTTAGCTACTATTGTAACTTTTTCTCCTTCAATTTCTGATTTTGAATGTTTTTTTTCTTTAACTATCATTTTTTCATTTTTATATAATTCCATATCTACTTTTGCTGATATATTATCTAAAGTAGCATTCTTTTCAAAACCACCTTTTAAATCCCCAGCAAGTAATTGTCTTGATTCAGTTTCTGTTGTTTTGTCAAGTTCTTTAGAAGTTATTTTAACATCACTAGCTTCTATAAAGATTTTTTTACCTTTAAGGCTACTTCCAATTATTTCTAGCTCTTTATCAATCTTAGCTTTTATTTCACCTTTACTTAAAACTATAGACCCAACTGCTTCATCTTCCATCTTCTTAACTTTATTATAGTTTATACCTAATATACCATTATCTACACCATAATTTTTGTCTAATTCATTATTAATCTTTAAGGCATCTATCTTAGTTGTACCCGATTTATAGTTTATTGAATCGGTACCTACAATATAACTCCCTACATTATTTGTTTTTTTAGAATTTAAAACTAAATCTTTTGCATAAATAAAACTAGCTACCGCTCTTTCACTTTTTTCGTTATGTTTAATTTTTCTAAATGTTTTAGAAATATCATAAGATGATTTATAATCTTTTGTAACTTTTTCAGCAAGATTTTCTAGTAAATCAACATTAATTTCTACTTTATTATCAGATTTAATAATTGAACCTTTTGATTGCAATTCTTTTGATTTAATTTTTAAATTATTCTTAGCATAAATACCTGAACTAGAAATAATTTCTTTTGTTAAATTTTCTTTACCTGTTTTTATTACTATTTCCTTATCTTTTTTACTTAAAAGTTTAACATTTTTAGCACCAATATCTATATTATCTGTATAAATAGTTGAATTATTCAAAACAAGCTCATCAGTTTTCATATTATATTCTTTAGCTTCTATACTTTGACCTTTTAAACTTATTTTTTTAGAATTTGTTTCTAATTTATCTGCTTTAATAGATGCTCCTGTATTTATATCATCGTGAAGTTCTATATTATCTACATCTAATTTCATATTTTTAGCCTTAATTTGTGATTTATTCACAGCAGCTATTTTAGCCTTTCTTGCTGCCTGATCAGAAACCAAGCCTTTTTCATAAATTATATCATAATTGGCTCTTATATCTTTTTGTAAAACCATTAAATCCCAAGATAAATTTTCATATCCATCATTCAATGTTATATCATTTGATAAACTATTTTTATTAACTAATTTTTTAGCTTTAGCTTTAATATCTAATTCATCAATAGCTTCTATACTAGCATCTTGATTTAATAAATCATCAGTCAAATTAATTTTAATGTTTTTTGAAGAAATAATAGATTGATTGGCTTTAACATTACTTACTGCAACTGCTTCTAATATTTTTTTATCATCTATCTCAGTTGCATAAATATCTCCTTTATTAACAAAATCTCTTTGTTTATGTTTATTTTTAACTTTTTCTTTATCTTTTCTAATTAAAAAAGTATTTATATCTTTATCATTAAATTTATTTAAAGTTTCATCAAATCTTTTAAAAATATTAGCCTCTGGGCTTAACCTTTTTGCCATTTCTTCATCAGTAGCCCATTGATTTAATAAAGAACCCGTCAAATAAAGAAATGCATATTCTGGTGTTAAAGTTTGTTTCATTCTTTTATTCCACACTTTTTCTAATTGTTCTTTAGTGTAGACATTACCTTTAGCATCTATCCATTTTAATTCATGTGTATTATTACCAAAATCTACAGTCCCCTTATTTTCAAGCGATTTAGCAGTTATATCTATTTTATTTCCAGATATAATATCTCCATTGTTTTTAATTTTACCTTTTGAATTAATATTAATATTATTTTTTGCTAATAATTCGTTAACATTAATATCCGTATATCCCGTCGACTGAATTTGTATATCATTCCCATAAATAGCCCCCAAATCACTCGCACTCACATAATTATCATCTAATGAAGATATTTCATTATTTTTTATAGAACTATGTCCTAGTACTATTTTTGTGTTTTCTGCAGCAATTTTACCTTTATTATCTAATTTTTCACTATATATCGATATATCCTTAACGCCGCTAATTCCTTTTGATGAAACATTAACATCACCTTTTTTAACCGACACTGACATATCATTGTCATCAACAACACCTGTAGTCAGTACCAATTTGTCGATATTTACAAATTTACCACCATCAACATTTATACCATTTTCATTAGCTATGTATACTTTTAGTGGATTTGATGATGCAGCTTCTAAAGTTGAATTTAAGCTTGTATTACTCGTCCCCTTCACATTCAACACTGCTATATCTGCTTCTTTAGTCTTTATATTTTTATTTCCATCGATTTCACCAAAATGAACTGTCTTATATTTATGAGTAGACTCAATGTTATTGATAACTGTCCCTTTATCTTTAACATTAAATTCATTTAAGTTATTAACAGAAACTCCCTTTGTGTTTGGCGTGTTAATATTGATTATATCGAAACCATCCTTCTTTTCTACCTCCGTGTCCCCATTTTTCACGGTCTGTGCATTTACTTGAGCGGATATCACTGCAAATAAATATACCATTGTTAATACTTTTTTCTCATTATACATAACTACTCCTTTTCACTAAGATTTCCTTTCACTAAAATTCAAACCCTAAATTTAAATTTAAAACTGAATTACCTTTATTACTCCTTGAGTATTCTAGATTAATACTTGTTTGTTTATATTTAAATTTTGAACCTATGCTCATTCCAGTTGAATATTCTTTAAAATTACTACCTAGTGCCACATCGATATATGGTATTACATTAATTTTGTTTATTGTCATTGGATATTTCATTTTATTATTCATAACTATGAGTTTATCTGTCTTTGCTATTGATAACGGGATATTATCAATCCCATATATATTAAGTTTTCTCGTATAACGATCATACACACTATCCGAACTCATATTCTTATTATAAATCACATTCGTTATTAAATCATAGTATTTAGAATATAAATTAAAATCTATACCTGATGTAATTACATAATCCTTTTTTTTATATGCTCTTATATCCGCAATATTTATACCTATTTTAGGTTTTAACATTAATTGAACATAATAACCACTTAAATTCAATAATTTTGTATACACTAAACTTGTTTCAAACTCATAAAACCAATTGTTTGTTATATTCGTATTTTTCCTTACATTAAACCTTTTATTATTTATAGTTATCGAATTATTTAAATCTATATTATTAATATCCGTATTTACATTCAATAATATTTCTCTTTCTATTGTTTCTACATCTTCATTTAAAATGTCTTTCGTATACTGATACTGTATTGTTGCTTCATTATTTCTTATAGGTATTTTATATTTCAAGCTCATATTTCTATAATCTGATAATAGAGAAAAGTTCACATTTAATTCGTCATTCATACCTATTAATTGTTCGAAACCAAATCCAACAACATATTTAAAACCACGATAAGAATCCGAATTAATACCTTTAGAATAATCTGCAGAAATTTTAGGATATATCGCAGGTTTAAAGTCATTTATGATTATTATATTACTATCTTGACTACCTTTGATATTTTCCACCCTTATTTTTACATTATTACCTTTTATTTTTTTAAATTTAGATACTATTTCATCAATATCACGAATATTTAATATCTCTCCCTCTAATTTATTTAAATTTAATAATTCCTTTTTTAATTTTGCATTTTTTGTCGAATTATCTTGTAATATTACTTTTTGTATTTTTCCAGGAATAATAACTAAATTCTCTTCTTTATCAATAATTTTCGATGTTACATAACCTCTGTTTAATAATTCTATTGTTAATACTTCTATCTGTTTTATAAGTTCATCTCTATTCCAAAATTCTATATATTCCTTATCAATTAAATCATAATCATCTATAACATTAATCCTATATGAATAAGCATATGCTGATATTAATAACAGAATTGCAGTTATATATTTTTTCTTCATTCCCTTCTTACCATAATAAACTTTTTACGTTTTATTGTCATGACATTTTTTAAATGTCAAGTTTAAAATAAAAATATCCTGAAAAATTCATCACTTTAATTTTTAGGATATTTTCCAATTCAACTATGACCATTTATTCAAAAAGTATTTTCAGATTGCCTGAAAACTGATTTTTTCTCAGCACGATAACCTTGAATATCATCAATAAAAAAGAGTTGCTGATTTAATCCGCCCTCCATCGTGTGTGAGTCATTGTTTTTCTAACTAAAAATGTTGTTTGACTGCTTGGTGCATCATTTTATCATGCACGACATGATGATAATGAGGTGGTTTGGGTTTATCGCCCTTTTCCATTTCCAAACCATTACTTAAAACCAGTGTACTTTTATTCGTCTCTGCGACGAATAAATCATCAATTGCTTGATGAAAAAGGCTTAATTTTTCGCATTTACTTAACTTAAATTCTTATGTGTTTAAAACAAAAGGTGCCTCTTTCCGTCCAAATTACTCAATCAATATTTCAAACCGAAACAATAATAATTTATTTTGAAATAAATTTTGATTTTTTGATCAACTTCACAGTTTTTAAAATGAAAATAACTTACTATTTACATGTCTCTAAAATGCAGAGATGAAAAAATATGTTTTATTTTGAAAATTGGAGGTCGTATGATCGAAGCAATCACACACGGAGCAGAATGGTTTATCGGTTTGTTCCAAAAAGGGGGAGAAACCTTAGTCGGAATGATGAATGGTATTTTACCTCTATTAATCTCATTACTAGTTGTAATGAATGCCTTAATTAAATTTATTGGGCAAGATCGTATAGAAAGACTGGCACAGAAAAGTGCAGGCAATCCTATTTCACGTTACTTGATCTTACCGGTAATTGGCACTTTCGTTTTTTGCAATCCTATGACGTTAAGTTTAGGACGCTTCTTACCAGAGCGTTATAAACCAAGTTACTACGCCGCAGCATCTTATAGCTGCCACTCAATGAACGGCTTATTTCCTCATATCAACCCAGGTGAATTATTCGTTTATTTAGGTATTGCCAGTGGTTTAACGACTTTAGGATTACCTCTTGGGCCTTTAGCTGTTAGCTATTTATTAGTCGGCATGTTCACTAACTTCTTCCGTGGTTGGATTACGGACTTTACCACAGCTTTCTTTGAAAAAAGAATGGGAATTACATTAGATAGAGAAGTGAATCTATCTCACTAAACTAATTAAACGGAATGAAAAGTAGAGGAATACATTATGAGTAATAAAGCAGTTTATATTGAAAAAGGTAACGGTGGTTGGGGTGGTCCATTAACATTATCTATTATTGAAGGCAAAAAAATACTTTATATGACCGGAGGCACTCGTCCTGCTATTGTGAATAAATTGGTGGAATTAACTGGCTGGGAAGCAGTAGATGGTTTTAAAGAAGGCGAACCGCCAGCAGAAGAAATTGGAATTGCAATTGTTGACTGTGGTGGTGTATTACGTTGTGGGCTTTACCCAAAACGTCGCATTCCAACTATTAATATTCACGCAACCGGCAAATCAGGACCTTTAGCAGAATTTATTGTTGAAGATATTTATGTTTCTGCCGTAAAAGAAAATAATATTTCGTTAATTGATGTGGATGCCGCAGCCCTTTCTGTCATATCTGAAGAAAAAATTGCTTCATCAACTACCGCAAAAGAGTATGATTCAAGTAAAAAAATCACCGAACAAAGTAATGGTTTATTGGCAAAAATAGGTATGGGAATGGGTTCTGTCGCCGCACTCTTTTTCCAAGCCGGACGTGATACTATTGATACAGTCCTGAAAACCATTTTACCGTTTATGGCATTCGTTTCCGCCTTGATTGGAATCATTATTGCTTCCGGTTTGGGGGATTTAATTGCTCATGGTTTAACACCGCTTGCAAATAGCCCACTCGGTTTAGTTACTCTTGCGTTAATTTGTTCTTTCCCACTACTCTCTCCATTCTTAGGTCCCGGAGCTGTTATTGCTCAAGTTATCGGTGTATTAGTAGGGACACAAATCGGTTTAGGGAACATTCCACCACATTTAGCCCTGCCGGCACTTTTTGCCATTAATGCTCAAGCCGCTTGTGATTTCATTCCCGTGGGGCTTTCAATGGCAGAAGCGAAACAAGATACTGTGCGAGTGGGCGTACCTTCTGTATTAGTCAGTCGTTTTTTGACTGGTGCACCGACAGTATTAATTGCATGGGCGGTATCTGCATTCATTTATCAGTAATCACTTTACAAGCGGTTAAATTTGCAAACCAACCGCTTGTAAAACAAAAGGAATATTCAAATGACGATTATCTATAAAACAACGTTTACTAAAATCGGCAATTTTGCTCATGATGCACTAAACGACAATATGTTAATCACTTTCAAACAAAATGCACCTGCCGATTTAGAAGATTACTGTTTCTTACACAATCCATCTGAATTAAGCGACGCTTTACAAGTTGGCGATATTGCCGAATTTGATGGTGTTGAATATCCGATTACCGCCATTGGCAGTGTAGCGTCGGATAATTTATCCGCACTCGGACACATTACTTTCCGTTTTGATGGGGCGACCGAAGCGGAATTTCCGGGAAGTGTTCATGTTGTTGGTGTTCCACCAAAAACATTAATGGAAAGTTCCATCTTAGTTATTAAACGTGATTAAGTCCAAATTAGAAATGATTTCAAATTGAAAGTTAAAGGAATATATTATGAATAATGAAAAAAAAGTAGCCATCGTTGTCGGTGGTGGTCAAACACTAGGGGCATTTTTATCTAAAGGTTTAGCGGATGCCGGCTATCGTATTGTTGTTGCCGACTTAAATGGCGAAAATGCACAAAAAGTAGCTGCTGATATTAACGTCAAGCAAGGCGAAGGAAATGCAATTGGGGTGCAAGTTGATGCGGGCGATGAATCAAGCGTTGAAGCTTTGACAAAAGTAACGGATTGTGTATTTGGTCGTGCTGATGTCTTGGTCTATAACGCAGGTACTGCAAAAGCTTCACCCATTTGGGATTTCAATTTAAATGATTTTGATTTATCAGTAAAAGTGAATCTAACGGGTTACTTTTTAACTGCCAAGCATTTTTCCCGTTTAATGATTCGTGATGGCATTAAAGGGCGTATCATTCAAATTAACTCTAAATCGGGTAAAGTCGGAAGTAAGTACAATTCTGGTTATAGTGCGGCAAAATTTGGCGGTGTTGGCTTAACG
Organism: Histophilus somni 2336; assembly: GCF_000019405.1. Classification (NCBI taxonomy): domain Bacteria; kingdom Pseudomonadati; phylum Pseudomonadota; class Gammaproteobacteria; order Pasteurellales; family Pasteurellaceae; genus Histophilus; species Histophilus somni. The sequence goes on along the minus strand of NC_010519.1, from coordinate 1,245,492 downwards.
CAATCCTTAGCATTAGATCTTGCTGACAAAGGCATTACAGTTCATTCATTAATGTTAGGCAATTTATTGAAATCGCCGATGTTCCAATCTTTAATTCCACAATATGCGGCTAAACTTGGTATCTCGGAGAGTGAAGTGGAGCAAGTTTATATTGATAAAGTACCTTTAAAGCGAGGTTGTGATTATCAAGATGTACTGAATGTTTTAAAATTCTATGCTAGCGAAGAAGCGGCTTATTGCACTGGACAGTCAATTAATATTACTGGCGGTCAAGTGATGTTCTAAATGAGTAAACAGCCAGATTATTCAGACTCTATGGCTTTTTATTAAGAGGTAAAAATGGATCCAATTACATTGCTGATTACATTCTCAATTATAATGTGGCTTTTGCAATCTATTCTAGGCTGGCTACAAATTAGAGCCTTTAACCAAGCTTTTCTAGAAATAAGCAAGAAAGGAAAAATCACTGTTGGGCGTAACAGCGGTCGTTTTAATCCAAAATCTGTGATTGTCTTGGCATTTAATGAAGAGAAAAAAGTTGTGGATAGTCTTCACATGAAAGGTTTTTCTGTTTTTGCTAGACCACAAAAGTTAGTTGACGTCATTGGCTTACCTCTTGATCAAATTATTCCGGAAAAAATTTTTCCAACTGATAAACGCTCACAATTTGCGTTAAAAGTAGCAATATCTTCCGGATATAGTTGTTAAGATCAAAAAACAATGTAAATTTTATTTCATTTTGAATATTTTTTCATTGAAAAATGCGATAATGGAGAAAAAGGATGCAAATCAATAGTGTTATCTTTGATATGGATGGGGTAATGATTGATTCAGAACCTCAATGGGCAAAGGCTCAAATTGCGGTATTGGCTGAATTTGGTATCGCAATTACCGAGAAAGAGTGTGAAAAATTCACTAGGGGTAAACGGATCGATGAATTGAGTGAAACTTGGATTAAAAAATTTAACTTATCCGTATCCAACCAAAAATTAAGTGAAGCAATTTTGGAAAATGGCTGTAATGCAATTGCACAAACAGGTATAGCCTTGAAAGGGCTGTATGAATTATTAGCGTTTTTAAAATCTAATCATATTAAACTGGCAGTTGCTACATCATCGCCTCCAGTTGTAATTAAGACCATTTTTGATCGCTTAAAATTGTGGGATTACTTCCCAATTCAATGTAGTGCAATGGATGAAGAATATGGCAAACCACATCCTGCCGTCTATTTGAGAGCAGTAAAAAAATTAGGGATTGAAAAACAAGAATGTATTGTTATTGAAGATAGTATTACTGGTTTAATTGCAGCCAAAGCAGCCAATTTAACTACATTTTTGGTGAATTCCAATTATGAAAATGAAAAATTTTCAATTGCCGATGAAAGAATGGCTTCACTTTTAGATGTCATGACAAAACTAAAACTATATTAGCATAGATTGGTTCGCTCCAATTTTTGCTAAATTGGAGGAACAATGAAACCTTTTGAAAGAAGACAGCTAATTTTAGCGTTTTTAGCAAAATATGGGCGAACGGAAGTAGATGTTTTGGCTACTCATTTTAAATTGACGGGTGCAACAATTCGTAAGGATTTAACCGCACTTGAAGAAGATAGAAAGGTCTTACGTACTTATGGAAGTGTCGTCTTAATTGATGAAGAACTTCTTGAACGAGAAGAAAAAATCAATAAAGAGGACAAAGAAGATAAACCGATTGCACAAAAAACAGCAATTAATATTCAACAAAAGCAACGTATTGGGCAAAAAGCAGCAACGCTTATTAGTGAAGGAAATTCGGTCATTTTTGATGCAGGGAGTACTGTGCTACAAATGATCCCATACTTAAAGCAGTTTGATAATCTTTCTTTAATGACAAATAGTTTAACAATCTTTAATGCTATTTTAGTACTGAATAAACCTTATAATTTATTAATTTCCGGCGGGACATTTCGTGAAAAATCGGCTTCTTTTCACGGTTATTTTGCTGAATCTGCTTTTATCGGTTCAACCTTTGATATACTTTTTATCGGTACTGATGGCTTTGATTTAGACGTTGGGCTAACTACTTTTAATGAGGTCTATAAAGTGAGTTCTCTAATGTGTGATGCAGCGAAAAAAATTGTGGTTTTAGCCGATTCCAGCAAATTTGGAAGAAAAAGCCCGAATATTGTGTGTGGTTTAAATAAAATCCATACAATTATTACGGATGAAGGTTTGTCTTTAGAAATGAGAGAAAAAATTAGAGAAAAAGGTATTGAACTCTTAGTAGTGTCAAAAGACAACTAATTAAAATGGCTTGGGAAACCAAATGACTTATGCTAAGAATAGCAGGATGGATACCGGAAAGTCCTAAACAACAGTTTGAGAGGATATACATTTGCTTTGAATAAAAATTATAAAGCCTAATTTTTCTGACCAAGTCATAAAGCCGATAGGATGTTTTAACTATCGGCTTTTTATTCATTGCTCAACATTACCTAATGAAGAATTAAAGCCTTATTCTCTCGGATCGGAATTATTCAAAACACTGTCAGTTTGAGCTTGGCGAAATTGGTGCAATTTTTGTGCTAAGTGCGGATCGAAAGCAGCGAGAATTTGTGAGGCTAACAAAGCGGCATTTGCAGCTCCGGCAGATCCGATAGCCAAGGTTCCCACAGGAATGCCTTTGGGCATTTGCACAATAGAATATAAACTATCTACACCATTTAACGTTGAGCTTTTTACTGGCACACCTAATACAGGCACGATAGTTTTTGCTGCAATCATACCGGGTAAATGTGCGGCACCACCAGCACCAGCAATAATCACTTTATAACCTTTTGCTTCTGCATTTTCTGCAAACTCAAAGAGTTTATCGGGAGTGCGATGTGCCGATACAACTTCAACATGGTAAGGTAAATCCAAGCTATCTAAAATGATAGCGGTTTCTTGCATAGTCGACCAGTCACTTTTTGATCCCATGACAATGGCTATTTGAGGTTTATTATCTTGCATAAGAATTCCTTTACTAAAAATAATGCTAAGAATAGCATAATATAAATTACACAAGCAAACGATTGCGGATTAATCAGAACGCAAAGTGCGGTATTTTTTTATAAAATTTAGTTGCGTATTTGATATTTATTTTGTAAGTTATTTTTTACAACCATTGTAATAATAAATGTACAAACTATATTAGTAAGATGAAAATAGCTATGGACGTTTTAAAAAATTTAAGAACAGAAATTGATTGCTTAGATCGTGAATTACTACACCTTTTTTCTCAACGCTTAGAATTAGTCAGAAAAGTAGGCAAAGTGAAACATCAATATGGATTACCGATTTATGTACCTGAACGTGAAAATGAAATGTTACAGGCTCGTCGCAATGAAGCGGAAAAGTTAGGTGTTTCACCGGATTTAATTGAAGATGTTTTGCGTCGTTTGATGCGGGAATCTTATACTAGAGAAAATCAATACGGTTTTAAAACAGCAAATCCTGAAATAAAAAAAATCGTCATTGTTGGAGGAAAGGGAAAATTAGGGGCATTATTTGCTCGTTATTTGTCTTCTTCCGGTTATCAAATTGCTGTCTTAGAGAAACAGGATTGGCAAAGTGCGGATAAAATTTTACAAAATGCAAATGTAGTTATTGTTTGTGTCCCAATTGCACAAACTTTAAATGTGATTGACCGTCTAAAGCCTTATCTAACCGAAAATATGCTATTAACAGATTTAACCTCAGTCAAACGTCAACCGTTGGAAAAAATGTTACAAGTGCATCAAGGTGCGGTATTAGGATTACATCCAATGTTTGGTCCGGATATTACCAATATGGCAAAGCAAGTGGTAGTACGTTGTGACGGTCGCTACCCTGAAAAATACCAATGGTTTTTGGAACAAATTCAAATGTGGGGAGCGAAAATTTATCAAGTTGATGCAACCGAACATGATAAAAGTATGACGTATGTACAAGCCTTACGTCATTTTTCAACCTTTGCAAATGGTTTGCATTTATCAAAACAACCTATTGAGTTGGCACAATTGCTTGCCCTATCTTCACCCATTTATCGTCTTGAATTAGCCATGATCGGACGTTTATTTGCTCAAGATGCGGAACTTTATGCAGATATTATTATGGACAAATCGGAGAATTTGGAAGTGATTAAGAGTCTAAAACAAAGCTATGAAGAAAGTCTAAATTTCTTTGAACATAATAACAAGCAGGGGTTTATTGACTGTTTTAATCAAGTGCGGGAATGGTTTGGTGAGTATTCAGAGCAATTTTTGAAAGAAAGTCGGCAATTATTACAACAGGCGAATGATTACAGAAGCATTTGATATCATTTCAAATTTTTCTCAAAAATTTCACAAAGACGATTGATAAAATAAGACGCTTTTAAAGGGAAAGACAAACAGATAAGAGGTTAAATAATTAATGAAATGCTGGAAAATTTAAGCTATTTCATCAGCCAATGAATTTTTTCGGACAACCGGCTCACTAAAAGAACACATAACGGAATATTATGATCCAGCAAAGTAATTAAAACATATATCATTTCGCCAACAGGTAATTTTTAAAGTGGTGTTCTTGCCAATCAACGATACATCAGAGAAATGCCTTATTTTGAAGTTTCCAACAGGGTAATAATCTTTTTAAGTGATTGAATTTCTTTTTCTTTTTGAATAAGCAACTCATTTTTATGTGCAAGCGTCAGTTTTAATTTTTCGATTTCAATTAACGATGATTCACTCATATTGCCATAATTTGTATAAATATAATCACTGTTCTCATTCATACAAAAAATTACACCTTTATCAATATCTATCAGATCCGCTAAGTTCATATTAAAAATACGAGCAATCTGAACCAATTTATCATAGTGCAACTTTGTTTCGCCCCGTTCAATTTTTGCATAACCACTTAGAGACATATTCATTTTATGAGCCATTTCTTCTTGAGACCATTGGCGGACTTCCCGCATCAGGCGAATTTTATTATGCATTGCCATGAGAACCTCACAAATTGGGTAATTTTAATCACAATTTAGGTAGTAATTTATCTTATTCGTTTCTAGTCAAAATATAGATTGTTACCTAAAATCTAACTTCGAACACTAATAGACAGATTAGTATAATTGTTACCATTTTACACATTTAAGAGGATTTATCCATGAAAAGATTAAGAAAATTATCAGTATTAGCAGTTGTCGCTATGTTTGCTACCGGTTGTGCAACTATCGTGAGTAAACGCAATTATAATGTTTCAATTCAATCAAACCCTAGTAATGCCTACTTTGTGATAAAAAATAGAGCTGGAAAAGTTATTACATCAGGAAAAACACCTCAAAATGTTGTCTTACCAGCAGGAGCCGGATATTTCAAAGGCGAAAAATATGAAATTACTTTTACCCCTGAAGGTAAAAATGCCAAAAGCCAAACTTTTCTGTTAGAAGCAAAACTTGATGGTTGGTATATTGGAAACTTTGTATTTGGAGGCTTAATTGGGTTACTTATTGTTGATCCTATAACAGGTGCAATGTACAAATTACCTGATTATTTCCATGCTGATTTGGGACTGAATAACAAAACCGGATTACATATTATTTCAACAGATGTTTTAACTACGGAACAAAAATCAAAATTGGAACCAATTCAGTTATAAAAAATAATGTTAAGTTAAAGCTATTGTAGTAAAAAATAAGGCGAGAACTCATCTCGCCTTAATTAAATGTTCAATAAGTGAACTATTTTAAGCTGCCAACCATATCTTCCGGACGTACCCATTCATCGAATTGTTCCGCACTCACCAACCCAAGATTGATGGCTTCTGCTTTCAATGTTGTACCATTTTTATGTGCAGTTTTCGCAATTTTAGCTGCATTTTCATAACCAATATGCGTATTAAGTGCGGTAACTAACATTAAAGATTGCTCCAGTTGTTGCTTAATACGTGGATAGTTTGGCTCAATACCCATTGCACAATGTTCATCAAATGACACACAAGCATCACCTAATAATTGTGCCGATTGTAAGAAATTGTATGCCATGACGGGTTTATACACATTTAATTGGAAATGACCTTGTGTACCTGCGAAAGAAATAGTGACATCATTACCTAGTACTTGTGCACAAACCATTGTCATTGCTTCACATTGCGTTGGGTTTACTTTACCCGGCATAATTGATGAACCCGGCTCATTTTCAGGAATGAGAATTTCCCCAATGCCTGAGCGTGGACCTGAAGCCAATAAACGAACATCATTGGCGATTTTGTAAAGAGAAACTGCTAACTGTTTTAAGGCACCATGAGTTTCAACAATCGCATCATGAGTTGCAAGAGCTTCAAATTTATTTTGTGCGGTAACAAAAGGCAACCCTGTAAATTTAGCAATATATTCCGCTACTTTTACATCATAGCCTTTAGGTGTATTCAGCCCTGTACCAACAGCTGTGCCACCTAAGGCAAGCTCACGCAAATGCGGTAAGGTGTTTTCCAGTGCCTTGATACCGAAAGCAAGTTGTGCCGCATACGCCGAAAACTCTTGGCCTAAAGTTAATGGTGTAGCGTCCATTAAATGAGTACGACCAATTTTTACAACATCTTTAAATAATTCTGCTTTTTCTGCTAACGTTTTTTGCAAACGTCTGACACAAGGTAACGTATGTTCAACCACTTTTTTATAAGCAGCAATATGCATGGCGGTAGGATAAGTATCATTTGAAGATTGGGATTTATTGACATCATCATTCGGGTGAATAACGGATTTTTCTCCTAATTTACCGCCTTGAATGACATGTGCACGGTTTGCAACAACTTCATTGACATTCATATTCGATTGAGTGCCTGAACCAGTTTGCCAAATTACAAGAGGGAATTGGTCATCAAGTTTATTGGCAAGAATTTCATCGCAAGCCCGAGCGATTAAATCACGTTTTTCCGTATTTAACACACCTAAATCATGGTTTGCATAAGCGGCGGCTTTTTTTAAATAACCGAAAGCCTCAATAATTTCTTTTGGCATCGAAGCTTCAGGACCGATTTTGAAATTGTTACGAGAACGTTCTGTTTGTGCAGCCCAATATTTATCAGCAGGAACTTGAACTTCGCCCATAGTGTCTTTTTCGATACGAAATGCCATTTTATACCTCGCTATTAAAGTGAATTTAAAAATTTGAGGAGATTTTAACACTTTAGTAGTAGTGTTGGAACTGACTGAACCTGTAAATGTTCGGTTTTGTGATGTAGATCAAGAGTAAACATATTCATCTTTGGTGTTCATTTTTCTTTACATTTTTTGTTCAACGTTTAGAATACAAAATCAATTGATTTAAAATGGGGTAAATTATGACAAAGCTGATTTCTTTTGATGATATTGTATGTAAAAGTGTAAAAATGCAGACGTTAATTGAAACAGCAAAAGCTTTTGCCGGATTGGACGCACCTTTACTCATTCAAGGAGAAACCGGAACAGGGAAAGACTTAATTGCAAAAGCCAGTCATAATGCCGGTCCTCGTAAGGCTCACTTGTTTATTGCCATAAATTGTGCGGGGCTACCTGCTGAAGATGCAGAAAGTGAAATGTTCGGTCGTTTGGATAAGGGAATTGAAACAACAGGCTTTTTTGAATATGCCAATAGAGGGACGGTATTATTAGATGGTATTGCTGAACTTTCTTTAGAGCTACAAGCAAAACTGTTGCGTTTTTTAAACGATGGTACTTTTCGTCGTGTTGGCGAGGAAAAAGAACATTGTGCAAATGTAAGAGTAATTTGCACATCGCAAATTCCGCTACAACACTATGTTGAACAAGGTAAAATGCGTGAAGATTTGTTTCATCGTCTAAATGTTTTAAGTTTGACTATTCCACCGTTGCGTGAAAGAGTAGAAGATATTGAGCCTCTCACAGAAATATTTATTCGTCAAATTAGTGAAAAACTTTCTATTTCAGTACCGCACTTTAATGAGCGGTTTATTCAATATCTGAAAAATTATACTTGGGCTGGAAATGTGCGTGAATTATATAATGCCTTATATCGAGCTTGCTCATTAGCCAAAAATAATGAGTTGGTAATTGCTGATTTAAACTTATCAGAGCAAGAAATTTTGCCGGTTAATGTTGATCAATTTGCCGGTGAAACCTTAGAACAAATAATGAATAAGTTCGAGTCAATGGTGTTACAAAAATTTTATGAGCAATATCCAAGTAGCCGTAAGTTGGCAGCCCGTTTAGGGATGTCGCATACAGCCATTGCCAATAAATTAAAACAATACGGAATTGTCAAATAGACTTAAAAAGTGCGGTTTATTTGTCGCTGATTTCTGTTGTTTCATAAAAACGTTTCAATAGCGGAAATTGCTTACTTAATTTGAGCCATTCAATTTTATCAATTTGAATATCAAGTAAGAATTCACCTTGTTCATTGATTTTCTCTTGCCGAACACAATTAAGCTGATAAAAACAATGCCGAATTTTACCGTATTGTGCAGCAAGATTGATCTCTAAATGTAGAATTTCGTGGCTTAATTTTTGTCGAATAGCCTCAACTAATAAATCCAAACCTTGATTTAATTGTGCAGAAAGATAAACAGCAATCGGTTGATTTTCTTCATCAAATTCAATATGAGGTTGAATATTCTCGACTTGATCAATTTTGTTATACACTAAAAGTGTTGTAACTTGGTTTGCTTTAATCTCACTTAAAACTTCATTAACCGTCAACATATTTTCTAATTTACGGCTATCTGCGACATCAATAACATGAAGCAATAAACTTGCTTCAGTAGTTTCTTGTAATGTTGATTTAAACGCAGAAACCAAGTCATGAGGCAACTCACGAATAAATCCAACAGTATCAGCAAGAACACAGTTCCCTACATCTTGAATTGGTAAACGTTTTAAAGTGGGATCTAGAGTTGCAAATAATTGATCTGCCACATAAACATTAGCTTGAGTTAGCACATTAAATAGAGTGGATTTTCCTGCATTCGTATAACCGACAAGGGAAATTGTCGGAATATCAGCTTTTCGGCGAGTTTGACGATTTTGATTTCTTTGTTTTGCTACTTTTTCTAAGCGATTTTGTAATTGAGTAATGCGAACTTTGATTAAACGGCGATCTGTTTCCAATTGTGTTTCACCCGGCCCACGCAATCCAACCGCACCTTTTTGTTGATCTAATCCTGTTTTTCGGCGGACTAAACGAGTTGCAAGGTGTCTGAGTTGTGCTAATTCAACTTGTAATTTTCCTTCATGCGACCTCGCTCTTTGAGCAAAAATATCTAAAATCAATCCTGTTCTATCGACAACACGACATTGACAGATACTTTCTAAATTACGAGTCTGTGCAGGTGTTAAGCTATGATTAACTAACACAATATCCGCATTGAGTTGTTCAACAGCTTGAGCAATTTCCTCTGCCTTCCCTTGTCCAACAAAATATTTAGCTTGTGGCGTGGAGCGTGAGGTTGTGATTATTGAAAGAATATCAACATTTGCTGATTTAACCAAAAGTTGGAATTCCTGTAAATCCTCTAGATTTTTATTTTGAGAAAAGAAAACATGAACCACAATTGCTTTGTCAAATTGAGGCACATTTATGTTGGAAGAAAGTGCGGTAGGATCTTGGGCAAAATCAACCGCACTTGCGGTATATACTTTGAATTGCTTGTTTGTATTCAAAATTATTCAGTTTGATTTTCAGCTAATACTTCCGCTTGCATTTCTTGAGTTTGAACAATATGGTGATGCTGAACACTATTATGATGAGAAACTGAACGAGCCGGAACGACTGTTGAAATTGCGTGTTTATACACCATTTGGTTAACTGTATTTTTCAATAAAATAACAAATTGGTCGAAAGATTCGATTTGACCCTGAAGTTTGATGCCATTAACTAAGTAGATTGATACAGGAATACGTTCACGACGTAATGCGTTTAAATAAGGATCTTGTAGTGATTGTCCTTTTGCCATTTTCTTTTCCTTCTTATACTAATTATAGGAGATAGATTGAAGATAAACCGAATTCTCCACTCGTTGATCAGTATAACAGTTATTTTTTTTATGTCTAATCATTTGAAAGGTCGAGAATATCTTTCTAAATCAAGATACGCTATTAAAAGGATTGACCTCTAAGGTAGAGAACAATCCTTTTTTCATTAATTAATACCGCACTTTTATCAACGCATAGTGACAAATTCTTCCGAGCCTGTCGGGTGAATAGCGACAGTATTATCAAAGTCCGCTTTAGTTGCCCCCATTTTAATCGCTACGGCAAAACCTTGAATCATCTCATCGACACCAAAACCTATAGCGTGTAAACCGACAATTTTTTCTTCTTTACCAACACAAACCAGCTTCATACGGCAAGGCTGACGGTGTGAAGTCACCGCACTATACATTGGTGTAAAAGAAGATGTATAAACTTTCACTGCTTCCGCACCGTATTGTTCAATAGCTTTAGGCTCAGTCAAACCAACAGTTCCTATCGTTGGATGACTAAATACTACCGTCGGAACAAGATGGTAATCTAAATGCTCATCCGGTTTATTATTAAATAAACGCTCAGATAAGCGACGACCTGCCGCAACCGCAACCGGCGTTAATTCAATTCCTCCCTCAATAATATCACCGACGGCATAAATACCTTCAACATTCGTATTTTGATATTTATCTACCTTGATAAATCCACGTTCGTTAGTTTCTACACCTGTTGAAGCCAAATTAATCACATCAGTGGCAGGTTCCCGACCGATTGCCCAAATTAAACAATCTACGTCCTGCGTTCTCCCATCTTCTAATTTAATTGTTAGAGAATTATCCGCATTTTTGATAATTTCTTGTGGAATAGCTTGCGTATGTAATTGAATACCATCTTGTTTCATTACTTCGACAAGAGTTTCAATAATCAGCGGATCAAAGCTACGAATTGGCGTTTGCCGACGAACAAATAAATGAGTTTCCGCACCTAAACTATTAACAACGCCCGCCAATTCAACGGCAATGTAACCCGCACCAACTACCGCAATGCGTTTTGGTAATTCGGTCAACGCAAAAAAACCATCAGAATCAATACCATATTCTGCTCCTGGAATTGTCGGACGACTCGGACGTCCTCCGGTAGCAATTAAAATATGATCCGCTGTAACCAGCTCTTTTTCGCCGTTTGCATAACTCACTTCAATGGTTTTTGCATCAAAAAATTTAGCAAATCCATTTAATACATCAACATTATTCTTTGCAAGCACATTGTTGTACGAAGTATGAATACGATCGATATAAGCCTGACGACTTTCAACCAATTTGGCAAAATCAAAATGATTTAACGTAACATCAAAACCATAATCAGGTGCATATTTTGCAATAGCTTCAGCAACTTGTGCACCATAAAACATGACTTTTTTCGGCACACACCCGACATTCACACAAGTACCGCCCAAATATTTTGCTTCAATAATTGCACATTTTTTACCATAACTTGCAGCACGGTTAATTGAAGCAATACCGCCACTACCACCACCAATAGCAATATAATCATAATGTTTAGTCATTTTTCTCTCCTATATTTAAGTTTATGTATTCTGCTAAAAATTTGCCAAAAAAACCAACTGCCTGAATAAATTAATTTGATTGGTATTTTCTATTCCGGCGTAATCCATTTTACAGACCAATTACCGGTTCCTTCTGGTACTAAAGTGCGGGTCAAATAAGGCAAGATTTTTTTCATTTGATCTTCTAATGTCCATGGCGGATTAATCACAATCATGCCACTTGCAGTCATTCCTCGTTGTTCGGAGTCCGGACGTACCGCTAATTCAATCTGCAAAATTTTACGAATGTCGCTATTTTCCAAGCCCTTGATGATTCGTTTAGTTTGTTGTCGTAATACAACAGGATACCAAAGGGCGTAAATACCAGTTGCAAAACGTTTATATCCCTCTTCAATTGCTTTTACCACAAGATCATAATCTTCTTTTAGTTCATAAGGTGGATCAATTAAGATCAAACCTCGACGTTCTTTAGGCGGTAAAGTCGCTTTCAACTGCTGAAAACCATTATCCCGCTTTGTACTAATGTTATTGATTTCCTTAAATTCATTGCGTAACAAAGGATAATCTGCCGGATGTAACTCCGTTAACAATGCACGATCTTGTGAGCGTAAAAGTTGTGCGGCAATCAGGGGCGAACCTGCATAATAACGTAATTCTTTACCACCGTAATTCAGCTTTTTAATTAAAGAAATATAACGTTGAATTGCCTCGGGTAAATCCTCTTTTGCCCAAAGTCGAGCAATCCCCTCTCGATATTCCGCTGTTTTTTCCGCTTCATCACCGAATAAACGATAACGCCCGACACCAGAGTGTGTATCTAAATAATAAAATCCTTTTTCTTTTAATTTTAAATTTTCAATAATCAACATTAAAACAATATGTTTCAACACGTCAGCATGATTACCTGCGTGAAAACTGTGACGATAACTTAGCATAAACTTAGCCTTATAAAATAATGAAAGATAGACCGCACTTTTACAAAGTGCGGTTTGTTTTAGAAAATTTCTTCCGGTTCCGCACTTGGCAGATCCGTTTCAGAAGGAAGGTAGTAACCACGTCCTTGTTGAACGAATGTTCTTTTAGGTTCCGTACCTCTAATAAAATATTCTATTTTCCCTTCTCCCGTTTCTGCCAATAAACCGGATCTAACATCAATATTTTTTTCCACTATATTTGGCGGTAAGGCAAGTTTTCTTTCCGGAATATCGTTTAAACTGAATTTCATATAGGAAATCCATGCAGGCATAGCTGTTGCCGAGCCTGTTTCTCCTCTCCCTAAACTCCTTTTATTATCATCAAATCCGACATATACCACAGTGGCTAGATTTGCACCAAATCCCGCATACCATGCAACCTTAGAATTATTGGTTGTACCCGTTTTTCCGCCAATATCACGACGCTTGAAGTGTTCTGCCATTCGCCAACTGGTTCCTTTCCAATCAAGTCCTTCTTCACCAAAGACCGCACTGGTTAATGCACTACGAATAAGAAAAGCCAATTCACCACTGATCACACGAGGTGCATATTGTTCCGTCGAATGCTCCGTCTTCGCCTCAGCCATAAAGAGAACCGCACTTTCATCTAATTTTTTATTAACCGTATTTAATTCGGGTATATCAGTAATTTCACTGACTTCCTCCCCCCCTAAATCTAAGGCATTGGCATTATCCGATATAGATGTATTCTCTTTAAATCCGTCTAATTTCTCTGTTTCTCCATAAATTACCGGAATATCATGACAAGTGATACAAGCTATTTTAGGGTTAGCAATAAATACATCATTCCCCATATTATCTTGAATTTTTTCAATTAAATACGGATCAACTAAAAAACCGCCATTATCAAATACTGCGTAAGCCCTTGCCATCTCCAACGGAGTAAAAGAGGCTGCACCTAATGCCATCGCTTCACTGGCAAAAATATTCTCCGACTTAAAACCAAAACGTTGCAAAAACTCGGCACTGAAATCAACACCTGCCATTTGGATCGCACGAATAGCGATCATATTTTTTGATAATCCTAATCCTACACGTAATCGAGTTGGACCATCATATCGATTTGGTGAATTTTTAGGTGTCCAAGGTTCTTGCCCCGGTTTTTGAATAACAATTTCCGAATCCAATAAAACACTTGATAAAGTTAATCCTTTCTCCAAGGCAGCAGCGTAAATGAAAGGTTTAATGGATGAGCCAACTTGCACCAAGGATTGTGTAGCACGATTAAATTTACTTTGCTCAAAACTAAAACCGCCAACTAACGCTTCAATAGCACCATTATCACTATTAAGAGAAACTAATGCAGAATTAGCTTCCGGAATTTGCCCTAAAACCCATTCTTTATTCTGTTGTCTTACCCAAATTTGATCGCCCTCTTTAGGCATTTTTTTACCCGCCCAACGCATCGCATTGTTAGATAAAGTAATATTCTTACCATCCGCTAACAACAAGTTAGCGCCCATTTTACTTATGGACAGAACAGCAGCAGGAATAAATGGATTGGAATTTGGTAAAGATTTTAGATGTGCTACAATCGCCTCTGTTTCCCAAGCCTTTTCATTTTTCTTCCATAAAGTGACCGCACCACGATAACCATGTCGTATGTCATAAGCAATAAGGTTCTCACGTAAAGCCTTCTGTGCTTGTGCCTGATCTTTGGATAAAATTGTTGTGAATACCTTATATCCTTTCGTATAAGCCTGTTCTTCGCCAAAGCGTCTTACCATTTCTTGACGGACCATTTCACTCACATAATCAGCTCGAAATTCTAACTGTGTTCCATGATAAGAGGCAACAATAGGTTCGCTTATCGCCACATCATATTCAGCTTTAGAAATATAGTTCGTCTCAAGCATACGCCCCAATACAACATTACGTCTATCCTGTGCACGTTTTAATGAACTGATTGGATTCATTGTTGAAGGTGCTTTAGGCAATCCGGCAATGACAGCCATTTCAGATAAAGTTAACTGCGATAATTCTTTACCGAAATAGGTTTTTGCCGCTGCCGCAACGCCATAAGCACGGTAACCGAAATAAATTTTATTTAGGTAAAGCTCTAAAATTTCATCCTTAGTTAAAACATGCTCAATTTCAATGGCTAAAATTGCCTCTTTAATTTTACGGACAAGATTTTTTTCCGGTGTTAAGAAAAAATTGCGTGCTAATTGCTGAGTGATCGTGCTTGCTCCCTGAGAAGCATTTCCTTTGCTGATAGCTACACTAATAGCTCGAGCAATACCAATAGGATCTAATCCATGATGTTCATAAAAACGATTATCTTCCGTGGCCAATACAGCCTCAATTAATTTTTGTGGAATATCCTGCAATTTAACCGGAATACGCCGCTGCTCCCCTACTTCACCAATCAATTTTCCATCAGCAGTATAAATTTGCATGGGTTGCTGTAACTCAACTGTTTTTAAACCATCAACACTGGGCAAATCTTTCTTTATCTGAATGTAAAAAATACCGACTACAACACACCCTAAAATAATCAACGTTAGTAAGGTACTAAATATTAATTTTGCGATCCTCATCGTAAAATTCTCTCTTATTTAATGTATTTGAAAAAAATATATCGATAATCAATGAGGTAAGTATAAAGGATTTAGCTAATAAAGCTAAGTTTTAAAATATAAATTTTATTAAAGAGAATATGAAATGAGACCTAACAAAAAAACAGCAAATATTTTACAAATTGGTATTCATAGACAAGATGAACAATGGCAATTCCTCTGGTTTGATGAACAAAAACAACCGCACTTTTTAACTAAAAACGATAATCCCCCTCTTAAACTATCTGATTTGACACCACAATTCGCAAAGAATATCTGCACATGGATAGCCTGTTTACCCAATCAGCACGTCTGGGTAAAAACAATCATATTGACGCAAAAGTTAAATGAGCAAGAATGCCAACAACAATGTAACTTAATCATAGAAAATGAATTGCCGACAGATTTCGATGATATTTGGTACGACTACCAATATAAAGAATTAACACAAGGTGCAAAACTGGCTATCTACGTTGTTAGAAAACAAACAGCTCAAAATTATGTGCATCGTTTTTTCCCTATAAAAATTAATACATTAGATTGCTTAAGTAATAGCCTACTACGAGCATTCCATTATTTTCACCCCCAAAAAGAAAAGATGGAAACATTATATTTATATCAGGATCGTAACGGCTGTATAGCAATACAAGAAATCGGACAACAAACAATCGTTCTACAAAAAAATGACAAAAATATTACCGCACTTTATCAAGAATTCTGCCAACGTTTTAACTGCCAACCTCAACACGTTTGGTGCTATTGTGAAAAAAATGAACAACAAAATATCACTCATAAATGGAACATCATTAATACCGAATTGCCTTTTATTGCTTTAGGAAATGCTCTTTGGGGAAGACATGAACTCTATCAAATAACGGAATTAAAGGAATAATAAATGCGTAATATTGAAATTAATTTATTACCTTGGCGACAAGAAATTTATCGACAAAAAATAAAATCGTTTATTTATAAATCACTTGCCAGCCTCATTATCTGTCTTGCTGGTGTAACTTTTATACTTTATTTAACTCAAAAAATTGACACCGAAATAGATAAAAAAAGAGAGCAAATACAACAAATTGACAATAAACTTGCAAAAATAAAACAGAACATTTCTACATTACAAAGAAATTATGGCGGTAAATCAAAAAACTTAAAAAAATTACCGAATGAACAATTTTTATCAATATTAACAACAATTTCTAAACTTCCGTTACAAAGTGGGGAATTAAACGAGCTGTCCTTAGATTTTGAAAAATTAATTTTGCAAGGTGAAACGGAGAAAAATAATGAAGTTGAACAGCTACAAAAATTCTTGAAACAACAAAATTTGTTTTCAAATGTAAAACTGTTGACCTTTAAAGAAAAACAAATTGATCAGAGAAGATCAGTCATATTTGAATTTGAATTAAGTTTAACTCAACATAAGGAATAGATCATGAAGTTACAGCATTCTGATAATTTGTTAGTAAAATGGGTAAATTTATCTTCACTAAAACAAATTTTAATTTTTTTCTTAATAATTTTGATAAGCTCAATTTATCCCTCGCTCAATTATATTCAGCAACAAGAAATTGCACACAAACTTCAAGTTGAAATTGACGAAAAAAATGCTCGACTTGTTCACAGGCAACAAATATTAACCAGCTTAAAGGAACGCTATCAACAAAATAATATTGAGTTTAATAAACCTCTTGCACAAATTAATCAAAAATTACAATTGTTAAATAATGGAAAATTATTATTTGAACAATCTCATTGGCAAATGGGAAATCAACCTATTTTAACTTTTCACGTTAAAGGCTATTTTTCCGATTTATCTCAATTTTTAACCGCACTTTTACCTCAAGTTCCACTCAATTTAGTTTCGTTGCAAATTTCTCATAGTGAAAATGAAGATTTTTCCATTCAAGCCGATATTTCTTTACAACTTTAGTCATGGAGAATACCTATGTTAATTAAAAATTTCTTATATTTCTTTTTGTTCTTATTCACAGTAAGTGTGGAATTATCTGCTAGAGATCCCTTTGATAAAAGACAAAGAAGCATAAAAAAAGAGACAAATATACAATTAGATACAAAGGAAAATTTGTCAAAATCGACTAATGAGCCAAATTTAACGACGACTTCGATCAAATTACATTATGCTAAAGCGGCTGATGTAATGAAATCACTGACTACAGGTCAAGGTTCATGGCTTTCATCAAATGGAACTTTTAGTTTTGATGAACGAAGTAACTTGCTCTTAATTCAGGATAATCAGGAAACTCTCAATGCCTTAAAAAAATTAATCAAAGAAATGGATCAACCTATTGAACAAATTGCAATTGAAGCGAGAATTGTAACAATTAGCGATGAAAATTTAAAAGAATTGGGGGTTCGTTGGGGAATTTTTGAGCCTACAAATAACGCTCATCATCTTTCAGGCAATCTAGCAGCAAACGGATTTCAGCATTTAACGGAACAACTTAACGTCAATTTTGCTACTACCGCAACACCTGCAGGTTCTATTGCTTTACAAATTGCCAAAATTAATGATCGACTTTTAGACTTAGAACTTACCGCACTTGAACGAGAAAATAATGTAGAAATTATTGCAAGCCCTCGTTTACTTACAACGAATAAGCAAAGTGCAAGTATTAAACAAGGAACTGAAATTCCTTATGTTATTACCGGCAAGAAATCTGATGAACAGAAAGTAGAGTTTAGAGAAGCAGTTTTAGGATTAGAAGTAACGCCACACATTTCTAAAGACAATACTATTTTACTGGATCTCATTGTAAGCCAAAACTCCCCTGGAAGTCGTATTACTTATGGGCAAAATGAAATGGTATCTATTGATAAACAAGAAATTAATACTCAAGTTTTTGCACAAGATGGGGAAACGATTGTGTTGGGTGGCGTATTTCACGATACAATCACAAAAGGAGTAGATAAAGTACCGCTGTTAGGAGACATACCTATATTAAAAAGACTGTTCAGCCGTGAAAGTGAAAGACACCAAAAACGTGAATTAGTCATTTTTGTTACCCCAAGGATCATTCGTTCAGAACAACCTAATGAAATAATAAAACCATTAAAATAGTATTAAAATAAACCGCACTTAATGAAATCTTAAAATAAATCCCCTTTTAGGTTGAAAAAAGGGGGCATTTATTGAGATAATCTCCATTATTTTTGGGCGATCTTTTACGACCTCTTTATTTTAGGTCGTTTGTTTTTTATAAGATCAATTTTTTAATTTTATTTGTAAAGAAGAAGTACAAATGGCAGAAAAACGTAATATTTTTTTAGTGGGTCCTATGGGGGCTGGAAAAAGTACAATCGGTCGTCAATTAGCACAAATTTTAGGCATGGAATTTATTGATACTGATGCCGAAATTGAACAACGTGCAGGTGCAGATATTAGCTGGATTTTTGACGTTGAGGGGGAAGAAGGTTTTCGTAAACGCGAAGAACGTATCATCAATGAACTAACTCAAAAACAAGGCATTGTGCTTTCTACCGGTGGTGGTGCAATCGTATCAAAAGATAATCGTAATTATTTATCTGCTCGTGGCACCGTTATTTATTTAGAAACGACCGTTGAAAAACAATTCCAACGTACTCAACGTGATAAAAAACGTCCATTACTACAAAATGTTGAAGATCCTCGCCAAGTATTAGAAGATTTAGCCAAAGTCCGCAACCCTTTATATGAAGAAGTGGCTGATATTATTTTGCCGACAGACGAGCAAAGTGCCAAATTAATGGCGAATCAAATCATTGATTTAATTGATAATCTTAAAATCTAATTACATTTTGAGGTATAAAATGCTGTGTGTAAATGTAGAACTAAGGGAACGTAGTTATCCTATCCATATCGGAATGGGGTTATTATCCGAACCACAAGTTTATCCGCTAAAAAAAGGCGATAAGGTGATGATTGTAACTAACCCTACAGTTGCACAGTATTATTTATCCTCTATAACAGACACCTTAGAAAAAATTGGTTGCTCGGTAGAGAATGTGCAACTCCCAGAAGGTGAACAATACAAAACTTTAGAATCTCTAGACTTAATTTTTACCGCACTTTTAAAAGCTAATCATGGACGAGATACCTCTATTATTGCACTGGGTGGCGGTGTGATCGGTGATATTGCCGGATATGCAGCGGCAAGCTATCAACGTGGTGTCCGTTTTATTCAAATTCCAACCACTTTACTTGCTCAAGTAGATTCTTCCGTTGGGGGAAAAACGGCTGTCAATCACAAATTAGGAAAAAACATGATCGGTGCTTTTTATCAACCTTGTGCCGTTATTATTGATACGCTAACGCTAACTACTTTACCTAAAAGGGAAATTCACGCAGGTTTAGCTGAAGTCATTAAATATGGTGCTATTTTAGATGATGAATTTTTTACATGGCTAGAAAAACATATAACTAATTTAGTTGCTTTAGAACAACAATATTTACAGCAGTGCATTGCTCGCTGTTGTCAAATTAAAGCAGATGTGGTTACTCGTGATGAAACTGAAAAAGGAGAGCGTGCGTTATTAAATTTAGGTCATACTTTCGGGCATGCTATCGAAACTCACCTTGGATATGGAAATTGGTTACATGGAGAAGCAGTCGCAACCGGAATGATGATAGCTGCGGTCTTGTCTAATAAATTAGGTGATTTATCACTTAACGATGTAACGAGACTGGAGAAACTTTTAACTCAAGCAGATTTACCTACAGCCTCGCCTGATACAATGAAAGCTGAAGATTATCTACCACATATGATGCGTGATAAAAAGGTTCTTGCTGGAAAATTACGCCTAGTCTTACTAAAATCACTTGGTCAAGCCTACGTTGCAACAGATACGGACAAAGAATACGTGCTTGATGCAATTCGTACCTGTTCAAAAAAAAGTTAATCTTTCATGTCCAACAAAGGAACTTCTTCTAATTTAGTGAAATATCGCCCATTTTTAAAATGGGCAGGCGGTAAGTTTCGCTTAACAGAGGAAATTAACAAACTTTTACCTAAAAATAAAACTTGCCTTATTGAGCCTTTCGTCGGTGCTGGTTCTGTATTCTTAAATACTCATTTTGAACACTATATTCTCGTAGATATTAATCCGGACTTGATCCATTTATTTAATATTGTAAAGCAAGATGTTGAACATTATATTGCGGCATGCAAACCAATATTTTTCCATGATCAAGCTAATACCGCTAATTATTATTACCATCGCAGAGCTGAATTTAATTTATCGCAAAATATTTTTGAACGTGCGGTTTTGTTTTTGTACTTAAATAGATATGGTTTCAACGGATTATGCAGATATAATGCTAAAAATGAATTTAATGTTCCATTCGGTAGTTATAAAACACATTATTTTCCGGAGTCTGAACTACGTTATTTTGCCCAAAAAGCACAAAGAGCGGTGTTTATTTGTGCTGATTTCCAACAAGCATTTTCAATGATCAATAATGATTCTGTTATTTATTGTGATCCGCCTTATGCACCATTGAAACAAAACTCAAACTTTACCAGCTACTCAGGCAATGAATTTTCTTTATCTCATCAACAAAATTTAGCTCAACTGGCAAAAGATACCGCACTAAACCACGGTGTACCGGTCTTAATCTCTAACCACGATACCAAATTTACTAGAGAGATCTACAAAGACGCAAAAATTAAACGCTTAAAAGTTCAGCGTTCTATTAGCAAATCATCTCACAAAAGAATTAAAGTAAATGAATTGATAGCTGTTTTTAATCACAAAAAATCGGTCCCTTAATAAAATTTTATATTAAAGAACCGACAAAGTTTAGCCATAACGAATTTCTACAAGTCCTGCACCAGTTGTTTCAAATAGGTTTTAAAATTCTCCCCTAATTGAGGGTGTTGTAAACCATATTCCACAAAGGCTTGCATATATCCTATTTTATCTCCACAATCAAAAGCCTTGCCGGTCATATGAAATGCTTCAACAATTTCTTTTTCAATTAGCATACCGATAGCATCAGTCAATTGGATTTCATTACCGACACCAACTGGCGTTTTTTCCAATAGATCCCAAATTGTCGCTGAAAAAACATAACGCCCAACAACAGACAAATTGGAAGGTGCGTCCTCAAATGAGGGTTTCTCAATAATATTTGAGATTTTAACACTCTCACCAACATTTAAAGTAACACCGCCACAATCAACAATACCATAACTACTAATATCTTTATCAGGTACAGGTGAAACCATTATCTGACTATTTCCCGTTTCTTTAAAACGCTTCAGCATTGCAGCAAGATTTTCTGTTTTTTGATTACTATCAAATTCAGCAAGTAATACATCAGGTAAAACAACGGCAAAAGCTTCCTTGCCAACAATTGCTCGCCCGCAAAGTACAGCATGCCCTAGTCCCTTAGCATTCCCTTGACGAACATGCATAATAGTAACGCCTGTCGGACAAATAGAACGAACTTCATCTAAAAGCTGGCGTTTAACACGCTGTTCCAACATAGTTTCTAACTCAAAAGATGTATCAAAATGATTTTCTATGGCATTTTTGGAAGAATGCGTTACCAGCACAATCTCTTTAATCCCTGCATTAACACATTCATTAACGACATACTGAATTAACGGTTTGTCAACCAACGTTAACATTTCCTTGGGAATTGCTTTAGTTGCCGGCAACATACGCGTTCCTAAGCCGGCAACAGGAATAATTACTTTCATTTTAATTTCCTTAATTAGAGCCATAAATAACCGCACTTTGCGGAAACAAAGTGTGGCCTCACTTAAGTTTAATTTATTGACGCAATAAAGCGAGAATTTCTTCTGTTTTTTCTGTCATCAATTGTTTATCGCCTCGTGTTTCTAAATTCAAACGAACAACCGGCTCCGTATTTGAACTGCGTAAATTAAAACGCCAATTTGGATACTCAATGCTGATACCATCAGTTTCATCTACACTGACTGCCTCTTTTTCATAAGCAACACGCACACGCTCTATTGCAGACTTCGCATCAACTAACTTACTGTTAATTTCACCCGGTGATGGATAGGTTTCAAGACTATTCCCCACTAACTCACCTAGTGATTTACCTGTGGTTGACACTAACTCCATAACAAGCAACCAAGGAATCATTCCGCTATCACAATAGAAAAAATCACGGAAATAATGGTGTGCACTCATTTCACCCCCATAGATAGCATCAACAGTACGCATTTTTTCTTTGATGAAAGAATGTCCAGATTTAGACATAACCGCTTCGCCGCCATTATCTTCAACTAACTTAATCGTATTCCAAATTAAGCGTGGATCATAAATTATCTTAGCCCCTTTATTTTTCTGTAAAAATGCTTGTGCCAATAATCCCACAATATAATAACCTTCAATAAAACCGCCCTCTTCATCAAATAGGAAACAGCGGTCAAAGTCGCCATCAAAAGCAATCCCCATATCAGCTTTATGCTCTAACACGGCATCAATCGTATCTTGACGGTTTTCATGCAAAATCGGATTAGGAATTCCATTCGGGAAAGTACCATCCGGATTATTGTGAACTTTCACAAATTCAACAGGCACATGCTTAGCTCGGAATTGTGCTTCAATAGCATCAATAACATGACCTGCTGCACCATTGCCTGAATTAATCACCAATTTCATTGGCTTTAAATTTTCCAAATTAATGTAAGATAAGAGATGCTCAATATAATGCCCTAATACTGAAAGTTGTTTATACTCCCCACGTTGGGAAACTGGAGCAAAATTATTTTCTTCCGCAAGACGTTGAATATCTGCAAGACCTGTATCTGCACTAATCGGACGCGAACCTTCACGTACAAGTTTCAATCCATTGTAATCCATAGGATTATGACTGGCTGTTACTTCAATACCACCATCAGCTTTTAAGAATGAAGTCGCAAAATAGACCTCTTCAGTGCCCGTCTCTCCCAAATCAATAACATTAACACCTGAGTCCAAAAGACCATTTGTTACAGCACTTTTTAATTCTTTACTTGTTAAACGAACATCACCACCGACAACAATCGTTTTGGGTTTTAAAAATTGTCCAAATGCACGACCAATACGATATACAATATCCACGTTCAATTCATCACCCAAACGACCTCGAATATCATATGCTTTAAAACAAGTTAGTTTACTCATAATTTCTCCATATCTTATCGTTCAAAAAGCCAATTACAACTGCTGTTCATCTTTAACATCTCTAATACGATGATAAATTTCTTCTCTATGAACAGAAACCTCTTTCGGTGCTTCAACACCGATTTTTACTTGATTGCCACGTATATTTAATATTGTGATAGAAATATCGTCGCCAATGAGTAAGCTCTCGCCAACTTTTCTGGTCAATATCAGCATATAACCCTCTCATTTCAGTTGAATTTATAAGATCTCTATCTTGCTTAAAATCCTTAAATAACAAAGCGTTATAATAATAAAGCATGATAATAATGAAGTGTTATCCGACTTACATTGTACGTTATTTATTCCCACAAAGAGATGAATAATATTCAAAAATGTGAGCCACAACACAAAATTTTTACTTTATAAATTTTTATGTAACCATTCGTTACAAACTGTTAACGCCTTGGAGATATTTTCCGGCTGTGATCCACCCGCCATTGCCATATCAGGACGTCCGCCACCTTTACCACCCACTTGCTGTGCCATTAAATTAACTAATTCGCCTGCTTTAACTTTAGAGGTTAAATCCGTTGTCACGCCAACAACTAGATTAACCTTATCTTCGTTCTTCGTAACAAAAGCAATTACCGCTGATCCCAACTGATTTTTCAAATCATCGACAATAACACGTAAAGATTTTACATCCATATTTTCAAGCTGTTGAACAATAACAGAAACACCATTAATTTCTACCGCACTTTTAGCAATATCGGAACCCGCCTTCATCGCAGATTTTTCTTTTAGTGCTTGCAACTCTTTTTCTGTTTTCTTCGCTTTATCTTGTAATTGCTGAATTTTTTCGACTAATGAATTTGCATCAGACTTCAAAAGATCCGCACTTTGCATCAATAGTACCTGCTGTTGTTGCAGCCAATTGATTGCTCCCTCTCCAGTGACAGCCTCAACACGTCGAACTCCGGCCGCAATAGCAGATCCGGAAACAATCTTAAATAGACCAATTTCACCCGTACGTTTTACATGAATACCGCCACAAAGCTCAATAGAAAACTCGCCCATTTTCACAACACGCACTACATCACCATATTTTTCACCAAATAATGCCATAGCCCCCTTAGCTTTCGCTTCATCAATAGGCATAACTTCGGTTACTACCAAATGATTAGCTCGAATATGCTGATTTACGAGGCATTCAATTTCAAACAATTGTTCTTGGCTAATCGCTTCAGGTTGAGCAAAGTCAAAACGTAATATTGTATCTGATACGAGAGAGCCTTTTTGTGCAACATGAGAACCTAATACTTGACGTAAAGCCGCATGTAATAAATGCGTAGCACTATGATTTAATGAAGTTTTTATACGATGTTCCGTATCAACAACAGCATTGATTGTTTGACCAACGTTTAATGTGCCTTGAATTAACGTACCGATATGACCAAAAACTTGCCCATATTTTTGCGTATCTTTCACGTCAAACCGCATATTTGTCGCAATCAGGCAACCTCTATCACCTATTTGTCCGCCGGACTCAGCATAAAACGGTGTATCATCTAAAATAACAACCGCACTTTGCCCTGCACTAATACTCTCAACGGATTTGCCTTCATAGAAAAGTGCGGTAACTTTTGCCTGAGTTTCAGCCTCAGTATAACCTTCAAAAGTAGTTGTCCCTTCTACACGAATAACATTATTGTAATCTACACCAAATCGGCTTGCCGCCTGTGCACGCAAGCGTTGCACTTCCATTTCACGCTCGAAGCCTTCCTCATCAATACGAATATTACGCTCACGGCAAACATCGGCAGTTAAATCTAATGGAAAACCGTAAGTATCATATAATTTAAATGCTACTTCACCGGATAACACACCATCTTTTACGTTAATTAAAGCCTCATCTAACAAGGCTAAACCACGCTCTAAAGTACGAGCAAATTGCTCTTCCTCTAATCGTAGCAGTTTCTCTACATTGGCTTGCTTCGCTTTTACATCTTTACCGGCTGTAGCCATAACATCGATCAAAACCGGTACGAGCTTATAAAAGAAAGTGTCTTTAGCACCTAATAAATGTCCGTGACGAACCGCACGACGGATAATGCGACGTAAAACATATCCACGTCCTTCATTAGAAGGAATAACACCATCTACAATTAAATAGGCACAAGAACGAATATGATCAGCTATAACACGCAACGATTTGTTAGTTAAATCTTTTTCCCCTGTCAGTTCTGCAACCTTAGCAATTAATTTTTGGAAAATATCAATATCATAGTTTGAATTTACATGCTGTATTACCGCACTAATGCGTTCTAACCCCATCCCCGTATCAACGGAAGGTTTTGGTAATTTTTCCATCGTGCCGTCAGCCAATCGATTGAATTGCATAAATACAATATTCCAAACCTCAATATAACGATCACCATCTTCTTCCTCACTACCTGGTAAACCGCCCCACACATGCTCACCATGATCGTAAAAAATTTCAGTGCAAGGACCGCAAGGTCCTGTATCACCCATCGCCCAAAAGTTATCAGAAGCATAAGGGGCACCTTTATTATCACCAATGCGAATAATATGATTTTCCGGCACACCAACTCCTTTATGCCAAATACCATAGGCCTCATCATCAGTTTCATAAACAGTAACATATAGTTTTTCTTCTGGTAATCCGAGCCATTCTGGTGAAGTTAAAAATTCCCAAGCAAATTTAATAGCATCTTGTTTGAAATAATCTCCAAAACTAAAATTACCAAGCATTTCGAAAAAAGTATGATGACGAGCGGTATAACCGACATTTTCTAAGTCATTATGTTTACCGCCTGCACGTACACAACGCTGTGCTGTAGTTGCTCTCGTATAAGAACGGGTATCCAATCCAAGAAAAACATCCTTAAATTGATTCATTCCCGCATTAGTAAAAAGTAACGTTGGATCATTTTCCGGTACAAGAGAGCTGCTATCTACAATTTGATGTCCTTTGCTATGGAAAAAATCCAAAAAAGCCTGTCTAATTTCTGCTGTTGTTTTCATTAAAAAACCTTGTTATATCTTGTAAATCCAGTAAAAAACCTGCTTATTGTTGCATATTTTTGACATTTATAAAAAACTTTTTTAGCTGATTATTCATATTCTCTCAAGAAGTAATAACGCATTATGCAAAACAATATTTCAATGCTAATAAAAAAGGGCAACTCACGCTGCCCATCACAAATTCTTTATATTTATTCTTCTCTAAGCGGTACAACTAACATATCAACTTTAATTGAATTCATCACTTGACGAGTGGAAGACATTAACTTACTCCAAAAATCTTGATGATGACCTGTTACTAATAAATCAACCTGATATTGCTCAACAGCATCAGATAAGACTTGTCCTAAATCACCACTACCACTCAATTTCTCAGAAACAGGATAGGTAGATTGTTCTGATAACTCAATCAAGGCTTGATGTGTTTCAGTTGAAATTCTATCTTGGATTGAAGACATATTAACATCAATTAAACCCGTATAAAGATCTGAAAAATTCACATCAACATGGATAACCGATAATTTAGCACCATATTGTTTCGCTATTTTTGCTGCCTTTTCGAGTAAAAATCCACTTTCATCTGAAAGATCTACAGCCACTAATACGTGTTTATACATAATTGCCTCCTTAGCTTAATGAATTTAACTAACTGTTGGAACTATACTAGCATTGATAAAAATAAAAAAATTTGCACCAGATCACGTTTTAAAAAATTTTTCATTTTTTTGTTCATTCAAGGCTATGATATCCTTATTTCAGATACTATTTATTTCATGAGATTATTTATGAACTACCACATTCAAGATTT
Organism: Histophilus somni 2336; assembly: GCF_000019405.1. Lineage (NCBI taxonomy): Bacteria > Pseudomonadati > Pseudomonadota > Gammaproteobacteria > Pasteurellales > Pasteurellaceae > Histophilus > Histophilus somni. The sequence continues at coordinate 1,218,432 of NC_010519.1, read as the reverse complement.
TATTCGTATCATTGCCCAATTACGAGATCCTAATAATGGTTGTCCTTGGAATTTAAAGCAAAATTATCGTTCCATGATTACTTGTTTGTCTTGATACTCTACCTCCGCCCCTGCTAGGGCAGTGCCACAATCCAAATACCACAACACCCACACCTATGGATAAATTTTGGGATACAAAACCTGATAATAACCATCTAGCTTATCATCAGTAAGCTGATGAATGTGAACAATATCAGTATTTTTAAAAATCATTAAAGACAAAATCAACATAATCAAACAAATAATTCCATAAAAATAAACCAAAGCTCCATTATTTAATACCCAAGTCGTTAACAATACGCCAATAGGAATAAATACAATACAGCACGCTAAAAAAACAAATTCAAAACTGGTACGAATATTTTTGGGAGTTGCCGTACAGCGAATATGTGTACTGTTAATATTAAACATCACAACGCCAACCCCAATCGTCATTAAAGAAAAACAAAAAATATAAAAATTATCTGTCACAGAAAACAAAATACCTATCATCACTAAAAAAATACTTAATACCAAACTATGATGACTGCCAAGTTTTTTATTAAACAATTTTAGAAAATAAACACTACCTATTATCATACCGATACCAAAGAAAGCCTCACTAATACCGATATAAAATGCCGATAAATTAAATTTGTTGGATATATTGTAAGGAATAATATATGAAATAATAGGAGTGATAATAAAATTAGCTAATAATGATACACAAACCATCAATTTTTCAATAGGGTTTTTCAATAGTATTTTAAGGGTGTTTTTAGATTTTTTTCCCAAGTTTTCTTGTAATTTTATATTTTTTATAAAATAAAATAAGAAACCACTTAATAAAGATAATAGGATACAAAAAACAATAATCTTCTGTGTATTAAAATAGTGAATAATAAATCCGGAAATAGCAGGGGAAATAATGGTATTAATAGAATTCACAAAACCACGCAATTTAAATCCATTTGATTTATCTTCACCATCATACAAATCATTGGTAAGACTCGTCCCCAATGGATTCAAGAGAATGGTAAAAACAGAACTAACGATAAAAACTATGCCAAAAACAAAATAATTATGAACAAAACACAATGCCAAAAAAAACAAAAAACAAATAAAGCAAAAAGGCAACAATAACTTTTTACTATAAATAATAAATGTAGACTGGTTGCACACCCAAGAAAATAAAAGCAATGCCAACACCTGACACGCCCAAGAAATACCAATAAAAACGCCTAAATGCTGAGGTTGATGAAAGGTAGTAAGCATAAGCCAAGCAAACAAAAATCCAATAGTTCTTATGCCAGTATTAAGCATAACTTCTGCTAATTGATAACGATAAAAATCATTATGCTTCATCATCTTTCCCTTGTAAATATTTCTTATACACTTCATCAAGCACAACAGCCGCATTCATCGCTCTCGTAAATCCACTAAATATTGCATTTTGTATCAATATTTCTTGGATTTCTTCTTTTGTGATACCAAGCTTATAAGCAGCAAACCCTTGAAACGACAATTGCCTTTCTGAGCCCCCAATGGCAATAAGTGCCGATAGCGTTGCTATATGTCTTTCTTTAATACTCAAAACACCTCTTTGATAAACATTACCGTAAATTGAATCAATAAGCATTTCGACCAAATCTGGTGCTATTGGATATAAATCATCATTTAGTCTTCTTACCGCATTATCATTAAATCTTTGCATCAATTCAATGGTTTTTTTAGATAGCTTATCTGTCAATTTCACTAGACATACTCCTTAATTCTTTATAACAGTTTTCGATGATAACGTTTCCTAAATCTGTTAATTTTCCATTTTTAGAAATAACATCATAACAAACCAAAAATTGTTCTTTATTTTTGTTAAAATAAGAAATCAAATGATTATAAGGATATTGAGTATTTTTTCTCTCAATAATTTGATTAAAAAATCTTGATCTTGCTATCCGATACAAAACAAAAGCTGCATGATATATACCATTCATTGTTCTTAGTCCGGTTCTAAGAGGTGATGGATAACGCTCATCATCTGAATTTAGCACAACTTCATCATGTATCATTACAGACAATAATATCTGATGAGCGGATTCATGTATAATCTTATCCAAGATAAACAAATCATCTTTATCTAAAAAAATATCTTCATTAAAGAAAATACAACCAAGTTTGGCAAAATCACTACCAGAATAAATCATTTCTTGACTATCTTTAAAATTCACACCAAATACATATATATCATCGACTATATTCTCAATTTCCATATAGGTTTCTAAATCAATATCTCTGATAAATTTCATAAGATTATTAATTTTTAACCTATATTCATTAATTAAATTATCCTTGATAGGTGTACAAGAAAACTCATAGGCATCATCATTAATTTTATTAAACTGATTTAGATATAAGTTACCTATATTTCCTACACTAGAAAAAATTATTTTTTCTCGGCTATAAAATAAGATAAAATTATTAAAATAAGTAAATACATCTTTTATTTCATCAATATCATTTTTAGAAATTGACTTAACAAGATGATTAACAAATTGAAATAAAATACCTCTCAATATCGAATTGGATTTTATAAAATCTATGCCTTTTATTATATTTTCTTTGGAGTTTACATCCAAGATTTCATCACACACATCCAATAAATAATAAAAAGAATCTACAATCTTTTGGTTATTTGCACTATGCAACGCAATCGCCAAAGACTGGTTTGGATTATAAATATCATTAAAGTTCATTCATTATCCTTAAAATCTAATTAATAAAAAAAGACACTAGATTGCAACCTAGTGTCTTCTCAACTGGAGTTATTTCTTGTCTTGAACACCAATTGTCATAATTGTTTTGCAGTTCGATTGGTTTTTAAGTCCAACAACTTTACTTGGGTCTAATTTCTTTAACATAATACCTTCCTTATGTGAATAAAATAAAAAATAAAAGTCAGCTCCATAAACCAAATGCCTCGTTAATCTATGGCTCTTTTCTTGTAAACTAAAAACATCAAGATGTTAAAATGTTTTTTTAGAAATGAGCATAATTTTTTAATATTTGATTCAAAAAAATGCTTGTCAGTCTTGGTGCACTCATCACATAATAGATGCACTCATCGACCCAATATATTTATCAAATGATAGTTCATCGTCATTTCCTGGGACAGTGTGGCTAAAAATTTAAAAAATTTTTCATTTTTCTGTTCATTCAAGGCTATGATATCCTTATTTCAAATACTATTTATTTCATGAGATTATTTATGAGCTACCACATTCAAGATTTTATTCGTATCATTGCCCAATTACGAGATCCTAATAATGGTTGTCCTTGGGATTTAAAGCAAAATTATCGTTCGATGATCACTTGTTTAATTGAAGAAACTTATGAGGTCATTGAAGCAATAGAGCAAAATAACATGTCTGATCTGAAAGAAGAATTAGGTGATTTGCTCTTACAAGTTGTATTTTTTAGCCAACTTGCTACGGAAGATCAATATTTTACTTTTGATGACGTGGTACATGCCGTTACAGAAAAAATCTTGCGTCGCCATCCTCATGTGTTTGGTGAGCATAAAGCTAATAATGCAGACGAGGCATTAGAAAATTGGAACAAAGCAAAAGCAAGTGAATATATTCAAAAAGGATATCAATCAATCTTAGATAATATTCCCCATGCTTTTCCAGCATTGAAGCGTGCCGAAAAATTACAAAAACGCTGTGCCAAAATAGGTTTTGACTGGAATAATGTCAATCCTGTGATAGCTAAAGTACAAGAGGAATTAGAAGAAGTTAAACAGGAATATCAAACAAATCCTATCAACCAAACAAAAATTGAAGAAGAAATCGGCGATCTTCTTTTTGCGGTAGTAAATTTAAGTCGTCATCTAAAATGTAATCCTGAAGAAAGCTTGCGTAAAGCCAATAAAAAATTTGAACGCCGTTTTCGTGCTGTCGAGCAAAAATTGCGTGAAGTAAACAAAACCTTTGAAAATACCTCTTTAGCTGAAATGGATATTTTTGGGGATGAAGTTAAACGAGATGAAATCACACAAACTACGCAAGGAAAATAACATAATGAAACTTGCACGAGTTGCTCTTGCCGTTCCTCTGTTTAGTTTTTTTGATTATCTTATTCCAAATGCCCTTTCAACCGCTGTCGGCTGTCGAGTATTAGTCCCTTTCGGACGACAAAAATTAATTGGTATTGTCACTGAGTTACCTGAAAAAACGGAGATAGATATTTCACAACTCAAACCCATTATCTCCGTTCTTGATCATCATTCTGTTTTTACCCCTGAATTATGGCGTCTACTACATTGGGGAGCGGACTATTATCAATTTCCCTTAGGAGAAGTATTAATAAGCAGCTTGCCAAGCAAATTACGCCGTGGTGAAAGTGCGGTAGAAAAATCAACATTTTTCTTTCAACTAACGGAACAGGGGCAACAAGCATTAGACAACAACAAGTTAAAAAGAGCAAAAAAACAGCTTGAGGCTCTACATTATCTACAAAAAAATATCACAGAAAAAAATAACAATCCTTTTCATAACCAAGTTTGGAGCACCTTAAAAAGTAAGGGGTATATATCTGAACAAGAAATACATAAAACAAGTATCTCTTGGCAACAAAAATTAAATCATCAATCTATTGTAAAAACTAACGATCGTCTTCCTCTTAACCAAGAGCAAGCTCTTGCACTCAGCCAATTAATCTTTCAATCCGGATTTATCTGTTGGTTATTAGAAGGCGTAACCGGTTCAGGAAAAACAGAAATCTATCTTCAATTTATTGAGGAAATTTTACAACAAGAGAAACAAATTTTAGTACTGGTATCGGAAATTGGTCTCACGCCACAAACAGTACAACGCTTTCAAGCGAGATTTAATATTGAAATTGATGTGTTACATTCAAATTTAAATGATAACCAACGTTTGAAAGTATGGCAACGTTCTAAAAATGGCGAAAGTGCGGTCATCATCGGCACGAGATCAGCACTATTTACTCCCTTTAAACAACTGGGGCTAATTATCGTTGATGAAGAACATGATCTTTCATTTAAACAACAAGATAACTGGCGTTATCATGCTCGTGATCTTGCAGTAGTTTACGCTAAACAATTGGATATTCCTATCGTGTTAGGATCTGCAACGCCAAGTTTGGAAAGCATCAATAATGTGCGACAAGGCAAATATCGTCACATCACACTCAAAAAAAGAGCAAAAAATACTACCGCACTTCGTCATTCGGTTATCGACCTAAAGCGACAAATAGTACATAACGGTTTATCTGAAACCTTGTTGACAATGATGAAAAATCACTTAAAAAAGGGAAATCAGGTTTTATTGTTCTTAAACCGCCGTGGTTTCGCACCTGTTCTACTTTGTCATGAATGTGGCTGGATTGTAGAATGCCAACATTGTGAAAAGCCTTATACTTATCATCAACATCAGCGAGTTCTACGTTGCCACCATTGCGGAACACAAAAACCTATTCCAATGCAATGTGTAAATTGCGGTTCGACACATTTAGTGACGACAGGTTTAGGAACAGAACAATTGGAAGAAAGTTTAAACCAACGTTTTCCAAACTATAAGATTACCCGTATTGACAGAGATAGTACCGCTCGCAAAGGAAAATTGGAACAATATCTACGGGATATTCAATTAGGAAAAAGCCAAATTTTAATTGGTACACAAATGCTAGCCAAAGGGCATCATTTCCCCAATGTAACTTTAGTGGCACTGTTAAACGTGGATAGTGCACTTTTTTCTACTGATTTTCGGGCAGAAGAACGTTTAGCCCAACTTTATGTTCAAGTTGCAGGACGAGCCGGACGAGAAGAAAAACAAGGAGAGGTCGTCTTGCAAACCCACTATCCAGAACATCCTTTATTGGTTAGTTTATTAAGTCAAGGTTATCCTTACTTTGCCCAACAAGCCCTCACTTTGCGTAACCAAATGGGGTTACCGCCTTTCAGTGCTCAAGCACTGTTTAAAGCCCAAAGTCGCCACTCACAAAAAGCTGAGGAAGTGTTACACCAAATTGCCGCCTATTTTCATAATACCTCAAGCAAAAACTTGCAAATCTTGGGGCCTATCCAAGCACCTTTTAGCAAAAAAGCGGGGCAATATCGCTGGCACCTTTTATTACAACATAAATCCAAAGCAGAATTACAACAAATTTTACACTCTTTTCAGCAAGAAAATTTTTTAAGATTACAACAAGTGCGGTTAGTTTTAGATATAGATCCGCTGGATTTGAGCTAGTACTAGATTAGTTATAGTTTTTTGAGTAGAATTGCCATTTTTATTACTTATTCGTTATTCAGGATTTTATTGTGGCAAAAGATTACGGAACAGGTGTGAAGTCTAAAAAGAAAAAACAGACAAAAGGAAAGCATAAAATCTTCTTAATTACCTTGATTCTTTTGATCATTATTGGCTTTGTGGCTGGGTTGTATTTTTTGAAAACCAAAACGAAGAATACAACTATACAGGTACCCGTAAAATCTGAAAAACCCAAAAGCGTCCTCCCTACCCCACCGGAAGAAGTATGGAGTTACATTAAAGCCCTAGAAACAAGAACAGTTCCTGTTGATAATAATCAATCGTTAAATAACGATATTCGTTTAAGCGAAGAGCAAAAGAAAATTTTGCTGGAAATGGAAAAAGAGCAAAAAGCGGCTGAACGGGCAAGAATTAAAGAAGATAAAGGACGTGAGAAAATAGATATTGTGTCCGCAAAGCCGGTACAAACAGCACAGTCTATACAAAACAACCCTACTGTAAATTCGCCAGAAAAGAAATTTGGCTTGCAATGTGGGGCTTTTAAAAATCGTGCTCAAGCAGAAAACATGCAAGCACGTTTATCTATTGCCGGTTTCGATGCTAAAATTAAACGTAGTGAAAACTGGAACAGAGTTGTCATTGGTCCCATTGGAGATCATAACACAACAAAAACAACTTTAGAAAAAGTCAACTCCATTGGAAATTGTGTGATTATTGGCATGTGATTACTTAATCCTCGCAAGAACAAAACTATCTTAAATCTAATTTTCGTCTAATTATACGCAATAATAAAAATAACCAAGGCCATAATATCCCACTTGTGATAGCTCCAAAAATCGCTTGCCAATTAAAATGTACACCATTTAAAAAGAATTCGATCAAAAAAATTGAAAAACGAATAGCGATAACAAATAAAATAGTAAGAATACCTTGGAACCATAAAGATAAATTTCTTAAAACCAAATGATTAATTGCAATCAAATATGCAAAGACAGATAAAACCAAAGCATGCACACCTAATATCGAGCCCAAAATTAGATCCCAAATAATACCTAATATAAATGCGGTACCAATACTGATTTTATTCGGAATCGCTAAAATCCAATAAAGCAAAACCAACACTAGCCAAGAGGGTTTGAAACTCTGAAAAGTTACTGGCCAAGGCATAAGTTCAAGAGCAAAAGTAAAAATAAACAAACCGCTGATCACTAAAATTTGTAACAAAAATTTTACTTTCATTAATTTTCATCCCCCTGCTCTTTTTGTAGAAACTCTTGCTCAGGTAAATTTTCCGGTAAGGTTTCTAATATATCTACTGAATACTCATCTGTATTATTAGATGGAAAAAATTCCTCCTGTACCGGAGTCTTTTTCACCTTATATGTAGAAGAATTATGCTGCATTTCTAGACGTTGTTGCACTGCTTTACGAACATCTTCAGGTGTCAGAGATTGTGCTTTACGCATATCTTCATGCGTTGGCCAAAGTAGTAAAATATAGCGTAAACGTTCTATAGAAGCCAAAGGTTTAGCTGTAATAGTGGCAAAGTAATTTTTGCTATCACGAGAAATATTTTCCACAATTGCGACGGGATAACCTTCTAAAAAACGCCCCCCAAGTCCAGACGTAACAAGTAAATCACCTTTTACAATATCGACCGATCTCGGCACATTCTCTAAAGTCAATTCATCACTTCGCCCTGTTCCACTGGCAATTACACGCACATCATTGCGTAAAACTTGAACAGGTAAAGAATGCATGACATCAGTTAATAATAATACTCGACTAGTATTTTCCCCCACTGAAATAATCTGACCAACCACACCTTTTTCATCAATAACAGGCTGTCCAACATAAGCACCGTCTTTCGCACCTTGATTGATAATAACTTGTTGGCGATAAACATCCGTTTCAGCGGTTAAAATTTCACCAATTTTTTTATATTCATCTGTTCTTAGTGGCGAATTTAACAATAAACGTAAACGCTGATTTTCAACTTTTAAGTGATCCAACAAGAGCAAATCAGCATTTTTTTCTCGTAATTGTTCACGTAATACTTTATTTTCGATTTGCAATTTATTTGTATCGATCAAATTTTCCGATACACCATCCAGTATAACACGTGGCGTATTGGCTAAATAATATAAACTTCCTACCGCAGTTTCCATAAAACCACGAAGATTAATCATTGCACTAGTTTTGCCATCAAACAGAATTAAAGTGATAGAAACTACCACGGCTAAAATAAGCCGAATACCTAAAGGAGGTGATTTACTGAAAATAGGTTTCATAAAGATTGATTTATCACAACAGATTAAATAGTTAAGACAAAAAGTGCGGTAAAATCTACCGCACTTTTCATGTTGTTAAAACTAGATTTCATCACTGAAAATATCGCCGCCGTGCATATCAATCATATCTAAAGCCTCACCACCACCTCTAGCGACACAAGTTAATGGATCATCTGCAACAATTACCGGAACACCGGTTTCTTTTGAAAGCAATACATCAATATTACGCAATAAAGCTCCACCACCCGTCAATACAATACCACGCTCAAAAATATCTGCCGCATGTTCCGGTTGGCATTCCTCTAACGCTGTACGTACAGCGGTCACAATGCCATTTAAAGGTTGTTGTAATGCTTCTAAAACATCTTTTGAAGTTAAGCTAAATGTGCGTGGGGCTCCCTCTGCTAAATTATGCCCATGAACCTCCATTTCTTTCACTTCATCATCATTTTGAATATAAGCAATACCTATTTCCTGTTTAATACGTTCTGCTGTTGGTTCTCCAATAATTGAACCAAAAGTGCGGCGAACATAAGCGATAATAGCTTCATCAAAGCGATCACCACCAATACGCACAGAAGAAGAATAAACAATACCATTTAAAGAAATCACTGCAACTTCTGTTGTACCACCACCAATATCAATAACCATCGATCCTGTTGCCGTTGAAACGGGTAATTTCGCACCAATAGCTGCTGCCATTGGCTCCTCAATTAAGTAAACCTCTCTTGCTCCCGCACCAATTGCTGACTCACGAATAGCTCTACGTTCGACTTGTGTTGCTCCAGCAGGAACACAAACCAACACTCGAGGACTCGGTCGCATAAAATTGCCACTGTGAACTTGTTTGATAAAGTATTGCAACATTTTTTCTGTGACAAAAAAATCAGCAATGACACCATCTTTCATTGGACGAATAGCTTCAATACTTTTTGGCGTACGACCCAACATTAATTTAGCCTCTTTTCCGACCGCCGCAATACTTTTAAGTGAACCTGCTCTATCCTTGCGAATTGCAACAACTGAAGGCTCATCCAAAACAATACCTTGACCTTTTACATAAATTAACGTATTTGCCGTACCAAGATCGATTGAGAGATCATTGGAAAATAAACCACGAATTTTTTTGAATAACATAAGAAGTCCGCTAATAAATTGTATAAAAACGCTCTACCGAGCTTAACGAAAAAATTGTGCTAAATTTAGCAAAAAAACACCCTTTGTAACAGAACTTTTTTATAAAAAGCAAAGAAAAAACCGCACTTTATTAAAATCGAATCCATGAAGTACGGTTTCTAATTTATGATGTTATTTTTTAGCCAACATAGTTTTTAAAAATCTCGCCGTATGAGATCCTTCAACTAGGCAAACCTCTTCCGGCGTGCCGGTAGCAATAATTTGTCCTCCACCATTTCCCCCTTCCGGTCCTAAATCAACGATCCAGTCAGCGGTTTTTATTACATCGAGATTATGTTCAATTACCACTATGGTATTTCCCTTATCACGTAAACAATGTAAGACGGTCAGGAGTTGTTTAATATCGGCAAAATGTAATCCTGTAGTCGGTTCATCTAAAATGTATAACGTCTTCCCTGTATCTCGTTTAGAAAGCTCTGTTGCTAATTTAACTCTTTGAGCCTCTCCGCCGGACAAGGTTGTCGAAGATTGACCTAAACGAATATAGGATAAACCAACATCAATCAACGTTTGTAATTTACGAGCTACCATTGGAATAGCATCAAAAAACACTCGTGCTTCTTCTACTGTCATATCAAGCACTTGATGGATAGTTTTGCCTTTGTAACGAATTTCCAACGTTTCTCGATTATAACGCTTACCTTTACATTGATCACAAGGCACATAAACATCAGGTAAAAAGTGCATTTCAACCTTGATAACGCCATCACCTTGACAGGCTTCACAACGTCCGCCACGCACATTAAAACTGAATCTCCCCGGATTATAACCTCTCGCTCGAGCCTCCGGCACGCCGGAAAATAACTCACGAATTGGCGTAAATAACCCTGTATAGGTTGCAGGATTGGAACGAGGCGTTCTACCTATCGGACTTTGATCTATATCGATCACTTTGTCAAAAAACTCAAGTCCCTCAATTGATTGATAAGGTGCAAACTGGGAATTTTCCGCACGATTTAACGCATTTTGAGCCAATGGAAATAAAGTATCATTGATTAAAGTAGATTTTCCCGAACCGGATACACCTGTTACACAGGTAAATAAACCAACGGGAATATCCAAATTCACCTGTTTCAGGTTATTACCGCTTGCTCCTTTTAATCTAAGCATTTTTTGCTTATCAACTGCGGTTCGTTTCAGCGGAATTTCAATTTTTTCCTTACCTGACAAGAAGTTACCTGTTAAAGAATTTGGATTAGCCATAATTTCTTGTGCATTACCTTGTGCAACAACATTTCCTCCATGCACACCGGCTCCGGGACCAATATCAATAATATGATCAGCTGCCATGATAGCATCTTCATCATGTTCAACCACAATCACTGTGTTGCCTAGATTACGCAAATGCAACAAAGTATTTAATAAACGCTCATTATCTCGTTGGTGTAAACCGATTGAGGGTTCATCAAGTACATACATTACTCCAACTAATCCTGCACCAATTTGACTTGCCAAACGAATACGCTGTGCTTCTCCACCGGATAAAGTTTCCGCTGAACGAGATAAAGATAAATAACTCAGCCCCACATTCACTAAAAATTGTAACCGCTCTTTAATCTCTTTCAGAATTTTGTCTGCAATTTGTCCACGTTGTCCCGTCAATGTCAGGTTATCAATAAAATTGAGTGCTTCTCCGATACTTTTCTCTGATACATCAGGTAAATTAGCTTCACCGATATAAACATGGCGAGCTTCCGAACGTAATCTCGAACCGCAACAATCTACACAAGGTCGACTACTAATATTTTTGGACAATTCCTCTCGTACAGACATAGATTCGGTTTCTTTATAACGGCGAGCCATATTATTGAGAATCCCCTCAAAACTATGATGGCGAAGAACAACATCACCACGATCGTTCATATATTGAAATTCAATTTCCTCGTCACCTGAACCGTTTAAGATAATTTGCTGAATTTTTTTCGGTAACTTTTCAAAAGGTAGTTCAATATCAAAATCATAGTGCTTAGCTAAAGACATCAACATTTGGTAATAATAAAAATTACGCCGATCCCACCCTTTTATCGCTCCACCGGCTAAAGAAATCGATGCGTTTTGTACAACACGTTTTTCATCAAAATATTGTTGCACGCCTAAACCGTCACAAGTAGAACAAGCACCGGCAGGATTATTAAAAGAAAACAACCTCGGCTCTAATTCAGGGATAGAATAACCACAATGAGGGCAAGCAAAATTAGCGGAAAAAATCAATTCTTCCACTTGCGAATTCTCCATATCCGCAACGATTGCTGTCCCACCGGACAACTCTAACGCTGTTTCAAAAGATTCAGCCAAACGAGTAGCCAAATCAGACCGCACTTTAAAGCGATCAACCACCACTTCAATTGTATGTTTTTTCTGTAATTCTAATTTAGGCGGATCCGATAAATCGCAAATTTCACCATCAATCCTTGCCCGAATATAGCCTTGTGCGGCAATATTTTCTAAAATTTTGATATGCTCGCCTTTACGATTTTTGACCACCGGTGCAAGTAACATAATCTTACTTTCTTCCGGCAAACTCAGTACTTTATCAACCATTTGGCTAATAGTTTGCACGCTTAATGTAACATGATGTTCTGGGCATCTCGGCTCACCTACTCGAGCAAACAATAAACGCAAATAATCATGAATTTCAGTAATCGTTCCCACTGTTGAGCGAGGATTATGAGAAGTGGATTTTTGTTCAATAGAAATAGCCGGAGATAATCCTTCAATATGATCAACATCGGGTTTTTCCATTAAAGATAAAAATTGGCGAGCGTAGGCAGACAATGACTCTACATAACGGCGTTGCCCCTCTGCATATAACGTATCAAAAGCCAAAGAAGACTTTCCTGAACCAGACAGCCCCGTAATTACAACAAGTTTGTTACGAGGAATTGTTAAACTTATATTTTTTAGATTGTGAGTTCTTGCCCCACGAATATCAATTTTTTCCATAATACACCAATAATAAATTGACAATAATAGCAAGCCAATCAAGTAAATTTTGCGATCATTATCTCACATTCCTAAACAACTGTGCAAATATCCAGTTTAGTTCATTTTAAGCATAGCTTTTTTTTTTAATTTAAGGCAAAATAACCGCACTTTTTAACTGAAGCAAATTAGAGGACTTATGGCTGGAGTAAATAAAGTAATCATTGTTGGAAATCTTGGTAACGCTCCTGAAATTCGCACCATGCCAAACGGTGATGCTGTTGCGAATATCAGTGTTGCAACAAGTGAAAGTTGGATTGATAAAAATACCAATGAACGCCGTGAAATTACAGAATGGCATCGCATCGTGTTTTATCGTCGTCAAGCAGAAGTGGCTGGAGAATATTTACGTAAAGGCTCAAAGGTTTATGTAGAAGGACGTTTAAGAACACGCAAATGGCAAGATCAAAATGGTCAAGATCGTTATACCACTGAAATTCAGGGCGATGTATTGCAAATGCTGGATAGTCGTTCAGATCGTGGACAAATGGGAGGATACGAACCTCAACAGCAACCAACCTACCAATCACATTCTCAACCTAAACCGAGCATTGCATCTCCATCACCTGTTGATGCTCCACTTGATGATGACATTCCATTTTAAATTGTGCATTTCTTAATAAAATCCGTAAAAATAAAAGGACCAAATTTTAACAATTTAGTCCTTTTTTAGGCTCAAAGTGCGGTTTTTTATAAACTTGGACGAACGCCTAAAGTATGGCAAATAGCATAACTTAACTCACTGCGATTGAGTGTATAGAAATGGAAATCTTTTACCCCCTCACAAGATAAAACCTTTACCATATCCATCGCAATACTTGCCGCAACTAAATTTCTTGTAGTTTGATCATCATCTAACCCTTCATACATTTTCGCCATCCAACTAGGAATTTTGACATTTGTAATCGCAGCCATTTTTTGTAATTGTTTAAAATTCGTTACCGGTAAAATGCCTGGTACAATTTCCGCATCAATCCCTATTGAGGCACAACGATCACGAAAACGTAAGTAACTATCAACATCAAAAAAGAATTGAGTGATTACAAGATTTGCTCCTGCATCTATTTTTCGCTTTAAATTAATTAAATCCGCTTGAGCGGATTTTGCTTCGGGATGCACTTCAGGATAAGCCGCCACTGAAATATCAAAGTCAGCTACCGAACGTAATAACTCAACTAAATCGGAGGCATAAAAAGGTTTCTTAATATAACCTTTAGGTTCGTCACCCCGTAAAGCAACAATTCGACGAATACCCCCATCCCAATAATCCTTAGCAATAGCCTTTAATTCTTCCGGAGTGGCATCAATACCGGTTAAATGCGGTGCTGCTTCCAGACCGGTTTCTTGTTTAATACGCTTAACAACGGTATGAGTACGATCCCGCTCACCGGAATTTGCTCCATAGGTTACTGATACAAATTTCGGCTTAAGGACTTTTAAACGATGAATAGAGTCCCACAAAAGAGTTTCCATTTTTTCATTTTTAGGTGGAAAAAACTCAAAAGAAACATTAATTTTCCCATTAATATCAACCATATGGTGATTTAATGTATCTAATTCTTTGGTATAACTCATATTCATTTACTCCATAATAAATTTATCTTTAAATCGGTTAAAATCATCATAAAGAGAAAGAAAATATGTGTCAATTTCAGAAAAATTATACTTTTCATGAATTAAATTCATATTAATTTAATAAAATTTAAATTTGCAAAGAGAAAGACGATAGTTTTCTCTATTGCCTTTGGTAACTATTTTTATGAAATTTTTTTGTAAAAAGGTAATTTATAATGCTGTCTTCTTCCATTTTCTGACTTTTGTTCTAAAAGTCCCAAAAGGTGCAACCGTATTGACATGAATAAACTTATACACTTCCCAAGTCGCTGTTTTAGTCGCTTCATCAGCCCACTTTCTCATATGCGGTTCAAATAATTCTTCCTCGCTCAACGAATCAATCATTGTACATATAGCATTAATATTTTCATTTAATTTTGCTTTTAACTCTTGCAAGGATAAATGAGCATAAGTATCCGTGAACCACTGATATAATTGACCAAGTTGATTCCACTTAAATTCATCCGATGGTGTTTTTACTTGAAGCCCCTTTCTTTCATCTTTTTCCCATTTAAGAACCAAACTTGTCCATCCCACTTGATAAGCAAGATTTTCAGCTGGAGTTCTATCAACTTTATCAACTCTCTTATCTTTTAAGGTTTCTGGAATATTATCAAATTCTAAAATATACTTCTTAAATGCTTTATTTATTTCAGTTTTGAGTTCTTCTTTATTTTTGTATACTCTCAAAAAACCACCTCCATAATTTCTAATTGTCCTACCCCTTATAGGCTAACCAATCTTGCTGAAGTGCGGTAAGTTTTTTGTGATTTTCCAACCAATCACGTTGAGTGCGTAAGGTTTGCCAATCAATCCGTTGTTTTTTGAATAATTTATTCAATCTAGTTTGGCGTATTATTCGTTTATTTTGACTTTCCTGTGGTTTAAAACGATCTAAAACTTGCACCACTGCTTCAGGCTCGTTACATAACAACAATAAATCACAACCCGCCTGAAGAGATTGCGTACAACGAGCAACAAAATCCCCCATAAAACCGGCACCTTTCATACCCAAATCATCAGAAAAAATCGCTCCTTGGAATCCCAATTGTTGACGTAAAACCTCCTTTAGCCAATAAGACGATCCACTTGCTGGTTGATTATCACATTGAGTGTAGATAACATGTGCCGGCATCACTGCATCTAACAACCCTTGTTTAATCAAAGACTGAAACGGTCGAATATCTTGTGCAAAAATTAATTCTTTTGCTCGATCATCATAAGGTGTTTCCAAATGAGAATCGGCTAACACATGTCCATGACCGGGAAAATGCTTACCCGTTGCCGACATTCCGATTTGTCTCATCCCTTGAATAAATTTCTCAGCAAGTTCAATCAGTTTCTTTTCCTCATAATGAAAACTGCGGTCGCCGATTGCCTTACATTGATGCCCAAGATCCAAAACAGGTGCAAAGCTAAGATCGATATCAAGTGCGGTCATTTCCGCCGCCATTTGCCAACCTGCTCGCCAAGCCATTTCCTGTTGCTCTTGAGGGTCAGAAAGTAAACAGGCAAAGGACTGCATTGCCGGTAATTGCGTAAGACCCTGACGAAAACGCTGTACTCGCCCACCCTCTTGATCAACAGTAATTAATAAAGGCTTTTTAACCTTTTGACGCACAGATCTAATGAGATGTCGGATTTGCTCAATATCATAAAAATTGCGGCTAAATAAAATTAATCCTGCGACTAGAGGATGTTCAAGTAATTCGATTTCTTCTTGACGTAACTCTTGACCCGATAAATCTATTAATAATATCGACATTTTGTTCTATAAACTCAAGTAAAGGCGGTAATTCACACTTTCTGTTGTCGGCTTTTGTAATACTAACTGACGTGTTTGACCTGGCGATAAAATCAGCATAGTGGCATTTTTCATATTAGTCACATCACCTTGTGTTACACCATTTTTATCGTACCAAAAAAAATAATATACGAGCGTCACTTGCTTTTGTGAAACGTTTGTCAGCGATGCTGATGAATGGCTGACTTGTACGTCAATATCAGAAGCAAGCTCGGTACTAATATTTATAATTGGTTGTTGAGAATGCACTAAATTTACTTTTTCCAAAGAACCACAAGCAATTAATCCCAAACTCAAAATAAAAGCGATAAGTAAATTTTTCATTATTTTGCCAACATTTTGCCTAAATGCTCACCGCCAACCAAGTGCATATGCAAGTGATAAACCTCTTGTCCTCCATGCTTATTACAGTTGACGATTAAACGATAACCGTCTTGTGCTATTCCCTCTTTTTCAGCAAGTTTCGCCGCTACGGTAAATAAACGTCCCAACGTTACTTCATCTTCTGATGTTACATCATTAACTGTCGGAATAATTTTATTTGGAATAATTAAAATATGGGTAGGTGCTTGTGGGGATATATCACGAAATGCAGTAACCAATTCATCCTGATAAACAATATTTGCCGGAATTTCTTTACGAATAATTTTGCTAAAAATAGTTTCTTCTACCATTTTTGTTCTCCCATGATATAAAAATAATAGGTGCATTTTGTATCAGAAATCCCTTTAAATAGCAATTTAGATTGCTAATGTTAATAAATTGTTGCATTTAATAAATGTAAAACAACTAAATGTTAAAAACTTGTTAAAAATAATTTCATTTAACAAATTTTATAAAAAATAAAAAATTTTTTAGTTTAAAGTTTCCGGTTAATGACTTAGAATAACGCCAGTTTAATTTTAATAGGGTTAGTAATGAAAACCGAAAGTACAACCACAGTGGCATCACCTCAAGAAATGGCACAAATCGGTGAGAATGTAGGTGTCTATAAAGCAACTAAAAATCAATGCTATTCTTTCTTATCTGCAATTTCTGCGGGGGCATTTATCGCTCTCGCTTTTGTTTTCTATACGACTACTCAAACAGATTTAGGTAATGCACCCTGGGGACTGACCAAGCTGGTCGGCGGACTGGTTTTTTCTCTTGGTATTATCATGGCGGTAGTATGCGGTTCAGAGCTTTTCACATCATCAACTATGTCTCTTATTGCACGTGTGAATAAACGAATTACCACAACTCAAATGCTAAAAAATTGGCTTGTTGTTTATTTGGGTAATTTCGTCGGTTCATTAATTATCGTATTGCTAATTTGGTTTGCCGGTCAAACTATGGCAGCAAATGGACAATGGGGTTTAACCATTCTAAAAACAGCACAACATAAAATTCACCACACATGGCTTGAAGCATTTTGCTTAGGTATTCTATGTAACATTATGGTATGTATTGCTGTTTGGATGAGTTATGCCGGAAAAACATTAACAGATAAAGCATTCATCATGATTTTGCCTATAGGTCTATTTGTTGCCTCAGGCTTTGAGCATAGTGTTGCAAATATGTTTATGATCCCAATGGGAATAATTACCTCACATGCCAGCTCAACAGATTTTTGGCAAGCAATTAATCTTAATCCTCTGCAATTTGCCGATTTGGATATTTACCATTTTATCTTTAAGAATTTAATTCCTGTTACCTTAGGAAATATTATCGGCGGTGGTGTTTGTATTGCATTAATGCAATGGTTTACCAATAAACCTCATAGACACTAATAAATCATTAGGGTGTAAGAGCGGTCTGTTTTTCGATTGTTTTTACAAAGTTCAACAGTTTTATTTTTATTTACTCAAAAGGAAGTTATTAGCGATGGCTCAATTAACAGAAACTCAACAAAAAGCTTGGGAAGGTTTTGTCGGTGGAGATTGGCAAACTGAAGTAAATGTTCGTGATTTTATCCAAAAAAACTATACGCCTTACGAGGGTGATGAAGCATTCTTAGCGGAAGCAACAGAAGCAACATCAATTCTGTGGGCTGATGTAATGGAAAAAATCAAAGTGGAGAACAAAACTCACGAACCTTATGATATTGACACAGATATTCCATCCACTATCACTTCTCATAAAGCGGGCTATATCAATAAAGATTTAGAAAAAATTGTCGGTTTACAAACAGACGCCCCCTTAAAACGTGCAATTATGCCGTTTGGTGGGATCAACATGGTTAGAGGCTCATGTAAAGTTTACCGTCGTGAACTCAATCCAGAAGTTGAAAAAATCTTTACTGAATATCGCAAAACTCACAATCAAGGCGTATTCGATGTTTATACACCAGATATTTTACGTTGTCGTAAATCAGGTGTAATCACAGGTTTACCTGATGCTTACGGTCGTGGTCGTATCATCGGTGACTATCGCCGTATGGCACTTTATGGTGCAGATTTCTTAATGAAAGATAAATTCAAACAATTTACTTCATTACAAGAGAAATTAGAAAGTGGCGAAGATATTCAAGCAACGATTCAATTACGTGAGGAAATCGCTGAACAGCACCGTGCTTTAGGCAAAATGAAAGAAATGGCAGCATCTTACGGCTATGATATTTCCGCTCCAGCAAAAAATGCTCAAGAGGCGGTTCAATGGACTTACTTCGCTTACCTTGCTGCCGTTAAATCACAAAACGGTGCGGCAATGTCTTTTGGTCGTGTATCCACATTCTTAGATATTTTCATTGAACGTGATCTCAAAGCAGGCAAAATTACAGAACAAGAAGCTCAAGAATTAATTGACCACTTGGTCATGAAACTTCGTATGGTTCGCTTCTTACGCACGCCTGAATACGATCAATTATTCTCCGGTGATCCAATGTGGGCAACTGAAACTTTAGCCGGTATGGGGTTAGATGGTCGTACTTTAGTCACCAAAACAAGTTTCCGTATCTTGCATACACTTTACACGATGGGACCTTCACCAGAACCGAACTTAACTATTCTTTGGTCTGAAAGTTTACCTGATGGTTTCAAACGCTATGCTGCGAAAGTATCAATTGATACTTCATCTGTACAGTACGAAAATGACGACCTAATGCGTCCGGATTTCCAAAATGATGACTATGCAATCGCCTGCTGCGTAAGCCCAATGATCGTGGGTAAAATGATGCAATTCTTCGGGGCTCGTGCGAACTTAGCAAAAACATTACTGTATGCGATCAACGGCGGTATTGATGAAAAATCCGGTGACCAAGTTGGCCCTAAAACTGATCCTATTACAACTGAATATTTAGATTATGAAGACGTCATGACCCGTTTAGACAGCTTTATGGATTGGTTAGCAAAACAATACGTCACTGCATTGAACATTATTCATTTTATGCACGATAAATATGCTTATGAAGCAGCGTTAATGGCATTGCATGATCGTGATGTATTCAGAACAATGGCTTGCGGTATTGCCGGTCTTTCTGTTGCCGCCGACTCACTTTCTGCAATTAAATACGCTAAAGTAAAACCTATTCGTGGTGATATTGAAGTGAAAAATAAAGCTGGCGACGTGATCGGTATTTCAAAAAATGTTGCGATTGACTTTGAAATTGAAGGTGAATATCCACAATTTGGTAACAACGATTCACGAGTAGATGATATTGCAGTTGACTTGGTTGAACGTTTCATGAAGAAAATTCAAAAACTCAAAACTTACCGCAATGCAACACCAACTCAATCTGTTTTAACGATTACTTCAAATGTGGTATATGGCAAGAAAACAGGTAACACACCTGATGGTCGTCGTTCAGGTGCACCATTTGGACCGGGAGCAAACCCAATGCACGGACGTGATCAAAAAGGTGCGGTAGCATCATTAACTTCTGTTGCTAAACTTCCATTTGCTTATGCTAAAGACGGTATTTCTTATACGTTCTCTATCGTACCTAATGCGTTAGGTAAAGATATTGATGCACAAAAACGCAATTTGGCAGGTTTAATGGATGGATATTTCCATCATGAAACAACTATTGAAGGCGGTCAACACTTAAACGTGAATGTACTAAATCGAGAAATGTTATTAGATGCGGTAGAAAATCCAGACAAATACCCGCAATTAACCATTCGTGTATCAGGTTACGCAGTACGTTTCAACTCTTTAACTAAAGACCAACAACAAGATGTAATTACACGTACATTCACAACGTCAATGTAAGTTTTAAATCAGAATATTTAAAAGGTCAGAGTAAAATCTGACCTTTTTATTTTTCTAAATTTTTGAAATTTTTTTGTAAGGTTTTATTTCCTCATTCGTCTAACTTCTAGAAAGCAATTTTTTAGGAGTAGAAAATGTCTCATTGTCATATTTTTAAACAATCCACTCAGGGATTATCCTTACTCGTATTACGTTTTTTTGTCGCCTATGAGTTTTTCGAAGCAGGACTAGAAAAATGGAACGGTGAAAATTGGTTTTATGCGGTAAAAGATAATTTTCCGTTTCCTTTCTCAATTTTACCACTGGACTTAAATTGGGCTATTGCAACCGGTGCAGAATTATTGTTTCCGATTTTGTTGGTTTTAGGTATTGCAACCCGCTTTAGTGCATTAGGGTTGATGATTTTAACCGCTGTAGCTTGGGCAACAGTACATAGCGGATTAGGTTATAACGTATGCAACAATGGTTATAAATTACCGCTCATTTACATAATTACGTTACTTCCTCTGCTCCTACAAGGTGCGGGTGTAGTTTCACTTGATTTTCTGTTACGGAAAAAATACTCAGCTCAAAAACGGCTGAATTTACTTTAATCATTTATATAGGAGAAAAACCATGAAAAAAACAACTTTAGTCGCTTTAGCCGGTGCCTTAGCTATGGCTGTATCAGCACATGCAGATATGAAAAAAAACACAACCGAGTGTGAAATGCACGATGGCAAATGTGTATCAAAATCTGCCGAAGGCAAATGCGGTGAAGGAAAATGCGGTGCAACCGCTCCTAAGAAAAATATGCCGAAATCTGCCGAAGGCAAATGTGGCGAAGGAAAGTGCGGTGCATCTAAATAAATTTTTGAGGGTGCATCGCACCCTTTTTATTTACACGGAGGATATATGCGACAAGGTGCCGGTTTAGGCTACAGACGTGATCTAGCGGAAGGATTTCTACAATTACGCAATAATGATCGAATTCAATTTATGGAAATAGCACCGGAAAACTGGCTAAAAATGGGAGGATTTGCTCGTTATCAATTCGATAAAGTGGCAGAAAAAATCCCTATGCTAATCCATGGGTTATCTCTTTCTCTTGGTGGACAAGCCCCTTTAGATAAAGAATTATTATCAGGCATTAAAGCCATGATAAAACAATATAATACGCCTTTCTTTTCCGATCATCTGAGCTTTTGTGAATGCGATGGTCATTTATATGATTTATTGCCAATGCCGTTTACTGATGAAGCAGTAAAACACACTGCAGCAAGAATTCGTGAAGTACAAGATTTTTTAGAAATTCAAATTTCAGTAGAAAACACCTCTTATTATTTGCATTCTGAAACAAGCACGATGAATGAAGTAGAATTTCTCAATGCTATTGCACAAGAGGCAAATTGTGGCATTCATTTAGATGTTAATAATATCTATGTAAATGCGGTCAACCATGGATTACTTGATCCTCATGTCTTTATTGATAATGTGGATTTAAAACGTGTCAATTACATTCATATTGCCGGACATGATGACGAACATGCCGCTACTGAAGTGCAAATACAAACATCAGAGGCTTTCAATACAATCAAAGGAGATTTTCGCCATCTTCCTCAATTACTTGTTGATACACATGGTGAAAATGTAAAAGGTACCGTTTGGGATTTACTGGAATATACTTATGCACGTTTACCTCATATGCCACCAACACTACTTGAACGTGATTTCAATTTCCCTCCTTTTGAAAAACTTTGTAAAGAAGTCGATATTATCCATCACTTACAACAAAAATATGTCAAAAAAAGAGGATTGTCATGGCTAAAAATCTAGCACAAACGCAACAAGAATTTGTTCAAGCTATTCGTGAAAAAGACCCTAGCAATCACGATCCTAGACGTTTAAATATTTATGTGCGGTTATTACGCAACAATACTTTTGGCTTTATCGAAAAATGCTTTACCGAAACTCCGGCTCATTTAAACCGACAAGATTGGGATAATGCAAAAGAAGAATTTGTCAAAAACGGAAAAGCACATTCCCCTTACTTCCAAGATATTGCAGGTGAGTTTTTACAATTTTGCCAACACAAAAATATTTTCGATGAAAATATTCTCTCCCTAATGCAATTTGAATTTGATCAACTTCAAGCGGAAGTATCAATGTTTCAGCTACCGACTGAATTCGATATAACAGAACAAACTCCAATGAAATGCTCAGAAGTTTGCTTTATAAGAGAATATCCGGTGGATTTTCTTTCAACTCAGTTTAACCAAATACTGAATCAACCATCAAAAACAATTGTTTGGCGTAATGCTCAATTTGAAGTGTATTACCAAAAGTTAACGGACTTAGATCACTTTTTATTAATGCTGTTACAAGAAAAAGCCTATTCACTACAAAAGCTAAAAGAATCTTTAAAAAACCTTGCAGTTGACGAGAACATACTACAATTTCTGCAACAAACTTGGTACAAATGGATCGATTTAGGGGTCATTATTCCCGAACAATCCAAAGAATACGTTACAAATTAATAGTGCATGATATAATTACCGCCATTTTTTGTCTCTTGAATTAAACTCTTTTAAATCTTTCTTAGAGGTTTTTCTCAGCTAATAAAATGGGTTTACAGCACTTTGAAATACCTTCATGAGTTCGATGATTAAAACAAAACAATTTGGTCCTATATTCCTAAAAATCGGACAGTTCAATAAACCAAATACCAAGCTCGGTATTTAGGTATTTACAAACCTTAGTAAAAATATGACCGCCTTTGCTGATTACTAGGCTAACTGTAACGGTACACCCACCGAAATTAATTCCAGCTGTTTTTCCTTTGTCAGACTATTATCTGTAATGACTAAATCCAATTTTTGCATTGGAAGTACAAGGTTAAAGCCGTTACGGTTGAATTTTGTTGCATCAACAACAGCTACTACTTTGGCGGAAATATCTGCCATAATTGAACTGATATTGTAGCCCTCATTAAAGGTTGTCAGTCCTATTTTGGCATCAACACCATCGGCTCCCACAAACATAATATCAGCCCGAATGCCTTGTAATGAATTTTCAGTAATAGTACCGTGCATTGAGCGGGTTTTGTGACGAAGCGTACCGCCGCAAATTACAAGAGTAATATCAGGTGAATCGGATAGTACTACTGCAGCAGGAAGATTGTTAGTAATAACAGTAATGTTCTTAATTTTAAGTAATTCGTAAGCAATCATCAAGGTAGTGCTGCCGCTGTCAAGAATGACAGTATCACCTTCCTTAACCAGTTGTGCGGCAATACGGGCAATATGGGATTTCGGATCGTGCGAAAGACCATGGCGTTCTTCAAGTGAAGTCTCTTTACTTTCGTTTCGTTCTTTTTTTTCGTATGGCTTTTCATTTGAATTTGAAAATGCCGCACCTCCGTGAAAACGAGTAAGTATTCCTTGTTCTTCCAGCATTCTTAAATCGGTACGCACAGAAACTTCCGATACATTAAATCGTTTGGCGAGATCATTGACGGACACAATTCCGTTTTCTTTGAGTAATTCTATAATTTGATGTCGTCTTTCAAAAGTGTTCATAATATTTTCCGCTAAAAAATAAAGCGTATGAAGTTTCATACGCTTTCATTATATTACGATTAATCGAATTTTAATACTAGTTTTGTATTACAATTAGTCGAATTTTAATACCAATTTTCCATTCATCGGTTTACCGTCTAAGGATTTCACTTCTTCCACATAATCTTCAATAGTGTTAATCGACGAGATAAGCGGTTCAAAGCAGATTTTATTTTCTGCAATAAGATTAACTGCTTCTCGCCATTCGACTCCCGGCCAAGGTTTGGAGTAATTCATCCAAGAACCAAAAATGATAAGTTCTTTGCGTAAAATCAGTCCAAATTCTTTTTGATCGAGATTTAGGTCGTGGTGTAGTGTTCCAACTAATACGACTTGAGCTCTAGGTCCAGCAATTTGAATGGAAAGTTCAACAGTTTTCGGTACCCCCGCTGTTTCTAAAATTA
Organism: Histophilus somni 2336; assembly: GCF_000019405.1. NCBI lineage: Bacteria > Pseudomonadati > Pseudomonadota > Gammaproteobacteria > Pasteurellales > Pasteurellaceae > Histophilus > Histophilus somni. The sequence goes on along the minus strand of NC_010519.1, from coordinate 1,194,045 downwards.
GTTGATCAAATCGATTACCATCTAAACAGGCTAGAATTTCGTCAGCTTTCAAATCCATTGAATTAAATACGTAATCTGCACCTAATGTTTTTGCCAACACCAATTTTTCTTGGTTGATGTCAATCACACTAACTGAATTTGCCCCTAATGCTTTTGTAGATTGAGCTGCCAGTAACCCGATAGTACCTGCTCCAACTATAACCACATTTTTACCTTTACAGCCTCCTGCAAGATGAATAGCATGCAATCCAACAGTGATAGGCTCAATAAAAGATGCTTGCAATGTGTCACTTCCTTGAGGTAACTTCACCAAATTACTCTTTTTCACACAAAGATACTCTGAGTTAGCACCGAAGCGGCGTGAACCGATAAAATTGTAGTTTTTACATAAAGAGTAAAACCCTCTATTACATTCATCACATTTAAAACAGGGCTGGAGAGGAGCACAGCTAACTAAATCTCCCTTATCCAATTCCGTTACATCTGAGCCTACTTCTTCTACTGTAGCACTAAATTCGTGACCTAAAACAATAGGATAGAAGTGAGTACCATGATGAAAAATCCTTGGAATATCGGAACCACATAGTCCGGAGTAATGCACTTTTACCAACACATCATCAGGGTCTTCGACTAAAGGCTTAGGAATATCACAAATAGCCATATTACGGTTAGATTCTAAAACAATAGCTTTCATTGGTTATTATTCCTTAATTTTGTGCTGATTGAGCGACTATTTCTTTTTCATAGGATTTGGCTCTTCGCCAAGTAAGGAATACACCGCAAAAGTAAATGATTGCAATAATAGTCATTCCGACAATATTTTCAAAGGTCAGCACCTGAATCATCAAATAAGTGATCGGTGAACCGCCCTGATCCATTGAAGCGACTTGTTCTCCTGCTTTTAATGTTCCTGCATTAGCTGCCAGCTGAGTATGATACGCAATGGTTTGGGTTGCGATCCAAAGGGTCATCGACATAATAATCAGACCGGAAATTAAGGTTCGGAATAAGTTACCTTGGTGTACTGCTACTGCCATTGCAACGAAGAAGCCGATAGTTGCCAAATCACCAAATGGAAGTACTTGGTTACCCGGTAAGAACACAGCAATTAGGATAGTAAGCGGAATAAAGATTAAACTTGCAGATACTACAGAGGTGTGACCAAGTAATAATGCAGGATCTAAGCCGATTAAGAAATCGCTACCGCCGAAACGTGCTTGTAATTTTTTACGGGCCTGTTTGGCAATAGGTGCTAAACCGTCCATGATTGGTTTGATTACACGAGGCATTAACAGCATTATTGTTGCAGTTTTGACTGCTAATTGCAACACGTCTTTCATAGAATAGCCAGCAAGTAACCCAATTACTACTCCCATAATAAAACCTACGGTTACAGGTTCGCCTAAAGCACCAAAGCGTTTTTGTAGATCATCGGCTGAAAAATGGATTTTATTTAACCCTGGTATCTTTTCGATAATGGTATCCACCAATACAGCTACCGGTCCTAAGTAAGCTGAGGTTCCATGCGGAATAGCAATACCATCCAATTCAAAGAAATGTTTGGTGTCTTTAGAAAACCAATCCCCAAGTTTATAAACGAAAGCAGCATGAACAATAACACCAAGAATACCCAACCAATACGAACCTGTCGCAATATGAACTAACGCACCAGTAAACGTCATATGCCAGATATTCCAAATATCAACGTTTACGACACGGGTCATTTTTAACAGCAACATCGCTATATTTACCGCAATCGCAATAGGAATAGCTATTAACGCTGTTTGTGAAGCCCAAGTCATCGGTGAAGCTCCAGGCCAACCAAGATCGATAACATTTAGCTGAATATCAAAGGTATGTGCCATTGCCTTTGCTGCAGGACCAATAGAGTCCAACATTAAACCGATTACGAGCCCGATCCCTACAAAGCCGATACCGATAGATAAACCAGCTTTGAAAGACTCTCCGAATTTCATACCTAAGGCTAGCGAGAGAATGAGAATTACCAGTGGTAACATTACCGCTGGGCCTAAATCCAAAATATATTGCATAATTTCTGTGAACATAATCTTATCCTCTTAAAATAACCAAGATTTTTTCTTTTAATTCATCAATACCTACACCCGATACAAACGGCATACCGTGAACAATAGGAATATCACCGTAAATTTGACTGATTTTTGCTGTTGTGCAGATCAAATCAACATCATTGATATAGCTACCGATTTCATTTACTCGACATTGAACCAGTTCTACCGAAATATTATTTTCAGCACAAAGTTCTTCTATTTCCTCTGCGGCTAATGTTGAAGTTGCAACAGCTCCACCACAAGCGACAATAACTTTCTTTTTCATAATGAGTTCCCTCTTTTCATTGACTAGATTTCAAAATGTTGTTTGAGAAATTCGGATAAATCGCTTTCTTGAATGGAAAGTAATTGAGTTACAAATGAATTATCCTGCAATTTACCGAAAAGTGTTCTTAACAGCCTAAGCTGTTGTTGTGGGTTGGTAACGACTAATGCCATTAGGATTTCAGCATCCACAGTACCATCATCATCTGCACGATTAACAACTAATGTTTTATCAGGACGGATAAAATAGATAGCTGGCTTTATAGAATGTTCAGCTTCACAATGTGGGATTGCCACAGAATGTTCCTCCAGTTGGATGCCGGTTGGGAAATTTGCTTCACGAGCGAATACAGCATCTCTATAACTTTCTTTCACAAAACCTTTTGCAATTAATTCATCAGCAATATGATTTAATGCTTCAGAATAATTTTCAAAAGAAATACCAGTTTTAATTAAGATTTCACTTACCAAAATTTCCTCCTGTTATTTTCCGTAGCAACCAAAGGCGTAATCCGACAAAACTTGTTGGATTTTGTTTATAATTAATTCCTTTGGCTTCGCTTTTAATATGCCATCCACAATCAAACGGTATTGATTAGGTAAATACTGACTTAATAAACCCAGCGGAATAGAAATATCAGATAAATTTTCAATAAGTGTTTCTACCGCACTGTTAATCCGTTCATTCGGCCAATAGTAACGGATACGATCTGAAAGGCTGAAATGGAGCTCAATTATTGCTTTTGAATATTGTGGAGAATAATATTTACTCCAATACTTAGGGTCATCTTGCATAACCTGATTAATCACATCTAAAAGATAACTCTTTTTCTCAGGGATGATTAATTCATCTTCGATTTTTGCCAATGCAAAAAGAGCTTCACGCAACGCAAAAGTGAGTGCAGGACCAACCTTCAGAATAGCAAAGTGATCTTTTACTAAATTACGATAAGCCGCTCGAGATTGATAATCAGTTGAATGAGCTTCGAAAATATAAGGTGTACTTTCAATGAAAGCAGAAAGATCTTTAGCTAACTCAGGTTTATATAAAATAACGTTGGAATGATCGAATTCTACTCCAGGTTGCACAACGATTCCGACAATACGTTTAAATGCTTCTTGTAAACCTAATGCTTCAAATGCTTGTCTGTGGGTTTCAATGGTTTCTTTGGCACTTTGAATTGTTGTAACATCAACACTTGAGATAGTATGAGTTTCACCTCCTGGTACCGGGACTTCTGTTCCTATGATATAACTAACTTTATCCCGATTTGCAAAATCTAGAGCATTTTCGACTGCTTGACACAGCACGGCAGCACGTTCCGCCACTACTAACGGCGGTAGGGGAACCGGATCATCTGCACAAGACATGGATGCATCTAAATGGATTTTGGTGAATTCTGCTTTAGCGAATTCGGCAACAAGCACCTTTGCTTTCTCCATTGCTTGTTCAGCTGGTTCATTTTGCCAGCAGTTAGGACCAAGATGATCTCCACCTAAAATAATACGTTTTTTGGGAAATCCAACTTTATCCGCAATACTGTAAACAAAATTTTTAAAATCAACAGGTTGCATTCCAGTATAACCACCGAACTGATTTACCTGATTAGATGTTGCCTCAATTAAAACATCATTTTCGGTGTTCAACTCAAAGCGTAATGCAGCTTCAATTACCGCTGAATGAGCGGAACAGACTGAACAAATCCCCACAGATTCACCACTTTTATGGCGTTTAAGTAAGTTTTGCATACTAATTCTCCTGTTAAAAAACGGGTTTCGCTGTTTTTGTTAATACATTATTTAATTCGGTAATATTTTTAATTCCATCATTTTTTAGCCAATCAATGGCTTCCTCTTTACCTCCAGTCTTAAATGATTCCGCACTACCTGCCCAAGTTGACCGACCGCAAAGTACGCCGTTAAAATCGGAGCCTGCTTGCTTGGCAAAACATAATGTATCTTGGAATAGTTGCGGTGATACACCGGCACTTAAAAAAATGAAAGGTAAATGGGTCGCCTCACTCTGCTCTTTAAATAATGCTGCAGCAGATTCTTGGTTATAAATCGCTTCTTGCCCAGAAAAGCCTTCTACAAAATTCATATCCACAGGCACTTCTACTTTTAAAACATCGACGTTAAAGCGTTTATCTGAAAATAATTTCATTGCTTCAATCACTTTACGAGGCTTTAACCTTTCGAATTCTTTTTTATCCGAAATTTTTGAATCATAGGTCAGAATTTCTAAAAAGAAAGGCATATTTTCAGCAATACACTCAGAACCTACACGCTCAACAAAAGCAGTCTTCACATTATTGATTTCCTTTCCTTCATCAACATCGATATAAAGTAGCAATTTCACTGCATCAGCTCCTTTCTCTTGAAGCTGTTTTACCGAGATACCATCAATCAGATCGGGAAAACGACCAATTTTGGTTCTATCATAGCCTGTTTTTTCATATGCCATAATTAAACCACAATTTGTATCCTTCAATTCAGCTGCCTGCCAGCCAAATTCGGGATCAAGCAGAATTGCCGAAGCGTAAGGGGTAAGTTGTTCTGATACCAAGCTTTTAAATTCTTGCATTTGCCTATCACTTATATCGTCACCTAGCATTCTTTTTAACGCACCACGCTGATCAATAGCTAGTGCTCTAAATACTCTTTCTGATCCGTACAATTTGTTTAAGCGTTGCTGTTTTGATTGAGATTCGTTCATTTTATCTCCATTTCTTACATTTATTTATTTTCGTATATTTTCTAATTTTATTTTACTCGAAACAAATAAAAACAAAAAGATTCACCTTCGAAATTTTAGATCTTGATCACATTTTTAAAATAAAAAACAAATAGAAATAAATCGAAATTTTAATCATAAGATGTAGTATTTATATGAAATAATAAAATCCGTTTTTCTTCTTTTATTTCTGCTAAAATGTACAAATTACGATTTGAGAATGTTTAAAATTAAAAGGAAAGCAGAATGTCTGTACTTGCACGTTATCACTCTTACGAATCTTGTGGAACTGTTGATGGGCCGGGAATTCGTTTCATTTTATTTTTACAAGGCTGCCTAATGCGTTGTAAATATTGCCATAATCGAGATACATGGGATCTACATGATGGCAAAGAAATCAGTGTAGAAGATTTAATGAAAGAAGTGGTCACGTATCGTCATTTTATGAATGCAACGGGCGGTGGCGTAACCGCATCCGGTGGAGAAGCTGTCTTACAAGCTGAATTTGTTCGAGATTGGTTTAAAGCCTGTAAAGCAGAAGGAATAAGTACTTGCTTGGATACAAATGGCTTTGTACGTCATTATGATCATGTCATTGATGAATTATTAGATGTTACCGATCTTGTTTTACTTGATTTAAAACAGCTCAATGATAAAGTGCACCAAAATCTTATCGGTGTACCGAACAAGCGTACACTAGAATTTGCCAAATACTTACAAAAACGCAATCAAAAAACTTGGATTCGCTATGTAGTTGTTCCCGGTTATACTGATGCTGATGAAGATATACACTTATTAGGTCAATTTATTCAAAATATGAGCAATATCGAACAGGTCGAACTTCTACCCTATCATCAGCTAGGTGCACATAAATGGAAAACGATGGGCGAACAATATGAACTGGAAGATGTAGTCCCTCCAACTAAAGATTCTCTAGAACATATCAAATCTATCATTGAAAGTTATGGACACACAGTCAAGTATTAATGTTAAAAATAGTGTCTCCAGCAACATAATAGCCACTATGGTTTTCTATTTAATGATAGATTTAATTATTGAAATCTCTATAATAAGCGAACCCACAATCTTGCAAGATTTTACTAACAAGGATTTTTATGTCAGATTTTAAACATAGCCAACTGCTCATTTTAGGATCCGGTCCTGCCGGCTATACTGCCGCAATTTATGCTGCCAGAGCAAACTTAAAACCCGTATTGGTTACCGGATTACAACAAGGTGGACAATTAACCACGACGACTGAAATAGAAAACTGGCCGGGAGACTTTGGTGATACAACAGGTCCGGAATTAATGCAACGAATGTTGCAACATGCTGAAAAATTTGATACCGAAATCGTCTTCGATCATATTAATAATGTCGATTTATCTGAACGTCCATTCAAACTATTTGGTGATGCAGGGGCTTACAGTTGCGATGCACTCATTATCGCAACAGGTGCATCGGCTCGTTATTTAGGCTTACCTTCAGAAGAAACTTACAAAGGACGAGGTGTTTCCGCTTGTGCAACTTGCGACGGCTTCTTTTATCGCAATAAACCTGTGGCTGTGGTTGGTGGCGGTAATACGGCTGTTGAAGAAGCCTTATATCTTGCAAATATTGCCTCTGAAGTTCATTTAATTCATCGCCGTGATACGTTTCGGGCAGAAAAAATCTTAATCGATCGCCTCAATAAAAAAGTGGAAGAAGGAAAAATTATCCTGCATACGAACCGCACTTTAGCGGAGGTTTTAGGTGATAATATGGGCGTAACCGGAATCCGTTTAAAAAACACACAAACAGAAAATGTTGAAGATCTTAAATTAGAAGGGGTATTTATTGCGATCGGTCATGCTCCTAACACTGAATTGTTTGCCAATCAACTTGAATTAAACAACGGTTATATTGTCGTAAAATCCGGTTTGGAGGGTAATGCAACGGCAACATCTGTCCAAGGAGTTTTTGCAGCCGGAGATGTAATGGATCACAACTATCGTCAAGCAATTACATCTGCCGGAACCGGATGTATGGCAGCTTTAGATGCAGAACGTTTTTTGGATACACAAAAATAATTAACTCAGTCGTATTGGGGCAACTAATCTGCCCCACAAATATATCATAACCTCTAGCAGTAACAATGGAAAAATCACGTCAAAAGTATGTTTTCAAATGGCTACGCAAACAACAAAAGCCAATCAAAAAGTTGCTTTCGCTTAATATTATTCTTGCAACTATTTCATCCATTATTTTAGTTGCACAAACTTATATTTTAAGCTACCTGCTTCATCAACTCATTATTTTAAATACGGATCGAAGTGAATTAATACCGCACTTTCTAGCACTTATTCTTGGTTTTATGCTACGTGGTTTAATATTATGGGCAAGGGAAAAAGTGGGCTTTAAATGCGGTCAACAATTACGTCATCATATTCGTCAACAAATTTTCGCCAAAATTCATCAAGCTGGTCCAGCAATGATCAACCAAAAATCTGCGGGAAGTTGGGCAACCTTGATGCTGGAACAAGTAGAAAATCTGCACAATTTTTATGCTCGCTTTCTACCTCAACAAGCACTTTCTGCCATTACGCCAATCATTATCTTAATCGCTGTCTTTCCACTCAATTGGGCGGCTGGATTAATCTTGGCACTTACTGCTCCGCTTATTCCTATTTTTATGATTTTAGCCGGATTAGCCGCCGCAGATAGTAGTCAAAAAAATATGTCCGCCTTAGCAAAACTTAGCGGTCAATTTTTAGATCGTTTACGTGGATTAGAAACATTACGCCTTTTCAATAAAACAAAAGAGCAAACTGAATATATTGAAGAAAGCACTGAAGATTTTCGTGAAACAACTATGACTGTGCTAAAAATGGCATTTTTATCTTCCGCAGTATTAGAATTTTTTACTTCTATCTCTATTGCATTAATGGCAGTTTATTTTGGTTTTAGTTATTTAGGACAAATTAACTTTGGTTCTTACGACACTGAACTTACTTTATTTATTGGCTTTTTCTGCTTAATTCTTGCTCCTGAGTTTTACCAACCTTTACGAGATCTGGGTGCTTATTACCATGATCGTGCAGCAGGTATTGGTGCAGCCGATGAAATCGTTAAATTTTTGGAGCAAGAAGTTACTTCTCAACAATATGAACAAACATATAGTATCGAGCCTAAAAGTGCGGTCGAAATTATAGCGAAAAATCTCATCGCACTTTCACCACAAGGCCATCCTTTAACCGCTCCGTTAAATTTTTGCTTGACGGCTCAAAGCAATACTGCGTTAGTTGGGCAAAGCGGTGCAGGTAAAACAACATTAATCAACGTGTTACTCGGTTTCTTAAATTATCAGGGAAGTTTAAAAATTAATGGTATTGAATTGCATGATTTATCTTTAAACGAATGGCGAAAAAATATCGCTTGGGTAGGGCAAAATCCTTTATTATTACAAGGCACGATTCGAGAAAATTTACTTTTTGGTGATATTCAAGCAACAGACGAACAAATTATGCAAGCATTAGAACAAGCACAAGCCACGTCTTTTTGTGCGAAATTAGGACTTGATTTTCTAATTAGAGAAGGCGGTATTGGTTTATCCGTCGGACAAGCACAACGTCTTGTTATTGCTCGCTCATTATTGCGTCAAAGCAATTTATTATTACTTGATGAACCTACTGCAAGTCTTGATGCAAAATCGGAAAATGCCGTACTACAAGTGTTACAAAAAATTAGCCGTAACCAAACTACTTTAATGATTACGCATCGCATTGAAGATCTAAAACAATGCGACCAAATTTTAGTGATGCAACAAGGGAAAATTGTGCAACAAGGCCGTTTTGAACAATTAAAAGAACAAGGTTTCTTCGCCGAACTTTTGGCTCAACAAAAACAGGAAATTCAATAATGCGAGCTTTACTTCCTTTTCTTCGCTTATTTTATCACGCTAAATTTACTCTCATTTTAGGGGGAATATTAATGATTGCGGGATTAGCCTCAAGCATCGGTTTATTAACCCTATCCGGCTGGTTTCTCGCCGCCACGGCGTTAGCCGGTATTGGCACATTATTTAATTTTTTCTACCCGTCGGCAAGTGTCAGAGGTTTAGCAATCGGTCGAACTGTAACACGTTATTTTGAAAAAATAGTGACGCATGATGCCACTTTCCGTGTATTGGCAAAATTACGTGTTCAAGTATTCAGTAAACTTATTCCTTTAAGCCCCGCAGTACTTAATCGCTATCGCAACAGTGACTTACTTAATCGTTTAGTGGCTGATGTAGATACTTTAGATACATTGTATTTACGCCTTATTGCCCCTTTTATCAGTGCAATGATTGTTATTGCTTTTATTACATTAGGCTTAAGTTTATTTAATGTTTCTATCGGCGTATTTATTGGTATAAGCCTGCTGTTGCTACTTTTAATTATTCCCATCGTTTTTTATCGGCTGGGACGTAAATTCGGTGCTAAATTAACTCAATCTCGTTCAGTTTATCGCACTTATTTTATCGAATTTATTCAGTCGCAAGCGGAACTGTTACTCTTTAATGCAGCCTTTAGCTCAAAAGAGAAACTAAAAGCAATCGAATTAGAATGGCAATCTTACCAACAACAAGAAACAAATTTAGTCGGATTATCTACCGCACTTGTCGTATTTATTAACGGATTACTGGTAGTAATAACCCTTTGGTTTGCGGCGAAAGCACAATTTTCCATTGCAGATTATCACAATGCTTTTATTGCGTTATTTGCGTTTGCCGCTCTTGCCTCATTTGAGCTTCTCATGCCTATTAGTGTCGCATTCTTACATATTGGACAAGTCATTTCATCTGCAGAACGCATTAATGAACTTCTTGCACAACGACCTTTAGTGCAATTCAACGGTACTCACATATTGCAAAACAATGAATATCCGCTTATTCAACTGAAAAATGTCAGTTTTTCTTATCCGGATCGTAATGATCAGGCATTGCAACAAATTAATTTAACCGTTGAAGCTGGAAAAAAAGTGGCTGTTCTCGGGAAAACGGGGAGTGGCAAATCAAGTTTACTGCAATTATTGGTTCGAAACTATGATTGCAACCAAGGGGAAATTTTACTCTCTAATGCACCGATTCAAGTTTATACCGAAGAAACGCTACGCCAAAATATCTGTTTACTCACTCAACGAGTACATATTTTTAGTGATACTTTACGCAATAATTTACAAATAGCAGGTAGCCAACAAATCAGCGATGAAAAAATGTGTCATATACTACAAAAAGTAGGTCTGGAAAAATTAGTTCTGCAGGATCAAGGACTGGATTTATGGTTAGGCGACGGCGGGCGACCTTTATCAGGCGGTGAACAGCGTCGCTTAGGACTAGCAAGAGTTTTACTGAATAATGCCCCCATTATTCTACTTGATGAACCGACAGAAGGACTGGATCGAGATACTGAACGCCATGTTCTAACGCTATTATTTGAACATTGTCAAAATAAAACGTTCATTATGGTTACTCATCGTCTAACAGCACTTGAACAATTCGATTTACTTTGTATCATGGATAACAGCCATCTAGTTGAACAAGGACATTACCATCAACTGATTCAACAAGAAAAAGGATTTTTTAAACAACTTATTGAACGAATTTAAATCTAAAAAATATGTTCAAATTACACCGCACTTTTAGTCAATCAAGTTATAAAAGTGCGGTTAATTATCAACATTAACTTGATTAACAACAAGAGGAAATTCTTATGACAACATTCACAGATTGGAAAGAGCATACCGCTCATGTAAAAAAATCTTTTGGCGAATTGGGCAAGTCTCATCCAAAAATGTTACAAGCCTATATTAACTTAGATCAGGCTGCTGCGGCTGAAGCACTTGATGAAAAAACCCGTGAACTCATCGCAATTGCTGTCGCTATTACAACACGTTGTGAAAGTTGTATTAGTGTTCATGCTGAAAAAGCAGCTAAAGCAGGGGCAACAGAAAGTGAAATTGCCGGAGCATTGGCTACTGCGATTGCACTGAACGCTGGTGCGGCTTATACTTATGCCTTGCGTGCATTAGAGGCAGTAAAAGAACAAAGCTAAATTGAATAAAGGCAACTGAAAAGTTGCTTTTTTTATACATATTGAAATGTAGTAGATGGGCGGAAACCTTTCCGGCAGGATCTCGGCACACAGAAATTCCGACTTTGGCTGCTTTCTTCCGAACCTGACCGAGTAAATCGGACACTATTGCGAGGAACCGAAAAGATTTCCATAGAATTAACCGAACGGCTAATGGGGTGCATTATCCTATAAGCAAATTCCGATTGCAAATCTTTCTCTGATAACTATACTTTGAGCGATTAAAAATTATTCTATGAAATAAGGAAAAATATGACCGCACTTTCAACTCAAGACTTTTGGCATAAAATAACAACCGCACTGGCAGAAACAAATCCCTATGAAAAATGTCGTTTAGTGAATCAGTTATATGATGAAATTTTGCCTACGATAAATCTAGATCAAACGGACGATTTTCCTCTTGTTACACCTGAACAAGAAATTGTCGGTATTCCACACAAACCCTTCCTTGTCGCTCCCCAAAATGTGCCTAAACGTTCTTTTGCCACAAACGAAGGTTATGCGGCAACATTACATGCCATTGCTCATATTGAATTTAATGCAATAAACCTTGGTTTAGATGCTGCGTGGAGATTTGGACGTCACGCACAAGAGGAACTCGAACAAGGCATGCCGTTCATACAAGATTGGCTCAAAGTTGCACGTGAAGAAAGCACTCACTTTACTCTCGTTAATGAGCATTTAAACACATTAGGATACCAATATGGCGATTTTGAGGCTCATGCCGGCTTATGGGAAATGGCTCAAGCGACGGCTCATGACATTTGGGAGCGTATGGCATTGGTACCTAGAGTTTTGGAAGCCAGGGGATTAGATGCAAACCCAATACTACAAGAAAAAATTGCACAGCGTAAAGACGTCGAGGCAGTGGCAATTTTAGATATTATTTTGCGTGACGAAATTGGTCATGTTTCTATTGGGAATCATTGGTATCACGCACTTTCCGCTAAACGTCAATTAGATGCAATGAAATGTTTCAGCGAATTATTACGTAAATATCGCATCGTGATTTTTAAAGGAGTTATTAATACTGATGCTCGTATCCAAGCCGGTTTTACTCAATATGAACTCGATTGGATTTATGAAATTGAACAAACGTTAAAATCCCATATCAAAAACAACTAATTATTTCACTTTGTTAGTTTCATCAGGCTTTTAAAAATAAGGGATATACTTTAGAATACAGCGTATCCCTACTCTACTCAAAACAGCATTATGAAATTCAATATTCCTACAATCTTAACTTTATTTCGAGTCGGATTAATCCCGTTCTTTATCGTAACATTTTATTTGCCTTTTCATTGGGCACCTTTTCTCACAACTATTATTTTTTTCATTGCCTCAATAACAGACTGGCTGGACGGTTACCTTGCTCGCCGATGGAATCAAAGTACGCCTTTTGGTGCGTTTTTAGATCCTGTCGCCGATAAAGTCATGGTCATTGCGGCACTTACGCTCGTTGTTGAATATCAACATGTTTTTTGGGTAACGATACCTGCAATTATTATGATCTTTCGTGAAATTGTGATTTCAGCATTACGAGAATGGATGGCAGAAATCGGTAGCCGTGGCATCGTTGCGGTTTCTTGGCTGGGGAAAATTAAAACAGCCTCACAAATGCTTGCACTTGGCGGTCTTTTATGGCACTACAATACATTAATGGAAATTACAGCAATTGTCTTTTTGTATATCGCCGCCATGTTGACAGTTTGGTCAATGTTTCAATATTTAGCCGCCGCCAAAAAATATCTTTTAGCTGATAACAAACAAAAAAGTGAATAAAAAAATAAAAAATCGTTTTTCCCATAACAATTTTGAGATAGAATAACCCGAATTTTTACTTGACAAATAAAATAGAACGAAAAAAATGACAGCCTACAGCCTACAGCCTACAGCCTACAGCCTACAGCCTACAGCCTACAGCCTACAGCCTACAGCCTACAGCCTACAGCCTACAGCCTACAGCCTACAGCCTACAGCCTACAGCCTACAGCCTACAGCCTACAGCCTACAGCCTACAGCCTAGTATATTGGCTAAAATCAACCTTTCAAGTTAATTTTGAGAGGTTGGACATGTTCAAACAACATCTTAAAAATAAAAATCACCTATTTCAACCTCAACCTTTCGGCGAAAGTATTATTCGCCTTTTTCTGCTTTGTCTTAAAAAGCAAGGCATCGCCGATTTATTTATCAATCTATCTAAAAAGTAACACGTTTAATCAATAAACAACCGTAAAAGTTAAAAAATCGACAACATACATTATTAAAAAACCTAATTTTAAAAGCTTAAAGAGAGTGAATTTATGAACAAAATATTCAAAACCAAATACGATGTAACAACAGGTCAAACGAAAGTTGTGTCTGAATTAGCGAATAACCGTCAGGTGGCGAGCCGTGTTGAGGCGGCGGGAAGTCAGCCGAAGTGCGGTGTGTTTTTCGGCGGAATGTTAGGGGCGTTTAAGGTCCTGCCGTTGGCGTTGGTGATGTCGGGGTTGTTGTCTGGAGTTGCGTATGGGTATGATGTTTGGGTTCATGATAAAGATGTTGCAGATGGACAAACGATAAGCAACCTAAACCGTAAAACGCAAATTATGTATGGATCTTGGAATCGACCATATAAACAATCTGATATTCCCGATGAAGCGGTTATCCTCTCGGATTATGCTAATAAAACAGGAAAAAATGCTTCGTATAGCAATAAAGACTTTAATCAAACTGTTGTGATAGGGTCTCGAGCAGTCGTGGGCGGTGATAAAGGAACCGCTATCGGTTTTGGAGCCGCTACCGGAGAAAATACAGCGACTTCAGCTAACAATCCAACCGTTACGTATGAAGAAGCTAAATCTATTCTGCTCAGAGGCGAAGATGATTCGTATAAAGAATTACGGGAAAAGTATTTTAATTTTGCCAATGATCCTAAGTGGAAAATTACAGCAGAAGAAAAAAAACGAAGCATTATTGCTCAAGTCGTACAAATGGAGCAAGAGAAACGCAAAACAGATCCTAAAAGAGCTTTAAATCAAGAAGGTACGGCTGTCGGTTATCGATCTTTTGCACGAGGCGAAGAAGCGACCGCTTTGGGTAACGATGTGGTGGCATGGGGAGATTCCTCTATTTCTATCGGAAGCGATAATGCCGCAGGGCATGATGCCAAACCGCTTTCTAAAGAGATGTTTAGACTTTTTTATAATGTAAGAGATGATTTTAACTATACCAAAGAATATGCTGCCGTTGATTTTCAGATCCCTACAGATAATGCCGGTAAGCCTATGCTTAATGATCAAGGACAGTTATTAGCTAAAGATGGTTACACACCAATATATCAAAACGGCACATATTTTGTGAGAAAAAATGGTAAAGACTATAAAGATGGATATTACCGCATAGAGGGGGAAAATTTTTATGATGTTGAATCAGAAAACGCCGTACATAAAAATTATATCGATCCTAACACCCCAGGATATGAAGAAAAAATAAAACAAATAAAGGCATTATCAGACTATAAAAGATATGAACTCTATCTAAAAAAAGAAGGAGAGGCTTATCAAAAATATTTAGCAGATCATAGAAATACCAAAACACATACTTGGGCAAGAGGAAATAACGCCATTGCTATTGGGGCACGTTCGATTGCCTATGGAGATAATTCAACCGCTTTAGGGGCATTTGCTGTAGCGGCTAAAGATTATTCAACCGCTATCGGCTCAAACACCGTCGCCTTTGGTAAAGGTTCATTGGTGATGGGTAATAACAGCTATGTCTATGCAGACGGATCTGTAGGTATCGGGAATAAAGTACAAGCCATCGGTGCCGGATCTATGGTATATGGTAAAGACTCTTTTGCAGGGGGCTTAGGATCGTTAGCGATTGGTGATCACACCTTTGCCAATGTGAAGATGGGTAAGGTATTTAATGGTGAGGGGCTTACTATTGATCAATATAACTTATTAGTAAACGGTAAACAAAATTACCCTACATACACTAATGGCGGTCCACAAGGATTAACAGACAACAAAATCACTATTGAAGATTTATATCGTTTCGGTGATACAGCAGCGATACAAGATATAATGAAAGAACATATTAATGCCCACACAACCGTCCAAGAAGGAACGGGCGAAGAAAAAGCAGAGCAATCTAAAGATAAGTTGGGAAGACATAATCAAGGTGCTATTGCCATAGGTTCTTATTCTGTTGCATTGGGGGATAATGCAATCTCATTAGGTAGATATGCCTATGCGAAAGAAGATAGTACTGTTGCACTCGGTAGATTTGCGTTTGCACAAAAAGAATCTTCATTTTCAATAGGAAATTTCACAAGAGCATTAGGTAAACAATCAGTTGCTTTTGGTACTCATTCATTAGTAGAAGCTGATGATTCTATGGCATTAGGTATAAAGGCAAAAGTTTTAGCTGAAATGCCAACCGCACTTCGAAGTGAAAAAAATAAGAGCAATGGAAAATCAGATTTTACCATTAAAAATGCAATGGCAATTGGTAATGGTGCGGAAGCCTCTTTTTCAGATTCCATCGCATTGGGCGTCAATGCAAAAACTGATTATACTCAAACTGAAATGGCACAAGGCGGATGGGCACCTAAAAATGCCATATCAATACCTTCATCAGAAAGAATCGGCTATTTGTCAGTGGGTGGAAAGAATGCGGAAAGACGTATCGTCAATGTTGCACCGGGTGCGAGCGATACTGATGCGGTCAACGTATCTCAATTAAGAGCCTTAGAAGAAGCTATCCTGTATGGAAATACGTTAGAAGAAGATAATATTAATTCCGGCGTGAAATATGTCTCTGTCAAAGGCTTAGATGAATTAAAGCTATTAGTCACAAAAGAACAGGATTACAAAAACTATGCGAAAGTTAAAAAGGAATATTTAAAACTCAAAGCGAGAAAAGAAAGAAACAACGAAGAAATTAATTTAGAGAATATAAAAAGTAAAGTAGAAGCCTACGAAAGAAAATATAGCGATTTTAAAAATGTCGCAGAAAAATTAAAAACTGAAGATGAAAAAAATTATAAATTACTTCTAACTCAGAATGCAAAACAAGATCCTGAATTAGAAAAGAAAAAACGCAAGGAATGGTTAGAACAAGCATATAAAGATATTGAAAATGCTTATAACCAGGATACAGCCGAAGATGAATTGAAAAAATTATTTACACCAGAACAAAAAGAAAAATTTGCTAAAAGTAACTTCCTTAGTGATGGAGCCAAAAAATCAGGTTCGATGGCAATCGGGGTTGGGGCTAAATCAAATGCTGAA
Organism: Histophilus somni 2336; assembly: GCF_000019405.1. NCBI lineage: Bacteria > Pseudomonadati > Pseudomonadota > Gammaproteobacteria > Pasteurellales > Pasteurellaceae > Histophilus > Histophilus somni. The sequence continues at coordinate 1,177,564 of NC_010519.1, read as the reverse complement.
AACTCTATTGTTATAGGACAAAATGCTACGATAGATGAGATGGATGCTCGTAATTCAATTTTATTAGGAAATGAGACTTCAACAAAATATGCGAATGCAGTAGCTTTAGGTTATCAATCGGTTGCTGATAGGGCACATGAACGTATTAATAAAGCAAATGACACTGCGTATATTAGTAAAGAATTAGCAGGAAAACTAGATGGTAATATGTATGCTCCCGTTTCTGTTGGGAAAAATGGTGGAGATATTGGCGATATTAGTAAACAAAAAAACGGAGATAAAAAAACAATTCTAAGACAAATCGTCAACGTCGCACCGGGTACGAAAGATACCGACGTTGTTATCCTTGCTCAATTAAAAGAAGCGATGAAAGGCGTAAAAAATGTAGGAACTTTGCATTATTTGTCGGTGAATAATCCTACTCAACAAGGTTCAAATTATGATAACAAAGGGGCAACGGGAAATAAGGCTATTGCTATCGGTGTCGGTGCGAGTGCAACAGCTGATTCCGGCGTAGCGATCGGTAATGGGGCAAGCTCAAAAGCTCAAAACGCTATCGTCATAGGGACAAATGTCAGTGTTGATGTACCTAATTCGTTTGTGTTGGGTTCCAATAATACTGTTACACAAAGTGATAAAAACACAAGAAGTGCGGTTGTTGTGATCGGTAGCGGAACAAAATTAGAAGAGTCCAAGAGTTCGATTGCCATCGGTGCGGTTTTTGTGAACGGTAAAAATGGAACAGAGGGTACTATCATCAAAAACGCCGCTTGGACAACCTCTATCGGGAATAAAAACAAAATCCAAAACGGGACCGATATACTGGCGTTAGGGAACAATATTAATATAGGATTTGAGGGCAATGGTTCTGACAAATTCGCTAATACACACGTAGTTGCGATTGGTAATAAAGCCAATGCCCAAAATGCAAAAAACAGCGTACTTATCGGAGCAGAAACAAAAGCTGAAAATGGTGCAAAAAACGCAGTTATTATTGGTTATCAAGCCCAATCTAAAGCCGAGGGCGGTGTCGCCATAGGCGAAAGTGCGGTAGTTGAAACCGCCGCCGGCAACTCCATTGCGTTGGGACAAGGGTCAGAAGCGACTAAAAAAGAAACCGCACTTAATGAAGCTAAAATAGAGGCTATTAATGTTAAATTTAATTTCAAAAGTGGAGTGAGTGCTAATGGTCAAGAAAATAATAAAAAATCCGTGTTAAGCATAGGTAAGAAAAATAATGAGCGTATCATTAAACACGTCGCTGCTGGTGCGGTAACGGCAACGTCGACCGACGCTATCAACGGCAGCCAACTTTACGCCGTCGCCGATGAATTTTCAAAATTAGCGGTGAATGTATTGGGTGCGGAAGTTGAAGACGCTAATAAAACAGGATTTAAGAAATCGGAATTTGAAGTCGCTAAATATAGCGGACATACAGATGCGACAACACCAACAGAAATGACCTTTAAAGCGGCAATCGCTCAAAATACAACAGCGATTAATAAAGGCTTTGTTTTTGGCAGTGGAGATGGCGATGAACAAGGAACGCATTACTTAGGCGATAAATTAATCATTAAGGCTGGGAATATAACAGTTAAAGATGATGCTTTAAACAAAGAAGATAAATTTTTAAGTGATAATATTAGAACTCAGTATGAAAAAAATAATAAAAATATCTTAATAGGTATAAAAGAATCCCCTACTTTTAAAAATGTATTAATTACAGAAGAAATTCCTGAGGATACGTCAGATAGTGCTAAGAAAAATACTTATGATAACTATGCTGTCAACAAAAAATATTTAGACAAGAGATTAAAAAATGTGGGTTCTAACTTTACGGTAAAAGGCGACACGCCTAAAGAGGGAGAAAACACAAGTCTTGAAATTAATAAGGACAATAATGTCTTAACTATTAATGGGGATAGTAATATTACAACCGCCGTTGATAAGGGCAATAAAAAATTAACCATATCGCTTAATCAGGCTTTAACAGGGATTACTTCTATTGGTAAAGATGATAAGGCTAAAATAGAATTTAGTAGTGCTGATTCTACTCATCATATTACATTTACAGTAGGCGAAGGTAAAAATAAGGCAACAGTTAAATTAGATAAAGATGGTCTTGATTTGGGTAGCAAGCAAATTAAAAATGTTGCAAGTGGAATAGGTTCAACTACACCAAGCGATGGCGGAGCTCCCACAAGTAATGTTAATAATGTATTAACTGGTGGAGATTCTATAAAAGATATAAAAAATAATGTAGTAAATGTTCAAGACTTGTCAGATGTAGCAAAAGCGGTAGCAGATAAATTAAAAGATTTCGCTACTACAGAAACATTAGAAGAAGACTTTTTAAGAATCACTGGAGAAAATATTGGCGATAAACAAAAAGAATTTGGATCTAATGTGGGAATTAGTGAAATAAAACTTGATGATGAAGAAAAAACAGAATTAGTACAAGCTAAAGCCTTAGTCGATTATTTGAAAGGCACAGGGGATAAATCTGTAAAAGTCTCTGATTCTTCAAAAACAATTGCAGAGGGAGAAGGCTCTATTTCTATAGGGTACGATGCAAAATCACAAAATGAAGGCTCAATAGCTTTAGGATATGGAGCCAATGCATTAAATTCAGGGTCTATATCAATAGGACAAGGCTCAAATGTATTAGGAGTAAATTCAATTGGTTTAGGTAAAGATAATAAAGTTAATGGTAATTTCTCATTTGTAGTAGGAGATGAAAATGAGATAGGTTCAAAATCAACATCAACTTATGTAATGGGATCAAATAATAATATAAGTGGTGAAAGAAATATATCTATTGGTTCTAGTAATAAAATAGAAAAAGATGAAAATATATTATTAGGATCTAATAATGAAGTCTCTGGAACTGGAAATATATTATTAGGCTCACGTATAAATGTTGGTGAAGATACTGAAAATGCAATAGTATTAGGAAATCAATCTGTAGCGGTATCTAATGCGTTATCAGTAGGAACACCTAGAAATAGAAGACGCATAGTATTTGTAGGCGATCCAGAGCAAGATTATGACGCCGTCAACAAAAAATATGTGGATAATTTGCTAGCAAACAAAGCCTCTGCATTTATGGTAACTTCAGATGAGGGTAATACTGATAATATCAGTGGGACTTTATCTATAAAAGGGGCGGAAACTAAAAATGCTACAGCTACAGATAACAAAAAACATCAAAATATCACTACAAAAGCTAGTAAAAGTGAGTTAACAATTGCACTTAATAAGGACTTAAAAGGTATTGAGTCGATTGGTAAAGATGACAGCAACGCTTTAGTGTTTAAAAATGATACGAGTAACACAGATGGATCAAGTAGCACGAACACAGCAGAGTTAAAAGTCGGTGGACATGCGTTAACTTTTACCCCAGTGAATGGAAAAACTGACAAGGATAAAAACGTTAAAATCTCAAATGTCGCTGGTGGACAGATTGCAGAGAATTCAACTGATGCGATTAATGGTAAACAACTTCACGATTTAGTCGGTAATTTAGGGCTTTCTGTTGATAAAACTGGTAACTTTACCGCACCATCATTTACTAAAGTTAAGGGAGATGATACAGATACAGATACAACTTCTACCGTTTCAAAAGATAAATACACGACCTATAAAGATGCGATTAATGGGCTAATTACAGCGGTCAATAAAGGTGTTACCTTTAAAGGCAATGACGACAAGTCGACACAAACCACATTACAATTAGGCGGAACATTGACCATTGATAGCTCGCCTGTTAGTAGTAGCGATACGACTGGAGCAAATAGTGCGACTGTTGAAAAAGACATCACGGTAACATTAGCACCATCTAATGGTAGCGATCCTCAAAGTGCGGGTACACTTACGCTGAAATTAAATAAAGCTGATAAAGTGGAGGAAAACAACGGAAAAGTCGTTACCTCAAAAGCAGTCGCGGACGCGTTGAAAAATTATACCAAGACTACTGACTTAGTTGATAAGTTAGGCACGGCGTATTTAAAAGTAGATGGCTCGAATATTGATGATAAACAAGCTGACTTTGGAAAAAATGTCGGTATTGGCAAAATAAATCTTGAAAATGGTAAAAAAAGCACAACGGAATTAGTTCAAGCACAAGCATTAATAGATTATCTAAAAGGTACAGGAGATAAATCCGTGAAAGTGTCGGATTCACCAACAACGGAAGCGTTGGGGGATGGTTCGGTATCTGTAGGACATGGTGCGATATCGAGAAATGAAGGATCTATTGCCATGGGGTACGGAGCAAACGCATTGAATACCGGTGCAGTATCAATAGGTCAAGATTCCAATGTGCTTGGAATGAGTTCGATCGGTATCGGTAGAGAAAACACGGTACGAGGCAACTTCTCATTTGCCGTGGGGGATAATAACGTTATTGAGAAAGAACAAAATTACGTAATGGGATCGGACAACAAAATCACCGGTAAACAGAATATTTCAATCGGTTCAAGAAATGAAGTTGAAGGAAACGAAAACATCATCTTAGGCTCGAATATCACGGCAGATGATGAGATACATAATGCCATTGTATTGGGGACAGGTTCGCTGGCGAAGTCCAATGCATTGTCAGTCGGGTCAATGCGACATAAGCGGAAAATTGTGTTTGTTGCCGATCCGACGGACAACTATGACGCCGCCAATAAAAAGTATGTGGACGAAAGAGGGCTTAAATTCAAAGGAAATGACGCAGGTCAAACAGAACAACTGGTCAACTTAGACAAGTTGTTGACGATCGACAGTTCGGAAGCCAAGAAAGATGATAGAGGCATGAAAGAAAAGGATATTAAAACGAAAGTCGAAAAGGAAGGAGACAATGCTAAATTAATCTTAACTTTGAATAAAGCGGATAATGTTTCCGAACACGATGAAAGAGCGGTTACCTCCAAAGCGGTGGCAGCGAAATTAACGAACTATGCAACAAAATTTGAAGTTGAGGGGAATAAAGGCTCTAAATTTACCGTTAATGACAGCTTGAAAATTAAAGGTAAGGTGGGTTCAGGTTCGGCTAAAACACATCAAAATATCACTACCACAACGAAGAAAGGTGCTTCTACGCTAGAAATTGCTCTCAATTCTGATTTGAAAGGCATTAAGTCTATTGGAGGTCGAGAAATCGGAGCTGGTAAGGGTAAAAAAATCGCTTCTAGCATTGAATTTAACAAACAAGGAGCGAATGGTACAAAACCAAAAACTAATGTTGTCATTGAATCCAATGGTGGAACCTTTGTCTTTGACAGAACCGGCTTGACGTTAAATACCAAACAAATTAAAGGACTTGCGAGTGGGCTGGGCTTAAAAGACAGTGATACCAATAATGACAGTATTATTAACAACGTACTCGCTGGAACACCTGATAAGGACAATACCAAGGGCAACAAGATCGCCAACAATGCGGTCAATGTTCAAGACTTGTCTGCGGTTGCCAAGGCTATTGTAGGGAAAGTCACCGCACAACACTCCGAAGCAGAGAAAGTGGCGGTGAAATATGATGATGAAAACAAAACATCGATTACTTTAGGCGGTAAACCTGAAGCAGGCAAAACAGTTGCACCTGTTGCGATTGATAACCTCAAATCCGGTTTGGGTATTGATGATATTAAAGACAGTGGCATTGCTTCAGCCACACAAGGTAAACAACGTGAGTTGGTGAAAAAACTCGTGTCAGGCGAGCTTGATAAAGATTCATCGCATAAAGCCGTGAATGTTGCCGACTTAAAAGCTGTCGCACAAGCAGGACTGGATTTTGCCGGTAATAACAGCGACAGCATTGTGCATAAAAACCTTGGCGAAAAACTGGAGATTGTGGGCAAAGGCTTAGATAAAGCTAAAGTTACTACATTCAAAGGCACCGACGGCAATATTGCGGTGAAGGCGGATAGTGCTAAGAGCCAGCTAGAAATTTCACTCAATGAGGAGTTAAAAGGCTTGAAGTCTGCCGAGTTTAAAGACGACAAAGGTAATACTGTTAATATCAACGGCAATGCAATTACATTGAAAGGTAAAGATGGTAATCCGACTATTGCGACCTTGAACGATAAAGGTTTAACCGTGGGTGATAAAGACGCAACTAATGGCGATAAAACCCACACTGTTTATGGTAAAGACGGCTTAACCGTGAAAGGTAAAGATGGCTCAACTGAAGCAATCAGCCTGAAAGTTACCAAAGATAAAGACGGTAAAGGTAAAGAGAAAGAGAAAGCGACCCTATCTTTTGGTAAAGGTGCTGATGGTAAATATATAGGTGCGATTACCGGTCTTGCTGATTTAGCTGATGGTGCCGATGGTTCAAGTGTCGCCAATAAAAACTATGTGGATACGGAAGTTAAAAAACTTGATCAAAAACTTTCATCAGCCAATTCAAATAGACCATTTGATTATTATCTGGGCGATGAAAAAGTGGTTAAAGGTCAAGATGGTAAATTCTACAAGCCAACCGACTTAGAGGATGCGACATATGCAAGCGGTAAATACACCAAAGATGGCAAAGATGTTGTTTCGTCTATTAAGGACAAACAAAGCGAGGTCGTGATTAAGGCTGAGCCAAAAGCCATGGTTGTAAGCAATATTGCTGATGGCAAGTTATCGACTGACTCCAAAGATGCGATCAATGGTGGACAGCTTGTCAAAGCTACAGGGGCGAAATGGATTGATAATCCAAATTCTTCTGAAACTGCTCCAAAACCGAAGATAATGGTCTTTGCGGACGGTAAAGATGGATTGTCAGGTTTTGAAAAAACATCAGACGGCAAAGAATCGATGGCGGCGAAAGGCTTAACCGGCAAAGACGGTTTAAATGGCAAAAATGCCAACGACAAAGCGAACGCTTTACGCAATGGCGAGGCGGGAACGGTCGTATTTACAGATAATCAAGGCAATAGATTAGTCAAAGCCAATGATGGTAAGTACTATAAAGCCGAAGACGTTGAGGATAACGGTACACCGAAAGCGGATAAAAGTGCGGTAGATACGCAACTTTCTCTGATCAATACCGGTGGTGAAACCGATAAACCTGTAGTGCTGGGCAACGTGGCTAGCGGTTTGGGTATTGATGCCGATAAAGCAAAAGAGCAAGCTGAAAACGTGAAAAATGCGGGCGAAGCAGTGAAAACCGAAGCACAGGCGGTGGCGAAAAAAGTAGACGATATGTTGACGCTACAAACAGCAAAAGAGGCGAAACAGGACGCCATTGACGCTCTTGAAACCGCATTGTCTTTCATGCTGGAAACTACACCGGAGGAAAAAGCGGCGAAAGAGAAAGCCAAAGCTAAGATCGAGGGCGAAAAATCAACATTAGCCGACATTAACTCGAAATTGGATAAGGCGAAAAAAGAGGTTGAATCGGCACAAGGCATATTAAAAGCGAAGCAAGACGTCTATCAAATCGCCTTAAAAGCAAAAGATGGTGCAATTAATAAATTATTATCGGATGATAACAGCGTCGATGTTCACCGTGGGGCAAACTTGCAAGACGTGAAAGCCTTAGGTCAAGCGGGCTTAAATTTTGAGGGCAATGACGGCGTGCCTGTCCATAAAAATTTAGGCGAGAAATTGACCATCAAAGGCGAGGGTGAGTTTAACAGTGCAACAACCGCTGCCGGCAATATTAAAGTGACTGCTTCTGACAGCGGTATGGAAGTGAAGTTGTCCGATACCTTGAAAAATATGACCTCGTTTGAAACCAAAGAAACCGCAGAGGGGAATAAATCCCGTCTTGACGGCAACGGATTGACAGTGACAGGTAAAAACAATCAGTCTGCACATTATGGTTCGGGGGGGATCACTCTCAAAGAAGGTAATAACAAGGCTACTTTGACATCAAGTGCATTGACGTTCACAAACGGACAAGGTCAGAAAGTTGAGATTGACGGTGCAAAAGGTGAAATCCGTGTGCCTGATTTAACACCGAACTCATCACCGAATGCTGTGGCTAATAAACAATATGTCGATGCCTTGCAGACACATACTGACCAAAAATTCAACCATCTCGACAATAAAATTGAGATATTCAATAAAGACTTGAGAGCCGGGGTTGCTGGAGCACATGCTGCCGCCGCATTGCCTACAGTAACGATGCCGGGCAAATCGAGCCTTGCTTTATCTGCAGGTACCTATAAAGGAAACAATGCGGTGGCATTAGGTTATTCGCGTTTGAGCGATAATGGTAAAATAATGCTGAAATTACATGGTAGCAGAAACTCTGCCGGTGATTTCGGCGGTGGTGTAGGGGTTGGCTGGACATGGTAGGTTTCATTCAATGACCGTGAAAAAGCAGTGAGCAATCACTGCTTTTTTTGTGTGTTGGTGCGGTTGATGATTAACAAAGTTTTTAAAGAATATATAAAAGTCTTACTTTATCAACAGTCATGAAAAGAAAAAGAGAAAAAATCTGAATATTCATTTCCATTATCCAGCTATAATAAGAATTTTCCAAAATGTGATCTCGATCTAATTTTATTTTAAGCATATAATGAGCGGGTTTTACTAAATTAATAATCTTATATTATTCAAAATAATTAAACGGAGTAACGAATGTCTAGAAGACTAAGAAGAACAAAAATAGTATGTACACTGGGACCATCCACAGATCGAGGTAATAATTTAGAAAAAATTATTGTAGCCGGTGCAAATGTTGTTCGTATGAATTTTTCTCATGGTACACCAGAAGATCATCTTGCTCGTGCTGAAAAAGTTCGTGAAATTGCTAAAAAATTAGGTAAAACTGTTGCAATTTTAGGAGATCTACAAGGTCCAAAAATTCGGGTATCTACTTTTAAAGAGGGTAAAATTTTCTTAAATATTGGTGATAATTTTACTTTAGATGCTGATTTACCCAAAGGTGAAGGTAATCAAGAAGCCGTAGGACTGGATTATAAAACATTACCACAAGATGTTGTTCCGGGCGATATTTTATTATTAGATGACGGACGTGTTCAGTTAAAAGTGTTATCGACAGACAATACTAAAGTATTTACAGAAGTAATTGTTGGCGGTCCATTATCAAATAATAAAGGTATCAATAAATTAGGTGGTGGGTTATCTGCTAACGCACTGACAGAAAAAGACAAAGAAGACATTATTTTAGCTGCACGTATTGGTGTTGATTATCTTGCTGTTTCTTTCCCTCGTTCCAGTGCTGATTTAAATTATGCTCGTGAATTAGCTCAACAAGCTGGTTTAAAAGCCAAAATTGTGGCTAAAGTTGAAAGAGCGGAGACTGTTATTGACGATGAGGCAATGGACGATATTATTTTAGCTTCTGATGTAATTATGGTTGCTCGTGGTGATTTGGGTGTTGAAATTGGTGATCCGGAATTAGTCGGAATACAGAAAAAATTAATTCGTCGTTCACGTCAGCTAAATCGTGTAGTGATTACCGCAACACAAATGATGGAATCTATGATTAGCAATCCTATGCCAACTCGTGCCGAGGTGATGGATGTTGCCAATGCTGTATTAGATGGCACTGATGCCGTCATGCTTTCTGCGGAAACAGCAGCAGGTCAATACCCTTCAGAAACTGTTTCAGCAATGGCTAAAGTTTGTTTAGGTGCTGAAAAAATGCCTAGTGTAAATATTTCTCGGCATCGCTTAGATAAAGAATTTGATACGATTGAAGAAACTATTGCGATGTCTACGATGTTTGCAGCCAACCATATGAAAGGTGTTGCAGCCATCATCGCAATGACAAGTAGTGGTCATACTGCAAAATTGATGTCTCGCATTAGTTCCGGACTACCAATTTTTGCCCTTTCTCGAAATGAAAGTACGTTAAATTTATGTGCATTGTATCGTGGTGTTATTCCAATTCATTTTGATCAGGATAGTCGTACGCTTGAAGGATTAAAAGCAGCAATACAATCGCTAAAAGATAAAGGTTATTTAGTTTCCGGTGATTTGGTTTTATTAACTCAAGGAGACCATTTAACATCAAATGGTACGACTACTTGCCGTGCTTTAGTGGTTGAATGATAAAAAGATAAGACTTTGGTTTTTAATAAAAGAGTGGGAAATCCACTCTTTTTTTATGTATGACTCGTAAAAGTCATGAATTAGCACCGCACTTTTAAACTACTTTAGATCAGTTAAATATTTTTATCATAATTCTAAGATACCGTATCTTATGCACTACCACAGAATTAATTCAATCTATAAAATAAAGTGTTTTGTTGATGAATTATTATTTTAATCGTGCGAATTGAGTTACTTTCGATTATAATTTTACGCATTTCTTTTTAATCTAACATTTATAGGATTTCTTCAATGTTAATGGAAAAATTGAACAATGCCTCTAGCGGTATAGTTTCTAAAATTATTTTTGGCTTAATCGGGGTTTCTTTTGTACTCAGTGGCGTAGCAGGTTATATGTTTATACGGACAGATACATCTGTAGCAAAAGTAAATGGCGAAGAAATTTCTCAACAAGTTTTTCTACAGCAATATAACAATGAATATCAACGTTTAAGTGAAAATTTAGGAGCTAAATTTGCTGAAGTTGCAGATTCGGCTGCTAAACATCTAAGACATGAAGTTCTCGATCGTTTAATCAATCAAGAATTATTACGTCAATATGCACAAGAACTTAAGTTAGGAATTAGCGATAAGCAAGTAAGTTTAGCTATTGTGAACTCACCTATGTTCCAAAATGAGGGCAAATTTGACAATAAAATTTATCAGCAGATATTAGCTTCAAGTGGTATTAGTTCTGATACTTATGCTGCATATGTGCGTGAAGGCTTGGTATTAGAGCAATTACAGCAAGGTATTGCAAATAGTGATTTTCAGGTTCCTATACAACTCAATGAATTAGCAAAGAATTTTTTCCAACGTCGTGATGTTCGTTTAGCTGTTCTATCTTTAGATGACGAAATGCAAAAACAAACTGTAACGGAGCAAGAAATCGAACAATATTATCAAGCTAACAAAGCTAACTTTGCTGTACCTGAAAGAGTTAAAGTGCAATATCTAGACTTAACTCGTGCGATTGCGGATCAGAAAGTAAAAATCTCCGATATAGAAATTGCACAATATTATCAAGATAATAAAGCTCAATATATAACAAAACATTTAGCTCATATTCAATTACCGACTGAACAAGAAGCACAATCAGTTTATGCTAATTTACAAAATGGCGAAGATTTTTCTGCTTTAGCAAAATTATATTCAATGGACACATTATCAGCCCAAAAAGGTGGAGATTTGGATTGGGTTGTGAATGGAATGATGCCTCTTGCTTTTGAAAGTGCGGTGACGTTATTAAATGTTGGTGAGTATAGCCAGCCTGTGAAAGTGGATAATGCGTACCATATCATTAAAGTATTGGATATGAAAACCCGTGAATTAAATGATGTTAAAGAGGAAATTGCAACTAAATTGCGTAATGATTTAGTAACAAATGCTTTTTATTCATTAGAAAAACAAATGAATGAAAAGGCGTTTGAAAATCCGCAATCATTAGAAGAAGCAGCTAAAGTAGCTGGGCTTGAAATCAAAGAAACAGATTATTTTTCTCGTCAAGATTTACCGCCAGAATTAAATTATAGTCATATTGCTACCGCCATTTTTAATTCTGATCTTATGCAAGGCGGTATAAACTCAGAGGCAATCAATGTTGGCGATCAACATTCCGTGCTTCTGCGTGTAGTTGATTATAAACCTGAGGGTATTCGTACACTGGCTGAGGCAACAGCAGATATTGAAACTTATTTAAAACGTCAGAAAGCCGAAACTACGTTGTTTAATATGGCAGAGAAAATCGTTGCAGAGATGAATACAATGACTGATTTCAAATTACCGTCTTATATTCATTTTTCAGAAAAAGAAACGTGGGTTTATAGAGATGTAGATAATAAAGATCCTGTTTTAGGCAAAGTGATATTCTCAATGAAAAAACCTGACCCGGGCAAAACAACCATATCTGTAGCGAAAAATATGTTTGGAGATATTGTTTTTGTTGAGTTAATGAACGTAGAAGATAGCCAATTAACGCCTGAGCAAAAACAATTATTTGGCGTTCAAATAGCAAAAATTAAGCAATTTAGTTTAAGCAATTTGCTTATTCAAGCCTTAAGAGAAAAAGCCAGTATTGAAATTAATACAAAATTCATTAATGAAGAGTAAAAGCAGGGTTACATTTCTTCGAATTGCAAAAATAGTGCCTGAGGTTATCAGGCATTATTTTTTTGCAAAATTTAAGAGTTTCTTCTAGTTTTTAACCGCACTTTGTGGTATAAAGTGCGACGTTATTTTGAGTTGTCAATTTAACAATTAACTTACGAAATCACACACGTATCATGAGAAGTAAATCGGGGTGCCAAACGGTCGATTTGCTTGATATGTGGAGGCTAAACCCCAAACAAAAGGAAAATTATCTTATGGCACAAGTTTCAATGCGTGATATGCTGCAAGCTGGCGTTCACTTCGGTCACCAAACTCGTTACTGGAACCCAAAAATGAAACCGTTCATTTTCGGACCTCGCAATGGTGTTCACATCATCAACTTAGAAAAAACTGTCCCAATGTTCAATGAAGCGTTAGTTGAATTAACTCGTATTGCGAGTAATAACGGCAGAATTTTATTTGTTGGTACAAAACGTGCAGCTTCTGAAGTTGTTAAAGCAGCAGCGTTAGACTGTCAGCAATATTATGTAAATCACCGTTGGTTAGGCGGGATGTTGACAAACTGGAAAACAGTGCGTCAATCAATCAAACGTTTAAAAGATTTAGAAACCCAATCTCAAGATGGTACTTTTGATAAATTAACGAAAAAAGAAGCGTTAGTACGTACTCGTGAGATGGAAAAACTTGAATTAAGTCTTGGCGGTATCAAAGATATGGGCGGTCTTCCTGATGCAATTTTTGTGATCGGTGCAGATCATGAACATATCGCAATCAAAGAAGCAAATAATCTAGGAATCCCTGTATTTGCAATTGTTGATACTAACTCAAGCCCAGATGGCGTAGATTTTGTTATTCCAGGTAACGATGATGCGTCACGTGCAATTCAATTATATCTTTCTGCAGCTACCACAGCAGTAAAAGAAGGTCGTAATCAAGAAACGGTAACTGAAGAAGTTTTTGCAGCAGCAGAATAATTCAGTAAAGGCGTAAGCCCTTATTAATTAAACGCAGGGGGCTTTTAGTTCCCTGCTTTTTATATCAATAAAGTGCGGTCTAAAACCGATACTATTTAATCAAATGGATAGAGGAATTTAAGATGGCTGAAATTACAGCAGCATTAGTTAAAGAACTTCGTGAACGTACCGGTGCAGGTATGATGGAGTGTAAAAAAGCATTAGTTGAAGCAAATGGTGATATTGAGCTGGCTATCGACAATATGCGTAAATCGGGACAGGCAAAAGCTGCAAAAAAAGCAGGTCGTATAGCTGCTGAAGGTGTTATTCGTGTACGCATTGGTTCCGGTTTTGGTGTTCTAGTTGAACTGAACTGTGAAACAGACTTTGTAGCAAAAGATACCGGCTTCTTAGGTTTAGCTGATGAAGTTGCTGATTACGCTTTGGCAAACAAAGGAACAACGATTGATACCTTAGCAACTCATTTTGAAGATAAACGTGCTGCGTTAGTTGCTAAAATTGGTGAAAATATGACGATTCGTCGTGTTCAGTATTTAGAGGGTGATGTAATTGCTCAATACTTACATGGTGCAAAAATTGGTGTGTTAGTAGCGGGATCCGGTTCAGAAGAAGAATTAAGAAAAGTAGCAATGCACGTTGCAGCTTCTAAACCTGAATTCGTAAATCCAGAAGATGTTTCCGCTGAAGTTGTAGAACATGAGCGTCAAATTCAAATTGATATTGCAATCAACTCAGGCAAACCAAAAGAAATCGCTGAAAAAATGGTTGAAGGTCGTATGAAGAAATTCACTGGTGAAGTGTCTTTAACCGGTCAAGCATTCGTTATGGATCCTTCAGTTTCTGTCGGTGATTACTTAAAATCAGTTAATACTTCAGTAACAAACTTTATTCGTTTAGAAGTTGGTGAAGGTATTGAAAAAGTTGAAGAAGATTTTGCAGCGGAAGTGGCTAAAATCACTGGTAATAACGCATAATCATCATACTATACAGTAAATTAAATCTGACAGTGTTCTCTTTAAGTATGAAACTGTCAGATTTTTTTGACGTAAATTTTTTATAGTAAAGACTGTTTTCTGTTTAGAAGTGCATTTGTATAGGAAAATAGTAAACAAAAATGACTTAAGGTCTCACTCTTACTACCCTTTTATTAGTCACCACCTAATTCGTTTTTATTGTTATGGTTTAGTTGCTGTTTAACCCAGTCCATAAATTCAGGAGGCATAATTTTAATCATATTTGAACCTCTGGTAATTGTTGCCGCACTTGTATTCAAAATTTGTTGTATCTCTCGTTGTGCCAAAGATTTATCCAGTAATTGGGATACAATTTGAACGCGTAGTGCAACTGCATCTCGCTCATCAGCAGTAAGTAGCAAAGTAAGTAGTTCTTGTTCTTTGCCTTGTTCAAATGCTTTTCTCATTAAATCAAGAAATTCATTCCATTGTTCCATATTCCGACTGATATACATATTTCTCTCCTGACTATTAAACTAGTGTATCCTATTATATTCCTCTTTTTTAAATTATTGAACAGAAAGTTTTTGTAAAAATTAATAACCATATGGATTATTAGTATATTTTGAAAATAACTTATTCTTATGAAAACTATAGTGTTTTTATGAGAGGGATATCTCCATTTCAAAGCAAAAAGTACAGTGATGCTAAAGCATTCTCATCGTAGATGAAATTTTTTCTACTTTATCACTTCATGCAGAAGGCTATCAAGTATAACGAAAAAGCGGATATGTACCCATACCCGCTATATTTCACATTAGATAAACTCTATGAATTTTTATTTTCTTCACTCCAACATACCGCAGCTGTAAAAATAACATCCGTTGAAGAGTTTAATGCAGTTTCCGTTGAATCTTGTAATACGCCAATGACGAAACCGACGCCGATTACTTGTGCTGCAATATCATTAGGAATACCAAATAAACTACAAGCTAATGGAATCAATAATAATGATCCGCCAGCAACACCAGAAGCACCACAAGCACAAATACTAGCCACTACACTTAACAATACAGCCGTAGGGAAAGAGACCTCAATACCTAAGGTATGTACAGCAGCTAATGTTAATACCGTAATAGTAATCGCCGCACCTGCCATATTGATATTAGCACCTAACGGTATTGAAACTGAATAAGTTTCCTCATCTAATTTTAAGCGTTTTGACAATTCCATATTTACAGGAATGTTTGCTGCAGAACTACGTGTAAGGAATGCCGTTAATCCACTTTCTCGTACACAAGTCCATACTAGGGGATATGGATTACGACGAATTTTCCAAAAAACTAAAATTGGATTAATAACAAACGCAGTAAATAGCATAGACCCAATTAAAACAACTAGTAATTGCATATAATCAAGCAATGCACCCAAACCTTTATCAGTTAAAGTTTCAGCTACCAAACCAAAAACACCGATAGGTGCAAAACTAATAATAAAATGAACAATTCTAGATACAGCCTCTGAAAAATCATTCATGACATTTTTAGTCGTATCTGACGCATAGCGTAAGGCTATCCCCAAACCTATTGCCCAAAATAAGATACCAATAAAGTTTGCATTAAATAAAGCATTAATTGGATTATCTACCACGTTCAGTACTAAAGTACTTAAAACTTCAGATACTTCGTTTGGCGGAGAAAGAGAGCCTTCTTGCGTTTTTAAAGCAATTTCTGTCGGCAATGCAAAACTAAATAATACTGATGTCAATGCAGCTAAGAAAGTTCCTAGCAAATATAAGACAACAATAGATTTCATATTGCTTTTTGTGCCTAATTGCTTATTAGCAATTGCAGAAATAACCAATAAAAAAACTAAAATTGGAGCAACTGCACGCAATGAACGCACAAATATTTTTCCTAAAAAACCGGCTTTTTCTGCAAGATTAAAACCTAATACACCTTGCAATGATGGAGCGATTAATGCTAACAGCAATCCCAATAAAAGACCAACAGAAATTCGCTTGACCAAACTTCCATGAAAAAAGAAGGAGTATAAATATGACTTATTCATAATAATAAATGTTGTGTTTTTTGAGTTAAAAATACAGATCTATAGATCCACCAAGGTTTAGTAAAGATAACGTAAATTGATTATAAAGAAAATATTAAAATAAACATTTTTTGAATTTTTATAAAATAAAATACATTTATTAATCTGCAAATTTCTAAAAATTTCTATTATGCTATTGACTATATGTATATAAAAACAGTAATATATACCTGTATAAATAATCAGTTAATATATAACATACTTAGATTGGAGAAAAAGATGGGTTACGCAAATCAGAATATCAGCAATATAAACACTACACTTTCTTACCAACCTATGCCATTCTTCATTGATATTGAGGAACGTAATAGAAGTTCACACAAAAAACTAGATCTCAATCTTTACTGTATTAAACACCCACAACAAACTTGTTTTATTCAAGTTAACAATCCTAATCTGCTCGCTTGGAATATTGAGCAAGGTGATATTCTTATTGTAGAAAAACAAAATTACCTTTCAATGAATGATCTTGTCGTTTTAGATCTTAATAACCAATTTCAAATTTATGAATTCATGATGCATGAAAATAATGAATTTATTTTTTTCCCACTAGATAATAAAGTACATTCAATAAGAACATCTAATTGGCAAAATTTGCCTATTATTGGTACAGTAACCAATACAATCCATCAAATAAAACCAAAAGAAAATCAAATAAAATTTGCCGCCTAAAAAGTGCCGTATTTTTTACCGCACTTTTTTGCAAAAAAATAAGGCGATCTCAGAAAAGATCGCCTTATTGTCTCATCGAGCAAGATTATTATTTTTTCTTCTTCGCTTTTGGATTTGGCAAATCTGTAATAGAGCCTTCAAAAACTTCAGCGGCTAGCCCAACAGATTCATGTAAAGTTGGATGAGCATGGATTGTTAGTGCTAAATCTTCAGCATCACACCCCATTTCAATTGCCAAGCCAATTTCACCTAGCAATTCACCACCGTTAGTACCGACAATTGCTCCCCCAATAACACGATGTGTATCTTTATCGAAAATCAATTTCGTCATACCATCAGCACAGTCGGATGCAATTGCACGTCCAGACGCTGCCCAAGGGAACTTAGCAACTTCGTAATTAATCCCTTCAGCTTTACATTCTTTTTCAGTTTTCCCCACCCAAGCTACTTCCGGTTCGGTATAAGCAATAGATGGAATAACTTTCGGATCAAAATAATGTTTTTGTCCTGCAATTACTTCTGCAGCTACATGACCTTCATGTACGCCTTTATGTGCTAGCATTGGCTGACCAACAACATCACCAATAGCAAAGATATGAGGTACATTAGTACGCATTTGTTTGTCAGTGCGAATAAAGCCACGATCATCAACTTCGACGCCAGCAATACCTGCATCAATTAATTTACCATTTGGTACACGACCAATTGCAACTAATACTGCATCATAACGACGAGTTTCACTTGCAGCCTTACCTTCCATTGATACATAAATACCGTCTTCTTTTGCTTCAACAGCAGTTACTTTAGTTTCCAGTAATAAATTGAATTTTTTTTCAATGCGTTTAGTATAAATTTGAACCATATCTTTATCCGCTGCAGGGATAACTTGATCAAACATTTCAACCACATCAATTTTAGAACCTAAAGCATGATAAACGGTTCCCATTTCAAGACCGATGATACCGCCCCCCATAATTAAGAGATTTTCAGGTACTTCTTTTAACTTTAACGCATCAGTAGAATCCCAAATACGAGGATCTTCATGTGGAATAAATGGTAACTGAATAGGGCGAGAGCCGGCAGCAATAATTGCATTATCAAAAGTAATTTTCGTTTCACCTTCATCACCAGCCACAATAATTGCATTTGGTCCTGAGAATTTACCATAACCATTAACTACCTGTACTTTACGCTGTTTAGCCATACCGGCTAAACCGCTAGTCAATTGATTAATTACTTTTTCTTTCCAACCACGAATTTTATCAATATCCGTTGTTGGTTCACCAAAAACAATACCATGAGCGGATAAGGACCTAGCTTCTTCAATCACTTTAGCTACATGCAATAACGCTTTAGACGGAATACAGCCTACATTTAAACATACTCCACCAAGCGTCGAAAATCGCTCTACAATAACAGTTTCTAAGCCTAAATCTGCACAACGGAAAGCTGCTGAGTAACCAGCCGGACCTGCTCCCAAGACGACAACTTGTGTTTTAATCTCTTTATTCATTTTTTACCTCGTTAAAAGTTGGCGGTTTTCAACCGCACTTTAACAGTTTTAACGCCCCCTAATAAGATTTAGAGGCGTAGTATTTACATAACTAAACGACGAAGATCGCTTAATACACTATTAATGAAAGTAATAAATCTTGCTCCATCAGCACCGTCAATTACACGATGATCATAAGACAAAGATAACGGAAGCATTAAGCGAGGAGTAAAGTCTTTGCCATTCCATACCGGTGTCATTTCAGATTTAGATACACCCAAAATTGCGACTTCTGGAGCATTTACAATTGGCGTAAAGTGTGTACCGCCAATTCCTCCTAGACTTGAAATAGTAAAACAACCACCTTGCATATCTGATGCGGTTAATTTACCAGCTCGAGCCTTCTTAGAAATTTCCGCTAATTCACGAGATAATTCAATAATGCCTTTTTTATTCACATCTTTAAACACAGGTACAACCAAGCCGTTAGGTGTATCAACCGCCACTCCAATATTAATGTATTTTTTCAGAATCAGGCTTTGAGCATCTTCTGATAATGAACTATTAAAGCGTGGGTAATTTTCTAACGCTTTAGCAACGGCCTTCATAATAAATACTAATGGCGTAATTTTTACATCAAGTTTTTGTTTTTCCGCCAACACATTTTGTTCTTTGCGGAATTTTTCCAGTTCCGTAATGTCTGCTTTATCCCATTGCGTAACATGAGGAATCATTACCCAGTTGCGATGTAAATTTGCACCGGAGATTTTCTGAATACGACCCAACTCAACTTGCTCAATATCACCAAATTTACTGAAGTCGACTTTCGGCCAAGGTAACAAGCCTAGTCCTGCTCCATTGACAGCACCATTACCTGCTGATGTAGGAGAAACATTGCCACTTTCAACCGCTTTAATTGCCGCTTTTACATAAGCCTGAACGTCTTCTTTTAAGATTCGACCTTTACGCCCCGTCCCTTTTACCTTGTCTAAGTTCACGCCGAACTCTCTAGCTAGACGACGAACAACCGGAGTTGCATGAGCAAACACCGCACTTGCAGTCACATCAGCTTGAGACACTGGCGTCATTTGATTTTCTTGTGCAGCTGGAGATGGAGCCACTTTAGCCTCTGTCACAGCCGATGATGCTTTTGGAGTAGGGGCTTTTCCTTGCACTTCAAAACGCATAATTAATGAACCAGTTGAAACTTTATCCCCTGATTTCACCAAAATTTCTTTCACTACACCAGCAAAAGGAGCAGGCACTTCCATTGAAGCTTTATCACCTTCAACAGTAATTAAAGATTGTTCCTCTGTAACACTATCGCCCACTGCAACCATAATTTCTGTCACATTGACTTCATCACCACCGATATCAGGAACGTGTACATCTTGCACCGCACTTTCACCTGTTACTTGAGCTGAAGAAGAAACTTGAGCTGTTTCGGCTACAGATACAACACCTGCAACTTCAAATTTCATCACAAGAGAACCGGTCGACACTTTATCTCCCACTTTGATTAAAATTTCTTTTACTATACCGGCAGTAGGGGCAGGCACTTCCATTGAGGCTTTATCACCCTCAACATTTAAAATAGACTGCTCTTCTGCAACTGTCTCACCTACAGAAACCATAATATCAGTTACATTGACTTCATCACCACCAATGTCAGGTACATAAATTTCAATGATAGACGCTACCGCACTTTGTGTTTTTTCGGTTTGCATACTTTCAGATGCTGTCTCAGTAGATGCTAATTCTGCATTCTCTAATACAAACATAGGAGTTCCAGTAGAAACTTTGTCGCCTACTTTTACTAATACTTCCTTAATGACACCCGCTTCCGGTGATGGAACTTCCATTGATGCCTTATCGCCTTCAACGTTAATCACAGATTGATCAACTATAATAGTATCCCCAGCTTTAACCATAACTTCAGTGACAGTAACTTCATCTCCACCAATATCTGGAATTTGAATTTCTTTAGCCATTTTATCTTATCCTTTTCTTACGAGCGGATTATATCCGCTCAGTTCAAATATTGATTATGCATATAAAGGATTGATTTTATCTGCATCAATACCATATTTACTAATTGCTTGAGCAACTACATCTTTGCTGATAGTACCCTGCTGTGCCAACTCGGTTAACGCAGCAATAACAACATAATGTGCATTTACTTCGAAATGTTTACGTAAATTTTCACGACTATCTGAACGACCAAAACCATCAGTACCTAATACACGATAACTTTGTGCAGGTATATATGGACGAACCTGTTCTGCAAATAGTTTAACATAATCTGTTGAAGCAATTGCCGGAGCATCATTCATTACTTGAGCAATATAAGGTACTTTAGCTTCTGCTTTTGGATGTAATAAGTTCCAACGATCCGCATTCGCACCATCACGAGCAAGTTCAGTAAATGAAGTAACACTGTACACATCAGATGTAACGCCGAAATCGTCAGCAAGTAATTTAGCCGCTTCACGAACATGACGTAAAATTGACCCTGAACCTAATAACTGAACCTTACCTTTGCCTTGACCAGTTACTGTTTCAAATTTATAGATACCTTTACGAATACCTTCTTCTGCACCTTTAGGCATTGCAGGTTGATCATAAGTTTCATTCAGTGTGGTGATATAGTAATACACATCTTCTTGTTCAGGCCCATACATACGACGCACGCCATCTTGTATAATAACAGCAACTTCGTAAGCAAAAGCCGGATCATAAGAAATACAATTTGGAACAACAGAAGATTGAATATGGCTATGACCATCTTCATGTTGTAATCCCTCACCATTTAAGGTTGTACGTCCCGAAGTACCACCAATCATGAACCCACGAGCACGTTGATCGCCTGCTAACCACATTAAATCACCTACACGTTGGAAACCAAAAATAGAATAATACACAAAGAATGGAATCATTGGCATATCATTTGTTGAATATGACGTTGCTGCAGCCAACCAAGATGCTGTTGCACCTTGTTCATTGATACCTTCTTGCAATACTTGTCCATCAATTGCTTCACGATAGTAAGATACCTGTTCACGATCTTGCGGAGTATAATTTTGTCCATGTGGGTTATAAATACCGATTTGACGGAACAAACCTTCCATACCAAAAGTGCGGGCTTCATCAGCAATAATCGGAACAATATGTTTACCTACAGATTTATTTTTCAGTAATACATTCAATGAACGAACAAATGCCATTGTAGTGGAAATAGGACGACTTTGTTCTTCAAATAATTGTGCAAATTCTTCTAATGCAGGAACATCCATTTGTTGTGTAAAGCGAGGTAAACGAGTCGGTAAATAACCGTTCAATGCTTGACGACGTTCATGAAGATATTTATATTCTTCTGTTCCTTCTGCAAATTTAACATAAGGTAAGTTATCAATTTCTGCATCAGATACCGGAACATTGAAACGATCTCGTACATGCTTAACGCCTGACATATCCATTTTTTTCACTTGATGAGCTATATTACGACCTTCGGCTGCTTCTCCCATGCCATAACCTTTGATCGTTTTAACCAATAATACAACCGGTTTATCTTTAACTTGTTTTGCTTTATTAAATGCTGCAAACACTTTTAATGGATCATGTCCACCACGATTAAGTGCAAAAATTTCATCGTCTGTCATTTCCGCAACTAATGCTTCTGTTTCAGGATAACGACCAAAGAAGTGTTTACGAACATAAGCACCATCTTTAGATTTGAAAGTTTGATAATCGCCATCAACAACTTCCATCATTAATTGTAATAATTTACCTGATGTATCACGTTGTAATAAACGATCCCAACGGCGTCCCCAAATAACTTTAATAACTTCCCAACCAGAACCATTGAATTGAGCTTCAAGTTCTTGAATGATTTTACCGTTACCGGTTACCGGACCGTCTAAACGTT
The DNA here is from genome assembly GCF_000019405.1 of Histophilus somni 2336. Lineage (NCBI taxonomy): Bacteria > Pseudomonadati > Pseudomonadota > Gammaproteobacteria > Pasteurellales > Pasteurellaceae > Histophilus > Histophilus somni. The sequence goes on along the minus strand of NC_010519.1, from coordinate 1,155,292 downwards.
GTAAGTTACAGTTGATAACAAAAACTAAGTTATCTAATTTCTCACGAGCAGCAAACGCAATTGCACCACGAGATTCTACTTCATCCATCTCACCATCGCCCAAAAACGCATAAACAGTTTGCTCTGAAGTGTCTTTCAAGCCACGATTATGTAAATATTTTAAGAAACGTGCCTGATAGATTGCATTCAATGGTCCAAGTCCCATTGATACAGTTGGAAATTGCCAGAATTCAGGCATTAATTTAGGGTGTGGATAAGAAGGTAACCCCTTGCCTTCAACTTCTTGACGGAAATTATCTAATTGCTCTTCTGTTACACGACCTTCTAAGAATGCACGGGCATAAATTCCCGGAGAAATATGACCTTGGAAAAAAACTAAATCACCACCATTTTTTTCTGTACGAGCTTTAAAGAAATGGTTAAAACAAACTTCATAAATAGTTGCTGAAGATTGAAAAGAAGACATATGTCCACCTAAATCCAAATCTTTTTTCGAAGCACGCAATACCATCATTATCGAATTCCAACGAATTGCACTACGAATACGACGCTCCAAGTCTAAATTACCAGGGTAATTAGGCTCTTCTGATGGAGGAATTGTGTTAATGTAATCTGTGCTTACACCCGTTGGTAATGACACAGAATTTGCACGGGCATGTTGCATCAATTGTTCTATAATATATTGAGCACGCTCAATACCTTCTTCACGAATTACTGAATCGATCGCTAATAACCAATCATTGGTTTCGACCGGATCTACGTCATTTTTCAATATATCTGACATAGTCTTTTCCTTATTGTGTTAAGTTAAAAGGTACGTTTAATTTATAACACTAAATTAAACAACGGATTGATAACTAAAATTCTGATAATGTTAGCAAAACTCACAACGAAACTAATCAAATCTAGTTTACGCCACAAATCTTAACAAATTTCGTAAATGTTATTAGATTTTTTGAAATAAAGATAGTAGTTTTTATATGAAAATAGAAAAAACACATGCTGTTCTTCCTTAAAAATTTATTGATATAAAAAAACGGATTAGCCACTACCAATCCGTTTTAAATAACACTATTCATTATTTTTTCAACAAGAGCACAACTGATTCGCCAGCCACAACCTCGCCAAACATTTTATCCATACTATTAATTTCATCCATATTTGAAATTACCAGCGGAGTTAATACTGATTTTGCCTTTGCTTCCAATGAAGCCAAATCAAATTCAATAATTGTTTCACCACGTTTTACTTGTTGACCTTCCTGAACAATACGAGTAAAACCTTCACCTTTCAATTCTACTGTATCAATACCAAAGTGAACAAATAACTCGACGCCATCTTTGGACTCTATTGAAAATGCATGGTTAGTTTCAAATATTCTACCGATTACTCCATCTACAGGTGCAACAATCTTATTCCCCGTAGGACGAATTGCTATGCCATCACCTACTATTTTCTCAGAGAAAACCACATCCGGTACATCCTCAATATTTACAATTGTACCTGATATAGGTGCATAAATTTCAACATCAATAGATTTGCTTTCCTTTGAACCAAATAATTTATCAAAAAAAGCCATTTAAACTTTCTCCTACTCATGAATAATTGCACTATTCTAGCGTAATTTTTTATCAAATGATATTAATTAAGTGCTTTTTCCACTAAAAAATCATTAACTAAGCTCAAAATACCTGCCGCAGTTGGTTGCTGTAATGCTTGCTCAGCAAGTAATTTAGCATCCTGATAATTCACATTGCGAATCAATTTTTTAATACGAGGTATCGAAATTGCACTCATACTAAATTCATCTAATCCCATACCTAACAATAACAATGTGGCATTTTCATCGCCTGCTAACTCACCGCACATTCCAGTCCATTTACCTTCCTCATGAGATGCATCTATCACGTGCTTAATTAAGTTTAATACAGCCGGTGTCATCGGATTGTATAAATGTGAAATTAATTCATTCCCACGATCAACCGCTAAAGTATATTGGGTTAAATCATTCGTCCCGATACTAAAAAAATCGACTTCTTTTGCTAAAAATTTTGCATTTATTGCTGCCGCCGGTGTTTCAACCATTACCCCAACTTGAAGATTCTCATCAAAAGCCTTACCCTCATCACGTAATTCTTGTTTCAAACTTTCAATCACAGATTTCAATTCTCGAATTTCTTCAACAGAAATAATCATCGGGAACATAACAGCTAATTTACCAAAAGCTGACGCACGCAATACTGCACGTAATTGAGCATGTAAAATTTCACGACGATCCATACCAATTCGAATCGCACGCCAACCTAAGAAAGGATTCATTTCTTTAGGTAAATTCAAATACGGTAAATCTTTATCTCCACCAATATCCATTGTGCGTAACACAACTAAACGACCATTCATTGCTTCAACAACTTCTTTATAAGCAATAAATTGTTCTTCTTCCGTTGGTAACTGATCACGATCCATAAATAAGAATTCTGTCCGATATAATCCGACGCCTTCAGCACCATTACGATCAGCTCCCTCACAATCACGAATAGTGCCAATATTAGCTACCACATCTACTTGATGTCCGTCTAAAGTCAATGCTGGCAAATCTTTCAATTTAGCTAATTCCGCTTTTTCTTCGGCTAATTGTCGCTCTAAAGCTTTCAAACGCTCAATTTCTTCTTGTGTCGGATTAACATAAATCGCATTATTAACCGCATCAAGAACGAGATAATCACCGGTATTGACTTTTGAAGTGATATCATTGGTTCCTACAATAGCCGGCAATTCAAGAGAACGAGCCATAATAGAAGTATGTGATGTTCGCCCACCAATGTCTGTAATGAAGCCTAATACTTTATCCAAATTTAATTGTGCTGTTTCAGAAGGGGTTAAATCATAAGCAACCAAAATCGCCTCTTCATTAATATCCCCTAAATCAACGATTTTCATACCTAAAATATTTTTAATCAAACGATTACCAATATCACGAATGTCTCCGGCACGCTCTTGTAGGTATTCATCGTCAATTTCAGACAACATAGCAACTTGTTGATCAATAATCTTACTTGCAGCAACGCCTGCATTGACCTTATTTGAACGTAAGTAATCTAAAATTTCTTCTTCCAGTTCTTCATCTTCAAGGATCATTAAATGTCCTTCAAAAATTGCAGCTTTTTCCTCACCTAAAGAGACTAAAGCACGATCTTTAATCGCAATCAATTGCTCTATAGCTGCCGTACGCCCGCTATAAAAACGAGCAACTTCAATGTCTATTTGCTCATCTTTTATTTTTTGCGTATCAAGAACAATCTTTTCTTCTTTAAGCACCAGTGCCTTACCAAATACAATACCTGGTGATGCTGTAATACCTGAAATCATATTAACCTTCCAAAATAATTTTAAATTACAATACGCTAAATAACACAATAGCCATAAACTTATTATTTATGAAAACATTAAGTTATGGCTAATAAATATATTGATTATTCTAGAGTAGGAATTAATGCAACTAAGTGTTCAACCGCTTTTTGTTCATCTTCACCATCAGCAGAAATCGTAATAACTGTACCTTGAGTCAATCCCAAGGTTTGTAACTTAAATAGACTCTTTGCACTAGCACTTTTGCCCGCTGAAGTTACTGTAATATCAGAAACAAACGCTTTGGCTTCTTTTACAAACTGTGCAGCTGGACGAGTGTGTAAACCATTTGGTGCAGTAATTTCAACATCTTTTGAGTACATAACTGTATCCTCTTAATTTAAATCATTCTACATGTAGTATCCTAACGCTTCAAAAACAATTCGTTAGTGTCAGTTCATATTTATTTTAAATAAAAAAATAAATCAGAGGCATAGTATCAAGTTTCAAATCAGAATAATCAAGGTAAACCACATTAAAATTTGAACTACATCACAAAAAAAGCTCCAAGTTGTTTATTAAGTATACAAAATATCTTCTTTAACTTAATTCGCCGATATAAAATGCCGTTGAGATTTAGTTTCGGACAAACTTGTAATTAGTCTATGATAATTTTCAAAACGTAAAGGATCGATTTTTCCTTCTTTCACTGCAAGCTGAATAGCACACCCCGGATCATGCAAATGTTTACAGTCTCGAAACTTACAAGTTCCCAAAAAATACTGAAATTCTCGGTAACCGTTCGTGATTTGCTCTCGATCTAAATGCCATAAACCAAACTCTCTAATACCGGGAGAATCTATCAAATTTCCTCCTTGTGATAAGTGATATAGGCGAGAAGATGTTGTGGTATGCTGACCTAGACCAGATACTTGACTGAGCTTACCAGTTTGTGCATTCACTTCAGGCAAAATATAATTAATTAAACTTGATTTACCCACACCTGATTGCCCAACAAAAATAGACGTCCCCTCAGACAAAAGTGCGGTCAGTTTCTCCATATTCTCACCGCTCTTGGCAGAGATTAATAACGTTTCATACCCTATTTTCCGATAAATTTCGAGTTGTAAGCCAACTTCTATTCGAGCTTCACTACTCAATAAATCTGCTTTATTTACAACAATAACGGCTGGAATATTCGAGCTTTCACAAACAACTAAATAACGATCAATAATATTGAGAGATAAATTTGGTAATACCGCTGAAACAATAATAATACGATCAATATTAGCCGCAATCGGCTTTAAACCATCATAATAATCCGGGCGTACAATCTGATTATGTCGTGGTTGAACAGCTTCAATGACACCTCTTACACCTTGCAGTTGTTCCTTTCCTTTACGCCAAACGACACGATCGCCCACAACGACACTTTTCAATGTGCGGCGTAAATTACAACGAATAATTTCACCTTGCTCATTTTCTACATCTGCATGAACAGCATATCTTGTCACAACCGTTCCATCTTGAAAATCACCAAGCATATCATCTTGCCAATCAATATCTGATTTGTGCCGATGTTGATGACGATGTAATGTTTTTGCATTATTAGATTGAATTCGACGTTGTTGATTTTGGGTTAATTTACGTTTGCTCAAAGAGAAATCCTTAAAGTGCGGTCATTTTTCAGTTAGAATATAAGAAATCTTGTATAGGATACTCTTATTATGCAATTAGATAAACAAAATCTTATTTGGATTGACTTGGAAATGACAGGCTTAGATCCTGATAAAGAACGGATTATTGAAATCGCAACAATTGTAACAGATAAAGATCTCAATATTTTAGCTGAAGGTCCTGTTTTAGCCATTCATCAATCAAACGAACTTCTCAATAACATGAATGAATGGTGCGTGAAAACTCATACATCTAACGGCTTAATCGAACGGGTAAAAAACAGCAAATTAACAGAACGGGCTGCAGAATTACAAACCTTGGATTTTCTAAAAAAATGGGTTCCTAAAGGTGTTTCTCCTATTTGTGGAAATAGCGTTGCTCAAGACAAACGTTTTTTAATCAACTACATGCCTGAATTAGCTGAATACTTTCACTATCGTCATTTAGATGTAAGCACACTAAAAGAACTCGCATCAAGATGGAAACCTGAAATTCTAAATAGCTTTGAAAAAAAGAATTCACATTTGGCGTTAGATGATATTCGTGAATCCATTGCTGAATTAGCTCATTATAGGAATACCTTTATTAACTTAACAAACAAATAATTAATTCAACCAATAATCAAGCAAGGTTGCATTTTTTTAAATTTTAACCTTGCTTCTTAGTAAAATATTTGTATAATACGCTCCGTTCTTCAGGAATAAGCGGGAATAGCTCAGTTGGTAGAGCACGACCTTGCCAAGGTCGGGGTCGCGAGTTCGAGCCTCGTTTCCCGCTCCAAATCATAATAACCGATATAAAGTTCCCTGTTCATACTCCAATATGCCTTTTTCCATTCAAAATCTACATGTCTCATAATTATGCAATCCATACATATGATGAACACTAGCTCCGCTATTATTAAATAGCATAAATAATTTCTATAATCTTCAGGGCTTTTGATTGAAAAATCTTTTTCAAAATTCTTAATTTGAGTGATATTACATTTGACGAATGGGTTAGTTCGTTAAAAAATTGAGTTGTTCACGCTGTTCATCATATATCTCCGTAAATTAAAAGTTAATGGTTAAATCTGTTATTACTTTTTAATTGATTACCCCCTCTTGGCATTGATCAAAAATTTTAGCTTCTTTTTGAGAGAGTTACCCCATTATTATCCTAAATTATCCTAAAATTTTATGGCAGTACTCATGCAGCTTGATAATAGTATGCTAACAATTAAGAAATGAACCATTTTTTCAGGCATATACCCTTATTGATTACTCAGTAAATCCAAACTAGTCGAGAAGGGTTCTCTGTATTTACCTGAAAATAGGTTGATAGCAAAAAACAGAGAACGGTGACAAGCCCCTACCCACAGGCTAAGCTGTCCATTCAAAACTATCTATCACGTGTTTAAATTTTGGATCTTCTTTTAGAATGTAACTTTTATTTTTTCTACAACCATCAACGACTAACTTCACGATTTAAGTACAAATACAAGCAATTTCTTTGAATATAAACTCACAATTGTTAAAAGAATTTGGATACTGGAGGGAAAAATTATTTAATTAACACCAAATAATAGGTGTTCGAATTTCATCTTCAAATTATATAGTTACTATAATCTGACCGCACTTTATAAAGCGTAAAGTGCGGTCATTTTTTAACTATTCTATTCTTTCACCATGGCAACTTAAATCCAAACCTTGACGTTCTTCATCTCGCTCCACTCGTAACCCTACGGTTTTGTCAATTATTTTTAATAAAACAAAACTACCTGATGCACTAAAAATGATAGTAATTAGAACACTCTCAATTTGTGTCCAAAGTGTAGTTTCAGTAGCTGAAATATCAGGAGATACGAATATGCCTGTCAACACCGCTCCAACAATCCCGCCTAAACCGTGAATACCAAACGCATCGAGCGTATCATCGTATCGAAACCAATATTTGAGCTTCATTACACCGACAAAACAGACCGCACTTGTTATCATACCTATGAATAAAGCACTTTGTACCGATACAAAACCAGCAGCGGGCGTAATACCAACCAACCCTGCTACCGCTCCTGATGCCAAACCCAACGCAGACGGCTTGTGTTTACAAAATACTTCGACTAATATCCAAGTTAATGCTCCGACCGAGGCTGAAATCTGAGTAGTTGCCAATGCCATACCCGCTCTTGCATCAGCAGCAAGTGCCGAACCCGCATTAAACCCAAACCAACCAATCTGCAACATTGCCGTACCTATTAGAGTTAATACTAAATTGTGCGGCATCATCACTTCATGTCTGTAACCGACCCGTTTACCAATGACAATTGCAGCGACTAATCCTGCTACACCTGCATTAATATGAATAACGGTACCACCGGCATAATCCAATACCCCATCATTTACTAGCCAACCACCTATTCCCCATACCCAATGTGCGGTAGGAACATAAATCAAAAGTGACCATAATCCAACAAATAACAATAATGCCGAAAATTTCATACGCTCTACAGTCGCACCTGTAATGATCGCTCCAGCAATAATGGCAAAGGTCATTTGAAAAATCATAAAAACAGATTCCGGAATCGTTCCAGCTCCCGGATAAACAGTAAGCATTTTCTGTTCAGTAAACACATTTAAACCTTGCAGAAAAAAACGATCCATTCCGCCAATAAAAGCATTATTTGGTGTAAATGAAAGACTATAACCGAAACACAACCAAATAACGGCTATCAAACCGCTTACCGCAAAACTTTGTGCCATTGTCGACAGCACATTCTTTTTCCGAACCATTCCCCCATAAAATAATGCCAAACCGGGGATAGTCATAAATAAAACCAAGATTGCAGATATCATTACCCATGCAGTATCTCCGGAGGAGATATCCGAAATCGGCTTAATCCAATCAGATAACTCAGCAATGCTTGATGAAGAAAAAGAAAGTAATAATCCGAGTAAAATAAATTTTTTCATAATAACCACATCAATAAAATAAAAAATCAAAAGACGCCACGACCTGTTTCATGCGTATAAAAGTTCGCTTAATAGCAACATCGTATTCAGTACCTTGCTTTTCAGGATTTAACCTTCCATATTAAAGCATTAAGATAATATCATTAAATTAAATTTATCAAAATAACAATTATTAAAAATTATATTCATTAAACTTGATATTTATTAAATTTTTATTTAAAGATAAAGAGAGAATTTTAATATAAAACAAATTCTAAAAATATAAAAAGACTACTCAGTAGTTTGTTGTTTTGCATTTAATCATAAAAATCTGCCTCTAATCAGTTGGTTATTCCGTCCAACTTTTAGAGGCAGCTCACTTCAATATCTAAAATAGTCCTTTAAAATAAGGTCTAAAAGAACAGTATCTGTCTAAATCATTAGATAGATCACTATAAAAGAATTATCTCTATTTTTTATAACGCTTGAAAACCAAGCAGGCATTGGTTCCACCAAAACCAAAACTATTCGACATCACGGTTTCGAGTCCCGCATTCTCTTTTGTTTCAGTCACAATATTCATACCGACCGCCTGTTCATCTAAAGTTTCAATATTAATGCTGGGTGCAATAAAATCATGTTCTAACATTAATAAGCTATAAATCGCTTCATGAGCACCCGCCGCACCTAGTGAATGCCCCGTCATTGACTTCGTAGAAGAAATGGCAGGTTTTTGATCAGCAAATACGTTGCGAATTGCACCTAACTCTTTTACATCTCCGACAGGTGTAGACGTACCATGCACATTAATATAATCCACTGGCGTATCCACTGTTGCCAATGCTTGCTTCATACAACGCTCCGCACCTTCACCACTCGGTGCAACCATATCGTATCCATCAGATGTAGCACCATAGCCAACGATTTCCGCATAAATTTTAGCTCCACGAGCTAAAGCATGTTCTAATTCTTCAACAACGACTACCGCACCGCCACCGGCAATCACAAATCCGTCACGATGAGCGTCATAAGCACGTGAAGCTTTCTCAGGCGTTTCATTGTATTTAGTTGAAACCGCTCCCATTGCATCAAATTCAGTTGCACATTCCCAAGATAATTCTTCCGCTCCACCGGCAAAAACCACATCCTGCTTACCTAATTGAATTAATTCTACGGCATGTCCAATACAATGTGCAGAAGTAGCACAAGCAGAACTAATCGAATAATTCACGCCACGGATTTTATAAGGTGTTGCTAAGCAAGCCGATACACTAGATGCCATCGTTTTAGTTACTGCATAAGGTCCAATAGCTTTAACGCCTCTTGGACCTCTTACAGCATCACAAGCAACCATTTGGTTATGACCGGATCCTGTTCCCGCTCCGATGACAAGTCCGGTACGATCATTGGAAACTTGATCTTCCGTCAATCCAGCATCTTCGATGGCCTCTTTCATTGAGAGATAAGCATAAGCAGCAGCATCTCCCATAAAACGGAAAATTTTGCGTTCAATTAATTCAGCAGGGTTTAATTTAATTGTTCCCGCTATATGACTACGCATGCCCATCTTGACAAAATCCGGCATCACTTCAATACCTGATTTCCCTTTTTTTAAAGCTTCTAACACTTCTTGTTTATTATTACCAATACTAGAAATAATACCAAAACCTGTAACCACGGCTCTTCTCATAGAAACATTCCTTTACGTTAAAGAATAAAATAATCGGTCGCCAACTTACTATAAAATGAAAATATTTCAAGTCTTTCTTCGAATGTTCGACCAGTGAAAAAATTTTCGCTATTATAGCAAAAATCATGAATGCAACAAAAAAATTAGCTATATTATGTTTACAGTTACACCCGCCAAAATTTACCTGAATCAAGAAAAAACACCGGTATCAGAACAATTTAATGACGTTTATTTTTCCAACCAAGACGGTTTAGCAGAAAGCGAATACGTATTTCAGCAAGGTAATCATTTATGGGAACGCTGGATTGTCTATCAAGAAAAACATTTTGTCATTGCAGAAACAGGATTTGGTACAGGTTTAAATTTTCTTGCCGTAACAAGTTTATTTCGCCAATTTCGGCAACAATATTCTCATTCCCCACTTAAACATTTATTTTTTATTTCCTTTGAGAAATACCCTCTTCCCAAAGTTCAACTACAACAAATTCATCAATTTTACCCACAATTTTCTGCTTTATCACAACAATTATGCGATTATTGCTTAGAGGCGATACAAGGTTGTCAACGTTTTCATTTTGCTGAAACAACATTGGATTTATGGTTTGGTGATATTGTCGATAATTTGCCCCAACTGGGTGATTATATGCAAAATCGTATTGATGCTTGGTTTTTAGATGGTTTCTCACCCAGTAAAAATCCACAAATGTGGAATGATGAACTCTATCAACAGATGTTCTATTACAGCAAGCCACAAGGAACATTTTCCACATTTACCGCTGCAAGTGCGGTCAGAAAAGGATTAGTTTCTGCCGGATTCGAAGTACAAAAACGAAAAGGTTACGGCAAAAAGCGGGAATGTTTATGTGGTATTAAAAATGCTATTCCACAACAAAATACAAAAGCCCCTTGGTACTTAAGTCAGCCCGCCTCATTACTTTCTGAAGACATTGCAATTATCGGAGGCGGAATCGCTTCACTTTTCACCGCACTTTCACTATTAAAAAGGGGGGCAAAAATCACTCTTTATTGTGAAGATGAGCAACTTGCCCTCAATGCCTCCGGTAACAAACAAGGTGCTTTTTATCCCCAATTAAGTGATGACGATGATCGCAACATTCGTTTTTATGTTCATGCCTTTTTCTATGCTTTACAACAATTGCAGTGGGCAATTAAACAAGGTATAGAATTTGAACATGAATTTTGTGGTGTAGCACTTTGTGCTTACGATCACAAAAGTGCGGTTAAATTGGCAAAAATTTCTTCTTATCAATGGTCAAAAAGCTTGTATCAGAATTTAAATAAAGAGCAGTTAAGTGAAAAAATAGGGCTTCCTTTAGATTGTGCAGGAGGTTTTATTCCGCAGGGAGGTTGGCTTGCTCCACGTCAATTTGTGCAAAATACTTTCTCTTACTTACAACAACTTGGATTAGAGATCAAAACCTCACAAAAAATTACCGCACTTGACTACCGAAATTTACAATGGGTTTTAACCAATGAACAAAATGAAACCTTTAATCATCAAGTTGTTGTACTCGCCAATGGTTATCAAATTACAGATTTTGTGCAAACAGCTAAACTTCCTCTTTATCCCGTACGAGGTCAAGTCAGCCAAATTCCGACCAGTGCAAATTTACTGAAACTTAAGTCCGTACTTTGTTACGATGGCTATTTAACTCCGGCGGATAAAATGAAACAGAGTCATTGCCTTGGTGCAAGTCATATTCGCAATAACAAAGATCGCCATTTTAGCCATCAAGAACAACGGGAAAATCAGCAAAAAATTCAACAAAATCTAGCTTCTACCGATACGGATAAAAATATGGATTGGTTGCAGGATATTGATATATCAGCCAATATAGCTAGAATAGGTGTTCGTTGTTCAGTGCGTGATCGTGTGCCGATTATGGGGAATGTACCTCATTTTGAGCAACAATGTTTAGACTACCGAAACATCTTCAATTTACGTCGTCGTAAACAGCCTATTCCTGATGCAGCACAATGGAAAAATTTATATCTCATCGGTGCGTTAGGTTCAAGAGGGTTAACTTCAGCCGCTTTATTAGGTGAAACCCTTGCCTCTCTGATTTATGCAGAACCACTCCCTTTGAGCGAAGATATTCTACATAATCTCAGCCCAAATCGCAGTTGGATACGTAAGTTATTAAAAGGAACTGAAATTAAATAAAATTTAATTGGATGGATAACAATATGAATAATCTTGAACTGGAGCAACTTATCAACCAAAAACTCAATAGTGCCAATATCTCCGATTATGCACCCAACGGTTTACAAATTGAAGGAAAATCCAATGTGCAAAAAATTATTACCGGTGTAACCGCAAGCCAAGCGTTAATTGATTATGCCGTTGCACAACAAGCTGATGCAATTTTGGTTCATCATGGCTATTTCTGGAAAAATGAAAATCCTTGCATCCGAGGGATGAAAGGTAAACGCATTAAAACCTTGTTGCAAAATGACATCAATATGTATGGGTATCATCTACCGTTAGATACACACGCAGAGTTGGGTAACAATACACAACTTGCGAAGTTATTAGGTATTGAAAATTTACGCCCATTAGAAAATGGTAGTTTCAGTATTCCTGTTTATGGTGATTTAGTTGAGACGGTAAGCGGTGAAGAATTGGCTCAACGCATTGAAAAAGCATTAGGGCGTAAACCTTTATTTTGTGGTGAAAATGCACCGCACTTAATCCGAACTGTCGGTATTTGTACCGGCGGTGGGCAAGGTTATATTGATTTGGCTGCAACAAAAGGATTAGATGCTTTTATTACCGGCGAAGTATCGGAACAAACGATCCATTCAGCCAGAGAACAAGGCATTCATTTTTTTGCCGCCGGTCATCACGCAACGGAGCGTTATGGTATTAAGGCCTTAGGCGAATGGCTAGCTCAAGAATACGGTTTTGAAGTTGAATTTAAAGATATTGATAATCCAGCTTAAAGATCAGCGTACTCTTGCGTCTTTTGTTTTTTCTCTCATTTTGACTTATACTATGCCGACTTTTTAACTAACCGAATAAAGGGTTTTATTATGGGATTTTTAGCAGGTAAACGCATTTTAATCACTGGTTTGGCGAGCAACCGTTCTATTGCTTATGGTATTGCAACGGCAATGAAACGTGAAGGAGCTGAATTAGCGTTCACTTATTTAAACGATAAATTAAAAGCACGCGTAGAAGAATTTGCCCAAGAATTTGGTTCTACTATTGTTTTACCTTTGGATGTTGCAACAGATGAAAGCATCAAGGCATGTTTTTCACAATTAAAACAGCATTGGGACAAGTTTGATGGTTTTGTGCATGCTATCGCTTTTGCTCCGGGCGATCAGCTTGACGGCGACTATGTCAATGCGGCAACTCGTGAAGGCTATCGCATTGCACATGATATTAGTGCATACAGTTTCGTTGCAATGGCACAAGCAGCCCGTCCAATGTTAAATCAAAACGCCGGCTTATTAACGTTGACTTATTTAGGTGCTGAACGTGCCATTCCAAACTATAATGTGATGTGTTTAGCGAAAGCCTCTCTTGAAGCGGCAACTCGTGTTATGGCGGCAGACTTAGGTAAAGACGGTATTCGTGTCAATGCTATTTCAGCCGGTCCAATCCGCACTTTAGCGGCATCAGGCATTAAAAACTTCAAGAAAATGCTGGCCACTTTTGAAAACACAGCCCCTCTACGTCGTACCGTAACTATTGAAGATGTAGGCAATTCAGCCGCATTCTTATGCTCAGAATTGGCTTCAGGTATAACAGGTGAAGTATTGCATGTTGATGCCGGTTTTAGCATTACTGCCATGGGCGACTTATGTGCAGAATAATCTACATTTAATCTTTTCTAGGGATGTTCAACTGAACATCCGTTTTCATTTATAGCGTAAGAATATGTTTCAAAATAATCCCCTACTTTCCCAACTCAAACAACAAATTCGTGATAGTAAACCGCATGTAGAAGGTATTGTAAGAGGTTCTGACAAAGCCTTCGGTTTCCTTGAGTGTGATAAAAAAAGTTATTTTATTCCGCCAATGGCAATGAAAAAAGTTATGCATGGCGACAAAATTAAAGCAGTGATTGAAACGATTGGCGATAAAGAACAAGCTGAACCGGAAGAACTCATTGACCCCATGCTAACTCGCTTTATTGCCAAAGTGCGGTTCAATAAAGACAAGAAATTACAACTTGTAGTCGATCACCCCCAAATTAATCAGCCAATTGGAGCGACACAAACAAAAGCCGTTAAAGAAGAATTACAAGAGGGAGATTGGGTTGTGGCACAGCTAAAAAACCATCCTTTACGTGATGATCGTTTTTTCTTTGCACACATTTCTGAATTTATTTGTCACGCTGATGACGAACTTGCACCTTGGTGGGTAACTTTGGCATATCATGAACAATCTCGTTATCCCGTGCAAGGGCAAGAAAGTTACCCTCTATTGGATCAACAAGAACGTGAAGATCTCACCGCACTTCACTTCATCACTATTGATAGTGAAACAACAAAAGATATAGATGATGCTTTATATATTGAGCCAATTAGCGAAAATGAAGCTCAAGTCGGTTGGAAATTAGTCGTTGCGATTGCCGATCCAACAGCTTATATTGATATTAATTCACAAATTGAACAAGATGCTAAACAACGTTGTTTCACTAATTACTTGCCGGGATTTAATATTCCAATGTTGCCTCGAGAGTTATCCGACGATCTTTGCTCTCTTTCCGAAAATGCTCAACGTGCCGCATTGGTTTGTTATATCACAACAGATTTACAAGGTGAAATTACCGCCACACCATACTTTGTCTCTGCTTATGTAATGTCGAAAGCTAAACTAGCTTATGATAAAGTGTCTGATTATTTAGAACAAAAAACAGGTTGTTGGCAACCACAAGATCCTGTTACTCAACAACAAATTGCGTGGTTACATGAGTTTACCTTAGCCAGATCACAATGGCGTAAAACTCATGCTTTACTGTTTAAAGAAAAACCGGACTACTCTTTTGTACTGGCAGAAAATGGTAAAGTACAAGAGATTAAAACGGAATATCGTCGCATTGCAAACCAAATTGTTGAAGAAGCAATGATTATTGCGAATATTTGTGCGGCACAATATCTGGATGAAAAAATTGGTTTTGGGATTTTTAATACTCATAGTGGTTTCGATAAAAAATTCTTGGAAAATGCACATCATTTCCTGCTGTCAAATTTAACCAACGAACAAAATCAAGCAGAATTGAAACAACGCTATTCTGTAGAAAATTTAGCAACTTTAAGTGGATACTGCAATATGCGTCATGATATTGGAGCAAGCGAAAATAATTATCTTGAATTGCGTTTACGTCGTTTCTTAACCTCTGCAGAATTTAAAACGGAATTAGCACCGCACTTTGGCTTAGGTTTGCAAGGTTACGCCACATGGACATCTCCAATTCGTAAATATTCGGATATAGTTAATCATCGCCTAATTAAAGCAAGTCTCACAACACAACAATATGAACGCCCTCAAGATAGTGTCTTACAACGTTTACAAGAGGCTCGTCGTCAAAACCGTTTAGTTGAGCGAGATATTGCAGATTGGTTATATTGTCGCTATTTAGCAGATAAAGTAGAACAAAAACAAATATTTCAAGCAGAAATACAAGATGTCATGCGTGGCGGATTACGTGTACTTCTATTGGAAAATGGTGCTTCCGTCTTTATTCCGGCATCAACCTTACACAGCAATAGAGAAGAACTTCAGGTCAATGCCGAGGAAATTGCACTTTATATTAAAGGAGAAAAAACATACAAAATTGGCGATATAATTCATGTTCAACTTGTAGACGTTAAAGAAGAAACGAGAAGCATTATTGGAAATATTGCTAACTAATTCCAGGTTGAGTACAATAAACCGCACTTTTAAGCCAATGAAAAAATTCTCTTATTCAGCTTTTTCTTCCTTGGCTTTTAAAAATTTTAATTAATTAAAACTAATAACACTAAGAGGGAACGTTATGGCTAAAATCATAAAAATCGAAAATGGCATAGTTTCTATTGGTATGCCTGATGGTTCTATCAAAGAAGTACCAAGAACAGCATTGGATTTTGAACCACAGGTCAGAGATGAAGTCGATGTATTCGGTACTGATGAAGCACCTGTTATTTTAAAAACAAAAAACACCTATGCTCAAACAGCCAAACCGGTAAATAAAATTGCTTATTGCTTACTGGCATTTTTCTTGGGTGGATTGGGTATTCATAAATTTTATGCCGGTAAAACGGGATTAGGTATTTTATATCTTTTATTCTGTTGGACTTTCATTCCCGGTTTTATCGCACTCATTGAATTTATTATCGGGCTAACAAAACCGGCAGATGACAATGGAAACATCATTCTTTGATTTTGCTGATTTTATAGATAAAACAAGGGGAAATTAAATATTTTCCCCTTTTGCTTTGTTACTGCTTATTCACTTCTTAGCGTTTCATAAATCCGTTCCGCCAACGCAGCAGAAATGCCCGGAACGGAGGAAATTTCTGCTAAAGTCGCATTTTTTACACCTTGCATGCCCCCTAAATATTTTAATAAAGCTTGTCTTCGTTTTGCTCCAACACCTTTGATGGCTTCTAGACCGCTTTGAGTAAAAGCCTGTTGACGTTTTTTACGATGACCGCCAATGGCATGATAATGACTTTCATCACGAATATGTTGAATAAGATGAAGGGCAAGGCTATCAGGCAATAAATTCACTTCCTTATTTTGTTTACTAATAATTAACGTCTCTAAACCTGCTTTACGATCTACCCCTTTTGCTACTCCAATTAAGAGCGGTTTATTTTTATCCCAAGATACATTTAATTGTGCAAAAACTTGTAAAGCACGGTTTAATTGCCCCTTTCCCCCATCAATAAAAATAATATCTGGAATTTTCTCATTTTCTAATGGGCGATCATAACGTTTCAACAAAGCCTGCTCCATAGCGGCATAATCATCGCCTGCAGTAATTCCGCTTATGTTAAAACGACGATAATCTGATTTCAACGGTCCTTCAGTATCAAAAACAACGCAAGAAGCTATTGTTTGCTCTCCCATAGTATGACTGATATCAAAACATTCCATACGTTTAATGGTAGTTAAAGACAAAAGTTCTTGTAATGCCTGATAACGCTCTTGTATTAAATTAGCTTGTTTAAGCTGTGTTACTAATGCGGCTTGTGCATTCATTTGAGCCAAATGTAAAAATTTGCTTTTATTGCCTTTCACATTATCTTGAATATTTACTTTACGTCCGGCTTGTTCTGTTAATAAAACCTCAAGTTCATGTTTTTCATTCAAAACATGATCAACAATAATGGTACTTGGTATAATCCGACCTTGATGCCCCTGTAAATAAAACTGTCCGACAAACGTTTCGGTTAATTCACTTAAATCCGTATTTGCCGGCACTTTGGGAAAATAACTGCGATTACCTAATACTTTTCCCTGACGAATAAATAAAACTTGTACACAAGCAATACCAAGCTGATAAGCAATTGCCAGAATATCCATATCATCTAAACGTTCGTTAGAAACAAATTGTTTTTCAATTACCGCACGAATCGCCTGAATTTGATCACGGAAATAAGCTGCCTGCTCAAAATTAAGTTGCATACTCGCTTGTTCCATTTTTTTGATCAAATGCTCCAACACTTGCTGATCTTTACCTTGTAAAAATAGCCGAGCAAAATCGACCTGTTGCTGATATTCTTCATCAGATACTAAACCATCAATACAAGGACCACTGCAACGCCCGATTTGATACTGCAAACAAGGGCGAGAGCGGTTGTTATATACCGAGTTTTCACATTGCCGAATAGGAAATAATTTTTGCAACAAAGAGAGAGTTTCACGTACCGCTCCTGCATGGGGATAAGGGCCAAAATACTCACCTTGTACTTTTTTTGAACCTCGATGCGAGGTAATTCTAGGATGACGTTCTTTCGTTAATAGAATATAGGGATAGGATTTATCATCACGTAATAAAACATTGTAACGGGGCTGAAAAGCTTTAATATAATTATGTTCAAGCAATAATGCTTCAGTTTCTGAAGCGGTGATTGTTGTTTCTATTGAATGAATATGCGAAACCAGTGCGGAAGTTTTTTTACTGTTCAAATTAGTGCGAAAATAGCTGGATAAACGCTTTTTCAAATCTTTTGCCTTACCAACATAAATCACCTGCCCTTTTTCATCAAACATTCGGTATACACCGGGCTGGTGCGTTACATTGGCAAGAAAGTTTTTGGCATCAAACATGAGATAAAATAGACCGCACTTTTTCTAAATCTTCTACCGTATCTACCCCAACGGCAGGAGCTTGTTTTGCTAATTCCACATGAATTCTTTCACCGTTCCAAAGGACACGCAATTGTTCAAGTCTTTCAATTTGTTCCAATGTTGTGGGTTGCCATTGTACATATTGTTTAATAAAGCCGGCACGATAAGCATAAATACCAATATGACGGAAATAATGTTGGTGCAATTGCAATTGAGATAAATCTGCTTTACCCAGTTGAACAAACTGATCTCGATCCCATGGAATAACTGCACGAGAAAAATATAAAACATAACCATCTTTATCTGTTAAAACTTTCACTACATTTGGATTAAATAACTCTTCCACATCTTCAATTTTTACTGCAAGAGTTGCCATATTCACTTGATATTTTTGTAGATTTTGTGCAACTTGACTCACAATAACAGGGGGAATAAGAGGCTCATCACCTTGAATATTCACAATAATTTCATCATCAGGTACAGCTAATTTTTCTATCACTTCAGCCAAACGTTCTGTACCTGAATTATGCTGAGAGGAAGTCATACAAACTTCTCCATCAAAACCACGAACTGCTCGTGCAACTTCCTCATAATCTGTTGCAACGACCACTCTTGTTGCACCGGATTGTTGTGCTTTTTCCCAAACGTGTTGGATCATTGGTTTTCCAGCAATGTCAGCCAAAGGTTTACCCGGTAAGCGACTGGACGCATAACGTGCGGGAATAATAACCGTGAAATTCATGAATATTCTCCTTATTACTGATTTTGTTGCTCAGGATTGGTTAAAGATGTAGACAAACCGATTGCCTGATCGGAAAGTAAAATTGGAATACCTTGTTTAATAGGGTAAGCAATATGATCAAAGTGACAAATAAGTTGCTCATTTTCACTGTCGTATTTCAATCGCCCTTGGCAAATTGGACATGCGACAATTTCTAATAATCTTCCGTTCATTTTTTCTCCTTTATTTGTTGTGAAACAACTTGCATAAATCGTTCTACCTCTTCTCCCTGAATATCAGCCTCAACCGGCACATACCACCAATTCGCCTGTGCAAAAGGACGACATTTAACCGCATCTTTTTCCGTCATAAAGAGCGGTTGATTTGAAGAGAAATATGAGAAATGTACTGCATCAAAATCCTGATGGTCTTGAAAACTTTGCGTTTTTTCAAGAGTTAACGCAAAATCTCGTAACATATTAAAAAAACGTTGCGGATAACCAATACCTGCTATTGCATTGAGAGGAATACGTTGAAAATCACGTAATAGTTTTTTCTCACCACTGACTAAATTAACGGCGAATTTAGGTAATAAGAGCATTAACGTATTACTATAACCTGTTAGTTTTCCATTATTAATAATTAAATCCACTTCCGCTAAACGATTTGGTAATTCTCTTAAAGGTCCTGCCGGCATAACAAAACCATTGCCAAATACCCTTTCGCCATCAATCACTACAATTTCAAAATCACGTTGTAATTTATAATGTTGTAACCCATCATCACTAATGATTAAATCACAATTAAACTGTGCCAGTAAAAGCTCAATTGCTTGTTGTCTATTCGGGGAAATACAAACAGGTACGCCTGTACGTTGTGCGATTAACAAAGGTTCATCACCGGAAATAGTTGGATTATCATCAATTTTAACTAAATATGGATAATACTCTGCTCGGCTACCGTATCCACGTGAAATAACGCCAACTTTAATACCTCTCGACTGAAATTGTTTTACCAACCAAATCGTTACAGGTGTTTTTCCATTTCCCCCTACAGATAAGTTACCCACAATCAAAACAGGAACAGGAGAGCGGTAGGATTTCAGCCAGTTTAATCGAAATAATCTCCGACGAATAACAGAAATAAACCAAAAGACCAAAGAAAATGGGAATAACAGCCAAACAAGTAACTTAGCTATAACGTGATTTTGATACCAAAAGAACATAATTAACCTATTTATTCAGTATGTTAAGGTGTGAATCCTTTGTAAATATCGGGATTTTTTAAATTTCATTATTAAAACAAAAAACAAGGTATTTTTCTACCGCACTACGAGCAAAACATTATCTCTTAAACTGCTTTTCAATGTGAACTATCATTTGCAAGGCAATATCAATTCCACTGGTTTTTTCGATCATTTCCAATCCGGGACTGGCATTGACTTCTAGCACTAACAACCCTTGTTTAGAACGGATCAAATCGACACCTGCAACATCTAGCCCTAAACATTTCGTTGCTTTTAAAGCCAGTACTTTTTCTTGTTCGGTTAACTGAATTTTTTCTGCACTTCCCCCTCGATGAAAATTGGCACGAAATTCATCTTCTTGTCCAATACGTTGCATTGTAGCAACAACTTTATCACCAATAACAAAACAACGAATATCCGTTCCTTGTGCTTCCTGAATAAAATCCTGCATTAATAACGGTACGTCTGCTTGAGTTAAAGTTTCCATAATACTCACCGCACTTTTACGATTTTCTGCCAAAATAACACCTATTCCTTGTGATCCGTGTAACGTTTTCAAAATCGTCGGCGATTGAATTTGCAAAATGGCTTGAGTGGCAGAAAATTCTGCACCTGACAATGCTGAATTAGGGACAGCAATACCTTGTTCAGTCAATAACTGTAAACTAAGCCATTTATCTCTGGCTTTTAAAAACGCAACATCATCATTTAAACAAAATACATTTTTTGTACGAAAATGTCGTAACACGGCACACCCCATTCTTGTGCTTGTAGAACCAAAACGAGGAATAATCGCATCATAATCCGGTAATAAATACGGCTCGCTTTTACTATTCACTTGATAATACAACTCAAAGTGCGGTGCATTTTTCGAGAGTTTTAATAAGCAACGATTAGGATCCAGAATATCTATCTGATGCCCATTATCTTCCGCACTTTCTTTTAAACGCTGACAACTGTAAAGGCGAGGTTCTCGACATAACATTAGTAATTTCATAGTAGTCCTCTTCTCTATAAAGTGGCAAAAAGAAGTTGAATAAAAAATACAAGGGCTACCGCAATCTCAATTAAACCGAGTTGTTTAGCTGAGATCTTCATCTTCGGTAAAAAATAGGCACGTATTGCTGGTATAACAAAAGCAAATGCAAGATAAAACTGTTGTATTGCAACAAAAAGAACAACACAAGCAACATGCCACAAGTAAGAAGCCAATAAATACTTAGGATTTTTTCGTTCACGCAAACAAGATTTGACATACAAAGTAGTGCCGATGAAATACAAACTTGGCAATAAAGCAACTAACCAAATTTGTTGAGTAAAGGTAAAAGTAGAAAAATAATAGCTTGCCATACCGGCAATAGCAAAGATAATTATCCCCGCCGAATCATTAATTAATGCTCGTTCATTTTTTTGTTTTACAAAATAAATATTGATGAAGCCAAAAGGTAACATTGCGATAAGAAAATATAAAATGTGCCAATTGTAGTAAAAAACAGGTAGTGCAAATATCAAACTTGTCGTGCCATAAATCAATGTGTATTTTTGATATTTTATAAAATTCGATTTTTTACCTTTGAACAAATGAAAAAAAGGATAGCTCATTAAATATAGACTAAACCAAGCCAAAAATAAAAAGGAATGCTGCCAAGTCGGTTTAGCCAAAAGCATACCATATAAAAATGGCATTAATGCCATTAAAGTTGCACCATGTTGGTTAGAAATCAGCAATTTCACACAAAATTTTCCACTACAATAATTCAAGAAAAACTTGCAGATCCTAGTCCATTTTTACAAAAATCGCTATAATCTTTATACATAATTTCATTATTCACTAAGGAGACATTATGGAAAAAATACAACGCTTTCATTCTAACGGACGGCTATCTGAAATAACGATTCACAATAATACTGCTTATTTTGCTGGACAAGTACCGGAAAATACTGATGTAGATGCCTATTTACAAACAAAAGAAGTATTAGGTCTAATTGATAAATTATTACTAGAAATCGGTTCAAATAAAAGCAACATACTCAATGCACAAATTTTTTTAGCTGATATGCAAGACTATCAAGAAATGAATAAGGCATGGGATGAATGGGTTGATTCTCATAATGCACCGACCAGAGCCACAGTGCAAAGTCAATTGGCTGACCCGAAATGGAAAGTGGAAATTGTTATTGTGGCAAAATGTTAATTTTTCATTCTTCAACATATAATGGCAGAACAAACAAAATTTATTCTGCCATTACTATCCTTAAACAAGCATTTTCATATCAAAAGTGCGGTCGAAAATAACGCTATAAATTAACTATTTCTAATTATTTTATAAAAATGAACTTTATAAAAAGTAGGACTTTACTTATACTAGGCAAAAATTTTTCTTGTTACATTTTATTAACTTTCTAATGCTCAATCGCTACTTGACTATCTCAATTAGAACAAGTCAAGTCTGTTTATATTTTACTAATTTGATTAATTAATAAAATATAAACAGATTTTTAAATTTTAGAAGGTACTTCTTATGAGTATTTATACTTACATTTGTTTTCTCTCTACCATATCGATTTTAATCGGTTTTGTCACTCAAAAAATCAGTGACCGTATTCAATACACAATTGCAATCACCGCAACAGCAACTGTAGGTTCACTGATATTACTAATCGCAGGATCCACTAATTTATTCCATTTAGACGACATTGCTCAAAACGTTATGCAACGCATTGATTTTAAAGATTTCCTATTAAATGGCATCTTGGGATTTTTACTTTTTGCTGGTGCATTGGGAATTAAATTACCTGTATTAAAAAGCCAAAAATTGGAGATCACAATATTAGCTTTGTTTTCAACGATAGCATCAACTCTCTTTATTGGAGTTTTATTTTACGGAATATCTGCCTTATTAAGGCTGCATATAGATTTTATTTATTGTATTTTATTTGGCGCTCTCATTTCGCCGACAGACCCTATCGCTGTATTGGCCATCATTAAAAACTTAAAAGCACCAA
Source organism: Histophilus somni 2336 (assembly GCF_000019405.1). Taxonomy (NCBI): domain Bacteria; kingdom Pseudomonadati; phylum Pseudomonadota; class Gammaproteobacteria; order Pasteurellales; family Pasteurellaceae; genus Histophilus; species Histophilus somni. The sequence continues at coordinate 1,132,363 of NC_010519.1, read as the reverse complement.
AAAAATTATCCATGAAAGTAGAAGGTGAATCTTTATTTAATGATGGTGTAGGATTAGTTATTTTTACAACTATTTTTACCGTTGCATTTGGTGGACATGAGCCAACTGCAATGGAGATTACAAAACTCTTCTTAGCTGAAGCCGTTGGTGGAATTTTCTTTGGCTTAATCTTAGGTGTTATTGCTCATTTTCTGATTTCAGCTACCGATGACGGAAGTTTAGAAATCTTACTCACTTTAACCATTCCTACTGCTGGCTTTATGTTAGCAAATTTGCTTCATGTTTCTGGTGCCTTGGCAATGGTTGTAGCCGGAATTATGATTTCCAACTGGACAAGACACTCCGGTTTTTCAGAACAAAGTCAACACTATCTTGATCACTTTTGGGAAATGATTGATCATTTCTTAAATTCACTTTTATTCTTATTAATTGGCTCTGCGATGTTATTGGTGAACTTTACTTCACAAGCGATCATCTTAAGTCTAATCGCTATTCCGGTATGTTTGTTTTGTCGTTATGCAAGCGTATGGATCCCATTCAAATTCTTAAGTATGAAAACTGTGTACAATCCTTATACTTTACGAATTTTAACTTGGGGAGGCTTACGAGGCGGTCTCTCTCTTGCCATGGCACTTTCTATTCCTGCAACGAGTGCATTTTTAGAAAATATCGGTATGAATGTGCGAGATTTATTTATTATTATTACTTACAGCGTTGTTCTCTTTTCAATTTTAATTCAAGGCACGACAATAGAAACAATGATCAGAAAATCCAAAGAAGCAACTTTGCAAAAACGAGGTTATATAGGGTTAAAAAATCAGACTTAAAAACATCGATGTGAAGTCCGTGCTGTATGGTTTTCTCTACCTCAGACAATAGAATTAATATAAGTGAAACAGTATCAGCTATTTACTTCATAAGCATTTTTATGTACTGAGGCTAGAGTCTGTTATTAATAGATCAGTTCTAAAATCGGATACAATATAATCTGTTTTGGTGAAATACACGAAATGAAATTCAATTTATATTGACTAAATCCAACATTTCTTGTGCATTAGCTAATGCCATTTCACCAATGCCTTGCCCCCCCAAAAGTTTTGCTAATGCAATAACTCTCTGTTCTGATGTAAGTGCGGTCATTTTAGTTATTGTTTTATTTTCAATAACCTGTTTTTCTACAGCAAAATGATTATGTCCACAGCAAGCTACTTGAGGTAAATGCGTTACACAAATGACTTGGCATTTTTTGCCCAATTGTCGCAATAATTTGCCCACAACACTGGCTGTAGCACCACTAATTCCCACATCAATTTCGTCAAAAATTAAAGTAGGAACAGCTGCTTTATCAGAGGTTAAAACCTGTATAGCCAATGCAATACGTGAAAGCTCCCCTCCGGAAGCAACCTTATTTAAAGGTTGTACTGATTGACCTAGATTTGCTCTCAAATTAAAGCAGAGTTGATCATAACCTTTACTTGTAAGTTTTTTATCCTCATCAAAAGTAATTGAGAACTCCGCATTTTCCATAGCAAGTAATTTAATAGATTGTGTCACTTGTGTTGATAATTTTATTGCCCCTTGCTGACGACTTAAGCTAAGTTTCGTTGCAATTTCTTGCACATGTTGTCGCATCTGTTCTTCTTGTTGTATCAATTGCGATTCACTTTCAGAAAAATGAACGAGTTGCTCAAGTTCATTTTTCAGTTGTTTATGTAATTCAACTAAATCCTGTGGTTTCACATTATGCTTACGAGCGAGTTGTAACACTTGTCCCATACGCTGTTCAACAGCCTGTAACAGTTTTGGATCCTGATCAATATTTGAGGATAAATGTTGTATTTCAGACGTGGCTTCCTGAATTTGAATAAGTGCCTCTTGCAACATTGTTTGCACATCAGAATAATTAGAATCCAATTGACAAAGCTCATCAATATATTGTGTTGCTTTATAAAGCAGGCTATCAATACTCACACTCTCATTTTCACTTAATAACTGTAATGTTGACTGAGATAAAGACATCAATTCTTCACTATTTGATAAGCGAGTATGCTCTTCTTCCAACTCCAAATACTCATTTTCTTTCAAATTAAACTGATCTAACTCTTCTACTTGATATTCTAATAGCTGTTTTTTTGCTTCATTTTCAGCACATTTCTGATGAAATGTCGTTACTTTTTCCTGTAACTCTCGCCAAGTGCGGTAACTTTCTTGCATATTTTTCAATAAGTCCTCATGTCCACAAAATTGATCAATAATATGAATCTGGTAGTCACTTTTTAGCAATTGTTGAGAAGCATGTTGACCATTAATCTGAATCAGATATTGTCCAATAGTTTTGAGTTGTGAGGCTGATACTGCAACGCCATTAATAAAAGCCTTCGACCGTCCATCAGAATTAATAATTCGACGTAAAATGCAATATTCAGGGTTGTCAGAATCTTGTAACTCCTGCTCTTGTAGCCATTGATAAGCAGGATTAATGCTCTCAATATGAAATGTGGCACAAACATCCACTCTCTCTTGTCCGTCACGTAACATAGATAACTCTGTTCTTTGCCCTAAACAAAGTCCGAGTGCATCAATAGCAATAGATTTTCCGGCTCCAGTTTCGCCGGTAATAACTGACATACCTTTCGCAAATTCAATATCAAGATGATGAACAATCGCAAAGTTATTAATGGTAAGTTGAACTAACATAGCATGAATCCTTTACTGTATATAAATACAATTATATATATGTTTTTATATACAGTAAATAGACTTATAAAAATTTTTTAAGCTAAATTTTTAAGCCAACCTAATTTTGTACTTAATACATTGTAATAATTGTAATTTTTTAGATGTAACAAGCGTAATTTATCTTGGCTTTTTGTGACATGTACAATGTCATCAGGGGTAAAAGAAAGTGCTACTTGACTATCACATCCAACTTCCAATTGAGATGTATTATATTCAGCAAAACGCACCGAAATCTTACTGTCAGCATCAATAACCAAAGGTCTAGAAGATAACGTATGTGGAAACATTGACACCAAGGCAATAGCATTAAGCTGCGGAGTTAAAATTGGACCTCCTGCTGACAAAGAATACGCAGTTGAACCTGTTGGTGTGGAAATAATCAGCCCATCTGAACGCTGCGAAAATGCGAATTTATCATTAATATATACATGAAAATCTATCATATGAGCAATTTTAGCCGGATAAATAACTGTCTCATTTATTGCATTGCTTTGTGCAACAACTTCTCCATTCCGCTCAATACTTGCTTCAAGTAAAAAACGCTCCTCAACAAAAAACTCGCCTCTTTCCAAACAAGCCTCTAACTGAGCATAAGCATTTTTCGGATCAATATCAGTTAAGAACCCTAAGTTACCACGATTAATACCTATTAATGGAATATTATACTTAGCTAGGACTCTCGCCCGTCCTAACATGTTACCATCACCACCAATAACAATGGCAAGATGGGCTAAACAGCCTATTTCATCTAAATCCGCTAAATGATTTACCGACAATCCTAAACGTTCACCAATTTCTCGTTCAACTAAAACTTGATAACCACGTTCAGAAAGCCAATGAAATAAATTTTTGTGCATTTGTAAATTCACATCATGACGAGGGCGTCCTACTAAGGCAATCGTCTTAAACGAAATAATTAATTTTTTACTATCAATAAAATTTGCTGGTGTCATGGTCTTTCTACAAAGAACACTTGAATTAAATAAAAGGAGTACTATATTACACACATTCTACTCTACTTGCCAATAAGTGCGGGTGTTAATTTCTATGTTTTTTGATACAATGATACAAATCTAAAAATGGAGTAAAAAAATAATGTCAGAACAAGAAAAAGTCGAACAAGAGGAAATTTCAGCTGAACTTGAAACTCAAAATGAGCAAGAAAAACCAATGGAAGAAACCGAAATACAGGATGGAGATGCGTTGGAAAATGCTATTGCTCGTGTGCAAGAATTGGAGGAACAGCTTATTCAAGCTGTAAAAAAAGAACAAGATATTTTGTTACGCACACGTGCTGAAATTGATAATATACGCCGTCGTGCTGAACAAGATGTTGAAAAAGCACATAAATTTGCTTTAGAGAAATTTGCTAAAGATTTGTTGGAAACGATAGACAATCTAGAACGTGCACTGTCTACTCCTGCTAATGTAGAAAATGAAACCATCAAAAGTTTAGTCGATGGTGTTGAGTTAACTTTAAAAGGACTTTTATCAACTGTTGCACGCTTCGGTGTTGAACCTGTCGGTGTAATTGGCGAAACTTTTAACCCTGAATTACACCAAGCTATTTCCATGCAACCAACAGAAGGGTTTGAAAGTAATCAAATTACAGTAGTTTTACAAAAAGGCTATCTATTAAATGGGCGAGTTATCAGACCTGCCATGGTAATGGTTGCACAATAATTAGCATATTTATATTCAATGAATAAAAGCAGACCTCTATGTTCTCAGTATTAAGTAGTCATAGAGGTCTGAACTGTTTAAGCACTTAGCTCAAGATCTTGTCCAATTCTTGACTCACTTCTTCAACTTTTTGTGTACCATCTAATCGAAAGTATTTCGTGTTACCTTGTGCAGCTTCAGCTTGATAATAATCAACCAAAAGTTTAGTGGTATTATGATAAATTTTTAAACGATCTAGAACAGTTTCAGGTTTATCATCTGCACGAAGAATTAAATCTTCACCAGTTATATCATCTTTATCTTCCACTTTTGGCGGGTTGTAAACAATGTGATAAGTCCGTCCAGAAGCAGGGTGAACACGACGACCACTCATACGCTCAACAATAACTTCATCCGGCACATCAAATTCCAATACATAATCAATACTGATACCAACGGATTTTAAAGCGTCTGCTTGTGGAATTGTACGTGGGAAACCGTCCAGTAAAAAACCTTTCTCGCAATCTTCTTGTGCTACACGTTCTTTCACCAAAGAAATAATTAAATCATCAGGTACCAATTGTCCCATATCCATTAAGATTTTAGCCTTTTGTCCCAATTCACTTCCAGCTTTAATTGCAGCACGTAGCATATCACCGGTAGAAATTTGAGGAATGCCAAACTTATTTGTAATAAATTGTGCTTGAGTACCTTTGCCTGCACCAGGTGCCCCCAAAAGAATGATTTTCATATTAACCTCATAAAACAATAATAAAATAAACTCGCATACATTACCTTGATTAGCTTACAAACTCAAGTGCGGTATAAATTTTTATTATTTTATTTCGTGCTATTCATTAAATTTTTAGCAGGATTGTTCTCTTGAGTTGATGTATTTTTGCGTTTATCCCACCATAAAAATAAATTTGCTAAAATTGTGCCTGAAATAGAATGCCATACGCAAGATACTGCACAAGCAATAGCAGACTCCGCATTAGTTGGGAAAAATTTTGAACTTAATCCTGTTGCCAAACCAGCATTTTGTACTCCTACTTCAATAGATAAAGTGCGTTTTTTAGCTGTACTCATTCCAAATAAACGCCCTGTAAAGAAACCTAAGATGTATCCAATAACATTATGGAAAACAATACATACAAAAATTATAAAACCGGATTCTAAAAATTTATTTCCATGTACCGCAACAACGCCACCAACAATAAAAGCAAAGTTAATAACCGCAACACCTGGCATTAATTCACGCAACTCTTGAAACCATTTTTTATTTTCAAACGTTATGTTCATAATTGAGCCAATACCAACAGGAACCAATGTTACTAACAACATAAACTTAAACATTGCCCAACCGTCCATTGCAACCGTTTCACCTACTAAATAATTCAATAAAAGTGGGGTCATTATTGGAGCTAAAATAGTAGAAACAGTAGTCATACCCACAGAGTAAGCCACATCACCTTTACAAAGAAAGCTCATGATATTTGAAGCAACACCACCGGGACAACACCCAACCAACACTAAACCCAAAGTTAACCCTAGAGATAAATTAAAGAGTTGTGCAATAGAAATTGCAACAAAAGGCATAATACTATACTGGGCGATAGTTCCTACTAAAATATCAAAAGGACGTTTTGCAAGAATACGGTAGTCTTCTTTACCTAAGGTCATGCCCATTGATAGCATTATTAGACCAAGTACAATAATTTGTGCATCACCTTTTACCCAAGTAAAAAGATTTGGGGAATAAAAAGTAACACAAGCTAATGCAATGATAACAAGTGCGGTGTATTTTGCTAAAAGATGACTGAACTTTTTTAATAAAAACATAACTTTTTCCTCATAAATTACTTACCCAATAATGAGGAAATTTTATGGTTAAGTCAATGTCATTTTCAGCATTTTAATTTGAATTTTTGCTTTTAAATATAATTAAATATTTATTTAATTCCAATTTTTAATTATTTTTAGATTTTTATCTTGAAAAGATATTTATTGGCAATAATTTTATAAAGGTAAGAAAGAAAGTGTATAGTAAATATCACTTTATTTTAAAATTGAGTTTATTTTTTCAGCACAGTACAAGACTGCATGATTAACATGAGACTTAATGGGAAAATTTTCTTTTTAGTAATTGCTTTAAATAATCTTTTGCTCGGATTTTCAATTGATACTGAGGGCGATTGCACTGATCAAAGAAATGTACGGTTAAACTGACATTTTGATATTTTTTATTGGTCGGTCGCATAACTAAATTAATATCACATTGCATCTGATCAAGATCGGAAATTCCCTTGCCCTCAATAATAATATTCTCAGTCAAAATAAATATATCTTCTAAATACAATAAGTTATTCTCCCAATTTGCGTTGAGTTGAAGATGTTCAAAAGCCATATCCCTCGGTGCATTTTCTCTATCGTAATTGATAGGTAAAATCCCGCTCGCCAACTCCAACAAATTAACGCCGGATAGAGATCCTTGTTTAACCGTAATTGGCATGTCCAGTTTTTGTAACCGATTATTTTTTACTACACCACTCGCAACAATATCAGCTTTTCCTGTTATAAGTGGATCTAAATCTACCATTTTAAGCCAATATTCAATGGGAAAATTATGACTACTAAATTGCAAAGTTCCTTCTGTAAACACCGATGGAAGATCACGAGTTGAATTATATTCAAACTCTGCCGCACATTGCTCACAATCCCTAGCTTTAAACAAAATCTTTAGTCCCTTTTCCTCGTTTTTTGATTGATAGATCTCCGCTTTAATGAGCACAGGTTGCTGATTTATGACGATATTTCCTTCAAATTTAGGAGTCTCCATCTCATTTTGATTAAAAAATCCTTCAATAATATGAAAATTAAATGTTCTTTTATCCAAATAAACAGGGTGAGCAAATTGCAATTCCAGCTGCACATTATCAAAGAAAATGTTGCTATTTTGTTGTGTAATTTTCCCTATCATTGTTAAGTACTGAACAGCTGGGAAAGATGGATATGAGTGGGAAATGTTGTTTAGAACAATATTTTTTACAGCAAGATTACCCGCTAATAAATTCAATACGCTTATTTCAATATTTGCCGTGTCAATATTAATGTGAGAAGGATGTTTAGAATATTGGAGATTAGTAAGCGTTATCTTTGTAGGGAAAAAATCAATAGTAATGTTGTCAACCGCTATTTGGTTAGCATTTAATCTTGCGACTAACGTTGATTGAATTTTTTCAATCTGCACATACGTGAAAATTGCTATGCCGACAAAAAGAGCGGTAATAAAAAAGAAGATTTTTTTCCACATAATCAGATATACCCTTACTTGTCCTCACTAATACGACTGGCAACCGCACTTTGCTGATGTTTATATTTTGCGTCTTTGCGACTTGTGTAAGGTCTCGCAGCAGTACCACTTAATACTTCAAAACTTAATGCACCAATCACCATGTTGGGACGTAACGCCAAAGGCAATTTTCCAGAATTAAAAAACTCTAAGACAATTTTTCCCTCCCAACCTGGATCGATACGATGTGCGGTAACATGAACCATTAACCCTAAACGAGCCAGCGAAGATCGCCCATCTAACCAACCAATAATATTGGCAGGTAATTTGACTGCTTCTAATGTTGTGGCTAAGGCTAATTCACCCGGATGTAAAAAGAAAGCTTCATTCTCTCCAATAATAATTTCATCACTCATTACCGCATCAAGTTGAGCGGTTACCTCTTCTTTAGGACCGCTTAAATCAATGAAAGGTGCAGTATGTTCACGAAAAACACGAAAAGAATTTCCCAAACGAACATCAATAGTTGCACCATTAATTTTTTCGTTGCTCGGTCTAGGTGTTAAAGAAATAATACCTTGATCCAAATATCGCTCAATATCTGTATCACATAATCTCATATTTGTTCCTTATTTGTTATTTAACAAATGTTGAATTTGCACTTTTAACATATTAATCGCAACTCGATTCTTGCCACCACGAGGAACAACTATATCAGCATATTGTTTTGATGGCTCAATAAATTGTAAGAACATTGGACGAACCGTGGATTTATATTGATCAATGACAGACTGTAATGAGCGACCACGTTCTTCCATATCACGTTGTAAACGGCGAATAAAGCAAATATCCAAAGGTGTATCAACAAAAACCGACATATTTACCTCCTGACGAATACGCTCATCTGTTAATAACAAGATCCCCTCCAAAATAATTACTTTTTTAGGCTCAAACCGAGTTACTTCTTGGGTTCTTGTATGTTCAACATAGCTATAAACTGGAATATCAACGGCTTTACCCTTTTTTAGATCGCATAAATGTTGAATTAGTAAATCACGATCCATTGAATTTGGATGATCATAATTTGTTTTAATACGTTCCTCAAAAGAAAGATGCGTTTGGTCTTTGTAATAACTGTCTTCCGTCACAATCCCAATTTCCTCACAGCCTAATTCATTACACAATTCCTCATGAATAGTCGATGCAATTAAACTTTTCCCCGATGCTGACGCACCAGCAATGGCAATAATAATACAAGACTGATCTGACATGGATAATATTCCACCTAATTTAAATGAAAATTTATGCCGATTATAAAGAAAATTTACCTGTATTGACAGTCATTCTCAGAAGATTTATGTATCACTCCCTTTTATTTTGTATTGTGTGACTTTCCTCACATGATCCTATTTTTTCTTGTGTTATCATTCCTACACTGTCTTACAACAGGTATTTTTCAAACAAGGAGAACCATATGAAAATGAAAAAAATATCTTGGGCAATATCAACCGCACTTTTTGCAACAGGATTAATGGTAACGACTCAAGTTAATGCAAAGGGGCGTTTAGTTGTCTACTGTAGTGCAACTAATGAAATGTGTGAAGCTGAAACCAAGGCTTTCGGTGAAAAGTATGACGTAAAAACATCCTTCATTCGAAACGGCTCGGGCAGTACTCTAGCAAAAATTGAAGCAGAAAAAAATAATCCGCAAGCCGATGTATGGTATGGCGGTACGCTTGATCCTCAAGCACAAGCAGCAGAAATGGGATTATTAATGCCATATCGTTCCGACAATATTAATCACATTGTAGAACGTTTCCAAGATCCGGCTAAAGTGAAAGGTAATTATACCTCTGCTATCTATATGGGAATTTTAGGTTTTGGTGTTAATACGGAACGATTGAAAAAGTTAGGTATCACTGAAATTCCAAAATGCTGGAAAGATTTAACCGATCCTCGTCTTAAGGGAGAAATCCAAATCGCTGACCCACAAAGTTCAGGGACTGCCTATACAGCGATTGCAACTTTTATTCAAATTTGGGGAGAAGATAAAGCTTTTGATTATTTTAAACAGTTACACCCAAATATTTCACAGTACACAAAATCGGGAATTACCCCCTCTAATAATACCGCTCGTGGTGAAACAGCTGTGGGAATAGGTTTCTTACATGATTATGCATTGCAAAAACAACAAGGTGCACCAATAGAAATGATTGTGCCTTGTGAAGGAACAGGGTATGAATTAGGAGGTGTCAGTATTATTAAAGGTGCAAGAAACTTAGAAAATGCTAAATTGTTTGTAGATTGGGCGTTATCAAAAGAAGGGCAAGAATTAGCTTGGAAAAAAGGAAAATCATTCCAAACATTAACTAACACGACAGCAGAACAATCACCGGTAGCTTTTGATCCTAAGAAATTAAAACTTATTAATTACAATTTTGAAAAATATGGTGACGTTGCAGAACGTAAACGTTTAATTACAAAATGGATTAATGAAGTTAAATTGGCTAAATAAAAATATTTTTTACTTAGGAGAATAAGTATGAAGTTATCAAAATTTGCTTTATCTCTTTCCGCTTTATTTTTTGCAAGTTTATTTCACGCTCAAACCTTGGCAAAATCGGCAGGGAGAGTAGTGGTTTATTGTAGTGCTCAAAATGTAGTATGTGAAAAAGCCGTTCAAGGTTTTTCTGAGAAATACAATGTTAGTGCATCATTTATTCGCAATAGTTCAGGCAGCACTTTAGCAAAAATGGTAGCGGAAAAAAATAATCCTCAAGCTGATGTGTGGTTTGGCGGTCCATTCGACACGCACTTACAAGCGGTGGAACTAGGTCTGATTGAACCTTACACATCACCGAAATTGGCAGAAGTGCTTCCTCAGTTCCAAAAATTAGGAAATGGAAAGAGTTCTGTTGTATACATGGGAGTATTAGGCTTTGGTGTAAATACCGAAAGGTTAAAAAAATTAGGTATTACTGAAGTTCCAAAATGTTGGAAAGATCTCTTAGATCCACGGCTAAAAAACGAAATTCAATTAGCTGATCCTCAAAGTTCAGGTACTGCTTACACGGCAATTGCAACATTTATCCAATTATGGGGAGAAGATGCAGCGTTTAATTACTTGAAAAAACTTCATCGAAATGTATCCCAATATCCTAAAGCAGGTACAGCTCCTTCAAGAAATACAGCAAGAGGAGAAACAGCAATAGGTGTAGGCTTTTTACAAAATTACTCTTTTGAAAAAGCAAATGGAGCACCTATTGAGCTTGTTGTTCCTTGTGAAGGAACGGGCTATGAACTGGGCGGAATCAGTATCATTAAAAATGCACGTAATTTGAAAAATGCAAAATTATTTGCTGACTGGGTAATGTCAAAAGAAGCTCAAGAACTTTCTTGGCAAAAGGCACAATCCCATCATATTCCAACTAATGCTAATGCTGAACCATCGCCTTATTCACTTAAGCCAACGGAATTAAACTTAATCGATTATGATTTTGATCGATTTGGATCAAATGAAGTTCGCAGCAAGATTATTGATAAATGGGTTACAGAAGTTAAATTAGCAAAGTAATTTTTGTTTCACGGAGGTTTTATGAGTGAACAGACACGAATATTCAAAGGTAGCCTAGGATGGATTTTATTGTCGTTTATTGGATTTTTTGTGTTACCAACTATGACATTACACTATGGTATAACAGATTCTACATCTGAAGAAATTTATGACGCAATGGGATGGACTAAGTTTAATTTAAGTTGGCTTTGGTTTGGTTCATTACTCATTGTGCCAATACTTTCTCATTTATTTCAACATAGCGGGGAACAAAAACAAGGAAAAGTTGAATTTTTTGCTGTTGTAGGAATCTTCTTTTTTGTATTTTTGTCTGCTATTTTGCAAAAGTTCAGTCTTGGATATTCCATTTTTATCTTGGTTATTACGTTGGTTGCATTAGCAACCAACGCATTGGCAAAAATGAAATTTATGCAAGGAGATAAGTTCATTATATTTTCTCTAATAAGTATCATTTTACTTATATTTTTCTTTATTGTTTATCCAACTTTCGCCATTTTCCTTTCTATGTTCTACGATGGCTCGACATTTGTACCTGGCCAAGTGTTGGACATTGTGAGTAAACCATATGTTTTACGCATCATTGGAAACTCATTAGCGGTTGCATTTACAATTGGAACTCTAGCGACATTATTTGGGTTAATTTTTGCACTTTATACTACCAGAGTTGCTAAGCGAACAGCGGTAATAGGTAAAATATTCTCTATTTTACCTATTGTTACCCCACCTTTTGTAGTCGGTCTTGGGGTAACATTAATGTTGGGACGTTCCGGTTATGTAACTTCATTTTTAGTTGAGTATTTTGGGTTTAGCAGTAACTGGCTATATGGTTTTACAGGTATTGTAATTGCTCATACTTTAGCACTTACTCCCATGTCATTTATGATTTTAGAAGGTGCACTAAAATCTATCCATCCATCTATTGAAGAGGCATCTTATACATTAAGAGCAAATCGCTATCAAACGTTTTTTAATATTATTTTTCCGTTGTTAAAGCCAGCATTAGCAAATTCATTCTTAGTTGTGGCAATTCAATCATTGGCGGATTTTAGTACGCCATTAGTTCTTGGCGGTAGCTTTGATGTGATTTCATCACAAATTTATTTTTACATTGCGGGTTCTCAATTGGATTATGCTTCAGCCAGCACGTTAGGTACGATATTACTCATATTTTCTCTTGCAATCTTTATCATTCAATATTGGTGGATAGGTAATCGTTCTTATGTAACAGTATCGGGAAAATCCTATCGAGGAGACGTACAAGAATTACCAACGACCTTAAAATATATCGTTGTCTTTACGTTAGGTTTTTGGATCCTCTTTAATGCGGTCTTATATGGCAGTATTTTTTATGGTAGCTTTACAAAAAACTGGGGCGTTGATTACACGTTCACCCTACAAAATTACATAACGTTATTTGGTCAAGGTTTCAGTGATGGTGCTTGGCCGTCATTAATTCAAACGGTTATTTTTGCGATAAGTGCGGCTCCAATTACGGCTATTTTCGGATTGCTCATCGCATATATTACAGTAAGACGAGATTTTAAAGGCAAAAAAACCTTAGAATTCTTAACCTTACTTTGCTTTGCTGTACCAGGTACCGTTGCCGGTGTTTCTTATATCATTGCATTCAATGATGCACCGATTTACCTTACAGGTACGGGACTAATTATTATTCTTTCAATGGTAATGCGTAACATGCCCGTTGGTATGCGAGCGGCGGTTGCAGGACTTGGACAATTAGATAAATCTCTAGATGAAGCTTCACTTTCTTTAAAAGGCAGTTCATTAAAAACTATTTTATTTATTGTTTTTCCATTATTAAAACCGGCATTACTTTCCGCATTGGTTACCAGCTTTGTTAGAGCAATGACAACCGTCAGTGCGATTGTTTTTTTAGTTACAGCGGATACACGAGTAGCTACTGCCTATATTTTGAATCGAGTTGAAGATGGCGAATATGGCATAGCCATTGCTTATGGTTCAATTTTAATTGTTGTGATGATGGCAATTATTTTATTCTTCGACTGGATCGTTGGTGACACTCGCATTTCCCGTTCAAAAGCGAAAAAAATGAATTAATCGGTACCGCACTTGAATAACGAAGTGCGGTAGAAAAATAAAAAATTTTAACGAAAGGCTATAAATATGAATAATGATTTTTTAGTACTCAAAAATATCACCAAATCGTTTGGTAAATCCGTAGTAATAGATAATTTAAACTTGAACATAAAACGTGGTTCAATGGTAACTTTATTAGGACCGTCAGGTTGTGGTAAAACAACGGTATTGCGTTTAGTCGCCGGACTTGAAAGTCCAACCGAGGGAGAAATTTTTATTGATGGTGAAGATGTAACAAAATCTTCCATCCAAAATCGTGATATTTGTATCGTATTCCAGTCTTATGCACTGTTTCCGCATATGTCCATCGGCGATAACGTTGGCTATGGCTTAAAAATGCAAGGTGTGGGTTCTGATGAACGCAAACAAAGAGTAAAAGAGGCACTAGAATTAGTTGACTTGGCAGGATTTGAAGATCGCTATGTCGATCAAATTTCAGGTGGACAACAACAACGAGTAGCACTGGCAAGAGCATTAGTATTAAAGCCGAAAGTGTTATTATTTGATGAACCTCTAAGTAATTTAGATGCGAATTTACGCCGTTCAATGCGTGAAAAAATTCGTGAATTACAACAGCGTTTAAATATTACTTCTTTATATGTAACTCATGATCAAACAGAAGCTTTTGCGGTATCTGATGAAGTCATCGTGATGAATAAAGGTAAAATCATGCAAAAAGCACCAGCAAAAGAGCTTTACAAATATCCTAACTCACTATTCTTAGCAAGTTTTATGGGAGAAAGTAGTATTTTTAATGGTTATTTAGAACAAGGCAAAATTACCATTAACGACTATCAATTTATTTTACCTGATGCGGATAAATTCGCTTTGAACGATGGAGAATGTTTAGTGGGTATTCGTCCTGAAGCAGTCAAACTAAAATCAGAAGGTATGGAAGAACAACGTTGTGTAATAAAAAGTGCGGTCTATATGGGAAGTTATTGGGAAATCATAGCTAATTGGGGCGGTAAAGATTTACTGATCAATGCTAATCCAGAGAATTTTTCACAAGAAATGCACGAGGCCTACGTTCATTTCAGTGAAAATGGCGTATTTTTACTAAACAAACAAGAATAAAAAGCAACTAATCTGACAGTCTCTGTTTAACAGCTGACTGTCAGATCAATTTGAACTGGAAATTCTAATAATTTCCCTGCCTATTTTGTTTCCAGTTTTGTCTGCTCGTAAACCTAGCACTTTATCCATATCTATCATCAACAATAACACGTCCAATAAACAAAACGCTTGATACGCTCAAGAAGTGCAAAATATTCACGTCTTAACTTAACCCAAAAAGTGCGGTTATTTTTATTCATCGTAATCTGGCTTTGCTTAGAAAAATCGGGTTTGACACAAGGCGGATTCACGCCCAATAAAGCAACATGATTTTCATAAAAACGATCCATAAAAATGTCTACGTTATATATCCATTCTTGAGAAGAGTCTAAAAACTTCTGTGCTGCTTGAGGAGTAAGATAATAACCTGTCGTGTTACTATAACCGAAATAATGTTGTTCTAATTTTGTACTATCGGGTAACGTGTGAATTAATTTTGTTCTAATTTTTGAACTATTAGAGTGCGTTAACCAAAAAAATTCAAATTGATTTTCCGCAGAAAAGCAGAACTGATAAACAGCTAAAAAATTGGGCTGCAAAATAGCATCATCTTCTAATACAATAATAGGTTGTTGTAATTGAACGCATTTTTCCCATAGTAAATAATGACTTGCATAGCAACCTAATTGCCCTAAAGTTATTTCATTTCCCTTTCGCTGATAGCGTTTCTTTTGATTGTATTTAGCAAATAAAGGATGATTTGGTTGGGTGTTTCCATTTACCCCTGTAAAAAACTGATAATTTATTACGATGTCAGGATGCTGTTCTTGAAGTGCGGTAAATTGGTGGGAAATAAAATGTTTTCTTTCAGTTGCTTTTTCTAAATTTATGACAAAAATCACTGATTGATTGATTGATTGATTGATTGATTGATTGATTGATTGATTGATTGATTGATTGATTGATTGATTGATTGATTGATTGATTGATTGATTGATTGATTGATTGATTGATTGATTGATTGATTGATTGATTGGCATTATCTAACATAATTCACAGTAAACTCAACAAAATATTGGCTATTTTAGAAATTATTTTTTATACTGTCAATTTAATTGAGTAGCAAACCACTACATTTTATATATAAAAAATGAGTAAACTATGTTTAATTATGTTATTAGTCTAAAAAGTGCGGTCGACCGACGTCAACATATCGAAAAAGAATTTAGCCAACAACATATTCCCTATACTTTTTTTGATGCGTTTCAGCTTAATGAAGAAAATAAACATATCCTTCAACACTATGTCCCAGCTTTAAGTAAAAGCAATCTCGCAAATAAACTAAAGAGCTGTTTTATGAGTCATGTTTTATTATGGCAAAAATGTGTGGATGAAAATCTACCGTTTATTGCCATTTTTGAAGATGATATTTTTCTCAGTTCGGTCGCCAATAAATTTTTGAGTGAATATGATTGGTTAAAAGAGCGGTTAGCTTTTAATCAATATTTTATTCTCCGCTTAGAAACAATTTATATGAAATCAGAATATTGCAAGACAAAAATTCCCGACTACCAAAACCGTAAATTTAATCGGCTAATGTCTGGACATTTTGGAATGGGAGGCTATATTCTTTCTCAAGTTGCAGCTAAAAAATTATTAGCGTTATTTAAAAATACGGATATTTTCATTGAAGAAATAGATCAAATTATTTTTAAGCAATTATTAAAAGATGAACAATATCCGGTTTATCAATGTGAGCCTGCCATTATTATTCAGGATTGTATTTTAAATAAAGATAACTGCACATTAACCAGTTCTCTTGCACCCGAGAGAGAGAGAGAGAGAGAGAGAGAGAGAGAGAGAGAGAGTAAAAATAATAAAAAAGCAAAAAAGAATTTATGGCGAAGTATATCGAAGGAAATAGGGCGATTTAGAAGAAGGATATTGAAAGATTATCGTCGCATAAAATTCTTATAATAATATCTCTGCAAATAGCATATCATTGTTAGAATACGTTATTTTATTTTTAGGAAATATAATGTTTAATCATGTTATCAGTTTAAAAAGTTCAGTTGAAAGACGTCAACATATTGAAAAATATTTTGGCGAACAAAATATTCCATATTCCTTTTTTAATGCGTTTCAACCTAATGAAGAAAATGAAAATATTATTCAATACTATGTCCCATCTTTAAATAAAACCGATCTGACAATAGGAGAAAAAGGCTGTTTTATGAGCCATGTTCTATTATGGCAAAAATGTGTTGATGAAAATTTACCTTTTATCGCTATTTTTGAAGATGACATTATTCTCAGTCCAGTCGCCCACCAATTTCTTGGGCAATATGATTGGCTAAAAGAGCGGTTTGATGTGAATCAGTATTTTATTCTTCGTTTAGAAACTTATTTAATGAATTCAGCATATCGCAAAACTAAAATTAAATTTTTTCAACAGCGTTGTTTTCCTCAATTAATGTCTCAACAATGGGGAACTGCAGGATATATTATTTCACAAATTGCCGCAAAAAAATTATTAGATTTATTTAAATCTCCTGATTTTTCAGTTGAGCCAATTGATGTCATTTTATTTGAATCATTATTAAAAGAAGAACAATATCCCGTTTATCAAATTTCTCCTGCAATTGTTATTCAAGATAATGTTTTAAATCAAGAAAACTGCAAGTTAACCAGCGTTATTTCAGTAGAGCGTGCAGAGAGAGAGAGAGAGAGAGAGAGAGAGAGAGAGAGAGAGAGAGAAAATAATAAAAAAGCAAGAAGGAATTTATGGCGAAGTATTTCGAAGGAAATAGGACGATTTAGAAGAAGATTAAAAAGAAAATTGAATGGTTGGCGTATTGTAAAATTCTTATAGAGAGGTTAAAAATAATGAATAACTTAGTTTCTGTACTCATTTCAGCATATAATGCAGAAAAATATATAGAAGAATGTATTCGTGCAATTATGCTTCAATCTTATAATAATATTGAAGTAATTGTAGTAAATGATGGATCTACTGATAATACTCAGGAAATTTTAAATAGATTATCACATGAATACGCTAGGGGGGGGAATTATTAGTATTACAAAATGAAACTAATTTAGGACTTATTAAATCTCTTAATAAAGGTTTAACATATTGTAATGGAAAATATGTCGCAAGAACTGATGCTGATGATATTGTTGAACCCTTTTGGATTGAAACGATTGTAGAAAAAATGGAAAGAGAACCGGATTTGCTTGCTGTTGGCGGATTTATTACTATATTGCATGATAATGATGTTCCACTTGGAAAAGTGGGAAAATATACTAAAAATAAAGATGTGTGGAAAGGCTGTTTAGAATATGAAGAAATTTTAAGAGAATTTCCATTTAAAAATCAATTTACTCATCCCACTATGGTAATCCGAAACGATGTTTTTAAGAAATATAATCTCTTTTATGATGAAAAATATCCGCATGCAGAGGATTATAAATTATGGCTAGAAATACTTAAAAGAGGAAAAATGGCAAATATCCCTCAATCATTTACTTACTATAGGGTACACCATAATCAAATATCTTCAAAATATAGTGATATACAAGAAAAATCAGCTAGAAGAATAAGAATAGAAGCAACCAACTTTCTCTTACAAAAATTAGGCATTAACTACTCTTTCCAAGAAAACTATTGTTTTAATGATTTATCTGATTTTGCCGAATTTATTTCATCTAAAAAAAATATTTTACCAGCAAGTGATTTTAAATCGCTTAATGTTGTTCTTTTCAATATGATACTAAATTTAATTTATCAAAATTGTGGCTCTATTGAATTTCTCTTATATATTTTAAAATATAAACATTTAAATTTATTACAAAAAAGAAAAATACTGAGTAAAACATTAAAATCCTTAATAAGAAGAAGAAACAAATGAACATTCTCTTTTCATGTGATGACAATTATGCAAAATATTTAGCAGTAACTATGTTAAGTATTATTCACGCTAGAGATAAAAACAATGAGTGTTATACTATTCATTTTTATTTGTTGGATATGGGTATTTCTACTGTTGCAAAGGATTATTGCATTGAACTAGCCAATAAAAACAACTGTCGTTTGGATATTACCCCTATTAATATAAGTGATTTTGAAAAATTTCCTAGAACAATAGAATATATTTCTTTATCAACCTACGCTAGATTGAATCTGGCAAACTACTTAAAAAAGTTTAATTTAACGAAAATTATTTATTTGGATATTGACATATTGGTCAATCATAGTCTGTTGCCGTTGTGGAATACTGATTTAGGAAACAAGGCAATCGGAGCTTGTTATGATGCTTTTATTGAATCCCAAGAAAAAAGCAAAAGAATGAGCAGTCAGTCAGTCAGTCAGTCAGTCAGTCAGTCAGTCAGTCAGTCAGTCAGTCAGTCAGTCAGTCAGTCAGTCAGATTATAAAACAAAACTTCATCTACCTAATACACATTTTTATTTTAATGCCGGCGTATTATTAATTAATGTAGTTGAATGGGAAAAATGTCATGTTTTTGAAAAATCATTACAATGGATTGAATATTGTGAACGTAATAATATTGAATTTTTGTATCAAGATCAGGATATTTTAAATGCTATTTTTGCGAATAATGTAAAATATTTAGACTTAAGATATAATTTTACTGCCAATGCATTAAATAGACTAAAAAGGGTAAGTAAAAAAGAACTGAATCAATATGAAGAAGCGACTATGCCTCTTGCTATTATTCATTATGTTGGTCCAAAAAAATCATGGCATGAAAAATGTTCAATGCTAAAAGCGAATTTATTTTGTCATTTATTCCGGCAACTTGAAAATCCGCCCAAAGAATGGAAAGTTGAAAACGTACCGTTTATACGTAAGTTAAAGCGTTTTGCTAAAGATCTTAGACACAAAATAATCTATAAGATTTATTAAATCTTGATTTTCCCTACGTCTAATCCCCCTAAAGAAGAGGAGTTCACGCTAGGAACAAGTAAGCTTTAAGGAATGATTTTTTAATAACATAAGTGCGGTACAAAAATAATGTATTTTAACACCGCACTTTGAGAAAAATTTCAACGAGCAGAACTATCTAAACAGCATTCTGTTTTTTCTGACTTTTTTAAATTGGCTTATACTGAGAATAATGAAAAATAGGAAATAACATGCAAAAATAACAATAATCCATTGCACCATAGAAAATCCTAAAAAACTCCATGTAATATCACTGCAAGAACCTGAAGGCATAAATATATTAGGAAACCATTTATCCAATGGTAAGGTTTGAGGAAAATCAGGAACCATTGCACATTGATTCCAAGGGTATACGTTAAGTTGATAATCTAAGTGTTTGATTGCTAATAATAATCCTTTTACCGCACTACCTAACCCAATAAGTAAAGCTAAAATGCGTAAAACTAACCATTTTGGTGCAATACATCCAATCAATCCTGAAAACATGATACCTAAAATAGCTACACGTTCATAAATACACATCACACAAGGATTCAGCCCCATGCCATGCTGGAAATAAAGTGCGGTACTTTCTAACACTAATGCTGAAATGAACAGCAGTATCCAAGTACTACGTTTCATTGATAAATTTTTAAAAAAGATGAGCATGCCTATGATCCTTAATGTCATCAAATTAATTTCATAAAAACTCAAAACACAAAAATACAAACGCACGAGTAATATAGAATAAAACACTTATAAAGGAAAGCAAAAAACATAATTAAATGATTGTAATATAAATCGCTTTCAAGGATAATGCCCACCTAGTTATTACAGTATGTTTAACAAAAAGAGAAGTATGGATATTCTTAAAGCACAAAGTCCGGCTGCGTTAGCCGAAGAATATATTGTCAAAAGCATTTGGAATAATCATTTTCCTGCCGGCTCAGATTTACCTGCAGAACGTGAACTAGCAGGCAAAATCGGTGTAACAAGAACAACATTACGTGAAGTATTACAGCGTTTGAATCGTGATGGTTGGCTAAATATTCAACATGGTAAACCAACCAAAGTAAACAATATTTGGGAAACAGCTGGTCCCAATATTTTAAAAACACTCATTCAATTATCACCTACTCTTAAACCTACCGTCATTGCAAATGTGGTATCTTTACGTACTCGAATGGGTGAACAATTTATTCCTGAAGCAATAAAAATTAATCCTCAACAAACGTTTGAATTTTTCCAATCTTTAGATGAATTAGATGATGATGAAAAGAGTTATGCGGAATTTGACTATAACCTCTATCATCGTTTTAGCTTTATATCGGATAAGCCCGTATATACTTTGATTTTAAACAGTTTTAGAACACTTTATCATCAAGTCGCCGCACTTTTTTTTATTAATCCGCAATCACGCCAAGTTGAACTCACTTTCTATCAACAATTGAAAGAGTGTTGTCGAAATGGAGATTATCAACAAGCCAGTGTTTATCTTGTGGAAAATCGTGAACGTAGTAGTGCTATTTGGAAAGGAATACTGACAAATTTACCTGAAAATTTTTGTGAAGAAGGTTAAAAGACAAAACAAGAGAGAGCAAAATGTTCTCTCTTGTTTCACAACTACTGACGATAATGCGTTAAAAATTTGGCTAATCTTCCTAAGGCGTCTTCAATTTGATTCACATAAGGCAAGGTTACAATTCTAAAATGATCCGGTTGTTGCCAGTTAAAACCACGTCCATGAACTAATAACACTTTCTCTTGACGCAATAAATCCAATACCATTTTTTCATCATCATAGATATTGAATTTTTTAGTATCAATTTTCGGAAACATATAAAGTGCTCCCATTGGCTTTGTACAACTTAACCCCGGAATTTGGTTAATCAACTCATAAGCCTTGTTCCGCTGTTCCAATAAACGCCCACCCGGCAAAATAAATTCATTGATACTTTGATACCCACCCAAAGCTGTTTGTATAGCATGTTGCATAGGATGATTGGCACATAAACGCATCGAGGCCAACATATCTAGACCTTCAATATAGCCTTTCGCTTGCTGTTTCGGTCCATTTAAAATCATCCAGCCTTGGCGAAATCCTGCTACACGATAAGATTTTGATAAGCCGTTGAAAGTAACCGTTAACAAATCTGGTGCTAATGCGGCGATATGATGATGAACAGCGTTGTCATATAAAATTTTATCGTAAATTTCATCGGCGAAAATCATCAATCCATTTTGGCGAGCTACTTCAACTATATCTAATAATAATTCTTTACTATAAACAGCTCCCGTTGGATTATTAGGATTAATAATAACAATGGCTTTTGTGCGAGAAGTAACCTTACTTTTTATATCTGCCACATCAGGAAACCAATCAGCTTGTTCATCACATAAATAATGAACCGCTTTTCCGCCGGCTAATGTTGCAGCAGCCGTCCATAATGGGTAATCAGGCATTGGGATTAACACCTCATCACCATCATTCAACAATGCTTGTAATGACATAGTAATAAGTTCAGAAACACCATTACCGATGTATACATCATTTACGGTCGCACTTAAAATATTCTTAGATTGGTAATATTGAACAATAGCTTTACGTGCAGAATATAGACCTTTTGAATCACAATATCCTTGTGCGGCAGGCAAATTACGCAAAATATCTACCAAAATCTCATCAGGAGCTTCAAAACCGAATGGTGCTGGATTACCAATATTTAATTTTAAGATCTTTTTGCCTTCTTCTTCCAAACGTAACGCCTCTTGATGTACCGGTCCACGAATATCGTAGCATACATGTTCTAACTTATCGGATTTAGGGAAAACTCGCATAGACTATCCTTTTAATAATAATGTCACTCAAAATATAGCCACACTTTACGCTTATTTTAAAAAGATGAAAAGATTTTATAAAAAAAATTTTTAAAGTGCGGTAGAATTAACAGCTGTTTTTAACTGAATGTTTAACTTAATACGATACAAAATGGATAATTTGCACGAGATTAAGGCTGAGTTTATTCGCTTAATTAATCAATACCAATTTGACCCTAAAAACGATTTTTCCGTCCTTCATTTGGATTTAGATGAAGAATTGAATTTACTCGGTTGGTTAAAAGCTCAACATCATTATCCGCAATTTTATCTTAATTTTCGTGATACCAATAAAAAAATCTTAGGGCTTGGAGAAGTATGTCGCTTTACGCAAGTTAAATCAGCACAAACGTTTGTGCAACAATTTAATTTATCTCTTATCGGCGGCTGTCAATTTAATGGTGAACCTCTATTTATTTTGCCACGTTTATCATTCATACAAGAACAAAAACTTGTTATTCAACTCATTATTGATAATAAAAAACCTTGGGAACAAGAAAAATATGATCTGTTGAATATTATTCATTCTTTGGAAAAACAAGTTCAATTAAACCCAATTCATCAATCAATTCAATTGATAACAACAAAAGCAAATCAAACGGAATGGTGTCTTTGGGTAGAAAAAGCATTGCATGAAATTAAGCAAAAAAATCTGACTAAAGTTGTGCTGGCAAATGAAACCGACTTTAAAACTGATAGCCCATTAAACGCTAAGGATTTTTTAGCTGAAAGTGAGAAGTACAATACAGGTTGCTATCATTTTTTGTTTGCTCAAAATAATACACAAGCATTTATAGGCTCCACGCCTGAGAGATTATATGTTCGTAAAGAAAATCGCCTAATCACTGAAGCATTGGCGGGGACAGCTTTTATAACAAATGATGAACATATTAATCAGCAACAAGCTCAGTGGTTATTACAAGATCCGAAAAATATTTATGAAAACAGCTTGGTTGTAGAGGGCATTTGTCAACATCTTATACCCTATGTTGAGGAAATTACGGTGAGTGAACTGGAAATTAAGCAACTACGCCAAATTCAACATTTAAAACGAGAAATTTCTGCCCGACTTAAAGCAGGAAATACTGATGCAGTATGTTTAAATGCAATACATCCAACCGCAGCTATTGCCGGTTTACCACAAAAAGAAGCAAAAGTGTTCTTGCAAAATACCGAAACTTTTGACCGCACTTGGTATGCAGGTGCATTGGGAATAATGACTGAAACAGAATCTGAGTTTTGTGTGACTATTCGTAGCTCATTTATTGAACAAGATTATATTCGTATATTTGCCGGTGCCGGTATTGTTGAAGGTTCTATTCCTTTATTAGAATGGCAAGAAATAGAACGTAAAGCACTAGGGCTAATATCCCTATTACAGAAAGAAACGGAGTAGAAAATATGTCAGCCAGCGTTTTTAACCGTTGTTGGTCAAAAGTTATTTTGGAAACCTTGAGCCGTCAAGGTGTTTCTCATTTTTGTATTGCACCGGGTTCACGCTCCACACCACTTACACTAGAAGCTATCCGTTTACAGGAAAACGGACGTGGCACCTGTCATACTCATTTCGATGAAAGAGGCTTAGGATTTTTCGCATTGGGAATTGCTAAAGCGAGCAAAAAACCGGTTGCTGTAATCGTTACATCCGGTACAGCAACAGCTAATCTTTACCCTGCAATTATTGAAGCACGCCAAACAGATGTGCCATTAATTATCTTAACTGCAGATCGTCCTCCTGAATTGCTTGAGTGCGGTGCTAATCAAGCTATTTTGCAACAAAATATGTTTGCACAATACCCGATAGCCAGCATAAATCTGCCTCGTCCAAGTCAAAACTATTCTGCTCAATGGCTAATTTCAGTTTTAGATCAGGCTTGTTTCCGACAAAAGCAAGGGGGCGTTATTCATATCAATGTCCCTTTTGCTGAACCGCTCTATAATGCCAATAATGATGAAATAGATCTTCATCCTTGGCTCAGTAATATTCAATCTTGGCTAACACAAAACAAAAATTGGATTCAACATCAAGAACAACACACGGAAGTTATTACACATAAATATTGGGATCAATGGCGAACCAAAAAAGGCATAATTATTGTTGGACGCTTACCTTCCGAACAGGCAATGGGAATTGCTGAATGGGCAGAAAATATGGGGTGGATAATGATTACAGACATTCAATCCCATGTTAAACCAACCCTACCTTATGCAGATATTTGGCTGGCAAACCAAACTGTCAGAAAAAAACTGTTACAAGCTGAAATCGTCATTCAATTTGGCTCAGGATTTATTGGAAAGCGAATTAATCAATTCTTAGCAGAATTTAAAGGTGAATACTGGATTATTGAAAATAATCAAAAAGCTGTTGATCCCTATCATCATGCTCATACACGTTTCAATGCTAAACCGCATCACTGGTTACGAGCCCATCCGCCAATGCGGAAAAAACCTTGGTTACTTGAGCCTTTAGCATTGGCTAAATTCTGTGCGGACTTTATCAAACAACGTGTAGGTTCAAATTTAAATGAAGCCTCATTGGCACATAATATTGAATTATTACTACCAAAATCTAATAGCGTTCTCTTTTTGGGGAACAGTTTATTTGTACGCCTTGCCGATGCACTAAGCCAACCTTCCGCCAATTATCCAATTTACACTAATCGTGGAGCAAGTGGAATTGATGGTTTGCTTGCGACTGCGGCAGGAATTGCTGTTGGTTCCGAACAAACACTGGTAGCAATGATTGGCGATACTTCCACGCTATACGACTTAAACTCTTTTGCATTATTCAAACAACTAAACCAACCGGCAATTATCTTTGTCATTAATAACAATGGTGGAGCAATCTTTGATATGCTTCCTGTTGATATCGCAGTGAAAGAAAAATATTACCGTATGTCGCACTATCTTGAGTTTTCACATATTGCAGCTATGTTCGATCTCAAATATGCTCGCCCTTATACTTGGGCTGATCTGGCTACGGTACTTAAACAAGCCTACTCACGCCGAGAAACGACCATCATCGAAATTAAAATCAATCCAAATGATGGTAGTAATATCTATAAAGATCTTATTGACAAAATTGGTCATGCATTAATCGGTGTTTAAGAGGTATAGCGTATGATGCCGATCTTAGTTTTTTTACATGGATTACTTGGAACAAAACAAGATTGGCAATACATTATCGAAGAACTTAAAAAAAATCTACCGCACTTTTCCTCACAATCTTATCTATGTTTAGATCTGCCCTTTCATGGTGAACAAACAAACTATCACATAGAAGATTTTGAACAAAGTGCACAATATCTATCCCGACAAATTACCGCAAAAATTGCCGATAAGCCTTATATTCTCGTTGGTTACTCATTGGGGGGACGTCTTGCCTTAAATTACGCACTGCAATCTAAATATCCACAAAGTAAACTTGTTGCACTTATCTTGGAAGGTGCAAATTTAGGCGTAGAAAATGAACAACAACGCCTTGAACGCTGGCAGAATGATTTGGCTTGGGCAAAACGTTTTAGCCAAGAAACTATGTCCAAGGTTTTAAATGATTGGTATCAGCAACCTGTTTTTGCTCACCTATCTGCACGAGAGCGAAAACAATTAATTTCTCAACGAAGACATCAATCAGGCCAAAATATTGCAAAAATGCTAATCGCAACGTCACTTGCCAAACAACCATCTTTTCATCAAAAAGTGCGGTCTTTTTCTCTGCCCATTTATTATTTCTGTGGTGAAAAGGATGAAAAATTTAAGAAAATGGCACAAGAAAATCAATTAAATTTATTTTTAATTGAACGTGCCGGACACAATGCTCATTTAGAAAACCCAATTGCGTTTGCAAATAAAATAGTTGAAATAATAAACCGCACTTAAAAGTGCGGTTATTTATCGCTTGAATTTAATGATGCTGATCAGTTGCCAATGGTTTTATACTTTCATCAAACTCAGGTAAAGGTTTGTGTTCACTGGCAATATAAGAATAAATTACGGGCAATACAAACAACGTAAATAAAGTGCCTATTGAAAGCCCTGCAACTAATACGATGGCAATGCTAAAACGAGATGCCGCACCGGCTCCCGATGCCAACAAGAGCGGAATTAATCCAGCAACCATTGCCGCTGTTGTCATTAAAATAGGGCGTAAACGCACTCTTGCCGCTTCAGTGATGGCATCAATTCGTGATTTACCCAAATAAAGTTGTTCTTCTTTTGCTACTTCACACATTAAAATACCATGTTTAGTAATCAATCCAACCAGTGTAATTAATCCTACTTGTGAGTAAATATTCAGGGTAACTCCTGATAACCCTAAAATTCTCATATCAGTTAATAAGCTCAAGAAGTTAAGTACCAGTAACGCTCCACTTACCGCCAAAGGCACAGAAACCATAATAACCAATGGATCCCGAATAGATTCAAACTGAATTGCCAATACTAAGAAAATAATAAGAACAGCTAACACGAAAGTTATTACTAACGCATTCCCTTCTTGTACAAGCTGACGTGCTTCGCCACGAAAATCATAGTTATATCCTTTTGGCAGTAACTCCGTCGCTGCATCTTTCAGCCATTGAACCGCATCACCTACTGAAACTCCCGGCATTGGAACTGCTTGAATTAATGCCGAGTTTAACTGACTAAATCTTGACAATGATGTCGGTTGTGTTACCAATTCCATGCTAATTAAGCTACTCAACGGAATACTTTTTCCGTTACTTGCGGATACATAGAAATTTTTCAAACTTTCCGGTGTTAAACGATCCGCTCTTTTGACTTGTGCTATAACCTTATAGGCTCGCCCGTCTATATCAACACGACTTACCGTAGCTGCGGATAAATAGCTCCCTAAAGTGCTACTAATTTGTTGCATAGAAACACCATAACTTCCGGCTTTTTCTTTATCTATGCTAATTTGCATTTCAGCGGTATCAAACTTTAAGTCGAGATTCGTATAAACAAATCTGCCTGATTCACGCATTTTCGCTAAAAATGCTTCTGCAACCGGTGCTAAATCACGATAGTTATTTGCTGTACTAATAACAAAGCCTATCGGTGCTCCGGATTCTCCCGTATCAATTTCAGGAAAATTAAAGGCAGAAACACTCACTTCCGGAATTTGCGTTGCCTTTCGATTCAACTCTTCTATAATCTCTGACTGACTACGACCATCTTCTTTATAATCTTTCAAGGTTACAACATTTAATGTATCGCTAGAACTTGGAAAACCGGCAATAGACATTGTAAATTGTACTTCTTCTGTTTTGTTCAGCAGATCAACATACTGTTTCGTTGCCTCCTGAGCATAATCTACATTCATATTGGAAGGTGTGGAACCAATAGCGATAAATGCTCTTTTATCTTCCGCTGGTGTCAATTCACTGGAAAGGGAAGTAAACAAAAATGGTAACATGGCAAAAATAATAGCAGCAAAAGTAAGCATACACTTACGGTTAGCCATAACTAAATTTAAAACATAAACATACCCATTGGTTAACCGAGTTAATGATTTTTCAATTTGCTGTTCCAAACGATTGGGTTTTGCATTATTGTTTAGTAACTTACTTGTCATCATTGGTGATAAAGTTAATGCTACAATGCCTGAAATAAAGACCGCACCTGCCAGTGTCAAAGCAAACTCTTTAAATAAAGATCCCGTAATTCCGCCCATTAGTGCCATAGGTGAATACACTGCAATCAATGCAATTGTCATAGAGATAACAGGTATTGCAATTTCACGAGTACCAATAATTGCGGCACGAAACGGTGTTTCACCGGCTTTAATATGACGATCCACATTTTCCAATACCACAATCGCATCATCTACCACTAACCCAATAGCTAAGATCATTGCCAATAGCGTCATCAAATTAATGGAGAAATCAAATAATTGCAAAATCATGATTACGCCAATTAATGAAATTGGAATAGTAATAATAGGAATTAAAATTGCACGTAAAGAACCAATAAATAGTAAGATCACAACCAAAACAATAACAGTAGCTTCAATAATAGTTTTGATCACTTCATTAATAGAACTATTGATAGCGATAGTACGATCATAAAGCAAATCAGAATACATACTGCTTGGTAAATTCTGTTTAATTTGTGCATACAATGGACGAACATTTTCCGCTACCGTTAATGGATTGGCTGTTGCAGTCGGTTCAATAGCTAAAACGACAGAATCAGCACCGTTTGCTGTTGCTCTTGTACTATCACTTTCTTTATTTAGCTCAACAGTAGCAATATCACGCAAACGTACAAGATTATCGTCTTTTGAATAAACAATTAAATTTTCTAAATCCTTAACAGAATTAGTGGTTGTCCCGACTTTATTTTTATAAACGGTGTAATAACCATCCGCACTTCCAGCCGCTGTTTGCACATTGTTAGCCGATAAAGCTGACATTACAGCCAGTGCGGAAAGATTTTGTGCCGCCATTTTTTCGGGATCCAACCAAATACGCAATGCGTATTGAGCCGCCCCGAAAATTTGAGCTTTCGCTACCCCTTCAATAGTAAATAACTGAGGCTTAACAACCCGTTCGATATAATCCGTCACTTGACTGGAATCCAATTTATCAGAATAAAAACTGATATACATAATTCCTGTACCACCTGTTGAAGATGAAATCACAGGATCTTCTATATTATGCGGTAATCTTGAACGCACAGAATTCACTTTCGCCAATACATCAGCTAAAGCACCGTTAGGATCTGTATTCAGTTTCATTTTAACTGTAATTATCGAAGAATTAGCCGCACTGCTTGATGACATATAGTCAATATTATCCGCTTGGGCAATAGCCTCTTCTAAGGTAGAGGTTACAAATGCCTGCATCAAATTGGCATCTGCCCCCGGATATACCGTTGCTACAGTAATTACCGTTGTCGTCATTTTCGGATATTCACGTACACTCAATTTTGAAATTGCTTGCAACCCTAAAATAATGATAAGCAAACTGATTGACACAGCTAATACGGGACGACGAATAAATATATCGGTAAATTTCATTGGATATATTCCTACCTAAAATTAAAGATTAGTTTTCTTGGCAGGTTGTTGTGTGCCTATTGTTTCTTTATCAACAACCACCACTAAACTACCATTGGTAATAGCTTGCTGACCGCCAACCACAATTTGGTCACCTGGCTTAATATCTTGCCCTTTTAATTGTGCATAAATACCCTGACGATCTTTAGTAAATACAGTAGTTTGTTTTACTCGATAAACCCTGTCTATACTGTCTTTATAAGCAAATTTTTCGTTATCAAGTAATGTTTTCTTGTCTTCCTCAGAAAGTGCGGTCAAAACATAGGCACTTTCACCATACATATTGTAGCTAATACCTACTTGCGGAATAACAATTTGATCTTTTTCGGTCGTCAATGCAACACGCAATCTCATAAACATACCGGATAGTAACTTACGACTGTCTTCATCTTCGAAAGTTGCTTGCACATCAATTAAACCGGTTGCTGCATTCACTGCTGGTTCAAGTGCGGTAATTTTTGCACCAAACGTTTCACCTAAACGTGCATCACTTGTTGCCGTCACTTTTTGTCCAATAAACAACTTTTCCAACTCATTTTGTGCAATAGAAAAATCAACTTTCATAGAACTTGTATCTTCAACACGTACAATAGGCGTTCCCACATTAACATATTGCCCAACATTCACTTTAACAATACCTGTAATACCGTCAAAAGGTGCAACAATTTTGCGACGCTCAATTGCTGCTTTTAAGGCGTTAATATTTGCTACCAACGACTCATAATTGGCTTTTGCATTATCCAATTCTTGCTGAGAAACACTCTTCGTTTTATACAAATTCAGATAGCGTTTATAGATTTGTTTTGCTGTGGTTAATTTTGCTTCTGATGCCTGTAAATTAGCTTGTTCAACAGAAATATCCAACTCAACCAACACATCTCCCTTTTTAACAGGTTGTCCTGATTGGATAAATATATTTGCAACAGTCCCTGGTGCTTGTGCACTCAAAACCGCACCTTGATTAGGTCTCACCAAGCCTGTTGTTTCGATAACAGGTGTCCAGGTAGTTGGTACAACTGTAATTGCCGTAACCGGTGTCGTTTTTTCGGGCATACCGGCTATCATCTTGCCAATAAGCATTTTTGAAGCAACTTTTAAACCGATCATAACGGCAAATAAAAGCACAATGATGCCCAAAAACAGTTTTAAGAAAAACACATGAGAACGTTTTGCTTTTATGTGAGTTTGAATACTCATGAGGACTAACTCCTAACGGAAAAAAATAAAATCTTTAACATTAAAAAATGTTCATCACCATACTGAATTACAGCCTCCGGCGTAGTAATTACACAAAGCGGATTTTTTTCGATAATCGAATAAAATATTACAAGAATTGAATAAACACTCGCCCATTTTAATGACTTTTTACTTATTACACAAATTGAATATAGAATTTAATTATAAAAAAACGGGCAATAAATTGCCCATTAATCTATTGATTTTTGCTGATTTTCTCAAACTCGGAAAAATAGGTAGGAAAAGTCTTTGCCGTACATGCAGGATCTAAAATAGTTACCGATGTATCTGATAATGCAATGAGCGAAAAACACATCGCAATCCGATGGTCGTTATAAGTAGCAATTTCAGCATGTTTAAATTTATCCAATGCAAGAGGCTGAATACGGATAAAATCTTCCCCCTCTTCAACCTCAGCACCGAGTTTACGCAATTCAGTTGCAATCGCCGTTAGTCGATCTGTTTCTTTTACACGCCAATTGTAAATATTACGAATAACCGTTTCACCCTGAGCAAAAAGTGCGGTGATTGCAATAGTCATCGCCGCATCCGGAATGTGATTCATATCCATATCAATCCCTTTTAACTCTGATTTTTCAACTTGAATAAAATCCTCTCCCCAAGTTACTTTTGCCCCCATTTGAGCCAAAACATCTGCAAATAAACGATCACCTTGAATGGAATTTCTGCCAATTCCCGTTACTTTAACCTTCCCTTTAATTGCTGCTGCCGCCAAAAAATAAGAAGCGGAAGAAGCATCCCCCTCAACCAAATAAGTCTGCGGAGAAATATAATATTGCTTACCTTTAATCAAAAAACGCTGATAATTATAATGCTCAACATTGATTCCGAAATCTTTCATCATTGCCAGCGTAATATCAATATAAGGCTTAGAAACCAATTCCCCCAAAATTTCAATTTCCATATCCCCCTCACCGAGAGGGGCAGCCATCAAAAGTGCGGTCAGAAATTGCGAAGAAATAGATCCGTCAATCTGTACCTTACCGCCGAAAATACCTTGATTACGAATAGCAAGAGGCGGATAACCATCATTTTCCAAATATTGAATATTTGCTCCGGTTTGCCGCAACGCATCGACTAAATGTTTAATTGGACGCTCTTTCATTCGAGGCTCACCGGTTAAAATAACCTCAGACTCCGTATCACCTTTTAGACAAAGTGCCGCTGCTAAAGGACGCATTGCCGTCCCTGCATTTCCTAAAAATAAAGATAATCCATTTTGCCATTGAAATGCACCGCCAATACCTTCAACAACACAAACCGTTTTATCATCAGATAATTGGTAATTCACACCCAATGCTTTCAGGGCATTCAACATATATCGAATATCATCGCTATCCAATAAATTTGTTACCTGTGTCGTTCCTTTTGCAAGTGCGGCTAATAACAGAGCTCGATTAGATAAGCTCTTTGAACCTGGTAAATTAATTTCGCCGTCAATGCGACTAATTGGAGATAACGTTAATTTTTCCATAAAATTATGTTGCTTTCTTAAGTTGTAAATAGGGATATTGCAAAAGTATAAATTACTTTTCTTCACCCAACAAAGACCTCGCCTAACACTTTTACTAATGAATCAAAAAACTTATCGTTTTCTTTCGGTAACCCGATACTGACGCGAAGATGATTCGGCATACCGTAACCGGCAATAGGGCGAACAATAACACCTTTATGTAGCAATGCTTGATAAATTTCATTTGCCGGACGTTTAAAATCAATAGTAATAAAGTTACCTTTAGATGGAATATAATCTAACTTTTGTTGTCGGCAAAAATTTTCGTAACGAACCATTTCAATACGATTATTTTCAGCTACTTTTTCAACAAAAGCATCATCTTGCATCACGGCTACCGCTGAAACTAAAGCAAGAACATTGCAATTAAAAGGCTGACGTACACGATTAAGTAAATCCGCAATTTCAGGGTTCGATACCGCATAACCGATACGCAAGCCTGCCAACCCATACGCCTTGGATAATGAACGAGAAACAATTAAATTTGGATATTTTTGTAAAAGTTTAAAAGAATTTAACCGCTCTTTTTCATCTGTAAATTCTGTATAGGCTTCGTCCAGCACAACAAGCACTTTTTCAGGCACTTGAGCAAGGAAATGATCTATTTCATATTCAGTCAAAAAATTGCCGGTCGGATTATTAGGGTTAGCGATATAAATTAACTTTGTTTTATGATTAATCGCCTGTAAAAAAGCGTCTAAATCATGTCCCCAATTTTTTGCCGGAATTTCTCGTGCAACAGCATTAATCGCTTTTGTCACCAAAGGATAGACAATAAAAGCATATTGCGAATAAATAATTTCGTCTGTTTCCGAAGCAAAAGTATGGGCAATTAATTCCAATAAATCATTTGAACCGTTACCTAAAGTAATTTGTTCTGGTTGCAAACCGAACTTTTTCGAAATCACTTGCTTAAGTTCAAACCCATTGGAATCCGGATAGCGTGTGAGATCATTTAACTGCTTTTGGATAGCTTGTTTAGCACTCTCAGGAAAACCGAAAGGATTTTCATTTGAGGCAAGCTTAATAATATTGCTAATCCCTAATTCACGTTCTAATTCTTCAATAGGTTTTCCCGCCTGGTAAGGAGACAGGGATTTTACGCCTTCGTTGGCGATGTTGATGTATTGCATAAAAATCCTTATTTGAAATTAATAACCGTTAAAGTGCGGTCGTTTTTGCTATAAAATTCTAGTTATTTTCTGCTTCAAATTTACGCATAAATTCAATTAATGCTTTAATGCCTTCAATCGGCATTGCGTTATAAATTGAAGCTCGCATTCCACCTAATACCTTATGACCTTTTAAAGCTTGCAATCCACAAGCTGTCGCTTCTGCAACAAATTTCGCATTAAGTTCATCATTATTTGTGGTAAATGTTACGTTCATTAATGAGCGATTTTTAGGTGCAACAACATTATGATAAAAATCACTCTGATCAAGAAAATCATATAATAATTTTGCTTTTTCCTGATTACGTTTTTCCATTTCTTTGACACCACCCAGTGCAAGCAAATGCTTGAATACAAGAGAACAAAGATACCAAGCAAAAGTCGGCGGCGTATTAATCATAGAACTATTTTTGCTTTGGACTTCATAATTCCAAATTGACGGTGTTTCTTTTCTTGCCTGACCAATTAAATCCTCACGCACAATCACAATAGTGATACCTGCCGGACCGAGATTTTTCTGTGCACCGGCATAAATTACGCCGAATTTACTCATATCAATTTCACGGGATAGAATATTAGAAGACATATCAGCAATCAATATCGCCTCACCTACATTTGGTACGTCAACAATCTCAACGCCGCTAATAGTTTCATTCGGACAATAATGAACATAATCATATTGTGAAGCAATGTGGCTAAAATCAAGTTCTCCTACTTCTAATTTCCCATCAAGTAAAATATTAATTTCATCAACCTCTGTAAACAAACGAGCCTCTTTAGCCGCAGTTGCCGACCAATGTCCGCTGGTAAGATAAAGTGTTTTACCTTTTTTATTGGCTAAATTCATAGGAATAGCAGCAAATTGCCCTCTTGCCCCACCTTGTAAAAATAAAACTTTGTAATTTTCCGGAATGTTATACAATTGACGAAAATCTTTTTCAGCTTGTGTAATCATTTCCATAAAATATTTACCACGATGGCTGACTTCCATCACAGAAGTACCCTGATCCAGCCAATTCAACAATTCTTGTTGTGCCTGTTCCAAAACAACTTTTGGCATCATTGCAGGTCCTGCACTAAAATTAAATACTTGCATCATATTTTTATCCTAATTGGTTTTATAAAAAGAATTTTTAATTTCTATCATCTCGTCACAGCTTAATCAACTAACTTTTAATAAATTTCTGAATTTTTTATAGCTCAAGAAAATTCCTAGAGAACACTTTGACGAATAAGGGAAAAAAAGTTAAATTAGCCGAAGTTTCATTTAATAAAAGAGAAGAAAAAAATGGAAAATATCAATAAACAATCTTTCCAAGAAGTTTTAGAGTATGTACGTATGTATCGGTTAAAAAACAAACTTTTACGCGACATAGACGACAATAATCGTAAAATTCGTGATAATCAAAAGCGTGTGTTGCTATTGGATAATCTGAATCAATATATCCGTAATGATATGAGCATTGCTGATGTGCGTGCGATTATTGAAAGTATGCGTGATGATTACGAAACTCGGGTTGACGATTATACAATTCGTAATGCGGAACTGTCTAAACAGCGTAGAGAAATTAACAATAAAATAAAAGAGCAAAAGAAAGCACATGCTGAATTATTAAAAACTCAAAAAAACAATCTTGCTAAAGTACGTTAAATTGATTGTTTGTGCATTTTTGAATAAGTCGAGTAAAGAGTGAACTAAATCACATTTATTTGACTTTTTTTTGCAATCAGCGTGATTTACATCACACTTTAAACCCAAAAAACATCTTAAAATGTGATCTGTATCACATTATTAAAATAAAACTTCCTTTAGAATACCCGCCCTTTAAATCAATTTAATACTTTTAGGAAGGAGTCCGAATGTCCATTGCGATTATCATAGCAACGCATGGTGTTGCGGCTGAACAATTGCTTAAAACAACAGAAATGTTGATTGGTGAGCAAGAGAATGTTGCAACTATTGATTTTGTTTCAGGCGAAAACGCTGAAACGATTATGACGAAGTATCAAGAAAAATTAAGTACAACATTAGCACATTGCGATGAAGTCCTGTTTTTAGTGGATACTTGGGGCGGCAGTCCGTTTAATGCGGCAAATCGTGTAATTGGTGATAACACTAATATGGATATTGTAACCGGTGTAAATGTGCCTATGTTAGTGGAAACTTTTATGGCACGTGACGATAACCCTAGCTTACAAGAATTAGTGAGCATTGCGTTAGAAACCGGCCGTGCTGGTGTTCGTGCTTTGAAATATGAAGAAAAATCGGCTGAAACTACCGCACTTTCACAACCAGTCCCTGAACAACCTCAAATCGCAGTCAAACAACAAGAAGGCAATCTCATTGTAGGTTTAGCTCGCATTGATGACCGTTTAATCCATGGACAAGTCGCCACTCGCTGGACAAAAGAAAGTCGAGTAACACGTATTGTTGTAGTCAATGATGATGTTGCCAAAGATCAA
The DNA here is from genome assembly GCF_000019405.1 of Histophilus somni 2336. Taxonomy (NCBI): domain Bacteria; kingdom Pseudomonadati; phylum Pseudomonadota; class Gammaproteobacteria; order Pasteurellales; family Pasteurellaceae; genus Histophilus; species Histophilus somni. Next base: position 1,096,634 of record NC_010519.1, on the reverse strand, counting down.
GTTCGCTCAACCATGCTGAAAAGCGTTGCACCTCCAGGAGTTACCGCACATGTTGTGAATATAGAAAAAATGATCCGTGTATATAACAATCCTGAATATGCAAATGAACGTATGATGCTATTATTCACTGATCCTACCGATGTTTTAAGATTGTTAGAAGCCGGTGTTGATATGAAATCAATTAATGTCGGTGGTATGGCATATAAAGACGGTAAAAAAATGATTACGAGTGCGGTGGCTGTTGATGATAAAGATATTGCCGCATTCAAAGCCATTGATGCGATGGGCATTGAATTAGATGTTCGTAAAGTATCTAACGACAGTCGTCAATATATGATGGATTTACTCAAAAAAAATAATTTAATTTAAGGAAGACATAAATGGAAATTTCAACTTTACAAGTCGTACTTGTCTTTATTGTTGCCTGTATCTCTGGTATGGGATCAATTCTTGATGAATTTCAAACACATCGCCCACTAATCGCTTGTACATTAATCGGTTTAGTCTTAGGTGATATAAAAACTGGGATTATCGTGGGCGGTTCACTTGAACTCTTGGCGTTAGGTTGGATGAATATCGGTGCGGCTCTTGCACCGGATGCCGCTTTAGCCTCCGTTGTTTCAACAATCTTAGTTATTGTCGGTGGACAAGATATTAGCACCGGTATCGCAATTGCTATTCCGTTAGCCGCAGCAGGTCAAGTATTAACCTATGTTGTTCGTGCGTTAACTGTCGGCTTCCAACATGCTGCTGATAAATCAATTGAAGACGGTAACTTAACCCGCTTAGATTGGATTCATCGTAGTGCACTATTATTACAAGCAATGCGTATTGCAATCCCTGCACTTGTCGTTGCGTTGACAGCCGGAACCGATGTTGTACAAGATATGTTAAATGCTATTCCAGCAGTCGTAACAAACGGTCTAAAAATTGCCGGTGGTATTATTGCGGTTGTCGGTTATGCCATGGTGATCAATATGATGCGTGCAGGTCATTTAATGCCATTCTTCTATGCCGGTTTTGTTATTGCAGCATTTACCGATTTCAACCTTGTTGCTCTTGGTGTACTTGGTGCAATCATGGCCGCACTTTATATTCAGCTTCACCCGAAATACAATCAAAGTAAAGTGGTACAAGTTGTAGCAAATAACAATAATGATTTAGATAACAGATTAGATTAATGGGAATCCAAAAAATGACAACAGAAATGAAAAAAGTAACCCAAAGTGATTTAAATGCCGTTGTTCTTCGTTCAAACATTTTCCAAGGTTCATGGAACTTCGAACGTATGCAGTCATTAGGCTTTGCCTATTCTATGGTTCCTGTGATCAAACGTTTATATCCGGATCCAAATTCGCAAGAACGTAAAGATGCAATTAAACGTCATTTAGAATTCTTTAATACGCAACCTTTCGTTGCTGCACCGGTATTGGGCGTTACTATTGCGATGGAAGAAGAACGTGCGAACGGTAAAGAAATTGATGATGCAGCAATCAACGGTATCAAAGTAGGCTTAATGGGACCTTTGGCAGGGGTCGGTGATCCAATTTATTGGGGTACTGCAAGACCTGTATTTGCTGCTTTGGGTGCAGGTTTAGCGATCAATGGAAGTATTTTAGGTCCTATTTTATTCTTCGTGCTATTCAATTTAGTTCGTTTAGCGACACGTTACTATGGTGTTACTTATGGCTATAAAAAAGGCTTGGATGTTGTTCAGGATATGAGTGGCGGATTGTTGCAAAAACTTACGGAAGGTGCCTCGATTCTTGGTTTGTTCATTATGGGGGCTTTAGTGCAGAAATGGACCAGCATTAATGTACCGTTAGTCGTATCCGTTATTGAAAAACAAGACGGCTCGATTGAAACAACAACTGTACAAAATATTCTTGATAGTTTGATGCCGGGATTATTACCGTTATTGTTCACTTTTGCCTGTATGTGGTTATTACGCAACCGTATTAACGCATTATGGATTATTACCGGTATCTTTATTATCGGTATTTTAGGTGCCGCAACAGGTATCTTAGCTTAATTTATCCGAAAACTTCTCCCTGCACGGGAGAAGTTTTTCATTTTAGGAATGTAATATATGGTTAATGCCTTTCTTATTGTGGGTATTTGTTGCTTCTTTCTTTATGCCTTTTACGATCAATTTCTGATGGACTATCTTAAAGGAACAACGAAATTGAAAGTGCGGTTGAAAAAGCGAGCAAAAATAGATGCACTTATTTTTATTGTACTCATTGCCATCATTCTCTATCAAAATTCAGGACAAATTAACGCAATAACCCTCTATTTCTTAGCGATAAGCATTCTTCTCAGTCTATATATAGCCTTTATTCGCTTTCCTGTTTTATTACTGAAAGAACAGGGTTTTTTCTTTGAAAATATTTATATTGATTATGCTAAAATTCGGCAAATTAATCTGCTTGAAAATAACACTCTGATTATTGAGTTAAAAAATAAAAAACATCTCATGATTTCACCAGAAAACCTACAAGATATAGAAAAAATAGTTCATTTTTTCGGCGGTTATAAGTCATTATCAAATAAAAGGACAGCAAAATGAATACCATTTATCAGCTACAAGGTCGTCTACAACACTATGTTTGGGGTGGACAAAATTACCTTCCCGAGTTGTTAAACATAGAAAAACAACACAACCAATATTATGCAGAATGGTGGCTTGGTGCTCATTCCTCATCCCCTTCTCTATTAAATATGTCGGAAAAATCAGTACTGTTAACAGATTTCTTACTACAAAACCCACAAGTTTTAGGGAAAGCAACCCTAACGAATTTTGGACATGAATTGCCTTATTTGCTGAAAATTTTAGATGTTGCAAAGCCGCTTTCAATTCAACTTCACCCAACAAAAAAACAAGCGGAAATAGGTTTTGCACAAGAGAATCTTGCAGCCATAGATTTAAAAGATCCGAAAAGAACTTATAAAGATCGAAACCATAAACCTGAAATGATGATTGCCTTATCTGATTTCTGGCTTTTGCATGGCTTTAAACAAAAAACAAAAATTCTTGAAACCTTCAAAGCTCGTCCATCTTTAACCGCACTTGCCCAACAGCTGGAAAATCAAGACTTACACAGTTTTTATGCAACAATTATGCAAGCTGATCAAACTCAACTTTCTGCGTGGCTATCCCCTATTATTACTGAAAATCAGGTTGCTTATAGACAGGGAAAACTGAAATTAAATAATCCCGACTATTGGGTTTTATATACAATCGAAGCAATGAAAATACCGACTGACAAACTGGATGCGGGGTTAATTTGCTTCTATTTATTTAATATTGTTCATCTCAATACAGGCGAGGGAATTTATCAAGATGCAGGTATCCCACATGCTTATTTACGAGGTCAGAATATTGAGTTAATGGCATGTTCGGACAATGTCATTCGTGGCGGATTAACACCGAAACACATAAATATTGAGGAACTGCTAAAAATTGTCGATTGTAGTGAGGTTACGCCTAACATTATTCTTACCGCACCACAAGATCAAGATATCTTTACTTACACTACGCCCGCTAAAGATTTTGCCATGACAAACGTACGTTATAGCATGCAACAAAAACACACCCTAACCTCAAGTAACGCAGAGATTTTACTCGTCATGCAAGGTGCATTAAAAATAACCGCAAATCACACCGCACTTGAATTAAAACAGGGAGAGAGTGCTTTTATTTGTGCCGAGGTTAATTATCAAATTGAAGGTCTAAAAGAGGGTTATGCAGTCATTGCAAAATTACCTTAAAAATAAAGGCGAATATTTTGGAGTCAAATCATTTATTTCGCCTACTCTTTTTCTCCAATTTTATTTAGCCTGTTCTATTCTGTTTGATAACCAACATCTTCCAGCGTTGGGTTTTCCGCACCTTGTTTAGCAAGCTGATCACAAATTTCATTTTCTCGATGTCCATTATGTCCTTTGACCCAACGCCATTCTATTTGATGTTTTTGAATAGCTTGATCCAATGAACACCACAAATCTTGATTTTTCACCGCATTACCTGAACTGGTTTTCCAATTATTTTTTTTCCAATTGAAAATCCACTTTGTAATCCCATTTTTCATATACTGACTATCACTATACAAAATCACTGAACAGGGTTCTTTTAGGCTATTTAGAGCAACAATCACCGCTCTTAACTCCATACGATTATTCGTAGTTTGAAAAAAGCCTTGATACAGTTTTTTTTCATGTTGCTTATAACGCAACAAAATCCCAATTCCACCAGCCCCAGGATTTCCCAAACAAGATCCATCGGTAAAAATTTCAATTTTTTTTAACATAATTTTCTACTAATTTTTCTCAAATGGGGTGATAATACCGCAAATTCATTTCAAGCAACAGCAAAATAGTATGACATTAGAAATCACACAAAACCGCCAAATTATCCTAGATACGGAAACGACCGGAATGAACGAATTCGGTGCACATTATGAGGGGCATTGTATTATTGAAATCGGTGCAGTTGAAATGATCAATCGTCGCTACACAGGAAGAAAACTCCATCTTTACATAAAACCGGATCGTCTCGTTGATCCTGAAGCAATTAAAGTACATGGTATTACTGATGAAATGCTGGCAGATAAACCGGATTTTTCAGCTATTGCACAGGAATTTATTGATTTTATCAAAGGGGCTGAGCTCATTATTCACAATGCACCTTTCGATATCGGTTTTATGGATTATGAGTTTAAAAAACACAATTTCAATATCAATACAGCGGATATTTGCTTAATTACCGACACGTTACAAATGGCTCGTCAAATGTATCCAGGAAAGCGTAATAGTTTAGATGCACTTTGTGACAGATTAAATATTGATAACAGTAAACGAACATTGCACGGGGCATTACTTGATGCTGAAATTTTAGGTGATGTTTATTTAGCCATGACAGGTGGACAAACCAGTTTATTTGGTGATGAAGAACATACGCCGATTATAACGCTGGAAGAAAATATTCATCAACATACTACCAATACTCATAATTTCAAATTACTTTTACCCACAGAAGAAGAAAAACTGGCTCACCAAGATTATCTAAAATTGCTAAACCAAAAAAGCAAAGAAAATTGCTTATGGTTTAAGCGAAATACAAAAGAAACGATGCATTAATGTTTGCTTAATCAACACTTAGCAAAAATAAGTGCATAATAAATAAAAATAACTTGACGAAAAATCTATTCACTATTATTATGCACTCCACTTTTGCGGAGTGGTAGTTCAGCCGGTTAGAATACCTGCCTGTCACGCAGGGGGTCGCGGGTTCGAGTCCCGTCCATTCCGCCAAATTTCCCCTTATTATTTCTTTTATTGCGGAGCGGTAGTTCAGCTGGTTAGAATACCTGCCTGTCACGCAGGGGGTCGCGGGTTCGAGTCCCGTCCGTTCCGCCAATTATCATTTCATTTTTTCTTTCTTCTTTCTACTGCATTCCATAACACAAAAACAAATGAATATTTTTTCGTGTTCGACAAATGTTTTTCCGTTTCAATTTTGTTAAAAAAGTAAACATTTTGTAAAAAAATATATTGACAGTACCCCCCCCCCGCTTAAAATTTCGCCCGCTTTGGTAGGTCCCCCTACCTCTTTTTAAGGCGTGTCATAAATTATCGCCTCTTAGTGCGGTTGTTTTTTTATGATTTTTCTATGTTAACTCTTTTTTTAAGGATTTCTTTTAAGTGAAAATTTTTTATTTATCTTTAACTGCAGTAGTTGTTTTAACTGCTCATTCGGCTATGGCTCAAGCTCAACAATCAAATAGTGGTAATAATCATATTAAGATTGAAAACAGTGGGGTTTATATTGGTGAAAATACTGACTATCCTAAAAATGGTTCTCTTAAGGGTGAAAGCAAAGCCGTTGCCATTGGAAAAAGCTCAAAAGTCGGCGAGTCCGCGGTTGCTGTAGGTTATAAGGCAGATGCAGGAAAAGAAGGGGCTACTGCGGTTGGTAAGACAGCAAAGGCACAATCTTATGCCGTAGCAATGGGTTTTCAGGCAAATGCAGGTGTACAGGCGATTTCTATGGGTAACAAATCCAAGGCACAAGGAAATTTTGCGGTAGCATTAGGTAATGAAGCTAACGCAAAAGGAGAATCATCTTTTGCTATCGGTAGAAATAGTTATGCTAATAGTTGGGCTAATGCATTTGGGGCAGCTGCTAAAGCCACAGGTCAAATTTCTACCGCACTTGGTTGGAGTGCACAAGCAAGTGGTGAACGTGCTCAAGCTATTGGTCCTGAAGCAAAAGCATCCGGTAAGCGTGCATTGAGCTTTGGTAGTGGTACAAATACAACTGCTGAGAATGGTGTATCGATAGGATCTCAAACTAACAATTATGCTATGGGAGCTGTTTCCATGGGGCATAATAACATCATACAAGCAAGTTCTAAAAACGCCGTTGTTATAGGTAATAATATTCATAATACCGCTAATAACTCCGTCTTCCTCGGTGATTCTTCTGCTTATGTAGAAAAAGGCGAAACAACGGGCGGTATCGGTAAAGTCAACGGCAATTACGCCGGCGTTGATGCAAAAGGCGTCGTTTCCGTGGGCAGCAAAGGCAATGAACGCCGTATTCAAAATGTTGCCGCCGGTTTGCTTTCTCATCGCTCAACTGACGCAGTAAACGGTAGTCAATTACACGCAACTAACCAACGTGTTGAAGAGGTCAATAAAGACGCTAAAGCCGGTATCGCCGCCGCGATGGCTTTTAAAGATGTGCCTTTCGTCCCGGGTAAATGGTCTTATGCCGCCGGTGCCGCTCGTTATAGCAGCGAAAGTGCGGTCTCTTTAAACCTCGGTAGAACTTCCGCAAACGGAAAATATGCCATATCCGGCGGCATTTCTTCTGATAGTAGAGGCCGAGTTGGTTTCCGTGTCGGCGTCAGCGGCGTGTTTAACTAATTTATTATATAAAACTAAACCAGCGATAGCAGTGTTGTTATCGCCGGTTTTTTGTAGATACTTTCGAGAGCTGACTAAGCTTACCCACCTAACATTTTATATACAATTAAATTGCCCAACCGCCAATATAAAAAGCAACCAAAACAATGGCAATGATGACTGTACCTACATTAAGTTTTTTCCAATCACCACAAACTAAACGACCGATAACTAAAGTTGCAAAACCTAGCATAATTCCGGTTACAATATTTGCAGTTAGTACAATAAATACGCCACAAACCAGTCCGCTCATGGCACCAACAAAATCGCTAAAATCAAGTTTGCTGACATTGCTTAACATTAATAATCCTACGTACATTAACGCAGGTGCAGTTGCATAGTTTGGCACCAAACTTGCTAATGGCTGGAAAAATAGCATTAATAAAAACAGTATACCGACAACAATCGCTGTCATACCTGTTTTACCCCCAGCAGCAGTTCCGGCGGCAGATTCAATATATACAGCGGCAGGTGCGGTACCAAGTGCCCCAGATAATAAGCTACTTACGGAATCCGCTGTTAATGCTTTACCGCCATTGATAATTTGACCATCTTTGTCTAATAAATTTGCTTGACCTGCAACTGCACGAATTGTCCCTGTTGCATCAAATACTGCGGTCATTACTAAGGCAAAAACAATAGGTAAAATTGCCGGTTGTAATGCTCCCATAATATCCAATTCTAAAAATAAGGATTGTTCACCAAAAGTCGGTAATCTGAAAATTTCGCCTTTAAACTGTACATTTTGATCCCAAATAAGCCCTGCGATCGTAATTGCGATCATAACCCATAAGATCCCACCTTTGACTTGCATTTTTTCCAAGCCAATAATTACAGCAAGTCCAACCAAAGACATCAGCACAGAGAAAGACGTAAAATCACCAAACTTAACTAATAAGCCATTTTGATTGGCTACAATAATACCCACATTCGTTGTAGCGATAAGTAGCAAAAATAAACCGATACCAATACCTGCACCATGTGCAATACTCGACGGAAGATTACGTAAAATCCAAGAGCGAATACCTGTTGCAGAAATTAAAGTAAAGACTATCCCCATAAGAAATACCGCACCTAATGCGACAGGAATACTCACACCTTGTCCCAACACTAAGCTAAATGCAGTAAAGGCGGTTAATGAAATAGCACAACCAATCGCCATCGGTGCATTTGCCCATAAGCCAATTAAAATTGAACCTAATCCTGCTACCAAACAAGTTGCTATAAACACACTTTCTGCCGGAAATCCCGCTGCACTCAGCATATTCGGTACAACAATTACTGAATAAACCATAGCCAAGAAGGTTGTTAATCCGGCAATAATTTCTTGACGTACGTTAGAACCACGTTTCGTCAACTCAAAAGTTTTTTCTAAAGACATAGCGTCCCCTATAGGCAAATTAAAATGAATAAAAAAAGTTCGCGTATTTTACCTGAAACTTTCAAATAGTAAACGTTTGCGTAAAAGATTTTATCTACTTGTTATGTGAATAAAAAAATCCTATCATGAACGTGAAAAAATCATCTATACTGTTGAAAAAATTTATACATACGGAAAAATTATGGAAAAATCTCACTCAATGCTACAACAAATCTTTAGTCGTAATATGCTTATTTGTGTGTTTACAGGCTTTAGCTCAGGATTACCTTTTTATATTATCATTTCCTTATTGCCACTTTGGCTACGTAAAGAACACGTAGATTTGGAAACCTTAGGTTATTTTACAGCTACAACGCTTCCTTTTACTTGGAAATTTCTATGGTCTCCTTTGCTTGACCGATTTATACCGCCCTTTTTAGGACGGCGTCGAGGTTGGTTACTCATTTCGCAAGTTTTACTGCTCATTTCACTCGCTTTCTTCGGTTTTTTACAACCAAGCTCCTCCTTTAATTTACAACTGATTGCAGGTATTGCAGTGCTGGTGTCTTTCTTTTCGGCAAGTCAGGATATTGTACTTGATGCTTATCGCCGAGAAATTCTCTCTGATCGTGAATTGGGCTTGGGTAATTCTATTCATGTAAATGCCTATCGTATTGCAGGGCTTGTTCCCGGCTCACTTTCTTTAATTCTGGCAGACTATTTACCTTGGAAAACGGTCTTTTTAATTACCGCACTCTTCATGCTTCCTGGTATTTTTATGACCTTATTTTTAAGTAAAGAACCTCAAATTCAGCTAAAAAATGACCGCACTTTAAAAGAAAATGTGATCGAACCGTTCAAAGAATTTTTTACACGCAAAGGCACGTCTTCCGCACTTGGTATTCTCGCTTTTATTTTTCTCTATAAAATTGGCGATAGTATGGCAACAGCCCTCATTTCGCCGTTTTATCTCGATATGGGTTATAACATGACCCAAATTGGCATAGTGGTCAAAAATTCTTCCTTGTGGCCGATGCTCATCGCCAGTATTATTGGTGGTGTCATCATGCTGAAAATCGGAATTAATCGTGCATTATGGCTTTTTGGTGTTGTACAAATTGTAACAATTTTAGGCTTTGCATGGTTGGCAAAATTAGGTCCATTTCAGGAAATAGATAACTTTGCTCTGATTTCTCTCAGTTTAGTCGTTGCCGCTGAATATATTGGTATTGGCTTAGGTACGTCTGCCTTTGTCGCCTTTATGGCACGAGAAACCAATCCGCTTTATACCGCCACTCAACTGGCTTTATTTACCAGCTTTGCCGCCTTACCTCGAGTTACCTTCAATACACAAGCAGGCGTTTTAATCAACTACTTGGGATACTATGACTATTTCTGGTTTTGTTTCTGGTTAGCCATTCCCGGTATGCTTTGCCTATTCTGGGTTGCTCCTTGGAATTCAAAAGAAGATACACAACAATCAAGATGAAAGGTGACACTTTTTTTGTTAAAATTCTCCAAATTTTTACTGATCACATGGCATTATGACAAATTATTCAGCACAAGAAATAACCGTTTTAAAAGATCTTGAACCCGTTCAACTTCGCCCCGGTATGTACACGGATACGTCTCGCCCTAATCATTTAGGGCAAGAAGTTATTGATAATAGTGTTGATGAAGCACTTGCAGGGCACGCAACCAAAATTGAAGTTATTTTGTATAAAGACCAATCTCTAGAGGTGATTGATAATGGGCGTGGAATGCCTGTCGATATTCACCCAACAGAAAAAGTATCCGGTGTTGAAGTTATTTTAACTAAACTTCACGCTGGCGGAAAATTTTCCAATAAGCACTATGAATTTGCAGGTGGTTTGCATGGTGTGGGTATTTCTGTAGTAAATGCCTTATCTGAGCGTGTAGATATTCAGGTAAAACGTAACGGTGAAATCTATAAAATTGCCTTCGAAAACGGTGTTAAGGTAGAAGAATTAGAGATTATCGGCACTTGCGGAAAGCGTACAACCGGGACCTCCGTTCACTTCAAACCTAATCCGAAATATTTTGATAGTGCTAATTTTTCAGTCAGTCGCCTACGTCATTTATTGCGTGCTAAAGCAGTTTTATGTTCAGGATTAGAAATTAAATTTATCGATAAAATCAATAACACTGAGGATACTTGGTTATACCAAGACGGTTTATCTGATTATTTAATGGAAAATGTTAATGGCTATAATCTCTTACCACAAAACCCTTTTGTCGGTAATTTTAGTACGAATAAAGAAGCGGCAAGTTGGGCATTATTATGGTTACCTGAGGGAGGCGAATTACTTAACGAAAGTTATGTCAACCTTATTCCAACCATTCAGGGAGGTACTCATGTCAATGGCTTACGTCAAGGCTTGCTTGATGCTATGCGTGAATTTTGTGAGTTTCGTAACCTATTACCCAAAAATGTCAAATTAACCGCTGACGATATTTGGGATCGCTGTGCTTATGTGTTATCAGTAAAAATGCACGATGCACAATTTGCAGGTCAAACTAAAGAACGACTTTCCTCTCGTCAAAGTGCGGTCTTTGTTGGCGGCGTTGTAAAAGATAGTTTCAGTTTATGGCTAAATCAAAATATTCAAGATGCCGAAGAACTTGCAAAAATGGTGATAAGTTCAGCGGAAAGACGTTTACGTGCAGCAAAAAAAGTTGTGCGTAAAAAATTAGTCAGTGGTCCTGCTTTACCCGGAAAATTAGCGGATTGTAGTGAACAAGATTTAAGTAAAACGGAGCTTTTTTTAGTAGAAGGAGATTCTGCCGGTGGCTCAGCCAAACAAGCTCGCAACCGTGAACATCAAGCAATTCTCCCATTACGGGGAAAAATTTTAAACACATGGGAAGTTTCACCAGATCAAGTGTTACGCTCACAAGAAGTTCATGATATTGCTATTGCACTGGGAATTGATCCTGACAACGAAGATTTATCTCAATTACGCTATGGTAAAGTTTGTATATTAGCCGATGCCGACTCTGACGGATTACATATTGCCACATTACTTTGTGCTTTATTTTTACGTCATTTTCCAAAATTAGTTCAACATGGCCATGTTTATGTCGCAATGCCTCCACTTTATCGTATAGATTTAGGTAATGAAGTTTTTTATGCTCTTGATGAAAATGAAAAAGAGAGCATTTTAGCACGCTTAAAAAATAAGAGAGGCAAACTCAATGTTCAGCGTTTCAAAGGGCTAGGTGAAATGAATCCTAATCAGCTACGTGAAACTACAATGGATCCAAACACTCGCCGTTTGGTGCAATTAACCTACGAACCCCACGAAGAAGATGTATCTACGTTAGAATTGATGGATATGTTATTAGCTAAAAAACGTTCCGAAGATCGGAAAATTTGGTTGCAAAATAACGGTGATCAAGTGGATTTTGCTGTGTGAATTATTTGGTTAAGTACTCTCTAAAAATAGAAAATTTATTTTATATTTATATGACAAATCTCGTGGATAAAACAAACCTAAATTTTGAATTACCCTTATTTGATGAGTGTGATTGGCGTTTTAAAACATTTAAAAATCCTAATGCAAAAATACGCTTAGCCACGACGTTTAGTGGTATTGGTGCAATAGAACAAGCTTTCAAACGTTTAGAACTAAATCACTGTATTGTTTTTGCTGGCGATATTGATCCCCACGTTAAAAAAAGTTATTTAGCCAATTACGATTTATCTGAAGAACATTGGCATTCTGATATTACCACTTTTGATGCGATACCTTACCGTGATCAAGTAGATATTTTAGTGGGTGGAAGCCCTTGTCAGGCTTTCTCTATGGTGGGAAAACGACATGGATTGGAAGATACTCGAGGTACGCTTTTTTATGATTTTGCGAGAGTGGTAAATGAGACTCAACCAAAAGTCTTTATTTATGAAAACGTAAAAGGGTTATTAAATCACGATGGTGGAAATACTTGGCAAGTAGTAAAAGATGTTTTTCATAGCTTAGGCTACGATTTATATTTTCAAGTAATGAACAGCAAAAATTATGGTATTCCGCAACATCGTGAACGTATTTTTGTTGTAGGATTTAAAACCTCGCCAAAAGGCGGATTCCAATTTCCAACTAAGATTCCTTTAGAGCGTACGATGCAAGATTTTCTAGAGGATTACACTGATAGCAAATATTTTCTTAAAGAAAAAGGCATTAAATTTGTAACCAGTTCTAAAAATCGGCAAAAACGCTATACGCAAATTAATGGCGATATAATGTTATGTCAAAAAGCCAACCAACAATTTAATTGGCATGGTGATTTTGTTTTTGTGCCCAAAATAAATAAAAGCAGTTTTGATGAGTTTATTTTTAACATTAATGATGTCGAAGAAAAATATTATTTATCCAGCAAAATTCGTGATTATGTTTTAGCAGGTGGAACAAAGAATTTCAAAACGAGTACACAAACTGATTTATCAGTAGCTCGTCCTTTATTACAAACAATGCACAAAATGCACCGTGCCGGCGTCGATAATTATGTTACTCATAATCAAGGAAGAATAAGAAAGCTCACGCCAAGAGAGTGTTTACGTTTAATGGGATTTAGAGATGATTTCCAAATTGTCGTCAGCGACACTCAAACATACAGACAAGCAGGAAATAGTATTGTCGTTGATGTGTTAATCGCATTGCTAAAACAAATGGATATTACACAATACGGAGAATAGGAATATGCAAAAATTTCAAAAAATCCATGTTAATGGCGAAAATTACATTATCATTGATGCTATTCAAAATTTACGTGCGGAAGATAGTTTTATTCATCGTAAAAACAAATTATCCATTTTTACAGGGAATGGTGAAGCACGAAAATATGTCGGTAGTTATGTTGGCAATAGCGGTGCTAGATTAAGTGATTTTTTTGAGTATCATGAATGGGGGGCAGCTAAACAAGTTAACAATAAGAGAGCAGAATATCCAACTATTCAAGAAAATTGTTTTTTTAGTAAAAGCAACCTATTGAAATATCTCTATGATGCTAGAGTTGAATTTCACAAACAAGAACAACATTATCACACAGATATTTCCGAATATTATAATGATTACTTAAATTCTATTATTGATTTAAAAAATGAGATAAATGAATTTTCAATTTATGATGTGTCTGATTTAGTCACTGGTAATCCTACACGTCGTAGAGGTTATATTCGTTCAGATGCCGATATTTGGAATATATGGCGAGCATTAATTCTTCCTAAAATTAGCTATTTATCTATTTTGAAACTGCTTCTAGAGAAAATTCAAGGAAAAGAGCAAAAACCTTTGTTTTATTTCAGAGTATTTTTAGATTATCAATTTAGATCCATTGTTCATCCAAAACTTACTGAATCATCATCGCAAATGACAGAAAAATTAATTGATGAAAAGAAAGGTGCAGTTAAACGGACAGGGCGAAAAGGACAGTCAGAATATCGCAGAAAAGTGTTAGATTATATGCCACAATGCCCATTTACTTTAATTAAAGATGATGTGTTATTAAAAGCAAGCCATATCAAACCTTACAGTGTTTGTATCTCGGAAGGAAAAGAAAATGAGGCATTGGATCATTTGAATGGTTTATCTCTTACTCCAACATACGATTGGTTATTTGATCAGGGATATATCACATTTACGGATAATGGCGAGCTAATCTGCGGTACACAACTAAGCATTTATACTTGGGAGAAATTGCATATCAACCCAAATGCGAAAAATAAAATGCGAATTTATCCTGAAGGAAGAGAAAAATACCTTGATTATCATCGTAAATTTGTCTTTCAGGATAATATTGACGATATGATTTTAAAATCATAGTTTAAATACATTTTTATTTTCATTAAGTAAACGAAAAACAACCATATGAACACAATCAACTACGAAGGCATTGAACAAATGCCACTCCGCCAGTTTACGGAAAAAGCCTATTTAAATTACTCCATGTATGTCATCATGGATCGAGCCTTACCTTTTATTGGTGATGGGCTAAAACCTGTTCAACGCCGTATTATTTATGCAATGTCTGAGTTGGGACTCAATGCGAGTGCAAAATATAAAAAATCTGCACGTACTGTTGGTGATGTGTTGGGTAAATTTCACCCGCATGGCGATAGTGCTTGTTATGAAGCAATGGTACTGATGGCACAACCTTTTTCTTATCGCTATCCTCTCGTGGACGGTCAAGGTAACTGGGGAGCACCGGATGATCCCAAATCTTTCGCTGCCATGCGTTATACCGAATCTCGCTTGTCAAAAATTTCGGAAATTTTATTATCCGAGTTAGGACAAGGCACAGTCAATTATCAAGCCAACTTTGATGGCACATTGGAAGAACCACAATATTTACCTGCACGCTTACCTCATATTTTACTCAACGGCACAACTGGAATCGCTGTAGGTATGGCAACGGATATTCCACCGCACAATCTTAATGAAGTTGCCGATGCCACAATTATGCTATTAGATAATCCTAATGCAGATTTAGATCAATTGATGACCGCACTACAAGGTCCTGATTTTCCAACTGAAGCGGAAATTATTTCACCGAAAGAAGAAATTCGTAAAATTTACGAACAGGGACGTGGCTCAATTAAAATGCGAGCCGTCTGGAAAAAAGAAAATGGTGAAATAATTATTACCGCACTTCCTCATCAATCTTCTCCGTCAAAAATTGTGGCACAAATTGCCGAGCAGATGCAGAATAAAAAACTGCCAATGGTAGAAGATATTCGTGATGAAGCGGATCATGAAAATCCAATTAGATTGGTCATCGTTCCTCGTTCAAATCGAGTGGATACAGATGCACTTATGGCTCATTTATTTGCCACAACTGATTTAGAAAAAAGTTATCGTGTTAATATGAACATGATTGGCTTGGACAATAAACCCGCGGTAAAAAATCTTGTTCAAATTCTAACGGAATGGCTAACCTTCCGTCGTCAAACGGTGACTCGTCGCTTACAATACCGTTTAGATAAAGTGTTAGCTCGTTTACATATTTTAGACGGCCTACTCATCGCTTTTTTAAATATTGATGAGATTATTGAAATTATCCGTAATGAGGATAAGCCTAAAGAAATATTGATCGCACGCTTTAATTTAACAGATGAACAAGCAGAAGCGATTTTAAATTTACGCTTACGCCATTTAGCCAAATTAGAAGAACAAGAATTGCAAGCTGAAAAAAATAATTTAGCAAAAGAACGGAACAGTTTAGAGCAAATATTAAACTCTGAAATTCGCTTAAATAATTTAATTAAAAAAGAAATTCAGCAAGATGCGAAAACTTTCGCAAGCCCTCGCCTATCGCCTTTAGTAGAACGTGCTGAGGCAAAAGCAATTTCTGAAACAGATATGACACCGAGCGAACCGATTACAATTATCTTATCGGAAATGGGTTGGGTACGTTGTGCAAAGGGACATGATATTAATGCACGAGCTTTGAGCTACAAGACCGGTGATAACTATTTGACCCATGCCTGCGGTAAAAGCAATCAGCCGGTGGTCTTTATTGATAGCACAGGACGTAGCTACACTTTAGATCCGCTTTCCTTACCTTCTGCCCGATCACAGGGAGAACCGCTTACAGGAAAATTGACCTTACCTAGCGGTGCTACTATTGAACATTTACTGATAGAAAACGAAAATCAATCTTTGCTTATGGCATCTGATGCAGGATATGGATTTATTTGTAAATTTGAAGATTTGGTATCTCGCAATAAGGCAGGAAAAGCGGTTATTTCCCTACCGGAAAATGCCAACGTACTACCTCCATTAGTTTTGCAAAATTCTACCGCACTTTTGGTCGCTTTAACTTCCATGAATAGAATGCTGGTTTTTCCTGTTGCCGACTTACCTGAATTATCCAAAGGTAAAGGCAACAAAATCATTCATATTCCCGCTGCAAATGCTAAAGAGCGGTCAGAATTATTGGTCAAATTATTCTTGATCAGCGAAAAAACCAGTCTTGTCTTTCATGCTGGAAAACGAAAAGTCACCTTAAAACCGGAGGATATACGAAAATTTCGTGCTGAGCGAGGACGCAAAGGATCGCCTCTGCCGAGAGGATTACATAACGGTGTGACTATTGAACTTATTGATAGTTAGGAATAATTTCTGATATTGATAGAAATAGGCTTTTTTCGTTGTAACAATGCTAAAATTTTTGCCCCAAATGAGTTACAATGTGGTTGTTCTTTTATTAACAAGACAAAAAGGAAAATAAATATGTACGTTGTTATTTTTGGTCGTTCAGGTTGCCCGTATTGTGTTCGTGCAAAAAACTTAGCGGAAAAATTAAAAAATACCCTTGAAGACTTCGATTATCGTTATATTGATATTGTTGCTGAAGGTATTAGTAAAGCGGATCTATCATTGTCTGTCGGTAAACCGGTAGAAACTGTGCCGCAAATTTTCATTGATGAAAAACCTATTGGCGGTTGCACAGATTTCGAAGCATTGATGAAAGCACAATTTAATGTTGTCGCTTAAGAGTAAAAATTGGTCATTTTAATCTGCACTCTAACAGTTTAACAGACTTATTAAAGTGCAGATTTTATGTATATAATCTTTGCTTTTTGAAACTAATAAATTATTTCTACCGCACTTTCTCTTTCACTTTATTGGCACTAAATAAAGTCGTCTTTAATGTTCCCAATAATTCTGTTTGGATATGACTTAAACGCAATTTCTCCTCTGGAGCAACGGCTATAGGGCGACAAAATTCCATCGCTTTAATACCTAAGCGTGCAGTAAGTATGCCCACGCCAATCCCTTGAGCAACTCGTGCGGATAATTTTGCTGTTATATCTTGAGATAACCATTCTAAACCGAGATCTTGAATGACTTCTGCCGCACCGGCAAATGCCATATTAACAAAAACCATGCGTAACAAACGGAGACGACTAACATAGCCCAACTCAATACCATAAAGTTTTGCTAATTGATTAATCAAACGAATATTACGCCAAGCGATAAAGAACATATCCACAATAGCTAAAGGGCTAACTGCCACAATCAATGCACTTTCAACGGCATTTTTGCTAATAAGTTTCTTCGCTACCCGATCAAAAGGTATTAGTACATTTTGACTAAATAAACGCAGAATTTCTTGTTCAGTGTAAGCTTCATGAACTTGTTCTTGCCAAGCAATGAGTTGTGGCGATTTATCATCAATTCCCATAAGCGAGGCAATTTTTAAACACAACTCTTTGCCCTCAGAAGAAACCTCAGTTAAATTAACCGCACTTTTTGAGCGAATTTCTCGGCTTTTTTCTTGTAATATCAAACGCTTTTTTAGTTGAACTAAACGTCGCCATTCTTTTATTATTGTTCCAAGCCCTAACAAAACCAAAAATAAACTGACCATAGCAAAAACAAAAGCAATCCATTGATTATCCCGCCAACTATCAACCAACCATTGCACCGATTGAGCCAAAATGCCACAGCTAAACAAACAGATCGTAGCCATGAGCAATTTTTGCCACATTGTCACTTTTGGTCTAACCATATGCTGAAAAGGAATATCTGTATTTTGCCGATCCATTGTTGTTTCAAATTGAGAGCAGTCCATTTCTATATCTAATTCGTCTTGCTCAAATTCTTGTTTAGGCTCAAAATTTTCTGTGATTTTTTGCTCAACATCTTCTTGTTGAAAAACCTTTTTTGGCATATTTATATCCTAATCTAACTTGTCTGCTAATAAAAATTGTAAGACAGCATCCATACGTAAATGGGCGATTGGCTCACCATTTTCCACTGTAAGAGGTTCGAATTGATCAAACGCAAAATGATACTTCTGCCAAAAGTCTGCATGAGGCAATTTACTCGGTACACTTCCAGGATATACAACAATTTTTTTCTTATCTATTGATCTAATTCCTTGTAATGCTTTGATCTTTTGTCCATTTTGCGTTACTTGTACTTGTTGAGTAGAACGAATGGCGGAAATTGCAGTATATTCAGTATCTATTCCTTCATATTCTACGTAACGCCCTCCCTCTTGTACTAATTGACGCATTAAACTCACTAAATTCGGAAATTGCTCCAATGTAATGTGATCCGCTTTGGTCGCAATAAACATTAATTTATCAATTTTTGGCGAAAACAAACGATTGAATAAAGTTCGCTTGCCATAATGGAAATTTTTGAATAGTTGCTGTAAAGCATTTTGCATATCCTGAAACGCTTGGCGACCATAATTAAGTGGTGTTAAGCAATCCGCTAAAATCACCTGACGATCAAAAGTAGAAAAATATTCTTGATAAAAACCTTTCACTATTTTTTGTTGATAATGATGATAACGCTTGCTCAACATCGCAAAATAACTATCAGATTTAGACCGCTCTTTTAGTCTTTTCCATTCTTGCTCAGTTAAATGAACCAGAGGAAAAAATTGTAATACCGGAGCGCCTTTTAATTCACCGGGTAGCACAAAGCGTCCCGGTTGTGTTAAATGAAATCCCTGTTTTTTACAAGCAAATAAGAATTCAGTATAGTCTTGGGCAAGTTGTGCCAACATTTCTTCATTTGCCGGCTCACTTAAATCTAAAGTGCGGATCTTATTCAGCCAGTTTTGTGCTAATTCTTGTCGTTGCTCAATAAATAACTCTTGTTGCTGTAAAGACCATTGTTGAAAATCCAAATCCAGTAAGGGTAGATCCAGTAACCATTCACCCGGATAATCAAAAATTTCTACATATAATGTGCCTTTTTCTTTTAAATGTCGCATTAAGCCATCTTTACGTATATAACGAATGGCTAAACGTGTTTCACTGACACTCTCCGTTGATTTAAACCAACTTGCAGGCTCACGCTTCAACGCTTTCATATTTTGTTCATAGTCAAAACGAGGAACACTGAGATCTCGTTGTTCAACACGTTTTACACCAAGAAGACGGTTATTTTGTGCAGGTAAAAATAGCGGAAGATGTTTATTGTCAATGGAATTAATATGTAATAGCTGATTAATAAAACTTGTAATAAAAGCAGTTTTACCGCTACGACTCAGCCCTGTAACAGCAATGCGTAAAGTGCGGTCCATTCCACGATTAATGAGTTCATCAAGTTCTTTATGGATAAAATTAAACATTTTTATTTCTATATTGCGTTAATATGCCTTACAATTCCCATATAATTTATCATAATTAATTAAGTTATGTTGGCAAAAAAGATTTTTATATTATGTACACTCTTCTATGGGCTACTCTTTAGTTTGCCCTCTTTTAGTGCCCCAAAAATACCCAAAATACTCACTGACAACGGTTTGATTTATTGTACCAATGCAAGCAGTTTTTCCTTTAATCCTCAAACTGCAGATGCCGGAACCAGTATGAATATAGTCACGGAGCAAATTTACAATAAATTATTTGAAATTAAAAATCATAGTGCAACTCTTGAACCAGTTTTGGCAAAATCCTATAGTATCTCACCTGATGGGAAAATTATTACAATTAATTTACGCAAAGGCGTTAAATTTCATCATACAGACTGGTTTACACCAAGCCGTGATTTTAATGCGGAAGATGTGGTTTTTTCATTAAATCGCATACTCGGTCAAAATATAGCACTACCGGAATTAGATCAAAACACTCTTCACTATAAAAATCCACAATATAAGGTCTATCACGAACAACGTAAAAAAGTGCATTTTCCTTATTTTGACAGCATTAAATTAAATGAAAAAATTCAGGAAGTGAAAGCAATCAATCCTTACCAAGTTCAAATTATCTTGTTTAAACCCGATGCTTCCGTGCTTTCCCACCTAGCCAGCCAATACGCCATTATTTTTTCTCAAGAATACGCATTGCAACTCAATGCGGACGACAATTTAGTGCAATTAGATAATTTACCTGTCGGCACCGGTCCTTATCAGGTTAAAGATTACTTTCGTAATCAATATGTTCGTCTTGTTCATAACCCTAATTATTGGCAAAAAAATGTAAACTTGGAAAACGTGATCATTGATCTTTCCACCAATCGCTCAGGCAGATTAATTAAATTCTTCAATAATGAATGCCATATCGCCTCTTATCCGGAACTGAGCCAATTAGGGTTATTGCGTCACAATGATGAAAAATATTATATAAAATCAATTGAAGGCATGAATTTATCTTATATCGCATTTAACTTTCAAAAAACACTTATGCAAGATCTGGAGATTCGTCGCCATATTGCTCATGCAATTAACCGCCAACGTATTATTAACCTGATTTATCATAATACAGCAAGTGTTGCGAACAATATTATTCCATCAATATCTTGGGGGGCAGCTGTAAATACAACTGATTTTGCCTATGACTATAATGTCAAAAAAGCAAAGGAATACTTTGCAGGAAAAAATATAAATCTAGATATGTGGGTTATTAATGAAGAACAAGTGTATAACCCTTCGCCAATAAAAATGGCTGAATTAATTAAAGCAGATTTAATTAAGGTTGGGGTGAATGTAAATATACGTAACGTTACCCGCACTTATTTAATGAAACAGCTTCAAGAACAAACTGAGGATTACGATATTATCTTAACTGGCTGGTTAGCAGGAAATCTAGACCCTGATAGTTTTATGCGTCCCATTTTAAGTTGCGGTACACAAAACGAAATAACTAATTTTTCAAATTGGTGCCATGCACCTTTTGAACACGCCTTAGATCAAGCATTAGCCGCATCGAACTTACGTGAACGTGCAAAATATTATAATATCGCACAAGAAATTATTTTATCCGAAATCCCTATTCTTCCTATTGCTAACGTAAAACGTGTTCTGTTAGCGAATGCAAAAGTACAAGGAATTGAATTAACGCCGTTTGGCAATATTAATTTTTCAAAACTGTCATTTAAAAAATAATAGAAATTATAAACAGGTAATAAAACAATGCTATTTTCCTTTTTTCGTCACTGCATTTTAGTCATCAGCACGCTGTTTATTTTATCTCTCATCAGTTACAGCATCCTGCTCAAAGATCCATTAAATCAAGTGCTAGCAACACCGCACTTTTTTTCAGGGTATTTTTTCTATCTACAAAATTTACTACAAGGGGATTTTGGTATTACTTACCACGGCGGAGAATCACTAAAAGAATTGATTTTTGCTGTACTTCCTCCTACATTAGAGCTATGTGTTAGTGCAATGCTGTTAGCATTAATTTTCGGTATTCCTCTTGGATTACTCAGTGCATTATATGCAGATCATTTGTGTGGCAAAGCTATTCGTTCTTTCTATATCACAGGTATTGCTATCCCTGTTTTTTGGTTAGCACCAATCTTGTTGTACTTTTCAGCTATTCAAAATTGGGAAATTTCAGCAATTGGACAGTATAATTTATTGTATGAGATAAAGCCCATTACAGGCTTTCCTATTATTGATGTTTGGTTTACGGATCAGCCTTATCGTATTAAAATGATTCAAAATGTTTTGCAACACCTTGTGTTGCCCACATTAGTTCTCGCAATTCTGCCAACTATGGATATTATTAGAATCGTTCAGCAACGAGCTGATTTTTTATTCACCCAAAGTTATGTCAAAATTGCAGAAACAAGAGGGTGGTCAAAAAGAAAAATTCTACAAATCTACATTTTACGTAACACAATACCTATCATGATCCCGCAAATGAGTCGTTTATTTACTCTTGTTATGGCTCAATGTATGCTGATTGAAAGCACGTTCGGTTGGTTCGGTATAGGTCATTGGTTAATAGATGCAGTTAGACAACAAGATTATAATAGCATTTCAATAGGCATTATTGTTGTTGGATTTTGTATTATTGCAGTGAATTTATTTACTGAATTCTTATCCTTTATTTTGGACCCATTTAATAAGAAGAACTGGTATGCTAGATAAAGAACCTGAAGAATTTCGCGAAACACAAGGATTAAAACATATTTGGAAATTTTTCTACCAAGATAAATTGGCATTAACTGGCTTTTATCTTTTTTTATTACTCATTATTACCGCACTTTTCAGTCAATTTATCGCACCTTATAGTGATACAGCACAGTTTATTGGTTTTGAGTTACTACCTCCCTCTTGGGCTGATAACGGAAAAATTGCCTATTTTTTCGGAACTGATGATATTGGACGAGATATTTTTAGTCGTTTGATTCGAGGTACAACTTACACTTTTGGTGCCGCCCTCATTGTTGTATTATTCACATCTATTTTGGGTGGAATTCTTGGTATTTGGGCAGGATTATCACAAGGGTTAAAAGCAAGAGTCTTAGGACATTTTTTTGATATTTTCTTATCAATCCCTATTTTACTCATCGCTATTATTATCGCTACATTAATGCAACCAAGCTTAATCAATGCAATGCTTGCCATCACGCTTGCATTACTTCCCTATTTTATTCATGAAATTTACCAAGCCGTACAACAAGAACTGAAAAAAGAATACATTTTGATGCTACGACTTGATGGTGCAAGTAATTGGCAACTTGTAAAAGAAACCATTTTACCTAATATTATTATTCGTTATATTCATGAAACCAGCAGAGCATTTATCATTGCCATTATTGATATTAGTGCATTAAGTTTTATTTCGTTGGGTGCACAACGACCAACGCCAGAATGGGGAACAATGATAAAAGATTATATAGAATTAATTTATCTTGCCCCTTGGGCAACAATCTTACCCGGTGTTGCTATTATCATCACCATTGTTATCGTTCTCATTTTGACTAATGGGCTTTGTAAAGCCATAGAAAAATATTATGGATAAGGACAACCGACATGGCTTTACTTGATATTCGTAATCTTTGTATTGAAATAGAAACACCAAAAGGACGAGTCAAAATTATTGATAATGTTAATTTAACCTTAAATGAAGGTGAAATCTGTGGTTTAGTCGGTGAATCAGGTTCCGGAAAAAGCCTGATTGCTAAAGTTATTTGTAATGCAATTAAGGATTCTTGGATTATTACAGCCGATCGTTTTCGTTTTGACGATGTAGAACTACTAAAACTAAATCCCAAAAAAAGACGTAAACTGGTAGGTAAAGAAATCTCCATGATTTACCAAGAGCCTTTAGCATCTTTAGATCCTAGCCGAAAAATTGGACAACAACTTATTCAGAGCATTCCCTCTTGGACATTTAAAGGGCGATGGTGGCAATGGTTCGGTTGGAAAAAACGTCGTGCTATTGAATTATTACATCGTGTAGGTGTGAAAGATCATAAAGATATTATGCAAAGTTACCCACATGAAGTAACTGAAGGTGAAGGGCAAAAAATTATGATTGCCCTTGCAATTGCAAACCAACCTCGATTATTAATCGCTGATGAACCTACAAATTCTCTTGAGTCAATGACAAAAGTACAAATATTTCGTTTACTTGCCAGTATGAATCAAAATCAGGGAACAAGTATTCTGCTGGTAAGTAATGATATAAATAGTATTAGTGCATGGTGTGATAGTTTTTCAGTTCTTTATTGCGGACAAAACGCTGAATCAGGATCTAAAGAAAACATTTTAGAAAATCCTCACCATCCCTATACAAGAGCATTATTACATTCTATTCCTGATTTTAAACAGCCCTTAGTACATAAAAGTCGTTTGAGTACGCTAAAAGGTGCTGTTCCATTATTAGAAGGAATGCCTATCGGTTGCCGTTTAGGTCCACGTTGTCCTTTTGCACAAAAAGAATGTATTCGAAAACCAAGTGCACAACGGATTAAACAACATGAATTTTTCTGCCATTTCCCTATTAATTTAAAAGAAAGTCAACGTAGAGAAAAAGAAATGGAAACTGGCCCATTAGTCGTAAACACAACAAAATAAGAACGGGAAGTAAAAATGAACTTACTGGAAGTTTCAGGTTTATCAAAATTTTTTAATGATAATATTGGTATCTTCAGCACAAGCCAATTTAAAGCTGTAGAAAATATTAGTTTCGTTTTGGCACAAAAAAAAACATTGGCTATTATCGGTAAAAATGGCTCCGGAAAATCAACTGTTGCCAAAATGATCGTTGGTATTATAAAACCCACATCTGGTGAACTTCTATTTAAAGGAAATCCCTTAGAGTACGGAGATTATCAATATCGTTCACAACATATTCGTATGGTCTTTCAAGACCCCTATTCTGCCTTTAATCCTCGTTTAAATGTAGGACAAATTTTAGATGCACCTCTACGCCTGACAACCAACCTAAACGAAAATGAACGTAATCTTAAAATAGCTGAAACATTACGTTTAGTGGGACTTTATCCCGAACATGCCAATGTAAAAATTAATACCATGTCCATCGGTCAAAAACAACGTGTTGCTATTGCGCGTGCACTTATTCTTGGACCGGAAATTATTATTACCGATGATGCTCTCGGCTCACTTGATGCGACAGTCAAAACTCAATTAATAAATTTGATGTTAGACATTCAAGAGAAACTCAGCATCTCTTATATTTATGTAGGTCAACATTTAGGCATCATCAAACACATAGCCGATCATGTATTAGTGATGGACGAAGGACAAATGATCGAATATGGCGATACAAAAACAATCTTTACCCAACCACAAAGCGATATAACCAAACGCCTCGTTGAAAGTCATTTTGGACAAGTACTAGATGAAAATGCGTGGAGCGTTTAAATCACTTACGCAAGTTCATTTCTTCTTTCTACTGCATTCCATAACACAAAAACAAATGAATATTTTTCCGTGTTCGACAAATGTTTTTTACCGTTTCAATTTTGTTAAAAAAGTAAACATTTTGTAAAAAAATATATTGACAGTACCCCCCCCCCGCTTAAAATTTCACCCGCTTTGGTAGGTCCCCCTACCTCTTTTTAAGGCGTGTCATAAATTATCGCCTCTTAGTGCGGTTAGCTTTTTTATGATTTTTCTATGTTAACTCTTTTTTTAAGGATTTCTTTTAAGTGAAAATTTTTTATTTATCTTTAACTGCTGTAGTTGTTTTAACTGCTCATTCGGCTATGGCTCAAGCTCAACAATCAAATAGTAGTAATATTGATGTTAGTAATGGGCATGTTTATATTGGTGAAGGTACTAAGGCAGAAGGAAATTATAAGAATGGTACCAAATCCGTTGCCGTTGGAAAAAATGCCAAAGTAGCTGAGTCCGGTGTCGCTGTAGGCTTTGATGCAAATGCTGCACATGAAGGAGCAACTGCGGTTGGTAAGACAGCAAAGGCACAATCTTATGCCGTAGCAATGGGCTTCCAAGCAAATGCAGGTACGCAGGCAATTTCTATAGGTAAAGATTCTAAAGCAACTGGAAATTTTGCAGTAGCAGTAGGTGATGAAGCAGTAGCAAGCAAATTATCTTCGGCATTTGGTGCAAGAGCTAAAGCAGAGGGTGAATATAGTACTGCATTTGGTTGGGCTGCTAATGCGAAGGGAGAAGCCTCTACCGCACTTGGTTGGCAAGCAACTGCTAGTGGTAAACGATCGCAAGCCATCGGTCCGCAAGCAACAGTCTCAGGCGAAGGTTCACTAAGTTTTGGTAGTGGTGTACATACAACCAAAGATAATTCTTTCTCAATGGGTCGTAATATTAAGAATAACGGCACCAAAACAGTTGCCATAGGTAATAATATTGATGTTACCACTGATAATTCTGTGTTTCTAGGCGATGGTTCCAGATATACCGACCAAAGCGAAACTTCAGGCGGTATCGGTAAAGTTGACGGCAATTATGCCGGTGCTGACGCTAAAGGCGTCGTTTCCGTGGGCAGCAAAGGCAATGAACGCCGTATTCAAAATGTTGCCGCAGGTTTGCTTTCTCATCAATCCACTGATGCAGTCAATGGTAGTCAGCTTCATGCCACTAACCAACGTCTTGAAGAAGTCAACAAAGACGCTAAAGCCGGTATCGCCGCCGCTATGGCTTTCAAAGAAGTCCCTTTCGTCCCGGGAAAATGGTCTTATGCCGCCGGTGCCGCTCATTATAGCAGCGAAAGTGCGGTCTCTTTAAACCTCGGTAGAACTTCCGCAAACGGAAAATATGCCATATCCGGCGGCATTTCTTCTGATAGTAGAGGCCGAGTTGGTTTCCGTGTCGGCATCAGCGGCGTGTTTAACTAATTCATCATATAAAACTAAACCAGCGATAGCAGTGTTGTTATCGCCGGTTTTTTGTATCCAAAATATACCCCTAAAAGTGCGGTATTCTCACCGCACTTTTAGATCAAGAAAAGCCTTATATATCTTTGATTTACAAAGAAAACAATGATAGACCTTTTACTCGTTGATAAAGCTCTGCGAATTTCTCACGTTTAGCTTGATATTCTGCATAGCGAGCAGAATTGGGCTGATAGATTTTTTCCAATGGTAACGGTCGGCAGAAATTCGCAATATCTTGTTCTGGATTTAATGCAATTTGTGCTAATTTAGCCGCACCTAACGCCGGGCCAACATCTCCACCTGTACGATATTCAAATGTTTTACCGCTAATATCAGCAAGTAATTGTCGCCAATAACCACTTTTTGCTCCACCACCAATAAGAGCAATATTATTTGCAGTAACACCTGTTTCATGTAAAACATCAATACTCTCTGCCATAGCAAAACTCACGCCTTCGATGACGGCTTTTGCCATCGTAACTTGATTATCGCTATGGCTTAATCCCCAAAATACACCTTTCGCATAAGGATCATTATGCGGTGTACGTTCGCCTGATAAATAAGGCAGGAAAATGACATTGGACTCGGTTTGGCTTGCTTCAACTCGTTGAAATAAGGTTGGTACATCTTTAAAGCCTAGGGATTTTGCAGCCCAATCAACAGCCGAGGCTGCACTTAACATCACCGACATTAAGTGCCAGCGATCGGGCAGTGCGTGGCAAAAACTATGAACTGCTTTTTGTGGATTGGCACGGAATGTATCACTTACCACAAAGTACACACCCGAAGTACCAAGAGACAACATTGCTTGCTCTGCTTGGTAAAGTCCTATACCAATGGCACCGGCTGCATTATCACCGCCACCTGCCACAACAGGTACGGCATTTATTTTCCATTGTTGTGCAATTTCTTTGCGTAAATAACCCGTGATTTGATTACCTTCAAATAATTTCGGCATATTATTCAAATCAAGTCCACAAGCATTCAAAAGTGCTTCATTCCAACTCCGTTTACCTATGTCCAGCCACATTGTGCCTGAGGCATCAGACATATCAGAAGCGTATTCTCCCGTCATTAAAAATCGTAAATAATCTTTTGGTAACAAAACCTTACTAACTTTTTTGGCAATATCGGGCTGATGTTTTTTAAGCCAACATAATTTAGGTGCAGTAAAGCCTGGCATCATTACATTACCTGTAATTTCACGACTATTTGACACTAATTTTTCCAACTCTTCGCATTCAGCAAAGCTCCGTCCATCGTTCCATAAAATTGCCGGAGAAAGTATATTATCTGCCTTATCCAGTAATGTAGCACCGTGCATTTGCCCAGTTAATCCAATAGCTTTTACATGGCTTAAATTTTGCTTATCAGCTAATTCAAGCATTGCTTCGTGAGTGGCATTCCACCAATCTTGTGGATTTTGTTCAGACCATAAGGGTTGAGGGCGAGAAATAGGAAGAGATTTTTGAGTAATGGCAATAATTTTTTGATTTTCATCAAGTAAAACAACTTTAACCCCAGAAGTACCAAGATCAATTCCAATGTACATAAATACTCCTTAATCTAAAGAGCGGTCATTTTATGCAAAATTTTGCAAAAAAAGACCGCTTGTCAGAATTAACGATAAAGATAGCTATTCACTAAATTTTCTAAATATTCTTGCTGCCCTGAAACAGGTTTTGGATCTAACCCTTGAGTTTCTACTATTTTAGCAAGATCCTCCAAGCTCGCTTTGCCACTTAGAATTTTCTGACCCAGCTCTTGATCCCAACCAGCATAGCGGTTATCGACCACTTTTTGCAACGTTTGGTCTTCAATCATTTTTGCAGCACGTTTGAGCGACAAAGCTAACACATCCATTGCACCGATATGGGCATGAAATAAATCATACGGGTCGGTACTTTGGCGACGAATTTTCGCATCAAAGTTGAAACCGCCTGTGGTGAAACCACCCGCTTTTAAGATTTCATACATTGCCAACGTATTTTCTTCCACGCTGTTCGGGAATTGGTCGGTATCCCAGCCTAATTGCGGATCGCCACGGTTAGCATCAATAGAACCGAAAATGCCTAATGAAGTTGCCGTTGCAATTTCATGTTGGAATGTATGCCCTGCCAAGGTTGCATGGTTAGCTTCAATATTCACTTTAATTTCATTTTCTAATCCGAATTGTTTTAAAAAACCATAAACTGTTGCAACATCATAATCGTACTGATGTTTAGTTGGCTCTTGTGGTTTCGGTTCAATTAGTAATGTACCTTGAAAGCCGATTTTATATTTATGTTCTACCACTAATTGCATAAAACGGCCAATTTGTTCACGTTCACGTTTGAGATCGGTATTCAGCAATGTTTCATACCCTTCTCGTCCGCCCCATAATACATAGTTTTCACCCCCTAAGCGTTGAGT
Source organism: Histophilus somni 2336 (assembly GCF_000019405.1). NCBI lineage: Bacteria > Pseudomonadati > Pseudomonadota > Gammaproteobacteria > Pasteurellales > Pasteurellaceae > Histophilus > Histophilus somni. Next base: position 1,067,795 of record NC_010519.1, on the reverse strand, counting down.
TGCATTCATTGCAGTAAAAACTTGTGCTGCTGCCCAAGCAAATACTTCCGGATTAGGGTTGGTAGAAGCCCCTGACATATAACGAGGATTAGTAAAGCAGTTTGCTGTTCCCCATAACAACTTCACACCGGTTTCTGATTGTTTTTTCTCTAAAATATCCACAATAGTATTGAAGTTATGTAAATATTCTTTGAAATTATTGCTTTCAGGAGCAATATCTACATCGTGAAAACTATAATAAGGCACACCTAATTTTTGGAAAAATTCAAAAGCAATTTCTGCTTTTTGTTTTGCACCAACCAGCAAATCACCTGTTTTTTGCCAACTACGATCCAATGAACCGGCACCGAACATATCGTTACCTGTCCAGCAGAACGTGTGCCAATAGCAGACTGCCAGACGCAAGTGTTCCTCTACTGTTTTACCTAAAATAACTTCATTTGGATTGTAGTGTTTAAAAGCGAAAGGATTAGTGGAATTTGCTCCTTCGTAATTTACCTTTGCAATTTTGTCAAAATAATTAGACATAGCCAAGTCTCCTCTGAGATGTGATAAATATGAATACAAGGCTCATCATCTTAAAATTGAAAACAACCCTCAATTACGATATTTCGTTTTTGGATTTAGATTATTGGTTAATGTCGAACAGATCACAAAAGCGAAAAAACATAATTACATTAATAAATCTGATAATTGCACTTATTACCAAATCTCCGCAGACTTCACTCGGGGCAACTACATTATACCCTTACATCATTCTCTCAACCAAGTGAGGTATTTTATGAAACTTAAATCTAAGTTATTAGCGGTCGCGACAGCAATTTTAATGGTTTTTAGCCATTCAGTGCTAGCAAACGATCTGAAAATCGGCATGTCAATTGATGATTTACGTTTAGAAAGATGGCAAAAAGACCGAGATATTTTTGTGAAAAAAGCAGAAGCTTTAGGTGCAAAAGTATTCGTTCAATCTGCAAATGGTGATGCGACAGCTCAAATTTCTCAAATTGAGAATATGCTAAATAAAGATATTGATGTGCTAGTGATTATTCCATTCAATGGCGAAGTATTGTCAAACGTGATCGCTGAAGCCAAAAAAGAGGGGGTTAAAGTTTTAGCTTATGACCGTCTGATCAATAACGCAGATATTGATTTCTATGTTTCGTTCGATAATGAAAAAGTAGGTGAACTACAAGCACAAAGCATTATTGAGAAAAAACCGAAAGGGAATTATTTCTTAATGGGCGGTTCACCTGTTGATAATAACGCAAAATTATTTCGTAAAGGTCAAATGAAAGTATTACAACCGCACATTGACAGTGGCGAAATCAACGTGGTAGGCGATCAATGGGTTGATTCTTGGCTAGCTGAAAAAGCATTACAAATTATGGAAAATGCGTTAACTGCAAACAAAAACAATATTGATGCGGTAGTCGCTTCTAACGATGCAACTGCCGGTGGTGCAATTCAAGCATTAAGTGCTCAAGGCTTATCAGGCAAAGTAGCGATTTCAGGTCAAGATGCTGATTTAGCGGCAATCAAACGCATTCTTGACGGTTCACAAACAATGACCGTATACAAACCAATCACTAATTTAGCAGATAAAGCAGCCGAAATTTCAGTCGCGTTAGGTAAAGGTGGAAAAGTGGAATCCAACTCTCAATTAAATAACGGATTGAAAAATGTCCCTGCATTCCTATTAGAGCCTGTCGTCGTTACAAAAGAGAATATTGATGACACGGTGATTAAAGATGGTTTCCATACCAAAGAGGCTGTTTATAAATAATAAAATATTTTATGTGGCAAGATTTTATGTCTTGCCATACTAAAAAAAGGGGTGAAGTTATGACGAAATTATTAGAGATGAAGAATATCACTAAAAAATTTGGTGATGTTGTAGCATTAAATAATATTTCAATTTCCCTTGAAACCGGCGAAATACTCTCTCTATGTGGTGAAAATGGCTCAGGTAAATCAACCTTAATGAAAGTATTATGTGGTATTTATCCCTCAGGGGATTATGAGGGAGAAATTTATTTTTCCGGTGAAAAATTAACCGCTAAAAATATTAAAGATACGGAAGAAAAAGGAATTTCGATTATTCACCAAGAACTGACTTTAGTGAAAAATATGTCAGTATTGGAAAATATGTTTTTAGGGAATGAAATTACCCAAGCAGGTATTACTAATGACAACAAAATGTATCTGCGTTGTAAAACCTTATTAGAGCAGGTTCAGCTCGATATTGATCCAAATACCAAAGTGAGTGCATTGGGATTAGGGCAACAACAATTAGTTGAAATTGCTAAAGCCTTGAATAAACAAGTTCGTTTATTGATTTTAGATGAACCGACCGCCTCATTAACCGAAAAAGAAACAGACATTCTACTTAATCTGATTAAAGGTCTACAAGCTCACAATATCGCATGTATCTATATTTCTCATAAATTAAATGAAGTAAAAGCAATTTCCGATAAGATCTGTGTAATTCGAGACGGTGAACACATCGGCACTCAATTAGCACAAGGGATAAGCGAAGATGACATCATTACCATGATGGTAGGACGTGAAATTACCTCATTGTATCCACACGAGCCACACGATATTGGCAAAGAAATTTTACGCGTAGAAAATTTAACTGCGTGGCACCCAACCAATACACATATTAAACGCGTTGATAATGCCAATTTCATATTACGGAAAGGAGAAATTCTTGGTGTTGCAGGATTAGTCGGTTCAGGGCGAACTGAAATGGCTCAATGTATTTTTGGTTCTTATGTAGGAAAATACCAAGGTAACATTTTTCTCAATAACCAAAAAGTTAAAATCAACAAGTGCGCAGAAGCTATCGCAAATCATATTGTCATGGTACCGGAAGATCGTAAAAAACACGGTATTATTCCTATTATGAGCGTAGGTAAAAATATTACCTTATCTTCTTTGTCTCAATTCTGCTTTGGTAAAAAAGTCATTAACGAACCGCTGGAAGAAACCATTATCAATCAATCTATTGCCAAACTGAAAGTGAAAACTTCCTCGCCTGAACTCGCAATAGGCCGGCTAAGTGGAGGTAATCAGCAAAAAGCAATTTTAGCAAAATGTCTATTATTACATCCTAACATTTTGATTTTAGATGAACCGACTCGAGGTATTGATGTCGGTGCAAAATATGAAATCTATAAATTAATCAACCAACTAGCTCAGGAAGGAATGTCAATTATTGTAATTTCCTCAGAGCTACCTGAGGTTTTAGGAATAAGCGATCGTGTATTAGTAATGCACCAAGGTAAAGTTAAAGCGGATTTAATCAACCATCATCTCACTCAAGAACAAGTAATGGAAGCCGCACTTAAGGAGTAAGCTATGAATAAGTTCAAATCAATCAATTTACAAGTCTATATTATGCTGATTGCCATTATGGTGATTATGTTTTTTTTCTCAATTGCAACAGAAGGGGCTTATTTAAGTGCAAGAAATATCTCTAACTTATTACGTCAAACTGCTATCACTGGTATTCTTGCTATTGGTATGGTGTTTGTGATTATCTCTGCAGAAATTGACTTATCAGTTGGTTCACTAATGGGGCTACTCGGTGGCTTTGCGGCAATTAGTAATGTTTGGTGGGGTTGGCCGTTACCCTTAACTATCCTTGTTACCTTGCTCTTAGGTTTACTAATCGGGGCGTGGAGCGGTTGGTGGGTTGCTTATCAAAAAGTACCATCTTTCATCGTTACCTTAGCAGGAATGCTTGCATTTCGGGGAATTTTGATCGGATTAACGAATGGTACTACCGTTTCCCCTATCAGTAATGATATGACAATTATCGGTCAAGGTTATCTTTCCGACACCATAGGGATAATTTTAGGGAGCATCATAATATTTTGCTTTATTGCTTGGGGAAGTTATCAGCGTAAAGCCAGACAAAACCTAAATTTACCAGTTGCCAAAATGCCCAAAGAAACAGTGAAATATGGCATGATAGCAATCCTTATTCTTGGTGCAATTTATCTGCTTAACGATTATCGAGGCATGCCAATTCCAGTATTAATTCTCTGTGGATTAGCCATTATAGGAACATTCATTTCGAAAAAAACAGCATTTGGTCGACATATTTACGCAATTGGTGGCAATATTGATGCAGCTCGCCTATCAGGTATTGCCGTGGAAAAAGTTAAATTAACCATTTTTGCTCTTAACGGCTTATTAGTGGCAATAGCCGGCTTAATTTTAAGTTCCCGTTTGGGAGCCGGAGCTCCATCTGCCGGTCAAAATGCAGAACTCGATGCCATTGCTGCTTGTGTTATCGGTGGAGCCAGTTTAGCCGGCGGTATCGGCAGTATTTTTGGCGTAGTAATCGGGGCATTTATCATCGCCTTATTGGATAACGGAATGAGTATGCTGGATGTACCGACTTTTTGGCAATATATTGTAAAAGGTGGCATTTTATTACTAGCAGTATGGATAGATACCATTAGTAAGAAAAAGGTCTAATTTTATATTTCTGCTATTTTAAAGGTTTCTATTTCTCCAATTAGATAAATAAAAGAAGGAATAGCGATATAGTAATATCTCTGTTATCATTAATAAGATTGATTCTTATTTTTAAGAGGGGTGTTATGTTTTTTGATCAAAATCGTCAGCAAACGTTACTGCGGTTTTCTGCTGTTACGTTACCTTTATTTTCATTTAATGCAATCGCTCAATTTAATGATTCTGCTACATTAGATCAGATTATTGTTGAAACAGAACAAGTATCGGCTAAAACTTCAAGCACAAATAGCCAACAAATTAGTCGAGGTTTGGTATGGAACGAACAGGATTTGGTCCGTTGGCAAACAGGTGTTACAGTCACTGAAGGAGGGCGTGGCGGTGCCAATGGTTATACTATGCGTGGTGTAGAAAGCGACCGTGTGGCGATGAGTGTTGATGGAATAAGTGCGGTCGAAAGTTATATGCCTCGCTTTTACTATATTAAAGGATTTTATAATGGTAATCGCAACAGCACGGAAATTGAAAACTTAAGTAGTGTAGAATTTAATAAAGGGGCGAATTCTTTAACACAAGGTAGCGGTGCGTTAGGCGGTAGCGTGTCGATGCGAACAAAAAATGTGCATGATTTTGTAGACTCGAATAAAACTGTTGGATTTTATGCTAAAACTGCCTATAGCTCACGTAATACGGAATATCGCCAAGTGATAGGGGGGGGTTCAAGCAGGGTAACGCCGAGGGATTGTTGCAATACACCTATCGCCATGCACATGAAAACAAAAATTACTACAGTGGCAAACTAAAAGACGTTGCGTATTGTGGCATTTTACCAAATGGAGACCAGCGAGATATCTTTCCCCAATTATGTGGGCGTAGTCGTGTATTACCTGATAATGTGGATTATCACAGCCGATCTTGGTTGGCAAAATTAGGATATCATTTTACTCCACAACATTTTGTGCAAGGTTTTTTTGAAAATCTTGAGCAAAGCAGAAAAATTTTAGAAAAAAGTTTTTATGCTTCAAATCGTCAAGAAGCGGGCGATATAACACCTTATCAGCGATTTGGTCTTTCCTATAATTATACCCCAACGGAAAGCTGGCTAAATAAATTTAGCGTACAATTAGCCCAACAAAAAGTCTCACAACAGGCTAATTCCAATCAATATGGTGTTTCTCCGCAAGATTATAATATTATTACTGACAAGCGTTTATATAAAACAGAACAGAAGCATTATCAATTAGATGTTTCTTTTATTGCCAATGAAATTGCCGGCAAGTTTGCTCATCATCAATTATCAGGTGGATTGGGTTATCATTGGGGTAAATTAGAAAATAGAAATCAAGAGTATGGTGCTTATTCAAGGATAAAACAACGTGAATTCACTATTCAGCAACCTGTTGCCCGTCAGGCTTGGTATGCCTATGTGCAGGATTTAATCAGTATTAATCAAAAATGGGGAGCAAATGCAGGAATACGCTTCGATCACTATCGCTATAAGCCCACCACAAGTGCATTAAAATATGATCTTGCCAGTCAAAAAGTCGAAGTTTTACCCAAGAAACAATTTAGTGCGGTCAATTTTTCGTTGGGATTAAATTATTCGCTCACCGATTCCACGTTACTTAGCTATGAATTCAGCACAGGTTTTAAAGCACCGAAAATAGAAGAAATGTATTTTGATTTAAAAGGGGCAAGTGATGTCCAATATTTACCTAATATTAATTTAAAACCTGAAAAAGCACAAAATCATGAACTCTCTCTTACCAAAGAAGGCGACAACTATCAATTAAGCTTGGCTGTATTTTATACAAAATATCGGGATTTTATTGATGTCGAAACAAAACCAAAAATTGGCTCTCGTCAAAGAACTAACTGGGCAACCAAGCCTATAACGAAATATACTGAATATTATTTAGATGGCGTAAATTATCAGCAGATAAATATTGATAAAGCCGATGTTACCGGTCTTGATTTCCATGCCCGTGCTAACGGGAAAATAGTTGGCTTATCCAAATCTTGGTACGCCATATTAAAAGCCAGCTATGCAAAAGGGCGTAAAAATAATGGCACGGCGATGTTACCAATCCAGCCTTTTAGCACCACGTTGGGATTAGGCTACCAAGCGGATAACGACAAATGGAATGTTCTCTTCAGCGGGCGATATGTCAGTGCTAAAAAAGCCAAAGACGCTATTGATATTCCGAATGTAAATAGCTTGCAATTGGATGTTGATAAAAAAACAGGTGTTGTATCCGACTTTAGGCAACCCAAACCTTATCGTTTTTTAAGCAGTTCTTATGTCGTATTTGATTTAACCGCACAATATCGCCTCAATTCCCATTTTACCTTAAATGCAGGCATCTTTAATTTATTCAATCGTAAGTACACCACTTGGGATACATTACGACAAATCAAAGAGAATGGTGCATTGGGCGACGTATATAACAGCGGAAAAGGGTTAGAACGCTTTACTGCTGCTGGACGTAATTTTGCTTTATCATTAGAAATGAAATTCTAGCGAATGTTATTTGTGATGACTTGAACAACAAAGCGCGGTGAAAAAATCAAAAATTTCACCGCACTTTTCGCTTTTCATCAATAGCCCTCACTCAACATATTCGGCAGAAAACTGGTCTGTTGAATCCGCTTGACCCTTGTTTCAATTCGTCCATCATCATATAACTCAATTTCACGCCAACCCGGTTGTGATGTGTCTAAAGAAAAATGATTACTGTCAGGTTTAAATTGAATACATGTAGAAGGCGTTGCCATAATTTTATATCCCTGCCATTTTGTATCCATTGCTTGATGAATATGCCCATATAAAATGCCCCGCACTTTTCTAAAAGGTAACAACACTTGCATTAAGTCTAAGGAATTGCGTAAATTATGTTGATCCAACCAAGCCGAATTAGTGGAAACAATATGATGATGTAGAACAACTAAGGCATGGCGTTTTGGATAATCTCTCAGTTTTGCTGACAACCAATCCAATTGATATTGTCCTAGATACCCATGAGGTACGCCTGATACTTGACTATCCAACATCAAAATTTGCCAATTTTTTCCCACTAATACATGTTTTGTCGGATAAATATATTCTTGATATTGACTTAAAACATCAAACATTTTAGGTTGAAAATCATGATTTCCCGGAATCCAAAAAACTTTTTTATTCAACAACTTAACCGATTCAGCAAAATATTGATAACCTTCTTCACTGCTATCTTGTACTAAATCTCCCGTTGCTAAAACAAGCTCATAATCAAATTTACTTTGTAAAACCTCGCTTAATACTTGATTAAAACTATCATACGTATTAATGCCAAGTAATTCTCCATTTTTTTCTTTAAATAAATGGGGATCGGTAATCTGAATTAAACGAACTACTTTCTCTGAAGTAGGGTATTGATATGTACTGATCAAAATATTCACCCTTTATATACAACAAACGGGTTATAACTTACTGTTTTAATAAAAAATTGCATTAAAAAAATAATGAAAATGTTAACAGGATCATATTTTTATCTAATTTTTTATAAAAAATATAATCTGTATCACATTTTATAACCATTGTTGTTGCAAAGTTTTATAATTGAGTTGTAACCATTGCAATCCCATGACCGCTATACCATTATCAATTTTTCCCTCGCAGACCCATTGATAGGCAATTTCTCTGCTAATAACATGCACCTGAATATCTTCATTTTCTTCCGCCAAGCCATGAATACCTTTTGCTTTTGTACTATCAACTTTTCCGGCAAACAAATGGATACGCTCAATCACTCCGCCTGGGCTATCCCACACACTTAAAACATGTTGCAAATTATCTACTTGAACGCCTGCTTCTTCTTGACTTTCTCTTAGTGCAACCTCTTCAGGTTTTTCTCCCTCTTCCACCATACCTGCAATTAATTCAAATAACCAAGGTGATGTGGTTAATTTGGGATCGTAAGCACCAATGCGAACTTGTTCGACTAAAATCACCTTATCTAAATATGGATCATACGCAATAACTGCTGATGCTGCTCCCTTATAAAGTAATTCACGAGTTACAACTCCACTAACACCACCAGCAAACAGTTTATGCTTAAATTGAATGCGTTTTAATTGAAAAAAACCTTTGTACAATGTTTCTTCATGAAGAATTTCAATATCTTGCTGAGTAAATTGCTGAACTTCCATATATACCTCTAAAATTATTAAAAATTGGATTGGCTAAAAATAGCTTAAATCATTAAATCAAAAAATCCCTAAATATTTCATCAAGATGCTTCAATAATATCTCGCTACCCGCAACGTTTTCCTCGTACCACGCTTGTGATAAAAACTCAGGGCAAAATTGTTGTTGATATATATCTGCAATGGGAAAATAGCTTAAATGCCAAAGTTCATTGCCCACTTTTTTATCTTTTAACTCAAAAAATGGAAAATAAAAACCAAATTGTTGTGCATTAACTAATAACCAATTAGTTAAGCGTTGAAAATAACCACCAGTTTGATATTCCCAAGGCTCAAGTTGTAAAGATTGTCCTTTTGGCAATAAATCAGGATCAAAAATATCGATTTCCGTTCCCCAATGATGGCGACTTGCTCCAGGTATAGCAGACCAACGCAAAATCGCTTGTGCTTTTTGCCAATCATCAAGTGCGGTTAAATCTAACGGATTTCCTTGATCATCATGAACTTTACGTTCTCCATAAAATTTTGTATTCCAAATTGAACGCTGACGTTCAAAATCACGAAAACTACTTACTGGCTGTAAATTAAAGCCAGCTTGCTTTGCAGCTTGCTGTAACTGCAAAAAAGCAGCGACAACTTCCATCTGCAAAAAATGATTAGCCGAAAGCGTATTCGGTAATGAAATTAAATGTTCACGACTTTTTCCTGTGAGGATTTTTGATAACCTATTGTTCATTAAACAATTTTTCCAAAATATAATAATAAATCTCACCGCACTTGGCTAAATCATCAATATTCACGCATTCATTCACTTTATGAATGGTTTGATTAAGAGGTCCAAACTCCACGACTTCCGCTCCCATTGTGGCAATAAAACGAGCATCGGAAGTCCCACCGCCTGTATCTAAGTGCGGTCTGATTTGAGTAAATTTTTTCACTGCTTCAATTGTAGCATTTACTAATTTTCCTTGAGGTGTTAAAAACGGTTTGCCCGATAAATTCCAGTCTATACGGTACGTTAACTTATGCTTTTCCAACATCTCAGCCACTTTAGTTTTAATAATTTCATCTGTCACCTCAGTACAATAACGCAAGTTAAATTGCACATAAAGTTCACCGGGGATTACATTATTACTACCTGTCCCTGCATGAATATTGGCGATTTGTAAACTGGTCGGCGGGAAAAATTCATTACCTTTATCCCATTGATAATGAGTTAATTCATCTAAGAATTTCAAGGCATTATGAACAGGATTATCCGCTAAATGAGGATAAGCCACATGACCTTGTACACCTTGAATATACAAATTTCCTGTAATAGAACCACGTCGTCCGTTTTTAATAATGTCGCCAAATTGCGTTGCACTGGAAGGTTCACCTACTACACAATAGTCAATCTTTTCGTTACGTTTTATTAGCGTTTCCACTACTTTTACCGTTCCATTGGTAGCCGCTGCCTCTTCATCAGAGGTAATCAACAAGGCTATTTTTCCCTGATGATTTGGCAGGTGTTTCACAAAAGTTTCCGCCGCAATAACCATTGCTGCCAAAGCACCTTTCATATCCGCAGCACCACGCCCATACAGCATATTTTCAACAATTCGGGCTTCAAAAGGCGGATAAGTCCATTGACTTTCATTACCAATCGGAACAACGTCTGTATGCCCCGCAAAAGCAATACATTTTCCTTCACCATGAGTAGCCCATAAATTTAAGGTATCACCAAAAGGTAACCACTCCAACTTAAAACCAACAGCTTGTAAACGTTCGGCAATAAGTTGTTGACAGCCTTGATCATCAGGGCTAATTGAAGGACGTTGAATAAGACTTTGAGTGAGAGTAATTATGTTATTTTTCATAAGATTTTATTTTTTTACGAACGTTTGCGTAGCATCTGTCCTTTTATCAATTCATAGTTTCATTTTGCACTATTGCAATATGCCATACGTTAAATAGAACGTTGTTGATCTTTTATTTCAATACACGTTCATAATCTTCTACACTAAACCCAATCAACGCTTTGCCGTCTTGTAAAATAATCGGACGTTTAACTAAAGTAGGTTGTGCAAGTAAGGTTTTAAGTGCGGTCTGTTTAGTCAGATTTTGTTTGATTTCTTCATCTAAATTACGCCATGTCGTACTACGTTTGTTGACTAAATTTTCCCAGCCAAATTGTTGTTCCGCTTGTTCTAGCCAATATTGTTGTAAACCGTCTACACGAAAATCGTGAAGTTGGTATTCAATATTGTTATCTGCTAACCATTTCAATGCTTTTTTAACAGTATCGCAATTTTTAATACCATATACCGTAATCATAATGTTCCCTTACTCTTTTAACTGTTGAATTTTTTTAATCACATTCGTTGTAGAACAGCCATTTTCAAAATTTAACACCTTGACCTCGCCACCATTTAGCCAGACTTCTTTGCTGCCAACGATTTCCTCAGGCTTGTAATCTCCACCTTTGACTAATAAATCAGGTAATATTTCTGCAATTAAACGTTGAGGTGTATCTTCATCAAACGCAACAAGCCAATCCACAGAAGATAATCCCGCCAAAACAGCCATTCTAGTCGCCAAATCATTAATCGGACGAGTTTCACCTTTAAGACGTTTTACAGAATTGTCCGTATTAACAGCGACAATTAAACGATCACCTAATTTACGTGCATTTTCTAAATAAGACACATGTCCTGGATGCAAAATATCAAAGCAACCGTTTGTCATCACTATTTTTTCTCCTCGTGCTTTTGCCAATTCCACCGCCGCTTTTAATTGACTTTCTTCCATAATGCCAAAACCTGCAGTGGTTCTGCCATGAATGGCATTTTCCAACTCAACTGTTGAAACTGTTGATGTACCCAATTTGCCAACAACAATCCCTGCCGCCACATTCGCTAAATAACAAGCCTCCTCATAACTACGCCCGTCAGCAAGTGCGGTAGCTAATACGCTAATTACGGTATCGCCCGCACCGGTAACATCAAACACTTCTTTTGCTTCCGTAGGTAAATGAAATGGTGCATTGTTTGGACGTAATAATGTCATTCCTTTTTCTGAACGAGTAACCAGCAAAGCGGATAAATCAAGCTCTTTGATTAGCTGCAAGCCCTTCTCTGCAATTTCTTCTTCACTATGACATTTACCCACTACCGCTTCAAATTCAGACATATTTGGCGTCAATAACGTCGCACTGCGATAATGTGCAAAATCCGTTCCTTTCGGATCAATCAGGACAGGGATATTCACTTTACGAGCAATTTGGATCATTTTTTGTACATCATTTAATGTCCCTTTGCCGTAATCAGATAAAATTAATGCACCATAATTTCGTACCGCACTTTCAAGCTTACACAATAAATCCGCACTTGTTATATTGTTGAAATCCTCTTCAAAATCAAGGCGTAATAATTGTTGATGACGTGATAGGATACGTAATTTAGTAATAGTTGGGTGCGAGTCAAGTTGAGTAAAGTCGCAATGAATACTTTGTTTTTCCAATAGCTGCATTAATGCCCTAGCTGCTTCATCTTTTCCTGTTAAACCCAATAACCGAACAGGTACATTTAACGAGGCAATATTCATAGCAACATTAGCCGCACCGCCTGCTCTTTCCTCATTTTCTTGTACTCTAACCACAGGAACCGGAGCTTCAGGTGAAATTCGATTGGTTGCCCCAAACCAATAACGATCAAGCATGACATCACCGATCACCAGTACTTTAGCTCGATTAAACTGTGCTGAATATTGCATCATTTTTCTTTTCTCTCATAAAATCACTAAAATTTTGCTAATTTTACCACAGTAAAAATGCTATTTCGTCAAATTTCCGTTAAACTACAACGCAAAATCAAAGTTGTATTAGACTAAGTAACATTATGGCAAAAACATCAATTCCACAATTTAATATTGAATTTCTTAAGCCTAAATACTGGCTTTTCTGGTTAGGTTTTTTATTTTTTCGTCTTATTTTATTGCTCCCCTATCCAATCTTACTTAAAATCGGCAACGGTTTAGGTTCTTTATTTTCTCATTTGAAAATCGGTCAACGCAGAACAAAAATCGCTCGCCAAAATTTACAGCTCTGTTTTCCTCATTATTCTGAACAGGAAATCAACGATATATTGCAATCCAATCTTAAAGCAACAGGCATGGCAATTATTGAAACCGGTATGGCTTGGTTTTGGTCAGATAAACGAATAAAAAAATGGAGCAAAATTGAAGGGCTTGAATATTTAAAAGAAAATCAACAAGACGGTATTATTCTTGTAGGTATTCATTTTCTCACTTTAGAATTAGGTGCAAGGATTATTGGTCTATCTCATCCAGGCATTGGCATTTATCGACCGCATGATAATCCTTTAATGGATTGGTTACAATGCCGTGGACGTGCAAGATCAAATAAAGGTTTATTGGATCGCAAAGATTTACGTGCAATGATTAAAGCTATTCGTCATGGTGAAATGATTTGGTACGCTCCGGATCATGATTATGGAAGAAAAAATGCTGTTTTCGTACCTTTTTTTGCTGTACCGGAGGCGGCAACGACAACCGGAAGTTACTACTTAATAAAATCATCACCTAAGAGCAAAGTTATCCCTTTTACACCGCTTCGTAACAAAGATAACTCTGGATATACGTTGAACATTTCAGCACCTATTGATTTTTCGGATATTCTCCATGATGAAACGGCAATAGCGACACGAATGAATAAGATTGTAGAAAAGGAAATATTGCAAGATGTAACACAATATATGTGGTTACATCGCCGATTTAAAACCAGACCTAATGAACATCAACAAAGTTTATACGAATAAACTGCAAGTACCGTAACAGAAAACGAAGCTGTATTCGAGCATAAAACACCGCCAAATATGACCGTACTTTTGTCGGCTCAAAAGATAGGCAAAGGGAAAATAGCGTTATTATCGGTACAAAATGATCCTGATGAAGTGTTAGACGGATTAGAACCGACACCGGAGAAATATCAACAATTAATGAACCCAATATTGAATCCAGTGATCAACGCATTAAGCCAAGGTGATTATGACACAGCACAGCAAAAACTTGCCACATTATTTGCTGATATGGATGATAATCAACCGGCAATGCTGGCCAAAACTATTTTTGTCAGTGATTTATGAATGGGTCCGATCTCGAGAACAAATTATTAATATGTTGAAATAAGATTGACAACGTAGAAAAAATAAACAAAGATACACAAAAAACACAGGGGTTTTTATGCGACACGATGAATTAAAGTATGAAAATTTTACTTTTTTTTGGGTTACTCATTTGTACTACATCAGTGCTATGTTTACCGTTATTGTGTTGTTTGGTATTTCGCTAAGGATGAGTTGGGAAACCTTATCTGTCATTCATTTTTTCAGTTCCTTGCTTATTTCCGTTTTTTTGCTTTCTATCCCTGTCGGTATAGGTTGCGTGTTATTCACGTTTGCATTAACGCCTTTGATGTTACTTTTGGATACAGTGCTAATGGCAATTCAAAAGAAATCCGGACGTTATCATGCTAAAGAACAGGTCGATTATCAATTTAGCCTTGAATGGGGCATAAGTGCCATCATTCTTATTGCGGTTATTTGCTATTTTTTAATATAAAAAGACAATAACGACAAAAACTACGGTGGTTCTATGAAAAGTAAATTGACTGTTAATGATTTTATTGACCTTATTTTTGTGTTAATTGTCGCGTGTCCTTACCTTATTTGTTATTTTTATTTTGATTTAAGCGTTGGGCTGACGTTTATTTTTGGCAGTGTTGCTTTATTTTTTATCTTTGTGTTGTTTTATGATACGTCCAATCGTGATAAAAATTGTTGCCACTGCAAAAATAAGAATTTAGATGATGACATCTAATCAATATTTTCACTCAATGCCTTAATCACAAACGCTTCAATCATTTCTTTGTCCCGTTCCGTAAAGCCGAGCAATTCACGCTTGGCGTATTGTACTTTGTGTTCTTTGTGTCGTTCTACTCTTGCTCTTAATCCATATTGATGAATAGTGGCGATGTAGGCGGTATTTCCGCTAAACCCTAGTTCTATACCGTCTTTTTGGCGGCGTAGCTTCATGTGCCTTGCTTGGGTGATTTTTTTAGACATGGCTTGGGTTTTAATTCTGCTGTTTGGTACACTTTTTTTGTTTTTGGATCAGTTTTTGGTAACAGTTAAATTCTGTAATCGGTTCTTTTAGATCATAATTTATACTGTATATAAATACAATACTTTGTTTTGAGATAGCAAAAAATACTTGTTTTTTAAGCTGTCGTTAGTTTAGATCATTGGAGCTGTAGTTAGTTGGTTGTTAGAGGAATTTAAGAAATGGCACGCCCTATTTGGATTCGAACCAATGACCTACGGCTTAGAAGAGCAATTAATAAAAACCAAATAAAACAAAAACAACATTTAAAACAAAGACTTACAAAGCTAATCAAAGAACACCCTCCTATAAAAAACACGCCTTTTACTATCTTTTTTCACCTTTTATGACACATTTATGTCACATTTTCACATCTCATTAACTACCATTACATCTTGCAAAGATACAGCTTACAAAATAAATTCTAACCGCTCTTCAATTCAATCCAAAGAGCGGTTTGTTTTTAGAGTTTTTGCTAGTCTAGTAATTCTCCATTGTGGTATCTCCTCATAATATCTTCTCCGTATAACTGAGCTTTGTCAGGTTTTGGTACAATTATAGGCTGGTTGGCTTGCTTTTGCGAAACAGCCACTGGAGATGGTGTCTTTTTGTATGGTGTAGTCATTTGAATATGTTTGCCGCGTATTGCTTGACCATATCTGCCTTTATGAATTCCTTTCCAAATTTCTTCGTTGTTGGCTACTGAAGAAACATGATCGTAAATTGCCTGTCTCTGCGTTGTAAGTTTTTCTCGTTGCTCTTTGGAAAGTGATTTATCCGCTAATAATTCATCAAGTCGTGCAATTTCTTTGTTTCCTGCGTCCATTGCATCAAAAGCGTCTTTGATTTCATTCATCGCTTTCATATTAGGGCTATTGTTAACCGCTTGAGAAATCGCATTTTTCTTATGCAAAAAATTAATGTCATTTTGATGTTTTCTGTCTAATAGAATTAGTTCAGCCTCTCGATCTAATGCTTTTTGATCTGCATAGAATTGATTTTTACGCTCGTCTGCTTCTTTTTTCCAGCCCTCATCCGCGACTTTAATCATACCTCCGCCCAATCCATGAGCAATTGAGGCTAAAATACCGCCAAATCCCATTACATACCTCCCGTTTGTGCCTGTTCAAGTGCGGTCGGATTTTCGCCTTTTTGTGCTTGGCGTTGCTGTTCCGCCTCAGATATTTTGTTGATCATGTCGACATATTGTTGCTCTTCTTCCGCTGATAACATGCCATGGCTCATTTCACCAAATTGATCCAACGCTTTAAATAAAACGTCAATCAATACATCATCAAGTTGCTCTTCCGGTACGCCCATTTGTTGTAATAACTGCATGGCAATATCTTTGGCGACCTGTAACATGACTTGTGGGGGGATGGTTTTACCATTTTGTTGTGCCGCTTGAAGATTTGAAACCATTGCGGTTGCAATTAAATCTGCCGTTCCGTCTACCGGTCCTTTTTCGTGAATGCGTTGCTCTGCCGTTTCTGCGATGGCTTGCATTGAGTTTTGCATTAAGAATTGATACATTTGCATCATATTTCCCGTTTGTTCAGTTTGTGGTGGTGTCGCCGTTTGTTGCATTTGCGGTTGTGCATTGGCTTGTTGTGCCATATTATCTAAAATACCCATTGAGTTTTCTCCTGTTGTTTATTTCACAATGACGTTATTCCAAAGATTAGTTAATGCCGGAATAGCATAGTAAGGTAAAGTTGGCTCTTGTGGCTCTTCTTGAGGCTGTAGACGTTTAGTCATATTGTAGAGAATGCCTTTATTTGACCCATCTGCTTTGCGTCTTTTCGCATCTTCTTCCCTTGCACGCTTGTACGCCTCCTGTCTTTCTTTTAAAAATTGCCTATTTTCAGGGCTATCAAAATTTTCCAAGGTTTTCTCCAATGCCGAATTATTTTTGTAGGCATCAGCGATGGTAGAGCCTGCCCCCATGGTTAGCCCTTTTGAAGCAATATCGACACCGGTGCCAAGAACAGTCGCTATACCATTACCGAAACTATCAAATGAACGTCTTCTCTTGTCGAAATAATCCTGTCTCTGTGAGAAAGCTTGATCGTACATTGCTTTTTGTTCATCTGTTAATCCTTCTTTGTTGGCTTTACCTACTGCCATATTAGCCAAATCTCCGGCATTAGATGCTGCTATTCCCGCTACTGCTCCGGCTACAGCCCTGCCTAAGCCGCCCCCTACAGCACCGGCAACCGCATTAGCCACTCCGGAGGAAGATATTCCGCCAACCGCATTTCCGGCTATGCTTCGTTGCGTATCTTCTATCCAATCCTTATTCGCTAAGGATTGTACATATCTGTAGTTTTGATAGCTGTTAGCATGTGGATCTTCAGGTGCAATTCGGCTCATCGGTCCCATTTCTCGCTTACCCAACGTTGCTTTTTCTATCGGATGACGAGGTCCGTTTTTATACATTTCAGCATAGTCAATTGGACTATATTGCTTATTTTGGTTTGAGGACAACAAACCATCATCAATATTTTCACCCGTTAGCGTTTTTGATTTGAGATCGGACGGAGAATTAGCTACTACATTTCGATGGTTTTGTACCGCACTTCCAATCGCACTTTTTCCTTTAGAATAACTGCCGGCATAGTTGCTATACTTTTCATTATCCCTATCTCGACCGAATGAACTATAGCCGTCCTTGTCTCGACGAGACCATCTGCTATCATTTTTTCCTTGATAAGAGCCGTCGTGAATAGCTTTAGCTAAATTATCCATACTTTGCGTATCATAGCTATTATTACGCCCTCTATCTCTGTCTCTATCTATATCGCGAATATTTCTAGCTGTACCACCGCCGGCATCATTTATAAATCCCATGGCTACACTCCTTTTCTATCTACCTTTTTTTTCATTTCAGTTAAAATACCGCCATTCGCCAAATTAGGTGTCTCATCAACCACAAGCCCACCATAACCTGAGTCTACTTCCGGCACCGCAGAATATTTTGATTGCATTTCATCTTTCAAATTCAGCAACTCTCTCTGTTGTCGCATTTGATTTTTAGCTTGCTCTTTTTGAAGAAAATAGCCCGCAGTTCCTTGTAGTACACTTCCCATTAAATTTGTTGCCGCTTGGTTTTTTTCCATCCATTTGGCAGACTCTGTAATTACGCTCCAAGCTGAATCCCAAAAACTCATACTTTACCCCCTGTTTCTGTTGGTTTCATTGTGATTGTCGGTACGCCCAATGACGGGAATGCCGCCCAATCTTTTTGTGTCGTCGGAATTTTTTGCATAAACCTACTCATAAAACTCAATTCCGTATCTCGACTTGCTTTCAATTGCTCAATGGCTTTTTTCTTATCCTCCTCTTTCATTTGCGTATTATTCAGCACACCAGCAATTTGAGCGTCAAAGTTATTTGTAATTTGCATTGCATAATCAATAGATTTGCCGATTGTATTCGCCGACACTTGAGCACCCAACTCTTTCATTGCGTTATCATGTGAAAGTTTAGCGTTCAAGTTTGCTACGGTTATTTGTTGCTGATTTTGCGTATCTTGTTGAGCTATCGGAATCGCCGCATCAAGCATCGCACGTTGAGCAGACTCAATCCCTATGGTTGAATTTTGCAATCCTCTTTGTGCCGCCATTCGATTGCCTTTTTGTGCCGCACTTTTCATTAATAACGAGTTACTATTAAGATTATTCGTAACATTTTGTGCCATTGATGGTACTGCTTGATTAATGTTTTTAGATTGTGCTGTTGTAGTGCCTTGCGTAAGCGTTCTTTGATTGGGGTCTTGCAAACTGTCACTCATCGAATTTAAAATGCCCATTATTTGTCCTCTTGTTATAGAAAAAAGCCATGCCGAAAAGTCGGTATGACACACAAAACAAAACCGCTCATATATTAAAATACAAAGCGGTTTTGTTATTTTTAGACGGTTAGCCATAATAGATTGACTAACCTTTACTGCTAAAATCCTCTGGATATTGTTTACGCTTTAACTCCGACAGATACGCATTTTTGCAATGCTCCCCCTTTTCCCAAAAGAAAAGCCCCTCAATAACAAAATGCATCACTCGCCAACGTTTTTTCGGTTTTTTCGCCAACACCGCACCACGATAACAACGGCTTGAAAAGGTTTCATCTGCTGCACCGCCAAAAACAGCATTGAGTAATTGGTCAACGGCAATTAAAACATGATAAAACCAATATTTTAATTTACTCATCTTTCAACTCCTTCAAATACTCCCCATAACTGGTTGTCCACCCGTCCGAATAATCATATTCCGCCGGATTGTCCGATTGCTCCATAGCGGTTTTATGCTTCAAGGCATTAGCATGATTACTTGTTTTAGCGTTCATTAACGCCTGCCAAATCAGCATTAATTTTTCCTTATTTATCATCAATACAGAGTTATCCGCACAAGTCCACGCAATTTCCATATCACCGAATAAATCATAACTGGCTTTGACGGATAAGATATTCCGCTCCGCCGTGGCGTCCGTATCAATCCACTTGCCCACCGCTTCCACAAATACCCCGCCATTGATTTTTTCATCTCGCAAGGCATTGATTTTCTCTCGCATTTCCGCCCGCACTTGGGTTAAATGTGCGGTTTGATTTTCAGGCGAAATAACCCATTGCCCCTTTTCAATATGATGAAATGGACTGGGTTGCGGGTCGGCTAACTGCGGATAACCGTTTTCATCTGTGATTATTTGTTTGCCTTCTGATTGACCCACCAGTAAAGAGCGGTATAAATCTTCGGAGATTTCCACCGCACCTTGGGGAATATTTTTGTGAATGTGGCTCATATAAAAGCCGTCTTTGAAGTAGATTTTCATGTGTTGTCCTTGGTTGTTGTTTTTGCTAAAATAAACTTATATTTAACTTATATTCTTTATTCATGAAGTCGGTTATTTTCCAACCCAAAGCGTTAAAGCAATTAAGAAAAATTCCAACAGGGGCGAAAATTGCACGAAAATGCCAAGAATTAACGCATTTTCCTTTTTGTTCTAATGTAAAAGCCCTTGTTAATCATCGTTACCCCTATCGTTTTAGGGTTGGCGATTACCGAGTTTTCTTTGAAATTGCCGGCGATATGATGAATATTATTTCCATTGAAGAGGTGAAAAAACGAGATGAACGCACTTACTAACATTCAATATTTACATGATGAAAGCGGACACCCTGCTTTTGCCGTCATGCCCATTGCTACCCTTGAATGGTTAAAACAACAGGCAAAACTCTCCTCTCCTTTAGATAGTGGCGTGCCTTTTGCTGTAGCGACTTTTGCCTTAGAAAATAATTGCTCCGCACTTGTTGCGTGGCGTGAGCATTTAGGATTAACGCAAAAAGACATGGCAAGCCGTTTAAATATTACTCAATCTGCATATAGTCAATATGAAAAATCATCTCACTTGCGAAAAGCCACAAGGGAAAAAATCGCCCTTGCTTTAGGAATTCATGCGACGCAATTGGATTTTTAGAAACTAAATTGGCTCGGTTTCCAACGTCCAATCGCCATAAAGTCAACTTTTATTTCGGGGTCTGAATCATGAACGTCATCATCAACTAAATTGATTCCAAATCCTGTTTCATTAATCTTCGTTGAGATAACATTTACATTTAATTCGTCTTTACGGTAGATTTGATATTTTTCAGAATTCGGCTTGACTAGGCTGGTGAAGATTAACGGTGGCTCACTAAACGCAACATGAAAAAAGACTTTTTTGTATAAAAAATATGTTTTATGCGTATATATCAACGAAGCTCTACCTGTTTGTATCATAGTTCCATCTGGGTATTGGCGGACTTCTATATAATTCTCATAATTACCTGTTTTTTCATAGGTAAATAAACCCGAAACATTCAAATCTTCCCACGCTGTCCAATTTGAACCATTAAAAAAGCGAGTTTTGACGCCGGTATCGTTCGCTTTGCGTGCAATTTGTCGCACGGCGGTAGCTTGCCCACCGCTCACCACTTCAACATGCCACGCTCCGTTATCGGGCAAATTTTGACCGCTCGCAAAATAATAGTGCCCGTCGGTTTTGTAGTCGTCTGCGTTGTCTTTGCCTTGTTCTATTTTAAAATTGCTTTTGCCATTAGCTATTTTTTCCGCTTCAACCGCTTTGTCATAAGCGGTTTTGACCGAAAAAGCACTGGCTAATTTTGTCTCTGAGCTATCGTTAATATCTTTGCTGATAGGGACATTATCAATAAAATTCCAATCTTTACGTCCCTCTGCGGTCGCTTTGACTTTTTCGGCGTGTTTTTCTGCTTCTAGAGCGTAATGATAAGCAGAGTATTTCCCCTCTTGTACTATTTGGTTTTGAGGATTGGACGCCCATTTTTTCGCTAAATTTTCCGCTTGTATTGCTTGATTTTTTGATTGTTCCGCAGATTGCATTGAAGAAACTGCGGTCTCTTTCGCTTTTTGTACTGCCGTTTTAACTTGTTGAGCTTGGTTGTTGGCGTCAATCGCTTGTGTGGCAGATTGGCTTGCCTCTGTTTTGGCTTGTTGGGCTTGTTTATTGGCTTGAATAGCTAAACGAGTATTTTGCTCCGTTGTTGCGTTGTTGTCTGTAACTTGTTGAGCAAGCTCTGTCACTTTATCCCTCGCCGCATAAACCGATTGTTCCGCCGTTTTTAACAAATGTAAGGGTACAGGGTGGTTATCCTGTGTCGGGTCGGGAATAACAGGGCTTTCCGCAAAACCTAAGCCATCATCTCGCATAGCGGGAATTTTTTCAAAACTCGCTTGGATTGCATCAAATTCATCTGATACCGCTTTTCCGTCAGCACGAGTATAGGGTGCAAAATCATGAGTTCTTTTGTACCAATTTCTGAGTTTGTTAGACACGATGAAATCTCCTTAAAATATAGTTTAACACTAAGCCGCTCAGTTCAAATTGAGGGGCGTATAAATCCGAACCGGCAAAAGATAAAGATAGGTTTCGACTGTAACCCGATAAATAAAGTACGGGGGTAGAATATTCCTGAGTAGACCATAAAAAGTCGTTCCAATAACTTTCGTTCCAACGTCCACCATATCCAATAACGGATAACGCCTGTGCAAGATTTACTGCATGAAAATCAGCGTTATAATCCAAATCGAAACGATATTGCACAGACAAAACACCCTGTGCGGTAGCTTGTAACTCCGCACTTTTCCAGCTCTTAATATGCACAGGCGAACCGCAGTGATTAAATGCCATTTTCACTGTCCATTCAATCGGCTTGCCTGCAAAAGAAAAACAGTCATCCGATTGACGATAGACTTTGCCGTCATCAAAAGCTAAAAACGTATTATGATGAGATTGCCATACGCCTTTTAGTTTTTCGGGATAAGTGAAATAGGTGCTTTTTGTACTGCCGTCCGGTTGTAACATCATGCAAATATGAAACGCATTCTCCGAATAAAACCGCACTTGGTTTGCTTTGGCTTTTGTGGAAGAAAAGACAATATTATTTTCAATGGGTTTGAAACCCAATTTGCGACCGGAGTCTGTTTCACTTAATTTAAAATCGCCAAATTGCTCCGTTGCATCGACACGAATAATACCATGTCGACTAATGGCAATCGGAATAAAGGTTGCTTGTAGCGTACCTGATTTAATCCCCACCTTGGCAATATCTTTTAATACCCAGTCATCACGTGTTGAGCCATAAAGTGCGGTGGTTTTATGGCGACAACCGATTAACAGTACGCCCCCTGTGGTAGAAGACAGTGCTGTGATTTCATCGCCTACACCAAAATGTTCCGACCCGAGCAATACTGCCCAATGCGTAGGTTTGCCCACTAAAGAATGCCCGAATTGTCCCCCTGAAAAGGCGATAAATAAATGGTTACGATGTGCAACAATATATTGAGGATTTTCCGCTTGGGTTATAATCGGTACGATAATACCATCAGGACGAACTTCAATTACCTGTTCACCGTTACAACCGTAAGCATAAGCCGTTTCCGTACCACCATAAAAATTATGATAAATAAATGTCCACGCCTTTTCCTTTGTCAATCTGACCGCTTCACAGCTTTTCACCTTAGCCGCAACACTACCGTTAATGTGAATTTCTGCTGCAGGTAAAAGAGCAGTATTGACCACAAGATAACCGCTACTATCATCAGCCGACAACACGGCAGAAAATACGTTTCCTTGTTTTTCCCCGGAAGTAAACTTCACACCGTCAATAAATTCTTTTGGCTTGCTGATGTCTTTAAGCTCAACAAAATAAGTGGCAGGTGCAGATTGCCAACCTGTTTTGGTCGCTAAAAAAACCTCACAAGCATTTTCCCCATCTCGAAATGCGATAATTTGCTCGTTAAGTTCAACAACACCACGCAAGGCATTTTCACCCGGTACCGCTTGCACATTGTCCACTCCCGCTTGAAACGCCAGTGCTTGGTAATGTTGCCATTGTTTGACCTCTCCTTCATTCAAAAAAGTCTTTGAGATGGTTTGATAGGTTTGCCTATCAAGGTCAAAGGTTGTACCGACATCAACCTCAAACTGTCCCGAAACGGCAAAGGTTAAACAACGTTCATTCACTGCTAACACATAACAAGTGCGGTCATTTAACAAAAACTGTTTTCCGACCGCACTTTGTGGAACATCGTGATTAACGTTCACATGAAAATGGTTCATTAAAGAGGGGGTAGTCATACCGTCTAAACATTCATACCCCTCAATACGAGAAAATCCGCCACCGTAATTAGGTTGTACATTTAACGCAATAATAGCTTCACTATTTGCTTTAACAATGGGCGGTGTGGTTAAATCCATACCCCCACTTATCGCAACAAACTGTGATTGAATTTGCGGTAGTTTCATTGGAACTCCTGAAAATAGGCAAGAAAAAACCCCGAACAAGTCGGGGTTTTTTGACAAATTAGTTTAACCGTTAAGCCTGTTGAGAAAATACCTGTAAAACGGCTTTTTTTACGTCATCTTTCCGTTGAGATTGGATCGCTGTTCCACCAATTAGGCGTGAGCGATCAACAATTTCCCGAATGTAGGGAGCATTAGGATTTGACATAAAAACCTCAAATAAAATGGAATAATATGGCTATTCTAAAATAATCAACATAGCTTGTCTACCTACCTACTTTCAACGTCGGCAAAAAGTCCCGACAAAGTAAATGGAGATATTTGTCCCATTCTTGCTGTCCTCGCAATATCAATTCTTGTGCATTTTGTGAAATGGCTTTGGATTGCATCGCATAAAATACGATTGCAAGATGATATTGTGCAGGAATGAACGGCGTATCAACAGTGTTTTCAAGTATCTGTAATTTATCAGGGCTAAAGCCTTGTTGCCAAAAAGAAACAGCCCAAGGGCGACATTGTTGTATATCAAGCCATGCTTCTCTTATGGCGTTAACATACTCTAAATTTCGCCCTCGTTGTCCCGTTACTTGTGCAGGTCCTTCACCGGAATCATTCATTTCTTGGCGTAAACGTTGAGCCAACGCTAAAAAATTCATGATTCATAACCTAATAAAGTCACATGATAGCGAGGACTGAAACCTTCCGTCAGTGAGCCGTCTTTTTCTTGCGTAAAGGTTTGATCGCCAGCTTTTGATAATAAAACATACACCGCCTCAGGCACAACAACTTCTACACCTCGTTTAATCAATGCGTCCCAATCATTAATAGACACATAAACATCACTGCGATCTTGCTCAGTTTCTGCAATTTTAATCCGCACTTTTCGTTGCTTTTCTAAAGGTAATTCAAGGTTATTCACAGGAGCGGTATGCTCTGCCACGTCTTTATTTGGACGCACGAATCCGTTTTCCTCTTCAAACGCTAAAATTGCCTCAATCAGTTCTTTTTTGCTACCGCTTTTTTCGATACCGCAGTGTTCACGTAAATGTGTTTTTAATTGTTCTACTGTCGAATTAAATGAAATAAATGGATAAGACATAATAATTTCCTCATAAAGAATAAAGCCCCACTTTTACATGGGGCTACTTGTGATAATTGGGTTAAAGTTTTTTAGCGGCACATTCAATACGGACGAGCCAAGCCTCATTGAGGACTTTTCCTGCCCACCACATTTTCCAACCCACCGAGCCGGTTTGCCCTAACTCATCGCCTTTTTCAGGTTTACCCGGATTGCGAATCAGCATATCTGCCGATTCCTTGCCTTTTAACGGACAGGTAGCAAAGGCGTCTTGACCAAAGATAACAATGTTATACACGTCAGCTTTTGAACCGCTTTTCGATACTACATCGATTGACTGTGCTCCCGCATCTTCTTGTGGGGTAAACAATGGCGAGGTAATGAAACGAATATTTTCTACCGTACCAAACTCTTGCGGAACAATCGGTGAACGAGAACCATATTCAGCCACCGGTGTAAAACCGGCAAGTGCACGAATATCCGCCTCCAAGTCAGTATGACAAACCGCAATATAAGATGCCTCAATCGGTTTCGTACCATATTTAATAGACGCATCTAAAATGGAGGTTTTTTTCTTCGCACGGTTTTTCTGTAATTTACGCACCGCAGCACGAATGTGATTAATGCTTAATACATCTTTTACCGTACTTGTTTCTGTACCAGTTGAATAAATCACATTTGTTCCTGCTTTCAAGATACCCCATGTCAACATTTCGGCAGTTTCCGCCGCTTGTTCACCGGAAAGCATAGTAATGTCTTTTAACACCGGATCTTCGTGTGTATCTTCAATCACATCGGTAATTTCCGTCCATGCACCATATTGTTTCAAGGACACCTCGACATCTTCATACGCCATTTTTTGCTGAGTAGGGCGTACACCTTCCGTTAATGCAGCAAGTGCGGTAGCAAATGGCTTAGGACGACGGAATTTGATGGTTTGACTTTTGTTTTTTGGAATAGGCTTAGTTTGCCCCAATTTGTTTAACACCAAAATCGGCTCTGCATGATTAAGCATTTGAGCTGCTGCATACACTGTAGTACGTGGGCTAATGTCAGAATATTTTGTCATTGTAGTCATAAAATTTTTCCTCTTTTAAGATGAACTAATAACGTGACCGCTGCTTGTCAAGTTGTGCGGCGATCTGAT
This sequence comes from Histophilus somni 2336, assembly GCF_000019405.1. Classification (NCBI taxonomy): domain Bacteria; kingdom Pseudomonadati; phylum Pseudomonadota; class Gammaproteobacteria; order Pasteurellales; family Pasteurellaceae; genus Histophilus; species Histophilus somni. The sequence goes on along the minus strand of NC_010519.1, from coordinate 1,041,924 downwards.
TGAAATAAACATCCTCGTCCACCTCTTCCCCACCTTTAGGAACGGTTCGCCCACTTGGTAAAGAAAGGGCGGAGAGTTGCTGATTTTGTTTTGCTTTACGAACTTCATTTGCGGAAATGTTTTTTTTGTATTCACTCAACAGATAAATAGCGTCATCCACTTCATCAGAATTGAACAAGGCTTGAATACCTACTGGCTGGCGTTGTAACCATGTAGCAAAATGCGGATTGTTTAAAATTTGCTCCGCATCAGGCACAATTTGGCTAACATAGTTGATACTGTTCTCCAGTTGTTGTTGAGCAAGATCTTGCATTTCGGCTTGTGCTAGCTGTTCAAGCGGTCGAGTATATTCAGCAAGCTGTCTATCTTGATGTTCGGCAAATTTGCGGAACATTTTAGCAAATTCAGGATAGTCATCTTCTAACGCCTTTAACTCATCATTTAACTGCGGTTTTGCATATGAATGCTCTTGTTTTAAGCGTTCGATTTCAGCTTGTGCTTGCTGATATTTCTTTGTCAACGCCCCAACACGCCCATTTTGTGAACGGGCTTGATGTTGGTAACGTTGGTTATCTGCTTGCAATTTGCGGAAATTCTCTTTCACTTCATCTGTGGCAGATTGCAACCAATCGGGCAAATCGTCCTGTTCAACCTTTTCTTGTTGTTCAGGTTCGGATTCAAGCTGATCAGGCTTGTCCTTTTCGGTTTTCTCGGCATCAGATGGCAAACTGTCAGCAGTCAGTTCACCTGTTTCGAGCGATTTCGCGGCTTCATCAAAAGCGGCATCTTCGTTGAACTCTTGGTGTTCTTGATTTTCCATTGTTTTCTCCTAAAGCGGCATAAAGCGGCTTATTGAATGGTTAAAAATAAAAAACCTACCGCACTTGGTGGGTAGGTTCAGTTTGAATGAATATTTAGTAAAGCGATTAATTCCTGCAATTCTTTAATTTGCCCTCGCAAAATATTATATTGCTGGGCATTTAATCCCTCGTTACTTAAATCTTGTTGATATTCTTTTACTCGCCGAGTAAAAAAAGTGTTTAATTGCTCTTTTTCAAGCTCACAGGACAAATGAATCATGTTTTTCCCCAATAAAAAACCGAGTTACATTGAAAATATAACTCGGCAATTTCTGCAAAATATCAGGCAACTATATCTTATGTCGCTTTATGAATGCTACAAGTTAAAAGAGATTGTCTTTCCTGTTGGAAGTTGAACAGATAAATTCAACACTCCACCCATGGCTTCCACATAACGTTTCACCGATGAAAGCCGCACATCATTTCCTCGTTTCTCCAAAGCAACAACTGAGGGTTGTTTGATATTCATTGCTTGTGCGATTTGTTGTTGTGAGATTTCCAGCACTTCACGAATACGATAAAGTTGTAGCTCCATTCTCATTTCTTGAGCCATTTCTTTCACCTTGTTCTGTTGTTCCGGCGGTAATTCTGCCATCAATGCTTTAAAGTTTTTGCTCATTTTGCTACTCCTGCTCTAATTGTGAAAGGTAGTGTTCATAAGTTTGTTCAGCAAGGGCTATCATCGTTTTATAAATCCTCTTGTTTTAGCGTTTTAAACCACTCCAAAACAGGATCTTGCAAAATCACATTCCACTCTTGTTGCATTACATTGCCTATTTATCTTTTTTATAGATTTTAATCTATTAAAAAGAAATGAGCAAGTCATTATTACACGCCGAAAAAGCCTGTTTAACACAGGCTTTATTTGCTTTTTTTACAGGTCAATAACTGCTTAACCCTACCATTTGGCGATAACCTGACAGCAGTTTTTTCTGTACCGAGTTTACCGCTTCATTGTAGCGTTTGAGGCGTTGCTCATAAGCATGTGCACTAATTTTTCCCGCTCTTAACTGTTTGGTGAGTTGTGCCTTTTCACTGCGTAATTTGCCCATGGTTCGCAAGTTATACTCATGCCATTTGATTAACTCTTGGCGTTCAGGCGTTAGCCATTCCCTATCCAATTGTTTATTGAGTTTTCGATAAGCATACTCCTTAGCAACTTGTTGTGCTTCTTCGCTCGCTTCATAATAACGAGATTGCACCGCAAATTCATTACCTGCACCATACAACTGATTAATGAACAATGTTCTCGTGTTACGCCCCAATTGCTCACGGTTCGGATTTTCCACAAGCCACGTATTCAACTCCTTCAATGAACCTAACATACCACTATATCCATCAAACAAATTTTTAATTTGTTCAGGGTGCATATCAAGACCTAAGGTTTGTTGAATATCAATCGCTAAATCCTTCCAAAATTGTGCGGTCGTCGACTTGGATTGTTCAGCCTTGAGTTTGTCTTGGCGAACAAAATTTGTCGTGATTTGACTACCAAAAGCAGAACGATTTAACGCATTTTGCATAAGCGGTTGTAAAATGCTTGGCGTAAAGGTTAGTGCCAATTTTTCCAACGGGTATTTCACAGCGGAAATTTCCGATGGCGAAACCGGTGCAAAGGTTTTTGTGGCATGGGTAACCATATTCACGCCTGCCTCCATAAAGGAAATATCAGACACCGCACCTTTCACAATATTTGTGGCAAAATTCCACGCCATTTGAGGCATACCAAACCCCACAGGAAGTTTAATATAATTTCCATTGCCTATTGGAATAGGGATAAAACGTGTAATATCACCCAGCTGATCCATTTTATTCCCCGCCTCGTCCTCATCATCCATAGAACGCAAGAGACTATAAAGTGCCATCATTCCTGCGGTATACGTCAGAAAACGTATTTGCCCTTTCTTCGTTGAAAGATAACGAATTAAGTTCGCCGCTCCCATGACTGTAGGTTGAGAGAACATATACAAGGCTTTAATACCTCGCATTTTCGAACCTGTCTTACGAAAGTTAGTCAGTTCTAATGTTGTTGCGGCTGCTTGTTTACTATCAACGCCATTATCCACTAACGCCTTGTAAGCAGAAAGTGCGGAAACCATATCGAAAGTTTGATTATAACTTTCAATCACGCCCATTGCCTTGTCTATTTTACTCCCCAGCACGCTATTTTCTCGCTTAATGCGTTTGAGTAAATCCGCTTCTGTGCGTTCGAGATAAGTACCATATGTTGAAATCGCCCCCTCTTTGAGTAGCTGTTTCAATAGCTTTTCTTCTAACACACTATCACGCAATTCTTGCCCAAAAGCAAAGCGTTTCGTTGCTGCCCAAATAGCAGGATTTGTTAGGGGTGAAAGTGCAGTCGCTCTTCCGATTTGATCCATTTTATCGCTACTGAGCAATTTACCTTGTCTGTCATATACTTTTTGCACACGAATAAATTCGGATTTTTCCCATGTATCCCTCAGCATATTAATCGGAGCAAATGCCAATGACCACTGCGTTACTCCTCTTGCATACCAACGGGTAGGCTTAGATAACACTTTCAGGAAATCATTTGCCTGCTCCACATTATCATTTTTCAGGGCAGCAATGACGTTATTCGGCAAACTGTACTCATAATACACACCTCCACGTCTCGCAATTAACACATTATCGCTACTGCGTGTCAGTCCTTGCATTTTTTGTTTGCCAATCCCTAAATTTTGACCGGCTAGGCGTTGTGCTTCCACATTGCTATAGCCTTGCTGTTCAAGCAAACTTACTTCCGTTTCAAGCAACGCATCAAGTTTTCCTTTAAACTCAGACCAACCGGCATAAGTTGTCGATTTTCCTACCGCTTTCCAAACTGCGTCAATAGCATCTTCCGCCTCAGAATTTGTCCGCCCTTTTAAGGCTTTATCCTTGGCAATATTTAACGAATTTGACCCCGCACCGGCGATAAAATCCATGTCGTCTAATTGTGCATTCGGATCGCCTGTCAACGGCACATAATGACGGTTCGCTTTAAATTGCTGATATTCAGTGTCTGTTAAGCGACCGCTCTTATAATCAATTTCTAACCGTGCTTGGTTTAAATCCGCAATTAAATCACCGATGGTCGTTAAATCTCTAATCGAAATATCACGCTCAATATTACGCATAATTTCTTTGGCTTCAGGAATAGACCAACCGCCGGCAACTCCTGCTTTAAAGTGCTTGTTGTTAAAGTCTTTATTCCATACTGCCGCTTTACGGTCAAGATAGTGTTTTTCCGCTGAATTAAAGGCATTTTTTGCCTTGCGAATATCTTCTACTGTCCCATTGATTTTTGCGTCATCTAAGGCTTTTTGAGCCTCTTGCATAGCTTTTTCATCAATGCTCAATAGCTCCATATTCTTTTCAATGGAATAACGTGCGGAAACCCAAAAACCGGCTTTTCTTTTTGCCGTTTCTTCGTTGATTTTACCCTGCGACCGTTTAGCAATTTCTGCAATTTTCGCCAAAATCGGTTTTAAATAATTCACATCAAACTCGGAATTTAAAGCATCACGTCTTCCTTTTGCTGTATACATTGCGTCTTTTAAACGTCGTTTTTCATGGTCTCGACCACTTTTATTGCTGGTATGATCGCTAAACTGCATGTTGTCTATCCAATCATTTACCGGTCTTAAGCTATCAGCAAACCATTCGTCCAATTTTGCCGTTCCTTGATGAAAAGTTTCTTTCAAGGCTTGAAGCGTGCTGAACTTATCCGTCCATTTTGGTGCTTGAATATTTCCACCACGAGAAAGTTCCAATACGGAAATATTATCGCCTGATTGATAAGTGCTTGAACGTGAAAAGCGATAAGTTTGATCGCCACTATTGAATTTTTGAATGCGTTGGATTAAACTTTGGACATTAGCGATTTGTTGGGAAGTCAGTTGAGTGTTTTCACTTAGCTGTGGCTTCCAAGATAAAGACAAATCGCTATTTTTATTTTCTACTTCAATCGTTTCCACCGAATAAACTCGATTTCCTTGATTGAAACTCATCGCTTTTACAGTTAGTTTTGCTAGTCTAATTTGACCATCTATACTTAATGGTGCAAATAATCTATGCACTCCTGCTATGTTAGGATCGTTATTCTTATCTGCTTCAACCCAACCTTGAATTGCATTTTCAAATAATTGATCGATATTCGCGACAGCTGTCAAATGATCTTTCAGATTAGTTGATTTATCTACCGCTTTACCACTTAGCAACTTATCTAAAGAGCGTCTTGAAATGGTCGCTACCATTCCTGTTTCTTTATTTACTAAAGGTTCACCTAGTAATTCAGATACAATAGAACGAGCTTCATCATAGCTAGTCGCCGTGCGTTTTGGTATGGCATTAGCAAAATCAGAATTTGGATCTTCATTTAAGGAATAGCGTGTATTATTATCCGCTTCGTGTATATCGCCGCCCGCACTTTGCTGAATGTCTTTCAACAAATTAAGCAAGTCATCATGACTAAAACGATTTGCTTTTTCACGTCCGAAAAGTTTTACCATAAACTCTCGAATGCGTTCAGCGGTAATTCTAAACCAAGATTTTAGGCTTATTTCTCTACCACGAGGAACAACTAGACCATAACGGCTTTTTAACTCTTCCATTTTGCCTGTGGTATAAGCAGCGTGCAGTTCTGCTATCGCTTCTTCTATCGCCAAGGTACGATTATTTCGAAGTTCTACACGGTCTTTTTGAAGTGCGGTTGCTAAATCTCGCACTGTCGTATTTCGGTCTGCTTGTTCCATCAAGGCTTGGAACTCTTTACCGAACCGCACTTGTAGCCCTCGGTGTGCCAGCTCATGCCACGCTACCCATTTTAAACGCTCTTCACGTGTTAAAATGTCATTGGCTCGAATATTGTCGGCAATAATAACAATCTTACCTGTTTGGGTATTGTAAGCTGCTTCAATAGTCGGGTCGTTAATACCTAGTTCAGAAGAATGCACCACCTCAAAATGCGGTTGATAGTCCTTTTCCTACAGCTTCTGCAATTTGGGATTTTTCTTGGCTAAAGTCGAAAGATTTAGTCTGTTGTTGCAAAATCTGCAAAAGGCGTTTATCATTGATACTAGATAAAGGCGATGAGCTAGAAATCTCCGCAGTTGATACGCGAGAGGTCATTTCTAACAAGTTGCCTTTTTCTATTTTCATCGCCGAACGAGAAGTTGAGCGTTGGTATTGACTTAAGTCAGTTTCGGTTTTAATATTAGCGACAGAAAGGTTCGTAGCGGACTGCATATGAGAAGGCAATTGAAGCCCGAAGGCAGTCACAAATTGCGAACCTTTTGCTTTATTCCAATAAAGCAAATTACTCTCTAATGCTCGCTGGATTTGTGAGTTACTTCTACCATAAACACTGGCAATATTAATTAACTCTAAACCTTGTTTGGTTTGTTTTAAATGCAACGCCGCAATCACAGGTTTATTTTTATCGTTCACTTGCTCTATCAATTCGGTCAGTACCACATAGCCGTTAAGCTGTGTTTCAGACTTCATTACTGCAACAGGATTATTGATTTGACTTGGCAATTGTTTTAAGGTTGTAGCCGTAACATTGTGTTTTCCTTGCATTACTTTGTGCAACACTTCACCGCTAATAGTCACTCTAACATCAGGCAATCCCAACATTTTCAAAACTTCAGGAGTTGTCCCGACTTTGACATGTTGAGATAAAGGATAACCCCGAGAAACGACATCAACCGCTTTAGCAAAATCACTATCTGCACGCTCATTCAAGCTAAACCGAATATCATCATTGTTTGCACTAAATTCACCCTCTTTCCCACCTAATCCTTGTTCGGTTTCATAGAATGATTGCGTTTCTTGTGGGGCCGAACGGCTTAATTTCAATTCCTCAGGATTAACTTGTTCTTGCGTTTGAATTTCACTCTCTGCTTGAACCGCACTTTCTGCTTGAGTAGCCTCAGTACCAAACTTTGGGGCGGTTTTTGCCTGTGTCCAGTAGTCTACTCTTGCTTGTGTGTCCGCCAGTTTTGCATTATAGGCTTTCTTTTCTGCTAAACTTTTTTGCAAATCTGTCCCCATTTTAAATGGGTTTGCTTGAAGTTTTTGTAAATCTGCTGTCGCTTGTTGCAAGTTGGCTTCTAGAAAATCATTAAAATCATTTTCATCTAAACCATGCTGGATAAATTCCGCCTGAATATCGGCTAAATTGCGTTGATGGTAAGGTGTATCGGTTACTGTTTGAACTTGCTCTGCTTGTTGTTTTTCTGCTTGAGCTTGTGTTTCCCCTCTTAATTCCGCTTCAATTTGCTCTCTGCGTTTAGCTTTTTCAACCGCTTGTAAGCCAAATTGATTTAATGTTTGTATTCTTTGTGGCGAAATCAGTTCATCTAAATCATTGGCAATTTTGTTATAGGCTTCTACTTGATAACGAATTTGTGCATCCACTCGTTCATCACCCGTATTCACCGCTTCTAAAAGGCGTTTTTTCTCACGGTTCATGGTTCTGCGATGAGACATAGCTTCATAGCCACCTGTCATACCCCCGAACCCTGCACCTAATACCATGCCATCAGCAATATTTTCACTCATGCCCTCAGTTAAACTGCGGTCACTATCGTAATAATCTCTTGCTGTGTCATTGATGGCATATTGTTCAGCCGCACCTTGTAAGCCTTCCGTTGCAGATTCAATAAATGCCCCTTTTAATACACCCTCTTTGACACTTTGTGTCGGTTTGCCCAGCCATTTATTTACCTTTGGTAGACCCCAAAGACCACCCCCTAAACCACCAACAGCATTAGCAGTAATATCTGCGGCAATCGCAAGAGGATTGAGTATCGCATCTCGTCCGACCTTGTTGTAATACTGCTGTCTTGCTTGTTCAAAAATTTCATGGTCGGAAAGTGTTTGCCCTTCATCACTCTCTTTTAAATCCCAATACGCAATACGAAAGTCATTATGTTGAGCTAGGTCATTATCGCTAATTTGCGATAATTCCTCTCGGACTTGATTTGCACGATTACCCGCCGACATAGCAGAGGCGATCGCCGTGTAGGCAATGGTTTTGTGGTATTGAGCGGGAATACCGAAACGGCTTGCTTGTTTTACCGCTGCTTTCCCTACTTGGTCTGCGACTTCTTTGCTGAAATATTTTCCGGCAAGTTTACCGCCTGCTTTTATTCCTGTTGTCGCAAGTTTACCCGCTCCCATGGTGAGAACTGTATCAATGTTTTCACCGAGCAATGCTCCCAAATTGCCCGCCCACCAATACATATTGAGTAAACCTTTGCCTTCTCCAGTTTCCTCATTCCAGCCGTCAAATGCACTCTGCCCCAAGGCTTCTTGCATTTTGCTTGACATGGTCGCTTTGTTTTCTTCTGCGTTGTAATAGGCATAATCAGCCGCTTTGTTTAACCATTCACTGTTAAATAAAGCTCCTATACCTCGGGCTAAATCACCTGCTCCACGCCATGCCCCCATTTGAACGCTATCAACCACATCCGCAAAAAAACCTTGCTCTTCCGGCAATTTGTATTGGTTAGCTATGACATCAATGGACGAAGAACCCTCATCTGCGACATCCGATTGTCCTCGTTCTCTTGAACCTGTTGCATTTGGTGCGATACCTAATATGTTTTTTTGCAAATACTGAAATTCTTCATTGGAAAGGCTAAAGTCTGACATGGTATTTCCTTAAAAATAAATAAAAAAAGACCGCACTTTTGGCGGTCTGGTTTGTGAATTTTTGCTAAATTATCGTCTATTAATACCTCTTCTCAGTGGGTATTCTCTTGCTCGCATTGTTTTCAATGCTAAATGGTAGTGTGGCTCTTCCCAAGAGCTGATCTCTACGCCCTCTAATTTTTGCATTAGCACATCTCTCGCAAATTGTAATGTATGGCGATATTCCGTAGCGTGAGTGTATGCCGTTGAACCGAAGTGCGAGCCAATTGCTCGCAAAGGTTGTTCAAGTTGCCCTAACAAATCTAAACAATTGTAAAGTGCGAACCACATTGAGGTTAACGTTAGATTATCTGCAAGGTCATCATCTTGTTTCGGTGAGTCAATAATCAGTTCCCCCTCCAAGCAGATTTTATGAACATACTCCACCGCACTTTGTAATTTATCTGCGGGGATATCTTCAATACTTTCCACATTCATATAGTGATGAACAAGATTGTAGGCTTCGTTGTAGAGTAAGCCTTTTTTGCTAACAAGCATATTTACAGCATTGCGTAAGCCGGTGCGTTCATTAACAGTCGTTTTGCGTTCGGCTTTGCCAAAGTGCCAGTAGTTGTAGAGTGCTTCAAAACATTCTTCTTGGTAGCAGATCACTTTTTCTTTTAAATCTGACCGCACTTTTTCGGGGTTAATGCTAAACAGCCAGCCGTTGAGTTTTTTGATTGGCATACAGAGCATTTTTTGTAATCCGCCATTTGTAGGTGTTGCGATATCACAACACCCGAATTTTTCTTTATTTTTGTTTAGTTTTACGGATTGGCTTGCCCAGTCCAAACCGATTGCCTCTACAATCGGACGAATAGCGGTGTAGATAACATTTTCAACTTTGAGAGTAATAAGATCTGAACCATGGAAAGAAAGAGTTTGAGTAGTAATTTGATTAGACATAAGTCTGCTCCTGTTTGTTTTTTCGAAGTTTAGTTTTCCCTATTCAATAGGGTGCCGAGAGGTTCGAAAACCGCAAACAGACGGTCGGGATTATTCCCCTTTCGGGTATTGTATTCTCCGCCCTCTCGACATAGATAAATTTTGGGTATGCGTAATCAAAATTCTTGAGAGAAAGAAACAGATCACAAATTTTACGCATAAAAAAACCGCTATGCTGTCGGGTGCGGATTGCCGCTGTTTGTTTAGGTTTCGACGCCTTGAGAAGAATATTACTACTGAAATTTTTAAAAGTCAAATAAAAAATAGGTCGTTTTATTCCTTGACCAGAAATATAAAACGACCTATAATATTCTTGTTTTCGCAATACTGCGGAAACGAGCTGGGTGCGACCTTCAATCCACCCAACTTTGAAGAGGATAACACAATGTTTAAATACATTATCCTAGTTATCATCTTATTAGTCATTAGCCTGCCAGCGTACTAATTTGATGATAATTCAACGAGAGGGGGAAACCTCTCTCGTTCTTCAAAATTAATTATGGAGAATATTTATGGCAAAGTCAACCGCTGAAATTCAAAAACGCTCTGATGATAAGCGTGGCGTAAAAACCAAATCCTTTAAAATTAAAAAAGACATTTTCGATCTCGTCGAAAAAATTAGCCTTGAACGGGGTCTTGCTCAAAATGCAATGATTACTGAGGCTATTTTGCTTTACGCTGAAAAATATGGCATTCAAACTGACTGCCAGTAAAATCTAACCGCACTTTGTGCGGTTAGATTTGTGTGAGTTTTGGTAGTTCTGTAAGCGGTAATTCAATTTGCATTTTATCTTCCATAATGCGGATCACACCTTCTAATACCGGCTTTTTGCCTTTCCATTCGTTTAAGGCTTTACCACATGAGTAGAATTTGACATTGTTACATTTCCTTTTGAATAGAATGTGGGCGGACAGGGTGTTCAAAACCGCTGTAACGACGGCGTGGGTATTGGATATTTCCGCACCACCCTGTCCATAGATTGAATTTTTTAGATTGTTACAAAAGAGTTTTGAAGCTCTATGGGTAAATACTACTCTAACTATTTTTCATCGTCAAGATAAAATCTGCTAGGGCTTTTAAAAAATCGGGGGAAAGCCACAATACCGCAGAGATAAAAAACAAAATAGTAAATACATAAGCAAAGCGTTCTGCTATGGGGTATTTCGCAATAATTTCTAGCATTTTTCCAATCTCTATATTAAAATTCATAATGATTATTTTCCTTGTGTGCTTAAGGTTAAGGGAAATAAAAACCCCAAGAGTTTGCGGCTCTTGGGGTTTGTTTTTGGGAATTACGTTACCACCACTTCACTGCATTGATAAAAATAGATAATGCAATCAAGAAACCAATAAGCCAAAGCCCCCAAAAGCGTAAATTGGATAGTTGTGCTGTCATTTTTCTAAACTCCTTGATTATTGATAGGATAAGTTTTAAACTTTCCATAAATCTTCGTTCCTTATATTCTGGTTATTTGGAATGAAAAACCCCAAGTAATTAGCCGTTACTTGGGGTTTGTTTTTTTTGGAATTACTGAACTTCTACAATGTCAATAATTACTCTACACCATAGTTTCCTGTTGGATTGGCGACAGGTTGTTGTTTTAAAGCAATTTCCGCTTGGAATTTCTTCATATCTAACATTTGCTTGCTGGTTTCTCGTTGCATATCGGAAGAGACTTTGACACTGTTGATACGTTCATCAAGTGATATTCTTTCTTGCTCTTGATGTTGTCGCATTTCAATTTCCATCATTTTTACTTCAAGCTCTTTCTCTTTGATGGCTACTTTCATTTGCTCAATTTGCATGGCATGTTGCAATTTCATCTGTTCAAGCTGCATTTCATGCTGTTGCTTTTTTTGTGCTAACTGCATTTGCATTTGAGATTTGAGAATTTCCGGATCTTGCGGTTGCGTCGCATTCGCTTGTTCTATCTGCTGGAGCTTCTGCTCATAATCTTCCCTTGATAACAGCATCGTTTTCGCCCCCATACTCATGGATTGCATTAAGGTCTTTGCCCCGTCATACCAATCGAACGCATAAGACAATTGAGGGTGATTGCCGAATTTTTGGAAAATATCAATAATCTGTGCCGTTTGTGTTTCTTTGACCAACAAGGCGGACGTCCCTCTTGCCACTACTTGCATATCGCCTTTGATGTTCGGGTCGTCATCCATCGCCATATTATATTCATAGAAACGGCGGATAAGCGGTTTGGTCACTTGGTCGTCCCATTCTTTCACTTGTCTTCTGCGTACCGCATTAGCAGCATTCATTAGCATTGACATGCCACCCAATGTAGGCGTAACTTGACCTTGTTCACCTTGTGCAATCATTGGCAAACCGCTTTCCTCGTCCATAAAGGATTTCGCCAGTTGGATAATGTTAGCAAGCTCTTGTTGTCTGCTTTCAAAATTAAACACGCCAAAAGCTCGTTGAGCTTCAAAACTTGCATTAGCAGAAGCTCTATCATTGGTTCGCCATAATTTATTCGGTTTAATTTCCCAGCTTTTGTCGACAGGTGAAAGTACGGAACTATTGACGACAATTTGCGATCCAATCGTTAACACACCATTGTCTATCATTCCTCGCCAAGCAGTATTAAGAATTTCCTGTGCATCACGGCACAAATAAGGAATACCGAAACCAAATACACAAGCGACATCAGGTTCGCATGTATACACCGAATAAGGAAACTCTGCGGTATCAAGCGGATTAAGATTCACACTTAAAATCTTGCCATTACCGGTCATTACAATCACGCCGTCAATTTCCGCTTTTTCGGATTTTTGCTCTTCCGTTAATTCCAACGCATAGCCTTCTTCTAAAGATTGATTAGCTTGCTCTAAGACAGAAACAGGAATGCCACCATGATAAGTCCATACCTCATACCGTTTATCATTACTTGCTTTTTCTAAACCGGATAAGGTTCGAAGGGTGTCTAAATAACCGTCCATATCACTGCTGGAGGTATGCGTTTCGCTTGCCTCGCTTTCGATTAAGGCTTGCACCGTATCGGCTAAGTAATAAGGGTTATTCAGCAGATTTTGCAATTGTTTTTTAGTGAGGTAAGAACGTTCAAAGACAAATTGGCAGTCTTTTAATGTAGGTGCGGTCATATCCGGCACAAAATCCCAAGGTAACACTAACCGCACTTTAGGCACTATTTTAGACTTGGTTTGTGCGGACCAATTACCCATTCCATCATCAGACCAAATACGCTCATCAATTGTATCTACTACCGGACCTCGCAAAATACCCGTTCCAAGTACAGCGGCATAATGCAAGGCAAGGCGAACCTCAGAGGCATAGTCACATTCTGCCAGCTGATCATCAATCAATTTTTCCATAGCTTCCGACCGCTCTTTGGCTTGTTGCATTAGCTCTTTTGCCATGTTGATTTGTTGCATTTGCATTGGATCTTGGCTGTCTGGCTGTTTAGCAAGATGAGCAATTTGCGGTACTGGCGTTGGCGAAATACCATAGTTTTTGTCATCACTTGGAAATAACATATCTGTCATCTGAGCCGACCACGCATCGGTTTTTGCTCTCGTATATCCCACAAAGACTTTAGATTTCCCTGTGTCAACACTACTTTCATATTGATTGCGGTATTGATACATATCTTTCGTCCAACGTTGCACGATGGGCTGACGTTGTTTAATTTGCTCCTGTAAAATGCCTTGAAGTGTTCGTCCATAGCTTTCAATGGCGTTTGCAAGTTGTTCTGACATTTTAATATCCTGTAATATTGCTTAGTGGTTGATGTGTTTTAATATTGATAACCTGCTCTTTAAAAAGGCTAGGCATTGCACCTAAACAAAGATATTGATTGGCATCATGCGGATGTGAATACCGATTTTTATCCGGTGTTTCAGTATATTTTTCCTCACCGCTCACATTCAATTGACGATAGGCATAGCCGGTTTCATATCCTTTAATCAATGTTTTACAGTGCGGACTAATCAACATTGCCGGCTGACCTTTACCTACTAAACGGGATAACCACCAACGCACTGCTTCAAGTCTTGCTGTCGTATTATTACTTTCTGCTGGACGAGCATTAAAACCATATTCCTCAAGCAACTGAAAACACGTGCGTTCATCGGTTTGTGCTCGCTGAACACCTGCAGGATCGCCTATAATTTGAATAGCACACTCTGCATATCGGCTTCTTAACAATGGCGACAATTGCTCCGTAATAAAACGCTCAATCCCCATACCTGTTGCGACAATTTCATCTACAATCCGCAACTGTCCGATAGGTGCAATTTGTCCGATAATCGCCGCAGGTGTTAAACCAAAATCCAACCCGATAAAGGTTTCCCAACCTTTGACCGGTACCAGTTTTTCTGTTGAAACGTGTAATTCTTTATTGAAGTGATCGCCAAAAACAGGTTTGCCTTGTTGAACGGTTGCAAATTCATTACAGACCCGAGATTTGATCCAGTTCAATGTTTGACCTTGAATATTATCAAACCAGTACCCATGCCCTTTTTTGTGATTAATAACATTTTCTGCGATGGGATTTGCCACAAAACGATGTCCTAAATAATCATCATAATGTCCTTGTTCAATATTGCGTTTTATCTCATCAGATAATGTCGCTAAAGGCATGCCTGTAATATCAATTAATGCACCGGGTTGAACAAAAAACTCCCACCCTTTAGGCTTTAACGGTTGTTCAGTTTCCTCATCAATCCCTTGTTCAAACTGATACCACCAATGGTCATCATCGGGCGAGTTAGTATCCATAATCATACCGTTCCACGTCGCCCCCATAAACCCTTCTTCAACCCGCTTTTCAGGATAACGACCAGTACGTGTAACCGCTTCTGTTACCAGTGAAACGGGTAAAAATTGTGCTTCATTGATCCAAATACCAGTTAATTCCAATGACATTAGTTTCTTCACATCTTTTGGCTTATCCATCGAAAGAAACAAAAACTCCGCTTCAATACGTGTTTTCCCATCAGGATGATTAATATTCATCTTACCTGTAATCGGACTGTCGTATTTAATCGGGCAAATTTGCTCGGGTATCCACGTTTGAAAGGTTTTAATCACCGTTCCCTTTAATTCAGGATAGGTGTTTCGCACACAAGCCCAGCGAGTTTTTCGCACGCCTTGTGCATTCGGCTCTTGCTGTTGTGCAACACGAAACATTTCCAACACACACCCCACGGACTTACCGCTACCGATAGGTCCACGAATGGCTTTAACCAACGCAGTTGAGGCATGTACTTTTTTAAACGTTTCTGAAGCACGATAAACAATACGCATTAGTTAAACTCCTGAAGGTATTCGAGCTTATGATGTCCCGCTGTTTTCGCATTCATCTCTTGCTTAAGTTTTTCTGTTTCCGCCATTACTTTCTTAGACTGAACCTTACGTAATTCAATTTGGCTTAAGAGATTTGCAATGTTATTGTCCGTGTGATTTAAATTCTCAATGCGACCGACCGCTCTTTCAAGTGCTTTGTCAGTGGACTCAATCAGCTTCGCATAAAGTGATTTTTCCTCTGCGGTGTTGGCTTTTGCTAAAAGTGCGGTAAATTTTTCTATACTTTCAACCGCACTGACCGCACGCTGTCGCATTAAATCAATTTCATCTTTAAGGCTAAAATCCACTACAACATCAAAGGCAGATTTGTCTTTGAAATAGCGAGCATAACCACCATGCTTTCGAGCGGTCTGCGAATTCACATAAGAGCGTTGTTTTCGTTTCGCAGTTTTTTCGTCCGTTTCGCAATTTAATTCGCAGTTTTCTTGATGAATTATTGCTTCTGCTTGTTTTTCTTTACGTACTGTTTGGTGGCTTTCAGACTGATTAAACATGGTTTCAGGCTTTTTTATATAACGTTTCGCACTGGCGAACTTTAATCCTTTCTTCTCGCACCAATCTTTAACAGTAATACCTGTTTTGGCATTTGCTTTTAGATATTCAATTTGCAACGCTTTCCAGTTTTTTTTCGCCATAATTAAACCATTAACATTAAAATCTCAATGCTGTGCATTCTCAATCTGCCATTCCCGAATCTTATCAATCTGACTTGCACATAAATCCCGTTCAGCCATTACTTTGATTAAATGCTTAATTGCATCACCATAAGTTTTCCCCTGAAAAGCAGAACGTTCACAAGGAATAGTGTAGGCTTGTGGTGGAGAAAGATATTCAATTTGCGGTGGTGTTGTGCAATTGGTTAATAATATTGATAACATCACGAGGCAATGCCACTTTTGCACAGGTCTCTTGTTGCAAGATATTCTTAAGCTGTTCATTGCTCTGTTCCATCTTTACTTTAAATTGATTAGCTATCTTTTGCTGTATTTGCACTGCCTGTTGCTCTATCTTCAGCTGTTCAGTCAGTCGAATAATAAGTTGGGCTTGGGAAGCGTTGTCGGCTTTTAAGCTATCAATCCTCTGTACCTGAACCCACATTGCAACTCCCAAGCCCAAAAAAGCCAATATCGCAATTAAAGTTGTTTTACCCCAGACAAACATAACGCTTTCTCTTTCTCTCTACGTATTTCAAGTCCTCGTAATCGCTTACCGCCTGCATAAACCCATTTTGGAAATTCATTACAAACACCTCTCCAATCTTTTTCATTTGCTTGACGAAACATGGTCGAGCGAGATAACTTACCGCACCCAACATTAAACGTAATTGAAACCACTGAATCAAAAACAGATTGAGGCATTAGCCGACCGTTAGCGAACTGATT
Organism: Histophilus somni 2336; assembly: GCF_000019405.1. NCBI lineage: Bacteria > Pseudomonadati > Pseudomonadota > Gammaproteobacteria > Pasteurellales > Pasteurellaceae > Histophilus > Histophilus somni. The sequence continues at coordinate 1,025,694 of NC_010519.1, read as the reverse complement.
TACACAACGTTCTGCTACTTGAATATCGTTTACCCAACGCTTTGCAATTTCTGCATCTGAATAACGCTTATGCGGTTCAATTGCCCCGCTACTTGCCACAGTACTCCCAATTCCTACGGTAAGCACATCAGAAGGGCAATGATAAGGGTCACGGCGACAGCCTTCTACCTGTCCTATTAACTCAAGCCCTTGTTGGCTTGTGCGAAAATTGTCAGCAAAATTCAACATCATCAAGGCAATAATGGCAGACACCGAACAAATGCCACCAACTTTAACCAACTTACTCATCATCTAATCCTTTTTGTAATCTTGCCATTTTAAGTCGATGTAATTCTTCCGCACGTTCGTTTTCACGCTTACGAAGTTTACTTTCCTTGTACCGTTGATATAGATTTACACAAGCGGTAACAATCCCGATAGAAAGGCTTATCATCATCAAATTTTGCTGGTCGCCCAGCCAAGCGATAAACCCACTGAGACCCGACCACAAATAACTTTGCGTCCCCATATCTTTCATAATAAATCACCAAAAAAATCCCATAAAAAAGCCCCGAGCATGTCTGCTCAGGGCTGTAAAAAATGTTTATTTATGCTATAAGTGTACTTAACCGCACCATAGCTGAAATACTACACTTTTACGGCGTCTTTTGCAAGGTTTTTTGCAAATTAATCATTATCAACTTACAATGCCTTTATTGTCGGCACTAATTTAAGGTTAAAGGCTTCCAAGATTTTTACCACGGTTTCAAAGCGTGGCTTGCTTCCTGTTGATCTTCTTTTTACGGTAATGTAGGATCGATGAAAAATATCAATAAAAGTACAATGAGCCTAAAATACCAACCAAAAGAAAAATCGGTGCTAATGTGTGATTTCTCAAAGTTTCAATCACCGGAAATGACGAAAGTTCGTCCTGTTGTCGTCATTGCAAAACATAAACGGAATAAAGAATTAGTCACGGTTATTCCGCTCAGTACAACAGAACCTCAACCCTTAGAAAAATATCACTATGCTTTGCCTGTCAATCCATTGCCTGATAAAGCAAACATTCAGTGCTGGGCGAAATGCGATATGATTTATACCGTCTCGATTTCCCGATTAGATCGTTATAAAATCGGTAAGCGTGATTATATTTCGCCACTTGTTAGCGATACTGATTTCCAAGTGATTAAAAACTGTACTGCATTAGCATTAAAATTAAAGTAAAATCCAATCCGTACCCGAAAGGGGCTTGTAAAACCAATTTGAAAAACAGTTGGTCGATTAAACAAGGGCGATAACAAGTCGGTTTAATCGTGTAGTGGGGAGCGTCAGGCTCCCCTTTGTTTTTTCAGCCTTTTAAAGTGCGGTCTAATTTTGATAGGTTTGCGAATTGTTGAGAAGCTGCTTGTAAGTTAGCTTGTGAGTTTGTGGTAAGAATAAACCGCCTTGAGGGAGGTTTATGCAACAAAAATACACCTATTTTGACTTAACATAAGCTTTAATGATATTTCAGCCGTATAAAGATATTTTCTATACGTTGTTTCGCTTATATCCAAGGTTTCACATATCCCTTTTCTCACCAAAATTCTCCGCCTGTCATATTCATTCCTCAACGGCAAGCGATAAACATAAGTCACCATGAAAACATCGTAAAGTTCTCGAGTTACCTTTTGCATAATTAACACACAACGTTCAAACTCCATTGCAAGATCTTCATTAATTGGATCGACTTTACCACAATATTTATCCTGCGGAACCGGAATTGACGGTGATATACTCGGATATTCCGTACCAATTCTAGGCGTAGCCCAATATCCCCATTGTCTGCATTTTTTCTTAAAATCATTTAGACTATTGTGCATCTTGCAACTCCCTTACCTTCGCCTTATAAACCTGAATTAACGTCTTAATCTCATCATCTGCGAGCTTTAACGGTAAATGGTCTTTTCTCTCCAAAAATTCCACTCTTTCCACCCCGATTTTAGCCACCAAATTAATCCGGTACTCAATCACATTACCGCTTTTGTGGTTATTACATACACTGCATTGTTTATGCACATTGTCCTCATTAAACCGCAATTCAGGGCAAGCACCCACACTACGATAATGTCCAGCGTGCCACTGTCCCTGATGATAGCGACCACAAGAAATACAAGGTAAATTCTTATCTCGCAAGCGAATAAAACGATTAAATACACCTTGCAACTCTTTTAAACGCTCAGATCGACTTTTCAACCGCTCTTTAACCGCCTTAATCTTTGCTCTTTCTTCCTTTTCCCTTTTTATCTTCTCCTTTTCTTGAGATTTCACCAATGCCATTTGAGCTAATTTCACCCCGCATTCAGGACTACACCATCGTCGAAAACTATCATTAGTTTTAAACGCATTTCCGCAAACCTTGCATTTTTTTGACCGCACTTTTTTAATCATTTTCAACCTATCAAAGCCAATATCATTATCCACACCGTATAACAAACCATTTCAACCTCCTTTACTTTATTTGTTCATTTTTAAATCACTTAAATTAAAATTTGTGGGTATAATCTACATTTTTATTGCGTCACCCTAAATTATAGGTATAATAACCACATTGATTAGCAATACAGAGGAGCAAAGCAATGTGAGTAGTAGCAAACAAATTATTAAACGGATTGAAGCGGACGGCTGGAAATTCCACCACGCAACAGGAAGCCACCACCACTTCACTCATCCAACCAAAAAAGGGATTGTTACCGTCCAACATCCTGAAAAGGATTTAAAAAAAGGAACGGAACATTCAATACTTAAACAAGCGGGGCTGAAATAGCCCTGCTATACAGGAGCATAAAATGTTATATCCAATCGCAATCGAACCGGGCGATGAAACTCACGCATTCGGCGTTATCGTCCCTGATATTCCGGGGTGCCATTCTGCCGGTGATACTTTGGAAGAAGCCTATGCTAACGCCAAAGAAGCCATCAAAGGGCATTTGGAATTATTGGTTGAAATGGGCGAAGAAGTTCCATTACCAACCTCAATCAATAACCACCGCCAAAATCCCGACTTTACCGAGTACGATATGTTCTTCGGTTTCGTTGATGTTGATATTACTCACCTCTTAGGCAAAGCCGAAAAAATCAACATCACAATGCCTGCTTATCTCATCAAGCGTATTGATGAATTTGTGGCAACGCATAAAGAGTACAAAAGCCGTAGCGGTTTCTTGGCTCAAATCGCCGCTGACAAGATTTTATCGGCTTAATCAATCCCCTACGCTTGACAAGCTCCTCTGTTAGGCGTAGGATATTTTTCACAGGGCGTCGAAACCCTCTAAGGCGGTGAAACCGCAGCACCTAAAATCCATTGCGGTTTTTTTTGTATCTAAAAAACGGTAAACTATTTATTCAATGAGCGAGAGGGCGAGGAATACAATACCCGAAAGGGGAATAACTCCGACCTGCCTTAGGTTTTCGAACCTCTCGCTCGCCCTATCCATAGGGTAAAACTTCGAAAATAAAAGGACTGACCTATGTCAACTCAAATTTCTACCTTCAACTTCAAATCTAACCCCGTTCGTATCGAAACTATCAAAAGCTCTTGACGAACCAACTTAATTTTTATAATCTTGTAATCACTAAACATCAGCGGATAACCGCAACCGTCAGACAAGCGGTTTTTTTGTATCCAAAATTTACAATTTTCAATGATCGGGTCGAGAGAACTTAATACAAGACCTTTTCGGAAATAAGTTCCGCCGTCTGATGCGGTAGTTGAAGCCCGATCACCCACACTAAACTAAACATCAGGAGAAGACTTATGTCTCATCAAATCTCTACATTCAACTTCAAATCTTTCCCAGTACGTATTCACGTTTTAGGTTCTGAACCATTTTTCTGTTTGCTTGATGTTGCATCTGTTCTTGGCTTATGCAATCGCTCTGTAAGCAAATTTAAATTCAATCCGCAGGGGGTGGAAAAACTTTCCACCCCTACCACAAGTGGTGATCAGGAAATGATCTTTATCAATGAGCCAAATCTTTATCGTGTGATTTTCCGCTCAAACAAACCAGAAGCGGTCGAGTTTCAAAACTGGGTCTTTGAAGAAGTGCTACCGCAAATCCGTAAAACGGGGAAATATCAGCTAAAACCGAAACAGTTTGCCTTGCCGGAACCTGAACCCACAGTCACTTTTACTTTTACCGAAAGCGAATTACGCAACTTCATCAACACGTGGATGCAGTTTACCCGTTTTCAAGAAAGCGTGTATTTCCTGCTTAAAGCCTTCGGGTTTGACCTTGACCGCTTTGAAGAACGCTCCGCACAGTTTAATTACAACCTCTGCAAGCAGAACATCAAAGAAACCCACCCGACAATTAAACGAATGCTGGCAAGCCTCAAACAGGAAAACCGCTTGCCACTGAAAACACGCTAAACTTACTTAAAACCGACCGCACTTCCAAGTGCGGTTTTTTATTTCTCAATTTTAAAAGAACGAATAAAGCTGATTAATAATATTCTCGTCTTGAGTATGACCGAAAACGTGTTTTAACGCCGCATTAATCAACGCCTGATACACCTTCTCGAATTCCTCTTGCTCCATATTGGCATAACTCAAACTTTGTGCGTCAATACGCACCTCACCCTTTAAATTCCACGTTTTAACATAAAACCCTGCCAATACAGTTAAATGCTTGCGAAACGTATCAAATTGAGCTATTTCATCTTGAAACTTCCAATCGGAATGCTCACCACACCAATGCTCAAAACAGAAATTAAAAAACGCAAACACCTTACGATGAAATGCTGGATTACGCTGTCTTTTAATTTCAATTTCATATTGCTCGTTATTCTGAAAAGATTTCAAGCGTTCAGCCTCAGTATCATTCAATGGAGAAAATACCCCTCCTGCAAGTTTCATCATTTGGTATTTAGCCATTGAAAAATCTCACTATGAAATACCGCACTCTTTCACAAAATCCAAGCTCACTTGACGAGTTACAAATCCTTGAATAAACGGATCGAACACTGCCACCATTGAGCCTTTGTTATTGCCTTTGACTTCCTCACCTGTTTCAGGATGAATAAAGTTAATTCGACCGCCGATAATATCGATAACTTCCGTGGCATTATCCTGAATGACGTTGTACCACTTAGTCGATTTATCCGCCGGTAACAACATAACAACAAGGTAACCCGCTTTCATCAACTCAACCGCACGTTGTACAAACGGCAAAGGATTACTGTATGGCGGATTAACGAAAATCCGTAATAATTCCGCTTGTTCAACCACTTCATCAATTAAGCGATCAAACAAATCATCTGCTAAAAAATCTGTTGCAACACTGCTACCCTCGCCAATCCAACGATGACGTAAGCTATTATGCTCATTCGCACAACCGTCTAAATGAAACCAATAAAAACGACGTTCTAACCAATTAAAAACATAACGAGGTGTGCGGTACGCATTTTTTTCAACACGCATTTTATCATCTCCTGCTAAACCGTTTTTGTCATGCCACGCATTTGTTTACGTAGCTCTGCAAAGTATTTTGTACATTCATCAGGCGTTAAATTCGGCTCTTTCGGTGCGGTTAATTTTTTTGCCTTTGGTGCTGCTAATTGACCGCCTTCTTTGAGATATTTTGCCATGGCTTTAATCAACGACTGAGCTTTGTTCAGTAACTTCTCATGGGTTAAATTCTCCTGATAAATCGCCCGTTTTAACTGACAAACTAAGTGAAATTCTGCCGCACTTTGCCAAGGATAATTCTCCGGCTCCTCACAACTCGCACGAAATGCTTGATAGCGTTGCAACAACGTTTCAGGCGTAGGCAAACCAAGCTCCTCAAACTCATTGCCTGATTTACACCAAGCAATAAATTGCCCAACACTCGGCAAAAATGGACTTTCTGAGCGTTCTGCTAACTGCAAACCACGTTTAAATAATTCTGCTTTGGTAATCCCATTATTCACCAATGCTTGCAACCAAGTAGCCTTCGCTTCCTCGTACTCTGCATCAGAGTTAAACGCTGCTTTCCAGCCCGGAAAAATGGCTTTTAAACGAACAAATAATCGGTCAACATACTTCGCTACTTGCTCAGGAATTTCCTGTTTTTGCCCTTGTGTTACAGGTGCAGAATAATTCGGGTTACTGCCAATAAGTGCGGTCGCATTTTCAAAGGTTTTCACAGCGTATCTCCATAAATTTCAATGGTTCGCCCTTGCCACCAAGTGGTGTTTTCATCGCTGAATTTAGGCTTGCTTGATGGCTCGGCTTTACCTGAAAATTGGCTTTCGCCCCTCCAATCCCAATTGGCATTAAAGCCAGTCCAGTTGCGGTCAATCATAATCGCCACTACCTCCACAAGTGGCAATTTGGCAATATCGGCTTGAGTCTGCAAGCGGTTAAGAACGGTTTGGGTAATCGGTGCTTTCTTGACTTTACGCTGTTCAATAAAATCTTCAGCAAGCTGATCGGTAATGCCAAATTCAGCAAGCAAAGCAAGTGCGGTCGGTTTTGGTGTGGCTTTTTTGGATTTAACGTTAGTTAAATCTTTTTTATTGTTTGTATTCTCTGTAGTAGTCTTTGTATTAACGAATGGCGGTTTTGCTACTTCCCGAATGTCGCTTTCCGCCATTCGGGGTTGTACATTATCGCCATCGGGTAATGTCGGATTTTCTACCTCAAAAATGGTAGCCATTAGGTCGTCAAATTTCGCTAAATCCAGCTTAAAATAAATACGATGTTCTAAGCGTTTGTGAGTTTCTATTAAAAGACCCAATTCAACTAATTTTTTGCGTGCGGTTTCCTGTTCACGGCGACTTAATCCAGTTTCTTGTTCAAGTTCAGCTTGTGTTTTGTACACGCCTAACGGATTGTCGGTTTTATCTTGCCAATAGAAAAGCTGACAAAATAAAATCGCAGCAGTCACACCGCCTAAGGGTTTTGCCATTTTTGGATAATACGCAATAGGTTGACCCAATTGTCGTAAGTGTTGACTAAATCTCATGAAATGCCTCCATAAAATACTGTTTCACACGCTTACCATTTGGCACTTCAATAAATTCCGCATGGATTTCATGACCACAATCACGTAAATCTTTAATGCGAGCAGAAAGACGCAAACAGCCAAATTGATTTAACGCTTCAAGCGAAGTTATTCTCCCACCATTTTTTAAATGAGCTAAAATCCTCGCATTCTGCGATTGACTTTGTTTTTCATTCGGATTAATATTCATAGCGATTTTTCCTAATCCTTGCCACTGCTCCAACAGTGGCTTTTTATTTTTCCTGTAGTGCGACTGCTAGATTTGCGAAAAATCAAATCCGCAATCGCCCTTGCATTTTTTTGTTAATTCCTTGCGAGCCTTTGCATACCTCTTGAGGTAGATTAGGTTTCAGCAGGCTTAGGTCTGCCAACTTCACGAATAAAATCAGAAGAAAATTGACCATTAATCGCTTCAGAAATTGCATTGGCATAATTTGTTTCTCCTGTATATTCAGTTCTTGGTAAGGCATTGGCTTTACGCCATTTGTAGGCAGCTCGCAGAGAAACCCCACAGTATTCTGCAACTTTAGGCATCCCTGCTAAATCAAGAATATGTACTAGTGATGTCATATTTTACCTCTTATACTGAACTAAATGTACATATTAAAATATAACTGAAAGTACTTCAAGTTTTTTTTATAATTGAACTAACAGTACAAAGAGGAAAAAAGAATGAATGAAGAAGAAATTAGAAAAGCGTTTGCGGAAAGATTAGACTTAGCCTGTAAGAACAAAGGGCTTCCAAACAAAGGACGTGGCAAACAAATTGCAGATATATTAAAACTGACACCTAAAGCTGTGAGTAAATGGTTTAATGCAGAAACCATGCCATCTACTGCAAATACTTATGTATTAGCTGATTTTCTTAGTGTTACCCCTGAATGGCTAACTTTTGGTGATGTCAAAAATTTTGATAAGAATGCAACATTTGTAGAAGTCGTTAAATCCTTCTACTACCCCCTACTCAGCCCAGTACAAGCAGGCTATTTTACCGAAGTGAATTTGCTGAGTAATACAGATGAAATAACCCAATACGAAATGATCTCCTCGCAAGTCAAAGCAGGTCAAAATGCCTTTTATTTAAAAATTGTCGGCAACTCTATGTCACCACGCTTCCAAGAAGGCGATATGGTATTAATCGATCCCGAAATCTATCCCGTCCCCGGTGATTTTGTTGTCGCAATCAACGAAGATAACGAAGCCACTTTCAAACAATACAAAGAAACTGGCGAAGTAGACGAACACGGCAGAAAACATTTCAAACTTGTTCCTCTCAACGACAATTTCGGCACGTTAAGCAGTAAACACCATAAAATAAAAATAATCGGCAAAGCCGTTGAACATAGGAGCTGTTTGTAGGGTTGCAAACTGAAAGATAAATCTTGTGCCACAGCAATGTGGAAACTGAATACAGCAGAAATCTAATTTATAGGTTTGTAAGAACGGAGTTAAAATATGGAATTAAATGAAATGAATAATATTGTTATCAGTTCTGAAGATAAATTATTTAAAATTCTTGAGGATTATATCGAAACAGGTTTAATTAGTGATAATATAGATCTACAAAAACTACCTCCACTAAGTATTCGCTTAGTGGGTGAAAAGTTTGAGCAAAGCCTCACGCCAAACATAATGAAAGGCTTTGTAGAAATGCAAAATTACATTAATAGAACCTATCGTCTAATTCAATATAATGATGTTGATACGCAGAAATTATCAAAAGAAGAACGTGAGGCATTGCAGTTAAAAATTACTGTTGAGCGTGGTTCGTCGCTATTGAATGTTAATTTTGATGGTTTATGGATACAAATAGGGCAATTGGCTACAAAAATGGATGCAACAACACTTGCAATAACTGTGCTTGGTAGTGCTGCTATTTGGGCAACAAGCTCAGGAATTAAACGATTTTTAGATAATAGAAAAGAAGTTCGCCTTGCTGAAATTAAAAAAGATGAAGATAAAGAGCACCTTCAATCTTTACAACTAATGTCGCAAGAGGAAACAAAACGAGCTGGGATTATTGCTAATATCGTGAAACAAAATGCTGTTCTAGAAAATATTGATCGTCAGGCTCACGATGCAAAAACGTGTTTATTTAAATCATTTATTGGTGTGAAAGAAGTCGAAATAGGTAATAGTATTTTAGATCCTGAAATAACGACTGAGCTTACTAAAAATGCACGCCGTCGTTCAACCGAAATAAGACTTGATGGAACTTATAGACTTGAACAAGTAAACTCTTCAGACCCAGAACTTTTTAAAGTACGAATTCGCAACGTGAACACTGAGGCTGTATTTGAGGCGATTGTTCAAGATCAGTTTTTAGCGGGTAATAAAAACAAATTATTGCTAATGCAAGCAGAATGGGAAAGAAAACCGGTTAAACTGAGTATTAATGCCAAAATACTTGATGAAAAAATTAAAGATGCAATTATTCTTGATGTTATTGAGCATCAATAACAAAACCGCCCTTCGGCGGTTTTTTCTTTAACTCAAACTGACGGCAGACTGTTTAATCTCGAGGCTTAAATTCAATGCTTTCATTACCTTAAGCACAGTAGAAAATGTCGGGTTACCTTTGCCGGAAAAGGCTTTATATAATCCCTCACGACTTACCCCGACCTCTTTTGCCAATTGGCTCATATTACGTGCTTTGGCAATATCACCTAGTGCGGAAAGAATTAAATCTACATCCCCCTCTTTCATCACTTCATTTAGATAAAAACGGATTTCTTCCTCATTTCTTAAATGCTCCGCTATATCAAAATCTTGTAATTCAGTCATATTATACCCCCAATTCTTTTGCTAAAGTTTTTGCTTTTTTAATATCATTTTCCTGTGTAGATTTATCACCAGCACAAAGTAAAATTACAATCACACCATTCTGATTTTTGAAATAAACACGATAGCCTTTGCCCTCAGTAATGCGTAATTCGAATATTCCTTCTCCTACAGTTTTTACATCACCAAAGTTACCCAGCTGTAAGCGTTTAATTCTTGTTTGGATCTTTGCCCTTGCTCTCAAATCCTTTAAATCATCAAGCCATTTCTTAAAAATTGTGGTTGATTTTATTTGGATCATATTTCTCTCCGCTACAAGTATTATACTTATTTTAAATAAACTGTGAAATATAATTCACACCCTTTTAATTAAGTTGCTCAAAAAACAAGCAATCAATCATTTTTTTCAAAAATAAATTTCTTTTTAAATCAATAAAATAACTTAAAGTACATAAATTAATTTAAAAATTTGTACTTTTTGTTCTTTACTTTAGTGAACGTTAGGTACATAATAACCTCATCAAAACAAAACAACGCCATTTCCAACCGCACTTATTTGACCGTTGAAAAATGGATAAAACGACGATTTATCGCACGAAACTGAAAGAGTATCGACCTAATCTCAAGTGCGGTTGGAAATGGCAAAAATAAATCCTGTAACAAGGAACGCTCTTTAAAAATCGAGATGAAATGAAAGCCCCTTGCGGAGCTTTGGAATTAATGTTTATCGTCTCCAAGGCAAATAATATCTGTGAACTGATTGGTTTGTCGTACCAAATCAATTCCATGTAAACAGTCAAAATACTGCTTATAGCCTTCACCGCTATCTGCCATTGTTTTGCCATTACTTGCCTTTAAACGCCAACGCCACTCATGGCGTTTGTCTAAGTAAGTTTCAAATCGCATAAGGAATACCTATGGAAGAAAAAACAATGAAAAAATACCTTTTTCGCTATCAGTTCCAAGGCACAAGTTGGTGCTGTGATGTATATGCCAACAACGCCGAAGAAGCCAAAGAAAAAATCAAGGCAATGTCCCAAGCTACCTATGATGGTGAACTATGTGAAGAAATTCCATTTGATGAAAAAATCAATTTTAAGGAACGTTTTCAGGAACATCATCAGCAGGCACAAGGTTAGACCTATCATACTCTAAAAATCCACAAGAGGCTTTCATTTCATCTCGACACAATTTGGATAGAACCTATTATTGCCCGATGGTGAAGCAAGTCAGAGTGGAAACACAAGAGGAAGCCCATAAAACCCCCCACTTGCCACAGCGTTATGCTTACGCTTTAGTAAGACAAAGACATAACCCAATAATAGGTTTAGGCGAAATCTGGGCGTGCATAGTGAGGCACAAGAGAGTAACCGATATACTCGTTAAAAAATAAACGTGACAACACCTGAGCCTTACAGGTCAAAGAAAGGCAACCATTCAAAACGGCTCTCTTTCTCCTACAAGTTTTTTCAGATTTTTCCTTGTGAGAGCCGTTCTGAATGGTCGCACTACACCATTCCACACGCCGAGTGGTTAAAACGGTACTTTTGACATAATCAATATATGAAATCCGTAATGTGAGTTTGCCCCTAGAGATAGGGGCTTTTTTTAGACAACAAAAAAGGGCTTACGCCCCTTTTGCCCGATACATCTCGCACAATGCCTTGATTGCTTGAGGGCGGGAAATACCTAATTCGGCACAGATAGCGTCAAATTCATCGGCTACCTCGGCTGATAATTGCATTAAAATACGCCGTGCCTTACCTTCTGCAAGGGCTTTATCGTTAAATCGTCGTGCTGTCTCTATTTTACGCTTACGCAACTGTTCGGAAATTTGAGCCATAACGCTTGCCTTTTATATGAAGTTAGCTTAAGATTGGAGCCATTGGGGGAACATCTGACCTTTCCCCCTCCGGGTTAGTGTTTAGTAAACGTTAGGACTTACCAATAACAACACTAACAAGATGATAATGAAAAGTACGGTTTTCATTATTTCTATCTCCATTAGTTGAGCGGTTTGAGCCGCTCTTCTCATTTTTGAACCATCTCAAAAACAAGTATATTATATAATATACCAATTGATATGCAAGAGATATTTTATATAAAATAAACTTTTTATTTGACACTGCCCCGAATTCGGATTAAGATAACCGCACTACAAGCCGTTCAATAACGGCTTTTTTTATAGGGGTAAACAATGGCAGAACAATTTGATTTAGAACTCTTTGAAAATGATGCTCACCAAAATGGCATTAGATACTGGCACGCCCACGATTTTATGCTACATCTTGGTTACGAGTCTTGGAACTCATTCAAAAGCGTTATCAATAAAGCGATGTCGTCTTGTGCCAACCTTGAAATTGACATAATGGATAACTTCTCGCAGATTGACATTGTCTTTCAAGGTAGAGAGGTGAAAAGTTATAAACTCTCTCGTTTTGCGTGCTTTCTTATCACAATGCACGCAGATTCTAAAAAAGAACAAGTTGCTCAAGCAAAAACAATCTTGGCTGCTGTTGCAGATAAATTAGTCCAAAATGCGATTGATGATAACGCTATTCAGCGTTTAGAAATCCGTAAAAAATTAGCTGATGGAGAACAAATTATGTCAGCTTCTGCGAAAGGTGCTGGGCTTTTACCAGAACACTTTGGACTTTTTAAAGATGCGGGATTCCGTGGTATGTATAATATGGGCTTAGCTGAACTTAAACGTCATAAACAGATGCCTGATGAAAAAGGGACTTTATATGACTTTATGGGAAATACTGAACTTGCAGGTAACTGGTTTAGAGTAACTCAAACAGCAGAACGAATTAAAAGTAAGAATGTACGTGGTTTAAATGCATTACAAAATACCGCTTCTCAAGTTGGTAAAGAAGTTCGGGATATGATGATAAAAAATAGTGGGATTGCACCTGAACATCTTGAACTTGAACAGAATATTAAAGAAGTGAAGAAAACACTAAAAGGTGCAAATCGTGAAATGATTAAATACGATAAACCTAGAAAACAAAAAAGAAAATAACAAAATAGCCTGTTTACAACACAGGCTTTTTTATTGACAAACCCCACCCTTTTATCTTACTATCTGCCTCAAGGTGTCAGAACCTTTTTCCAATAGGCGGTAGTAAGCAGATCGCCAAAAGCGATCTTTTTTTATGCCGATATCTCGCAACGTCGAGAGGGCGACTAATACAATACCTTCGGGGAATACGTCCACCCTAACCTATTGGAGGGTTCTGAACCTCTCGGCACCAGTGTCAGAACTGGTCAATTTCAGAAAACCAATAGGAGCAGTCAAAATGACTAATTTAGCAATTCTTAATAACTCAATTCGTACTTTAAATAATCTTTATTCATTAGCAGATCTTCATAGGGCAAGTGAAAACGATCCAAAACATCGTCCTACTTATTTTTTGCGAAATGATCAAACAAAAGCTCTAATTGCAGAGATTGAAAGCGAAAATCCAACCTGTGAGAAATCTCACAGCTCAGTTTTAATTGTCAAAAATGGCATTGGCACATACGCCTGCAAAGAAATCGTCATCGCCTACGCTGCGTGGATTTCGCCACAATTTCATCTTGTGGTTTTGCGTGCGTTTTTAAACCAACTGGAAAACCAAACAACACAACTTAAATTACCAATGCCTGAACCCAAATTCACTTTAGAACTAACTGAAAGTGAACTAAAAAAGATGATCGATGTATGGATGTTATTCACTCGCTTTGCTGAAAGCGTTGAATTCTTACTTAAAAAAATCAAACCGATTATCATAAGCGATATTTTCAACTCTGTAGAATTGAATTTGAATTGGACAAAAAAAGCGATTAAAGACACGCTTCCATTAATTGACAAACTGTTAGAAGTAAAAAATAAAAACAAAACTCAACACTCTAACCAAAAACGAAGACTACAACGATACAAGATACTTTAATCAACAACTAAACTTCATCAAAATCCACCGCACTTAAAGTGCGGTTTTTTTTAGGGGAATATTATGAGCATAACAACCTTAATTTTAGGGGAAAGCGGTTCGGGCAAATCAACTAGCCTACGCCACCTCGACCCACAAAAAACACTTCTTATCCAGTCAATTAGCAAACCACTTCCATTTAGGGCGAAAGAATGGCAACCCATTACAAGAGATAACCCTAGCGGATCTATTTTTGTCTGTGATGATACTGAAACTATTTGCAAGGCTATGACTAGAACACCGCGTGAAATCATTATCATTGATGATTATCAATACATTATGGCAAATGAATTTATGCGACGTGCGAAAGAAAGAGGCTATGACAAATTTACTGACATTGGCGAAAAAGCATGGACGGTATTTAATACCGCATTAAAGCTACCAATGAACAAGCGGATCTATATTTTATCGCACGTCGAAACCGATCCATTTGGCAAAACCAAAATCAAAACCATTGGCAAAATGCTTGATGAAAAAATTACGCTAGAAGGCATGGTTACTATCTGTTTACGCACACAAGTAAATGACTGGAAATTCCAATTCTCTACGCAAAACAACGGTAACGACCCAGTAAAAAGCCCTATGGGATTATTTGAAACGCAATTCATTGAAAACGACCTCAACGCCGTTGATGAAATGATTTGCGATTACTACGACATCAAACCAACACAAGGAAACGAAAAATGACACAAACAATATTCACTTACAATCAAGAACAAGCGATCAAAGCTGGTAATTCCAGTTTTATCGCTGAAACAGGAGCATATATTTGCAGAATTATCAGTGCAGAATATGTTCAGTCTCAAAGTGGTGCATTATCCCTTGAACTGACTGTTGAAACAAAAGATGGCTTAAGAGGAAATTACCTCTCAATCTATTATCAAGGTAAAGACGGTAGCCCACTACAAAGCGGACACAACATGATACAAGCAATTATGGGGGTCACGAGAGTGGCTGAACTTACACGACAATTTAAAGACAACAAAGCGTACGCACCACAATTAGAGGGCAAATATATTGGATTAATGCTGCAAAAAGTCCTTCGCACCAAACAAGACGGTTCAGACACTTACGGCTTTCAGATTCTCTGCCCATTCTTCCACAACACCCAAAAAACCTTGGCAGAGCATCTTGAAAATAAACCAGCTGAACGGATTAAATGGCTTATTGAACACATTAAAGATAAAGACGACCGCAAAAAACAAGATCAACAACAAAATTATCAAGCCCACCAACAACTTTATGGGCAATCAACCTCATCATCTTATCCGCCCCCATTAGCAGATAACCTTGATGATGAAATTCCTTTTTGAGATATATATACATCTAAATTTAGCTAAAATTGACCGCACTTTAACCAAAAGTGCGGCATAAAACCAACAAAAAACCGCCCAAACAGGCGGTTAAATATGAATTAAATTTGATGAAATTTCTTCTTAAAGTCTGAGTAATTTTCTTTTACATCCAACCCAATAGGACCGCTAGTAAAATAAACTGCTACACCATGTACTTGAATACCGTTTTGCTTTTCTTCCAAGCAAGATACATTGTAATCATGAATGCCAACTTTCACCCCATCAGAAAGCTCAGTTTGAATAAAATTAGGGAATTTAACGCTAATTTCTTCATAACCTCCTTTCACTTGATGTGTTACGCTTCCACCGCAGTGTAATAACGTAGTTTGAGGGGAATTTTTACTTTCTTGAAGATAAAAAACTGCCGTTTTACTAACAGTAATACTTGCACCAGACTCTAAAGTTAAATCAACAAATCCAGACATATGCGTTCTCCTTTTAAAAATAACATTAAAAAAACACTGTACATATATACAGTGTTTAAACTATACTAAATTTAAACATAAAAGTCAATGTGTTAATGTTGGAAACAATTTTGACTAAAAGTTCAACAAAACAGTATGCAGATTAGAAGCGTTGGAACGGCGACTAGCAAAAAAGGGCTTACGCCCCTTTTGCCTGTTTAAACGCTTCGATTGCCTGTATCAATAATTGATTTTGTGGAATACCATATTGCTCACTCAACTGCTCAATTTCAGCGACAACCGACTGAGGCAGTTTATAGGTTTTAGCCATAATGCCACGCTTGGCATCGGAACGGGCAACTTTTTCAGCGTTAGTCATAGTCATAGGTTTAGCCCCAAGTAAATTTTAGGTTGAATTTCAGGATCTATCTTTGGTAAAATGTTGGAGACCTCAGGGGGAGGTGCGAACTCCCCCATCGGTTTTAAGTGCTTAGTAAGCTGGTGAACTTACTAACAACAGCACAATCAAGATTAAGATGATTTGTAAGGTTTTCATCTTGTCTTGACTCCAAGTTATCAGCCCCATCTCAACAGGTGGGGCTTTGTCCTGTTATCAGCCCCGTGCTGATGTCGCCTATTATAAAAGATAGTACACTATAACACAAGAAAATAGTACACTATCTCAAAATAATTTTACTTTACAACCGCCCCACTTCGGATTAAGATAACCGCACTACAAGCCGTTCAATAACGGCTTTTTTTGTGTCTAAAATTTGAGGTGGGTTATGGTTGCTGAAACACATTACACAATAGATAAAAATATGAAACTACTAATCGAAATTGATAATAGCGAGCCATTGCAGCTATCAGTTTTTTGTCAAAGTATGGAAGGTATTGCTGCAGAATATCGCCAATTTATACAAGACAACAAAATTGATATTGAACCCTGTGAACAGCATATCTATGTAGAAAAAATCACACAAGGCTGCTTCCTTATTGAGCTTGCAGCACTAGTATCAAGCACATATCCACTTATTGAGCAAGCAAATGCGATTCTTGAATTTGGAGGGCACTTGAAAAATATTTTAGATTGGGCAATGAATAGAGGCGAAAAGCCTGAACGCCTTACTGCGAATATGTTGAAAAATGCCAATAACATTTTAGAGCCTATCGCAATCGATCCTAAAGCACAATTCAATTTACAAGTTTCTAATAATCAAGGCGATGTACATATACATCTACACGCAGACAATGCACTTGCAGGATTGGCACAAAACAATATTAACCGAGAATTAAAACTACTCAAAGAGCGAGAAGAAAACACTTTACAAAACACGACACTATACTGGTCATCCACCGCAGATGCTCAAAGCAAAGCACACGATAGAGCTATTATTCCTGCAGTATCACAAAAGCCTGTACGAGTAAAATTTGAAGACAAGACACTCAAAGAAAAAATGATATTAAATGAAGAATACCCGTACCATAAAATTTTCTTAGTTGATGTTTTAGTTGAATATATTGATGAAGAGCCAGTCATCTACAAAATATTAAAATTAAACAATTCAATGAACAAAATCTAAATTGACAAACCACCGCCCAATCATTTAGGATATTCCCACTTTCAACAGAAAGTCGGGATTGGTCGCACGTTATGCGACCTTTTTTGTTTCGGCAAAAAGCTTAATCCCTTGCGTCACAATTTGGGTTTTAGACAACCCTGTTTGGCTGGAAAGCTCGGCAAGCAATGCAATCACATCTTCGTGAAGTTTATAAGATTGCAACCGCACACCACGCTTTTTATCGCTTTTTGCATTGATTTCAGCTCTTGTCATTGCCATAGAAAACTCCTTGCATTTTGGGTTAAGTTAGCTTAAGATTGGAGTCATCGGGGGAATGCCCTCCCCCGATGGATTATCCTAGAACGCTGGCATTGCCACCATTAAGAGGATAATTAGGATTAACGCTTTGAACAACATATCCTAAACTCCATTTTGAATGCCCCGAACCCAACAAGTCGGGGTTTTCTTGTATCTAAAGCACCTTGCCTTAGATATGTTTATTGTAGTACTACTTACATTTTAACGCAAGTACTTTTTGTAATAAATATTACATTTTTATCTATTGACAAACGAAGAAATTTAACCTACTATTCCCCCATAGGTGTCGAAACCTCATACTCTAAGGCGGATAGTTCACTAATCGCCACTAGGCGATTTTTTTATATCCGTAATCCTGACTATGTCGGGAGGGCGACTAATACAATACCGAAAGGAAATACGTCCAGCCCTTACCTTAGAGTGGGTTTTCGAACCTCCCGACGCCACTGTCGAAAGTGGCTTGTTTTAAACAAATAGACTCTAAGGATTACAAAATGACTACACAAGTCTCCACTCAAACCATCTCTTTTAACAACCAAGCCTTAGTCACATTCGAGCAAAACGGCACACATTACACCGCAATGAAACCGATCTGCGAAAATATCGGTTTAGATTGGGCTTCTCAATATTCAAGAATTAAGCGTGATGACATTCTAAATTCAACTATTGTTATCATAACAACGGTTGCAGAAGATAGTAAAATACGTGAAATGCTCTGCCTTCCGATTGACTACCTTAACGGCTGGCTATTCGGTATTGACGTGAACCGCTGCAAGCCTGAAATTCGGGAAACACTCATCAAATACAAAAAAGAGTGCTATGCAGCTCTACACGATTACTGGTTCAAGGGCAAAGCCGAACGCAAAACGACTGTTGATGACCGCACAGGATTACGTAACGCCGTCAATATGCTCGTTAGCAAAAAAGGCTTACTCTACAACGAAGCCTACAATCTTGTTCATCACTATATGAATGTGGAAAGTATTGAGGATATCCCCGCAGATAAATTACAAAGTGCGGTCGAATATGTTCACAAAATTTGTTTAGAGAGCGAGCTGATTATTACACCGCCTAAGACCGCAGATAGAGACGAAATTACCATTTCCGCCGAATTATTCGAAGCGATTATGAAACATACTCGACTAGCTAAAAAGCTTGCTGAACAAACAGAAATCTTTCATCGTCAACTCTTTTTAATGCTCGGACTTGAACGCCACATTCGAAACGATATTGGAGCATTGTCTTATGACGTTGCTCATGAGTTTAATCCGTGGCTACAAAAAGGCGAAGAAATATTAGCAACACATAATCCTTTGGCATTGCCAAGATTTTAAACCTCAAAGGAAACCGACCGCACTTTTCCAGTGTGGCGGTTTCACTCAACCTAAATTCAGTAAATTGACCAAAAAGGAAACAAAAAATGAATAATTTATTAATCTCATTTTACAGATGGCTTGGCTTTATCGTTCTTATCGTGGCTATTTTTCTTAGCACTCTACTTGTCTTTGCCTATTTTCACCCAGCGTTTGCTCAATATGGAAAACTCTCCCCCGAAGCACAACTTGCCTACGATGAAGAAATGGCAAGAATTGAATGGATTTCACGCAAGGGCGACATACCGCCACCGCCTACCCAAGCCGATGTAGACTACATGCAAAAATACACCGAACAACTACAAGCACAGTATGACAAGGAGGGGAAATGAAGATGAATAGCTACAAAATCCAAATTTTACAAAATCCAATCAGTAAAAAATTTTATGGGGAAGTTTGGGTAGATGATGAGAGAGAGTACCGCACTTGCAATCCGATGGTGAGCGAAATCATCGCCATTAAAGCGACAAACAAAGCAATCGACATCATCAACATGACAAAAGAATTAAAAGGGATAAAGAAACTACCTATGCTTCAGGAGAAACTGGGCGTTCTGGCTATTGAATGGAAAAATCCAAGGTTAAGTGCGGTAATCAAGAGCGAGCGAGGTAAAACAATACACAAGGTTCAACATTGTCAATTTGATGAAGAGGGTAATTTATCTATTAAGTTAGATCGCCAAACAAGACATCACAGCGTATTAACCTTTGACTTAGCCTCTATTGAAAAATTAAAAACGCTACTTTTAAAAGGAAAGAAAAAATGAACGATATGCAATTAATTCAAGCGGTAGATAGACATTTTGACCATATGGCAGAAGCATATTTTGGTGAAGACATTGAGGATAGTTTGGAATTTAAACGAGTGCGTACCGAAGTTTTGATGGAACTACAAGATCCAAACAGCCAAATTTACAGCCAATTTTATGATGAGTTAGACAATAGCGAAGATTACCATATCGCACTTGGGAGCGGTGCGATGATGGATATTATCGAAACAAGACAACAAGCTATAGAAAAAGTGATCAAGGCACAATTTTTTATGCGAAAGCAGAGAATGATGATAGTGATTACTGGAAACAAACAATGAGAGGTTAATAATGCTAGATGTTGACAAACAACCAGAATGGGAAAACCCAAAACACGGTGTATTCAGTCCACATTCTCAATTTAAAACTTGCGATAACATCAACCGATTTTTACGCAAACTAAAATCAAAAAAAACTAACAAGGAGCAACAAAATGAAAATCTATTTAGACATTGAAACAATCCCAACACAAAACAACGAAATCAAAAACTATGTTTGTGAAAATCTCAAAGCCCCTGCTAACTACAAAAACCCTGAAACAATTGAAAAATGGTTAGCAGAAAATAAACCCGAAGTCGTCAACAAGACCGCTCTTGATGGTGCATTTGGTGAAATTGTAGTTATCGGTGCAGCAGTTGATGACACTTCACCTGTTTTGTTCTATTGCGAAGATTGGCAATTACCAGATCGGGAAACTCGCATTTTAACTCAATTTAACGACTGGTTACGCAAACATATCACTAAAGCTACACCACTTATGATCGGACATAACATTACTAAATTTGATGATCGCTTTATCTTTCAACGCTCTGTGATCAACCGTATCAAACCTTGCTACACCCCACTTCGTCACAATATCTATGACACCATGACCGAATGGGCAGGTTATGGAAACACTGTTTCCCTCGACAAATTATGCAAAGTACTTGATATTGAACAAAAAGGCGATATTGACGGATCAAAAGTATGGCAATACATCCAAGACGGCAAAATCAACGAAGTAGCTCAATATTGTGCAAAAGATGTTGAACGAGTAAGAGAAATCTACAAAAGAATGACGTTTGTGGAATAATGAAAAAAACACTCTCTATGCGACTATTCTAGCCTCATTGAACGCGTAAGTGCCGCACAAAAATACTACGATCAGCTTATTTCGGAAATGAGTTGATTGAAAAAATTAATCCGACAAACGACGTTAACAAACAAGGAAATTTAATATGAAAGACAAGTTCAAAAAAAATACGAACTTCTTCAAAATGATACTATTCAACAGAATGGTAAAACACTCTACCGAATTAAAGCATTAATCTCTTTTGGTGATATAAAGGCGGGTAAGCTGGGCGGTTATATTGAGAAAGAAGAAAATCTAAGTCATGATGGAAATGCTTGGGTGTATGACAATGCTAGAGTGTATGACAATGCGAGAGTATTCGGTAACGCTAGAATACATGGTAACGCCGTGGTATGTGACAAGGCTTTGGTATATGGCAACGCGGTTGTATGTGATGACACCTACGTACGAGATAACGCAGAAGTCTATGAAGACGCTATTATAGGCGACTGTGCGTGGATAACAGAGAATGCTAAGGTTCGTGGCTACGCTCATGTGCGTGACGACGTCTATGTGTTCGCTAATGCAAAGATATTACAAAGCCCAACAACGCCGGAAAAAGGCTATGAATATCAATTCAAAGTCCCGAAAAAAAATGCTGGGGCGACAAATCCGTGCCTACAAAATCACCCCAATTTTAGAAGAAACCCACTAAACAGGAGAAACAACATGATAGTAAATAACAAATGGATCGCCAGAAGAAGATGATCCACTTAAACGTGAAATTAAGATTACAGATTAATCAATAACACCACTAAGGAGAATAATATGAATAATAAAAAATACTTTTCGATTGATGTATCAAACGATATTCATTCGGTTGAGTTGCACGAAACGCTGGAACAAGCAAAACAGAGTTGTTTAAACAGTGCTGTTGATGCCTACGATTTTGCGAACGATTTGGATGAATTTGAAAATTATGAAGGATATTACCTACCATTTGCAGTTTATGGTGTTATTTTGGGAAAAGCAATCTCAAGTAAGAGGCCATTAACTAAAGAGGAAAAGGAGTCAGGATATTACGATGAGATTGATGAAATTATCAACTCACCTGAAATCTTAGAGATTAACGGTTGGATTAGTGTTAAAGATAAACTACCAAAATCAGGCGAAAGAGTGCTTGTATATTTCAAAAATGCAAGCCGAGACTATAAATCTATTACTTTGTCAGAACTTGTTGATGGAGAATTTAATATGAGTAGTAAACTTTTTGAAGTTACTCATTGGCAACCACTCCCACAACCGCCTAAGGATGTTAAAAATGAGTAAATGGATTAGTGTAAGAAACTCATTGCCTCAACTCAATCAACCTGTTTATGTAAATATACCACATTTAGATAATCCCAAAATAATTGGGTATCTAACATTCATAGACGCAGAGCGTAAACCAAGGAGAGAACCAAATTACTGTGATGAATTAGGGAATGAATATGTATATGTCTGGGTCATACCTGAATTTAATGCCACTTTCGAATTAGAACAAATTGATAAATTTGCGGAAATCCCACCGCTACCATCCGAAACTGAATAACCACACAACGCCCTCAATTTTGAGGGCTTTTTATTGGAGTAACAATGTTCACCTACGGCTCAATTTGTTCAGGAATTGAAGCAGCAAGTGTGGCGTGGCAAGGCTTAGGCAAGCCTTTATGGTTTGCTGAAATTGAACCTTTCCCGTCCGCTTTACTTGCTTATCGATACCCTGAAATCCCAAATCTAGGCGATATGACCGCCTTGCCTGAAAAAATCCTAAATCGTGAAATCAAAGCCCCTGACGTGTTAGTTGGGGGTACACCTTGCCAAGCATTTTCGGTTGCGGGCAAGCGAGAAAGCCTTGATGACGAGAGAGGAAATTTAACTTTAGCTTTAATCCATATTTTAGAGGCAATAGATTATGTCAGAAATCAAAATGGACAACCGCCTTGCGTGCTCGTCTGGGAAAATGTACAAGGTGTCTTATCTACCAAGGACAACGCATTCGGACACTTTTTGGCTGGACTGGCTCAAGAATGTCAGCCATTACAACCTTCAGGGGCAAGATGGACAAACTCTGGTTATGTGCATTCAGCCCGTACTATCTGTTGGCGAGTCCTCAATGCTCAATACTTCGGCGTTGCCCAACGACGTAAAAGAGTGTTCCTTGTGGCTAGTGCTAGAGGGCGAAGTGTCGCACAAATACTCCTTGAGCAAAAGAGCTTGCGAGGGGATTTTAATCAGAGCCAAGAAGAGGGGAAAAGTTCTGCCCAAAATATTGGTGGATGCTCTTATGGAGCGTATCCATCAATAATTTGCAAAGACAAGGAGTATGCTGTAGGAATTAGTATCGCACCTACAATGACTGCATCACAGTATAAGGTGTTATTCGAAGTCAAAGGCGAAGAGGCTGTGCGAATTGCAGATAAACCAATATCACCAACATTAAAAGCAAGAATGGGGACAGGTGGAAATAATGTACCTTGCATTTGCCAACCATCTATTATTCGCAAGCTCACTCCAACCGAATGCGAGAGATTGCAGGGTTTTCCTGATAATTGGACACTAATCCCATATCGCAACAAACCGATTGATGATTGCCCCGATAGTCCACGTTATAAAGCTATCGGTAACTCAATGGCAGTCCCTGTAATGCGATGGATTGGGGAGCGACTAGTAGATTATTTAAAACAACCCTAGCCACCACTAGGGTTTATTTTTTGGAGGAAATATGGAAGAAACTCTCACTATAAAACAAGTCGCGAAACACTTAAACCTTAGTCAAAGTGCGGTTAGAAATCATCTCTATGACTGGGGATTTTTTAGAATGAAAGGATCTAATCGTTGGCTTATCCATAAATCAGATCTTGATTTACTCAAAAAACGAGCAAATAATAGCGACCGATTAGCTTTGTCGGTCGAAGAGGTAACACTATGTCGATCTACAGAAGAACAAAAGATGGCCCATGGTGGGTTGATATCACAACCCCAAGCGGTAAGAGAATTAGACGCTCTGCTGGCACAACTGTAAAAAAGGAAGCTCAACATTACCACGATCAGCTTAAAGCAGAAACGTGGAAAATAGATAGGCTTAACGAAAAGCCAGAATATATTTTTGAAGAGGCGTTACTGCTGTATGTACGCTCTGCAGAAGGTCTAAAAGATACAAGCACAAAAAAACGACACGCTAAATATTGGCGTGAGAAATTCCAAGGACGGGTGCTTAGCTCTTTAACAACTCAAGAAATCCTAAATCATATCCCTACCCGGAATATGAACACAAACAAACCGCTCACCAACTCAACCAAAAACAAATATATACAGTCTATTTTACGGATCTTAAATCTTGCTCATCAGGCTGGGTTGGTCGACAAAGTCCCACACCTACCTAAAAATGCAGAACCGCCTATTAGGGTTAGATGGATCACAAAAGAGCAAGCAAAAGACTTACTTGCCAAGCTAAATAGTGATTGGATGAGAGCCATTTGTGCGTTTGCATTAATGACAGGTGCTCGCAGGACGGAAATACTGACAATGACTTGGGATAAAATAGACTTTGTGCGTAAGGTAGCGATCGTGACTAATGATGTTGCAAAATCAGGTAAAGCACGATCACTACTCCTAAGCGACGAAGCAATCTTATTGCTTAAGTCATTACGTGGCAAACACGCAAAATATGTGTTTGTTGGGCGTGAGAATAATAAGCTAAATGACATTAACCGCAAAGCATTTAATGCAGCAGCTAGAAAATGTTTTTTGCTTGATTTTCACTTTCACGATCTCCGTCATACTTGGGCGAGTTGGCACGTTCAGGCAGGCACTCCTCTCTTCACACTTAAAGAATTAGGTGGATGGGAAACGCTTGAAATGGTAAAAAAATACGCTCACTTAAATGCAGATCATCTGCTAGAGCACGCAAACAAGGTTGAATTTAATGGCACATTTACGGCACAGAGCAAATCTGTGACACATTTAAAACTTATTGCCTGAGTGATAACTGCTTGATATATAAGGATTTAAATGGCACGCCCTATTGGATTCGAACCAATGACCTACGGCTTAGAAGGCCGTTGCTCTATCCAGCTGAGCTAAGGGCGCATATAAAAAATAATAAATATAAAAATGGTCGGCGAGATAGGATTTGAACCTACGACCCACTGGTCCCAAACCAGTTGCGCTACCAAGCTGCGCTACTCGCCGATGAGGTGCATTATAATTTTCTTTCATAAACAGTCAATTACTTTTTCACTTTTTTATTTGATTGATGAAATTTCTCTCAAATTGACTTACATTTCTCGCTTTTTTTTGACACAATAGCAGCGTTTTTCATGTTCAATAATTTAAATGATTGTTATGTTGCTCATTTGAGATCAAATTTGAAGGAAAGAATTAATGCCCGCACAAATTATTTCAGGTACTGAACTCTCTAAAAACATTAAATTTAATGTTGCTGAAAAAATTCAGCATTATCTTCAACAAGGGAAAAGAGCACCAGGACTAGCTGTTATTTTAGTTGGTGCTGATCCTGCCTCTCAGGTTTATGTGGGAAGTAAACGTAGAAGTTGTGAGGAACTCGGTATCTATTCAAAATCTTATGATTTACCGGCAGAAACAACCGAACAAGAATTATTAACTCTCATCGAACAACTCAATCAAGATCCGCAAATTGATGGTATTTTGGTGCAATTGCCATTACCAGAGAAAATTAATTCTACTAAAGTGATTGAACATATTTCCCCAACAAAAGATGTCGATGGTTTTCATCCGTATAATGTTGGGCGTCTTTGTCAGCGTATTCCAACCTTACGTGCTTGTACGCCTTTGGGCATAATGAAATTACTGGAAACCACAGGCGTTGATCTGTACGGACAACATGCTGTTATTATAGGAGCATCAAATATTGTTGGTCGCCCTATGGCACTGGAATTACTGTTAGCCGGCTGTACAGTTACAGTTACTCATCGTTTTACTAAAGATTTGAAAAGTCATGTGCACCAAGCGGATATTCTAGTTGTTGCAGTAGGTAAGCCACACATTATCCCTGGGGAATGGATTAAAGAAGGTGCAATTGTTATTGATGTTGGAATTAACCGAGTTGATGGCAAGTTAGTCGGTGACGTGCAATATGATGAAGCGAGCAAAAAGGCGAGTTTCATTACTCCAGTTCCGGGAGGTGTTGGTCCGATGACTGTTGCGATGCTTATGTTTAATACGCTACTCGCTTATGAAAGTCATAGTTAAACTTAGTCAGCCTCTTACTTCAGAGGCTGTTTTTTTGTTATTTTATCGCCACCATAGAGCCAAAATTAAAACATTGAAACCAAAGTTCTATTTGGGAGAAACCTGCTGACTTTAAGCGTTCTTTATGTGTTTCTATACTATCCGTTCTCATCACATTCTCAAGTGCGGTGCGTTTTTGACTTACTTCTAATTCACTGTAACCATTGGCTCGCTTGAATTGATGGTGTAAATCAATAAGCAAGTCGTCCATTTTTTTATTTTCAAAACGAAATTTTTCCGATAAAACCAATCCTCCGTTAGGATTAAGTCCCTGATATATTTTTTCCAGTAACAATTGACGATCTTGTTGCGGTACAAATTGTAATGTGAAATTTAAAATAACCATTGATGCATTTTCAATTTTAATATTACGAATATCATCACACAAAATTTCAACGGGAATATCACTCTGATAAGCGTTAATATGTTGACGACAACGTTCAACCATCGGTAATGAATTATCCACGCCGATAATTTTTACATTAGGCTGAGTGATATGGCGACGAGCAGATAACGTGGCTGCACCACGAGAACACCCCAGATCATACACTAGCGAGTTAGCCGTCACAAACCGTTCGGCAAACATGCCTATGGCAGTAATGATATTGGAATATCCGGGGACAGAACGCTGTATCATATCAGGGAATACTTCAGCGACATTTTCATCAAAAGTAAAATCTCCCAGTTTTTCAATGGGTGCAGCAAAAATACAATCTTTATTCATTATTTTATGGTTCATCTAAAAAAGTGTAAAAAAGTGCGGTCATTTTAGAAGAAGTTTAAGTCTCACTCAAATAAATTCCGTCCGCTCTTTCAATATAAGCGAGATTTCAGCTATAATTCGTCGACTAATTTCAGTAGTTTCAGATATAAAGGAAGTCATTATGATGCGTTCTCATTATTGCGGTGCATTGAACCGTAGCCATATTGGACAACAAGTAATATTAAGCGGATGGGTTCATAAACGTCGTGATCTAGGCGGTTTAATTTTTATTGATATGCGTGATCGTGAAGGTATTGTACAAGTTTGTTTTGATCCGAAATATCAAGAAGCATTGACGGAAGCCAGTGCATTGCGTAATGAATTTTGTATTAAAATCGAAGGTGAGGTTATTGCTCGTCCAGATAATCAAATTAATAAAAATATGGCGACGGGCGAGGTGGAAGTTGTAGCTAAAGCATTGTCTGTTTATAACGTTTCGGATGTACTTCCTTTAGATTTTAATCAGAATAATACAGAAGAACAGCGTTTAAAATATCGTTATCTTGATTTGCGTCGTCCTGAAATGGCTCAACATTTAAAAACCCGTGCCAAAATTACCGCTTTTGTACGTCGTTATATGGATGAAAACGGTTTTTTAGACATTGAAACCCCAATGCTTACCAAGGCTACGCCTGAAGGTGCACGAGACTATTTAGTTCCAAGTCGAGTACATAAAGGCAAGTTTTATGCTTTGCCGCAATCACCACAGTTGTTTAAGCAACTATTGATGATGTCCGGTTTTGATCGCTATTACCAAATTGTGAAGTGTTTCCGTGATGAAGATTTGCGTGCAGATCGTCAGCCGGAATTTACTCAAATTGATGTGGAAACTTCCTTTATGACTGCACCGGAAGTACGTGAAATTATGGAAAAAATGGTGCATGGTTTATGGCTAAATACCATAGGCGTTGATTTAGGCAAATTTCCGACAATGACTTGGCAAGAGGCAATGGAACGCTTTGGTTCAGATAAACCGGATTTACGTAATCCATTAGAAATAGTCGATGTAGCTGATATTGTGAAAGATATAGATTTCAACGTTTTCAGCGACCCTGCAAATAGCTCGAACGGTCGTGTGGCTGTCATCCGTGTACCAAACGGTATAAATATCACTCGAAAACAAATTGACGAATATACTCAATTTGTCGGTATTTACGGTGCGAAAGGGTTAGCTTGGGTAAAAATTAATGACATCAACGCTGGATTAGAAGGCGTACAAAGTCCAATTGCAAAATTCTTAACGACAGAAAAAATCAAAGCAATTTTTGACCGCACTTCTGCCCAGAGCGATGATATTTTGTTCTTTGGAGCGGACAAATGGCAAACCGCTACTGACGCAATGGGAGCGTTACGATTGAAACTAGGTCGTGATTTAGGTTTAACTCACTTAGATGAGTGGAAACCTCTTTGGGTTATTGATTTCCCAATGTTTGAACGTGATGAAGAAGGTAATTTAGCTGCAATGCACCATCCGTTCACTAGTCCAAAAGATTTCACACCGGAGCAATTAGAAGCAAATCCGACAAGTGCGGTGGCAAACGCCTATGATATGGTCATTAATGGTTATGAAGTAGGTGGTGGCTCAGTGCGTATTTTCGATCCAAAAATGCAACAAACTGTATTTCATATTTTAGGCATTGATGAAGATCAACAGCGTGAGAAATTTGGATTCTTGCTTGATGCCTTAAAATTCGGCACGCCTCCACATGCAGGTTTAGCATTCGGCTTAGATCGTTTAACGATGTTGTTAACCGGAACAGATAATATTCGTGATGTTATCGCATTCCCGAAAACAACAGCCGCAGCTTGTTTAATGACTGACGCACCGAGTCTTGCTAATGAAAAAGCTTTGGAAGAGTTGGCGATTAAAGTCACTAGAAGTGAATAATATTGAAAAATGGTGGAAATTATCCACCATTTTTCTCTCTAAAAAGACCGGAAATAACAATATGCTAAATCAGTCAGTCAGTCAGTCAGTCAGTCAGTCAGTCAGTCAGTCAGTCAGTCAGTCAGTCAGTCAGTCAGTCAGTCAGTCAGTCAGTCAGTCAGTCAGTCAGTCAGTCAGTCAGTCAAAAATCCTACCATTGATTTTTCACGTTTTCAAGCCAACACTCGTTCTGAAGGCTTAAGCGGTTTTATGCGATTACGTAATGAAGGAGAGTTTCTTGCTCAATCTATTGAAAGCTGGCTTCCTTTATTAGATGAATTGGTGATTGTCTATAATAATTGCCAAGACAATACGGGTGAAATTGCTGAACAATACGCAAAACTTTATCCTAATAAAATAAAAACTTTTCACTATTTACCTGTTGTTTATCCTCAAGGTAGTGATAACTATAAAAATTTAGAACCTGATAATCCTCATAGTCTGATTAATTACTATAACTTTTCATTAAGTCAAACTACGAAGAAATGGGCTATAAAAATAGACGGAGATTTAATTCTTTGTGCAGAAAAAATACCGTTGCTAAAACAGACTTACCTAGACTTAAAAGAAAATTATCCCAATGATGTATTACCTGTTTCAGGAATTAATATTATTGATCATTGTGGTGAACTTTATATTTCTTACAGCTCACCTTATTGTGGATTATATGGTGATCTATGTTTATTTAGAGTAGATGAAGATAGCATCTTTAAAAAAAACAAGGAAACAGAATTTTTAGACATTAGTCAAAGAAATATTAGAAAAAATATTTTCGCCTATTACCACTTAAAATTTATGAAAGCAGATTTTGGGATTGGTAACTATGAGTTACAACAAAATAAACATTCTGTTTATTTGCCAAAAACTATCTCATTTTTATTCAATTTAGAACTCATCCCTTTACATAAAATATTATCTTATACTCAAATGCCGAATACTACATTGTCTGATTTCAAGTTAAATAGAAGAAGGCAATATAAATTGGAAGCAATGCAATATTTAGAACAAAGTTACCAACTCTTCTCACTAGCTCTATTAGAAAAAGAACTACATAACAGTCAACTATTGGTTAAACATCAAAAAAGAGAACAATTACTTTATAGACGTACATACAATCGTTTCAAATATTTTCTAAGAAAGTTAATAAAATCATAGCGATTTTTTCAAATTAACACCGTAACTTATCGACTTATAAGTTACGGTATAAGACTTACGATTTATTTACAAATTTCATTTAAGAATGCGGTAAGAACGATTGTGATATACCAACGCTTCTTTCTTATCACCTTGTTTAATAGCTACAATTTCACAAATCAAAATACTGTGAGTACCGACTTGCTTAATATCTGTAATTTCGCAATCAAAATTAATCAGTGCATCCTGTAACATCGGCGAGCCTGTAGCCAATGTTGTCCAATAAGCATTAGCAAATCGCTCTTCTTGACTTAAGGGTGAGGCGAATACATTTGATAAAGAAGATTGTTCGGCAGTCAAAGTATTCACCATTAGCACCCTATTTTTTATAAAATGCTCATAGGCACGTGCATTGCTATTGACACACACAAGCAATGTTGGCGGTGAATCGGTCACGCTACAAACGGCTGATGCTGTAAAGCCATGCTGCCCTGTTTCACCACTTGTGGTCACAATATGAACTGCTGAGGCAAGTTGTGCCATTGCATCTTTAAATTGAGAGACTTCTACCATATCAGATTAACCTGCTAATTCTGCTCGAATAATTGCCGCACCTTGACTTAACGCATTGAGCTTGCTGTTTGCAACTTGACGTGAGAGCGGTGCCATACCGCAGTTAGTACAAGGATAAAGATTTTTTGCGTCTACAAATTGTAGTGCTTTACGCAAAATATCCGCTACTTGTTCAGGTGTTTCTATGATATTGGTTGCTACATCAATCGCACCAAGCATCACTTTTTTACCTCTCACCAGCTCAATCAGTTCCATAGGTACACAAGAATTTTGGCACTCTAAAGAAATAATGTCAATTTTCGATTGTTGCAATTTCGGGAAGCTTTCTTCATATTGTCGCCATTCACTGCCGAGAGTCTGTTTCCAATCAGTATTTGCTTTAATTCCATAACCGTAACAAATATGCACCGCAGTTTCACATTTTAATCCTTCCGCTGCACGTTCCAATGCTGCCACGCCCCAATCATTCAATTCGTCAAAGAATACATTGAACGCGGGTTCGTCAAACTGAATAATGTCTACACCTGCTGCTTCCAGCTCTTTCGCTTCTTCATTTAAAATTTTGGCAAATTCCCATGCTAACTTTTCACGACTTTTGTAATGTGCATCATATAATGTATCTATCATTGTCATTGGACCGGGTAATGCCCATTTAATCGGCTTATCAGTATGCTTGCGTAAGAATTTTGCATCGTCTACAAATACGGAGCTTGGACGAGAAACTTCACCAATTACGCTTGGTACGTTTGCATCATAGCGGTTACGGATACGCACTGTTTTACGCTTATTGAAATCTACGCCCTCTAAATGCTCAATAAATGTAGTCACAAAGTGCTGACGAGTTTGTTCACCATCGCTGATAATATCAATCCCTGCTGCAACTTGTTCAGCAAGGGAAACTAATAGTGCATCTCTTTTAGCTTGAAAAAGTTCATCGCCCTGATATTTCCATTCAGACCAAAGTTTTTCAGGTTCAGCAAGCCACACCGGTTTTGGAAGACTACCGGCTGTAGAGGTTGGGAGAAGAATTTTGCTCATTTTGGTTTTCCTAAATAAATGTGTAGGGGCGGAATTTAACCCACCCTACGAATGTATCAAATAAAAATACTGTCTTGATTTATTTTTCAGCCATCCAGGCATCTAAAATTGCTTTATATGGCTTAATAAAATGTGCTTCAGTATATTTACCTTGTTTGATTGCAAGCTGTGTACGCTCAACACGATCATATTCTACTTTGGTCACAGAGTAATCTTGATAAGTCAAGCTACCTTTATACACTTGACCAGCCACAGAATTAGCATTGTAAATTTCTGGACGGTAGATTTTCTGGAAAGCTTCCATTGTAGCAATTGTACTAATCAATTCAAGATTGGTGTAATCATTCAACAAATCTGAATTACTATCAAAATAAAACGCATAAGGTGCAACAGATTTTGGTGGCATAAAATAACGCACAGATAACCCCATTTTCGCAAAATACTCATCAGTTAAAGAATAATTATCTTGATGATATTCCACCCCTAAAATCGGATGAACATTTGTGGTTCTGCGGTAAGTACGAGTAGTTGCAACACTTAAACAAATCACCGGAGGCTTACTATATTTTTCTTTATATGCAGAGGAAGTTAACAGATGTTTGAATAGCTTGCCATGCAATTCACCATAGCCTTTCGGTACAGTAAATTCTTCCTTGTTTCTGTTATGCTCTAACAACAAAACGCTGAAATCATAGTCACGCACGAAAGACGAAAAATTGTTGCCTACGATACCATCAATTTTTTTGCCAGTTTTATGGTCGATGACATAGGTTTTCAGCCATTCAAGTGCTGGAAAAAAATTACCTTTTCCCTCCATATCAATATCTATTGACACGATCTCTAACTTCACAGAATAACGATCATTAGTTGGATTATCCCAGTTTGCCAAATCGTTAAAACGCTTATCAATCATTGCAATGACATTTTGCAAATTTTCTTTGCGGTTTTCGCCACGCGCAAGGTTAGCAAAGTTGGTCGTTAAACGGGTACTCTGCATTTCTGGTTGGTAATTTTCATCAAATTCAAGCGTATGTACACGGCATTCAAATGTTGTCATCATATTAATTTTTCTCATTTTTAGAATAATGGTGTATTAAACCATAAAAATTTTTTAAGAAAAATGAGATTTTTTGCCAAGACTATGAAAATAATTCATATTTTGCCTTTACTCAGCTTTACTCAGAGGACTGACCACAACTACTATATCATCCTCGTTAGTATTGCCAAAATAAGTAGAATGAATCGATATTCATATGATATTGATAAATAAAAAACCTAGAAACATTGATTTTTCTAGGTTTTACTGTCAATTTGATTGATTAAAAAATTCTGGTGCACATACCCCCAAAGTTGCATAATTGGGCGACGCTGTTCGATGTAGTCAGCACGGTTATAGACCTGACTAACCTTATCCCCTATCTTGTGAGCTAAACAACTTTCAGCAAGTCTAAAATCAATCATATTGTCTTCTAAATAAGTTCTTGCAATCGTCCTTAATCCGTGGGCGTCTTGTTTACCTTGATAGCCTATTTCACGCAACGCATTAGCAATTGTGTCTTTACTCATTGTTTGATTAGGTTTTGTGAATGATGGAAATACATATTTATGATGTCCCGTTATTGGTTTCAATTGCTCTAAAATATTTTATCATTTGTCTTGATAAGGGTACAGAATGCGAAAATCTCCCCGTTCTAACCTTCTTCATTTTTTCTTTAGAAATAATAAACCAAATTTTTTATTTAAATCAATTTCACTCCATTCCACTGAAACAGCTTCGGCAGCAGGGCGTACCATTGATAACAATTACCACCTAAATAAAAATTTAGTTAATAGCTCTCTGTTAGATTGTTCAAAATCAGCCAATAATAGGGGAAGTTCAGAATAATGAATAGCAGGGTGATTTTTTTGGTAGTTCTTTGTGATATGCTTTGCTAGCTTGTAGGCAAGGATTAAATGATAAAACACCCAAATTAACAGCGTAATTTAATACTTGATTAACTAAATTTATAATGCGGTGCATAGTGCCATTTTTACCTTGCTCGTAAAGAGGCTTGACAGCATTAATTAGTAAAAAAAAAAGGGGGGGTAATATTCTCTATTGAGTAAGCCCCCAAATGAGGAAATAAATGATTAGGGGCTGTATTAGATTAGTAAGTATGCTAGTCTATAAAAATGAAAATAACTCATTGTAAATTAAAGAAATCTATACAGAAAAAGCTCCTTGAGTTTTTTGTGTTAGAAGTGACAGCTCGATCAGCAGCTAATATTTTAGGTATCAATCCAAATTCAAGTGCCTTGTTTTATCGTAAAATTCGTGAAGTCATCAGCTATCATTTAGCCCTTGAAGCCGATGATGTTTTTGATGGACAGATTGAGCTTGATGAAAGCTATTTTGGTGGTCATCGTAAAGGAAAACGAGGGCGTGGAGCAACCGGTAAAGTGGCTGTTTTTGGCTTGTTAAAACGACAGGGAAAGGTATTTACGGTGGTGGTAGAAAATACCAAAACCGAAACGATAATGCCTGTAATCACAAGGAAAATCAAGCCTGACAGTTGGGTTTATACCGATACATATCGTAGCTATGATGCTCTTGATGTGAGCCAATTTCACCACGAACGCATCAATCATTCGGAGTTGTTTGCAGTGAAAGAAAATCACATCAACGGTATAGAAAACTTTTGGAGTCAAGCCAAACGGATACTCCGAAAATATAATGGAATTGACCGAAAAAACTTTCCTTTGTTCTTGAAGGAATGTGAATTTCGGTTTAACTTTGGAACACCAAAAGAGCAGTTAAAAACATTGCGAAAATGGTGTGGAATTTAGGGCTGATCTAATACAGCCCCAATGATTATTTAATCGCTCCCAATTTTTAGCCATTGTTAGAGGTTCTATCTCTTTCACGCTTTTATCTTTCCATTACTCGGCAATTGCTAAAAGCGTCCTTTTTTTGCTCTGTTCTTGCTCTGTTCTATGTTGCTCGTTATATGCCTGTGGATCTATGTATTATGCTAATAATGCTTTAAACTCTTCTCTTTTTGCTCTTGCTTGAGCAATAGAAAAATCAGGGTAGTTACCTATGGTTAGCTTTGTTCTTTTTTGTGTTACAGGGTGATTATAGCGAAATCGCCAAATTTTTGAGACGGATGGGTATAGCTGTAAAAATAAGCCTTCACAGTCGTTTAGTTCTGCCCTGTTTCCTGTTATATACTTTGCCTTTTCTACTTGTGTATTTGTAAGAGGTTGTATAATTTTAGTACTCAATAATCAAACTAATTATAATGCGTGGGTACTAAAATGGGTGCTATTATTCAAGGTCAATGTGATTTATCCTGACGCAACTAGCGTTAATCGGATAGCAAAAAAGCCTTGTTATACAAGGCTTTTGGGTTGAAATGCGTTACTATGCGTTACATTGATTTATTCATTTGGTGCGACTAGCTGGACTCGAACCAGTGACCCCCACCATGTCAAGGTGGTGCTCTAACCAACTGAGCTATAGTCGCAAAAAAACTTGTTTTGTTAGCTTACTAATATAAATAAACTAACAAAATAAACTCATAAAAAACTTGGCGGTGCCCTACTCTCACATGGGGAATCCCCACACTACCATCGGCGTTACAGCGTTTCACTTCTGAGTTCGGCATGGTGTCAGGTGGTCCCACCGCACTATCGCCGCCAAGTTAAATTCCTCTCTCTTATATCCCGTCTCTATCTCTTCTTCAATAAAAAAACAAGCCTCTACTTCAAGTCTTCCTCTCTCTATCCTGTCCCGCTTCTTCCTCTATGCAAAACACTCAAGATTGTATGGTTAAGCCCCTCGGGAAATTAGTATGGGTTAGCTCAATATATCACTACACTTACACACCCCACCTATCTACGTCTTAGTCTCAAACATCCCTTACTAACTCTTCATTAGGGAGAACTCATCTTAAGGCAAGTTTCGTGCTTAGATGCTTTCAGCACTTATCTCTCCCGCATTTAGCTACCCAGCAATGCTTCTGGCGAAACAACTGGTACACCAGTGATGCGTCCACTCCGGTCCTCTCGTACTAGGAGCAGCCCCCCTCAATTCTCCAACGCCCACGGCAGATAGGGACCGAACTGTCTCACGACGTTCTAAACCCAGCTCGCGTACCACTTTAAATGGCGAACAGCCATACCCTTGGGACCTACTTCAGCCCCAGGATGTGATGAGCCGACATCGAGGTGCCAAACACCGCCGTCGATATGAACTCTTGGGCGGTATCAGCCTGTTATCCCCGGAGTACCTTTTATCCGTTGAGCGATGGCCCTTCCATTCAGAACCACCGGATCACTATGACCTGCTTTCGCACCTGCTCGACTTGTCCGTCTCGCAGTTAAGCTCGCTTATACCATTGCACTAACCTGACGATGTCCGACCGTCATTAGCAAACCTTCGTGCTCCTCCGTTACTCTTTGGGAGGAGACCGCCCCAGTCAAACTACCCACCAGACACTGTCCGAGTACCCGTCTCAGGTACTTCGTTAGAACATCAAACATTAAAGGGTGGTATTTCAACACCGACTCCATGCAAACTGGCGTTCACACTTCTTCGTCTCCCACCTATCCTACACATCAATATTCAATGTTCAGTGTCAAGCTATAGTAAAGGTTCACGGGGTCTTTCCGTCTAGCCGCGGGTACACCGCATCTTCACGGCGATTTCAATTTCACTGAGCCTCGGGTGGAGACAGCCTGGCCATCATTATGCCATTCGTGCAGGTCGGAACTTACCCGACAAGGAATTTCGCTACCTTAGGACCGTTATAGTTACGGCCGCCGTTTACTGGGGCTTCGATCAGCTGCTTCTCTTTCGATTACAACATCAATTAACCTTCCAGCACCGGGCAGGCATCACACCCTATACTTCCACTTTCGTGTTCGCAGAGTGCTGTGTTTTTAATAAACAGTTGCAGCCAGCTGGTATCTTCGACTTACTTCACCTTCACCCGTAAAGAGCTACAATTACCGTAAGCGCACCTTCTCCCGAAGTTACGGTGCCATTTTGCCTAGTTCCTTCACCCGAGTTCTCTCAAGCGCCTGAGTATTCTCTACCTGACCACCTGTGTCGGTTTTCAGTACGGTTCCAATAAACCTTTCGCTTAGTGGCTTTTCCTGGAAGCGTGGTATCAGTTACTTCGTCTCCTTAGAAACTCCTCTTCACCCCTCAGCGTTTAATAGAAGACCGGATTTGCCTAATCTTCCCACCTACAGGCTTAAACGACCATCCAACAGGCCGATAACCTAACCTTCTCCGTCCCCACATCGCAGTTTATCAAAGTACGGGAATATTAACCCGTTTCCCATCAACTACGCTTTTCAGCCTCGCCTTAGGGGCCGACTCACCCTGCCCCGATTAACGTTGGACAGGAACCCTTGGTCTTCCGGCGAACGGGTTTTTCACCCGTTTTATCGTTACTTATGTCAGCATTCGCACTTGTGATACGTCCAGCAAACCTCTCAATTTACCTTCTTCCGCTTACACAACGCTCCCCTACCCAACAGGAGCAACATTAATGATTCTTGTCGCTTCTCAATCCAACTCAACCTTCGTTTACTCAACCAACTCACTCCCTTCGTGAGTCGTTACCTAAAAACCATTAATGTTGCTCCTGATGCCGCAGCTTCGGTGCTATATTTCAGCCCCGTTACATCTTCCGCGCAGGCCGACTCGACTAGTGAGCTATTACGCTTTCTTTAAATGATGGCTGCTTCTAAGCCAACATCCTAGCTGTCTATGCCTTCCCACCTCGTTTCCCACTTAATATAAACTTTGGGACCTTAGCTGGCGGTCTGGGTTGTTTCCCTCTCCACGACGAACGTTAGCACCCGCCGTGTGTCTCCTATGCATTACTCTTCGGTATTCGCAGTTTGCATCGGGTTGGTAATCCGGGATGGACCCCTAGCCGAAACAGTGCTCTACCCCCAAAGGTATTCACATAAGGCTCTACCTAAATAGATTTCGGGGAGAACCAGCTATCTCCCGGTTTGATTGGCCTTTCACCCCCAGCCACACGTCATCCGCTAATTTTTCAACATTAGTCGGTTCGGTCCTCCAGTTAGTGTTACCCAACCTTCAACCTGCACATGGCTAGATCACCGGGTTTCGGGTCTATACCTTGCAACTTAACGCCCAGTTAAGACTCGGTTTCCCTTCGGCTCCCTTATTCAGTTAACCTCGCTACAAAATATAACTCGCTGACCCATTATACAAAAGGTACGCAGTCACCTCTCGGCTCCCACTGCTTGTACGCACAAGGTTTCAGGTTCTCTTTCACTCCCCTCCCGGGGTTCTTTTCGCCTTTCCTTCACAGTACTGGTTCACTATCGGTCAATCAGGAGTATTTAGCCTTGGAGGATGGTCCCCCCTTCTTCAAACAGGATTCCTCGTGTCCCGCCCTACTTCTCGTTAGCTTAGTACCACCGCGCCGCCTTAAGGTACGGGATTATCACCCTCTATGATTGAACTTCCCAGTCCATTCCCCTAACAGCTACGTTATCACTAACCGGCTCCTCCGCTTTCGCTCGCCGCTACTCACAGAATCTCTTTTGATTTCTTTTCCTCGGGTTACTTAGATGTTTCACTTCTCCCGGTTCGCCTTTCATTACTATGTGTTCATAATGAAATGATAGACTCTTCGCCTATCGGGTTTCCCCATTCGGATATCTCGGATTATTCGCTTCTTATCAACTCATCCAAGCTTTTCGCAGATTTGCACGTCCTTCTTCGCCTCTGATTGCCTAGGCATCCACCTTGTGCGCTTATTCACTTAACCATACAATCTTGAATGTTCCGCTCTATCAATAACTTCATCATCCCTTCTCGTATCTCTAGCATACTTAGCCACCTTTCAGACTAAGTATACCCTACTCAGACTTCCTCTCGAAAATCTCTCAGTTTTCAGCTTGTTTCTATATTGTTAAAGAACTTCTTTAGAGACACTTCAAAAGTATCCTTAAATGGCGTCCCCACGGGGATTCGAACCCCGGTTACCGCCGTGAAAGGGCGATGTCCTAGGCCTCTAGACGATGGGGACAACATTCAACGATGCTCTCCCGCCCTCTCTTACCTATCAGACAATCTGTGTGAACACTCGTGATTACTTCTCTTATAAGGAGGTGATCCAACCGCAGGTTCCCCTACGGTTACCTTGTTACGACTTCACCCCAGTCATGAACCATACCGTGGTAAACGCCCCCTTTCGTTAAGCTATCTACTTCTGGTACAACCCACTCCCATGGTGTGACGGGCGGTGTGTACAAGGCCCGGGAACGTATTCACCGCGACATTCTGATCCGCGATTACTAGCGATTCCGACTTCATGGAGTCGAGTTCCAGACTCCAATCCGGACTTAGACGTACTTTCTGAGCTTCGCTTACCCTCGCAGGCTCGCCTCCCTCTGTATACGCCATTGTAGCACGTGTGTAGCCCTACTCGTAAGGGCCATGATGACTTGACGTCATCCCCACCTTCCTCCAGTTTATCACCGGCAGTCTCCTTTGAGTTCCCACCCTAACATGCTGGCAACAAAGGATAAGGGTTGCGCTCGTTGCGGGACTTAACCCAACATTTCACAACACGAGCTGACGACAGCCATGCAGCACCTGTCTCTAAGCTCCCGTAGGCACACCACCATCTCTGGCGGCTTCTTAGGATGTCAAGAGTAGGTAAGGTTCTTCGCGTTGCATCGAATTAAACCACATGCTCCACCGCTTGTGCGGGCCCCCGTCAATTCATTTGAGTTTTAACCTTGCGGCCGTACTCCCCAGGCGGTCGATTTATCACGTTAGCTTCGGGCACCAAGTATTCACCCAATCCCCAAATCGACATCGTTTACAGCGTGGACTACCAGGGTATCTAATCCTGTTTGCTCCCCACGCTTTCGCACTCGAGCGTCAGTATCTTCCCAAGGGGCTGCCTTCGCCTTCGGTATTCCTCCACATCTCTACGCATTTCACCGCTACACGTGGAATTCTACCCCTCCCTAAAGTACTCTAGTCACCCAGTCTGAAATGCTGTTCCCAGGTTAAGCCCGGGGATTTCACACCTCACTTAAGTCACCACCTGCGTGCCCTTTACGCCCAGTCATTCCGATTAACGCTCGCACCCTCCGTATTACCGCGGCTGCTGGCACGGAGTTAGCCGGTGCTTCTTCTGTGATTATCGTCAATCAATTAATCTCTTAAACTAATCGCCTTCCTCATCACCGAAAGAACTTTACAACCCGAAGGCCTTCTTCATTCACGCGGCATGGCTGCGTCAGGGTTCCCCCCATTGCGCAATATTCCCCACTGCTGCCTCCCGTAGGAGTCTGGACCGTGTCTCAGTTCCAGTGTGGCTGGCCATCCTCTCAGACCAGCTAGAGATCGTCAGCTTGGTGAGCCCTTACCTCACCAACTACCTAATCCCACTTGGGCTCATCAAATGGCAGGTGGCCTCACAGTCCCACCCCTTTAGTCCTTAGACATTACGCGGTATTACCCACAGTTTCCCGTGGCTATCCCCCTCCATTCGC
Source organism: Histophilus somni 2336 (assembly GCF_000019405.1). Lineage (NCBI taxonomy): Bacteria > Pseudomonadati > Pseudomonadota > Gammaproteobacteria > Pasteurellales > Pasteurellaceae > Histophilus > Histophilus somni. Next base: position 985,772 of record NC_010519.1, on the reverse strand, counting down.
CAGATTCCCAAGCTTTACTCACCCGTCCGCCACTCGTCAGCAGAGAAAGTATTCTCCCTCCCCGTTACCGTTCGACTTGCATGTGTTAAGCCTGCCGCCAGCGTTCAATCTGAGCCATGATCAAACTCTTCATTTTAATCTCTTCGCTCAATAAATACTGACTATTTCATCCATCTTTTCTCTATGAATTTCTCTAGTTTAAGCACTTATCTTACTCTTTTAATCTCTTATTAATACAGTCTCACAAGTGCCCACACAGTTTGTCTGATAGTTTGTTAAAGAACAAAAATGGTCGGCGAGATAGGATTTGAACCTACGACCCACTGGTCCCAAACCAGTTGCGCTACCAAGCTGCGCTACTCGCCGACTAATTGGGGTGGCTAATGGGACTTGAACCCACGACAACCGGAATCACAATCCGGGGCTCTACCAACTGAGCTATAGCCACCACATTTGATATAACGTCGCCTGGCACGCTCGACAGGATTTGAACCTGCGACCTTTGGCTCCGGAGGCCAACGCTCTATCCAACTGAGCTACGAGCGCTCATCGCGTCGTTGCGGGGCGTATATTAAGAGTTTCACAATTACTTGTCTAGCATTTTTTTACTTTTTTTTATTATTAGATAATTTTTTATCCAAACTGACGTTTTTTTAATAAAATTTATGAAGTGATATTACATTTCATGATTTTATTCTCTGCGTTCTTTTTTCATTCTCTTAGCCCAACGGAATGACAAAATTCGTTACGAAATAAGGAAGAATTGCACCTTAATAATGCTTACGATAATGTGTTTACCAACTAATTCAATTTGTTGAGCAATTGGGTGCATAATAAATAATGTAAAAGAACATCTAAAAACCTCGTATTATAAATATTTTTATAAATTTATCTTCATTTACAGTAGAATACAAAGTGTGTTTTTAACAATATATTAAAGGATTTATCATGACAACTTCAGCGACATTATTCTATCGTGCACAACAAGTTATTCCAGGCGGAGTAAACTCTCCAGTTAGAGCATTTAAAGGTGTGGGCGGAACGCCAGTGTTCATAGAAAAAGCCAACGGTGCGTATATTTTCGATATAGAAGGAAAACAATATATTGACTACGTAGGTTCTTGGGGACCAATGATTTTAGGTCATAACCACCCATCAATCTTAAGTGCGGTACTAAAAATAGCAGAAAATGGGCTAAGTTTTGGAACACCTACACCGCTTGAAATTGAACTTGCGGAACTAATTTGTCAATTAGTCCCATCAATTGAAATGGTGAGAATGGTCAATTCGGGAACAGAGGCAACTATGTCAGCTATTCGTTTGGCTAGAGGCTATACTAAAAGAGATAAAATTTTAAAATTTGAAGGCTGTTATCATGGTCACTCGGATAGTTTGCTTGTCAAAGCCGGCTCCGGATCTTTGACTTTGGGACAACCAAGCTCTCCCGGTGTTCCGGAAGACTTTGCTAAACATACCATCACTTGCGAATATAATAATCTTCAATCTGTCAAAAATGCTTTTGAACAATATCCTGATCAGATCGCCTGCGTTATCGTTGAGCCTGTTGCAGGTAACATGAACTGCATCCTTCCGAAACAGGATTTTTTACAAGGCTTGCGTCAACTTTGCAATGAATATGGTTCTCTATTTATTATTGATGAGGTCATGACAGGATTTCGTGTAGCCTTAGGCGGTGCACAATCTTACTATGAAGTGACACCTGATCTAACAACATTAGGAAAAGTCATTGGAGGAGGTATGCCCGTTGGTGCTTTCGGAGGCAAAAAAGAAATTATGCAATATATTGCACCTACAGGTCCCGTATATCAAGCAGGAACATTATCAGGAAATCCAATTGCTATGTCTGCCGGAATCGCATGCTTAAATGAATTGAAAAAAGAAGGTAACGAACAACGTTTAGCAATGCTCACAAAAAAATTGGCATTAGGTTTAAAAAACTTAGCAAATCAACATAATATCCCGCTTGTAGTCAATTATGTAGGCGGAATGTTTGGCATCTTCTTTACAACACAAAATGAAGTTACCTCTTACCAACAAGCAATTCAATGTGATATTGAAAGGTTTAATTTATTTTTCCACAAAATGTTAGAACAAGGTGTTTATCTTGCACCATCTGCATTTGAAGCAGGTTTCATGTCATTAGCACACACTGACGCAGATATTGACCGCACTTTACAAGCGGCGGATATTGCTTTTGCCAGTTTACGCTCATCATCATTTTCCTAACGACATGACAAAATAATAAACTTGGTTTAATTGTGATGTAGATCTTCATGTAATACAGAATGTCAGCTCGCATTTTGATAGAAAAATTCAATCCGAGTATTTAAATTTTTAGCCACTTTCTGCTTAAAAGAAAGTGGCATAAATAATAAAAATTCACTCTTTGCTATCGCTTAGGATAGCTTACTTTGTTATCAGCAATTTTTATTACTTTTTCTGAAAGCAATTTATCAATTACTAGAACAACCAATTTTTCAGCCTCTTTTATATCAATATTATTTAAACCGCAACGGCTACGAATATTGTTTTTTAAGCTTTCCAATCTTACTGGAAAATTTCTAGTTGCCGTTTGTTCCATGACAAATCCGCCCCTGTTTTTTATGTTGAATAAAGTTACAAATACCATCATAGCCCTGATCATTGGATAAAATGTAAGGTCTCAGGAGCTACATTAGCAGCACATTGAGCAAAAAGAGAGAATAATACTTGTGTTGTTATGATTGCCATAATTAAAAATAACCCTTGTAAATCAATTAGTTATTGACAAATCACGCAACAGTATATATACTGTTAAAGGCTCTTTTTTTATGAATAAAAAAAGAGATTTACCTTGCTAAAATTTATTTCTTATACAGGCTTCCGCTTGTGTCAATAAACTGATTTTCTTTGAATTCGCCTACTTTTTCATTATCAGACGTTCTATAAAAAACCCCATTTTTAACAATACCAGTAAGACTATTTTTTCCTAAAATGGTAGCAAAAGTTGCTTGATAGTCTCCATTTTTACCTTTTTCAAAAATGAACGAAATTTTAGGGTTATTTATTTGAGTATATGTACCGCTATAATCTTTTGCATCGTTGCACGCAACTAAACCAAAAGCTAATAAAGCTGACATTGCTAATGTTTTAAGTTTCATCGGCGTTACCTCTCTTTTTTCTAGTTTTTCGTTTGGATTGTAAAGCAATTTCTTTTTCTTGTTCAATTTTCCACTTCTCAATGAAATCATCTACCATTTCCGTGTTTAAATATCTATCAAGAACAAAATTGAGAACATCGCTTACTTTGATCACTTTTCCACATTGAATACTTATTTCAAGGGCGAGAGATTCCGCAATTCTCTTTCTTGCACCTGAAACTCGTAAACTTGTTGAACCATTTGATGACATTTTACTCTCTCCTTGTTTAAAAGTAAATTGTATATTGTAGATTTGTATGTTTAAAGGTAAAAATACAAGGCTAATCAGCTTTGAAAGCATATATATTTTAGCAATCTTAGTAGATAAGTAAAAAATTTTTTTTGCGTGGATTTTAGATCTTACTTGATCTTTGTATAAGTCAGGCGGTACAATAGCAACCAGTTTATATGGTTTAGGGGCTTACCCCACGCAAAAGCGTGCGGTCGGGCTATATTTTTAGGCTTCAGGCTACGGCATTTCTGCCTTGCTTCAGCTCTAAAAACTCAACCGCCGTAAACGGCGGTTTCGCCTGTCGGTAACTATCCCTAAGCTAAAAGGTACAGATAAAGAAAAAGCCCTATTTGGCTATAGGGCTTATCCGTTACAAGTGTTTTAACGTTGAAGTTTCCAGACCAAACCGTTAAACACGATTATTTGATTTCTATTATACACATCAGATAATCCAATGCAACCGTCTAAATGAAAAAAATTAGATTATGCAGCGTTTAAATGTTGGAATAAATAAAGAGAAAAATTCGATCATACTCTTGTAATGCTAAACCATCTAATGAATTCAGGTTTTCATAGTCGATAAAGGCGTATTTCATTTTTTCTCCTTGATTATGATAATTTCTAAATCTGTAACATAAATTTCTCGGTTATTTTTTCAATAACCGAGCAATATTTCTACTATACGTTACCCCAAATCCCCTCCAACTCAGCTAAATCCAACACCACTTTATCCCCTTCTAACAACAATGCCGGAATACCTATATAGCCTTTGGCTTTGGCGTGATTAAAGGCTGGGTGGTAGTCACGAAGACGTAAAAAAAGTTTAAGATTTGCACCGCACTTTGTGATGTCGCACTCTTCAAATTCCACACCCAAGCGTTCTAGTTCAGCGACAAACGGTTCGGTATCAGGGCACCAGTGGGCGAAATATAAAATCGGTTTTGTCATTATTTTTTACACCCCGGAAATCCTAATGCTTCACGGCTGGCATAATAGGCTTCCGCTACACCTTTGGTTAAAGCACGAATACGCAAGATGTAGCGTTGGCGTTCAGTGACAGAAATCGCTTTGCGTGCATCAAGCAGGTTAAAGCTGTGTGCTGCTTTTAAAATACGCTCGTAGGCGGGAAGTGGTAGCGGTTTTTCCAAACCGATCAGGTATTGAGCTTCTTTTTCGTACTGTTCGAAACAATGGAACAAGAAATTTACATCTGCATATTCGAAATTATAGGTAGACTGCTCTACTTCGTTTTGATGGAATACATCGCCATAAGTAGTTTTGCCAAATTCACCGTCAGACCATACCAAATCATATACACTGTCCACACCTTGAATATACATCGCCAAACGCTCTAAGCCATAGGTTATTTCACCAGTTACCGGTTTACATTCCAAGCCTCCGACCTGTTGGAAGTAGGTGAATTGTGTTACTTCCATTCCGTTCAGCCATACTTCCCAGCCCAAACCCCATGCACCAAGTGTTGGATTTTCCCAGTTATCTTCTACAAAACGAATGTCATTTTGGGTTGGATCGAAACCGAGCATTTTTAAGCTGTCTAAATAAAGTTCTTGAATGTTATCCGGAGAGGGTTTGATCACCACTTGGAATTGATAATAATGCTGTAAACGGTTCGGGTTTTCACCATAACGACCGTCAGTTGGACGTCGGGAGGGTTGTACATAGGCAAATGCCATCGGCTCAGGTCCCAAAGCACGTAAACAAGTCATTGGATGCGATGTCCCCGCACCTACTTCCATATCAAAAGGCTGAACTACGGAACAACCTTTGCTTGCCCAAAAATCTTGCAAGGCAAGAATCATCCCCTGAAAGGTTCTTACATTAAATTTTGTATTTATCATAATTATTGTTCCATCATTGTTGTGAAAAAACGTTTTTTATTATACTGAAAAAAAACAATGTTTAGCATAAAAAAGTGCGGTGTATTTTTTACCGGATAATATGACTTTGAAGCTAAAAAACGCCTATATTTTTTAAGCCGGTAGTGATAATTTCTACACCTAAAGACATTAGCAATAACCCCATAATCCTTGTTATTACATTTGATCCTGTCTTACCTAATTTTTCTATAACTGGCTCTGAATAACGAAATAAAATATAACAAGTTAAACCAAAAAGTGCGATTGTAATAGATGAATATAAGTATTCGCTCCATGAACTCTGACTAGAACCTAGAACAATAGTAGCACTAATTGATCCAGGACCCGCTAAAATTGGCATAGCTAACGGAACGACTGCAATATTATCTTTTTCGCTAAAATCCTCTTTTTGTTCCTCTTTATTAATTTTGTGATCACCAATTTTTCCATTAATCATAGTTAAAGCTATCATCACAACGACAATACCGCCGGCAATTCTGAATGAATTAATCGATATATTGAACGAACTTAAAATGAAATTACCGAAATAAAAACTGATCAATAAAATAACGACAATCGAAAAACAAGTAATCATAGCAGTATGACTTTGCTGAACACGACTTTGACCAGATGTCATCGTATAAAAGATAGGAACAACCCCAATTGGATTAACCAACGCAATTAACCCAATAAAAAATTGTAGATAAACAGAAAATTCCATAATGCGAATCCTTTATTTAACATGAAAGGTTGACATTATATGCCGATTCATTATGAAATAAACGAATATTTCATATATTGATGTTCTCCTCTCTCTAAAAAACGAAATTCCTACTAACTCCCCTAATACATCAGTGAATTTCTTCTATCACCCTCAATGAATATTTCTTTTTCAAGGACAGAAGTTAATGTATTCTAACCGCTTTCACCTAAGACTAATACTGGGCTGGTGATGATATTACAGTTCCATCACCATTAAAAAGTATCATAGTAAATCCGCATCAAAAAAGCAGTGATTCCGATCTGCACCCAAAAGTTGGACTAAACAACCAACTGATTAAGGAGCAGATCATCATTCACTGCTTTTTTAGCTCAAAGGGCGTTACTTACCATGCCCAGCCAATACCGACACCGCCACCAAAATCGCCGGTTGAGGTACTGTTGCCGTGTAGTTTCAACATAATCTTACCGTTATCGCTCATACGAGAGTAGCCCAAAGCCACCGCACTTTGCCCCTTATAAGCCCCCGCAGAGACAGAAAGTGCTGATTTACCTGGCATCGTAATCATTGGCAACGCAGCTGCCGCATTTGCACCAGCAATTCCTGAACGTGATTCACGATTAACACTATGAAGCTGTGTACGCAATTCATTATTTTTTGCGTCCACATAGTTTTTATTCGCAATTGCCTGACCTGAACTAGAAGCATTGAGATCTTCAACTAAAGCCTCATTTTTGCCGTTGATGCTAATAATCGCTTTTTCACCCACTTTTAAGGCTCGATCTTTGCCATCTAAATTCAATCCCAATCCTTTTTCATCATAGAACGCCAAACGGTTTTCGCTTAAATGAGAGCGTTCTTTTGTGCTTGTATTTTCCACACTCAAACCGTTGCTGTCCAAGCGGGCTTTCTTACCGTTCACTTCACGGGTTTCAAAAGACGTCATATTTTTCAATTGATCAGACAATTTCACTTCTAAGCCTTTGCCGTCTTGGGACATTTCCACTTTGATATTACCGACGGCGGTGAGGTCGCTGTTAAATGTGTCGCCCTCGCCCGTGATCACCAAGGTACCGCTTAATGGCGTGCGAACTTCCATGCCGTCATTACCCTTGAACTTCATGCCGGATTTCGCCACCGCTTGCAAATCGCCGGTTGTGGCTACGTTGGTTAATTCGGCTTTACTATCGGCACTGACTAAGTCAGCGACTTTTTCATAGCCTTTGTAATTTTGTTCATAGGCGTTATTGGCATTTGTTAAGCCTTTTTGAGCTTCAGTTAAAGCAGTTTTTGCTGTTTCAAGCTCTTTTTTAGCCTCATCAAGCTTCGTTTTGCTTTCTTGTAACTTAGTTTCTGCCAGCTTTTTATCCTCGCCTTCTGGCAACGCATTTATCGCCTGTTCTAAGCTATTCACCGCTAACGCTAAATCCGTGAAAGTTTGTGCTTTTTGGGATAGTGTTTTGGCTTTATCACCGACATCTTTCACCTTACCCTCAACCGCTTTTGCCAATTCTGCGGTTTTTTGTTTCGCTTCTTCCGCTTTAGCCATGTCTTTTTCAGGGGCAGCTAATCCCAAACCGCTCGCCACATTGCTAATCCCGATAGGTGAGGTGCTTGGTTCGGCTTTAATCACGACTTGTTTCTTCTCTTCCTCAGAAAGTTTTTCACTAGGTTTACCGTCTTTGTGGAAACTGCCATCAGCCCCTTTCACGACTTTTTCATTGCCTAAATAAAAATCAAACGGGCGATTATTGTTTAAGTCGGATACTTTTTCATCCACATAGTTTTTATTCGCTGCAAGGGTGCCGTCTGTTTCCTCCGGTTTAATATCAGCAAGACCGGTGATTTTGCCTGAGCCGATTTTCTTACCGTCAGTATTTTTTGTGGAGAACGCAATAGATGGACCTTGATCTTTCTCAAACGATTCTAGACCACTTTGATCTGCCGGTTTTGTACCTGCGTTAATAGTAATAGATGGCGTGTCAGCATTTGAGTTATTCGCCCCATCTGCACCATTCGCTCCTTGTGGAGTGAATGTCATGCCCTTATTATCAATATTGACTTTAGCACCTTGATTGCCCACTTGGAAAGTCGCCCCCTTAGTCGGATCTAACGTAAGTTTCGTCACTTCTCCAGTTGCACCATTTGCACCACTTCCGCCCGTACTTCCAGCTTTAGAGGAAATCGAGGTGATATTTTTCAAATCCTCAGTCGTGCCAATGGTTACCACTGCCGTTATTGGTGTAGTAGTGGTTGGTGTACTCGTATCGCTTGGCGTGCTCGTTGTTGTGCTTGAAGTTCCCGCAGTTGGAGAGCTTGAAGCGACCACAGTATCTGCACTATCGCCATTTGTACCACCTGACGCAACCGCACCACCTGCACTACCTGATGACGTGCTTGCTGGTTCAGAACTGTCTGAACTACTTGCCACGGCTGGAGCGGTCGGAGCTGGGGTAGAAGTTACCTCACTTGTGCTACTTTCAGACGTTGCCCCATTTGCCGGTTTTTCACCCTCTTTAGCTAACGTTAATTGAATATTCAAGCCAGCCTTAAACTTCAACGTATCGCCACGACCGATTTCTATAGGCTTACCGCTACCATTTTCAACCTTGAACTTAAACTTATCTAACGCTTGTTCAAGGTAGCCTTTAGTGATGAGTTCTTTGCCATCAACTGCATTTCCGCCATTATATGTTTGATTTTCAGCAAGCATAACAGCTTTAAATGTCGGACTTTCGTTAAATCCAATTTCTATCTTAGCGTTGCCACCGTCATAGGTATATCGAGTTGTTAAATTATCTCCTGTGTACTTAACAGCTTGTGTTTGAGAAGTTGTTCCTGTGCCAACAGTTACTGCTGGTTGTCCAGTCCCTGATGCCGGTGTGTCTGTCCATTTTACAATAGATATGGTTGAGCCTAGTTTTATGCTGGTATCATTGCTATTACCTGACGGCATATCAGCTTTATACTTATATCCTTTTTCAACTATTTCTTTAGAAATTTTAGCTAAATCTCCTACATTAACTGCATGCGTTTTAATCGATGAAGTATCAAAGTCTTTTCCTATTAAATAGTCTAAATCTTTTCTTTCTTGATCTTTTCCATTATGGTTTTCTAATAGTCCACTTCTTAACCCTGTAATTTGTTTGTTGTTGATATGCAAGCCTGTTCTATTAAATTCAAATGTGCCTCCATTTGAAGAAATAGTTAAGTTATTTGTCAGACTGTTAGGAATACTGTTTGTGTCATTTTTTCTATTGAATCTTATTTCAGTAGCTATATTTTTATTCTTGCTATCACTAATAGATTTAATTCCTTTTAAATCTCTATTTAATGATATTTCCAATTTATTTTGCTTATTATTTATAACCGCAATATTTCCATCTGTGCCTTTAAATTTAGCAGTTTGGTTTTTATTTAAACCCTTACCAACTATTTCTAATGTTTCTGATAATTTTTTGTGTATTTCTTTATTATCATTACCTTTGAATTTTAATCCAAGTCCATCAACATATTGTTTATTCACCGCATCGTATTTATCCGTTGGTGTGGCAACATAAACAATTCTTCTTTGTTCATCTTTGCTACCTACAGATACCGCATTGGATACACCTGTTGATCTATTACCTAAGATAACAGCATTTGTTATATCTTTAGTTGTCGTAATATTTGAACCCAAGACATAAGTGTTTTCTCCCTTGATTTCATTATAAGCACCCAATACATAAGCATGCTCTCCGCTAACGGTGTTTCTTTTTCCTAATACCCCTGAATATTTACTACTCACGGTATTCGTTGAACCGATTGCTACAGACTCTTCGCCGTCCACAGTACTATCACTACCTAACACCAATGACTTGCGATTTGTAGCACTTGTGTTATAGCCAATTGCAATGGAGTCGGCATTTTGTGTAACGGCTTTCAGACCTATACTGATTGAATTATCCCCATCAGCTTTAGTTTCCGGTGAATCAGAAATTTTCACAGAGCCATTTTTAGTACCTTTTAGATACTTAATAACCGCATCCGCCTGTACTAATTCAGTACTGCTTTTTTCACCATCTAACTTGATTTCAGCAATACCGACATTGCTACCGAATGTTTTTTTATTGGAAGCCTCGCCAATATTCGATCCATCTACTTTTAAATACGCCGTGCCTAACTTATCAACTAAATCAGTAGTCTTGGTATATTTTTCCAACTCCTTTGCTACGGCTTTTGAGGTAACGACTTTTTCGTCATTTTTATCTACAGAAGTTGCTTTATTTAAAGTAAAGGTAATAGCATCAGTTTCGGCTTTTGATGTTAGATCCGTTCCGTCGCCTTTAATGGTTACTGTTGCACCAAGTTGACGAGTAAATTCATTGCCAGCATTACCTTTAAACGTCAAGCCTTTATTCACCAAGCCTTGAGCGACATGAAGCAAATCGCCTGCATTGATGGCTTTGTTTAATTTATCGCTATTTTGATTTTGTGTACCTGTTTGTGTGCTATCAATAAGTTTTAACAACTCGTCTAAGCCTTGTCTTACATTAGTACCACCACTACCATTTTGATCTAATCCACTTCCTAGATTTGTGATTGGTTTGCCAGCTAAATCTAATCCAGTTTCAGTGAATTTATAGGTTGTATTAGTGCCTACGTTCAACTCCGCAGATTTACTACCATTATTTTTAAAGATTAAAGCGTTATCATCACTTAACCCAACAGTCGATAAACCGGTAGCTTTAACATTGCTAGAGCTGTTATCTTTTGCAAGTGTTAATGTCGCTCCACTTTCAGGGCTTAACTCGATTTTCTTATTACCGTTATTGTTAATTTTAATACTTCCAGCATCAGTTCCTGCTGTAATTGTTGCTTCAGTATCTTTTAGTTCAAGTTTTGATTTGCCATGTTCTAATTCTACAGTTGCTTTATCAGCACCAAGTATTAATTTAGATTGACTGTCTTTACTGCTAATTTCAGACACACCACTGAATTTATCTTCAGTTAATGTTACTTTCTTATCTGAATTTCCAGCGGTGAAAACGATAGATTTTGTTCCATTTCCACCAGTTCCATTGTTTAATTCAATTTTTGTATCATTATTAGCAATTGAAGTAATACCTTTTAATTCTTTGTTAAGAGATATTTTTATTCCTTTATTATCAACAACTGCGGTTGTGATATTTTCACTATCTCCATTAATATTTAATTCATTATGCTCTTTATCTAAGGTATAACCTTTTCCATCTTTAGGATTATCACCCTTAACCGTGAAATTAGCGGCGACTTTTTCTAATCTTTTGTCTAAATATTTTTTGTTGACAGCGTAGTTATCATAAGTATTTTTCTTAGGATCAGTTGACTTATCCTCAGGAATTTCTTCTGTAATTAATACATTTTTAAAAGTAGGGGATTCTTTTATGCCTATTAATAATTCTTTACTGTTTGATAAGTACTTTGTTTTAATATTATCAGGAAGATATTTTTCTCCTGCTGTAATAGTAGATGGTGTATCTACAGCTCCAGCTTTAATTATCAACTTATCTCCTAAATAATGTGTTCCTTTAGCATCATCTTCGCTTCCAAAAATAAAGCCTTTATTAATCGCTGTTGTATTTTGACCAATGGCATCTTTAAAGGTCATTTCTTTTTGTGCTGGTGTATTTGTACTTCCATGATATTGAACAACGGTAAATTCTGATTTCTTAAATCCGCTAGTTGTATCAACTTCCGCACCCAATACATTCACCGCTAATTTAGAAAACTCATCAGCGACAGCGTAAAGTTGGCTTCCGTTGATAGCGTCGGTTGAAGTTTCCGTTACCGCACCTGCGGCGACGTGTTTGATTTGTCTTTCCTTGCCGGTTTTACCTATGCTTAAAACGGATTTTTTATTGTTTTCTTTATCATCAGCACTCACTCCACCTTTGAAATTAAATTTAACATTAATAGTCTCTATTTTAGCTTCATGAAGTGCGGTTTCTTTTTTAGTCGCTTCTGACCCTTGTCCCAAGGCAATGGAATCCCCTGCGGCGGTTTTTACTATAGCCCCTTTCCCAATCGCTACTGCACCAACGGCGTCTCTCTCAGCTTTAGCACTATGACCGATAATTACCGCACTTTTTGCACCCGTTTCAGCTTTTGATTTTGCCCCAATAAGCACACTTTCTTTTGCAGTTTCAGCTATCGCACCATTACCAATCAGAATTAAATCTGTATTCGCATTCTTTGTTCCATTACTAGACATTTCATCTGTCTTATCCAATGCTTGGATATTATTACCTAACGCCACAATATCCGTACCGTTTTTGATTTTGTTTTTATTCCCGATAGAGGCTGTCCAAGCAGCGTTTTCAATTAAAGTGCCATCTGCTCCGTTTTTACCTTTTACATAAACCGCACCTATAGCGATAGAACTTTTTGATTCTACTAATTTTGTTCCACTACCTATTACAACAACCGCACCATTTGTCTCTTTAAAGCCTTGCGTAACTGTATTATTAGACCCTAGCACAAATGAATTTTTTACATCAATGCTAACATCTCTACCTATCACAACCGCATTTTCTGCGTCAGATTTAGCGTTATACCCTATCGCAATACCAGACGTCGCACTTGCTGTAGCACTTGCTTTCACCCCAATAGCGACAGAATGAGTGCCTTTTGCTCCATCGTTGTTGTAATTTGAACCATTGCCTTTATCGCTACCTTTTACCGATAAATAATGTAAATCGGTCGAGACATTTTTAAGTTTGTTATCCACATACTCTTTGTTGACGGCAAGTTTTTTATCAGTAGTTTCTTTATCCTCAATCGTGTCAATCTTTACAGATTTAAATTCAGGATCGTCTTTCAAGCCGATGGTGAATGTCGCTTTTGAACTATCGTTTTTAAATTCTGTTTTTAGGTTTTTGCCTAGATAGTTCTCTGTCGTTTTACCTGACTTTGTAACATCCCCTGCTTTGATTACAATGGTTGAACCTAAATAAAAAGGTGTATCTTTAGTCTTAGGATTATTAGTTCCATCATCAAATTTATAGCCTCTATTGATAGCTGCAATACTTTTACGGATAGCATCTTCAAAAGTTGTTATTACTCCTGATGTATCACTTGAATCGGTTACATTTACTGCGTCAAATTGGACTTTATCAAATTTTGTTGGATCATCTTTATTTACCGTCAACCCCAACTTACCTTTAAGGTCATCAAGTTGTGCCCCAGTAATCGCCTGATCAGAAGTCGCAGTAATCTCCCCTTTCTCTAAATGCCCGAAGCGGATTTTTTCGCCAAGATCTTGCGAACCAATCACCTCATTCGCCCCTTTCGCCCCGACTAAGACTTTGCTTTTATCGACAGGTTGAGAATCTTTCAACGGTTCACCGGTTGCAGTGTTGACTTCATAGAATTTACCATTAGAATCTTTGGTCAGTTTAATGACTTTACCATCATCTTTAACTGTGTAATAAACCACCAAACCTTCTTTTTTGACGTAGTTCAAGGCTTTTAATTGCCCCACGGTCGCCACGTCAGAGTCCAAAGCACCCGGTGCCACATTGACAATCCGACGTAAACCGACCGCACTTTTTTTCGCATCGCCTATAGCACGGGAAGCACTTCCGTTATCCCAACCACCCACAGAAATAATCCCAGCAGCTTTATCATTGAAAATTTTATAGCTAGATCCTTCCGGCACATAGCCGTCCAATTCCATCGCACTTAGACTGTCTTTTCCACTCAAAACAGCGGTAGATTTATTGGCATCGTTTTTATCATAAAAATAATTGGTGGTGGAGCGATAGCCCAAGGCGACAGAGTTCATCATATCTGCTTTGGTTTCATTGCCTAAAGCCATTGAACTATGAGCATCTTTTCCAATACTTGCGTTATCTCCTAATGCCACGCCCTTTACAGCATAAACAGATGAACCTGTCCCTATAGCAATAGCGGACATTTCTAGTTCTACTTTATGCCTATCATCTCCAATTGTCGACCATTTTAACTTCGTTAATTTACTGTCTTTTTCAGGATCTTGATTTTCAACTTTTGCACCATTACCAATAACTATAGATTTCTTTGCTTGATCCTTTATACTGGCACTATTTCCTAAAACGATGCTTTCACTTGATTCTCCTAAGGCTCCATAACCCATAGCTATTGTATTGTCTTTTGTTACACCAACGCCGGAACCGATAGCCACAACGCCCGCACCTGTTACTGTTGTGCCCGTTCCTAAAGCGATTGAGTTTTCTTTATGTACATTTGTCCCAACCCCAATCGCTATCGTATTACTTGCATATTGTCCGACATTATTTAATGCCCCTAAAACGACAGAATTTTGACCTTTTACATAGGAAGCTGTGCCTATGGCTACGGTATTATCTCCATTATTAATAGTGTAATAACCTATAGTTACAGCATGTTGCCCCTCTTTTGCTTTCTTTTTTATTGATTTTTTCTTGCCATCAGTCGTTGTTGATAAAAACTCATTTCCTTCTTCTTGATATTCTAAATCTAATCCAGTAATAACCTTACTAATCTTATCGTTAATTTTTTTATCGTCTAAATGATTAGCAAACCCAGATTTAACAATCTCATTCTGATTTCCAGTTTTAAGATCTGTAACTTCAGTTGTTATTATTGTATTAACATCTTTTTGTTTATCTTCCCGAATCGTTCCAATACCTAGTTCTTGCATAAGTTTGGTTCTAAATTTTTGAGCTGAAGCCTCATCTATCTTAGCATTAGAAGCTACTTTGGTACCTATTGCGATGGATCCTTCTCCTACTGCTTTTGAGCCAGAACCATAAGATATTGCCCCTTTCCTAGTTGCTTCGGCTTCATTTCCTATAGCAAATGAGTTAGCAGCAAAAACTCTTGACTCATCCCCTATCGCAACCCCACCTTCTGCATCTTCACTCACAAAAGCACGAACACCAACAGCGGTTGAGCCTTTAGCTAAAGCAAATGATAAAGTCCCTAAAGCAAGTGAAGTATCCCCATAAGCAACCGATCTTGAACCAATAGCTATTGCACCTATTCCGGCTGAATAAGTTGGAGAATAGTGTCTATGATCTTGATTAGGTTTTTTCCCATATTTATCTACAAATATATCTCTGTCTAATATGTCCTTATAAGTAGTTTTTCCGTTATGATTTCCATCATACCCATAAATTTTCATAATAAGATCTTGCGGTAATGCGTCGGCGTATCCACCTTGGCTCAAGATATCATCATTACCTATAGCAATCGAAGCGTAACCTGCTGCCATAACATCTGAACCTATCGCTGTGGCTTGCCCGCCTCCAGCATAGACATTATTCCCAATCGCAGTTGTTTGACTACTATAACCGACTGCACCATGACCTAATACAGTCATACCAACTTGCTCATCTCTACCTGCCGCCATAGGACCTATGATTACAGATTTTTGTACATTTGTATTTATTCTACTACCATACCTATTTAAATTTTGATTATTTCTATTAGGTTGAACAGGTGCTATTAAAATATTTTCACGTCCAATATTTTTCCAATAACTTGACAAATGCCATTTTTCTCTTACTCCAGCAGCACCTGTAGTTGCTTCCATATCTATATATACTATATCAGCATATGAAACACTGCTCACACCAAGCATCCCCGACATCAACAACGCCAACGGTGAAAATTTAAAAATGCCTAAAAAATTACCCCAAAACGCACCGCACTTCGGTTTACTCTTCGAACTGCTCGCTATTTGGCGATTGCTTGCCAATTCAGACACCACTTTGGTTTGTCCAGTGGTTACATCGTATTTGGTTTTGAAGATTTTGTTCATATTCTTTACTCGCTTTAAAAATTATCTGTTAATTACTTATTAAGTGGTTATTGATCGAATCTGTTATTGTTTATTTATTATCTCTTACTGATTATTTATTAAACTTTAGAGAGATAGGTTATAAACCTAAATAGGCGATACCTTGCTTTTTAAGACAAAGCAGAAAAAGGCGAATAATACTTTCGCCGAAAGGTTGAGGTTGAAATAGGTGATTTTTAAGATATTGTTTGAACATGTCCAACCTCTCAAAATTAACTTGAAAGGTTGATTTTAGGCAATATACTAGACTGTAGACTGTAGACTGTAGACTGTAGACTGTAGACTGTAGACTGTAGACTGTAGACTGTAGACTGTCATTTTTTCCGTTCTATTTTATTTGTCAAGTGAAAATTCTCGTTATTTTATCCTAAATTTTTATAGGAAAGAAACGATTTTTTTACTTTTTATCCTAACTTAATTGAGGCGAACAATTAGAAATGTTTGATGCTCAAATAGGATTGAATAATCACCGCACTTTTTAGCATAATGAAAAATCCCTATTGAGCCATTTCTTTCAATAGGGATTATATTTTTTAGGTTAATTTTGATTATTTGTCGTGCCAAAATATTTGAGAAAAAAACGTGATAACTTTCTTTACTCTCATCATTTACTCATCTAAGAAACTGCGTAGGGTTTCAGAACGACTTGGATGACGCAATTTACGCAATGCTTTAGCTTCAATTTGACGAATACGTTCACGAGTTACATCAAATTGTTTCCCGACTTCTTCCAAGGTATGATCTGTATTCATATCAATACCAAAACGCATACGCAAGACTTTTGCTTCTCTTGGGGTTAGTCCTTCCAACACTTCATGCGTTGCAGCACGCAAACTTTGGGCTGTCGCAGAATCTAACGGTAGCTCTAACGTATTGTCTTCAATAAAATCACCTAAATGGGAATCATCGTCATCACCGATAGGCGTTTCCATAGAGATAGGCTCTTTTGCGATTTTTAATACTTTACGAATTTTATCCTCAGGCATTCCCATTCGTTCAGCTAATTCTTCAGATGTGGCTTCACGCCCCATTTTTTGTAACATTTGACGAGAAATGCGGTTTAATTTATTGATAGTTTCAATCATATGCACTGGAATGCGGATCGTTCTTGCTTGATCTGCAATAGAGCGTGTAATCGCTTGACGTATCCACCAAGTTGCATAGGTTGAAAATTTATAACCCCGCCGGTATTCAAATTTATCTACCGCTTTCATTAAACCAATATTCCCTTCTTGAATGAGATCAAGGAATTGCAATCCACGGTTAGTGTATTTCTTCGCAATTGAAATAACCAAACGTAAATTTGCTTCAACCATTTCTTTTTTTGCACGGCGAGCTTTTAATTCTCCTTGTGCCACTTTGTCACAAATTTCACGAATTTGAGAAATAGTTAAATTGGTTTCCTGTTCAATTTTTAATAATTGGTTTATGCTTTGACGAACCGCACTTTCATGTTGTATTAATCTTTCAGACCAAGGTTTTCTTGCAAGCAGTAATTTATCCAGCCAACCCTCTGAACTTTCATTGCCAATAAATAATTTTTGGAAATTTTCTTTTGGCATTTTAGCCAAATCAACTACCAGCTTTTGAATTTGTCGTTCATGCTGACGAACAGATTTCATCATATCACGCATATAATTGACCAACGCATCGAACTGTTTAGGCACTAAACGGAACTGAGTAAAAATATCGGCTAATGCTTGAATATGATCTTTTGCTTGTTTACGGGAACGACCATATTTTTCTATTGCGGCTAAAGTTTTTTGGTGTTGTATTCTTAGTGCTTCAAATTTCTCACGAGCAACTTCTGGGGCAATTGTGTTATCCGAATCAGAGTCTACATTGCTATTATCTTCGCTATCCTCTTCCTCTTCTTCATCGTTTACATCAACATTGCTTTCTACATGTTCTTCATCATCTTCTGTAAGTATGTCGTCGGCTTCAATTATCTCTTCTTCAACAACCGCATTTGGATCAACAAAACCGGTAATGAGATCAGCCAACCGCATACCGCCTTCTTCAACTAAAGTATACTGTTCAAGAAGATAATTGAGTGCTTTAGGATAAGCGGCTACGGCACTTTGTACTTCATTAATCCCTTCTTCGATGCGTTTTGCAATATCGATTTCGCCTTCACGCGTAAGAAGTTCAACACTTCCCATTTCACGCATATACATACGCACAGGATCTGTTGTTCTTCCCAACTCTGCCTCTACACTTGATAATACTTGAGTCGCTTCCTCAACAGCATCCTCATCCGTAATATTTTCATTGAGCATCAAGTCATCAGCATCAGGCACACTTTCAAGTACTTGAATACCCATATCATTGATCATTTGAATCACATCTTCAATTTGATCAGCATCAACAAGATCTTCAGGAAGATGATCATTCACTTCGGCATAAGTTAAATAACCTTGTTCTTTACCTCGTGCAATTAACAATTTCAGCTGAGATTGTTTATTTTGTTCCATTTAATATCTGCCTCGATTAATAAGGATTGAAGAATGGAGAATTCTACCATTCTTATAAAAGATTAACTATTTCTTTTCTTGCTTTTTCGATAATAATTGTGCTAATTCTATCTTTTCATCATTAGTTAAGCCAACCATACGTTCTTGACCAATTAATTCTTCAATACGCTTATCGACTAACTGCTTGTAAAGATGAATCAAGGTTTCTCTAAATTCTTGCTCAATTTTATCATCATCAACAGCATGCTCCCACGTAGCTAAAATTTCAAGTGCTTGGCTATATTCCGTGTCTCGCCAATGTTCCAAAATTTGTCCAGCTCGTATACCAACATTTTCACGACAAAGTATTACAATTTTTTCAAATAAATCCAAGCCCGGCTCTTGTAAAACTTTTAGTGGAGATAAATCAGGGACAATTTTAGCTAAATTTGTGTTTTGTAATAAAAGTGCGATTAAAACTCGCATCGGTGTTCTTTTTACTGTTTTCGGAATTTTTTGTTTATATTCAACCTGTTGTTGATTGGATAGTAATCTATCTAACTTGTCCGGATTAAATATGCCTACTTTTTGACCGAACATATCACGTAAAGACAATCGCAACATTTCTCCCGGCACTTTCTGAATTAAAGGAATTGCAAGAGAAGCTAATTTGGCTTTTCCTTCTGTTGAGGAAAAATCAACTTTAGCACTTAAAGTATTAAATAAAAATTCACTTAATGATTGTGCTTGATGAATATAATCCTCAAATCCTTCTTTGCCATATTGTCGAATAAAACTATCAGGATCTTCTTTCTCCGGTAAAAAAATAAATTTTAATTGCCTACCATCTTCCAATAAAGGAAGTGCATTTTCTAAAGCACGCCAAGCCGCATCTCTTCCTGCTCTGTCACCGTCATAACAACAAATAATTTGTTCTGTTGAACGAAAGGCTAATTGTAATTGCTCAGTAGTAGTTGCTGTCCCTAAAGATGCCACAGCATAGTCAACGCCGAATTGTGCTAAAGCGACAACATCCATATAGCCTTCAACGATAACCAACATTTCAGGACTATCATTAATTTGTAACGCTTCAAATAAACCATAAAGTTCATAACCTTTATGATAAGTTACGCTCTCAGGAGAGTTTAAGTATTTCGGTCTATTATCACTTTGGGTAATAATTCGCCCCCCAAAAGCAATAACTCTCCCTCTTCTATCTCGAATAGGAAAAGTAACTCGCTGACGAAAACGATCAAATAATTCACCGCTCTCTCGTTTATTTACCATTCCCACATCAAATAATTTCTGAATTTCTTCTCTATTTGTGGCAAATTTTTTTATAAAAAAACTAGATTGCTGTGGAGAAAAGCCGATTTGAAAACGTTGAATAATTTCTATTGATAACCCACGCTGTTGTAAATAATTCTGTGCGGGGATATTTTGCGTTAATTGCTCTTGATAGAATTTTGCAATTTCTTGCATTAGTTCGTACAGATTGCGTTTAGTTTTAAAACTAACTCGTGTTTTTTCATCAAGCGTAGATTTCTCTCTCGGGACTTCTAAACCATGCAAAGAAGCCAATTCTTCAATTGCCTCAACAAATTCTAATTTATCATATTCCATTAAAAATGAGATCGCATTTCCATGTGCGTGGCAACCAAAACAGTGATAAAACTGTTTTTTCGGACTCACCGTAAAAGAAGGTGTTTTTTCATGATGAAAAGGGCAACAGGCTTGATAATCTCGCCCTTGTTTTTTGAGTTTAACCCTAGAATCAATCAGATCTACAATATCTGTTCTAGCTAAAATATCATCAATAAATGAATGCGGTATTTTGCCTGACATAAAAAAGATAAATCCCTAAAATAGCATCAAATAGGAATAAACTAGCCTAATAATACTATAAAAGCAAATATGATAGAGAATTTATAAAAGAAACAAAACCGTGATTCCTATGAGGTTTCACGGTCTATTTAACTCGAGTTTAATTAAAAAAATTTTTTAATTAGTACAAACGTGTATTACGTGCATTTTCACGAGCCACACGTTTCGCATGACGTTTAGCACGCGTTGCATTTTCACGTTTGCGAATAGTTGTCGGCTTTTCATAAAATTCACGACTGCGGACTTCTGCTAAGATGCCTGCTTTTTCACAAGAGCGTTTGAAACGACGTAATGCAACGTCGAATGATTCGTTTTCACGTACTTTAATTACTGGCATAAGCCATCACCTCAATGATTAATTAATATTTTGCAAAATTTAATATTGTTCAATAAACGAATTATTGACCCTAAAACAAGGGTTGCGATTTTAATCTAAATTTACACTAAAAGCAAAGGGAAGATTGCATTATTGTAATATGACATAAAATCTTTCTCTGTAATAGTACAAAAAGGTTAAAAAATTACTGTCTAATTTTAGCCATCTCAAATTCAATTAACATGATTAGAATATGAATAACTTTAATATGAATTTCTTGAATACGATCTGCAAAACGGAAATGAGGTACACGAATTTCCACATCCGCAAGTCCCGCCATTTTTCCACCATCTTTCCCCGTCAGAGCAATCACTTTCATACCTTTGGCTTTTGCCGCTTCAATAGCATTTAATACATTTTTTGAGTTACCTGAGGTTGATATGCCTAATAATACATCGCCCTTTTGCCCAACAGCCTCTACATAACGAGAAAATACATGTTCATAGCCAAAATCATTGCTTACACAGCTTAAATGGCTAACATCTGATATTGCTATCGCCGGATACCCCGGACGATTTTCACGATAACGTCCCGTTAGTTCCTCTGCAAAATGCATTGCATCACAATGTGAACCGCCATTACCACAAGATAATACCTTACCATGTTGTTTAAAACTATCTGAAATCAGTAATGCGGCTTGTTGAATGAGCTTGATATTTTGTTCGTTACTGATAAATTTATTTAGTACATCTTGTGCTTCAAATAACTCAGTTTTCACTTGTTCCAAGTACATAATTTGTCTCCTTAATGTTTTATTTTATTCGTCTATATAACCTAAACTGCGTAATGCACGCTCATCATCAGCCCAGCCGGATTTAACTTTTACCCATAGTTCAAGATGAACTTTATTATCAAATAAACGTTCCATGTCTTGACGAGCTTCAGTACCGATAGTTTTTAATTTTTGTCCTTTCGCCCCGATAACCATTTTTTTCTGCCCTTCACGTTCAACCAAAATTAAGCCATTAATTTCGTAAATACCACGATCATTAAGTTTAAATTGCTCAATTTCCACCGTTACAGAGTAGGGTAATTCTTCCCCTGTAAAACGCATTAATTTCTCCCGAATAATTTCAGATGCCATAAAGCGTTGTGAGCGATCTGTTACATAATCTTCCGGAAAATGGTGTACTCCTTTACGTAAAGAAGTGCGGACTATTTTTTCTAAATTGTGAATATTATTACCTCGCTGAGCAGAAATTGGGATAATTTCTTTAAACTCCAACTTTTGACTAACGTCTGTAATAAAAGGTAAAAGTTCATCTTTATTTTTAATGTTATCCACTTTATTAATTGCTAACACGACAGGTGCTTTTGCACGACGTAATTTATTCAACACCATCTCATCATCGTCATTCCAGTGTGTGCCATCAACCACAAAAATTATCAGATCAACATCGCCAATTGCACTACTCGCCGCTCTATTCATCAAGCGATTAATCGCACGTTTTTCTTCAATATGTAACCCAGGTGTATCTACGTAAACCGCTTGATAAACACCTTCAGTGTGAATACCGACTATACGATGCCTTGTTGTTTGTGCTTTACGTGAAGTAATGGAAATTTTCTGTCCTAAGATTTTATTTAATAAAGTGGATTTACCCACATTTGGACGTCCAACAATAGCGATAAAACCACAATAAGTTTCTTGTTCTGTCATTTTTTCTCTCATATTATGCAAGGACAAAAAAATATTGTCCCGACGGGTATAGTTATTTAATTTTCAATTTTTCAATAGCTTGTTGAGCAGCATGTTGTTCCGCTTTACGGCGACTAGTCCCTTGTCCAAAAACGACGTCAGTAAGTGTTTCCACTTTACAGCTCACTCTAAAAGACTGATTGTGAGCATCTCCCTTAATTTCTATCACTTCATATTCAGGAAGTTTTAAGCGATGCCCTTGCAAAAACTCTTGCAAGCGTGTTTTGGGATCTTTTTGTGCCTCTCCCGGTTTTATTTGTTCAAGTAATTCCTGATACCACTGATAAACTCGAGCTAAAGCAACATCGATTCCTGCATCTAAATAAATCGCTGCAATTAACGCTTCAACACAATCAGATAGAATAGATTCTCGGCGAAATCCACCGCTCTTTAACTCTCCAGCACCTAGTTTTAAGTAATCACCCAATTCAACTTGGCGAGCCACAACAGCTAAAGTTTGTTCTTTAACCAACGTTGCACGCATCCGGCTTAATTCACCTTCATTAGACTTAGGAAATTTTTCGTAAAGTGCTTTGCCAATAGCAAAATTTAGAATGGAATCACCTAGAAATTCCAAACGTTCATTATTAAATGCAGCAGCACTTCGATGCGTTAATGCTTGTTTAAGATAATCAAGATTAGTAAATTGGTGACCTAATTTTTTTTGTAATTTTTCCAGTTGCATAATTTTTTTCAAGAATATCAATAAGAAACGTAAATTTGATGTTCCACATCAAAAATAATGGAACATAATACCCCTATTTAATCTATTTGAAAATAAAAGAAAGACATATTATTTTTTGCGACTAAACTACCGCACTTTTACCGGATTTTTCATAACACAGAAACGCCCTTTAATTTAAAGGGCGTTTTATTAAGTCAATAATTTGTCATTTAATTGAGGTAAACATTCTTGAGAAACGAATGCCTTTTGGAAATTCATCTTGTTTTTTATCAAGACTCAACCAAATAAATTCAGCTTTACCCACAATATTTTTTTCCGGAACGAAGCCCCAAAAACGACTATCTGCACTCTGATCTCGGTTGTCACCCAACACAAAATATTGCCCCTCCGGTACAATCCATTCGGTTACGTAATCTTTTTGCTGACGGTAACCACTGTACATATAAGTGCGGTTAAAAATGCGTGGATCCCAATGAATTTGATGTTCCACATCGCCTTTCTCAGTTAAGACCAAAGGATTTTCATCGCCATAGATAGCTTTTCCTTGTGCATCCTTACCAACGATCATGGTAAATTCAGGATTACGCTGTGGCTCGCTGTAACTAAATTCCTTTATTTGACAATCATAAACACATTCTTTGCCGTCTTTATTATAAATAATTGTCACATGACGCGTTTTTTCATCATAAAAAACACGATCTCCGGATATTCCAACTATTCTCTTAATATAATCAATATTTGGTTCTAAAGGTGCTTTAAAGACAATTATATCACCACGTTGCGGCTTTCCCGTTTCAATAAGTGTGTTTTGAAAAATCGGATCTTTAATGCCATAGGCATATTTTTTGACCAATAAAAAATCCCCGACACGCAAGGTTGGCTCCATAGAAACAGATGGGATTTGAAACGGTTCAAAAAGAAAAGAACGTAAAATAAGTACGAAAGTCAATACAGGAAATAGGGAAGCTAACAATTCACTCCCCTCAGAAATCGGCTCAATTTTACTTTTTTCTTCATCCGTTAATATTTTACCGCTACGCTGTTCTGCACGAGAAATTTGTCTGCTCCGCTTGGGCAAGATAACAAAACGGTTATAGCACCATAAAACACCACAAAGTGCGGTCAATAAAATTAATAAAATATTGAATGTATTCGGTAGTGCCAAATGATCAAGTAATTTCCAAATGGCATATCCCGCTGCAATTAATATAACGAAAAATAAATTTGATTTAGACATTGGTGTTTCCTTACTTATCTTTACCAACATGTAAAATAGCTAAAAACGCTTCTTGAGGGACTTCTACATTACCTAAAGATTTCATCCGTTTTTTACCTTCTTTTTGTTTTTGTAACAATTTTTTCTTACGACTTACATCTCCCCCATAACATTTTGCCAATACGTTTTTACGCAATTGTTTTACAGTAGAACGAGCGATAATGTGGTTGCCGATCGCCGCCTGAATAGCAATATCAAATTGTTGACGAGGGATAAGTTCTCGCATTTTTTCCACCAATTCACGTCCACGATATTGTGCATTGTCTTTATGTACAATTAAAGCTAACGCATCAACTCGTTCACCGTTGATCATAATATCCACACGCACCATATCGGCTGCTTGAAAACGTTTAAAACCATAATCCAACGAGGCGTAACCACGAGAAGTTGATTTAAGGCGATCAAAGAAATCCAACACGACCTCACCCATTGGAATTTCATAAGTCAGTGCCACTTGGTTACCGTGATATACCATGTTCGTTTGCACTCCACGTTTTTCTACACAAAGTGTTATAACATTACCTAAGTAAGATTGTGGCAAAAGCATATTACATTCTGCGATCGGCTCACGAATTTCAGCAATATTGTTTAGTGGGGGTAATTTTGCTGGACTATCTACATAAATCACTTCGCCATTGGTTTGTTCCACTTCATAAACCACAGTTGGTGCAGTAGTGATTAAATCAAGATCATATTCACGTTCTAAACGCTCTTGAATGATCTCCATGTGTAAAAGTCCTAAAAAACCGCAACGAAAACCGAAGCCAAGTGCGGTAGAATTTTCAGGTTCATAAAATAAAGACGCATCATTTAGACTTAGTTTACCTAAGGCATCACGAAATGATTCATAATCATCAGAGCTAATTGGGAAAAGCCCTGCATAAACTTGAGGTTTAACTTTTTTAAATCCCGGAAGCACAGAGGTTGCCGGATTATGATGTGAAGTTAATGTATCTCCCACCGGTGCCCCTAAAATGTCTTTAATCGCACAAACAAGCCAACCTACCTCGCCTGTTTTCAGCTCTGTTGTATCTACTTGTTTTGGTGTAAAAATACCAAGACGATCAACATTATAAGATTGACCCGTTGACATAACTTTAATTTTATCGCCTTTGCGTAAAATACCGTTTTTAACACGCACTAAAGATACAACACCCAAATAATTATCAAACCAAGAATCAATGATCAAGGCCTGTAACGGGGCATTCGGATCACCTTCCGGGGCAGGGATCTTACGTACAATTTCTTCTAATACATCTTCAATACCCACACCGGTTTTCGCCGAACAACGCACCGCATCAATGGCATCAATGCCAACAATATCTTCAATTTCTTCAGCGACTCGCTCAGGTTCTGCCGCCGGTAAATCAATTTTGTTTAAAATAGGTACAACTTCCAAATCCATTTCAATGGCGGTATAACAGTTTGCCAAGGTTTGTGCTTCTACGCCTTGCCCAGCATCAACTACTAATAAAGCCCCTTCACAAGCCGCTAAAGAACGAGATACCTCATAGGAAAAATCCACGTGTCCCGGTGTATCGATAAAGTTAAGTTGATAAGTTTCACCATCTTTAGCTCTGTAATTTAAAGTAACGCTCTGTGCTTTAATAGTAATTCCTCGCTCACGCTCCAAATCCATTGAATCTAGTACTTGAGCTTCCATTTCACGATCAGAAAGACCGCCACAACTCTGAATTAAGCGATCGGAAAGAGTCGATTTACCATGGTCAATGTGTGCAATAATAGAAAAGTTACGAATATTTTTCATAAAAATAAAATCTAAAAGTTTTTCATTAATATAAGATAAAATTTAATCGGCTGATTGTACCTGAAAGCAAAAAAAACTGCTAGAACTGTTAATAATTCAATAGACAAGAAGTGCGGTAGTTTTCATTCTCATGAAAAACTGACCGCACTTTTTAATCGAAAATAAATTAAAAACTCAATACTACCCCAATAACCGCTGTACTAAACCAATATAAATATTTACCCCAGTCAGCAATTGATTTTCATCAAAATCGAAGTTTGCCTCATGATGCCCAGCTGTACGATCAGCACCAACAATAAAATAAATCGCTTTACCACCATGATCTTGCACACGACGCCCTAAAATCGTTGCATCTTCGCTGGCATTAAACGCATAATCAGCAGTAGACTCATTGATTCCAGGTTGTTGAATGGCAATTTCCTCGATCAATTTAACTAACTCAAGATCATTATTCATATCCACTGCTTCACCCATAATTTCAGTTTCATAACTTACATCGAAACTAATCGCAATGCCTTTGGCAATTTGCATAACTTGATCCACCATATATTGATTAATCTCTTTATTTTCACCACGTACTTCAAGTTGAATTTCCGCGCTGCTCGGAATCACATTACGCCCTTCACCTGCTTTTAATACACCTACATTAATTCGAGACATCCCCTCACCATGACGAGCAATGCTATGGAATTGTGTTACGGCATTAGCCGCTGCTAATAATGCATTTCGACCTAAATGTGGAGCAGCACCAGCATGTGCAGGTCGTCCTTTATAACGAATATCAATTTTGGTTGTGGAAAGGAAATTACGAGGATTTGCTAAGACAGTACCTGTGTTGGCACAAAAGCTAATATGGGAAGAGGCAAAATAATCCGCATCATCAATCACTCCACTTGCAGCAATAGCTGCTGCGCCTCTCACTCCCTCTTCAGCAGGCTGAAAGACAATTTTGACTTTACCGTTAAATTTATCCTTATTTTGTGAAAGCCATGACGCAATACCTAAACCAATTGTGATGTGTCCATCATGACCACAAGCATGCATAAACCCTAGATTTAATGAGGCAAATTTTAATTTATTGGGTAAATGATTAGGATCATTGGTTTCAGTCACATTAACACAATCTATATCAAAGCGTAATGCCAAGGTTTTTCCCTGTTTACCAGAATCAAATACAGCAACACAACCTGTATAGCCATTCATTCTAGCCATTTGGTTTTTGCACCATAAGAAATAGCACTTTCAATGCCTTTCTCAACTAATTTCGTATCACGACCACGCACAAAATCATGATGAATAATTTGATTGCCGAGTAAAATCTCAGCCCCCATTTCTTCTAAATAATCAGCGATGCGACTGGTTGTCCAAAACTCTGTCCAACCAGTTTCAGGAAAACGGTGAAATTCTCTTCGCCATTCAATTAACCTAGCTAAATTCGTCATATATCCCCCATTAAACTCTCCAAACTTTAACCGCACCTTGTCAAATGAATTATCAAAGTGCGGTCAGTATTACTTATATTTATAACATAAATAACGTTAAAAATAAGGTTGCCAAAATCATACCCAGTGCAGTACGTTTCACTATTTCTACAGGACTTACCATTGCTAAACCGGCACAAACAATGGTTACTCCTGCAATTGGAGAAGCGGTACGTCCAATCGCTCCGGCAATAGCCGCCGCCATTCCTAAATTGACATGGGTATAACCCAATTCCACTGCATGTGGTGTTACAGCGGTATTAAATGCGATTGCCGCAGCATCACCTGAACCTGTTACCAAACCCATTAAGAATGGTCCGATAGTCGCTCCCCAACGGACAAATTCGTTAGAATGTTTCAAAAATTCAATAGCGGAATCTACCGCTCCTGTCGCTTTTAAGCCTGCAACAAACACACTTGCGGCAATGATGATCCCTAATACATTGGCATAAGAATTACCCATTCCATTAAAAAATTCTTCGGTAATTTTAACCGGAGAAATTCGGGTAACTAAAATGGCATAAATCGCACCAATTAACATTGCTTGTGGCACGCCCATTTTTGTCCACGCTAATCCTGGGTTTTCAGCTAAAGAGGTTCCGCCGAGAACCAATATAATCAACGGAACGAGAGGTGCTAAAGCATAGAATATATTCACCTTACTGAAAGTACTTTCCGTTTCTTGATTTTCTTGTAAATAGGCTTTCCGATGTTCCTCACCGTAATCTTTAAATACAATCGCTAACAAAGTTAAAACTACTGTGCCGATTGCACCTGCAATCATAGTGTAAGGTGCGTGAGACAAATTCACTTCGGTAATGGTCAATTTCGACATTTCGCTAATCATTGCACTATGAGAAGATCCAGGACTCATCATTGAACCAAAAGTCCCTGCCAAAATCGCCGCACCTGCCGTTGCCGGACGTACACCCGCACTTTTCAATACTGGAATTAAAGTGGCACCAACAGCCGCTGCACAACCTGCTGCTGACGGAATAGCAATATTAATAAAGAACGTAATAACTGTTGCAATCGGAATTAAAAAGAATTTTAAACCACTTAACGGACGAGTCATTAAATGTACCAAATGTGTATCGCATTGAGTGTATTTCATCACATAAGCAAACCCCATACTGGAACAAATAGCCATGATTAAACCGCTACTGGTCATGGATTTAGCAAAAGCATCTAACGCCTCCATTGGTTTGAAAGTCAACATTGCCATCAACAAACCAACACTGATTAATACTGTACGAGTTTCATATTTTTTAATGAGAAGATAAACCGTGGCGATAATGCCAAGAATAGCCACAATAGAATTAAACTGTATCATAGTTATATCCTTAATAATTAAATGTCGAATGAGGTGCTAAGGTACTCAGTTGCATATTTTCGCTAAAACGTAACACCTTTTGTTCACCAAGAACTGTTGCTTTTTCTCCTTGAACATGCAACGCAGTACCTTCAGGCAACGCATATACAAGTGCGGTCGGATTGATGATTAAAAATTCTTTTAATCGATCCTCACGACTTTCTCCATTATGCCCTTGAATTTTGCTTGAAATAAAATGAGGATTGATTTGATGTGGAAATAGATTTAACGCAGTAAAAGATGGTGGATAAATAATCGGCATATCATTAGTTGTCATAATTGAACTACCCGCTACGTTTGCCCCTGCACTCCAACCAAAATAAGGTGTCCCGTTATTTACTTTCTCCCGAATAATATTCATGACATTATATTCATACATCCGTTGTAATAAGCAAAACGTATTACCCCCACCAATGCCGATCACATCGGCTTGCTCAATAATGTCTGCATGTTTTTTGCCGTGATGAACGGAGATAATTTCCATGCCTAAACAAGATAAAGCTTGTTGCACCGCTATTTCGTATTCATCAAAAGAACGAGTAACGCCGGCATAAGGGATAAAGGCGAGCTTTTTACCTTTATATGCCATCAAAAATTGATCCAACCAAGGTAGTGTATGAATTAAGTAACCGGTATCTTTGTATTTAGAACTGCTCATCAGTAACATATTTTTCATTATTTTTTCCTTCCATCTATGAGATTTTTACTATTATGCAATGAAAACAAAGAAATTAAAATTTTCAGTATAAACGTATTTTTATTTCTTTGTTAGAGTTAGACAAAAAGATTTATTTTTTATACAACCAGACGGTTTGAAGAATGACGCAAGAAATTCATAATCTATGATGACAGCACAGCACGATTGTATTCGTTTTTAACTAACGAATACACCTCTTTTTTATTCATTTCTTCGATGAGGCTTAGTTCTTGGCATATGAGAACTAGGTCTTATTTTTTATCTTTCACACAAGGAATCCCACTATGAATACCATCTTTAAAATCAAATGGAACGTTGCTACTCGACCGGTAAAATGCAATTAAATAGCACCTAATGCACCGACTATTTTATTAGTCGCTGACGATTCCAAATTAGATGCCTCGGCAGACACTGCCAGTGCGGACATTAAGTCGGGAAACAGTGCCGTTGTGTTTGGCGTTACAGATTTGGTGTATAAAAATGCAATGGCACAGTAGGCTTTACATATTCTTGGAAATAAAACAATAATAAAAATTATTATCATTAATTGACATGCGAGGGATATTTTTATATAACTGCCCTACTTTTTTACCAATCTTTTTAACCATACATAAGTAGGAAAATTATGTCTAATAAATTTAAACTCACTGCGGTAGCTTTTTCCGTATTAAGCACTTGTGTTTATGCGGAAGAAATGCTCGATCAAATTAACGTAGAATATAAGCTACCACCTAAACAGGAAGTCTTTAAAAAAGCGGGAGCGACCAGTGTGAGAGAAAATATTTCCACATCAACGCAGTCTATTGATGACATCATCAGAACGGTACCGGGTGCGTTTACCAACCTTGATAAAAGTTCGGGGACAGTGTCGGTGAACGTTCGTGGTCAAACGGGATTTGGACGGGTGAATACGATGGTGGACGGTATTTCCCAAACCTTTTTTGCCACATCGGGAGATAACAGCGAAAAATCCGGTGGAACCTCTCAATTCGGTGCAACCATTGACCCTGCGTTTATTACCAGTGTAGATATTCAACGTGGTGGCGTTAGCGGAAAAGGCGGTGTAAATGGGTTAATCGGATCTGCTAACTTTAGAACAATCGGTGTTGATGATGTGATAAGTGAAAGTAATAGAGCGGGTATTTTATTGAATGCGGGGGGGGTACAAACGCTATAGGGCCTAATTATATGGGTGCGGTTGCTTTTCGCTATCCTTTTTCCGATACAAGAACATTAGGTTTTATGTATGCGTATAGTTGGCGTAAAAGCTCGCAAAATTTTAAAGTAGGTGGTGGAACAAATATTGTAGATGTAGATAGAGAAGATAATTTACCGAGACTGGCACGAGAAAGTTGTAAAGGGGGATTTTGGATAGATAGTTGTACTCTAGAAGCAATAGAAAAGTACAATCGTCAACCCTATGACCCGAATAAATTACTCCATTATCCCAAAAGCCATTTAGCCAAAATTGAATATAATGATAAATATAATAAAGCCATTCTTTCATACCGCACTTTATCGACCGCACTTTCCGGCAGAAATTTAGAGAATAAAAATTACCAGTTAAATTACCAATTAAACCCGAAAGAGAATTTACAATTTGAACTAATCTTGGCGGATAATACCTCTACGCAAACCTATCACAAGGGAAGCGTATTTAATGGCAAAAAGCTGAAAGATATGTTGGAAAGCAAAAATAGTGCAAAAACCATGGATATAAATATGAGTTTTTCCATTCCGATAACAGAAAAATTCTCTTATGAAGCAACATTAGGTGCCAATATCCTCAAAAATAAATACAGTAAAAATCGCCATCCAAGTGAATTAGCCTATAATTTTGAGGATGGTGAGCCAACTTTTGCTCCGAATTTATATTATTGCCCTAATAGAGGTGAACCGGGTTATCTTCCTTGTTTTTATCACAGCACAAAATCCAATACTTTCCAACCTGACGGCGAACAACGTTTTAAAACCCTCTATTTTGACCAAACCTTTAAATACGATATTTATACCTTAAAATTAAATGCCAATCGCCAAATTTATAAATACAGTGGACAGGTTTTTCGACGGAATAGGTTTATTAATGGAGCTTGGGATGAGACAAGAAAAAAATATCGAGGTCTCACTGTATGGGTAGATAATACCTCAAAAGATCTTGTTGATTTATACGGAGTAGAAGGTGCCATAAAATTAGGATGCACTCCAAAATTTTATAATGGGTATGTTGATATTGCTAGATGTAGACCTATGGAATATACCCTAGAAAAAGGCGGTTCCAGATCACATGATAATTATTCGGCTTCATTCTCGGCGGATTTTCACCCGCTCTTTTCGCCCTTTGTCAGTTATGCCAAAACCCATCGTGTCCCAAATATCAAAGAAATGTATTTCTCTGAAATCGGTGATTTAGCGGTGAGAACCGATTTAAAATCAGAAAAAGCCAAAACTATTCAATTCGGGATTAACGGTTATAAAAATGGCGTATTTTCGGATTTCGACGTACTGGGCTTTAAAATCTTGGCGTATCAAACGAAAATCAGAGATTATATTTTAAATGTCAAACAGGAATGTAGCTCGAACAGCTATAGAGGAAAAGATAAACCTGTATCCGTTGATGACTGCGTTGCACATATTACCCATATTAACTACGAAGGGGGTAAAACAATCTATAAAAAAGCAGAAAATAAACTTAGTTCTACAGCAGCAGCACAAACTCACGGTATTTTTAAGCCACAAGAGTTTACCGGCGGTACGGAAGCGGAGATCATTCCTGTTGCTTCATCGCCTATTGTTAAAATGCAAGGAATAGAATTTGAATTAAATTATGATATCGGTTGGTTCTATGCCAATTTATCCTATGCTAGACAAAAAACCAATCAGCCAAGTTCATATTCCGATTCCAGTAGTGCTGTAAATGACGGTAGTAGCAGTGGAAAATATTTACAAGGGTTCGGCTTAAGTAAAATATCGTCTCTACCGAAAGATTACGGTTCCCTTGACCTAGGAACACGTTTATTTGACGGAAAATTAACATTAGGCGGCATTGCCAAATACTACGGTAAAAGTAAACGAGCTAAAGTTGATAAAGTAGATGGCGATGTTATCTTACCGGGGACGTTCAAATCTAAAGATGGCAAAGTATACCTTACTTATGTGCGGATTGCCGGTACAGAAGAAATCAAAGCACAACCGGTGATTTTTGATCTTTATGCCATCTATCAACCGACAGAAAATTTAACCATTAAAGGGGAAATTCAAAATGTCTTTGATAAAAGATATATTAGCCCATTAGATGCGAATAATGATTCTGCAAGCCAAATGACCTTTATTTTTGGTGTGGGCGATGGGTACCAGAAAACCTTAAATAACTATTCAAGAGGACGCACATTTGTTTTAAATGTAAATTATAAATTCTAATTTCTGTCAAGTAAGGCTCAAAACCGATATACATGTTAATCTGCACCCCAAAAGTTGAACTAAATAATCAACTGATTAAGGTGCAGATTTTTTATGACACAAAACAGTGTCTTTTCAAATGGTTATTCTTCAGAAAATTCACGCATAAATTCTTCGGCCTTTCTGACCATTTCTCTTGAGCCGACAAAGAGCGGTACTCTTTCGTGTAATTCTTTCGGTTGAATATCTAAAATCCGATCTTTGCCGTCGCTTGCGATCCCTCCTGCCTGTTCAGCAAGAAAAGCCATCGGATTACCTTCATATAATAAGCGTAATTTTCCTTTAGGGTAAGTCGTTGCACTCGGGTAAATATAAATTCCGCCTTTAAGCATATTGCGGTGAAAGTCAGAAACAAGCGAGCCGATATAACGTGAAGTGTAAGGGCGGTCAGTAGATTTATCTTTTTCTTGACAATATTTAATATATTTTTTAACCCCCATTGGAAACTTCAAATACTGTCCTTCATTAATGGAGTAGATTTTACCGTTTGGCGGTATTTGGATATTTTCATGAGATAAACAAAATACGCCTAAAGAGGGGTCATAAGTAAAGCCGTTTACACCGTTGCCTGTAGTATAAACCAACATTGTCGATGAACCATATACAATATAACCGGCGGCAACTTGTTTATGTCCCGGCTGTAAAAAATCTTCTAAGGTAACAGGTGTACCAATGGGAGAAACACGGCGATAAATTGAAAAAATTGTACCGACAGCCACATTGACATCAATATTTGAGGAACCATCCAAAGGATCGGTAAGAATGACATATTTTGCATTGCGACCACGTTCAGTATCAAAGGCAACAAAATTTTCTTCTTCTTCGGAAGCAAATCCTGCCACTTCCTCACGAGTAATCAAGGCCTGCTTCATTGTATTATGTGCAAACAAATCTAACTTCATTTGCGTTTCCCCTTGTACATTTTCAACGCCGGAATTACCAATAATATTGTTGGTTAGTCCCGCCTTATTTATATCACGATGAATGATTTTGGCAACTAAACGCAAGGAAGATAGAATCCCTGATAGCTCTCCTTTAGCGTTGGGATATTCTGCTTGTTTTTCTACAATAAATTGTCCTAATGTTTTCATAATTTAATCCTTCCATAATTTAAATTTACTCTCAGTTGGAGTTGCTTTATTATAACAACCTTCACTTTTTAACGAATGAATTGATTTCTCACAATGTGATCTATAACACATTTTTTATACATTTTGGGGAATAGAAACAAATGAACAATAAGCATATTCATATTTTGGGTATCTGTGGCACTTTCATGGGGGGAGTAGCTATTATTGCCAAACAAATGGGCTATAAAATCACAGGGTCAGACACGAATATTTACCCTCCGATGAGTACTTTTTTACAACAAAATGGTATTGAAATCATACCGCACTTTGACGTTTCGCAGTTGCAACCAGCACCTGATTTAGTCGTCATTGGCAATGCAATGAAACGTGGTAATCCTTGCGTAGAGTATGTGTTGGAAAATAGCTTACCTTATCGTTCAGGTCCACAATGGTTACACGAGCATTTATTACGTGATCGCTGGGTGCTTGCCGTATCGGGAACACATGGCAAAACAACAACAACCGGTATGTTAAGTTGGATTTTAGAACAAAATGGCTTGCAACCGGGGTTCTTAATAGGTGGAATAGCCGGCAATTTCGGTGTTTCAGCACGCTTAGGTAAGAGTCCATTTTTTGTTATAGAAGCTGACGAATACGATACGGCATTTTTTGATAAACGTTCCAAATTTGTACATTACAATCCAAAAACGCTTATTATCAATAACTTAGGGTTTGATCATGCAGATATTTTTGACAACCTACAAGCGATTCAACGCCAGTTTCACCATATGATTAGAACAATGCCTAAGAGCGGTCGTATTCTTGCCTTTGCTCATGAACAATCTGTAAAAGAAACTCTAGACATGGGTTGCTGGTCTGAAATGCATTTTTTGGGACAAGATCAGGAATGGCATACGGAAAGAATAGCTCATGACAGTTCGCATTTTGCTGTTTATCATCAGGGAAAAAAAGCCGGTGAAGTGCAATGGAATATCGTCGGTCAACATAATATGAATAATGCACTTATGGCGATTGCGGCAGCTTACCATGTGGGCGTGCAAGTCAAAGATGCTTGTCAAGCACTATATTCTTTTGTCAATGCGAAACGTCGTTTGGAAGTAAAAGGTGAAGTAAATGGGGTTACTGTTTATGACGACTTTGCCCATCATCCGGCAGAAATTCTTGCAACATTAACCGCACTTCGAGACAAGGTCGGTGGCGGAGCACGTATTTTGGCAGTGCTAGAACCTCGCTCAAATACGATGAAAATGGGAATTCATAAAGATGAAATAGCACCAGCATTGGCAAGAGCGGATTATGTTTTTTTATTGCAACCGGAAAATATTCCTTGGAATGTAGTTGAAATTGCTAATGATTGTGTGCAACCGGCAAAATGGTCTGGAAATCTGGACAACTTAGTTGATTTAATTGTTACTGAGGCACAACCTGAAGATCATATTTTGGTCATGTCAAATGGTAGTTTTGGGGGAATTCATCAGAAATTACTGGAAAAATTACAGCTAAAAAATTCATTATAGACATCTTATACTACCTGTTTACCTGTTTTTTAAGATGCGTTTTTAGCTGTAAAATCAATGCTTACCTTTGTGTTGTGTACCAATTTATTTAAATGATCAAAATGGACTTTCGATTTGTAATTGACGGTAAATATCTGCAATGGTCAATATTAAACAAGAACGAATAATTTTTTCCCGTCGCAGAGATTTCATCTGGTAAGTAAGGCTGTTTTTGTCTTCGATTAATGGCTCAAAATCAAGTGCTGATTTATCCATCAACAGCGTTAATTTTTGCAAAAAAGTGAGTACAATTTCATCATCGAAAGTGTATTCCTTTTCGTCCTTATTTAATGTTTCCTTAAATTGAATAAAGGCATTTACGTCGGAAAATAGATTGTGTTGGATCACGCCAAGTCCGAGTAACACTTTGAGACGTACACTGAGATCACCAAGAGGACCATCGTTGGTAAAAAGAGAGTCAATCACCGACTGCACCACAAAATCTGTTTTTCGAAATACTCGATTGATCAGACTATCTACCGCCTCTTCAAAAATTGCCACAGTAGCAATCATAAAACCTCGCACGGAAACAGTACTGTTTAATTTTTCATAAATAGGATCTTCAGATAACAACTTGTTTTTCCTATGCTTGAAAGAGAAAGTGCGGTCATTTTTTAGGAAGTTTTGCAAACTGACCGCTCTTTTGTCTAAGATTTATTTACTTCATTATAGGCTTGAGCTATTTGCTCAATAATAACGACATCTTGCAATTCCGTGTATTTTTTTAACGTTTCTGTTACACCGATTTCTGCCAAAGATTGTGCTAATTCTACTGCTTGCGGATCATCTTCACAACGGAAAGTCAGTGCGTAAGCTATTGCACGAATTAGATGCTGATTAGCTAAATTGTATTCAATAGTACCACGCAATGGTTTGATTAAGCGATCATTGTAGCTTAATTTGCGTAAGGGCTGGCGACCCACACGTTCCACATTATCTACTAAATATGGATTAGCAAAACGCTTGAGAATTTTTTCAATATAAGCGGCATGTGCTTGCGGTTCAAAACCGTAACGCTGAATTAACACTGCACCGCTTTCTTGCATGACAGCCGCTACAAACTCTTTGATGTCGGGATCTTCAATGCTTTCTTTCACAAATTGATAGCCTTTGCGTTTGCCGAAATAGGCGGTCACGGCGTGTCCTGTATTCAAGGTGAATAATTTACGCTCTACAAATGCCATCAAATTATCAGTTAATTCCATTCCTTGAATGTTTGGAATATCACCTTTGAATTGGGTGTTATCTACGATCCATTCACAAAATTCCTCTACTGTTACCAACAAAGGATCCGATATATCTTCTTGCACAGGTGGCACAATGCGATCTACCGCACTATCAACGAAACCTACATATTTTTCAGCGTCTGCTTGCAATTCCTCTGTAAGATGTGTGAAAACCTGCTCTTTTAAAAAGGTCGTTCCACGAACCATATTTTCACAAGCGATAATGTTTAACGGCTTAAAATTGCCTGCGGCTAAACGAGCTTCAATACCTTTGGCGATAGTGCCGGAAATAATTTTTAACACGGTAGGACCAACAGCAGTGGTAACTAAATCAACCGTTTTAAACAGTTCAATCAAAGCCTTTGTGTCTTTTGAATCCACCCCCGTAACATGACGTACGCTTTCCATCGCATTAATGCTGTCGCCAACGATTTTCACGTTGTAAGACTGATGTCTTTTCAATAGATCAATTACCGCTTCATTCACATCGGCAAAGGTTACTTGAACTCCGCTATCAGCTAATACTTTGCCGATAAAACCACGACCGATATTACCTGCTCCGAAATGTAATGCGTTCATTTTGCTCTCCCAATCAATAAAATTATAAACAAAGATGGCGTAGTCAAAACTACGCCATTTTTTACCGCACTTTTAAGCTTTCAATAAGGTCAGCACTTTTTCTATATCATCAGTTGATGTTAGTGTTGCAATGGCTTCTTCGCTATCCAATGCGTTAGTAATTGCGGTTAGTACTTGAATATGCTCATTGCTTTTCGCCGCAATCCCGATTACTAATTTCGCTACGCCGTCTTCTTCGTCGGTAAAACGAACGCCTTGTGGATATTGGCAAACTACAATACCGGTTTTCAACACCGCATCTTTTGCTTCTGCTGTTCCGTGTGGCACGGCTAAACCTTCACCTAAATAAGTAGAAACTAATTCTTCACGAGCAAACATTGCATCAATATAGCTTGGTTGCACGAAACCAAATTTCACCAATTGCTCACCGGCGAAACGAATTGCATCCGCTTTGCTGTCTGCATTCAAGCCCAAGAAAATTTGCTCTGCGTTAAGAGTAAATGTTGTACCCTTGACGTCAATCGCATTTTCTTCCGCTATCGGTACTACAGTATCTTTTGTTGCAGCTTGCAAATCAAGCACTAAACTGTCGTAGAATTTGTTATCTAAGAAGTTTTGTAATGGCAAATGTATTGCATTCGGAACTTGTTTTTTCGCACGCAAGGTTAAATCTTGATGAGTAATAACTAAACGGGCATCTTCTGGTAAATCATTAATCGCACAGTTAGTTACATCAATTGTCAAGCCAGCATCTTTTACTTTTTTACGTAACATTCCGGCACCCATTGCACTAGACCCCATACCGGCATCGCAAGAAACAAAGATTTTTTTCACCTCGTTCAAATCTGTTACCGCACTTTTCGTTGCTGTATTACCACCTTTCATTGCTTTAGAAGCGGCTTGCATTTCTTCTAGGGTATTTTTGCTTTCTTCTTTTGAAATTTTCAAGAAGAAAGAAGAAATGACGAAAGATACGGTACAAGAGGCGATAACAGATAAAATCACACCGATGAAAGAGGTTTTCGGTGTCATAGCTAACACGGCAATAATTGACCCCGGAGATGCTGGTGCTTGTAAGCCTGCATTAAATAATACCAATGTAAATACGCCTGTTGCACCACCTGCAATCACTGCAATTAATAAACGTGGGTTCATTAACACATAAGGAAAATAAATTTCGTGAATACCTCCAAAGAAGTGAATTACAGCAGCACCGCCGGAAGTTTGTTTGGCAGACCCTTTACCGAATAACATATAAGCTAACAACACACCCAAGCCCGGACCAGGGTTCGCTTCAATTAGGAAGAAAACAGATTGACCTAATTCTTGTGATTGTTGGATACCTAACGGTGAAAAAATACCATGGTTAATTGCATTGTTTAAAAACAAGATTTTTGCAGGTTCGACAAAAATTGAGGTGAGTGGCAATAAGCCTGCTTGAACAAGTACATCTACACCGCTAGCCAACCAACCGGAAACTACTTTTACAGCCGGTCCGATGATCCAGAAGAATAGAATGGCTAAAATCATTCCAATAATACCGGAAGAGAAGTTATTGACTAACATCTCAAAACCGCTTTTGATTTTGCCATCAGCCCATTTGTCAAAACGTTTAATTGCCCAGCCGCCGGTTGGACCTGCGATCATTGCACCAAGGAACATTGGAATATCTGTACCGACGATCACACCAGCAGTAGTAATCGCCCCGACTACTGCACCACGCTCTCCACCAACTAATTTACCGCCAGTATAACCGATTAATAATGGCAGTAAGTACATTATCATTGGTCCGACTAACTTCGCCAAGATTTCATTTGGCAACCACCCTGTCGGAATAAAAAGTGTGGTAATAAAACCCCACGCAATAAATGCCCCAATGTTAGGCATCACCATATTTGATAAGAAACGTCCAACACTTTGGATTTTGACTTTTGCATTTGCTGATAGCATAACTTAACCTCAATAAATAGAACGCGTAAAGAGAAATAATTGGCTATTTTTCAGGCAGAAAAAATAACATATTTATAATAAAAGCAAAAATTTTTTCTTTAAGATTTGTGATGTAGGACACATTTTTTATTATTTAATCAGTGATAAAAACGTGATATTTATCACAATTTATAAATTCAAACCATAAAATCGTGATGAAGATCACAAAAATAAAACAAGATTTTCTAAATTCTTTGTGAGTCTGATTAAGCATATTTACGATGTATAACATAAAATTTAGTCAATAACTGTATTTATGCTTAAACTCAGTGCGGTTAAAATAGAAAAACTTTCAACCGCACTTTAATTACAGGAATTTGCTACAGTCTTCTTTATCATAAAGATTTCAAACGAACCAATAATTCTTCTTGTCTGAAAGGCTTATTTAACACCTCAAACTCACTGAACTGAGCGATGTATTCCGTATGGTTCCCTGTCATTAGCAGTATTTTGATTAAGGGAAAACGGTATTTTATATAATTTGCTAAATCAATACCGCTCATTTTGCCGTTCAAAACCACATCGGATAACAGATATTCATATTCTATGCGTTCGTTTTTCGATAAATGCGACATTACTTGTTCCGCATTTTCAAATACGAGAGTTTGATAGCCCATTGCGATAAGTTGTTCATTTAAGGTTTCCCGAAGATCTTTTTGATCTTCGATAAGTATTAATGTCGCTCGTTCAGATAAATCCATACTCGCTGGAAGTGCGGTGGAAATTGTTGAATTTCTGCGGGAAATAGGTAGCTGTAAATGGATCTTAGTGCCTTTACCCAGTTCGGATTGTACTTTAACCCTTCCTTTAGATTGGCGAATAAATCCATATACCATCGACAATCCCAAACCGCTACCTTTACCGTTTTGTTTGGTGGTAAAAAAAGGTTCAAAAATATGGCGACGAGTTTCTTCACTCATTCCGCAACCGTTATCAATAATTGACAGTTGCACCATTTGTTCGGTTTTATGGGTTCGTTGGACTAATAATTGACGGGTTTTCAGCACAATTTCGCCTTTACTCTCTAAGGCATCTTTGGCATTCACCAATAAATTCACCAAGGCTGTTTCCAATTGATTTTTATCCATATAAATCAGCGGTAAATTCTCCGCTAAATCTAACCGCACTGTAATCGTTGCTGGCAGGCTATGTTTCATAAAATCGGAAAATTCAAATAATAGCTGGTTTAAATCTAATGAGGTCGGATGGAGAGGTTGCTTGCGGGCATAAGCCAGCAAACGCTGTGTTAATGTTGCACTATTTTCTGCCGCTTTTAATGCACGTTGCAAACGTTTTGCCTGTTTGTCGTGTAAAGTTTCAGGATCTATCAAATCTAAATTACCAATAATCACCGCCAATAAATTATTGAAATCGTGAGCAATTCCACCGGTTAAATGACCGATACTTCGCATTTTTTGACTGTGTGCTAAATCCGTTTCCAATTTTTTACGTTGAGTACGATCAATTAAAAACGCCACCAAACCACCGTCTTGTAAGGCACTTACCCTCCATTCCAAAATTTGCCGGCAATAGTCGATTTCCAATGGTTCTTGCTCACTACGCATTTCACTTAATAATTTTTCATTAATTTGCTCCGAGCTACCATAAATTTTTGCTGAACCTTGCTGTAAAAAGAACGCTAGACTTGAAAAATTAGCCTCTCGTGCTTGCTCTTCATGCCAATGTAATAATTGTATAAATTGGCTATTGCAAGACATTAAACAACCGGAGGGATTAAAAATCGCCAAACCGTCCCGCATTGCCAAAAAAGTTCGCTCCAACAATTCACTTTTTTCTTTCAATAAGGCATCGGTACGTGCTAGTTTCACCACATTTTGCTGAAAAATATAAAAAGCTCGAGCTAATTCGCCGATTTCATCTTGTCGTTGTTGTTGCGGTACTTGAGCATATTTATCCCCTTGTGATAAGCGAGTCATCGCCTGAGTAATAGAATACAAACGCTTACCGAATAAGCGATAAATATAAATACCCAAAATGATAATCAAGCCGACTGTGAATAAAGAAGCTCCCCAAATATACAAAATATGCTTGGAAAGTGCGGTTTGAATTTTTGCAGATTCACTATTCACAATAGCGATTTTTTCTTGTGCCAAACGGCTGTAATCTCGGTCAATTTGAGCTACAAGCGAATCAATTTGATAAGTTAAGAATTGAATACGTTGATTAATCGCTACCAATTGGTAGGCTGATTTAGTGATAAGTTCAAATTCATTTTCTATTTTTATCCATTCTTGCTGAATATCTGGCTGTTTTTTCTCGGGTAAAAATGAAAATACTGAGCGAATGGCAATAAAGGTTTCAGGTGAAAATAAACCTTTAGTCGCAGTTTCAATCAAGTTTTCAATTTGTTGAAAGTCAGAAACAAACAGTTTGCCGTCTGCTAAAAGTGCGGTGCGTTTTTCTAACCTTTTAATGTGTTCTAAATAAAGTAAGGATTGGTTTAATTTGCTGATGATGCTGGTATTCAAAACATGGCGTTGATAGGCTTGTTGTAACAGCTCTTGCACACTTTTTTCCAATAAGTCAATAGATTGAATAATCCCTGAAAATTGATGTTGCTCTAACGGACTGGCGTATTTTTTGCCTTGATCCAAATAATGATGTACTTGCTCAATATGCTGTGCCAGTTGCTTGGACGCTTCCTGATATTCTAATGCACGAAAGGTCTGCCTGAGTTTATTGGCATAAGTGGAAATCTGAGTGGTTTTGATACCTAAACTCATGGAGAAAAACATTTGGTTCATGGAGCGATCACGTAAATTTGACAGGGCGTTATGACTGGAATTCAATCCAAATACAGACATCACACTAATTGAAAAAATCAGAAAAACTGCCACCAGTACGAATACGATCAATCGTAATCTAACACCGTAGGAATGAGTAGAAAAAAGTTTTTTTAACATATAACTACCGACTGAATAAAACTTTTGTAATTTTTACCGCACTTTTGACCGAGTGTGACATTATAAATAGTTTCTATTATGGAATTATGACAAATATGAATGAGTTTTTAACATGTTCTGTTCATAAACTTATGCTTTACTGTAAATCAAAATAAAGATTGAGGGCAATTAAAATGGAGCAGGCTGTCAATATTTCCGTAACACCGTTGTTGGAAATGCGTCATATCGCCAAACGTTTCGGCGATTTTTATGCATTGCAAGATGTTGATTTAGATGTATATCGTGGTGAAATTCATGCGTTAATGGGTGAAAATGGTGCCGGTAAAAGTACATTAATGAAAATTTTGGCAGGTGCGTATATTGCTACTTCCGGTGAAATCAACATTGACGGCAAACTCTTTCCGATTTCTTCGCCGAAAGATGCCATTCTTGCGGGAATTACTTTAATTTATCAAGAAATTCATCTTTCACCGAATTTGACAGTTGCAGAAAATATTTTTTTAGGTCGTGAAATCGGTACGGTATTTGGCTTGAATCGCAAGAAAATGGAAGAAG
This sequence comes from Histophilus somni 2336, assembly GCF_000019405.1. NCBI lineage: Bacteria > Pseudomonadati > Pseudomonadota > Gammaproteobacteria > Pasteurellales > Pasteurellaceae > Histophilus > Histophilus somni. The sequence goes on along the minus strand of NC_010519.1, from coordinate 942,834 downwards.
AAGCACAGGAAGTATTAGACCGTTTAGGTGCTCAATTTTTCGCCTATCAAAAAGTGTCCTCTCTCACCATTGCTGAGCAACAGCAAGTAGAAATTGCCCGCGCGTTACATCGTAAAAGTCGAATTTTAGTGATGGATGAGCCGACTGCTGCATTATCCTCCCGTGAAACAGAAAAATTGTTTGAGTTGATCAAAAAATTACGGTCGGAAGGATTGGCAATTATCTATATTAGTCACCGAATGGCGGAAATTTACGAATTGGCGGATCGTGTGAGTGTATTACGTGACGGAAAGTATGTTGGATCTTTACTACGTGAGAATTTGCATGCCAACACTTTAGTACAAATGATGGTAGGACGACCACTAACAGATTTGTTTAATAAAGAAAAAGTACCAATAGGCGAGGAAGTCATTCGCATTGAAAATCTTTCTGACGGTAATAAAATAAAAAATGCTTCTTTGGTTGTAAGAGCAGGTGAAATTATTGGCTTATCCGGTTTGGTTGGTGCAGGTCGTTCTGAATTAGCTCATTTATTATTTGGTGTTAGTCGACCTACACAAGGCAAAATGTATTTAAACGGTGCCGAAATTAGTTTCAGCTCACCTCGAGAAGCCATTATTCATCACGTAGCATTATTACCGGAAAATCGTAAAGAAGAAGGATTATTCCTTGATATGAACGTATTTAAAAACATAACTATTGCGACCATTGAACGTGATGCCACCATGATGGTGATTAATCAGACAAAAGGAAAAGCGGATACTGATCAGGCAATTAAAAGTTTAAAAATCCGAGTGCCGAATGCTAATGTCGATGTGAGTGGACTATCCGGCGGTAATCAACAAAAAGTATTGTTGTCCCGTTGGATGGGAATTCATCCGAAGTTATTCATTTTAGATGAACCGACACGAGGTGTGGATGTTGGTGCAAAAAGTGAGATTTATAAAATGATGATTGAAATGGCAAAACAAGGTGTAGCGATTTTAATGATTTCCAGTGAATTACCTGAAATTGTCGGTATGAGCGATCGTGTTTATGTAATGCGGGAAGGCTATGTTGTCGGTGAAGTTCTAGGTGAACAAATTAATCAAGAAAGCATTATGGCATTGGCCTGTGGTGCAGCGTAAATTTAGATGTAAGGAGCTTAATATGGAAAATGTAGCAAAATCAGGAGCTAAAAAACAGGCATTATCGGATATGTTCCAAGCAATGGGTATTTTACCTATCTTGCTACTGATTATTATCGTCTTTTCCTTTATTGCCCCCAATTTTATGAGTGAAGCCAATATGATGAATATTGCCCGTCAGGCATCAATTAATATCGTCTTGGCAGCAGGAATGACTTTCATCATTTTAACCGGTGGAATTGATTTATCCGTAGGGTCAATTTTAGGAGTAACTGCCGTCATGGCATTGGTGTGTTCGTTAAATCCTGCACTTGCCGATTTTGCAGTACCGATTGCTCTAGTTGCAGGTTTAGGTATGGGTGTTTTTAATGGTTTATTGGTTGCTTATGCAGGATTGCCACCATTTATTGTAACGCTTGGAACTTATACCGCACTTCGTGGTGCTGCTTACTTAGTGGCTGACGGCACAACAGTGATTAACTCAAAAATTTCTTTTGACTGGATCGGTAACGGTTATCTAGGCTCTATTCCTTGGTTAGTCATTATTGCCTTTGCAGTAATTGCGGTATGTTGGTTTATTTTACGTCGCACAACGTTAGGTACACATATTTATGCGGTTGGTGGGAATTTACAGGCTGCCCATTTAACTGGTATCAAAGTATCTCTAGTGTTGATTTTTGTGTATGCTACCAGCGGTTTATTATCCGGTTTGGGTGGTGTGATGAGTGCTTCTCGTTTATATAGTGCTAACGGTAACTTAGGGGTTGGCTATGAATTAGATGCTATTGCTGCGGTTATTTTAGGCGGAACCAGTTTCGTTGGCGGTATCGGTACAATTACAGGCACATTAATCGGTGCATTGATCATTGCAACTCTCAATAACGGTATGACATTAATGGGGGTATCTTATTTCTGGCAACTTGTCATTAAAGGTGGCGTAATTATCGTAGCAGTACTCATCGATAAGTATCGTACCAGTAAAGCAAACTAATTTGGGTAAATTACTCAAACTTTTCCTTAACCATAATCTCATAGGAGATATTTTATGAAATTAAAAACATTAGCAGTAAGTGTTATGTTGGCCATGGCTCCTTTGGCTCAAGCCAAAGAACTTAAATCTATCGGTGTAACAGTCGGTGATTTGGCCAATCCTTTTTTCGTGCAAATTGCCAAAGGTGCTGAGTTAAAAGCAAAAGAACTAGCTGGCGATAAAGTGAATGTGACATCCGTGTCCAGTGGCTACGATTTAGGTCAACAAGTAGCACAAATTGACAACTTCATTGCAGCGAAAACCGATATGATCATTTTAAATGCTGCAGATTCTAAAGGTATAGGACCTGCAGTAGAGCGTGCGAAAAAAGCCGGAATCGTTGTTGTGGCAGTAGATGTAGCGGCAGATGGTGCAAATGCAACCGTCACTTCCAATAACTACCAAGCGGGTGAAATTGCATGTCAAACCATTACCGATAAATTAAATGGTAAAGGTAATGTGGTTATCATCAACGGTCCACCAGTTTCTGCGGTACAAGACCGTGTTCAAGGTTGTATGGATGTATTGGCTAAGCATAAAGGGATCAAATTATTGTCTCACAATCAAAATGCAAAAGGCAGTCGTGAAGGTGGTTTAGAAGTAATGACTTCCTTATTAATCGCTCACCCGAAAATTGATGCAGTATTTGCAATTAATGATCCGACAGCAATCGGTGCCGACTTAGCGGCGAAACAGGCACAACGTAAAGAATTTTTTATCATGGGTGTAGATGGTTCTCCAGACGGTGAAGATGCATTAAAACAAAGCAATAGCTTGTTTAACGGCACACCGGCACAAGATCCGCAAGTTATGGCAGCGAAAGCGGTAGAAATCGGTTACGATATTTTACAAGGTAAAGCTGCACCAGAAAAACCGGTCTTGATTCCTGTAACCTTAATTAATCGCGATAACATCAAAGATTACAAAGGTTGGACTGTAAAATAATTATAGAAAAACCAAGCCGTTCCCTTTGTGCAACGGCTTTAACATATTATCAACAGCTAAAAAGTGCGGTAGATTTTTTCATTGTTTTGATGACAGGAAATAAAATATGAAGCGTTCGGAAATTAATCAAGCGATCAGAGAAGCACAGCAAATGATGGCAAAATACCACTTTGTACTGCCGAAATTTGCGGATTTTTCACTAGCGGATTGGCATACACTTTCTCTGGAACGCTATGCTGAAATACTAGAAGCAAATTTGGGCTGGGATGTGACGGATTTTAATTTAGGTAATTTCAAACAGGCGGGATTGACCCTATTTACCTTGCGTAATCAGTCGGATAGAAACAATAAACCTTATGCCGAAAAAATTATGTTGGTGAAGCAAAACCAAATTACGCCAATGCACTACCATTGGAAAAAAATGGAAGATATTATAAATCGTGGCGGTGGCATTTTAGTCATTCAGTTATACAGGCGTGATGAAATAACGGAGCTGCTAGATAAGGTTTCGTCCATTGATATTCAAATAGACGGGGAACAATATCAAGTTGCCGCAGGTAGCAAAATTCGTCTTAGCCCAGGCCAAAGTATTTGCTTACCACCAATGCTCTACCACAGCTTTTGGGCGGAAGATAGCGATGTTTTAGTTGGTGAGGTATCAATGACAAATGATGATCTCACCGATAACCGTTTTTTAGAATCTCTTGGACGTTTTTCAACCATTCAGGAAAATGAACAACCTATCCGTTTACTTTGTAGTGATTATAAGGAATTTTTATGTCGTTAATTAATTTAAAAGAAATGCTGACCGTTGCGGTACAACATAAATTTGCCGTGGGAGCATTTAATGCAATTGATTCCAATTTTATTGATGCAGTATTTGCTGCGGCTAAACAGCAGCAATCACCGGTGATTATTAATGTCGCGGAAGTACATTTGCAATATATCGATTTACCTGCGACCGCCAAATACATTAAAAAGAAAGCTCAATTAGCAAGTATCCCAGTTTGTTTAAACCTCGATCATGGTTTAACTTTACCAACCGTCAAACAAGCCATTGAATGTGGCTTCTCCTCTATTATGTTTGATGGTTCTTCTTTATCTTATGAAGAAAATATTCGTCAAACTAGAGAAATAGTGGAATTATGTCGCCCTTATAATATTTCTGTGGAAGGTGAATTAGGTGCCGTGGGTGGCGATGAAGGCGGTGCGTTAGAAAGTATAGCAGATGTAGCACTTTATACCAAAGTGGAACAAGCCAAGGAATTTGTAGAAAAAACCGGTATTGATACTCTAGCAGTTGCGATTGGTAATACGCACGGGAAATATAAAGGCGAACCTAAGCTTGATTTTGAACGCCTTGCACAAATCAATCAAGCTGTTGATGTTCCTTTGGTATTACATGGTGGTTCAGGAATTAGTGCAGAAGATTTCCGTAAAACTATTGAATTGGGTATTTGCAAAATCAATTTCTTTACCGGCATGTCTCAAACGGCATTAGATACCTTAGCGGTGGATATGAGATCCATAGAATTAAGTGGCAAATATAATCAATACTTGATGATAATGAATAATATGCAACATGCGATTAGTCAAACCGTTGCCGAACAATTGAAAATTTTTAACAGCATCGATAAAGCTAGATATTATGCAAAAACGTAAGGGTATTTTGGCGTTGGGAAACTTATTGGTAGATCGAACTTTAGTGATCTCCGATTATCCCAAAGAAACGATGTTGGCAACTATTTCGGAAATGGGATTACACTGTGGGGGTGGCTGTACTAATGTGTTATTCAATTTATCTAAATTGGATCCCGAGCTCTCTTTATTTTTAAGTGGTGCTATTGGAAAAGATAGTGAAGGACAATTTATTTTACGGCAAGCTAAGAAACACAATGTGGTATTAACCGCAATGTTAGAAAGCGATCTCCCCACTTCCTTTACTGATGTAATGATTAACAGTCAAAACGGAGAGCGGACTTTTTTTCATTACATAGGAGCAATGCAGCAATATGATCATCAAACTGTTACCTCGATAGATTGTAATGCTAAAATTGCCCATATCGCTTATTTGCCCTTACTGCCGGCGTTGCTGGATGTCTCAAAACTGGTAAAAACATTGACAGTGCTAAAAGAAAAGGGTTTTCTTATTTCGATTGATTTGGTTTCCTGTGAAAATAAACAGATTTTTAAAAATGTTATTCGCCCGATCTTATCCTATGTGGACTTTGTGATTATTAATGATGTGGAAGCCAAAATTTTAACGGAACAAGTAAATATAGCTTCTACAGAAAAAGAGTTGGTTACGACGGCAAAAGCGATTATGCAACTGGGTGTAAAGAAAGCCGTTATTGTACATTCACCTAAATATGCGGTTGCTTGTGATTTGCTGGGAAATATTGTTACGGTTCCTTCCTACTGGGTCGAAAAAGATAAAATTCTGAGTACATTGGGGGCTGGAGATGCTTTCTGTAGTGGTATTTTATACGGATTACATCAGAATTTACCGTTACAAAAAACCTTACAATTAGGACACGGTTTGGCGTATTTCAATTTATTTTCACTCTCTGCTACTGAAGGTGCAGTCAGCTATGTGAAATTAAAGGATTTTATTCGTACCAAAGAAACAATGCAGAATACTTAAAAAGTGAGGATTTGAGTTGCATAATAGCGTACTTAATTTTCTCCCAGTTTTTCAACTGAAGCCTCAAAGCAATACCCTAGGCCTCGAACAGTCTGAATAAAACTCGGAGCCTTAACATTCGGTTCAATTTTTTTACGTAGTCGCATAATTAATACATCAATAGTGCGGTCAAAAATTTCCAAATTTTCTGCATGGGTTAATTCTAATAATTTTTGACGGCTCAACACTTTTTGAGCGTGAGAAACTAAGGCATACAATAATAAATATTCGCCGTGAGTCAGTTCAATTTCCTGTTTTTGGGGCGAATAAAGTTTATGTGTTTCGGTATCTAAATACCATTGATGAAACAAAAAACCGCTATGCGTATAAACGGTGGTTGTGGCTTGTGGTTGAGTGCGACGAATAGCAGCTTTAGCTCTCGCCACTACAATTCGAGGATAAAAAGGCTTGGTAATATAATCATCAGCCCCCATTTCCAAACCAACAACTACATCGGATTCGCTATTTAAGCCACTCAACATAATGATGGGCTTATTCAACAGATTTTTTAATTGTTGAAGCAAAACCAGTCCGTTAATATCGGGGAGAATAAGGTCTAATAAAATCAAATCAAAGCGAGAATTGGTTTGTAATAAGGTTAATGCTTCCTGACCGGAAGAGACTGCAACAACCCTATACCCATATTCTTCAAAAGTATCGGTGAGTAGCTCGCAAATTTGAATATCGTCATCAATGACTAAAATTGATATGCTGGTGGACATTAATACCTGATAATAATTTTAAAGGAGGAAAGTATATAAAATATCAAAATAAAATAATGTTACAAGGATCACAATATTCATATTTCATTTATAGGAGTTTTTTATGCGTATAGGTATTGATTTAGGTGGAACCAAGATTGAAGTTATTGCATTAAGTAACAGCGGTGAAGAGTTGTTTCGCAAACGTATTCCTACCCCAAGAGGGTCGTATCCGGACACGTTGACAGCAATTAAAAGTTTGGTAGATGATGCGGAACATGCAACAGGGCAACGAGGCACAGTAGGGATCGGAATTCCCGGCACTATTTCCCCTTTTACCGGCAAAGTCAAAAATGCTAATTCTGTTTGGCTTAACGGACAAAATTTAGACGAAGACTTGACCGCACTTTTAGGACGAGAAGTAAGAATTGCCAATGATGCTAACTGCATGACCGTCTCTGAAGCCACAGATGGTGCAGGAGCAGGAAAAAAGGTCGTATTGGCACTTATTCTCGGAACAGGTTGCGGTTCCGGTATCGTGATTGACGGAAAACCTTGGAATGGGGCTAACGGTATCGGCGGTGAATGGGGACACAACGAATTACCTTGGCAAGATGAAGAAGAACGTTCGCATAACGTACAATGTTATTGTGGCAAACATCGTTGTATCGAACAATTTGTTTCCGGTACCGGTCTATGTGATGATTACGAACGTCGGAGTGGGATAAGATTAAAAGGCAACGAAATTGCCGCACTTGCCGAGCAAGGCGATCCTACTGCCGAACAATCTTTACAAGCTTATGAACGCCGTTTGGCAAAAGCTCTAGCAGCTTATGTAAATATTTTAGATCCTGATGTGATTGTACTGGCGGGCGGTGTTTGTAACATTGATCGTCTGTACACAACCTTACCGACACGGATGAACGATTATATTTTCGGTAGAGAATTTTTTACTGAAATCAAAAAAGCCGTACACGGCGATTCCAGTGGTGTGCGTGGGGCGGCTTGGCTTTGGGGAATTGATGAAGCCTAAAAGTGCGGTGAGTTTTAAATGATTTTGAGGGCTTGGACTGCAAAATCAAGCCCTGACGTTGCAATACTCAAAGTAGTCTAAATTAACACCGCACTTTTATTTGACAATTCAAGCGTAAAAACATTTTGCATCAGTGTAAATAACAAAACAACCAATGATAAAATGAAGCAAATTGTAAATTTTTTATCTTCATTGAATGATAAAAGACTGTATATTCTACAGTTTTTTTGCTAATTTAAGACGTCTCTAATTATGCGGTTTTTCGGTAACATATGGTATTTTTTATCAAAACAGTAGTTAAACAAAGTATTTTATTTTCGGTCACTATTTTGGTTGCATGTTCTTCCGAACACTCTAAAACAGCTAGCCAAAATGATGCGAAACAATTCGGGGCAAAATATGCTGGGCGTAGTTATCAGCAAGCGTCATTAGTGCCGGTTTCCTCTGTTGACAACAAAAGTGCGGTCATCAATCAAGGTGATTTTTTAACGCAACTTACTAATATTCGTCAAGCATCAACTGGCTTAGCTAATCAATTTGCGAACATTTATGACAAAGTAACTCATTGGGTATTGGCGGGTGCGAATACTAAACAATTAGCAGACTATGGTATTCAAGCTCAAATTATGAAAGGAACCGACGGATACCAAAATGTATTAATGACAGGATATTATTCGCCGGTTATTCATGCTCGTCATACGCAACAGGGCAAATATAATCAACCTATTTATGCTTTGCCTGCTAATAAACGTTTTTCTCGAGCTCAAATTTATGCCGGTGCCTTGCAAGGTAAGGGACTTGAGCTGGCTTACACTGATTCAATGATTGATAATTTTCTACTTGGCGTACAAGGTAGCGGTTATGTTGATTTTGGTCACGGAGATTTGACCTATTTTGCCTATGCAGGACAAAATGGTTTTGATTATGTAGCAATAGGACGATTGCTGGTAGAGGATGGCGAAATTTCCAAAGAAAAAATGTCTATTCAAGCCATTAAAAATTGGGCAATGGAAAATCCATCACGCTTACAAGCCTTGTTAGAACGTAATCCTTCTTATGTTTTTTTCAAAAAAGATCCTAACGGAAAAGTGCTTGGTTCTGCCGGTGTGCCTTTAGTACCTATGGCTGCTATTGCTAGCGATAAAAATGTGATCCCAAGCGGCTCTGTAGTTTTAGTGGAAGTACCGAAAATTGATGATGAAGGCAATTGGACCGGTGAACATATTTTACATTTAATGGTGGCATTAGATGTTGGAGGAGCAGTAAAAGGGCAGCATTTTGATTTATATCGTGGAATTGGCGATAATGCCGGACATATTGCGGGTTTATCGAAGCACTATGGTAGAGTGTGGTTATTACAATAATGACAGAACGTATTGATAATTATGAACAACGCTTTGGTGGAATTGGACGACTATATGGAATAGACGTTTTGGAACGCTTAAAGCAAACACATATTTGTGTGATTGGCATTGGTGGGGTAGGTTCATGGGTTGTCGAAGCAATTGCACGTTGCGGTATTGGGCAAATTACCATGATTGATATGGATGACATCTGTGTAACTAATATTAACCGACAATTACCCGCTCTAACAGGTAATATCGGCAAGTTAAAAACAGAAGTGATGAAAGAACGTGTGCAATTAATTAATCCGGATTGCCACGTGAATATTATTGATGATTTTTTATCAGTTGAAAATTTAGCTGAATATATTCATACAGGCTACGATTATGTGATTGATGCTATTGACAATGTCAGAGTAAAAGCAGCACTAATTGCTCACTGTAAACGCAATAAAATTCCGATTATCACAATTGGTGGTGCAGGAGGACAAACCGATCCAAGTCAAATTCGAGTAGCAGATCTTAGTCGCTCTATTCAAGACCCCTTACTGGCAAAAGTGCGGTCGGTTTTACGTAAAGAATATCATTTTCCGCAAAATCCTAAACGTAAGTTTGTAGTCGATTGTGTCTTTTCCACTCAGCCTTTAATTTTTCCAAAAATGGCTGATAATTGTACTACTTCAGCTACCATGAATTGTGCCAATGGCTTTGGTGCAGCAACAATGATAACAGCGACTTTTGGCTTTTTTGCAGTAGCAAAAATAATAAATAAATTAGCCAAAGGCTAAAAAGTTTTGTAAAAATTCTAGTAATTTGATGAAAAAGTGATAACCTAGTCCGTCTTTTAAAATCGTTATTAATCATGAAAAGGAGTATTCCAATGTCTAATTTTACCTTTAAAAAAGCATTAATTAGTACAGCACTTTTTTCTTTATCTGCTGTGGCAAATGCTAGCATAGTAACATCAATTAAACCTTTAGGTTTTATCGCTTCATCTATTGCTGATGGTGTAACTGATACCCAAGTTATTGTTCCACCAGGTGCTTCTCCGCATGACTATAGTTTCCGCCCTTCCGATATTCAAAAACTAAAAAAAGCAGATTTAGTTGTTTGGATTGGCGAAGATGTGGATGCGTTTTTAGATCATGCAACTTTACGTGGTATAGATCCGAAAAAAGTAGTTACCATTGCTGAAATTTCAGAAATTAATACTAAAGGACTTTTAATGACAGGCCATCATCATGATCACGACCATGACCATGACCATGACCATGACCATGACCATGACCATGACCACGACCATGACCACGACCATGACCATGACCATGACCACGACCACGACCACGACCATGACCATGACCATGACCACGACCACGACCATGACCATGACCACGACCACGACCATGACCACGACCACAAACATGACCATGAACACAAGCATGACCATGACCACAAACATGACCATGACCACGATCACGACCACAAACATGACCATGAACACAAGCATGGACACAATCATGAACATGATGAATTGGGCATTAATTGGCATGTTTGGTACTCACCGGAAATTAGCAAAATTGTTGCACAAAAAGTAGCAGAGAAGTTGTCAATACAATATCCGGCTAAAAAAGCATTGATTGAAAAAAATCTTGCTGAATTTAACCGCACTTTAGCAGCAAAAAATAACGAAATTAAAAAGCAATTAGCTTCAGTAAAAGAAAATGGATTTTATGTTTTCCATGATGCTTACAGCTATTTCAATAACGCTTATGGATTAAATCAAGTAGGCTATTTCACTATTAATCCATTAGTTGCACCGGGGGCAAAAACATTAGCTAAAATTAAGGAAGAAATTACTGAGCATAAAGTAAATTGCTTATTCGCAGAACCGCAATTTACACCAAAAGTAATTGAAAGTTTAGGTAAAGCAACAGGTGTAAACGTTGGACGCTTGGATCCGATGGGTGACAAAGTTAAATTAGGTAAAAATTCCTATGCCAATTTCTTACAATATACCGCAGATAGCTATTTTAGTTGCTTGAAATAAACCTTTTTATTAAATTTAACCCACTTTTTTAAGTGGGTTAATTTTGTTGATATCGTGTAACAGTTCCATAAGTATTTCACTTTCTGTTTTTGCTACATTTCCTATAAGAAATTTTTAAAATTTAACTACTTGCAGGATAAGCTTTCCATTTTTCGACTTATTTGTACTTAAAATGAACCAAACACTGTGCCTAATGCAATCACACTAATGACGGCTACTATTGGTATTGCAATGGTAACAGCCGCAATATTCAAGTAAGATTGCTTATGATTCAAGTGACAGATAGAAAGTAAAGTAATTATTGCACCGCAATGAGGTAAAGTATCAAATCCACCTGCTGCCATTACTGCTACTCGATGCAATAAATCCGGATCAATACCTGCCTCAATTCCCATACGTAGGTAGTCTGCTCCAAGCGTTCTCATTGCAATACTTAATCCTCCTGATGATGAGCCTGTAATACCAGCAAGCGCACTCATTGCAACAGCCTCAGAAATTAATGGATTAGTTGATACATTTAGCACTGAATCTCGAATAATAGCGAATCCGGCTAATGAAGCAACTACTGCTCCATAACCTACTTCTGAAGCCGTATTAAAAATAGGTAACATTGAACCATATACACCTTTATTGATAGTTTCTTGTAATGATGTCCATTTACCAAGACGTAAAAATACTAATACTACACATGCAATTAATAATGAGGCGATGATTGCCCATAATCCAGTCTTGCCTTTAATGTTGAGATTTGGAAAGACCTCTTGCAATGAGCTAAAGTCCATATTGGAAAAAGTATAAGTAAAAATTGCATTCATGGCGATAACAAGAACTAAGGGAAGTAGTGATAAACTAAATGGCATTACATTTTTCTCGAATATAGCTAAATCCGCACTTGATTCACTATCGTGTTTACCATAACCCTCACCTAAAGAAGCTGCTTTTTTAGCACGACTTTGTAACCATAACCAACCACCTATCAACATGATCATGGCACCAATTAAACCCAATCCCGGAGCGGCAAATGCGTTAGTATTAAAAAAAGGAATTGGAATTGCGTTGGTTGCAGCCGGTGTCCCCGGTAATGCCGTCATTGAGAAAGTAAATGAACCTAGGGCAATCGTTGCCGGAATCAAACGTTTAGGAATATTCGCTTCACGAAATAGCACTTTTGAAATCGGATAGATCGCAAATGCTACTACAAAAAGAGACACGCCTCCATAAGTTAAAAGACCGCAAGCGATGATCACTGTAAGAATTGCCTGCCGACTTCCTAACATTTTAACAATACCTTTGGCAATACCTGTTGCAGCACCTGAATCTGCCATTAACTGACCGAATAATGCCCCAAATAGAAACACAGGGAAAAAATTAAGTAAATAGCCACTTAATGCAGACATAAAAGTTTCTGTATATTTTGGCATCATCATTGATCCATCACCGCTTAGTAAGACAGCAAAAGCAGCCAGTAAGGGAGCTAATAATAAAACTGTCATACCTCTGTATGCGAAGTACATCAGCATCAATAATGAAAGAATAATTGCGATAGTACTCATGATATTTCCTCTTAAGTTAAAGAGAAACTCGGGGGATTATTTCCATTAATTTCCCCAGTTCCATAAATTTTTAGGCAGCAGTCCAACCACCATCCATTGTTAAGCAAGCTCCAGAGATTGATGCTGCTGAATCAGAACAGAGAAATTTGACAAATTCGCCGAGTTCTGAAGGTTCAATCATGCGTTTAACAGCAGCTTTAGAAAGCATGATTTTGCTAATAACTTCATCTTCGGAAATTCCATGATTACGAGCTTGATCTACGATCTGTTTATCAACCAACGGTGTACGAACATAAGCAGGACAGATAGAATTAACAGTAATACCAAATTCACCACCCTCCAATGCAGCTACTTTAGTTAAGCCCGATAAACCGTGTTTTGCTGAAACATACGCAGATTTGAAATCAGATGCAACTAAACCGTGGATTGAATTCAAATTAATGATACGTCCCCATTTATTTGCTTTCATGTATTTCCAACTGTATTTAGTAAGCAAAAATGGTGCAGTAAGCATTAAGTTAATCATAAAATCCCATTTATCTTCGGAAAAATTTTCAATGGCGGCTACATTTTGGATACCTGCTACATTTACCAAAATATCTACGCTACCAAATTTTTCGGCTGCAAAATCTACCGCAGTTTTACAACCTTCACGTTTCGAAAGATCTGCTTGAATATAAGCCGTTCCTAAACGAGTGGAATGTTCTTTTAATGTCTCTTTATTTACATCCACCATCACTATATTTAAATCTTCGGTTGCAAGGCTCTCACATATTGCCAAACCAATACCACTTGCTGCACCTGTAATTAAAGCTACTTTTTTAACCATAATATTTTCCTTTTTTTCCAGTTGGTATTAAATACGTTCCACAATCATTGCAATGCCTTGACCACCACCAATACATAAAGTTGCCAAACCCAACTGCTTATCACGAGCCTGCATTGCGTGTAAAAGAGTGACTAGAATACGTGCTCCGCTTGCACCTATTGGATGACCAAGAGCAATAGCTCCACCATTGACATTAACTTTTTCGGGATTAACCCCTAACTCTTTACCTACAGCTAAAAATTGTGCCGCAAAAGCTTCATTAGCTTCGATTAAGTCTATATCGCTTAACTGCAAACCTGTTTTTTTCAAAGCATTTAAAGTAGCAGGAACAGGTCCTATTCCCATAATATCTGGTGATACGCCACCACTTGCATAACCTTTGATACGAGCAAGAATATTCAACCCTAATGCTTTTGCCGTTTCTTCTTCAACAATAACTAATGCCGCCGCACCATCGTTAATACCTGACGCATTACCGGCAGTTACACTACCCTCTTTATCAAATGCGGCACGAAGCCTTGCTAAACCTTCAGCGGTTGAATCTTGTTTGACAAATTCATCAGTGTCGAAAATGACCTCTTTGCGTTTAATTTTGATATTTAACGGTACAATTTCATTTTTGAATGCACCGGATTGAATCGCAGCGGTGGCTTTTTGTTGAGAGGCAAGTGCTAATTCATCTTGCATTTGGCGGGTAATATCATATTTTTTAGCGATATTTTCAGCCGTGATACCCATATGATAGTGGTTTGTAGCACAAATCAAACCATCAGATAAAATCACATCTTGTACTTTTGCATCTCCTAATCGGTAGCCCCAACGAGATTTGGATTCAAGAAGATAAGGTGCTTGGCTCATGTTTTCCATACCACCTGCGATGATAACCTTAGCATCACCAGCTTTAATTGCTTGAGTGCCTAGAACTACTGCTTTTAAGCCTGAACCGCAGACTTTATTGACAGTATAAGCTGGTACATCTTGAGCAATGCCGGAACATAATAGTGCCTGACGAGCAGGATTTTGTCCAAGACCTGCCTGTAAAACATTTCCCATAATTACTTCATCAATAGCAGTTATATCAATACCTGCTCGTTCAATCGCAGATTTGATTACAGCTGTACCGAGTTCCACAGCAGAGGTGTCTGCAAGTGAACCGCCAAAATTTCCAATTGCGGTACGCACCGCACTGGCAATAACGACATTTTTCATAGTTGCTTCCTTATTTTTATGGAATGATTGGTGATAAAAAAGTGGTCATTTTGGGTAAAGCTTTTACAAAACTTGACCACTCGTCCTGAAATTAAAGGAAATAAAGTCCAATAACGAAAATTGGTGCTGTGAAAAGTAATGCTGTCATGCAGTAGCCCATAATGTCACGCACACCAAGTCCTGCTATACCTAAAGCAGGCAATGCCCAAAATGGCTGTGCCATATTCGCCCACATATCACCATACGCAATACCCATGACTGATTTGCCTAAATCTGCACCCAGTTCTTGTGCTGCGGGAATAATAAATGGACCTTGCACTACCCAGTGACCACCGCCAGACGGTACTGCAAAATTCACTAATGCTGAACTGAAAAAGGTTAATACCGGAAAGGTGTCTTTCGTTGAAATATTTACAAAAAATTCTGTAATCATGCCACCTAAACCGGAATGCTCCATCATTAACTGCATACCAGCATAGAACGGAAATTGAATTAATATTCCTGCTGTACTGTGTGCTGCATGGGTAATAGCACGAACATAAGCAGCTGGTGAGCCATGCAAGGCTAAACCAGCCATTAAAAAGATAAGATTTACGGTGTTGATCGTTAAATTGAAGCCGTTTTTCGCAAAATATATTGCAAGATAAGCAAAACCTGTCCCTGCAATAATGTAAGCCAGAATGCAACTCTCTTCAATTTTCTCAGCAATAGTGGAAGATTCTGTTAACTTTTTGCTGAATTTTGGATCTTCTTGTAATAAGCGAGGATCAATTATTTTTACATTTTCTGCTTTTGGGTGCATCATTTTAGTGAGAAACGGTAACGTAATGATTAACATACCAATAATGAATATGTTATAGCTGGTTAATAGTGTTTTAGTAACAGGAATAATACCATCAGCATAATTTCCATCTGTGATAAAACGTGCAATTGGGTTATTTGGCGTTGCCGCTTGGAGTGGCATTGAGCCTGAAAAGCCACCTCCCCAAGTCATAAAGCCAATGTATGCACAGGCAATCAGCAAGGCGTAGTCCACACCTTTAATACGGCGTGCAACTTCTTTTGCAAACATTGCTCCCACAACCAAGCCAAACCCCCAGTTAATTGCACAGGCAACACAACTCATAAAGGTAACAAGCATAATGCTTTGAGTTGGTGTTTTCGCAATAGATGCAGCAGTTGAAAGAAATCGACGAATTTGTGGAGCTGAAGCAAGAGCATTACCAGTTACTACCACCATCGCCATCTGCATTGAGAAAGCAAGCAAATTCCAAAAACCATTACCCCACATCTCAACCAATGCACCTGTACTGTGTTCTGTGCCCCAAAGTGCCCAAAAGAAGATGATGATACTCAATAGCACTGCTAAAACCAGTGGCTCTGGCATATACTTACTAACGATAGTTGTCATAAACCGAGAAATACGGCTAATCATAATAAGCTCCTTATGCACCTGCCAACGACATTATTTTTAGATTTGGCGAAACGACAAATTCAGCTTCAGTTTTAGCTTTAATCATATCCAAATCATAACCTTCCGCCATTTCAGTTAAGGTTAATTGTCCATTGATAAATTCAAATACGGCAAGCTCAGTCACGACTAGATGAACTTTATTACGTGCGGTTAGTGGCAAAGTGCATTTTTTTAGTATTTTTGAGGTTCCCGTCTTTGCACAATGCTCCATACCTATAATTACTCTACGAGCACCAGTAACTAGATCCATAGCGCCTCCCATACCAGGTACCATTTTTCCCGGCACCATCCAGTTTGCTAGGTTTGCCTCTTGATCGACCTCTAAACCGCCCAGTACACAAGCATCAACGTGACCGCCACGAATCAAAGCAAATGAATAAGCACTATCAAAGAACATACCTCCTGCTTGGATTGAGCAAAGTTGACCACCGGCATTCACAATATTTTCATCGGGATTTTCAGGATCAAAAGCGGTCAAACCTAAAAAGCCATTTTCAGACTGTAGAGTGATTGAAATATCACTTGGGATATAATTTGCTACCATAGTTGGCAAACCAATACCAAGATTAACAACATCACCATCTTTTAATTCTAAGGCAATACGGCGAGCAATAATTTCTTTAGCATTCATTGTTTTTTCTCCTTCCGTTACGCTTTTACAATATAATCAACCACTGCTGCGGGGGTCATCACTAAATTTGGATCCATTTCACCTACTTTCACGATTTTTGTTGCTTGTACAATGACTGTGTTGGCAGCGAGAGCCATGATTGGATTAAAATTACGAGCTGCACCTAAAAAAACTAAGTTACCAATCTCATCGGCAATATCCGCTTTAATAATTGCAATATCTGCTTTTAACGGTAGTTCCAGTAAATATTCCACACCATCAATAGTGATTTTCTGTTTACCTTTTTCTACTACTGTGCCAACCCCTGTCGGCGTTAAAAATCCGCCTAATCCTGCTCCGCCTGCACGAATACGCTCTGCTAAAGTACCTTGTGGACAAAGTTCAACATTTAATTCACCGGAAATCATTTTCTTACCAGTTTCAGAATTTGTTCCGATATGTGAGGCATATAGTTTTTTTATTCTCCCATTAACAATTAAAGGACCTACCCCAGTATCTACCATTGCGGTGTCAGTACTGATTAGAGTAATGTCCTTAATGTTTGCCTCTAAGATTTCTTTAATGATCAGTTCGGGAGCACCGCACCCCATGAAACCACCGGACATCATTGTCATTCCATCAAAAAAATGAGATTTGAGCTCATCAATTGAAATAAATTTAGACATAGCATCTTCCTATGAGATAAAATAAATTTATATTTAAGGTTAAATTTTTGTTATACATTGAGAGAGTAAAACGCTCAATACATCCCAAAAAAACTAAGCAAGCATACTTATAAAATCTAGATAATCTAGTATTCTTACCTTATTTGAGGTAAGTGTAGTAATTTGTTCGAATAATTCAAAATACAGTTTTTTTACATACCTATAAATTAATCTTATAGAATGTAGATACATATAAAGAATACAAAAGAAACACAGCTTATAGAACGGCTGAACACAAAATTGGTTAAGGAGAAATCATGGATATCAAACATTTACGTTATTTTATTGGAATTGTAGAAAACGGCTTCAATTTAAGTCGGACATCTCAAAATCTTTATATTTCTCAACCGGCATTAAGTATGATGATTAATGAATTTGAGCATCAAGAAAATATTGCATTATTTACACGAGCTAATGGAAAAATTAGAGGGTTAACTTACGTTGGAGAAAACTACTACCGTGATGCTAAAGAATTACTCAAGAAATACAATCAAATGAACAAAAATCTACATAAGAAAGAACAAGAAATGACAGGGCGAATATCTATCGGTATTCCACCTTTAATTTTATCTTTGATTTTTTCTAAAATTTTGCCGGAACTGATTATAAATAATCCTCAAATTGAATTTGAAGTAAAAGAACAAGGTGCATATTCATTAAAAGGTGAACTATTACTAGGTAATGTCAATTTTGCAACCTTGCTCTATCCTGAACATATTTCATCTAAGATTATTGAATCTTTCGAAATTTATCGCTCAGAACTCTCGGTATTTTGCTCTCCGGAACATCATTTTGCTCAAAAAGAAAGTGTGACTTGGCAGGAATTACATAAAGAGAAAATTGTCATCTTTGATAAAACGTTTATGATTTATCAACAGTTGAAAGAAGCATTTGAACGACATAATATTTACCCTAATATCATCTATGAATCAGCCTGTTGGGATTTTTTATATTACACTGCAAAATCTAATTCAGATATTTTGACTATTCTACCCCTATCTACAGCGTACTATTATCCCGATCCTCATTTAGTCAGCGTAAAAATTAAAGATCCAATTTTATGGCGAGTTATGCTATGTCGTTTAAAAAAGAGTAACTATTTCAATGCAGAAAATTATATTTTTGATGAAATATTAAAAGTGTTTAACTTGTTATAATTAGAAATTTTTCAGCCAAAAATAATAAGATACAATTAAAACATCTACTTGACGTTATTTTAAATGTTTGGCACATTCAACCCAATCTCAATATTCAACAAGGATTTATGATGACACATCATTCATTAAAACATATATCTGATCGGATTAAACAGGCTTTAAATCAAATTGAAAACAGAAATTTGGCTCAGGATCTGTGGTATATCTTAGGCGAACAGAATTTTCAGGGCTTTCTACCCGCATTCACAGTAAACCATTTTTGCGAAAAATATCATATGACGGACAAAGAATTGGCTTTAATATTACTACCCGTCAGTGCGTGTTATGCTAATCCCACAATCTCCCATTTCAGTGTGGGGGCAATTGCTAAAGGAGAGTCAGGCAACTTTTATTTTGGTGCTAATCAAGAATTTTGTACCACGAACATTCAGCAAACCGTTCATGCGGAGCAAAGTGCAATTTCTCATGCTTGGATGCGTCGTGAAAGTAAAATAACGGAGATTACCGTCAATTACACACCTTGTGGACATTGTCGCCAATTTATGAATGAACTTAACAGTGCGGAAACATTACGCATTCATTTGCCACATAGTCAGGATAATTTATTACATCACTATTTGCCGGATGCTTTTGGACCCCATAATTTACAGATAGATAATCGTCTATTTGATAAAAAAGCACATAATTTATTTTTGATAACGGAAGATCCGTTAATTCAAGCCGCACTTGATGCTGCTAATCAATCTCATGCCCCTTATTCCAAAACCTATTCAGGTATTGCATTGCAATTGCAAGATCAACAGATTTTTCAAGGCAGTTATGCTGAAAATGCCGCATTTAATCCCTCTTTACCGCCACTACAAACAGCATTGAATTATTTACTTTTAAATGGAAATGAGGTGGAAAATATTGCTCGAGCGGTATTGGTTGAACAACCTTTCAGGTTGTCATATCGTGGTATGACAGAAGAACTATTGGCGTATTTAGGTGATATACCGCTCGACTATATTCAAGTATCATAAAATGGGTTTCAGCTTAACAGATAACATAATATGAAAATAGCATTAGGTATTGAATATAACGGTACACATTATTTCGGTTGGCAACGTCAAGCGAATGTCACAAGTGTACAGGAAAAACTGGAAAGTGCGGTCAGTTTTGTTGCAAATGAATTTTGTCAAATATATTGTGCGGGTAGAACGGATTCGGGTGTTCATGCTACCGGTCAAGTGGTACATTTTGACACGAAAGCGATTCGCTCTGAAAAAGCATGGACATTCGGTCTTAATGCCAATTTACCTGCTGATATTGCGGTACGTTGGGCAAAGGTCGTCAGTGAGGATTTTCATGCTCGTTTCAGTGCCACAGCAAGGCGTTATCGTTATTTAATTTATAATCATCCGCTACGTTCCGCTCTTTTTCCCACTGGAGTTACTCATCATCACGTTGCATTGGATCATCATTTAATGCACCAAGCAGGGCAATATTTATTGGGGGAACATGATTTTTCTTCATTTCGTGCCGCACAATGCCAGTCCAATACACCATGGCGAAATATTCATCATCTCCATGTTTTTCGCCAAGCCAATTACATTATTGTGGATATTCAGGCTAACGCTTTTGTGCATCATATGGTACGCAATATTGTTGGCAGTCTTTTAGAAATTGGAAGCGGAAAACAGCCGGTTGAATGGATGGATTGGCTTTTAACTCAAAAAGACCGCACTTTAGCCGCACCAACTGCTAAACCTGATGGTTTATATTTGGTAGAGGTGAAGTATCCTAATCACTTCAATTTGCCTAAAAATCCACTCGGTCCGTTATTCTTGGGAGAACCTAAGATAGATTTTCACCACGATTAACATCGATCTCCCGACCGCCATTTGACGGCGGGAGATCAAATATCGACCTAAATACTTACAACGTCTCAATCGCCTGATATTGTTGTTGAAGTTTTTCTATATTATCCAAATACCCCTGCATTTTTTCCCGCTCTTTGGCGATAACTTGCTCCGGTGCTTTGGTAATAAAGGCTTCATTGCTGAGTTTGTTTTCAATTCGAACAATTTCACCTTTCAATTTTTCAATTTCTTTAGTCAATCTTGTGAGTTCTTGCTCTTTATTAATAAAACCTGCCATTGGAATAAAAATTTCATTATTTTCAACCAGTTTCGTGACCGAAAGTGGCGGTTCTTCATTGGCGTCCAGTAAAGTAATCGTGGACAATTTTGCCATAGATTGTAATAAAGTGCGGTTATTTTCAAGACAAATTTTTGTTTCCTCTGAAATGTTTCTCAGCAACAGTTCCAACGCATGACTCGGTGAAATATTACATTCCGCACGAATATTACGCACTGCTACAATCACTTCTTTTAACCAATCCATTTGGCTTTCCGCTACCGGATCAAACTTACTTTCTTCTGCGTGCGGAAATGGCTGTAACATAATGGTATCGCCTGATAACTTCATTACACCCTTCAATTTCTGCCAAATTTCTTCCGTGATAAATGGAATAATTGGATGTGCTAAACGCAATAATTTCTCTAATATATTGAGAAGCATGCGACTTGTACCACGTTTTTGAGCATCCGTACCATGAGCAAATACAGGCTTGGTTAGCTCTAAATACCAATCGCAGAACTGATTCCAAGTAAAATCGTAAATCGTATTTGCCACTAAATCGAAACGGTATTGCTTAAGTGCGGTGCGAAATGCGTCTATAGTGCGGTTGAATTGACTCTCAATCCAACGATCCGCCAACGAATATTCCGCTTCGCCCTCACTTAGATCCAATTTTTCGTGGGTTAATACATAACGACTAGCATTCCATAATTTATTACAGAAATTGCGGTAGCCCTCCAAACGTTTCATATCCCAATTGATATCACGTCCATTGCTCGCTAACGCCGCCAGGGTAAAGCGTAACGCATCCGTTCCATGTGCAGAAATGCCGTGTTCAAATTCTTTACGAGTTGCTTTAGCAATTTTTTCCGCCAATTGTGGTTGCATCATATTGCCGGTGCGTTTTTCAAGCAAATCCTCAAGACTGATACCATCAATCATATCAATCGGGTCTAACACGTTCCCTTTTGATTTCGACATTTTTTGCCCTTGTTCATCACGGATTAAGCCCGTTACATACACAGTTTTGAACGGCACTTGCGGTTTGCCGTTTTCATCTTTGATGAAGTGCATCGTGAACATAATCATTCTTGCTACCCAAAAGAAGATGATGTCAAAACCGGTGATTAATACATCGGTCGGGTGAAACATTTTCAGTTCTTTGGTTTGCTCAGGCCAGCCAAGTGTTGAGAATGTCCATAATCCGGACGAGAACCAAGTGTCTAATACGTCTTCATCCTGTTTTAACGCTACGTCTGAAGTTAAGCCGTATTTTGACCGCACTTCCGCCTCATCTCGAGCAACATAAACGTTGCCTTGTTCATCATACCAAGCCGGAATGCGATGTCCCCACCATAATTGGCGAGAAATACACCAATCTTGAATATCACGCATCCAAGAGAAGTAAAGATTTTCATACTGTTTAGGTACGAATTGGATTTCGCCGTTTTCCACCGCTTTGGTGGCGACTTCGGCAAGCGGTTTCACGCTCACATACCATTGATCGGTCAGCATTGGCTCAATCGGCACACCGCCACGGTCACCGTAGGGGACTTTTAAGTCGTGCGGTTTGATTTGATCAAGCAAGCCCAACGCTTCAAAATCAGCCACGATTTTCTTACGAGCCACAAAACGCTCTAAGCCTTGATAGTCGGCTGGAATTGGGGCATCGTAGCCGGCAAGCGGTTTGCCGTCTGTGCCGATAATTTCTGCTTCCGCACGAATATCGGCATTGAGCGTCATCACATTTACCATCGGCAATCCGTGACGTTTGCCCACTTCATAGTCGTTGAAATCGTGGGCAGGGGTAATTTTTACCACACCTGTACCGAATTCGCGATCCACATATTCATCAGCGATAATCGGAATTTCACGGTTGGCAAGCGGTAGCACGACCGTTTTGCCAATCAGCGATTGATAACGCTCATCTTCGGGGTGAACCGCAACCGCTGTATCGCCCAACATTGTTTCAGGACGAGTGGTCGCCACCACTAAATAATCTAAGCCCTCAGCGGTTTTCGCACCGTTAGCAAGCGGATAGCGGAAGTGCCAAAGCGAGCCTTTGCTCTCTTTGTTTTCGACTTCAAGATCGGAAATGGCAGTGTGCAGTTTCGGATCCCAATTCACCAAGCGTTTACCACGGTAAATCAAGCCTTCTTCGTGTAAGCGAACAAATACTTCTTTCACCGCATTAGACAAACCTTCGTCCATCGTAAAACGCTCACGATCCCAGTCAATCGAGTTGCCTAAGCGACGCATTTGCTGGCTGATCGTACCGCCCGAATAGGCTTTCCAATCCCAGATTTTGTTGATAAAGGCTTCACGCCCATAATCGTGACGGGTTTTGCCCTCTTCCGCTGCGATTTTACGCTCCACCACCATTTGAGTCGCAATACCTGCATGATCTGTTCCCGTTTGCCAAAGGGTGTTGTTGCCCTCCATACGGTTGAAGCGGATTAAAGTATCCATCAAGGTTTGCTGGAAAGCGTGCCCCATATGTAGCGAACCGGTCACATTCGGCGGCGGAATCGCAATACAGTAGCTCGGTGCATTAATATCTTCGCTCGGTTTAAAATAGCCTCGCGATTCCCAGTGTTGGTAGAGTGCTTGCTCTACGGCGGAAGGGTTGAAACGATCTTCCATTGTGAATTGTTTTGTCATTGGTTTTTCTCTTATGTTAATTTTTGCATTTGGGGGCAGCTTGAAATCAAATCTCAAATAATTCGGTTGGATCTATTTTAAATTGCAACATATTGGCTGTTTGTCTGCCACGATCTCCACCTTTACGTTGAATAGTAACCCGACCAAATTTAATTGAACCTTGTCGAGAAATCTTAATTTCGCCACTACCATAATGTTGTAGAACCTCATTAATATTTTTCAAAATCCAACGAGCGTTATCGTTAATTTTTTGGGCAACTAATACCCATTCTGCTGAAAAATCTCCTCGACCACGAATAATATCGGTTAAAACTAAAATTTTACTCTGCTTGAACCAATCTAAAATTAAACGTTGTTCTTGTTCACTAAATTCTGTGATAAACATTCTTCGCTTATCTTTTGGGTTCTCAATAACCGGGGGTAGTTCTCCACAAAAATGCTGTAACAAGCGGTAAATTTCTGCTGGGAATTGCCACATCTCATGATAATTTTTTAACCAGCGTTTATCTATTTGATTAAAGCCTCGTTTATTACTAACTAATTTTACTTGAATGTTACGAACATCAACAGCTTCTTTAAAAAAGATAAATACTTGAACATTAATATCTGCTTTATAACCACTTAATACAACAGCTTTAACCTTTTCAATTTTATCTAATTCATAACCCATTATTCTTAACCAGTCTTGAGCTTCAGAATGTGATTGCCAATGATTAAAACGATCAGCAATATCTTTTTCATTCTTAAAGCCATTTTTTGCAGTTTGTGAGCCTAGGTTGGCTAAATCCATCTTCACCTCTCTATATGCTTTCTATCGATTTTAATAATTGAGCCGCTAATTTCTGAATAACCGTCACCGTCATTGCATTTCCAGCTTGGGATAAAACTTTACTGTCAGGTAATTTATGCTCGATAACTTTTTGTGCAATTTCTTTTGGAAATCCCTGTAATAGTAATGCTTCATAACCACTTAATTTTCTCAATTTACCATTTTTGGTATATAAAATACCGTGTCGTCCGGTTCTCAATGTCGGGCTTTTTTCAGGATAAAGTCGGAAATCAGATTGCCGCCAATCAATCACGTTATAATCCGTTTGCAAAATTTCAGTAAGGTTATTTTGCCCTTGATTATATTTATTATTCAAATACTTCTGGAAAGTTTCATTGTTCTCATCAAAGGTATAATCACGGTCATCACTTAAATAATAAGAAATAGGTTTGGCATCTTCCATTTCAGGAAATTGATAAGGTTTGTGTTTAATATCTTTTCTAATACCCACAAAATAAACCCTCTCACGCATTTGTGGTACACCATAAAATTGACTATCTAATACCTGATAATAAACATCATAGCCCGTTTCTTCTAGCAGCTTAACAATAGAGTTTATGGTTTCTCCTTTATTATGATTAACCAACCCTTTTACATTTTCCAAAATAAAATAAGGAATTTGTTTAAGAGCTAAAATATCGACCAAGCTATAAATAATCTGCCCACGCTCATCTTCAAAACCCTTGCGTTTTCCTACAATTGAAAAAGTTTGGCAAGGGAAACCTGCAAGCATTACATCAAATTCAGGTAAATCGTTGATATTTATTTTGGTTAAATCCCCATAATTATTTTTATCATTAAAAAAGAGCTGATAAGTTAAATCAGGGTTAGGATCAAGTTCACTGTGAGCAATACATTCCATTCCGTTTAGTTCTAGCCCTAAACGACCTCCGCCAATACCTGAGCAGAAGTCCATAAACTTTAAGTTATTTTTTATCTGCATATTTGATTATTTTCCAGATGGTACTCCTCTCTAGACAAATGCCTTGTTATTTTACAAGCGGTCTGTTTTGAGAAGTTTTTTGCAAAATTTTTCTTAAACCTAACCGCTTGTCACCCCACACGAGCCGTGTGGGCTGATGCGTAGCCGTGTAGCCCTTATAAATTAATTCCCTTTTTGGACTAAAAGATCAATTCTTTGACGAATAGCTTTCATTCGTTGCATAAATAATTTATCGGAAACAGTGCCAAATAAAATATCGTGTGTTGCCATAAAGCGAATTTCAGCGATGTTATCTTCTCTTTCTGATCTAAATGTTAAAACGATTAACGGATCATTTTCACCTTGTTTATCTACTCTGGCGTGATAAATACCTAAATAATAGGGAACCGCACCTGGTGCAAGACTACTATCTTTTGCCCGACCAAAAACTCTATCCGTATTTTCTTGATAAATTTCGACAAATTTTTGCTCTGACCACATTTCAATCAATTCAAGAATGTTTTGAGAATGATGTAAAATATCTTCATCACTAAACCCCAATTCTTGACTGATTTCAACAAAAAGCTCGTGAACCTTAGCTTCGGTGATAATGATCTTTTCGACTGTCATTGTGATATCCCTTTAATTTTTCCTGAATTAAAGATTTAAAACTCTCTTGTTTTTCTTGCAAGGTTTTTCCTTGGATGTCCAAATAGCCAAGATTATTCGTTTTATCAATAATTTCTTTGATATATTCCGCATTTACCGGTTTAGTCATCACAATTCCCTCCGATTAAAGCATTGCAAAATTTTGCCTAAATCCAACCGCTTGTTACGCCATACGAGCAGTGCTAGTTTTTTCAGCATATTTGATCACTTTCTCTGTACCGTCCGGATAATGCTGAATTAAATCTCCATTTTCACGACGATAAGTCAGCACTTCGTGCTTTTTCTTTTCTTCAAACCACGCAGTAAAGAGAATATCTAGCTCACGTTGTTTTTTGAGTAATTCTTCACGGCTTGTCATTTTATGTCCTCTGTTCCAAAATCGCCAAATACCTGTTCAACTCAGCCACTTCATACTGACTAATCAATTCAACCAAACGACTTATATCTTGCTGATTTTTATGGAAATCATCAAAACATTGGTAATAGTTTGCTCGATGAGTAAATTTAATATCAACAGGTAAATAACCGTGTTTCAATAATTCAAAATTAATCAGTAATCGCCCTGTTCGTCCGTTGCCGTCAATAAACGGGTGAATACTTTCAAAGGCTAAATGCAACCAACTAATTGCTTCTATCGGGTGAAGTGCGGTCAGTTTTTGTTGATATTTTTCAATCAACAACTGCATTTCTTCGGCAATTAAATAAGGGGCTGTCGGTTCATTTTCCGCCCCTAAAATTCGCACCGGAATTTTACGATAAACCCCTCGACCTTCAGCATTATTCATTAAAACAAGCGAATGAATATCTTTAATGGTTCGCTCGCTTAACGGTTCATTATTGGCAACTAATTCATAAATATAGTTAAAGGCATCTTTGAAACCGATAATATCCAAATGTTCTCGCAGTGGCTTTTCCGCAATCGTCATTCCCTCTTTTAAAATCAGCACGGTTTCACGTAAGGTAATCGTATTGCCTTCAATCGCATTGGAATTATATGAGCTTTCAATAATAAACTCTTCTCGTAAGCGTTGTACTTCTGATTCAAAAAGCGGACGATATTGTGTAAGCTGATTTTTTAGCTGATCGATTTGGACTAATTTATGATTCATTTTTGCAAAATTTTTCTTAAATCTAACCGCTCTTTCCCCATAGAAACCGTGTGAAGCTGGGCATAAATTAGCCATTCTACGACTTGTTATTTTTCTAACTTACCGCCTAGAGAGAAGAGATTATCTAGCATAAATGTCTTAAATCTAACGACTACTCATCTTTCTATTTACGCAATTGAGATTTTAGTCGTTCAATTTCACTTTTTAAGCGTTGTGCTTCTTCTACACAAAATTCGCTTTTATTTCCATCGGTGCAATGAAGGCTTTGGTATTGTTTTTCTAAAATCGCAATAACTTTTTTGGTTTCATTTTTTTCCGCTACTTTTTTAGCTTCAACCTGTTTAACTTTATTTTCAGCTAATTTTTCTTGGTTTATTGCTGAATCAGTGCTAGCTTCTTCGGTTGTTGATTTCATTCCTTCTGACATCTTATCAGTTTGAACATGTTGCACAGGTGTTTCAGTGCTGTTTTCCACCGCACTTTCCAGTTGTTTTTGTTCAACTTGCTCCGTCTGCTTGTTATCCATTTTTTCGGTTGATACACTTTCTTGTGATTTTTCACAAGCAACCAATCCGAATAGCAATCCAACGAGTGTGGTAGCCAAAATTTTAGATTTCATAAAAAAACTCCTTATAAAAATTTACATATTTTCTGTTTGTAATTGCCAACCTTGCGAACGAAGCGATTTATAGCGTTCTCTCGCAAGAATTTTTAACTGCTCATCAACTGGCACAAAATCAATTAGCTGATTAAAACTCATAATAAAATCAGGTAATTGAGATTGCAGATTAATCAGTATATCCCGTCGTTGCGTATTACGTTTCCCTTGCCAAGAAATCTCTATCGGCGTTACGTATGAAGTCATTTCACCGGATAAATTATGCGGTACAAATTCATCAGGATCTCTTTGCCATAAAGCTTCATCAAGTTTTAATGCCTGCTCTTCCGTTTCACAAGTGATTAATACTTTTTTCCCCAACCGCCAAGCGGAGGCGGCAAGATCACAAGTAAGACTTTCTTCCGCAAAAAGTCCGTTTTTTCCTTGTTGTTGAGAAAGAATATAAAATTGAGCTTGCTTGATCATTATTGTTGTAATAACTAAAAATGGACGAATGCCGAATTTTAACGAAAATCATGTAAAGAGAAAACATTAATTTTTACTTTATACGCTATTTCCATAAAAGTGCGGTCATTTTGAGAAAAAAATAAAGGCATCACCTTTTGGTCATGCCTTCAACAATATTTTTCTCTGCTTAGAATTTCCAACCTAAACCGATGAAAAATACCATTGGGTCAAGGGTTACATCGACTTTATGTTGTTGAGGTTGTTGAACACCACCATTCATTTTAAAACTTGCTTTTGTTTTAATTTTCGCATACCAAACAGCGGTATTTAAATAAAGATTATCGGACAATTGAATATCTACCCCTGCGTTAAATGCAGCTCCCCAAGAATCTTTTAATTTAAGATCAGAAACACCAGCCATTATCGCTTTTTCACCAAAGAATTTAGTATAGTTCACACCGGCACCAATATAAGGACGTGCTTTAGAATCTTTGTTTAAGAAATAATATTGTAAATATAGGCTTGGCGGTAAATGTTTTGTTTTACCTACTAAGGCACTACCTAATGTAATTCTAATGTAATTTTATGATGAAACGGTGTTGCGGCTAATAACTCAACCCCGAAGTTATCTGTCATCATATAGGTTCCGGTCAACCCCAATTGGGCATTTTTGTTTACATCAAACGGAAAGCCAGAATCATTTGTCGATGTTTTCGGCACAACTAAAATAGGACCACCCCGAACAATAAAACTGCCTGCTTCATGTGCTGTTGCACTTCCTGCCACCAATGCAGCCGCCACGCTAAGTACTAATGCTGTTTTTTTCATAGAAAATTCCTCATCTATTAGAATATTTGCTCACAATAAAAATTGCCGATTTATGCAATCGGCGGGTACAATACCACTTAAGAGGTATTATTTCCGTGAACTAGATCAAATTTATAAAATTTTGTTAAAAAATTTTTTAAAATCGTTACAATCAGCTTACTAAAAGTTTAAATCTCCTCTTTAGTATGCTTAAGGTCTGTAATAAGGATTTTTATACTTTCGGCTGTAAACACAGTATAATGCGTAACGTTTGCTTTTATTTATGGATTTTTGAATGATTAATTTTACTCATATATTTCAAGATTGTTGGAACTTTGTACGCAATCAACAAAAAATCACGCTACAATTTACCGCTCTTTTATTTATTGTTTCTGTATTTGCTTTATTTTTTAAACAGTCAATACAAACAGACACGCTTGAGCTATCAGAAACAATATCAAATACGGAAACTTTGCAACTCAGTCATTACCTGTTCATATCGGGTTTATTGAGAATGTTTATTTCTGCTTGGGGAATATTAACCATTCACCAACTCAGTCAACATATCGAACCGCAACTGTCTCAAAGCGTTATATCGACAGCTAAACGTTTCGGAGGGCTTTTGTTACTCAATATATTAATAGCTATTCCTTTGGGTATCGGTACAAGTGAAATTCTAGTTTCAGCTATCATGCACAAATCACCTTCTATCTTTTCTTTATTTGCACTCGCATTAGGTATATTTGTGTTTGTGCGTCTTAATTTACTCAATGTCCATTACCTCATACATAATCACTCCATTAGTCAAAGTTTAAAAACAATGTGGAAAAGCGGAGTAAAACGCACACACCTGTTATTCTTATATACTTTAATCAATTGCCTATTGCCTTTTTTATTAAGACAGCTTTCGCTATTTCTCAGTCATAATCTGTTTATGGAAATCTTAATCACTGCAATAATTTCCCTTGCAGAGGTATTTCTATTAATTTTCACTTACCGTTTTTACACTCTCTTTATGCAACAAAGGGGACAATAATGAAACAACTATTAGAATTTATCCCATTGATCTTATTCTTTGCTGTTTACAAATTACAAGGTATTCAAGCCGCTGCCATTACGCTGATTATTGCAACGTTAATTCAACTCATGATTTTAAAACTTAAATATGGAAAAATTGAGAAACAGCAACTTATTATGGGAAGTGCGGTAGTTTTTTTCGGTTCTCTAAGTGCCTATTTTAATGAATTGGAATTTTTAAAATGGAAAGTTACCGTTGTTTATGCCCTTTTTTCCTTGATTTTGCTTGTCAGCCAATATGGTTTTAAAAAACCTTTAATCCAACAATTATTAGGCAAAGAAATTCAGCTTCCCACTTATGTTTGGCATAACCTCAATTTAGGTTGGGCAGTCTTTTTCTTACTTTGTATGCTGATTAATCTTTACATAAGCCAGTATCTTTCTGATGACATCTGGGTTGATTTTAAAACCTTCGGCATTCTCGGCATGACACTGATTGCAACATTAGTAACCGGTGTTTATATTTATCGTTATTTACCTAAATCAGAACAAGAATAAGGAAAATCTATGTCAGTATTTATTGAAACTAATACAGGTCGTCAATCGAAGGGAGTTCTCTTATTACGTACCTTAGCTATGCCTTCAAATACGAATGCGAATGGCGATATTTTCGGCGGTTGGATTATGTCAAAAATGGATATAGGCGGTGCCATTTTAGCTAAAGAAATTGCTCATGGACGTGTTGTAACAGTAGCTGTAAACAGTATGACATTTATCAAACCTATTGCTGTCGGCGATGTGGTTTGCTGTTATGGGGAATGTGTAAAAATTGGCCGCTCTTCCGTTCAAATCAAAATTGAAGTATGGGTCAAAAAGGTTGCCAGCGAACCTATTGGTGAACGCTATTGTGTAACGGAAGCTGTTTTCACTTTTGTTGCCGTAGATGCACAAGGTAAACCTCGAGCCATACCAAGAGACAATAATCCGGAAGTAGAAAAAGCATTGGCACAAATTTCAGCAAATAACTCATAATAAATAGGAGAAATAAACCATGATGTACTATGTTATTTTTGCTCAAGATAAACCTGATACATTAGCATTACGCTTATCCGTCAGAGAACAACACCTTGAACGTTTAAAACAATTACAAGCTGAAGATAGGTTATTAACTGCGGGACCTAATCCTGCTATAGATGATGAAAATCCTGGAGAAGCAGGTTTTACCGGTTCAACTGTTATTGCAAAATTCAATAGCTTAGAAGAAGCGGAGCAATGGGCAAATACAGATCCTTATGTTGCAGCCGGTGTATATGATAAAGTCATCATTAAACCATTTAAAAAAGTCTTTTAAACATTTTGTGTTCTACTTTAAAAAAGGCGGTTATTTTTTAATAATCGTCTTTTTTCTATTGTTCATCTATAAATTCCGTATTATGATGAATTCGGTCTATTTGTATTACAATTTTTTAACAAAAATGACCGCACTTTCTCTTTTCTCTACTCAACAATCTTAATGGAGTGAATAATGTGCGATTTTCTACAAACTTACCAAAAACATGTCGATGAACGAGCTAAACAAGGCGTCGTCCCTAAACCTTTAGATGCAGAGCAAACAGCTCAATTAATTGAATTATTGAAAAATCCCCCGATAGGAAAAGAAGATTTCCTACTTGATTTATTTGAGAATCGTATTCCTGCCGGTGTTGATGAAGCTGCTTATGTTAAAGCCGGTTTTTTAGCCGCACTGGCACAAAGTGCGGTAACTTGTAAACTAATTTCACCAAGCAAAGCAGTAGAAATTTTGGGAACTATGCAAGGTGGTTACAATATTGAGCCATTATTGACCGCACTTGATAATCCTGAATTAGCACCTATAGCAGTGAAAGCGTTGTCTTCTACTTTGCTGATGTTTGATAATTTTCATGATGTCGCACAACGAGCAGAAAACGGTAACGTTTTTGCACAACAGATTTTGCAATCTTGGGCTAATGCTGAATGGTTTTTATCTCGCCCTCAACTTGCAGAAAAATTAACCTTAACCGTATTTAAGGTGAGCGGTGAAACTAATACTGATGATCTTTCGCCAGCACAAGACGCTTGGTCTCGTCCTGATATTCCATTACATGCTCTTGCTATGTTAAAAAATGCCCGAGAAGGCATTAAACCGGATGATAATGGTAATATTGGTCCAATCAAACAATTAGAAACACTGAAACAAAAAGGCTTTCCGTTGGTTTATGTAGGCGATGTTGTGGGAACTGGGTCTTCACGTAAATCTGCGACTAACTCAGTTTTATGGTTTATGGGGGAAGATATTCCTTATATTCCGAATAAACGTGCCGGCGGTGTGGTGTTAGGGGGAAAAATTGCACCTATTTTCTTTAATACGCTAGAAGATGCCGGATCATTGCCAATTGAAGTAGATGTCAGCCGTTTAAATATGGGCGATGTCATCGATGTTTATCCTTATGAAGGCAAAATTTGTCGTCATGACAGTAATGATATTTTAGCTGAATTTAGCTTAAAAACTAATGTGTTATTAGACGAAGTTCGTGCCGGTGGACGTATTCCATTGATTATCGGGCGAGGCTTAACTCACAAAGCAAGAGTTGCATTAGGATTGCCTGAAAGCGATGTTTTTGCCAAACCACAAAGTGCGGTGCAAAATCAAAAAGGTTTCACTTTGGCACAAAAAATGGTGGGGCGAGCTTGCGGTGTAGAGGGTATTCGTCCCGGACAATATTGTGAACCTCGAATGACTTCCGTTGGCTCACAGGATACTACAGGTCCAATGACCAGAGATGAACTTAAGGATCTAGCTTGCTTAGGTTTTTCAGCTGATTTAGTGATGCAATCTTTCTGTCATACTGCCGCCTATCCAAAACCTGTTGATGTGGTTACTCATCATACCTTACCCGATTTTATTATGAATCGAGGAGGCGTATCTTTACGTCCAGGTGATGGCGTTATCCATTCATGGTTAAATCGTATGTTATTACCTGACACAGTAGGAACCGGCGGAGATTCTCATACCCGTTTTCCAATCGGTATCTCTTTCCCGGCAGGTTCCGGACTGGTCGCTTTTGCAGCAGCCACAGGGGTAATGCCTTTAGATATGCCTGAAAGTGTTTTAGTGCGTTTTAAAGGTGAAATGCAAGCAGGGATTACATTACGAGACTTGGTTCATGCCATTCCTTATTATGCGATTAAACAAGGATTGCTTACCGTAGAAAAAAAAGGTAAGAAGAATATTTTTTCAGGTCGTATTTTAGAAATCGAAGGCTTGGAGCAATTAAAGGTAGAGCAGGCATTTGAACTGTCCGATGCCTCCGCTGAACGCTCCGCAGCCGCTTGTACGATTAAACTTGCTAAAGAACCTATTATCGAATATTTACAATCTAATATTGTTCTACTTAAATATATGATTGCCGAAGGCTATGGTGACGTCCGTACCCTTGAACGCCGTATTCGAGCAATGGAAAATTGGTTAATGAATCCTCAACTATTAGAGGCGGATAAAGATGCCGAATATGCGGCTGTTATTGAAATTGATCTCAATGAAATCAAGGAGCCTATTTTATGTGCCCCGAATGATCCTGATGATGCTCGTTTACTTTCTGAAGTTCAGGGCGACAAAATTGATGAAGTATTCATCGGTTCTTGCATGACGAATATTGGTCATTTCCGTGCAGCAGGTAAATTATTAGCTCGCTTTAACGGTACAATTCCAACAAGGCTATGGCTTGCTCCCCCTACTAAAATGGATGCTAAGTTGCTTAGTGACGAAGGTTATTACAGCATTTATGGTAAAAGTGGGGTAAGAATTGAAGTACCGGGTTGTTCTCTTTGTATGGGAAACCAAGCTCGTGTTGCCGATGGTGCGACGGTAGTTTCAACATCAACTAGAAACTTCCCAAATCGTTTAGGACAAGGAGCAAATGTGTATCTCGCCTCGGCAGAATTATCAGCCGTTTCTGCATTGTTAGGTAAATTACCTACTCCATCTGAATATTTAGATTTTGTTCAAAATTTGCAACAAGATAAAGACGATACCTATCGCTATATGAATTTTGATCAAATGAATAGCTATATTCAGAAAGCGAATAATGTCATCTTTAAAACATCTGTTTAAATATCAGATGCAAATATAAAGTGGCTAATTAGCCACTTTATATTCATCAAGTTTCCCTATAACTGACAGGGGCTTTTAGATAGTAGTTAGCTCTTTAATCAAATTGAGATTTCCGTTATTTCGTGACCTAGTTCACAAACATAGATTTTACTTTACATATGTTCTTGACTGTTTGCTCTAAACGATTATGATTAATCCAATTCATTTTAATTTATATTGTGATTAATTTACTTCATTTTAGGGAATGATATTCTGTGTAAGTGTAAGGAACGTTGTATTAATCTCAATAAGTGTGTGCAAAATAGACTTTTAAGGAGCATGTATGACAAATTACATTGAAAATGAATCTCGCCGTAATTTCATGAAAGTATTGGCTGGTGTCGGTGCAGGAATTGCCTTTAGCGGTACATTAGGTAGTTTTGTTTCTAAGGCGAAGGCCACTTCAACAACAGGTAGTAGCATTGAAGCAGGAATAGCTTATCCCCTATCAACCGGTTTTGATCCGTCCACTTCCAGTGGAGCCTCTTCCTTTGCCGCCAACATGCACTTTTTTGAAGGATTAGTGGATTTACACCCTGCCACCCGTGAACCTTATCTCGCCTTAGCTGCAAAAGAACCTGAACAAGTTGATGATATAACATGGCGTGTTACATTACGTGACGGTGCGACTTTCCACGATGGTACACCTGTTACCACAGAGGATATAGTATATTCTTATCAGCGTATTTTAGATCCAAAAAATGCTTCACTATTTATACAATTCATTCCGTTTATTGATTCAGTCAACGCTTTAGATGATAAAGTGGTAGAATTTAAGTTGAAGTACCCGTTTTCTCTTTTTAAATTGCGATTAGGTATTGTAAAAATTGTACCTAAACATGTGATTGAGGCTGTAGGACAAACGGCATTTGATGCAAATCCGGTAGGATCCGGACCATATAAATTTGTTTCAGCCGTAAAAGACGATCGCATTGTATTTGCCGCACACAATGCTTACAACGGTCCATATCCTGCTCGTGTAGAAAAAATGACATGGTTTTTACTATCCGATGATGCCGCTCGTACAGCGGCACAAGAGTCCGGACGTACTCAAGCAATGGAAAGTGTTCCTTATTTAGACGCATCTCGCTTAAAACGTAAAAGTGCGGTTGAATCCGTGCAATCTTTCGGGTTGTTATTCTTAATGTTTAACTGTAAGAAAGCCCCATTTAACAATCCAAAAGTACGTC
Organism: Histophilus somni 2336; assembly: GCF_000019405.1. NCBI lineage: Bacteria > Pseudomonadati > Pseudomonadota > Gammaproteobacteria > Pasteurellales > Pasteurellaceae > Histophilus > Histophilus somni. Next base: position 907,806 of record NC_010519.1, on the reverse strand, counting down.
AAGCTTTACACTATGCACTGGATACACAAAAATTAATTGATATTGTATTCTTAGGTAATGCAAAAGCCGCCACTTCTTACACTCAAGATACGCATCCTGATTATGTCAAGGCTTCAACCCAGTATGATTATAATCCTGAAAAAGCCACCGCACTTTTAAAAGAAGCAGGTCTGAATAAATTAGAATTTCAATTGCTTTCTACAGATCATTCTTGGATAAAAGAATGTGCCCCTTTAGTTTTAGAATCTTGGAATAAAATTCCGGGTGTGAAAGTAACTTTACAGCATCTACAATCTGGAGCATTGTATGGTGGTTACGTAGACAAAGGAAATTATGAAGTCGTAATGGCACCGGGGGATCCATCAGTATTTAGCAACGATTTGGATCTCTTATTGAGCTGGTGGTATCGTGGTGATGTTTGGCCGAAAAAACGCTTCGGTTGGTCAGATACCCCTGAATATGCGAAATTGCAATTATTACTTGATGATGCAATTAAAGCAAAACAGCCATCAGATGCAAAAGCGGCTTGGACTCAGGCTATTAATCTTATTGCTGAACAAGTACCGCTTTATCCAATTTTGCACCGTAAATTACCAACCGCTTGGAATAACAAATCACTGGATGGTTTCCAACCAATTCCAACTACCGGACTTTCATTTATTGGTGTAGGTCGCAAATAATTAACTTTTCTCACTTTCTGCTTGTTTTTAATGAGCAGAAAGTGCGGTCATTTATATGTGGTTATGATTAACAGCCCCTATCTTTATTGACAGCAGATTCATTCTACTGACTTGGTTTGTATAGTTGGAGAAAAATAATGGAAATTGTCTTTCGCTTATTACTTCGTCGTTTAGCGGCATTACCCATAATGATATTAGGTGTGAGTGCTTTGGTTTTTATTATCTTGCAATTTACACCGGGTGATCCTGCCACTGTCGCATTAGGGGAAGGTGCAAGTGAGGCTGCAAAGCAACTTTATCGAGAACAGCACGGTTTAAATGATCCCGTAATTGTGCAATATTTTCGTTTTATCGGAAATTTAATTCACTTAAATTTCGGTATGACCACACCACCTGAACAACCGATTACTTCTTTGATTGCGAAAGCCTTTCCACTAACTTTACAGCTAACTTTTATTGGTGTATTCCTCGCTGCAATAGTTTCTTTTACCTTAGGCGTTATTGCCGCACTTTACCGTGATACGTGGATTGATCAGGTTATTCGTTTATTATCGGTAGCCGCAGTAGCAACGCCATCTTTTTGGCTTGGAATTTTATTAATCCAATATTTTGCACTGGAACTGGATTGGCTACCCTCCGGCGGATTTACCTCTTTTAGTGAAGATCCGAGCGGTTATTTTTATTCGATGATTTTGCCTTCACTCGCTTTAGCTGTACCTGTGTGTGCATCTCTAATTCGGGTTGTACGAACTACGATGGTGGAAGAAATGGATAAAGATTATGTGCGAACAGCCATTGGTAATGGCGTTCCTTATGCAACCGTTATTCGTCATAATGTATTACGAAATGCGTTGATTACCCCCGTTACTGTATTGGGGTTAAGAATTGGTTATTTGCTGGGAGGTGCGGTAGTTATTGAGCAAATTTTTGACCTGCCAGGTATGGGAAAATTAATTTTTAACGGTATCGTCAATCATGATTTGCATTTAGTACAAGGTGTTGTACTAACAATCGCCTTTAGTTTTGTACTGGTCAATATTATCGTTGATGTATTGTACCTTGTGATCAATCCAAAAATTCGGAGTTTATGATGTTTCGTCAAGGATTAGCCGAAAGACTTGCTCAAGGCGGAGCAAGATTCAAAGCGTTATCAATGGCCTCTAAAATTGCTTTAATGTTTATCATGTTGATTGCATTAATTGCTATTTTTGCACCTTGGGTTTCTCCTTATGATCCATTACAAACCTTACGACCGGTGCAAGCACCAAGTAGTGACTATTGGTTTGGCACAGATCGTCTAGGACGAGATATTTTCTCTCGTTTAGTGTTTGGTGCAAGAACATCATTGTTTATTGGCTTAGGTGCGGTAGGTTTTGCAATAATTTTTGGTAGCATACTAGGTGCAACCGCTGCTACAGCGAGTAAATTTGGTAATGAAGTCATCATGCGTCTAATGGATATTTTAATGGCATTTCCGGGAATTGCATTAGCTGCGGTATTACTGGCTACTTTTGGTAACTCTGTTCCGATTATTATTTTAACTATCGCAGTAGTTTATACGCCACAGTTAGCAAGGGTTGTACGAGCTAATGTAGTTTCTCAGTGGGAAGAAGATTATATTAGAGCGGAGCGAGTAATTGGTGGCAGTAGAAGCTATATTTTATTAAAGCATGTAGTTCGCAATACTGCCGCCCCTGTTTTGGTTTTTGCTACAGTGATGGTAGCAGATGCAATTGTATTGGAAGCTTCTCTTTCCTTCTTAGGAGCCGGAGTACAACCCCCTTATCCATCTTGGGGAAATGTTTTATCCGAAGGTCGAAATTTAGTATTAAGTGGCTTTTGGTGGGCCACTACCTTTGCCGGATTAATGATTTTGTTGACCGTTTTATCACTTAATATTTTGTCAGAAGGACTAACTGATGCTCTCGTGAATCCAAAACTTAAACGTAATCCAAATAACAAAGGTGATGTATCAAAGCCTCTTGCTACCGATGTACAAGAAGCTATGGCGGAAAGTTTAGCACTTAAACGTTATTTATTAAAATTAAATCAAAAAGAATCGGAACGTACTGATAGAATGCAACTTAATTCAGCAATGAAGCCAATTTTGCAAGTAAAGAATTTATCTATTCGTTTTCCAAATCGTTATGGTGATATTCCACTAGTGGATAATATTAGTTTTACTGTTCATGAAGGTGAAACTATGGGGCTGGTAGGCGAGTCAGGCTGTGGTAAATCAATTTCTGCATTTTCCATTATGGGATTATTGCCTAAAACAGCCAAGATTACAGGAGAAATACTTTTTACAGATCGTGCAGGAAATCAACATGATTTATTGAAAACAGATAAATTAAATGATTTACGTGGTCACGAAATTTCTATGATTTATCAAGATGCTTTAAGTGCGTTAAACCCATCAATGCGAATTAAAGATCAAATGGCACAACTGATTCAGCGTGGCGGAAAACAAAGTGCGGAAACACTTTTACGATGGGTTAAATTAGAGCCTGAAAAAACGTTAAATCGCTATCCCCACGAATTATCGGGCGGACAACGTCAACGAGTATTAATTGCAATGGCATTGGCTAGAGAACCGAAATTATTGATTGCTGATGAACCTACTACCGCACTTGATGTAACAGTGCAGGCAGAAGTAATTAAATTACTTAATGAATTACGAGAAAAATTGGGCTTTGCTATGGTTTTTGTTAGCCATGATTTAGCCTTAGTAGCACAAATCGCTCATCATATTACAGTAATGTATGCAGGACAGGTAGTAGAAGTCGCTCCAACAAGTTCATTATTAATGAATCCGATGCATGAATACACTAGAGGGTTGCTGGGTTCAGTACTTTCTACTGAGTGTAGAGCGGAACGCTTGTATCAAATTCCTGGCAGTGTACCATCGCCTTTTGATTTTGCTGAAGGAGATCGATTTGCCAGTCGTTCTCTTCGTCCTAATGCAAATCCAAATCAACATTTGAAATTAGTACAAGCAGAAGATAATCCGAAACATTTATGGGCATCGCATTTGGAGAATTAAAACATGAGTATGAAAGTGTTAAAAAAACAACCAATCATTGAATTACAAGATATTGTGGTGCAATTTCCTTCCCGTGATGGTTCAATATTTAATCCGAAAAAATTTACTGCTATAGATGGTATTAGCCTAAATATTCAGGCAGGAGAAACTTTGGGTTTAGTGGGACAATCAGGTTGTGGTAAATCAACGCTTGCCAATGTTATGATTGGTTTACAAAAACCCTCTTCCGGCACAGTAAAATTTAACGGTTTAAAGATGAAATACGGAAGTGCAGAGGCTCGCAAACAATTCGGACGACAAGTTTCAGTGATTTTTCAAGATCCTGCCACCGCACTTAATCCAAGAATGCGAGTAATAGATATATTAAAAGATCCAATGAATATCCATAATGTACTGCACCCCCATGAACGTGAAAAACGGGTGTATGAACTTCTTTTCCGAGTGGGATTACCTCGCTCTGCAGCATTGGTTGAACCTACACGACTGTCGGGTGGACAAAAACAACGAGTTGCTATTGCTCGTGCATTGGCATTAAACCCAAAGTTAATCGTAGCGGATGAACCTACTTCTGCCCTTGATGTGTCTGTACGGGCTCAAGTGTTAAATTTACTTGCCGATCTTAAAAAAGAGTTAAATCTCGCAATGGTGTTTATCTCTCATGATTTACAAACTGTTCGTCAAGTATCTGATCGTATTGTGGTGATGAATGGAGGCTTGATTGTAGAACAAGGTGATGCAATGGACGTTTTTGATAATCCACAACAGGAATATACCAAAATTTTGCTCAATGCAGCACCATCATTATTGTAGTAGTTAATTAAGCAGAAGATATTGCTGATATTTTTGTGATGTGGGCATTGAATTTATCTTTAATAAAAGATTTATAGATTATGACAAATATTAAATTTCACCACCAAATTGAAACGGAATTATTGATTGTTGGAGCTGGTATTGCAGGGTTAGCATGCTGTGTTGAGGCAAAAGCAAAAGGACTTAATCCGATTTTAATTAGCAAATCAATAATAGGTGGAGGTGCAAGTTTTTTTCCGCTAAAAGCGACACTTGGTATTCAAATAACAGGGGATTCCGATGACAAAATTCTCTTTCAACAAGAAATTGAGAGAGTCGCTTGTGGAGTAAATAATCCTAAGATTGTTAGGGCTTATGTGGAAGAATCACCACAAGCTATTGAGCTATTGAGTAAAATTGGATTTACTCCTTGGCTACGACAAGATAACCGCCCTGCTTGCTTTGCATACTATACTCGCCCGATCTATTTAATTAATAACTGGAAACAAAGTGCTAAACGGGCTAAACAAATTTTAATTCAGCACCAAATAGAATTTTATGAAAACTCTGTTTTATTACATATTGTTACTGAACAAAATCAAATTAAAGGTGCTATTTTTGCTCAACAAAAGGGCGGTGAGATTCGCTATATTTTTTGCTACACGAATAATATCATATTAGCCACAGGCGGTATTGCGGGGTTGTATCAAGACAATCTCTATCCTGCAGATATAATAGGTTCGACCCACTATGTAGCTTATCAAGCAGGTGCAAAATTAACCAATCTTGAATTTATTCAATTCATTCCTGCTTTTGTTAAACCTAAGTATAAAGTATTGTTCGGTGAGCATACTTTAAAATATCTGATAAAAGTTACTGATAGCAAAGGTAAGAATTTATTTTCTCATTTATCACCGCAACAATTTCAGCAAATGATACAACAACGTAGTAGCTATGCACCTTTTAGTGTGGATTTTCAAAGTGTTGAATTTGATCTCGTAATAATGAAATATTTGATTGAAAATCCTACTGAGAAAGGAGTGTATCTACATTATTCTCCCGAACTTTACCATGATAAAACGGAATTTTATCAAGTCTATTTAACTTGGCTGGAAAAAGAAATGGATATTCATTTATTACGAGATCAGGTAATAATTCGACCTTTTGCTCATAGTTGCAACGGTGGAATTGAAATCAATGAATACGCCCAAACAGCAGTACAGGGGTTATTTGCGGTAGGGGAAGTTTCTGCATGTATTGAAGGAGCAAATCGTCTAGGAGGGAACTCTGTAGGCGGTAGCCTCGTGTTTGCCAAAAGAGCGATACAAAAAGTTGTGGAAAATGTACCGCACTTTTCTACACAAAATAAAGAACATTATGTGTTAAAGGGAATACGCTATTTACAACATTTAGCCAATCAAGAGAAAAAATCCGCTCACTCATCAAGTGAAATATTGCGACAAGTAAGATCATTAATGAATCAATTTGCCAATGTGTATAGAACTAAAAAAAATTTGCAATGTTTAATTACACAACTACAACATTTGGAAAAAAATTGTCCTATTGATCTCAAAAAGATTCACAGTATTGAAATTTATCATGCTATTAAAACTGCACAATTAGTAGTTCATGCAATGATTAATCGTAAACAATCTTTGGGTTCACATCAAATTAGTTTGAAAGAATAATTTACCGTTATTTGTAAAAATTCTTTTTCGCAATGTAATACAAAAACTTTATTCTAAGCACAATCTATATTAAACGAAATCACCTCGCTGATATTTTCAGCACCTAAAGCAAGCATAATGAGTCTATCAACTCCCAATGCCACCCCTGCTGTATTTGGCAACCCCGCTTGTAATGCACCTAAAAAACGATGATCAATCTCATGTTGTGGTAACCCCAATTGTTCTCTTAAGCGATTATCTTGATTAAAGCGATGTTCTTGCTCTTGTGCATCAGTCAATTCATTAAAACCGTTAGCCAATTCAATTCCCTTATAATAAAACTCAAACCGTTCCGCAACACGATGGTCTTCTGAACTAATTTGCGCAAGGGCCGCCTGAGTTGCCGGAAAATGATAAACTGCAATAGGTTTATTTTGGCCAATATTAGGTTCGACAAGCGTGCTAAATAAAAATTGTAACAACGTATCGCGATCCTCATTTTCAGCACCGTCCAAATGGCATTCTCTTGCTTTTTCAATCAATTCATTAATCGGTGCAGACAACGGATCTATACCTACATGTTCCTGAAATACAAATTGATAACTCGCCATCTCAGCCGGTTCACAATCAAGAGTTTGTTGTAACAAATCATCAACCTCATTAATTAAACGATGCATATCAAAGTGCGGTCGATACCACTCAAGCATTGTAAATTCTGGATTATGCTTTTTGCCGCTTTCTTCATTGCGAAATACTTTACACAATTGGAAAATTGCACCGCTTCCAGCTGCCAATAAACGTTTCATATGATATTCAGGGCTTGTCGTTAGCCACAAAGTTTTTGACTTTTCCATAAACGGAGATGTAAAGGCTGTGCTGAAAGTCGAAAGATGAACATCTGTTACGCCAAATTCACTCAATACGGGAGTTTCCACTTCCAACAATCCCCGCTCTGTAAAAAAACGACGAATATCCGCAATAATTTTTGCTCTTGCCAATAAATTTTGGATCGAGGCACTAGGTTGCCATTGTTCATTCAAAGACATAATAAAATCCTTTATAAATTTTTTGAAATATTCTACCTGAAAAAAATAATAATGCGACAAATCAATTTTTATAATAGTAACGCTATGTTTTTGTTAATAAATGATATTGCTTATCATCTAATTTTAAACTAATGAGAATATTTCTTATCTATTTCAAATATAGTTTTGAGTTAGATCACGAAATTAAAATTTTCTAGCTTAAATTAACAAAAAAGAGTTATATCTCTTTTAAAATAGTGGCAGAATAGTATTGCTTTTGTAATTTCCCGTTAGGGATTAATTTTTACTCTTATCTATTATTGGAGGAATATCGTGCAAACAGTTAATGTCGATATCGCAATTGTTGGTGCCGGTGGTGGTGGTTTACGTTCGGCAATTGCAGCAGCGGAAGCAAATCCTAATTTAAAGATCGCTTTAGTTTCAAAAGTATATCCGATGCGTAGCCATACTGTTGCTGCAGAAGGTGGGGCAGCTGCAGTAATTAAGGATGAGGACTCTTACGATAAACACTTCCATGACACTGTTGCCGGTGGTGACTGGTTGTGTGAACAGGATGTGGTGGAATATTTTGTTCAACACTCTCCGGTAGAAATGACTCAATTAGAACGTTGGGGCTGTCCTTGGAGCAGAAAAGTTGATGGTGATGTAAACGTTCGTCGTTTCGGCGGTATGAAAATTGAACGTACTTGGTTTGCTGCTGATAAAACCGGTTTCCATTTGTTACACACTCTCTTCCAAACTTCCATTCAGTACCCACAAATTCAGCGTTTTGATGAACATTTCGTATTAGATATTTTAGTTGATGACGGTCATGCTCGTGGTATGGTTGCGATGAATATGATGGAAGGTACTCTAGTACAAATCAATGCTAATGCGGTCATTATTGCAACGGGGGGCGGTTGTCGTGCATTCCGTTTCAACACAAACGGGGGGATTGTTACGGGAGATGGCTTATCGATGGCATATCGTCATGGTGTGCCGTTACGTGATATGGAATTTGTTCAATATCATCCGACAGGCTTACCGAATACAGGTATCTTAATGACTGAAGGTTGCCGTGGGGAAGGCGGTATTTTGGTGAATAAAGATGGCTATCGCTATTTACAAGATTATGGTCTCGGACCGGAAACACCTATCGGAAAACCGGAAAATAAATACATGGAATTGGGTCCTCGTGATAAAGTTTCCCAAGCCTTCTGGCAAGAATGGCGTAAAGGCAATACGTTAAAAACAGCAAAAGGTGTCGATGTTGTTCACCTTGATCTTCGCCATTTAGGGGAAAAATATTTACATGAACGACTACCGTTTATCTGTGAATTAGCCAATGCTTACGAAGGTGTTGATCCTGCTAAAGCACCAATTCCCGTTCGTCCTGTCGTACACTACACCATGGGTGGTATTGAAGTGGACTTCAATAGCGAAACCCGTATTAAAGGTTTATTTGCCGTTGGGGAATGTGCGTCTTCTGGTTTACATGGTGCAAACCGTTTAGGTTCAAATTCATTAGCAGAATTAGTGGTGCTAGGACGTGTTGCAGGTGAATATGCAGCACAGCGTGCAATTGAAGCACAACCTGCTAACCGAAGTGCGGTCGATGCTCAAGCTCAAGATGTTATCCATCGTTTAGAAGAGTTATACAATCAAGAAGGAACAGAATCTTGGTCGCAAATTCGTGATGAAATGGGCGATTCGATGGAAGAAGGTTGCGGCATTTATCGTACACAAGAAAGTATGCAACAACCCGTGGATAAAATCGCAGAATTAAAAGAGCGTTATAAACATATCCGTATTGCAGACCGTTCAAGCGTATTTAACACCAACGTTCTCTATACCGTTGAATTAGGTTATATTCTCGATGTTGCTCAATCTATTGCTAATTCTGCGATTGAACGTAAAGAATCTCGTGGAGCTCACCAACGTTTAGACTATACTGAGCGTGATGATGTGAATTATCTAAAACACACTTTAGCATATTATAATGCTGATGGTGCCCCACGGATTGAATACAGCGATGTGAAAATCACCAAATCTCAACCAGCAAAACGTGTTTACGGTGCGGAAGCTGAAGCACAAGAAGCGGCTGCAAAAGCTAAGGAGCAAGCAAATGGCTAATCAAGCAATAATGAATATTGAAGTATTGCGTTATAATCCTGAGGCGGATAAAGAGCCATACTTACGTACTTACCAAGTTCCTTATGACAGCCAAACATCTTTACTAGATGCTTTAGGTTATATTAAGGATAAATTAGAACCGGAACTTTCTTATCGATGGTCTTGCCGTATGGCAATCTGCGGTTCTTGCGGAATGATGGTGAACGGTAAACCTAAACTTGCCTGCAAAACTTTTTTACGTGATTATAGTGGTCATATGCGTATTGAACCATTAGCAAACTTCCCGATTGAACGGGATTTAGTGGTCGACCTTAGTCACTTCATTGAAAGTTTGGAGAGTATCAAACCATATATTATAGGCAATAAAGCACCTGAATTAGATGGTAAACCACATACGTCAGCGGAATTGGCGGAAAGTCGTACTAAACAAACGCCGGCTCAATTAGAGAAATATCGTCAATTCTCTATGTGTATTAACTGTGGATTATGTTACGCCGCTTGTCCGCAATTTGGCTTAAATCCCGAATTTGTCGGTCCGGCAGTCTTAACTCTTGCTCACCGTTATAATCTTGATAATCGTGATCACGGAAAAGCAGAACGGATGAAAATTATTAACGGTAAAAATGGCGTATGGAGTTGTACTTTTGTGGGTTATTGTTCCGAAGTTTGCCCTAAACATGTAGATCCTGCTTCTGGTGTCAACCAAGGTAAAGTCGAAAGTGCAAAAGATTTCGTCATTGCAATGTTAAAACCGCAAAAGTAAGGAGTGTAAAATGACAACAGTAACAAGTAAACGCAGAAGATATGTGCGGGAAGTAAAAGCAACTTGGTGGAAAAAGCTAGATTTTTACAAACTTTACATTATGCGTGAAGCAACAGCAATTCCATCATTATGGTTTAGCTTGGTATTACTTTATGGCGTGATCTGCCTAGGTCAAAAAGATGGATTACAATCGGATTTTATTCCTTTCTTACAAAATCCAATTGTTATTATTCTGAATATTATCGCCTTGGCAGCAGCCATTTTGAATACAGTTACGTATTTCTTCATGACGCCAAAAGTGCTAAATATCGTGTACAAAAATGAAAAACTAAATCCGAATGTTATTACTATCGGTATGTGGGCTGTTACAGCCGTAGTAAGTATTCTTGCTTTAGTGCTAATTTACTTGAAATAGGGAGACCAAGATGAAAGAAACTCCAAAACGCTCTAATGAACCTGTTGTATGGTTATTGTTCGGTGCAGGTACTACAGTAAGTGCAATTGTCTTCCCTATATTGATTTTTATCCTAGGTCTATTACTACCTTTTGGATTAATCGAAAACGGTGCAGACAATATTATTGCTTTTGCCGGTTCTTGGTTAGGTAAACTGATTCTATTAGTTGTATTAGTTTTTCCAACTTGGGGGGCAATGCATCGAATTCACCATGGCACACATGATTTTAAACTTCATATTCCAGCAGGTGGGATTATTTTCTACGGATTATCAGTACTTTACTCTATTTTAGCTTTAATTGCTGTACTTAACATTTAGTCCTCTCAATATTACACAAAGCGGACAAAATAAAACATTTTGTCCGCTTTTCTCTTATCTGATAACATACATACTCATCAATGATCAATCATTTCCAAAAAGTAGGCAGTTATTTTAGTTAAAACACATAGGCAAAACTTACCCATAAAGGAAAACTCATCACAATAAAACTCATTATTAACAGAACGTAATATTCAAACTTCCATTTATAAAATAAATGTATAGCAATAATGCAGGTAATAACTAAATGTAAAATAAAATAAAGTCCCCAAGAAAACTCATTAGAAAATACAACTTGTTGTGATATAGCAAAAAACAAAATACCTAACACAATAATTGCATTCAGTAATAAAGTAATCAGCATCAAAAAAGGCAATAAGATAATAAAGCCTTGTAAACGGTTTTTAGCGATGACTAGCAATAAATTCGCTAATATGATGCCTAGCAATGCTTGAGCTACTGGATTATATTGAGAAAAATAAAGTAAAGGTAAATCAATAAACATTAAACAATAAGTTACTATACCTAAAACTCCCACAAGTGTTCCTAAAACCAACAATGACTTACGCATTTGCAAATCTTGAGGTTGTTGCCAAATAGCCAAAGTTAAAGCAATGCCACACAAACATACAATATCAGTTAATACATAGTGATAATTGGAAAATACACTGATAAACAGCCATAACCCCCAATAAATCAAAAAATATAAGTTTACCTTTACTAATCTGAAACGTTGACCATTGCAAATTTCACCTTTGGCAAACACTAAAATACATAATAATTGTGTAACTAATACAGCTAAACTCAAGTGGGAAATTGCTTTTGCTTGAGCTTGTAAACTCATGGTAAAGAAATCAATAGCAATTAAGAGTAATACAGGTAAAAAAGACAAAAGTGCGATATGTTTTTTAGATTGTTCTGTCAGCATAGAATGCTCCATACGTAAGAGACGGATAAAAATAAAGTGGCTATTATGCAAAAAATAAAAAGAACGGTCAAAATGATCTATACCCAAAAATTGGACTAAACCGCCAATAAATTTAGACGTAGATTTTTTTGACTAAATATATAGTGGCTGGTAGATATAACGAAAATATACGTTGATTTTTCCGATTTGCTTGGGGTGATAGTTTGTAAATAATATAGTCATGATTTTTTCTTTACTGAACCCTGTTTTTTAGGGTTTCAGACTACCGGAATGATTTAGGTAGCCTGAATATCAAGTAAATACTGTGGTTAGGATGATTTTTTGCCCGTTGGCACAGTCAACATAATAGACACAATAGCCCCAAAAATCATCAATAAGTTAAACATTAATGCAATAGTAGCAGCTTCACGAATAGCAATATTATCTTGGCGACCAACAAAAGGGACGATGTTATTTAACCAAGATACACTGGCATTCTCTGCACGGAGTGCGGTGAAGATTGCCGCTGAAATAGCAACACCAAATGCCGCACCCAGTGAAGAAGCCATTTTATAGAGACCGGAACCCGCCCCCGCTTGTTCAGGCGGAAGATTTGATAATGCGGCATCAGTGGATGGGGTTGCATAAAATGCTAAACCTATACCAAACAAGATATAAGAAATAACAACGATAATCTTATATTGCTCCAACATCATATTCGTTGGTAATAACAAAGCAATAGAAAAGCCTGTAATTAGGCAGCCCCAAATCATAGGTGTACGGGCACCAAAACGTTGTAATAATTTCTCCCCCACACGAATAAAAGCAATAATCGCAATCGCATAGCCAATAGTAAGCAATCCGGCAGATTGTGCAGTCATATTACCGCCCAATTGTACTAATTGTAACGATACAATTAACATGCCGGCTACACCGTTGAGCAAGAAGTTAGAAATAGTCGCTCCGGTGTAAGTCGCATTTTTAAAAAGTGAAAAGTCCACAAACGCTTTATCAGCACGCTCCTCAATCCATAAAAATAATACGATTGACACAAAAGTCACTAGCAATAAACCGATAGTGGTCATGCTTGTCCAGCCGAAATCACCACCTTGAGTCACCAATACTTGTAAAGCGATCATGGCAATCATAAAGGTAACAACACCTCCCCAGTCAAATTTATGTTTTTTTCCATCATCTTCCATTTTGAATTCTGGGGTACCACGACACATAACATAACCTAATAAAGATAAAGTGGCACAAGCAAAGAAAATATAACGCCAACCTAGATTTTGAGATACTAACCCACCGAAGAGTGCACATAAACCAGAACCACCCCAAGAGCCGATAGACCACATACTAATAGCACGCTGACGAGCTTCGCCCTCCCAATAGGCTTTTACTAAAGCTAAACTAGATGGCATAATGCAAGCAGCAGATATCCCTTGAATAATACGCCCTAACATTAATAGTGGGACAGCTAAATCACCAGATGGAGCCAGTGCAATTAACAATGCCCCAATAATACTCAATAAAAAACCTAAATTTAAAATTTTTAAACAGCCGATACGATCTGCAAGACCGCCCATAACGACAATAAACATCCCCGAAAATAAAGCTGTAATTGATACAGCAATATTCATAATACTGGTGTTAACACCTAAATCTTGCTCCATATCGGGTGCAATATTTAACGTGGTTTGTGCAAAAAGCCAAAAGGCAATCACTCCCATAATCATACCAAACAATAGTTTGTCATTGCCTTGAAAGTGCGTTTTTACAGAAGTTGGATCTGGTTGTATTGTCATAATATAAATCTCCAAAAATTTGATTGAATAGATTGAGAAAATTTTTATCCTACTTTATGTGGAACATTTTTAGCCACTTATGCCACTTATCTAAAATTAAATATCTTACTTAATTATAATCCTATTAGTTAATATTCTTTATCTTTCTTGCTATAAAATCAAGAAAAATATATCCTTCATTTTTAGTTTTTACGCATAATACGCATAAATAATGCGGTAACATTGTAAGTAGGTCTAGTTTGTATGTTGAGTAATTATTTATTGCTTTTTTTATAATCGAGAGATAAAATCTGCAGTTCCTGTCATCGCTGAGTTAGAGATCGGCGAATGATGTATTATCAACCCTTTTAGTATAAGGAATGTTTATGTCTCTAAGTACAGAAAAAAAAGCAGCTATTGTTGCTGAATTTGGTCGTGATGCGAAAGATACCGGTTCTTCAGAAGTACAAATTGCATTATTGACTGCACAAATTAACCATTTGCAAGCTCATTTTTCTACACATAAAAAAGATCATCACGGTCGTCGTGGTTTATTACGCATGGTCTCTCGTCGTCGTAAACTTTTAGACTATCTAAAACGTACAGATCTTGCTAAATACTCAGAAATAATTGCACGTTTAGGCTTACGTCGCTAATTATTTATGAAATAAAAATTGAAGCTCCTAAAATTTATTTTGGGAGCTTTTTTGTATATCCTCATGGAAAATTATTGCTAATAATGTTATTCCTATTTTTCAGAGGATCTTATAAGAATGACTAGATTTATAATGAAATAGCCCCACATAAGTGCGGGGCTAGTTTTAGTTAAAATTGATGAGATCAAAGTTTATCTGCATTTTGTTTTAAGTATTTTGCAACACCTTCTGGGCTACCGGTCATACCTTCTTTGCCTTTTTCCCATTGTGCCGGACATACTTCACCATGCTCTTCATGGAATTGTAAGGCATCAACCATACGTAACATTTCATCAATATTACGACCTAATGGAAGATCATTTACGACTTGGTGACGAACAACACCTTCTTTATCAATTAAGAATGATGCACGTAATGCAACACCTGCCTCAGGATGTTCAATGCCATAAGCTTTTGCGATGTCGTGCTTAATATCTGCCACTAAAGCATATTGTACTTGACCGATACCGCCGTTATCTACCGGTGTGTTACGCCATGCATTGTGTGTAAATTCAGAATCAATTGAAACACCAATAATTTCCACATTACGATCTTGGAATTCTTTATAACGATGATCAAATGCAATTAATTCAGATGGGCATACAAAAGTAAAATCCATTGGATAGAAAAAAACAACTGCCGCTTTCCCAGCAATATGCTGTTTTAGATTAAATTTTTCAACAATTTCACCATTGCCTAAAACTGCCGCTGCGGTAAAATCTGGGGCTTGACGAGTAACTAATACCATAGTAAAAATCTCCTATAAAAGTTATTAAGAATTTTGCATTCTAAAGCAAATTCGCACAATTATTTTATGAAAAAAGACCGCACTTTTGTATTAGTTTTTGACTATTAAATCAATTATTATAATCTTGATTTTTGTTTAAAATGGATATTTCTATGAGTAATACAACTTCTTTTACCACATCAACAATTCATGCAGGGCGTAATAAACGAGTATGTAAAAATGCGGTAAACCCTGTTATTCAGCGTGCATCTTCATTGGTTTTTGATACTTTAGCAGATAAAAAACAAGCAACTATCAATCGAGCAAAAGGTGGATTATTTTATGGACGTCGAGGAACGTTGACACATTTTGCTTTGCAAGAATTAATGTGTGAATTGGAAGGTGGTGAGGGTTGCTATCTCTATCCTTGCGGTGCGGCGGCGGTAAGTAATGCTATTTTAGCTTTTGTAAAAACCGGTGATCACGTGTTAATGAGCGGTGCTGCTTATGAACCAACGCAAGAATTTTGTCATATAATTTTAAAGAAAATGTCAATTACAACCACATTTTATGATCCTTTAATTGGTGAAAAAATTGCGGATTTAGTTCAACCAAATACGACAGTCTTGTTTTTGGAAGCACCAAGTTCACTTACTATGGAGATGCCGGACATTGTATCGATTGTGCAAGCTGCTCGCCAAATCAATCCTAAAATAGTAGTTATGATCGATAATACTTGGAGTGCAGGTGTATTTTTTAAGGCTTTGGATTTCGGTATTGATATTTCAATTCAAGCAGGGACAAAATATCTCATTGGGCATTCTGATGCGATGATTGGTACAGCGGTGGCTAATGCACGTTGTTGGGAACAATTACGTGAAAATTCTTATTTAATGGGGCAGATGGTTGATGCTGATACCGCTTACATGACAGCCCGTGGTATTCGTACTCTACTAGTTCGCTTAAAACAGCATCAAGAAAATGGAATTAAAGTAGCTAAATGGTTACTGGAACAGCCTGAAGTAAAAACTGTTTATCATCCGGCATTGCCAAGTTGTCCGGGACATCAATATTTTAAGCGATATTTTACAGGTTCCAGTGGATTATTTTCTTTTGAACTAAATAAAAAACTTTCTCAACAGGCGTTAGAAAATTTTATGGATCATTTTAAGATTTTTACTATGGCATATTCGTGGGGGGGATTTGAATCGCTGATTTTATGCAATCAACCGGAAGAAATCGCTAGGATTAGACCTAATATTGAACGCAAATTAACCGGTACATTAATTCGCCTACATATTGGTTTAGAGGACGTTGATGACCTTATTGCCGATCTTAAAGCCGGATTTGAGCGTTTGAAATAAACAGGTAAATAAGCACCGCACTTATTTACCTTTTGCTGTTTATTTGGGAGCAAAAATATTTAGACTCTCCCAAATATCATCAATGCGTTTAACTACATTGGGGGCTTTTTTAATTGGGGTTCCCCATTCACGTTGCGTTTCTCCAATCCATTTGTTTGTCGCATCTATTCCCATTTTTGAGCCGAGACCGGCAATCGGTGAGGCAAAATCAAGATAATCAATAGGCGTATTTTCTATAATTGTACAATCTCGGGCGGGATCGCTACGTGTTGTAATTGCCCAAATCACATCTTTCCAATCTCGTGCGTTTATATCGTCATCACAGACAATCACAAATTTTGTGTACATAAACTGGCGTAAAAATGACCATACTCCCATCATAACTCTCTTAGCGTGGCCTGCATATTGTTTTTTTATTGTAACAACTGCAAGACGGTAAGAGCATCCTTCCGGAGGAAGATAGAAATCGACAATTTCCGGAAACTGCTTTTGCAAAATAGGAATAAAAACCTCGTTCAGTGCTTCACCCAAAACTGCAGGCTCATCCGGTGGACGACCTGTGTAAGTTGAATGATAAATAGGATCTTTACGCATGGTAAGATGTGTCACGGTAAATACAGGAAAATATTCTTGTTCATTGTAATAACCCGTATGATCTCCGTATGGACCTTCAAGTGCGGTCTCCGTTGGATCAATATAACCTTCCAAAATAATCTCCGCACTTGCAGGTATTTCAAGATCATTACTGATTGATTTTACCACTTCCGTTTTATTACCACGTAATAATCCGGCAAAAGCATATTCCGATAAAGTATCCGGAACTGGTGTGACCGCACCTAGAATAGTGGCAGGATCTGCCCCTAAAGCAACCGAAATAGGAAAGGGTTGATTAGGGCGTGCTTCTTTCCATTCTTGAAAATCCAACGCACCGCCACGGTGAGATAGCCAACGCATAATGAGTTTATTTTTTCCTATTAATTGTTGGCGATAAATACCTAAATTTTGTCTTTTTTTACTTGGTCCTTTAGTGATGGTTAATCCCCATGTAACTAAAGGTGCAACATCATCTTTCCAACAGTGCATAATAGGTAATTTATATAAATCAACTTCAGCATCAGAGAATACAATTTGCTGACACTCTGCTTTACTCAAAACTTTCGTTGGCATATTTAGCACTTGTTTAAATTGAGGAAGACTTGACCATAAATCTTTAAAACTTTTTGGTTGTTCAGGTTCTTTTAGAAAAGCCAGTAATCTCCCTACATCACGCAGTGCGGTAACATCTTCCTGCCCCATTCCAAGAGCAACACGTTTGGGAGTACCAAATAAATTACAAAGCACAGGAATTTCATAGCCTTTTGGATTTTCAAAAAGTAATGCGGGACCACCGGCACGCAAAGTGCGGTCAGCAATTTCTGTCATTTCTAAATAAGGGTCGATTTCCTGTGTAATTCTTTTGAGCTCACCTTGTTTCTCTAATAATTCAAGAAAATCTCGTAGATTTTTATATTTCATATTTTGCGTAACGGGTTATCAAGAATATCCGCATTGTTATAGAGAATGCGATGTAATGCAAGCCTTTTTGCGATCTTTGCTTAGATTGGGTAAAATGCGAAAAACTTTTAATGAGATATGAATTTATATGACAAAGAAAAAAGCAAAGGTAGCATCTAATACGATTGCCTTAAATAAACGAGCAAGACACGATTATTTTATTGAAGATGAAATCGAAGCCGGTCTTTCTTTGCAAGGCTGGGAAGTTAAATCGATGCGTGCAGGTAAAGCGAGTATTGGCGATAGTTATATTATTTTTAAGCATGGCGAGGCATATTTATTTGGTGCAACCATTCAGCCGTTAAGTGTTGCTTCAACGCATATTGTTTGCGATCCCACAAGAACACGTAAACTTTTATTAAACCAGAAAGAGTTGGCTTCATTATTTGGTAAAGCAAATCGAGATGGTTTCACTATTGTTGCACTTTCATTATATTGGAAAGGTCCTTGGGCAAAGGTGAAAATAGGTTTAGCAAAAGGGAAAAAATTACATGATAAGCGTGAAGATATTAAAGATCGTGAATGGAAAGTAACGAAAGATCGCATTATGAAAAATGCACAGCGAGGTTAAAAAAGTGCGGTTAATTTTGACCGCACTTTTTCGTTAAATAATTCGAGAAAATTGTTGTCTTTTTGCTTGTTGTCTAGAGTATGTATCAAAACACAAGCAAATGTTTCTAATGAGCAAACGACCTTTAGCAGATACTTGTAACGCATTGTCATTAATATCAACTAAGCCGTCAGTTGCTAAGGGTTGGAGCAAAGCTAAATCTTCAGCAAAATGGGTTTTAAAATCAATTTGGTATTGTTGTTCTATCGGTTGAAAATCTAATTTAAAATTGCAAATTAATTGTTTGATCACATCACGGCGTAGGCAGTCTTCTTGCGTCATCACCAAACCTTTGTGTAATGCTAAACCAGTTTCTTCTACGTGGGTATAGTATTGTTTGAGATCTTTTTGGTTTTGAGCATAGGTATCGCCCAATAAACTAATGGCAGAAACACCTAAACCTAATAAATCACATTCTTCTTGCGTGGTATAACCTTGGAAATTGCGGTGTAGAATTCCTTTTTGTTGTGCAATTGCCAATTCATCATCCGGTTTAGCAAAATGATCCATGCCGATAAAACGATAGTTTGCTTGTCCTAACGTTTCGATAGTTTTTTGCAAGATTGTTAGTTTTGTTTCAGGTGTTGGTAAGTCTTTATCCTTAATTTTCGCTTGCCCGGCGAAACGGCTTGGTAAGTGAGCATAGTTAAATACACTCAAACGATCCGGATTGAGTTCGATAACTTTATGTAGGGTAAACATAAAACTTTCTACGGTTTGAAACGGTAACCCATAAATAAGATCGAGATTGGTTGAGCGAAAACCTAACTCACGAGCACGAATCAACAATTCACGCACAAATTCTTCATCTTGTTCACGATTCACTGCTTTTTGCACATCTTTATTAAAATCTTGCACCCCCATACTAATACGATTAAAACCAATTTTGTATAAATGATCCAGCATAGAAAGCTCAATTTCTCTAGGATCCATTTCTATACTGATTTCCGCCTTATCTGAAATAGTAAAATTCTCTTTCAGCATTTGCATTAAACGTGCAGATTGTTGTTCTGAAAGATAAGTCGGTGTACCGCCTCCCCAGTGAATTTGAGTTGCGATGCGATGACGAAATAACGGAGCCCTTGTTTGAATTTCTTTTTCTAAATAATCAAGATAAATCTCTACTTTATGTTGATGACGAGTAATAGTTTTGTTACAAGCACAGAAATAACAAAGTTTATGACAAAATGGAATATGTACATATAAAGAAAGCGGACGTGTAGGATAACGAGTAGCAGCTTGCTGAAAATCTTTATCAGTATAGCTTTCATTGAATTCAAGTGCGGTTGGATAGGAGGTATATCTTGGACCTGAATGGTTATACTTTTGGATTAATGCTAAATCCCAGATAATTTCTGACATTTATTTTTCCTTAGATTCTTTTAGGTAATTTAATAGTCGCTGAATTTCAAGTTTGATATTTTGTTCTAAATCAGCTTCAGCACGTTCACGTTGTAAATCTAAACGCATACGTTCATTTTTCTTTAATGTTCGCCGAGCATCATGGGTCGGCATATCCATTACTGCTTCATAGAGTTGGTACATTGAAGTGTAATTTTTCAATGAATGCCCTAACGGTTCAAGCAACATTTTTAGACGGATAACACCTTCAGATAAATTGCATTCTCCACTTTGCATTGCATTAGCGATAATTTCACAACTTTCTTTTAAACGCTTTAGTCTAGCCTGTTTTGCTTGCAACAAAACTTTCTTCTGCTTTTGTAAAACGAGCAATAAATATATTGCGTAACCAAGCATAACGCTAATAATTAATCCGCCGAGAATGATTAAAATTGTGATCCACATAGCTTATTTAAATTGGTTAATATCAATAGTCTCAAAAGTGCGGTACAAATCATCTTCACTTTCTTCTTCAATTCCAAGTTCAGCCATAAGTTGAGCAATACGGTCTAGGCATTGATTGACAAAGATTTGATCTTTTTTACTTAAGGTTTTACCTGCATCAAGCTCATCTAATAATTGATTTAAACTTTCATTATTTTCGAGTTGTGTCAGTTCCAGCATCGGATCAATAGTTTTCGCTTTTTCCTCTAAAGCACCTGAAGGAATAAACATACCTTTTTCAGGTTTATTCACAAATTCAACAATAAGAGGAACTTTTTTACGACTCCCAACACGAGGATCTTTTTTTTCATTAAGTACGATTGTTTTACTTGTATCTACTGCACTATGACGTGAACCAGCGGTTAGTCCTTTACGTTTTTTTTTCTTTTTTTCTTCACGAGATTTAGCATCAAGTTCATAACGAGTAAGTTTTTTACCGGGACGTGACAGATTTTCCGGACGTTTATCTGTTTTACGCATAGGCATAATATCTGTTATTCGACGAGTTTTTTTTGTACGAGCCATTGTATTTATCTCTATTGTTATAACGGTAGCGGATTGTAACATTCCCGAGTGAAATTCACTAATAAAAAGCGAAAAAGCGGTCAAAACGACCGCACTTGCTGAAATAACTTACCAAACTTAATCTATTAATATTCCCAGTCATCGGGATTTATTCCTAATTCTCTCATAATTTGTTTTGCACTTTCAGGAATCTCATCATGACGTTCTTTTAATAGATCTTCGTCTGTGGGCAAAGGTTGACCGGTAAAAGCATGCAGGAACGCCTCACACAATAATTCACTATTTGTTGCATGACGTAAATTACGGAGTTGGCGACGAGTGCGTTCATTAGTTAAAATTTCTAATACTTTAATTGGAATAGAAACGGTAATTTTCTTAACTTGTTCACTCTTTTTACCATGTTCTGCATAAGGGCTAATATATTTTCCGTCCCAATCTGCCATTTTGTTGATCCTTAATAACCTTAGTAATATTGAGTATTCTAATAAAAAATAGGCAAAATAACAATCTAGACTTCTAGATAGCTAATAATTAAGGTCTACGTTTTTTGAAAAATAAAAAGGGTCTGACGACCCTTCTTAACATAATGATTAGATATGGAATATGGGGAGAATTACATCATACCGCCCATTCCGCCCATACCACCCATTCCGCCTGTCAGATCAGCTTTCTCCTCTTTCGGCAGATCGGCTACCATACATTCAGTTGTAACCATTAATCCTGCGATAGATGCAGCAAATTGTAGTGCGGAACGAGTTACTTTAGTCGGATCTAAAATTCCCATTGCGATCATATCACCATACTGCTCCGTACCAGCATTATAACCGAAGTTTCCTTCACCATTTTTAACCGCACTTGCAACTACAGAAGCTTCTTCTCCCGCATTGGTTACGATTTGACGAAGTGGTGCTTCCATTGCACGTAAAGCAAGTTTGATACCTACATCTTGATCTTCGTTATCGCCTTTTAATGTTGTTGCAACTTTTGTTGCAGCACGGATTAATGCAACACCACCACCGGCAACAATCCCTTCTTCAACAGCTGCACGCGTTGCATGTAACGCATCATCAACACGATCTTTTTTCTCTTTCATTTCAACTTCAGTTGCCGCACCAACCTTAATTACAGCAACACCGCCGGCTAATTTTGCAACACGCTCTTGTAGTTTTTCTTTATCATAATCGGAGGTTGCTTCTTCAATTTGTTGACGAATTTGAGCAACTCGACCTTTGATTTGAGCTTCATCACCAATACCGTCAATAATAGTCGTGTTATCTTTGTTGATCACCACACGTTTTGCTTGACCTAAATCTTCAAGAGTTGCTTTTTCAAGCTCCATTCCGATTTCTTCTGAAATGACAGTACCTGCAGTTAAGATAGCAATATCCTGTAACATCGCTTTACGACGATCTCCAAATCCCGGGGCTTTAACCGCAGCAACTTTAACAATACCACGCATCGTGTTAACAACCAACGTTGCAAGTGCTTCGCCTTCCACATCTTCTGCGATAATTAACAATGGTTTACCAGCTTTCGCTACACCTTCTAGGACCGGTAATAATTCACGAATATTAGAGATCTTTTTATCAACAAGAAGAATAAACGGATTATCTAATTCAACAGTTGCGGCTTCCGGTTTATTAATGAAGTATGGTGATAAATAACCGCGGTCAAATTGCATACCCTCAACAACATCCAATTCATCTGAAAGACCGGAACCGTCCTCAACGGTAATAACCCCCTCTTTACCGACTTTTTCCATTGCTTGAGCAATAAGTTTACCGACAGTTTCATCGGCGTTTGCGGAAATTGTACCAACCTGTTCAATTTCTTTTGACGTTTCACAAGGTTTAGAAAGAATTTTTAGCTCTTCAACCACTGCATTAACTGCTTTATCAATTCCACGTTTTAAATCCATCGGATTCATTCCGGCAGCTACTGCTTTTAGACCTTCGCTGACAATCGCTTGAGCCAAAACTGTTGCTGTGGTTGTACCATCGCCTGCAGCATCATTTGCTTTAGAGGCAACCTCTTTCACCATTTGTGCACCCATATTTTCAAATTTATCTTCCAATTCGATTTCACGAGCCACAGACACACCGTCTTTAGTAATAGTAGGTGCACCAAAAGCCTTGTCTAAAATTACGTTGCGACCTTTAGGTCCTAAAGTAACTTTTACTGCATCTGCTAAAACATTCACACCTGCTAGCATTTTTACACGAGCATCATTACCAAATTTTACGTCTTTTGCTGTCATTTTCTGTATTCCTATTAATTTAATTTGTTTTTATTCTACGATTGCCAAAATATCATTTTCAGAAATGATTAACACTTCTTCACCATCAATTTTTTCTGCTTTTACGCCGTATCCATCATTGAAAATCACAGTATCACCAATTTTTACATCAAGAGGTTGAACTGTACCATTTTCCAAAATACGACCTTTACCCACAGCTAATACTTTTGCTCGAGTGGATTTTGTTGCAGCTGAGCCGGTTAAGACAATACCACCCGCAGAGCGAGTTTCTACTTCTTCACGTTTAATGATGACACGATCATGTAATGGACGAATATTCATTGTTTGGGTTCCTTATTAATAATTAATAAAAAATTAAAGCTCACCCTATATGGGGGATATTTTGGTTCTTTCAAGGGTATTTTTTATTTAATTTTCCATAAAAAAAACTAATGAATTTTATAAAAAATATATTGGTGAGAGGAGTGCTGAAAAGTGATCGGGATCACATTTTTAAACGACTATCTATCCTATAATGACTTACATTCTTTAGTCTGAAAAATTAAAAAGGAAAGAAATATGATAACGAGAAAAGAAATTGATTTGCTTGGTGAACGTGACGTTCCAGCTGATGCGTATTGGGGCATTCATACATTAAGAGCGGTAGAAAATTTTAACATTTCTAATGTAACGATTTCTGATGTACCTGAATTTGTACGTGGTATGGTCATGGTAAAAAAAGCAACCGCACTTGCAAATGGAGAATTGGGTGCAATTCCGGATAAAATTGCTCAGGCGATTGTGAAAGCTTGTGATGCGATTTTAATTGATGGTAAATGTATGGATCAATTTCCTTCAGATGTATATCAAGGTGGTGCTGGTACTTCCGTAAATATGAATACCAACGAAGTGGTCGCTAATTTAGCATTAGAAATTTTAGGTCATAAGAAAGGGGAATATGATATTTTAGATCCGATGGATCATGTTAATGCCAGCCAATCTACAAATGATGCTTATCCGACAGGTTTCCGCATTGCTGTTTATAACAGTATTATGAAACTGGTAACTAAAGTACTTTATTTACAACAAGGTTTTGAAAATAAAGCAAAAGAGTTTTCGAATATCTTAAAAATGGGACGTACTCAATTACAAGATGCAGTTCCTATGACTGTGGGGCAAGAATTTAAAGCATTTTCTGTATTATTAGATGAAGAAGTGCGTAATTTAACCCGCACGGCTGAATTACTGTTAGAAGTAAATTTGGGTGCAACAGCTATCGGTACCGGCTTAAATACTCCTCAAGGTTATTCAGAATTAGTTGTTAAGCGTTTATCTGAGGTTTCAGGTTTACCTTGTACAGTTGCACCAAACTTAATTGAAGCCACTTCAGACTGTGGTGCTTATGTTATGGTACACGGTGCGTTAAAACGTACTGCGGTAAAATTATCTAAAGTATGCAATGATTTACGTTTACTTTCATCAGGTCCACGTGCAGGTTTAAATGAAATTAATTTACCTGAGTTACAGGCTGGATCTTCAATTATGCCGGCAAAAGTCAACCCGGTTGTACCTGAGGTAGTCAACCAAGTTTGTTTCAAAGTGATTGGTAATGATACTACCGTAACTTTTGCAGCTGAAGCGGGGCAATTGCAGTTAAATGTGATGGAACCGGTAATTGGTCAAGCCATGTTTGAAAGTATTGAAATTTTAACGAATGCTTGCGTGAATTTACGTGATAAATGTATTGATGGAATTACTGCAAATAAAGAAATTTGTGAAAATTATGTCTTTAATTCCATCGGAATCGTAACTTATTTGAATCCGTTTATTGGTCATCATAATGGCGATATAGTAGGTAAAACATGTGCTAAAACAGGACGTGGAGTGCGTGAAGTTGTACTGGAAATGGGCTTATTAACAGAAGAGCAGTTAGATAATATTCTTTCTGTGGAGAATTTAATGAACCCAACCTACAAAGCTACATTACATAAGTAAAATGGCTCTTTAGTTTCAATGGGCATATAGTAAAAATATATGCCTGTTTTTGTGTTTAATTCTGTATATCATACAATTTGGTAAATTATGTAAATAAAATTTTTGTGTTACTTTTTTGCCTATTTTTTTGTCTATAATGCAATTGGTTTTTAGCAAAGTTGAAATGAAGTAAATAGTTAATATAAGGAAAAATTATGGATGCACAATTACGTCAAGCCGCTTTAGATTTTCATGAGTTTCCAAAACCGGGAAAAATTGAAGTTACACCAACAAAATCATTGGGAACACAACGAGATTTAGCCTTAGCCTATTCTCCAGGTGTGGCTGTACCTTGTTTAGAAATCCAAGCAGATCCTGCCTCTGCTTATAGATATACTTCCAAAGGCAATTTAGTCGCAGTGATATCAAATGGAACCGCAGTATTAGGTTTAGGAAATATTGGAGCGTTAGCCGGTAAGCCTGTTATGGAGGGTAAAGGGGTTTTATTTAAGAAGTTTGCTGGTGTTGATGTCTTTGATATTGAAGTAGATGAACAAGATCCTGATAAATTAGTAGAAATTATCGCTGCTTTAGAACCGACTTTCGGCGGTATAAATCTTGAAGATATTAAAGCACCAGAATGCTTTTATATTGAACAAAAATTACGTGAGCGTCTGAAAATTCCTGTTTTTCACGATGATCAGCATGGTACAGCCATTATTTCAGCCGCTGCAATAATTAACGGATTGCGTATTGTTAATAAAAAAATTGAAGATGTTCGTTTAGTTACTTCCGGTGCAGGTGCGGCTTCTATTGCATGCTTAAATTTACTGGTTTCATTAGGCATGAAACGTGAAAATATCACGGTTTGTGACTCTAAAGGGGTCATTTATAAAGGTCGTGACGAAAAAATGGATGACACCAAAAAGTTATATGCTATTGATGATAACGGTCAACGCTCTTTAGCTGATGCCATTCCAGATTCAGATATTTTCTTAGGTTGTTCTGCCGCTGGAGCACTTACTCAAGAAATGGTAAAAACAATGGGGCCTAATCCTTTAATTTTAGCCTTAGCAAATCCTGAGCCTGAAATTTTACCACCGTTAGCCAAAGCTGTTCGACCTGATGCGATTGTTTGTACCGGTCGTTCCGACTATCCGAACCAAGTAAATAATGTATTATGCTTCCCGTTCATTTTCCGTGGTGCATTAGATGTCAGTGCAACGACTATCAATGAAGAAATGAAACTTGCGGCAGTTTATGCAATTGCTGATTTAGCCTTAGCAGAACAAAGCGAGGTTGTCAGTTCCGCCTATGGTGAGAGCGGCGTTTCTTTCGGACCGGATTATATTATTCCAAAACCGTTTGATCCTCGATTAATTGTAAAAATAGCACCCGCCGTAGCTAAAGCGGCAATGGATAGCGGTGTTGCTACTCGTCCGATTGAAGATTTTGAGGCATATATTGAGAAATTAACCCAGTTTGTTTATAAAACCAACTTATTCATGAAACCTGTTTTTGCACAGGCCAAAGAAGATAAAAAGCGAGTTATTTTAACTGATGGCGAAGAAAAACGTGTATTACATGCAATCCAAGAAATTGCAACCTTAGGCATAGCGTATCCTGTTCTGTTAGGGCGTACTCATATTATTGAAGAAAGCATCAAAAAATTAGGGCTGCAATTACAGGTTGGACGTGATTTTGAGATTATTGACATTGAAAATAACCCATACTACGAGGAATGCTGTGATACTTATTACAACAAATTAAAACGCCAAGGTATGACGCCTACCGGAGCCAAACGAAAAATGCTCCATAATCCGACCGCACTTGGTGCAGTTTTATTGGAACTTGGTAAAGTCGATGCGATGATTTGCGGATTAGTTGGACCATTTGCGGCACACTTGGCTACTGTTAAAGAGGTTGTTGGTGAAAAAGAACATGAAATTCCAGCTACGGTAAACGGACTGGTTTTGCCTACCGGTAATTTATTTATTGCAGATACTTTTGTGAACTCAAGCCCAACAGCCGAGGAACTTGCAGAAATCACGATTATGTCAGCCAAAGAAGTTCGTCGTTTTGGTATAGAGCCACAGGTTGCACTTGTTTCACATTCAAATTACGGTTCAATTAATGACCCAAGTGCGGTTAAAATGCGGCAGGTTTTAGAACTTGTGCGTGAAAAAGCACCGGACTTGATTATTGATGGTGAAATGCACTGTGATATTGCTTTATCGGAGAATTTACGTAAGGAAGTGATGCCTGACAGTCCTATTAAAGGGGCGGCAAACTTATTGATTATGCCCAACATGGAAACTGCCCGTATTAGCTTGAATTTATTACAAGGTACAGCAACACCAATTACAATTGGACCAATTTTAATGGGTGTGGAAAAACCGGCACATATTCTTACTTCTGCTTCATCAGTACGCCGTATTATTAATATGGTAGCCGTTGCAGCGGTAAAAGCACAGAATCGTTGAATGTTTTTTAATCTATTATAGCCCTATCTTACGGTAGGGCTTTTTAAAAAAATTAAACTTTTAATGATCTTGATCAAATTTTTTGCTAGAATTCGCCGAGTTTATTATTCAGAATTTTTTATAGAAGGAAATTGTTATGGCTTATACTTTACCTGAATTAGGTTATGCTTATGATGCTTTAGAACCGCACTTTGATGCACAAACTATGGAACTCCATCATAGTAAACACCATCAAACTTACGTTAATAATGCAAATGCAGCACTAGAAACTTTACCTGAGTTTACAGATCTTTGTCCGGGTCAATTAATTACCAAATTAGTCGAAGTTCCTGCTGATAAACGTACTGCTATTCGCAATAATGTTGGTGGGCATGTAAATCACAGTTTATTTTGGAAAGGTTTAAAAACAGGTACAACTTTACAAGGCCCATTAAAAGACGCTATTGAGCGTGATTTTGGTTCAGTAGAGAGTTTCCAAGCTGAGTTTGAGAAAGCCGCTGCAACTCGCTTTGGTTCCGGTTGGGCTTGGCTAGTATTAAATCAAGGCAAATTAGAAGTTGTTTCTACCGCAAACCAAGATAGTCCATTAATGGGAAAAGAAATTGCCGGTTGCGAAGGTTTCCCTATTTTGGTATTGGATGTTTGGGAACATGCTTACTACTTAAAATTCCAAAATCGTCGTCCAGATTATATCAAGGCATTTTGGAATGTGGTGAATTGGGATGCTGCTGCTGAACGCTTTGAGAAAAAAATTAACAATGCTTGAAGATAATTTCTAATTATTTTCAATTTTATCTATATAGTTATTCTTTCTTAAAGAATGTGTAAAAAAAGAGATTTTTTAATCTCTTTTTTTGTTTAATTTTTGATAGAAACATTTCCTTTTCGGTAACTTATTCTTCCAAAGTAACTTTACCGATATAGCCTAAATTACGATAACATTGAGCATAATCAATACCATAGCCGACAACAAATTCATCAGGAATAGTAAATCCAACCCATTCAACAGGAACGTCTACCTCTCGGCGAGACGGCTTATCTAATAGAGTACAAATTGCTAATGAATTAGGCGAACGTAGCAATAAAATCTCCCGCACTTTTTCTAAGGTATATCCTGTATCAATAATATCCTCAACAATCAATACATCTTCATTTTTAATATCGCCATCTAAATCTTTAGCTATTCGTACATCATGATTGGTTGTCATTTCATTCCCATAACTGGAAGTAGTCATAAATTCAATTTCAATCGGTAATTTAATTTCTCTTACTAAATCAGCCATAAACATAAATGAACCACGTAATAATCCAACAACTACCAATTTATTTACGTGTTTATGCTGATAGAATTGTGTAATTTCTCTACCTAATTCTTGAATACGTGAACGTACATCTTCCTCAGTAATTAAAACGTCAACATGATGTTTTTTCATCTTCATTCCTTAATAAAATTTATCGCCGATATATTCTAACAAAAAAGCTGAAGTTTAAACATCAGCTTTTTTAGGACTTACGAGAAGCCACGATTTACACTACTTATTTGGTAGGTTCAAATAGGTAACATACAATAAGTAAAATTCATTACGCAATAAATAGAGCGTTTTATTTTCACTCTACTTTTAGACAAACTCATTTATCAAAACAAGTCTTTTAGTCTTTCACTAGCTCGGCGAGCTTCTCCTTTATGTTGTAATTTATTCAATTGTCTTTCTAATTTTTCTTCAACTTCGTTAATTGCTTTGTACATATCATCAGACTCGCTACTTGCAAATAAATCGCCATAAGGCGTACCTATGGCAACTTCAACAGCAAAACCCTGCGGTACTTTATTTAAAATAAAATGCGGATTAATCAATTGAGTTTGCCATTTTCCTAATTTAGCAAGTCTTTCCTCTATATGTGAACGGATTGCAGGGGTGATTTCCATTTGTTTACTTGTGATATTTAGAGTCATAGCTTTTACCTCTTTTGCTTATTGATGAGCGTTTCCACTCAGAAAAATTCTTAGTTACAAAATAGTCCTCTTAGCAGGAGTTTTCAAGGTGTTTTTTCACTTTTTAGGAATAAAAATGAAAAAGTATGATCTACTTATCATATTTATAAAAAATCACTTTTATTTTTATTTGAGGTTGATATGATGGTCTGATGTAGAGAAATTTAAAGGGGCCGTCAGCCCCTTTAATTTTTGCTCAATTAGCAACATTATTTGGCTCAACAAATATTTGTTTCCTGCGAATAAAATAATCTTTAGTTTCATTGATCACAATATGTCGCAATCCAACTAAAGCAATTAAATTTGGAAATGCCATTAAACCATTCACAATATCAGCCAAAATCCAAATTAATTCCAGTTTAATAAAAGCACCACAGGCAACTAAAAGTATAAAAATTGAACGATAAACTTTGATACCTTTGACACCTGCCAGATAAACAAAACAACGTTCTCCGTAATAACACCAACCTAAAATAGTGGTAAAAGCAAAAAACAGTAACCCTACAGTTACAATTGTTGCACCGATATTATTTCCTAACCCTTGTGAAAATGCATAGTTAGTTAAAGCGGCACCAGCCAATTCTTGTGATTGCCAAGCACCTGTTAAAACAAGCACGATACCTGTCATAGTACATACAACGATAGTATCTAAAAAAGTACCTATCATCGAAATTAATCCTTGACGAACAGGTTCTTTAGTTTGAGCTGCTGCCGCCGCAATTGGTGCACTACCTAATCCGGATTCATTAGAGAAAATACCCCTTGCAAATCCTGATTGAATAGCTTTCAGAACAGTATATCCAAATACACCGCCTAATGCTGCTTGAGGATCAAATGCACTGTAAATAATTAGTCCAATAGCGGTTGGTACTTGTTGCCAATTTAGTATAAGAATTAACAAAGACGTAAGTACATATAAAACAGCCATAAAAGGAACGATAATAGATGCAACTGTTGAAATGCGTTTAACACCGCCTAAGATAATAAGTGCAATAAGTGCGGTAATAATGGTTGCTGTAATTTCAATAGATACGTTAAAGGTATCTTGCATAGCATGCGTGATTGCATTAATTTGAGGAAAAGTGCCAATGCCCAAAAATGCAACTAATACACCACAGACGGCAAAAAATTTGGCAAGCCATTTTATTCCTAAGCCTTTCTCAATATAATACATTGGTCCGCCACTCATAAAACCTTGTTTATCTCGCACCCGATATTTCACCGCTAATAAACACTCAGCATATTTAGTTGCCATTCCAAGTAAAGCAACTAACCACATCCAAAAAATAGCCCCTGGCCCACCGGCTTGCAAAGCAGTTGCAACACCAACAATATTTCCCGTACCTATTGTTGCCGCTAAAGCCGTACAAAGGGCTGCGAAAGCAGAAATATCCCCTTTTTTACTTACATGACGTTCTTTATCAAATAAATAATATAATGCACGAGGTAAGTAACGAATTTGAATAAATCCTAAGCGTAAGGTCAAGTAAAGACCTGTACCAAATAAAAGAAGAAGTAAGGGAGGTCCCCAAACAAAAGTATTGATAGACGATAAAATTATCTCTAATGACATAAGTATTCCTCGTAAAATAACGTGTGTTTACAAGGAGGCGAAAAGTTTTTGGGATAATAAAGAAAAAACGCTATGCAACGTTTCTATCCGAAAAGAATCTTTTGCCCCTGTCCTTTTGCCTGAGCGTTTGAAAAGCAGTAAAAAACACCGCTCTTTTGCGCCTTCGGCGTCCATTTTGTGCATTGCACATTGGATCTCTCCAAGGGTTCGT
Organism: Histophilus somni 2336; assembly: GCF_000019405.1. Lineage (NCBI taxonomy): Bacteria > Pseudomonadati > Pseudomonadota > Gammaproteobacteria > Pasteurellales > Pasteurellaceae > Histophilus > Histophilus somni. Next base: position 876,452 of record NC_010519.1, on the reverse strand, counting down.
CCAGTAACAGTCCTCGCCATCGCACCTGAAAGATTTTACCTCGTCGGTTTGGGGTCAATTCCCCATTCTCCAGCTACCTTCATTCGAACTATATTTTTATTTATCAAAATAAAAGTGGGCTGATTCTAACAAGCCCAAATTAAAATCTCAATATTCTTTTTATCTATTTATTTATCTATCCATTCATAACTCTCAATTTTCTTTAAATTCATCGTTCGGTAACAAGGTTATTTCTGAACCGGGAATAATCTTTTCTTCTGTAGCCCATTCACCTAAGTCGATTAATTGACAACGTTTGCTACAGAATGGACGAAATCGATTTTCCTCTGACCAAAGTACTTCTTTTTTGCAATTGGGACAGGCTACAGTAAATTTTTCATCAATCATTTTATATCCTCAAATTCTTCACTATTTCTAGAAATTATCTTCGCATAATGCAAATAAGTGCGGTGCAATTTTGCTACGCTTTGTTTTAAATTAGCCACGTTTTTTTCAAGGGGTAGATTATTTTCAATGACATCATCAGCAAAACTTAAACGCAACTCACGATTTACTTGCGACTGTATCATTTGTTTAATCAATTCAACCGAATTACTATCCCGCCGGCTTGCTCGTAAAATCTGGAGTTCAGGCTCTACATCAATTACCAGTACTCTATCGCATAATTTCATTAGCTTATTCTCAATGAGTAAAGGAACGACCCAAAGCACATAAGGATAATTAACAGAGCATAATTGTTGCAACATTTTTTCTCTAATTACCGGATGCAACAAATTATTTAGCCATAATTTTTCTTTTTCATTTTGAAATACCAATTTACGCAATTCAGATCGGTTTAACTCACCATTTTCCAACCGCACTTCTTCACCAAAATGAGCAATAATTTTCTCTAAGATTAAGGAATCTTTTGCTACGACATCTCGAGCGACAACATCGGCATCCACAATAGGTACGCCTAGTTCTGAAAAAAGATTCGCAATGGTACTTTTACCGCTACCGATACCACCGGTTAACCCTACAATATAAGCCATATTCTTCTTTCCCTAAAATTTAAGGAAGAATATCCTCCCTTAGAAAATTAAGCAAGTATACGATAATGGTTGAGAGGCATAAGAATGGGGCAAAAGGAATAAATATTGTTTTTTTGTCTCTTGCATTAAAAACGACATATATTAATCCTGTGAGGCAGGCAAGAAAAATGAGCAACGGTAATTTTGTCCAAGATATAAAGCTCCCTAACCCTAACATTAACCAGTAATCGCCACGTCCTAAAGCTTCATAACGATAGAATAATTTTGCAACAATGTAAATAAGATAAAAAACCGAAAAGCCTGATAAGCTACCAATTAAAGACTGCTCCAAAGTCAATGGGCTAATACCTTGATAAGCACCCAATAACCCTAAAATAAATAGGGCTTGGCATAAGGTTTGTGAAACGAGTTGGTATAGCCAATCCACTAAAACAAGGCAAAAAATTAAATAACCGCAACATGCTAACCATAAACCAACATAAATATTTTGTGGGAAATTTAAACATATATTACACCAAAGGCCACCACACAAAAAATACATAGAAAAATGACCGCACTTTTTCCGTCGTAAGATAGACATAGGCATCAAGTGCGGTGCATTTTCGGGGAAAATTTCGCAAAAAGTCGAGTAAACTTGTTTATTAATCTGAGCAGAAAATTGCCTGACATAAAGGTAAACCCATAAGCCACAAAGTCCACCAAACAACATATAAGCCAGATAAATCATTGAATTAAACTTCCCATATTAAAGATTGGTAAATACATACCTAACATAATCAAGCCTATTAATCCGCCAATGATCACCATCATAAACGGTTCTAACATTTGTGAAAGTAAATCAATTTGATGATCTAACTGTTGTTGCTGATTTTCTGCGATATGTTGCAGAATTAAACCTAGATTTCCACTCTTTTCACCAACTTGTAGCATTTGTTGTGTTTGTATAGAAAACAAATTACTGCTTACAGACTGAGAGAATTTATATCCTTGTTCGATACCACGTAATGTTAGCTTTACTTCATTAATTAACGTGAGATCTCCCTCAATCTTTTTCTGTATGTTGATAGAGTTTTGGGGAAGGAAAGAATATAGACTTTGTTGTAAAGGAATGCCTGAGTTGAGCATTAATCCTAAACTACGGCAAAAACTTATCGTTCTATTAAGCCGAATAATTTTATTTAACAACGGCACATGCGATAAAAACCAATCTTTTTTGAGTTGAAAACTATATGAATTGTGTAAACGTAATTTTATTAGATAAAAAAATAAAATAGATACCGCTATCATATGAAAAAAATACTGTTGTAAAAAAGAGGATATGTTTAACAATAGCTGCGTAAAAAAAGGAAGCTCGGATTGATTAGAACCGTACATTTCGGCAAATTGTGGCACGATAAAAATTAATAGAAGTGCGGTGAGAATGACAGAAATACTTAAGACTATCATTGGATAGAGTAAAATTTTTTGAATTTTGCGTTGTAATGCTAATGCCTGCTGACGATGTTCTGCTATTTGTTGGCAAACAGAGGCTAAATCTCCCGTCATTTCTCCAACAGAAATGAGTTGGCGTTCTTGATAAGAAAAATATAGACCTGATTGAGCCACAGATTGTGAAAAAGATAATCCTCCTTCAAGATTTTTTAAAATATATCTAACCCATTGATTTAAAGAAATATTAACACAATTTCTCAATAAAATTTGTAAGCTATCTTTTAAAGGAATTGAGGATTGTAATAACATTGCTAATTGAGTTAATAGATCACAAAATTCTATTTTTTTAGGCTTTTTATTCAGTTGCCAATGACGCTGTAAATATATATTGTTTAGCCCTTGTTGTAATAAATAGCGTTTGGCCTCTTGTACATTTTCGATAACAAGCATTCCAGCTTGTTTTTGCTGTAAAAAATTAGTGGCTTTCCAAGAAAATAGCTTCAAATTCTGCATATGTTTTCCTATTCGTTAAATAAAAAATAATTTTAATGGAATCAGGAAAAAACTTTTTTGCAAGTATCGTAGTTTTACGATCAAGATCGCAAAAGTGAACAATAATTAGTTAAAAATATAAATAAAAAAGACAACAACCCGAAAGTTGCAATGACTTTGACGACACGGAAAAATGTAGATTTTTTGAAGTGGTGGGCGATACCGGTCTCGAACCAGTGACCCCCTCCTTGTAAGGGAGGTGCTCTCCCAACTGAGCTAATCGCCCGATAGAATCAAATCGCTTTTCAGCTATCGGATTTGACCTAAAGTTAAATGGGAATTTCGGCTAAAGTGGTGGGCGATACCGGTCTCGAACCAGTGACCCCCTCCTTGTAAGGGAGGTGCTCTCCCAACTGAGCTAATCGCCCCTTAAGCCAATATTACAATACAAAGTTCACTATAGAATAGTGGTGGGCGATACCGGTCTCGAACCAGTGACCCCCTCCTTGTAAGGGAGGTGCTCTCCCAACTGAGCTAATCGCCCTTGTATTGTGCGAGGTGCATTATAAGAATTATCAAAAAACAGTCAATGATTTTTTATGGATTTCTATTTAACTGTCTTAAAAATAAACATAATTTTAATTTTTTCTTATGAAATTAAATAACTCATTGTACAATAAGCACCGTTTTATGATTGATTAAATAAAGGCAAAATGAATGAAATTAGAACCACTTTTTAATTTAGATCCCAATACTAAAGTTCGTACACGTTTTGCACCAAGTCCAACAGGCTATCTACATGTTGGCGGTGCAAGAACCGCACTTTATTCTTGGTTGTATGCCAAGCATAATCAAGGAGAATTTGTATTACGCATTGAAGATACGGATTTAGAACGTTCAACCCCTGAAGCAACAGCGGCAATTCTAGAGGGAATGGAATGGCTTAATTTAGCGTGGGAACATGGACCGTATTTTCAAACAAAACGTTTTGAACGCTATAACCAAGTAATCGATCAGATGATTGAGCAAGGATTGGCTTATCGTTGTTATTGTACTAAAGAACGTTTGGAAGACCTACGTCATAGTCAAGAGCAAAATAAACAAAAACCTCGCTATGATCGCTACTGCTTACATCAAAGTGAATACCCAGTTGATGCACCTCACGTTGTCCGTTTTAAAAATCCGACGGAAGGTACAGTTGTTTTCGATGATGCCGTTCGTGGGCGTATTGAAATTAGCAATCGTGAATTAGATGATTTAATTATCCGTCGCACAGACGGTTCGCCAACCTATAATTTCTGTGTCGTTGTCGATGATTGGGATATGGGAATTACGCATGTTGTCCGTGGTGAAGATCACATCAATAATACACCTCGCCAAATTAATATTCTTAAGGCATTGGGAGCACCAATTCCAACTTATGCTCATGTCTCTATGATTAACGGTGATGATGGTCAAAAATTATCTAAGCGTCATGGTGCGGTAAGTGTTATGCAATATCGAGATGAGGGTTATTTACCCGAAGCACTAATCAATTATCTTGTTCGTCTAGGATGGGGACATGGTGATCAAGAAATTTTTAGTCGAGAAGAAATGATAGCACTTTTCGATATTCATTCGGTTAGCAAATCAGCAAGTGCATTCAATACTGAAAAACTACAATGGCTAAACCAGCATTATATACGTTCTCTGCCGGTAGAGCAGGTCGCAACCCATCTAGAATGGCATATGAAAAAACACGGCATAGATTATAGCAATGGTCCGAACTTAGCTGAAATTATTCCCGTTTTAAGCGAACGTTGCAAAACATTAAAAGAGTTAGCCATCTCAAGTCGTTATTTCTACCAAGATGTTGAAAACTATGATGAAAAAGCTGTTGCTAAAAACTTCAAGCCTGAAGCGATTAAACCGTTAGCTAAATTGGCAGAAAAACTCACCGCACTTTCAGACTGGACAGTTGAAAATATTCATGAAGTAATGAGCCAAACCGCCCAAGAGCTTGATATCGGTATGGGTAAAGTAGGAATGCCATTTAGATTGGCAGTAACCGGTTTGGGACAATCACCGTCAATGGATATTACAGCGAAATTGGTCGGTAAAGATCGCACAATTAGCAGAATAAATAATGCAATTGCGTTTATTCATACACAAAATGTTTAATATTTAATCTAGTAAAAAAAATATTTAATATTCTATATTGACAGCACAAGTGGCGGAATTTATCATAGCCGCCACATTCGATTTACGGGGATATAGCTCAGTTGGGAGAGCGCTTGAATGGCATTCAAGAGGTCGTCGGTTCGATCCCGATTATCTCCACCAAATTTTCTAGCCTTATCAATTCATTTTTATTGATGAGGCTTTTTGTTACCACTTAAAAAGTCCTGAATTTCTACCGCAATTTCACGATGACTCTGTTGTCCTTTGATAATTTAATCTTCGTAAATTCAATTTGAGCAATACTCTACCTCATTTTCATTATGCAACGAAAACCGACTTTAAATTTGAATGAACTGCTTTAAAGGATTCACTTGATATTCAATTGTCTGCGTCAGTTTTTTTGAAACAAACCGGTTATCTTGCCACATAAAATATTGTGTTTGTTCAATATGTTGATGACAAAAAAGTGCAAAATAAAAAGGCAACTCAGCTGTAAATATGAGCTTTCCCGTTGGGCAATAATCGGAGTGAAGTAATAATTTCTCCGGTTCATGCTTGACTTCCGATAATTTGACAATACCTACGCCCTGCGATTTTAACAATGCCTCTCGTCCGCACCAAATTTGATAAAAACGTGCCTCGCAAGGCTTTTGTTGAAACCAAATCACCTCTTGCTGGCTGGCAAAATGCTGTAAAAGTGCGGTGTAATTTCTTGTTTTTTTGACAAACTCAATATCAATTCCTACTGCACTTTTATCATTATTTTCATCAACTTGTAAAACAACTGCTACCCAATCATCAGAATGACTGATATTAAAATCAATATTGTCTTGTAAAAAGTAAGGACGATTGGATGGAGAACGCTTAATATCACCTAAAAGTGCGGTATTAACACCAGCTTTTTGTAACAATTGCCACAATAAAAAATGTGCTAAACGGCGACAATGATAACGTTGCTGCACAGGTTTATAGTTACTTGCTGAATGCGTTAGGTGTTTATTTAGCAACCGCAAAGGTATTGTTTCAAAAGGATAATATTGTTGAATATTGCCCCAAGCGACGAACGTAGCCATATTTATTCCATAAAAAGACTTGAACACATCAGAAACAATCAATTTCTATACTGTTGAATATTTGCCATTCTTAAAAGGCAAATTTTATTTTGTTCTTTTTCCGGCAATTGACTTAATTTATTTTTATTTTGTTTAAACTTGGTCAGTTCAGAACTTGATAGGGAAAATTGTGCCATATTTTTTTCCAGTACACTAAAATAACGCTGGCAACTTGATGATAAATTGGTTGTGGTACAAGCAGTTAGCCAAATAACAGTTCCAAAGAAGATAATTTTTTTCATCAACAATCCTTCAATAAAAAGTCAATAAAACCCGACTTCGAATTATACGTGAAAATTCCATTGTTAGCATTTTTTTAACTATTCAAATGCTATTTTACTACCGCACTTTTTTACTACAAGTGTCAAACATAGATAAAAAAACTCCCTAATAAATTAGAGAGTTTTATTACATCAATCAGCTAAGAAACAACCATTACCCCAATAAATTGTTTACTCGCTTAATAAATGCGGTAGGATTTTCTAATGAACCACGTTCAGCAAGCATCGCTTGCTCAAGCAGTAATTCAATCCAATTTGCAAATTCGTCTTCATCAGCAAAATCTGCTACTTTTTTCACTAAATGATGTTCAGGGTTAAGTTCAAACGTATATTTTACTTCAGGAACAGGTTGTCCAGCTGCAGCAAATAATTTTGCCATTTGCGTGGTCATTTGATCATTATCAGTAGAAACCACTGCTGGGGTATCCGTTAAACGATGCGTTAAACGCACATCTTTTACACGTTCTCCCAACAAGGTTTTTACTCGTTCAATAAACGAACTAAATGTTTTATCCTGCTCTTTTTGCTCTTCCTGTTCTTTGTCCGCTAAATCACCTAAATCCAGATCAGCTTTAGTAATCGGTTGTAATTGCTTGCCGTCAAATTCAGTTAAATAACTTAACATCCATTCATCAATTCGATCAGATAACAACAACACCTCAATATCCTTCTTATTGAACAGCTCTAAGTGCGGTGAGTTTTTAGCAGCAATATAACTATCTGCAGTGATGTAATAGATTGCCTTTTGCCCCTCTTTCATACGAGCAACATAATCTTCCAAAGAAACGGTTTGTTCTGAGCTATCATTTTTACTGGAAGCGAAACGCAATAATTTGGCAATATTTTCTTTATTCGCAAAGTCTTCTGATGGACCTTCTTTCAAAACCAAACCAAATTCTTTCCAGAATTGTAAATATTTCTCCTCGTCATCTTTGGCTAATTTTTCCAGCATTTGCAATGAGCGTTTGGTCAATGCTTTACGTAAAGCAGCTGTCACTTTATTATCTTGTAAAATCTCACGAGATACATTTAGCGGCAAATCATTGCTATCAATTAAGCCACGCATAAAGCGTAAATAATTCGGCATAAATTGTTCAGCATCATCCATAATAAATACACGCTGTACATAAAGTTTCAAACCATGTTTATGCTCACGATTGAATAAATCCCAAGGGGCTTTAGACGGCACATAAAGCAAGCTGGTATATTCTTGATTTCCTTCAACTTTATTATGTGTCCATAAAAGAGGATCAGCAAAATCATGGCTTAAATGTTTATAAAACTCTTTATATTCCTCATCAGAAATCTCACCTTTCGATCTTGTCCAAAGTGCTTGAGCTTTATTAATTTTTTCCCATTTAATTCCCGTTTCTTTACCTTCTTCATCATATTCTTTCGCTAAAATTTCAACAGGCAAGCCAATATGATCAGAATATTTACCGATAATTTCACGTACACGCCATTCATTAGCAAACTCTTTTTCCTCTTCACGTAAGTGCAAAGTAATTTCCGTACCACGTTCTCTTTTCTCAATATCAGCAACAGAATATTCACCCTCACCGGCTGATTCCCACAACACCGCTCTATCTATCGGCTCACCTGCTGCTCTCGTTTTCACTGTTACTTTATCCGCCACAATAAATGCCGAATAAAAGCCGACACCGAATTGTCCGATCAACTGACTATCTTTAGCCTGTTCCTGTCCAAGTGCGGCCAAAAATTCTTTTGTTCCGGACTTAGCGATAGTGCCTAAATGATCTATCACCTGCTCTCTCGTCATACCAATACCATTATCGCTAATGGTTAACGTACCTTTTTCTGCGTCAAAACTGATCCGCACTTTTAAATCACCATCTCCTTCATATAATTCAGGTGCAGACAAGGCTTTAAAACGCAATTTATCCGCCGCATCAGACGCATTGGAAATCAACTCACGCAAAAAAATCTCTTTATTTGAATAAAGAGAATGAATCATCAATTGTAAAAGCTGTTTAACTTCAGACTGAAAACCACGAGTTTCTTGATTTGTTGACATAATATTTCCTTTTCCAATAGTGAAATTAACAAACAGCGAAAATATAAGTTCGGAAATAAAGATTTCAAGCTTATAGATAGAAAAAGTGCGATAAAAAATACCGGAAGCCACTTGAACTGCTAATCCATTGCAACAATTTTTCGGTGCCTAATTTCGTTGCCGACAAATAGCGTATTGTCTTCCATTAGACTTTTTTCCTTTTTTTGGAATGTCAAGCTGCCTGAACCTGCATAACAAGACTTCAGGCAGCTATTTATACGAACAAATCATCTTAACTGTTTTTTAAACAGCTTGCAGACAGTTTTTTAATTAAAACTTCATTTCCATACTCACGGTAAAGTTTCTTCCGGGTGCGGCAAAACGTGCCGAACGTGTACCTAGGTCTTGATTGACCGCATTGGCAGAGGACTGACGCACACTTTCCCATGTGCTATATTTACGATTGGTTAAATTATAGATACCGGCTCTCAACGTGAATTTTTCTTTCCAAGTGTAGTATGCCGTCAAATCATAAATATACCAAGCACGAGTGCGTTTGCTGTTGATCGTCCGTTTAATGCTGCCACCCTTGCCGAACACTTTTTCGCCGACCACCTCGTCACGTTGTTTGGCTTGAGAGTAGGTGCCGCTTAAATTAAGGCCCCATCTGCCCTCAGGGTCATCATAGCCGATACTTGCAATAATGCGTCCCGGTTGCACGGCTTCCAATGTCGGTTCAGACACATTGGTAAAATTGTCGTGCAATTTGCGTGCTTTGATATTGATACGGTTGTAAGCAAGTGTGGAATACAAGCCTTCAGGCAGCCTATCGCTGATGCCTTCCCAGTAGATTCTACCCAAGATATTGATACCGTTGAGTTTGACATCTTGGGTGTTGTAAAAATCGGTTACATAACCCAATCCCTCGACATGTTTATCTGCACGGGCAAGCAGGTTTTTATAGTTGTTTTGGAAGAAACTGGTCTCTATCACACCAAAATCGCCCTGAACGGCCAAACCAATTTCTTGGTTAAAGGCTTTTTCGCTTTTCAACGGTTTACGGCTCAAGAACTCTTTTTGTGTGAGTGGATTGTCTTTACCAGAAGCCCCCGTACGCACGCCGTACAGCTCATAAAAAGCGGGGACACGGAAACCGCTGGACACACGGTAAGACACGACAAAGTGGCGGGTCGGTTTGAGGCTCACGCCCGCATTCCACGACCAGTTGTGGTAGTTGCCACCTTTGGTCCACGGGTCAGTCGAGCGGAAGGTATGGTTGTCGTACCGCACGCCCAACCCCAAGTCTGCCCATTCACCAAAGGCAATATGGTTACGCAAGGCAAGGTAATACTGTCTGCCCGTAATCACACGTGGCGAGCAGTCGCGATTGTCACCTGCTGTCGCATTACACCCATCGACAGTTTTTAATTCCGGCGTGTTTTTACGTCTATATACGCGAGGTTTGTCATAAGAACCATTGCCGAATTGTAATTTATCCTCAGGGGTCGTATCTGTTTTAAAGGCACCTTTATCATCATACGCTTTTATTTCCTCATACGGCGGCAAGGTGACATATTCAGCATATAAGTCGCCATGTTGTAAGGTGGAGCGATGTGTACCAAAGCCGGCGGCGATATTCACCTTATGCGTGGTAAAGCCCAGATTAAAAGTTTTTTCCCAATTGAATTGTCCCAAATTGAGTCGTTCTTGATAATCGTTTTTCTCGGTACGGTAATTAGACCAAGGTTTGTCCAAGCTGGCACGGCAACGTGCCACATGAGGATAATCGGTGCAATACGTCCAATGGATACGGCTCGACAGTTTGAGATCTTGGCGGTCAATACTCAAGGTCAAGCTATCTGCCCAAGAATTTTTATCGGGATTCTCATAGCGGTAAAAAATACCCGAGCGATTTTTCGTATGGCGTTCATCAAAAAATTTACCCCGTCCGTACCGCACGCCACGAGCTTGATTGCCGGCATCATATACCAAACCGTCCAAAGGATTATCAGTCAACGTGATACCGAAATTACCTTTGTCCGTATCGTTTTTATCCAACGTTTGGCAACTGGATCCGCTGCGGCAGATATCCTCTTTCGTGTAATACGCCCGTTGCGTCATATCACGGATATCGTAACGCTGCTTCGTATGTTCCAACACCCCGCCGACATAATGGTTAGGCGACAAGCGGTAACCACCCTTCCAAAAGAAAGAGCGACTTTGGTAGTCCATCGGATTAGGGCTGATGCGGTCAGGACCCGTATAATCTTTGGCAGAGGCGGTACGTGTCGGATACGGCATTTTAGCAGCCTGTGCCTGCTCTTCGGGCGTCCATTTAGGATTGTTCTCCGGGGCACCCACCCTATTCGTCTTGGCCTTGGCATGACGACAATTCGGATCACTTAGATTAGAGCATTCATCGGCAAGTATATAATACGCATACGCCCGAACAGGCGTTCCGTTTCTTTGGTCAACATCATACCGATTAAAATACCCTTCCAATGGTTGGTAAGTATGTTGTATTTCTTCGGCGGCAGGATGCACGCGAGTTTCCTTACCTTTACGATGGGTAAAAATCGCCAAACTGTCAAAACCGCCGACACGGAACGCACCGGCAACGGATTGGGTAAACTGGCTGTTTTTGCTGCTGTAAGCCGTTTTACTGTTCAAGCCCCAGTTTTGCCCCTCTTTAATCACATCATCAGCTTCTTTGGTACGAAACCCTACCGCACCGCCCAAGGCACCGCTACCGTATTCTGCCGAACTGGACCCCTTGCTCAATTCAATTGACTTAATATTCTCATATTCAATTTCATTAATCGCCCCGCCGTTGGCATCGGATTTCAAGGTAGAATACGACTGCGCCTGTCCCAAGCCGTCCACCAACATAGCCACGCGGTTTCTGTCAACACCACGCATTGCATAGCCTGACGTTGCACCACGTCCCTGCTCCACCACCGAAATACCGGGATCATAACGGGTCAAATCGCGAATATTCAAAATCAGTTCTTTATCAATGTCTTCACTGCTTTTGACCACCTTACCCAAACCGGTGACTTCATTGTCATGTCTGCTGATCTCGTGTTTGGCTTGCACCTGGATAGCTTCTAACTCCAGCACTGCTTCTGTATTGCTACTCGGTGATTCAGTATCAGCAACCGCCTCAGTAAAAGGTAAAAAAATCGTGCTGATAGCCAATGTTATTGGCTTAAGTTTAAACAAAGGTTTTGTAGACATTTTTTTCATTCCGTGTAAGTAAAAGACGGATGGGTCATGCTTTCTCAACAGAGCCGAGCGATTTGCCACTGCAACATCACACCGTCAACAACGACAGGCGACGGATTTGACAAACTTTTTCAAGCAGGTTGAGCATATCAGCAGATACCCATCCTGCTACCTGAAATATGTTTCAGGTAGCTAGAGTTAAGATTTCATTTCTGTTGCGATAGTTCTTGGCGTTTCGCACCGAACACCCCACCGACTTTATCGCCCGTGCCATTCGATGTGATGGTACCGCCGATTTCTTCTGCATTCGGACCGTAGAATGCGCCATCGACTTTAGCATCGGTGAAGGTTACTGTTATACCCGCACCTGTACTGCCTTTATCTAATTGCAAACTACCAGTTGTCTTAGCTGTACCCGAGAAGCCGTTACCTTCAATCTTGGTACTATCCATTGTGAGGGCGGGTTGAATACCGTCGGCATCAAAAAACTTGCCTGTAACTGTCTTACCACCAAAATTAACATCAAATTCAGCACGGCTTTTACCACTATCGTTACGCGGATCACCGGCGTCAACACTGCCAACCTGTCCTTTGCTACTTAAAAAGTTGGCTTGCCATGTGCCAATATACTTTGCTGCACCACTTTGCTTCGCCATATCAGTAAGCGAAGTACGTTCACCTGTTAGGAAAAGGTGTCCGTTTGTTAATGTGCTGTTATGCGTAGTTGCTGCACCGGCAGTGCTGTTTGAAGCATCGTTTGCTGTTGTTTGTTCCCCATAGCTGCCGAATTTCACATACACCAAATTACTGCAACATACGGTAACTTTGTATTTTTTGTGGTTTTCATGATTTGTTTTGTTTAAATGGCTACCGTCTATGGTGCTGATAAACTCATTCTTGCCTGTGTTGCCAGCGCCCGTCGTACCGGCATTACTTTCCGGCACCAAAGGAAACTGTCTGCCGTCCAACACTAAATACGCCGCATTGCCGAACGTATCCATCGTTTCTTTTTCTAATTTATTACTATCCGTGCTGATTTTAACGGCATCAAAGCGGGTTTCTAGTTTTTCATCGCCTTTACTTTCACGTTTTGCACCAAAGACGACAAACAGGGAATTATCATCGGTCAGAAATTTACCTGCCAGTTCCTCGGCTTTAGGACCAAAGAAACCGCCCTCGAGACGTTTGTCCGCATCCTTGCCGAAGATGGTGTGACTTTTTTCTTGTGCTGTTGCTGAACCGACAAAACGGTTGCCTTTGATATCAGCATCAATTTTGTAGCGTGTTTTTACATCTTGTTGCTCATTTTCTATTCTAGAAACATAACCGTTACTTTTTAATTCACCTGAAAGTTTTTTACTGCCAAAATCAGCAGTAAACTCAGCACTGTGAGCAATATTGATTTTTTCTCCTGAAACTTTGCGATTAACCAATGCATCCATTGAAGTCGCACCGATTTGATTGCCCGGTATATTGCTAGTAGCAGAACTATTTTCCTGTGTAAAATCTTCAGCTAAAGTTCGTTCATTGAAGGCATCACTAACAAAATCCCAATAGCCTTTGTATGTTACGGTTTGTGTAGGTAATGTAACCGCAGGGCTAGTGCCTTGGTAAAAAACATAACCTACCCAACCAGCAGGAAATTGATCTCTTGTTTTTTTATCATGGGAAAAAACAAGTTCAATCTTTCGGGTACCCAACACATACCCAACTCGAACATATTGTAAATCACGTTTATGCGCTAAATTAGATCCATCATGTGCAAACAACACGTCATCTGTATCATCAAAATATTTTACATCTCTACCTCGTGCATTTTTCTTGGTGTTTTCTGCTATTAGCCTTTTGATAAAATCTTCTTTTATTGAATTAAAAGGCATGCTAAGAGGGGCAACTTGCTGGGCAGTAATGGCAACACGAGCATTACTTTCTTTTGTGCCCGTGGTGGGCATTGGCGAAATATTCCTACGCGGAATTTCTGTCGCATAACCTAGAGCAGGTGAGTTGATTTCTTCTACTATTTCTTGCTGCCGTTGTCCAGTCGGAACATCTTGATAAGTGGGGCGGGAACTACCCGAGGAGGAGGGGGGGGTATGCTCGACGTCGTCTAAATCAAAGCCACCTTTGCCGGAAGAGCAGGCAGAGAGCAAAGCCACACTCAAGACCGAAAAGCCTAATAATTTGAAAGAGGTCATTTACCTATATCCTTTCTTATATTATATAAAATATGCAAATAAAAATTATTATTATATGTATTTTTTTAAGGAATGCAAACAGTTTTCAACACGCCCACGCTGCTGATGGATTCCTTAAACAGCCGCTGTTTGTTGTAACGATACAGCACTCGGAACGATTAAGACGTGCGATTTTGGTCGATCTGAGGGCGGGCAATCATTGTTACACCGTTTACAGTTTCGGGGGAATATTTACTGCAACGGGAGCGATAAATCCCTTCACCGTTTTGCTCCAACCATTTACCCAAAGCGAGTAGGCGTTCAACTTGCTCTTGTGGAATAGTACCGTCTGCTTTTGGGCCGATGTTGAGCAACAGGTTACCGTTGTCTGCCACGGTTTCTACTAAGAGCGAAATCAGATCTTTCACTGAAATCAAGTGGCTTTCATCTTCCACTTTGTTGTAACCAAATGATAAGCCCATACCACGGCACATTTCCCATTTTTTATCACGCGAAGCCACGCCGTGTTTGTACTCTTTTGAGGTGAAATCGCACCAGAGCTTGTTCCAACGGTCATCAACCACACCGTGTGGCACGCTGTTGTAGTAGTGTGCAAACAAGTGCGGAAGCATATGTTCACCGGCTTTCGGCCAGCCGATGTCATTCCAAAGTACATCAGGTTTATATTTATCAATCAGCTCAACCACTTGTTTATAAGCGTAATCGGCGTATTCATAGGTTGGGCAAGCATTGGAAAAGTTTTGACTCTCGGTGAAAATCGGTGCAGAAGAGTAGGTCCAGTCTATAATACCAGAGTAGTAAGCTCCCATTTTCAGCCCTTTTTCACGCACATTATCAGTCAGCTCGCCCATCAAATCACGTTGTGGACCAGCTTCAGTGCAGTTGAAATCGGTATATTTACTCGGATATAAGCAAAAACCGTCGTGGTGTTTAGTCGTCAGAACCACATATTTTGCACCTGCTTTGGCAAACAGCTCCGCCCATTCGGCAGGTTGCCACTTCTCCGCTTTCCATTGTGGAATAAACTGTTCATAGCTGAAATCTTCACCATAGGTTTTGATATGATGCTCGTAAGTCGGACCTTTTTTGACGTTAATTGAATTGAAATACCACTCGGCATATGGATTGTTACAGAACCATTGCTCGTCAATATCGATCTCGCCTAATTGACAAGTCGGTGGTGCAAACGCGGGGACGGAATAAATTCCCCAGTGAATAAAAATCCCGAATTTAGCATCTTCATACCATTCAGGAACTTGATGCTGTTTAATAGATTCCCAACAGGCGTGGAAATGGAGAGGGGGGGGGTAAATTTACTATTCATATAACAAACTCCTCTTTATATATTACGAAACAAGTTTGAAATATATTTTCAATTCTCATATAAAATAAAACAAATTATTTCATCATACAGCAATAATTTGTGTATAGAATGTGAACTGCTTCACATTTATTCTCTTTACAATGCCATATAATTTGCCCGATATTACGTTTTTAGCGAAAATTCGGGCAATTATGATATTGATATATCTTTTAAATTACTTCTCTACCAAGCTTCCGATTTCCAATCTTATCACCTGTAGAATCAAGCTGCCTTTGTGATTTTTTAGGATAGTGTCTATCTATCAAACTCATCAATATAAAAAAAGGGGCTGTATTAGATTAGTAAGTATGCTAGTCTATAAAAATGAAAATAACTCATTGTAAATTAAAGAAATCTATACAGAAAAAGCTCCTTGACTTTTTTGTGTTAGAAGTGACAGCTCGATCAGCAGCTAATATTTTAGGTATCAATCCAAATTCAAGTGCCTTGTTTTATCGAAACATCCATGAGCTAATCCGTTATCATTTAGCCCTTGATGTAAGTGAATTTCACCACGAAAGAATTTATCATTTCGGGGGCAGTCAAACAAGACTACATCAACGACATAGAAAATTTGGGGGCTAAGCCAAACGAATACTCTGAAAATACAATGGAATTGACTGAATAAACTCTCCTTTATTTTTGAAGGAATGTAAGTCTTTGGAATATCTAAAGAGCAGTTAAAAACACTACGAAAATGTGTGTCATTTAGGGCTAATCTAATACAGTCCCTGAATTAATAGTATAATCACCCGAAGAATTATCCTTCAGGTGATTTATTGCAAGCACAACACTCACAAAATGTCTATTTATAAGGCTTTAGATTTTTAGCTACTCCCACTCAATCGTTGCTGGTGGTTTTCCTGAGATGTCATAAACTACACGGGAGATGCCGTTGACTTCGTTGATAATGCGATTTGAGATTTTGCCTAATAAATCATAAGGTAGGTTTGCCCAATGTGCGGTCATAAAGTCAATGGTTTCGACCGCTCTTAGGCTAATAACCCAATCATATTTACGACCGTCGCCCATTACCCCAACAGATTTTACCGGCAAGAAGACACCGAACGCTTGGCTGACTTTGTAGTACCAATCTGCTTTATGCAGTTCTTCGATAAAAATTGCATCGGCTTTACGCAGTAAATCGCAATATTCTTTTTTGATTTCACCCAGTACACGTACACCTAATCCAGGGCCTGGGAATGGGTGGCGGTTAAGCATTTCCGCAGGCAAGCCGAGTGCCAAGCCGATTTTACGCACTTCATCTTTGAAGAGTTCACGCAACGGCTCAACTAAACCTAATTTCATATAATCGGGTAATCCCCCTACATTGTGGTGAGATTTGATAACATGGGCTTTTCCGGTTTTGCTTGCTGCCGATTCGATAACATCAGGGTAAATCGTACCTTGAGCTAACCATTTTACGTCAGTTAATTTTTTTGCTTCATCATCGAATACATCAACGAATACTTTACCGATAGTTTTGCGTTTTGCTTCCGGTTCATCAATTCCTTTTAATGCTTCTAAAAAGCGATCTTCTGCTTCTACTCGAATAATATTCAAGCCGAATTTATCACCGAACATTTCCATGACCTGATCGCCTTCATTTAGACGGAGTAAGCCGTTATCGACAAAGACACAATGTAAATTTTTACCGATGGCACGATGCAATAAAAGTGCGGTAACAGATGAATCCACGCCACCTGACAAGCCTAAAATTACTTCATCATCGCCCACTTGTGCTTTAATGCGAGCCACTGCATCTTCGATGATATTTTCTGCGGTCCAATTGGTTTCGCAACCGCAAATATCTACCACAAAATTTTGCAGTAATTTTTGACCGCACTTTGTGTGGGTAACTTCGGGGTGGAATTGCACGCAATAGAAACGACGGCTTTCATCTGACATAGCCGCGATCGGGCAAGTCGAGGTCATGCCTGTAATTTGGAAATTATCAGGTAGGCGAGTCACTTTATCGCCGTGGCTCATCCAAACGTCCAATTTTGGATCGCAAGCGGTCAGATCATCGTTTAAATCTGCAAAAAGTGCGGTCGGATTTTGTAGAGAAACTTCAGCATAGCCAAACTCACGATGCGTAGAAGTTTCTGTTAAACCGCCCAACTGCATTGCCATGGTTTGCATGCCGTAGCAAATACCTAAAACAGGTACACCTGCATTGAAAACGTATTCAGTTGCACGTGGACTATTCGCTTCAGTCGTACTTTCCGGTCCGCCTGAAAGAATAATTCCTGTTGGGTTAAACTCACGAATTTGTTCTTCCGTAACGTCCCAAGCCCAAAGCTCGCAATACACCCCGATTTCACGTACACGACGTGCGATAAGTTGCGTATATTGTGAACCGAAATCTAAAATGAGGATTTTATGGTGATGGATATTTGTCATTTTGTTTCCTAAAGTTTTAGTTTATTTTTTAGATACGCGAAAGTAAGTCCCGCCATGACCGTCACTAACATATTTCACATTAAAAACGTTTGTTATATTACAGCCTGTTACAGTCCAAGTTTCATTTACATTACCTGCACTCGGTATTGAATTGATTTCCGTATGGATTTTTTCTATTCCACAATTATTTATAGCACGAAAATATAGCCTAATAGTGCTTTCTGTATCTGATTTTAATAACCAGTCTGCTGTTGTTTGCCCTGAATATGATGGACCAAAAATGCCACAGCCGGACAATAACAGTATAGAAATCAAACCTAATTTTTTCATTTTATGCTCCTTATCTCAGTACAAGCGACACAAATTCTGCAAATTTTGCAAAAACCAACCGTTTGTTATATCAGCCCATTCGATAATTCGGTGCTTCTTTGGTAATGGTCACATCGTGAACGTGACTCTCTTTGATGCCTGCTCCGCTGATACGTACAAATTGGGCTTTAGTGCGTAATTCTTCGATAGTCGCACAGCCGGTTAAGCCCATGCAAGAACGTAATCCACCCATTTGTTGGTGGATAATTTCTTTTAGAAATCCTTTGTATGGAATACGCCCTTCAATCCCTTCAGGCACTAGTTTATCCGCGGCATTATCGGATTGAAAATAACGATCGGAAGATCCTTTTGACATTGCACCAAGGGAACCCATACCTCGGTAAGATTTAAATGCTCGCCCTTGATAAAGTTCGATTTCACCCGGTGCTTCTTCCGTTCCTGCAAACATTGATCCGACCATAACACAAGATGCACCTGCTGCAATCGCTTTAGCGATGTCACCCGAATAGCGGATACCACCATCGGCAATCACTGGAATACCACGCTCACGCAATGCTTCAGCAGCATCAGCAATCGCCGTAATTTGTGGCACTCCCACACCTGTTACAATACGAGTCGTACAAATTGATCCCGGTCCAATCCCAACTTTAACCGCACTTGCCCCTGCATCAGCTAATGCAATCGCACCTTCCGCTGTTGCAATATTCCCTGCAATAATAGGTAAATTTGGATATTTAGCACGAGTTTCACGTACCCGTTGCAACACGCCTTCGGAATGTCCGTGAGATGAGTCGATTAACAAAACATCTACTCCTGCTTTCACTAACGCATCAATCCGTTCTTCATTACCGGGACCGGCACCGACTGCGGCACCGACACGTAAACGACCAAATTCATCTTTACACGCATTCGGCTTACTTTCGGCTTTTTGGTAGTCTTTTAAGGTGATCATGCCTTTTAGTTTAAAGCTGTTATCCACTACCAGCACTTTTTCAACACGATGTTCGTGCATTAAATGGAAAATTTCTTCTCGAGTAGCCCCTTCTTTCACAGTAACTAAACGATCTTTTGGGGTCATAAAATCCGCAACAGTTTTATTCAAGTCTGAAACGAAACGTGTATCACGCCCTGTAATGATCCCTACCAACCCTTTTTGTTCATCAACTACAGGATAACCTGCAAACCCGTTTTTCTTAGCCAATTCCGCTAATTCAGTTAACGTCATTGTTGGCGAAACGGTAACCGGTTCAGATACAATTCCACTTTCGAATTTTTTTACTTTACGCACACGATCCGCTTGACGTTCAATGGTCATATTTTTATGAATAAATCCGATACCGCCCTCTTGAGCTAAAGAAATAGCCAATTTAGCCTCGGTAACGGTATCCATTGCGGCGGATAACATGGGAATATTTAGACGGATTTCTTTGGTAAGGTTAGTTGAAAGGTTGGCAGTATTTGGAAGTACTGTAGAATGAGCCGGAACTAATAGAACGTCGTCAAAAGTTAAGGCTTCTTTAATTACTCGTAACATAGTGCAATATTCTCTCTATTAAAATTAAAAAGGACAAAAAATATTGCGCCCAAATTATACAGATCTCCTACTTGTTTGAAAATGTTTTTTTATAATATTTTCTCTTGAAAAAATTTGTGTTAAAAGTACTGCTGCTTGAGATTTTATAATGGTGATAGCGAGGGAAAAATGATTAAGTTGTTATCTATTTTAGCTAGATGCAAACCCTATTCTTACAAAAATTTAACCGCACTTTTAGACCTGACAAGAGTACAACTGGAAAAGCAGATAGCACAATTAAGACAACAAGGAATTTGTATTGTTGATAATGAGCAAAATATTTCTTTAAAACCGCAACTTCCTTTATTAAATCTATCTTATTTGGAAACAGAATTAAGTCCTTATAAGATTTATTATCACCCTATTATCAATTCAACTAATCAGTATCTCATGGAAAACATTTTACAGTTGAACAAAGGAGACTTGTGTTTTACCGAATATCAATTTGCAGGGCGAGGTAGACGAGGACGGGAATGGCAATCGCCTTTTGCCGGTCAACTAATGGTGAGTTTTTATTGGACATTCAATCCGACAGTTTCGTTAAACGGTTTAAGTTCAGTATTAGGGCTGGCAACTGCTGAAGTGCTAAATGAAATGGGTGCGGAGGTTAAGTTAAAATGGCCGAATGATCTGCTATTGTTCGGACGGAAATTAGCAGGAATTTTAGTTGAAATCGTCAATGCTAAAAATGGATTACTTAATTTTATCGTTGGCATTGGGATAAATTTATCTTTACCGCAAGAAAACAAAATTGATCAACCTTGGGCGGAATTATTGGAAACTTTGCCGGAAATAGATCGTAATGATCTTGCAATTCAATTAGTAAAAAAATGGTATCAATATTTGACTATTTTTGAGCAACAGGGAATGCATGCTTTTTTTCAGCGTTGGATTAAGTTGGATTATTTTTTTGGACAAGAAGTAAATATTATTAGCGAAAAAGAAATCGTTTGTGGAATTGAGCAAGGTATTGATGAAGAGGGTTATCTATTAGTAGCGTTGAATAATGGAGTGTTGAGAAAATTTAACGGAGGAGAAGTTTCGCTGAGAAAAAAAGAGTAAAAAGTGCGGTATAAAATTAAGAATTGCCAGCGAAGAAAGTATCCTCTTATCAGAGTAAAGTCGGAAAAATTTCAGATACTTTATTACAACAATTTGAATATATTCACGTGAAACTAAAAGGACTGCGACCTGTAAATGATATAACACAGTCCTTGCATTAAATCTGTCTAGCCTGTGAGGTCAGATCAAACAAATTTAGTCGCTTTTTGTTTATCTAACCGGTATTAAGCGTAGTACATTTCAAATTCTACTGGATGTGGTGTCATATTTAAACGTTCCACTTCTTTACGTTTCATTGCAATAAACGTATCAATAAATTCTTTGCTGAACACTTTACCATGCGTTAAGAATTCATAATCTTTTTCTAAATTATCTAACGCTTCACTCAATGAACTTGCAACGGCAGGAATGTCTTTCAGTTCTTCCGGCGGTAAATCATAGAGGTTTTTGTCCATTGCATCACCGGGATAAAGTTTGTTTTGAATACCGTCTAAACCAGCCATTAATAATGCTGAAAACGCTAAGTATGGGTTAGCCAACGGATCGGGGAAACGTGCTTCAATACGAATAGCCTTAGGATTAGTAACCGCCGGAATACGAATTGATGCAGAGCGGTTACTTGCTGAATAAGCCAATAAAACAGGTGCTTCAAACCCCGGAACTAAGCGTTTATAAGAGTTGGTTGATGGGTTGGTAAACGCATTTAAGGCTTTGGCATGCTTAATAATCCCCCCAATGAAATAAAGTGCGGTCTCAGAAAGCCCTGCATATTTATCACCTTGGAAAATATTTTTCCCGTCCTTACTCAAAGACATGTTGCAATGCATACCTGAACCGTTGTCGTTTATAATCGGCTTTGGCATAAAGCAAGCTGTCTTGCCATGTTCATACGCAACATTTTGCACAATATATTTATAAATTTGCGTTTCGTCTGCTTTTAACGTAAGTGTATTAAATTTAGTGGCAATTTCATTTTGCCCCGCTGTTGCAACTTCGTGGTGATGGGCTTCAATCACTAATCCCATTTCTTCCATTAACAAACACATTTCCGAGCGAATATCATGTGCGATATCATTCGGTGCAACTGCACAATATCCCCCTTTCTTCAAAGGACGATAGGCTTTATTTCCACCTTCATAGTGTTTATTTGTATTCCATGCTGCCTCAATATCGTCGACAGTATAAGAGTTACCGTTCATCGAGACATCAAAACGCACATCATCAAATAAGAAAAACTCTGGTTCAGGGCCAAAAAATACATCATCCGCAACGCCTGTTGAACGCATATAATTTTCTGCACGCATGGCAATTGAGCGTGGATCTCTGTCATAACTTTGCATGGTAGTCGGTTCAAAAATACTGCAACGGATTGAAAGTGTCGGAATTTGAGCAAAAGGATCAACAACGGCGGTTTCAGCAATTGGCATCAATAACATATCTGCCTTATTTATGGCTTTCCAACCTTCAACTGAGGAGCCATCAAACATTTTACCGTCTTCAAACAAGTCCTCATCAACTAAACTGACCGGCAGGGAAACGCCATGTTCTTTACCCTTAACGTCGGTAAAACGAAGAAGAACAAACTTAATATCATTTTCTTCGATTAACTTGAATACATTCGTAATAGCTGTTGTGTTTGACATAATACTCTCTCTACTTTAGTGGGAACGGAAATAAATTTGAACGGAGATTATAATCAATTAGAGGGGAATAGGATAGGGAATTTTATATCGGTAAAGGTCGGAGGTCGTTTTTTTATAGCTCCTAATAACAAAAAGTTGTATAATCGGCGACCTTTCCGCACGGTATAGATGTAAAAATGAACTATTTTGAAACGTAAAGTGCGGAAGAAAGTTTTAATTTTTTATAACTCTAGATTATTCAAATGACAGATAAAATTGATATTCAAAAATTACGCAATATTGCAATTATTGCACACGTTGACCATGGTAAAACAACCCTCGTTGACAAGCTTCTTAAACTTTCAGGCACATTAGACACTTCTCGTGGTGATACTGATGAACGTGTAATGGATTCCAATGACTTGGAAAAAGAACGTGGAATTACTATTCTTGCGAAAAATACCGCAATTAATTGGAACGGCTATCGTATTAATATCGTGGATACACCAGGACACGCAGACTTCGGTGGAGAAGTAGAGCGAGTACTTTCAATGGTAGATTCCGTATTGTTGGTTGTCGATGCCTTTGACGGTCCAATGCCACAAACCCGCTTCGTCACCCAAAAAGCCTTCTCACATGGTTTAAAACCGATTGTTGTAATCAATAAAGTGGATCGTCCCGGAGCACGTCCTGACTGGGTAGTAGATCAAGTATTTGATCTCTTTGTAAATTTGGGTGCCACAGATGAACAACTTGATTTTCCTATTATTTATGCTTCTGCGTTAAACGGTGTAGCCGGTCTTGAACATGAAAAATTGGCTTCTAATATGGATCCGCTCTTTGAAGCAATTATTGAACATGTTTCACCGCCGGATGTTGAGTTGGATGCACCGTTCCAAATGCAAATCTCCCAATTAGATTACAGCAAATATTTAGGTGTCATTGGGATTGGACGCATTAAACGTGGTACAGTAAAACCAAATCAACCTGTTACATTAATTGATCCTGAAGGGAAAACCCGTAACGGTCGTATCGGTCAGGTTTTAGGACACTTAGGTTTACAGCGTTACGAAGCTCAAGAAGCTTATGCAGGTGATATTATAGCCATTACCGGTTTAGGTGAGTTAAATATTTCAGATACTGTTTGTGATATTAACAATGTGGAAGCATTGCCTGCATTAAGCGTTGATGAACCGACAGTAACTATGTTCTTTTGTGTAAATACTTCACCATTCTGTGGAAAAGAAGGTAAATTTGTCACTTCCCGCCAAATTTTAGAGCGTTTGAAAAAAGAGCTTGTACATAATGTGGCATTGCGTGTAGAAGAAACGGATGATTCGGATATTTTCAGTGTATCCGGCCGTGGGGAATTGCACTTATCCGTATTAATTGAAAATATGCGTCGTGAAGGCTATGAGCTGGCGGTTTCTCGTCCTAAAGTAATTTTTAAAGAAATTGATGGTCGCAAGCAAGAGCCTTTCGAGCAAGTGACTATTGATATTGAAGAACAACATCAAGGTTCTGTCATGGAAGCACTCGGTATTCGCAAAGGTGAAGTACGTGATATGATACCGGACGGTAAAGGTCGTACTCGCTTAGAATACATTATTCCAAGTCGTGGTCTCATTGGTTTCCGTAATGAATTTATGACAATGACTTCAGGGACAGGCTTACTTTACTCAAGTTTCAGCCATTATGATGATGTAAAACCGGGTGAAATTGGCCAGCGTATTAACGGCGTACTGATTTCAAACGGTACAGGTAAAGCCTTGGCTTATTCACTTTATGCCCTACAAGATCGTGGCAAGCTAATGGTTGATCATGGTGCAGAAATTTATGAAGGACAAATAATTGGTATTCATAGTCGCTCTAATGATTTAACTGTCAACCCGCTGGAGGGTAAAAAACTCACCAATATGCGTGCTTCAGGTAAAGATGATGCTTTGACTTTAACCACACCATTGAAACTCACACTTGAACAAGCATTAGAGTTTATTGATGATGATGAGTTAGTTGAAGTAACGCCAATTTCTGTACGTATTCGTAAAAAACTTTTAACTGAGGTAGAGCGTAAACGTGCAAACCGTACGACAACGAGTACCAGTACCCGTTAATCAACAGCTGATAAAAAACCGCACTTTAAAGTGCGGTTTTGTTTTTATCGGTTTTAAAAAATTACGCTAATTTTTTGATTTGTGCCGCTAACTTAGATTTGTGGTTAGCTGCTTTGTTAGCGTGAATTAAGCCTTTAGATGCCATACGGTCTACAACTTTTTGCATTTCAACAAAAGCAGCTTGAGCTACTGCTTTATCACCTGTTGCTACTGCTGCATAGGTTTTTTTGATAAAAGTACGCATCATAGAGCGTTGGCTTGCGTTATGTTGACGGCGTTTTTCAGATTGAACCGCACGTTTTTTAGCTGACTTGATATTAGCCAAGGTCAAACTCCTAAAATATCTGTTAGTTTACGAAAAAATAAAGGCGTAAAATATGCCTTTTTTCTATACAATTGTCAATAAACAATTAGCAAAATTTGGGTTGAGGATTTCGGTGAGACACAACCGAAACAACCATCGTTAGCTTTCCTCAATTGCCTTTAGTTGTTGAGCCTAGTTACGATGTAGGCGGAATTCTAACAGTTTTTTCGTTTGGAATATAGCTTAAAAACAAAATTTATATACAATTAAGCCAATTTTTCATGAAAGGAAACTTATTTTGAGCAAAAAATTATTGAAATCAGGCATTATCGTCAGTGCAATGACTTTGTTATCACGTATCTTAGGTTTAATTCGTGATGTTATTACTGCACAAATATTAGGTGCAGGTGTAGTGGCGGATGTTTTTTTATTTGCTAATCGCATTCCAAATTTTTTAAGACGTTTATTTGCCGAAGGTGCTTTTTCACAAGCCTTTGTACCAGTTTTAGCAGAATACCAAAAATCAGGCGATTTAAGTAAAACTAGAGAATTTATAGGTAAAGTATCAGGTACTTTGGGCGGATTGGTTTCAGTAGTGACCTTATTAGCAATGCTTTTTTCTCCTGTAATTACGGCGATCTTTGGCACAGGTTGGTTTATTGATTGGCTAAATGACAGCTCCAATGCAATAAAATTTGAACAAGCCTCTTTACTCCTCAAAATTACTTTCCCTTATTTATGGTTTATCACTTTTGTGGCGTTATCTGGTGCAATTTTAAATACCATCGGTAAATTTGGCGTGATGTCTTTTTCGCCCGTTCTTCTCAATATAGCTATGATTTGCACCGCTCTTTTTCTCGCTCCTCGATTAGAAAGTCCCGATCTTGCTCTTGCTATCGGGATCTTTATTGGCGGCTTGCTACAATTTCTCTTTCAAATTCCTTTTTTAAAACAAGCCGGATTTTTAACAAAACCTCAATGGGCTTGGCATGATGAGGGCGTAAAAAAAATAAGAACCTTGATGATTCCGGCACTATTCGGTGTTTCTGTAAATCAAATAAATCTTCTATTGGATACTTTTATTGCCAGTTTTTTAATGACTGGATCAATTAGCTGGCTTTATTACTCAGATCGCTTATTAGAATTTCCTCTCGGTTTATTTGGTATTGCGATTTCAACCGTTATTCTTCCAACTCTATCTCGACATTATGTTAATCGTACAGATAACATTGAAAAAAGTGCGGTTGATTTTCGTCAAACAATGGATTGGGGCGTCAGAATGATCTTATTATTTGGCATTCCGGCAATGATTGGCATTGCTGTTTTGGCACAACCGATGTTATTGGTACTGTTCATGCGTGGGAAATTTTCATTTTCTGATGTGCAAGCCGCCTCTTATTCCCTTTGGGCATTTAACGCCGGATTGTTGAGTTTTATGCTGATTAAAATTTTAGCCAATGGCTATTATGCTCGGCAAGATACCCAAACTCCGGTAAAAATCGGAATTATTGCTATGGTAAGTAATATGGGATTTAATTTACTCGCTATCCCGTTCAGTTATATTGGATTGGCTATCGCTTCAGCAATGTCAGCAACACTGAATGCTTACTTGCTTTATCGAGGATTAGCTAAAGCGGATATTTACCATTTTACTCGACAAAGTGCGGTCTTTTTTGTCAAAGTTTTAATCTCTGCGATCATTATGGGAATGGTTATTTGGTATTATTCACCAGCACTCAGTCTCTGGAAACAAATGACCTTTTTCACTCGTGTACATTGGCTGGGCTGGCTGATTTTCGTCGCTGTGATAACTTATTTTGTGATGTTAATATTGTTGGGCATCCGAAAACATCATCTTATTTCTAAGTAATGTTAAGTAAAATGATTTAAAACTAGATTGAATTCATATAAAAAATACCGCACTTCCTATCATTAGAGGCATAGTCAACGATAGTATAGAATTTCCTACGTTTTATGCTAAATAATAACTTGCCATCTAAGATGATCATTCTAAGATTTGTATTTCAACATTTACTCTTCTTGTACAAAAAGTGCGTCAATAAATTCATCTGCTTGGAATGGGCGTAAATCATCGATTTTCTCACCGACACCAATATAGCGAATAGGTAAATTAAATTGATCTGCAATCGCAAAAATAACACCGCCTTTTGCTGTTCCATCCAACTTGGTTAGACTAATACCCGTTAATCCTACCGCTTCATTGAACAATTTCGCTTGACTAATTGCATTTTGTCCCGTTCCACTATCAAGAGTTAGCATGATTTCATGCGGTGCTGTTTCATCACATTTTTTTATCACACGAACAATTTTTTTCAACTCATCCATCAGGTTATTTTTATTCTGCAAACGCCCAGCCGTATCCGCAATAAGTACATCAATATTACGTGCCGCTGCCGATTGCATAGCATCAAAAATGACAGAAGCAGAATCTGACCCTGTACTTTGTGCAATAACAGGAATCTGGTTACGTTCTCCCCAAACTTGAAGCTGCTCAACAGCCGCAGCACGGAACGTATCTCCTGCCGCCAACATAACGGATTTGCCTTGCCTTTGGAATTGATTAGCCAATTTGCCGATTGTAGTGGTTTTACCCACACCATTTACACCAACCATCAAGATAACATAAGGTTTTTTACTGTTATCAAGTTGTAAAGGTTGCTCGACCGGTTTTAAAATATCGGCTAATTCCACTTTAAGTTGTTGATAAAGTAAATCTGCCTCTTGCAATTGTTTACGGCTTGCATGCTGAATTAAATTATTGATGATTTTTGTCGTAGTTGGCACACCGATATCAGCGATCAATAGTTGTTCTTCTAACTCCTCAAATAACTCGTCATCAATTTTCTTGCCCAAAAACAAACTGCGGAAACCGATACCGATATTTTGCTTGGTTTTTAATAATCCTTTGACTAAACGACTAAAAAAACCATTTTCAGCCGGTTTTTCTTGTTCTTGCGGTATTACTTCTTTTACCGATGTAATCGTTGTTTCCTCTCGCTGCTCCTTATTGATAGCCTGATATGTTGTATCCTCTTCAATAAAAATATCTGTTTTTTCAACCGCACTTTCTATTTCTATTACAGTATTTTGAGACAGTTCCCGTTCATGAAGTGAGTATTCTTTTACCTCTTGCTCCTGTAAATGAGCGGATAAAACCAAGTCTGATGAAGTGTCATCAATATGCTCTGGTTCTTTTATAACCTGCTCTATATTCGAAGTAGATTCTTGCTCGCTTGCAACACTTTCCTGTTGTCCTGATTGTTGCTCCGGTTGCTGTTCTGATATCGAATCTTCTGTTTTCTGCCCCAATCCTAACCAAGACCAAAATCTACCTTTTTTCTTTTCTTCTGACATAAAATTGCTCACTTTTCTGTTAAAATCACGAAACTGCATTTAGTTTATCATAATTAATTTTTAATGAAAAAAAATCAACCAAACCGTATACAAGAGAAAAACAAAGGGGAAGTCAGAATTATTGCCGGACTTTGGCGTGCCAGAAAATTACCTGTTTTGAATTCTACAGGTTTAAGACCAACAGGAGATCGTGTTAAGGAAACTTTATTCAATTGGCTAATGCCTCATATCGTTGATTCCAATTGTTTAGACTGCTTTGCCGGAAGCGGTTCTCTCGGCTTTGAAGCACTTTCACGCCAAGCAAAAAATGTTACATTCCTTGAATTAGACAAAACAATAGCTAATCAACTCAATAAAAATGTCGCTATATTAAAATGTACCAATGCAAACGTTATTAATCAAAATAGTTTGCACTATTTAAACAAAACTCAAACCGAACCGCACTTTGATATTGTTTTTATTGATCCTCCTTTCTACTTTAATCTTGCTGAACAAGCCATTAAGTTACTAGTACAGCATAATTGGTTACATGCCAATGCACTTATTTATGTGGAAACAGAACGAGAAAAAAGCTTAACAACGCCTGCAAATTGGCAATTATTAAAAGAAAAAAACACAAAACAAGTCAGTTATCGCTTATATCAACATTTAAGTCCGTCGATATAACCCTTTTTCAGCAATAACGAGATCTTGCAATTCAAGTTCTAACAGCTGTATCAATAAGGTATCTACACTTAATCCGCTTTTATTTGATAATTCATCAAGCCCTACCGGCGTATATCCAATATGGGCATAGAGTTCAGGATAAGTCGGTGAAGCAGGTAACTTATAAGCCGGCGGAAATTGCGTTTCTATCTGTTTTGCTGTTAGTTGACGTTCATAATGCATAAAAGGCGATAAATTTTCTACAATATCTGCAACATTCTCTACTAACAATGCACCGTCTTTTATTAATCTATGACACCCTTGACTATACTCATTTTGAATTTGCCCCGGAAGTGCAAAAACTTCTCTATTTTGTTCTAAAGCATAACGTGCAGTAATGAGTGAACCGCTTTTTTCTGTTGCCTCAACCACTAAAACACCTTTAGAAAGTCCGCTAATAATGCGATTACGTTGAGGAAAATGTTGTGGCTTGGGAGGCTGATGAGGTAAAAATTCTGACACTAACGCACCGCCATAATCTAGCATTTGTTGTGCTAATTTTTTATGTTGTTTGGGATACAACTCTTCCAAACCTCCCCCTAATACCCCGATAGTTTGTCCTTGAATATCCACAACAGCCTGATGACAAAAACCGTCTATCCCTAAAGCCAGTCCACTGGTAATAACAAAACCAGCAAGGAACAATTCCGTTGCAAAATACTTTGCCCAATACTCGCCATAATGTGAGCAATGACGGCTTCCTACAATAGCAACTTGTTGTTGAGCAAGTATTTCCGGATTGCCTTTGATAAATAACAAAGGGGGAGCACCTATGGTTTGCTTTAATAAATAAGGGTAATTCTCTTGATAAAAATTCATCAAATAATGTCCCTTTTTGCTTGCCCAAAATAATGCAGGTTCAATATATCTAAGATCCGGATACAACCACCTATTTATCTGTTCAGGTTTCCAGCCTAAATAATGAAACGCAACATCATCATAATCCTCTAATGTTTTTAAATCGATGTGCGATAAAAGTTGAGTTATTCCGGACGCTCCCAACTTCGGCACTTGTAACAAACGCAGTAACAGCTCATTCCGGTTATCCATATTTTTCCTATTGTTCCGTACTCATAACTGGTAAGAGGTTAATACAAAAAAATTCATTTAGAAAATAAGCAAGCTAATTTTGCGAGATATGTCGAAAAAATAAAAAAATTCTAAAAAATACCGCACTTTTAAATACCGCACTTTTTCTCTTAAAAAAATCAATACGCTAGTTTAATTTAAGTAAAAAAGGTAGAATCTACTCTATTTCGAAATTCAATAAAGAAGAGAAACAAAATGCGTATTCTAGGCATAGAAACATCTTGTGATGAAACAGGCGTTGCCATTTACGATGAAGAAAAAGGATTGATTGCCAATCAACTGTATACTCAAATTGCTTTACATGCTGATTATGGCGGTGTTGTCCCTGAATTAGCGTCTCGTGATCATATCCGTAAAACCGCACCATTAATTCAGGCGGCTTTACAACAAGCGGGATTAGAAGCAAAAGACATTGATGGCATAGCTTACACTTGTGGACCGGGATTGGTGGGTGCACTTTTAGTAGGTTCAACAATTGCACGCTCGCTTGCCTATGCTTGGAACATTAAAGCTATTGGTGTACATCATATGGAAGGGCATTTACTTGCCCCTATGTTAGAAAATAATCCCCCAAAATTTCCTTTCGTAGCGTTATTAGTATCCGGCGGACATACACAGCTTGTTCGTGTTAATGCTGTAGGGCAATATGAATTACTGGGAGAAAGTATTGACGATGCTGCCGGTGAAGCATTTGATAAAACGGCAAAATTATTAGGATTGGATTACCCTGGAGGGAGTGTACTTTCACGTTTGGCAGAACAGGGGAATCCCGAACGTTTTTTCTTTCCTCGTCCTATGACAGATCGCCCCGGCTTAGATTTTAGTTTTTCAGGTTTAAAAACTTTTGCCGCCAATACAATTAATCAAGCAATTAAACAAGAAGGTGAACTCACTGAACAAACTAAAGCAGATATCGCCTACGCATTCCAACAAGCAGTAGTAGATACGTTAGCAATTAAATGTCGTCGAGCTTTAAAAGAAACAGGCTTTAAACGCTTAGTCATTGCAGGCGGTGTGAGTGCAAATAAACAATTACGTCAATCTTTAGCGGATATGATGAAACAATTAAAAGGAGAGGTCTTTTACCCTCAACCTCAATTTTGTACAGATAACGGTGCAATGATTGCTTACGTCGGTTTTTTGCGTCTAAAACAAGGTGAATATTCACCTTTGGAAATTGACGTTAAACCCCGCTGGGCAATGACTGAACTGAAAGCAATTTAAGATAAATAATGGAAAAATCAAACTTAATATATATTATTTCCGGCGGTTGGGTATTAACATAATGGCAAAACTATATTTTTATTATTCCACGATGAATGCGGGGAAATCTACAACCTTATTACAATCGGATTATAACTATCGTGAACGTAACATGAATACGTTAGTTTATACAACTGCCATCGACGATCGTTTTGGTAAAGGTAAAGTGAGTTCACGTATTGGCATTCATAGACAAGCGAATTTATTTCATAAAGACACTGATCTTTTTACTGAAATAGCACTGCATATTAAGCAACAAAAATTACATTGTATTTTAATTGATGAAGCTCAGTTTTTAACGAAAGCACAAGTCTATCAACTAAGCAATGTGGTAGATGAACTCAATATTCCGGTATTATGCTATGGTCTGCGTACAGATTTCCAAGCAGAATTATTCGAAGGAAGCAAATATCTGTTGGCTTGGGCAGATCAACTTGAAGAATTGAAAACTATTTGTTACTGCGGACGTAAAGCTAATTTTGTTTTACGCTTAAATGAACAAGGTAAAGCAGTCAAAGACGGTGAGCAAATTCAAATTGGCGGAAATGATAGTTATATGTCGGTATGCCGTAAACATTATAAAGAAATACTTTATTCTTCTAATGAATAATCCTTGCTAAATTTGATGATATGAGAATTTCTTTTTTATCCGGTTAAATTTTCCTTGCAATAAATCCGCCTAACTTCTTGGGTTAGCTCAAAAATAACATTGTTTCTTTGTTCTATGCACTCTAAAATAGTAATCCTTTTACCGCACTTTAAGGACACTTATGTTACTGAGTATTCTCTATATTATCGGCATTACAGCAGAAGCGATAACCGGAGCATTGGCTGCCGGACGAGAAAAAATGGATATTTTTGGGGTTATTATTATTGCTTCAATGACAGCCATCGGTGGAGGATCGATTCGGGATATCTTGCTCGGGCATTATCCCTTGGGTTGGGTTAAAAACCCACATTATTTCTTGATTGTTACCGGAGCGGCTATACTCACTGTTTTTATAGCTCCTTTTATCAAACACTTTATACGCTACTTCCGTACCATTTTTTTGGTCTTAGATGCACTAGGATTGATCGTATTTTCCATTATTGGTGCTCAAATTGCTTTGGACATGGGGCATGGTTTTACTGTTACCTGTATAGCCGCTATCGTTACGGGAGCCTTTGGTGGTGTATTACGAGATTCGCTCTGTAACCGCATTCCTTTAGTGTTCCAAAAAGAGCTTTATGCCAGTGTTGCATTATTAGCTACCGGTATTTATGTTGGCTTACAACAATTACAGATTAATCAAAATTTGGTCATTATTATTACGTTAATTAGTGGCTTCATTATTCGTTTGCTCGCCATTTATTTCGAATGGGGATTGCCTATTTTTGATTATCAAGAGCAAGGAGCAGAAAAAGTCAAAACGCATGATAAATTACCTAAAAAAACAAAATAAGGATATTGTATGAGTTTAAAAGAAATGGGAAAAAATGCTAAACAAGCCGCTACGATTTTGGCTCAACTTTCTCAACAACAAAAAAATACCGCCTTACAAATTATCGCTGAACAATTGGAATTACAAAGCGATAAAATTCTTGTAGAAAATGCTAAGGATATTCAGCTGGCAAAAGAAAATGGATTATCTGATGCAATTATCGATCGCCTCTTACTCACCAAGGAACGCATAAATAGTATCGCAAAAGATGTTCGTCATATTATTTCATTGTCGGATCCTATCGGACAAATCATTGATGGCGGTATTTTAGAAAGTGGTACAAAATTAGAACGAGTTCGTGTGCCTTTAGGTGTTATTGGTGTAATTTATGAAGCTCGTCCAAATGTAACCGTCGATGTTGCAACACTTTGTTTAAAAACAAGTAATGCCGTTATCTTACGAGGCGGAAAAGAAACCAATTATTCCAATAAAATTTTGGTAAAAGTAATTCAAGATGCGTTGGAGCAAACCGGATTACCTAAAAATGCGGTACAAGCTATTACCGATCCGGATCGAAACTTCGTATTAGAATTACTTAAATTGGATAAATATGTGGATATGATTATTCCTCGTGGCGGTGCGGGTTTACATGAGTTTTGCAAACAAAACTCTACAATCCCGGTCATTATTGGCGGTGTTGGGGTTTGCCATGTATTTGTGGAGGAAAGTGCGGAGCAAGATAAAGCCTTGGCTGTAATCGACAATGCTAAAACTCAACGTCCGAGTACATGCAACACCTTAGAAACTCTGCTAGTGCAAGAAAGTATCGCCACAGAATTTTTACCTAAGCTTGTCGCTCATTTGAAACACAAAAATGTAAAATATCACGCAGATCCGACCGCACTTTCAATATTGGAAAAACAAAATGCAGAAGTATCTATTGTACAAGAACAACAGCTACGTCAAGAATGGGGTTCATTGGATTTAAATGTTGTTATTGTCAAAGATATTCAACAAGCCATTGCACATATTACCGAGTACGGCACACAACATTCAGAAGCAATTTTAACGTCATCACCAAGACTTGCTCACCAATTTGTTTCCCTTGTGGATGCTGCCGCAGTTTATGTTAATGCTAGCACAAGATTTACTGATGGTGGACAATTCGGTTTAGGGGCAGAAGTGGCGGTTAGTACACAAAAATTACACGCTCGAGGCCCAATGGGATTGGAAGCACTTACCACCTACAAATGGGTTTGTTCAGGCGACTATACTGTGCGTCAATAATTATCATAAGGGGCAATAGCCCCTTTCCTTAACTAAAAGGAATTTACTGATGTCTAATCTCGCAGTTTCAAAACTTGTAATTGCCGATCCTAATACACGTGTTGTCGTACTTTCCACCTCAGCAGGGATAATCAATTGACTTGTTGCATTGTAAACTAAACTTTCATACACAAATACTTCATTTCTAAAAACTCATCCAGTCCGTGACGAGAGCCTTCTCTACCCAAGCCCGATTGCTTAACTCCACCAAACGGAGAGACTTCATTGGAAATAATGCCTTCATTAACTCCAACTAATCCGCATTCCAATTCTTCCGAAAGTCGCCAAATACGACTGAAATCTTGTGTATACACATACGCAGCTAAACCGAACTCGCTATCATTTGCCATGCTAATTGCTTGTTCTTCCGTATCGAAAGGAATCAACGCTGCCAGAGGGGAAAAAGTTTCTTCATGGCAAACTAACATATCTTGCGACACATTTTCTAAAATAGTTGGTTCAAAAAAAGTTCCTCCTAGAGAATGGCGTTGCCCACCTAAAGTTAAAATTGCACCTTTGCTTAACGCATCCTCAATGTGTCGTTCAATTTTTCGTACCGCACTTTCATTAATTAACGGTCCAATATTTACCGCCTCTTGCTGAAAATCGCCTACGATAAATGATCGCACTTTTTGTTTTAATTTATCAGCAAACGCACGATAAATCTCCGACTGCACATAAATTCGATTAGTACAAATACAGGTTTGCCCTGAGTTGCGGAATTTTGAGGCTATAACAGAATCGACGGTTCTGTCTAAATCTGCATCATTAAAAATCAAAGATGGTGCATTTCCCCCTAATTCAAGACTTATTTTTTTCACCGTATCGGCACATTGCTGCATTAAAATTTTGCCAATTTTAGTCGAACCGGTAAACGTTAATTTACGTACATCAGTACTTCGAGTTAAAACACTTCCGACTTCTTCTGCATATACTGTCGGTAAAACGTTAAATATACCTTTCGGTATACCCGCTTGCTCGGCTAATGCTGCCAATGCTAAAGCGGATAAAGGCGTTTCCGGTGCAGGTTTAATAATAATGGCACACCCTGCAGCCAGTGCCGGAGCGGCTTTTCGTGTGATCATTGCATTTGGAAAATTCCAAGGTGTTATTGCAGCAACTACCCCTACCGGTTGTTTAATCACCAGTAAGCGATTTTCTTCCCGCACTTGGGGGATAATCTCACCATAAGCACGTTTAGCCTCCTCGGAAAACCATTCAACAAAACTTGCACCGTAAGCAATCTCAGCTCGACTTTCACTAAGCGGTTTCCCTTGTTCTAAACTTAATAAATATGCAAGACTTTCCTGATGTTGCATAATCAGTTCAAACCATTTCTTTAAAATTTTCGACCGCTCTTTTGCGGTATATTTTTTCCAATGTACTTGTGCTTGTTTTGCACTTTTAATCGCTAATTCTGTTTCCTCTTTACCACAACAGGTAATTTCACAAATAACCTGTTGATTAGCAGGGTTTATCACGGGAAAAGTGCGGTGATTTTTGGCAGAAATAAATTCTCCATTAATATAGGCTTGTGTTTTCAATAAGTGTTGAATATTCATGATAAATAACTTCCTATAAAAAAGCCTTGAGGTATCAAGGCTTCAATAATTAGACAATTACAGACTATTTAATCTGACTTGGATGAATGATTTTTCCCAAGATGTGGCTTTTGTTAGTGCTTGTTCAAAATTATCCTTTGCTATCTCTTTATTGCCTTTTGCCAACTGTATATCACCGGACAATAACAACTTGCTAACATCCCAAGATTGACCTTTAACTTGATTAAGACTTGCTAAAGCCTCATCAAACTTTTGTAACTGATATTGAACTGTGGCTAGCCGAATTGCGGTAATTGACATTAAAATATCATCACTCGTATTCACAATAGCCTGCTTTAATGTTTCCTCTGCTTGCACAAAATTTTGTTGACTGACTTCAAGTTTAGCTTTATCTAACAAGGCAAACACAGCATAAGTTGTTTCTCCATTTTCTTGCACAAACCGATCCAGCTGAGCATTGTAGATGCTTTGATTTTCGGCACTGCTGATCAGTTCATCATATTGTGCAGAAAGTGTTTGTTTTTTCGTTGTTTGGTAATCTTGCCAATAACGCCAACCAAATACGCCTGAAAAGGCAAGAAGCACAATTACAATAATAGATTTGTAATTTTCTTTCCACCAAGTCTTTAATTCATTCAGTTCTTGTTCTTCTTCGATTGTATAAGCCATTTTAGTATCCTTATTGAGTAATTGCTTGTTTTAAGTAAATAACTACATCTGTTAATGCCAAGCTCAATTGCTCGGCACCACCCAGTAAATCTTTTACGACAACCTGCTGTGTTTTCACCTCAGTTTCGCCAATCACTAGAGCAAATTTTGCACCAACTTTATCCGCACGTTTAAATTGTTTCTTAAAGTTACCGCCACCACAATGTGTCATTGTGCGTAAATGCGGTAATTCCGTACGAATTTTTTCAGCTAACTGGAATGCAGGTAAAGTCGTTTTTTCACCAAAATAAACCACATAAATATCTACCGCACTTGGTAAAACGATTTGCTTATTCACTTCTTGCACCAGTAAAACCAAGCGTTCCAATCCCATAGCAAAACCCACACTACAAGTTGCATGACCGCCAAGTTGTTCGACTAAACCGTCATAACGACCGCCGCCACAAACTGTACCCTGTGCCCCCAAAGCGGAAGTTACCCATTCAAACACCGTTTTATTGTAGTAATCTAAACCTCGAACCAATTTAGGATTGATTTCATATTGAATACCGACGGCATCTAATAAATCGCATAGTTGGCTAAAATGTTCTCGACTCTCTTGATCTAAATAATCCAATAATTTCGGTGCATCATTTAATACTTCTTGTAGCACCTGATTCTTCGTATCTAAAATACGTAGTGGATTTTTCACTAAACGTTCTTTTTCTTCCTCACTTAATAGATCCATATGTTGCTGTAAAAATTCCACTAATGCAGAACGGTAATTTTGTCGAGACTCAAGAGAACCGATAGAATTAAGTTGTAACGTTACATGATCAAAAATACCCAGCTGTTTCCATAAACGAGCAGTTAATAAAATCAATTCAGCATCAATTTCCGGATTCGCTATACCAAACACTTCTACACCGACTTGATGGAATTGACGATAACGTCCTTTTTGCGGACGCTCATGACGAAACATAGGTCCCATATACCAAAGACGTTGTTCATTATTGTAAATCCAGCCATGCTCAATTGCCGCACGCACACATCCGGCAGTACCTTCTGGCCGTAAAGTTAATTGTTCATCGTTATCCCAAAATGTGTACATTTCCTTTGATACAACATCTGTTACTTCACCAATAGCACGAGCAAATAAAGGGGTACTTTCTACGATAGGCATTCGAACTTCAGAATAACCATAAGTTTGTAAAACCGACCGCACTTTTTCTTCTACCCACTGCCACAAGAGACTTTCAGTAGGTGAACAATCGTTCATGCCTCGAATTGCTTGAATTGTTTTTGCCACAATATTCTTCCTTTAGATAATTCTGTTTTTTGGATCTTGCTGTGCGACTTTCGCACGAATTTTTGCCTCTAACTGATTAATTAAATCCTCATTATCAAAGCGTTCTTTTTGACGTTTTCCATCTAAATAATAACCGCTCTTTTTATTACCGCCTGTTACTCCAAGATCTGAAATTAACGCTTCGCCTGGTCCGTTCACCACACAACCGATAATGGATACGTCCATTGGTGTAACAATATCTTCCAAACGTTGCTCAAGTGCATTGACGGTGCCAATCACATCAAACTCCTGACGAGAGCAAGTCGGACAGGCAATAAAATTAATGCCGTGAGAACGAATACGTAGAGATTTTAAAATATCAAAACCGACCTTGATTTCTTCGACAGGATCGGCTGCTAAAGAAACGCGTAATGTATCGCCAATGCCTTCCGCTAAAAGCATCCCCAAACCGACCGCACTTTTTACCGCACCGGCACGTGCTCCACCGGCTTCGGTAATTCCTAAATGCAGTGGTTGTTTAATTGCTTTTGCCAATAAGCGATAGCTTTCTACCGCAAGAAAGACATCCGAGGCTTTCACACTAACCTTAAACTGATCGAAGTTCAAACGATCTAAAATTTCCACATGACGTAACGCACTTTCCAGCAAAGCCTCCGGTGTAGGTTCGCCATATTTTTCCTGTAGATCTTTTTCTAAAGATCCTGCATTAACACCTATACGAATAGGGATATTTTTGTCCTTCGCACAATCAACAACGGCACGAATACGATCTTCACGCCCAATATTACCGGGATTAATTCGCAAACAATCTACCCCATATTCCGCCACCTTAAGAGCAATACGATAATCAAAGTGGATGTCTGCAACTAACGGGATATTAACCTGCTGTTTAATTGATTTGAACGCCTCTGCCGCATCCATAGTAGGCACAGAAATACGCACAATATCAGCACCGACACGCTCCAATGCTTTAATTTGTGCCACTGTTGCTTCTATGTCAGTCGTTCTTGTATTGGTCATAGATTGTACGGCAATAGGTGCATCACCACCTATCGGTACATTTCCCACATAAATTTTTGTCGATTGACGACGATTAATAGTTGGTTTAAACGATGACATAATAATTTACTGTAATTTGAATTTAGCAACACGTCCGTCAACTTTTAATGGATAATGTTCACCTTTGTAAGTAATTTTAACATTGCTTGGGGCACCGATAATTAAAGAATAAGGTGATCCATCAGTAAAGACCAAAACTTCGCCTTGTTTATATTCTTTTTGTGCTAATACTTTATGTTTAGCGTCTTTAACACTAATCCAGCAACTGGCCCCGATAATTTCTATTTGCAAATCACCGCCGACAAAGGTTTCTGTATTTTTAACCGTTTTTTCAGTTTCTGATGTTTTGTTGCTCACTATTTCTTGTGGATTTTGTACCGCACTTTGCTCTTGCGTAGAAACTGAGGTCAACTTATTTTCTGCCATACTGTCTTTATTTACAACAGTAGTTTCATTAACAGAAACAACCTGTGGCTTTTCCACAGGGATCGTTAAATTTTTTTCAAGCACTTGATCCGCTTGAATTTCAATCCGCTCCGATGGTGCATTTTCTACATAATGTTGTACAAAAGTGTCACGTTCTTGATTTGATTTTTGGTAATTTCCCCACCACCATAACGCCGTCATACCGGATACAATCAACAACACCAATACCGTTACATAACCAATCCAACGCCCATGAGAAGAATGCCCATTTACCGCTTTCATCAAGCAAGTATTTTTACCTAAATTATGGCGTGTATTTTCCTCCACGGAGGAAATTGCTTTTGTCCATATTTCTTCCGGTATGCGTAGAAACTTCGCATAATTACGCACATAACCCTTCATGAAAGTTGTAGGAATGCTCTTATGTGTAAACTCATTATTTTCAAGAAGCTGTAAAATAGCGGGTCTTAAATTAATTTGTTTAGATACATCATCTAAAGACAACTGTAATTTTTCACGAGCCATGCGAAAACGCTCACCTAATAAAAGCTCATTATTGCTGGCAGTTTCTTCCAGTTTTTCAGTTAAATTTGTCATAATTATTCGAGTGTTAACTATATCAATGGCAAAGGCTCAAGTTTAAAGTTGTACTCCCCTTTTTGCAACTATTATTCCTTAATAAATTACAGATCATTCAACCAATCCTCTAATGCCGCCGTATCAACCAACCAATCATTTGCCAAGGTATTGATCCACTCATCGATATGCGTTTCCCAATTTTCGTGATTAGCATCTTGAGCCAAAGAGGCAACTTGCTGTAAACGAAGTAACCCGACGGATGCCGCCGCTCCCTTGATTTTATGTACATTAGAAAGTAAATCTTTTTTTACTGCACTATCCTGTTTATATTGTTCATAACTGTCTAATAATTCATTTACATAGCTTGGCATAGTTTGCTTAAATAATAATAGGTTTTTACCAATAAATTCTTTACCTAAAATATCATTCAGCTCAACCAACAGTTCCATATTAAGAACATCGGATAAAGCAGAAAACTCTACGAAAGAGGATTTTTTAATAATCTTTGTATTTAACTCATCACCGAAATAATCCGATAAACAATTTACTAACGCCTCTAAAGATAAAGGTTTACGTAAAACATCATCCATGCCTTGTTTTTGATATTCGGTTTTACTTTGCATAATATTAGCAGTCAATGCAATTAAAGGAGGGAGAAAATCATAAACACCTTGTTCATATTTTTCACGTAAATATTGTGCAATAGTAAATCCTGACATATCAGGCAATTGAATATCCAACAGCACCAAATCATAATAATTTTGCTCAAATTTTTGAATAGCCTCTTTACCGGTCATGGCAACGTCCACACAGTAACCTAATTTCTCCAATACGGATTTAGCTACAATAATATTTACCTCAATATCTTCAACTAATAGGATCGTCAATGTATTAGGCACATTAGATTCGCTTTCTGCCGGTTTTTCTACAGCTTTAGCCTGTAAAGTGAGCGTAAAGGTTGCCCCTTGATGCAATTGGCTTTCAACGGTTAAATCACCGCCCATTAAACCTGCTATTGCTTTAGACACAGCCAGACCGATACCACTACCGATAGGTTTATGATCGGTTTCTTGTACTTGATAATACATAGTAAAAATTTTATCCAACTCCCCTTTTGCTATCCCAACACCGGTATCAGATAACGCAAAAGAAAAAGTATCATCCGTCAAGCGAGAAACCTTCAGTTTTATTTTTCCGGCAGGTGTAAATTTCAC
The DNA here is from genome assembly GCF_000019405.1 of Histophilus somni 2336. Lineage (NCBI taxonomy): Bacteria > Pseudomonadati > Pseudomonadota > Gammaproteobacteria > Pasteurellales > Pasteurellaceae > Histophilus > Histophilus somni. The sequence goes on along the minus strand of NC_010519.1, from coordinate 835,764 downwards.
TGCATTATTAATTAAATTCCATAATATCTGGCTTAATCTTGCGCTATCCAACATCAGCCAATCAGGTAAATCTTTATCGCACACCAATTCAAACTTTAATTTACGCTGTGCCGCCATTAATGTAGCAAAATTGGTAATATCATTTAAAAAGCTGCACAAATTAGTCGGTTGATAATGTAATTCTATACGATTGGCATCAATTTTTTCGAGATCAATAATATCACTAAAAATATGCGTCAAAGAAATAGCACTCACGTTAATCGTTTTAAGATAATTACGTTGTTGCTCTGTTAATTTGTCATCAAGCAAAATCTGGCTTAAGCCAATAATGCCATTCAAAGGGGTACGCAATTCATGACTGATTGTTGTCATAAGTGCGGTCTTATCTTGACTGGTTTTTTCAATCTCACTCAACGCAACCGATAACTTTCTTTCAGCAAGAATACGCTCTGATACCTCATTGCGTAAATTATCCACTAACTTCGCTAAATCAAGGCGTGATTTTTCCAATTTCTCTACCAATAACGTAAAAAAATATAAAACAAAAGGAGCTGAAAACAAACCAAAGATAATAGAACGAGCTACATCTTGCCAATAGATAGTTCCCATAAAAATTAAACTCACCACTATTTGTGTAAGCAAAGCAACCACTGCCAAAATACAAACACCTAATAGGGAAAATCTAATTCTTCCCAAGCGAATAACCCAATCCACATATTTTTGTGCAAAATACTTTAAATTTTTCATATATAACCGGTTTTATTTGCTATCTTCTTTGATAGCATCACGTGCTGTACGAATACTTTTTTCAATTAAAGGAACTCTTGGATCATTTTTCGGCATGAACCGAAGCATCATTGTCCAAGTTACAGCGGCTCTTTGATAATCTTCCGACTCAAAATACTGGAAAGCAAGCAAACTTAAGGCTTGCATATTAGTATGATCAATACGCAACACTTCTTTTAATAAATTCATCCCTCTTTGACGATCAATTTGATCTTGTGAAAACATCAAAATTCGAGCAAGTGATAGCTTATATTCAATATTCTGCGGTGCTAATTTATTGGCTTGAGAAAAACTATCAAAAGCAAGTTGTGCTTTTTCCAGATTCATTGCCACTTGTCCTAGCGTCCACCAATCAGCCGCATTATTGGGTTCTTTTTGTAATTTTAACCGCAGTGCAACAGCAAATTGTTGTAGCTCATTTTCATTTAGCGGTTTGTTTGCTTCCTCTTTTACTCTTGCATAAAAGTGCGGTAATTTTTCGTAAGTTTTTTCTAACATTATCTCAGATTGCCAAGAACCTACACTCATATAAGTTAAAGGAGCAATAATCGCTAAAGTCAAAAAACCGGAAATAAACCAAATTTGTCCGTATTGCTTATTGCTCTTCTCAACAGCCATTTTTTCAGGAATATCTTCCAACAACGTTTGTTGTAATTCTGTTTTAAACTCTTGACTATTTTCTAATAAACCGTATTGTTCGTCTTCCTCAATTTCTTTCAACCTATTGAAATAAAAGGCCTTATTTAATTCATCTCGTTTTAAATTGGTTGATTTTTCTGTCTTGTTTCTAAGCAGAGGATAAAAACAAATAAATGCAATAGCTAATGTTAATAAAAGGCAAATTACCCAGAAAATCATTTTTTATTCCCGTTCTTTTAATAATTCTTCTAAACGCTTTTGTTGTTCTTGAGTTAAATTTGGCTGAGCTTCTACCGCACTTTTGCTGGATGAACCAGATTTACGGCGTAGCACAATAACAACACCAAGAATCATCAAAGCCAAAGGAGCAATCCATAAAATGATTGTTGAACCTGTTACCGGCGGATTATAAGTCACAAAATTTCCATATCGTTCAACCATATAATCGATAATTTGTTGCTTATTTTGACCTTTTTGTAAAAGTTCATACACTTTTGCCCGCATATCTACAGCGATCGAAGCATTGGAATCAGCAATGTTGTTATTTTGACATTGAGGACAACGCAGTTCTTGAGTCAAGCTGTGATAATCTTTTTCTTGTTGCATAGAGGTAAAATTAAGTGCATCAATCGCAGCTTGTGCTGAAAAACTGAGAAAAAGTGCGGTCAGAAAATAACGTAATTTTGTCATCATTTTTTCTCACTTACTTGTTGATAAATTGGCTGTATTTTTTCTTTCCAGATACGTTCATTTATATCACCGGTATGGCGGTAATGAATAATCCCGTTTCCATCCACGATAAACGTTTCCGGAGTACCATAAACACCGAGATCCAGCCCAAAAGATCCTTTTTCATCTTTTACAATTACTTGATAAGGGTTACCTAACTTTTTGATCCATTTTATGGCTTTATCCGTTTTATCTTTATAATTAATGCCAATAATGTTAATACCTTGTTTATGAAGTTCATTGAGAAATTGATGTTCCGCATAACAAGTTGGACACCAAGTTGCCCAAACGTTGACGAGCAAAGGTTTACCCTGTTTGAATAGACGATTGTCATATTGCTTATCTGTCAGTAAATCAGTTAGCAGTTTATTTGGCACCGACTTACCTATTAAGGCACTTTCCAATGCTTTTGGATTATCGCTTTGTGCATTACGTTGCAGTTGCACAAAAAAAGCAAAGGCTAGTCCGAGGAATAAAATTAATGGTATATAAAGTTTTTTATTCATAACTTATCCTTGTTTTAGAAGTTTTCCAAAACGATAACGTCGGTCAAATATACAGAGTAATCCGCCGAATGCCATAAATATACCTCCCAGCCAAATCCAACGAATAAAAGGTTTATAATACAAGCGTAAAGCCCATGAACCATCATTTAAACTTTCGCCCAGTGCAACATATAGATCTCGAGATAACCCCCAATCAATAGCCGCTTCAGTCATTGTCATTTTACTCACTGTATAGAAACGTTTTTCAGCAAACAACGTGGTTTCAAACTTACCGTTTCGACTGATGTCAATTTGTGCCTTTCCGCCTAAGTAATTGACACCATTGACATCGGATATACCTTGGAAAGTAAATTCATAATCTGCAATTTTTACTGTATCCCCCACATTCATTCGAACGTCTCTTTCAATACTGTAATTTTGGCTAAAAGCAATTCCCCATATCGTCATCGCAACCCCTAAATGTGCTAAAACCATTCCCCAATGAGAACGAGACAATTTTGTTATGCCAATCCAAAAGCTATGCTTATGCGTTGCTCTTTGCTGCAATTCATAGAGTGCTAGAAGAAGAATAAACATTGCCATCATGACACCAAGAACGGCACTCACTGTAATACGATCTTGTAAAAAATAAGGTAAAACAAATCCGGTAATAAGCATAATGACTAAACTGATGATAACCGGAAGACGAATAGCACAGAATTGGTCTCGACGCCACTTTACTAAAGGTCCGACACCCAATAAAAGTGATAAAGGGATCATGATCAATAAAAACATTTGATCAAAAAATGGAGAGCCGATAGAAATAGTTCCCAACCCTAATTGTTTGTGTACTAAAGGCAGGAGAGTACCCAAGAACACCACACTAAGTGCGGTCATTAATAAAATATTATTGATTAACAACATAGTTTCTCGAGAATAACGTTCAGCATTGTTTCTTGTGCGAATAAGATTGCCTTTATAAGCGTATAACGCTAGCGAACCGCCAATAACTACAATTAAATAAGCTAAAATATATAAACCTCTAGTTGGGTCAGAGGCAAAAGCATGCACCGAAACCAAAATACCAGAACGAACCAAAAAAGTACCTAATAAACACAGTGAAAAAGCCAAGATTGCCAGCAATACTGTCCATGCTTTAAATGAACCACGTTTTTCCGTTACCGCAAGAGAATGAAGCAATGCAGTACCGGCAAGCCAAGGCATTAAAGAGGCGTTTTCTACAGGATCCCAGAACCACCAACCGCCCCAGCCAAGTTCGTAATATGCCCACCAAGATCCCAGCACAATCCCCAATGTTAGAAATACCCAAGCAGCCATTGTCCAAGGTCGGGACCATCTTGCCCATGCGGTATCCAGTTTTCCCGTCATCAATGATGCAATAGCAAAAGCAAAAGCAACGGAAAAACCCACATAGCCCATGTAAAGTAAAGGCGGATGAAAAATCAGACCAATATCTTGTAATAATGGATTTAATTCTCTTCCCTCAACAGGAAAATCAGGGAAAGTGCGGTCAAAAGGGTTAGAAGTAAACATCACAAATAGTAAGAAACCAATCGTAATAATACCCATAATTGCCAAGACACGAGCCACAGCTTCTTGGGGTAATTGTTTACTCAAAAAAGCCACAGCCGCACTCCAAAGAGTCAATAGCCAAATCCAAAGTAATAAAGAACCTTCGTGGGAGCCCCAAACAGCGGATAGACGATATTGCAAAGGTAAGTTGGTATTTGAATTGTTCACCACATATTGTACTGAAAAATCATTTGTCAGAAATAAATAGAAAAGTGCAACAAAAGAAACAGTTAAGCTAACAAATAAACCATAGGTCATTGGGCGAGCTAAAGCCATCATCTGTACATTGCCTTTTTCCGCTCCCCATAATGGAAAAATAGATAATAAAACAGAAATAGCTAAACTTAAAGCCAGAGCATAATTGCCTAATTCAGCGATCATTGGTTACCTTCTTTAAATTGTTTTTCTTGACGATCACGATCACTTTCATTCTTGAGATCCGATATGCCCATAGGCTTATGAATTTTCTGCATTTGTGCTTCTAATTCCGGCGGAACATAATTTTCATCATGCTTTGCCAAAACTTCCGTTGCATTCAGTACAGTTGGCTCAATAAGTACACCTTGAGCAACAATGCCCTGTCCTTCACGAAATAAATCAGGCAAAATACCTTCATAAATAACCGTTACTGAAGGTCCAATATCATTTAAGTCAAATCTGACTTTTAAACTTTTAGGATCACGTTCTACCGTTCCTTCCACAACCATTCCGCCAATTCTAATGCGTTGCCCAATACTAGGCTTGGTATGGCTTTCGTTATTTTTTCCATTCACAACTTCTGTTGGCGTATAAAACAAATCAATATTTTGACGCAACGCATACAACACCAAAGCAGAGGCAACGGATATGCCCAGTAAAATAAACAGTACTACCGATAATCTTGATTTACGTCTTGGGTTCATAGGTTTTCTCCATTGTTTTCAGCTTGCGTATTTTTTTGACGCACTGAACGCAATTGTTCACGTTGAATTTCTTTAAATAGGGCTTTGCGAAGATAAATATTTTGCAAGCCTAATCCTATAATAGCAAGGAAAGAAATCCCATAAGATAGCCAGACATAAAGCCCATAACCGCCCATATAAAAAAAATCACTCCAACTTTGAAAAAACATAATAAACTCCTATTTTACTAATGCTTTAACCCAAGGGCGTTTGCTCTCATCTTTTAACAGTTGGGTTCGATAATTCATTAAAGTAAACCACATTGTTAATGCCATAAAACCGAAAATACAGAGAATAAGCGGAATTAACATAGGTGTTGCAATGGAAGGTTTTTCAAATTTTGTAATGCTTGCCCCTTGATGTAAGGTATTCCACCACTGAACAGAAAAATGAATAACCGGAATATTGACTACCCCCACAATAGAAAGAATTGCTGCTGCTTTCATACCGATTAAACGATCTTGAAAAGCAGAGTAAAGTGCGATAACGCCTAAATATAAAAAGAATAAAATCAAGGAAGAAGTTAAACGAGCATCCCACACCCACCAAGTTCCCCAAGTCGGTTTACCCCAAATTGCTCCAGTGACCAATGTCAAAAAAGTAAACACAATACCGATGGGTGCCATAGCGAGAATACTCAAATACGCTTGGCGAATTTGCCAAACTAAACCAATCACTCCGGCAATTGCCATAGACACATAAATTCCCATAGAAAAAATTGCCGCCGGAACATGAATATAAATAATACGGAAACTGTTACCTTGCTGATAATCAGCCGGTGCAAAAGCAAGCCCCCAAATTACGCCGGTTATTAATAAAAGTATAGATACTGTTGCAAACAAAGGAACAAACTTACCACATAAGTGATATTGTGTTTCCGATTTTGCATAAGGATGTAACCATTTCCACATCATGTTGTCCTTACTATGTTATTTAAAAAACAAATCTTCACTAAGTTAATTACTGGTCTAAGCTCACTCTTAACGCAATTGAAATGGCGAAAGGTGAAAGTGTTGCCACTGAAACAAAAATAGCTCCCAGAATTGCGAGTTGCCCGTTATAAGATAAATTTAATGTTGCAGCATCTAAAACAGCGGCAGAAAAAATTAATACCGGTATAAATAGAGGTAAGACTAATAAACTCAGCAAAACGCCCCCCTTACGCAACCCTACCGTAAGTGCCACACCAATGGCTCCCAAACAACTCAAGGTTGGCGTTCCTAACAACAATGTTAAAACTAATGCCCACCAAATATGCAACTCCAATGAAAGTAATAGTCCGGCAATGGGCGAAAGTAAAATTAACGGTAACCCGGTTAAAAGCCAATGTGCAATGACTTTTGCCAAGGCGGTCATCGCTAAAGGTTGTGCTGTCAACATCAATTGCTCAAGAGAACCGTCCACAAAATCATCACGAAATAAACGCTCAAATGAAAGTAATGCCGATAGCAAAGCGGCAACCCAAGCTATTCCGGGGGCTATTTTAGCTAATAGCTTAGGATCCGGACCAATAACCAAAGGAAACAAGGTTAAAATAATCAAAAAAAACCATAAAGGATTTAAGATCTCAGCTTGCTTTCGACAAGCAATTTTTAACTCTCTTTTGATAATTTGTACAAAAATCATGCCATATTCCCTTGATCAAAAAACTTGTATTGATCTAACCGCACTTTTTGCAACTTATTGCTCGGAATCTCTTGATGACTGGTTAAAATCACAATACCGCCATTTTCCACATGTTGTTCAAACAACTGAGTTAAAACGTTGACACCTTGTTTATCAATAGCTGTAAAAGGCTCATCTAAAATCCACAATGCCGCATTTGATAACCACAATCTTGCTAATGCAATACGTTTTTGTTGTCCTGCAGAAAGTTGACCTGCAGGTAAATCTTCTCGACCCAATAACCCCACTTTCTGTAGAATATCCCAAAGTAACTCCTCGCTTTGTCGACAATTACCAATTTTTTGATAGAACTGTAAATTTTCCCAAGCACTTAATTCAGGCTTAATTCCAGCAAGATGCCCCAAATAGAGTAAATTGTGCTGGTATTCTTCACGATTTTTATTAATTTCGATCTTATTCCATCGCACTTTACCTTTAGCAGGGAAACTAAGTCCCACAATAATTCGTAAAAGACTGGTTTTTCCTATGCCATTATGTCCTTCAATTTGCACAAAATCTCCCGACTTAGCATCTAAATTTAAGTCAGTAAACAAAATCTTATCGCCACGCTGACAGGCAAGTTGTTCCAGTTGTAGATGATTATTTTGCATAAGAAGTTATTTAAACATTTTCGGAGACGCATTCTATCATAAGCTATACTCATGGTGTAAAAAATGAAACGTTAAAAGCATAACTCTTTAGTTGTATATGATAGGATTATTTGATTTAAAACAAAATCAACTCAAAAAACGCCGATAAGTTATTTTTTAGAACCCCCAAAAAAACACAAATTTACGTTCATTACTATGAAAGAGCTAAAGTGCGGTAGAAAAAATTAAAATTTTTTAATGACGTGGATTTTAACACTATTAAATTATTAAAAGTTAGTTTTATGTATTAACCTTATGTTTTGAATAACCTTTTATTTGGTATAAAACTCTAAAAAATCATTTGACACATTATTTTAAACTCGTAATATAAACCCATCTTGGTTTATTTTTAGGATATTTTATGTTTGACATTCTTTCTCTGTTACTCAATTTACGACTATCACATTTCTTGTGCGGATAAATTGTGGAACAAAGAAATATAGTTAAACATGTCAGTTGACCCGCACAAGTAAAATGCGGGTTTTTTTGTATCTAAAATCAATAAAAAAGCACCGCACTTTGCAGATGGCAACATACAAAATAAGAAGGAAAGAGTTATGCAAAACAACATTATTATTTTTGATACAACATTGCGTGATGGTGAACAGGCATTAAAAGCCAGTTTAACAGTAAAAGAAAAATTACAAATTGCATTGGCGTTGGAACGTTTAGGTGTTGATGTAATGGAAGTGGGGTTTCCAGTATCATCAGCAGGGGATTTTGAATCCGTTCAAACCATTGCTCGTCATATAAAAAACAGTCGTGTTTGTGCCTTATCCCGTGCAGTGGATAAAGACATTGATATTGCGGCTGACGCATTAAAAGTAGCTGAAGCGTTCCGTATTCATACGTTTATTGCCACTTCCGCTTTGCATGTCGAAGCTAAATTACGCCGCACTTTTGATGATGTCGTGGAAATGGCAATACAAGCAGTAAAACGTGCCAGACGTTATACCGATGATGTGGAATTTTCCTGCGAAGATGCCGGTCGAACAGGTGTTGACAACATTTGTCGTATCGTTGAGGCAGCAATTAAAGCGGGTGCAACAACAGTCAATATTCCGGATACGGTAGGTTTTTGTTTACCAACCGAATACGGTAATATCATCGATCAAGTGATGAACAGAGTGCCGAATATCGATAAAGCAGTAATTTCGGTGCATTGCCATAATGATTTAGGCATGGCGACTGCAAATTCTTTGACCGCAGTACAAAACGGTGCAAGACAAATTGAATGTACCATTAATGGCATTGGGGAGCGTGCAGGAAATACTGCATTGGAAGAAGTAGTCATGGCAATTAAAACACGTCAAGATATATTTAAGGGCTTAGATACACGAATTAATACACAAGAAATTCATCGTGTCAGTCAGATGGTTAGCCAGTTGTGTAATATGCCAATTCAGCCGAATAAAGCTATTGTCGGATCAAATGCTTTTGCACATTCTTCAGGTATTCATCAAGACGGTATGGTTAAAAATAAAAATACTTACGAAATTATGTCACCGGAAACCATCGGATTGAAAAAAGAAAAATTGAATTTAACCGCTCGTTCAGGACGTGCTGCAGTAAAAAGCCATATGGACGCAATGGGTTATCAACAAAACGATTATGATTTGGATAAATTATACGCCGCATTTTTAAAATTAGCCGATAAAAAAGGGCAAGTATTTGATTATGATTTGGAAGCATTGGCATTTATTGATATGCAACAGGGTGATGAAGATCGGCTAAGTTTGGATGTTATTACTTCTCAAACAATCAGTAATTTACCGGCTTCTGCCTTTGTGCAAGTTGAACTGGACGGTAAAAAAATTAGCCAAGTTTCAAATGGGGGAAATGGTCCCGTTGATGCCGTTTATAACGCTATTTTAGCAATTACAGATATGGATATAACTATGTTGCATTATAACCTGACTGCAAAAGGTGAGGGAGCAGAAGCCTTAGGACAAGTGGATATTGTTGTCGAACATAAAGGGCGACGTTTTCATGGTGTCGGATTGGCAACGGATATTGTAGAATCTTCGGCTCGTGCCTTAATTCATGCAATCAATGCCATTTATCGTGCCAATAAAGTGGCAGATTTAAAATCGCATAAAATTTCACAGTAAAGTTGATGTAAAGAGGAAAAATCATGAAAAGTTATACTATTGCAGTATTAAGTGGGGATGGTATCGGTCCTGAAATTATGGCGGAAGCTATAAAAGTATTGGATGCAGTGCAAAAAAAATATAATTTCAAATTAAATTACCGCACTTTTGATGTGGGAGGAATAGCCATCGATAATCATGGTACGCCTTTACCCGCTTCTACATTAAATGGCTGTGAAGAAAGTGATGCAATTTTATTCGGCTCGGTAGGCGGACCAAAATGGGAACATTTACCCCCTAATCAGCAGCCTGAACGAGGTGCACTACTACCATTGCGTAAACATTTCAAATTGTTTTGTAATTTACGTCCTGCCATACTTTACCAAGGTTTAGAAAAATTTTGTCCATTGCGAGCGGATATTGCCGCCAAAGGATTTGATATGATGACTGTTCGTGAATTAACCGGCGGCATTTATTTCGGTCAACCTAAAGGACGAGATGGAGAGGGAATGCAAACTCGTGCCTTTGATACAGAAGTTTATTACAAATATGAAATTGAACGTATAGCTAAAGTTGCTTTTGAAACAGCGATGAAACGGCGTAAACATGTAACATCTGTTGATAAAGCCAATGTATTAATCAGCTCGGTATTATGGCGTGAAACGGTCAATGAGGTTGCCAAGAACTATCCTGACGTAACATTGGATCATATTTATATTGATAATGCGACAATGCAATTGATCAAACAACCTGAATTTTTCGATGTCTTACTTTGCTCTAATATTTTTGGCGATATTATTTCTGATGAGGCGGCAATAATTACCGGCTCAATGGGTATGCTACCCTCTGCCAGTCTAAATGAACATGGTTTTGGGCTTTACGAACCGGCAGGTGGTTCTGCTCCGGATATTGCAGGTAAAGGCATTGCCAACCCAATCGCTCAAATTCTATCTGCTGCCATGATGCTACGTTATAGCTTTAACTTAAATGAAGAGGCGGATTCAATAGAAAACGCAGTGAAACAGGTTCTTTCTCAAGGTTATCGAACCGCAGATTTAGCAGATGAACATCCGCCAATTTCCACAGCTGAAATGGGAAACTTAATTGCAAACGCAATTTAAGCAATAGTGAATGAAAAATAAAGTGCGGTAAATTTAGCCAAAATTTCTCGTTTTCTACCGCACTTACCTGATTAGTGAAAAAAACTTAACGGAATAAATATGAAAAAAACACTCTACCAAAAATTATTTGATTCTCATATTGTACATGAAGCACCGGGAGAAGTGCCGATTTTGTACATTAATCGTCATTTAATTCATGAAGTCACTTCACCTCAAGCCTTTGATGGATTGCGTGTAGCAGGTCGTCAGGTTCGTCAAGTGAATAAAACTTTCGGCACAATGGATCATAGTATTTCTACTCAAGTGCGTGACGTAAACAAATTAACAGGACAAGCGAAAATTCAGGTTTTAGAGCTAGATAAAAATTGTAAAGCAACAGGAATTTCTTTGTTTGATATGAACAGTAAACAGCAAGGAATTGTACATGTTATGGGACCGGAACAAGGATTAACCTTACCGGGCATGACGATTGTTTGCGGTGATTCCCATACGGCAACTCATGGGGCTTTCGGTGCATTAGCTTTTGGTATCGGTACATCGGAAGTGGAACATGTTCTTGCAACGCAAACACTAAAACAAGCCAGAGCCAAAAGTATGAAAATTGAAGTACGTGGCGAAGTCGCAAAAGGCATTACTGCCAAAGATATTATTCTTGCCATTATCGGTAAAACCACAATGGCAGGGGGAACCGGTCATGTTGTTGAATTTTGTGGTGAAGCTATTCGTGCATTGTCAATGGAAGGACGAATGACAGTTTGCAATATGGCAATTGAAATGGGAGCGAAAGCCGGACTGATTGCACCTGATGAAACCACATTCGCTTATTTGAAAGATCGTCCTTATGCACCAAAAGGAAAAGACTGGGAAAGTGCGGTAGAATATTGGAAAACCTTAAAAACCGATGAAGGTGCAGAGTTTGATACTGTGGTGATATTAGACGCAAAAGACATTGCTCCACAAGTAACATGGGGAACCAATCCAGGTCAGGTTATCGGTATTGATCAGAAAGTACCTAATCCGGCAGAAATGCAAGATCCCGTCACCAAAGCCTCCGCAGAAAAAGCCTTAGCTTATATTGGCTTATCTCCGGAAACTGATTTAAAAGATATTTCCGTTGATCAAGTATTTATCGGATCTTGCACCAATTCCCGCATTGAAGATTTGCGTGCGGCAGCTACAGTAATGAAAGGTCGCAAAAAAGCAGATAACGTAAAACGAGTACTTGTTGTTCCCGGCTCAGGATTGGTCAAAGAACAAGCAGAAAAAGAAGGGCTAGATAAAATTTTTATTGCGGCAGGTGCTGAATGGCGTAATCCCGGTTGTTCTATGTGTTTGGGTATGAATGATGATCGACTTGGTGAATGGGAGCGTTGTGCTTCGACCAGTAATCGTAATTTTGAAGGGCGACAAGGCCGTAACGGACGAACCCATCTTGTAAGTCCGGCAATGGCAGCGGCAGCGGCTGTCTTCGGTAAATTTGTTGATATTCGTTATATGGAATTAAATTAAGGAAGATTTATGGCTGGTATTAAACAACATTCAGGTTTAGTGGTTCCTCTTGATGCCGCAAATGTGGATACTGATGCGATTATCCCAAAACAGTTTTTACAAGCTATTACCAGAGTGGGTTTTGGAAAACACTTATTCCACGAATGGCGTTATCTTGATGAGGAAGGTACAGTACCTAATCCTAAATTTGTGCTGAACTTTCCCGAGTATCAAGGTGCAACGATTTTACTTGCACGCAAAAATTTAGGGTGCGGGTCATCTAGAGAACATGCACCTTGGGCGTTGGCGGATTATGGATTTAAGGTCATGATCGCACCTAGTTTTGCTGATATTTTCTATAATAATAGCCTGAATAATCATATGTTGCCCATTCGTTTGAATGAAGAAGAAGTGGAAGAAATTTTTCAATGGGTATGGAAAAATAAAGGTTGTGAAATTCATGTAAATTTAGAAAATTTAACCGTCACAACGGGAAATAAAATTTATCATTTTGAATTAGATGAATTTCGTCGTCATTGCTTATTAAATGGATTGGACAATATAGGATTGACTTTGCAACATGAAGATAAAATCGCAGAGTATGAAAAAAACATTCCTGCTTTTTTACGCTAATTAGACTTTATTTCTGATTATTCTCCCTATTCATTCTTGTTACCTCAATAAAAACTGGTATAGTGCCATCTATATCAGTTTTTTTATCAAGTAAATTTAAGGATAAAGTATGCAAATTAAAATAGAAATTTCACCAGCAAAAGAACAATGGGGAAAAAAAGCTTTAATCAGTTTTACTCACGATCAAGCCATCATTCATCATCCGACACGTAACCAAGACATTTCTTTAATTCAAAAAGCCGCTCGAAAATTACGCACCCAAGGAATAAAAGAAGTTGAACTTATTGGATCAGAATGGGATTTAGAAAATTGTTGGGCATTCTATCAAGGCTTTTATACCGCTAAACAAGATTATGCTATTGAATTTCCTCATTTAGAGGACGAGCCACAAGCTGAATTGCTGGCAAGAATTCAATGTGGCGATTTTGTGCGTGAAATTATTAATCTCCCCTCTTCAATTATCACCCCTATTGAACTTGCAAAGCGTGCGGCACAATTTATCACCGAACAAGCAAGTCTTTATGCTGACGAAAGTGCGGTATCTTTTCAGATTATTTCCGGACAAGAACTTGCTGAAAAAAACTATCAAGGGATTTGGCAAGTGGGTAAAGGCTCAGAAAATTTACCGGCTATGTTACAGCTGGATTTTAATCCTACCGGAAATGAAAATGCACCGGTACTGGCTTGTTTAGTCGGTAAAGGAATTACTTTTGACAGTGGTGGTTACAGCATTAAACCAAGTGATAGCATGAGTACAATGCGAACAGATATGGGCGGTGCCGCACTATTAACGGGTGCATTAGGTATGGCAATAGCCGGAGGGCTTAACAAACGAGTTAAACTATTTTTATGTTGTGCTGAAAATATGGTGAGCCACAACGCTTTAAAATTAGGTGATATTATTCACTACCGCAATGGTATCAGTGCGGAAATTCTTAATACTGATGCCGAAGGGCGTTTGGTACTTGCCGATGGCTTAATTGATGCGGATTTAGCGAAGCCTAAATTTATTCTTGATTGTGCAACCTTAACCGGTGCAGCAAAAGTAGCGGTTGGTAATGATTATCATGCGATACTTTCAATGGATAACGAACTCACTCAACAGTTTTTCGATTGTGCAAAGAGTACAAAAGAACCGTTTTGGCGATTGCCTTTTGACGAATTACATCGTCACCAAATTAGTTCATCCTTTGCAGATATTGCCAATATTGGGACTGTTCCAATGGGTGCCGGTGCAAGTACGGCAATGGCATTCTTATCTTATTTTGTAGAAAATTATCAAGAAAATTGGTTACATATTGATTGTTCGGCAACTTATCGTAAATCAGCAAGTGACTTATGGGCAACAGGTGCAACGGGAATCGGTGTACAAACTTTGGCGAATTTTTTATTAAATAAAGCTGAATAATGGAGAGACCTATGACATTAGAACAAACTTTAGCGATTATAAAGCCCGATGCAGTTGAACGAAATTTAATAGGTAACATCATTTCTCGTTTAGAGGACAAAGGATTTCAAATCATTGCTATGAAGATGTTGCATTTAAATCAAGAACAGGCGGAAGGTTTTTATGCAGAACATCGCAATAAAGCGTTTTTTACTGAATTGGTTAAATACATGACATCTGCCCCTATAGTTGTTTTGGTGTTACAAAAAGAAAATGCGGTAAAAGACTACCGCACTTTTATGGGAACAACTAATCCGGAAATAGCAGAAAATGGCACATTACGTTATGAATTTGCTATTAATCAAACCCAAAATTCCGTTCATGGCTCGGATAGTTTAGAGAATGCACAACGTGAAATTGCCTATTTTTTTGCCGAAGCTGAGATTTATGCTAGATAGTTAAAAATAAGCCAACAAATAGTTGTTGGCTTATTTTTGTTCCGCTACTCGTTTTTAAATAACAAATTTACTGCATGATGTCATGTTTACATCCAAGCATTATTGCGAATAATGCCAACGGCAATACCTTCAATTTCAAAGTAAGGTTGCTGAGTTAGATCTACTACAATTGGCTCAAATTCCTCATTTTCCGCATGTAAATAAACAACCGAACCTTTACGCTCAAAGCGTTTTACTGTTACTTCATCTTCAATTCGAGCAACAACGATTTGTCCATTTCTAATGTCTTTTGTACTATGAACAGCCAACAAATCACCATCTAAAATACCAATATCTTTCATAGACTGCCCATAAACCTTCAATAAAAAGTCGGCTTGCGGTTTAAACATATTAGCATCGACTTGATAAGTTGCTTCAATATGTTGTTCCGCCAAAATTGGTTCACCGGCGGCAACTCGCCCAATCAGCGGAAGTCCTTCATTTTCCGGTTCTTCTATATCCGTTAATAGCCTGATCCCACGAGATACACCAGATACAATTTCAATTACACCTTTACGGGCCAAGGCCTTTAAATGTTCTTCAGCCGCATTTGGAGAGCGAAATCCCAATTCTTTAGATATTTCCACTCGAGTTGGAGGCATTCCTGTACTTTCGATATGACGTTTTATTAGATCGAAAACTTCCTGTTGTCGTGTCGTTAATGATTTTATTGAACTCATACTAACCCCTGTTTTTATATACAGAATATATGATATTATATACAGAAATAAAATTACATCAATCTTTAGTTTCAATAAATTAATTTATTAATAAAAAAATATTTTTTTTGTTAGAATAGTATTCATTAGCCAATCAACCTAATAAGTTAATGGAAATTGTTATGTCAAGTATTCTTAATTTTTATCGTAATCTTTTGTCCGTCCCTCTCTCTTTTTTAGTTAAAAATAACCCTATACCGCAACAACCTATCGAAGAATTATCATTAGATATTAGCCAACCGATCATTTATTTATTACCTTACACTTCACAAACAGATTTAATTATTATCCGTAAAAATTGCTTAAGCGTAGGATTGCCTGATCCCTTAGAAGAGAATGAATTGGGGGGGCAATGTTTACCTCGTTATGTATTTTTAGACGAAGGTAGACGTTTTTTTAAATCGAAAGGTGCTAAGTCAGCGACTATTCAGATAGTTGAAAAATACCTTGAATTACACCGCTCTTTACCTGATTTAAATGTACAGTTAGTGCCTGTTTCCGTACTTTGGGGGCGTTCTCCGGGTCATGAAAAGCAGGTTGGCTTACCAAAACTTCGTTTATTAAATAGTATCCAAAAAACAGCTGTGGCTATTTGGTTTGGGCGTGATACTTTTGTGCGTTTTTCACAAGCGGTTTCTTTACGCTATATGGCTGATGAATATGGAACAGATGCAAGTATTGCTTTAAAACTCGCTCGAGTGGCAAAAATCCATTTTGCCAAACAAAGAATGTCCGCTACAGGTCCTCGCTTACCTAATCGCCAAGCAATGTTTAATAAATTATTACAATCACCGACAATTCTCAATGCCATTGCAGATGAAGCGAAAAGTAAGAGAATCAGCAAAGAAAAAGCACGTAAAGAAGCATATAAGATATTGGATGAGATTGCCGCCAATGTGAACTACGAGGGATTGCGTGTTGCAGATCGTTTTTTAGGCTGGTTATGGAATAAATTATATCAAGGAATTGATGTCCAAAATGCGGAACGTGTACGTAAATTAGCGTTAGAAGGACATGAAATTGTATATATTCCTTGTCATCGCAGTCATATTGATTATTTGTTATTGTCCTATGTGCTATATCATCAAGGGTTAGTGCCTCCACATATTGCCGCAGGTATTAACCTCAATTTTTGGCCGGTGGGAATGATGTTCCGTCGAGGAGGTGCATTCTTTATTCGCCGAACCTTTAAAGGAAATCGATTATATTCAACCATTTTCCGTGAATATTTAGCAGAATTATTTCACCGTGGCTACTCTGTGGAATTCTTTATTGAAGGCGGTCGATCAAGAACTGGACGTTTACTTGCCCCGAAAACAGGTATGATGTCTATGACTGTACAAGCCTTACAACAAAACCAAATCAGACCAATTTCCGTTGTGCCGGTTTATGTAGGCTATGAGCATGTATTAGAGGTAGATACTTACGCAAAAGAATTGCGGGGGGCGGCAAAAGAGAAAGAAAACGCCGGTTTGGTCTTGCGTGTTATCCGCAAATTACGCAATTTAGGGCAAGGTTATGTAAATTTTGCCGAACCTATCACATTAAGTAATTACTTAAATCAACATTTTCCTGAATGGAAAGATAGCCAGCTGGAAGATCATTCTCAATGGTTTAACCCTGCAGTTAATGCCATTTCAAATCAAGTCATGATCAATATCAACAAAGCAGCGGCAATTAATGCAATGAACTTAACGGGCACCGCACTTTTGTCTTCTCGCCAACGTGCTTTATCTCGTGAACAACTGTTGGAACAACTGAAAAGTTATCAACGCTTTTTACAACACGCCCCTTATTCCAACGATATTATTGTACCGACTGATACACCGGAAGAAATGCTCACTCATGTATTAAACTTAGAACGAGTCGGACTTATCGTAGAAAAAGATAATTTTGGTGAAATGTTGCGTTTAGAACGTTCAGCAGCAGTATTGATGACCTATTATCGTAATAATATCCAACATGTTTTTGTTTTACCTTCTTTAATTGCAAGCATCATTTTTCATCATGGTGCAATACAAAAAGAGTTGGTATCAAATGCAGCTCGAAAAATTTACCCTTTCTTAAAAGAGGAATTATTTTTACACTTTTCACAAGATGAATTAGATGAATATGTTGAAAAAATTATTGAGGAATTTACACGTCAAAAATTAATTCTGTGTGCAGAAAATCTTCTTTCAATCAATAAAGAACGTGTAAGAGTTTTACAGTTATGGATGGCGGGAGTTCGAGAAATTTTACAACGTTATTATATTACCGTCAGTATCTTGCAAGATACCCCGAATATTGCCAAAGCGACTTTAGAGAAAGAAAGCCAATCTATTGCACAGCGGTTATCTGTATTGCATGGCATTAATGCACCGGAATTTTTCGATAAAGCCGTCTTTTCCGCTTTTATCGGTAGCTTAAGATCCAACGGATATTTTGATAAAAATGGCGTCGCTATAACGGAGAAATTAAATGACATTAGCGATATTCTCGATAGAATTATTTCTACTGAAGTGCAATTAACCATCAAAAGTGCGGTAGGAAAACACGAAGAAGTTCAAGAGTATTAATGCGAGTTGAAAATAGGCACAACGCTTTAAATCGCATTTAAACCGAGTAACCTTCTCTATTTAAACAACAAAAAAGAGCGGAAATATCTCCGCTCTTTTGTCTATCATATCAAAGACTAATGTTCCCTTGTTTTAAAAAACTGAATATCGGGATAACGTTCCTGAGTAAGATTAAGATTTACCATCGTTGGAGCAATATAAGTAAGACTATCTCCCCCGTCTAACGCTAAATTCTGTTCATTTTTACGTTTAAACTCTTCAAGTTTTTTCGCCTCTGAACATTCTACCCAGCGAGCTGTTGCCACATTAACGGTTTCATAAACCGCCTCAACGTTATACTCAGATTTTAAACGAGAAACGACAACATCAAACTGGAGTACACCAACCGCCCCCACAATTAAATCATTATTGGTTAACGGACGGAAAACCTGAACCGCACCTTCTTCTGAAAGTTGCACCAAGCCTTTGAGCAGTTGTTTTTGTTTCAACGGATCTTTCAAACGAATACGGCGAAATAACTCCGGTGCAAAATTAGGGATACCAGTAAATTTCAGATCTTCACCTTGCGTAAAGGTATCACCAATTTGAATAGTGCCATGATTATGTAAGCCGATAATATCGCCGGCATAGGCTTCTTCCGCATGAGAACGATCACCCGCCATAAAAGTCAGTGCATCGGAAAGCACAACCTCTTTCCCCAAACGCACCTGTTTCAGTTTCATACCTTTTTCATATTTACCCGAAACAATTCGCATAAAAGCGACCCGATCACGATGTTTCGGATCCATATTAGCTTGAATTTTAAACACAAACCCTGTTAATTTTTCTTCCGCACTCTCAACTAAACGACAATCCGCCTGACGAGCTTGCGGAGCGGGGGCCCATTGAGTCAAGCCATCAAGAAAATGATCCACACCGAAATTGCCTAAAGCCGTCCCGAAAAAAACAGGCGTTAATTCCCCACGAATAAATAAATCGTGATCAAATTCATTCGACGCCCCCTTGACCAATTCCAATTCATCACGTAATTGCCGAGCAAGATCTTCGCCCACTGCCCTATCCAAGTCAGCATTATTTAACCCTTTAACAATACGCACATCCTGAATAGTATGTCCTTGACCGCTTTGATATAAATAAGTTTCGTCTTTATACAAATGATAAACACCTTTGAACAATTTACCGCAACCAATAGGCCAAGTAATAGGAGCACAACGGATTTTCAGCACACTTTCCACTTCATCAAGCAATTCCATCGGATCTCGAATATCACGATCCAACTTATTCATAAACGTTAAAATCGGCGTATCCCGCAAACGAGTAACATCCATTAATTTAATCGTACGTTCTTCAACCCCTTTTGCACTGTCAATCACCATCAAGCAACTGTCAACTGCAGTTAAAGTGCGGTAAGTATCTTCCGAAAAATCCTCATGCCCCGGTGTATCAAGCAAGTTGACCAAGCAGTCATGATAAGGAAATTGCATCACCGACGTAGTAATAGAAATTCCCCGCTGTTTTTCCATTTCCATCCAGTCGGATTTAGCATGTGCCTGAGAACCTTTGCCTTTTACCGAACCGGCTTTCTGAATAGCGTTTCCATAGAGTAAAACTTTTTCCGTAATCGTTGTTTTCCCCGCATCGGGGTGAGAAATAATCGCAAAAGTGCGACGTTTATTTACTTGTTGAGAATATGACATGATCGTTTGTTATACTGACTAAAAGCCGATATTTTCTCCGAATTTTATTTGAGGTGCAAGTCAAAACCCGAACAGAAAACCAAACACATTAAACAAAACATTAAAGAGCGGATATAATCCGCCCCGACATTAAAATAATTAATTTACGCTTTTCTTACAAATAAATACAAGATAAAATACGACAAATTTTACTTTTACTTAACAAAAAAATAGAACGGAAAAAATGACAGCCTACAGCCTACAGCCTACAGCCTACAGCCTACAGCCTACAGCCTACAGCCTACAGCCTACAGCCTACAGCCTACAGCCTACAGCCTACAGCCTACAGCCTACAGCCTACAGCCTACAGCCTACAGCCTACAGCCTACAGCCTACAGCCTAGTATATTGCCTAAAATCAACCTTTCAAGTTAATTTTGAGAGGTTGGACATGTTCAAACAATATCTTAAAAATCACCTATTTCAACCTCAATCTTTTGGCGAAAGTATTATTCGCCTTTTTCTGCTTTGTCTTAAAAAGCAAGGCATCGCCTATTATTTAGGTTTATAACCTATCTCTCTAAAGTTTAATAAATAATCAGTAAGAGATAATAAATAAACAATAATAGATTCGATCAATAACCACTTAATAAGTAATTAACAGATAATTTTTAAAGCGAGTAAAGAATATGAACAAAATCTTCAAAACCAAATACGATGTAACAACGGGTCAAACGAAAGTTGTGTCTGAATTAGCGAATAACCGTCAGGTGGCGAGCCGTGTTGAGGGAGCGTCGGGGCGTCAGCCGAAGTGCGGTGTGTTTTTAGGCATGTTTAAGATTCTGCCATTGGCATTATTGATGAGTGAGTTGTTGTCGAGTGTGGCGTATGGGGTGAATGTGTGGATTGACGTTAATCCTAGTAACGAACGAAGTGGTGATAATAAGCCTTCGTCTGTTTGGTATGAAAGAAGTAACGTTAATAACACGAATGAAGTTGTTTTATTAGCCGATAGTGAAAACAAAACGGGTGCAAATACATCTTTAAAGAATAAAGATTTCAAAAAAACGGTAGTTATAGGATCGCGTGCAGTAGGTGGAGGTAATGACGCAACTGCTATAGGTTACCGTGCTATTGTAGGTAAAAACCTTACTACAACGAATATAACTGACAGCCACCAAGGAACGGCAGTGGGATATAGAGCCTTTTCTTATGGTAATGAATCTGTGTCGTTAGGGAATGATACTGTTGCTCGGGGTTCTAACAGTATAGCTATAGGGTCGGATAATATTTCCGGTGAGAATGCTAAACCACTTCCTAAAGAAATATTTAATATATTTCTAAATAATGCGACTAATTTTAACTATACAGGTGAATATGCAGCTGTTGATTATAGTAGTTTATTTAAAAATACTGATGTTATGGATGCAATAACTAATAAAAATAAATATGTTGATGATGATGGGAATTTAAAAAGTGAAGATGGATTTACTATTGGTTGGAAAGGGAAATATTATATAAGAAAATCCAAAAATAATAATAGTGATTATTACGTTTTAATTGGCGATCAATATTATGAAAAATTAAGTAATGGAAACTTAAATCCAATTGAAAAGCCGGCAAACATTGAACAGATGGAAGATTATAAAAGGATGGAAAAATATAATGGATATCTAGAAGAAGCATATAAAAAATATTTAGCCGACACTAATAAAAACAAAAAAACCCATACATGGGCTAGGGGTAATAACTCAATAGCAATAGGGGGAAGAAGTGTTGCATATGGAGATTATTCGACCGCACTTGGAACGTACGCGATTGCCTATCAAGACTATTCAGCCGCGATAGGAACAAATACGATAGCTTTTGGTAGAAATTCATTAGTTTTCGGGAATAATTCTTATGTCTATGCCGATAGATCTGTAGGGGTAGGAACGAATGTACAGGCAGTAAATTCGGGTTCTATGGTGTACGGATCGGACTCATACTCAGGGGGTAGCGGTTCATTGGCGATGGGTAATTATGCATTGGCAAATATCGCGATGGATGAAAATTTTACCGGAGAAGGATTAGATGAAGGTAGTAGTAAATTAACATTTACTGATAACAAAAATAGAGACCAATATAGAGGTAAATATTCTTTCGATAAATTTTATGAATTAGGAAACACAAAAGATATCCAAAACAACAGAACTTCAATCAAACCTAAAACGACAAAACAAAGAGGAACGGGAGAAGAAAAAGCTGAGCAATCAAAAGACAATCAAGGTAAACATAACCAAGGGGCAATCGCAATAGGGTCGTATACTGTTGCTCTTGGAGACAACGCATTATCAATCGGAAGATATGCTTACGCCAAAGAAGACAGTACCGTTGCAATCGGAAGATTTGCCTTTGCAAAAGAGGCTAATGCATTTGCGTTAGGAAGTTTTACGAGAGCCCTTGAAAAATCTTCAATAGCATTAGGGAATGAAGCAACCGCTACTTTAGAAAATTCAGTGGCACTGGGTTATAAATCAAAAACGGATTATGAACATTCAAAGTCCGATCCATATACACCCGAGGGAGCAATTATTATCCCAACTTCAGCGAATGTAGGGGTTATTTCTGTCGGATATAACGGATACGAGAGAAGAATGGTAAATGTCGCTGCCGGTTCACAAGATACGGACGCCGTGAACGTTGCACAATTAAAAGCCTTAGAAACCAGAATAGACTTAAATAATAAACAAAATAATTTAACGCCTTATTTTGGTGTGGAGCAGAAAAGTGGCGATAGTGCAAAAATAGCACAAGGTCAAGAAGCAAAACAAAATTATGAACGTTATGTTAAATTATCCGGTGAATATGCAAAATTATTAAATAGAAAAGTAAATGGCAAGGAAACGTTTAAACAGGAAGCATTAGATAAAGTTAAGAAGGAATTAGAAGCATTAGAAAAAAGTAATTCCCAAATAGCAACAAAAGCAAGTACTATTAAAAAAATTGTTGAGGACTTAGGAAAAGAAAAAGGTGGTGATGGTAATAAATTATTAACAAAATTAAAGGAAATTACACAAGCTGTTGAGACAGATATGGCAAAAAAAGATCAGGTCGCTAATTTATCAGAGCAAGAAATAGAAGAATCTAACTACAAAGGAAGCCTGGCAAAAGGAAAAGACTCAATTGCGATAGGATATAAAGCGTCAGTTGCAGAAGTAGCAGAAGATTCGGTAGCAATAGGAAAAGGATCTAAGGTAACAGCTAAACAGGAGGCTAAAAACAAAGCCGAAATAAATGGTGTTGAATTTACTTTCAAAGGCGGAGTAAGTCCTGATAATAAAGAAGAAAGTAAAAAAACCATTTTCAGCGTAGGAGATACAAACCAAGAACGTATTATTAAAAATGTAGCAGCGGGAGATGTGAGTGAGAATTCAACAGACGCTATTAACGGAAGTCAATTATATGCTGTAACAAAGGTGTTTTCTGATTTGGCGAAGGATGTGATAGGGGTAGAAGTTGATAATAAGCAGTTTAAGAAATCATCATTTACGGCTGTAGAATATATCTCAACTCCGACAAGTAAAAAAGGTGTTCCTGATAATTTTAAAGACGCATTAGATGAAACAATTAAGGCTATAAATCAAGGGTATAAGTTTAGTGATGGAACAACTAATAACAATGGTACTAGTAAATACTATTTAGGGTCGACATTGGAGATAAAAGCTGGAGATATTGGAAATACTCATAAGGATCAAAACTTAAAGGTACAACTTGATAAGTCAAGTAATGAGAAAGCAATATTTAAGATTGGAATGACGGATAGTCCAAGCTTTAAAAAAGTAACTATTACAAATGCTCCTAAAACAGATAATGAGGCTGTTAATAAAAAATATGTGGATGATAAATTTAAAAATGTAGCCACTAGTTTTAAGGTAACTGCTGATAGTGGAGAATATGCTGTAAAAGATGCATTAAATATTAAGGGTAAAGAAGAAAATTCACACAAAAACATTACCACAACTGCTAAAAATGGTACGAAAAAAGAGTTGGAAATCTCACTAAATAGTACGTTGAAAGGTATAACTTCTATTGGTAAAGATGAAAATAATCAAATCACATTCAATGGTGGCACAAAAATTAAAGCTGGCGGGGCTGTGTTAAGTTTAAGTAAAACTAGTGACGATAAGGTTAAAATTTCAGGCGTTGCTGATGGAGTAGCTGAAAATGACGTTGTAAACTTTAAGCAATTAGAAGCGTCAAAATTACACTTTTTATCGGTTAAAGCCCCGACAACCCCAGAGTCAAAAAACAATTACAATAACGATGGAGCAACAGCTGACGGTGCTATCGCTATTGGTATGGGTACGAAAGCAACAGCAGAAAATGCGGTTGTGATAGGTAGAGATGTTAGCATTGATGTAAAAAATTCATTTGTGCTAGGGTCTAATAATACAGTTACGCAAAACTTTAAGGATACAAATGGTGCGGTTGTTGTGATCGGTAGCGGAACAAAATTAGTAGAATCAAAAAGTTCTATCGCTATCGGTGCGGTTTTTGTGAAAGGTAAAAACGGAGCAGATGGCACTTTAATTGAAAACGCCGCTTGGACAGCGTCTATCGGTAATAAAAACAAAATCAAAAACGGTACGGATATTGTGGCGTTAGGGAACAATATTAAAGCATTGGATATTACCAATGAGGAGACTAAAGGAACAAAAAGTGCGAATACAGAATTAATTCTGATTGGTAATGGTGCGATAGCTGAAACTGCAAAAGAAAGTGTGCTTATTGGGGCAAAATCAAACGCCGGCAAGGGTGCAAAAAGTGCGGTGATTATTGGTCATAGTGCTAAAGCCGAAGCAAGTGCCGTCGGTGCAGTAGCGATAGGGCAAGGTGCAACAGTAAAAACCGACGCCGGCAACTCCATTGCCTTGGGGCAAGGGTCAGAAGCGACAAAAAAAGAAAAATCTGAAGCAACATATACAACAGATACAAATAGTATTAAATTTATTAATTTTAGTGGACATGGAAATGATAAATCAGTTTTAAGTATAGGAGATACTGGAAAAGAACGTCTTATTACACATGTAGCACCAGGAACAATAAGTGCAAGCTCAACACACGCAATAAATGGAAGTCAGTTATATAGTGTAATAGATGTATTTGGACATTTAGGAGTAACTGTATTAGGAGCAGAAGTAGATACAACTAAAGGATTTAAACAATCAGAATTTAAGCAATTAATAGGAAAAACTATTACTGCTTCAACACCAGCTACAGCAAAAACATTTAAAAAAGCGATAGATGATAATATTGCTAAAATTAATGAAGGTTTTATTTTTGGAGCTGGAGATAGTGATGAAGAAAAAGGAACACACTATTTAGGAGATAGCTTGATAATAAAAGCTGGGACTATAACAGTTGAAGATAAACAAACAAAGAAAACAGATAAATTTTTAAGTGATAATATTAGGACACATTATGAAAAAGGAAATAAAAATATATTAATAGGTATAAAAGAAAATCCAAACTTTAAAGAAGTAACAGTAAGTGAAGAAGTAAAAGATACAAGTAAAGACAATGTATTAACGACTAAAAAATATGTTACTGACAAGCTAGATGGAAAAGCTGATAAATTTAATACAGGTGATCTAGTTAGTAATGGATTAATAGAAGTTGAAGGTGGAGATAAAGCAGTAATTGGAAGCGGAGTTTCTATTGATTTAAATAAAGAAACTAAAGACAAAATCGCATTAATTGGAACTGGTAAAGTTGAAAAAGATGATAAAGGAACAGTTACAGGAAAAACTGTTTATGAATATATGCAAGGATTTTCAACTTCCCTTATACTATCAAAAGATGGAAGTACAGCCGATGCAACTATTAATTTAAAAACAGATAAATTACAAGTTGAAGGGCAAGATGGTATTAATGTTGAGATTAAAGATAAGAAAATAACAGTTAAAATTGATGGAGAATCTAAAGGGAAAATAGATGATATTTTAACTAAAACTGAAGCTGGAACAACTTATGCAAAAGTAGATGCTTCAAATATATCTAATGGTGATATAACAAAATGGAGAAGTAAATTAGATGTATATTCAAAAGGTGAAACTGATGGAAAAATAAATACAGAAATAAGCAAAACTACATTTGGATTAAAAGGAAATGACTCTTCGGATTTTACTAAAAAAGTAAATAATGTTATAGAAATTAAAGGAACTGAAACAACTACTAATCAAGCTAAAAACATTTATGTATCAAAAGATGGAGAAGGCTTAAAAATTGAGCTTGGAGAAACTTTAACAGGAATAACATCAATAGGAAAAGATACTAACGATGGAATTACATTTAGTGAAAATACTACAACTATAAAACTTGGTGGAGTTTCTTTAAGTTTAAATAAAACTTTAGATAAAGTTAAAATTTCAAATGTAGCAAACGGAATAGATGACAATGACGCTATTAATAAATCGCAATTAGATAAATTTGTAACAGCATTAGGTGGAGGATCTAAGATAGGTACTGACGGAACACCAACAGGACCTACTTATACATTAACTAATGGTAGTGGTACAAAGTCATATACAACAGTAGGTGATGCATTAAAAGCTCTTGATGGTGCAATAACTACAACTAATAGCTCAATAACTACTTTAAATGATGCAAGTATTAAATTTAGTGATGGAAGTACTAATCCTAGTAAAGTATTTGAAAGAAAAAATAGTGATACAGATAAACAAGTAATCATCAAAGGAGAAAATAATATTAATGTTGCTTTAAGTATTGATGATACTAAAAATAAAGGAACATTTACTGTATCATTAAATAAACAATTAAAAGGTATTGAGTCAATTGAAAATGATGACAAAACAAAAATTACTTTAAATAAAGGTGATAAATCTATTAAATTCTCATCAGGTGATACACCATCAGTTGTAACATTAACTGGATCTAAATTAAGTGGACTTACTGAAATTAATAAACAAGATGGTAAGGCTTCATTGAAATTTGAAGATAATAAGATAGAGTTAATTACTGAAAATGATAAAAAAGTAACACTTGAAAAAGATTCAACAAATGATGGAGTTCAAGCAACAGGGCTAACAACTATTGGAAAAGATACAGACAATGCTTTAGTGTTTGATAAAAAAGAAAATGGAACAGATAAAGCTACTCTAAAAGTTGGCGGAAACTCATTAACATTTACTAAAGATAATAGCAGTATAAAATTATCAGGATTGGCAGATGGTAAAATTGATGGTAGTTCAACAGAAGCTATAACTGGTAAACAATTACACGAATTATCTGTATCTAGATTAGGACTTGAAGTAGATAATACTGACAGTAAAAATATTAAATTCAAAGATTTATCATTTGATGCAATAAAAGGTTCTGATAAATCAGACAAAATTACAACATTCAAAGGTGCAATTGAAGGTCTAATTGGAGCAGTTAATAAAGGTATAACATTTAAGGGAACAGATAGTAGTAAGACAACTACCTTACAATTAGGAGCAACTTTAACAATAAATGGTGAAGATACAAAAGTAGGAAAAGAATCTAATAAAGATAAAACAGAAAAAGACATTAAGGTAGAAGTAACACCTAATGATACAGATCCTAAAGATCCTAAAAATGCTGGAACAATAACACTTAAACTTAACAAATCAAATTCCGTTGATGAAAACGATGACAGAGCTATTAAATCAAGTGCTGTTGCTAATGAATTGAAAAAATATACTACGACTGAAACTTTAGGAAAAGAGTTCTTAAAAGTAACAGGAGAGAATATAGGGAAAAATCAAGCTACATTTGGTGAAAATGTCGGTATTGCTGAAATTGCTCTTGAGAAAGAGGAAACAGAAGGCACAAGCGAATTAGTACAAGCCAAAGCCCTAGTCGACTACCTAAAAGGCACTGGGGAGAAATCCGTTAAACTTTCTGATTCCGCAAAAACACAAGCGATAGGCGAGGGTTCTATTTCTATCGGTCATAATGCCGTGTCAAGAAATGAGGGTTCTATTGCCATGGGTTATAACTCTGAGGCGTCTAATAGCGGTGCAATCTCTATCGGTCAGGGTTCAACCGTATTAGGAACAAGTTCTGTCGCTGTAGGTAAAGAAAATGATGTCAAAGGTAATTTCTCGTTTGTATTAGGTGATGAAAATAAAATAGGTTTAAATTCAACATCAAGCTATGTAATAGGTTCAAATAATGAGATAAAAGGATATAAAAATATTTCTATAGGACTGGGCAACAAAGTAGATGGAAATGAAAACATATTATTAGGTTCTCACATAGAAACAGATGATACTATAAAAAATGCGATAGTATTAGGAGACAGATCAATAGGCGTATCCAATGCTGTATCGGTAGGGAATGCAGTAAACAGAAGAAAAATAGTTTTCGTAGCAGATCCAACTGATAAATATGATGCCGTCAATAAAAAATATGTTGATGAATTAAAATTGACATATAAATCTAATAGCACAAATAAGCAAACCGTCAAACTAACGGACGGCTTGGACTTTAAGAAAGCTACAAATGACAATATAGAAGTCGTTGTAGATAAGAATGGTTCAATCCAGCATAACCTTGCGAACAACCTTAAAGATATAACGAGTATTTGGGGCGGTACAGACGAAAAAGGGGCGAAAATCACGTTAGACAAAGCTAAAAAAGAAATCAGCTTTAATGATTCAAAACTCACAAACCTTGCAGACGGTGAAATTGATAAGGATTCAAAAGAAGCTGTTACAGGTAAACAACTGGCGGATTTAGCGAGTAAGTTGGGTGTTGCGGTTGATAAGGATAAAACGAAATTTAACGAGCTAATTTTTGAATATCTGTCTAATGTGGATGGCTCATTCAAAGAGAAGAACCCAACCACATTGAAAGAGGCTATTGACGAAACAAGAGCGAAGTTAAACGAGGGCTTAAAGTTCGGTGGTGATGTTACAACAGGTAAAAATAACGGCACCCATTATCTCGGCTCAAGCATTAATATTGTGCGTTTGGGTACGCCGACAGGGACAGGTGCGGTAGATCCAACATCAACCGATGGTTACAGCGGTAGCAACTTAATCACGCAATACACTTATGATAAGGGCAACGCCAAAATCGAAATCGGCTTTAAAGACGCACCGACATTTAACAAAGTGACTTTGTCTGCACCGCAAACATATGGTAATAAAGGGGTGGAAGATAACGACTTAATCACCAAGTCCTACCTTGAACAAGCGTTAGATAGCTTTAAATTCAATGTGGCGAATAGTGATGGTACAACTTATCAAATTGGTCGCAACGACACCTTGAAATTTAACGCTGGCTTGAATATTAAAGTAGAGTTAGCTCAAAATGGTACTACACAGCCAAGTGCGGGTAGTTCTGCACTTGCAAGTGGTGCAGGTACCGCTGGCGGTGGAAATGGTACAGCTACGGTAGGTACGTCTGGTTCGTCAGGAGTGGCTGCACAAGGTGCAGGTGCAACTGTCGGAAGCAGTACAACTCCGACAACCGCACCGACAAACACTGTATCAAATAGCAGTGTAGGGGCAGATAGTACGTTCGCTTCAAGTACGACTTCGTCAAATGGTGCAGGTACAGATGGAGGAAGTGGTACAAGCAGTACATCTTCAACAAGTTCTGCTCCAAGTACGACAACAGCCGGCACAGCAAGCAGTACACCAAGCAAAACCTCGAACACTACAGCGGTGGTGACGATTGGTACGACTGAGGACTTGACAGGTTTGAAATCTGCTGAGTTTAACGGCGAAAGCGGTAACACTACTAACATTACCGGCAATGAAATTGTGTTGAAAGATCAGGCAGGTAACGCTCATACACAAACGGCGACATCGCAAATCATCACGGATAATACAGATCCTGATAAGGAAAAAGCGGTTGTGACAACGGCTGAGGGCGTGACAATGTCTGTGGTCAGCGATGATCAGGTTTTGGTCAATGATCAGACGGCGGAAGCGAATGTTTTAAGCAATGGCAAGCACACAACCGAGGTAAAAGCCGGTGAGGTTGCTATTAAGGACAAGGCTGGTAAAGATGTCGTGAGCTTGAAAGTGGCTGACGGTGAGGACGGTCAAGATGGCAAGGGAGCTACGCTGGCGTTTGCTAAAGGCACTGACGGTAAATCGGGTACAGGCGTAATCATGGGCTTGAAAGACCTAGATGCCACGGCTGACGGTTCAAGTGCGGCGAATAAAAACTATGTGGATGAAAAAGTATCCGACTTAGACAGCAATCGTCCGTTTGACTTCTATATCCAAGAGGGCGATGACTATACCAAAGTTGTCAAAGGACGTGATGGTAAGTTCTATGATCCTAAAGATTTAGAGGGGGCGAAGTATGATGCAAAAAGTAAAAAATATACTTCTCAAGATGGACAAGAAGTTACACCGGAATCGGATAAAGTCATTATTCGTGCCGAACCGACTGCCACACCTATCGGGATGAATAACGTGGCGAGTGGTTTAGGACTACCTGCCCCTGAAACTGACCCGGTTAAAGCAAAAGCGGCTCAAGAGAAAGCGACTGCACTCACCGAAGCTGTTGAGGAAAAAGTGAAAGCAATAGGCGATAAAGCGAAAGAACTTTCAACTACAGCCCAAAAAGTAACCGATTTAACTTTAGCCGTGAGCGGTTTAGAAATGGCGATGAGTGCCATGCCTGAGGGTGAGGATAAAAAGAAACTTCAAACTCAATTGGAGGAAAACAAGAAACAGCTTGAAAAAGCTAAAGAAGATCTAGGGAAAGCAAAAACTGCTTTAACCGAGGCTCAGACAGAATTAACAAAAGCCAATGCTGACTATGAAGCCAACTACAAGGGTTATGAAAAAGTTGCTGACTTAGTGAAACCTGATAGCCAAGCGGATTTAACCAACGTAGCCACCATTGCTGACGTGCAGGCGGTAGCGAAATCCGGCTTGAAGTTTAAGGGCAATGATGGTGTTGAAGTGCGTAAACAACTCAGCGAAACCTTAGCAATTAAAGGTGAAGGTGATACGTTTAACAGCAACCTCACCGCCGCCGGCAATATCAAGGTGGAAACAGACGGCAAGGGCTTAGTCGTCAAACTGTCCGACCAGTTGAAAAACATGACTTCTTTTGAGACACGTGAAATCAATGGCAAAAAATCGGTGTTGAACAGCAACGGTTTACAAGCGAGCAGTCCAGACAGCGAAACTTTTGTAAATGCACAGGGTACCCGTATTACGGGCAAAGGAAATCATGCCGGTCAATCAGCAAGTTACACCCTCGATGGCATTAAGCTACAAGGCAAAGCCGCTGAACCGTCATTGATGGCAACCCATGCAGGGTTGATGGTATCAGGCAATAACGGTAATATCGTCATCAATGGTAACCGTGGGGAAATTTTAATTCCGGATGTCAAACCTGATGCAAGTGGATTTGTTGCAGTCAATAAAAACTATGTGGACAGTCAAAATAATGCGTTACGTACACAAATACATCATGCCGATCGCCGATTGCGTGCCGGTATTGCCGGAGCGAATGCGGCAGCAGCATTGGCATCAGTCTCTATGCCGGGTAAGTCCATGGTTGCGATTGCGGCGGCAGGACATGATGGCGAAAGTGCGTTGGCGATTGGTTATTCTCGCATCAGCGATAACGGTAAGGTTATGCTGAAACTGCAAGGTAATAGCAATTCCCAAGGCAAAGTATCCGGTGCCGTGTCGGTAGGTTATCAGTGGTAATTTGTCAAACTTGCTGAAACACAACAAAAAACCCCACTGTACTTGCAAAGTGCGGTGGGGTTTGAGTATTTTGGGTGTTAAGGGAAATAACCTTTTTCATTACATTCTAACACCCAAACCGCCACAACCGGTTGTGAAGCTATGCAAAATCAAGGGGTAATGATTGGTTCAAATCTAAAAAAGTTAATTAGACATTTAGTTATGTCATTTATCGTATGCACAGAACAATTGTTAGTCACATTTGCGAACATTAAGTAGTGCTATGACTACAACAACAGCAATGCCGATAATATCCGTGCTCCATTCCGGAATAATCAACATAAGCGAACCGATTGCTAAAATAATACGTTGCCATATTGGTATAGTATTTTTCAGATACCCCTCTACCGCAGCAGATAATCCCAAAACGCCAATAACAGAGGATACGATAACATTAATAATTTCGAATGCACTTGGTAGAGGGAAAGTTTTGGCAATAACCGCAGCATTGGTAACATCAATCATCAGCATATTCGGATTATAAACGAATATGAACGGTACAATAAAACCCGCTAGGGCTAGACGCAAGGATTGCCAGCCGGTTTTCATTGGGTCACCTTGTGCAATTCCCGCACCAGCAAAAGCAGCAAGAGCGACCGGTGGTGTGATATTAGCGAAAATACCAAAATAAAAGACGAACATATGTGCCACTAATACCGGGACATCAAAGGTTGCCAATGCCGGAGCTGCCATGGTGGCGGTAATGATATATGCTGGAATAGAAGGTAGTCCCATGCCAAGGATCATGGAGGCAATCATCGTTAAAAATAAGGTTAAAAAGAGCGATCCTGCACCTAATGTAACGATAGAAGAGGTAATCACTGTACCAAAACTGGTAAGGTTCATCACGCCAATCACAATTCCTACCGTCGCACAAGCTGACATAACGGAAAGCGACTGTTTTGCCCCGTCAGCCAATGCCTCAATTACATCTTTAATGCCCATACGGGTTTCTTGACGCAATTGACTGACTAAAATGGTAAGCACAATAGTATAAGAGGCAGCATATCCTACTGGTACGGATTGTGCCAAAAAGATGATAAGGGCTAAGATCGGCAATAGCATATGACCACGTGCTTTCATCACTGCTTTTACCCTTGGCAATTGATCTTTAGGGACGCCTTTTAGGTTTTGTTTACCAGCACGAAAGTGGACTTGTGCAATGACGCCGAGATAGTAAAGTAAGGCAGGAAGTAAGGCTGCAAGTGCAATAGTTCCGTAGCTTACGCCTGTCGTTTCCGCCATAATGAATGCACTTGCTCCCATGATCGGCGGGAGAATTTGCCCACCAACAGATGCACTGGCTTCTACCGCACCGGCAAAGTTTTTGTGATAACCGATTTTTTTCATTAATGGAATAGTAAACGCTCCAGTACTCACCACGTTGGCAACCGCTGCCCCGTTAATACTGCCCATAAAGCCACTGGAAATTACCGCTACTTTCGCCGGTCCCCCTTGTTTATCACCAGCGATCGCTAAGGCTAAATCATTAAATAATTGCCCCATTCCCGATTTACTTAGAAAAGCACCAAATAAAATAAATAAGAAAATAAAGGAAACGGAAGCCCCCACAGCAGAGGAATATAACCCCTCCGTTTTTAAATAAAGCTGACCAAAAATATCACCGACGTCATAAGGGCGAGTGAGGAGGCTGTCCGGCATAAAATCCATTGAGCTGATGAATGGATAGATTAAGAAGAGCAAGGAAAAAATCACCAAAATCCAACCGGTGACGCGACGCGTTACCTCAAGCACCACTAGCACAGTGATGATTGCCATCACAATATCTGTACTATTTGGAATACCACCTCGGACGGTCATAATGTCATTGTATTGGTTGATGAGATACAGCATACCGCTCATACCGGCAATAACCCATAACCAGTCATACCATGCAACAGAACCTTGGCGACGTTTTTTCGATGCCGGATAAATTAATAGGATTAATATCGCTCCAACGCCCACGTGTACTGCACGCTGGATTAACGTCGGTAGGGGGTAAAAGGTGGTGTATAAATGAAAAAGGGAATATAAAACCGAAACCAGCGTAATTAACCCTTTATTAAATTGGCTACTGGATTGACGAGTGACCGATTCACGGTCATATTTTTCCAAAATCTCTTGTTCCTTGGCACCAAGTGCGGTGTCAATTTTTACAGAATCAGTCATAACATGATTTCCTTAACCACAACGTTGCAATTACAGATTTAGCTGGTTTGATTGTTACCGCAGAATAATTAGGAAGTGTTTGATAAACGGGAAATTGTTTATCATCAAGCAAAATAGTCCCTTCCATACGATGCGAAACAATCCAATTTATTTCGGGTAAAACAACATCTTGTTTAAAACCGACATAGCCCACTGGCACATGGGTGACAACTTCACCTTGAGAAGGTGTTCCAGCACCAAATGTTTGTAACCATGTTTGATAAAGGTGGAGGTTATCACCTTGTCGTTGATAATGTTCATACCACAATTGATGCTCGACGGAGTGACGCCAACGTAGTGCAAAATGATCATCACCAATGATGCATTCGCCTTGTTTTGTGGTAACTGATATAAAATGAACAGGATAAAGCCCAATAACAGCTAGTGGCACCAGCACAAACCAACCGTTACGAGGCATTATCTTCATGCTTACCAACTTAATAACGAATTATTTCGCATTAACTTCGTCATAATATTTTTTTGCACCCGGATGTAATGGTGCAACTGCACCTTCCTGTGCTTCTTTCACGTTAATGCCTTTCGCCGCTTGGTGTGCGGTTTGCAATTGTGGCAAACTTTCAAAGAAGGTTTTGGTTAATAAATACCCATCTGCTTCGCTGAGCTCTTTACGGATCACCAAGGCATTTTTAATTGCCGCTGTCGGAATCGGTTCAGGATTGCCATAGGTGTTCGCTGGAATATCCATCGCATTAAAATACGGTTTATCTGCGGCTAATTTTTTAATTCCGTCAGCCGGGATAGAGACCAATTGCAGATCAAAACTTTGTTGCAATTCCATTAAGGCAGAATTTGGCAAGCCACTGGTTAAGAACGCCGCATCAATGGTTCCCGCTTTTAGAGCATCTGCCGCTGCAGCATAACCGAGATAATCAACCTTAATATCCGCATAGGAAATGCCAAAACCGGCAAGTAAGTTACGTGCATTGACTTCGACTCCGGAATTTTGATCGCCGGTCGCTACCCGTTTCCCTTTTAAATCGGTAATGGTTTTAATGCCGGAACGTTTAGAGGTGACAATTTGTACATAGTTAGGATAAAGTGCTGCTATTTGTTCCACATTCTCAATTTTATTTTTGAAACTGCCTGTACCATTTAACGCATGATTTAACGCATCACTCATCACAAACGCCATTTCCACTTTTTTCTGTGCCATCAAGTTTAAATTTTCTACCGATGCACCAGTAGTTTGTGTTTTGGAATTAGTTTTTAGATTTTTACTATAAATACCTGTCAGTGTCGTCGCAATAATATTGTAAGGACCGGAAGCACCGCCAGTAGCAATGGTCACAAATTTGCTTTGCACTGTGGCTGGTACCGCACTTTCAGCACTGCTGCTGTTTGCCGCAACGTTGCTCGCAGTAACATCTTTCGACGCTTTGTTATTATCACCACAAGCGGCAAGCAATGTAGCAAGTAGAACTGTTGCACTGGTCAATACGACTTTCATTTTTTTCATAGAGTTGCTCCTGTGTGATGTCATTGATGTTGTATTGTATGCAATGTATGCAATATTTTTATTGCAAACGATTGCTTTTTAGCATGCTCGGTTTGAATTGTAAATTATTTGTTAATAT
Source organism: Histophilus somni 2336 (assembly GCF_000019405.1). Taxonomy (NCBI): domain Bacteria; kingdom Pseudomonadati; phylum Pseudomonadota; class Gammaproteobacteria; order Pasteurellales; family Pasteurellaceae; genus Histophilus; species Histophilus somni. The sequence continues at coordinate 800,552 of NC_010519.1, read as the reverse complement.
TTTTGTGAGATAGATCGAGTTTTGCTTTAGGAAAAATGCAAATATAGAGAGAATAGATCGTACAAGAATAACACCAAGAGAATTAAATTTTTACTGCAAAGGTGGGAATTTCGCTGGAATTGTTTTGTGCAACGCCTTGTCAATAATACACCACGCAGAATTTTATTTTTAAAACAAAACATAGGAATAACAATGCATACTGGTAAAAATCGACTACGCTTTTTCTATTTATAACCCCACTGTACTTGCAAAGTGCGGTGGGGTTTGAGTATTTTTTCGTAGCATTAGCTCAAAAACTATCTTTTATGGCAAAAATATTGTCTGTAATCTACGTCTTAGATAACACCTCTACGCCCAAGCATTTCTTGTCATCAATCTAAAAGAGGCTTGATAGCTTCAACACAACGCTGCACTACTTCCTCAAAAGTTGCGTCAATATCAATGTGATAAATATCAGTTTCATCAGCTTGGGGAACTTCCAACGTAGCAAACTGACTTCGCAACATTTCAGTTTTCATATAATGCCCTTGCCGTTTTTGCAGACGGGAAAGCACTAATTCAAAACTGCCGGATAGATAAATAAATTTAATGTTTTGGTTTCCATCACGAATTTGATCTCGATATTGTTTTTTCAGTGCTGAACAAATAATAATGCCCTTTTCACTTTTTTGCTCCAAACTAAATGCCGCATCACGAATACGCTCCAACCAAGGCATACGATCTTCATCATTGAGCGGTTGTCCCTGTCTCATTTTGATAATGTTGGCTCTTGGGTGTAAATCATCCCCATCAATTAATTTCAATCCTAGGCGGTACGCTACTTCAGTTCCTACTGATGTTTTACCTGTACCAGATACCCCCATTAAAATAATACTTTTTCCTTTTGACATTTTTTGTTCCTCTAATAAATACGCTATTGAGCTTAGTGTACCTGAAAAAATTTTAAAAAGTTACCAATAACACTTAAATCTATATTTATTGTTTTAAATTTTTATTTTTATAACCGCACTTTTTTTAAAAATCATTAAAAATAAAGAAAAAATGTGACGTAAATCACAAAATCAAACACAAAAACTTTACCCAATCTAGAAAAATAAATATGTTACCAGTAACAGAAATATTGGAGGATATTTTATGAAAATAAACACGTTATCTTGCGTAGTTAAAGGAGCAAAATCTGTTGATGTCATTTCTCAAGAAATTGAATTTGATGAACAAAGCCAAGATCAAACCTTAATTCAAATTACTCGTGGCAGTATCTGCGGTTCAGATTTACATTATTACGAACATGGCAAAGTGGGTAATTTTGCAATCAAACACCCCATGATTTTAGGTCATGAAATAATTGGTAAAATTGTAAAGACCAACGCTCCCAATTTATTTGAAGGACAAAAGGTTGCAATTAATCCAAGCAAACCTTGCTTAAGTTGTGCATATTGTTTAAGTGGCTATAGCAATCAATGTGAAACAATGCGTTTTTTTGGTAGTGCAATGTACAATCCGCACGTTGATGGTGGTTTTACTCAATATAAAATTGTAGATAACAACCAATGTATTCCTTATTCGCAAGAAGTTTCCGATGAGGTTATGGTATTTGCTGAGCCTTTAGCAGTAACTATTCACGCAGCAAAACAAGGCGGTGATTTGCAGGGGAAAAAAGTGTTTATTTCCGGTGTCGGTCCTATCGGTTGTTTAGCTGTTGCGGCAGTAAAAGCATTGGGTGCAGCAGAAATCATCTGTTCAGATATTAGTCAGCGTTGTTTAGATTTAGCATTAGAAATGGGTGCTACAAAAGTATTACATGCCACTGAAGGAAATTTTTCCGAATATTTACAAAACAAAGGCGAATTTGATGTTTCATTTGAGGCTTCAGGTCATATTTCCTCCATTGAACGTTGTTTAGCTGTCACAAAAGCGAAAGGTACTATCGTACAAATTGGGATGGGAGGCTCAATTCCACAATTTAATATGATGCCTCTCATTTCAAAAGAAATTAACTGGAAAGGTTCTTTCCGTTTTGTAGAGGAATTTAATACCGCCGTGAAGTGGTTAAGTTTAGGTAAAATCAATCCGCTTCCCTTACTTTCTGAAATTTATCCATTTGAACAATTAGAAACCGCTCTTCAACGTGCTGGCAATAAAAATGAAATTTCAAAAATCCAACTTAACTTTGCATAAGGATAAGAAGATGTGTGATTTATTTTCTTTACAAAATAAACGAATTTTAATTACAGGATCTGCTCGTGGCATCGGTCGTTTATTGGCAGAGGGTGTTGCTGAACAAGGTGCTGAAGTTATTATAAATGGTACTAATCAAGAAAAATGTCAATTGGTTGCTGATGAATTAACTGCTAAAGACTATAAGGCTCACGCTGTTGCTTTTGATGTGACAAATACTCAAGCCGTTCATCAGGCCATTGCTCATATCGAACAACATATTGGAGCAATTGATGTATTAATTAATAATGCCGGTATTCAACGTCGCCACCCATTCTGCGATTTTCCGGAAAAAGATTATGATGATGTCATTAATGTCAACCAAAAATCTGTATTTATTGTTTCCCAAACAGTGGCTCGCTATATGGTGAAACGGCAAGCAGGAAAAATCATCAATATTGGTTCAATGCAAAGTGAATTAGGGCGAGACACTATTACACCTTATGCGGCATCTAAAGGTGCGGTGAAAATGCTAACAAGAGGAATGTGCGTAGAATTGGCTCGTCATAATATTCAAGTCAATGGTATTGCTCCCGGTTATTTCAAAACTGAATTAACCCGTCCGTTAGTAGAAAACAAAGAATTTTCCGACTGGTTGTGCAAACGTACTCCAGCAGCCCGTTGGGGAAATCCTGAAGAACTAATCGGTGCGACTGTTTTTCTTTCATCTAAAGCATCTGATTTTGTTAATGGGCATTTGTTATTCGTTGATGGTGGTATGCTTGCTGCTGTTTAATTTTATTAATAGGGAAATTTTATGTTGATCTTTATTTTGATTGCTTCCATAGCATTACTTCTTCTTCTCATTATTAAATTTAAGGTTCATGCTTTCGTTGCCTTAGTTTTAGTGAGTTTATTAACCGCACTTGCTACCGGTATGTCAGTAGATAAAATCCTGCCGACCTTATTAGGCGGTTTCGGTAATACCCTTGCCTCAGTAGCTTTATTAGTCGGCTTAGGTGCAATGATCGGTCGATTATTGGAAATTACCGGTGGTGCAAAAGTACTTGCCGATACCTTAATCAATAAATTCGGCGAGAAAAAAGCACCTTTCGCTTTAGGTGTCGCCTCATTCCTATTCGGATTCCCGATTTTCTTTGATACAGGTTTAGTGGTAATGTTGCCGATTATTTTCAGTGTTGCAAAACAATTCGGTGGTTCATTATTCCGCTATGCGTTCCCTGCTGCCGGTGCATTTGCTGTCACCCACGTATTTCTTCCTCCGCATCCCGGTCCGGTCGCTTCCGGTGATATTTTAGGTGCAAATATCGGTTTGCTCACCATTGTCGGCTTCATTTTAGCTGTACCGACTTGGTATTTTGCTACTTATTTATATGGGCTTTACTTAGGTAAAAAATTCGATTTACCGCTACCGAAAACTTTCTTAAATGCAGCTCCAATTAACGAAACTGCGGTTCAAAATCCCCCAAGTTTCAAAAAAGTATTATTTATTTTGCTGTTGCCGCTTTGTTTAATTATGTTAGACACGGTCCTAAACACTTTAGCAGTAGCAAAAGTAATTGATGGTTCTACATTATGGGTACAAAGTTTACGCTTAATCGGCAAAACACCTATTGCCTTATTAATTAGCCTATTAATGACTATCATTTTACTCAAAGAACAACACAGTTTTGAACAAATCGAAAAAATCTGCGATAACGCCTTAGGTCCGATTTGTGCAATCGTATTGGTAACCGGTGCAGGCGGTATGTTCGGCGGTGTATTACGTGCAAGCGGTATCGGTGATGTATTAGCAAAAATGTTTTCGGATACGGGTATGCCAATTATCGTTGCGGCATTCTTAATTTCTACCGCACTTCGTATAGCTCAAGGTTCTGCAACTGTTGCTCTGACCACAACTTCTGCTCTCATCGCACCAATGGTGTCATCAGCCACAGGCTTAAGTCAATTTGATTTATGTTTTATCGTGATTGCTATCGCTTCAGGTGCAACCGTACTTTCTCATGTAAATGATAGTGGCTTTTGGTTGGTAAGTCGTTTCTTGGAAATGGATACCAAAACCACGTTAAAAACTTGGACTGTGATGGAAACATTAATCGGTTTAGTCGGTTTTGCTCTGGCGTTGATCGGTAGTATTATTTTGTAAAAATAGACCGCACTTTTCTATTGATTTATTGCCTCTGGATTTTCAGGGGCAATTTTTTACGTAAAATAGTATGATTGTGTATAATGAGCCACTATTTAAAGTGCGGTCTTGAAGCAAGGAATTTTTATGATCAAGCAACAAATTGAAGAATTACGACAACTATTACGCCATCATGAATATCAGTATCATGTGTTAGACAATCCGCAAATTCCGGATAGTGAATACGATCGCTTATTTCATCAATTAAAAGCGTTGGAACAACAATATCCTGAATATGCCAGTGAAAATTCGCCAACACAGAGAGTAGGGGCGAAACCGTTAAGTAATTTTGCTCAAGTTAAACATGATATTCCAATGCTATCCTTAGATAATGCTTTTTCTGATGAAGATTTCTTTGCTTTTGTCAAACGTATTCAAGATCGTTTGATACATGTTCATCATTCTTTAACATTTTGTTGCGAACCTAAATTAGACGGTTTGGCAGTCAGTATTTTGTATATAAACGGTCAGCTGGTACAGGCTGCAACTCGGGGCGATGGGACGACCGGTGAAGATATTACGGCAAATATTCGTACTATTCGTAATATTCCATTGCAATTATTAACGGATAATCCACCGACTCGTTTGGAGGTGCGTGGGGAAGTTTTTATGTCGCAAGCAGGTTTTGAAAAACTGAACAAAACAGCTTTAGCGAAAGGAGAAAAAACATTTGCTAATCCACGTAATGCGGCTGCAGGTTCTTTGCGTCAACTTGATCCCAAAATTACCGGTCAACGTCCTTTGATGTTAAACGCTTATGGTATTGGTATTGCAGAAGGAGTGGAATTACCGGATACACATTTTGCTCGTTTACAATGGCTAAAATCTATTGGCATACCGGTAAATAATGAAATTCAATTATGTCATGGGATTGAAAAAGTGTTGGATTTCTACCGCACTATTAAGCAAAAACGCAGTTCCTTAGGTTATGACATTGATGGCACGGTATTAAAAATTAATGATATTGACTTGCAACAACAACTTGGTTTTATTTCTAAAGCACCTCGCTGGGCAATTGCTTATAAATTTCCGGCACAAGAAGAGCTGACAATTTTGAATAATGTGGAGTTTCAGGTTGGGCGAACCGGTGCCATTACACCGGTAGCAAAATTAGAACCTGTTTTTGTCGCAGGAGTCACTGTGAGTAATGCGACTTTACATAATGGTGATGAAATAGCACGTTTGGATATTGCGATTGGTGATACCGTGATTGTGCGTCGTGCCGGAGATGTGATTCCGCAAATTATCGGCGTGTTACATGAACGTCGTCCGGAAAATGCAAAATCTATTATTTTTCCAACAAATTGTCCTGTGTGTGATTCCGTTATTAGCAAAATTGAGGGAGAGGCAGTTGCTCGTTGTACGGGAGGCTTAATTTGTGCTGCTCAACGCAAAGAGGCACTTAAACATTTTGTTTCACGCAAAGCGATGGATATTGACGGCATTGGTGCAAAATTAATTGAACAGTTGGTTGAAAGGGAGTTAGTACATACACCGGCTGACTTATTTAAATTAGATCAGGTTACTTTAATGCGTTTGGAGCGTATGGGGGCGAAATCGGCAGAAAATGCCTTAGCAAGTTTAGCTAAAGCGAAAAAAACCACATTGGCTCGTTTTATTTTTGCACTTGGCATCCGTGAAGTTGGGGAAACTACTGCATTAAATTTAGCAACTCATTTTAAGACACTAGAGGCTTTTGAAAATGCAACGTTTGAGCAATTGCAAAAGGTACAAGATGTTGGTGAGGTAGTGGCTAAACGTATTCGTTCATTCTGGTCTGAGCCTCATAATGTTGCTGTGGTAAAAGATTTAATTGCACAAGGCATTCATTGGGACAACGTTGAGGTTAAAGAGGTGCGGGACAATCCTTTGAAAGGAAAAACCGTCGTATTAACCGGTACGTTAACGAAAATGGGGCGTTCAGAGGCAAAAGAATACTTGTTGCAATTAGGCTGTAAAGTTAGCGGCAGTGTTTCGAGTAAAACGGATTTTGTTATTGCAGGGGAAAGTGCGGGTTCAAAATTAACTAAAGCCACTGAGCTTGGTATTAACATTCTGAGTGAAAATGAGTTTTTGGCTTTGTTAGCATAAATTTTTTCATTCTTAGAGGAAAATTACTTTGTATATTTGTCGTTAAACTTGAGCAAAGTGCGGTGCAAAACAGATTAAATTTAGGAAAATAAGGGAATAAATTATTCCCTTTATTTTTTAGCCTATTTGTATATATTCTTTTGGATATTTAATTTTACTGGAGTGCGGTTGCATAATGAGATAAATCATAGTGAGCAATCCTACTCGACCGATAAACATTAAGATAATTAAAATTGACTCTCCGAACGGTGAAAGTTCAGCAGTAATTCCTCGTGAAAGTCCGACTGTACCTAAAGCCGAAACAACTTCAAATAAAACATCAAGGAAATGAAATTGCGGTTCAACTGCCAAGAGTAAAAAGCTACTAATACCAATACAACTAAGGCTGGTAAAAAATAAAGCAAAGGACTTTTTGATTAGTTCATCAGGCAAATTATGTTTAAACAAATTGACATGGGATTCTTTGTGTAAATAGGCGAATGTCGCTACCACTATAATACAGAATGTGCCGATTTTTATACCGCTTGCAGTGGATAAGGAACCTCCGCCAATAAACATTAAGAACATAGTCAGCAGACTACTGGCATCAGTTAATCCTGCCGTATCAACAGTATTAAACCCTGCAGTTCTTGGTGTTATCGCTTGAAACCAAGCGGCAAACAACTTACCTGTTTCGCTTAGCGGTCCAAATGTTAACGGGTTTTGTCGTTCTAAAATATAAAATATTAGAAAGGAAACGATATTTAAAATACAGGTTGCCCAAAGTACTACCTTCGTATTTAGTGAGAATTTTTTATATTGGCGTTGATTTTTGATATCCATGAGTACCACAAATCCCAACCCGCCAATAATAATCAATACGGTGATGACTATATTGACAACAATGTCATCCACATAAGGCATTAAACTTTCTGAACTCAGTGCAAAACCGGCATTGTTAAAAGCGGAAATACTGTAAAACAGACTTTGATACAGTGCTTGAAAAAAAGAAACATCACCATAAAAATGAACAGTAAGAATAATCATTGCGATAAGTTCAAAAGTCAGTGCAAATTTTAGAACGTTTTTGGCAGTATGTAGAAGTAAATTAAAAGGCACATCACCCAGTGCTTCTTGAGCAATTGCATTGCCGAATAAGCCAATTCTGGCACCCATTCGTCTTGCTATGTAAATAGCAAACGTCATAAATCCCAATCCGCCAATTTGAATTAAGCACATTAAAACAACTTGTCCGAATAGGGTGAAATTTGCTGTATCTTCGACACTTAGCCCCGTTACCGTTACCGCTGATGTTGAAGTAAATAAGGCATGTAGCCATGAAATACTTTTATGGTGAGCAAAGGGTAATTCCAATAATAATGTGCCAATTAAAATGATAAAGAGAAAACCGCCCGCTAATACATAGGGTGGCTTTGTGTTGATATGTTCAAATTTCATTTTGGATTTTATTTAATTCGCCGGTTAAAGTGCGAAGATTATTTAAATAGCCAATGATCAGCAAATGGTCTTGACGATGTATTTCAGTTTCATCATCCGGATTGCTAATAAGTTGTTCTCCTCGTTGAATAGCGGTAATAACAATATCTTTATAGCGTTTTTTCAGCATACCGAGGGTAATAGTAGTTTGAAATTGAACAAGGAAATGAATTAAAAAGAGATCCGAGCCTAGCGGAATACAGTGGGTTACACTAGGGCAATTCATAGATTGACCGACTAAAATACCCATATCATTTTCGGGTCTTACTATATGTTGAATCCCTAAACTGGAAAGTATAGCGTGATGTGCCGCATTTTTAGCTTTTGCCCAAATTTGATTTGCTTTGAGATCAATTAAATTAAGTGTGCAGAGTAAATTGCTTTCTAGACTTTCACCGATACTGACCAACACTGCATCAAACTCTTGAATGTTAAGTTCTCGCAAGGCTGTTTTATCCGTGGCATCAAGGATTAAACTTGCACTAAGAAAATGGCTACATTGCTCCACTTTTTTTTCGTTAATATCCATGCCCACAACTTGATTACCCAGCTTATACAGCTCTCGTGCAACTGATTTTCCGAATTTACCTAATCCGATAATCGCAAATTGCATATACTGCTCCTATCAATACGAGGCGATGTATTTACGTCTCAATTGCATAAATACCGCCTATGATGAATTATTGAAGATGTCGGAATTCTACTCCTACATTTTTGAAAATGCAAAAATAGTAATTAGGTTGCTAATTAAAAATTACAAAAAATTTGTAAAAATACTTTACTTCATCGCATAAATATTTTACTAATGAAAATCTTATTATTTTAATCTTACTTAAAAGGATAAAATTTATGCAACACAATATATGGACAAAGTTAAAATATAAAAACTATAGAACCGCACTTTTAGGCTTATTTCTACTTGTCGGTTCTTCAGTCGCATTTTCGGCACAAGTTCCTCAAGGTACAAAATTGGCGGATAAACAGGAAATCAGTATTCAAATTACTGCTGAAGTTGCTACCCTTGATCCACAAAAAATAGAAGGATCGGGGGAAGGTTTAATAGCTGAACAATTATTTGAAGGATTGGTGAAAACCGATGAACTCGGTAATATTATTCCCGGTGCCGCTTATCGCTGGGATACCTCGTCTGACGGTAAAACCGTTACTTTTTATCTACGCCCAAATATTAAGTGGTCTAATGGTGATTCTCTTACCGCACATGATTTTGTCTATGCTTGGCGTCGTCTTGTTGATCCGAAAACCGCATCACCTTATGCAAGTTACCTTGGCTTCATGAAAATGAAAAATGTAGATGATATTATTGCTGGAAAGAAATCACCGGAATTTTTGGGAGTTACCGCATTAGATGATAATACACTACAACTCACCCTTGATGCACCCGTACCTTATGCTGTCCTTCTTACGCAGCATACTTCTCTTTATCCAGTAAATCGTGCTGTTGTTGAAAAATACGGTGATGATTGGACAAAACCGGAAAATTTTGTAGTAAACGGTGCTTATAAAATTTCACAACGAGTGTTAAATGAAAAAATCACTTTGGAACGTAATCCAGCCTATTGGGATAACGCCCATTCCGTTATTAATAAGGCTACTTTTTATATTTTAACGGAAAGTGCAGGGGGAGCTCGTTATCGTTCCGGCGAATTGGATATAGCTTATATTCCTCAATCACTTTATCATGATCCTAAATTTCGTGCTCAATACGATTCGCAAATCTATAGCTCTCGTAAATTAGGTACGTTTATGTATGAAATGAATATGGCAAAACCGCCTTTTGATAATATTAAAGTACGTAAAGCATTAGATTTAGCCGTCGATCGCAACATTATTACAGAGAAAGTATTAGGCTTTGGACAAACACCTACTTTCCGTTTCACACCGTTCTATATTCATGCAGGAGAAAAAATCACCCAACCGGAATATGCTAATTGGACGCAAGCACAACGAAACGAAGAAGCTAAAAAGCTGTTACGTGAAGCCGGTTACAGTAAAGCAAATCCGTTGAAAAGCGAATTACTGTATAACACTAACGAAGGACTAAAAAATATTGCTATTGCGGTTACTTCTATGTGGAAGAAAAATTTAGACGGTCTGGTTGATATTTCGCTGAAAAATATGGAGTGGAAAACATTTTTAGATACAAAAAATCAGAAAAATTACCACTTGGCATTTGCAGCATGGTCTGCGGATTACAACGAAGCAAGCACGTTTTTGACATATTTTCTTTCCAATAGTTCGCAAAATAAAATCGGCTTTAAAAGCGAAAAGTTTGATCAATTAATTGAAGCATCTTACAACGAAAGTGATGAAAACAAACGAGCGGAAATTTATGCACAAGCTGAAGAAGAATTAGGCAAACATCATCCTTTTATCGCGATTTATCATTACGCCGGATTATTTATTAAAAATCCGAAATTAAAAGGTTATGAAGGGAAAAGACCGCAAGGTGGCTATTTACTCAGCGATCTTTACTTAGAGAAATGACCGCACTTTATTATGATAAGAATTTAATTCATGTAACATTGCCCTCTAGAATAATTCACTCTAATTAGCTTACTATCTAACTAGTATGAATTATTTACAAAAGCAATCTTTTCATGTATTAATAGCAGAGCAAACAACAATCACAATGGAGAATAACAATGCACACAATATTAACCCGCACTCTTGTTGCCACAACCGTGGCATTAGGTTTTTCAATATCTGCTTTTGCAGCCAGTGTTCCGGCTGGTACCGTGTTGGCTAAAAAGCAAGAAATTGTCATCAATAATGGAGCTGAACCTCAAAGTTTCGACCCGCATAAATCAGAAGGAATACCTGAAGCAGAGGTTGTTTTACAGGTTTTAGAAGGACTTATTACGGTGGATTCTGACGGTAATCCTCAGCCTGGTGTTGCCACTTCGTGGGAAAGTACGCCGGACTTTAAGCAATGGACATTTAAATTACGTCATGATGCAAAATGGTCTGACGGCACGCCTGTTACAGCCCATGATTTTGTCTTTGCATGGCAACGTCTTGTTGATCCGAAAACGGCTTCTCCTTATTCTTCTTATTTGACGTACATGCAAATTGAAAATGCACAAGATGTTATTGAAGGGAAGAAAAAAGTAGATTCTCTCGGTGTAAAAGCCGTTGACGATTATACTTTTGTGGTAACGTTAAGCAATTCAGTGCCTTATTTACCTGGTATGACCACACATCACTCTGTCTTACCTTTGCCTAAACATGTTATAGAGAAATTCGGTGATGCTTGGGTCAAAGTAGAAAATTACGTAGGTAACGGTGCTTATAAATTGACGAAACACGTTATCAACGAAAAAATTGAATTTGTCCGCAATCCGCTTTATTGGAATGATAAAGAAACCGTGATTGATAAAGCGACATTCTTAGCGATTCAAAATCCAAGTACGGATGTGCAACGTTATCGTGCGGGAGAAGTGGAGATAACAGATCATGCCTTGCCACCGGAGCAATTCCCAAAATTAAAAGCTGAAATGCCGGATCAAGTGTTTACTTCACGTACATTGGGTACTTATTTCTATGAGATCAATAATACGAAAGCACCATTTAATGATTTACGGGTACGTAAAGCACTGAATTTAGCGTTGGATCGTAATATCATTACAGATAAGGTATTAGGACAGGGGCAAATACCTACATACGTGTTTACACCGACCTATATTGCGGAAGGTGGTGCAATTCAGCAACCTGAATATACTAAATTATCAATGAAAGAGCGTAATCAGCAAGCCGTTCAATTATTGAAAGAAGCCGGTTTCAGTAAATCGAATCCATTGAAATTTACCATTTTATATAACACCAATGAAAACCATAAAAAAGTTGCTATTGCCGCGGCATCAGTTTGGAAAAATAATACGGGTGGTTTAGTTGATGTTAAACTGGAAAATCAAGAATGGAAAACGTATATTGAAAGTCGTCACAACAAACAATTTGATGTTGCACGTGCCGGTTGGTCAGCTGACTACAATCAGGCTACAACGTTTATCAATTATTTTCTCTCCAACTCAAGTAACAATTTAGCGTTTTACAAAAGCTCGGCCTACGACCAAGCGGTGAATGAGTCTTATCAATTCTCCGAGGCGACAGATCGTATGAAAGCTTATGCTAAAGCCGAAGCGATTTTGGCAGCGGATGCTCCTATCATACCGATATATAACTATGTTAACCCGCGTTTGGTGAAACCTTATGTTAAGGGCTATGAAGGTAAAGATCCTCAAGATATTATTTTATTGAGAAATCTTTATATTATTAAACATTAAACTTATTTATCCCGTCAAATTTCCCTAATTGATAACATTAGGTTAGGGGAATTTGACGATTTATTTTTAAATAACATTTACTTTTTCTCATTTAATCTGTTTGGAGTTCTTGATGTTGAAATTTATTGTAAAACGAATAATGGAAGCACTTCCAACATTGTTTATTTTAATTACATTTTCATTCTTTCTGATGCGATTGGCTCCGGGTAGTCCTTTTACTTCCGAACGGACTTATCCTCCAGAAGTCATGGCGAATATCGAAGCGAAATATCACTTAAATGAACCGCTCTTTAAACAATATTTGCTTTACTTGAAAAATCTCTCGCAAGGTGATTTCGGACCTTCTTTCAAATACAAAGATCAAAGCGTAAATAATTTAATCGCTTCTGCGTTTCCCGTGTCACTGAAATTGGGTATTGTCGCATTTATTTTCTCAGTCATTATCGGCTTAGTTGCAGGCACATTTGCCGCTCTCAAACAAAACAGTCGCTGGGATTATATTGTGATGGGGTTTGCGATGACGGGGGTGATCATGCCCAGCTTTGTTTTTGCACCGCTTTTAGTGTTATTTTTTGCCATTTGGTTAAAGTGGTTACCTGCCGGCGGTTGGAACGACGGTCAACTTTATTATATGGTTTTACCCGTTCTTTCTCTTACTATCGGTTACGTTGCCGGTATCGCTCGGATTACACGAGGTTCCATGATTGAAGTATTGCATTCCAATTTTATTCGTACAGCGAAAGCAAAAGGATTGCCATTGAAAAAAATTATTTTCAAACATGCTTTGCGTCCGGCTCTTCTTCCTGTTATCAGTTACCTAGCACCGGCATTTGTGGGAATTATTACCGGTTCAATGGTCATTGAAAGTGTATTCGGGTTGCCGGGATTGGGGCAGCTGTTTGTCAATGGAGCTTTAAACCGAGATTATTCTCTAGTACTTAGCCTCACCATATTAGTGGGGACGCTTACCATCTTTTTTAATGCATTAGTTGATATTCTATATGCGGTTATCGATCCGAAAATTCGCTATTCATAAGGAGATCTCATGTTGTCTAATCGTCAAAACCGCTCAAAATCGGAAGAAAATATCATGCAAAACGCTTGTGAGACTATCATTGAAGGACGCAGTTTATGGCAAAATGCACGCCGTCGTTTCTTTCGTAATAAAGCAGCAGTTATCAGTTTAATTATCATTTGTTGCATGTTGCTGTTTATCACTTTCGTACCAACGTTAATTCCTTTTAGCTATGATGACACTGATTGGAATATGATGAGTGTCGCCCCTGATTTTGTTTCCGGACATTATCTTGGGACAGATGCCTCCGGACGTGATTTATTGGTGCGTATTGCTATAGGTGGGCGAATTTCGCTGATGGTTGGCATTGCCGGAGCTTTTATCGCTGTGATGATCGGAACTATTTACGGTGCTATCTCAGGTTATGTGGGAGGAAAAGTAGATGTTGTCATGATGCGGACATTAGAAATTCTCAGTTCTTTTCCTTTTATGTTTTTCGTTATATTGTTGGTAACATTTTTCGGCCAGAATATTTTCTTAATTTTTGTTGCTATCGGTATGATTGCTTGGTTAAACCTTGCTCGAATTGTACGTGGGCAAACACTCAGTTTAAAAAACAAAGAATTTGTTGAGGCTGCTATTGTTTGTGGTGTTTCCCGTCGTCAAATTATTTGGAAACATATTATTCCGAATGTTTTGGGAATTGTCGTTGTTTATGCCTCGTTGGAAGTACCTTCGCTCATTTTATTTGAATCTTTTCTCAGTTTCTTAGGTTTAGGCACACAAGAACCGATGAGCAGTTGGGGAGCCTTACTGAGCGATGGAGCTGCACAAATGGAAACATCGCCTTGGTTGATTGCATTTCCTGCTTTTTTCCTTTGTCTGACATTATTTTGCTTTAACTTTATTGGTGACGGCTTGCGTGACGCCCTCGATCCAAAAGATAAATAGGAATGAATAGAATGAAATTACTTGATGTAAAAAATTTAAATGTTTATCTAAAAACAGATGAAGAAGTCGTACACGCCGTTCGTAATATTTCTTTTGAGGTAGAAAAAGGACAAACTCTCGCTATTGTAGGCGAATCAGGATCCGGTAAATCTGTAACTTCTATGGCAATTATGCAATTGTTGCCGCAAAAAATCATCAGTTACAGTGAAGACTCAAAAATCTTATTTGAAAACAAAGAAATATTATCTTTATCAGAAAAAGAGTTGCGATTAATTCGTGGTGATCGTATGGCGATGATTTTTCAAGAACCCATGACTTCACTCAACCCTTATTTGCCGATTGGTGAACAAGTTGCGGAAGCGACTGCCATTCACCATCCGAAAATGAGTAAAGCGGAGGCTTATAAGCACGCATTGGATATGCTGAAAAAAGTGAAAATTCCCGAAGCGGAAAAGAAAATGGCATGTTATCCACACGAATTTTCAGGCGGTCAATTACAACGTATCATGATTGCGATGGCAATTATTAATAAACCGGATTTATTAATAGCGGACGAACCAACGACCGCACTTGATGTCACAACGCAAGCGGAAATTCTTGATTTAATGCTTGAATTACAACGAGATATAGGAATGGCGATCATTTTGATCTCACACGATCTGCGTTTAGTTCGTCGTTACAGTGATTACGTTTGTGTGATGCAAAACGGTGAAATTGTGGAGCGAGGTAATACAGAACAAGTATTTAACCAACCTCATCATCCCTATACACAAGAATTACTGACGCCTATCCCTACGGATTTAAAACATCCGTTGGCTGAAAATGCACCTGTCCTCCTCAATGGACAAAATATTCATATTGATTATGTGCTAAAACGCACATTGTTCGGTAAACCGAAAAATGTTTTCCATGCTGTTAAAGATATTTCTTTTGAGTTAAAAGTCGGTGAAACCCTCGGTATTGTTGGTGAGTCCGGTTCAGGTAAATCAACGTTGGGACGTGCTATTATGCAAATTCTTGATTATCAGGGGATATTACAATTTAACGGAAAAAATATCGCCACTTTATCGAAAGAAAAAGCTCAAGCATTGAAAAAAGACATGCAGATTGTTTTTCAAGATCCTTTCAATTCACTGTCTCCACGTTTAACAATTGGAGAAATTATAAAATCGCAAAACATTTCGCATAAAATTTAAATTTATTTTGCATAGCTATTGAGTCTCAGATTATGCAAAATTATTTCAAATTTTTTATCATTTAGACCTCCATACCTCCCCAGCTACATTGTTAGTCAGTCAGCTTAACTACTGCTTATTTCCCCTTTACTCCTCGTCCCCAACGAGCAATGATGTCCCCAACACAAAACAACAGGGGCATAAAAATGAAATTTAATACACGAGCATTTATTCAACACTTAACCACCAGACTTGAAAACCATCACGGCTTTAAAAATGGGGAATTTGTGCAAGGGAAACGCCGCTTTCAAGTCTGTCAAGATAGTTATCAAAATGAGCCAACAATTTATTTACTTTATATGCCACAAGGCACGCTGGTTGAACACTCTGAACATTGTCGCCAACGCGTTTCAATCGAGACTAACTTTGACATTGCCGCCCAGCAAATCGCTGACAAAATCGTAAACATTTTAAGAGGAGAATAAGCAATGAAAAAAACAACTGAAAAAACCATCGCAAAAATATTAGAAACCATTGCAAAAGAGGTGGGGGATATTGAAACATTAGAGACCCGAATGAGTGACCATTTAGATTTTTATGATATGGGCGTGTGGAATATCAAACGCCTCATGCGTGCGGCTTATGAGGCAGGCTATAAGGCGGGCATTGAAAAATAGGGGCGTTCGCCCCTTAATTTTTAGAATTTAAACACCAAATTATCCTCATAGCTAACCTGATAGTTTAACGATGTTTGAAGGACTATCCGCTCAGCTCCATCAAAGGCTTGCCAGTTATCCTTTTTCGCCTGCACCATATACGCAATAAACCGCACAAACTCTGACTTAGTGGAGCTAAAAAACACATAAGGCGGTCGTGTTAGGTCAATAAGTTGCAAAAAATCTACTAAATCAAAATAATTTGCCATTTTATAGCTGTTTTGCTTGGTGCAAAGATAAGGTGGGTCTAACACAAACAAGGCTTTAGGGTTGTCGGCAAACTTAGGCAGAAACTGTTGAAATGGCTCGCTGACTATCTCAAGCCCATCAAGATAATCCTCTGCACTAGGATAATCAGCCAGCTTTATTCCATTCCAAAATGTCTTGCTAAATAGCTCCTCAAATGAGCTGACTTGTTGCCCACTGAAAAGCAACCAACTTGCAATGGTGTTGAGGTCTTTAAACCCATTAAAATCATTGATTTTATTAATGATTTCTTGCTTTTTATTGTCGTCTAATCGCTTGTTTTTTGGTACAATATCGCCAACAATTTGAATCAGTTCAGCTCGTAAACGATTTGTATCGCTTATGTGTTTTAGTCTGTCTGCGTATCCATCAAAATCATTGTAAATCACCCGTGCTTTGGGTTTTATTCGCTTTGCTACGTGGCTTAATAGCCCACTCCCGCCAAAGGCATCGACAATCGTCCAGCCTTCGCCATCATTTTGAATATTGTCATTTAAAACCTGTTTAAAGGCGTTTAAAAACAGCCGTTTTTGCCCGACAAACGGCAACGGTGCTTGACTAAAATGACGCATCGTTACCTCCTAACACCTCAATAATACGACGATAAATATCGTGGATAAGTGGCAACGGAATGGCTGAACGGGCGTTATAACTGTGTAAACAGTCAAACATCGTTTTGCCCGAAATATAATGCTGATAACGCAAATTTAGCGGAATATTGCTTTTAAACTTAGTCGCCTTTTTGCAGGGCCAGCCATAATTCCCATAATAGGTAGGGTTCGCATAAGGAAGAGGAAAGGCTAAAATCTCATCAAGATAGTGCCAAAGGCGGCTCGCATAAGGGTTTTCAATCACATAAATTTTCGGCTGATACCGTTTAATAATCTCAATGGTGTTATAAATGCAAAGCTCACCATTAATTCGATTCAAAAAAGAGGTCTCATAACGATAACGTCGCTTTTTAACCGCTGCCGCGTCAAAATCTTTGCGACGGCGAATAGCAAAGCGTGTATTTCCCTGCCATTGCCAACAGACATTCCCGCCCTTAATAGAGTTGGCAACGGAAAAACTCTCACAAGGCGGACTGGCTAAAATGACATCGGGTTTAGGGAGGCTATCTAGCTGATTAAACAGCGTATTATCACCAAACAACCGACCAAAATCCGCTAAATTCAGCGGTAAAAAATGCCGATTTTTACGCTCAATATCAATGCCGATAGGATAGATTTCAATGTTAGGGAATGGTTGGGCGGCTTGGGTATAGCAGCCATTGCCGCTATCAAATAACGCCCAAACAATGATTTTCTTGTTTGCCATAATTTATCCTTAAATTATGGCGTTCTGACGCTCAAGGCATTCGGACACTCTGAGTTGTTTAACGAGTAGGTTTAAATGTGTTTAAGGTTTTACACCGCACACATTTAATTTCTAAATATTGATTATCTTTTGTGCGTGCAAGAAGCTTTTTACAGCACTTGCACCGTATTTCTTGCAAATCTTTTTGCATAGACTTTCTCACTTTACGCGGTTTTGTTACAATCCGCCCGTCTGGTCAGACAAAGCGGTCTCGGGTCTATGCAGGCACTATCTGCTTAGGCTGATGTGGTAGAGGTCAGAGCCTACCACATCGCCGCTTCTTCTTTTGCTCTAAACGGTTACTTCATTTTGCCCCTCCCAAATAATATCAACTTCGTGCGGAATAATCTGATTTTGCTCCCCGTCTAAAAATCGCCGCTAAATGATTTGGACTAAACCGCCAGCCCTCGTCACCATTTTTGATTAGGTTAAAACACCACTCAGAGCAAAAGTAGCGTGAGCGTTTTTGCTGGATACCAAAGGCAATCCCCAACATCCCCCACCAATCGTAACCTCTGCCTTGGGTTTGGGTATAGTAGCGTTTGACCTGCTCTGCCGTGATGTTTGGCAGTTCAATCAAGTCCCATTTGCCGTCTTTAAGGTCAATCACTTTGTGTCGCACACCACCATCACGAGGACTTGAACTGTAGCAATCGTAGGTGATATACGGATAATAATCGCCACTTAAAAACGCCGTTTGCTCAATGGCAATTTCACAATGGCTATATTGCCCCTTAGTGATTTTTCGGATCAGCCAGTCTATGACTCGGTCATACAAACTGCCACCGTTGCCCTTATACAGTGCTAAATAGACTTTACTCATTGCCTTGTTCCGCTAAATAATCGTTATAACATTTTGTCCACCCGCTGGAATAATCATATTCCGCCGGATTGTCCGATTGCTCCATGGCGGTTTTATGCTTCAAGGCATTAGCATGATTACCTGTTTTAGCATTCATTAACGCCTGCCAAATCAGCATTAATTTTTCCTTATTTATCATCAAAACCGAGTTATCCGCACAAGTCCACGCAATCTCCATATCACCGAATAAATCATAACTGGCTTTGACGGATAAGATATTCCGCTCCGCCGTAGCGTCCGTATCAATCCACTTGCCCACCGCTTCCACAAATACCCCGCCATTGATTTTTTCATCTCGCAACGCATTGATTTTCTCTCGCATTTCCGCCCGCACTTGGGTTAAATGTGCGGTCATTTTCTCTTCATCAACGACCCATGTTTTCCCGTTCCATTTCGTCATCGGGTCGGCGGATTTCTCGACCCATTGATACTCGCCGTTAAATTCCACCAAAACATGCGTTTCCAGTTCCTTTTCGTCAACGTCTTTTTCAATCCAATTCTCTATATCCTGAGGGATTGGAAAAATTTGATAATTGCTTAATTGTTGTTTTTGAAAGTAAATGTTCATCGTGCTTTCCTGTTGTTTGGTTTTTTGATATAGATTTCTCTTAAGTAAATATTATATCCCGCATAAAAATCCTCAAATTTGATTTGATCTCCTGTTTTTCGGTTAATGTTAATCTTAGCATGTGTAAGAGATGCATCATGACCACCGCTTCTTGTGTAATGAGCAATACCATAGAATGTGTATTGATCTGAATTTTTTCTTTTTAAATCAATATGTTTATCAGGAACATCAAAACTAAAAACAACTAATTCCCTTGGATAGTCTCTATCAGCGTAAGCAAACAGAAAAACAGTAGAGCCAAAACAAGGTTCACTTAAATTTATTGAACCCTCTGTATATATATTCTTCCCCTCCCAAACCTTAACAAGGGAATAATCTGATTTTCCCATCTCCTCTTGTATAGCGTGCATAATCTCTTCTTTCTGCAAGGTAATGGATTGTATTTTTTCCTCGGCTTGCTGTTTAAAATCCTGCATTTCTTGAACGATAGCAGAGGCGTCCAAAACACCTTGATTTTCCACCGCACCGAATGCTTTAATCCAAAATACCACCTCATCAAAACTGCTTTTCGCCTTGATACACAGTTTTAAAACAAGAGATTTCGGGCGAGTAACGCCGACAAAATGACCGTTGCCACTTTTGTTATTTTGGATTGGTTGATTAAGGTCTTCATTTCTGCCCGCTCCTACCGACCACGAAAGCCCGGCGTTATATTGTTTTTTGGTTTCAGGTTGTCCGCTGTCCGGAGAATGTTCGTTATTGACAGCGGTTCTTCCGTTTCCAATGTCCCCTATCAGCAACGGATCGAACCCTACTTGGTCAACGGTTTCTTGGTAAGTGTTTTTAATAGCTTTCACATAAGGCGAAAATGCCCCGTTTCCGTCTATCGAATCCGTACCGATTAAGGAACCGAGTTGTACATCTCCAACCTTTAACCCATTATGAGCATTACGCAAAAAACGGTCTTCCGCTTTAGGGACATTGTCTATACTGGTATATTTTTCAATCAGGTATTTATACAACTCAGGGTAGGTCTCTTTTTTTACCTTTTCCTTGATTTCATCAAACGCAATCCAGCCCTCAGGAATCTTATCTGTCGCAAAATACGCCGTCATTCCCACATTAGAGCGGCGTAAATCAGGCAGTTTGTTGCTATTGCCTAACGCGCGGTATAAATCGGGATAGGTTGTTCTCCCAAAGGTTGAGCCATCACATTTCAAAAAACCTTGTGGATTTTGCACGGCTACAGGAAATGCCAACACTGAGCCAACGGGCAAGCCATCACCGCCTACATCTTTCCACGCGCTCCAAGACGTGCCGTTAAAATAACGGGTTTGAACCTTGCTCTCATTGGCTTTGCGGGCAATTTGTCGGATAGCGTTAGTTTGTCCGCCACTCATCACCGCAATATGCCACGCCCCCGCACTCGGTAAATTTTGCCCGCTGGCAAAATAATAATTGCCGTCAATCTTGCAATCATTGGCATCACCGGTGGATGTCCCCACCTTAAAATCACCAATCCCATAGCCGGCTAATGTTGTGGCAGGGGATTGCTTGCTTTCAGCCAAATGGCAAGCCCTTTCGGCGTGATTATCCGCCTCAACCGCTTTGTCATAGGCATTTTTTACTGCCAACGCACTTGCCCCAAACACACTTGATGCCATATTGATGCTGTCGGTAAGTTGGATTTCCCCTTTTTGGGTTGTGTTGCCATTTCTGCGGTTGGCATTAATAACCGCCATAATCGCTTCATAAATTTGTGTGGTTTTGCTTGGGATAGGTGTAAGCCCTGCTTGTAATAACAAATATTTCACCTCTTCGCCTACATCTCGCAAATGAGCCTGCACGCTATTCAACCATTCGGCAGTTACCCGCGTGCCTTGTGTGCCACTGGCTGGGTCGCCATTTTGAAATTCGCCATCTTGGCTATCAATTTTAGGGAGTAAATCTTTCATTTTTTAACCTTTGTATGCAAAATAACAGTAAGTATGAGCGGGTTTTAACTCTTTAAAAAAGGCTTCAATAATGGGATCGCCAAACTCAACTAGTCGCTCACCCGCTAAAGACTGCCCCGCTCGAAAATACACAATATTGTCATCACCATTTAAAACAGAAACTCGCCACATAAAAATCAGGCTTTCTTGCGGTTCGTCTCTAAATTGCACAATGTCACCGGGAACAGGCAAATCCTGTTGCAATGGTGAAAATTCTTTAATCTCAATTTGATAGCCAATGCTTTGAGCCAGTTGCATAAAATAGGGGATAGACAACCCACCAATGGCATTAAGCTGCAAAATGACCCGTTTCACTCGCTCAGTGTAGGTCTTTTGGGTATCGGTTTTTATTCCACAAATCCGTTCCCAATCAGCGAGCATTTGCCCCGAAGTTTCAGGGTTAATCACATTTAACACTTCCGTTGCACGCTGTTCTAAACGTTGAAAAACCTTTCCATCAACCTCACATTGGGCTAAAAATTGTTTACCGTTAATATTGTAGGAAACAGGCGGATAGAGCTGAGCAAGGGCGTGTTTGTAATCATTAGCCATTAGTGCATCTCCGACACATTCACGTTCCCCAATCTAAACCACTCAATTTTGTGGGTAACGTCAGCGGTACGATTCGCAGTTGGGGTAATAAATTTGCGATCCACAACACCCACTAAATTATTCACCACTGCCTCGCATTGCGACACAATCAAGCTATCACCGGGGATTAGCGTATTAAAATAATCAGCCAATGCGGCTTGTATTGCTGACGTTATCTCTTGAAGCGTAATGCCGCTGATTTTGACCTGAATATCAAAATGGATTTTCGTTACATCAGGCTTTACCACTTTGCTTTCTTTCGCTGTAACAGGACGGACATCATCAATATAGGCTTGTGTTCGGCGAATGGTTTCTTCATTGGGTACATCATTGTCTGCCGTAATGGCAATATCCACCGTGCCTAATCCTCTCCGCAAGGGATACACATAAGCCGCCGTTACGCCATCAACGGATAACGCCCAATTGCGATAATCATATTTATTGCCTCCTGCAGGAGGACGGCGGATCAACTCAAGCAAACGCTCAAGCAGTGAAGCATCACTTTCTGCGTCCGTCGCACCAATGACTTCATTGAGTATCACTTCACTTTGCACACCAACTGGGGCAGCCATAAAACTGCCTTTGGTTTGGGTTTTAATATTTTGTCCCGCTCCTGTAGCAAGGGAGCGAACAGGCACAACCACAAAACCCGTGCTAGAAATGACCGCACTTTCTAGGGTCTCAAAAAAGCGGTTATCTTCCGTTTTTATTTGCAATCCTGCAGGGATCTCGGCATTTTCTTGCCCCGTAATGGTTGCCCCTCGTCCGCTGGCATAGGTGGCATTACGGCGGCGAATGCCTCGCAATCCCGTGTGTTTCTCTAAAAATTCCGTATCGGCGGTATCTGGAAAAAACTGTTTAATCAGCCATTTTTGATGTGCATAAATACCTTCAGCCACCGCTGCTAAACTTGAGGCACGGGCGTAATTATCACTGTCTACGCTCACATCGGCTTGAGGATCAAGGGCTTGCATATCGCGTAAAATGCTTGCTCTTATCTCATCTAAGGTGGGTACAACAAACATTTTTAAACTCCCGTTAAATGACTTTTACAGGGTGTTTAAAGCGATATGTTTCACCCCGATTATCAATGATTTCAATATGTAAAATTAACCAGCCATTATGTGGTTGCTGGTGCGTTACTTGGATTTGACTTGCTCGCCCATCATCAAGCAAGGGCTGTAAGGCTTCTTCGGCGTATTGTTGGGCGATAAGTCCAACACGGGTTAAGTCTTTTTCACGCTGAATTAAGTGGAGCAGAGAGCCTACACGCCCATCTGCCCACCAAGAGCCTAAAGGTGTGGTTAATCTGATATACGCCGCATTAGCGAGCGTACTGATTGTCTTACTTGTATAGTCCCCAGTAAGCGGGCTTAACTCTCTGTCCATACTGACAAATATACGTAAAACAGATACAAAAAAAGCGGTGATGGAGTTCCACACCGCTTTTTATTGTTGTAAATAGATTTATTGTGGTGAGCCGGTATTGCCACCACTGTCCCCTCTGTGAGTATGATTAACCAAAGACTTGCCGCTTGCGTTAACATCGCCATCAGTCGTAATGTTACCACCGATTTGCGTCACATCACCGTTAAAGGTTGCCCCGCTGCCACCTTGCACCGCCATACCACCGTTGCCATTAATTTTCCCTTGAGCGGTTAAAACTTGCGTGGTCTCTAACTTTGGCGTATCAAAATTTGCCCCCGTTGTCGCATTAACTTGATAGGTTTTGCAATTAAGTACAAAATCATCACAATCCACCTCAATTAACCGCCCCTGCTTAAGCACGATGGTTGAGCCACTTTGGTCGTAGATAGCCACCTCACCGCCTTGCAAGTTTTTGACCCGAAACGCCCCATTTTCGGTTGCAACCACAATCCCATGCGAGGTTTGCCCACCGATGGGAATAATCACCGCTTGCGTACCAGCTGGGGGAACGGAGGTAAACCCAAAATGCTGCATTAGCTCCACATCTTGCAAGGTCTCGTCAGCTAGCCCTGATACTTGCGTTTTTTGAATATTATCCGCACTGTTTACTAAATTTAGCACGCCACGAAAAGCCTGACGCACGCCATTTAATGTCGTTTGTGCGGTTTGTTGTATTGCTTGACTAAATCGACGCATTATTTACCCCTAACTATCTCCCATTTACCATCACCTGTTGTTGCCATTAACGGCCCATTTTTACCTTTTTTACCTTTCCGTTTGCGGGCTTTTTCCGCTTTGCCAACATAAGCATCGGGTGTCCAAACTCCATCTTGTTTTAAGCGTAATTCGGTTTGTGTACCGCCTGAACGGGAAAGGGTAAAACGTCGTCCTATCAAGAAAAAGATGGCATCAATATCATATTCTTCACAAATCACGTGAACACGCTGACCCGGTTGCCATAATTGCCCCGTTTGGGTTTTATGGTCTGGTACAATGATAGTTAGCGTAAAGCCTTCTAAAATGCTGTCTGAGAGATATTTTTTCGCCCATTTTTGCAACGCTGCCAAATTTTCCACATCAGGCACAACCACCGTTTTCGGCTTATAAGTGGTCATCGCCTCGTTTTTGTACACCCATTTTAAATCGTTTTTATTATCGTCCCCAGCTCGCCCGTGGCGTTGAGCTAAAAAGGTGATCTCACTAAATTGCTGTGATACATCATAGGTCAACTCTGCTTGCTCAAAATTATTGCGTTTACCATCTTTTAGGCAGCATAGCGTTGCCACAGGTGGTGTGGAGTAATCCGCACCGCCCACAATTAGCGTACCTTGGGCATCAAACCATAAATGTAGCCCCGCAGAATTAGCACAACGGATAGCAGCCTGCCACGCGGTTTCGCCCACTTCAATATCGACTTTATCTAAAGTGGGATTATTTTCGGCGTTAAGCTCAACCTTTGTGATACCCAACGGATTCACAATTTTTTGCACCGCCTCAAGCACCGTTAGCCCTTTCACATTGGTTATCGGGGCAGAGCAATCCACTAAAATGCTGGCTTTATCTCGCCCATTTAGGCTAAAAGTGCGGTTCGTTTTGCTAATCCCGTGCTGGGTGGTGTCCACAATGCCCGTCAGCACCACCTCGCCATTGATCCGCACTTTTACTTCTTGCCCCGAAAAATCGGGTAAGTGGGTATGCTCTGAAGCCACGCCGATTTCAAAACGAAAGGCATCCGCAGGGATTAAAAAATCACTGTCAATGTCATAGCTTTTCCAGTGGTTATGCTGCTGTCCCGCAATTTCAACCACCACATCATTTTCATAAGGATAATTAATTGACATAACTATTTAATAACTCCCCCTGAGCAATAAAATTCGGAAACCTAACTTGTGGGTTTAAGCGTAGCAGTTCATCGGAACGGCGATAATCTCCATAAAACGCATGGGCGATCTGTTGAATCGTGCCATTAAATGGTACAACCCTAACCGTTAATGGTGGTTTACGATTAATCGCCGAAATTGCAAGCTGGGTAAAATGATGGGATAAAGTTCGTAATCTCTCCGCAATTTGCTGAGTAGCGGTATAAACCCCAGTATTAGGTGCGGTTGAATTTAGTGCAGAATTTGCTTGCTCTTTTTGGGCTTGATGACGCAATAATTGCAAGGTTGACACAATATGAGTCCTTATAAGGGTTGTAATATAGTCAATCTCTTGCGGCAATAATGTTTCGTCTTCAATAAACCCCGTTGCCAAATGAATTAACGTCGCTGTACAAGTTAATTGCATCAACAAATGCACTGGTTCAATACTTTCAGTTGACAATGACATTGTTAATGATTTTATCCCCTGTTGTTGCGATAAATTCATATTTTTACCTGAAAGTAAATTTTGAGGAATGGCTTGAATTTGCTTTACCGTTCTTATTGTTTCATCAAATTTTGCTTTAGTTGTGAGATCAGAACGCTGAGCAACTTGGGTTAGCCCTTGCTCTATAATATGTGTAATTGCTTTAGCGGTATGAGAAGATTTTGCTTTAAAATCCATTGCACCAAATGTAGAAGGCAATGAAAAAAAAGTTTTGCCCATATCAAATAAACCACAAAGCTGTTCAAAACAACCTTGTAATGCACCAAAAGCCCCTAATAAACGTGATTTTACATTCATCGCAAAGGCAACCACCTCCATGATTTGAGCAAAAAACGCTAATACCTCATCAATAAAATCTTCCAATTGTGTTAAAAGTTCATCAATTTTAGCCAAAAAAGAAAACTCAAAAACAAAAATCGGCTTGGCAGGTGTACTTTCTACAAAAGTTAAATCTAACGCCACATAATCAATCATTTCCGCATCGTGGCGAAAATTTGCCGAAGTGCAAAGCATATTCGGCAACCGACCCCGAATAGGGTGGACTAGCACATCTGCCCCTTGTTTTTGTAACGCACTTAAAAACTGCTTGAAATCCGTGTAATAGCCCTCGCCATAAAACACTGCTTGCATTCGTACCGTAAGAGGGTTTAAACCCAAATCCTCAATATCCGCCCCATTAACAAAAGGGTAGGCGTGATCAATGGTGGCACGGTTTAATTCATCATCTACCGAAATCACCTCAAAACGCACACCACGATAACTGGCGCGTTGAATAGGCATTGTCCAACCTTTCATTTTTACCCCCAACGTTTTAAATCTTGATAGTGATATTCTGAAGTTTGTTCAGCCACAATTCGTCCATCTAAATCCACCTTAATTTGATTTTGGATCACAAAATTTTGGCTCTCAATGGCTTGTTTTAAGGCATCACTCAAGGTTTGCCCAAATTGCTCAAAGTCAGCTCGGTAATTGGCTAAGTTCGACAAGGCGGGCTCAAGTTTTGCAAGTGTTCCTCCCTCCGCGGTTGGCATTGTCAAACCGATAGGCGAGCTAAGGCCTGCAATGCGAGTCGCACTTTGATCAGCTTGCTCACTAAAATGAGAAGAAGCAACATAAGGTGATCCTTTACGAAAACGAAATGAATTTGCCTGCTCTTTCTGATAATAGGCATTTCGTTCTTCAATTTGAGCCCGAACCTCTTCCGAAATATCACCTTTTTCCAAACGGCTATTGAGATAAGCCATATAAGACTTTTCTACACTTTTACGGGTAAAATACGCACCAAGTGAATTACCTGTGTTATAAAGTGCGTCTTGTAATTTTGCTTCTTCTCTAGATTGGTTAATTTGTTGCATTAACGCTTGTTTTTCTTCCTCTGTGGCTGTTCCTGAACGTACTTTATGTTGTAAATCAAGAAGTTGTTGAGATTTACTATCTAATTCAGGTGATGTAGTTAAGCTTGCGATTGTGCCAACAACGCCCACTTTACCTACCGCTTTTAAAACGGGTACAACACCTAAACCTGCTCCCGTCGCCGCACCAACGCCTGCTCGCCCCAAACCGCCAGATAATCCTTTTCCTAACGCCCAGCCACCAAAACCATAGCCCACTGCTGATTTTCCCACATCCATTGCTAAGCCTAAATTACCCACCATTTGCCCGTTGCCGTTTTGATGTGCAGAAATCACTTCGTCATTAATTTTACGTTCAATACTATTTAACCAGCCGGTGACTTCGCCTTGACTAAATTTATTTAAGGAATTGGCTAGCTCTTCTTTAGCTAGATCCGTTCCAGCAAGCACCTTGACAGATTTATCCATATTTTTGCCAATTTTGCCGTCCTCAAGATTGGCTTGATACTTATCCATTTCTTGCTGGGTTGTTACCGCATTAAACCCTGCTTTTGCTTGTACATCAGGCAACAACTTACCAAGCACCGCCCCTTTTTTTAAATCCATTTGGGCTTTGATAAGCTCTTTTTTCTGTTCATCTTTGGTTTGCAACAGTTTTTGCTGTAACTTCACATATTCCTGATCGTTTTTAAGCAACGTTTCAGCAATACTTACCATTACCTGTGAAGCATTTTTCCCACTGGCTAAACCACGCTGATAGGATTTTTCTAAATCAATGCCTTGCAAACCTTTTTTATTGGAAATATCCACTTTTTTTAACCGTTGTGCGGTATCGACACTATTTAATTTATTCAAATAGTTGGCAACATTATTAGCAGCAATATCATTTGACCCCGCTTGATTAGCTGCCACCTGTGTCATTGAAAGTAAATATTTGTAATCTTCTAAACCGTGAAAGCCCGCATTTTTAGAAATAGAAAGCAAATTAGGTAGGTGTTGGATCATATCTGACACCTCAAACTTACCATCAAAACCAGATTGCAAAGTAACCTCTAAGGCTTTTTGTAAATCCTCTCCCTTAAAGCCATAATTTTTCAAGACCTGAAGAAGTGCACCCACTTGATTACCGTCTGTTTGTCCCGCAACCATCATTTTCATTGCTGTAGGCAATGTTGCTTCGGCTTGGTCAAAAGATAAACCATTTTTAATCATTCCATCTAATGCGGATAACGCCATATCCGTGGTTCCCGCACCAACGGCTTTGGTTGTTTCATATGCTGCTTTATTTACGCGTGCGATACCTGTTGTTTTGATATAATCCGCATCTTGATCATTGAAGGCGGTTAATGCAACTTGAGCAACATTCTGATCCCATTGCTTTTTATTATCCATTGCGGGCTTTAATGTACTGGCTACGCCATAAACCGCTCCGCCAATAGCCATGGTTTTTCCAACAACATTCCCCAACCGTTGCCCTGTCGACACTTTGCCCATTTCCGCATTAAGCTGGGCAATTTTTTGCTTAGCTATTACCGCCGCACGGGCAATTTCTCGGCTTGAGGCGACACCACTGGTTTTTAAACGTTGATAAGCGGCAATGGTTTGATTAATTTCACGCTGGATAGCATTTTCACTCCGCATTCCCAAACTTTGCCTTGCTCGAGCAGCTTGCTGTATTTGGCGATAAGATTGCTCGGTAATTTGAGCCGTACGCTTTACGGTTTCTTGCTGTTTTTGCCCGCTTCGCACCGCTTGATTTTCAATATCTTTATTCGCTTTATTGACATTGCTACGCATTTTATCGACAACGCCACTTGCAAAATCTTTAGCTTTAAGCCATAAAGACATTTTTAGATTTGCCATTTTTAAACCCTTATTAAATTTGTTTTAAACCCATAAAAAAAAGAGGCTTACGCCTCTTGTTGTTGCCTGCGGCGTACAAGGTTGTAATGCACTGTATCGCCTTTGCTTATGCCATTCGCTTGTGATTTTGCCCCTTGAGATTGCAACAGACTTTCCACCCAAGCCGACACCTCTAAATGGCTCATTTCTCGCACCTGCTGGGGCGTAAAGCCTAATTTCGCTAAAAAAACCACCGCACTTCGATAATGTTGCTCTGCCGCCTTTAAGTCATAGCAGTTGGGGCGTGGCTGTTTTCTTGGTGTTGGCTCTCCCCAGCGGCGATATGCTTTTTTCGCAATGCCAAAATAGTCTCAGCAATCAGGAGATAATCATCTGTTGCCAGGCGCTTTAGCAAGTATTCAGGGGTAATATATTGTTTATCCACCCCAACAAATTCCACTTGTTGGCATAAATAGGCTAAATCCATCAGCATTTTTTCTGCTTGGCTTAATGGCTTAGCCTCACCTGTAGCAATACCAAGATTCGCAATCATCTCAAGGGCATTGCACTCATCGCCCAATGTGAGCAAATGCACCTTAAAATCAAAATATCGCTTACCATCAACGGGCAAGCCTAAAAGTAAATGTCCGTCCATTATTCGCTCACCTCTTTAAGTGCATTCATCTGAATATCAATCACAGCTTCATTATCTACGGTGTATTTTTCCCCCACCTGCGTAGTGAAACAGCCCAAATAAGAGGTACGTTTATCTTCTTGATTAAGGGGATAGATAGTGATTTTGGCATCACTAATTTCCGCCCAATCAATTTCAGAACCATCAATTGGGAGGGCTGCGGTTAAACTGATTTCCCAAGTGGCAATCCCTTTGGCAAAGCCTCTAGCACGCCCTTCGGAGTTCATTGTCTTCACCAATTTACGCCCTGTTTGTTTGGTTACGTTTAGATCGGCAATCTCAATCTCTACGCCGTCCACTTCTAACACCGCAGAGCCTGCATATTTTTCAGCCATTACTTACTCCTATAAAATTAAATCAATACGATTTGCCACCACGTGCAAGCCATTCACCACATCCGTTGGAATTTGCGTATCCAAGCGGTTTGGGTCTTGTCCATTACGCACCACTAATAATTTGCCTTTATGTGCGTCCACATTTTCGATAATTTCCTGGTTTTCCAAGCGATACAACACATCTAAAATTTCTGACCGCACTTTTGGCGGTGTGCGTTTAGACAGTTTTGAACGCGGAAAACGCAAGGCAACACGCTGTTCAACCGCTTTACGCACATAGTCCATCGTGCGAATGGTAGTTAAATCAAGCCACGCGGGGTCGTCCACATTGGCAGGATTTTTGGTGTAAGTGGTAATCGCCCGCATAATTTGCACCCGATGATTTACCACCGTAATCGGTGTTAGCCCATTAAATAAGGCTTGATTAATCTCGGTTTTTAATGGCGTTTGCGTGGCATCAACAGGGGTTAAGCCTTTCAACTCTAAGGTGTTGAGCGGACGTGCGGGGTCTTCCTCACTGGCAATGACTGCACCATAACCCGCTGCAAGTAAAGCATTTGCTTCAAGCGCCCCTTTGTACCACGCACAAGTGATACGGTTGGCATTAATTTTGCTCGCATAGGTTGTGCCGGCTGCCATCGTGCTACGCCAACCCAGCACCCCAATCGCAGGCTTTTTCTCCGTTGGACTTGCAACAAGCTCAAGATGATTGCGAAGTGCGGTGGCATTTTTATCATCAGCAAACGGCGAGATGATAATGTGATAATGCGAGCCTGCCACACTGGCAAGTGCAGAGGCAAGATCGGCATTTTGCGAACCCGACGCAAAGGCACTGGCTTCCGCTGAAATGCCTTGTGCAGTACTTTGTACGCTAAGTTCAATCTCATTGCCAATTTCCCCTTTACATTTTGCTGTCAAAGTTAAGGTTGCCGTACTCACCGATGCCGTAACAGGGCAATATTCACCCGCGTTGATCACCGCACTTAATCGGGTGGCTAAGTCGCTGGCGGTTTCCGATTTTGCCACTGAAATGGCATATTCCACCCCGCCAATCATCGCTTTAATTACGCCCGCACCTGTTGCTGTGCCGTTTAAGGTCAAGCTTCCTGTTGCCGCAACGCCTGAGCTATTATCTTTTAAGCCAATTGCCGTTAAACGGATCATCGGGTTGTTTTGAATGGCAATACGAGCCATTAAATGCCCCCAAGAACCTGCCCCAAAAGCATTTTTCGCATCAATATCGGAATAAATCGGCACAGGGGCAGAATAAGCCGTATCGCCCCCGACCATTGGAGCAATAATCAATACATTTTGCTCATTAGTTGGTAAGGTACTCACAGCATTTTGAGCGTTATATTCGCTATATACACCCGGCATTCTAAGGCTTGTTGGAATATGCTCAAATTCGATATTAGTATCAGTCATTATTTGCCTCCCGATTTCTTCGGTTACGCGGTTCATTGACCACGATTAAATCCCCGTCATTAATGCGACGTTGATAATAGATACTGTCTTCAACCTCCACTGGCTCTTGCTCAATATAGCGGTAAGGTTGATTTTCCATTGGCACTTTAATGCCAACTGCGGCTTTTACTTTCATTTTTCCTCCATCGCCACCACAAAAGGGTGATCGGCGTTAGTATCTGGGTTGTAAAGATTAAAATTAATATGTTCCAATGTCGGTGCAGGATCGGATTGCTCCCCCTGATAAACGCTAAACACATAATCAGGGCTGGTTTCATCGGTGGTAGGTTCGGGATATAACCCATCTTCTAACGGGCTAACATCGTCATACACCACTTCATATTCCAACGCATAAGCAGTAATTGAACTCGCGTTAAACTTGGCATTGTTAAAAATGGTACGCACTGCCGTAGGCTTAAGCGGTTTGACCAATCCCCCTAAGGTTTGGCTATCTAACAAACGGCGAACCGCACTAATGAGCTGATTAACCCCCACCTCGCGTTTATCCACGCCACCTTGACGGGCGGCTTGATTGCTCCGCAAAGAACGCACGGCAAGCATAATCACAAAGGTATCGGTGGATTGATAACGCTTTGCACTAGTGGCTTTTCGTTCAATGCGAGAGCCACCATAAGTGATTAAACACATAGGTAGCCGAGCTGTGCTAAAGCTCTCATCATCAAATTCACCGCCATAACTTTTCACCGTATTAACCAGTTTGCCTAATCCTCGTTGCAAGCGGTCAGTTAAGGCTTGTTCAATCTTTGTTATCACGGCTAAATACCCTGTTTTTATTGTTGCTAAAAAATATCGCCCCTGAAAACTCGCTGTCCTCACTGTCTGCATTAAGCTCTGGCAACCCTAATGAGATAGCTCCTTTAGCTAGCTGTTCCAGCTCTTTTAGGCTGAGCTTGTAACGCTCAATAATCTCATCAGTAATATCCACTCCCGACATACTGGCAAGGCGGTAGCGGGTTAAATCACAACACAACCGCACTAAGTTTTGTGGGACGGAGAGCAAGGGCAGGGCATAACGAGCTGACAAATAACCGTCCATCTGGCTTGAGCTATCCGCTAGTCCAAGTTCTAACACCTGCTCATTAATTTCCCCCACGCCATCGCGGTCGGTCAGCTCAATGGCTTGTAACTCACCCACACGCAAGACAAAATCGGCAACGGTTGCATAAGCCATCGCTATTCCTCACACACTGGCACAAGTTCTAACCACGGATCTTCCGCAAGGGTTAAAACCTGCTCTCCCGTTAAGTCGTTCGCTGGGATTTCCGTTTCTTTGTCTTTGTAAAAACGGTAACCACAACGCCCGTAGCTGTCGTGCGGGTGAATGGCACGCAACTTGACAGCATAAGCAATCGGGTTAATCACTTGCCCACCTTCAACCACCTTGTCATCTTCTAAAGTGCAGTTAGTTTCAGCGGTGTTTTTCAATGCTTCATCGCCCGCCTCGGCTGTTGCACCCTCTTCTAAAGTGCGGTCAGTTTCGTCAGCGTTTTTTACCGTCTCATCTTCTGCCTTGGCTGTCGTGCTATCTTCTAGGTTGCGGTCGGTTTCAGCATCGTTTTTTAATGCGTCATCTTTCACGTTAGCTTCTAAGTTTTCTTTTTCCGCTTCCGTTTTTTCTTTCTGGGCTTTGGTTTTTCTTGCCATAATCCTTCTCCTTAACGCCCCGCCCGCAGGCGGGGAAAAATGATTATTCGATAATGTAAGGGGATACCATTACCTGTAAGCGACCTTTTAAGGTGTTGGTTGTGCCGCCAATCACATCAGCGTTACAAATATCTAACGCCGCTTTTTCTAAACTTGGTGGCACTAAAAGCGTGGTTGGTCGCACATTGATAAACACCCCGCCATCGGCTTTTAAGGTGGTCATTTTGGTAATAACCGCCATCACATTATCCGCAGTTAAGTTAAGCTGTTTCGCCTTGTGAGCGAGTTGCCAAAAACCAAAGCCCGCATTACAGCGATAACGCACGCCCCATAAATACACATCTTCCATAAACACGGTATCTGACTTAGACGGATCAAATTTGCCCTCAAACTCTGGCTTGGTGCGCTCTTGGAAAATAAACGGTTTGATCACGTTGTTGGTATCTAGCACATACCAAGATTTCGCACCGCTATCAGAACCTGTGGTAATGTTACTTTGTGCTGTTCCCGCATTCGTGCCATCGACATCTTGATAGTATGGGTGATCGGTGTCGAAGAAGTTTTGCCCGTCATAACAGAGCGTACTTTCACCCGCAAGCAACAATTTAAAGATCAACTCATCAGGCAATTCCGCTGCCGATTGCCCTGCTTGAGCCATCATATTGCGGAATAAGCCCACTTGGTCATCTTCAATGGCTTCACGTGGTACGCCAACCGTGCTTTCGTATTTTTTGTTATCAAGGGTCATTCCCACCGCTGACATATTTTTAATCGTACGCTTGCCTGCCCATTCCGTCATTTTCGGGAACGCACGCATAAAGCCGTAGGTATTGGTTGCGGTGTTAGACGGCACAGTCATCGCAATTTTCGGGTATTGTGGTTGAATATGGGCAATTCCTTTGCTAAATTCCGCCCGAAATTGGGTATCTAATTTTTTTAAGATTTCTGATTTTTTAAATTCAACGCTCATAGGGTTAAGCTCCTGTTTCTAAATTTTTACGATATTCCGCGTCCGTTAAGCCCAGCATTTTTGCAACGTGCTTATCTTCCGCACTTAAGGCTGCCACTTGATTTTCGTTCGGGTCAGTTTTGGCTTGTGGTTCGCCACTTAATGCGGCAATCGCTGGGGCTTTGGCTAAATAATCCGTTAATGCTGCAAGGTTTAAACTTTCTGCCCAGTCTTTTAATGCAGGAGCGAGCTTGCCTTGCGAAAGTGCGGTGGTAATTAATGCGTTTTTTTCTTTTTGCTCAATGCCTTGCTTAAATTGCGTGAACTCGGCCGTTAAGGCAGCGACTTGCTCCACTGGCACAAATTTAGCAGGGTCAGGGTTGGCAATTTGTGCGGTCAATGCCACAACAGATTGCTCTTTTTCAGCGAGCTTGATGTAAACCTCTGATAACGCCACTTGGCTATCTCCTTTGGACTGTGCAAGTGCGGTGATTTTTTGGCTGATTTCAGCTTCGGTGGCATTCGGCGTGTTAAATAACGCACACAATGCCGCAAGTAAGGCTTTATCCATTGTTGGTGTTTCCTCTTGGTTGGTTAAAAATTGTTGGCTGGCAGCCACCATCACCTCATCCATCCCATCTAAAGCAGGTGTATTGGTTAAGGCGGCGTGAAAGATTTTGCGTACATAGCCTTGCGTGTCATAACTAAACACCGCAGAGATATAGCGATATTCCCCGTTTTTGATATAGTCGGCGGCTTTGTCCGTCCAACGCACATCGGCAAAAATACCTTGCGGGGTAAAATAGAGGTAATCCATCCACCCCGCACTTGGTGCTTCTTTGCCATTTTGTTGTGAGTGCAAAATCTGATGTTCGTAATCAATTGGGAGTGGGTTGCGTTGGCTATTTGCCAATGCCACCACATCGTTACCGTTTGTGTCTGTTACATACCAAGCCTCCACGTCAAAAGGTCGTCCGTCTGTGGCTCGAAATGCACCGTAAGGCAACAACTGGATACGCCCATTTTTGGCTTGGCTCAACTCAAAACTACAGGCTGCAAGTTTCATCAAAAAAATCCTTTATTGCTTAATCTTGACATAGCATAGCGATTTGCGATGTGCTAAAACTGTGAATAGGCTTCCACACAACAGAAAGGAGAGGGAAAAGAGAGATAGCTGAAAAATAGAAAGAAGCTGACTGATTTAAAACACAACCCATTTTAAAACCGTTTTAAATCGTTTTAATTTATTTTAAAAATTTTTGAATGATAAATCGTACCCCCTAAAAGAAAAAATCGCACAGCGTGCGATTTAGGGGCTAAATAGCATTATTTAATTATCTGTTTAAAATAGTCTTGCACGTCCTCTAAAATATCTGCCTCATCTTGTGGAGTTAGGGTCAAAAATGGACGGGCGGGAATATTGCTTCCTGGGTGATTAACAGATTTTCGCACAATACCCCCAAAGCTCAAGGCTTTTTTCATTACAGGTTTAATCTTATGCGGTTTGGTTTTGCCACCAAATTGATGAATTGCCGCATAGGCTAAATTTGTGCCAACAAGGGCTTCATCATTATCCCAACTGGCACGAATGCTATTGCGTAACGCCCCACTATCAATCAAGGGCGAACCATTGGAGCGAGATTTTACCCCCAGCCATTTAGGACGACCACCTGCCTGAAAGTTTTGATCGACCGCTGATTGCATTGTCCCTGCAATGGTACGCATTAAAGGGGCGTTATAACGCACACCTTGGCTTAAGCGTTCCAATAACGCAAAGACCTCTTTTTCATTATTGATTTTTATTTCAATCATAATATGCCTCTGCTACCCTAAGAATGGGTAATATCGCCCATTTTAAATAAGGAAATAACGATGAAAATAGAAAGAACTACTAATACAGATAAACTCGCTATTGAGTTAGCTCGTGATCTCATTACCCACCCCAATTATACTCTGCCTAATGATACAAAAGAGGTTGAGCAAACCGCCGAGCATTTAACTCAATTAATCTTGGCTATTTCTAAACGGCTATACCAAGAGCAAATCCAGCATAGATAATTACTTATTCCGTTTTTAACGGATATTCTTCAATAATGCGTAAGCATCTTAAGTATTCACATAGCGCAGTAAAACTGTCAGGGGTTTGCGCTATGTTTTTCAGCAATGCGGCTTTAATCTCATCTTTTTCCTGTAGGCTCAAAGCTAAGGGTAAGTAAGCCTGCCAATTTTTGTCGTTAAGTAATGTTTCCATTGCATCTCCTATTGTCATTAAAAATAAAAAAGGGTATATTCAACACAGCCACTAGAAAAGCGATGAATCTCGAAGATCGCGGACGAGCGGTTGAAAGAGTACCGGGGATTGTGTGCAGTGGGTTCGAGCCCTGCCTAGTGGCTACCTTTCAATGCCTTATCCCACTGTTTCTCACTCATTTTTCTGAATGATTGCACAAAGACCTCATTTTCCAATACTTTCAAAACCACAGTATATCTATGACCTTTAATTTGTTTAAAAAACTGGAAATGCTTTTCTCTTGTAGGTAAAAGCATATCAGGTTCATAAATCAACTCAGGCAATACCGCATACTCCTCAGCCCCGAAATTTTGCCCCTCTCGACTACTAAACTGCTTAATTAACGTATCATCAGACAGCCACACGGTCGCAGTTTGGCTACCGAGCTTGGCTTTATCTGCCGCATTTAATACGCCTGCGGTAAATTTATATTCCCGCCGTAGTTGGTTACGGATGGCGGTCAGTTGCGTACTATTCGGTTTATCGCCTAACTTTAAGGCTTGTTTAGCTGCCTTAAATTCCTTTTCAAATTGGTGAAAATCCCATTGAAAGCCCGCCCCGCTCATTTCCCGTTTGGCAAATTGGTGAGCGAGTTTTTCAGGGTAAAGGTCTAAGTTGGGTTTATAGCTCGTTCGCCCCACGTTGTAATCAAACCCTCGGTCGGTGATCACCCAACGATCTTCACTCACCTTAAACGCCGTGGTTTTCTCGGTTTCTCGCTGATTGATTTTGCGTTCATATTCCACCAATCGCCCCTCGCTTTGGCTAACGATGAGGTTACGCCGTTTAATATCTCTTTCCGCTAACGCAATCACCGTGCAACGGCAGTTAAAGCCATTGGGCGGATAAAAGGTATGCCAGAATGGATCATCATAGGCATACACCAACCCATTCATTGCACTGTGGCTTGGGCGAGTGCGGTCATCATTGACCGCACTATATTGCCAATAAGGGCGACTATCTACATTATCTCGCATTTGCTGATAACGCTGTGCCGAGTAAGCCGCCTGCATATTGGTGCGGTAAATGGTTTCAAGCCGTCTTGGTGTGCCAAAAAACTCACCTGTTTTTGGATCAGCCAATAAATAGCCTTTGTCATAGCCCGCAATCCAACCTTTCTTTTTGAAGTGTTCAAAAATGCCTTTTTTCCACTCGCCGAAAGATTGCCCTTGCTCTTGAGCGATGATCAGCGATTGATAAATATCTTTGGTCATTTCAAGGCTGGTGATGTTCGCAATGCGTGTGGCTTTGGCTCTGGCACTTTCCAGCAAGCCTTTCTCGTCCAAATGGTCAAGTAAAGCTTTTTTGCCTTTCAAAAACGCAATGGCTTCTTTTGGCTCAAGCCCCAAAGCAAAATTAACGGCGGGCATTGCTGCCCCCTAATAATTCGCTTAAAAATAACGCACGACTTAAATAAGCGTGATGTTCGTCACTTTCTAAATCTGGGTAAGCCTCGGCCAGTTTCTCGCCCGCTTCCTCATAACTTTCGCAACTCAACATCAACGCCACGGCTTTTTGTACCATAGGATCAAGTTGGGCGTTAAAATCCACCTGTTGCAAGCCCTCATCTAGCACATTATCTAAAATCTGCTGTTCGTCCGTGCTTTGGTTTTCGGTGGACAAGGCGGTTTGGCGGCAGCCGCAACCACAGTCAGTGTGAGGGCTGAAAGTAAGTGCGGTGCGTTTTTGCTCGGTTTTTTCTTCTTTTTCATCATCATTTAACTCTTCTTTAAAGTCGCTTTGAACGGTTTTTAAAATCGCTTCGCCCTCTTGCGGTTCGGGAATACCCAATTTTTCCCGCACCCAACTTTCAGGCACAGCCACGCCGATATTGACTAAATCAGGCAAGGCTTTGGCGAATTTTTCTAAATCCTCATATTCTGCGGTGTCAAACTCAAAGCGAGGGCAGCGGCTTTCATCAATGCTCGGATCAACATTGAGCTGTAAATAAGGCAAAATAATTTGCTTGGTAATGGTCTGTGCAATTTGTTTGGCATCGGCAATCAGCAAATCACGGCGTACTTCGTTATGCACCTTGCCAAGTGCATTGGTTGAGCTTTTACCGTCCGCTCCTGATGTGAGCGTTTGCCCCAAAATCAGGCGAGCAATCTCGGTACGACACCACTCAATCATTTGCAAAAATGGGTTATTAACGCTTGAGCCATTCGCCGCATTATGTAGCTCAATTTCCATACTTTCAGGCATAATGCCCGCCGCGTTATGTCCAATTTGAGCCAAAGCACGCAAAAGGGTACGTTTTTCCTCATTGGTTGCCCCCGCACCGTATTTTCCAATGCGAATAGGCATACCATACAGCTCCAAAAACTCGGCAAAGTCGTGGACGGCGTAATGCTTAAACATATAATGCCACGCAAGTGTACGATACAAACCAAGGCGAGCTAACTGAATTGAGCGAGTTTTATGCGTATGCACCACCCAGCCCAATGGGCGTAGTGGCTCACCTTCGTAATTATCAGGGGTTTTGAGTAATAAATTGTCGTCTTTATCAATCTTAAACCACGATTGCGGACGGTGTATAAAGGTTTTTGGTTGCCATTTTCCGTTAATAAAATGCCAATCAATTTCTAACGCCGAAAAGCCGTGGCCCACTGCATCCATTAAATCCATCAGCAGGTTTTCCAGCTCGGAAAATTGATAAAAATATTCGTCCACCTCTTGTTGATAGCCCTGCTCGGCGGTCGTGGCATTGCGAGGTTCGGCGATTCGCCAATCCAGCGTTAAAATCGCCCGTTTGCGGGTTGCCATATTTGCCGCAATATCGCCGTCCCGCTCTTCAATATCCATAAAGAGTTCGTGCTGGGTTTGGATATTGCCCGCCTCAGCATCCTCAAAAATACTTTTTAACTTGGCAGGCGTGATTTTATTGCTTGGGTGGTCGGAAATAATCCGCCCATTCTCCGTAATACGAGCTTCGTTGGTTTGAAAATCTTGCCCAATTTTAACCGCACTTTTATTTTGTGCTTGTTTGTGCTTATTGCGTTTTTTCTTTGCCATTGTTTATCCTTTCCAAATGCTATAAATATCATCATCTTCATCACGCCAATCGTTATCTAACTCTGCTTCATTCAGGCTTGTCCACTCAATGGAGGCAGAGTTGAGCACCGCATTTTTCCATAGCATTTCTAAGGCATCGGGACCATCATCGTGGTCGGCTTTTGGGAAATGACGTAGCTGTGAAATTAAGGTGGATTGACTGTGATGCAACAAAATTAAGCCATTGACGATATGCGGTTGTAAGCTCTCAATACGTAGCATTTTATCGGTATTCGGTTTAATCGCCGTGGCTGGCACAGGCTTGCCCCGTTGGGCGGAACGCTTAACAAGTTCTGTTTGCAAAAATTCCTGAAATTGCACCGTTTCCACAAACCAACGGTGGCATTGGTATTGGCTATTGAGCCTAATCACATCTTCGATAATTAAATCGGGCAGACGCTTTTTAATCTGCGCCTCAATCACATAGAGCTTGCCTGTTTCGCGATGATAGCCACCCACTAAAATTGCGGACGGGTCGCGACTAGCTCCCGCCTTACCCATTGAAGGGTCAAGCGCACCAAAATAAATCAGGTTATCAGGGAGTGATGTCCAATATTGGATACTGTTGGCAAAAATGGCATCATCACCGCTAACCGGGTCGTTTTGGTATTCGCTATCAAAGGTGGCGTGTCCATCTCGTGCTCGGATTTTCATTAACGCCAAGAGTGGACGAGCTGCCCAAGAGATTTCCGCTCCTGCGTCCATTTCGGCTTTATTTTGCTGATAAAAGGCATCGGCAACCGCTTCGCCCTCGTTTAGGTAAAAATCTTCCCACTTATCCCATAACGCCATATTGTCGGGCATTTTTGTGAGTGCTTTAAATTTTGCCGTATGCCACGCTTTATTGTGCAAGGTGCGATTGAGTACACTGTCGTAATGCAGGATTGTCCCGATATACACAATGTCAAATTTATCCCCCGCAGAGCCAAGCGGTAACACGGTCTTTTTTAACCAGTTATGCAATTTATCCCGCTGTTCTGGACTTCTGACTTGTTCGTCATTTTCAATATCATCCAGCACCACCAAATCAGGACGAAATGCCCCGTGGCGTAAACCACGCAATTTTTTGCCCGAACCTGCCACTTGCACCTTTTGATTAGCGTGGGTAACAATCGTTGCTGCTTGCCACACACGCCCTTGTCCTGCCACTTCGGGAAAATCAATGCGTAGCCGTTGATTAAATTCCAACTCCACTTTAATGGCTTCCAACATTGGGTAGGCTTGGTCGATACTGTCCATGACAATGAGGCAATATTTTTTCTGTTGGGTCACCAAGCAATAAAGAGTATAAAGCTGCGAAACCAAGGTAGATTTAGCTTCACCACGGGGTGCAGCAATGGCATCTAGGCAACCTTTCTCTTGCTGTAAAATGGCGGGCAAGCGTTCAAATAGATAATGATGCAATTTGGATTTTGAGCTTGAGCGGGTGTAATGCGGAAAGTAATGATTGACAAAATATTCATAACCCGAAATCGTATCAAACACTTTTTTACGGCGTTCAACCACGGCTTCAGGGCTATCATTCCAGCCCTCAAAAGAGGCTTCTAACTTTTGCCGTAGGCTATCAGCATAAGCACTTAATTCTTTCAAAAAATCTTTGCTTTTCATTTTAATCACTCACTAATAATGCTAAAAATACCCACCAGCCCCACGCCCCACCATCACGGGCAGAAAGGCAAGCCGCAATCACAAAAAGAAAACTCAATAGGTTCATTTTTTAAATTCCTCATTGAGTGTTTGCCCAAATCCATTCAATGCATCAATAAAAGGCTCCATTAGGGAAGAATGATGTTGATGGATATACTCACCAAATAACTCAACGGTACGCATTGCCACCGCCAATTCAGATACTTCTGGCAAAATCCGCTTACTTGCTGCCGTCATTTTGGTAAAGCTATCCGCAAGGGCGGCAAGTAACATCACCTTATCCTTGGCACTCAATTCAGTGTTTTGCTGTAATTCGTCCATTGTGGTGCGATACTGCAAAATAAATCCCGCCAATAAACCTTGCGAAATCATATTCACTTCACCGCCTGCCATAATATGCACATCGCGCGCCTTATCCCAATCGTCCCCTTTATTTAGGGCTTGCGCTTTCCAACGGCGCGCTGTACCAAAAGACACGTCGGCTTTTTGTGCAGATTGCTCAAGGGTAAAGCGGTCAAACACATAATAACGGCGTACTAATGCCCGCACTTTCTCATCGTGAGCCATTTAGCCCCCAAATTTTGCTTTGATTAACTCAATGCCCACCGCAACCATTGCACCACCTAAACCGCCAGCCACAAAGGCTTTGGTGGTCACTTTGCCCACTTGGGTTTCGAGCGATGACAAACGATGATCAATATCATTGACCCGCTCCCCAATACGGTCGATTTTGCGATTCGCTTCTTTGCTTAAATCCAACAGTTCATCGAGTTTTTCGTTGGTGTTGCGTTGGTTCAAACGCTTTTGTTCTCTGGCTGACATTATTTATCCACCTTGCTGTCTAATTTATGATTCATTGCTTTTAATTCGTCCCGAATTTCCGCCAAAATATTGTCCGTGTGTGTGCTATGCACCTTGGCAAGCTCTTTAGTTTGATAGTTATTGCGGATGTCTTTGCATTCTTGTTTGAGTTCTTTCAGCTCTTCCTTGACCGATCGCAACCAAAACCCGACAAAGGTAACGGCAATGGATACCACCCCGTTAAACACCCACTCACCGCTAATTTGTAGATCCACGTTTCACCCCGCAAATCTGCTCATAGGCTAAATTATGGTTCAGCACCTGCCGTTTGGTTTCTAATGTATCTTGACGACTGGGGTAAATCAGCCCAAACGCACTGCAACCGCTAATCCTCACGGAAGTAACCTTTTGACTGCAACTGGTCATCAACGCCGTGAGCGTTAAGACGGCGATGAGCTGCTTCAATTTGCTGACGTTTTTCTGCATTTTCCATTTCCTCCGCGATGGCTCTGGCTTCGGCTTTCACCATTTCGATTTCTTTTTGCTTTTCACTGAGTTTTTTACTTTGCCAATGTAACCGAGCATAAATCGCCACAAACACTGCACCTAGCCCCGCAAGGGCATACATCTGCCACATCATTGTTCTTCTCCTTGTGCTAGTGAAGATTTACGGCGATTAAGGGCATTGGCAAAGCCTTTGGTGGCCACACCGCCGCCACAAAATAAAGCAAAGGTGGTAAACAGTTCGCTTACATTTGCACGGTCTAAATAGACGCTATACGCCAAAATGATCGCCATTAAAACCGCTCCGAAAAATTGGATAAAGGCGGTGGTGCTAAGCCTGCCGTTATCGTTGGTAATTAATTCACTGAGTTTCATTTTTCCCCTCGTTTATCTCGCCAAAGTACATAGCGATATTTAATCTGATCGCCGATACAAGCTCCGATAGCTTCCCCGACCTTGAAAAAACAACCGATTACCATTGTTACGGCGATAATACCTAAAATAGTCGTTGGCATAATTACTCCTTAAATAAGTGTGATTGATTAATCACTTGCTCGCTATCCAGCCACTCCCAAACATCAAAGCACGGGCAGTCTTTTACCCATTCGTTTGGGGTAATCGTGCCATCACCGTTTAAATCAGGCGATAAATCCCGATGCCCGCAAATGCGTGCTTCTGGGTATTTGGCTTCTAACTTTTGTAAGAGTTGATACAAGGCTTGCCATTGTTTGACAGTGTAGCGTCCGTAGTTTTTGCCTGTGATGCTAATGCCACCTACAAGACAAATGCCTAAACTATGGGCGTTATGCCCTTTAACGTGTGCGCCGATTTCTCCTTCTGCACGTCCTGTTTCTACAGTGCCGTCGGTATCAATCACAAAGTGATAGCCGATATGGCGTAAGTACGGGTTAAATTGGTGATTTT
This sequence comes from Histophilus somni 2336, assembly GCF_000019405.1. Taxonomy (NCBI): domain Bacteria; kingdom Pseudomonadati; phylum Pseudomonadota; class Gammaproteobacteria; order Pasteurellales; family Pasteurellaceae; genus Histophilus; species Histophilus somni. The sequence continues at coordinate 757,531 of NC_010519.1, read as the reverse complement.
TCCGCAAAAAACCTCGCTTAGCGTGCCAAAGATCAATCCGTTGGGCTGCGGTTAGCCTTTCATTGCGTAAGGATTTACCGTTCTGCGTGGCACTACAATGCACCACAATTTTTGTAATTGGAAAGGGCATAAAAAACCTCAATAATCAAAGACATTATTGAGGTGATTATCAGATTTGTGTGGTTAGCCTAATAGACAAAGCACTTCCACAGTTAAAATAGGGATGATTTGGTTGCAAGCGGTGAGTTACGTTGGGCATTACGCACAATTTCCCACGCTTGGCGATCAGAAAGGGCATATTTGGTGCAAAGTTCCAACATTGCTGCACGCCCGCTTTTTCCCTCCACTTGGGTTTTAATTAAAAAGTCATTCACCAAGCGAATATTACGTAAGGTTCTTAATGCCACTTCACAGCGAGGAATATAGACTTCTTCACTTTTAAAATACTGGCGTAGTGCGGTGGCATGTTCTAATCCAACCAGCGATTTTAGTTTCGGGAAATACATCGCACCATCACTAAATAAAAAACATACCCCGCCAAAATGACGAATGATTTTTTCGGTTACCTCAAAGCCCACCAAATCCACCATTTCCAGTACAACAGGGGGTAAGCAGTCTGCAACATCTTCAAGATGACTCATTTTTAATCTCCCGTATTGATTTTTTCGCCATTATCACACGGGATTTTTCAAACGATCACTTAACTGGAGAATTTTTTGAAAAAAATCCCGCACTTGGCGGGATTTTAGATAGCCTATACTTACTTTTTGCAGAACTCTTCTAATAGTTTATTGGTTTGTATATATTTAACCTCATTTTTTGCACTTAAGAAAAATTTTTGGCGACACTCAAGGATAGACAAGCCTCTTTCATATCACCAAATTTTTTCGCCATTTCAAAAGCCTGTAATCTATCTTCTCCCATTTGATTATTTAACATATCACCCGTTTTACTTAATGTCTTGGCATCAATAATAGGGTTTACTTCTTCTATTTGCACCCAAAAATCATTACCATCAGGAGAAACCGAATATAATGCTTCTAGTTTATTGTAGGTTGCCGTTTGTAAAATTGCGTAGCAAAGACGTATATTTTTATCTTGTTCTATCTTTTTTACCTCTCTAACAGCAGTAATGTTTTTGAGCGTTAAGTCAATATTTGTTTCTTTAGTTTGCTGATTTAAAATTTGGCTTAAAAGATCATCTACTTCATTGCATTTTGGCAGATAACGACCCTTTCCCCAAGCAGGATTAGATAATAATTGCAGTGATACTGGAATAAGTATTATTGTAAATATTAAGAGATTTATCAGTTTTCTCATATTTGCTCCATTAAAAAAGGCTCAAAACGAACCTTTAATTTATACTTATGCAAAATATTTTACAACTTCTTCTTATTATCATACACCGACAACATTTGAATCACTTTTTTTAATTGCCACACAGCAAGCCAGTCAATAAATTCAATACCAAAGGCTTTTTTGCCAATCGCGTCAGCATATTGCGGTGTAAGATTATGCTTAGCAAGTAATGCGGTGATTTTGGCAAGGTACGGCTTTTTCGCTTTAGCTGGACTTGGGCGATTTCCCCAAAAATTCGACCACACTTTTGCCCCACGTTGTGCCATTAAATCCAACACTTGATTAAGCTCGGTGTTACTCATTGCTTTGCAACTGGTTTTATTTACGGCGTTCATTAAAAAAGTGCGGTAGGTTTCTTCGTCCATTTTTAACTGACTTTTACCAATATGCACTTTAGCAATGAGATTTTTTCGGTAACTATCGTTTTGCATTTAATACTCCTCGCCATTCGTTTAACATTTTACTGACGTGCGCTTGTTGTTCTGGGGTTAATGGTTTTGGTTGAGGTGGTGGTAGTTCAAGGGTTTTACGTTTGGGTAAGCGGTCTAACAGCATTTTCGGGGCGGGGAAACGCTCACATTCTGCACATAACCGCATAAACGCCTGTTCAATTCGCCATTTATCTTCTTTCTCTTGCCAGCCGCCATAAATGCGTTGGCTTAAAATCACCTGCACCCACACTTCTGCCGTAGCCTTGATCATCTCTTCGGGCGGTTGGTTGGCAAGGCGTAACACCACCAATTTTCCCAACCCTTGAGCTACGGTTCGTTTTAGCCATTTTTCGTCAGCCATTGGCAAACTCCGCTAAATTTTGCAGAGCTTTGCCCGTTTTGCTGCCGAATTGTGGGGCAGTGGCAGGCGGATTACTTTGTCCGTTCATCATATTATGATGGCTATTTCTGCCTTGCCATTTGGTCATCACCTCATACAAATAGCCGTGTGAGGCGAGGGGCGTTTGATATGGTGGCGACTATTTAACACAATGGTTAAGCCATCAATCCAACATTCAATGGGGGCTGAATAAACCTGCCCATTACGGCAAAACTGCCCGCGTTGCACCTCATCAACCAATTCACTGAGTAGTTTCGCTAAGCGATCCATTGTGAGTGCGGATTTTTCAGGGCGGAATAGAGCTAAATACTGCACCGCCAACCGCCCAAACTCGCCATTGAGCGATAAGGCATTCATCACCGCAAGGCTCGCTTGCTCGTGTTGCAACAACACATCTAACGACAACACCGCCCCGCACGCAGGGCATTTACATTTCATTTTTAAACTCCTTTTAAAACGGGGTTAAAACACATTATTCCGCCCTTTCAGTTCCCCTCTTTGGTAAAGAGGGGCTAGGGGAGATTTAAAAGGGCGGTAAATGGGTTTTAATACAATTCCTTTTCCAATAACTTCACCTTCCGCAAAAGTTCATTTCTCTGTGTTAGCAACCCAAAAAGCAATCCTTGGATATATTCGTTTACTTCGTTTTTTTCTAGTGCAGAAAAAGCTAGCTGCCAATCCTCATTTTCCCCTTCAAACTGCACGCTTGCAGTTGCCATGACGGGTTGCTTCTCTTGACTAAACTCCTTAAAAAAATGGGATAAAATAGGCAATGCGTAAGTACAATCTTTCATCAATTTATAAATTGTAAAATCCAGTTCTCTTGGCGCATCTAATAATGCCTTTCCGTCTATACTAGACCATTTAAAACCGATATCATTAAATTCATCATCGCGAAAATCAAAAGTTGCTGTTAAAATTAATGTAAAAGATTTCATCTTTACCCCCTTACCTGCCATCTCGCCTTTGGCAGTTGGTTTTGCACCATTTCCATATACACCCCCGCCGCAATATAGTTGCCCGTATTAATCGCTCTAACCGCCTGTTGAAGCTGTCCGATCATCATATCCAGCTTGAGCTGGAGTTCGCTTTGTTTTTGCTTTGTCATACTTCCTCCACTTCAACTACATCATCAATTTCAGTGATTTGATGTGGCAATTTATTTAAATCTAAGGTATTCAAATCACATTGTGCCATTGCCTGCTCAATACTTTCGGCTTCCATGGTGATTTCAACCATTCCGTACACTCTGACAAGATATTTATTCTTCATCGTCGCATTCCTCATTTACAAAATTAATTCGATACTTCAGACCAATAGCGTAGCCTTCATGGATTTCTTCCAGTAGTTGGTCGATATAACATATCGCCTCGTCTTTGGTTTCAGCTTCAATACCCAAAGTCAATTTAACGTCTATTTCAGCGTGATAATTCATTGTCATTGCTCCTATTTTTTGATTTAAAACACTTTATAAACACGCCTTAAATGGGCTTTAAAGCGTGTTGAAAAGGGCTTTAATCCATATTTAACTTGACCAATTTCTCCATCATTTTATAGACGCATATACAACCTAAACCAAAACAAAAAGGGAATAAAAATGCGCCAACAGCGATATAAAGTAACATTTCCATTTATACCTCCCGTTCACTACTATCAGGTGTAACTGTGTTGCCATTGACCACAAGATTTAGCCCTTTATGCTGCTTTAAGCTATAAGCGGCTTTTGATGCAATTTCTGCACTTTTTATCAATGTTGCGATATTTTGTTGTACCCAACTTTTAAGGTTTAAAACCTCAAAAAAGACAAAAATGGCAAAAAAATTACACGCTGACGCCATCAACTTTATCGCTACGGCTTCGTGGATAAAAAACACAGGCACTGCAATCAGCAATATGGTAATCGCCACTGCTCCCGAAAAAATTCGACTGTATTTTGCAACTTTCTCTAACATTGCTATACCTCCTGCTCATCGTCTTCTGCAAATAACGCATGCGGCTCTCTCCATATCCAATCTTCTGCGTCACTTAAACAACCACACCTAATAGCATCTTTATCTTTCTTAACTGCTTTATAAAAATCATAGGCTTCTTTTAAATCACTAACATCTTCAAACATTTTTACATCCCCGCCATATCCAAACTAATCGGCTGATATTGATCGCTATCACCCACCCGCTCATAAATTCGCACATAGGCTTTACTGCTTACGATTTGCACACTTTCGCTAATGGCTTGCATTGCATTTAGCCAACGTGGGTCGGTGATTTCCACACGGCGTAAGCCTAAAATTCTCCCTGTGTTGATATTGCCTTCTTTATCCACATCAAACGCTCGCTCAATCAAGGTTTTTAGCTCTGGGCGAGAGCCTTCCGACCATTCGCTAAGGCACTCATCAATTAACGCCTTAGCCGCCTGAATGCGTTCATCAAATTGCAAATGATCGCTAATCGCTCGCACGATTTTGTATTTACCGTCATAGCTAAATAGCGTTACGTTGCCTTTATTGCCACCCAGTTTTGTGCCGTATTTTTCGGCGGAAAGTTCCACAAACGCCTGAATATCGCCAAAAATCCCGCCTTTAAAACGGCTCATTTCCGCGTTTAAGGCTTTGGCTTTTTCTACCCATTCTTGCACCAGTGCATCGCGTTCTTTGTCGATGTCTTTCACTAATTCTTCTGGGGTAAGGTTGCCTTTTGCATCTTTCCAGTAGGTTTTGCCTTCGATTACAGTTTTCATTGTTTTCTCCTATGGGTTAGTTGATTGGTTACAGATATAAACGTCATAATTGGCGTTGATTTTTGGGGTAATACCACCCTTTATGAGTAGTAGATACACCACACCATCAATACATACCTCTTTAAGTTCGCCGTATGTGCTTACCTGATACCTTTTTATTGGCTGTATATCATTAAGTGGCGCTTTTTCAATGCACCCCGCCAACAAAAGTGCGGTGCAAATTACGGCAATTTTTTTCATTTTTCTTTTTCCTCTTTATCAATTTTGATGATGATTAACCGTTTTTTCTTACTTCCTTTATCGCCTAACTTAGCATAACGGTAAATCGTTGTTTTACTTAAGTTAAATTGCTTTGCTAACTGTTCCGCTGTGCCGTCACCTAAGTTATCCTCACCCTCATAGACGGCGTAAATATCCAGAGACTTTGCCATTGCTCACCTCAAAACCAGTACACCGTACAATTTCCCACTTGAGTGATAAACCGCTCACGGCGTTGCCCGTTAATGCGTTCCACAATCTGCGTTGCATTTGCTATTAAGCGTTGGCTTGGGCGTAAAATTAAAAAACTCGGAAAACGCCCATCTTTTGATTTCACAATCTCCACACCCTCACGACGTAACGCATAAGCTGTGTCAATAATGTCTGCTCTTGCCATTTTCTTTCTCCTTAATCCTTATTTAGTCACTCTCGTTTGACGGTAAAAATTCAGCCATGCCTTTCTATTCTTTAATACGCTGTACAAAGTAAAGTCGTCCTCTTCTTCGCTCCATCCCCCTGCAGCAATCCATTTATCTTTTGAATTTTTAGAAATCAAAATGTCACCATTTTTTCCTATCCAGTTATCAAACTCTTTTGTTTTAAAGCCCATATTTCCTCCTTAATTAATCAACATTTCCGCATAACGGTTAATCAGTGCCTCGCTAATCGGTTTTCCGTGCATTTCCGCCACGCGGATCACGCCACGCATTAACTTGTTCAATCGTCTTGCGTTGCCTTTGCTTACTTTGTAAAGCAGGTCGTTAAATTCGTCCGTACCTAAGCCTTGCTGGGCAAGTAAGGCGATGTCTTCCTTATCTAGGGCGTTTTGTAAATCGCAATGTACGCCCGCACGGCTGTATAACTGGGCTAACTCACCATATTTACCTTTTAAATTAACGATTAATCTCGGCATTCCTGCCAACACCACACCGCACTTGGTTAAATCGTGGATACGGCGTAAATATTCCAAACTTTTCGTGCTTAATAGTTCCGCTTCGTCCACAATAATTAAGCGGTTTTCGCCAAGTTTTTCGGTGATACGGGTAAAGAGCTCGTGATTTAGTCCGTTTTCGTTTAGTCCCAACTGCTGACACAGATTTTTAAGTAACACTTTCGGGCTGTAACTTGGTTCAACTTCCACAAAAATGGTTTCAGGGTTGCGTTCCATGTAGTGTTTTAGTGCTTGGGTTTTGCCTAAACCTGCCGCCCCTGTGATCACTGCAATATCACTTTCTGCGTGGGCAATGTAGATAGCATCTAAACAACGCTGTGCCGCGTAAGTTTCCACAAATTCGCTGTTAAAACGGCGTTCCACCACCTTATCTTTTTCACGTTGCAACAAGCGGGCAACGGCATCATCAATTTCATCGGTTTTCCCGTTGTAATTGCCTTTTAAATACTGGCTCACAGTGGTGATGGATTTACCAATCGCCTTAGCAATTTGCCCCTGCGTTAGCCCCTGTGTCTGCATATAGTGTTGTAATTGCTCTTTCATTGTTTAACCTGTCTTTCTTTTTAATAATTGACATTTCATTTCACTTGGGAAAACCGCAATTTCTTCCGCGTCTTCCTCCCATTCATTTTGTTTATTTATGCGTAACTGATGTAACCAATCCGCACTTTCTTTGTGTTCAATGGTAAGCACGGGGTTGAGTTCCGCATTAATTTCATCAAGTTGCTCTTGTTTTAGCTTCATTCGGCGTTGATGACGCTCTTTTCTCGTTTTCTCCACAAAACTCATCGGGAACGCATCACGCTTATTGCCATCAAGCTCTGCATAACAGACAAACACCCCATCTAGCCTGCGAATAATCACACGGCTTGGGTCGTGAATATCAAATGCCACCTGCACTTTTTCTCTATCTACCTCTAACAACTTCGCACTAAAGTAAAAGTTATTAAACAACCGCACCCAACCTCGCTCTGGTGTACGCTCTACCGCTGGGCGGAACAGATCCCGTGCTTCAACTTGGGTGAGGTAAACCAAGTTTTCTTCATTCGTTTTTGCCATTAATTCACGGCGTTTGGCTGCGGGGGTAACATTGCCGATTTCACTGTGTTTATGCTCGTTGTTGTACCAATCTATGCCCGCTTGCACCGCATCTAAAAACTGATTCCAACTGGGTAACTTACCCATAGCCCCGCGTTGTTTCGGGGTTAAATCTTCAAGTGCAGTGCCTTTTCGCAAGGCTTTTTCAAGGGATACCACGCCAGTGCTAACCTTTCTCACCGTTTCCCTATCAGCACCGCTGCCGTGATAGGTTTCAAATTGGCGTGCAATGCGGTATAAAATCGTTTGGTGTACCCGCTCAATAATCCCACGCCCTTGTGGGTTGCCCGGTATCCCTGTTTGGTGATTGATGCCTAAACGGGGCAACATCCCTGTAATATCCCCATCAAGTAGCCAGTTTTTCTCACCGCCCCCGTTATCGGAGTAATAAATCGCAGGGATACCGTGCTGTTCGATCCCATTGCGTAACGCATCTGCCACCGCAAGGGCGTTTTCTGACAGACTTGCCGACCAACCCACAATGTAACGACAAGGGGCGTCCATAATCAGCGTGATTTCAGGGATAAAAGGGCTACCGTGTTCAGGGTGAGCCACTTTCATTTTCATACTGTGTCCATCGCCTACCCAGATGTCATTTACCAACAATTTCGACCAATCCCGCTTCACATAAGTGTTTAATGCCCGAAGCTCTGACCCCGTTTTACGCCCAATTTCTTTAATATGGCGAGGCAATTTGGCTAACGCTCTTCTGACACGATTAAGACTTGGCAACATCTCAAGCATTAAGGGTTGATCCTCAAAACGCTCTCGCCAATGTTGAGCAAAATACCCATAGGCTTCTGCCACATTAATGCCATTGGTTTGGCGGTATTCCGCTAGAAAATCAGGCAACCACGAAATGTCTTCTGCCTTTTTTGCCACCCGTTGCATAGGGGCAAGAGCTTTTAAACGTTCTTCTGGGGTGCTCGCTTTTTCATAATCCAACACCCATTGATTTAAGGTGCGTTCACCAATCACACGGCTTTCACCTTTTTTGTTATTCGCCTTAGCCACTAATGCCATTAATTCAGGTGATAACAAATTTTGTTTCGCCTGCTGGCAAAAAAACTTCACCGCTTTATAACGAGGTTGTGCTTGCTCCAACTGCAAGATATAAGCCACTAACGTCATTCTTGCATCTGCCGCTTGGCGTTGTTTTTCGGTGAGGTCTTCCAACACGACCGATTTCAACACTGGCAACTTTTTAGGCTTGCCCGCCACAACCGAGGTCGCAAATTTATCTCTGATTTCCTCTTGCACCTCTTGAGGGAGAGAGGAAAGGGCGTATTCAACACCACCGCCACGACCAACACGTTTACGAGATTGCCAATTTTCGCGTTTGGCTTTGTCTATTACTGCTTTTTTGGTCGTTGGTAAGATTACTAGCTGTAAACCTATTAACTCTTGAGCAGAATAGTATGGCTTTAGTTCACACATATGAACCTCTAACTTTCTAAAGCTATATTGAGTTTAATAGCAATTTCTCGTTCTCTTCCATAAAGGCATTTTGATTTTCCCGTCAATACTCGGCTAATTTCATTAGAGCTATAACCATTTCTTCGCCCCCATTCAGATTGCGTTACATTCATTTCTCTGAACCAATTTTTAGCTTCATCTCTCGTTCTTTTTTTCATATAAACTCCTCTATGGACTAAAAACATATTTTGAACTAGAATAAGAACAATACGAATTAATATGAAATCATAAAGTTCATTATTGTTTACTGAGTTCATATTAAATATGATTTTTATGAATTTCAAGAGGTTTTTTATGAAAAATTTCACAGACATCGCCAATCGATTAAAAACTGAACTATCATTAACGATGGATAAAGAGGTGGCTGAACTTTTAAAAATGTCAAAAAGTGCCTTTGCTGAAAGAAAGCGTAGAGGTGTATTTCCTGAAAATGCCTTAAGACTATTAGAGCTTGAGCGTCCAGATTTAAAACTGGATATCAATTACATTCTATCTGGGATTAGAGAACCAAATAATGCTAATAATGAGGATCTTGTGAACGCCATTAAAGATAAAGCAACTGAAATAGATATGGATGATTATTCTGCCACAATTAACCCTTCACTAATCACGCCTTCTGATGCAATAAATCCAGTTTTACTGAATATGGATGAAATAAAGTTACTGGCAAATTTTAGAAGAAGTGATACTCAAGGTAAGCAGTTAATCTCCGAAACAGCCAAAATGTGTTGTAAGCATTCAATCGCTAATATGCGTTTAGCTGAATACACAGAAAAAGAGTTATTAGACTACACAAAAAGAAATCCGAAAAAAAACGCCTAAAATTTATAACACATTGATTATATTGTTCTTTTATGTATTCTGTTTACTTTATAAAAAATTGGTACTAACTACACAGTTAAATAAATTTACTGTGTAGTTCTCACAGATGATAAAAGTAGAACTTGTTTGGCTACAAACAAAGCACTTAAAGGCTGAAAACTGTGCAATGTTTTTTGGTGAGCGGTGAAAGTATGTATCCAACCTTAAAAGATGGTGAAGAAATCATTGTGGATCGCTCTAAACGTAATTTAGTTGATGGGAAAATATTTGTTTTAAATAATGATGGGTCAATGCTAGTGAAAAAAGTGCAGTTAACCTATGATGGGGTAGAGTTAATTAGCGATAACCCAACATACCGCCCATTAAAGCTAGAAGCTGAAGAAGCAAATAGCCTTATCGTTATTGGGCAAGTAGTGCGTGGCTATCGTGATTTTTAGGCATAATCCCTCACAAAAATAAGTCAGATTTCACCTAAACGCACCAAAACCACAAGATTTCCCCCCAAAAAAATAAAGGCGATTTCACCTGAAATCGCCTTGCCTAGTTTTTACTACCATTTTTAGAGTTTTAAACCTGTTTTAAAAATCTTTTAAAAACCATCTAAACCCTGATCACTTTTATGCAAAAAATAATCCAATTTTTACCCATTTTTTACCATTCCTGCTCATTTCCCTATTTTGCATAAAACCAACGCCCCAACCTCAACAAACCCAATAACCACAAGCCCTCACCTAACTTTTTCCGACCCAAATTTTTCTTTTACTTTATGCAAATATTGTTACTACCCCATAAAATTATTGCAGAAGGTCTTACTGTACATTGCCCGCACATGAGTAAACAAGAGCGGCGACAAAAAGTCATGAATATGTTGGAGGAAGTTAATCTTTCTCCCTCTATGATTAATCGTTACCCTCATGAGTTTTCAGGCGGACAGCGACAACGCATTGCTATTGCCCGTGCGATTATTCTTGAACCGAAATTTGTTCTGCTGGACGAACCGACTTCTGCACTCGATCGTTCAACACAAATTACCGTCATCGAATTACTCAATAAACTACAACGAAAATATGGCTTGAGCTATATTTTTATTAGTCATGACTTATCTGTAGTAAAAGCACTAAGCGATAATGTTATTGTTATGAGTAAAGGTGAGGTTGTCGAAACGGGTACAACCGAGCAGGTATTTACCCAACCTAAAAATGCTTATACGCAACGTCTTATCACAGCGTCCAATTTGAGCTAAATACTTACCGCACTTTAATCCAATAAGTGCGGTTGTTTTCTTCAATATATTTAGATCCGCAAACAGTTTTACAGAGTTTTATGACCAGGTTAGGTTTCCAATAAAACCAACACTTTTAGCAACAAACAGCACAGTACGACGAACTTTTTGACTTTCCCAGATAAAAGCTCGGCAAGGTTCTTGTTCAACAAATACGGTCGCTAATCTTTTTAGTGCCTTCGGGGCAACTCTTCTGTGCTGATTTCATCTAGAAAGCTTTATGTTGTCATTGTTAATTTTCAATGATTTTTCCGGTAAAAGTGAATATCCTATTGCTGATATTGAGCCTGCCATAATCACGCAACATAAAAGAACCGCACTTAAAGTGCGGTTACTTTATAGACAGTTTATAATGGGCTTCTGATAAAATTATTTGATCTCGTAAACAGTTACACCACATTCTCTATTAGAGCTAATAGGAGCCACTTCATAATCTTTTCCTGCTTCTGCAATAAAAGTAATGACATCACCGTTACACCCTTTAAATGTTGTAGTGGTGGTTATTCTATGTGTTGAGGTATAATATTCTCCCATATTCGTTACGTCATGAATACTGTTAGTAACTTTTACTTCTTTACCTGCCGGTATAACGAATTCTTTAAAGAAGATACTCGAAAGTAGTTTTGAATGAGCAGAAGGATCTTTGCTAAGTTCAGTTTCAGGCATACCAATGCTTTCATTCCCTTTAACTCCAAGCATTGAACCAAAAGCCTGTCCCAACCCACCTCCAACGGTGATTTTTTCAGTCTTGCCATTAATTTCAATTTCCATTGATGAGGGACGACGATTTTGCCCATATAAACGGATACGTGCATCTTGTAAATTGTTATATGCCTTATTTTGTGTCGATAGCTCTGTTGAAACACAAGCAGATACAGCTAAAACTGATAATACGGTAATGATTTTTTTCATAATATTTCCCTTTATACAAAGAATTATTTTGCAATACGTTTATACTTAATACGATGTGGCTGAGTTGCTTCTGCACCGAAAGTTTTCTTCTTCCATTCTTCATAGTCGGTAAAGTTACCTTCGTAGAAAGTAACTTTACCTTCATCACCATAATCGAGAATGTGGGTAGCAATACGATCTAAGAACCAACGGTCATGGGATATAACCATGGCACAACCCGGAAATTCCAATATCGCATTTTCTAATGCACGTAACGTTTCTACATCTAAGTCATTGGTTGGTTCATCCAATAGTAATACGTTTCCGCCCACTTGTAGAAGTTTGGCTAAATGTAAACGCCCACGCTCACCACCGGATAATTCACCGACACGTTTTTGTTGATCAACGCCTTTGAAGTTGAAACGTCCAACGTAAGCACGGCTTGGGATTTCAAAATTACCGATTTTCATAATATCCAAGCCGCCGGAAACTTCTTCCCAAACCGTTTTTTTGTCATCCATCGCATCACGAAATTGATCAACCGATGCCATTACCACGGTTTCACCTAAAGTAATAGAGCCAGAATCTGCCTGTTCCTGTCCTGAAAGCATACGGAATAAAGTGGATTTCCCAGCACCATTTGCTCCGATAATCCCCACAATCGCCCCTTTTGGAATACTGAAAGAAAGATTATCAATTAAAGTGCGGTCGCCATAAGATTTGGTAAGATTCTGCACTTCAATAACTTTATCACCCAAACGTGGACCGGGTGGAATGAAGAGTTCGTTAGTTTCGTTGCGTTTTTGATATTCGCTTGAGTTAAGCTCTTCAAAGCGTGCCATGCGAGCTTTGCTTTTAGCTTGACGACCTTTAGGATTTTGCCGAACCCATTCCAATTCCTTTTCAATAGATTTTTGACGAGCGGACTCTGTAGCTTGCTCTTGAGCTAAACGTTTCTCTTTCTGTTCTAACCAAGAGGAGTAATTGCCTTCCCAAGGAATACCCTCTCCTCGGTCAAGCTCTAAAATCCAGCCTGCCACGTTATCTAAGAAGTATCTATCATGGGTGATTGCCACAACGGTCCCCTCATAATCATGTAAGAAACGTTCTAGCCAAGCCACGGATTCCGCATCTAAGTGGTTAGTGGGTTCATCAAGTAACAACATATCCGGTTTTTCAAGTAATAGACGGCAAAGTGCTACACGACGACGCTCACCGCCTGACAGATGTTCTATCTTGGCATTCCAATCCGGTAAACGTAAGGCGTCTGCCGCACGTTCTAATTGATTTTCTAAATTATGTCCATCATGAGCTTGAATAATCGCCTCAAGATTTGCCTGTTCGGTTGCTAATTTATCAAAGTCTGCTTCAGGATCTGCATATAATGCGTAAACCTCATCTAAGCGAACTAACGCATTTTTTACCTCAGCGACAGCTTCCTCAATGGTCTCTCGAACGGTTTGTTGAGGTTCAAGCTTAGGTTCTTGTGGCAAATAACCAATTTTAATACCGGGTTGTGGGCGAGCTTCTCCCTCAATATCCTTATCAATTCCAGCCATAATACGTAATAAGGTAGATTTACCGGCACCATTTAAGCCAAGCACTCCGATTTTTGCACCGGGAAAGAAACTTAAAGAAATATCTTTTAAAATATGACGTTTCGGCGGAACTACTTTACCTACTCTGTGCATAGTATAAACAAATTGTGATGACATATATTCTCTCTATGATGTAAAAAGTGCGGTTATTTTACTTGAAATTATAGGATTTAGCGAATTGAACGTAGAAATTTAGCGAGTAAGGACTTAGTGCCATAGACATACAGGAAAAGAACAGTTTATCAGTCAAAGAAACGTTAAACTTCCAACTTTGTAATTAATTAAAAAAACCTCCCAAGAGGGAGGTCACAAAGCAGTTTTGCTATATTATGATTATTTTATTTAGGAACTTTATGAACATCAAGCAATCACTTGATGGTGCATATACTACAAAATTTTAGCCTACAAACTCAACCAACATTGAATACTTTATTGATATAAATCATATTTTATGGCAATAATTTAACTGAAATTCACACTTGTTTTGCGTCTTTCGTTGATTATAGCAAATTCATACAGCATTTTTGACGTAGAATTCCCACATCCAAATAGTTTTCAGTATTTTTAAACAAAAGCCTATTGAAAGTTTAAAGCATAAAGTGCGGTCAATATTTCCCAAATTTTGCCACTCAAGAAACACGAGCCAAATAATCCCTTTCAGCTTGTTCATCAAAAATTTCTTGTTGCTCTGTTACAACAACACCGTCTAAATCTTGAGCGATGGTTTTTGCCGCTCTAATCATCATTCGTAAATTGGCTGTAACATTACCATAAGAAGGCAGTTGCATAAATAATGCAATTCCAACCGTGTAAAAATCTGCAATGTTTGTTAAATCAAACGTACCGGGCTGTTCAATATTTGCCACACTAAACAAAACAGGGCTTGTAATACTTAAGTCCACATGGCGATGATAAATCTGTTTTTTACCAAAAATAAATCCCAACTCATCAAGTGTTTTAGTCAATTGCAAACCGCTAAAACCTTGATTTTCAGAGGCAACCACATAAAGCATGATAAAAGAAGAATTACCTGATTTTGTTTTTTCAACAACCTGTTGGAATTCCGTGTTTGTCTGTGGTTCTACAAAAGATATGCTGCTTTCAGTAAAAATATGCTCTTCTATATTGACCTTATCATCAGCTATTGATTGCCCTGAAATTTGAGCTAGCTCTTGGCGTAAATGTTGAGAAGATGAATTAATTCCCTCATCAAGATCAATTGATTTTTCCAGTTCTTCAATGCTCATGGAGGCGTAGTCGGTATGCTTCGGTGAGAACTGTTCTTGCATTACATAGTTAGGCTCACTGTCAGGCAACCTAATTTTAATTTGATCAACAGATTGTACCGCACTTTGCTCACTATAATGATAAAGAGGTTGGTGAGAATTATGTGCTGATTCACTAGAAAAACAGTCATTATCAGTTTCAAGCAAATTACGTTGAAAATCCGACTGAGATTGATCAGCGGTTTGATATTGCTGATTTTCTTGTGGTTCACGGATACGTGCCTCTCGAGTAAAGTTTTTTGAATTTTCAAAATACTGCGATTTTTCGCGGCGATTAGACCATATGCCATGTGCAACTAAAATTATTAATGCGATTACACCTAAAATAATTAAAATAGCATTTAAATCCATTATCTTGTTCTCCTACTTGGCTTCATCGAACAGCAAATTTTTGCTAGCTTATCATATTTTACTTGTTGATTAATATGGAAAATACAGATTTTTTACCCTACTTGAATTCTGCGGTATTATGTCGTTTGATAAGTGTGTTTTTTCAATTAAGGAAAATTTATGTTAAAACTAACAGAGATAAAAAAAGCTTTTCATTACTTTATTATGGGTTGGGATTTGATTAGACAACGTGGTTTGCGTCGTTTTGTCGTTATGCCGATTTTGCTTAACATTCTTCTTTTATCGGGGCTGTTATGGTTATTTATAAACCGATTCAGCACTTGGCTCGAGAGCATGATCACGTTTATTCCCGATTGGCTTAGCTGGTTAAGTATGATTCTGCTCATCTTAGCTGTACTTATGTTGTTAAGCATTTTTTATTTTATGTTTACAACACTCTCTGGATTTATTGCCGCACCTTTTAATGCCTTGCTCGCTGAAAAAGTGGAAAAAATGTTAACGGGAGAAAGTCCGACTGAAGGAAGTGCGGTAGATTTTCTAAAAGATATTCCAAGAATGCTAAAACGAGAATTGCAAAAATTGACTTATAGCTTACCTCGAATTATTGCTCTATCTCTACTTAGTTTCATTCCATTTATTGGACAAAGCATTATTCCAATTTTAGCATTTTTGTTTACTGTATGGATGATGGCTATTCAATATTGCGACTATCCTTTTGATAACCATAAAGTGCCTTTTCAACGTATGAAAACGGAACTTGGACAGAAACATACATTAACGTTAACTTTTGGTACTTTGGTGACTTTATGTACATTTATTCCGCTCATTAATTTGCTGATTATTCCTGTTGCTGTCTGTGGTGCAACAGCTATGTGGGTTGAACAATATCGTTATGCCGGTAAGAACGACATTAACAAACCTCATACGGATTAAAACCACGATTGTGAAATAGCGTTTAGTTATAAAATAGAATGTTTTGCTATTTTGAAATTCATAAAGCTATGATAAAAATACTGTAAAAAATACGACTCACAACTCTTAGGAGAAAATAATGACAATTTATGCAGATAATTCCTATTCTATTGGTAATACACCATTAGTTCGTTTAAAAAACTTTGGTAATAACGGCAACATTATAGCGAAAATTGAAGGGAGAAACCCCAGCTTTAGCGTGAAATGCCGCATTGGTGCCAATATGGTATGGCAAGCAGAAAAAGATGGTATTTTAACCAAAGATAAAGAAATTATTGATGCAACCAGTGGTAATACAGGTATTGCTTTAGCTTATGTTGCTGCAGCACGTGGCTATAAAATCACGTTAACTATGCCGGAGACTATGAGTTCCGAACGTAAACGCTTATTGCGAGGTTTAGGGGTAAATTTAGTGTTGACTGAAGGTGTCAACGGTATGAAGGGGGCTATTGCTAAAGCAGAAGAAATTGTTGCTTCAAATCCAAATCACTATGTAATGCTAAAACAGTTTGAAAACCCTGCAAATCCAGCCATTCATCAACAAACAACAGGACCTGAAATTTGGTCAGGCACTGAAGGTAAAATTGATGTATTGGTAGCTGGTGTTGGTACTGGCGGAACAATTAGTGGAATTAGCCGTTACATTAAGCAAGATCAAGGCAAAAAAATTATTACCGTAGCCGTTGAACCTGAAGAATCACCAGTGATAACTCAAACGCTTGCAGGTGAAGAAACCAAACCGGGTCCACATAAAATTCAAGGTATTGGTGCGGGGTTCATTCCGAAAAACTTAGATTTATCTTTAGTAGATCAAATAGAAAAAGTCAGTAGTGAAACAGCGATTATAACGGCTCGTCGCCTAATGGCAGAAGAAGGTATTCTCGGAGGGATCTCATCCGGTGCAGCACTCGCTGTAGCCGATCGAATTGCACAACGTCCGGAATTTTCCGATAAACTCATTGTTGTTATCTTACCTTCTGCATCAGAACGATATTTAAGCACAGCCTTGTTTGACGGCTTCGAAGGATAATAACTATTCCCTGTTAAGCGGTTAGATACTCAATACAACTAACCGCTCTTTTTTACTTGGAAAACCAGATCAATGAAGCCAATCGACCTGTCTTACCATCACGACGATAAGAAAAGAACCGCTCTTTATCGCTATATGTACAATGTTCTCCGCCGTAAATTTCTGTAATTCCCAAAGCATTTAGACGCTGTTTGGCGATTTGATACAGATTACCCAGAAATTTATTTTCCTGTTCCCGATCCGGCATAAAGGCATTTTTAGCTTGAGGATCTTTTGCTATAAATTGCTCAACAACCTCTTTACCGACCTGAAAAAACTTAGGGCCGATAGCAACACCTAGCCAAACTATAATATCTTCTTTGGGAACACGAAATTGCTTAACGGTTTCCTCTAAAATACCGTCGCATAATCCTCGCCAACCGGCATGAGCAGCAGCAACTTCATTGCCTTGTCTATTAGTAAAAAGTACCGGTAAACAATCTGCCGTCATCACCAAACAAACTTGGTTAGCTTGATCACTATAAACTGCATCTGCATTTAAATCCATGCCTTCTTGATAAGGAAGTCGCAGAACTTTTGTACTATGCGTTTGGTTAAGAAAAATAGGATCTTGCGGTAAGCCTAATTCTTTCACTAACAAAGTGCGGTTAATTTTAACCGCACTTTCATCATCACCGACATGATCACCCAAGTTTAAGCTGTCATAAGGTGGAACACTTACACCGCCTTGCCGAGTTGTCATTAGCCCTTGAATATTCGCTACTTGACCGAGATTCGCTTTTATTATTTGCATACTAATAATCTAATTCATCTTTATGTAATTGATAATCTGCTTTTAAGGCATTGATTAATGTTACAAAGTCATCAGGCAAAGGAGCCTCCCATTCCATTATTTCGCCTGTAATGGGATGAGTTAAGCAGAGCATAATTGCATGCAACGCTTGACGTTTAAAATCACGCATCACTTGCATAAATTCTTCACTTGCATTTTTCGGTGGACGAGGACGACCTCCATAAGTTTGATCGCCTAGTAAAGGATGGGAAATATGTGCCATATGCACTCGAATTTGATGAGTGCGTCCTGTTTCCAAACGAAGGCGTAAGCGAGTATAATTGCGGAAACGTTCCATTATACGATAATGAGTTACCGCCGGTTTTCCCAACGGATGAACCGCCATTTGGGTACGTTTTGTCGGATGTCTGGACATGGGTTGATCTACTTTTCCACCTTGTGTCATCACACCAAAAGCAACTGCTTCGTATTCACGTATAATTTTACGTTTTTGTAAATCCTGTACCAATTTTGTTTGTGCCGGAATTGTCTTTGCAACAACCATTAAACCCGTCGTATCTTTATCCAAACGATGAACTATGCCCGCTCTTGGCACTTCTACTATTTTTGGATAATGATACAACAGTGCATTTAATACAGTTCCTCTTTGATTCCCTGCACCGGGATGGACAACAAAATCTTTTGGTTTATTAATAACTAAAATATGCTCATCCTCATAAACAATATTGAGTGGTAAATTTTCAGGTTCAAACCTGCTTTCTTCTTCAATTTCCACACAAATTTCCACTAACTCACCACCGTAAACTTTTGTACGAGCAACATTAATAATTTCGCCATTAACTTTAACTAAATCACCCTCAATCCATGTTTTCAAACGAGAACGGGAATAATCTGGGAACAATTCTGCTAACGTTTGGTCTAAGCGTTGTCCCATATGTTGGGGCTGAATATCGGCTGACAATATCACTTGTGTCATAATAAAAAATCCATCAGATAATTTGCTTATTTAGCAATGTGCTATAAAATAACGAATTATTGTAACATTTATTATTGATTGTAAAAATAAGGATTCACTCATGCATAAATTGAAATCTCTCGCTTTAGTCGCTTTTGCAAGCCTTGCTCTTGGTGCGTGTTCAAGCTCAGGTAAAGCTATTGAAGAAGGAACAGCACAAACTCTTTATGAAAAAGGACACAGCTATCTACAAGACGCAGATTATAGCCAAGCAATTCGTTATTTAGACACGGCCAAAAAACGCTTCCCCGGAAGCCAATATAATGAACAAGTACAATTGGATCTAATTTATGCTTACTATAAATCTCAAGACTACACTAATGCTTTAGTAACAATTGATCGCTTTATTCAACAATACCCGCAAAGCTCGCATTTAGATTATGTCATTTATATAGCAGGTTTAAGCAATTCAGCATTAGGTGATAACTGGTTCCAAGACCTTTTTGGTGTAGATCGTGCGACACGTGAAAGTACGTCTATCAAAACTGCATTTGCTAACTTCCAAACGTTAGTTCAGCATTTCCCAAATAGCCCTTATGCGTCGGATGCTTTAGCACGTATGGCTTATATTAGAGCAAGCCTCGCTCGTCATGAATTGGAAATTGCTAAATTCTATGCAAAACGCAATGCTCATGTTGCTGTAGCAAATCGTGTAGTGGGTATGTTACAACAATATCCTGACACAAAAGCTACTCTTGATGCGTTGCCATTGATGAAAAATGCTTACGAAAAAATGGGACTAACAAAATTGGCTCAACAAGCAGACAGCCTTATTCAAGCGAATCAAAATAAATCTTTTGAAAATGTAGCGAAACCTCAAGAACCTGAATTGCTTGCACCGAAAAAATAAATCAACGCCTAATCCCCTTTTTCAATAAAGGGGATTTTTTTGATTTAGACCGCACTTTTTATTAGACTTCGGCAGGTTTCACAATTTCACTTGGATAACAACCTAAGATTTTCAAGTAGTTACTGAATGCTTTTAGTTCAGTAAAAGCTTGCTGAGCGATAGGGTTATTAATATTAGCCTCAATTTCTAAATAAAACATCTCTTCCCATGGTTTACCATAAATTGGACGTGACTCTAACTTCGTCATATTGATGTTATATTTTTTGAAGACCAATAAAGCATCAACTAAAGCACCCACTTTCTGAGCAGTACTCATTAACAATAAGGTCTTTGTATGAATTTGCGGTGATACTGCGATCGGATGCTTAGCAAGAACAATAAATCGCGTAATATTGTTTTCTTGGTTTGCTATGCCTGACTTTAGTACTTTTAAACCATACAAATTCCCACCGTCTTCATTGCCTAAAGCCGCAATATTAGGTTTATTTAAGCTGGCAACAAGCTGCATTGCATGTGAGCTGCTTTCACAATATTCAATATGAACTCGCTTTAAAGTACGAATAAATTGGCTACATTGCTGAATCACTTGAGGATGACTGTATAAAGTATCAATCTTATCCAAATCATCTTGAGCATTTACCAGAACACAATGTTTAATTGGATAAGCCAATTCACCTACTAAAGAAAGATCTGTATGCTGTAATAAATCATACACTTCATTAATCGCTCCTGAGGTTGTATTCTCCAACGGTACAATACCGTAATCTGCCTCTTCATTTTGCACGGAGGAAAATACCTCATCAAAAGAAGCACAACTTAGCTCAATTAGTTGCTCCTGATAACGAGTTGCATAATTTCTAGCGGCTAAATGAGAGTAGGAACCTCTTTTACCTAAAAAAGCAATATGAATATTCTTCTCTCTTTGCTCATTCAATTTCTTTTGCAAATATACTTGCTGAGTTAATACGGAGTCCTCGATAATTTTTTGGAAAATTTGAGTAATATATTGTGGTTCCAATTGATAATTTTCATTATCCGCAAATTGCACCAACTCTTTCAATAATTGTTGCTCACGTTGAACATCACGCAATGCTTTCTGTGTAATTTCTTTACTGCGTACAACATCAAATGCTAAACGATGACGCTCTGAGAGCAGCTTTAATAAACTGCGGTCAATTTGTGTAATTTGTTGACGAATTTCATTTAAATCTAATGACATATAAAATCCTACGATGAATTGAATATTTTTCCATACCAGCAAGTAATAGGTAAAAGCAAAAACTATAGCTATAAAAAAAGCTATACTTCGCTGGAAATATAGCTTTTATCTTACAACACTAATTTAGATAAAAACCTGTGCAGGAGAAACATAACCTTGCGGGATTTCTTCTTTATCTTCAAAGCTTACTAATTCCCACGCTTCTTGATTTTCAAGTAATGCTCTCAAAAGCTTATTATTCAATCCATGACCGGACTTGTAGGCTTTAAAATCACCGATAATATTATAACCGCACATATAAAGATCACCAATCGCATCAAGCATTTTGTGGCGAACCAACTCATCTTTAAAGCGTAAACCGTCTTCATTTAAAATTCGATAATCATCTAAAACGATAGCGTTATCTAAACTTCCACCTAAAGCAAGACCTTGGGATTGTAAGTATTCAATATCTTTCATAAAACCAAAAGTTCTTGCACGACTAATTTGTTGTACAAAAGCTTGGGCAGAAAAATCCATCACATAATTACGTACATCTTTACCAATTGCAGGATGTTCAAAATCAATTGTGAAATCTAAACGGAAGCCATCATAAGGTTTAAATTCAGCCCATTTATCACCGTCTTCTATACGAATTGGCTTCTTAACACGAATAAATTTCTTCGCTACATTTTGTTCTTCAATACCAGCATCTAATAACAAATAAATAAATGGACTCGCACTTCCATCCATAATCGGAATTTCAGGCGCATCAACCTCAATAATAATATTATCAATACCTAATCCAGCTAAAGCAGCGTTCAAATGCTCAACCGTAGAGATCCGAACCCCATCCTCGTTGATTAAGCATGTACAAAGCATAGTATCACGTACCGCATTTGCATTTGCCGGAAAAGTAACCGGCGGGTTCATATCGGTTCGACAATATATTACGCCTGTATTTGGCATCGCAGGGCGTAAAGTTAATGTCACTTTATTCCCACTATGTAAGCCAACTCCGGTAACTTTTATACTTTGTTTTAATGTTCTTTGTTTAATCATCTTTCTTTAACCTTATTGCTAAACAACAAGATGAACTCTGTTAGTCACGAGAGAAACTTGTTGGGTCTACGGGTCTAAATGCTTTTAATCTCTCTGTAATCGGTGTATCTAAATCATGTCTAGGTTCTGGACGAATATGCTGCTGTTCAACAGGTTTTACGGGCTCATTCAGTGGAGATGTTGACATAATCTGAACATCTTGTCTTTCAATGTCCCCAATTCCTGTTGCAACAATAGTTACCCTAATTTCATCTGACATTTCAGGAACCAACGTTGTACCAACCACCACGGTAGCCTCTTCAGATGCAAATGAACGGATAGTCTCACCTACTGTTGAAAACTCATCTAAAGTTAAATCGAATCCCGCAGTAACATTAACTAAAACACCTCTAGCACCGGATAAATCAACATCTTCTAACAACGGACTGGCAACAGCCTCTTGTGCTGCTTTTTCTGCACGACCATCAGCTGCTGTGCCTTGAACAACACCGGAACCCATCATTGCACGCCCCATCTCAGACATAACAGTACGCACATCAGCAAAGTCCACGTTAATTAGTCCCGGAGAAGTAATCATATCGGATATTCCAGTGACCGCATTACGCAATATATCATTTGCGGCAGCAAAAGCATTAATTAAACTGATATTTTTGCCAAGTACTTTTAATAATTTTTCATTAGGAATAATAATCAGGGAATCTACATGTTTAGATAATTCTTTGATTCCTAATTCGGCAAAATGCATACGCTTTTTACCTTCAAAAGAGAAAGGTTTTGTGACAACAGCAACCGTAAGAATACCTAGCTCTTTTGCAATTTGTGCAACAATAGGTGCTGCACCTGTTCCTGTTCCGCCACCCATGCCGGCTGCAATAAAAACCATATCTGCACCTTCTAACATAGCACGAATAGCATCCTGATCGTCCTCGGCTGCCTTACGTCCTACATTAGGATTAGCTCCCGCACCTAAGCCTTTTGTTGTTTCACCACCGATTTGAACTGTTTTTTGTACATTACTTTTACGCAAAGCCTGAGCATCAGTGTTCACAGCATAGAAAATAATTTTGCCATGATTATCATCTGACATTGGATAAGCCAATTCATCAACGCCAAGTAGCGTCCCGCCAATATCGTTTTGAATCATATTAGCCACCATATGGTTAACAGCATTACCGCCACCGCCACCAACGCCAACGACTTTGATGAGTGCACCTCCGCTAATATCATCGTAATCGTAATCAACCGGTTCAATCATATTTCTTCTCCGTAAATGCTAATTCCCGACTTTAGCACAAAATTAAAACCTAAATTCTGCCTATTGTAGATTAAAAAATCAAATTTTCAAAACTCTGACCGCACTTTATTGACAACTTTCTTACAAATATTCCAAAATTTTTTGCCGACACCGTCAGTTTCTGTATCACTTTCAGATAAAATATCCTCAAAATCATTATTATGATGATGTAATAAACCAACTACGGTTGAATATTGTGGTTTATTTACATAATCAGTTAACCCGGTAATATTAAGTGGGACACCAATCCTCACTTGAGAACCGAATACTTGCGTTGCACATTCTCTTAATCCTTCAATTTGAGCTCCGCCACCAGTAATAACAATTCCAGCAATAAGTTCAAATTTTATCTGTTTATTTTCTAATTGATATTTCAATTGATCCAATTCAGATTTAACTACACCAAGTAATTCCGCATACCTAGCAGAAGTAATAATTGAAAGTTGTTCTTTGCTGATGACTCGAGGTGCTCTCCCACCGATACTGGCAACTTCAATTTTTTTATCTAAAGGATCTAATGGAGGGCTGACCGCACTTCCATAAGCAACTTTAATACTTTCCGCCTCTGTCCTAGAAGTCGCACAAGCATAAGCAATATCGTCAGTCACTCGATTACCCGCATAAGGAATAACCTTACTAAAGCGAATAAAACCATTGGTATAAACCACAATATCCATCGTACCGGCACCAAAATCAATTAAGCAAACACCTAATTCTTTTTCATCTTCAGTCAACACCGCTTGAGATGAAGCATATCCGGAATAAACAACTTTGTTCACTTTTAATTTACAACGTTCAACCGCTTTTTTCAGATTATTTAGCCAATCTTGATGACAAGCGATTAAATGTGCTTGAGCACTTAAACGCACACCTTGCAATCCTAGTGGATCTTTTATATTTACTTGCTTATCCACTGCAAATTCTTGGGGAATTATATGTAATAATGCCAGCCCATCTCCAATACGGACTGAACTCGCTGTATGCAACGCCGCTTCAACTTCCTCTTGAGTCACCTCTTCCTCAGCAATAGGCACAAATCCATTTTCATTCAAACTTTGAATATGCTCACCGGTAATAGCCAATGTCACACTAAATATCTGACTATCTGCAACCGCTTCGGTTGAATCAATTGCTCGTTGAATAGAAGTTACGACCGCATTTAAATCTGTAATGCTCCCCTTATCAATACCTTTAGAAGGACAGCTTCCGGCACCTAATACATTGACAACGCCATCGGGTAATAATTCCCCTACTACAGCAACAACTTTTGAGGTTCCTACTTCTAAACCTACAAATATCTTATCTTCTACAATTCTAGCCATTTTAGTCACTTCACATATTTAAAATTAAATTTAGTCAGAATCTACTACACCGATAGCAGCACCAACACCATATCTTAAATCAACATAAGATAACTTTTTATTTTCAGGTATTTCAATCTGTGGATAAATTGTGAAAAAACGATCCAATTTATCTTTCCATTCTCCACGTCCTAATTTTAATACAACATCGTTCTCTAACACAATTTGCCATGAACCACGCTCATTGATAGCAATTTTTTTTAACAACAAATTTTTTCTCTTCAAATCAAGATAAATTTTATTCCAAGCTTCCAGTACCTCAGCACTTTTATGATCAGGTCCTGACAAATGAGGTAATCCTTGTATTTTTAATTTACTAATTGGTAATTGAAATATTATTCCCTCTGATGACAAAAATTCTGTTTCATTCCAACGTGCAATGGGTAAATGCTCCGTTACCCAAATACTTAAGCGATTGGGCCAAATTTTACGTACTGCCACAGATTTAACCCAAGGTATCATTTCAATTTGCTGTTTAACCAAATCAATATCTTGTCCAAAAAAACCTTTTAACTCACCGCTGTCCGATATTCGAGACAAAACTTCACGAACATCATTGTCATCAGTAAAATTTGTTATACCTGCAATAGCAAATGAATTAATTGAGCTATCATCTAACTTTTCTAAAATCGACTGACGATTACTAACAATAAAAATCAGTATTGCAACCAATAACAACATAACAATAAATTTAATGTTGACAAATCGGTAGGACTTCCGTTTTGTCACTTTCAAATTTTCAGTTACTTTATGCGTTGTTCTCATTTAAAGACTTAGCTCCAAAATTTTGACGACCAATTGCTCGAAAGAATAACCAACAGTTGCAGCTGATTTTGGAAATAAGCTATGACTTGTCATTCCCGGATTTGTATTGACTTCCACTAAGCGGAATTTACCCTCGCCGTCCAGCATGACATCAATACGGCTCCATCCCCTGCAACCCACAACATCATAAGCTTGTTTGACTAATTGACGAAGCTCTTGTTCACGCTCTTCCGTTAATCCTGAGGGGCAAAAATACTGCGTATTATCGGCAATATATTTTGCTTCATAATCATAAAATTCCCCTTGGGGTACAATTTTAATCGAAGGTAAAACTTCGTTACCTAATACCGGAACCGTTAATTCATCACCGGAAAGCCATTCTTCAATCAGTACGGTTTCATCATATTGAAGTGCAAATTCCACCGCACTTTTTAGATCATCAATAGCGTTAACTTTTGTCAATCCGACACTTGAACCTTCCAAAGAAGGTTTAACCATTAAAGGCAAGCCCAATTTTTCTACAACTACTTGCGGATTTAACTGCGAAAAACTAGTGCGAGTAACGACTTCCATATCTGCAACAGGTAACCCGAATGCTTTCCACAACATTTTAGTCCGCATTTTATCCATTGTTAAAGCAGATGCCATTACGCCACAACCCGTATAGGGTAAGCCTATTTGCTCTAATAATCCTTGTATCGTACCATCTTCACCGCCACGCCCATGTAAAATATTGAAAACTCGATCAAAGCCCTGTTCTTTCAACATAGCAACCGGATATTCTTTTGGATCGATTGGGTGAGCATCAAAACCCTGATTACGTAACGCTGTTAAGACCGCATTTCCTGAGTTTAACGACACTTCACGTTCAGCTGAAGTCCCCCCTAATAAGACAGCGATCTTTTGTTGTTTTAATGGTTTAGCCATTTTATATCCTACTTTTTTACATTGTAACTCCGAAGAGCTAATAACTATTCTTTACCCCAAGCCAACGCTAATTCACGAGAAAGTTTGCTCACATTACCCGCACCTTGTGCCAAAATTAAATCACCATCTTGAATAACCTGATCAACAATTTCAGCTAATTGCTTATGATCGGAGACTAAAATCGGATCTACTTTACCTAAATTACGGATTGAACGACACAAAGAGCGACTATCAGCACCGGCGATAGCCTGTTCACCCGCCGCATAAACATCCAGCATAATTAACACATCAACTTGCGATAAAACCTGTACAAAATCATCAAATAAATCTCGAGTACGAGAATAACGATGAGGTTGGAAAATCATCACAATACGTTTATTCTCCCAACCTTGGCGAGCTGCCTGAATGGTTACGTTAACTTCAGTAGGATGATGACCATAATCATCAACTAACATCACTTTCCCATTTGGACGAATAAATTGCCCTAATTGATCAAAACGACGACCGGCACCTTGAAACTCGGCAAGTGCGGTCAGAATCGCCTCATTTTCGATCCCTTCTTCTTTAGCAACGGTTAATGCGGCGGTTGCATTTAAAGCATTATGTTTACCTGGCACATTTAACAACACATCAATACGCTCCCCATTCGGTGCTACAACCGTATAATGCCCCTGAAAACCCGTTTGTTGATAATCTTCTATGCGATAGTCCGCCTCATCACTGAACCCGTAAGTAACCACTTGGCGTCCTACTTGAGAGGATAATTCCATTAAAACGGGATCATCAGCACACATCACAGATAACCCATAAAACGGCAAATTACGCAAGAAATTCACATAAGTTTGTTTCATTTCTTCAAAATCGCCATGATAAGTTTCCATATGTTCAGGCTCAATATTGGTCACTACCGACACCATTGGCTGCAAATGTAAAAAGGACGCATCGCTTTCATCTGCTTCTGCAATTAAATAACGACTGCATCCTAAATACGCATTTGTTCCAGCAGACTTAACCAACCCGCCGTTAACAAAAGTAGGATCTAAACCGGCTTGTGCATAAATCATTGCAACCATTGCTGTAGTAGTCGTTTTACCATGCGTTCCCGCAATAGCAATTCCGTGACGAAAACGCATAATTTCTGCCAGCATTTGTGCACGTTGAATAACCGGTATACGTTTTTCATGTGCTGTAATAACTTCAATGTTATCTCCCTTAATCGCACTGGAAACAACGACAACGCTAGCACCCTCAATATTTGCTGCATGATGAGAGAAAGAAATTTTAGCTCCCAAAGAAATTAAGCGACTGGTTACCGCATTTTCCGCAATATCTGAACCGGTTACTTGATAACCTTCATTTAATAACACTTCCGCTATTCCTCCCATACCGGCTCCGCCAATCCCAACAAAATGAATTTGTTTTACTCGACGCATTTCAGGTACAGTTTGTCTAATTCGTTGTCTAAATGCTTGCATTCATCATTCCTTTATTCATTTACATAGCAAAATGTTCTTTTCATTTTAATTGGCTAAGTTTTAACAGTATCCATTATAACTTCAGCAACACGTTGAGTGGATAACGGCGTCGACATATTTTTTGCTTTTTCCGCCATTTCCAGTAATTTTTCTTTATCTACATTTTTTAATAATTGAGCTATTTTTTCTGCATCCAATTCATGTTGTTCAACAATATAGGCAGCTCCAACATCAGCTAAATATTTTGCATTTAAATATTGTTGTTTATCTTTATGTTGAAAGGGTACAAAAATAGCCGGTGTACCAACAGCTGCAAGTTCACAGACAGTCAATGCTCCGGAACGGCAGATGACGATATCCGCCCAAGCATAAGCCTGAGCTATATCATCAATAAATTCGGTAATTTGTACTGATTCTCGCGTAAGATTAACTTTATCATGATAAAGTGCGGTGACGTTTTCCACCGAACCAGCCCCGACTTGGTGAACAATTTCCAGACGATTAGGCAATTGAGCTAATACTTCCGGTAATATTGTATTCAATATATGAGCCCCTTGACTTCCTCCAACCACTAAAACTTTGAGTATCTCACAAGCAGTGTCAAAACGTTCTTGTGGCATAGGCACAGAAAAAAACGCCTCACGCACCGGATTACCAACGACTTCTGCGTTAGGAAATGTATTTGGAAATGCTTGTAATACCCGTGTCGCAATTTTAGCCAGCAATGAATTCGTTAAACCTAATACAGCATTTTGTTCATGCACAACTACAGGTATGTTACAAAGTTTTGCGGCAACTCCACCAGGTCCAGAGACATATCCTCCCATGCCGAGTACTACATCCGGTTGATATTTCTTTATGATTTTTCTCGCTTGTAGAACCGCTCTTAAAATGACAAAAGGTGCTTTCAATAAAGTTATTAATCCCTTGCCTCTTAAACCGGAAATCTGAATAAACTCAATTGGAATCCCGTGCTTTGGCACCAACTTTGCTTCCATACGGTCCCGAGTGCCTAACCAACAAATATCCCAATCTTGCTTTTGTAAATATTGTGCAACAGCAATAGCAGGGAAAACATGACCTCCGGTTCCGCCAGCCATAACCAATAATTTTTTTCTTTTTGACACGGTATTTTCCTTATTTTAATCATCTCTTAGTCGAGCACTTCCAACTCGAACAACTCTATTTTCGTAATCTATCCGCAACAAAATTGCAATACTGACTGACATAATCAGCAAGCTTGAACCGCCATAACTCACTAATGGAAAGGTTAATCCTTTGGTCGGTAACATGCCTAATGCCATACCGAGATTTACAAATCCTTGAAAAAATATCCAAAAACCTATACCAAAAGCCAAAAACCCTTTAAAGCGTTCTTCTAATAATAATGACTCTCTCCCTATTTTCATTACTCTAAAAACGAGTAACGCAAGTAAGAACACCACCACAATAATGCCCACAAGCCCAAATTCCTCACCGACAATCGCCATGACAAAATCGGTATGTGCCTCAGGCAAATATTCCAATTTTTGTACAGAGTTTCCCAATCCTTCGCCCCATAACTCACCTCGCCCAAAAGCCATTAAAGAGTTTGTTAATTGATAACCTGCTCCTAGAGGATCTTTAAAAGGCTCAAGAAAACCTGTAAAGCGTTTTAAACGATAAGAGGCAGATGCGACTAACCATAGGAATAAGAAAAAAGCGATTCCTCCCAGCCCTACAAACTGCCAAAAATTTGCACCAACAATAAAAAGCAAGCCAAAAGTTATAACAAATAAAACAACCGCACTCCCTAAATCAGGCTGTAACAATAATAATCCACCCAATATAGCCATGACAAAAAATGGCTTAAATGCACTTAATTTTTTGCTACGTACATCATTATAACGGCGTGTGAAATAATCTGCCAAATAACACGTTAGTGCTAATTTGGCAAATTCAGCCGGTTGAAAATTAAATAGTTGTAACGGAATCCAACGTTTTGCACCGTTTGCATCTTTTCCGATTCCAGTAAGCACCAGCAATAATAAAATCACAGCAATCCAAAATAATATAACGTTATATTTTTGCCACATTCTCATTGGTATGAGAACAGCAAACGCAAAAGCAATTAACGAGATAAAAATATATCCTATATCACGTTTTATAAAGTAAAAAGGTTCATTAAATAATCTTGTACTGATTGGAATAGATGCGGAAGATACACTAATTAATCCCAAGCACAATAGAATAATAAACAACCATAGCAATGCTCGATCATATAATGCTGTTGTTGGTGTAATACGCAACCAACGATCAATATGTTGTTTTACGTTATTTTGTCCCATTTTGTCTCTATCTTTAACCCTGTGCCAACTTCGCTAAATCACTAAAAACATCACCTCGATGTTCAAAGGATTTAAATTGATCCAAACTTGCACAAGCCGGTGATAAAAGCACCATATCACCTTGCTGTAAATTCGGACGAATAGCTTCTATTGCCTGTTCCATCGTATCAAATAACTGACTTTGCACTGATAGTGCGGCAAGTTCTTTACCATCTTGCCCAAAACAATAGCAATAAATATGGGGTTGATTAATTAATGTTGCCAATTCCGAAAAATCTGCGGATTTACCATCCCCCCCCAACAATAAATGTAATTTATTAGCTACATACAAACCGGTCAGTGCAGCAACTGTACTTCCAACATTGGTTGCCTTCGAATCATTAATCCAACGTACATCATCTTTCTGATATGCTAACTGAAAGCGATGAGCTAAACCGGTAAATTTACGAAGTGCGGTCCGAATTGCAGTAAAACTTATGTCGACAGCCTGAACCAACGCACTGGCCGCCAACGCATTCATATAATTATGACGACCTACCAATTTCATTTCATCACAAGGTAAAATTAACCGCTCTTTTGCCATTAAATATTGCTTGCCATTTTCCGTTTTTAGCCAATAATCAGCCTGACTTTCTCCAAAAGTAATTGGAGACTTTAAATCTTCCGTTGTTGTTAATACATCTTCGGCATTTATTACCGCACGTTGACAATTTTCATAAATTCTCAATTTGGCTTGGCGATAATCTTCAATATCGAGATAACGATCCATATGATCTTCACTAATATTTAAAATCGTTGCGGCTGTCGCTTTCAAACTATAAGTCGTCTCCAGTTGAAAACTTGATAGCTCTAAAACATAGAGATCATAATCTTGTTGCAATAACTCAAGGGCAGGAATACCAATATTTCCCCCTATTCCAACTTTTAAGCCATCCTCTTTCGCCATTTCACTGACCAATGTAGTCACGGTACTCTTACCATTTGAGCCTGTAATAGCAATAATTGGCTTATTGGCGTAACGACAAAATAATTCAATATCACCGACAACCTCTACACCGGCCTGAAGTGCGGTCTGAATTTCAAGTGTTTTAACAGAAAGCCCAGGGCTAATCACAATGAGATCAGCTTCAAGTAGCCATTGTTGGTTTAAGCTTCCTGTATGTAAGGGGACATTTTCAGGTAATTTTTCTGCTCCCGTCGGTTGTTGACGAGTATCAATGACACGCACATTTGCTTGCTGCCGTAACAAGAAATCAACGCAAGACAATCCTGTTTTACCTAATCCGACTACGCAGATATTTTTGTTTTGATATTGATTAGTCATAGCTTGCCTTAACGTAATTTCAAGGTAATTAATCCGAGTAACACTAACATCAGCGAAATAATCCAAAAGCGGATAATTACTCGTGGTTCCGGCCAACCTTTCAGCTCATAATGGTGATGGATCGGTGCCATTCGGAAAATACGTTTACCATTGCGTAACTTATAAGATCCTACTTGCAAAATAACCGATAAAGTTTCAACGACAAATACACCGCCCATAATCACCAATAAAAATTCTTGTCGAACTAAAACGGCAATAGTACCTAATACTCCACCCAATGCTAATGAACCAACATCCCCCATAAAAAGCTGTGCAGGATACGTATTGAACCATAAAAAACCCAAACCGGCACCCACAATTGCAGTACAAAATATAACCAATTCAGAGGTATGTTTAATATAGGGAATATATAAATATTTTGACCATTCAATATTTCCGGTCGCCCATGCAATCAATGCAAATGCAGCAGCAACAAAAACTGTCGGCATAATGGCCAAGCCATCCAGCCCATCGGTCAAATTAACCGCATTGCCGGTGCCCACAATAACAAAATATGCCAATACAATATAAAACAAACCTAACTGAGGCATGACATCTTTAAAAAAAGGCACAACCAAACGTGTCGCATCCGTATCTTTACCTATCGCATACATACCGAAAGCAGAGATTAAAGCGATAACAGAAAGCCAAAAATATTTCCAACGAGCAACTAAACCGGCAGTATTTTTGCGTGTAATTTTACGATAATCATCAACAAAACCGACCGCTCCATAGCCAAATAATACAAACAAGCAAAACCAAACATAAGGATTGGCTAAATTTGCCCATAATAACGTACTGACCCCTATAGCAAATAAAATCATAATACCTCCCATCGTTGGGGTGCCTTTTTTGCTTAAGTGACTATCAGGACCATCATTACGTATCTCTTGCCCAAATTTCAAAATTTGTAAACGACGAATCACTTTAGGACCAATCCATAGCGAGAGTAAAAGTGCGGTGAAAAGTGCAAGAATTGCACGCACTGTCAAGTAAGAAAAAACATTAAATACACTTTGATATTGGTGTAAATATTCAGCTAACCACACTAACATTGAAATTTATCCTTTACTAAATTAATCACGTCTTCCATTTGCATACATCTCGCTCCTTTGACTAATAAAACAACTTTTTGACTGGCTAATTTTTGCTGAATAATGGGGATTATATAATTCACCAACTCGGTTTTATCACTAAAATGAACGCCATCACAAGCATCGGAAATGACCGCACTTTGTGTACCAAAACTGACCACTAAATCTAAGTTCGCCATCTGAGCAAAATCCGCTACTTGTTTGTGACAACTCACTGAATTTCCCCCCAATTCCGCCATATCACCGACAGCAAAAATACGGAAAAATTTATCATATTGTCGCAATACATCAATAGCGGATTTCAATGAACTTACATTAGCATTATAAGTATCATCTAATAACAATAGATTTGGACAAGGCTCAATGGGAAATAAACGCCCTTTTACATACGATTTTTTTTCTAAGCCTGCTTTGATTTGTTCTAAACTCACACCTAAGCATAAAGCTAATGAGGCTGCCGCTACGGCATTACTGACATTATGCAAACCTAAATAAGGTAAATTAATCTCTATTTCCCCATGCTCGGTACAACACAATTTAAACTGAGATCCCGTTTCCGTTAATCGGATCTCTTGCGCATAGTAGTCTGATTTCTTCCCCTGAGTGGAAAATAATCGAGTTTCTGCATCACCTATCTGTTCATGCCAATATTTTTTCCAGAGTACAGAATGCTCATATTCCATTATGGCAATTCCTTTGCCATTCAACCCTTGATAAATTTCACCTTTTGCCTGTGCTACTCCTTCGATACTCCCAAATCCTTCTAAGTGGGCAGCAGCAACATTATTAACCAACGCTACGTCCGGTTGGACTAAATCCACAGTATAAGCAATTTCGCCTTGATGATTTGCCCCTAACTCAATGACAGCAAATTGATGTTTCGGTTCAAAACGCAATAAAGTCAAAGGAACACCGATATCATTATTGAAATTGCCTTGAGTAAATAACACCGCATCAGGATCTTGCACTACTTTTTGCAAAATAGAAGCTGTCATTTCTTTGACCGTTGTTTTGCCTGAAGATCCCGTTATTGCGATTGTTTTTGGATTAATTTTTACTCTTAGCCATTTAGCTAATTGCCCTAAAGCAAGACGAGTATCAGGTACAATTAACTGTGGTACATCAACATCACACTCACGCTCAACTACAACAGCTGAACAACCTTGTTCTACTGCCTGTGTCAGATAATCATGAGCATCAAAATTTTCACCTTTCAAAGCAAAGAACAAACTTCTTAAACAAGGCTTTCTTGTGTCGGTACTAACCTTTTCCACACAAATATCCTTCGCTCCAATTAATCGTGCGGAAAAAATGTCAGCCAGTTCTTTTGTCGATAACTTAATCATGTTATTTCTTACTTCTCATCATTCAATACAATGAATTATTTCTGTATTTTACTCATCAATGACTTCAAATTTTACTAAACTTAAAAATACTTTTTTACAATTTCCTGATCCGAAAAATGGTATTTAGTTGTTCCAATAATTTGATAATTCTCATGACCTTTTCCAGCAATCAAAACAACATCATTTTCTACCGCACTTTGTAACGCTGTTTTAATTGCTTGCTCACGCTGATGAATAATCTGCACCGCACTTGATTGCTGAAAACCTGTCAAAATATCTTGCATAATTTGTTCAGGATTCTCTGTTCGAGGATTATCATCAGTAACAATCACACTATCAGCAAATTTTTCGGCAATAGCTGCCATTAATGGACGTTTACCTCTATCACGATCACCGCCACAACCGAAAATACACCAAAGTTTTCCCTGACAATGAACTGCAGCAGATTGCAAAGCGTTCTCTAAAGCGTCCGGTGTATGTGCATAATCAACAATCACGGTAGCCTTATGTTTTGCACTCAACATTTCCATTCGCCCGCAAACACCGGTTAATTGCCGTACTGTAGCAAGTAATTTATCTATGTCATACCCAAGCGATAAGAGTGTGGCTAAAACAAGTAATAAATTACTCACATTGAAGCCCCCAATTAATGGACTACTTAAGATCCCATTTCCCCAGCTTGAGGCAAATTCAATCGTTGTGCCTTTGCTGTGAAAACTAAGTGCGGTTGCTTTTAGCCAATTTTTTGTATCGGGCTGATAATCCGCACGGCAACTTACTGCAACCACATCAGGATCATCTTTACTTAATTCAATCAACCATGTTGCCCCGATTTCATCATCAACATTTAAAATTTTATGTTGACAATTCAGTTCACTAAACAAACGTTTCTTCGCTTGTGCGTAATTTTCCATGGTATGATGATAATCAAGATGATCACGGCTTAGGTTGGTAAAAATGCCTGCACGAAAAGTCAGTGCCTCAACTCTATGCTGCACTAACCCGTGAGAAGACACTTCAATCGCAGCAAAATCAGCACCTTGCCGAATAAATTTATCTAACGAGGATTGTATTTCTATTGCCGATCCCGTTGTATTTGAAGCTTCTTTTATTTGCCCAAATAAACCATTACCAATCGTCCCCATGA
Source organism: Histophilus somni 2336 (assembly GCF_000019405.1). NCBI lineage: Bacteria > Pseudomonadati > Pseudomonadota > Gammaproteobacteria > Pasteurellales > Pasteurellaceae > Histophilus > Histophilus somni. The sequence goes on along the minus strand of NC_010519.1, from coordinate 722,572 downwards.
CCGCACTTGTATGCCCTAAAATTTGTGTCCACTGTGCAAGTAACTGAGCTATGGTTGTTTTACCATTGGTTCCCGTTACACCAACAAGGGTTAAACGTTGTGAAGGAGATGAATAAAATCTATCTGCAATATGAGAAAGATGTTTTGACAGTTCATAATACGCAATAAGCGGAATATTTTGCTCAAAGCTTACTGTCAAATGCTGCTCCACTAGATCAGTTTCAAACAGCACCGCACTTGCTCCATTTTGAATGGCTTGCATAATAAATTCTCGACCGTCAACACGATGTCCTTTAATCGCAACAAAAAGACAGCCGGTCTTAGCTAAACGGCTGTCTAAAATCATTTCTTGAAGTTCAATATCTCTATGAACGCTATCTAATTGTTCATCAATATCCCAAAGTGCGGTTAATTTTTTCATAGATTACCTGAATGATTAATTGGCTTTCGCTTTATTCTCTTGACTATTGAGATAAACTGTACGTCTAACAGTTTTTGTATAGTTACTACTATCAGGAGGAATATTATTTGCTTTCAAAGCATAACTCATAATATTGGAAAATACAGGGGCAGAAACAACCCCACCATAATATTCTCTACCTTTAGGATCATTAATTAATACCACTAAGGCATAGCGAGGGTTGCTGATTGGAGCAAGTCCGGCTGTATAAGCAATATATTTGTTAACATATTTCCCATTTTCAATTTTCTTTGCTGTTCCTGTTTTTATTCCCACTCGATAACCCTCTACCATTGCTCTTTTATTTTTTATCGCAACTTTCTCCATCATATTAACCACTTCACGAGTCATTTTTTCAGAAAACACTCGCTGCCCAATAACAGGAGGATCTACTTTTGTAATTGAAAGAGGTCTATAAATACCGAAACTGCCCAAGGTAACATAGGCACGAGCAAGTTGTAACGGCGTAGTGCTGATGCCATAACCAAAGGAAACACTGGCTCTATCAATATCTGACCATTTCTTACGATCGGCATTCAAGAAACCTGCCTGTTCCCCAACTAAACCTAATTCTGTTCGTTGCCCTAAACCTGCTTTTTTATATGTATCTATTAGTGCATTTGCAGGCATACGCAAAGCCAAACGGCTCACCCCTCTATTACTCGAATTTTCTAAAATTTGATCAAGCGTTTGGCGATCTCTGACTGCAACATCTTTAACTTCATACCCATCTAAAACTAAACGACCAGTGTCGATTATCTCATCTCTTCGCACTACTTTTTTTTCAAGTGCGGTCAAAATAACAAAAGGTTTAATAGTCGAACCTGGCTCGAAAGTATCTGTAATAGCTCTATTACGCATCACTTCAGTCTTAAAACTTGTGCGTATATTTGGATTATAAGAAGGTGCATTAGCCATAGCCAACACCTCTCCCGTATGAATATCAACAAGTACTGCCGTTCCTGATTCCGCTTTGTATTTTTCAACAGCTTTCTTTATTTCACGATAAGCTACGGACTGTAATTTTTCATCAATACTTAAAATGACATTTTGCGGATCGTATTTCTTAAGATCTGATATATTCTCAATAATCCTACCATACCTATCCTTGCGAACTGTTCTTGATCCAGGTTTACCAACTAAAAATGAATTAAAACTTTTCTCTATCCCCTCAATACCTTCCCCGTCTATATTGGTATAGCCGAGTAAATGTGCAGTTTCCTCTGTCTTAGGATAAAAACGACGAGGTTCAGTTTTTAAGTTAACTCCATATAGATTTAATTCTTTAACATACTCCGCAATGGTTGGTGACACCTGACGAGCTAAATAGACAAAACCAGATTTAGGATTTTTTTCTAGAATTTTTCGTAAGTCCTTGTAAGACATACCTAATGCTTTAGCTAATGCACGCCAGCGTTCCTCATCTTGTAAACCATTTTTACTAAAAATTTTTTTTGGTTCAGCTGAAATTGAAAACATAGGAACACTCACTGATAAAAGTTGCCCATTGCGATCAACAATGGTACCTCGCATAGACAAAATTTTTTCTTTACGCAAGGATCGTTCATCCGCCTCATTAGATAGCACATCGGATTTAATCATCTGTACATAAGTAGCACGTCCCACTAAAGCTGTGAGTGATAAAATAATAAGACCAACAACAACCATAAAACGCCATTTCAAGAAACTATTTTCATAGATCTTTTTAGGTTGATTACGCTTTGCACCATTTTCAAATGCTCGTTTGTTTTTTCGATTTATCTTATTATGTGTCATTAATAACCGCCTAATATCTATTATCTATTCAATGATAACAACCTCTTGTTCAGCCGGAACGGATTTCATCTTCAACTTTTGAGAGGCAAAAGACTCTATATCGGAATGAAGACTATGGGCCTTTTCCTCTAATCTTAAATTTAAATATTCTTGCTCAAGTGATTGATTTTCAACAACTAAATTACTTTTTTTAGCAACTAAAATACGAGTTTGATGAGTAATCCAAACTGTACTTAACGCACTCAATACAACCAAAATCGTTAAAACAATTAATAATTTATTTGCAGAAACCAAGTCCTCAAAAATAACTTTATACAATGGGTAGCGTTCGAAATCTCTTACCATTATATTCTCTCCGCAATGCGTAAGACCGCACTTCTTGAACGGACATTAGCAGCCATTTCTTGTTCTGTCGGCATAATCGCTTTACCAACAGGTTTTAATTTTTGATTATGTTGAATTTGCTCTTCACGCAATGGCAATCCTTTGGGCAAATCATCACCTTTACTTTGCTTACGTATAAAATGCTTTACCATACGATCTTCTAGAGAATGAAAGCTGATAATCGACAGACGTCCTTGAGGAGCGAGAACATTTAAAGCTCCATTCAATACTTTTTCTAATTCATCTAATTCGGAATTAATAAAAATACGAATAGCTTGGAAACTTCTCGTTGCAGGATGCTTATACTTATCTTTAAAAGGTACAGACTGAGCAATCAGTTCAGCTAATTGTAAAGTTCTGTTTAAAGGTTCTGCTCCACTTTGCACCGCACTTTTGTTATATCCTACAATCGCCTGAGCTATACGTTTGGCAAAGCGTTCTTCACCGAAAGTTTTCAATACCCATGCTAAATCCTGTTCAGAAACCTGCCTCAACCATTCCGTTGCCGATAATCCTTGTGTCGTATCCATACGCATATCCAAAGGACCATCTTTCATGAAACTGAATCCCCTTTCCGCATTATCAAGTTGTGGAGATGACACGCCAAGATCAAGTAAAATCCCGTCAATTTTGCCCGTCAATCCTAATTTTTCACAAATATCCGGAATAGCTGAAAAGCTGTCATGCACAATACGAAAACGTGGATCTTGAATATTTTGTGCAACCTGAATTGCTTGGGGATCACGATCAATCGCAATTAATTGACCCTTTTTTGACAGTTGAGAAAGGATAAAACGAGAATGACCGCCTCGACCGAAAGTCCCATCAATATAGATACCATTTTCTTTTAAGGCTAAACCGCCAACTGCTTCTCTTAATAAAACAGTGAAATGCTCAGGTGAAGAAAATGTATCTTGCATACTCATTTGCAATAACCTAGGAAAAATCAATAAAATCAAAAGGGATAAAAGGTACAACAAAAAACGTACCTTTTTACCTTTGCTAGTACCGTTACTGACTGTAACGTATCTTTTTTATTATAGGGATAACATACTTAATGCTTCAGACATGGCAAATTGTCCACTCGCACCTAATGTCATATCTTTTTCAATTTGAGCTTGCCACTCTGACTCGCTCCAAATTTCAAATTTATTTAATTGCCCCACCAACATAATGGATTTTTCTAATTTTGCATGTTGACGTAAAGGAGCACTAATAAGAATTCGTCCGGCACTGTCAAGTTCACATTCAGTTGCATAACCTAGCATTACACGTTGCAAACTACGCTCTTCCGGATTGAAATTCGACAATTTCGATAATTTCTGCTCAATAATTTCCCATTGGTTTAAAGGGTAAAGTAATAAGCAAGGCTGGCGAATATCAACGGTACAAACCATCTGCCCCTGATTTATTTCGAGGATTTCCGGACGATAGCGAGTAGGAATTGCAATCCTCCCCTTAGAATCAAGATTAACCGCTGATGCACCTCGAAACATATTGTTTCCTTACTTTAATCACAAAAAATTATTCATCGCAGATAAATTAGGAAGATTATGACAAATTTCTCCACAAAATTCCACTTTTTACCACTTAATAAGTGTATTATCTGTCAAGTTAGGTTGCAAGTTTTTTATCTTGAAAACATATAAATAAAGTAAATTTTTTATAAAAAAACCGTTCAAGTTGCCTTAAACGGTTTTTTATCTATTGTTTATAAATTATGCTACATCATTTATAAAGGCATCCGGATCTTTCGAACCTAACGGTTTCAATAAAATAAAGAAAGCCACTAAACACAAAATAGTTAATCCAATACCAATATAAACGGAAAGTTGATAATCTAAACCAAAACCAATTTTGTTATAGGCTAAGTATGTAAAACATACCGCACTAATAAATGCTGCCGGAATAGTACACACCCAATGGAATTTATTGTAACGATATAGATAAGCCGCAGCTGTCCATAGCATCACCATTGCTGTTGCTTGGTTTGCCCAAGTGAAATAACGCCACAACACACCAAAGTCAATTTTTGATGCAATAATCCAAAAACCGACTGCAAATAACGGAACTGCAATAAGTAACCGTTTCACCAAAGTGCGTTGTTCAATTTTTAAGAACTCCGCAATAATCAAACGAGCGGAACGGAATGCTGTATCTCCGGAAGTAATAGGTAGCACAACTACCCCTAATACAGCAAAAACACCACCAATAGTCCCTAAGAAATAAATAGAAGAATCATACACTACTTTGGAAGGTGAACCTTGTTGGGTTGCAGCTAATAGTTCACCCAAATTTTCATAGAAACTTAAACCAACAGTACACCAAACTAAAGCAATAACACCTTCTGCAATCATGGCTCCGTAGAAAATAAAACGACCTTCTTTCTCATTTTCAGCACAACGTGCCATCAATGGAGATTGAGTTGCATGGAAACCGGAAAGTGCACCACAAGAAATGGTTAAGAATAATAATGGCCATAATGGTAGCTCTTTACGAGTTTCAAAGTTTTGTAAGAATTTTTCAAAACTCATACCATCAACGGAACGGAAAAATTCAATTGGATCAGCACCATTTAAATGGCTGGATACTAAGCCATATACCATACCGGCAGACATGAATAATAATAATCCACCAAATAATGGATAAATACGTCCAATAATCTTATCAATCGGTAACAATGTCGCCACAATATAGTAAAGGAAAATAATTCCAGTCCAAACCGCCACAACTGTCGGTTTATCCATTCCCCAAACACGGATCTCACCAGCGTTTTGTACCGCACTTACCACCTCATGTGCATTGGTTGTAGCCATACTTGCACTACCAAACATATCTAAAGTAATAGTACTTAATAACTGAGCAGGACTGGTTACAAACACAATCCCGACAAGGAATAATAAAACAACGGCAAGTACGTTAATAAATACTTTAACGGGAGTACCTAAATAGCGTCCGGCAAGAGTAGGCATTGAAGCACCACCATTACGAACGCTCAACATACCACAGAAATAATCATGTACTGCACCGGCAAATACACAACCCAGTACAATCCATAACATCGCCACCGGTCCATATAATGCCCCCATAATCGGTCCGAAAATCGGACCTGTGCCTGCGATATTCAATAATTGAATTAGCCAAATTTTCTTTTTAGACATCGGAACATAGTCAACACCATCTGTCATAGAATAAGCGGGCGTTTTCTTGTTCGGATTGATAACAAATACTTTCTCAACAAATTTACCGTATGTGAAATAGCCTAAAATCAATAGGGCAACACAAAAGAAAAACCATAACATAATAATCACCTAAAAATAATAATAAAAATACGCCAACTTCACTGAAGTAAAGCGTGCGTATTTTAGAGAGTTGTTATAGTTAAGTAAACTAAGATGGATACATTGGTTGGCTAAATCTTTTCCATTATGTGAAGTACTTCACAATTATGATGCTTTACCAGCCTCATTATCTGTTTCTTGTTTTGCATTTTCATCAAATTTGACTATAGGTACACAGCCTCGACAAGTCCCTTTATCCACCTCCATTTCATTACAAAATTGATTGTACGCATCCAGCATACGGCGGAAAAAACCTTTCTTTTCTGATTGATCCGGCATCACATTCTCCTTCCTGTATAAAAATCACTCCATCATAGAAAGTTTTTATATTTTTGCAACACTTCTTTTACTTCGTTGCGGCAAATTATCACTCCTTGTCGATAACCGCCATAAGACAAGAAATCTTTTTCACCACAAAAATATTTCCTCAAGACAGGACAATCAGAGGGAGCTATCATCTTCAATAGTCTCCATAAGGCAGGACGAGCAGCCGATAAAGTGCGGTAATAAAATGCAAAATTTTGCAATGAGTATACATCAAAGGCATTTAACTCTACCTCAATAGTTTGATTATTTATAATCTCATTCAATAAAGGATGATCCGATAAAACAAAATCTCGTCTAAATTGACTCATACATTGTTGTGAAAATTCTTTGCCTCGCAAAGTCAAAGGACAAATAGCCATTGCATTATATGTGCCACTGCTACTTTCTTTATACTCACTCAAATACACTAAATTAAAACCGCACTTATGCCAAAAAGAAACCAACTCCGAGCTGTAACCAAAGCTCACTGATAAAAAATCAATGTTACTTTCTACTTTCAAAGCAGCTATCAAATCTCGCCCTACTCCCCTTCTCTGCCAATTAGGTTGAAGTGCAATGCGAGAAATTCGTAAAGAACGTAATTCACAAGCCTGTGAATTAAGATATTGAAAAGCCAATAATTGTGCTGCTAAATTCCCTTTCGGTCGGCGTTCTCCTCGACAAATCGCCGCAATCAATCCTCGATCTGTCAATCCCCCCTCCTCTAATGCCCATATTCCACCGAGCAAATGTCCTTCTGTCTGTGCCAAATAAAATCGTTGTTTTGGAGCATCCAATAAACGACGTAAATCAATAGGAGAAGTGCGGTAATGTGCTAAAGATAATAGACCGTAAAAATCTGCTATTTGTGTCAATAACGCCTGTTGATTTAGCGATTTTATGTGAACGTCCAAATTGGATTTGTAATGATATTGCCGAAAATCATCTTCGCTATTAAGCAATAAAAGCACATCAATAAAAGGTTCTAACTTGTCATCCTCACGCCAACGCAATGGCTCCTTTAATTCAAATTCAAGACATTTTCGCCGTTGTTGTAAAATTCGTTGCTTAAATTTTAAGCCAAAACCACGCCCCGTACCTTCGTAACTATGAATGGTTGTACTAAAAACAATATGTTTAAAATAAGCACTAAAAAAATTTAAGGTACTGACAGGTAGCATGGCTGCTTCATCTACAAATAGCCAAGCATGTTGATATTCTTGCGGATTTTCTACCAAACGGTGAACAAACTCATCAGGTGCAATAAAAATAACTGATTGACCGGCGAACTTTTGCAAAATATTCACCGCACTTTTATTCGGTGCCGTCAAATAAACTTTCTGTTTTACTTGTTGAGATAACAAACCCAATAATGCTGATTTGCCTCGTCCACGTTTTGCTGTTAAAAAATAAATATCTGCCTGTTGCTGTAAAATACTGTCAATAACTTTTTGCTGTGCTTTAGTTGCACTCAATTGAACTGAACAAAATAAATCAGATAGGTTATTTTGAGTAATCGCTGGAATAGCGAAATGATTAACAGGAAACTGAAATTGATTAACAATCCGTTGAAAATGCCGAATAAAGTGCGGTGTTGCAATCATTTCTTCTACACCGCTCCAACGCAAGCTATCAACATCAGCCTGTTGTTCTAAAAGATCCCAATGATTAAGTAGAATATTTAATGTTCCACCTGCTTTTATCGTTCCCGCCACAATCGCCAAACTTTCTAAATGAAATCCCTGACGAGCATCAAAAATCACATTTAAAAACTCTTGCCCAAGTAACTTTTTTGCTTTTTGCACATGGCAAAAATGCACATTAAAATCGGGTTTTTCCCACCCTAACCACAAAACATCAAAATGTGATAAAAAGTGCGGTCCAAAACCTTGCAGATTGGGTGCAATACTAATTTGCACATGGCGAGAAGATATCATTTCAGGTTGGTTATTTCTCAATAATATAAGGATCAGTAAAACCTAACGAAAGCATAATTTCCGTTTCTAACCTTTCCATTTCTTCCGCCTCATCATCTTCAATATGATCATAGCCTAACAAATGTAAACTACCATGTACGATCATATGTGCCCAATGTGCCATTAGTGGTTTTTCTTGCTCTGTCGCCTCTCGTTCTACTACTTGACGACAAATCACTAGATCACCAATTAATGGTAATTCAATTTCATCAGGACATTCAAAAGGAAAAGAAAGCACATTAGTCGGCTTATCTTTACCACGATAGGTTAAATTCAAATGGTGACTTTCTTCTTCATCAACAATGCGTACTGTCATTTCAGGTTGTGAGTTTTCCGCTCGAATTGCCGCATTTGCCCATAGTTGAATTTGTTCCACACTTGGTAAATTGGTCGCATCTTCGCTCGCTATCTGTAGGTCAATAATGACATTTTTCATGAATTGAACCTTTGTATAAAATTATTCTTGTAACGCTTTTACCCGTTCTTCGGTAAACTGCTCTTTTTCTAACCGCTCTTGTTGTTTTTGCTCGGCTAATTGTTGGCGACGAAACTCATCTTTAATTTCCCAAACCTCATAAGCTTGAACAACTTTTGCCACAACAGGATGACGTACAATATCTTTGCTGTCAAAATAGTTAAAACTTAATTCTGGCACATTTTCTAATACTTCAATCGCATGGCGAAGACCGGATTTTTGACTACGAGGTAAGTCAATTTGCGTAACATCACCGGTTACAACAACCTTAGAATTAAATCCAATTCGGGTTAAAAACATTTTCATTTGTTCAACCGTTGTGTTTTGACTTTCATCTAAAATAATAAAACTGTCGTTTAACGTTCGTCCCCGCATATAAGCTAACGGTGCAATTTCAATTACATTACGTTCTATTAATTTTTGCACACGCTCAAACCCTAACATTTCAAATAAAGCATCATAAAGCGGACGTAAATAAGGTTCAATTTTCTGTCCTAAATCACCGGGTAAAAAACCCAATTTTTCACCGGCTTCAACAGCAGGACGTGTAAGCAAAATACGACGCACTTCTTGACGCTCTAATGCTTCAACCGCTGCGGCAACGGCTAAAAAAGTTTTCCCTGTTCCAGCCGGTCCAATACCAAAACTAATATCGTGTGTGAGAATATTATGTAAATATTCAATTTGGTTTTTACCACGAGGTTTGATTAAGCCACGTTTAGTTTTAATTGTTGTGCTATAAACTTTACTATCTTCCCGCTTTGTTTGAGTATTATCTTGTAATAACATTCGGCTCTCTTGAATTGCCAAATGTATATCTTCCAAATCCAGCTCTTTCACTTTGCCACGAATTTTTGCAGTGTCAGCATATAAATTTTTAATTAATTTCACCGCACTTTTTAGCAAAGTTGGATGATACGTGTTTTTTTCTTCTCCGTCTGCGGATTGTACAGTAAAAGTAAAATTACGGCGTGAAACAACCAAATTAAAACTGCTTTCAATTAATTGCAAATGCTCATCAAATGTGCCACAAAGGGATTGTAAGCGTGCATTATCTTGAGGTTCGAGAGTAAACGTTTCAGTAAGATTGTTCAAAATAATATCCTTATCTTTATAAAAATCCTTGCATTAACAAATTCACTGCTAATCCTCCTAAAACCAACCAAATAAAGAGTAACATCCCTAATAATAAAGGTTTTACACCCGCTTTCTTGATAGCACTAATATGAGTGGTTAATCCTAAAGCTATCATTGCGGCAATTAACAGTAAATCGTCTAATTTTACAATAAATTTAACCGCACTTTTTGGCAAAATATCAAAGGAATTAAAGATTGCCATGAGAATAAATAAGAAAGCAAACCAAGGAATATTAATTTTACTTTTATCTGATTTCTGTTTTGATAATGCCCAAGATAAAACTAATAAAAATGGTGCTAACATCATTACTCTAATCATTTTGGTGATTACTGCTGTATCAGCAACCGTAGGACCAATATTACCGCCGGCAGCATAAACTTGTGCTACTTCATGTACCGTTGAACCAATATAAATCCCAAATTGATGATCTGTTAGCCAATGTTGTAAATAAGAATAGGCAAACGGATATAGAAACATGGCAATCGTGCCAAAAATAACAACGACCGCAACAGCAACGGATACTTTATGAGATTCGGCTTTGGTAACAGGTTCCATTGCCATCACAGCCGCCGCCCCACAAATGCTACAGCCTCCAGCCGTCAAATACACCGTCTGCTTGTCCATTTTAAGCCAATAAATTCCTATCCCAATGGCAAGGAAAAAAGTGGAAAGCAACATAACACTGTCTGTAACAATGGCATTGATTCCCACATGGCTAATGTCCTGCAAAGTCAAACGGAAGCCATATAATATAATTCCAATACGTAGCAATGTTCCCTTGGCAAATAACACGCCTTTGTCCAGTTTTGATGAAAGTGCGGGATAAAAGGTATTACCAATTAAAATGCCTAACAAAATTGCGATAGTCAAAGCACTGATTTTCGCTTGATGTGCAAATTGAGTATTTGCCAACCAACTCACGATAATGGTAAGCAAAGCAATAAAACCCAATCCAAAATAAAAATTTCTATTTTTCATATATTTCTACCCGATAATAATGTGATTGATTTTCTCTTCGTACTTACTGATGTAAATCATTCATTTCAAAATCAAGGAATGATGGAAAAGAAAATAAAAGTTGCCAACATTACCAAATGAATAACTCCCAACAAAAAGTTGCTACGTCCTGTGCTTAAAGTATTCATTGTCAATAAAAGTGTAATAATCAGCATCAAACTTTCTTTGGCTGTTAAACCAAACACAATAGGCTGGCCGGAGATAACAGAAATAATCGCAATCACAGGCACAGTTAAAGCGATAGACGCTAATGCCGAACCCAAACCAAGATTCAGACTGTTTTGCAACTGGTTATTATAGGCAGCCTTAATTGAAGCAATTGATTCCGGCAACAATACCAAACCGGCAACGATAATCCCCAACATTATTTTAGGCAACCCGAAACTAACTAGTGCAGACTCAATAGTAGGCGATAGCATTTTAGCCAGTCCTACCACAGAAACTAAACTTATCAATAAAAACACAATACTCACACCAATTGTTAACCAATTGTCGTTGTGATGGCTTTCATTTTCATCCTCATCAACAAAATAATTACGATGGCGAATAGTTTGCGTAAAAATGAAAGAGCCGTAAAGTACCAAACAGCACATTGCCACAAACAACAGCTGTGAATTGACCATTCCACCACCCTCGGCAGAAAGCGTAAAATTAGGCAACACAAAAACAATTAATGAAATTGCCAGTAAAACACTGACAGCAGCCTTAATACCGTGCAAGCTAAATAATTGGACATAATTTTTCATACCGCCTATCAGCAGCCCGATACCCACGATCCCATTACAAATCAACATTAATGCCGCATAAACTGTATCTCTTGCCAACACCAAAGAATTTTCCTGCGTGCTGTTACTCATCAGGATCACAATTAATGCCACTTCAATAACGGTTACCGCTATTGCAAGCACCAACGTACCAAACGGCTCCCCCACCTTATGAGCAATCACTTCAGCATAATGCACTGCAGCAAATACCGAACCGATAAGCAAAACCGTAGTAACAGTATTAATCAACCAGCCTGTTGGGTAAGTCAGCAAATGAAATGCCAATACTAATAATGCAAATAAAGGCAACAACAATGTCCATACAGGTAAATTAAGGGAAAATTTACTGTCCAACCAAAGTTTTTTGACTTCATTGATTTTAATCGTTTCAGTACAATTGTTTTGTTCCTGGTAGGATGGTTCCATTATAGATACTCCAAAAAAAACTCATATACAGATTACAACAACACACAAAAACAAGACATAAAATACTCCCCAGACCATCACATAAACGTGTTTTATTGACAGTGTAGACAGCAAGCGTAATGTCATGCTTAATAAAATAATCGCCGTTACCAACGGATAGGCATATTAAATAACAATACATAAATTAAATCAAATTATCGCTTCATTATTTCACATTCAAAAACAAAAAAAACGATAGCATTGATATGTAACCATTTGATTCAATAAACGGCATTGCAAATAGCGATTTTTTCATTTAAAAAATCACATATTTTGTCTTCATGAAAAGTTTTTAATCAACGAAATGATTTTTATCGCTAAAAAACACCGCACTTTCAGGAAGAAATGAGGTAGGGTTGCCGTTTTTTTCTTAATTTGACCAGTTCGGCAATTTCTGCTTGCGTTAGCCACAATTACCCGCCCAATTCGTATAACAAAAATTGGGCTTGAATGTCTGTGGTCGTGTAAAGAATTAAGTCGTTTTCGGATATTTACCTGCCTTTATTTTTCAGGTTGTCTGAAAGTTACATCACTGCAAATACTGCACCAAAATTGCCTGTTTTTGAGCGGGCAAAGATTGGATTTTTTGCTCGCAAGTGGCGATTTGGGCTTCGTATTGCGCGATTTGGGCGAGGATTTCAGTTTGTTTCTCAATACTTGGCACGGGAACTGGCAAACTTTCATAAAACCCGATTGGTACACGGCGATGACCGCTAGCCCCAGTCATATGTTGTTCTGCTGATTGACGAATTTCATTCCGATTTAAAAAATGGAATAAAAAAGCATTATTCAATGTTGGTGATTGGGAGCGGATAACATGAAATTCTGAGCTACCCATGCCAATGTGATTGCTCAATTCTGTTGCTAATGCACATTTACCGTTTTCCATGCAAGGCGTTATTTTGGCAATAATGATGTCATTTTCTTGGAAATAGGTGTAGCTGCTTTTACGCAATTCGCCCAATGGACGGTTAATTTTTTGTTGAATGTAACCATCATTGCTGACCGATGCCATTTCCACAAAAGAAACAATCAAGTCATCAGGCAAATCCCTCAAAATATTTTTTGAAGGATTTGTTTTGCATAAATCTTTGATTTTAAACAGTTTTACCCCCCCCTAGATGAATTTTGTGCCAGCACTTCTAAATCGCTGAATATTTGGGCAATTTTGGCACGATAGGTTTCAATCGCCATACGGCTGGTTTCGTATTCTTGGTCAATTTTTTGGCATTCGGCAATGATTTGTTGCTGAATGGCTAATGGTGGTAGGGGAATACGGATATTTTTCAAATTACTTGAATTAAGTCCGCCTTGTGCTGCACCTGTTGTATTGGCTTTTAATAATTTTTGCCCCATTGCCGAATGTAAAACATGGAATAAATATTGTTGGGTTTCAGGCTGGCTGCAACGAATAACGAAAACATGTTCATTAACCATTGCAAAAATATCATTCAATTCATCGCGTACCAATGCCACTTTTCCAGTTAAAGCACCATCTTTACACAATAAAATATCACCTTTTTGGATTTTTCCTTTTTCTGCTTCATGGAAAAAAGTCAATGGTACAAATTTGATATTTTTTAATTCCAAATGTCCATTGTCTTTATGAATGTGTTCTCCACCCAGTGAATATGCGCCCGATGAAATAAAGCCTACGCCACCACTAGGACGTTTTCCGCTTTCAATATGTGGCGCAATTTTACCAATGATTTCCAATGGATACTTACTCCGAATTTCCACCTTCTCCACCAATGCCGTCTGAATGGCTTTATCAAACACCGTGCGCGAAAAATCCAGCATTTCATGCAAAGGACGCAAGCTGGCAAATGGGCGCAAATCTTCGCTGATTTCAGGCTGCGTTTGCGTGCAGGCGGCCTGAAAATTTTGGCGGATTAAGTGATTGAGTTTGCTAGAGTCATGCAAATCATTCGGATTGAAAAGTGGCGTGTGCATTTTGAAAATGCCTTGATTGCGGTTGGGGTTTTCTTCGTTTTCCGCTTCGCTACTGCCGATGTATTTGATGCCTTCGCTGCCTTTGCGTGTGCTCCATTCATAGCCCAAGAATTTTTTCGCTTCTTTGTTGTCGGCGGGGCTTTTGATGATGAGTACAGGCTGCGGATTGGCATAAGCCAATAAAAAATAATGCAATTTGTCTTTTTCCATTTCACGCGCAAACGCCCACGCGCTTTGTTCAAACAAATCTGCTTTTTCCGTATCGGAAAGTGCTTTGTAATCGCGTTTGGCTTGACGTTGTTTCCAATCAGTGCTTTGGCGATAAGTTTCGCGGTAATCGGCGAAAATACCGCTTTCAGGCAGCCTGAAAGTCAAAAAGTCTTGATAATCTTGCCAATTTAAACCGCAATGTTGGCAATATTGCTGCAATAAATGTGCGTCTTGGAACAATTCATCGGCGGACTTGTCATTGCTAAACCAAAAATCCACGCGGTTTTGGTAATGTGCGGACAAGCTGGGTGCGTCTGATTTGCGACGCAAAAACAGGGTTACGGTATTGGTGCCTGTTTTGCCGAATGTGCCTGAACCAAATTCGGCAATCGCCACAATATCAAAGTGTTGCAATAAAATTTCGCGTGCTTTGATGTAAATGTTGCCATTGCTCAACACAGAAGACGGCAAAATAATCGCCGCCACGCCATTTTGTTGGAGCAATTGTGCGGTGCGTTCAATGAAAAAAGTTTCAATGGAATTAAAGGTATCGGTTTTATCCACATGTTTGTAAAGCGAAAAAGATTTGCACTCATCGTCTGAAAGCGTGTCCAAAAAACCTTTCACGCTGTACGGCGGATTGGCGACCAGCACCGAAAACGCACCATTTTCCACTTTCACTTTATCGTTGTGTGCAGTCAAACCATCGCCATAGACAATCTGAATGCCGTCTTGCCCATACATAAACGCGGAAACTTTCGCCACTTTGGAGAGGCGGTATTCTTTTTCAATGCCGACGATGGCTTGATAATAAGGTGCGGTGTCCGCTTGTTTAAATGCTTGAACCAATGGGCGAATTTGGCTGGCGTATTCATTCAAGAAATGCCCCGCACCGCAAGCATAGTCAATCATTTTCGGCGGTGCATCGCTGCCTGAAATCAAATCTGCCAAAGGCAAAGACGACACCAAAAAACGCACAATCGGCAAAGGCGTGAAAAATTGCCCTTCCGACTGCTTCACGCCTTGGTCTAGGAAACCTTCAAACAAATCGCCCAAAAATTGATTTTCGCCGCCATTGTCGGTTTTTAGGCGAATGTCCTGTAGCATCTGTACCACTTCTTTTAAAATTGCACCGTTTTGGAAAAACAGTTTTTTATTATGTACGTCCAAAAAGGCGAAATCGTTGTTGGTGTAATATTTGATTTCGGTGAATTTGTCCAAAATGGTTTTCTTGGTTTCGTCTTTTTTGTTTTTGAATAAGATAAAGGCGGCTTCAATTTCTTCTTTGGTAACGTGGGTAATTTCTTCGCCCAAAAATTCGTCCATGCCTTTTTTGTAAAGTGCTTGCAGGCGGTCTTGCAGGTCAAAATAATTATCTTGTGCCGCGCCTTTCCAATAAACTTTTAATTCATTTGGGTTTTCGCTTTCGTCTTTGATTTTGGCGAGAAACAAATTCACCAATTTATCAAACGCATTTTCGCGCCCCGAAACATTGTGTTGGCGCATAATGGTGGCGAATTGGTGGTATTTTTTCTGAATGCTGGTGTTATCCACCACTTTCAAATCGCTGGCTGAAAAGGGGCGTGTGCCGATATTAAATGGTGCAGATTCAAATAATTGATGTTCTGTTGCGTCCAGTTGGTAAGTGTTTTTCCAAACTTCAAAGAAATCGCTTTTGCTGCCACTTTCTGCGTGAATTTGCTCATAACCAATCAATTTTTCATCGCTTTTTAAATATTCGGTGTTGTCTTTCATGGAAACAAGGCGGTAGCTATGTTCTACGTTTTCGCCATTCCAGTCAGAAGCATACAAGCATAAATATTGTGCTTTGCGGTAGCTGTTGAAATAATTGAACAATTGACCACCGTCTTTTTGCATTTTGCGCCATGCTTTTTCAAATTCGCTGTTGCTGTTGTCGGTGGTTTTGCATTCAATCAACATATAGGGCGTGTGGTCGTTATCGCGCAATAAAATATCGCAATAAAAACTGGTGTCTTCGCGTCCGCCTGTCATTTTCGGCTCTAAAACGATTTGATTGGGCGTGTAACTCGTTTGCAATAAGTGGCACACGCATTCCAACACCACGAAATTTTCAGGCTGGCTGAAATTGAGCGTGGTGTCGCGTTCGGCGGTTAAACCATTGGGATAATGGATTTTTTCTGCTTTGAAATCCACGCTTAATTCATATTGCCCATGAAAAACTTTGCGGTAGATTTGATTCTGTTCGGTAAAACCGAGATGGTTTAATAATTCGGGAAGGTTGTGTTTGGTAATCATGTTTTATTTATTCCAACTCTCTTTAACAATTTTGCCTGTTTTATAATAAATGGCAACGTATTCAATAAACTTGTTAAAATCCGTATTTTGTTCCACAATGCGATTAGCAGATTGCCAATCTATTTCGGTTTTGCGTTTGGCAGGCAATAAAATTTCGCTTTCGTTTAAATCGTCTAAATTCAAAATTATCACACCAATGCCGTGTAATGCCGACAAAATCCGCAATTCTTCCTCGGTGTGTTCACCAACAATGGCGGTGGTCACCAAATAGCCTTCATTTGCCCAACTGGAATTGCTGACCGCTTGGAAAAAACTTTCACGCACATTTCCACCGTTTAATTCGCATTTTACTTCAAACGACCACAATACCACATTTTTCCCTGAACCCAATTTAGCACAATCTTGAATATCTTGTGTCCATTGTTTATCCAAGGCTTGCATAGCGACAATATCAGGGTGTAGCCATTGATTACCTTTGTGGCCACGATTGTTTTTAGAGCGTTTTTCATCAATCCGTAAACAGTACAAGTTCAATTCTTGTGATAAAAATTGCATGAGTTGAGGATACACATCATGTTCAGAGATTTTTTTATCGTTGACTTGAACAAAAGTGTTTTCAGAAAAAGCACCTTTTGTTGAATTTCCTGTTTCATACCAAAATAAGCGCGGACGCGGTTTATCCTGCATTTGAATGTCGGGGCAACGTTTTAAAATGGCATCTTTTTGTGAACCAATTTCCGCCACAATTTGTTGCATAAATTTCCCTTCATCCGTAAAGTTGGCTTTTTTCTCTTGATAATCGTGCGGATATTGCGCAGTAATCGCTTTGGCAATTTGGCGAGCGGTGAATTTTTGTTGTGGATTTTGCCGTAAAAAAGTGACTACTTTAGCGGCTTGACTGAGTGTTTTCATGGCTATTTTATTTCCATAAATTTTTAGATTAACTAAAATATCAATGAGTTAAAATCGGAACAAGTCTATATTGATGTAATAATTGCTACAACTTTTTTCTGTTTATGCAAAAAAAACCGCTTGGGTTAATTTTTTAAATGGCAAGGGATCCCAAAGCGGATATTGACGGAAAACTTTGAATGAAATATTTTTAATTCAAAAACAAAAAAGCCAATGGGATTGATATTTCAATACACACCACACTGGCTCATTGAGTCACCCCCTTAACGATGACTTGCTAACCAGTTCACCGCAGCTTGTGCCATAGTTGCAGGGCCGATAATCAATGCCTCTTCATTGAAGACCACTTTAGGGTGGTGTACCGCATAGACATTGCCGTCCGCATCCGGTTGCGGGCAAGACACAAAGAAATAGCAGGATTCAGGCAATTGACTGGCGATATGGGCATAGTCTTCGGACGCTAAAATAGGATCAATATATTTCACCGTATATTCAGAACCTAATGCTTCTTCTGCCGACGCCTTGACCAACTCAGACATGGTAGGCGTATTGACCAACGCAGGCACATTCGCTACTTCCTCATAGACTGTCTCGGCTCTGAATGCCTTACCGATATGCTCGACAATTTCAGGCAATCGTTTTGCCATGTGTTTAGCCGAATCATCGTATAACGAGCGGGAAGTTCCTTCCAAATACGCATTAGGAGGCACAATATTGATTGCCCCGCCCGGTGCACTGATCGATCCTATGGATAAAGAAGCCCCTTTGCTGGACGGCAACTCACGTGCCAAAATACCGTTGGCGCCGTTAATAATTTGCGAAGCCACAAACACAGGATCGACACCGTTATAAGGCATCGCACCGTGTGCCCCTTTGCCCTTAATCTCGATTTTAAAATTCAATGCAGATGCCAATGCAGCTTCTTTATTTATCAAAATCCCTGGTTTTTCACCATTAGGCCACATATGGAGTGCTAGACCAGCATCCGGTTTTGGGTTTTCCAACACCCCTTTTTCGATCATCAACTTACCACCATTCAGCGTTTCTTCGGCAGGTTGGAATAAAAATTTGATTTGCCCTTGCAACTTATCTTCATCTTCTTTGAGCATGATCAGGGCAACCAATAAACTTGTCGCATGAATATCATGACCGCACAAATGTGCACATTGATTTTTGGCGGCAAATTCCAAATTTGCTTCTTCGACCATCGGCAAGCCGTCCATATCCGCACGCAACAACAACGTCTTACCCTTGCTCGGATCGCCCAACGTCCCCACTAGAGCATAGGCATCGTCCAATTGACGATACTGAATATTATGTTCGTCCAATTTTTTCTTAATCAACGCCATGGTATCGGGCAACTCAAAACCCACTTCAGGGTGTTGATGGATTTGTCTTCTCACTGCTTTTGCTTCATCAAAAAGCTCTCTTGCACGTTCTAAATAGGACATCGCAAATTCCTCACTCAAAATATATTATATCAAAGCATGCACCATGCACCATGCACCATGCACCATGCACCATGCACCATGCACCGCACTTATTGTAGCACCATATATATCGGATTAATACTACTTTTGATTTACTCATCAATAATCTCCTTTAGTAAAAGAAGATTGACAGATTATACTCAAAAAAGAAACGGCACACCGTATCGGATTATTTAGATTTTAAAATATCCCATACACAACAGCAGAGATTACAATAAGCCCATGATCATTACAGGAATTATCGGAGATTACTATTTCTCAAAGAGTTAGTAAGAAAACAGCGCGTTATTATAATTGAATTAAAGCTACTAAGGTTGTCAAAGGATAAAGGATAAAGGATAAAGGATAAAAAATAGAAATGAATAATGTTATGTTAGAAAAATACGTGGATTAATGTATGAGTTAAAGAATTTAGCTATAAGATTACTTGGGGCAACAAAGATATAAAAAAACCCAACATAAAAGTTGGGTTCTGTCATTATAATTTTAATGATTACTCTGCAACAATAACAACATTTAATGTTGCAAATACTTCGCCGTGTAATTGGAAACGGACTTGGTGTTCGCCGGTTGTGCGAAGTGGTCCTGTTGAAAGGCGAACTTCACTTTTAGCGATTTCAACACCTGCCGCAGTTACTGCTTCAGCCACATCACGTGCGGTGATAGAACCGAATAAACGACCTTCATCACCGGCTTTAGATGTAATAGTAACAGTTGCCAATTCTGCTAACTGATTAGCACGAGCTTGTGCTGTAGCTAGAACTTCTGCTGCTTTACGTTCTAATTCAGCACGACGACTTTCAAAATATTCAATATTAGCTTGAGTTGCCATAACTGCTTTACCTTGTGGAATTAAGAAGTTACGAGCAAAACCTGCTTTAACGCTAACTTGATCACCTACGTTACCGAGATGAGCAATTTTATCTAAAAGAATTACTTGCATTACCGTATTCTCCTTAAATTACTGATGATTGTCAGTGTATGGAAGTAACGCTAAATAGCGAGCACGTTTGATAGCACGAGCTAATTGACGTTGATACTTCGCACGAGTACCGGTAATACGGCTTGGAACAATTTTGCCGCTCTCTGTGATATAGTTCTTCAATGTAGCAATATCTTTATAATCGATTTCTACTACATTTTCCGCTGTAAAACGGCAGAACTTACGACGACGGAAATAACGTGCCATTTGGCTAGTCTCCTACTCTATAAATTCGATTTGCTCGGCATGCAATATTAATTGATTTAAACCATTTGAACTTCTATGCGAAGTAACAAAACCTACAACTAATAATTGCTGACCGACCGTAATGCTTTGAGTTTTCTCTATTAATTGATTGCCACTAATTTGGATGGCTATTTTACACCATGCTTGACGGGTAAAACCTGCTTCTTTTTTATTTGAACGATGTTCCAAATAGAAAAGGCAATGATCAATTCCACTTGGGCTTTTGTTTCGTTTTGGAAAATCAGCAACTTTGCCAATTAACGAAAAACGATTATCAACCTCTAAATTACTCTTCAGCATCCTCAAAATCGTTGTTTTCAACTTCAGTTAAAGGCTTACGCTCTTCACGTGCTTTAACCATTGGGGACGCTTCTGTTACGGCGTGCTTAGTACGAATAATTACGTTACGAAGAACTGCGTCGTTGTAACGGAAAGTTGTTTCTAGCTCGTCGATGACTTCTTGAGGCGCTTCTACATTCATTAGCACATAATGTGCTTTGTGTAATTTATTGATTGGGTAAGCTAATTGGCGACGACCCCAATCTTCTAGGCGATGGATTTGACCGCCAGCTTCTTTAACAGAACCTGTATAACGTTCAATCATACCGGGTACTTGTTCGCTTTGGTCCGGATGAACCATAAATACGATTTCGTAGTGACGCATTACTGCTCCTTACGGGTTAATCAGCCTCCGATTATAAGACCAGCCACCAATCTTGCGGAAGCAAGGAACGAAAATTAACTATGGCTGTAAGGTTGGCGATTATACAGAGATTAAAAATAAAGCTCAAGTGAAAAGGATAAAATTTCGGTATTATGTAGCAGTTGCACAAAGATTTTCCTTTTTGTTTCTGCTACATTTTTCTTATCTGTTATAACCTAAAGGTAAGGAAAACGCAATGAAACACTCTCAGGCTATTTTATCAAAAACCTTGATAGCAGCGATTGCTGAATGAGAACAAGAGGGTGAAGAGCTTGAAAAGAAAATCGCCTTACTTGAACAGCAGTTAAAAGATATTTACCAAAAACTCGCTGATTATCGTACCGCCCTTAACCATACCAAAAATACGCCATTTTCCACTGGTAAGAAAGAGAGAAATGCTCGTTTTATTACTTCCCCACAAAAATTAGTTGCCAATATACTGAAATCACAGCCTGATAAATGGCTCAACACGAATGAGATTACCCACCGAGCGATGAAATTAGACGGACAAAAGATAGGACACACCTTGCCAAACCCACAAACCCAAACGGTTTATACGGTATTGCGGTATTTAATGGAGAAAGGATTGGTTGAGAAAGGTTGGATTGAGGAAAAATGCCATTGGCGGTTAAAAGCAAAATAGAGACAGATGTCGCTATTCTTGTTTCAGCTTCCAACGTACTTCTACCACATTCTTTTCAAGGCGTTCTACAACGCCTTTATCCAACCAATGCTTTAACGCCCCACGCATTGATACGGTATGTTGAGCTGTGATAGGGGTATCTGCTTGACCGTCCTTAATTAGCACTAAGCTAATCAATTCGCTCACGGTAAAATAGCGGTTTGGTTCTTGCCTTAATACTTCGATTAACATCTTCCGCAGCTTACCTTTGAAATGGCGTTGATGTAATTTATAGGTAAAATAGGCGGTATTGTATTTATCGGCGGAATGGCGATGTTCTAATACCTCAAGGGCGTGTCGGAGCTTTTGTAGCTTATCGTCCACAAGGGCTAAATGCTTTACAACTTGCTCACGTTCACGCTCGAATAAGCGGATTTTACGTTCAATTTGATTAATGCAGACCGATTTTGCCATTATTGCCACAATACCTCTTGATGCACGATTTTGCGTTGCCAACAACCACACCACTCATTGTTTTCATTAGTGGTATGTAAACATTTATCTAAGATATCATTAAACTGCCAACCATTCGGCTTTCTGCGGTTATCCTCACGGTAAGCCACTTCATTCGCATAATTGAGCAGATAAGCATTACTCATTTTATGCACTTGTCCGTAATACATTCGCTTAAAGCGACTGAACAGGCTTTCCGCTTGGTTATTTGTTATCCCTAAATCGCTACGGTATTCTTCCTTGTGATTGACCGTGCGTAAATCGTAACGTGGCAATAACACATCGTAGGCAGAGCTTTCATCGGTATTGATACGGCTATTGGCTTGAATAAAGCGGTTCGCAAACGTATTGACGACAGGCTCCGTTTCGGATTTTGCCACCATTACCAGTGAACGTTTTGCTCCGCAATGCAGTACACTCTCACACTTTTACCGAATAATGCTCACGAGCGACAATCACACAACGTTTATCAGGGTGTTGATTGGCTTTCAAACGATAATCCAAGCGGTCAGATTTCTTATTTTCTTTACGAGGAGCGGGGTAAACATAAGAGCTGTCCATATCGACTTCCCCCTGATATGGGCTGTAAATCACGTGTATCTAATAAGGCTTTGCGGATTTTATGCGACAAAACAAACGCCGTGCGGTAATTGACTCCCGCATCACGGGCCAGTTGTAATGAAGAAATGCCTTTGGCGACATTAACGAATTTGGCAATGATGTAGAGATAGGTTTGTAACGACTTCTTGCGATTAGCAAAAATCGTGCCTGATGTAATGCTGAATGTATGGTTACAATGCTTGCATCGCCACTGCTTACGGCTGGCAATAAAATAGGCTTTATGTTGTACGCCACATTTCGGGCAGCACACATTTTCCTGACTTCCCCAATGAATTTCACACAGCATCGCAAACCCTTCGTCATCAGATAGGCGGGCTATCTGTAATGACGAAGCGTGCGGGCTTTGCTGGAAAGAAGAAAATGTTGAGACATAAGAGATTGCAGTTAAACCTTGATTAAACTAGAATATGAAACATCATTCATATTGATTGTGCACAAAGTATCACAATCATTCACTTTTAACAAGAGAAATGTGAAATAATGTGCATATCAAATCGTTTAAAGCAGGTTCTTGAAGCTAAAAATATGACTGTGACGGAGTTCTCAAATGTGACGGGAATCTCGTATCGCTCTGCAATGAATTATCTTAATGAGGGACGAGATCCGAATGTTGAAGCATTGTTGAAAATTCGTCAAGCATTCGGAATAAGTATTACTTGGTTACTGACTGGGAATGGGACGATGTTCCAAACCATCTCCCAAGAAAATATGTCTAATCAAGAGGAAAAGCTCATCGCATACCTACCGTGCAATGCCTGAAAACCTCAAAGAAGCTTTTTCGATTTCTTTTAAAGAAATTTCAAAAATCGATAATGTTTAATATAGTAAAAAGCCATCTGAATTTGCATTCAGATGGCATAATGTTATTTTAATCCCCAATAAACTAAACCTTTATGTGGCAATTTGATGTTAGGCAACCAAAAATCTTTGCCTTTCCAACCTTTATTTTCATCACCAACTACAAGGTAAAGTGTTAAAAACAAATCGTTTGGATATTTATCACCTAATTTACGATCATCTTCAGAAAGCATTGTACCAGTAGCTCTACCAATTTTTCTTCCCTTTTTGATTAAAACATAATTATTAAAACTTGGGCGTTGAGTTTTTAAGGCTTGAATACTGGTAATAAATTTTTCTTTATCCCAATCATCAGATTGATAATTACCTAGGTTTTCTAAAATTAAAAATAAGGTTTCACTGTCAATTTGATATAAATCTTCCTTAATTGGATTTTGCTCAATAGCAGAAAGTAATCCGTTGATTTGGGCTAAATTTTTTTCATTTGGCTTAAATGGAAAATAATTTACACCGCCAACAAGTTGATTGATTGCATCTGATTTCAACACATTTTTACGTGTTGGGTTGATATTTTTCGGATAAATAATTTGTACATTGCCGTTTAATTGCTTGGCTTGTTCAATAATTAAATTATTTGCTTGATTAAGCGATACAAAAAATTTATATACATCCGTTGGCATATAAAGCCTTAACAGAGATGTATCACGATCATAACCAAAAATGCGAGAATGCTGCCAAAAAGTATCTGCATTTGGCTTTTTGGCTGTACGACTATAATAAACTGTTTGCAGTTTTGGAATAGTTAAACCACGCCCAATCACATTACCGCCAATCACGATATTAAACTCTTTTTCTAAATCAAAATCAGATTCAGTTTTAGAATTTAGCACAACAACATTAATTCGTTTATTTTGCAAAAGTGCGGTCAGGTTTTCGTAGATTTCTTCAAAGTGATGAATATTGGGTTTAGTTTTCTGTAAATCTTGATAGCTTTCTTTAAAACTATTTGCAAAATTTTCATCATTATTTACGGCGTATACTAACTCATTTAAACAAGATTTAATTTTATCTGCAAATGCTTTATGATCTTGGATTTTATAACTTGGGTGTAATGCAAAATTACAGTTAGTTTTATTGCATAAATCAAATTCTGCACAAGTAATCATAAATGATTGTAACGCCTGTTTAACACCATAAGGAATATCGCTACTATCATCTTTAATCTCATCTAATTCGCTGTCAATCGCTCGGAAAATATAACTTGGTGGATCGGAAAAAACAAAATTTCCGCCAATATATTTCTCACCTGGTTCAAAGAAATGAATAAAATCAGGCTGCCAATTAGACTCCAAGTGCTGCAACAATAAGGATTGTGGCGTTGCCGTTAATTGAATAAATAAACTTTGACAACAGCTATTTTTGATTTCATTTAATAATTTATTGACTGTACTAGCATCTTTGTCATGTTTATTTACATTAGTATTGAGGCTTGCCGCATCAGCTTCGTCGTCCACAATCACTAGAGGGTAGCCTTTTAAATTTTCTTGGCTTTTAAATAAGTTTCGCCAACGTCTTAACACACTAGCATTTTTCTTGATAACTACTAAAATCGGATTATCTGCTTTCATTACTTGAGTAAAACTTTTGTCATCATCTTCTGATAAGACGATAAATTTATCCAAACTTGCTTTAGCTCGTTTTACGGTTTGCTGCTGTAAATCGACACTATCAGTAGTCAGATAAAGGAAAATTTTATGATCGCCATCGTCAGCCAATGCACTTAATACACCTAAAACTTGGGCTGTTTTACCACTTTGTACATTGCCTAATAATAAAACATTTTGGGCTTTCTTTAGCTCAATTTGAGCCAATTTATCCATAAATCCGGAAACGGTGTTTTTTATAGAATCAGCTAATTCAGGTGGTGTAAGTTGATTTAAATAGGTTTGCAGCATTTAGTTTTTCCCCTTAAATGAAAGTAACCAAATATCGGGATTATCCGTTGAACGAAATTCAAAATGATCATTACCGTATTTTCGTAGAGTTTCTTCAGTGATCTTTTCGCCTGTTTTTAAACAGTTGGCACTTTCTAATCTTCCTTTAATCCATTTTCCTAAGGTTTTTAGATCGTTTTCGGAACGGAAGTTTTCCGTTGATAATTTTTCACCTTTATTTTTTGGTTTTGAATAACAAGGAAATAACCAACCGTCATCGGTAATCACTTGAATTTTTCTGTTCGTTGGATAACCCTCTTGCCGAACAATTGTCGCAGGAATAATAAGTTCTACTTCATACCAGGGTCTTGGCAAAACTTTTCTACCCACTCTTGGATCGCCAAAGAATACATTTAAATTACTTTTAGGTTCAGTTTTTGCAGGAATTTCAAATTTATATTGAGATGTTTTTTCAAAATAAGAAACCAAATGTTCAGGCGAGACCTTTTGTACACCTAAACATTGAGCTAAATTAATATTATGATCTCTAAAATGATCGGGGCGTTTAGCTTCTTCTAAGTGTTTCCCCAATTTAGAAATTGTCGTTTGAATATCTGTTCTTAATGAGATCGCAGGTAGTTTTTCAAGATGAAACATAGTTTCATAGGTTCTTTCTGTTTTATCCCAAAAACACGTTAAATTTGCTGAACCAATTAAACCTTGTATTTCATTTCTATTTTTGAATGAATACATTTTGCCGTGAAATTTAACAAAAGGAGAAACATAAACCGCACCACGCTGTTCTTGCTGCAAAAATTGATTAAGTTCACACAAGCTATCATATTGAAGCTGACTAAAACCTTCTAAATAGTGCATTCCAACCAATAGCTTAACAGTTTGAATAGATTGATTATGTTCCAAAATTTTGTGTAATTCTTTTACTGCATCATT
Source organism: Histophilus somni 2336 (assembly GCF_000019405.1). Taxonomy (NCBI): domain Bacteria; kingdom Pseudomonadati; phylum Pseudomonadota; class Gammaproteobacteria; order Pasteurellales; family Pasteurellaceae; genus Histophilus; species Histophilus somni. The sequence continues at coordinate 696,258 of NC_010519.1, read as the reverse complement.
TGAAACATAACCAGTCGTCATCAGGACTTCATCAGACGACATAAATAAATCTGTCCAAACTTTATTTAAAGATTTTGGGGTAATACGTGCATTGGCGATATTAGAAAAAACGGTGTTCATTATTTTCCTCCACGAATTTTATTTAAACGGTTTTGGAAGACTTCTGTTTTTTCTATTTCCAATTTTTCGTGTAAATCTACTTTTTCATAATTATCCGAGAAAATAGGCAAAATTGCTTTTGCAAGCTCTACTACGCCTTGCGGTGGAACAGCATTGCCAATTTGACGGCGAACTTCAGTAGCTGAGCCAATAAATTCAAAATCATCAGGGAAACTTTGCAATCTGGCACGTTCACGATTAGTAAAGGCTCGAGGCTCAGGAAAATGATAGCCCCAAGTGCCACCACCGCCAGCTGCAATAATGGTTTTTGATGGTTCATCTCTATGCATACGGCGGTAAACGTGGCTAATCATTCCTTTCACATACAAAGGATGATCTTTCGGAATATCGGTAAAATTACCCCCCTCGGGAATAAGTGACAGCATTTGACGAGTTTTATCGCTAATTTTCATCAGCTCATTGTTCATCGCATCGTTTGGAATATTAGAAACAGCTTGACCTGCGGTAACGTAAGGTTTTAGCCCATTTTCACCTCTTGCATTATGAGTTGGCATTGGGTGTTGAAAATTAAAGCCAGTATCTAAACGTACGCCGACAATCAGCACACGTTCACGAAATTGTGGTACGCCAAATTCGGCAAAGTTATACAACTTAGCTTGAACGTAATAACCGCAGCTTTCAAAATCAGTAATAATTTGTTGAATGGCTTTTTTCTTATTTGCTGTCAGCAAACCTTTCACATTTTCTGCTACAAACACTTTCGGTTTTTTGGCATTCACAAAGCGTAAAAAGCTCTTGTAAAGATTGCCTCGCTCGCCATCTAGGCCAGGCTGTTTCCAAATCATCGAAAAGTCTTGGCACGGAAAACCACCAAGAATAATATCGCAGTCGGGAATCGTAGGATCATTTGGGTTAATCTGTTCAATATCACCTTCTACAATTACATCACCGATATTTTTACGGAAACTTTCGCATGCCCAATGAGAAAAGTCGTTCGCCCAAACTGTTTCGTAACCAGCTTGGTGAAAGCCAAGATCCAAACCTCCACAGCCTGAAAAAAGAGAAAGGATTTTTGGTTTTGGTTGCGTACCAAATAAAGAGAGTTGATTAGACTGCATAGGATTTTACTCCCATACAAAAAGTTGAAAAAATTCTTTGAACGAATTTTTGTAAAGATCTATTCTGTTGCAACGCAACGCAACGCAACGCAACGCAACGCAACGCAACGCAACGCAACGCAACGCAACGCAACGCAACGCAACGCAACGCAACGCAACGCAACGCAACGCAACGCAACGCAACGCAACGCAACGCAACGCAACGCAACGCAACGCAACGCAACGCAACGCAACAATGTTAATTGTAAAGCAAATAGTGTCAAGAACATTTTAAATCCTTAAAATAAATGAATCTCGAATTATGCCGCAGAATCATTTCGCTTACTATCATTTCTATACCAAAGATTTAGTAAACCAAAATCTGCTTGTTATTGATGGTAAACGGTACTATCGTTGTCCTTAAATATTTAGCAAGATACCCCTCAGAATTAGCCACCTAATCACTCAAAATAGCTCAATAATCATACAACCTTTGAAAATCAGATTGAACAAAAAATCATCAATTAAACACACAAAAATCCCCAAATCTCTATTATTTTTCACAAAATAGTAATTTAATATCAATAATTTAAATTTATTTTTTATATTCCATCAAAAATAACTTGACAGACTTTTGAATTTTTGCTTGAAAGTATCACTTGACAATACCCCTGTTACTATTATCATTTTTGGCACGAATAATAGTCCCTTTATTACAACTTTTGATTGTTTTTAAGTCTAAAAAGGCTTGGAAAATTGAGAGTGGCAATAAAGGGATTTTTGTTTTTATGGCACAGCATTTCCTGTTATCTGCGAACGCTCGCCACTTGTCACTGACACAAGTGGTTGGGCTTGCTGATGCAGAAATACAGGCTCTACTCAAAAAAGCCCGCTGGGGAACGGAAGATGAACAAGTTTGTCCTCATTGCGGTGTCCGTCATTCCGCCTACTTCACTAACACTCGCCAACAATGGCAATGTAAGCATTGCCACACTCGTTTTTCGATTACGACAGGCACAATTTTCCAATTTCATAAACTCTCATTACGTCAGATTTTGATAGCTCTGTATTTGTTTGCCACAGAAAGCACAGGCTTATCGGCTATTTCGCTTTCTCACAAACTCAATGTGCAATATAAAACGGCTTGGGTATTGCTACATAAATTGCGAGAGTCGTTCAATCTCACTAAAGATTTAACTCCCTTATCAGGTGAGATACATTCAGATGGCTGCTATGTGAATTACTACATTCGCCCAAAGAATTTTAAACATAGACGGATAGATAGACGAGCCAAACGCAATCAACGTAAAGACAAGGCGTGTGTAATCGTTTTCCGTCAACGAGCCACCAATCAATCCATAATGAAAGGTGCAGATAAAAGTATTGTGGCAATGATTAAGGAAGAAAATGGCAATGATATTCTTGCTCTCACGCATCACTTAGTGAAAGCCAACAGCGTAATTTGTGCAGATGAAAATGCCGCCTATGGCCTGCTCAACATTCATTATCGGTTAGAACGAGTGAATCACTCACAAGAATACTGCTCAATAGACGGCATCACCAACAACCTTGTCGAATCGTTTTTCGCTCGATTTAGGCGAATGATGACAGGGGTTCATCACCGAATCAGCAACCGCTATATGATGCACTATGCGAATGAAACCGCTTGGCGGGAAGATGAACGCCGTAAAAGCGAGAAAGAAAAATTTACCCAATTACTCAACAAACGCCTAAGCTGTCCGCCCTCACGGCATTTTGTCGGTTATTGGCAAGGCAATAAAAGACCGCCTGCTACCTTTGGAATAGCCAGTTTAAGCGAAAATGCAGCAGACTATCACATTGCTGTTTAATCACCCTCAACACAAAGGAAATCTTATAATGATGAAAACCATCACACCGATTGATGTTCATGGCATTCGTTTTGATTATGATACCAATGACCCGATTACCTGCTTATTAGAAAATCAACCTACCTTAGCCGATAGGATAGCGTTGAAAGTAATGAATGAAGAGGGCATTTCGTGGGATACATTACCTCAATCACTTGAATCCCAAGATGATTCAAATGATATGTTGTTACATCAGCCTTACGATGAAAAGGGCGAGAATAAAGAAATTGAGCCAACCCCTTACTTTAGTTTGGCTTACGCTCACTTTCAGGTACAGAAAAAGATTCAGGATATTGATTCAGTAATGGAAGTATTTGAGAGTCCTATCATCTCTAATGAAGTCGATAAGTATTGGTTAGATAGGGCTTTTATAGGTCAAAAAGCGATGATGAACACACATTAAAGGGGGGGTTAACAATGATTTTATTTTATTCTTTGATGATGTTATATGCTCTAGCTTTTTGTGCTGTCTGCTGCCAGTGTCACCAGTTAAAGGTGAGGCATACTTTTATGCTATCCGTAATAATGCTAGTAGTGGGCGTGCTACTTTATCAATGGCTACCACACCATAAGATACTGGTTTCACTCACTGATGCGACTTTATTTATTATGCTATTAGAGTGGATAACGATTGGATTGGGTCTAATGTATCAGTTTGGTTACTTACGCACCAAAATCGGCACGGATACACAACGTGCAATGCTATGGAATTGCCCGACCTATGTATTGATAATCCCGTTTTTATTAAACACATCGGTGAAAAAACAATATCACGCATTTTGGCAAAAATATCACCAGCATAACAATGATGTGAGTTTTCCGTATTAGCCACAATATGTCATAACAAATGCCCTAGGCTGAAAAATCAGTTTAGGGCATTTCATTTCTAAGCGGTTTTTTTTAATGAATTTAGGTCTTTGTGCAACTGCTACATAATACCGTAAAAATTTTAAGGAGCTATTCCCTTTGATCATAAAAAATCTACCCCTTAATTTGTTGATGGCGTATGTAGTACAACTTTTGGAGCAAATCAATTAAATATCTGGATTTTTCTTTTAATTAGCCAAATCAATACTGACAACGCCTTCTTCATCTTTTAGTAACAAATAAACGCCTTGTACTTTCGATTTATCTGTGATTAATCCTCTAATGGTTAAACGCACTTCTCCATTTTGTAAATCTTTGACAGATAAACTATCAATTCGGTAATTATTATTAATTAAAATATCCGTAACGTTACTGATGATCAATGGTGAACTAAGTTGAATATAAATTTTAGTTTTACGTGTTCTACGTGTACTGCGACGGATAATTTGTTGTAACGTCGGACCTACCCGAACTGCGATTAAAATCATAAATGTAGCAACTGAAGCATCAAAAAAGAAGCCGGCTCCAGCAACAATACCAATACCAGCAGCTGCCCAAATAATAGCAGCAGTTGTCAATCCTGAAATAGCATCGTTACTTTTACGTAAAATTACCCCCGCACCTAGAAACCCGATGCCACTAATGACTTGTGCCGCTAACCTCATTGGATCCGTTCGGATATTTTCTGAAACTTGTGCATAATGTTCCGCAGCTTTAATTGACACAATGGTCAGAATACAAGTTGTAACCGCAATAATCACACAAGTTTTTACACCAACTGGTTTATGCTTCAATTCTCGTTCCAAGCCAATTGCTCCACCCAATAGCATAGCAACAGACATTTTTATTAAAATGATAAAATCGGGAGACTGCAAAACTTGTTCAAATAAAGAAGAAAATGAGTTATACATAAATTATATTTTATTAAGCATAAGTGAGTGCTCATTCTATCAAGAATACACCAGCGTTAATATAAAAAAGTGCGGTATTTTTACCGCACTTTTTCAATATAATATTCAAAAGCACGCTACAGAATGTTTTCAAACTGTTCTGTAACAACTTTTGGCCAAACACTTGATTGCACTTCGCCAATATGTTTTTTCTGTAAAAGCAACATCGCCAAGCGAGATTGACCAATCCCACCACCAATAGAAAGCGGTAAACGTCCGTTGACAAGATCTTGATGCCAGTCAAATTGCAACCGATCTTCATCACCAGTTAATGCCAGTTGTTTACGTAATGCGGTTTCATCTACACGAATGCCCATAGAAGATACTTCAAATGCACGCTCCAATACAGGATTCCAAACAAGAATATCACCATTCAAACCTAAATACTCACCTTCAGACGGTGTTGTCCAGTCATCATAATCAGGTGCACGCTTATCATGTGGTTTGCCATCTGATAATACTCCCCCAATTCCCATTAAGAATACTGCACCATATTCTTTACAAATCGCATTTTCACGTTGTTTATCGTTCAATTCAGGATAACGTTGAACAAGTTCCTCACTGTGTATAAAAGTAATCTCTCTAGGTAAAAATTTACTCAACCCAAATTTTTGGTGTACTGCATCTTCCGTTTCCAAAATAGCTTGATAAATTGAACGTACAGTTTCTTTTAAATAAGCAAGGTTGCGACGTCCTGTTGGAATAACTTTTTCCCAATCCCATTGATCAACATAAACAGAGTGGGTTTGATCCAGACTATCTTCATCGGGACGTAATGCTTTCATATGTACAAATAAGCCTTCATTCTCTGCAAAGTTAAAACGAGCTAATGTATGACGTTTCCATTTTGCCAATGAATGCACCACTTCAAATTTGGCATCAGTGATCTGTTTCACATTTACTTGAACCGCTTTCTCTGTACCTGAAAGATTATCTTGAATACCATTTCCCACTTGACTTAAGATAGGTCCTTGAACTTCAATGATGCCTAAATGTTCGATTAATTTTTCTGTAAAAGTGTTTTTAGCAAAACTAATTTCTTGTTGTTGTAAAATAAATGATTTTTTCATGACATACATCCTAATAATTAATAACGAGTAATTGAATATTAAATTCACGTTAGGTATTATTTAATAAAACATACCACTAATTCAATACCATTTATTTATTTTTTTATTAATATTGAATTTATATTAAAAATAGCATAATATTTTTATATATTTTCTAATTCTGAATAATAAGGAAAAATAAATATGCCAAATTTAGACCAATTAGATCAACAAATCTTACGAGTATTAATCAAAGATGCACGTACACCTTATGCAGAAATGGCGAAAAATTTCGGTGTCAGTCCCGGCACTATCCATGTGCGAGTAGAAAAAATGCGTCAATCCGGCATCATTCAAGGCACAAAAATCCGCATTGATGAACGTAAATTAGGTTATGATGTATGTTGCTTTATCGGTATTATTTTAAAAAGTGCTAAAGATTACGACAAAGTTATCAAGCAATTAGAGAATATCAATGAAGTAGTTGAAGCATACTATACGACCGGTAACTATTCTATCTTCATTAAAGTCATGACCCATACTATTGCAGAACTTCATTCAGTTCTTGCTACAAAAATTCAATTAATTGATGAAATTCAATCTACAGAAACATTAATTTCTATGCAAAATCCTATCTTACGAGACATTCGCCCTTAACTTCCAACCTCTGAAAATCCTTCAGAGGTTTATTCTTCAATCATGTATTTTCTGTTATATATCGGTCGGTACTCCTCTTAACAAAGGAATAGTTTGAAATGGTGCTTGCGATGTCGGTGCGGGTATATCATTAAACAGATAAATAAAAGGTTTCTGAGGAATTATCTTCTCATTACGCCACAAACTGCCAATACCCACTAATTGAATATCTTTTGGTAATTGTTTTATCCCCATTTGCAAAACTGCAATCGTATTTTTTCTCGGATGTCCAATCACAATAGCCGTTCCCCGTTTACGAGCATATTGAATGGCGGCATTCCATTGGCGTTGAACATCACTAAGTTTATCACTATCATCAAGAAAAATATGACGTTCCAAAGTGGGTATACCAAACTCTCTCGCTATTTTCCCCGCAACTGATCGCCCAATGGTTCGGCTATCAAGAAAGAATAAATTTTGTTGCAAAAGTGCGGTCATTAATTTGTTCATTAAATCTTTATCGGCTGTCGCCGCACTTCCCATGTGATTATTCATACCTATAGCGTTAGGTAAAATACTTTTAGCATTTCTGACTCGCTGATAAACTTCCGGCTGCGACATACCTAATTTTATTCCGCCATCTTCAATTTTTTGCTGATTAAGCGGTTGCATAGGTAAATGAATTAAAATATCTCTGTTTTGTTGTTTTGCCTGTTGATCACGTTGTTTAGCATGAGGTGCGGAAGGAATAATGGCAACAGAAACTTCTTTTGGCAGAGAATAAATCTGATTATCTTCCTTAAGACGATATCCAATATCATCAATTACAATCGCCAGTTTATGTTGAGCATAAATAAAAGACGATACAATGCTCAGGATTAGCCCCATAAGACTGATTTTAACCGCACTTTTAATACATATATTTCTTCTCATTTTATTTTACCCAACCCATCGGGTTAACAGGTATCCCTTTACGACGAATCTCAAAATAAAGTGCCGGAAGTGCATAACTCCCCGTATCACCAACCTCAGCAATTTTTTGTCCGGCTTTCACAAATTGTCCTTCTTCAACCATAGCAGATTGATTGTAACCGTACAGGGTGAGATCATGCTCTCCATGTTTAACGATTACCATTAAACCATAACCTGCAAGACGACTGACTAAAATAACCCGTCCATCTGCAATTACTTTTACTGGAGAACCTTTTACCGCAGAAATTACCATACCCTTCCATTTCAATTCTCCCATTTGACTTGTACCGAAACCTTGTACAACTTTACCCTGTACAGGAAAAGAATACTGTTTTTTTGCAACACCTAAACCTTTTTTACTTGCCATAAGTTGCTTTTCTTGTGCTGTCGGTTTATAAGGTTTTCGGTTTTTCCTTTCTTCCGACTCTTTTTTCCGTGCCAATGCTGCCCGCTCTCGCTGTTCCTTCTCTTTAGTAATTTTCTCCGCTCGCTGAATTTGTTGACGCAAGGCAATTTCATTTGCCTTTAATTGCTCCAACTTATTTTGATCTTTTACTAAATTTTGATTCAGCTGTTCAAGCATTAATTGTTGCTCACGCTGTAATTTTTGTAGTTCTTGTCGTTGTTGTTTTTGTGTTGTCAGCTGATTTTGCTGATTTTTTCTTTTTCCTTGAATAAGGGCTTTTTCATTCTCCAGCTGTTCTTGAGTTTGTTGGATTTCATTAATCAACTTTACACGAGTTTGATTCATCTGACGATAATAAATCTGCATACGTTCAGATTTTTGTGCCTCTTGAGAAAACAACTTTTCAACTGCGGAAGAATTAATCTCAGCTCGGTACATTTTATCTATTTGCTCTGCAAGCAGTTTTTTTTGACTTTTGAGCTGCATTTCCAAGCGTTTTATCTGTTTATCTGTTGTATTGATAAGTTGTTGTGTTTCTTTCAAATTTTCTTCTGTTTGACGTAATTTATCTTCCGCTTGACTAATTTTATTTTCTTGGTTTTTTAATACGTTTTGTAATTCATTTTGTTCATTTTTTTGTTGTGCAATTTTTTGTTCTTGTAACTTAATTTTTTCTTGGAGGCGAGTAAGTTCATTGGCACGAGCAACAAACGAAAAAAGCAAATAAACTACATAAAAAAGTGCGGTAAGTTTTAATCTATTTTTGAATTTTTGTCGTAAAAATAACATGATACATATCCTGGAAATTGAATTTTATAATATATCACTGCTTCTGAGGGAGAATAAATATTCCGGTAATTCAACCCGCACTTAACTGCACTTAAATCTCTCCCCATAAATCATATTCATCTGCGTTGGTAATAGTTACATTAATAATTTGTCCGAGTTTTACTTCCACTTTTGAAAAATTATCTACGTAAACAACGCCATCAATTTCCGGTGCATCTGCCATCGTACGACCAATAATGCCTTCTTCGTCAATCTCATCAATAATGACAGATAATGTTCTACCAATTTTTTGCCGTAAACGTTCAGCGGAAATTTTTTGTTGCAACTGCATAAAACGGTGAAACCGTTCCTCTTTGATTTCTTCCGGTATTTGATCTTCCATATCGGTGGCGACCGCACCTTCAACAGGACTGAATTTAAAACAACCAACACGATCAAGTTGTGCTTCTTGCAAGAAATCCAATAATAACTGGAAATCTTCCTCCGTTTCTCCCGGAAAACCAACAATAAAGGTAGAACGCAAAGTTAAATCAGGACAAATTTCACGCCATTTTTTGATACGCTCTAAAGTACGTTCAATTGAACCCGGACGTTTCATCATCTTTAAAATTTTAGGACTGGCATGTTGTAAGGGGATATCCAAATAAGGCAAGATTTTACCTTCTGCCATCAATGGAATGAGATTGTCTACGTGCGGATAAGGATAAACATAATGCAACCGCACCCACGCACCGAGCGAACCTAATTTTTCACATAAAGTAATCAGATCATTTTTAATCGGCATCCCATTCCAGAATACCGTTTTACTGGCATTTTCTTTCTTCTTATCCAAGGCATAAGCAGAGGTATCTTGAGATACTACCAAAATCTCTTTCACACCAGCATCTACAAGGCGTTTGGCTTCATCGAGTATATGCACAATGGAACGGCTATCTAAATCACCTCGCATAGAAGGGATGATACAAAAAGTACAACGATGATCACAACCTTCCGAAATTTTTAAATAAGCATAATGTTTTGGCGTCAGTTTTATCCCTTGTTTCGGCACAAGACTAGTATAAGGACTGTATTCAGGTTTAGGTACATATTTATGCACATGTTTCATCACGGCTTCATAGCTATGCGGACCTGTGATCTCCAGCACCTGCGGATGAATTTCACGAATTTGGTTCTCTTTCGCCCCTAAACAACCAGTCACAATCACTTTACCGTTATTCTCTAAAGCTTCTCCGATAGATTCCAATGATTCCTGCACCGCACTATCAATAAAGCCACAGGTATTGACAATAACTAAATCTGCCCCTTCATAACTGGAAATAATATTATAACCATCTGAACGTAACTCTGTCAGAATACGCTCAGAATCAACTAAATTTTTGGGGCAACCAAGGCTGATAAAGCCAATATTTGGGGATGAACTCATAGAATATCTCAATAAACACAAAATCTGCCAATTGTACAGAAATTAAAGAGGAATTGCGACAAGATAAAATCAAATCAATGTAAAAAGTGATACAAAAAGGCTGAGATGCCCTCAGCCATTGATTAGGTATATAAAGAAATTATAGATAGAATTTCTCAACAAAATTTAACTGTTCATCCAGTTTTAACACTAACGGCTGGCCAGTTGGAATTTCAAAAGCCATAATTTCTTCATCAGAAATACCGATAATGTGTTTTGCTAATGCACGTAAAGAGTTACCGTGTGCAGTGACAAGTACACGTTTACCAGAAAGAAGTGCGGGTGCAATTTGATCTTCCCAAAATGGCAGAACACGTTCAAGAGTGATTTTTAAGTTCTCAGCATTTGGCACAACGTCTTTAGGTAAAAGAGCATAACGGCGGTCGTTATGTGCAGAATTCGGATCTTGCGGATCTAAATCCGGTGGAGAAACATCATAAGAACGACGCCAAATGTGAACTTGTTCATCACCATACTGTTCAGCAGTTGCTTTTTTATCCAACCCTTGTAAAGCACCGTAATGACGCTCATTTAAACGCCAGTGCTTCACTTGAGGAATCCATAATTGGTTAGATTCTTCTAACACGATATTGCAGGTTTTAATTGCCCGAGTTAAAACTGAGGTAAATGCAATATCAAATTCATAACCAGCTTCAAGTAATTTTTTACCTGCTGCTTTAGCTTCTTCAATACCACGTTCTGTTAAATTCACATCACGCCAGCCGGTAAACAAGTTTTTGGCATTCCACTCACTAAAACCATGGCGAATAAATACTAACTCCATAAAATATCTCCTAAGTATTAAGTAAAAAACTGCCGACTTTATAGCAAAAAATGAGTATATTTTAAAGTGAAAAGTCAGCTTTTCCTGATCTGACGCAATTCTTCTTGAACATATTAACACTACCAATGACAGTAAAATAAATTTAAGGCAAAGTGCGGTAATTTTTCAACAGTTGATCTTACTATCGTTTAGCGTGTAATCTTTCGTAACCATCTTGACTGCTTGGAGAAAAGAAATGTCATCAAGAGAAACATTGATTTTGCAATTAATAAATTCATCCGGAAAAGTGAATGTAAATGATTTAGCTAAACAATTTGACGTATCTGTGGAAACTATTCGAAGAGATCTAACCGATTTGGATAAGAGAGGGTTAATTCATCGTGTACATGGAGGTGCTGTCAGCCGTAAAGCGAAAGATGTCGGGAGTTCTTTTCAAAGCCGACAACGCTTTAATTGCGATAAAAAACGTGCCATAGCCGCTTCCGCCATTGAATATATGTTTGAAGGTATTGTACTTGGTTTGGATGCCAGTTCAACCAGCTGGCATTTTGCACAAATGATCCCCAATATTCCTTGCACAGTAGTGACCAATTCTATGCATAACATTACCGCACTTGTTAATAAACCTAATATTAAAACCATTGCAACGGGTGGCGTTTATTCAGTGAAATATGATGCTTTTTATGGACCGTTATCCGAACAATTATTACAACGTTTACATATTGATATTGGGATTTTCTCTTGCACCGGCATTGATAGTAGCGGTGGAGTTTGGGAATCAAATGAGCTTAATGCCTCAATTAAACGTAAATTAATGGATGCTTGTGAACAGAAATTTCTCTTATTAGACAGTTCTAAGTTTGAACGTAGAAATTTGATTCGTTTAACAGATTTATCACAAATAGATATTTTATTTACAGACCAAGTTCCAAATCCAACTTTGACATCATACTGCCAAAAATCTGATGTTTTAATCACTATTGTTTAAATCCTCTTTATCCAAACAAAATAATGCCCGATTTACAAAAGAATTGATTTAATTCGGGCATTATCTTTTAATTTTTTTAGCGTTTTTTGTGATGAATTTCACAGAAATTTAACTACTTTCATAAATTTCTTATTGTCTTTCTATTTTTCCTTTCTAATAGTTTTAACATTCTTTCAAAAAATGATGCAAAGCACGCAGCATAATTTTACGAGAATGTAATCCTTGAAACTACTCTCATAATTAAGGAAAGAAAAATGACAGCTAAAACTCTTGAAAAGCAATTTATTGCACCTTTTATATTAATTACCAGTTTGTTTGCTTTGTGGGGATTTGCAAATGATATTACGAATCCAATGGTAGCCGTTTTCCAAACTGTTATGGAAATTCCAGCATCAGAAGCTGCTCTTGTTCAATTTGCCTTTTATGGAGGCTATGGAACAATGGCAATTCCAGCCGCACTTTTTGTCAGCCGATTTAATTATAAATCCGGTGTCTTATTAGGTTTAGCCCTTTATGCAGTTGGTGCATTCTTATTCTATCCGGCAGCTTTGTATGAAGAATTTACTTTTTTCTTACTATCACTTTATATTCTGACTTTTGGGTTAGCTTTTTTAGAAACCACAGCCAACCCATATATTCTTTCGATGGGAGATCCGCAAACTGCAACCCGCCGTTTAAATTTAGCACAATCTTTTAACCCGTTGGGTTCGATTACAGGTATGTTTGTGGCATCACAAGTAGTATTAACCAGCCTAGAATCTGAAAAACGTGATGCAATGGGAAATCTAATTTTTAATACCTTATCTACCGCAGAAAAAGCGACTATACGCACCCATGATTTAGAAATTATTCGTAATCCTTATTTAGCTGTTGGAGGTGTTGTTTTAATCATCATGTTAGTCATTAGTTTATACAAAATGCCTACTACAAAAATGGAAGAGCTAGGGGGGGGGGGAAGAATTGCATTCAAAGACGCATTTTCTCGCCTAATCCAAAATGCAAAGTATCGTGAAGGTGTAATTGCTCAGGTTTTCTATGTGGGTGTTCAAATTATGTGCTGGACATTCATCATTCAATATGCCGAGCGTTTAGGTTTTACTAAAGCTGAAGCCCAAAACTTTAATATTATTGCAATGATAATTTTTGTTACCAGTCGCTTTATCAGCACCAGTATGATGAAGTATTTAAAAGCTGAGTTGATGTTATGCCTATTTGGGGTCGGCGGTTTCTTAAGCATTTTAGGCGTAATTTTTATCAACGGTGTATTAGGCTTATATTGCTTAATTTTAACCTCAGGCTTTATGTCACTTATGTTCCCAACTATCTACGGTATTGCTTTATACGGATTAAAAGAAGAGGCAAGTCTTGGTGCCGCAGGTCTGGTTATGGCAATCGTAGGCGGTGCATTAATGCCACCTTTGCAAGGCATGATCATCGACAAAGGCGAAATTTTAAATATGCCGGCGGTCAACATTTCTTTTGTTCTACCGTTAATCTGTTTTATTCCAATTACTATATATGGTTATAGAAGTTGGAAGGTATTGAAATAATTCGAAGCCTGATTTGATCGTTTTGCCCGAAAAATCATGAATCATTTAAAAATCGGGCAAATAAAAACAAGAAATTTAACCCAAAAAAGGATTTTTTTGTGATTTATCTCACGAAAATTTTACAAATTACACAAAAAACTATGTTCTGTTGTTTTTTGTGAAAAAATAAACTTAATCATCAAGAAGGAATAAAAAATGACACATTTAAAATCAACACCGGTAAAAATCGGTATCCGTCCAACTATTGATGGACGTCGTATGGGCGTTCGTGAATCTTTAGAAGATCAAACCATGAATATGGCAAAAGCGGTTGCTCAATTAATTGAAACGGAAGTGCGGCACACAAATGGGCAATTTGTGAAATGTGTAATTGCGGACACCACGATTGGTGGTGTCGCTGAAGCTGCTGCATGTGCTGAAAAATTCAAACGTGAAAATGTCGGTGCAGTCATCACTGTAACCCCTTGCTGGTGCTATGGTTCTGAAACAATTGATATGGATCCTCATATGCCAAAAGCAATTTGGGGCTTTAACGGTACAGAACGTCCCGGTGCGGTGTATTTGGCAGCGGCTCTTGCCGGACATAACCAAATGGGGCTACCTGCATTCTCTATTTACGGTACTGAAGTTCAAGAAGCATCTGATACAACAATTCCAACAGATGTTAAAGAGAAATTACTACGTTTTGCTCGTGCCGGTCTCGCAGTTGCGACTTTACGTGGTAAATCTTACTTATCTATAGGTTCAGTTTCTATGGGTATTGCCGGTTCTATCGTTAATCAAGCATTCTTTCAAGAATATTTGGATATGCGTAATGAATATGTAGATATGACCGAAATTAAACGCCGTTTAGATCGCAAAATCTATGATGAAAAAGAAGTTAAATTAGCAATGGAATGGGTAACTCAATACTGTAAAGAAGGTATTGATGTAAATGCTGAAGAAAATCAGCGTAGTTCGGAAGAACGTGCAAAACTTTGGGAAAATGTTGTCAAAATGACGATTATTTGTCGAGATCTAATGGTTGGTAATCCTCGTTTAGCTGAACTTGGTTATGTAGAAGAATCAATGGGACATAATGCGATTAGTGCTGGTTTCCAAGGTCAACGCCATTGGACAGATCATCTACCGAACGGCGACTTTATGGAAGCAATATTGAATTCAACTTATGACTGGAACGGTGTACGTCCTCCTTATATTTTAGCCACAGAAAATGATTCATTAAATGGCGTTAACATGTTATTCGGCAATTTGCTAACCGGTCAGGCTCAAATTTTTGCTGATGTACGTACCTATTGGAGTGAAGATTCTGTTGAGCGTGTAACAGGTTGGCGTCCTGAAAGTGGATTTATTCATTTACTAAATTCCGGCTCTGCCGCTTTGGATGGCACGGGACAACATACAGATCCAAACGGAACATCAGTCATTAAACCGGTATGGGAAGTAACAAAAGAAGATGGAAAGCGTTGCTTAGAAAATACTCGTTGGTGTCCGGCGGTACACGAATATTTCAGAGGAGGCGGTTTATCGTCACAATTTTTAACTAAAGGCGGGATGCCATTTACCATACATAGAATTAACTTAGTCAAAGGTATTGGGCCTGTTTTACAAATCGCCGAAGGATGGTCTATTGCTTTACCAGAAAACGTGCATGATATTTTAAATAAACGTACTGATCAAACATGGCCAACTACTTGGTTTGTTCCACGTTTAACGGGTACAGGAGCATTTACTGACGTTTATTCTGTCATGGCAAATTGGGGGGCAAACCATTGCGTTGCAACTTATGGACATGTTGGTGCTGATTTGATCACTCTTGCTTCCATGCTACGTATTCCAGTCTGTATGCACAATGTCGAAGAAAAAGACATTTTCCGTCCAAGTGCTTGGAGTGCATTTGGTCAAGATAAAGAAGGTCAAGATTACCGTGCTTGTGCAAACTTTGGTCCTTTATATCGTTAATTTATGAAATCCAAGGGGAGGGGGAAGGACTAAATTTCCCCTCTTAATTAAGCAATAAGCTCATGATTTTATGGAGTTATTATGGCAATTGCATTGATTTTTGATTGTGGTGCAACAAATTTACGTACCATTGCAATAAATGAAGCAGGTAAAATCGTTGCATCACATCATACACCTAATCACACTCAACCTGATCCTGAAAACTCTCTTTATCATATTTGGGACATCGAAGAAATCTACCAAAAACTTATTTTTTGTGCAGAAAAAACAATTGTGAATCTACGCCAAAAACAAATTGATTTAGCTGAAATTAAAGGGATTGGTATTACTACCTTTGGTGTAGATGGTGCTCCTTTTTCGAAAAATAGGAAGCAAATTTTTCCAATAATTTCTTGGAAATGTCCCCGCACTTTGCCTGTCATGGAGAAACTTCATCAATACCTTGATGTAAAAAAGCTCTATCAGCGTAATGGTATTGGACAATATAGTTTCAATACATTGTTCAAATTATTGTGGTTGAAAGAAAATAAACCGGATATTTTTGCCGAGATGGATAAGTGGGTATTCATTTCATCTATATTAACTCAACGTTTGACAGGTCAATTTAGTACAGATCGTACTATGGCAGGTACATCAATGATGACAAATATAGAAAATGACTCTTGGGATAAAGAGGTTTTAGATTTTCTAGGTTTGAACGAACAACATTTCCCGCCGATGAAAAGAGCGGGTGAAAAAATAGGTAATTTATTACCTGAGGTGGCAAAATATTTAGGTTTATCAACACATATCCCAGTACTTTCCTGTGGACATGACACTCAATTTGCTATTTTCGGTTCCGGTGCCAAATATAACCAACCTGTTTTAAGTTCAGGTACTTGGGAAATTTTAATGGTAAGAACACAGCAAGCTCAAGCACAATGGCAATATGTCAGAGATGGTTTAACCATAGAATTTGATAGTCTGCCTGATGCTTTTAATCCGGGAGTGCAATGGGTTAGTTCGGGTGTGATTGAATGGTTGGGCAAACAATTCTTTTCCGATGTAACCAAAGAGCAATATTACCAAACTATGATCGCAGAGGGCGAAACAGTACCTGCCGGTTCCAATGGCGTGAAGCTCGTAGGAAATTTTGACGGCAAAATGGAACAAACAGGTGAAATCAAAGGTTTATCAATGCATACGAAACGTGGCGAAATTTATCGTGCAGGTTTGGAATACATGGCTTACCGTTTAAAAGCAGGCTTGAATGTATTACAAAAAGTGGGAAATTTTAGTGCGGATCGTTTGATTGTGGTTGGCGGTGGATCTAAAAATAAACTTTGGAACCAAATTCGTGCTGATGTCTTAGGTTGCCCTATTGATGTTATTGATATAGCAGAGAGTACAGTATTGGGTGCAGCTATGTTTACTTTAACCGGTGCGGGCGTTTTTGCAAACGTCGAAGAGGCACAGCAAAAAATGAAGCCGACATTCCGACGAATTGAGCCTTCAACAGATATGGAATTTTATAAAAAACTTCAGGAGGATATATGTTAAAAGGGATTCATCCGGCAATTTCACCGGATTTGTTGAAAATTTTAGCAGAAATGGGACATGGAGATGAGTTAGTTTTATCTGATGCTCATTTTCCAGCTCATCAATTGCATCATAAAGTTGTTCGTGCTGACGGTATTAGTATCAATTCTTTACTGACAGGTATTACCCCTTTATTTGAGTTTGATACTTATACTGAGGCACCGTTAATTATGATGCAAGCAGTGGAAGGGGATAGTTTGGATCCCGCTGTGGAGCAAAGCTATCTTCAAACAATTAAAAGTGCGGTAGGTAATGTGCCTAAATTAGCAAGAATGGATCGTTTTGCTTTTTATGAGCGAGCAAAACAGGCTTATGCAGTAGTTATTACCGGTGAAACTGCAAAATACGGCAATATTATTATTAAAAAAGGTGTTACACCTGTGAAATAGAAGGACAATAAAAATGGATAGATCACTACTTTCAAAAAAAATTATCTTCACCTGTTTAGAAATGACAAGACTTGGTTTAAACCAAGGAACTGCGGGTAACGTCAGTGTCAGATATAAAGACGGTATGTTAATTACTCCTACAGGCATGCCATATGAATTGCTGACTGAAAACAACATTGTTTATGTAGATAAACATGGCAAACATGAAGAAGGCAAATTCCCCTCCAGTGAATGGCATTTCCATCTAGCTGTGTATGAAGCACGTCCTGATGTTGATGCAGTTGTACATAATCATTCAATCAATTGTGCAGCTGTCTCTATTTTAGAAAAACCCATTCCTCCTTTTCATTACATGATTGCCGTAGGCGGTGCTGATCATATTCCTTGTGTTCCTTATGCAACTTTTGGTACACATGAATTAGCTGAGCATGTAAAACAAGGTATTAAAAAATGTAAAGCAATTTTATTAGCACATCACGGTTTAATTGCTGCAGAGAAAAATCTTGATAAAGCACTATGGCTTGCTCATGAAGTTGAAGTCTTGGCACAATGGTACATGAAACTTTTAGCGACAGGTTTAGAAATCCCATTGTTAACTCCAAAAGAAATGGAGATTGTATTAGAGAAATTTAAATCTTATGGATTACGAATTGAAAAATAATTTGTAACAAACGAAGCAAATATTGCTTATATGTTTTCGATATCGGCATGAATGTTAATTAAACACGAGATACAACTTAGTTTCAATTACATCATGCCTACATTTTTATGGAGAAAAAGTAAAACTATATGTTTTGTCATTTCTCTGAACATTCTTGTAAAAATTGAGTATAATAAAATCGTCTTAAAATTTGAAATTAAGGTTATTTTTAGGAGAAAAATATGCGTTTTTGTTTAATCGGTTTGTGTATATTATTAACAAGTTGCATTGTACCGACATCAACAAAAGATCAAACAGCCATTCCAGTTCCAATTTTCATCGGTGTTTCGGAACAAACTGATTTTGATGCTATTCATGTTTGTACATTAAAACCATTTACTCAAGAATATCGCAGTGAGCATACCAACAGAGGCCGAGCTAAACTTAATGTACAAAGACAGTGTCAAGCACAGCATAGTGAGATGTTTTGTGAAGAAAAAGATATTGTTTGCCGGACGTATGAATAAGGCAAACGATAAATAAATTACCTAAAAAAAGAGCGGTAGAAAAAAAAACAATTTTCCTACCGCACCTCTTCACTCTGCTTCATTACCCTACTTTTTATGACTACCTTGTTATCACCTTATTACTTTTTTTCTCCCATTTTCCTCTTCCCTCTTCTCTCTTCCCCGCCTTATCCCAAATAACAAAAAACCCTGAGTGTCTCCACCCAGGGTCATATCATAAAAAACTTGGCGGTGCCCTACTCTCACATGGGGAATCCCCACACTACCATCGGCGTTACAGCGTTTCACTTCTGAGTTCGGCATGGTGTCAGGTGGTCCCACCGCACTATCGCCGCCAAGTTAAATTCCTCTCTCTTATATCCCGTCTCTATCTCTTCTTCAATAAAAAAACAAGCCTCTACTTCAAGTCTTCCTCTCTCTATCCTGTCCCGCTTCTTCCTCTATGCAAAACACTCAAGATTGTATGGTTAAGCCCCTCGGGAAATTAGTATGGGTTAGCTCAATATATCACTACACTTACACACCCCACCTATCTACGTCTTAGTCTCAAACATCCCTTACTAACTCTTCATTAGGGAGAACTCATCTTAAGGCAAGTTTCGTGCTTAGATGCTTTCAGCACTTATCTCTCCCGCATTTAGCTACCCAGCAATGCTTCTGGCGAAACAACTGGTACACCAGTGATGCGTCCACTCCGGTCCTCTCGTACTAGGAGCAGCCCCCCTCAATTCTCCAACGCCCACGGCAGATAGGGACCGAACTGTCTCACGACGTTCTAAACCCAGCTCGCGTACCACTTTAAATGGCGAACAGCCATACCCTTGGGACCTACTTCAGCCCCAGGATGTGATGAGCCGACATCGAGGTGCCAAACACCGCCGTCGATATGAACTCTTGGGCGGTATCAGCCTGTTATCCCCGGAGTACCTTTTATCCGTTGAGCGATGGCCCTTCCATTCAGAACCACCGGATCACTATGACCTGCTTTCGCACCTGCTCGACTTGTCCGTCTCGCAGTTAAGCTCGCTTATACCATTGCACTAACCTGACGATGTCCGACCGTCATTAGCAAACCTTCGTGCTCCTCCGTTACTCTTTGGGAGGAGACCGCCCCAGTCAAACTACCCACCAGACACTGTCCGAGTACCCGTCTCAGGTACTTCGTTAGAACATCAAACATTAAAGGGTGGTATTTCAACACCGACTCCATGCAAACTGGCGTTCACACTTCTTCGTCTCCCACCTATCCTACACATCAATATTCAATGTTCAGTGTCAAGCTATAGTAAAGGTTCACGGGGTCTTTCCGTCTAGCCGCGGGTACACCGCATCTTCACGGCGATTTCAATTTCACTGAGCCTCGGGTGGAGACAGCCTGGCCATCATTATGCCATTCGTGCAGGTCGGAACTTACCCGACAAGGAATTTCGCTACCTTAGGACCGTTATAGTTACGGCCGCCGTTTACTGGGGCTTCGATCAGCTGCTTCTCTTTCGATTACAACATCAATTAACCTTCCAGCACCGGGCAGGCATCACACCCTATACTTCCACTTTCGTGTTCGCAGAGTGCTGTGTTTTTAATAAACAGTTGCAGCCAGCTGGTATCTTCGACTTACTTCACCTTCACCCGTAAAGAGCTACAATTACCGTAAGCGCACCTTCTCCCGAAGTTACGGTGCCATTTTGCCTAGTTCCTTCACCCGAGTTCTCTCAAGCGCCTGAGTATTCTCTACCTGACCACCTGTGTCGGTTTTCAGTACGGTTCCAATAAACCTTTCGCTTAGTGGCTTTTCCTGGAAGCGTGGTATCAGTTACTTCGTCTCCTTAGAAACTCCTCTTCACCCCTCAGCGTTTAATAGAAGACCGGATTTGCCTAATCTTCCCACCTACAGGCTTAAACGACCATCCAACAGGCCGATAACCTAACCTTCTCCGTCCCCACATCGCAGTTTATCAAAGTACGGGAATATTAACCCGTTTCCCATCAACTACGCTTTTCAGCCTCGCCTTAGGGGCCGACTCACCCTGCCCCGATTAACGTTGGACAGGAACCCTTGGTCTTCCGGCGAACGGGTTTTTCACCCGTTTTATCGTTACTTATGTCAGCATTCGCACTTGTGATACGTCCAGCAAACCTCTCAATTTACCTTCTTCCGCTTACACAACGCTCCCCTACCCAACAGGAGCAACATTAATGATTCTTGTCGCTTCTCAATCCAACTCAACCTTCGTTTACTCAACCAACTCACTCCCTTCGTGAGTCGTTACCTAAAAACCATTAATGTTGCTCCTGATGCCGCAGCTTCGGTGCTATATTTCAGCCCCGTTACATCTTCCGCGCAGGCCGACTCGACTAGTGAGCTATTACGCTTTCTTTAAATGATGGCTGCTTCTAAGCCAACATCCTAGCTGTCTATGCCTTCCCACCTCGTTTCCCACTTAATATAAACTTTGGGACCTTAGCTGGCGGTCTGGGTTGTTTCCCTCTCCACGACGAACGTTAGCACCCGCCGTGTGTCTCCTATGCATTACTCTTCGGTATTCGCAGTTTGCATCGGGTTGGTAATCCGGGATGGACCCCTAGCCGAAACAGTGCTCTACCCCCAAAGGTATTCACATAAGGCTCTACCTAAATAGATTTCGGGGAGAACCAGCTATCTCCCGGTTTGATTGGCCTTTCACCCCCAGCCACACGTCATCCGCTAATTTTTCAACATTAGTCGGTTCGGTCCTCCAGTTAGTGTTACCCAACCTTCAACCTGCACATGGCTAGATCACCGGGTTTCGGGTCTATACCTTGCAACTTAACGCCCAGTTAAGACTCGGTTTCCCTTCGGCTCCCTTATTCAGTTAACCTCGCTACAAAATATAACTCGCTGACCCATTATACAAAAGGTACGCAGTCACCTCTCGGCTCCCACTGCTTGTACGCACAAGGTTTCAGGTTCTCTTTCACTCCCCTCCCGGGGTTCTTTTCGCCTTTCCTTCACAGTACTGGTTCACTATCGGTCAATCAGGAGTATTTAGCCTTGGAGGATGGTCCCCCCTTCTTCAAACAGGATTCCTCGTGTCCCGCCCTACTTCTCGTTAGCTTAGTACCACCGCGCCGCCTTAAGGTACGGGATTATCACCCTCTATGATTGAACTTCCCAGTCCATTCCCCTAACAGCTACGTTATCACTAACCGGCTCCTCCGCTTTCGCTCGCCGCTACTCACAGAATCTCTTTTGATTTCTTTTCCTCGGGTTACTTAGATGTTTCACTTCTCCCGGTTCGCCTTTCATTACTATGTGTTCATAATGAAATGATAGACTCTTCGCCTATCGGGTTTCCCCATTCGGATATCTCGGATTATTCGCTTCTTATCAACTCATCCAAGCTTTTCGCAGATTTGCACGTCCTTCTTCGCCTCTGATTGCCTAGGCATCCACCTTGTGCGCTTATTCACTTAACCATACAATCTTGAATGTTCCGCTCTATCAATAACTTCATCATCCCTTCTCGTATCTCTAGCATACTTAGCCACCTTTCAGACTAAGTATACCCTACTCAGACTTCCTCTCGAAAATCTCTCAGTTTTCAGCTTGTTTCTATATTGTTAAAGAACTTCTTTAGAGACACTTCAAAAGTATCCTTAAATGGCGTCCCCACGGGGATTCGAACCCCGGTTACCGCCGTGAAAGGGCGATGTCCTAGGCCTCTAGACGATGGGGACAACATTCAACGATGCTCTCCCGCCCTCTCTTACCTATCAGACAATCTGTGTGAACACTCGTGATTACTTCTCTTATAAGGAGGTGATCCAACCGCAGGTTCCCCTACGGTTACCTTGTTACGACTTCACCCCAGTCATGAACCATACCGTGGTAAACGCCCCCTTTCGTTAAGCTATCTACTTCTGGTACAACCCACTCCCATGGTGTGACGGGCGGTGTGTACAAGGCCCGGGAACGTATTCACCGCGACATTCTGATCCGCGATTACTAGCGATTCCGACTTCATGGAGTCGAGTTCCAGACTCCAATCCGGACTTAGACGTACTTTCTGAGCTTCGCTTACCCTCGCAGGCTCGCCTCCCTCTGTATACGCCATTGTAGCACGTGTGTAGCCCTACTCGTAAGGGCCATGATGACTTGACGTCATCCCCACCTTCCTCCAGTTTATCACCGGCAGTCTCCTTTGAGTTCCCACCCTAACATGCTGGCAACAAAGGATAAGGGTTGCGCTCGTTGCGGGACTTAACCCAACATTTCACAACACGAGCTGACGACAGCCATGCAGCACCTGTCTCTAAGCTCCCGTAGGCACACCACCATCTCTGGCGGCTTCTTAGGATGTCAAGAGTAGGTAAGGTTCTTCGCGTTGCATCGAATTAAACCACATGCTCCACCGCTTGTGCGGGCCCCCGTCAATTCATTTGAGTTTTAACCTTGCGGCCGTACTCCCCAGGCGGTCGATTTATCACGTTAGCTTCGGGCACCAAGTATTCACCCAATCCCCAAATCGACATCGTTTACAGCGTGGACTACCAGGGTATCTAATCCTGTTTGCTCCCCACGCTTTCGCACTCGAGCGTCAGTATCTTCCCAAGGGGCTGCCTTCGCCTTCGGTATTCCTCCACATCTCTACGCATTTCACCGCTACACGTGGAATTCTACCCCTCCCTAAAGTACTCTAGTCACCCAGTCTGAAATGCTGTTCCCAGGTTAAGCCCGGGGATTTCACACCTCACTTAAGTCACCACCTGCGTGCCCTTTACGCCCAGTCATTCCGATTAACGCTCGCACCCTCCGTATTACCGCGGCTGCTGGCACGGAGTTAGCCGGTGCTTCTTCTGTGATTATCGTCAATCAATTAATCTCTTAAACTAATCGCCTTCCTCATCACCGAAAGAACTTTACAACCCGAAGGCCTTCTTCATTCACGCGGCATGGCTGCGTCAGGGTTCCCCCCATTGCGCAATATTCCCCACTGCTGCCTCCCGTAGGAGTCTGGACCGTGTCTCAGTTCCAGTGTGGCTGGCCATCCTCTCAGACCAGCTAGAGATCGTCAGCTTGGTGAGCCCTTACCTCACCAACTACCTAATCCCACTTGGGCTCATCAAATGGCAGGTGGCCTCACAGTCCCACCCCTTTAGTCCTTAGACATTACGCGGTATTACCCACAGTTTCCCGTGGCTATCCCCCTCCATTCGCCAGATTCCCAAGCTTTACTCACCCGTCCGCCACTCGTCAGCAGAGAAAGTATTCTCCCTCCCCGTTACCGTTCGACTTGCATGTGTTAAGCCTGCCGCCAGCGTTCAATCTGAGCCATGATCAAACTCTTCAATTTAATCTCTTCGCTCAATAAATACTGACTATTTTATCCATCTTTTCTCTATGAATTTCTCTAGTTTAAGCACTTATCTTACTCTTTTAATCTCTTATTAATACAGTCTCACAAGTGCCCACACAGTTTGTCTGATAGTTTGTTAAAGAACAAAAAATAACGACACACTGCTTAACCTCTCACAACAGCGTGTCGTTGTGTGCCGTGCATTATAGGCATTTTATATTTCAATGCAAGTAATTTTTTAAAAAAATTTTTTACTTGCTGAAATTTTATACTTTTACCTTGTCTAAAATTCTCATAAAATGAGAGTCACTCTATTGATAATTACAGTAAATGTCCTGCTATGAACATGAAATTAAGCGTTTCTTTAGCTCAAAATATTGTGCAACGAACAAACCGTGTTCTACATAAGCCCATCAATGTAATGAATGAAACCGGCATTATTATTGCCTCAAGTAATCCTCACCGTTTGCAACAAAGACATATTGGTGCCATATACTCTATTCGTCACAACCAAACTATAGAAATAAATCAGGAGTTGGCTGAAAAATGGTTATTTGAAGTGCAACCGGGTATTAATCTTCCCATTAGTTATTTGGGAGAAATTTTAGGTGTTGTAGGTATTTCCGGAGATCCCGACACTGTTCGATCCTATGGTGAAATGGTTAAAATGACTGCCGAATTGATGATTGAACAACATTTTTTGTTAGAAAAAGAACGTTGGGATAAACGTTATAAAGAAGAGTTTATTCTAGGTTTATTAAAAGGTAAACTCAACGAGGCAGAAATTGAGAAACAAAGTGCTTTTTTCGGACTAACGCTACACACTAAAAGTGCGGTCATTATTATCCAAATTTTGCATCCCACAGCAGAGAAACTTCAAAAGCTTGCTGGATATTTAGAACAATCGATTAACCACTTCGCAATCTTATCGCATGATAAAATCGCACTTATACAACCGGCTGAAGAACTTCAAGCCTTACTTGGTACAAAAGGATTACAGAAATTATTTCCTCCTTATCTATTACCTTCGGGATTAAAAGGGCTGAAAGTGGCTATCGGTTCCGAAGTTGAAAATAATCGCAACATTTCACTTTCATTTCAGACCGCACTTAGTACCCTTCGTTATGGGGAAACTTATTTTCCTAAGAAATCCATCTATTTCTTTAATCAATATAAATTGCCTGCCTTATTAGATAACTTACGTAGTACTTGGCAAAGTAAGGAGTTATTAAAACCTATTGATACCTTATATCAACAAGACGAAAATCATCTGTTACAAAAAACATTGCAACAGTATTTTTTTTCAAATTGTGATCTTGCTCTCACTTCACAACAATTATTTATTCATATCAATACATTAAGGTATCGTCTAAGCAAGATTGAGAAAATAACCGGCTTGTCTTTCAATAAGATAGATGAAAAATTTACACTCTACCTAAGCACATTGCTAAACCAATAAATTGTATAAATATACAAAAAATAATCCTATTTATCAGGTATTTTTGTATTTATATATGAAGATTTTTTAACCTCATACATTCAATAATACACAACATGATTTTTTATTAATATATGAGGAAACGATCATGATAACTGTAACTGCTCTCGGGGCAATTGTTGCCCTTTTTACTGCAATTGTGCTCATTTTGAAAAAAGTCCCACCTGCTTATGGCATGATTATTGGTGCACTTGTGGGAGGTTTAATCGGAGGTGCGGATCTAAGCCAAACAGTTACGCTGATGATAGGCGGGGCACAAGGTATCACTACCGCTGTTATGAGGATTTTAGCCGCTGGTGTGCTGGCAGGTGTATTAATTGAATCCGGTGCGGCAAGTACTATTGCCGATACTATCGTAAAAAAACTGGGTGAATCCAGATCATTGTTGGCACTCATTCTTGCCGCAATGTTATTAACGGCTGTAGGTGTATTTATTGACGTTGCAGTCATCACAGTTGCCCCAATTGCACTGGCATTGGCAAAACGTAGCAATTTATCCAAAATGGCTATTTTGTTAGCCATGATTGGGGGTGGTAAAGCGGGTAATATTATGTCTCCTAACCCAAATGCTATCGCTGCATCAGATGCCTTCAACATCCCTCTAACTTCAGTGATGACAGCGGGTATCATTCCTGCTGTTTTTGGTCTAATCATCACCTATTTTCTAGCCAAAAGCCTAATGAATAAAGGCTCAAAAGTAAGTGAAAAAGAAATCGTTGGGATCACTGGCGAATTACCAAAATTCTTGCCAGCGATTATTGCACCGCTCTTTACTATTATTTTACTTGCCCTTCGCCCATTATTCGGCATAAAAATTGATCCTTTAATCGCACTGCCTCTTGGCGGTATTGTAGGCACAATTTGCATGAATAAAACACGTTACTTAAATCAATATGCAGTGATAGGATTAGGTAAAATGGCACCTGTTGCTGTGATGTTGTTAGGTACCGGAACATTAGCCGGTGTAATCGCTAATTCCGAATTAAAAGAACTCTTAATTGAAGGGTTAACTGCGTCCGGACTACCTTCTTATCTATTAGCACCGATTTCCGGGGGATTAATGTCATTAGCCTCAGCTTCCACTACAGCAGGAACCGCTGTAGCGTCTCAAGTGTTCGGAGCAACTTTAATTGAACTGAGCGTCAGCGGTATCGCAGCGGCAGCAATGATTCATGCCGGTGCAACCGTCTTCGATCATATGCCTCATGGTTCTTTCTTTCATGCAACCGGCGGTAGTGTTAATATGGATATTAAAGAGCGGTTAAAACTAATCCCATACGAAACTGCAGTAGGTTTGATCATGACAATTATCTCTACTCTGATTTTTGGTGTATGGCAATTATTTTAATCAATCACTATCAAGGAGAACTAAAATGAAAATTGTCATTGCACCGGATTCTTTTAAAGAAAGTTTAACCGCACTTGAAGTGGCTCAAGCTATTGAAAATGGTTTCAAAAAAATCTACCCCAATGCAGATTATGTAAAAGTTCCCATGGCAGATGGAGGAGAAGGCACAGTCCAATCTCTTGCCGATGCACTACAAGGCAAACTGATTTCTGTAGAGGTTACCGCACCTCTAGGTAATAAAACGCAAGCTGAATTTGCCATATCGGGTGATGGAAAAATCGCAATTATTGAAATGGCGGCGGCTTCCGGTTTACATTTAGTGCCGATAGAAAAACGCAATCCTTACTACACCACAAGCTATGGTACAGGAGAACTAATTAACGCCGCCTTGGATCTAGGGGTGAGCCAAATTATTTTGGGTATCGGTGGCAGTGCAACCAATGACGGTGGTGTCGGTATGCTACAAGCCTTAGGTATCAAATTCAAAGACGCTCAAGGAAAAGAAATCGGCTTGGGCGGTCTAGCTCTGCAACAAATCGCTCATATCGACACTGCACATTTAGATCAACGTTTGACACAAGTTCAATTTAATGTAGCTTGCGACGTAAATAATCCTTTATGTGGTGAAAAAGGTGCTTCTGCTACTTTCGGTCCACAAAAAGGAGCAACACCGGAAATGGTGCAACAATTGGACCAAGCTCTACTGCATTTTAGCCGTATTGTAGAACGAGATTGCGGAAAACGGATTGCTGAGCGTCCCGGATCGGGTGCTGCAGGCGGTATGGGTGGTGGATTGCTATTATTGCCTCAAGTACAACTCAAATCCGGTGTACAGATTGTCATTGATACAGTAAATTTAGCAGAAATTATCAAGGATGCCGATTTGGTCATTACCGGAGAAGGTAGAATAGATTCACAAACTATTCACGGTAAAACGCCTATTGGGGTAGCAAAAACTGCCAAACTGGCAAATAAACCTGTTATAGCCATTACAGGCTGCTTACGGGAAGATTATGAAGTAGTCTATGAGCATGGCATTGATGCAGTATTCCCCATTATTCGTCAATTAGACAGTTTGCCTGAAATTTTGGCTCAAGGCAGACAAAATCTAGAATCTACCGCTCAAAATATCGCCAGAATGCACTTGCTAGTACAACGTTCTCATTAAAAACTCTCTCACCCAAAGTCCTTATTATTAAGGGTTTTTAAGATAATTTTTGGTTGCATTCTAAAATACGATTGACAGGCTTAAGGAAAATTGATGTTATAACAATGTCAGATTTAACAACCAATATTATGGCAAAAATGGGAAAAATAAACCGATAACACTTAAAAATTTAGAGAGAATATTCAAGGCATTTGACTGCACGCCGAACGATGGATTTTCTTTTGATGATGAATATGTTGAAAAGGGAGAATAGACAATGGTTAAAATGCAATCTATAGAACCAAACATAGTTGACCTTGTAAATGGGTGGCTTAAAAGTTATGGGCTAGATTATAAATTAGAACAAGAAAGTCTAAATGCACAAATAGATAAGGCACTTGATGAATATAAATCAAAAAGTGGCGGAACGGGTGGAAATAGACCGGATGCAAAACTTTTATTGCAAGATGAGGCACTTAACTATTATCCAATACTGATAGAATATAAAGGATATAAAGATAAATTAGTAAAGTTAGACATTGACGGTAGAGTTGACAATAGAACAAGTAAAAACGAGCCTAATTACAAAAATATTAATAGCTATGCTGTAAATGGAGCGGTTCATTATGCCAATGCCATACTTCACTACACAAGCTACACAAATGTAATAGCAATCGGTGTTACGGGATATAAAAAAGAAAACGGAGAAATAGAACACTCTATTGGCGTTTACTATGTATCAAAAGATAATTTTGGGATAGGGCAAGAAGTAGGAAAATACACAGACCTTTCATTTTTAAGAAAAGAAAACTTTACAGATTTTATTCAAAAAGTAAACGAACTTTCTTTATCTGCTGAAGAGCTTGAAGCACTTAAAGAAAAACGTGAAAAAGAAATAAATGCAAGTTTAGTAAAGCTAAACAATGATATTTACGCAAATGAAAAAGGGCTTAGTGAAAACGACAGAGTCTATCTTGTGTCAGCTTCTATTATGGCAACATTAGGAATACCGGGGGGGGGTAAGTCCACTAGAAAAGTCTGACCTAAAATCATCAATAGAAGAGGGAAACACAGACGGCGAAATTATCGTTAGAAAAATAGAAGCGTTTTTAAAAAAGAAAAACCTACCAAAAACAAAACAAGACCTTATCGTAAGAACACTAAAAAATACATTATTATCAGAAAATATTAATAAGCCAATAAACGGAGAAAGCCAATTAAAAAGAATATTTGCTAAAATCGTTGATGACCTAGGTATTTACTACAAAATAGGTTTAACTACAGACTTCACAGGTAAGCTTTTTAATGAAATGTACTCTTGGCTCGGCTTTACGCAAGATAAACTAAACGATGTTGTTTTAACCCCATCTTATGTAGCAACTTTTTTAGTAAAACTTGCAAGAGTTGATAAAGACAGCTATGTGTGGGATTTTGCAACGGGAAGTGCGGGGCTACTTGTTGCTGCAATGAACGAGATGATTATAGATGCAAAAGCAAAAATCACATCACCACTTGAGCTAGAGCAAAAACAACTAAAGATAAAAGCAGAACAGCTTTTAGGCTTAGAAGTTCTATCCAACATCTATATGCTTGCCATTTTAAATATGATACTTATGGGAGATGGTAGCTCAAACATCTTAAATAAAGACTCGCTACATGATTTTGACGGTAAATATGGATTTGGTAAAACAGATGAGAAATTTCCAGCTACTGCTTTTGTGTTAAATCCGCCTTATTCAGCAGAGGGCAATGGAATGATTTTCGTAGAAAAAGCCCTATCTATGATGAACAAGGGCTATGCAGCAATCATCATTCAAAACTCTGCAGGAAGTGGAAAAGCAAAAGAACTTAACAAGAAGATACTAGCAAAAAATACACTACTTGCAAGTATTAAAATGCCCATCGATTTATTTGTTGGAAAATCAAGTGTTCAAACAAATATTTATGTATTTAGAGTAGGCGAATCTCATCAAAAAGATGAAGTTGTGAAGTTTATCGACTTTTCAAACGATGGATACACAAGAACGAACAGAAAAAAAGCAAGTGTAAATCTTAGAGATACCGACAGAGCAAAAGAAAGATATCAAGAAGTAGTAGACCTTGTGCGTTTTGGAAAACAAAAATTAAACATCTTTACAGAAAAAGAATATTACGAAGGTCATATTGACCCTTTAAATGGTTCAGACTGGAATCAATCAGCACCGATAGATACAAGACCAACTCTTGAAGATTTCAAGAAAACTGTAGCTGATTACCTTGCTTGGGAAGTATCCACTCTTCTTAAAAATACAGATAAGGAGAATGAACGCCTAAAAAAATAAATGCCTCACTGAACGAAAAACTCCAAAATGTTCAGTGGGGCGAGTATAGAATTGGGGATTTGTTTGATGTAAATTCATCAAAAAAAATATTTCATGCTAGCAATATAGAGGTTTTTGATGAACAAGTATTGGATAGTTACCCATATGTTGTGAGAAAAACAGGAGAAAATGGTATTAAAGGATACATTAAAGAAAGTGAAGAATTTTTAAATCCTAGTAATACATTGTCTTTTGCTCAGGATACATTTACCGTTTTTTATCAAAAAAATAAATATTTTACTGGAAATAAAGTTAAAGTTCTTGTTCCAAAATTTAAAATTTTTAATGAGGTAATAAGTGAATTTTTTGTTGCCGTATTTAACAATCTATTAAGTAATTTAAGTTGGGGAGATGGTTCAAATGTTGAAATGATAAAATCCTTTGTGATCCAACTTCCAACAAAAGATAACAAGATAGATTTTGAATTTATGGAGAGCTTTATAAGCGAACTCGAAGATGAGCGTATAAGAGAACTCTCCGCTTACCTAACGGTAAGCAGACTAGACAATTATGAATTGTCTAGTGAGGAAAAAGAAGCTTTAGATAAATTTGAGTTAATATCTAATAATTGGAATTTATTTAAAATACAAGATATTTTTAATGTAAAATCTTCTAAAAAGAGATTTGATGCTAATAAGGTTGAAATTTTAAATTGTGGCTTTCCTTATATTGTTAGAATGTCAACTAATAATGGTATAAAAGGTTATCTAAACCAAGATGAACAATTACTAAATCATGGGAATACTATTGCGTTTGGACAAGATACTGCGACAATGTTTTATCAAGAAAAGCCATATTTTACTGGAGATAAAATTAAAATTTTAGAATGTAGATATGATAAATTTAATAAGATAAACTCGATGTTTTTAATATCTACTATGAGAAAATCCTTTAGTACATTTTCTTGGGGAGCAAATAGTTTTAGTGAAAAAGTAATAAATAATCAAATAATTAAACTGCCAACAAAAAATAACGAAATAGACTTTTCCTATATGGAACTTCTTATTTCTGCTGTCCAAAAACTTGTTATAAAAGATGTTGTTATGTGGAAAGATAAGAAAATTGAAGCAACAAAACAGCTTGTAGGTAGAAACTAAAAAATATGATTTTAGGAATTAGAGATAGCAGAAATGTTATCTCTTTTTGTATGTACAGAATAAGCAATTATGCAAACAGAACGCAAAAAACTGAATTTCATCATTCAATCTTATTTTAAGACATAGCCTAATTTTTTAATAAAAAGTGCGGTTAAAATTTTAATTTTTTTATTAATTCAGGTAAATCAGCAATAGTATCCAACACATAATCAGCCAAAGACAATCCGTCATCGGTGATTTCTTTACCGCTTCTGACCAAAATATTCTTTTTTATCCCCGCACTTTTCCCCGCCAAAAGGTCTTCTTTCTTATCTCCCACCATAAAAGATCTTGCAGGATCAATGTTTAATTCTTTTATTGCTTGCAGTAGCATGCCATTTTTAGGCTTACGACAATCACAATCTTGTTTATACTCCCCGATTCCTTCTAAGTGATGAGGACAATAGTAAATACCATCTAAATCAACGCCTCTGTCTGCAAGAGACCAATCCATCCATTCAGTGAGCTGTAAAAATTGTTCCTCAGAAAAATACCCCCTTGCAATGCCGGACTGATTTGTGACTAAAACCAATAAAAATCCCATAGATTTAAGTTGTTTCAATGCTTCTATGCTTCCTGCTATAAACTGGAATTTGTCAATTTCATGCACATAACCGTGATCGATATTTAACGTGCCGTCTCGATCTAAAAAAATCGCTTTATTCATATACATAATACCTCTATGAAAAACAAAGTTTCTTTATTATATCGCCAATAACTAATAAATCCTTATAAAAATCTATTCAATAAATATTGACATAGCAATCTAGACGTCTAAAATACAAGCTAATTTTAATTTAACTATATAGAAAAGGGCTTATATGATTAAGCTAAAAAATATCAGTAAAGTGTTCAATGTTTCAGGCAAAAATCTGACCGCACTTGATAATGTCAGTCTTGAAGTACCTCGAGGACAAATATGTGGAGTAATTGGTGCCTCCGGAGCAGGAAAGAGTACTCTTATTCGCTGCATCAATTTATTGGAGCGTCCAACTTCAGGCTCTGTCATTGTAGATAATACAGATTTAACTCAACTTTCAGATAACGAGTTAATTCATGCTCGCCGTCATATTGGTATGATCTTTCAGCACTTTAATTTATTAAGCTCACGCACAGTCTTTGATAACGTTGCACTGCCGCTAGAACTAGAGAAAACGGATAAAACCCAAATTAAACAAAAAGTTGACGCTCTTTTAAATTTAGTAGGACTATACGATAAAAAAGATGTCTATCCGGCAAATTTATCCGGCGGACAAAAACAGCGTGTTGCTATTGCTCGTGCACTTGCAAACAGTCCTAAGGTATTGCTGTGCGATGAAGCAACCAGTGCATTAGATCCGGCTACAACACAATCTATTTTAAAATTATTAAAAGAAATTAACCGCACTTTAGGTATCACTATTTTACTGATTACACACGAAATGGATGTGGTGAAACGTATTTGCGATCAAGTTGCGGTAATTAATAAAGGGCAATTAATTGAACAAGGTTCTGTCGGAGATATTTTCTCTAATCCGAAAACCCTTCTTGCTCAAGAGTTTATTCATTCAACTTTCCATATTAATCTACCGGAAGAATATATGGAAAATTTACCGGCAACGCCAAAACATGCAAAATCTTACCCAATTATCAAATTTGAATTTACCGGTCGCTCCGTTGATGCACCGTTATTATCTCAAGCATCTAAACAATTTGGCGTCGATCTCAGTATTTTAAGTTCACAAATAGATTACGCCGGTGAGGTAAAATTCGGCTTTGTTATTGCCGAAGTTGAAGGTGAGGAAGAAGCCATCACGCAAACTAAAATTTATTTAATGGAAAATAACGTCCGTGTGGAGGTATTAGGCTATGTTGGATAATCTGCTAATTACGTTCAATCAACAATTAACGCCGGAAATGTGGAGCAAAATTGCTCTTTCTACTTGGGAAACCGTTTATATGACGATTGTGTCAACGTTTATCGCAGTCCTCATCGGTTTACCTATTGGTTGCGTAACCTTTTTAACGGGCAAAAAACAAATTCTGGAAAATAGCAATGCTAATAAAATTTTCAATGTCATTATTAATATAGGTCGATCTGTCCCTTATATTATTTTGTTATTGATCTTAATTCCTGTAACAAGCTATATCGTTGGTTCTTCGTTAGGAACCAATGCTGCTATTGTTTCTTTAAGTGTCGCTGCAATTCCATTCTTTGCTCGCTTAACCAGCAATGCATTATTTGAAATTCCAACCGGTCTAACAGAAACAGCAAAAGCATTGGGGGCTACCAATTGGCAAATTATTACAAAATTCTATTTACCTGAGGCTCTACCCTCTCTTATCAATGGAATTACATTAACTTTTGTAACGCTAATTGGCTATACTGCAATGGCTGGAACCCAAGGCGGAGGTGGTTTAGGAAGTTTAGCTATTAACTACGGAGTACATCGTGGCATGGGATTCATCACTTGGATTTCAACCATTATCATCGTGTTATTTGTTATTATTAGCCAAAAACTAGGGGATGATTTAGCTAAAAAAGTTGATCATCGCTAATTTATTTTAAACACAACTATTTAAGAGGAAATCTTATGAAATTAAACAAACTTTTCGCAACTATTGCCATTGCTTCAACTGTTGCCTTGACAGCTTGTAACGATGATAAAAAAACAGAAACAGTAGCAAATCAAAACAAACCGGCAAAAATTAAAGTCGGCGTAATGGCAGGTCCTGAACATCAAGTGGCAGAAAAAGCAGCTCAGATTGCTAAAGAAAAATATAACTTAGCAGTGGAATTTGTCATATTTAATGATTACGCATTACCTAACACTGCTGTATCAAAAGGTGATTTAGACATTAATGCGATGCAACATAAACCTTATTTAGATAAAGATACACAATCTAAAAATATCACCAACTTGGAAATTGTAGGTAACACCTTTGTTTATCCGCTTGCCGGCTATTCTAAAAAAATTAAGAATATCAGTGAATTGAAAGATGGTGATACAGTTGCCGTACCTAACGATCCAAGCAATTTGGCTCGTGCGTTGATTTTATTAGAAAAACAAGGATTAATTAAATTAAAAGATAATACAAATTTATTCTCTACTGCATTGGATATTATCGAAAATCCGAAAAATTTAGAGATTAAAGAAGTAGATACTTCTGTTGCCGCTCGTGCGTTAGATGATGTAGCTTTAGCTGTTGTCAATAATACTTACGCAGGTCAAGTCGGTTTAAACAGTGCAGAACATGGTATCTTTACTGAAGATAAAGATTCTCCATACGTCAATATTATTGTTGCTCGTAAAGATAATAAAGACAGCGTAGAAGTACAAAACTTTGTAAAAGCCTATCAAACTGAGGAAGTTTATCAAGAAGCTTATAAGCACTTTAAAGACGGTGTCGCAAAAGGCTGGTAATAGCTGTTTACGGTAGCAACTTGAATCAAATAACCAAAGTGCGGTAAATTTTACCGCACTTTTACTATTTTTTATTCAACTGTAACTGCTTTTGCCAAATTACGGGGTTGATCCACATCAGTGCCTTTAATTAAAGCAATGTAGTAAGACAATAACTGCAAAGGTACCGTATAAAAAATTGGTGCTGTGATAGCATCAACTTTTGGCAATACCAACGTTTTAAAACTATCGCTATTACCAAAACCGAACTCATGATCAGCAAAAATATATAATCGCCCGCCACGAGCACGCACTTCTTCAATATTAGATTTCACCTTTTCCAGCAAATCATTTTCCGGTGCAACAACAATAACAGGCATATCACCATCAATTAATGCTAAAGGTCCGTGTTTCAATTCACCTGCGGCATAAGCCTCTGCATGAATATAAGAAATTTCTTTTAATTTTAATGCAGATTCCATCGCTATCGGATAATACTCACCACGTCCTAAAAATAAAGTATGATGTTTTTCTGCAAAATCTTCTGATAATTTTTGAATTTGCTTATCAAAAACCAAAGCACTCTCAACCTGAGCCGGTAAACGTTGTAAGGATCGAATGATATTACGTTCCTGTTCTACATTAATAGATCCTTTAATACGACCAAGAACGACATTTAATAAAAGTAAACAAGTTAATTGTGTTGTAAATGCTTTTGTCGAGGCAACGCCAATTTCAACGCCGGCACGTGTCATAAAGGCAAAATCAGACTCTCTCACCAATGAAGAACTGGCTACGTTACAAATTGTCATAGCCGACATATCCCCAGATTGTTTTGCTAAACGCAATGCAGCTAATGTATCAGCTGTTTCACCCGATTGAGAAAGCGTAATAAATAAACTATTTGGTCTGGTGACAGACTTACGATAGCGAAACTCAGAGGCAATTTCCACATTACAACTCACTCTCGCAATAGATTCAAACCAATAACGAGCAACCATACCCGCATTATAAGAAGTCCCACAAGCAACAATTTGAATATGTTCTACTTGCCGTAAAATTTCCTCTGCATTCGGTGCAATAGCCTCAATATTAACCTGTCCATTTAAAATACGCCCATCTAAAGTATTCATGATTGCCTGCGGTTGCTCAAAAATTTCTTTTTGCATATAGTGGCGATAAGGTCCCTTATCTATTACATCTGTCTCAAAATTATTCTTATGAACTGCTCGCTCTACTTGTTTACCATTAAAATCAAAAATATCCACGCTGTGGCATGTAATTTCTGCAACATCACCCTCCTCGAGATAGATAAAACGGTGTGTTACATTTAATAATGCAAGGGGATCCGAAGCTAAAAAATTTTCTCCTATACCTAACCCAATGACTAACGGACTGCCGGAACGGGCCACAATCAAATGCTCCGGCTCATCTTGGTTCATCACAACGGTTCCATAAGCGCCTCGCAATTGAGCAATCGCTTTTTGTACCGCCTCCAGTAAAGTGTTTGCACTACGCAATTCCCATTCGACTAAATGAGAAATCACTTCCGTATCTGTCTGAGATTGAAAAATGTATCCTCGTTGTTGTAAAACTTCTTGTAATTCTTGGTAATTTTCGATAATCCCATTATGTACAACAATAATTTTTCCCGAACAATGTGGGTGAGCATTAATTTCTGAAGGCTCCCCATGTGTTGCCCAACGTGTATGTGCAATTCCCGTTCCTCCGGATAACTGTTGCTTTTCAATTGCGTCATCTAATGCCTGAACCTTACCGACTCTGCGTACAATTTGTACATGACGTTGCTCATTTAATATTGCAACACCAGCAGAATCATACCCTCGATATTCCAAACGATATAATCCATCAATTAAAATTTTTGCCACATCACGTTGTGCCACTGCACCGACAATTCCACACATAATTACTTCCTTAAAATAAAAAAATTTATACCGCACTTACGCAGACTACTTCTACGCCAAGTAATTCAATTTGCTTTTTAACTTTATCACTCAATAGCTCATCGGTAATCAATACATCAATTTGCTGCCAAGTTAATTCTAAATTAGGCATTTTTCTACCAATTTTTTGTGACTCCACCATGACAATAACTTCTTGAGCAACCTCTGCCATGACCTGACTTAACCCAACAAGTTCATTAAACGTTGTCGTTCCTCTAGCTAAATCAATACCATCTGCACCAATAAATAATTGATCAAAGTTATAAGAATACAATACTTGTTCAGCTACTTTGCCTTGAAATGATTCAGATCCGGTATCCCATGTACCACCGGTCATTAATAATGTAGGTGCATACTCCAAAGATCGTAATTGATTCGCAACAGACAAAGAATTAGTCATAACAACTAAGCCTTGTTTATTATTTAATTGCTTAATAAGTGCGGCTGTTGTACTACCGCTATCTATAATAATTCTGTTGTTATCAGCAATACGTTCCGCAGCAGCTTTTGCAATAGCTAACTTTCGATTAGAAAGTAATTCTTCGTGATTTGCTTCCAATGGCTCTTGCAGTATTAAAACTGCTCCTCCGTACTTACGTAATAAAAAACCAGTACTTTCTAATGCACTAAGATCCTTGCGAATAGTCACTTCAGATGTATTAAAATACTGCACTAACTGCTCAACACTAATCTCTCCCTTGTCTTGCAGTAACTGCATTATCACTTGACGACGCTGTTCAGTATTCCTAGGATAAAAGTTTCGTTTCATAAAAAAACCATGATTTAAATTTCGTTTCGAATTTTACATAAAAAAAAAGAATTGTAAATACGTTTTGATTTAGAAAGAAAGGTAGAGGTAGAGGTAGAGAAAAAATAAGATAACAAAAAACCTCGCAAATGCGAGGTTTAAAGTAGATAGAGAAAAATAACTTAGCTATTTACCGAATCTTTTAACGCTTTACCTGCTACAAATGCTGGTACTTTTGATGCTGCAATTTGGATTTCTGCACCGGTTTGTGGGTTGCGACCGGTACGAGCTTTACGCTCATTCACTTTAAATGTACCAAAACCGATTAACTGCACAGCTTCACCTGCTTTTAAACTGCCGGCAATTGCACCTAAGGTTGCTTCTAACGCCGCTTTTGCTTGTTTTTTATTTAATTCTGCTGCGCCTGCGATCGCATCAATTAAGTCTGTCTTATTCATAAATTAGTACCTTCTTCATATTAAATTTTTTTAAAAGTGCCGAAAAAGATCGCTCATCTTCCAGCGGCAACAATTACTGCAACTACAGTGGTGTCAAGCATAATCTAAGTTTTATAGAAAAAAAAGTAATATCTGTAAAAATTGATAACTAAATCACATTATTGAGCAATTTCTATACCGATATTAGACACCCTGCTCTCTCTTAACTCATTTTTTAAATCTAAAATCAGTCTAATATCTCTTTCTTCAGGCTCATTCAGCGTACGATAAATTTGCCACTGTACATCCAATTCCAATTCAATTTCTTCACTTTGCTTCAACTCGGCTTCAGAAAACGCTTTGTCTTGCTGAGTTTCCAGCAAAGTTATCACAGTTTGCAACGACAACTGACTTATTTTTATTGCTTTCTCCAGTGTTTCTCCAGCAATAATTGCATGTAATAATTCCGATAAGCCTTCACAGGCATCTAATGCCGGTACAACACCAAAAAATTCATAATTATTCACATCAGGAATAATATTTTCTAATTTTTCCAACTGATTTTCAAAATTAATTTTGGCATTTTTAACGGTTAAATATTCCCAAACTAAATTCAAAATATTTTGATATATTTTGGCTTTATCCATTTGCTCTGTCATTTGACAAAATAAATAAAAATTGGGGTACATACGTTCACATAAACACAGCATAAATGTGATATTTTTCCAACTTTCAAATTTTTCTAAGCGTTTATGAATAGGATTTCGCATTATTTTCACCGCACTTTTATTGATGATAGAATATTGAATATTGATGAACAGCATCCACAAAAACCTTCGGACTAATTTCCGGAACATCTTGATGAATACCATGTCCTAAGTTAAACACATGTCCGCTACCTTGTCCAAAATCGGCAAGAATTTGTTGTACTTCCTGCTCAATTCGTGCAGGCGAAGCATATAATACGGAAGGATCCATATTTCCTTGTAACGCAACTTTATGCCCAACTCGTGCTTTTGCCTCTGCTAAATTTACCGTCCAATCTAAACCTAGTGCATCACACCCCGTACTTGCCATTGCCTCTAACCACAAACCACCACCTTTCGTAAACAAAGTAACTGGCACTTTATATCCGTCATTTTCACGAATTAAGCCATCAACAATTTTGTGCATATATTGCAATGAGAAATCCAAATATTCACGATGTCCCAATACACCGCCCCACGTATCGAAAACCATCACCGCCTGCACACCAGCGTTAATTTGTGCATTAAGATAAAGTATCACGGCGTCTGCTAACTTATCCAATAACAGATGCAATATTTTTGGCTCGGAATACATCATTTTTTTGATTTTAGTAAAGGCTTTACTGCTTCCGCCTTCAACCATGTAGGTTGCTAAAGTCCAAGGACTTCCGGAAAAACCGATAAGAGGAACTTCACCTTTTAACTCACGGCGAATAGTACGTACCGCATTCATCACATACTGTAACTCTTGTTCAGGGTCGGGAATCGGAAGATTTTGTACCGCACTTTTGTTATCAATTGGTCGTGCAAATTTAGGACCTTCGCCCACACCAAAACTCAATCCCAGCCCCATAGCATCAGGGATAGTCAGAATATCCGAAAATAAAATAGCAGCATCCAGATCATAGCGACGTAAAGGTTGCAAAGTCACTTCACAAGCTAAATCGGCATTACGGCAAAGGGACATAAAATCCCCTGCTTTTGCACGAGTTGCTTTATATTCCGGTAAATAACGTCCGGCTTGACGCATCATCCAAACGGGCGTCATATCCACAGGTTCACGTAGTAACGCTTTCAAGTAACGATCATTTTTCAATACCGTCATTTTATCTTCCTTTAAAAATAGTAAAAAGAAACCGCACTTGCGGTAAAAGTGCGGTCATTATAAAGAGATTTTCTGTATTTAGCGACTTGATCCGACAGATTGTTAATATAATCTCGGCGATTGTCCAATCAATTTCAATGCAATCGCTCCTTTAGTGCTTCAAATAAGAATGTTAAATTCTATCCCTCTACAAAAATCAAAATTTTATTTTGTATATATCCTTGAAAGGTCACAGTTAATCCTCATATAGCGACAGATAAAAGAAAAGAAAGTTAAGGAATCAAAAATGACTACAATTGTCAGCGTTCGCCGTAAAGGGCAAGTCGTGGTTGGCGGTGATGGACAAGTATCACTCGGCAATACAGTAATGAAAGGCAATGCACGTAAAGTCCGCCGTCTATACAACGGTAAGGTTCTAACAGGATTTGCCGGTGGTACAGCAGATGCCTTCACGTTATTTGAACTTTTTGAGCGTAAATTGGAAATGCACCAAGGACATTTGTTAAAAAGTGCGGTGGAATTGGCTAAAGAATGGCGTACAGACAGAGCATTACGCCGTTTAGAAGCAATGCTTATTGTTGCTGATAAAACAGAATCGTTAATTATTACCGGTAATGGCGATGTGGTACAACCGGAAGAAGATCAAATTTTAGCGATCGGATCTGGCGGAAATTATGCATTATCTGCAGCACGAGCATTAGTCGAAAATACGGATTTATCCGCACGTGAAATTGTAGAAAAATCATTAAAAATTGCCGGTGACATTTGTGTATTCACCAATTTAACCCACACTATCGAAGAATTATCCGAATAATTGTCAAGGAATATATTATGTCTGAAATGACCCCTCGTGAAATTGTTTCTGAATTAGATCAACATATCATTGGACAAGCTGATGCCAAAAGAGCGGTTGCTATTGCCTTAAGAAATCGCTGGCGTAGAATGCAACTACAAGAACCGTTACGCCATGAAGTCACCCCAAAAAATATTTTAATGATAGGGCCTACCGGCGTAGGTAAAACAGAAATCGCCCGCCGTCTAGCTAAATTAGCTAATGCACCATTTATCAAAGTTGAAGCAACAAAATTTACGGAAGTAGGCTATGTGGGTAAAGAAGTTGATTCAATTATCCGTGACTTAACAGATAGTGCCATGAAACTTGTACGCCAAACAGAAATTGAAAAAAATCGTTTTCGTGCTGAAGAAATGGCGGAAGAGCGAGTTTTAGATACCCTATTACCCCCAGCGAAAGATCAATGGGGACAAATTGAAGAACGAGATACCAATACCAACACACGCCAAATTTTTCGCAAGAAATTACGTGAGGGGCAATTGGACGATCGTGAAATTGAAATTGACATTGCCGCACCAAATATCGGCGTTGAAATTATGGCACCTCCCGGTATGGAAGAAATGACCAATCAATTGCAATCAATGTTCCAAAATTTATCTTCCGGTCAAACTAAAAAACGCAAAATGAAAATCAAAGATGCGTTAAAAGCATTAATTGATGACGAGGCGGCAAAACTAATTAATCCTGAAGAATTAAAACAAAAAGCCATTGATGCGGTTGAGCAAAATGGAATTGTCTTTATTGACGAAATTGACAAAATCTGCAAAAAAGGCGAATACAGCGGTGCTGATGTATCTCGTGAAGGCGTACAACGAGATCTATTGCCATTAGTGGAAGGTTCAACAGTCAATACCAAACACGGTATGGTAAAAACCGATCACATTTTATTTATTGCATCTGGCGCATTCCAAGTCGCTCGCCCATCAGATTTAATTCCCGAATTACAAGGGCGTTTACCTATTCGTGTCGAACTTTCCGCTTTAACTGCAAAGGATTTTGAACGAATTTTAACTGAACCTAATGCGTCCCTAACCGAACAATATCAAGCACTGATGGCAACCGAAGGGGTTGATATTGAATTTACTGAAAGTGCGGTGAAAAAAATCGCTGAAGCAGCCTTTAGAGTCAATGAAAAAACAGAGAACATCGGAGCTCGCCGTTTACATACCGTTATGGAACGCTTAATGGATAAGATCTCTTTTGATGCCAGTGAAATGAGCGGTCAAAACGTCATAATTGACGGTGATTACGTTACCGGAGCATTAGGTGATGTCGTAGAGAACGAAGATTTAAGCCACT
This sequence comes from Histophilus somni 2336, assembly GCF_000019405.1. Taxonomy (NCBI): domain Bacteria; kingdom Pseudomonadati; phylum Pseudomonadota; class Gammaproteobacteria; order Pasteurellales; family Pasteurellaceae; genus Histophilus; species Histophilus somni. The sequence continues at coordinate 654,243 of NC_010519.1, read as the reverse complement.
TTATTCTATAACTAAAACTCAACACTTCCCCGTCCTAAAGGGCGGGGATTCCTACATAAATACCCCCAACATTTTAAATCCTTTCTAATAACAGATTGCCTCACCAAAAAACGTTTTAAATGTATCTGCTGTAATAAAATTTTTGCCTTCAAAAAGAAATTAAATCCGAGTAATATTTGGTTAGATTATTCACAAGGAAAACAAACCTATAAGAACAAAATCTTCTTTCTGAGTGTGGCTACTTACTCTTGCATAAGAAATGGTTTTTAAATCATCTCGATTAAGCACGATATTGTGATTAATTGCTTTAAGCATTTCCAGTTTATATCTGCGATACCAACCTTTGGTCAGCTCATCAGCTTGTAACAGTCTTTTCTACCTCAGTTTTGCAATGTCTGAATAGTTACGCTTAGCAATTTACCTGCTTGTCCGATAGAGCAAAGTTTATTCATAGGTGTGGTTATAGCATAATTTAAATATTCTTAGATATTTATATTATTTTATAGATTTTATCTTTCAGTAACCAATCCACAATAACTTCCTGTTTTTTCAAGCATTTCCATCATGTCAAGGCGTTTTTGATGTCGTCCTCCGTCATAGGGCGTATTCAGCCAAAGTGTTGCTAAGGATATCGCTTTTTCTGAAGATATAATATTGGCACCAAATGCAATGATATTGCAGTTGTTATGTTCACGACACATTAGTGCGGTAAGTTCATCTGAACATAATGCACATCGAATGCCTGAGATTTTATTTGCTGCAATAGAAATGCCAACTCCTGTTCCACAGATTAAAATTCCAACATCAGCTACATTCCGCTTAACAGCATAAGCAACTTTTTCAGCGTAAATGGGGTAATCTGTACGTTCTTGTGAAACAGCACCTAAGTCTAGTAAGTTATGTCCCTGTTTTTCTAATTTTTCAATTAAAAAGGTTTTGAGTGCCAAACCAATATGATCCGAACCAATAGCGATTGTTTTCATCATTTCTCCTTATTTATAGCGTAAATAGCACCGCCTATTGCCCCATTAATAGAGGAAGGTTTAGCTTTTAATATTTCTAATTCATTGTAAGGTAATGGTTTTCTCAGGTGTTTTCTGATCAATATTTTTAGTTGTTCAAATGGGAATTTTTGCATGTCAATTACGCCACCGCCCAAAATCAAAGTATGAGGATCAAATAAATTAACCGCAGTACTAATTGCTTTAGCGACTTTGATAAGATAATTTTGAATGAATTTCTCTTGAATTGCTCTATCAAAAAGTTGCTCTAATGGATAATTTGCTTGTTGTTTATCATACCATTTTCTTAGTGCAGTCCCTGAACAGTTAGTTTCCAAACATCCCATATTGCCACACCCGCATTGAAGATGTTCATCACCGTAAGGAATGTGTCCAAGTTCACCCGCTACACCATGCCCTCCAATAAATAGCTTTCCTTGGTTCCATATTGAAAAACCCATCCCAGTGCCTAGATAAACACCTATCACTAACTTATTATTCCGTTGATAATCATTAACATCGTAGATCAATTGTAAATTAACATCTCTTTCCAATTGTACGTCACAATGAAAATATTGCTCTAACATTGGAACAAGTCCGTCTAGTTCTTGTTTAGAAAGAGATAAGTTAGGTACAGAAAGAATTTCTTTTCTATCCAATGAAACTGCTGCAGGAAGTCCTATAACAATTCGTTGAATAATAAAGTCAGTTGTAAATTCTTTACAAAATGTTGTTAGTCCATAGAGCGGTTGATTTTTGAGTACTTCTAATGTTTTCCTTTTATCAGTAGAAAGAATTTGATGATGCTCATCCATCACACAAATGCGAATGTGCGTTGCCCCCATATCAATACCAACAAATACTTTCTTCATTACAACATTCCTTTACTTAATATTCTTTCTATCTCTTTTTCAAGCATATCCCAAGCCTCAACAATATTATCTGAATTATTGAAAAGACCTGAACTTCCTACTATAAGCACATCCGCACCTGCCTTAATAAGCATTTCATAAGTCTTCGGGTTGCAGGAGCCATCGATTTCAATTTCATAATTTAATTGATGAGTTTCTCGGAATAATTTAAGTTCCGCCACTTTTTCTAACATTTCAGGAATAAATGATTGACCTGCAAATCCAGGATCGACCGTCAATATCGTAACTTTATCGGCTTTAGATAAATAATATTTTGCTTTTTCAATTGGCGTTTCAGGATTAAAAATGATGCCGACTTTCATTTCTAAATACCGGATCTTTTCAATAAGTCTAAATGCTTGTCCTGAAATGGTTTCTACATGCAAAGTGATCATGTCGCAACCAGCTTTAGCCAAATCATCAATATAATTTTCTGGGTTAGTTACCATAAGATGGCAATCCAATGGTTTCGTAGCGAGTTTTTTAACTTGACTGACAAAAAATGGTGAAAGAGTTAAGTTAGGTACATAATGACCGTCCATAATATCAATATGAAAATAAGCTACTTTTTGATCCAAAAATTCAATCTGTTCTTTGAATTTAGTAAGATCCATGCACATGAGTGATGGTGAAATAAAAACTTTCATGATGTTACCTCAAAAAATTAACGACTAATTAATCTATCCAATGCGACAGCGATGATGATTAAACCACCCATAACCACAAGTTGATAGTAAGTTTGAACTTGTAAAATATTTAGTCCGTTATTGATCGTACCGATAATTAAGCCACCAATAACGACAGCAAAAATACGTCCTTTTCCTCCGAAAAAACTGGTTCCGCCGATAATCGCACTTGCTATCGCATAAGTTTCAAAACCAACCCCCGCCAACGGCTCTGCTGCACCTAATCGAGCCGTAGAAACAACACCGGCAAGACCGGCACAGATACCTGAAATAATAAAGACCGCCATAGTGTGAAACTTGACATCAATTCCGGAATAATATGCTGATTCTTTATTTCCACCTAACGCATAGATATTACGACCTAATCGTGTTTTAGTTGTAACGAACCAAAGTAGAATAGCAATAACCACAACGAATATAACCGGTACAGGAATGAAGAAAATATCCTGAGCAAAAAAATCAACAAACTCAAAAGAAAAGCCGTAAATCGAATTTGCATCTGAAATGACGAGTGTAATACCTCTAAAAATGGCATTTGTGCCTAATGTAATAATAAAAGGATGTAAGCCTGTGTAATTGACTAACGCACCATTAATAGCACCAAGTCCACCTCCCACTAGAATGCCACCAATAATAGAGGCAACAAGAGGATCTATCCCTATAATCATTAACTGTGCTGTCACCATCCCCGAAAGAGCTAAAATAGCACCAACAGACAAATCAATACCAGCTATCAATATAGCGAAAAATTCCCCCATTCCAATTAGGGCTGTTACCGAGCTTTGAACAAAAATTTGCTGAATATTACTGGCTTTCAAAAAATATTGGCTGGATATAGATCCAAAGATAAGGACAATAACAGCAAGAATAAAGAATGTGCCGTATTTATCCCAAAATTGCGAAAAATTAAATTTACCTGTATTCATCATTAATTTACCTCTTTTGTCTCTGGTAAAGCCCAACGCATAATAGTTTCTTCTGTTAACGCTTTAGTATTCTCTAAAATAGAGGAAATAGCTCCTTCTCGGAATACCACAATGCGATCACATACAGACATAATTTCGGGAAGTTCGGAAGAGACCATCAAAATAGCTTTTCCCTGTTCTGCTAATTTACGCATAATTTTATAAATTTCTGTTTTTGCCCCTATATCAATACCTCTAGTCGGTTCATCAAAAATTAATACTTCAGGATCACAAACAATCCATTTTCCGATAATAACTTTTTGTTGGTTACCACCTGACAGCTCCGTAATATTTTGCTCAATGGACGCACATTTTATGGATAAAAGATCTTGTTGCTGTTGTGCAAGTTTGGCTTCCTTTGAAGGAGAAAAAATTCCCACCGCACCTTTATAACCACCATCTTTTAAACTTTTTGAAACAGCAATATTTTGCTTGATAGAAAAATTGGAAAAAAAGCCATTCTCACGCCTGCTTTCTGTGATATACGCCATACCTTTTTTCACTGCTTCTAATGGTGATGACGGTGTAATCTTTTTACCGTTTAAATAAATTTCCCCAGAAATGCGTTTATCAATGCCAAAGATACAGTTCATCAACTCCGTACGACCTGCACCAACTAAACCGGCAAAGCCTAAAATCTCCCCTTTTTTTAAGGAAAATGAAACATTATTGACTTGTTTAAATTTTTTACCTATAAGATTTTTAACTTCAAAAATAACCTCATTACTCACAGTATGTTGTCTGCTGATAAACCGAGATTCTATATCACGTCCTACCATCAAGCGGATAATCTCTTGATTACTGATTTCTTTTATCATACCGGAAGCCACACTACTTCCGTCCTTAAGAATTGTATAACGGTCACAAATTTGGCGAATTTCATTCATTTTATGAGAAATGTAGATAATCGCTTTTCCATCATTACGTAATTGATTCATAATGAAAAATAAGTAATCAATTTCTGAGTTAGTCAATGATGAGGTAGGTTCATCCATAATGATGATTTTTACATCTGAAATAAGAACTTTAGCAATTTCAATCATTTGCTTGTAAGAAATAGATAAATTTCCTACTTTCTCATCTAAGTCAACTTTAATTCCTAGTCTTAATAAAATAATAGACGCTTGAGAACGCATTTTTGACCAATCAACAATGGGAATACCCCAAAATTTTTTTGTTGGTAAACGACCGATATAAAGATTTTCAAGTACGCTTAATTCATCAATTAAACTTAATTCTTGATAAATAATCCCAATTCCAAGTTCTGTTGCGATTTTGTGATCTAAATGATCATATTCTTTATCTTTAATGATAATTGAACCAGAGGAAGGCATATGCAATCCTGATAAGACTTTCATTAAAGTTGATTTACCCGCTCCATTCTCACCCAGTAATGCGTGAATTTCATTCGTATAAATATCAAGATTGACATTTTTTAATGCCTGAACAACACCAAAACTTTTTGAGATATTTTTCATTTGTATTAATGGGATTGCCATAGAAAAACACTCCTATGTGGAGATTAAAATCCCCACATACTTCCGTATTATTGAGAAATTAATATTGAATCAACAGTTTCAATTTTTGGCTCAACATCAACAGGTATTTGTTTTCCTGCTCTCGCTGCATCAACAAGCAGTTTCAACCCTTTTGCACCAATCATTGCCGGATCTTGAGCGATAGTGGCAGTGAGTTTTCTTTCGCTAACCATTTTTCTTGCTTCAGGAACTCCATCGGTACCCACAACTAAAATTTTACCTTGTTTCCCAGCATTAATAACAGCTTGTGCTACCCCCATTGCCATCGTATCATTTGCGACATAAAAGGCTTTTAGATTTGGATTTCTTGATAGTACATTGGTTGCTACATCCAGTGCTTTAATACGATCCCAATCTGCAGGTTGACTAGCAACTAATTTAATGCTCGAACTTTTAACAAAAACTTCTCTTGCTCCACGACGACGAGCTTCACCCGAAGCATTGCCTGCTTTTCCTTCAATAATGGCAACTTCGCCTCCTTCAGAACCTAATTTATCTACTATAAATTGAGCAGCCTTTCCACCTACAGCTACGTTATCTGTTGTGATAAATGCCTCTACATTGCCTTTTGCCTTTTGTAAATTTTTAATATCGATTTTTTCATCTAAATTCACAAGATAAATACCTTTCCGATAGGCTTTGGCAGCAGGCATAACAAGATTTGCAGGAGAAAGTGGAGCAAAAGCGATACCTTTATAATTCTTATTGATTAAATCTTCAAATAATTGAAGTTGTGATTGATAATCACCTTCAGATGGTGAAGCAAAAATATCTACATCTACTCCCAGTGCTTTTGCCTCATTTTCAATCCCTTCTTTCATTGCTACCCAAAAAGGATTTGAAAGCGTTTTAAGTATTACGGCATATTCAGCAGAATAAACCGAAACAGAGCAAACTAAGCCAAGTATAGCCAAACAGGATTTTAGTGTTTTGAACCTTTTCATGAAATTACTCCTTATGTAAGTTAATAGAAAACTAAAAATTATAAAAAATGATTAAACTTCATATTTTTATAATTTTTATTTATTTTTTTATAATTATACTTTATTGAAAGGGGTAAAAAAGTGATCAACTTCACAAATATTAAAATATTGTAAAGTTTTTAATGATAAAAAAGGACCTTTTTAATGGAAGGAAGCTATTTTTTTCTGAAGTATTTTGTTGCAGTAAATGTCTTCTCTAAGTTCATTTCAGATAAGTGAATATTTTGTTGAGCTACAGAGACAAAGAAGGCATCAACTAAAATAAGTTGTAAAATTCTTGCTGAAGCATTTTTTCCCAGCAATGGAGTATCTGGTGCGGGCGTACAAATTACAAAATCCGAAATAACAGCAATAGGAGAAATATCACTATGTGTGATGCAGATAATTTTTGCTCCATTTTGTTTAGCTTCATAGACAACTTTTAACAAATCGGTTGTTTTACCCGAATGAGAAACCACTAAGATCACATCATTTTCAGTGAGTAATGAGGCTGACATCATCATTAAATGAATATCTCGATAGGTATTACAGCGAATTCCGATACGCAAGAATTTATGTTCAATATCATCGCAGATTGTATTTGAACCACCAGCAGCATACAGATCTCTATTTTGAGCATTAAAAAAGCATTTTGCAGCTTCAGAAATGACTTTGGAATTTAAAATCGCCTTGCCTTCAGAGATTGTTTGTAAAGAGACATTAAAAACCTTATCTACAAGATCTTGAGGCGTATCTTGACTGGAAAGTTCAAATGTATCTAATTGATTTTCTTCAAAAGAAGTAGTGATTTGTTTTCTTAAATCACGAAAACCGGAGAAACCGAGTAATTTTGCAACTTTTACAATTAAAGCCTCAGATACGTCAAGATCATTTGCAATAGCATTCAATGCTGTGGATTTATTAAATTTAGTTGCATCTAATAACCAGTCAACTACTCGTTTTTCCGTATTTGTCATTCCTTCTCGTTTCATTCTGATATTAGGAATAAGGGATAAGCTTTTTTCCATGAGGTGTTCCACTATTAAGGTTAATTACTTGAAGACATTTATGTTGCTGAATATTGTATAAAACGGAAACGAAAATTACAAAAGTTATAGCAGGCATTTCACACTGTTGAAAGCTTTTTTCATACAAAATACCTTTCAGCAAATCCTTTAAAAATGAAGTTTCTCCGTTTCCTCTATATTACAGAAAATTTTGAACAATAGTCGTGATCATTGAATATGACACAGATTTTCGGTTTTAATAATGTTGCATGTACTTTATTATCTAAACAATAAAACCGATATTTACAAACATAAATATCGGTTTTTAAAATTAAATATTTTGTACCAAGCTACTTATTATTCTGCATCATCTGCCATATTTAGCATCTCTGCCAAATTTGCTGTTGCATCTTCTGCTGAAAAGGTAAATTCAGAAGCAATTTCTTCCTCATCAACTGCAGATAATTTAACCTCAGTCGTATTTTCCATACCACCTACCAATCGATTTTTTTGGCGGTTTTGGTGATATGCAAAACCTGTACCAGCAGGAATTAAGCGACCTACAATCACGTTTTCTTTTAAGCCACGCAATTCATCACGTTTACCTGCAACTGCCGCTTCAGTTAGAACACGAGTTGTTTCTTGGAACGAAGCCGCTGAAATAAAGGATTCCGTTGCCAACGACGCTTTAGTAATCCCTAATAATTCACGTTCGAATTCTACAAGTGGCTTACCTTCCTCGGCACGTTTACGGTTGACAATTTTAACTCTAGCGACTTCGACCTGCTCTCCCTCTAAGAATTCAGAGTCATAAGCATTAGTGATAATCGCTTTGCGTAACATTTGACGTACGATAACTTCAATATGTTTATCGTTAATTTTTACCCCTTGTAAGCGGTAAACTTCTTGAACTTCATTAACGATATAATCTGTTACGGCATGTACACCACGTAAACGTAAAATATCATGTGGTGTTTCCGCACCATCAGAAATTAAATCACCACGTTGCACCAACTCACCTTCAAATACGTTCAATTGACGCCATTTTGGAATCATTTCTTCGTATGTTTCACCTTCCATCGGTGTAATTAACAAACGACGTTTACCTTTGGTTTCTTTACCGAAAGACACGATACCAGAAATTTCAGCTAAAATTGCCGGTTCTTTTGGTTTACGTGCCTCAAATAAATCTGCTACACGAGGAAGACCACCGGTAATATCTTTTGTTCCTACAGACTCTTGTGGAATACGAGCCAATGGTTCACCAACAAAGACTTCCGCACCATCATCTAAGCTAACAATTGCTTTACCCGGTAAGAAATATTGTGCCATAACATCGGTGCCTGGGATAAAAATATCGTTACCTTGAGCGTCAACCAGTTTTAATGCCGGACGTAAATCTTTCCCTGCTGTTGCACGTTCACCTACATCTTGAACTACGATTGAAGATAACCCTGTTAATTCATCGGTTTGGCGAGTTACCGTTAGTCCATCAACAATCTCCACAAACTTCACAAAACCACTGACTTCAGAAATAACAGGCATTGTATGAGGATCCCAATTAGCCACGGTTTCACCTGCCGTAACTTCTTCACCATCAGCATGATTTAATACCGCACCATAAGGTACTTTATAATGCTCTTTTGTTCTTCCGAATGTATCAATAATTGTCAACTCAGTGTTACGTGAAGTTAAAACTAACTTCCCTTCTTTATTCGTTACGAATTTAACATTTGTTAAACGTAATGTACCGGTATTTTTAACTTGAACACTGGATTCTTTTGCCGCAGCAGATGCCGCACCACCGATATGGAATGTACGCATGGTTAACTGTGTACCCGGTTCACCGATTGATTGAGCGGCAATAACACCGACAGCTTCACCTTGATTAATCAAATGTCCACGTGCTAAATCACGTCCGTAACATTTTGCACACACACCAAAATCAGTATCGCAAGTTACAACAGACCGCACTTTGATGCTATCAACAGAATTTTCATCAATGACATCACAAAGTTTTTCATCTAATAAGGTATTACGAGAAATTAACACTTCGTTTGTGCCTGGTTTTAAAATATCTTCTGCCGCTACACGACCTAATACACGATCACGTAATGCTTCTTTTACATCGCCACCCTCGATAAGTGGAGTCATTACGATTCCTTCATGTGTACCACAGTCATCTTCGATAATCACTAAGTCCTGTGCAACATCAACTAAACGACGGGTTAGATAACCTGAGTTAGCGGTTTTTAATGCTGTATCCGCAAGACCTTTACGTGCCCCGTGGGTTGAAATAAAGTACTGTAATACATTTAAACCCTCACGGAAATTTGCTGTAATCGGTGTTTCAATGATTGAGCCATCCGGACGTGCCATTAGACCACGCATCCCCGCTAACTGACGAATCTGTGCCGCAGAACCACGAGCACCAGAATCTGCCATCATAAAGATGCTATTGAATGAGGCTTGTTTTTCCGGCTGCCCTTCACGATTGATAACCTCTTCTTGCGAAAGATTTTCCATCATCGCTTTAGCAACACGTTCGTTTGCCGCAGCCCAAATATCAATTACTTTGTTATAGCGTTCACCAGCTGTTACAAGACCGGATTGGAATTGTTCTTGAATTTCAGCAACCTCTTCTTCCGCAGCAGAAATAATTTCATATTTTTTCTGAGGAATAACCATGTCATCAATACCAACAGATGAACCGGAACGTGCAGCATAAGCAAAACCGGTATACATAATATGGTCAGCAAACAATACACTCTCTTTCAATCCTAGACGACGATAACTTTCGTTGATTAATTTAGAAATCGCTTTTTTACCTAAAGTTTGGTTGAATAAACTAAATGGCATGCCTTTTGGTGCAATCATCCATAAAATTGCACGACCAATTGTAGTATCGACTAAATGTGTTTGAGGTTCAAATTCACCAATTGCATTTTTAACATATTCAGTAATACGCACTTTTACACGAGAATGCAATTCAGCTTGACCTGTACGATAGGCTTTTTCTGCTTCACGTGAATCTTGTAATAACATTCCCTCGCCTTTACCGTTGACTTTATCACGTGTCATATAGTAAAGACCTAATACAACGTCTTGTGAAGGAACAATAATCGGCTCACCATTCGCCGGAGATAAAATGTTGTTTGTGGACATCATCAATGCACGAGCTTCCAATTGAGCTTCTAATGTCAATGGAACGTGTACAGCCATTTGGTCACCATCGAAGTCAGCATTAAATGCCGCACAAACCAGCGGGTGCAACTGAATAGCTTTTCCCTCAATAAGAATTGGCTCAAATGCTTGGATACCTAAACGGTGTAATGTTGGTGCACGGTTGAGCAAAATTGGGTGTTCACGAATAACATCGGCAAGAATATCCCAAACAATAGCATCTTCACGCTCAACCATTTTTTTCGCAGCTTTAATAGTCGTTGCAAAGCCACGACTTTCTAATTTAGCGTAGATAAATGGACGGAATAATTCCAATGCCATTTTTTTCGGCAATCCGCATTGATGTAAGTGCAAGTATGGACCAACTGTAATGACGGAACGACCTGAGTAATCAACACGTTTCCCTAATAAATTCTGACGGAAACGACCTTGCTTACCTTTAATCATATCCGCAAGAGATTTTAGCGGACGACGATTTGAACCGGTGATTGCACGACCACGACGACCATTATCTAATAACGCATCAACTGACTCTTGTAACATACGTTTTTCGTTACGAACGATAATATCCGGTGCAATTAAATCTAATAGGCGTTTTAAACGGTTGTTACGATTGATTACACGACGATATAAATCATTCAAATCGGATGTTGCAAAACGCCCTCCGTCAAGAGGTACTAATGGGCGTAGATCCGGTGGTAAAACAGGTAATACTGTCATCACCATCCACTCCGGCTTATTGCCTGACTGGATAAAAGATTCTAACAATTTCAAACGTTTTGTAATTTTCTTACGTTTAGTTTCAGAATTCGTTGATTGCAATTCTTCACGTAATGTTTCACATTCAACTTCTAAATCCATATCACGTAACAAGGCTTGAATTGCTTCTGCACCCATTTTTGCATCAAACTCATCCTGCCAACGATCTTCTGCGTCTAAGAATTGTTCTTCCGTTAATAATTGACCTCTCTCAAGATCAGTCATTCCCGGTTCAATAACAATGTAAGATTCAAAATAAAGTACACGCTCAATATCACGTAGTGGCATATCCAACAATAAACCAATACGGGACGGTAATGATTTTAAGAACCAAATATGTGCAACAGGTGAGGCAAGCTCAATATGCCCCATGCGTTCACGGCGTACTTTGGCTTGTGTTACTTCAACACCGCATTTTTCACAAATCACTCCACGGTGTTTCAAACGCTTGTATTTTCCGCATAGACACTCATAATCTTTTACCGGTCCAAAAATACGGGCACAGAAAAGACCGTCACGCTCAGGTTTGAATGTACGGTAGTTAATTGTTTCAGGCTTCTTAACCTCACCATATGACCAAGAACGGATCATATCCGGTGATGCTAAACCAATTTTAATAACATCAAAATCTTCAGAGGTTTTTGATTGTGCTTTTAAAAACTTAACTAAGTCTTTCACGATTTGCTCCTATCGGAGTTAAAATTATTCAAGTGCGGTTAAAACTTTTATAAATCCCACCGCACTTGGGCGTATTTTTGTGGTTACCCATTACTCTTCATCAAGATCAATGTTGATACCTAATGAACGAATTTCCTTCATGATTACATTGAAAGATTCTGGCGTACCTGGATCCATTTGGTGTGTGCCTCCAACGATGTTTTTATACATCTTCGTACGACCATTCACATCATCGGATTTCACTGTTAACATTTCTTGTAATGTATAGGCTGCACCATATGCTTCCAGTGCCCATACTTCCATCTCACCAAAACGTTGACCACCAAACTGTGCTTTACCACCAAGTGGCTGCTGAGTAACAAGACTATATGAACCTGTTGAACGAGCATGCATTTTGTCATCAACTAAATGGTTCAATTTCAGCATATACATATAACCTACCGTTACAGGACGTTCAAATTTTTCACCTGTACGACCATCAAACAGGATAATTTGACCGGAAGTTGGTAACCCACCTAATTCTAATAACGCTTTGATTTCTTTCTCATGTGCACCGTCAAATACCGGCGTTGCTAATGGCATACCTTTACGCAAGTTTTTTGCTAAACGCAATACTTCTTCGTCAGTAAAGGTCGAAAGATCAACTTTTTGTGAACCATCTCCTAAATCATAAGCTTTTTGGATATAGCCACGTAATTTTTCAACATCTTGTTTTTGTTTTATCATTGCGTTGATTTGATCACCAATGCCTTTAGCTGCCAGTCCCAAATGAGTTTCTAAAATCTGACCGATATTCATACGGGATGGTACCCCTAACGGGTTCAAGACAATATCAACAGGTTGACCGTTTTCATCGTATGGCATATCTTCAACAGGGTTAATTTTCGAGATAACCCCTTTGTTACCATGACGACCCGCCATTTTATCACCTGGTTGAATTTGACGTTTTACTGCAAGATAAACTTTGACAACTTTCAATACTCCCGGGGCTAAATCATCACCTTGGATAATTTTACTACGCTTAATTTCAAGTTTATGTTCGAAATCTTTACGTAACTCTTCGTATTGTTCAGCAAGTTGCTCTAATTGATTTTGTTTATCTTCATCAACTAAAGTCTGCTCTAACCATTGAGTGCGGTCTAAGTTTTCCAATTGTTTATCATTGAAACCACCGGAAAGAAGTAAATTACGTACTCGAGCAAACAAACCGGCTTCTAAAATCTCTAATTCCTCTACAAGATCTTTTTTAGCCTGTTTTAATTGCATTTCTTCAATTTCTAATGCACGTTTATCTTTTTCAACACCATCACGAGTGAAGACTTGAACATCAATGACTGTACCTGATGTGCCGTTAGGTACACGCAAGGAAGAGTCTTTAACATCAGATGCTTTTTCACCAAAAATAGCACGTAGCAGTTTTTCTTCCGGAGTTAATTGGGTTTCGCCTTTAGGTGTTACTTTACCGACAAGAATATCTCCACCTTTAACCTCAGCACCGATGTAAACAATCCCTGATTCATCAAGTTTACTTAACGCAGCTTCACCTACATTTGGAATATCGGCGGTAATTTCTTCAGAACCTAATTTAGTATCTCGTGCCACACAAGATAATTCTTGAATATGAATAGTAGTGAAACGATCTTCCTGTACCACACGCTCAGACACTAACATTGAGTCTTCAAAGTTATAACCATTCCAAGGCATGAATGCGACACGCATATTTTGACCAAGTGCAAGTTCTCCGAGATCCGTTGATGGTCCATCAGCTAAGATTTCACCACGTTCAATCGGTTCTCCCAATTGCACACAAGGAATTTGGTTAATACAAGTATTCTGGTTTGAACGGGTATATTTAATTAAGTTGTAAATATCAATCCCCGCTTCACCCGCAATAGTTTCATCTTCATTGACTTTTACAACAATACGAGAAGCATCAACATATTGGATAGTACCTCCACGTTTTGCCACCACCGCTACACCAGAGTCCAGTGCTACAGGTTTTTCCATTCCTGTTCCCACCAACGGTTTATCAGCACGTAAGGTTGGAACTGCTTGACGTTGCATGTTTGCACCCATTAATGCACGGTTTGCATCGTCATGTTCAAGGAATGGGATAAGTGCTGCAGCGACGGACACAACTTGTTGAGTTGAAACGTCCATATAATGAATTTCTTCCGGTCGATATAATCCGGACTCACCATGCTCACCACGACAAGTTACAAAGGCATCAGTAAAACGAAGCTCATTGTCAAGGTTTGAGTTTGCCTGAGCAATAACATATTTTCCTTCTTCAATCGCAGATAAATATTCAATTTCTTCTGTGACTTGACCGTTTACCACTTTGCGATATGGTGTTTCTAAGAAACCATAATCATTAGTACGTGCATAAACAGATAGCGAGTTAATCAAACCAATGTTTGGTCCCTCAGGGGTTTCAATTGGACAAACTCGACCATAGTGCGTTGCATGAACATCTCGAACCTCAAAGCCGGCACGTTCACGTGTTAAACCACCCGGACCTAATGCAGAAATACGACGTTTATGAGTAACTTCTGATAACGGATTATTTTGATCCATGAATTGAGAAAGTTGTGAAGAGCCAAAGAACTCTTTTACTGCTGCTGAAATAGGTTTAGCATTAATTAAATCTTGTGGTGTAACCGACTCTAAATCGCCCAAAGAAAGACGTTCTTTTACCGCTCTTTCTACACGGACTAAACCAATGCGGAATTGATTTTCAGCCATTTCACCCACTGAACGAATACGACGATTACCTAAGTGGTCAATATCATCTACTTCACCACGCCCATTACGAATGTCAATCAATTTACGCATTACATTAACAATATCTTCTTTGCTCAATGTACCGCTACCTGTAGTGTCTTCAATGCCCAAAGAGCGGTTGAATTTCATGCGACCTACAGCTGACAAATCATAACGTTCGGAAGAGAAAAATAAGTTATCAAATAAACCTTCTGCCGCCTCTTTTGTTGGTGGCTCCCCCGGACGCATCATACGATAAATTTCAACTAATGCACTTAGACGATCATAGGATGGATCAACACGTAATGTTTCAGATATGTACGGACCAAAATCTAGGTCGTTGGTAAATAACGTTTCAATATTTTTATAACCGGCTTGTGATAATTTCTCTAACAATTCTAACGAAATTTCCATATTTGCCGGACAAATAATCTCACCTGTTGTTAAATCAACATAATCTTTAGCTGAAACTTTACCTACGATATATTCTGTCGGTACTTCAACTTGTGTAATCTTATCTTTTTCTAATGCTTTAATATGACGAGCGGTAATACGGCGACCACGCTCAATATACACTTTACCATTCGCTTCAATATCAAAAGATGCGGTTTCACCTCGCAATCTTTCAGGAACTAAAGTCATTAGTAATTTATTATCTTTGATCTCAAACGAAACCTTATCAAAGAATAAATCCAAAATTTCTTCGGTAGTGTAATTTAATGCACGTAAAATAATAGTAGCCGGTAATTTACGACGACGGTCAATACGAGCATATAAATTATCTTTCGGATCAAATTCAAAATCCAACCATGAACCACGATAAGGAATAATTCGTGCATTATAAAGTACTTTGCCTGATGAATGGGTTTTTCCTTTGTCACTATCAAAAAATACACCTGGACTCCGATGTAATTGTGATACAACAACACGCTCAGTACCATTGATGACAAAAGTACCATTACTGGTCATCAATGGGATTTCTCCCATATAAACTTCTTGTTCTTTTATGTCTTTTATCGTGCCGGATGCCGCATCTTTATCGTAGCTAACAAGGCGTAATTTTACACGTAATGATGCAGCATAAGTAGTACCTCGAATTTGACATTCTCTTACATCAAAAACAGGTTCTCCTAATTGATAACTGACATACTGCAATTCTGTATTACCATTGTTACTGACAATAGGAAATATAGAACGGAATGCAGCTTCTAAACCTTGTTGACCGTCAGGATCTCTTTGGATAAATTTATCAAAAGAGTCAAGTTGAATTGTTAATAAATAAGGTACATTTAAAACTTGCGGACGTTTGCCGAAGCTTTTACGAATACGCTTTTTTTCGGTATAGGAGTAAACCATTTGGGTTCCTCTGTAAATATTAGTGAGACCGATTCAATATAAAATTCAGTTCGACAACATAAAGTGCGGTCGATTTTATAATAAATTTTATATCAATGCTTGAACCCGTTTGCTAGGTACCGCCCTCTGAACCTTACTTCTGATGTGCGGATTGCATTAAGCTAATAGTTTGATTTAGCCTAACTCTTTTGCAATCAAACGGTGTATTTAAAAAATGTAAATTGCTGAGAGTATAAAACTATCAGCAATTTACTAAAATGGCTTGAGATTCTATCATTCCAAATAGTTTTTAGCAAGATACATTTGACGATTGAATGAGGTTTTATTCTAAAAACATCTCTATGCCCATGTCAAAGAATTACGTGAAGTACAAATTAGCAAACAACCAAAGCAAAAAAGTTACCTCACAATGCTGAGTGATGTTGCTTTTTACGGAATATCTCTCGTATCAAACTGTTAACGGTATGAGTGCGGTTTTAAACCGCACTTTTTATTTGATGAACTTAACGAATAACAACTTGTGCAATGAGGTAGCCAACCACACAAGCCGTAAAAACGCCTATTAAACCTGGAGCCATAAAGCTATGGTTAAAGTAATATTTACCAATTTTCGTTGTACCTGTCACATCAAAGTTCACCGTTGCAATATCTGATGGATAATTAGGAATAAAGAAATAAGCATATGTTGCCGCCATCAGACCAACTAATAATGCTGGAGATAAACCTAATTCAATTCCAACAGGTAACATCATAACCGCTGTTGCTGCTTGGCTATTAATAACAACTGAAACAGCAAATAGTGCCAAAGCAAAAGTCCATGGATAGGCTTTCACCATATCTACAATACCTGCCTTAAATTGTGGCATTGCATACTGAAAATAAGTGTCACTCATCCAGGCAATACCAAAAATAGCAATTGCTGCAACCATTCCTGATTTAAATACAACACCGTTCGGTACAACTTGTGGATTAGTTTTTGTAACCAACAAGGTAATACCGCCAAAACATAGCATCATCATTTGAATAATTAATGACATTGAAATAGGTTTAGAAGCACTACCGATAGTACGAATTTCAGGAAACATTGCGATCATTACAATCACAACTAACGAGAGTAAAAATAAATATACCGACTGCTTAGCTGCTGGCGGTAATACTTCATTTAAAGTTGTACTAGTTGTATTTAAAATACGCTCACGCCAAATAGGATCCTGTAAACGACGTTGATATTCCTTGTCATATTCAAGCTCTTTACCACGGCGTAAACTATAAAGTGACAATGCAATAGTTCCTGCCAATGTCGCAGGTACAGTAACACAAATAATATCTAATAAGGTAATATGCTCAAATCCTGGAAGTGCGGTGATTTTCCCAAGATAAAAAACAACAGCCGCTGATAATGGACTAGATGTAATTGCAAGTTGAGATGCAACAGATGCTGCAGCCATAGGTCGTTCCGGACGAATATTATTTTTTAGTGCTACATCACCAATAATTGGCATAATAGAGTAAACAGAATGCCCTGTACCGAGCATAAATGTCATAAAATATGTTACTAAAGGTCCAAGGATAGTTACACGCTTAGGATTGCTACGTAATACACGTTCAGCCATTTGTAGCATAAATTTCAAACCGCCCGCTGCCTCAAGTACCGACGCACAAGTCACAACAGCAAGGATAATTAGCATAACATCAATTGGTGCCTTACCTACTGGCATACGGAAGATAAAGACCTCTATAGCTAAGCCAATACCGGATACAACACCTAATCCAATACCGCCATAGCGACTTCCTACATAAAGCATTAAAAGTAAAAATAAAAATTCCAAATAAAGCATAAAAGCTCCTTAAAAGAGATAAACAAAAAACTCCGGCTATCATACTTATTTTTTGAAATCGCTCAATTAATTTATTTAAATAATACAAAAAATAATTAAATTTGTAGAAAAGAAAGGAAGTAAGTAAGTATAAAAATGAGTTTTCAGGTCGCCTAAAAATCGTATCGATTAAATATAAAACTCATACCCATCAAAATACCCTACACATAGCGTACATAACCTGTTAGAACTCACTTCTCACTTTTTGAAGTGCAACATTTGATTGATCAACGCAATGCCTAACACAATACAAAACGCACCTAAAAAGAAAGTTTGATTTGGAACTTCATTGAGTAGTAGCCATGCCAGTACCATAGTGAAGATAGGTTCTGACAGTTCAGTTACCTGTACTTTCGATGCACTGAGATAAACTAACGCCTTGGTTGTGCAGTAAAAACCAATCAGCGTGGGTAGTAAAGCAAGTGCAACAAGATTGAGTATAACAGTCGTATTCCACTGGATTTCTATATGTTGAAAATGTGTGACAAATGGATAGAACAAATATAGTGCTCCAAACATCATCAATAATCGTGTTAATGGTATGCCACCATTTAAATTAAATTTTTTAATGAGTACGGAAAATAAACCGTAGCCACTACCTGCAAGAATGGCATATAGAATAGATAGCCATTGACTAGAGCCCGACCAAGAAATGATAAATACGCCAGATACGGCAAAACAAGTACCAGCAATGGCGGAAACCTTCAATGGCTCTGACAATAATATAGCCCTCCGAGCAGGGAGGATACGGCAGCAGCGGTCATTAGTACGACTACCACATTAGCGGCATGGCCATACTGATAAGCAGTGGTTTCAAAGAAAAATAAGGTAAAATCCCCAGAAATGCGCAAATAGCTATTTGGAAAAGTAGGTTCACTGTATTTTTTGCAAAAGGTTTTATTTGATTTTTCTGTTCTTGCCATGATGAGCGACTTAACACCAGACTGATCATAGCAAAAGCGATAATTGTTTTAAAAAAGGCAATAGATTGAATATTTAGGTTCTGCTCTAATAAATTTTTGCTAAAAATTCCAATACTACTATTCAACGCAGCGGCGGATAGAGCAAAAAAATCCCTTTTAAGATTTTATTTCCCACAATTGTCTCCACATAGATTTTACTGAGTTTTTTGATAAGAAAATGCCACCAAAATTTCTATTAACTGCTGCATATTCTTCGTCTTGTAATAGAATATTGCATTTTTGAAACTATGAAAAGATATGAGATAAAAAATTTTAATGAAATATATGACTAAGGAAAACATGGCAGGGGCGGAGAGGATCGAACTCCCAACACCCGGTTTTGGAGACCGGTGCTCTACCAATTGAACTACGCCCCTAAACAGATATAAATTGGCGGAATGGACGGGACTCGAACCCGCGACCCCCTGCGTGACAGGCAGGTATTCTAACCAGCTGAACTACCACTCCGCTAAATTTGATATTTGGCAGTGACCTACTCTCACATGGGGAATCCCCACACTACCATCGGCGTAACAACGTTTCACTTCTAAGTTCGGCAAGGAGTTAGGTGGTTCCATTGCACTATGACTGCCAAAATTTATTTTGTTAGTTTACTAATATAAATAAACTAACAAAATAAACTCATAAAAAACTTGGCGGTGCCCTACTCTCACATGGGGAATCCCCACACTACCATCGGCGTTACAGCGTTTCACTTCTGAGTTCGGCATGGTGTCAGGTGGTCCCACCGCACTATCGCCGCCAAGTTAAATTCCTCTCTCTTATATCCCGTCTCTATCTCTTCTTCAATAAAAAAACAAGCCTCTACTTCAAGTCTTCCTCTCTCTATCCTGTCCCGCTTCTTCCTCTATGCAAAACACTCAAGATTGTATGGTTAAGCCCCTCGGGAAATTAGTATGGGTTAGCTCAATATATCACTACACTTACACACCCCACCTATCTACGTCTTAGTCTCAAACATCCCTTACTAACTCTTCATTAGGGAGAACTCATCTTAAGGCAAGTTTCGTGCTTAGATGCTTTCAGCACTTATCTCTCCCGCATTTAGCTACCCAGCAATGCTTCTGGCGAAACAACTGGTACACCAGTGATGCGTCCACTCCGGTCCTCTCGTACTAGGAGCAGCCCCCCTCAATTCTCCAACGCCCACGGCAGATAGGGACCGAACTGTCTCACGACGTTCTAAACCCAGCTCGCGTACCACTTTAAATGGCGAACAGCCATACCCTTGGGACCTACTTCAGCCCCAGGATGTGATGAGCCGACATCGAGGTGCCAAACACCGCCGTCGATATGAACTCTTGGGCGGTATCAGCCTGTTATCCCCGGAGTACCTTTTATCCGTTGAGCGATGGCCCTTCCATTCAGAACCACCGGATCACTATGACCTGCTTTCGCACCTGCTCGACTTGTCCGTCTCGCAGTTAAGCTCGCTTATACCATTGCACTAACCTGACGATGTCCGACCGTCATTAGCAAACCTTCGTGCTCCTCCGTTACTCTTTGGGAGGAGACCGCCCCAGTCAAACTACCCACCAGACACTGTCCGAGTACCCGTCTCAGGTACTTCGTTAGAACATCAAACATTAAAGGGTGGTATTTCAACACCGACTCCATGCAAACTGGCGTTCACACTTCTTCGTCTCCCACCTATCCTACACATCAATATTCAATGTTCAGTGTCAAGCTATAGTAAAGGTTCACGGGGTCTTTCCGTCTAGCCGCGGGTACACCGCATCTTCACGGCGATTTCAATTTCACTGAGCCTCGGGTGGAGACAGCCTGGCCATCATTATGCCATTCGTGCAGGTCGGAACTTACCCGACAAGGAATTTCGCTACCTTAGGACCGTTATAGTTACGGCCGCCGTTTACTGGGGCTTCGATCAGCTGCTTCTCTTTCGATTACAACATCAATTAACCTTCCAGCACCGGGCAGGCATCACACCCTATACTTCCACTTTCGTGTTCGCAGAGTGCTGTGTTTTTAATAAACAGTTGCAGCCAGCTGGTATCTTCGACTTACTTCACCTTCACCCGTAAAGAGCTACAATTACCGTAAGCGCACCTTCTCCCGAAGTTACGGTGCCATTTTGCCTAGTTCCTTCACCCGAGTTCTCTCAAGCGCCTGAGTATTCTCTACCTGACCACCTGTGTCGGTTTTCAGTACGGTTCCAATAAACCTTTCGCTTAGTGGCTTTTCCTGGAAGCGTGGTATCAGTTACTTCGTCTCCTTAGAAACTCCTCTTCACCCCTCAGCGTTTAATAGAAGACCGGATTTGCCTAATCTTCCCACCTACAGGCTTAAACGACCATCCAACAGGCCGATAACCTAACCTTCTCCGTCCCCACATCGCAGTTTATCAAAGTACGGGAATATTAACCCGTTTCCCATCAACTACGCTTTTCAGCCTCGCCTTAGGGGCCGACTCACCCTGCCCCGATTAACGTTGGACAGGAACCCTTGGTCTTCCGGCGAACGGGTTTTTCACCCGTTTTATCGTTACTTATGTCAGCATTCGCACTTGTGATACGTCCAGCAAACCTCTCAATTTACCTTCTTCCGCTTACACAACGCTCCCCTACCCAACAGGAGCAACATTAATGATTCTTGTCGCTTCTCAATCCAACTCAACCTTCGTTTACTCAACCAACTCACTCCCTTCGTGAGTCGTTACCTAAAAACCATTAATGTTGCTCCTGATGCCGCAGCTTCGGTGCTATATTTCAGCCCCGTTACATCTTCCGCGCAGGCCGACTCGACTAGTGAGCTATTACGCTTTCTTTAAATGATGGCTGCTTCTAAGCCAACATCCTAGCTGTCTATGCCTTCCCACCTCGTTTCCCACTTAATATAAACTTTGGGACCTTAGCTGGCGGTCTGGGTTGTTTCCCTCTCCACGACGAACGTTAGCACCCGCCGTGTGTCTCCTATGCATTACTCTTCGGTATTCGCAGTTTGCATCGGGTTGGTAATCCGGGATGGACCCCTAGCCGAAACAGTGCTCTACCCCCAAAGGTATTCACATAAGGCTCTACCTAAATAGATTTCGGGGAGAACCAGCTATCTCCCGGTTTGATTGGCCTTTCACCCCCAGCCACACGTCATCCGCTAATTTTTCAACATTAGTCGGTTCGGTCCTCCAGTTAGTGTTACCCAACCTTCAACCTGCACATGGCTAGATCACCGGGTTTCGGGTCTATACCTTGCAACTTAACGCCCAGTTAAGACTCGGTTTCCCTTCGGCTCCCTTATTCAGTTAACCTCGCTACAAAATATAACTCGCTGACCCATTATACAAAAGGTACGCAGTCACCTCTCGGCTCCCACTGCTTGTACGCACAAGGTTTCAGGTTCTCTTTCACTCCCCTCCCGGGGTTCTTTTCGCCTTTCCTTCACAGTACTGGTTCACTATCGGTCAATCAGGAGTATTTAGCCTTGGAGGATGGTCCCCCCTTCTTCAAACAGGATTCCTCGTGTCCCGCCCTACTTCTCGTTAGCTTAGTACCACCGCGCCGCCTTAAGGTACGGGATTATCACCCTCTATGATTGAACTTCCCAGTCCATTCCCCTAACAGCTACGTTATCACTAACCGGCTCCTCCGCTTTCGCTCGCCGCTACTCACAGAATCTCTTTTGATTTCTTTTCCTCGGGTTACTTAGATGTTTCACTTCTCCCGGTTCGCCTTTCATTACTATGTGTTCATAATGAAATGATAGACTCTTCGCCTATCGGGTTTCCCCATTCGGATATCTCGGATTATTCGCTTCTTATCAACTCATCCAAGCTTTTCGCAGATTTGCACGTCCTTCTTCGCCTCTGATTGCCTAGGCATCCACCTTGTGCGCTTATTCACTTAACCATACAATCTTGAATGTTCCGCTCTATCAATAACTTCATCATCCCTTCTCGTATCTCTAGCATACTTAGCCACCTTTCAGACTAAGTATACCCTACTCAGACTTCCTCTCGAAAATCTCTCAGTTTTCAGCTTGTTTCTATATTGTTAAAGAACTTCTTTAGAGACAGCTTTAAAAAGCTATCATTATTCAATACTCTATATCTGAATACCATAATTCATGCAATACTCAATAATGATAACTCGTCACTTGGCGTAATTTGGTGGAGATAAGCGGGATCGAACCGCTGACCTCCTGCGTGCAAGGCAGGCGCTCTCCCAGCTGAGCTATATCCCCACATACACTTTGCAACTTCCCTTTTAGCTTTCACTCCAACATCTCCGTAACTTATGTCTATATATCGCCATAACTACATCTATATATGCTTGAGTGGTGGGTCTGAGTGGACTTGAACCACCGACCTCACCCTTATCAGGGGTGCGCTCTAACCACCTGAGCTACAGACCCAAAAGGATGTCTCTTACCTATCAGACAATCTGTGTGAACACTCGTGATTACTTCTCTTATAAGGAGGTGATCCAACCGCAGGTTCCCCTACGGTTACCTTGTTACGACTTCACCCCAGTCATGAACCATACCGTGGTAAACGCCCCCTTTCGTTAAGCTATCTACTTCTGGTACAACCCACTCCCATGGTGTGACGGGCGGTGTGTACAAGGCCCGGGAACGTATTCACCGCGACATTCTGATCCGCGATTACTAGCGATTCCGACTTCATGGAGTCGAGTTCCAGACTCCAATCCGGACTTAGACGTACTTTCTGAGCTTCGCTTACCCTCGCAGGCTCGCCTCCCTCTGTATACGCCATTGTAGCACGTGTGTAGCCCTACTCGTAAGGGCCATGATGACTTGACGTCATCCCCACCTTCCTCCAGTTTATCACCGGCAGTCTCCTTTGAGTTCCCACCCTAACATGCTGGCAACAAAGGATAAGGGTTGCGCTCGTTGCGGGACTTAACCCAACATTTCACAACACGAGCTGACGACAGCCATGCAGCACCTGTCTCTAAGCTCCCGTAGGCACACCACCATCTCTGGCGGCTTCTTAGGATGTCAAGAGTAGGTAAGGTTCTTCGCGTTGCATCGAATTAAACCACATGCTCCACCGCTTGTGCGGGCCCCCGTCAATTCATTTGAGTTTTAACCTTGCGGCCGTACTCCCCAGGCGGTCG
Organism: Histophilus somni 2336; assembly: GCF_000019405.1. Taxonomy (NCBI): domain Bacteria; kingdom Pseudomonadati; phylum Pseudomonadota; class Gammaproteobacteria; order Pasteurellales; family Pasteurellaceae; genus Histophilus; species Histophilus somni. The sequence goes on along the minus strand of NC_010519.1, from coordinate 630,481 downwards.
ATTTATCACGTTAGCTTCGGGCACCAAGTATTCACCCAATCCCCAAATCGACATCGTTTACAGCGTGGACTACCAGGGTATCTAATCCTGTTTGCTCCCCACGCTTTCGCACTCGAGCGTCAGTATCTTCCCAAGGGGCTGCCTTCGCCTTCGGTATTCCTCCACATCTCTACGCATTTCACCGCTACACGTGGAATTCTACCCCTCCCTAAAGTACTCTAGTCACCCAGTCTGAAATGCTGTTCCCAGGTTAAGCCCGGGGATTTCACACCTCACTTAAGTCACCACCTGCGTGCCCTTTACGCCCAGTCATTCCGATTAACGCTCGCACCCTCCGTATTACCGCGGCTGCTGGCACGGAGTTAGCCGGTGCTTCTTCTGTGATTATCGTCAATCAATTAATCTCTTAAACTAATCGCCTTCCTCATCACCGAAAGAACTTTACAACCCGAAGGCCTTCTTCATTCACGCGGCATGGCTGCGTCAGGGTTCCCCCCATTGCGCAATATTCCCCACTGCTGCCTCCCGTAGGAGTCTGGACCGTGTCTCAGTTCCAGTGTGGCTGGCCATCCTCTCAGACCAGCTAGAGATCGTCAGCTTGGTGAGCCCTTACCTCACCAACTACCTAATCCCACTTGGGCTCATCAAATGGCAGGTGGCCTCACAGTCCCACCCCTTTAGTCCTTAGACATTACGCGGTATTACCCACAGTTTCCCGTGGCTATCCCCCTCCATTCGCCAGATTCCCAAGCTTTACTCACCCGTCCGCCACTCGTCAGCAGAGAAAGTAATCTCCCTCCCCGTTACCGTTCGACTTGCATGTGTTAAGCCTGCCGCCAGCGTTCAATCTGAGCCATGATCAAACTCTTCAATTTAATCTCTTCGCTCAATAAATACTGACTATTTTATCCATCTTTTCTCTATGAATTTCTCTAGTTTAAGCACTTATCTTACTCTTTTAATCTCTTATTAATACAGTCTCACAAGTGCCCACACAGTTTGTCTGATAGTTTGTTAAAGAACAAAAAATAACGACACACTGCTTAACCTCTCACAACAGCGTGTCGTTGTGTGCCGTGCATTATAGGCATTTTATATTTCAATGCAAGCTTTTTTTATAATTTTTTTTAAAAATATTCTCCTTTGTCTAAAATAAAAACTATTTGCTCAATTTTCCTACATTTATCTGAGTAAAAATCTATTCAATTACAAAATACAAGTTTTATTTTTGTCTAGTTGCTTGGTCTCAATCAGACAATATCACTAAATTCTCAAATTCCCCAAAATCTAAAATTTGTTGAACAGACTTATCATCTTCAAGAGGTTTAGTACAAAAAATCAAATTTTTTTTCTGAATTTTTGACCGCACTTCTATACCTTTTAATAAAAATTTAACCCGTTTCGCAATTGCCTTACCAGAACTCACAAAAAATTTTACCTGCGGTAAACAGCATTCTATTTCCTCTTTGATTAGAGGAAAATGTGTACACCCCAATACAACAGAATCAAGTGATTTCATAGTTTTCCATGGACTAAGTTCTTGTTTTAGGACATTAAGATCAACTTCACCGCCTCGTAATTTTTGCTCCGCAATCTCTACCAACTTAGTGCTACCAATTTTTTCCACCATGCAATGATATGCATAATTTTTAATCAAATCATTAACATAAGTTCTTTTTATAGTTCCTTTCGTCGCAATCAAACCAATATGTTTTGTTTCTGACATTTCTGCAGCAGGCTTGATCGCAGGTACGGTTCCCACGATGGGAATAGAAAAATTCCGGCGTAATTCAGGCAAAACAACCGTACTTGCCGTATTACAAGCAATTACAATTAAATCTAAGGGATAAGTTTGATTGATTTTCTGACAAATTCTTAAAGTGCGGTCAATAATATCTTTTTCGTCCTTTTCTGAATAAGGAAAAAATCCGTTATCAAAACCATATAAATAATGACAATCCGGTAAAAGTTGTTTAGTTTCTTTATAAACACTCAACCCACCTACACCTGAATCAAAAAATAAAATTGTTGGTTGTATTGAGAACCTCATAAAATTTTCCTAAAAATTGACCGCTCTTTACTTATATAATTCTCAGTTCCACAAAAGTTAAATGTTCACTTACGCATTGGTATAAATTTCTTTATTTTTAAGCCAACGCTGAATGAGGTCATCTGCTAACTTTGGAGATCGTGTAATTAATAGACGGGCATAATGTTGAACAGTAGGCAGCATTTTACGATCTCGTATTAAATCAGCCACTTTAAACTCTGCAACACCCGTCTGTTTGGTACCTAAAACTTCTCCCGGTCCACGAATTTCTAAATCTTGCTCAGAAATAAAAAAGCCATCTTGACTTGAACGCATTACTTCTAAACGTTTTCTCGATACTTTACTCAAAGGTGATTTATACATTAAAACACAATAGGATGCCGTACTACCACGCCCAACCCGACCACGCAATTGATGTAATTGTGCCAAACCTAATCGTTCCGCATTTTCAATAATCATTAAACTCGCATTAGGTACATCAACCCCGACTTCAATTACTGTTGTAGCGACCAACAAATTCAATTCAGCATTTTTAAATTGCCTCATTACTTCTTGCTTTTCACTCACTTTCATTCTGCCATGTATCAAACCAATCCGTAGTACCGGCAAGGCTTTTTGTAGATCCTCTGCAATACTTTCTGCTGCTTGGGCTTCTAATACTTCACTTTCATCAATCAAAGTACAAACCCAATACGCTTGGCGTTTTTCATTAACACAAGCATTATACACCCTAGCGACGATTTCGGTTCTGCGTTCTTCAGATACCGCAATAGTTTGAATTGGTGTTCTTCCCGGAGGTAACTCATCAATAATTGAAGTATCTAAATCTGCATAGGCTACCATTGCCAATGTACGAGGAATAGGTGTTGCAGTCATAATTAATTGATGTGGATAAATACCGGCATACTTTCCTTTTTCACGCAACATCAGGCGTTGATGTACACCAAAGCGATGTTGTTCATCAATAACAACTAATACCAGTTCGGCAAACTTGACATCATCTTGAAACAAGGCATGAGTACCAACAACCATTTGTATATTGCCTTGGGATATCTCCTCCAATGTGGCTTGACGAAATTTGCCTTTTACTTTTCCTGTCAAACAACCCACTCTTATTCCTAACGGTTCAAACCAACGTTGGAAATTTGCAGTATGTTGCTCTGCCAAAATTTCAGTCGGCACCATGAGTGCTACCTGTTTACCGTTATCAATAGCAGTTAATGCAGCTAAGGCAACAACTAAAGTTTTACCGGAGCCAACATCGCCTTGTACCAAACGCATCATTGGGAAAGAACGTCCCAGATCATATTCAATTTCAGCAACAACTCTTTGTTGTGCATTTGTCGGTTGATATGGCAATAAATCAAGAAAATTTTGCTTCAATGCTGTTTGATAACGTAAGGGTAAAGCTGAAAAATGTTGAGATCCGCACCGCACTTTTTGCATAGCAAGATTATGTGCTAATAATTCTTCAAAAATTAAACGTAACTGTGCAGGGTGTTTTCCTTGCTCCAACAATTCCAAAGAAATATCTGGTGGTGGGCGATGTAAAACGTAAATGGCCTGTTTTAAACTAAAATCATGGGGATTAAAAGCTCTAGGCAATAATTCCGCTAATGGCATTTTTTCTAGCAACGCTAATGCCTGCTCAGTCAACTTTCGTAATGTATTTTGCTTCAAACCTTCCGTTGTCGCATAAATTGGGGTGAGCGTTTCTGCTAACTGAAGAGGTCTATTATCACGAATAATTTCATACTCAGGGTGATGAATTTCAGCCATAAATCGACCACGCTTAATTTCCCCAAAGGCTTTCACCCTCGCTCCAAGCTGAAAGCCATTTTTCATACCTGCATTAAAATTAAAAAAGCGTAAGGCAATTTTGGCAGTACCGTCAGAAAGCGTCACCACAAGAACTGGACGACGACCAAATTGAATATCACAAGTTTGTACTATTCCTTCAATTGTCGCATGTTGATCAATACGAAGATCAATAATAGGGGTAATACGGGTACGATCTTCATAACGAATAGGCAAATGAAACAGAAGATCTTGCAGGCTAAAAAGCCCAATTCTACCTAATTTTTCTGCTATTGCGGCACCGACACCCGACAAAGAAGTAAGTGGAATAGCGTCTAAGAATTGTCCACCCATTAATTATTAATGTTGCGTTTGACAGATAAAAAGCCAGGAACACTTTTAATCTTACGCATAATTTGCTCCAAATGTTCTGTGTTCTTCACGGTTAATAAAATAACAATTTGGTAAAGGCGACCGTCTTGCTCTTCCGTCCAAATGCTATGAATGCGACTATCCAAAGAAGAAATCATTGACATTAAATGAGGTAAAGCACCCTGTTGGTTTAGTAATTCAATACGCAACTCAGTTTCAAACTCAATCGAGGTATCTTCATCCTCCCATTGTACCTGCATATAATGTTCAGTATTCTCTTTACGTTTTTTCAAATTAGCGCAATCCTTATGATGAATAACAAGCCCTTTCCCTGAACTCGTATAAGCCACAATTGGATCTCCCGGAATAGGATGACAACATTGCCCAAAGGTTGTTGATAAACCTTCAGAGCTCTTAATTTGCAATAATTCCGTATTATTTTTAGGATTACCATCCGTATCAATTTTCAATGGCTCACCCACCAATCGATAAGCAATTGCTCCACTAATCTGATTTCCTAAACCAATTTCCATCAGCAAGTCATTAAAACTCGTTAATTTCAAATCATCTAAAACTTCTTGCACAATGTGCGGTGGAATATCACTAAGTTTTTTAGGTAAAAGTGCCTGCAGTAATTGGCGTTTGCCTAAATTAACAGCATCATCGGCACCTAACGATTTCAATGCTTGGCGAATACTTGTGCGAGCTTTCGCTGTCACAACAAAATTTAGCCACCCCGAATTTGGTTTTGAATTTTCATCGATACTAATATCAATCGTTTGACCTGATTGTAATGCAAAGGAAAGCGGATAAGGTTTACGATCAACAGTAGCTGCCACGCAATGATGTCCAACATCTGTATGTACCGCATAAGCAAAATCGACCGCAGTTGCACCTTTAGGCAACTCAACAATACGTCCTTTAGGGGTAAATACATAGATTTCTTTAGGAAAGAACTCTGATTTTACGCTTTCAATAAACTCAAAAGAATTACCAACACTTTGCTGTAATTCCACAAGACTTCGCAACCAACGCTGAGCTCGAATTTGTGCCGTTGTACTGTCATTTCGTCCTGATTGCTTATATGCCCAATGTGCTGCCACACCCATTTCCGCCATCCGATCCATTTCTTCCGTACGAATTTGTACTTCGACAGGTACACCGTGTGGTCCAATCATAGATGTATGCAAAGATTGATAGCCATTGGCTTTAGGTACAGCAATATAGTCCTTCACCCGTCCCGGACGCGGCTTATACAAACTGTGCATTTGACCAAGTACTCGATAGCAAGTATCCACATCCTTTACCACCGTCCGGAAAGCATAAATATCCATAATGGAATGAAACTGCTGATCTTTCAATCGCATTTTTTGGTAAATAGCATAAAGATGTTTTTCACGACCAAATACTCGTGCCGTAATGCCTACCTCCGTCAAGCGTCCTTTAATATCTGAAGCGATACACTCAATCATATCCTTACGATTACCACGAGCAATTTGAATCACTTTTCGTAATACCGCATAACGTTGAGGGTACATTGCTTCAAAACCTAAATCTTCTAATTCATTTTTAATGTGCTCTATCCCTAAACGATGAGCTAAAGGAGCATAAATTTCTAGGGTTTCTTTCGCAATCCGACGGCGTTTCTCCGGTCTTAAAGCACCCAGTGTACGCATATTATGAGTACGGTCGGCTAGCTTAATCAACACAACACGAATATCCTTTGTCATTGCCAAAATCATTTTGCGAAAATTCTCTACTTCCGCTTCTTTACGTGTACGAAATTTCAATTTATCTAATTTCGAAACACCCTCCACAATTTCAGCAACACTCGCACCAAACTCTTCTTTTAATTGCTCTTCAGTATAAGGCGTCTCCTCAATTACATCATGCAATAACGCTGCAACCACTGCTTCATGATCCAAATGCATTTCTGCAATAATAGAAGCAACGGCAACCGGATGAGTAATATAAGGTTCGCCACTAGCCCTCGCTTGTCCTTCGTGAGCATCTCTTGCAATAACAAAAGCATGCCGAACTAACTCAATTTGTGACGGAGACAAATATCCTCTGATAATTTTCTCTAAACTCTCAAATAAATACAAAAGACACCTGACTATTGATTAATATGCAAAAAAGATTGAAATGTACTTGATAAAGTTTACAAAAAAGAACTGCACTTTACTTAATTATTTTGATATAACAGCGATATTGTATTCAATTCAGCAGTTTCTTGTTCTAATGCCTCACGACGCTCATGAGCGTTCATAATATCGTTATTAATTAATCCTTTCTCAATTTCACGCAACGCAATGACTGTCGGTTTATCATTATCTTCCGGCACTAAAGGTTCACGCTTATGTAATTGCAATTCTCTCGCACGGCGAGCCGCAGTTAAAATTAAATCAAAACGATTACCTACTTTTTCTACCGCATCTTGTACTGTTACTCGAGCCATAATTTCTCCATTAATGTATTCACAAAAAACGCTCTCATGATACTAAAACCAAAATTATTTTACTAGTAATTGATGAATTAAAGCCGCATTTTGCGTTTTTTGATAATTTACAGTCAATCGTTCAGCTCGCAAAATATGTTCTAAATCTACTAATGCTTGATCAAAATCAGCATTAATAATGACATAATCATATTCATCATAATGGGAGATTTCATCCGCTGCCTTTTCCATTCTCTTTGCAATAATGTCTTGACTATCTTGACCACGCCCAATCAAACGCTTCTCTAAAGCAGAAATAGAAGGAGGCAAAATAAAAATACTTTTAACATCAGGACGTTTTTCTCGAATTTGTCTTGCTCCCTGCCAATCAATATCCAAGAATACATCTATACCTGCCGCTAAATTTTTCTCAATATTCAGTAATGACGTACCATAATAATTCCCACCGAATACTTTCGCATATTCTAAAAATGAGTTTTCTAAAATAAGCTGTTCAAATTTTTCATGTGAAACAAAGTGATAATGCACCCCATCAATTTCACCCGGTCTTGGGGATCTTGTTGTATGTGATATGGACACCGTCATACTATCGTTTTTATCCCGTTCCAATAATGCTGAAATCAAAGAAGATTTCCCTGCTCCGCTTGGGGCAGAAATAATATATAAATTTCCCCTACACATAATGACTCCCATAAAATTTTTATAACACCTATTATGCCGATAAATCAAAAAAAAATCAGCAAAATGACCGCTCTTTTGCTGATTTTTAATAAAAAAGGAATAGATTGCCTAATCTAATATATAAGCTTCAATCGTGTGTTGAGGTTTCTGTTCGCTAACAGGAGGCAGTTCCATATAATCACCATAATACATGGTCAAATGTTCATGATAACCGTTCATAACAGGAAACTTACTCTCTTCAAAATCCAAATAAACAACGGAGTTAAAATATTTTTTAGGCATATAAGACTTCTTCCAGCCACCATAATCTGATAAAACAAGTCCTATATATTCAGCCTCATCAATAGGATATTTGTCTTGAAATTGTTTTAAATTTAACATCATCTTATTAAATAAATACTGGGATAATCTAAAAAATATAGACTGAATTAAACTCTCATTATTAGCTTTATACCATCTCTTACGACAAGATGAAAACCTCAATTTAAGGCGACGATGTTTCTTCATAACTTTATAAATCACCGCCGGGGCATTTGGCACACTATCATAAATAAAAATATCTATAAATATGCCACTTTTTCTTCCTTTCGTATCTATGATTAAAGTATTTTTATCAAAAATTTTTGTCATCTCCCCTGGAAACATACCATGAATATCCTCCGCTAAAGATAATTCATATTTATCATGCGTCTCACTTTTCCAAATATTAACAAATTTTTGATAATGATCACGATGCATATAGACATCAATATCATCATCCCATGGAATAAATCCTTTGTGTCTTACTGCACCGATTAATGTGCCTCCGCCTAAGGAATATTGAATATCATTTTTAGCACATAATTGATCAAAATATTTCAAAATATCTAATGATGCCAATTGAAGTTCTCTCAATGATAATTTTTTCATACTATTTACCTTTTAAATGATGAAATATAAATTCATACTCGGATAAATTATCTATTTCATAAGCTTCCTTTATATTCAAAAGCTTTACACCAATATCCAATTCTTTAAGATTTTCCATTGGAATATTATCCCAATACAATGATGAATCAAGTAATAAATTTTCATTATTCACATAATCAGCCAGAAATGATTTTATTTTAACTGCGTCATTATTTGACCAAAAAGAGACACCCAGTAAACTCGGCAACTCCAAACTGTCAATAATAATATCAATAACTCGGTTATCTTTTACTATCGGAATCCATTCTTTATTATGACTTTTATTTCGTTGAATTAAAAAATATTGACTTCGTTTTAATTTATCATTAAAAATATTGCTAAAAAGCGTCACATCGCTGTCAATAACAAAACTTTCTCCGAAATGCTCAATAGCACAATGAAAAGAATAGATATTATTGTACTTTTTATAAAACTTATTATAAATAAGATTAACCCCGTATTTACCACTTAAAAAATCAAACTGCTCAGAAAAATAACCTGTTACAATGTGAATTTCATGAATACCTGCTTGCTTTAAATAAATAATTGTTTGCTCAATATTAGGAATTCCATTAGGTAACGGAAGTAAAGCCTTATGCTTCTTCTGCGTAATCTCTCTAAAACGACTTCCTAAACCTGCCGCTAAAATAATGGCATTCATTTTTCTTCTCCTTTCGCCACAATAAAAATATTCATCAATACAATTATTCCAATCATAAGCAGAAAGATACTAATTTCCTTTGATAAAAGAACCGCACTTAATACAATCGCCCAAAGACTATATGTAATATTTAATGCCATTGCTCTAATTGGATTCAAAATTGCAATTGATTTATAATATAGAAAATAAGAAAATCCTGAGGAAATAATAACTATCCACTCCAATTTCCATAGATTTACATCCTTAAAAAAATTAAAATCAATTAAATTGTCATAAGTTCCATAAAAAAACATGAAAAGAATAATAAGAAAATATCCTAAAGACGATCCTATTTGTCTAAATAAATAAACTTGATCGGATAAATAGTGTTGCATGACATAACTGGAAATCACAATTTCAAGTGCCCAACATAATGCACAAGAAAAAGCAAAAATAATGCCTAAAATCCTGATTTCTGAATTTTCACCTTGATACATGACAGGCATTAATAATAAGACAATAAAAACAAAAGAAAATAGTGTTCTTCTTGATGCTTTCACAGCTAAAAACTTGATGGATAAAATAGATGCTATAATTGGATAACAAATTGAAATCGTCGCCGCATAACTCACTCCAACATATTGTAAGGACTGTAAATAGCAAATCATCCCAACAGGACCACCCAAACAACCTCCCAAAATCGCTAACAAAGAAACCTTATTAAAGTGCGGTAATAATTTTCTTTTTATCAAATAACCATAAGCCATTAACAGCAAAGTAATCTCAGCAATACTTAATATAATAATATTTAATGCAAACGCATTCAGCATTGGGAAATCTAGATATAATTTTTCGTAAGAAATTCCTGATATTGCCCAAAATAAACCGGATAATAATCCACAAAAATAACCGACATGAACTAATCGTTTATCTTCACTAAATAAACCCATTTTTCACCAACTCCTTCATCAGTTCATAAGCACGATTTATTCTTGTTGAGGCATAATTTTCAAATTTCTCATTATTTTCTTCTTTTATCAAAGTCCATAAAAACCATAAAACATCTTGGGTAAATTGATGAAATAGTATTTCCATACGAGACTTTTCAAAATCCAGATGATGATCATAATGAACAAGGAAATATTTTTGTTTTTCTTCTGGTATTCTCGACTCAAGAAAAAAAGCCGCTACATCAAATAACGGAGCATTCATTCCTGAATATTCCCAATCAATAAAAAATAATTTATTGTTTTTCATTAAAATATTCTCAGGAACAAGATCATTATGGCAAGGACATTTGATGTTATAAAAAGAATTATTCTTTGAAATTTTAATAAAAAATTCGTATATCAATGGAATATTTTTATTAAAGCAGAAAAATCCATTCTTATCTTTTAATAAGTCAAAATATTGTTGAAAAGTTTCAAATACATTAAATTCATTATTAAATTGAATATCTGAATGATGTAATTTATATAATTCTTTTGAGATGAGAAATAAATATTCATATTGATGAATATTATTATGATTAAAATTGATACCTTTTTCTAAAAACTTCGTTATTTTAATACCATTATCAGCATTAAAATAAATTGTTTCAACATTAAATTCTGCCTGAGACATCAATATACTATTATTCATTTCATAGTGCCTTGAAATCAAATTCGATGTCATTACCCCTGGCAGACGCAATACATATTTTTCATTATCAACATAAAGGAGATAATTCTTGTTGGTCATTCCTCCTAAAAGAGAAAAATTTATGCTATGACTTTTCGGAAAAACTTCCTTTACTATGGAAAATAAACGTTCATTTGGTTGGTTGGTTGGTTGGTTGGTTGGTTGGTTGGTTGGTTGGTTGGTTGGTTGGTTGGTTGGTTGGTTGGTTGGTTGGTTGGTTGGTTGGTTGGTTGGTTAACATGATATTCTTCCTATTTCCATATGAAAAGTCATTTTCCGCTTAACGATGAAACATAAATCTCCGCACATACTACACTAAAAAATCAATGTGGTACAAACATTATCAACTTTGACGTGGATCATAAAAAATCTATATATGCCGGATTTACTCTAGAGACACTATAATCAAAGAAGAATTTATGCTATAATCTACCCCAGCCTGAAAACTAGAAAGACTAAGCACTTCTGTAAAGCATCGAGTTTCGTTTAACTTAAAATATTATAGGTGAAAATATTATGACAATTAAAATTGGTATTAATGGTTTCGGTCGTATCGGTCGTATCGTATTTCGTGCAGCACAAACTCGTGATGACATTGAGGTAGTTGGTATTAACGATCTAATTGATGTTGAATATATGGCTTATATGCTTAAATATGATTCAACTCATGGTCGTTTTGATGGTACAGTTGAAGTCAAAGATGGAAACTTAGTGGTTAATGGTAAAGCGATTCGTGTTACATCAGAGCGTGACCCTGCTAATTTAAAATGGAATGAGCTCGGTGTTGATGTTGCTGTTGAAGCGACAGGTTTATTCTTAGATGACGCAACTGCTCGTAAACATATTACCGCAGGTGCGAAAAAAGTTGTTTTAACCGGTCCATCTAAAGATGCAACGCCAATGTTTGTTAACGGCGTAAACTTTGATGCGTATGCCGGTCAAGACATTGTTTCTAATGCTTCTTGTACAACAAACTGTTTAGCACCGTTAGCTAAAGTTATCAATGACAAATTCGGTATCAAAGACGGTTTAATGACAACAGTTCATGCAACAACAGCAACCCAAAAAACTGTTGATGGCCCTTCTGCAAAAGACTGGCGTGGAGGTCGTGGTGCGGCACAAAATATTATCCCTTCTTCAACAGGTGCGGCAAAAGCTGTTGGTAAAGTTATCCCTGCATTGAATGGTAAATTAACAGGTATGGCATTCCGTGTTCCTACACCAAACGTTTCCGTCGTTGATTTAACTGTAAACTTGGAAAAACCGGCAACTTATGCAGAAATCTGTGCAGAAATCAAACGTGCTTCTGAAAATGAAATGAAAGGTGTATTAGGTTATACTGAAGACGCTGTAGTTTCTACTGATTTCAACGGTTGTAGCTTGACTTCTGTATTCGATGCGGCAGCAGGTATTGCATTAACTGATACTTTCGTTAAATTAGTTTCTTGGTATGATAATGAAACTGGCTACTCAAATAAAGTATTAGATTTAGTTGCTCATGTACATAACTACAAAGGCTAAGTGCGACAAGTGTTGTGCTTACTGGGGTTAAGTCCTTATATATCAAGGATTTAACTCAATTAAGAGAAAGCTATGTAATGTAGCTTTCTCTTGACTATCCAGATCTTCTCGGGAAGAGTTTGGGTAGCAGACTAGAAAAGGAGCGTTGCTCAAGATCTAGTTCTAAGTTGGTAAGAATATCTCCAACTTTATGCGGTAATAAGGTATGGTCTTCACTTTTATGTACTTAATATTTAGATAAATATTAAGAGGAGTAAGCAAGCAAGATCCGTTATCGAAAGATAGGACTACCGTTAGTCGCCTATTTATAGAGTGACTTGGGTCAAATCCAAAACGTCATATCGTCCATAAAGAATGATTATTCAACCCTACTATAAATAAAGTCCGAAAGATACCGTAGCAATCTGAAACGGTTCGAGTATAAGAAAGTGGAATTTCTTCTATTTGGTTGCCACCTTTACACTTATCTTTATTTACTGTACTTCGGGATATTCTTTTATTAAGAAACACCCTCAGCAACTTGAAAGTAATAGTTGCCCGTGAATGGCTTGCGGAACAGCACTGCTACTTCTCGGTCTAAAATTTACCCAAATCCCCTTTCATTGAAATAATCATTACTAACAAATGAGTTTTTATTTGTTAAAGGTTAGTTATTTCCTATTAGAGGATTAAACGTAAACAAAGTACTATCAAAGTACTATTAAACATTTGTTTAATGGATAAAGTAAGTTTTAAAGCAAACCAGCAAGGGCTTATTTATTGCTGTATTAGGTAACAACTTAGTTAAGTATGAGTAAGCTGTTATTACTATTGTTACAATTTGTTTCAACGTTGATATATGCAGTTGCGAAGAAATAAATGAGTGTAACCTGTTATATGACTAACAGTAACCTAGGGATAGTGCATAATTGGCAACGATTTTGTGCGGAGCTTCCTGACAATGTACCCCCGATAAGGTTATTAATACTGTGAAGTATTAATAAGAGACTCGAAACGACCATTGGGTTGAGGGACTAGGTTGGATAGAAAGATAAACGTAAGTGAATAGTCGTAATTCTCGTTATGTAGAACAAGCCTACGGTCGCTATCGGCTTGAACCAAAAGGTATGCAGTGGGTTATCTCATTTTAGCCTTGGGATACGTCATCATAAACACTGTCGGGAAAAAAGACTATATCTTCCCTATCCATGTAGTAATAATGGAACTTGGTAAGCCTATATCTCCGCCTGAAAAATGGCAGGCAACGCGTAAGCAATGCTGTTGGTGGTGTAGGTAAAAGAAGTTAGAGAAAGCGAAGGTTGTACTGTAATGGTGCAAATAGGGTATGAAATATGACCTAACCCGAAAGGGTGCAGACTTCTAACCGGTCTTTCATCGCAAGATGTCTGACAAATTCCTTTAAAATTTGACGGGATAAAAGCGAGCGTTGGCTTGCAGATTGAAAACCAATCAAATAAAACCAACGCACGCACTCTTTATCCTTAGTGATTCAAGAGTGTAAGTTTATTGGTAACCATAGCAACTCTTGAAGTGTCCAAACAGAAAGAGGAACGATTAATTTACCAAGAAAACTTATCTCTCAACGGAGGTAAGTATGAAAGAGCAAACTCATCATACTAAGAAATTAGTAAGCAGTCTAGCTCCAGCGACCTCACATATATCGCAATGGCATTATATCAATTGGTATAAAGCAAACCGATATGTGAAAGGAATGCAGGTGCGGATTGCGAAGGCAACACAGGAAAGCAATTGGCGTAAGGTTAAAAACTTACAACGAATGCTTACCCACTCGTTTTATGCAAAAGCATTAGCAGTACGACGGGTGACGGAAAATACAGGCAAACGAACCGCTGGTATTGATAAACGGATTTGGGATACACCTGAATCCAAATGGATTGCTATACAAGATCTATCAAGTAAAGGGTATCAACCTAAACCATTAAGACGGGTTTTCATTCCAAAGTCAAATGGGAAGAAACGTCCATTAGGCATACCCACGATGAAAGATAGAGCAATGCAAATGTTGTATTTACTAGCATTGCAACCCATAGCAGAAACAACAGCAGACAATAATTCGTATGGATTTAGATTAAACCGTTCAACGGCAGATGCTATATCACATATACATAGTATATTTTCAACAAAAGGAAACCAATCTCGTCAAATGGCAGAATGGGTACTGGATGCAGATATACATGGTTGTTTTGATTTTATTAACCACGACTGGCTACTCAAGCATATTCCAATGAATAAGCGAATACTCAAGAAATGGTTAAAATCAGGTGTTGTTGAGTTCGGTCAACTAAAACCAACAACGGAGGGGACACCGCAAGGTGATATTATCTCTCCAACGTTGGCAAATATGGCGTTAGATGGGTTAGAAAAAGAGCTAATCAAGCACTTTGGTGCAAAGAATAGTCTTAAAATAGCAAAACATCGGACATACCTCGTTAGGTATGCAGATGACTTTATTATTTCAGGTATATCAAAAGAATTACTGGAAGAACAAGTTATCCCTATGGTGAAAAACTTTCTTGCAGAAAGAGGGCTTTCCTTATCGGAAAGTAAAACCAAGGTAGTGCATATCGAACACGGATTTGACTTTTTAGGTTGGACTGTTAAACGTTTTGATAAAAAATTGATTATTAAACCAAGTAAGAAAAATGCAAAAGCATTTTACGACAAGGTAAAACAATCAATTTCAAAAATGAAAATGGCGAAACAAGATGACCTAATAAAAGTATTAAATCCAATGATAAGAGGTTGGACAAACTATCATAAACACGTTGTGGCTAAAGTGATATTTAACCGAATGGATAGTTTAATTTGGAAAGCCTTATGGCGTTGGTGCAGACGAAGACATCCAAACAAAGGAAAAATTTGGATTAAAGAGAAATACTTTTATTCAAATGCAACTCGGAATTGGATTTTCGGCACAGTCACCAACAGCAATAAAGAAGAACAAATCCCAATAAATTTACTCTATTGTGGATATGTGAAAATTAAGCGACACAGAAAGATAAAATCACAATACAAACCATTTTTACCTGAATGGGAAATGTATGGAGAAAACCTTGCTCAAGCCAGAATGTATGATGAACAATCACACAGACAGCAATGGCAAGCTCTTTACAAAGAGCAGAAAGGAAAATGTGCATTGTGTAATACGTCAATAACGAAAGAAAGCGGCTGGCACGATCATCATATAATTTACAAAATGTATGGTGGAACAGATTCACTAAATAACAGATGTTTAGTACATCCTGAGTGTCACCAACAAATTCATCGCCTGAATTTGAACGTTGCGAAACCGACTGCGTAGCAGTTAATAGAAAGGCTTGAGCTGTATGCAGAGAAATTTGCTTGTACAGTTCTTAGGGGGCTAAGTTGTAGTAATACAACTTGGCTACCCGATTTAAAACCTTCGCAAAAAAACCGCTCTTTAGGAGCGGTTTTTTTATAATATTCGATTTGCTGATATATTCTATATCGTAATAACGATCTAAATTGACGTTGGTTATACAAATTCAATATAGAGTTTAAATATACCGCACCATTCGTATGAGTATGCTTATGCAAGGACTTGTGTAAAAGCTAAAGCTTAAAACGATAAATTACTTGATTGGCGGATCCTCGCCAAATCAAACTTGGATCGGCTTTTTCTTGCTCAAACTTACCATCAATTAACACATCAATGTAAGGCAACATTTTCCGTTGCAATTCATCAAGCTCCGCTAATAAATAACCTGTCCATAGCCAAATATCTTTATCAGGACATTCCTTTTTTACTCTCTGCACAAAAGGCAAAAGTGCGGTAATATTTTGAGGATGTAAAGGATCACCGCCTGTTAAACTCAATCCTTGTCGACGAATGCGTCTATCCTGTAGATCTCGAATAATTTGATCTTCCATCTCTCGATCAAATAATACTCCAGCCCTAAATGACCAACTCTTTTGGTTGTAACACCCTTTGCAAGCATGGGAGCAACCACTGACAAACAAAGTACATCTTGTGCCTTCGCCATTTACAACATCAATCGGATAATATTGCAGATAATTCATAAAGAGTGATGATTTTTATAAATGTTTAACACGGCGTTTAACCTCTTCTTGTTTTCCAGCATTAAACGGACGTGCATCCGGGCTTCCTAAATAACCGCATACTCGACGGGTTACAGAGACTTTTTCACTATCATGATTACCGCACTTAGGGCAAGTAAATCCTTTGCTTGTACAACTAAACTCTCCTGTAAAACCACATTCATAGCATTCATCAATCGGTGTATTAGTACCATAATAAGGAACTCGTTCATAAGAATAGTCCCAAACATCTTCAAGTGCTTTTAAATTATGCTGAATATTTGGATATTCACCATAGCAAATAAATCCACCGCTCGCTAAACGAGGGTAAGGCATCTCAAAATCCAATTTATCATAAGGATTTACTTTTTTCTCAACATCTAAATGATAGCTATTTGTGTAATAACCTTTGTCCGTCACTCCATCAACAACACCAAACTGTTTGGTATCTAAACGACAAAAACGATCACACAAGTTTTCGCTCGGTGTGGAATATAAACTAAAAGCATAGCCAGTTTCCGCTTTCCAATGTTTAACTTTTTCGCTCAAGAAACTGACAATTTCAATGCCCTTTTTACGCAATTTTGTATCATCATAAATGTGTTTACCGCCAAATAGGGCGTTAATAGTTTCATGAATACCAATATAACCAAGCGAAATTGATGCTCTACCGTTTTTGAAAATTTGTGCCACATTATCATCTGCTTTTAAACGAACACCACAAGCCCCCTCCATATATAAAATTGGTGCAACTCGTGCTTTTGTATTTTCCAAACGGGCAATACGTGTCATCAATGCTTTTTTAGCAAGATCCAACCTTGCTTCAAGCAATGTATAGAATTGCTGTTCATCTCCTTTCGCTTCCAGTGCAATACGTGGCAAATTTAGGCTAACTACACCCAAATTATTCCGTCCATCATGGACCAATTCGTTATTTTCTTCATAAGCACCAAGAAAACTACGGCATCCCATTGGTGCTTTAAATGAACCTGTTACTTTCACAACTTGATCATAATTGAGAATATCCGGATACATGCGTTTTGAAGCACATTCTAAAGCGAGCTGTTTAATATCATAATTCGGATCTCCTGAATTTTGATTGACCCCTTTTTTAATTGTAAAAACCAACTTAGGAAAAACAGGTGTTTTATGATTTTTCCCCAATCCACGAATTCGGTTTTGCAAAATAGCTTTCTGAATCAACCGCTCTTGCCAACTGATCCCCAAACCGAACCCAAAAGTAACAAATGGCGTTTGTCCATTGGCAGTATGCAGAGTGTTGACTTCATATTCCAACGATTGAAAAGCATCAAAACATTCTTTTTGAATTAAACTGTCGGCATAAGCTTTGGGATCTGGAATTTGCCAAAGTGCAGCTGTTTTCAAGTGTTTTTCATAGCTGAGTTGCACATAAGGTGCAAGTACTTCATCAATACGATTAACCGTGGTGCCCCCATAAATATGACTTGCTACTTGAGCGATAATTTGTGCGGTAACCGCAGTCGCAGTACCAATAGATTTTGGCGGCTCAATGTCCGCATTCCCCATTTTAAATCCTTTCGTCAGCATACCTTTTAAATCGACCAGCATGCAGTTAAACATAGGAAAGAATGGTGCATAATCTAAATCATGATAATGAATTTCGCCTTTTTCATGGGAATCAACGACATCTTTTGGCAGAATATAACGTTTAGCATAATGTTTAGCGACAATACCCGCCAATAAATCACGCTGAGTTGGAATGACTTTCGAATCTTTATTGGCATTCTCATTTAACAATTCCACATTACTTTGCCCAATTAATCCTTCGATTTCTTTAGTCAAATTACTACGTTTCTCTCTAGCTAAATCACGCTCATGACGATATTCAATATAAGCTCGTGCAACTTGTGGATACTTGCTAGCCATCAGATGATTTTCAACAATCTCCTGGATGTGGCTAATATCAATTTCTTTTTGGTAATGAGCAAAAATATTATCACAGACCAGTTGTCCAATTTTATGACAGAACATTTCATCTTGGATATTGACCGCACTTGCAGCTTTTTTAATAGCATTAATAATTCTTTGTATTTCAAATTCTGCACGTGAACCATCACGTTTAATAACGAAGAATGAACCCATTTTTACATAAACCTATATGTTGCGTTTAAGAAAAGTCAAATCACTATATATTGTTACTTTTAAAAACTCAACCACTATATATTGTGTGTTATTTGCATAAATTTTGTAAGAAAAACCTGCTTAATCATTCATTTTTCTAGTAAAAAAACTCATTTTTATTGAGAATGCTTTGCAAATAAAAATAAAGTTTATTTGATCTATGTCAAATTTAGAACGTAAAAAAATCCATCGACTTAACATCAATGGATACATTTCATTCAGCAAATTAACAAATATGTTTTACGCTAAAATGTTTCTGTATGTTTCATCATGTCCCAACTTTTATCACTATTGATCTGCAAGTGTAATTGATGATACTTATGCAAAGTTGAACGATGTCCCACGCTGATTAAAGTTGTACTAGGTAATTCAGTTAATAATAAGCGATACATCGCATCTTCAAGCCCTTCATCCATGCTTGATGTAGCCTCATCTAAGAAAACAACTTTAGGCTTATGCAACAATACTCTGGCACAAGCTACACGTTGCTGTTCCCCTAAAGATAGTACTCTCGTCCAATCATTTTCTACATCCAATTTGTCAACCAGATGAGACAAATGCACTTTTTGCAAAATGTTACTGATATTGTCTGCGTCAATGTCGGCCGGAACCGGTTCAGGATAATAAAGAGCATCAATTAAGCACCCCTGTGGTAAATAGGTTTTTTGTGCTAGAAACAATGTTTGTTGTGGACAAAAAATCTGCCCTTCTGAATACGGCCATAAACCTGCTGTTGTACGCAATAAAGTTGTTTTCCCTACACCCGATTTACCTTTAATCAATAAAGAAACCCCTTGCTCAATTGTTAAGTTCAGCTTCTCAATGAGAGTATTTCCTTCCGGTGTATTAATATTTAAATTCTCAAAAATAACCGCTGACATATGAGGTTTAATTTGTGTTTTTGATGGCTGATTAGCTGCTTCAATAGCACTATGGAAACCTGTTAGACGATCCAGAACCGCTCGATAGGCAGCAAAATCATCATAGGAGTTTCGATAAAACGATAATGCTGACTGAACCTTGCTAAAAGCCTGTGACGTCTGAATTAAATCACCTAATTTAATCTGTCCGGAAAAATAACGGGCTGCCTGAATAATAAATGGAAAAATGACTGATACCTGTGAAACCACTAAATTGAAGCCAGATAATTTCAAAGTGCGGTGAATTATTTGCCACAAATTACCAATTACTTTTTCAAATTGGCGTAATAACATCGATTTTTCTATATTTTCCCCTCGATAAAAAGCTATGCTTTCTGCGTATTCTTTTAAACGAATTAATGAATAACGATAGTTTGCATTTAAACGCTCATTAACAAAATTCAATTGAATCAATGGCCGCCCAATTCTAAAAGCAATTACACTACTCACTAATACATAAATAAAAACCAAGAATACCATCATATGTGGAATTTCATAGCCCATAATTACCATCGGACCTGACAAATTCCATAAAATCACGGTAAATGCAGCTAAAGACACTGTAGAAGAAATAACACCTGTAGCAAAGTTTAATGAATTAGAAACATAGGCATCAACATCTTGTTGAATACGTTGATCCGGATTATCCAATTGATGAGCAAGGCACTGGGTTTTATAGTAAGCCTGATTTTCAGACCATTTATCTAACATTTCATTATTAAGCCAAGTTCTCCACTTAATTTTGAAATCCTGAGAAATATAGTAAGTAAGCAAAACATTAAATATATGAACCATAGCCAAAAGGGAAAAAACAACCATTTGCTGCTAGAATCCAACTACGTTCATTTCTTGTAAGGCATCATACATGGACTTGTACCAACTGGAAAATAAAATGTCCAAACGCACGGATAATAAGTCAAAAAAAACGATTACCCAAAAATAACACAAAGGCATAAGGCTATGACGTGGTGATAAATAACTTTTCGCTAATAGCCAAAATTGATGTCCCCATCGGGTCATTTTTATCAAAAAATATAAAATTAAAGAGAAAACCAAGCTTGCTATAAATAAGCTTTTCACTATCCAAAGTAACGATGTAAAAAGTTCTTCCGTCCAATTCATTTTGTATTCTCAACGCCTCTTATAATAAAGGGATTAAATGAAATTTAATTTTTTTCAAATATTGTTAATAAAAACCATAACTTAATCAAGAAAAATGTGATAAATCCTACATTTTTTAGATTTTTATCGTTTCTTTGAATTGAGCTTGATATAATTCGAGTAGCTATTTTTTATATTTAACTTTAAAAGAGGTCGGTATGAGTGATATTGCTATCACAATTTGTATCCTAGCCCTTGTTGCCGTTATTGGTTTATGGATAGGGCATTGGAAAATACGCGGAGTCGGTTTAGGCATCGGGGGAGTATTATTCGGTGGGATTATTGTCGCTCATTTTATGAACCAAAATGGATTGAAATTAGATGCACACACTCTACACTTTATCCAAGAATTTGGGTTAATTCTATTTGTTTATACCATTGGCATTCAAGTCGGTCCGGGATTTTTCGCCTCTCTACTTTCTGCTGGTTTAAAACTTAACGGCTTAGCAACATTAATTGTTGTTCTCGGTGCAGTAAGTGTTTTTGTCCTATATAAAGTTGTTAATGTTGATCTTGATATTATTCTCGGTATCTACTCCGGTGCGGTCACTAATACGCCATCCTTGGGTGCGGGTCAACAAATTCTCACTGAACTAGGCATAGAAAATGCTAACAGCACAATGGGTATGGCGTACGCTATGGCTTATCCTTTCGGGATTTGCGGCATTTTACTTAGCATGTGGTTAATTCGTTTATTTTTTAAAATTAAGGTTGAAGAAGAAGAGAAACAATTCCAAAAAGCCAGCGGACAGGATAAAGAAAGCTTAACAACAGTAAATGTTAAAGTGACCAATCCAAATTTAAGTGGTTTACGATTAATTGATATTCCCGGCTTTGACAATAAAGATGTGGTTTGTTCTCGTTTAAAACGACAAGAAAATATTAGTGTACCAAGTGCAGATACCATAATAGCAATTGATGACGTATTACATTTAGTTGGTGAAATCAATGCCTTGAAAAAAATGAAATTGGTGATAGGTGAGGAAATTGATATGCCTATGACTCATTTAGCAGGAGATCTTCGCTCTGAACGTATTGTTGTTACCAATGAAAAAGTGCTTGGTAAACGCATAAAACACCTAGGAATTCATAAAAAATATGGCGTTGTGATTTCACGTTTAAATCGTGCCGGCGTAGAGTTAGTTCCAACAGCCAACACCGCATTACAATTTGGCGATGTGCTACATATTGTAGGGCGATCCGATACAATTGGTAATGCAACCTCAATTATTGGCAATGCACAACAAAAACTACAACAAGTGCAAATGTTACCGGTATTTATCGGAATTGGATTAGGCGTGCTATTAGGCTCAATTCCATTCTACATTCCAGGATTCCCTGTAGCATTAAAATTAGGTTTAGCCGGAGGTCCATTAGTTGTCGCACTAATCCTTGCTCGTATTGGTAGTGTCGGTAAACTCTATTGGTTTATGCCACCCAGTGCAAACTTAGCACTACGTGAAATTGGTATCGTTTTATTCCTAGCTGTTGTTGGACTAAAATCCGGAGGCGGATTTGTTGACACACTGGTTAATGGTCAAGGACTTGAATGGATGGGATATGGTATGTTCATTACCTTTATTCCATTAATGATCACCGGCATTATTGCTCGCTTATACATGAAATTAAACTATCTCAGCTTATGCGGTTTGCTTGCAGGTTCAATGACTGATCCTCCCGCACTGGCTTTTGCCAATGCAATTAAAGAAGATAGCGGTATAGCTGCATTATCTTACGCTACTGTTTATCCGCTTTCTATGTTCCTGCGTATTATGTCGCCTCAGTTGCTTGCCATTTTACTTTGGACAGCAATGTAAAAAATTGTTGCAAATTATACCGCACTTTAACATGCAAGGATAAAGTGCGGTTTTTTATACAGATAACTTGAAAAAGCCCATTTTTTCGGTATAATCTGCCATCTTACTAAATTGCCTTTAGATGGCGTAATATTAACAGCACTCGGTGCCAAATTCGGTTTTGGAGAGCGGAGTGATTTTTAAGAGGTTTTCTATGAAACAAGGTATTCACCCTGAATATAAAGAAATTACTGCGACGTGTTCTTGCGGTAACGTAATTAAAACTCGTTCAACAGTGGGTAAAAATTTGAACTTGGACGTATGTAGCAACTGCCATCCTTTCTATACTGGTAAACAACGTGTTGTTGATACCGGCGGTCGTGTAGAACGTTTCAACAAGCGTTTCAGCATTCCAAGCTCAAAATAATCCAAAACAAAAAATCTCCGAATTAATCTGACCCAAAAAAGTTAGACTGCGTTAACTTGAGGACTGAGTTCTGTATTCTGCAGGACTTGGTCCTTTTAATTTCACTTGAATACGCTCATTGTTGTAGTAATGAATGTATTCATGAATGGTTTGCTTAAGTTCGCCAAGCGTGTCAAACGCTTGCCGAAGTAACATTCTGTTGCTTGGACTTTTTTATGGTTGATTGTTCAGATTTTTCTCAATATCAGCGTGATACGACGATAGCCATAGTTACCGTTGTTTTCGTGATAAATCTCGGCCTCTTTCTGCTTAATTTCCGCATTTTTATCCACTTTATCTGCAAGGTGATAAAAGAAAGTACTACGTTTTAAGTCGATAAGTGGCAACAGGATTTCAAGCGGAAATTGCTCTCGCAGTGCCTTTACAACATTTGCTGTTTACCTAAAACAGCTAACCTTTTGAACCCATAGTGATGATATTGGTTAATCTAATGACGTAATGTACTTTTCTCTAGCTGAAAATGCTGACGAGTAAGCGAGCGATTTTTCCCGTTTTGAAGATAAAATTTGATGACTTGTTGTTTGAAAGATTGGTTATATTTAGTCATAAAAAATCTGCACCTTAATCAGTTGGCTGTTTAGTCCAACTTTTTGGGTGCAGATCAATTTGGAGATTTTTTCTTTATTTATCAAGTTGATATTTATAATAAATCAATTCCCTACAAACTTTGTAATATCTTTAGAACCATAGAGGAAGACTGTCTAGCCGCTAAAGGCAAAAACTCTTCAAAAGATATGCTTGCTTCACCGTCTCCGACATCAGAAATCGCCCGTATGACAACAAACGGAATATTGAATTTATGACATACCTGAGCAATAGCTGTTGCCTCCATTTCAATAGCAACAACTTCTGGAAAATTTGCTTTTATCCAAGCTAATTTTTCTGCACTATTAATAAAACTGTCACCGGAGCAAATTAAACCGGAAGTCAGATTAATTCCTTGTTGCTCCGCAACATTTTCAACAAGTGCGGTCAGTTTCGGATCAGAAATAAAAGCGGGCGGACAAGCAGGCAGTTGACCTTTAGCATAGCCAAAGGCTGTCACATCAGCATCATGATAAACAGTTTGAGTAGACACAACAACATCACCCACTTTTAATCCGGAGGATACGCCGCCGGCAGATCCTGTATTAATAACAATATCAGGCTTAAACATTTGCAATAATAGTGTAGTTCCCATTGCCGCTGCAACTTTTCCAATACCAGATTGTAATAAGGCAACCTCCTTATCTTGAATGTTTCCTTGATAAATTGTACAGCCGGCAATATGAACTACGTTTTTATTCTCAATTAAACTCGCTAAAATCTCAACTTCTTGTGCCATCGCACCAACAATACCTACTTTCATTTCCTGCTCTCCACTTGAATTTGATGAATTAAAAAATCAAGCACTGCAACACTATAATCATCGTTATATAAAGTACTTGCTGTCAAAACATATTTACCATTAATAATGACATAGGGATAAGTAAATACGCCATATTCTTCTGTCATTTTTATTGTCCCTAAAACATTATTATGTACCAGTGCCGAAAAATAAATTTAATGATCTAAAGGTTCAATATAATCTACCAACAACTGAACATGACGATTTCCACGAAACTCATTACTATCTAATTTATAAGCTATTCTTGCATGTTTTATCGAAAAATCAGGGTAGTAATCCTTATCAATATTAAATGCAATAGCATCCAACAGCGGACCTCCTTGTTTAGGCTCAACAAGCATTTTTAAATGTTTTTCACCCACAATACTCTGGCGTAAAATTGTAAATTCACCATCAAAACACGGCTCCGGAAAACCTTGCCCCCAAGGACCGGCTTGACGCAGTAATTCCGCTGTTTCCAAATTTAAAAACGCTGGTGCTAATTGACCATCAGTCCAAATAATACCTTGTAATTGTTCTTCTTTTAACCATTCAGTCACAGTTTGAATAAAGGCTTGTTGAAATTGTGTAAACAATTCCTCACGAATACTCAACCCTGCAGCCATCGCATGACCACCAAATTTTAAAATCATATCCGGATAGCGAGAATGAATACGCTCTAACACATCACGCATATGTAAACCTTCAATAGATCGTGCTGAACCTTTTAAAATTCCGACTTGATCCTGAGCAAACGCAATGGTCGGTCGATGAAATTTATCTTTAATTCGAGAAGCCAAAATACCGAGTACACCTTGATGCCAATCAACCTGATATAGTACGATGCCCAGCGGTAATTGCTTAGAAAGTGCGGTCAAATTCCGACAAATTTCTAACGCTTCCTGTTTCATACCTTGCTCAATTTCTTTACGAGCCTGATTCAAACTATCTAATTCAAAAGCTAATTGACGAGCATGTTGCATATCATCGGTCAATAATAACTCCACACCAACAGACATATTGTCCAAACGCCCGGCAGCATTCAATCTTGGACCAATAGAAAAGCCTAAATCGGAAGCGGTCAATCGACTCATATTACGATTTGCAATTTCCGCCAAAGCACGAATACCGGGACGACAACGCTCAGCTCGAATTCTGGCTAAACCTTGATAAGCTAAAATACGATTATTTTGATCAAGCGGTACTACATCGGAAATTGTACCAAGGGCAACTAAATCTAATAACTCTGTAAAATTCGGTTGGGTTTGCGTAGTAAAAATCCCTAAATCACGTAATTTTGCACGCAATGCCAGCATGACATAAAAAGCGACACCGACACCAGCAAGAAATTTTGAAGGAAAATTACATTGTGTAAGATTTGGATTAACAATAGCATGGGCAGGAGGCAATATTTCCGGCGGTAAGTGGTGATCTGTAATCAACACTTGCACTCCCGCATTTTTTAAAAACACAACACCATCAAAAGAAGATACCCCATTATCTACTGTAATCAATAACTCAACATTTTTTTCTAATGCTAATTTAGCTACTTCCACGCTTAAACCGTAACCTTGCTCAAAGCGATTAGGTACTAAATAATCTACATCTGTGAACCCAAGTTGA
The DNA here is from genome assembly GCF_000019405.1 of Histophilus somni 2336. Lineage (NCBI taxonomy): Bacteria > Pseudomonadati > Pseudomonadota > Gammaproteobacteria > Pasteurellales > Pasteurellaceae > Histophilus > Histophilus somni. The sequence continues at coordinate 604,738 of NC_010519.1, read as the reverse complement.
CGCAGAGCCAAAACAATAAGTGCTGTGCTGGTTGCTCCGTCAACATCAAAATCACCGACAATAACAATCTTTTGTTGTTTTTCTCTCGCTGTTACCAATAAATCCACCGCACTTCCAATACCATGTAGCAAATCAGGTGCCAACATAGATTTCAAAGTGCGGTCTAATTGTTGAGGATTTTTAATTTGACGTGCACGGTAAATTCGGTCCAATAAAGGATGTTCACAAACTTGAACATCTATCGCAACATCACGTCGTTTAATAAACTTATTCACGAATATCTTCTAATACTTGCAATAATTTTTTAGGCTCTACATAACCGCCAATCACTTCGCCGCTTTCAGTTATAATACTTGGTGTGCCACTAACTCCAAATTGAATACCAAGCTCATAATGTTTCTGAATCATATTTGGAATTTTCAGCTCTTTCGGTAAATTGCCCTTTTCTGCTTCATCTAAAGCGAAAACAGGATCTCGAGATATCCAAATCGCCTCCATTTGTTTTGCTGTATTGCTATTTAGACCGGCACGTGGAAAAGCTAAATAACGAACAGTAATACCTAACTCATTATATTCTTTAATTTTTTGATGTAATAAATGACAATAATGACAAGTAATGTCCATGAATACGGTAATAACATATTTTTCCTTCTTCGCTGGATAAACTATCATCTCATTTTTTAAGTTATTCAGTTTTACCAATAAAGACTTTGTCGTTAAATTCACAATACCTTTGTCAGTAATTTCATACAAAGCACCATGTAAAACATATTTACCATCTTCCGAAACATACAGAGTACCTTCACGGGTCAAAACACTCTTTATATTTTTAATGGGAGACTCCATAATTTCTACATCAGTCATACCTAATTTTTGTAAATTTTTGCGAATTGTGACATTATTATCTGCCTTTACAAAAGTTGACATCAACATGGCTAAACTTACCATTAAAAATTTTTTCATTTTAAGTTCCTAATTTTCAGTAAAAAACGGACGAAATTCTAACATAAATCCTTTGAACAATCTAATCTGCAACTACCCAACATCAGCAAAATAGCTTATAATTCAGCACTTGTTATCATTGGGAAAAGCTATGTTTGAAATTAATCCGATAAAAAATAAATTAATCGATCTCACTGAGCGTACAAATATGCTTAGGGGGTATCTTTGACTTTGATACAAAAGTTGAACGTTTAGAAGAAGTAAATGCAGAACTTGAACAACCGGATATTTGGAATGAACCGGAAAAAGCTCAATCGCTAGGCAAAGAGCGGGCTAATTTAGAGCTTGTTGTTAATACAATAAAAACCCTTGAGCAAGGTTTGGAAGATGTCGATGGCTTACTGGAACTTTCTGTAGAAGCGGAAGATGAAACAACGTTTAATGAAGCTGTCGCAGAAGCGGAAGAATTGGAAAAAAAACTTGCCACCCTTGAGTTCCGTCGTATGTTCAGCGGACAACATGATAACTGTGATTGTTATGTTGACCTACAAGCAGGCTCCGGCGGAACAGAAGCTCAGGATTGGACAGAAATGCTATTGCGTATGTATTTACGTTGGGCAGAAAGCAAGGGCTTTAAAACCGAATTAGTTGAAGTTTCCAGTGGCGATGTTGCAGGCTTGAAATCTGCCACTATTCGTATTGCAGGCGAATACGCTTTCGGTTGGTTAAGAACAGAAACAGGTATTCACCGGTTAGTACGTAAAAGTCCATTTGATTCCAATAATCGTCGCCATACTTCTTTCGCAGCTGCCTTCGTTTATCCTGAAATTGATGATGATATTGAAATAGAAATCAATCCTGCAGATTTACGTATTGATGTTTATCGTGCATCAGGCGCCGGCGGACAACACGTTAATAAAACAGAAAGTGCGGTGCGTATTACTCATATTCCTAGCGGTATTGTGGTGCAATGCCAAAATGGACGATCTCAACATCAGAATAAAGATCAAGCCATGAAGCAGCTAAAAGCAAAACTGTACGAAATGGAAATGATGAAAAAAAATGCTGATAAACAAGCCATGGAAGACAGTAAATCTGATATCGGCTGGGGTAGTCAAATCCGCTCCTATGTGCTGGATGATTCCCGTATTAAAGATTTGCGAACAGGTGTTGAAAATCGCAATACTCAAGCTGTATTGGACGGCGATTTGGATCGTTTTATTGAAGCCAGCTTAAAAGCCGGACTATAAAGAGCGGTCAAAAACCACAATATTTTATTCAAATGACAAATTTATTCTACAAGTGACTTTCCAAGAGGAGTACATAATGACAGAAATAATTCAAGAATTGGATCTCAATGGCGAAATGTTGGTTCGTCGTGAAAAATTAGCTGCGTTAAGAGCAAAAGGCAACGCCTTTCCAAATACATTCCGTCGCAATGCTTTAGCACAGGACTTACATACACAATATGATGAAATTGAAAGTGAGAGCTTAAAAACACAGGGAATTGAAGTAAAAGTGGCGGGGCGTATTATGACTCGTCGTGTCATGGGTAAAGCAACCTTTATCACATTGCAAGACATGAGCGGAAAAATTCAACTTTATGTTGCTCGTGATAACCTAGCTGAAGGTGTTTATACTGATGATGTGGGCAATTGGGATTTAGGGGATATTGTTGGTGTAAAAGGTACTTTATTTAAAACTAAAACCAATGAGTTGACAATACGTGCAACGGAAGTTCACTTATTAACTAAAGCATTACGCCCGCTTCCTAATAAATTTCATGGACTGAGCGATCAAGAAACTCGTTACCGTCAACGCTACTTAGATTTAATTGCTAATGAAGATTCACGCCGCACTTTTATTATTCGATCTAAAGTAATCGCAGGCATTCGTGAATATTTCATTTCCAAGGGATTTATGGAAGTAGAAACCCCTATGTTACAAATTATTCCGGGTGGTGCATCTGCACGTCCATTTATTACTCATCACAATGCGTTAGATGTGGATATGTATTTACGTATTGCACCTGAACTTTATTTAAAACGTTTGGTAGTTGGCGGTTTTGAACGTGTATTCGAGTTAAATCGTAACTTCCGCAATGAAGGTGTTTCTATTCGCCATAACCCTGAATTTACTATGTTGGAATACTACCAAGCCTATGCGGATTACCACGATTTAATGGACAATACAGAAGAACTTTTACGCAAATTAGCACTGGATATTTTAGGTACGACCATTGTTCCTTACGGCGATTTAAAATTCGATTTCGGCAAACCGTTTGAACGTATTACCATGCACGAGGCAATCTTAAAATACGGTGCCGAGCAAGGTATTGTGAAAGAAGATTTATACGATTTCGATCGTGCTGTTGCAGTAGCACAAAAATTGGGTATCGAAGTACAAAAATCATGGGGGCTAGGTAGCTTAGTCAATGCAATTTTTGAAGAAGTTGCTGAACATCATTTAATTCAACCAACTTTCTTAATGGCTCATCCGGCAGAAATCTCCCCTTTAGCACGCCGCAATGATGAAAATCCTGACGTAACAGACCGCTTTGAATTATTTATCGGAGGACGTGAGATCGGTAACGGTTTCTCAGAATTAAATGATGCAGAAGATCAAAATGAGCGTTTTGATGCACAGGTTGCAGCAAAAGAAGCTGGTGACGATGAAGCTATGTTTAAAGATGAAGATTTTGTTACCGCACTTGAGCATGGATTGCCACCAACGGCTGGTGAGGGTTTAGGAATTGATCGTCTAGCGATGTTATTTGCCAACGCTAACTCAATTCGTGATGTAATTTTATTTCCAGCAATGAAAACAAAAAGTTAAACCATACAAAAAAGCCCCTTATTACAGGGGCTTGAATATCTTTTAACGACTAATTACTTAACCAACCGACAATCCCGATCACTATAGAAAACACCGCCAACCAAAATAAATGGATTTTAATACTTGCTCGGTTAATCTCCTGATTATACTGACAATGTTTTTTTAGTTTTTCACGATATAGCATCAAATTTTCTTCTTGTAACGAAAAACCGCAATGTGGACAACTTATCGCACACTCACTGATTTTACGCCGACACTCAGGGCAAGGTTGCAATGCCATGATCTTCCTTTATTTTTTTAAATGACGGTAAGTTAAAAAATAATAGCAACTTACCGCAAGCAAAGAACAAATCGTCATTGTTAAAAGCATTGGTGCTGCCGTTTTCATTTCAAATAAAGCAACAATTGTCCCCACAATTGCCCCCATACCGAAACGCACACTTCCAACCATAGAATTTGATGTTCCTGCCATAGTTGGAAATTTCTCTAAAATAGATGTCATAGCATTCGAACTGATTAATGGATTTTGCCCTACAAAAAAAGCAACACCAATTGCCATAGACCAAAAACCTAAATCAAAAAACGCAACGAATGCTAACCAAAGACCGGCGATAAATTGCACCATCAAACCAACCTGTAGCATACGTTCAGCACCCACTTTAAACACCAATCGCCCATTCATAAAGGAGGCAATAATCATAACCCCAATATTTAACATAAAGAAATAACCAAAATTTTCAACGGCTATACCATAAAGTCCGATATAAACGATTGAACCTGCTGTCACAAAAGCAAATAACCCGCCAAAACCAAAAGCAGACATAAACATATAACCCAGTACTTCTTTCTGTTTCCACAGAGAAAAAAAGTTACGTGCGATAATATTCAATCTGAGAGGAATGCGATTTTCTTTTTTATGAGTTTCCGGAATAACATAAAAAACCAATACCGCACTTAGCATTCCCATTGCCGAGATAACATAAAAAATTGCATGCCAATGGAAAAAACGCATCAAATTACCGCCAATAATTGGAGCGAGTAATGGAGCAATCATAAACACTAAAGTAATCATCGATAGCATTCGAGAAAGCTCATTTTTGCTAAACAAATCTCGTAATAGTGCACCGGATAAAACCACAGGTGCCGCACCAAAAAAGCCTTGAATAAAACGAAGTGCGGTGAAATTTTGAATATTATTAATGCCGGTTAAAATAAATGCTGTAATAGTCGCAACAATCACACCTAATAAAATAACCGGTTTACGTCCGTAACTATCTCCCACAGGTCCCCAAAATAATTGCCCCGCCGCCAAACCATAAGTAAAAAAAGTCAAAGTATGTTGCACTTGCTCTGGGCTTACTTTCAAATCTTGTGCAATATTTAAAAATGCCGGCAAATACATATCCACTCCAAGTGGAGGTAACATTGATAAAATGCCTAAGGTTAAAATAAAAACAAAACTAGCGTTTTGCTTAGATTGAGTATTCAACAAATTTTCCTTTTAAAAACAATTACTTTCTTCTGTTAGAAAACGAAATCCATTTTATTCTAACTCCCCTCTAATGTCGAGCTTACCTGTGTCCAATGATGTGCTCCAGCAACTTTAGGCGTAAAAACGAGAAACTGACGTTTAACTTGATGATAACATTTCTTGCCAATCCTTAAACTCACATGCTTGTGATTTAACATTTCGCATTTTGCAGACTAAGTGGCGACTAAACGCTCATCGTATTTTACCCTTAAAACTCAGGTGAACGTATTTTACATCTAAATAACAATAGCGAAAAACAAAAAATAATTAATTTTCTAGCTACTTTCCCAATTTCATTGTTCTTATCCTAGCGTTTTTCATGCCAATCTTTATTTATTCAATAAAATCATAGATAATAACGCCTTTTTTATTTATCAAATTAATTTAAGGGCAAAATATAATGTCGACAACAAAAGATAACTTAGCGAATCCGGCACCATTGGGCTTATGTGGGTTTGCATTAACAACTTGGTTATTAAGTTTAATCAATAACGGTATGTTCAGCGGTGAAAATTTAGGTTTAGTACTAGCCATGGGATTTGCGTTTGGTGGTACAGCCCAAATGATCGCCGGTATGTTTGAATACAAAAAAGGTAATACTTTCGGTTTTACTGCATTTACCAGCTATGGTGCCTTTTGGTGGAGTTTTGCCTTATTCAAAGTATTTTTCTCACAAGGTGTCACATCATCTTTTGTAGGCTGGTACTTAGCGGCGTGGGGAACATTCACATTGATGATGTTTATCGGCACATTAGCAAAAACTCGTGCATTACAGGCTATTTTCTTAGCGTTAACCATCACCTTCTACTTACTTGCCGCAGGCGATTTTACTGGTAATCACAACTTTAGCCAACTAGGTGGAAACTTTGGTTTATTGACCGCACTTTTAGCGTTCTATCTCGCTGCTGCTGATATTATCAATGAAAGTTTTGGTAAAACCATATTACCAATTGGTGAGCCTAAATTATAATTCTTAATAGAAAATACCGACTGCAACATCGCAGAAATATGAATATTCTTTTTAAGTAACTGATATAGAAAAAGAGCGGTACGAATTTTTAAAATTTACACCGCTCTTTTCGTTTAAATACTTTCAGACAATATGTAGATAATTTTTTCATTTCCTCTTTTTAGACTGTTTTTCTACTTATTAGACTAATAATGTCTTATTTGTCTATGGTACTCATAATATACCTATGTAGAATATATCTTTGAAAATTAAGATCTTAGGACTTAGTTTTCTCTTAACAATAAAATAGTTTCAAATTTAACTTAATCTTTATTAAGAGGGTTTATTTATGAAAAAAATATCTATCGCTGCAACGGTATTATTATCTTGCATGGCAAGTGGTGCAATGGCACAAGATACTTTCACTGGCTTTTTTATGGGTGGAGAAGTTCATCATTCAAAACATGGTTATGAGGGTACGCTTTCTCAAACAGCAAAAAGCGAAACCCAAAAAAAATCAGGCAAAATAGGCTTTGGTTTATTCGGTGGTTACGGCTTTAATTTTGGTGACAGTAATTTTGTAGGTCAGGCAGAAGTAAAATTACGTACCGGCGGTTCAAAAATCACTTCTAATAACGAACTACTATCCAAAGAAAAATTTTCTTTCAGTGTTGGCTATCTTCAAGGCTATCGCATTAGTAACAATTTCATGCCGTATCTTAAAGTGAGTTTAAATAGTCATTTTTATGATCTTAATGCCAAGAAAATTTGTGATAGTTGCACCATAAAAGGAAACTCTGTTGTCGGTATTGGTGCTGCTGTAGGGGTAAAATATGCCGTAACGGATAAATTTGATGTGGGTGTTGAATATCAAAAAGTCTTCCTCCGCAATATAAAGGGCGATATTCGCTTCAAACCACAAAGCTTGTCATTGAGTGCAAGTTATTACTTCTAAGTCGTATGGGCTAGGCATCAAATGAAAATTTTTTCAACTCTCTTGCTGGCAATCACTTTGGGACTTACCGGTTGTGCCAGAACGGTGATGGATACCCCTGAAAATGATGCTTTGGCTAAACAGTTTTTGCTTCCATCAAAGGATGAATCAGGGATTTATATTTATCGTGATTCAATATTTGGAGCTGCGTTGAAGAAGAATCTTTATATCGATGGCAAACTTATTGGTGAATCCGCACCCAAAACATATTTTTACAAGCGTGTAATCCCAGGTAATCATAGGCTCTCAACAGAATCAGAGTTTAGTGATAATCACCTTGATATTACGACAGATGGCGGAAAAAATTATTTTATTCGCCAATATATTAAACCCGGTGCATTTGTTGGCGGAGCCAATCTTAAACAAGTCGATGAAGATAAAGGGAAGGCGACTATCCTAAAATTAAAACGTGCACTTGCTCAATAAGCGGAACAAAAAAGCAATCTTCGGATTGCTTTTTATCTCTTTTACATAACCTTCTATTTTTATAAGAAAAATCCCATTAATTGCATTTGACTGATAATATCTAAAGAAAGCGAAGATGTGGTTTACTCTCTTTTGAATCTTGTCTAAATATCCTTTCTTAGCGATACCATCAATTGATCAATCTTAAAATTCTCGGTATCAATAATCTCAAATTTATATCTATCATATAATACGAAATCTGTCTTTTTCGGAATTTTACGTAGCATATACATCATAAATCCCCCTATGGTTTCGTAATTTTCTTCATCCGGAAACTCATTAATTTCCAATGCCCGTGCTACATCCTCTAAGGGAGTTGCACCATCAATCAACCAAGATGTTTCATCACGGCGAACAATTTGTTCTTCCTCATTAGAAACTAATTCGCCCATTACAATACTCATTACATCATTTAAAGTTACAATCCCCACTACGAGAGCATATTCATTTACAATAACAGCAAAATCTTCACCAGAAGACTTGAACAACTCCAATACTTCATATAGGGAAAGCGTATCAGGAATAAATAATGCTTTCCGTAAAATTCTAGGTTCGGTTAAAGAAACTTTTTGCTCCTGCAAATATAAGGTTAATAAATTATGACTTTCCACATAACCCAAAATTTTATCTAAACCGTGATCACAAATAAGTAGTTTTGAATGTGGATTATTTTTAATTGTGGTGATGACTTGCTCACGCTCAAAAGAGCGGTCTAAAAACACAATATTTTCACGAGTCGTCATAGTTGACGTAACTGTACGCTCTTGCATTTCAAAAATATTTTCAATCAGATAATGCTCTTGTGCTTTTAATACGCCTGCTTCAGCACCGGCATCTACAATTGCAACAATATCCGCTGGCGTCATACTCTCTTCCCGCATGGTAGAAATTCCCAATAAGCGAAAAATTCCGTTCGCAATAGTATCAAAAATTAAGACCACTGGTTTAAAAATAACAATGCAAAAAGACATTATTCCTACTGTTGACAATGCTACTTTTTCCGGACTTGTCATCGCTAAACGTTTGGGCATTAAATCAGCGAAGAGAACAAAAGAAACAGTGACAATAATAAAAGCCAGCCAAGAAGCCGCACTTTCTACCCAAAAAGATTGCGTATAAGCACTTAAAATCTCCTGTAAAAAAGGGCGAATGGCACTTTCACCCACAATCCCTCCAAAAATTGCCACCATGTTTAGTCCAATTTGGACAACTGTGATAAAGCGTCCCGGTTGCTCTTGTAATTTTAATACTTGCACAGCTCGTTTATCACCCTCATTCGCTAACATTTGCAATTTCAATTTACGTGAACCGGCTAACGAAATTTCAGCGGAAGAAACGACCGCACTAATAATAATTAAGCCAATAATGACTAATATTGCCTGTAATAAACTCATAATATTCAATGCCTAACAAAGTAGCTTCTGATGAGAATAGAAGCATATCAAACCAAAAAGTTAGTCTTCACTATCAAACCAACCACGCACAAATTGGATAGAGAAAAATAACGTAATCAATAAAAATGCGTAAAAAACATAAGCTAAAATGGAATGAGAAGCTTCTGTATCCGCACTCACCTCTTTGACTGACACTGCATTACGGAATTCATCAAACATAACCAAACGCCAACCATAATACTTAATTTCCACTAACTTATGATCCACTGAAAAACTTTGGGCTTTTGCCTGTAAATCGGCGGAACCGAATTTAAAATAAAATGGAAAACTCCAACGTGTATCTTCATTACGATACACCATCACGTTTTCCTCATTCGGTTTTTGCGTGTAAATATAATACACATCACGAGTCGGACCGTCAGCCGGATTAGCTTTAGTAATAGGTCCATCTTTATCAACTCTCTTAACTTCTACACCGGTAACTTTGGTAACATCATAATGTGGCGTAACATAATGCACCACAGAAAATAAAAAAACATGGAATAAGAATAGTAACCCCAACACTACCTTTTTAAATATTTTTCTCATAAATAACTCCCCCTGTAAATCGTTGCTTTATTGTACATTAATCTTAAATAAACGCTCAAAATTTTGCGTAGTAATTTGTGCAAAGTCTTCCGCTGATAATCCCTTCAATGTTGCAACATATTCACAAACTTCACGTGTATAAGCCGGCTGATTTTGTTTACCTCGATACGGGACTGGTGCTAAATAAGGGCTATCAGTTTCCACTAACAAACTCTCTAATGGTACTTGACGTACTACATCACGTAACTCTTGTGCATTTTTAAAGGTAATAATACCTGAAATCGAAATATAAAACCCTAAATCAAGTGCTTGTTTTGCCATTCCCCAATTTTCTGTAAAACAATGTAAAACACCACCGCACTTTTGTGCATTATTTTCTCGCAAAATGGCAATGGTATCGTCTCGGGCGGATCGAGTGTGTACAATCACGGGCTTACTCAGTTGATTTGCAATCTCTATTTGTTGTGCAAAAACAGATTGCTGCAAAGCTTTATTTTCAATGCTGTAATAATAATCCAATCCGGTTTCGCCTATCGCAACTACCTTTTCATCTTGTGCCAACCTCAATAAACGCTGATAATCAAAAGGTTCTTCCGCCAAATCCAAAGGATGAACACCACAAGCGAGGGAAACTTCCTTAAATAAGGCTAATTGTGCATAAGCCTGCTCAAAACGCTTCAAAGTTACCCCTACTGCCAATAAATGTTTAACATCACGCTGTTTTGCTTTATCCACCACATCGGCAATATCTGTATGTAAGTTTTCATAATCCAAGGCATCAAGATGACAATGACTATCCACAATAAACATTTCTTTTCCTATTCTTTCCTTTCAAATACATCGGTTACCAAACGAGTCAATCCCTCTAATAAAATTAACTCTTGGTTAACCCCATTGATTTGCGTTAGATTCAAACGCATTTTTTGGATAATTTGAATTGCTTTTAACAACTCTTCCACATTTTGCTTTTCATTAAATTGCAAAATGCCACGAGCTAAATCTTGGCTGATCCAACCTTGCCGAACACCTAATTTTTCTTTGAGTGCATCATGTAAAAATGCACTCATCCAGTCCAGTTGTAATAAAACATTTTCTTTCGTAAAGTGCGGTAATAACTCCAAGGGAGAACGTCGAATATAAAACAACCAAAACTGACGTAAAAATGTCGTTCGTTGTTCCAATAACCCCTTTTCCAAACAATCCAATGCCAGCAATGGACGATTATAATTAATACGAAGTGCGGTTTGTAAATCTGCGATTTTTTCCTGACGCTGCTGTTGCAACCATACAAGACCTTGTTGCTCTGTTGGCGTATTAATAACCCAAGCTTGACAACGACTATAAATTGTCGCTAACAACCCAGCCGAAAAGTCCATTTGTAATAAAAAATAAGTATGCGGTCTAGGCTCTTCCAACGTTTTTAGTAACGCATTCGCCGCACTTTCAGTTAAACGTTCAGCTTGACGAATAAACACAACTTTATTTCCGCCTTGTTTTGCAAACTGACTAACTTTTTCATTCATTTCTCGCACTTGCTCGACACCAATATCCTTATTGTCAAGAGATTCAAGTCGATAAAAATCAGGATGATTTCCTGCTCTGAATAATGCACAACTTTGGCATTGTCGGCAAGATTGTGGGGCATCTTTTTTCCGGCACATTAACCAACCTGCGATATTTTCAATCAATTGCTCGATACCTATTCCTTGTTCAGCTTTAAATAACAAAGCATGATGCCCTTTCTCTTGTAAAAAAGGTTGGATAATTTGTTGATAATAAGGTTGTAACCAAGGATATAAATTACACATTTTCTTCAATAAATTTTTGCACAGCTTTACGAATATCTTGCTGCACAAGCTCAATAGGTTGCCCCGCATTAATTAGCACTGCATTAGGATCTTGCTGAACCAACTGTAAATATCTCTCTCGAGTGCGGTGAAAAAAATCTAAATTTTGTTGTTCAATACGATCTAATTCCCCTCTTCCTTTTGCTCTTGCTAAACCAATTTCTGGTTCAATATCAAGATACAACGTAAAATCGGGCTTAAAATCGCCCAACACAGCATTTTTTAACGTTGTCATCAAATGCCGATCCAAACCTCGACCGCCTCCTTGATAAGCCTGTGAAGATAAATCATGACGATCTCCCACTACCCATTTGCCTCTTGCTAAAGCCGGCTTTATAACATTCTCTACGAGCTGAACTCGAGCAGCATACAACATGAGCAATTCTGCTTTAGCCGTGACAAGTTCCTCGGCTTCATGTTTAATAAGATAACGTAATTTTTCCGCTAAAGGCGTACCGCCCGGCTCTCGGGTAAAAACAACTTCATGAATACCAAACTCCGTCAATGTATTTACCACAACTTGATGTGTACTACTTTTACCTGCACCTTCTAAGCCTTCAATAACAATAAACTTTCCTGTTTTCATTTTATTTCACTATTTTGATTGAGAACGGTACCAACGCAAATATTCTTGCACAGCACGGTTATGTTCTGCCAATGTTTTACTAAACTTGTGTCCACCGCTTCCATCTGCGACAAAATATAAATAATCATGCTGTTCCGGTTTAGCAACAGCCTGTAAACTTTCCTCGCTTACCATAGCAATCGGCGTCGGCGGTAAACCATCAATCACATAGGTATTATAAGGGGTTGGTGTCAATAAATCTTTTTTCCGAATATTACCTTTATAATCATCACCCATACCATAGATCACCGTTGGATCTGTTTGTAATTTCATTTGCTTATTTAAACGATTCACAAAAACGCCCGCTACTTTCGCTCTCTCCTCACTCAATGCTGTTTCCTTTTCCACAATAGAAGCAAGAATTAACATTTCATAGGGATTTTTCAATGGCAAATTTACATTTCTTTGTTGCCAAGCTCGCTCTAACGCTTTTATGGTACGGGAAGCCGCACGTTTTAACAGTGCCAAATCGCTAGAGTTAGGCGTGTAACTATAAGTATCCGGATATAACCAACCATCAATCGTTTTCCATTCATAAACAGCTTTTGAATAAGCCGGCAACTCCAGCAAAGTAAAAATCTCTTTCTCCGATTTTCCTTGTAATGTTTGCCGCAAGTGCGGTGCATTTTCTAAAATTTTACGCCAAGTTTTAAAACGTTGCCCTTCAATCAATTGCAAATTAAATTGCACCTCTTTGCCCTGATTAAGTACATCAAGAAGATCTTGAATATTTTCTACATTAACGAGGGAATAAGTACCGGCTTTAATTTTATTCAATTCGGGTTTTAATTTAAGCAGCCAAGGCAACCATTTCCCATTTTCGATTAACCCTTCATTTTCTAATAATATTGCCAATTTATTGCCGGTCGTTCCTCGCACAACAGTTAAAAGTTGCTCTTCTTTGACTTTAACAGGTTGTTTTACAAAGTCAGTTATTTGCCAATATGCCCAAAAAACGCTACCGCCTGCACCACACAAAAACAACAATACAATGAATAAAATTTTCTTCATAAACACTCATCATCAACCTAAAAGGGCAATAAGTTTATCATAGCTAATAGAAAAGTGCGGTGAATTCTTACTGAGGATAATGATGCCGAGAAAATAAAAAGCGACCTATAAGTTATTTAACCTTGTTAAAATTACACCAAACCAACTTTATGTAAAAAATTATAAATGCCATTTTCTTCAATGTGATCAGTAACATAATTCGCTTGTTGTTTTAACAATTCATGACCATTTCCCATAGCAACGCCAACACCGACCGCACTTAGCATTTCTATGTCATTAAGCCCATCACCAAATGCCATCACATTTTCCATATTCAACCCTAAATGCTCAACAACAACTTGGATTCCCCGTGCTTTTGAACCGTCTTTATCAAATATATCCACTGAATTAGGATGCCAACGCACTGTTTTTAACCCTTCTAAAATATTAGATTGAGCAATTAATTCATCGTAGCTTTTATCCTCATAGAATGACAAAATTTGTAATACATCATGCCGTTCAAAATAACGAGGATCTACTTGATAATTCGTACTAATTGGATTAAAAGCATCAGTGAGTATTGGATTGAGGCTGGAAATTTTAATCTCGGTGTTCGCTACTTGAACATAATCAATGCCATATTGATCAAAAAACTCAACCAGTTTGTACAATTTATTTTTGTCAATTGCATAACGAGCTAATGTCCGCCCCTGATACTCAACATGTTGCCCATTGGCAGTAACAAAAATATCAATCCCTAATTCATCAATCATTTGATTGATTTTGGCAGGAAAAGTACAGCGTGCACGCCCTGTCGCAATACCTACCAAAACACCTTTTTCACGCAAAGATTTTAATGCAAAATAAGTGCTTGCTGGTAAATGATCTTTTTCTTTTGAAAATAAGGTTTCGTCAATATCAAAAAATACCATGCTAATTTTTTCACGATAGTCAGTTAAAGACATAAATTTTCCTTCATAAAATGATTAGTTTAGCCTGGCTAATTCTAGCATTTTTGTGATTAAGATCGAGAAATTATCCCTAATCTTTTGATCTATATTTTCCTGAATGGAATACTGCACTTTTTTCCACTCTGGAGGTTATAACTTAAGTGAACTGGTTTAATTTTAGCTGTGTCCATTGTCAAAAACCGTTAAATTTTGCACACCGTCATTTGTGTTATCAATGTGATAAACAAATTTCTCGCTTAAATTATTGTGGACGTTGTGGTGCTGTTTTATCAAAAAATCAAGCCTTTAGAGGACAGATGTTTTGTGGGAATTGTGCAAAACAATCACCAAATTGGCAACAAATGGTAGTTATTGGACGCTATCAACCACCTTTATCCACACTTATTCATCAATTCAAATTTCAAAATCGCTATTATTTAGACCGCACTTTGGCACAATTAATGTTGTTAGCGATTTACCATGCAAGAAGAGAGTATTTATTCAGTTTGCCTGAAGTCATTGTTCCTGTTCCGTTACATCATTTTCGTCAATGGTACAGGGGGTATAATCAAGCGTACTTAATTGCTAAACAACTTTCACGCCAACTTTCGATTCCACTGGATAATAAACTGGTTGTCCGCCAAAAATACACAAAAATGCAACGAGGATTAAATGAAAAAGCAAGACGCTCTAATTTACACAACGCTTTTAACGTGAATATTAAGCGAGCAAAACAATATCATTCCATCGCTTTAATTGATGATGTTATTACAACAGGCTCAACATTAAATGAAATAGCAAAACTATTAAAACAAGCAGGAATTAACGTTATTCATGTATGGGGACTGGCAAAAACTTAACATAAAAACTAAGTAATATTACTGGAAAAAAGAGCGGTCTAGGAGTATCATTCCTGATAATTTTACTCAAGTATTGCTAGGAATATTAATTTATGCAAATTACCATTTCAGAGGCTGCACAAGCACATTTTCGTCGTCTTTTAGATCAACAAGAAGAAGGTACAAATATCCGAATTTTTGTCGTTAATCCAGGCTCTCCTAATGCAGAATGCGGTGTGTCTTATTGCCCTAAAAATGCCGTAGAAACAACAGATCATGAAATAAAATACAGTGAGTTTTCTGCTTTCATAGATGAAGTCAGTTTCCCTTTTTTAGAAGATGCTGAAATTGATTATATAACTGAAGAAATGGGGTCTCAATTAACCTTAAAAGCACCTAATGCTAAAATGCGTAAAGTAGCTGATGATGCACCATTGATTGAACGTGTGGAATATGCTATCCAAACGCAAATCAATCCTCAATTGGCAGGACATGGCGGGCATATTACCTTGATTGAAATTACCAAAGATGGCAAGGCTATTTTACAATTTGGCGGGGGGTGTAATGGCTGTTCGATGGTAGATGTCACCCTAAAAGATGGCATTGAAAAACAATTATTAGCAATGTTTGCCGATGAATTGACAGGTGTAAAAGACGTAACTGAACACCAGCGGGGTGAACACTCTTACTACTAGAAAATAAGGGCATTGAATATGCCCTCATTTTTATATCTTATCTTTTTAACACTGATTTTTCTTTACTGAAGAATATGTGTAAAAAACATCCTAAAATAAATCCAACCAATGCAAAAGGTAGCCATTCCATAGAGTAAGGTTTTAGTGGAAGTTGCTCTATAAACTCAATTTTTCCAACCCCAAATACCGATAAAACAGACACGACAGTCACCAATCCTAAAGATAAGCGATGAGCTAAAATTGGCGTCGGGAAAATAATATTAACAAAAAGCAACAAAATCACTGTCATTGCAATAGGATAAAGGATTAGCAATACAGGTAATGATAAACTAATAACTTCTTTTAAGCCTAAATTTGCAATTACAAAACTCACTAAACAAAATAAAACAACATAGGTTTTGTAAGAAATCTTCGGATAAATCTCATTAAAATATTCGCTCACAGCAACCGCTAATCCTACCGCAGTTGTTAAACAAGCAAGAGAAACGATAATTCCTAACAACGTACGACCTAACTCACCAAAAGCTAATGTAGTTACATCGTTTAGAATGTAAGTACCAAGGTCTTGTTTTTTGGCTTGCAAATCAGCTAATACATCCGCATTAATTGAAATATTGTTTCCAATCCATCCTAATGCTACATAAATTAAACCCAAGGCAATGGCAGCAATAAATGCAGCAAAAATTGTTTGCTGTTTTAATGAAACACTTAGGTCGGTTTTATTTCGTATAGCATTTAACACAACCACAGAAAAAGCAACGGATGCTAAGGCATCCATAGTAAAGTAGCCCTCAATCACGCCATTAAAAAAGCTACCTGATGTATTCACCGTTACACTTGGAATATCCTGTCCGCTTAATAAAAAAACAGAACGGATAACTAATGCGATAATCGCTACCAATAAAATAGGCGTTAAAATAGAGCCGATACGATCGACTAATTTCGTCGGATTTAAACTTAGCCATAAAGTCAATGAAAAATAGACCGCAAAGAATACCAGTTTAGAAATTGATGTTGCTTCCCCCATAAAAGGTAGAATCACAAATTCATAAGCTGTTGCACCGGTTCTTGGTCCGGCAAAAAAAGGGCCGATAGATAAATAAATCGCAATTAAAAAAATTAATGAAAATGCAGGATGAATTTGTTTAAGTGCTTCTTTGTATCCACCATTATAAAATGCACTAACAACGATGCCCAATAGCGGTAAGCCAACCCCTGTTAATACAAAGCCTAAAATAGAAGGAATAAATTCAGATCCGCTATCAAATCCCAACTTGGGAGGAAAAATTAAATTCCCTGCACCAAAAAAGATAGCAAACAGCATAAAGCCTACAAAAAAAGTGTTTTTATTCATATAAAATTTCCTGTGTTATACAATTAAACCCATCATAACTTAATACCCAAATACCCTGTACTAAAACTATTTTTTCCAATTTTTTAACGCATCGGCAAACGCATTTCCCATAACATTATTGCTACTTTTCCGATTTTTATTCACTTCTTTTACATGGACTGAGGTCGTTTTAACTGAAGTGCGGTCGGTTTTGGACGGATTTTCATCTAAACGCATGGTTAGTCCAATACGCTTACGGGCAACATCAACTTCCAACACTTTGACTTTCACAATATCGCCTGTTTTCACAACTTCATGAGAGTTCTCCACAAATTTGTCGGAAAGAGATGAAATATGAACTAAACCGTCTTGATGCACACCGATATCAACAAATGCCCCAAAATTCGTTACGTTAGTTACAGATCCTTCTAAAATCATACCTGCTTTTAAGTCAGTGATTTCTTCAACACCGTCCATAAATACTGCCGTTTTAAATTGACCTCGAGGATCCCTTCCGGGTTTTTCCAACTCTTTGAAAATGTCTAAAACTGTTGGCATTCCAAATTGCTCATCAGTAAATTGTTTTGCATCTAATTGTCGAACAGCACTCACATTTCCCATTAAATCTTGAATAGATTTTTCCGTAGCCTGTAAAATCTTTTCAACAACAGGATAAGCCTCAGGGTGAACACCGGAGGCATCAAGCGGATTTTTACCTTGTGCAATACGCATAAAACCGGCACATTGTTCAAAGGCTTTGGGACCCAAACGCGGTACTTTTTTTAACTGATTACGGCTTTCAAAACGCCCGTTTTCATTACGATATGCCACAATATTTTGTGCAAGATGTTTAGTCATACCCGCAACTCTAGCAAGTAAAGGTGCTGATGCCGTATTTAAATCAACCCCAACGGCATTTACACAATCTTCTACTACCGCATCTAGCTTACGAGCAAGCTGAGTTTGGTTTACATCATGTTGATATTGCCCAACGCCAATTGCTTTCGGTTCAATTTTCACTAACTCCGCCAGTGGATCTTGTAAACGGCGAGCAATAGAAACTGCACCTCGCAAAGACACATCCAGTTCAGGAAACTCTTGTGCCGCTAATTCTGATGCGGAATAAACAGATGCACCTGCTTCACTGACCACAACTGTTTGTGGTTTATTTTGCTCAATTTTATTAATAACATCTTTAGCAAATCGTTCAGTTTCTCTTGAAGCTGTGCCGTTACCAATGGCAATTAACTCAACATTATGTTGCTTAATTAATTGATAAATAACTGACATTGCCGTATTCATTTGTCCGGTATGTGGATAAACCGTCTCTGTTGCCACTAGTTTTCCCGTATTATCAACAATAGCGACTTTTACACCTGTCCTTAAACCGGGATCTAGCCCCATAGTATTTTTCGCTCCGGCAGGTGCTGCCATTAATAATGAAGTTAGATTTTGGGCAAAAACATCAATTGCCTCATCTTCAGCTTTCTCACGTAAACTGCTCATCAGTTCAGTTTCAAGATGTAAAGAGATTTTAATCCGCCAAGTCCACGAGATAACCTGCTCACGCCACTTATCCGCTGGTTGCTGAGTTAAATGAATACCCAAATGCTCTCGAATAATTTCTTCACAATAACTATGACGAACACCTTCTTCTTGCTCAGGATCCGCATTCAACCTTAATTGCAAAAAGCCTTCATTACGCCCTCGGAACATAGCTAAAGCACGATGAGAAGGAACATTGCGGAGTAATTCCTGATGTTCAAAATAATCTCGGAACTTTTCTCCCTCAGCCTCTTTGCCTTCTAAAACATTGGAAACCAGTACCGCACTTTTCTGTAAATATTGGCGGATTTTCGCTAACAATTGTGCATCTTCGGCAAAACGCTCCATTAAAATATAACGAGCACCATCAAGCACAGATTTTATATCCGCAAACCCTTGTTCCGCATTGATATAATCTGCCGCAACGATTTCTGGTTCATTCTCAGGTGCATTCCAAAGCAAATCAGCTAAAGGTTCAATTCCTGCCTCAATTGCGATTTGCCCTTTTGTGCGACGTTTCGGTTTATACGGTAAATAAAGATCTTCTAATTCAGTTTTACTTTGCGTTTGTTCAATTTGACTACGCAATTCATCTGTCAATTTCCCTTGTTCTTCAATAGAGTTGAGAATCGTTTGGCGACGATCTTCTAACTCACGTAAATAAATTAAACGTGTTTCAAAATGACGTAATTGGGTATCATCTAATCCACCGGTCATTTCTTTACGATAACGAGCAATGAAAGGAATTGTATTGCCATCATCTAATAATTGGATAGCCGATAAAATTTGACTTGGCAGAACAGCTAATTCTTTCGCAATAATACCGGCGATTTGTTGATTTAACATCTTGTCTCTATTTCTATTATATTCTGTTTAAAAAATTCGCAGTAGCATACTGAGTTTAACGTAATAGTTCAAACAATTATTGGAAAAAATTGTAAAATTAACTGTAATTTTAACTATTCTTCACATATTTATTATTGATCTTATGTTACAATTTCGCTCTCTTTGAAAGGAAAGATACAATGCCTAAATCTAATTATATCACTCGTTCCGGCTGGAATATTCTAGATCAAGAGCTAAAATATTTATGGAAAGACGAACGACCTAAAATCACGCAAGCTGTTTCCGATGCGGCCGCCTTGGGTGATCGTAGTGAAAATGCAGAATATATTTACGGCAAGCGTCGTTTAAGAGAAATTGATCGCCGAGTTCGTTTTCTAATGAAACGCTTGGAAGTATTGCAAATCGTGGACTATAACCCAAAGCAAGAAGGTAAAGTCTTTTTTGGTGCATGGGTTGCCTTAGAAGATGAGCAAGGAGAGGAAAAACAATATCGCATTGTAGGCTGTGATGAATTTGATCCCGCAAAGAATTGGATCTCCATTGATAGCCCTGTAGCACGGGCATTAATTGGCAAAGAAGTCGATGACGAAATCAAAGTAGCCACTCCCTCAGGTATAGTTTCTTTGTACATAAATAGAATTTGGTATGAAAAATAAGAGATAAAAATGCGTTTATTTATTTTAAGTCTTTTCGCTTTGTTAGTTATGTTTCAGTATGATTTTTGGTTTGGAAAAAATGGCTATCTTGATTATCAAGATATCAAAGCAGAAATTATCCAACGTAAACAAGAAAACAAAAAGCTGTCACAACGTAATCAAACTATTTTTGCTGAAATTCAGGATCTGAAGAATGGTATAGAAGCAATCGAGGAAAGAGCCAGAATGGAACATGAAATGATCAAGCAAAATGAAGTTTTTTATCGTATAGTAAAAAATAAGAATAGATAAATGGATAGAGAAATTGTTGCTATAATACCTGCTGCTGGCATTGGTTGCCGTATGCAAGCAGATCGCCCAAAACAATATTTAAAGATACTGGGCAAAACAATTTTAGAGCATACATTAAGTATTTTTTTGAGTTGCGAAAAAATTAGCCAAATTGTTTTATCTGTCGCTGAAAATGATCCTTATTTAATTGATATTGAGTTATTGCGAAATCCTCGTATCAATATGGTTATTGGCGGAAAGAATCGTGCGGAATCCGTGCTAAACGGCCTACGTCACCTTAAAAATAAAAAAGCCTGGGTGCTTGTGCATGATGCAGCACGTCCTTGTTTACGCAATGAAGATTTAGATACATTACTACAAGTTGAAGATCAAAATGGTGCTATTTTAGCCATTCCTGCGGTAGATACTATTAAACGATCAAATTCAGTATTGCAAATTCAATGTACAGAAGACCGTAATCAATTATGGTTGGCTCAAACACCGCAATTTTTCCCTGTACACTTATTGCAACACGCTCTAGAGCAAGCAGCAAAACGAGGTATTATCGTCACAGATGAAGCATTAGCGATGGAACTTGCCGGATTTAGACCGCACTTAGTAGCAGGACATAGTGATAATATTAAAGTAACACGTCCTGAAGACTTGGCATTGGCAGAATTTTTTTTAACTAGAAAACAAAGGTAATTATTATGGTAGCAGAAGGGGCAAACCCACTTGTTAGCGTTGTTACGCTTTTAGCGGCGGCCGTAGTTGCGGTTCCTCTATTCAAACGCTTAGGACTAGGTTCAGTATTGGGCTATTTAGCCGCCGGTTTAGTTATTGGTCCCTTTGGGTTCGGTCTCTTTACAGATCCAGAGGGAATAATCCATATAGCAGAATTAGGTGTGGTGATGTTTTTATTCATCATTGGACTCGAAATGAAACCCTCTCATATCTGGGGACTACGTAACTATATCTTTCTCTTAGGTGCATTTCAAATTACCCTTTGTACCAGTGCTTTAACTTATATTGCTACTTTATTTGGCTTTGATTGGAAAGTTGCTTTTGTTGCCGCCTCCGGTTTTGTATTGACCTCTACTGCAATTGTAATGCAAGAACTGAGTGAGCGTAATGATCTGACCTCTCCAAGAGGACAGCGTATTATTTCGATTTTACTCTTTGAAGATTTACTCATTGTTCCATTACTTGCTTTTGTGGCTTTTTTATCGCCGGATAAAGTTACTTCAACTGATCCGCTTTGGCATAAAATTGCAATATCCGGCACGGCTTTTGCTGTTTTAGTGGCAGCCGGACTTTGGCTCTTAAACCCATTATTTAAAATGTTGGCTAAAACCAAGACTCGAGAAGTAATGACCGCAGCTGCTCTTCTCGTTGTTCTAGGCTCTGCTTTACTTATGGAAGAGGGGGGCTTCTCTATGGCTATGGGTGCTTTTTTAGCCGGAGTGCTACTTTCAGAATCCAGTTTTCGTCATCAACTCGAAGCTGATATTGAGCCTTTTAGAGGGTTGCTGTTAGGCTTGTTCTTTCTTGGGGTTGGTATGTCACTCAACCTTTCTGTTGTTGCTGAAAATTGGTTCTTAATTATTTTTGGTGTACTACTTTTCATGTTAGTGAAAGGATTTATAATTTATTTAATCGCTTTAATCACAAAAACCGGTAATGCTAATTCTATTGACCGAGCATTTATTATGGCACAGGGTGGGGAATTCGCCTTTGTATTATTCTCTGCGGCTGCCAGCCAAAATGTTATTAGTGAAGAAATGCAAGCGAATATGACAGCTATTGTTGTACTTTCAATGATTTTAACACCGCTCTTTATTATTGCTCAAAAGAAATACATAATTCCTCGTCTCAAACCGACTCAACCGGAAAGAAAAGCGGATCATATTGATGAACAACATCCAACTATACTAATTGGTCTAGGACGTTTTGGACAAGTTGTAAATAGAATGTTAGTGATGACGGGGCATCACCCAACTATTATTGATAAAGACGCAAACCTAATTGCCGGTATGAAAAAATTAGGCATTAAATGCTACTATGGAGATGCTGCTCGTCCTGAGCTATTACATGCTGCAGGTGTCGAAAATGCCGAATTATTGATTATAGCAATTGATAACAGAGAACAAACTCTACAAATTGTTGAGCAAGCTCGTAAAATGAACCCACAAATTAAAATTATTGCACGTGCTCACGACCGTATTCATGTTTACAATCTGTATGGTGCAGGTGCCAATATTCAAATTCGTGAAACCTTTGACTCGGCATTAAGAACAAGTAAACAAGCCTTACTCTCTTTAGGTATGAACGAAGATATAGTAGCAGAAATTGGTGATGTGTATTTTAGAAAAGATTGTCATAGCGTGAAACTGATGGCAGAGGTTTATGATCCAAAACTCTCTCGCTTTGAAAATAAAGAATTAATTCAAATAGCCTTAGATGTCGACCAAGAAATGATGGCTGAAATCCAACAAATTATGAAAAAAGAGCATTAATTAGGAAAAAATATGATAAGAATTGGTCATGGCTTTGATGTACATGCCTTTGGTGGTGAAGGTCCTATTATCATTGGAGGTGTCGCTATCCCTTATGAAAAAGGTTTAGTTGCACATAGTGATGGCGACGTGGCATTACACGCATTAACAGATGCTTTACTGGGTGCAATGGCTTTAGGAGATATAGGAAAATTATTCCCAGATACTGATATACAATATAAAGGTGCTGATAGTCGCAGGTTATTAAGAACAGCCTACCAAGCAATTTTAGACAAAGGCTATCAAGTCGGTAATGTTGATATAACTATCATTGCACAGGCTCCCAAGATGCGTCCATATATTGACTCAATGCGTACTGTGATTGCACAGGACTTACATTGTGATATTGAACAGGTTAATGTAAAAGCAACTACAACAGAAAAATTAGGCTTCACTGGACGCAGTGAAGGCATTGCTTGTGAAGCTGTTGTCCTATTAATAAAACAAAATGGCACAAAGTAATGAACGAACTCGCTTATTTACAAACAATGCCAAAACAGACCGCACTTTTAAAAACACACTGTGCTGATTTTGTTGTGAAAGAACAACTGGGCTATGAAATGTCCGGTGATGGCGAATTTGTTGCTGTTAAAGTGCGTAAAACAGATTGTAATACTCTATTTGTCGCAGAAAAATTGGCACACTTTGCTGGTATACCTGCTAAAAATATGGGATATGCAGGACTCAAAGATCGTAAAGCGATTACAGAACAATGGTTTTGTTTACAGATGCCGGGACAACCCACACCTGACTTTAATCAATTTCAACTTGATGGTGTGGAAATCCTTGAGGTAACACGTCACAATCGAAAAATTCGCACAGGAAGCTTGGACGGAAACCATTTTGAAATTTTACTGCGTGAAGCACAAGAAGATGCAGATCTCAAAGTGCGGTTAGAAAATATCAAGAAAAATGGGTTCCCAAATTATTTTACCGAGCAACGTTTCGGACGAGATGGACACAATTTAACTCAGGCTTTACGCTGGGCTAAAGGTGAAATTAACGTTAAAGATCGCAAAAAGCGTAGTTTTTATCTCTCCGCTGCTCGTAGTGAAATTTTTAACTTGATTGTATCCGCTCGTATTCGACAAGGTCTACACCATAAAATCTTAGTAAATGATATTTTGCAGTTATCCGGCTCACACAGTTGGTTCCATGCTGATCAAAAAGAAGATTTTAATTTATTACAACAACGTTTAGCACAACAGGATATTCAAATCACTGCACCATTAATTGGTGAAAATGTACAAATTGCCAGTGATGTAGAAAATGAAATTATCGCTAAACATCAAGAACTCCTGTACTTAATGCACCAGGAAAAAATGAAATCGGCACGTCGTCCAATACTTATGCAAGCTCAACACTTAAGCTGGTCATTTATACCTGAGGGATTAAAACTGACTTTTTATTTACCAGCAGGAAGTTATGCGACAGCCCTCGTAAGAGAACTGGTTAATATTAATGAATAATAATTTAAAACATAGGAAACAATATGCATATTCTGCTTTCTAATGATGATGGCATACAGGCAGAGGGAATCAAAACTCTTGCTAAAGAATTACGTAAATTTGCACAAGTCACTGTTGTTGCACCAGACCGTAATCGTAGTGCTGCTTCAAGCTCACTCACACTCGTTGAGCCTTTACGACCAATGAAATTGGATAATGGTGATTATAGTATCAATGGCACTCCCGCAGATTGTGTACATTTAGCACTCAACGGTTTTTTATCCGGTCAGATCGACCTTGTCGTTTCAGGTATTAATGCAGGAGTCAATTTAGGTGATGACGTTATTTATTCGGGAACTGTTGCAGCTGCACTGGAAGGTCGCCATTTAAGCTTACCTGCAATCGCAGTTTCTTTAGATGGACGACAACATTATGAAAGTGCGGCAATAATTGTGAGTCAACTTATTCCTAAACTATATGGACGATTATTAAAAAGCCGAGAAATTATTAATATTAATGTGCCGGATCTCCCCTATTCAGAAATAAAAGGTATTAAAGTTTGTCATCTTGGGTATCGTGCAGCTGCAGCGGATATTATTAAACAAAAAGATCCAAGAGGTGAAGAGATTTATTGGATTGGACCAATAGGACTGGCAGAAAATGAATCGGAAGGAACGGACTTCCATGCCGTTAAAAACGGCTATGTGTCAATTACACCCATTCAAACAGATATGACGGCATATCATTCAATGACAGCTTTACAACAATGGTTAGATAAGGAATAACGATAATCTTTTCATCGAAGGAATAAAACATGAAAATTTTCGGTACGCTATATGATAAAACTATGCAATGGGCAAATCACCGTTTTGCTACATTTTGGCTAACTTTTGTTAGTTTTATTGAGGCTATTTTCTTCCCAATACCACCTGATGTCATGCTTATTCCGATGTCAATAAATAAACCTAAATGTGCTACTAAATTTGCATTTTATGCAGCAATGGCTTCAGCCATTGGTGGGGCAATTGGTTATGGATTAGGTTATTACGCTTTTGATTTCATACAAAGTTATATTCAACAATGGGGTTATCAACAACATTGGGAAACTGCTCTTTCTTGGTTCAAAGAATGGGGTATTTGGGTAGTTTTCGTTGCAGGTTTTTCACCTATTCCTTATAAAATTTTTACGATTTGTGCAGGCGTCATGCAAATGGCATTTTTGCCTTTCTTACTTACTGCCTTTATTTCTCGTATTGCAAGATTTTTGCTCGTTACCCATTTAGCGGCTTGGAGCGGAAAAAAATTTGCTGCGAAATTACGTCAATCTATTGAATTTATCGGTTGGTCAGTTGTCATTATTGCTATAGTTGTATATCTTGTCTTGAAATAATCTAAGATAAAAAATGAATATAAAGTAACGGAGAATTTACATGAAAAAATTTTTACCTTTATCTATTAGTATCACTGTACTAGCTGCTTGTAGTTCACACACTCCGGCTCCGGTAGAAAATGCTAAGGATTTAGCACCAAGTATTATCAAACCGATTAATGGTACAAACTCAACCGCTTGGGAACCTCAAGTTATTCAACAAAAGATGCCCGAAAGTATGAGAGTGCCGAAAGCAACAAATTCCACTTATCAACCTGAAATCATTCAACAAAATCAACAAAAAACAGAATCGATAGCAAAAAAACAGGCTCTACAAAATTTTGAAATTCCAAGAGATCCTAAAACTAATGTGCCTGTTTATAGCAAAATTGATAAGGGTTTTTACAAAGGTGATACTTACAAAGTACGCAAAGGCGATACCATGTTTCTTATTGCTTATATTTCAGGCATGGATATAAAAGAATTGGCCACACTAAATAATATGTCTGAACCATATCATCTGAGTATTGGACAAATATTGAAAATTGCAAATAATATTCCCGATAGCAATATGATACCAACACAGACAATAAATGAATCAGAGGTGACACAAAATACAGTCAATGAGACATGGAATGCTAATAGACCAACAAATGAACAAATGAACCCCGTTGCTACACCAACACATTCAACAATGCCAATCAATAAAACACCTCCAGCCACCTCAAATATAGCTTGGATTTGGCCAACAAATGGAAAAATTATTCAAGGATTTTCCAGTGCTGATGGAGGCAATAAAGGTATTGATATTAGCGGTTCTCGTGGACAAGCTGTTAATGCAGCTGCTGCTGGACGAGTTGTATATGCCGGAGACGCTTTACGTGGATATGGTAATTTAATTATTATTAAACATAATGACAGTTATTTAAGTGCTTATGCACATAATGAAAGTATACTCGTCAAAGATCAGCAAGAAGTTAAAGCGGGTCAACAAATTGCTAAAATGGGAAGTTCTGGAACAAACACAATCAAACTCCATTTTGAAATTCGTTATAAAGGTCAATCAGTAGATCCAATGAGATATTTACCAAAAAATTAATCCTAAAAAAATCTGCACTTCATCAGTTAGTTGTTTAATCCAACTTTTGGGGTGCAGATCATTTCAGTTATCAGCTTTTTATTAACTATTTTTTGAAAATTGCATTAGGCAAACGTTTTCGTTCCGATAAAAATTCCTTTATAATGTGGTCGTTTTTTATTTTTTTGATGGATCTTTTCTATGTTACACATTTTTCGTGGTACGCCCGCATTATCCAATTTTCGTTTAAATCAGTTATTCAGTGGTTTTCAGCAAGATAATTTACCCATTGTGTCTTGTTATGCAGAATTTTTGCATTTTGCCCATTTAAGTGAAGCATTAACTGAGGTAGAAAGAGAAAAATTAGAGGAGCTTTTGCGTTATGGTCCGACTCAGAAATCGCAAGAGCCTTATGGGGAATGTTTTGTGGTGATTCCACGTATAGGTACGATTTCTTCTTGGGCATCAAAAGCAACTGATATTGCACATAATTGTGATTTAAATAAGGTACTTCGTTTGGAACGTGGTATCGCTTATTATTTCAAATTTAACCGCACTTTAACGGCTGAAGAAGAACAACAATTAGTATTCCGTATCTACGACCCTATGATGGAAAGTATTGTCCGTTCTCCACAAGAAGCAGCTGTTTTATTTGAACAGCATGACCCAAAACCTTTCACCACGGTAGATATTTTAACCGGTGGGCATGTTGCATTGGAAAAGGCGAATGTGACTTTAGGATTGGCATTAGCAAAAGATGAAATTGATTATTTAGTGGAAAATTTCACCGCACTCGGTCGCAATCCTACAGATGTTGAACTTTATATGTTTGCACAAGCGAACTCAGAACATTGTCGTCATAAGATTTTTAATGCAGATTGGATTATTGATGGAAAAAAACAGGATAAATCGCTGTTTAAAATGATTAAAAACACCTTTGAGAAAACGCCTGATTATGTATTGTCAGCTTATAAAGATAATGCTGCGGTGATGGAAGGTTCAAAAGTCGGACGCTTTTTCCCTGACCAAGACGGGCAATATCGTTATCATCAAGAAGACACGCATATTTTGATGAAAGTGGAAACCCATAATCACCCTACCGCCATTTCACCTTTCCCCGGAGCTGCAACTGGTTCAGGTGGCGAAATTCGTGATGAGGGAGCCACGGGACGTGGTGCAAAACCGAAAGCCGGTTTAGTCGGTTTCTCCGTGTCTAATCTTTGTATTCCGAATTTTCCGCAACCTTGGGAAAATGCGTTGAGTAAACCGAGCCGTATTGCCTCCGCACTGGATATTATGATTGAAGGTCCGCTTGGCGGTGCTGCTTTCAATAATGAATTCGGGCGTCCTGCTTTATTGGGTTATTTCCGTACTTATGAAGAAAAAGTCAACAGTTTTAACGGCGAAGAAGTGCGGGGCTATCATAAGCCGATTATGCTGGCAGGCGGGATAGGTAATATTCGTCATGAACATGTGCAAAAAGGCGAAATTCCTGTTGGTGCGAAATTAATTGTGTTAGGCGGAGCAGCAATGAATATTGGTCTGGGCGGTGGTGCAGCCTCGTCTATGGCATCAGGAAAGTCAAAAGAAGATTTGGATTTTGCTTCTGTACAACGGGATAATCCGGAAATGGAGCGTCGCTGTCAGGAAGTAATAGACCGTTGTTGGCAATTAGGTTCAGAAAACCCCATTCTTTTTATTCATGATGTCGGTGCCGGCGGGTTATCTAATGCGATGCCTGAATTAGTTCATGATGGTGGTCGAGGTGGTCGATTCGAGTTGCGAAAAATTTTATGCGATGAAAAAGGAATGTCGCCGTTAGAAATTTGGTGCAATGAATCACAAGAACGTTATGTTTTAGCCGTTTCACCAGAAAAATTACCGCTCTTTGAAGCGATTTGTCAGCGTGAGCGAGCATCTTTTGCGGTGATTGGTGAGGCAACGGAACAACAGCAGTTAACTTTGCAAGATAGCCATTTTAATAACAATCCTATTGATTTACCAATGAACATCTTGTTAGGTAAAACCCCTAAAATGATACGTGATGTGAAATCCGCAAAAGTCAATAATCCCCAATTGGATCAGTCTATGATCCAAATTAAAGAAGCATTGTTCAGGGTATTGCGGTTACCTGCCGTAGCAGAGAAAACATTTTTAATCACTATCGGCGACCGCTCAGTAACAGGTATGGTAGCACGGGATCAAATGGTCGGTCCGTGGCAAGTACCTGTGGCGGATTGTGCGGTAACAACAGCAAGTTTAGACAGTTATCACGGTGAAGCAATGTCTATCGGAGAACGAACTCCTGTTGCCTTGTTGGATTTTGCCGCCTCTGCACGTTTAGCTGTCGCAGAAAGCATTACCAATATTGCCGCAACGGATATCGGCAATATTAGACGGATTAAATTATCCGCTAACTGGATGGCTGCCGCAGGTCATGGCGGCGAAGATGCCGGACTTTATGAGGCTGTAAAAGCAATCGGTGAGGAATTATGCCCTCAATTAGGTTTAACCATTCCGGTTGGAAAAGATTCCATGTCTATGAAAACCACTTGGCAGGAAGAAGGATATCAAAAATCCGTAACCGCACCGCTTTCCGTAATTATCAGTGCGTTTGCTCGTGTAGAAGATGTGCGTAAGACGGTTACACCTCAATTACGTCTGGACAAAGGAGATAGCCGATTACTATTAATTGATTTAGGTGAGGGAAAAAATCGTTTAGGTGCAACCGCACTTGCTCAAGTGTATAAGCAATTAGGCGATGTACCGGCAGATGTGGTAAATGTGTCTTTGCTAAAAGGCTTTTTTAATGCAATGCAAGCTCTCGTGAAACAAGAGAAATTGCTGGCCTATCATGATCGTTCGGACGGTGGTTTGATTGTTACGCTTGCGGAAATGGCTTTTGCCGGTCATTGCGGTATTTCCATAGACATCAGTGCATTGGGTGACAATGATCTCGGTGTTTTATTCAATGAAGAATTAGGTGCCGTAATTCAAGTCAAAGAAAGTGACCTTAAAGCGGTGCGTGCCGTATTGACCGAACATGGATTAATTCATTTAACCAAAGAACTCGGTATTGTTACCGCAGATGATCATATCGAGATTACTCGCAGTACCAGAGTCTTATTGAGTGAAAAACGTTCCGTATTACGTGGGATTTGGGCTGAATTAACACATCAAATGCAACGTTTACGTGATAATCCGGATTGTGCCGATCAAGAATTTGAGATGAAAAAAGATCCGAATGATAAAGGACTTTCCGCTTATTTGACCTATGATCTAAATGAAAAAATCACCGCACCTTATATCCACAAAGGAACAAAACCTCGTATTGCTATTTTACGTGAACAAGGGGTAAACAGCCATTATGAAATGGCGGCAGCTTTTGATCGTGCTGGATTTAATGCCATTGATGTTCATATGAGTGATTTGCAAAAAGGACGTCACCATCTTCAGGATTTCAACGCACTCGTTGCTTGTGGTGGTTTTTCTTATGGCGATGTCTTGGGAGCCGGTGGCGGTTGGGCTAAATCCATTCTGTTTAACACTGCACTTCGTGATCAATTCAGTGCATTTTTCCATCGTCAGGACACATTAGCCTTAGGTGTTTGTAACGGTTGTCAAATGTTATCCAATTTAGCAGAAATTATACCCGGTACGGAAAACTGGGGACGATTTGTACGAAATAAATCAGAACGTTTTGAAGCTCGTGTTGCAATGGTTCGCATTAACGATACTCATTCCGTATGGTTTAACGGAATGTCGGGATCACATATGCCGATTGCGGTTTCTCATGGTGAAGGACGAATTGAATTTAAGCATGATCAGCAGTTGCAAGCATTAAAAGCACAGAATTTGATTGCTGCACAATATATCGACAGTCAGTTAAATCCGACAGAAATATATCCGGCAAATCCGAACGGATCTGCGGAGGGAATTACCGCACTTTCTAATTCCAACGGACGAGTCGCTATTATGATGCCACACCCTGAGCGTGTATTTAGAGCAGTAAACAATTCTTGGTATCCTGAAAATTGGCAAGAAGACGGGGCTTGGATGCGTTTATTCCAAAATGCGAGAGTTGCATTAGGATAAATAATTTAAAATCAAATAGTCACAATGTTGCACCTCAATCAGTCGGATGTATCCAACGTTTGAGGTGCAACTCAACGTGCGGTCAATTTTTTCACTATTGCTCAGGTAAAAAACCGGATTGCACGTCTTTCATATTCGGTAATTGGTGAGCAATACCTTTATGACAATCAATACAGGTTTTTCCTTGTTCTTGTGCCATTCTGTGCATTTTTTGTGCGACATTTTTTTGCTGAGTAGTATCCATATCATTGAAATTATGGCAATGACGACATTCTTGTGAGTCATTGGCTTTCATTCTAGCCCATTCACGTTGTGCCATTTCTAAGCGATGTGCCTCAAATTTCTCTTTGGTATCTACCTTGCCTGTAATATACGCATAAACTTCTTTTGCCGCCCCGATTTTACGTGTCCATTTCGGAATAAATTCGTGCGGTAAATGACAGTCGGCACAGTCGGCTTTTACTCCACTGCGATTCATATAGTGAACAGAATGACGATATTCAGGTACAACGTCATTCATATGACAACTGGAACAAAATTCTTCCGTATTCGTGTATTCAAATGCGGTGTTAAACCCTCCCCAAAAAATAATACCTGCAATAAATGATAATAAAATCAATACACTGACAGCACGACTTGGCTTCCTAAACCATTTCCAACCGCTTTTACTTAAACGAACGATGATATTTGATTTTTCATTTGCCATACATCTATCCTCATCTAGTTACCATAGCCTTTCATTGGCTTAAATTCATTTGGCACAATAGGAGCAACATCTGCTTGCGATACGTGGCAATGTAAACAGAAATAGCGTCGTGGTGCAGTTTGACCGGTAACATTGCCGTCACGATCTGTAAAATGCGTTGGACTAATTCTTGTTGCTCCGGTAATTCTCGAGTTTTCCGGACTATGGCAATTTAAACACTGGTTTGTATTTTTTGTTACTTGATAATTTGCAACGCTATGCGGGATCATAGGTGGTTGATTTACATAGTTTAATGCGGGCGTTGTACTTTCTTTTATATGGTTATGAAATGCAGCTGGCACATTTTCAACAGCATCTTGGTAGTTTTTTCCTACTTTCTGCGTTGCAAAAGCAGAAGACACAAAAAGTGCGGTAATAAATAATAGTGTTTTTTTCATCATTTTTGATCACTCCCAGAATGATTAAATCTATTGCTAAATATAAATACTTTTTCAGCACAGACATCAATACAACGTCCGCAACTGATACAATCTTTTGAAAGTACAAACCGACTTTCATTATTTTTACCGTGTAGCGGTGCACGTAAAACTTGCGGCTCCGGACAAATATGGTAACAATCCATACAGTGATCACATTTTTGTTGCTCAACTACTTTAATACGCAATAAACTTTTTGCCCCAATCACACCATAAATTGCACCAATAGGACAAAGATGACCGCACCAGCCATGTTCCACAATAAATAAGTCAAATAAGAAAACTGCCAATATCAACCAAGTTGTTGCACCAACCCCATAAATTAACGCACGTCCCAAAGCGGAAACAGGATTTATCCATTCCCATAACAATACGCCACTTACTGCACTCCCCATTAAAATCATCAGCAAAATACCATAACGCAAGCCACGAGGAAGTTTGGCACTTTGACGAATACCTAATTTTCGACGTAACCAAGCGGCACAATCCGTTACAACATTAAGAGGACAAACCCAGCCACAAAAAACTTTGCTACCAAGTAAAGCATATATTGATACAACAATAATTGTTCCAATAATCGTTGAACTGTTCGGTAAATAGCCTGTTGCAAGGCTTTCGGCGACAATAAGCGGATCGGTTAATGGGATAGTGTCGAATAATAAACTACCACTATAATTACCCTTTAGAATCCAAAAGTTTAAATAAGGTCCGCTCAAGAACATGGTGAGAATGTTGAATTGAGTTACCCGACGTAAAATGAGGAACCGGTTTGCACGCCAAAAACCTAATTTTTCTCTTGATTCTCTACCGCTGTGTTTAGGAGAATTTGCCATTATTTACTCTCCGGTTGACGAATTGGTAAGGATATTAAGTCTTTTGGTGCAAGAGAATGCCCTACTTTATCTTTCTCTTGCCAGCCCAAACGATAATGTTCTCCCAACATACCTTTTGCTAATGTATTAGGAAGAACCTTGATGGCGGCTTCTTCCAATACACAAGCCTCTTCACATTTACCACATCCTGTACAAGCATTGGAGTGAACAGTTGGAATAAACACAGCATGCTTTCCTGTTCTTTCATTCCGATGTTTTTCCAACGTAATCGCTTTATCAATTAAAGGGCAAACACGATAACAAACATCACAACGTAAACCCTGCCAGTTTAAACAGGTTTCGTGATCAAGCAAAACGGCTAATCCCATTGTTGCTTTACTAATATCATCAAGTTGATTATCCAATGCACCGCTCGGACAAGCCTTAACACAAGGAATATCCTCACACATTTCACAAGCCTTCTCTCTTGCAATAAAATAGGGAGTTCCTGCCTCTATGGAAGATAATAATGAGGCTAAATGCAGCATTTTATAAGGACAAGCCTGTACACATTGACCGCAACGAATACAAGCCGCTGTAAAATCTTGGTCATTAGCCAAAGCACCGGGCGGACGTAATGCCACCCCCTGTCTAGCCAGACTTTGATGTTGTTGTAAGCCAAGTAATACGCCTAATCCGGCAAGTCCGCCACAGGTTCGGACGGTATCTCTTAAAAATTTTCGGCGTTCCGGTGTAAAAGCAATTTTCTTCATGAGTATTCATCGCACTTTAGCAAGTAAAGTGCGGTGCCTTTTGTTGATTGTTACGCTTTCACCACTTTTACTGCACATTTTTTGAAGTCAGTTTCTTTCGAAATCGGATCTGTTGCATCTAATATCAGTTTATTTGCCAGCTGTCCAGCATCAAAGAAAGTCGTATAAATCAAACCTTCAGGACATTTATTACGTCCACGAGTATCTATATAAGACGTTATTTCACCTCGGCGAGAAATAACCTTAATCTTATCCCCATGTTTCAAACCACGTTTTTTCGCATCATTCGGATTCATCCAAACAAGGTTATTCGGGAAAGAACGGTGTAATTCTGGTACACGACGTGTCATTGATCCTGTATGCCAATGCTCAAGAATGCGACCTGTGGTCAGCCATAAATCATATTTTCTATCCGGCACCTCTGCCGGCGGTTCATATGGTACCGCTAAAATCACCGCTCTTTTATCCGCCTGACCATAAAAAGAAACACCCTCCCCTGCTTTTACATAAGGATCATAACCTTCACGATAACGCCATAAAGTTTCTTTACCGTCAACTACAGGCCAACGCAAGCCTCGAGCTTTATGGTAAGTGTCAAAATCAGCTAAATCATGACCATGTCCTCGACCAAAACTTGCGTATTCTTCAAATAACCCTTTTTGTATATAGAAACCAAAATGGTAAGCCTCATCATTTAGGCGACCTTTCAGTTCATCATTTGAGTATTGATTTACTTGTCCATTGAGATAAAGCACCTCATAAAGTGTTTTACCTTGGTATGCCGGATTTTTCGCTAAAATTTCTGCCGGCCATACTTCATCAGTCGTAAAATATTTAGAAAATTCAACTAATTGCCATAAATCAGATTTTGCTTCACCCGGTGCTTTCACTTGTTGACGCCAAAATTGAGTGCGACGTTCCGCATTTCCATAAGCCCCTTCTTTTTCAACCCACATTGCTGTTGGTAAGATCAAATCGGCTGAAAGTGCGGATACGGTTGGATAGGGATCTGAAACGACAATAAAGTTATCCGGATTACGCCACCCTGGGTAAGTTTCCTCATTGATATTTGGACCTGCCTGCATATTGTTATTACACATTTGCCATAACACCTGCATTTTGCCGTCTTTTAATGCACGACTTTGTGCAACAGCGTGGAAGCCTAATTTATCTGAAATCAAACCTTCCGGTAGTTTCCAAATTTTTTCTGCGATTTTACGATGTTCCGGTTTAATAACTACTAAGTCCGCCGGTAACCGATGAATAAAAGTACCCACCTCACGTGCAGTACCACAAGCAGAGGGTTGACCTGTTAATGAGAAAGGACCACACCCCGGTAATGAAATTTTTCCGGTTAATAAATGAATGTTATAAATTAAATGGTTTGCCCATACACCACGTGTGTGTTGGTTTATACCCATTGTCCAATAAGAAACAACTTTTTTATTTGGATCGGCATAAAGTTTTGCCAGTTTTTCTAATTGCTCCTTTGGTACTCCGGAAATTTCATGTGCTTTTTCTAAGGTGTACGGTGCAACTAATTTTTTGAATTCCTCAAAAGAACTATCATACATCTTGCCCGCAGTTTTAACATTTTTCGCTGTTTGCTCACGAGGATCTTGTGGACGTAAACCATAACCAATATCAGTTTCGCCACGTTTAAATTTGGTATGTTTTTCGATGAACTCTCGATTAATTGCATTATTTTCAATGAGATAATTTGCAATATAGTTCAAAATAGCCAAATCAGACTGAGGTTTGAGAAGAATACCTAAATCGGCAAGTTCAAAAGAGCGGTGCTCAAAGGTAGAAAGGACATTTACACTAACCGTATCAGGATTAGCCAAACGGCGATCCGAGATTCGAGACCATAAAATCGGGTGCATTTCCGCCATATTTGACCCCCAAAGCACGAAAGCATCGGCATGCTCAATATCATCATAACAGCCCATGGGCTCATCTATACCAAAGGTACGTACAAAGGCAACAGCTGCCGATGCCATGCAGTGACGAGCATTCGGATCAATATTATTTGAAAGTAATCCTGCTTTGAATAATTTCGATTTTGCCACACCTTCAAAAATAGTGGATTGTCCGGAGGTGAACATACCTACACCGTTCGGTCCTTTTGCTTTTAATGCAGACTTAAATTTTTCCGCCATTGTTTTAAAGGCAAAATCCCAAGTTACGGGGGTAAATTCCCCTTCTTTGTCATATTGACCGTTTTTCATACGTAGCATAGGGTGCGTTAAACGGTCTTTCCCATACATAATTTTGGGTAGGAAATAACCTTTAATACAGTTTAACCCTCGATTAACTTCTGCATCAGGATCACCTTGCGAAGCAACAACACGTCCATCTTTTGTCCCCACTAATACCGCACATCCTGTACCGCAAAAGCGACATACGGCTTTATCCCAAGTAATACTTGTGTCAGCTGCATTTACATTTTTTACCGGAATAATTAAGCCAGCCACTGAAGCGGCAGCTAAAGCAGCATTTGCTTTCATAAAATCACGACGACTTAAATTCATAGTCTCCCCCACTATTCATTTTTAAACTATTGCTCAACATTGTCATCTTGTTGATGATAAATCAGCGACAAATCAATCACGCCATCAATATTGCGTGAATTTTCCATATGATTCAGTAAAACCTGCGGATCGTCCGATTGCATAACCACAACCAATTTTCCTTTTTCATCCTCTGCTGGAATTTCCGTATGCGGAATCGTCAAAAGAGCGGTCTTAACTTGTGCTATTTTTTGTGGGTTTACTTGAATAATTAAGCCACAAACATGCCACTCCTCAGCATGATTTTTTGCGTTTTTATTTTCTTTCATATTCTTTCTTATTTTGAGGTTGTTATCGTTGCCGGATAACTGTTCTTCCACCAACGTTATGCCTAAAAACCACACTATTCTTTTATAGATTTTTATTGTCCAAACCTTACCGCTGATTTTTAATAACCAAAAATGAGTATTTGCTCGACAAAATGCAAGTTTGTTGAGGTAGATCAAATTTATGATTTCAGTATAGGAAGTTACGAAGCGTGGAATTGCGGATATGCTTGAGAAAAATGATATATCATTGATTTATTTAAAAAACCGTTTACATTTCTGTAAACGGTGTTTGAGGACAACTCATTTCATTTATCTATCAATTCCTGTGCTACACGTCTAAAATTCATCAAAGCTATTTCCATATTTTCTATGATTTCATTGGCTAACACATCAGGGTCCGACAAATGATCCAAGTCGGTCAAAGAACGATCTTTTAACCAAAAAATATCTAAACTGGTTTTCTCCCGCTTGTTAATTTCATCAAGGGTAAATTTACGCCAGCGACCGTCAGGATTGTTATCGGCGTGATAGGTTTCCGTACGTTTACGGCGATCATCAGCACAATAGCAATTGATAAAGTCTTGTAAATCAGTCAATTGCATTGGTCTTTTCTTTAAAGTGTGATGCACATTAGTGCGGTAATCATATACCCAAATTTCTGTGGTAACCGCCTGTTCTTGAGTTGGGCGATTATCAAAAAACAGTACATTTGCTTTCACACCTTGAGCATAAAAAATACCCGTCGGTAAACGTAAAATAGTGTGCAAATCCGTCATCTGCAACAATTTTTTACGCACCGTTTCGCCTGCACCGCCTTCAAATAACACGTTATCAGGCACCACTACCGCCGCACGACCATTGTTTTTAAGCATAGTGTAAATATGTTGCAAAAAATTGACCTGTTTATTGGCAGTTGTTGCCCAAAAATCCTGACGGTTATAAACAAAATCTTCGTTTTCAGCTTCACCGTCCGCATTGGTAAACGTCATACTGCTTTTTTTGCCAAAGGGCGGATTAGCTAAAACCAAATCCGCTTTTCGACTACTTGGTGCAAGCAAAGAATCATCAGAGCTAATCGGACTTTCACCGTCCATTTCGCCAATACCGTGCAAAAACAAATTCATCAAACACAAACAGCGGGTATTGGCAACAATTTCATTGCCAAAAAAAGTCCCTTTTTTTAACCGCACTTTCTGTTCAGCGTTTAAATTGGTATGTTTTTCTAAATAACTGTATGCTGCCAATAAAAAACCGCCTGTTCCCGCTGCCGGGTCAGCAATGATCGTATCGGCTTGCGGACGAACACATTCTACAATCGCTGCAATCAAGGCTCGTGGTGTAAAATATTGCCCAGCTCCCGATTTAGTGTCTTCAGCATTTTTTTCCAAAATACCTTCGTAAATATCGCCTTTCACATCAGTATTTAAACGGGTCCACTTGGTTTCGTCTATCATCGCAATTAAACGAGAAAGTTTGGCAGGGTCTTGAATTTTGTTTTGTGCTTTGGCGAAAATCTGCCCAAGCAAGCCTTTTTTCTAGCTTAAATCACGCAATAATGCCAAATAATGACTTTCCAATTCCATCCCCGAACGGTTAATCAAACTTTGCCAGTTGTATTCAGTAGGAATGCCGACATTTCTCTTATAGGGTGGCTGGCTGTATTCAAATGCCATTTTTAAGAAAATCAAATAGGTAATCTGTTCCAAATAATCGCCATAGCTCACGCCGTCATCACGGAGCATATGACAAAAACTCCAAACTTTTTGGACAATGGCGTTTGAGGTGTGTGTTTGTATGGTCATTGTGTGTCTCTTTTCAATTTTGCTAAAAGCTGTTTACCTGTCCGAGTTAATCGATATCTTTGGTTACGGCTGGTTGGCTTGTCAGGAATAGTCATTTCAATTAACTCCGCCTGTAATGCTTTATTAAGATAATTTTTGACAAAGCTTGGACGACTTTTTAACGCCAGCAATGTTAATAATTCACTCGTACTGTACGCAGTATCATTTAAAATTTCCAACAAAGAAGCAAGATTATCTTGTATCCTATCTTGTATCCTATCTTGTATATAACCCAACGAGTTATTCTCTATAACCATTTGATTTTCAATAGTTTTATCTTGTACGGTTAGGCTGTTATCCACATAATCACATTTTGACTTATCTGCAATTAGCTCTAGAAGATGATAAACACGGTCACTACGTTTTTCACCTGATACACTTAATAAACCTTTATTTTTTAACTGTGCTAAAGCAAGGGTAATGGCACGAGAAGAATACTGAGGCATTTTATCTGTCATGTGTTTATGGCTTGCTTGTTGACCGTTTACGGCAATATAAAGCAGGCAATCTTTGCCGATTTCTTTAAGTTTTAGAAAATCTTTTCCCAAGCAAGCAGTCAATTTTTCCTGCCATTTTGCAATTTCACCATCTTGAAAAGTGAGTGTGAGCTTGGTGTGATCAATATGGCTTTCTAATTTTGGCGTGTTGAAATAACGGCTTTTCCAATGAGCGAAAATATCTCGCACACCCTCGCCTTGCCGTTCGCATAAGCCGATACGTCGTAAGAGGTCGTGAATTTTGCCATTGCGACATTCGGAACGGTTTCCAAGAATTGCCTGCTCAACCTCCACCAACATTATCCCCGCATTTTCAAAGCTGATTTGATTGGTCGTTTTCACAATTTTCAGATGGCGTGCATTATTGAAATAGTCTGCGTGAGCAATGGCATTGACCAAGGCTTCTCGCAATGCTTCGGTAATTTCATTTTCTTCCGTGCGTGTGAGTTTATCTAATTTGAAATGAGTATCCTTGCCCAGTGCAATAATTCTCGGTTCAATTTTTAGGTAAAACTCAAATAAGTTGCCATCTTCAAGATCAAAATCCGTAATACGGAGATCATAACGGCGGTTCTCTTCGCTTTTTTCAATATACTCAAAGAAAAAATGCGGAAAAACACCTTTAATAGCCTCCCCTTTGCCAAATAACAGCAAAGCAGCGTAGGTAATACCTTGCTTGCCTGTTGTGGCATCAATGGAAAAAATCCCAGCCTTCTTGGCAAAGCGTTCATCAGAAAGAATCAATAATGGTGATGAAGGATTATGTGCTTTTAATAAATGGCGATATTTGTTCAAGGTTTCTCGATTCAAATAATCCAATGTGCCATAGGGTAAAATATGCCCATCAAAATCTTTATGGGTATAGCTAGATTAAGAAAGAACGCAATTCGCTATCGTTGAGCCGATGATCGCCTGTATTTAACCGAATAAAAGAGCGGCGATAATCTTGATTTAGATGCACTGGGCGTTGTGTTGTTTCCGCCTTGCGAACATAAACAGCAATCACCGTTTTGCCTTGGATCCCAAATTGTCGGACATCATCGCTATTGAGCAAAGCACAACTAGCTTTTTCCACATTTCAGCATTGTGAGAACAAGAGATCTTGAATTTTTATAGGATTACCCACGCCGGAAATATGCAGATTTGGTTTTTCGGCAACCCCGAGCAAAATAAAGCCCCCCCGATTGGTTGGCAAATGCAGAGTAGCTTTCCCATACCGCTTTGGGTACATCGTTTTTTGCTTCTTTATACTCCAAATAAAGCTTTTCTTGGCATAGATTGCCACTGATTAGCATCTGTTCAATATCATTCCAATTTAACATTGCTTATCGCCCCCTTGATCAATCTCCAATCTAGCCGAAAATGCCGATTTCAATACCGCCTGTTTTAACAATTCGGCTTGTTTAAGTTGTTTGCTTAATGTGGTGGCAAGTTGGTCGTAGGCAGAAAGTTTGCTTTCCAAAATACGGACAATTTCGGTTTGTTCGGTTAAGCAGGGAAAAGGAAAAACAATATTTCCCACTAAACTTAAATTTAAATTTGGTTGAACTCCACCAGATGATTGTCGGCGTAAATCTGCATAATTTTTAAACATATAGAATTTCAAAAATTGTCTGCTGATTGGAAAATTTTCATAAAGAACAATTCCTGCAATCGCTTGATTGGTTGTTGCTTCAATTAATAATTCAGAACATTTTCCACGAGTTTTGCCTTCTCCATACATTGCAATAAGTAAAGTATGCTTTGGCAATAATTT
Organism: Histophilus somni 2336; assembly: GCF_000019405.1. Taxonomy (NCBI): domain Bacteria; kingdom Pseudomonadati; phylum Pseudomonadota; class Gammaproteobacteria; order Pasteurellales; family Pasteurellaceae; genus Histophilus; species Histophilus somni. The sequence continues at coordinate 564,196 of NC_010519.1, read as the reverse complement.
TAAATTGGTTTCTTTTAAAGCCAAATCTGTAACAAAATTATCAGCACATTCTACAAATGCATTATTTAAGCTACCACTTGTAACCCAAGGAATTGAACCATTTATATAATAATTAGGATTACTTTTTAATGGTGTCGCACCTGTAAAAATATTAGCCACTTGATTGATTTTGATTGTTCCCCACCCACTTGGCAAATCTTCCAAACTTTCTTCAAATTGAACCGCTTGTGTTTGGGCTTTTGGTTTACTCGGTTTTTTCCCAATTTTCCTTGTTTGTTCCCATTTTTCAACCGCACTTTGCCAATCGGCAAGCTGTTTGGCGTGGTGAGCTTCCCTTGCTTGTTGAATTTGGGCGAGTAATTCGCTTGATGACGGCAAATTATCAGCATTTTGTTCACGCCAATCTTTAGTCAGTTCGCCATTAAAGGCATTTTTGAGCAAGGATTGGCGGTATTGTTTTAACTGCTTTTGTGCCGTTTTCAATCTATCTATCCCTGCATCAATGTCGGCAAATAGGGTTTCTATTTTATTGACGATGGCTTGTTGAGTTGGCAATGGAGGAACCGGGATTTCTAGTTTTTTTAGTCCAACTTGTGTAATTTGTGGTTGTGCAGAACCTGAAATAATAAAACTTAAATTAATTGATTTTAAATAAAAATACAGAAATTCAATTGTTATTTTTTCAGATAAATTATCCATGCACATTGCATTGCCATTTATGTATGAATATGGCTTGGAAATGTGAATTTCACCACAAGTTGCTCCACGACAAGTTAGTAGAACAGTAGCATTTTCGTGATTATATTTATGGTAATAGCCAATAACACCATTTGCACCATAAACAGGGTAACCTGTATCTGTTAAATCTTTTACTGCAATAGTTTTCCATTGTTTGGGTTTACAAATTTCAAATAAATTATATTTCTTCCACCCTTGCGGTAATGTGTTGTTTGCGGTCATTGTATGCTTGCTCATCGTTGGGTTATTTCGCTTTTTTAAGTTCAATTTCTAGGGTTTGCAATTCTTGCCAGTCCTGACTGTCTGCATTGATAAGTTTTTGGGCTTGTCGCTTAGCGTGAAATTGCTCGTATCGCTCGTGAGCTATGGTTTGGGCTTGGGCGTTGGTGCGACTGCCTTGATTGTCCAAAATGGCAAATCCGTTAAATTCAAGTAAATTATCCACATTGTTCCGCCAAAATGACAAGGTTAAATCTTGGCGATTTTTGACACGCAATTCGGCACTTTCAAGAAAAATTGTTACCAAACGGTTTAGGCTGTCCAATTCGTCTGCCGTTAGATAATTTTTGGCAATCACAACATCGCCTTTGCGAACCACTTTGCCTTTCCAAGCAGTCAAACCCATATTCGGTAAATCGGCATCGGCTCGGCTTAAAATCAGCTCAGCGGCGGTGTGGTGCGTAACGGCAAAGAGCAGTTTGTTTTGTGTTTCGGCAAAGAACATCTGCGTGGCTTTGTCTGTTTTGTCATAATCGCTGGACAGGCTGAACAGTTCACGCACTTTTTGATAGAACCGCATTTCGCTGGCACGAATTTCACGAATATCGGCTAATAATTCATCAAAATAATCAAGGCGACCTTGTGGATTTTTCAGCCGTTCTTTATCAATCAAAAAACCTTTTTCTAGATAAGTTTGCAGTGTGCTGTTTACCCATTTGCGAAATTGTACACCACGTGGGCTTCGCACCCGAAAACCGATTGCCAAAATCATCGCCAATGAATAATGTTTGACTTGGTAATTTTTGCCGTCTGACGCAGTTATTAAATAATCCTTAATAACTGAATCCTCATCTAACTCATTGTCTTGTAATATATTTTTAATATGAGTGGTTATGTTTGGTACAGAGGTATCAAAAAGTTCGGCAAGCTGATTTTGGGTGAGCCACGCTTCGCCTTGTTCAACCAATAGGCTGACTTGGGTTTTGCCGTCATCGGTTTGGTAAATAATTAAATCGCTCATTATTTTTGCCCTGTTTTCGGTTACGCTGTCCATCGTTGGTTAATTTCATCAAGCAATGCGTCAAAATCGTCATTTTGGGTAATGCCACAAAGCACATCATAGGCTTGTCCCAATCCACCGTGCTGATTAAACGGTGTGAGTTCAAAGTCATCGCTTTTTATCGAAAATGAAGTGATGATATGTTCTTTTATCATCGCAAGCCACGCCATTTGTTCTTCGGTGAGCTTTTTGTCTGCTCGGGCATTATGCTCAAATGTCCATTTTTGGAAATTTTTACGCACAATATGAGCAAATGGTGTGATTTTGTTATCAATACCCACCACGCGACGAATGAGACCGACTAGTGCAGTGAGTTCATTTTGTTTTTGCTCGCTGACTTGGTCTAGGCGTGCGTAGGCTTGCCAAATGTGGCTGAATGCCAGTTTGGGTTTGGCTTTTTTGATTGCGTTTGCCAACTCTTTTATCATTGCAAGGGTAAATGCTTGGCGTTGATAAGGCTGGTTGTAAAAAATTTGCAGGGCGGTAATGCCGTCCTTATGTTCATTTATCCAATCTGCAAAATTTTGGGTAATCGCTTCGTCATTTTCCGCCCAGCCCACATGGGTAACTTCGTCCAGTTCGTGGTCGATTTTTTGTTCGTGCTGTTTGCGAATTTCATCAAGAGCGGTAATCAGCTCCATGGAAAGTGTTTTAGTAGCGGTGCGAACACGTTGCTTTTGCACTTTTAATAGCGTTTCTTCGGACGGCGTTTCATCAAGGGAAATACCCTCTTGTTCGCAAGCATGCTTGTGAATTTCATCGGCATTGATGGCGTGAAACAAGTCTTTGACCACTTGTGATAAGGCAACACCGCCTAGAATTTCACTGATTTGCTGCTGTTCATCTTGGCTTAATTGTTTGTCCAAACGAGACAAACGACAAGCCAATGAGCTAATACTGTCCATATCAAACGCTCCGCCAAACACCACCGCTCTGCCCAGTTCGGCAAAACTCACGGAACGCTTGGTGTCTAACTGAATACTTGAGGTTTTTAAGGACTTGGTTACACCAATCGCATCAACAATCACATAATGGGTTTTGGCAGACGGTGCGGGCGGACTGACTTTTTGCAAACCGTCTTTATCAAGCGTGCGTGTGCCACGCCCTTTCATTTGCTCAAAATAATTTCGACTTTTCACATCACGCATAAACAGCAAACATTCAAGCGGACGCACATCGGTGCCTGTGGCAATCATATCCACCGTCACGGCTATGCGTGGGTGATAGCTGTTTCTGAAATTGGCAAGAATGGTTTTCGGCTCCTCGCCTTGCTCTACAATATCGCCATTTTCGTCCAAAATATCGTCTTTAGCTTTGTAAGTGATTTTTTTACAAAATTCGTTGCCCTGCCCAAATTCTTCACGCACCATTTTGATAATGTCATCAGCATGACTGTCGTTTTGGGCGAAAATCAGCGTTTTTGGCACTTCTTGACGATTGGGAAATATGATTGGCAAATGATCACGGAAAGTGCGGATAATTGTGCGAATTTGACTAGGATTAACAATATCACGATCAAGCTGTTTGGCAGTGTAGCTTTCGTCTGTGTCCTGCTGTTGCCAACGCTTACGGCGTGTAGTACGTTCACGGTATTCTACCAGTTCCTCGGCTTTGAATTTACCGCCTTGTATGCTGATTTTAGTGTTAATCAAAAACACTTCATTGCCCACATTGACGCCGTCTGCAACCGCCTGTTCGTGACTATATTCACTGACCACATTTTGATTGAAAAAACCAAAAGTGCGGTTATCGGGTGTTGCGGTTAAGCCGATCAAATAGGCATCAAAATAATCCAGCACTTGTCGCCATAAGTTGTAAATAGATCGATGGCATTCATCAATAAAAATAAAATCAAAAAATTCGGGCGGTAAATTGGGTTGATAGGCAACGGATAAAGGTTCTTTTAAACGGTTTTCCCATTCTTCCAATTCAACGCTGTCATCAGGAATAGCTACATCTTCGCCTTTCAATAAAGAATACATACGCTGAATAGTGCAAATGCACACTTCCACACCTTTAGGGATATGTGGTGATTTGATGACTTGGGTGTTGTAAAGTTCGGTGAATTTACGGTTATCGTCCGGCGGAGTAAAAACCAGCATTTCTTGTTCGGCTTGTTCGCCCAAGTTGACGGTGTCCACCAAAAACAAAATCCGCCGTTTGCCTGTGTATTTGAGCAAACGGTACATAATGTTAATCGCAGTATAAGTTTTGCCTGCACCTGTTGCCATTTGAATTAAGGCACGTGGCAAATCTTTAGCAAGCGAAGTTTGTATATTTTCAATGGCGGTCAGTTGGCAATCACGCAAGTTTAACTCACAAGCAGGCAAATTTTGCGGATTGAGTACAGGTAGTGCTTTTAATTTAGCACGCAAGGTGTTTTTGCCTTCAGTTGCCCATTTTTGTAAGGTTTCGGGGCGATGAAAGTTGAATACTTCTCTGGCTCTTGGCGTGGGGTCATTGCAATTAGTAAAGCGTGTGATGGTACCCGTGCTTTCATACAAAAAAGCGATGTCGGCTTGGGCAATGTTTTTGAGTTCGCTTTTGGCATAGCGTGCACTTTGCTCTTCAATGGTGTTGAGTTTGTAGGCGAAATTTTCTTGTTTGGCTTCAATAATGGCAACAGGCTCTCTATCCACAAACAACAGATAATCCACAGGTCCTGTGCCGGTGGGATATTCACGCACGGCAATGCCTAAACCTGCATTAGGATTATAAGCTTTAACTGTTTGAATAAGCCAACCTGCTTGTATGAGTTTTTCGTCAATAATGTCTTTGGTTTGTTGTTCCGGATGTTGATTGATTGTGCTATTTTTTACCATTGTTTCTGCCCTCAATATGCGGGGAGTATTATAGCAAAATTGATGGCGTATTTTGAGGGAATTTGCCGATGATATTAAAGTTGAATACAGTCAGTATATGATAAGCCATCGGCATGAATAATAAAGTATGCGGTATTCAGCATATTCTGTTGTATGATAGCGTGCGGATTTTGTTTAAAGATTTTCATATGAATATAAAAAATCATTCTGTTTCAACTAAAATTGCCAACTATTTATTGCTCATCATTATTTTTGTATCGTTAATTAGCATAATGAGTTTAGCTATTATGCAAAGTAATAAATCTGATGCAGAGTTAATCAATGTTTCCGGCTCATTACGTATGCAAAGTTACCGACTTTTTTATGAAATGGAATATGAACCGGACAATGTAGAGAGGGCATTGCGTCAATATCGTTTAAGTTTGCATTCAGAGCCATTACTCAAAATTAGTCGGCATTTTCTTGTACCTAATGATGTAAGGCAATCCTATCGTAATTTAATCAAGCGTTGGGAGATCATGGAAAAGCATGCAAAAGAAAACAACAAGGATGCTTACCGTGCAGAAATCGCCAGCTATGTCGATCAAGTAGATCAATTTGTAAATACTTTACAGTATTTTGCGGAGCTGAAACTTAAAATCGCCGTACTCAGTATTTTAGTAGCAATGATTGTGATTTTAGCTATGGTATCCTATGTCATTTATTTTACACGCAAAAGAGTTGTTACCCCATTGGAAAAATTAGCGTTGGCAAGTTCTCAAGTTCAAATTGGACAATTTAACCATATTCCGTTAGACACCAAAAGTGATGATGAAATTGGTCGATTAGCTTTAGTTTTTACCCAAATGGCAGCCGAGTTAAAAAAACTTTATGCCACGTTGGAGGAAAAAGTGAATGAGAAAACACAAAAGTTAAGTCAAGCTAACCGCTCTTTAACCATGCTTTATCATTGTTCTCAACTTGTTACTACAAAAGCCATTGAACCTAAACTATTTCAACAAATGCTAAAACAAGTGATGATTAATGAACATTTGCGGTATTTAGAATTAATTGTTCATGGTGCAGAGCATTGGCATATTTCTTTAGGAACAAAACAAGACCCCGTTGATTTACAAAGTATGGATTTAGAAATCGAAAATAATCAACTTGGGATTATGCGTTGGCAAGCCGGCTTACCTTGTCCGGATTTACGCACAATGCACAATGTCTCGCAAATGCTCAGTCGCACGCTGTATTTTTACCAAATGCAACGACAACAACAGCATTTATTACTCATGGAAGAGCGGTCAATTATTGCAAGAGAATTACATGATTCTTTGGCTCAAGTATTGTCTTATTTGAAAATTCAACTCACTTTATTAAAACATACCCTACAACAAGAAACTCAAGATGCCAAAGCCAAAAGCCAAGAAATTATTCAAGATTTTGAGCAAGCAGTTACCGCCGGTTATCTACAGTTGCGTGAACTTCTCGCCACATTCCGCTTAACCATACAAGAGGCAAATTTACAGGTTGCTTTAGAACAAGTGATAGATTCATTACGCAATCAAACCTCAATGCGAATGCGAGTGGATTGTTCTTTGCCTTCACAAACATTTAACGCCCAACAACTAGTTCATGCGTTACAAATTGTGCGAGAGGCGACATTAAATGCGATTAAACATTCACAAGGCACAGAAATTGAAGTGCTGGCTTATACTAATGATGACGGTGAATATGAATTGGCTGTGCGTGATAATGGCATTGGTATTCCAAGTTTAAAGGAACCAACCGGGCATTATGGATTAAATATTATGTTAGAACGCAGTAACCAATTAAATGCACGTTTGTCTATTCAAAATCATTCGACAGGCGGTACCGAAGTGAAATTAACTTTACCGAATACATTTTAAGGAATATTAATGGAAAATTTACAAGACTTTCATACATTTCATCTTCCGTCTAAAGCAAAAAAAATTATAAAAATCACCGCACTTTCCGAGTTAATTGAGCAATGGAAATTAGCGAAAAAGAACGCTTTGCCGATCTTATTTTTGGGACAAGGAAGTAACGTTTTATTTGTGGACGATTTTAAAGGCATTGTATTTATTAATCAGCTTATGGGGATTGAACATAAGCAAGATGCAAACTTTCATTATTTACATGTTAATGGCGGAGAAAATTGGCATAATTTAGTGCAATGGTCCTTAACACAAGGCATTTATGGTTTAGAAAACCTCGCTTTGATTCCGGGTTGTGCAGGATCGGCACCCATTCAAAATATCGGTGCTTATGGCGTAGAATTTAAAGATGTTTGTGATTATGTGGACGTATTGGATTTACAAAAAAATACAATATTTCGTTTAAGCAATGAAGAATGTGCGTTTGCTTATCGAGAAAGTATTTTTAAAAGGCAATACAGAGAAGGGTATTTTATTACCGCAGTTGGTCTAAAATTAGCAAAAAATTGGCAACCGGTATTAAAATACGGCACATTAACTGAATTCGATACACATCAAGTCAACGCACAAGAAATTTTTGCTGAAATTTGTCATATTCGCCAAAGCAAATTACCCAATCCCGATGAGTTTGGTAATAGCGGTAGTTTTTTTAAAAATCCGATTATTTCAGCACAAGCATTTTCGCTTTTACAACAAGATTACCCAACTATACCTTTTTTTCCACAGCCGGACGGCACAATTAAGTTAGCAGCAGGTTGGTTAATTGACCAAGCTGGACTTAAAGGCTATCAAATCGGCGGTGCCGCTGTTCATCAGCAACAAGCACTCGTCATTATTAATAAAGATAATGCAAGTAGTGCGGATGTGGTTAAATTAGCACAGCATATTCACCAAACGGTAATACTAAAATTTAACGTCTATTTACGACCGGAAGTACGCTTTATTGGGGAAAACGGTGAAGTGGATAGTACTGCTTATATTTCATAATAATGGAGAAATAAAATGGATTTCCAAACAATTTTAACGAGCTTACCCAGTATTGAACACTTGTCCGGTTTAGATATATTAGCAAACGATCAAGTCGTGCATCATATTCCTGCCGAGCAGGGAAAATTAGGTTCTTTGCGTGTTTATAATGCGTTGGCTCAAAAATTTAACGGTAAATTAGACCGCACTTGTGCGGAAAAAGGCGTGCAACTATTTGCCGAACATGTTTTAGATGCTAAAGAAAATCCGGGGAAGCACCCAAATATTGATTTATTATTACAAGTAATTGAACAAAATGTAGAATATGTTCTTGTGCCAATTTTAAAATAACACGAAAACTTTTTAATGTATTTATGGTCTAACTATTAGAATTTAAGATATTAATTGATTAAAACAATTAAAAGTCTTAAAGTATAGAGAAAATAAGTCTTTTATAAACAAAAAGGAATAGAATGAATAAAGAAACACAAGCAATGATGTTAGTTCCGCAAGGTAGTATCGAAGGTTATATCCACGCAGCCTATGATTACCCAATGTTGACTGCAGAAGAAGAAAAGGAATTGGCGGAACGTTTGTACTATCACCAAGATTTAGATGCGGCAAAAACATTGATTTTGTCCCATTTACGTTTTGTTATTCATGTCGCACGTGGATATTCCGGTTATGGTTTACCGCAAGCCGATCTTATTCAAGAGGGTAATATCGGCTTGATGAAAGCGGTGAAACGTTTTAATCCTGAAGTTGGTGTTCGTCTGGTTTCTTTTGCAGTACATTGGATTAAGGCTGAAATCCATGAATATGTATTACGTAATTGGCGTATTGTTAAAGTCGCAACAACTAAAGCACAACGTAAATTATTCTTTAATCTACGTAAAACTAAACAACGCTTAGGTTGGTTCAGTGATAAAGAAGTTGATATGGTTGCAAATGAATTGGGCGTTTCCAAAGAAGATGTCCTTGAGATGGAAAGCCGAATGACAGGATCTGACGTCGGTTTTGATTTACCTGTTGATGATGACGAAAGTTACGCACCAGCACTCTATTTAGAAGATAAAAGCTCAAATTTTGCGGCTGAGCTAGAAAACGAAAATTTTGAGACACAAGCAGCAGATCAGGTTGCCAACGCCTTAGCTGAACTGGATGAACGTAGTCGAGATATTATTAAATCACGCTGGTTAGATGATGAAAAAGCAACACTACATGATCTTGCAGCAAAATATAACATTTCTGCTGAACGTGTACGTCAGCTTGAAACAAATGCGTTGAAAAAACTGAAAAGTGCGGTGAGTTTTTAAGCATTACTCGAACATTGTGGAAATGCCTGCTTTTGAAATATATCAAAGACAGGCATTTTTATTTTGCTTGAACATTGAATTTGCTCAACATTGAATCCCAAAAATTTTTAAGCCAAATCAAATATCAAAAACTCAATATCATTTTCCGTCTCAATCTTCGCTAAACGTTCTTGGTTAATTGCCACACCATCACTTGTTGAAACTGTTTGACCATTGATAAAGAAAGTGCCTTTAACAACTTGTATCCAATAAGAGCGGTTACTATCCAACGTAATATCAGTTTGAGTACCTGCTCTTAATTGATAACGCCATAATTTCATATCTTGATAAATTTTGAATGCCCCATTTTCCGCATGAGGTGACAAAATCAAAGTTGCACCTTCGTGATGAGCAAACGCTTTTTGTTCATAACGTGGAGCAATATTTAACTCATTCGGCTGAATCCAAATTTGGTAAAAATGTAAATTTTCTGTACTGCTTGGATTAAATTCTGAATGCGTTATGCCCGTACCCGCAGACATAATTTGACATTCACCTGCTGAAATTGTTTGCACATTTCCCATACTATCTTGATGTGCAATCGTTCCCTCCAAAACATAAGAAAGAATTTCCATATTTTTATGTGGGTGTGTACCAAAACCGAACCCTGCTTTGACTCGATCTTCATTAATGACCCGCAATGATGAAAATCCCATAAATTTAGGATCATAGTAGCCGGCGAATGAAAAAGTATGGTAACTGTCTAGCCAGCCATGATTGGCATGACCACGTTCATTGGCTTTTCTAATATAAAACATTTATTTTCCTCGACGTAATATGGGGTGTTCATTATTTGAACATTTTCCTATTCTGAACACGTTCTCAACAAGTTACAATTCTTGACCGTTACATATTGCCTTAACTCGTGCTACGGGCAACATGATCCTTTTTCGATTCCTCATTTGTTCAATCATCTTATAGATAATTGAAAAATCAGCGTTTCTGCTTGACAGCTAAAAGTAAACGTTGCATTAAGCTGATAATTGCCGTTTACTTCCTTAATCTCGCTACGAATGTCACAAGATTCCGTTTCCGCTTTTCTGGCTTTTTCCGTTAAATATGCCAATGCCTCTTGAGCTGTTGTTTCATTTTCATAGACTTGAGAAAAGTCTACGCTGAGTTCCGAATTATCTATAATCGTTCCCACATCTGCACAACAACAAGCCTTAGTTTCCTCCGGAGTACATTTCAATACATTTTCTGACATCGTTATTTCCTTGATTTAAAATTAAAAAATTGGTGGAATTTTAACATTATTTTAATTTTGCTCCAACTTCCAAACCAATTTGGACCGCTCTTTTTGTCATAAAATGTAACAGGTTAAAAAAAATAAACCCTCTTTAACTGATCTGACCTCTTACCTAATGGCGTAAACTTATTTGCTCATGTCATAACCATGTTTTAGAATTCGATGGACTTTTAACAACTAAGATTATCTATATTGCTTATGAAAAAAATGAAATTCACAAAAAACTTTTTTACGCCAACGCTTATTGCGTCAGCACTAGCATTATCCACAACTTATGCCAATGCGGCGGCATTCCAACTTGCTGAAGTTTCCAGTTCTGGTTTGGGACGTGCTTATGCGGGGGAAGCGGCAATTGCCGATAATGCTGCTGTTGTGGCGACCAACCCTGCGTTAATGAGTTTATTTAATACAAAACAATTCTCCATGGGGGGGGGTTTATGTGCAGTCTAAGATTAATCTGAATGGTAATGTGAGTGTTTCTGCCGGAAAAGCTTTACAAGGTCAGGGAGCAAGCGGACAACCAATAACCGAAGAAGCCACACAAAAGAATATTGTTCCCGGTGCTTTGATTCCTAATATGTATTTTGTTGCACCCATTAATGATAAATTTGCTGTCGGTGCGGCGATGAATGTGAACTTTGGATTAAAAAGCCAATATAAAAGCAATTACGAAGCCGGTGTTTTTGGCGGAACTACCGAGCTAAATTCCATTAATTTAAATTTAAGCGGTTCATATCGTATCAGCAAAGGCTTAAGCATTGGTGTGGGATTAAATGCGGTTTATGCCAAAGCGAAAATTGAGCGTCGTGCCGGTATTTTAGATAAGGGAGTTAATAAACTTGCTTCTCTTCCTAAACTGAAAAAGATTTTCTCACCACTAGCCTCTATGGTTGATGCAAATTCCCCTATAGTGCAATTACAAGATAACAATGCATGGGGATTGGGTTGGAATATCGGTGCAGTTTATGAATTTAATCAGGGTAACCGTATCGGTATTGCCTATCATTCCAAGGTAGATATTAATTTTAAAGATAGCGATGCATTACGTTATAGACTTGCTGGATCTGGAAGTATTGAACCTTATAGAAATAGAGGTAAATTAACGTTACATTTACCGGACTATCTTGAAATTTCCGGTTTCCACCAATTAACGGAAAAATTCGCTATGCACTATAGCTATAAATATACTAAATGGAGCCGTTTACAAAGTTTGCATGCCGTTTATGATAACGGTCAGGTCGCTTTTCATAAAGATGAAAACTTTGATGACAGTTCTCGTGTAGCTCTAGGGGCGACTTATAATGTCAATGATAAATTAACCTTGCGTGCGGGTATTGCTTATGATGAATCCGCCGAACATCCGAGTGCTTCAATCCCCGATACCGACCGCACTTGGTATAGCTTGGGGGCAACCTATCATTTCACGCCAAATCTTTCGGTTGACGTAGGTTTTGCTCATTTACGTGGTAAAAAACGGCAATTTAAAGAGGGATATGAAATTGGAAATACTGTATCTTATCCGGGTAATAGAGGTCAGGTTACAAATGTACAGTTAGCCGTAGTAAGTGCGGACTACCAATCAACGGCACGTGCCAATTTGTACGGTTTAAATCTTAGCTACCGTTTCTAACGGCTATTCGTTATAATCAGGCGTATTTTGTTAATACGCCTTTTTTCTTTTATGCAACCTACTTTTTATTGTTATTATCATTCGCCAATTGGACGATTGCTGATGTTGTCGCAAAATAATCAGCTGACAAATCTTGATTTTGAATTAGAACAAATTGAGCCAAATTCACGTTGGATTTTTAATCAAAATCTACCGCTCTTTTTGCAGGTAACATCGGCATTGGATCGTTATTTTAAAGGGGAAGCGGAAGATTTTTCCGATCTTTCTTTACATCCGCAAGGCACAAAATTTCAACAAAAAATATGGCAGGCTTTACGCCGAATTCCATATGGGCAGTCCGCCAGTTACAGCGAATTGGCAGGTTTCATTGATCATCCGAAAGCCGTAAGAGCAGTGGGCGGTGCCGTAGGACGTAATCCAATTAGCATTATTATTCCTTGCCATCGTATTTTAGGAAAACAAAAGCAACTTACCGGTTTTGGCGGAGGCTTGCCGGCAAAACGCTATTTATTGCAATTGGAAAAAATTGATTATATTGATCGAGGCATTGAATACGTGAAACCAAAGTTATTACAAAAATATCATCAATCATGACCGCACTTACTCCCCCTCAACACGAAGCTGAACTGTTACAACGTGCAAAATCTATTGCAGGTTTAACCTTTGCTGAATTAGCAGAAGAGTTAAATTTGGTTGTGCCTCCTGATTTGAAGCGAGATAAAGGCTGGGTCGGAATGCTTATTGAAACCGCACTGGGTGCAACTGCCGGAAGCAAAGCGGAACAAGATTTTAGCCATTTAGGTATTGAGCTAAAAACAATTCCTGTTAATCAACAAGGTTATCCTCTAGAAACTACTTTTGTGAGTTTAGCACCTTTAGCCCAAAATAGCGGTGTAACGTGGCACTCTTCTCATGTCAGATATAAATTATCCAAAGTGCTTTGGATTCCTATTGAGGGTGAACGTCAAATTCCGCTTGCTGAACGCCATGTCGGTGTACCAATTTTGTGGCAGCCATCAAGTTCTCAAGAACAACGTCTGCGTCAAGATTGGGAAGAATTGATGGATTATATTGTGCTGGGTAAGCTCACAGAAATTACAGCCCGTATTGGTGAGGTCCTGCAACTCCGTCCCAAAGGGGCAAATAGTCGAGCGTTAACCAAAGGAATCGGTAAAAATGGCGAAATAATCGATACTTTGCCTTTAGGATTTTATTTGCGGAAAGAATTTACCGCCGAAATTTTGCATGATTTTCTAATGGATTAAATCATTTTCAGGAAAATTCGTTAGATAATCATTTCTGCGTTTTTAGACGAGGAAAAGTGCGGTTATTTTTCAACCCGCTTTTGCTGAATAAAAGATAAAATTTCTTTACAAAATTCATCGAAAACGATTGCCTGAGCGTGTTACAATATCGCTTATTTTAATAACGATACTAATTTTAGGATTCAATTGTGAGTAAACAATCATTAAGTTATAAAGACGCAGGTGTGGATATTAATGCGGGGAATACATTAGTAGAACGTATTAAATCTGATGTAAAACGTACAACTAGACCCGAGGTTATTGGTGGGTTAGGGGGCTTCGGTGCACTATGTGCATTGCCAAGTAAATATAAGGATCCTATTCTTGTATCCGGAACTGATGGTGTTGGGACTAAGTTACGCCTTGCGATTGACCTAAAAAAACATGACACAATTGGTGTTGATTTGGTCGCAATGTGTGTCAATGATCTTGTAGTGCAAGGTGCAGAACCGTTATTTTTTCTCGACTATTATGCAACAGGTAAATTGGATGTGGACGTTGCAGCAGATGTCATCAAAGGTATTGCTGATGGTTGTGTGCAAGCCGGTTGTGCTTTAGTAGGGGGTGAAACCGCAGAAATGCCGGGAATGTATCATACCGGTGATTATGATTTGGCAGGTTTTTGTGTGGGTGTAGTTGAGAAATCGGAAATTATTGACGGTTCCAACGTTAAAGCAGGCGATGCATTACTTGCCTTAGCTTCAAGCGGTCCTCATTCAAATGGATATTCATTAATTCGCAAAGTCATTGAAGTTTCAGGTATTGATCCGACAACAGCACAATTAGCCGAGCATTCATTCGCTGAACAAGTTCTTGCACCGACAAAAATTTATGTAAAACCGGTGTTGCAATTAATTAAACATACTGACGTTCATGCTATTTGCCATTTAACAGGCGGCGGTTTTTGGGAAAATATTCCGCGTGTTTTACCGTCTTCCGTTAAAGCGGTAATTAATGAAAAGAGTTGGGAATGGCATCCTATTTTCAAATGGTTACAAGAACAAGGAAATATTGATCGCTATGAAATGTATAGAACCTTTAACTGTGGCGTAGGCATGATTATCGCTCTCCCACAGGAAGATGTGGAAACTGCATTGGCATTATTACAACAAGTAGGCGAAAAAGCATGGGTAATCGGTAAAATCGAACATGCGAATGCTGATGAAGAAAAAGTTGTGATTTGTTGATGAAAAAATAGTTTTTTATTTCTAGCGAAAAAATCCTACCAAAGCATTGATGTAAGTGCGTTCAAATTAATAATTAAAATATAAAAAAGCCCCAATTAGGGCTTTATTTATTTTATTATCACTGTATTTAATTCAGATAACAAACAATAACGAGTGTCAACTTGAGTAATAAATTTAACTACACTCTTAAATTTAAAGCACTAGCTGTTTCAAAATACGGCGAACCGGTTCAGCTGCCCCCCATAATAATTGATCTCCAACTGTAAATGCCGCTAAGTATTCAGGTCCCATTGCTAATTTGCGTAATCGTCCTACAGGAATACTTAATGTGCCTGTTACTTTCGCCGGCGTTAATTCACGCAAGGTTACTTCTTTATCGTTAGGGATAACTTTTACCCATTCATTGTGACTTGCAATAATCTGTTCAATTTCATCTAAAGGTAAATCTTTTTTCAGTTTGATCGTGAAAGCTTGACTGTGGCAACGTAATGCACCGATACGTACACATAAACCGTCAACTGGAATTGGATTATTACTTAGTCCTAAGATTTTGTTGGTTTCTGCATAGCCTTTCCATTCTTCTTTAGTTTGTCCTGTTTCCGGTAATAATTTATCAATCCAAGGAATTAAGCTACCTGCTAATGCTGCACCAAAATTGGTTGTTGAGAAGTCCTCTGCACGCATTTTGGCGGTAACTTTACGTTCAATATCAAGAATTGATGTGGCAGGATTTGCCAATTCGTCCTTGACACTATCTTCCAGCTGTCCCATTTGTACTAATAACTCGTGCATATTCTTTGCACCTGCTCCGGAAGCAGCCTGATAAGTTGCAACAGAAACCCATTCCACTAAATCACGTTCAAACAGCCCCCCAATTGCCATCAACATTAAGCTAACAGTACAATTTCCTCCAACAAAGGTTTTGATCCCTTTCTGTAAGCCTTCACTAATCACATGTTGGTTTACCGGATCTAATACAATAATCGCATCATCTTTCATGCGTAATGCCGATGCTGCATCAACCCAATAGCCATTCCAACCTGTTGCTTTTAATTTCGGATAAACTTCATTGGTATAATCACCGCCTTGACAAGTAACGATAATGTCGAGTTTTTGTAACTCTGCAATATCAAACGCATTTTTTAATTCACCTGCATCTTTACCCGCAAAAACAGGGGCTTTTTGTCCTACCTGAGAAGTGGTAAAAAATACTGGATTAATATTCGTAAAGTCATTTTCTTGTACCATGCGATCCATGAGTACAGAACCAACCATACCACGCCAACCGATAAAACCTACATTTTTCATATAATCTCCCTTATTAGTTAATGTTGTGTTGAATTGTAAAAAGAATATCTCAATTAATTACAGAACATTTAAGATAAAATCAAGTTTTTTTAATAAAAAAGCGAAGAATTTTAAATTTTCTGCTTTTTATCTAATATTTTTATGTAACAAATTCATATAACGACTTGCTGAGAGCCAAGCACTTAAATAGCCCATTAATGTACAGCAAACAAATAAAAACAATAACTCAATGATAGTAATTCCTTGCAACGTAAAACTGACTGCAAAAATATCAGTGACATATTTGACCGCACTTGTAAAATAACCAATGAGTGCGGCACTAAATATACCGGCAAATAACGCACCTAATATTGCATAAATCATGCCGGTGTAAAGATAAGGACGTAAAATAAACTGATCTGTTGCACCTAGTAATTTCATAATTTCAATATTCGCTTGGCTGCTATATACATCAGATCGGATACTATTTCCAATTACTAAAAATACTGAACATACCATCAATACGGCACAAAATATCGCAATATGTGCGATTAGCCAAGAAAGTGCGGTCAATTTTTCTAACCATTCATTATCTAAACGTATATCATCCACTCCCTTAATCTTAAAAAGATTTTCACGCAGTTGATGGCGTTTAGTATTTTCATTGTATTCTTGAGTAAGTTTAATCATTACAACAGCAGGAAGCGGGTTATCATCCAGAATATCCAATCCTTCAGAAAAGCCGGAAAAATGACGAAATTCGTTTAAACTTTCCTTTCGAGAAATATAATTTAAACTTTCTACGCCCTCTTGCTGACGTATTTTCTCTACAACAATATTGGCATCTGTTTCCGATAGATTTTTATGCAAAAATAGCGTGAATTCAGTTTTAGGAGAAAATTTTGTCGTTGCATGATATAAATTTTTCCACAACAAATAGCTAACGGTTGGAATGGTTAACGAAACCGCAATAACTAAAATAGTCATTAAAGTTGAATACTTTTTCTTGATTAACCCTGCCAACACTGCTTTCAGTACATAATGTACCTGCACGCCCCAAGAGGCATAAATAGGACGATAAGCCATAACCTTTCCTTAACGTAAATAACCATTTTCCAAAACCAAACAAGGCTTCGGTTTCTGCTGGACAAGTGTTAAATCATGAGTAGCAATTAACACCGTCATGCCTAATTGATTAAGTTCTTCAAATAAATTAAAAATACCCAACGATAATTTGATATCTAAATTTCCCGTCGGTTCATCGGCTAATAATAATTGAGGTTTATGCACAATAGCACGAGCAATATCCACTCGTTGCTGTTCACCACCCGATAAATAAACAGGGTAATGTTTCGCACGCTCACGCAAACCAACACGATCTAAAGCAGCCAATGCTCGAGTTTCAGCCTCTTTAGGATGAATACCACTAATAATTAAAGGAAGTGCAACATTTTCAGCAATGGTATACTCCGTGATTAAACGATAATCCTGATGAACCATGCCAATTTGACGGCGTAGAAAAGGAATTTCATATTTAGATAAACGTGTAATATTATGCCCATTGAACCAAATTTTACCGCCATTTGCTCGTTCCATGCCCATAATTAACTTTAATAGGGTACTTTTCCCTGCACCGGAATGCCCCACAACGTAAGTCATGCTCCCTATAGGTAAATGAAAATTGAGTCCTTGCAAAGCAGGATTACCGCCCAAATAGGCTTTACTCACATTTTCAAAACGTATCATTTTTCTTCCTATGTATTAACTTTTTTAATTGACGAATTATAACGGATATTTTGTACAAAAAATGATGAATCCAAGAAAAAGCGTTAGTAGAGATATGGAATAAACCTAAATTTTTTGTGAATTCAACTAAAAACAGCAAATTTTTGCAGATAAATTATCTAATTCATTCCAAATATCATGACTAAAATCCGCCTTGGTTTTTCTTTCTAAATCAGCAAGTTGCTGAATTATCATATACAACTTTCGGTAAGTCATACGTTGTATCGCTTGGATAAAAAAAGGACGTCGATTTTGCCATACTTTTAAGCGATCAAACCGTTCTTTTAATTGTGAACTCACCAGCGGAATGTCAATATTAGCGATATGCTGTTGTGGTTGGGTCAATTGTAAAATCGTGAGTAGCTCTCGTTGTAAAGCACGTAACAAAATTATCGGTTGTACATCTTCTGCTTTTAACCCTTGTAAAATTCGCACTGCCCGCTCTAATTTTCCCTCTAACAACGTATCAATCCATTGAAATACGGTAAATACGGAAGATTGCTCTATGACCGAATTCACTCGATTAAAGGTCAATTTATGATCCGGATAAAGCAAATCAAGCAATTGTAAAACCTGCTTTAAAGCAAGTAAATTGTTCTCATAGCTATAACAAAGCAGATTTATCGCCTCCGGCACAATCTCTAATTTCATACTGTATGCACGCTGACTGATCCAACGAGGCAATTGGTCGACAGTCGGTGTTTGGCAATTCACTAACACAGCTTGAGGCTCTTTTTGTCCTGCTAATTCAAACCACGTTTGTTTTTCCATTGGCTTAGTAAGTTTCGCCATCTGTAAAATCAGTAAGATATCGGTATGAAGCGACGTTATCAGTTCTTGTAAATTCCGCTGTATAAGTGCGGTCGGATTTTCAGGTAAAGTTAAAATCAGCATTTGACGCTTAAAGAATAACCCGATAGATTGAGCCTGTTCCAAAATAGAACGCCAGTTAGTGGTATTATCTACAGTAATTTCTAACTTTTCATCAAACCCTTGTAATATCGCAGTCTGTACAATTGCATCTCGGCTCTCAGTCAGCAATAAAGGATCTTGTCCAACCAAATAATACACAGTGGACAACCGTTTATTGAGTGATAATTGGAGCTGTTCGGAAAAGATGCGGTTCATTATTTACCTTGAAGTTGCGTTTGTAATGCAATCATTTTGCCAATTAATTGGCGGGCTGCCTGTTCACGCATATCATTCCAAATAATCTCCTTCTCTGCTGATTTTGCTAATGCGGCACGAGAGTTATCAAAGAAAGTGCGGTTGACATTAGCAAAAATCGGATAGCTTTGTTTATTCGGTAAACTCACTGTTGCCCATACTTCTAAGGTTAAAATTTTCTCTGCTTCATAACCTCGCTTGAAAACTGAGGCTACCTGCTCAGTATTTTTTGTGCTATTTAGACGCAAAACAGTGACATTATTTTGATTATCAACGATACTCACATTGTTAGCTTGTAATTGACGACGTAGTGCAATTGACATTTTACTGTGAGGGTCGTTGCTTTCCAGTACCAATGTTCTTAATTCATATGGAATTAATTCACCATTTTGAAAATGAAACCCACAAGCACTAATAAGCAAAATGCCAATGCCCAGTAATGCTATTTTAATTTTTTTGAACATAAAACCTCCCCTAAATTGAACCGCACTTTCACGTGCGGTTATGTTTTCTTATTTTGCTACAAAGCTAAATAATTTACCCGGTACATAAATGGTCTTAACTACAGTTAAACCATTCAAGAATTTTTGTACATTTTCTTCTGCTAAAGCAACTTGTTTAATTTCATCTTCCGACATATCAGCAGGAACGGTTACTTTAGCACGAACTTTACCATTCACTTGTATCACAACCAATTTTTCATCTTCAACCATAGCTTCAGCATCGGCTATCACCCAAGGTGCAAAATCAATCGCACTTTCGTTACCTAAGTCTTGCCAAAGTTGGAAACAAATATGTGGTGTAATCGGATAAAGCATACGCACAACGGCATTCAATGCTTCCGCCATTACTGCACGATCTTGCTCATTGGATAATGATGCTTTGGTGAGTTTATTCATTAATTCCATGATTGCCGCAATTGCGGTATTGAATGTTTGGCGACGACCAATATCATCGCTCACTTTTGCAATAGTTTTATGTACCTCACGACGCAATGCTTTTTGTTCGACTGAAAGAGCGGTAGGATCTAATGCGGTTTGTGCCGGATTTTGATTGTATTCAAAAACTAAATTCCATAGGCGGCGTAAGAAACGATTTGCCCCCTCTACTCCTGACTCTTGCCATTCAAGTGTCATTTCTGCCGGTGAAGCAAACATCATAAATAAACGGACTGTATCTGCACCGTATTTCTCCACCATTTCTTGCGGATCAATACCATTATTTTTGGACTTAGACATTTTGGTCATACCGCTGTGAACAAGCTCGTGACCTTCATCATCAACAGCTTTGATAATACGACCTTTCTCATCACGCTCTAACGTTACTTTTGTCGGCGATACCCAAATACGCTCATTGGTTGGGCTGGTGTAATAAAATGCGTCTGCAAGTACCATACCTTGACACAGTAATTTTTTGCTTGGCTCATCAGAAGTTACGAAACCGGCATCTCGCAACAATTTGTGAAAGAAACGGAAATATAATAGGTGCATGGTTGCATGTTCAATGCCACCAATATATTGATCCACCGGTAGCCAATAATTCGTTTCATCTGCATCTAACATCGCTTGTTGATATTGTGGAGAGGTATAGCGTGCATAGTACCAAGAAGATTCCATGAAAGTATCAAAGGTATCCGTTTCTTTTAATGCTACTTGTCCGTTATAAGTGGTTTTTGCCCATTCAGGATCAGCCTTAATCGGACTTTTTACTCCGTCCATGACTACATCTTCCGGCAAAACAATTGGTAAGTCCTGTAATGGGGCAACTACAACATCACCATTTTCCAGTGTCAGCATTGGAATTGGTGCTCCCCAATAACGTTGACGGGAAACTCCCCAGTCACGTAAACGATAGTTTACTTGGCGTTTTCCTACACCGATTTTTTCAAGTTTATCCGCAATACCGTTAAAGGTTGCCTCAAAATCCAAACCGTCAAACTCAGCAGAATTAATGGTGATACCATGCTCAGTATAAGCCTGTTTTGAAAAATCCCATGCAGAATTATCCGCCGGCTTAATCACGGGGAATAAAGGCAATTGATATTTTTGTGCAAATTCATAATCACGTTGATCATGTGCAGGAACTGCCATAACCGCACCTGTACCGTAGTGCATTAACACAAAATTTGCTACCCAAATCGGTAACTGTTTACCTGTCATCGGATGAACTGCATACAATCCTGTTGCCATGCCTTTTTTCTCCATTGTAGCAAGTTCCGCTTCAGCCACTTTGGTATTTTTTGCCTCGTGAATAAAAGCAGCCAATTCAGGATTATTTTTTGCCGCATTTTCAGCTAACGGATGTGCCGCTGCAACCGCTAAATAAGAAACACCATAGAAAGTATCCGGACGAGTTGTATAAACTGTTAAGGTTTGATCTGAATGAGCAACGTTAAAGGTAATTTCAACCCCTTCGGAGCGACCTATCCAGTTACGTTGCATAGTTTTTACCATATCCGGCCATTCAGGAAGCTGATCTAAATCACTTAATAATTGTTCAGCATAGTCCGTAATTTTAATAAACCATTGCGGAATTTCTTTTTGCTCCACAGGGGTATCGCAACGCCAACAACCCCCCTCATGTACTTGCTCATTTGCTAAAACGGTTTCATCATTCGGACACCAGTTTACTGTTGAGGTTTTTTTATAAACCAATCCTTTTTTGTACAACTCAGTAAAAAACCATTGCTCCCATTTATAATATTCAGGTTTACAAGTGGTAATTTCACGATCCCAATCAAATCCGAAGCCCAACACTTTAAGCTGATTTTTCATGTATTCGATATTTTCATAAGTCCATTTTGCCGGTGCGGTTTTATTTTTAATTGCCGCACCTTCTGCTGGCAACCCAAAAGCATCCCAGCCCATAGGCTGTAAAACATTTTTACCGTTCATTCGTTGATAACGGGAGATAACATCGCCAATGGTATAGTTACGAACATGCCCCATGTGTAAACGACCGGAAGGATAAGGAAACATGGAAAGACAATAATATTTTTCTTTGAAAGGATCTTTAACGGCTTTGAATGTTTTCTTTTCAGCCCAATATTTCTGTACGTCTGCTTCGATAAGATCAGGACGATATTGTTCTTGCATAATATTACCTTTTATATGAAAAATTACCGCACTTTTTCCGCTAAACCCCTTACTAAAAGACTTATTCATAATGGAAAGTGCGGTGCAAATTGGATATAGAAAATGTGCTATAGGATAGCCTAAAACCAGAGAAATGAACAGGGAAATTCTTGAGCGGCGACAAGGAAAAATCGTTACTCACAATACAACCGCACACTTAACATATATTGTTATATGAACCGCACCGCACTACAGTTCTCTGTTATTCAGATTATTGCACACGACATAATATTGCACTGTTGCCACTCTAAAAATAATCTTTCAATGCTCCTTGAACAAAATACTGTTTATCTTCCCACCGTAACATCGTCATACGGTTACCCCAAACACAACCTGTATCAAGGGCATAAATATTTGCCGGTGTCGGTGTATCCACTAAACTTGCCCAATGTCCGAAAACCAAATTTTGTACTTTAAACAACGGATTATCCAAGTTAAACCAAGGGATAAGTTCTTGCGGTGCTTTTTCTACTGACGCTTTACAAGCGAAATCTAAGCGATGATCCCTGTAGCAAAAACGCATTCGAGTAAATACATTGATACTATAACGTAAACGTTGCAAACCTTGCAGATCGGCAGACCAACGATCAGGTTGGTTATCATACATATTGCTGATTAAATAATGGTAATCACCATGTTGTAATTCATTTTCAACTTCTCTTGCACAAGATTTTGCGGTATCCAAATCCCAGTCAGGCGAAATGCCCGCATGACTCATGACAAAATCACATTTTTCATCATGGACAAGCAAAGGCTGATGTCGCAACCAATCAATTAATTCAACAAAATCCGGTGCTGTAAAAATCGCTTCGACATGGTCTTGTAAACTTACTTTTTTAATACCAAGTGCGGTTGAAATCAGATGCAAATCGTGATTGCCCAATACCATTTGTGCCGCCGCCCCTAAAGATTTTACAAAACGCAAACATTCTAAGGATTTATCGCCTCGTGCTACTAAGTCACCAACAAGATAAAGTTTATCTTGTACAGGATTAAATTGAACCGTCTCTAACAAAAGCTGTAATTCGTCATAACAGCCTTGTAAATCACCGACTAAATAAGTTGCCATAATGTTGTCATTGATTATTATCTTAACTCTTGCAGTTTTGTCTTGGATTTTTACTCCGATTGCAGATCTTCTGTTGGCGGATTATCCGCTAAATAATTTGCCAATCTTGCATAATCAGCAATAGATAAATTTTCGGCTCGTGCCTCTAAATCAATTGCAAGTGCGGTTAATTTTTCCGCCGAAAATAAGGTTGATAAAGCATTACGTAAAGTTTTACGACGCTGGTTAAAGGCTTGTGTAGTCACACGATTTAACCAGTACAAATCTTTCACCGGATAAGGTAATTCTTTATGTGGTATTAAACGCACAACAGCCGATTCAACTTTAGGTGCAGGTTTAAATGCGGTCGGAGGAACTTCTAAAACCGGTAATACTTGGCAAAAATATTGTGCCATGATAGTTAAACGACCATAAGCTTTACTGTTTGGTGCTGCACAAAGACGTTTAACGACCTCTTTTTGCAACATAAAGTGCATATCTTGAATAATTGCATGATATTTGAAAAGATGAAACATCAAAGGTGTTGAAATATTGTAAGGTAAGTTACCAAATACACGTAACTTCTGATTTTTCTCAGCCAAGTTTTCATCAATATAAAGCTGTTCAAAATTAAATTGCATTGCATCATATTCAATCACATTTAATTTTTGATGTAAAAATGGATGATGGCGTAAACGTTCAGCAAGATCACGATCCAACTCAATAACCGTTAAACGCTCTACTTTTTCGGCAACCGGTTCAGTCAACGCACCTAAACCGGGACCAATCTCAACAAGAAATTGTTCTTTTTGTGGATAAATTGCCATCACAATATTTTGAATAATATTATTGTCATGCAAGAAATTTTGCCCAAAACGTTTACGAGCAGTATGTCCTAAATGTGTTTTTGACTTCATAAGTGAAAGTGTGAATGCTAAAAAATTGGCGGTATTATAAAACAAAAATCCCGACTTTGCGTCGGGATCTCATAATTAATTAAAATATTGAATATGTGCTCGTTTACGCAAAGCCTTTATCCAGTCGCCTGATGCCTCTTGCAATTGTTGATTCACAATTTGTTGATATGCTTCTTGCATATAAGCTTCTCTCGTTATATCCGCATTGCGAATATCCGTTACTTCTAAAATATGCCAACCAAACTCTGTTTTGAATGGTGTCGAAATCACACCTTTTTTAGATGTTCGGATAACCTTGGCAAACTCTGGAACATAAGCTTCAGGGAACATAAAACCTAAACTTCCACCATCTGCACCGGAAAGATAATCTTTAGAATATTTCAAGGCGGCATCCGCAAAGGTTATCTTATTCGCCAAAATATCTGCACGAATTTGAGTTAATTTTGCTTTGGCTTGTGCATCATTCAGCAGAGGATTCAATTTTAACAAAATATGCCGTACATTATATTCAGGTGCGGTTACTTTTTTCTCTTTTCCTTGTTTTTTCGCTTGTTTAAATAGTTTTAGTCCTAAGTCTTGAATTTCTTCACGAGTAACATTCACGCTACTGCCAATAGCTTGATTACGCACTTCAGATATTAAAATCTGATAGGCAATCTGTTGACGATACGCCTGATAATTAATGCCCTGATAATCTAAAACATCAAGAAACTGTCCAAAGGTTAATCCATTTTGTGCGGCAATATTTTCGATAACACTATCTACATGTGCTGGAGCAACCTTGATTCCTAACTCTTGAATAGCTTTTTGTACTAGTAAATCATCAATAATACTATTCAAAGCTATTTGACGATTTTCCTCATTATTTGCTCGTTTTCCCAACACCTTTTTTACTTGGCTTTCTAAAATAGGATTCCCATCAACGGTAGCCACTACCCTTTCAGCCGCCTGTGCTGTTATCGTAATGCTAAGTAGACCAATTATTGAAAACAACACTGCTTTGAAATTAAATACTTTCATTTTTTTATTCCGCTTTTTCATTCCGTAAGACGTTTGTAAATTTGTTCATTAGAGTAGCAATTTTGCAAAAGGTTCACAAATGTTATTTTGTGACCAAGGCAACTTCATAACGATCATCAAATTGCATTGTGCGAACCTGAACTTGCTCACTACGACTTGTGGGAATATTTTTCCCGACGTAATCGGCACGAATTGGTAATTCTCTATGCCCACGATCGACAAAAATCACTAATTCCACTTTAGCCGCTCGACCAAAATCAACTAAAGCATCAAGTGCGGCTCGAATGGTACGACCAGTAAACAACACATCATCAACTAAAATCACCGTTTTATTTTGGATATTAATATAATTGGATGCTCCACTATAAACAGGCAACTGGTGCTGTTGATCCACATACTCTAAATCATCACGGTAAGAAGTGATATCTAAATCAATAGAGGGCAATTCAATTCCACTGAACTCTATAATTTTTCGCTTTATTAACTCGGCAAGTTCAGCACCTCGACGTTTAATGCCAACAATCACAATATCATCAAGCGACTGATGTTTTTCGATAATCTCATGGGAAATACGAGAAATCGTACGCATAAACTGATGTTCAGCAATAATGATTTTTTCTGCCATTTTTGTCCTACAATACTCCCTAAAAATTGTGCCTACTATAGCAAACAAATCAAAGCTAATACTAGGAAAATTTACAGAAAAGCACCCACGTATCCACAGTGGGTGCCAAATAAAGCATACGTTAACAAGATAATTATTTTTCTTACTTTTTCAAGCTATTTAGCCTCTAAACTCCGGTAAAAAACCGAACTGCATTGCAAGTTGTGCGAGGATATTTAATAAACCAAATGCGATGACGAAATATATCATAAAATTTCCACCGTAAGCGGTAAAACTGCTACTTTTGAATTTCTTACGACTGGCTTTCGCTAATAAAGCCGGTACAATTACCGCCCAGATTGTTGCCGCTAAACCAGCATAACCAATGGCTAATACAAAGCCGTAAGGAAATTGTAAGCTCAATAATAATGGCGGTAAAAACGTAATTAACGCTGTTTTAGTGCGTCCAGCAACACTATCATCAAATTTAAATAAATCAGCGATATAATCAAATAACCCTAACGTTACACCTAAGAATGAACTTGCAATTGCCATATAAGCAAAAAATTTCAGTGTAAGTGCTATATAATCCGTTTGTAAGTATTTACTTAATGCGTCTAATAATGCTGAAATATCACCGCCCTTTTCAATGACTGGTATAAATTCAGCTCTTGGTAAATTTCCCTGAATAGCCAACTGCCACAAGATATAAATCACTAATGCAATGCCTGTGCCTATGAAAATCGCTTTTAAAACCTGACTTGCATTGCGATCATAATATTTCACCAAACTGGGAACATTTTGATGAAAGCCAAAAGAAACCAAACAAACAGGTAACGCCACCAACGCATAAGGCAAATATTGTTGTTCACCTTGTACAGCATTTAGCAATACTTCTGTATTTACCGAACCGACAAGATTGGTTATAGAGAGGAAAAAGGAAATGACCATTCCTGCAATTAATACCACACTGAAACGATCAACAGCTTTCGTGGAAAACCATACAAACCCTGCCAGCACAATACAAAAGATAAGCGATCCGGAACTACGCCCAATATCTACCGCATTTTCTGTACTACTTAACAATTGATTAAAAAAACCTTGCGTAATCCCACCGCCTGAAGTGATATAAGCATAGGTTAAAATATAAAGCACAAATGCGACAGACACACCATTAATCAAATTCCAACCTTTCCCTAATAAATCTTTGACAATAGTATCAAAACTGGCACCCGTAGGATAATGTAGATTTGCCTCAAGTAACATCAATCCTGATGTTGTCATACAAAACCAAGTATAAATTAAGATTAATGTTGAACCTAAAAACCATACACCCGCAGTTGAAGTAGGATTGGCTAACATTCCTGCCCCGATAGTTCCTCCGGCAATAATCATTGCACCACCAAATAAAGAAGGGATTTTTTTTGTCATAATAGATCCTCATTTTGAAAATTAAATTTTGAACTATTATAATAGTTCAAAACTTTTTTACAATACTTTTTTCAGTAAGAAGATTCTTTGTTGATAACTCGACAATTCCCTAGAAATAACGCTATAATTCCCCAACCTGATTCATCAATAACATGTAAAAGGAAAAGAAAAATGGGTTTAGAAAATGTACCTGCCGGTAAAGCGTTACCGGATGATATTTATGTTGTCATTGAAATTCCGGCAAACTCAGATCCAATCAAGTACGAAGTAGATAAAGAAAGTGGGGCATTATTTGTCGATCGTTTTATGGCGACCGCTATGTTCTATCCGGCGAACTATGGTTATGTAAATAATACACTTTCTTCTGATGGTGATCCTGTGGATGTATTAGTACCAACGCCATATCCGTTACAACCGGGTTCTGTAATCCGTTGTCGTCCAGTTGGTGTATTAAAAATGACAGATGAGGCGGGAGGCGATGCGAAAGTTGTAGCTGTTCCGCACACAAAATTAAGTAAAGAATATGATTATATTAAAGATGTTGATGATCTACCGGCTTTATTAAAAGCACAAATCCAGCACTTCTTTGAAAGCTATAAAGCATTGGAAGCAGGTAAATGGGTTAAAGTAGAAGGTTGGGAAGGCGTTGAAGCAGCTCGCCAAGAAATTTTAGAATCATTCGAACGTGCTAAAAAATAATCTCTAAAAACCGCTCTTACTCAAAGGGCGGTTTTTTATTAACAGTTTAAATATCATTATGTCGATTAAAAAAATTATTTTTGTCATATTTACTGTGTTACTGCTCAATGCTTGTGCAGATTCATCTTCAATTAATCAACAGTCTGCCTCAAGTTATGTGCAGATAATCGGGCAAGCTGAAGCAAAAGGAGTGGTTGATAAAAGCTCACCGACGGCAAAACGTATACATAAAATTTTTAAAAAAATGCATCCTTATGCAGATAAAGAAAACAACACCGGGCAAGTTTTTACATGGCAATTAAATGTTATCAAATCAAAAGAAATGAATGCTTGGGCGATGCCGGAAGGCAAAATGGTGTTTTATACGGGATTAGTTGACAACTTAAAATTAACTGATGATGAAATTGCTACAGTAATGGGGCATGAAATGGCACATGCGTTAAAAGAACATGGTAAGAAAAAAGCGAATTTGGGTACGTTCACTAATGTGGTTGCACAGGTTGCTCATGTTGCTTTATCAACAAAAATTGGCACTGACGCAAGTGGACTGATTGTCGGACTTGCTGCGGATTGGGGCTTAAATAAACCTTATTCACGTAGTGCCGAAGAAGAGGCGGATGAAGTAGGCTTATTCCTGATGGCAAAATCAGGCTACAATCCTAAAGCAGCACCACAATTGTGGGAAAAAATGAAAAAAGCCTCCGGGGGTTCAAAAGGTTTGCTGGATAAGCTCATCTCAACTCACCCCACCGATGATGTTCGCCAAGCGAATCTATTAAAATTAATGCCACAAGCTATTGAATATTATAAAAATAGACAATAACTTCTTATGAACACACACCCCTCAATCATATGGATTAAGGGGTGATTTTTTGTGCGATCAACTTACATCGGAAAATCCGCCGGTGTTCTAAACTGAATCACTTTCTTTGTAAGCGGATGAGTTATTTGTAAAAATTCTGCATGTAAGCACAAACGTGGTGCAAGCGATTTTGCCTGTGGATGTGCATAGAATTTATCCCCTAAAATTGGGTGTCCTAATGCAAGCATATGTAAACGCAGTTGATGGGATCTTCCGGTAATAGGCGTTAATCTGACTTGAGTGATATTATTTTCAAACCGATGCAAAACTTTAAAATTTGTTACCGCTCTTTTGCCATGAACAAAACACACTTTTTGTCTTGGGCGATTCTCCCAATCACAAATCAACGGCAAATTCACTGAGCCGGTATCTTGTGCTAAATGTCCCCAAATCAGTGCTTGATAATGTTTTTTAGGTTCACGCTCACGAAATTGGCGTTTTAGCTCTCGATCTGCCATTTTACTCATTGCAAAAAGCAAAACGCCGCTTGTTGCCATATCTAGACGATGTGCTGGCTCACAAAACCCATATTTTTCTTTTACCCTCGACATTGCACTATCATAATATTGCGGTTGATTACCGGATACAGAAAGCAAGCCGCTCGGTTTATTCACCACAAGAATATGATCATCACGATATACAATGTCCAAATAAGGTTCTAAAGGGGGACGATAATCAATTAATGCCATGTTATTCCTTATTACTCACAATTACCCGTAAACTGTCTAAACGCCAATTTGCTTGATTAAGCAATTCAAGAGATAACGTACGCTGACTTTCTAACTGTTCAATTTCCTCCGGACGAATATTTTTATTGACCGCCTGCAACGCATATAATCGATTTATTTCCGCACTCAATGATTGATCCGCCAGTTGTTTAGCTTGTTCAATTATCATTTTAGCCGGCTCAACTACATTTTTTTCACTTTGCTTAATTAATTGCTCAATCGCTGGACGCATTATTTTAATGACTTTTGTTGCCATATTTTTACCCATTGGTTTCAGTTGTTTTTGCAAGCCCTGAAAAGAAATTTGATGACTTAAATCATTCCCTTTAATATCAAGAAGTAAACGTAGCGGTGTTGGAGGTAAAAAGCGAGTCAACTGTAATCCACGTGGTGATTGGCTCTCAATTATATAAACTAATTCAAGTAGCAATGTACCGGTCGGTAATTGTTTATTTACCAATAAAGCCACCGCACTTTTACCTATATCACCACTGACGATTAAATCAATCCCATTACGCACAATTGGGTGATCCCAAGTAAGAAACTCAAGTTCTTCACGAGCCAATGCTAAATCACGATCAAAAGTAACAGTAACCCCTTCTTCTTTTAAACCCGGAAAATCAGGGACAAGCATCGTTCCTGTCGGGCTAATGACAATAGATTTTTCGCCAAGATCTTCTTGCTCAACACCAATAATATCGAATAAGTTCAATGTGAAATCAATGAGCTCTGTTGAACCGTCTTGTATCGCGATGTCATTTGCTAATTGTTGGGCTTGGATACCGCCATTGGAATTAAGTTCCAATAAACGATCTCGACCTTGCTCCAATTCGGATTTTAGCTGTAATTGTTGCTGATGAGTCTGTTGAATAAAAGACTGAAAATCGTCCGTTGTGTCTGAAGTTAAAAATTCTGTCAATTTTGCACCGCACTTTTCATGCAAAATAGCCCCCATTGGACAGGTTTCCTCAAATGCATTCAAACCTTCATGGTACCATTGAGCCAAGCGAATTTGCGGTGTATCAGCAAAACAAGGGACATAAATTTGAATATCTCGACGTTGACCTATACGATCCAACCGCCCAATACATTGTTCCAATAAATCGGGATTATTCGGCAAATGGAATAACACTAAATGACAAGCAAACTGAAAATTTCGACCTTCCGAACCGATTGAAGAACTTAGTAATACCTGTGCACCCTCTTCTTGCTGTGCAAAATATGCAGAGGCACGATCTCGTTCAATAATCGACATATTCTCATGAAATACCGCACTACGAATTCCTTCCTTCTCTCGCAATGCCTGCTCCAATTGTGTGGCTGTTATCGCATCTTGACAAATCACTAAGATTTTTTCTTCACGTAAACTCTTAACTAAATGAATTAACCAATCCACTCTAGGATCAAAACGCCACCAAGTTGCATCCGCATTCATTTTTTGGAAAATTTGCTCAGGATAAAATAACTCAGGATCTTTTATTTCCCCCAACATCTTCAACACATTAATCGCATTTTGATATTGTGTTGGTAAATCTAATTTGATTTGATGATAAATACGATGAGGAAACCCTTGCACACCTTGTCTTGTATTGCGAAATAACAAGCGACCGGTTCCATGACGATCAATTAGATTACTCATTAATTCTCCTCGAGCAACCTGCTTTTGTTCCGTATCAGCTTGAGAATTAATCACTTTGAGCATTGGCTCGATATCTTGCTCGCTAAGTAATTCTGCTAAATGATTTTGTTCTTCAACTGTTAAAATATGCTCTGATAACAGACTTTGTACTGCTTTAGCAACAGGTTGATATTGTTGCTGTTCTTTTTCAAAAGCCCGATAACTATAAAAACGATTAGGATCCAATAAATGCAAACGGGCAAAATGACTTTGTTGCCCCAATTGCTCCGGTGTCGCCGTTAATAATAATACGGCAGGAATCACCGCACTTAATTGCATAACCAATTCATAAGCTATGCTTGGCGAATCTTCCGACCAAGTGAGATGATGAGCCTCATCAACAATCAATAAATCAAACTCACCCGCCAAGGCTTGTTTTGCACGTTTCGGTTGTTGAACAAGCCAATCTAAAGCACAAATAATTAGGTTTTCAGCAACAAAAGGATTTGCTTCAACATGATCTTCCGGATTATCAAAATCAGCACACCGTTCTTCATCAAATAAAGAGAAATGCAAATTAAAACGACGTAGCATTTCAACAAGCCACTGATGCTGTAAAGTTTCAGGCACCAAAATTAGCACTCGCTGAACTTTTTCAGCAAGCAATTGTTGCTGTAAAATCATACCCGCTTCAATCGTTTTCCCCAAACCGACTTCATCGGCTAATAATACCCTCGGTGCGATACGTCGCCCTACCTCTTGTGCAATATGTAATTGATGAGGAATCAGACCGGCTCGATTTCCTCTTAATCCTCTTAAAGAGGACTGAAATTGTTCTTGTTGGTGTTTTAGTGCCTTGTAACGCAATACAAAATGCTCATTGCGGTCAATTTGTGTACTAAATAAGCGATCCTGCGGTTTACTAAAAGAAATTTGGTGAGCTAATTCCATTTCTTGTACAGCAATCTCTTCGTTATTATCAAGTCGTTGCACAAGATAAAAAGCCAACTCATTGCGAATCATGACATCAACAACTTTTGCTTTCCAACCTAATTGGTGTGTAATCTCATCACCTTTTTGAAACAATACTCGAGTTAAAGGGGCACTTGCTAAAGCATAAATACGTATTTCATCCGAGGCGGGAAAAGAAATGGTAACGGTACGATTATCTTGTCCCGTAATAATACCCAAACCAAGACTATTCTCACTTTCACTTATCCAACGCTGACCAATTGCAAATAACATAAATAAAACAAAGCTCTTTATAAAAATAAATAGGGGCGTATTCTACCTTATTTCTCTAAAAATGTTGTGGTTATTAGTAATATTTTCACGGCAAAATTAGTTGGTTGAATAATGAAAAAAGAGCGGTGAAAATTTTGTTTTTTTCACCGCTCTCCAGATAAAATTTATGCCCCTCTATTCTTGGAAAAGTTTCTTTATGGCAATAATTTGATTTCGATCTGTTGTCCAAATTTTGTAATCATCTTCTGCTTTATTTCCCATCGTCACACTGGAATTACCTTTCATTGAACTCTGACGAAAAGTTTTGGCTGATAAATGTAATTCATCAACTTTACTGATTTTTACCAATTCCAAGGCATTATTTGGATTAACGCCGGCACCAGCCATAATCTTAATTCGTCCTTTTGCCTGTTGTACCAAGGTCTTTAAAACATATCTCCCCTCAAATGCCGTCCTTTGCTGTCCTGAAGTTAAAACTCGCTCACACCCCAATTCAATAAGCTGTTCTAAACCATGATAAGGATCGCTACAAAGATCAAACGCACGATGAAAAGTAACCCCCAAACCTTCAGCCGCACTTATTAGACGATGGCAAATTGATAAATCAATTTCACCGTTTTCGGTTAATGCTCCAATAACAACACCTTGAGCTCCTAACTGTTTCGCAATGTGGATGTCCTGCTCCATCATTTTTATTTCATGTGCATTAAATAAAAAATCTCCGGATCTGGGACGAATCATTACATAACAGGGAATGTTACACACATCCAATACTGTTTTGATCAGGCTATAAGGAGGAGTTACCCCTCCTAACGCTAAACATCCACATACTTCTAAACGATCCGCACCTGAATTTTGTGCAATTAATGCTGACTCAATATTATCAATACATATTTCTATATCCATACAAACCTCAAAAAATGTATCACATAATTAAACATTTAAAAAATTAAATATATTCTAATAATATTTACATTAAAATAAAATTAATCATATGATACTTTTTTAATTTTGTGATCTTTATCAACTTTTTTCAAACAAAAATCACCTACAATAAGTTTTGTAATTTCTTACTTACTGGAGGTTATTATGTCCTTGTTTAAACAAATTGAAAATAAATTGATGGCGACTGCCGGTAAATTAGCCCAACAGCGTCATTTAGGAGCAATTCGAGATGCTTATATTTCGTTTATGCCTTTTATCATTGTTGGTTCTATTTTACTGGTAATTAGTTCATTTCCATCTCAAAGCTATAAAGATTTCATGACCGCAACCTTTGGAAAGGGTTGGGATAATATCATAGAAATTCCCTTTAATGCTGTTTTTTCTACAATGTCTATATTTATTGCTTTTCTGGTTGCCTATAGACTCGGTGAACGTCTAAATATAGATAAACTTTCCTCCGGTATATTATCTCTCTCAGCATTCCTTATTTTGACCCCTTTTGTTAAAGTTGAAAACGTCGGTTCAGTTATTTCAACGCAATGGCTAGGTTCAAAAGGTTTATTTATTGCTATGCTTGGGGCAATCATTTGGACCGAATTATTCGCCTTTCTCATTCGCAAAAATATTGTGATCAAAATGCCTGACGGCGTACCGCCGGCAGTACAACAATCATTCTCAGCTCTGATACCTGCCTTATTGATTATGATTTTAGTATTAGGCATTCGGATTTTATTCTCGAAAACTGAATATAATACTATTCATGAATTTGTATATACCGTGCTGGCTACACCAATTCGCCATTTTGGTACTTCTTATATTGGTGCATTACTGACCGTATTCATGATCGATATTTTATGGTCGGTAGGAATCAATTCAGGTTCAATGGTTAATGGAATCTTACGACCGTTCTGGTTAGATAATCAAGCTGAAAACCTGGCAGCAATGCAAAATGGATTAACCCCTCCTCATGTGATTACCGAACAATTCTTTGATATGATCTTTATGGGAGGTTCAGGTTCAACTCTCGCCTTAGTCTTAGCAATGCTTATTTTTTCCCGTAGCCAACATGCTAAAAAAGTGTCACGTTTAGCTGCCGGCTCATCGGTATTTAACATCAACGAACCTGTCTTATTTGGTCTGCCCGTTATTTTAAATCCAATTATGCTTATCCCATTCAATCTTGCACCTTTAGTTATTACTACAGTACAGTATGTTGCAATGTATTTAGATATTGTTGCGACGACAACCGGAGTTTATATCCCTTGGACATTACCGCCCGTTTTAAGTGGTTTTATTGTAACTGGGCATATTTCCGGCGCACTTATACAAGTAATCAACTTATTCATTGCTGCAATGATTTATTTACCATTCTTCCGTATTATTGATAAGCAATATCGAATGAAAGAAGGACAAGTATAAATGAATAATTCAAGATGGGGGATGATTGCAACTTGGCGTATGGCATTTGAAGGACTTTGTCAGGCAGTTGAATTACTTAAAAACAAAGGAAGTGCAAGAGATGCAATTTTAACTGCGGTTACACAAGTAGAAAATTACCCTCTATATAAATCTGTTGGTTATGGCGGGTTACCCAATGAAGAGGGAGATGTCGAATTGGACGCTGCCTTTATGGATGGAACTTCTCTGGCATTGGGAGCTGTAGCCGGCTTGCGTAATATCGCTAATCCAATTCTCGTTGCCGAAGCATTAAGTCATGAACGTTTTAATAGTTTTTTGGTAGGTCACGGCGCTGAAAAATGGGCATTAAAGAAAGGTTTTCCTGCTAAAGACATGCTTACACCCCGTGTTAAAACATTTTATGAAAAACGCTATCAAGAAACTCTAGGTCGTGGACTAAGTCCATATTCCGGGCATGATACAGTGGGCATTATTGCACTTGATAAAAATAATAATATTTGTGTGGGTACCTCTACCAGTGGGTTATTTATGAAACGTCATGGGCGAGTTGGAGATTCGCCTATCTCAGGTTCAGGATTCTATGCTGATTCCCATATAGGTGCGGCAACAGCTACAGGTCTGGGGGAAGACTTAATGAAAGGCTGTACCAGTTATGAAATTGTACGAAAAATGAAAGAGGGGATGACACCACAACAAGCTGCTGATGCGACAATCAATGAATTAGAAATACGATTATTAGAACGTTACGGAACAGCAGGAGATTTGTCGGTTGTATGTATGAATATGCAAGGAGAGTTCGGTGTATCAACTAATATTGATAATTTTTCCTTTGTCGTATCAACAGAGCAATATAACCCTATCATTTATCTGGCTAAACGAGAAAATGGAATTACACAATATGAACCGGCCTCAGAAAGTTGGCTACAAGCTTATCTTGACCGCATTCATGGAGAGTTAAAATGAACATTGAATTTCCGCTTTATGATTGGCAAACCCAATTAGAGATAAAAAACGCTTTGTTGTTTTTTTGGAAAGAAGATCGAGATTTTTTACAGCAACAACCCTGCTTGAAACCTCTGCTTTCTATACTGGACATGGAAAGCAAAATCGAGATAGGCAGAAATATATCGAATGCCGGCTTATATAGCTTACCTTTTTCTAAAAAAGAAGTGGCTGAAAACCCACACTTAATGGGGAAAATACGTCATTTTTTGATGGAAAAAATGGCACACTCAGATGCACAAAGAATCTTATTACATTGGGGAAAAGAAACCGTAAAATTAGAACGGCAGATCAATGAACAATTGATTATTAGTTATCTCAACCTTTCTTACCATCCAAAATATTTAGGTTTTAAAGAGACCGCCGCATCGCCTGAATTTGGTGTTATAGTGGAAACACCGGAGCAAAAGCGGCAACTATCGAATAATTATTTAGAACTATGCAAAATAGTATTGGGTATGATAACAGCCAGAAAAATTTCAGATCTGCCTAGCGATATTGCGACGCCTGAATATATTGCAAAAAAATTAAACAGTTATGCACATAAATCTCAACTTTCCATACGATGCTTAGATGCAGAAGAGCTACAAAACCATGGTTTGAACACTTTATATGCCGTAGGTAAAAGCGGTTTACATCCCCCTTTTTTAATTCAAGTCGATTACCAAGGCTCCCCTGATTGTAATCAGACCTATTGTTTCGTTGGTAAAGGTATCACTTTTGATACAGGAGGATTATGGTTAAAAACAGGCGATGGTATGAAAACCATGAAATATGATATGTGTGGTGCTGCCTTATTAATTGGCTTACTTGAAACCGTTGTAGAAAATTCATTGCCTATTAACATACGTATTATTGTCGGTGTAGCAGAAAATATGATAAATGAAAAAGCGATGCGCCCCGGAGAGATTGTCCGATCTTA
Organism: Histophilus somni 2336; assembly: GCF_000019405.1. Classification (NCBI taxonomy): domain Bacteria; kingdom Pseudomonadati; phylum Pseudomonadota; class Gammaproteobacteria; order Pasteurellales; family Pasteurellaceae; genus Histophilus; species Histophilus somni. Next base: position 527,893 of record NC_010519.1, on the reverse strand, counting down.
TTCAGGAAAAACTATTGAAATTATTAATACAGACGCAGAAGGGCGGTTAATTTTAGCTGATTTATTATCATTCGCAGCTGAACAAAAACCCTCAGTAATTATTGATGTTGCAACTTTAACAGGAGCTGTTGTAAAAGCACTTGGTTATGATATTTCCGGTGTGATGACAAATAATACAGAAATTCTACATCAACTTAATTTAGCCGCAATACAAACACAAGAGGCGATATGGCAACTACCTTGTGATGATAGATTTCTCGGCCAAGTGGAAAGCCATATTGCAGATTATTGCAACACTCCGCCAAATAATGCGGCGATTTGTGTTTCCGCAGGATATTTCCTTAGTCGGTTTGTTAATGACTGCACTTGGGCTCATTTAGATATTAGCGGCACAACCTTATTTAGAGATCAAGGAATCTATTCAAGCGGTAAACCATTACATCTACTTTATCAATTTCTGAAAAATAATGTTTCAAAATAGGGAGAAAAAATGAAAAGAATTTTACTTATTTGTGATTTAGGCATGTCCACCAGCTTAGTAGTTAAACGTATGAAACAAGCAGCTGAAGCACAGGGTTTACCCGTTGAAATTGAAGCTAAGGGTATGCAAAGCTTTCGTTCATTAATACAAGATTTTGACTGTGTCCTATTAGGTCCTCAAATTTCCTATAAGCTGCAAGAATGCCAAACTATTGGTGCAGAATTCGGCAAACCTGTCGCTTGTATTGATATGATGAGTTATGGCATGACCGATGGAGAAAAAATTTTAGCACAAGCACTATCTTTATTGGAGGAAAAATGAGTGAGCAACTTGAAATGCAATTGATGAATTTAATTCTTCAAGCGGGAATATGTCGTAGTGCTTTAATGGAAGCACTACAACATGCTAAAAAACAGCAGTTTGAGGAAGTAGATAGATTACTTAAACAGGCGGATGATGCTTTGTTAGCAGCACATCACGCTCAAACAGAACTCATCGGACAGGATGAAGGTGAGGGGAAACTACCCGTCACTATTATTATGGTGCATGCACAAGATCATGTAATGAATGCTGTTTTGTTAATGGACATCATCAAAGAATTTATTGAGCTATATCGAAAAAAATAAAAAAACTAACTGTCCTACCGGCGATATTTCATAAGATAATCATAAGGGGACAGTTTTTTTAAGCGATTTCGTTTAAGATGCTTATTCAGATACTCTTCATATCTTAATAGTTGTGCATCAAATCCTAATCTGCTATCAGTGTAATAACCTGATACTAACCGTATAAAATCTTGTTCAAAATTCACCGCACTTTGCAAAATTAAGGTAGACGTAACTACTTTAGTCTTTTTGGCAAAAGCCTGTACTATGGCATGATGAGTAATATCTTCGGCTAACTCAATTTCTTTAATTTCATAAGGTAAACTAGATTTAAAGTAATTGATAATACTTTGTTGACGCTGTAGTTTTCTGTCCAAGCAAGCACAACTGATATATCCTGTCAATTTCTCTATTAGAATAAAAAGATAATCTTCCTCTTTAGAAATCTCTTTAGGCAAGGGAAACATTGCCAAAAAAGTACAACCAACTTGAGATGGTAAATCTTTCTTATTAGCAATATTTAGACCATATTTTTTTAAACAACGACTAATAACTGCTCGAGATACTCTTTGATTGATTAGATTTCTTCCAGCTTCAAGAAGTTCATCTAAAGATAAAGCGAAATATTTTCGTAGATAGCAAATCAAATATTCCTGTTCAAAAGAAAGAGTTCTATTAATTTTTTTCGGTCTATGAGAACGATCATTAACATCTTGCCTATTTCTCCAACGACGTACCGTTTGAACCGAAATACCCAACTGTTCTGCTAATTCAAGATCTGATTTATCTGATTTTTGTAAATAAGCTCGAATTTTTGGTGTCGTAGTTGCATTTAAATGTAATTTTATATCCATAGTCCAAAATAATATGAAAAATATATAAAAACATACTCTATGATATACTCATTTACCGATATTTTAAAAATAAATACTAATAAAAAGAGCAGTGAAAAAATCAATTTTTCTACCAACAGGTGGAATTATATTTCAAGGAATATTCTAATCTTATAGAAGATTAGAGTCCAACCTTAACACTCATATTGTACCTTCCCATATTTTATACCAACAGGAAAGAATTGATGAAATTGCAGAGGTGCTTTATACTGAGAGATATTACAATAAACAAAAGGAATATTTTATGTCTGATGTCTTTCATCTTGGCTTAACAAAAGCCTCACTGGATGGAGCAGAGTTAGCCATCGTACCAGGTGCACCTGAAAGGGTAGAACGTATTGCTCGTCTATTGGATAATCCGAAATTTTTAGCTTCAACTCGAGAATTTACTTCTTGGTTGGGTTATATAGATCAAAAAGCCGTCGTTGTTTGCTCAACTGGAATTGGTGGTCCTTCCGTTTCTATTGCGGTAGAAGAATTAGCACAACTGGGAATCCGAACTTTCCTCAGAATCGGTACAACGGGTGCAATTCAACCGCACATCAACGTAGGAGATATTCTTATTACCACAGGAGCAGTACGTCTTGATGGTGCAAGCCGTCATTTTGCTCCACTAGAATATCCTGCTGTTGCCCATTTTGATTGCATGTCCGCTTTACATCATGCTGTTTCAAATGAACCTGGAGATAGTGTTCATATCGGCATTACCGCCTCATCAGACACCTTCTATCCAGGACAAGAACGTTACGATACCTATAGCGGAAAAGTTTGTCGCCATTATCAAGGTTCATTAAAACAATGGCAAGCATTGAATGTCATGAACTATGAAATGGAAAGTGCAACATTATTTACAATGTGTTCAGCTTTGGGACTGCGTGCAGGTATGGTATCAGGTGTAATCGTAAACCGTACTCAACAAGAAATTCCAAACGAACAAACCATTCATCAAACTGAACAGAAAGCTATTGAAGCTGTCATAAAAGCAGCAACTTTGCTGATTTAAAACGTAATACCCCGACTTTTTGTCGGGGTATGAAGTAAGTAATATTATCAAAATCAACTCTATTTCAACGAAAACCGCTGTTGAATCAGTATATGGCAACTTTATTTAAATTACCCGAATTTGATTTTTTGGATTATGCGTTGAATCATATCAAAGTCTATTTAGAAGTACCATGTGGAGCCGTTCCATTAGAGTTGGGGCGATTTGTTACCTGTTCTGACTTGATGTAGGACTTTGACAGTTCATTGCACAACGTGTAGGGTGGCATCAAGCTTTGACGAATCCTGATTCTAAGGTCTACCAACATTGGCATGATGAGCTACTAAAATTCCGTGGGGAGTCTAGCTCTTTCAGTAGTAGTATCATCATTTTTGCCATCTATACCTCAAATAATCAGCCCATTGACATTCATTTTATTTGGAGTAGCTAACAAAACACGAGCAAGACATAGACGAAAAACTACGCCTTAGGATAATTCTCTGCACGACATAAAAAGTGGAATTATTGGATTTAAAAAATTTCCGATATTCATATTGATAAATATATGACCTTGTTGCCGATTAAATAAGTCTTGGAAAAATCTAATCTATGAATAAAATATCTCCATCAAAATCAACTTAAAGCTCTTTAGATGTTATTTTAACCGCTTTCCATCCCCATTCCTTTTTCTTTTTATTGTAATTTTTTATTGCGATACCAAAAACCCAATCTCCATCACTTAACTCAAAATTTTTAACAATATCACTTGGAATAAATATATCGCTCTCTTCTGTAAAGGCAATGCCATTATTCTCCCGAATTTGTTCATCAAAGCATTTTAGTAAATCATTAGGTGCTGATTTTTCGATTTTTTCAATATGATGTACCTTGTAGCGTTTTGCTCCATCTTTGAGAGTATGCTGAGATAAGCTAATCTCAACTACATCAGCAACTTTTGGGGTAAAATTAAGTTCTTTTATAGAAACGACCGTACCAATTTTTTCATTCACTAAGAAATGCACAACTTTTTTCTCATGATTGATATTATCAATAATTGCTATTTTCCGAGTAAAGAAATCTTTTTGATGTTGATGTATTTCATCAATCTCTCGGCAGAGAAAAAGCTTAAATTTACCTCCCTCAAATTCCCCTTTAAGTTGAGCATATTTCCCTGATTTTGCTGATTTTAAAGATAGTTTGCTTTCAGGTAATGAAATCTCCGTTGGGATTTCATTAAATTTGATAAACACTTTACACATTTTCTTATCATTATTTTCAAAAATATCTCCTAAATATGCATCAATCCAAGGAAGATTGCTATAAAGTAAGACTTCTGCCTCCTTGGAAAGTTTTTGATAGAAAGTTTGATTATTAGTAGCACATTCAGTGGATAAATACCATTGGCTTTCCGTTAATGATAAAATATCTTCCGGAGTTTTTTGAGTCTATGCCTCCTTATAATCAATAATTTCTTTAATTTCGCATTTTGCAGCTTCAAAATAACCGTTTGCAATAAAATAATTTACCAGTTTGAATTTTATTTTATAGATAAAACCAATATCTTTTTGTAAAGTGATGGATTTAGCATAACAAGCAGCCGAGGTTTCTTTATCAAACACAGCATAAATATCACCTAAGAAATCCCATAGCCAGTATTCATTAGGTTTCGATTTCAATAATGCAAATGCTTTATTTTTAGCTAATATATCCTGATTCAAAAAATGATAAGATTTAGCCAAATCCCACTCCAGCCAAATAGTTTCCCCTTGAAGCTGGCTTTTTTTACCCTCAATAAATTGAACCAAATAATCTAAACTTTGATGATTATTATGATTTATTGCACTTTTTAATGCATTTCTAAATATATCTAAAGCAAAGGGAGAAAATTCATTTCCTTCTATTTTTTGTATTTTATAATCTTCCCAATTCAGATTATCTAAATTCCATTTTAAACAAAAATCGGAAAAATCGATATTATTTTCTTTGGCTAATTTTTCATTCTTAACCAATTTCAATGCAAGAAATAAAAAACAGTGATGTAATTTTGATGTTTTTTCAATGTTAAGTTTGAAGTATTCAAAAAAATAACGTTTTATGTTTTCAGTTTTTATATATGATTGGCTTAATGTTTCTTTAGCAAGAAAATAAAGACTCCACGCGAAGCTAGTTTGAATTTCTAAGTTATCCGGTTGTTGTTTTAATATCTTAAAATAAATATTGGCAGCTTCTTTATATTTTCGCGATTTGCTAGCTTCTCTAGCGAGGTTAATTTCATTGTTCAATGGATCATTTTATTTCTCAAAGTAATTTAATTGCTTCGTTAACAATTCATCTTTTTTTACAACATCAATTAGCTTAAATTCATTAATATAATGTATCGCCTCTTGATGTTGTTGAGTAGAATGTTTTATCAGATCAACTAAACACCAAGCTAAAGCTCTTTGATTCCATTCGTCATTTGGATTATTTGCCATTAGCTGTTTAGCCATTTTATAGGCTTGCTCGGCATTGCCATTTTTTCTTTCTGCAAAAACTTCTTTACTGGTAAAAGTTAACATTTACACAACTCCGACATTAAAAGGCGATGTACAGTTTCTAAAAACTCGTTAGACGTTGATTTAGGCTGTATTGGTTTGATATTGGTAAATTCATGTTTACCATTAAAATAAATATCTAAAGTCGCAGTTCCTTCCGATTTATTGGCAAATTCATAACGAATGTTCCACTGTTTTTCATCTACTGAGCAAATAGTTATCTTATTTTTACTTAGAAAATTAAAGATCACTTGCTGATGAAATTCATTGAGAAAGTCATAGCTAAATGTAATTTCATTTTTTTCTTGTGCGGCAATAAAAAATGTTTTTCCTTCTAATGTTTTTAACTGACTTTCCAATAATGGAACTACTTGTAAATTTTCAATACAGTTAATATGGGTGATTTGATTTTTTCCATTATAAGCAACTTTAAAACGGATTTTATGTTGATCTTGTAACACAGTATAAATATCGTGATATTGTTTGCTTTCAATGTTAATAATATCCGCATTATTAATTGTAGTAGATACTGTTTGATAAATGAGCTGAGAAATTGCTGATAATTCGGCAGCATTGAATGCCGGTTTTAATGGTGCTGTTGTTTGATCATTTTTCATTTTAGGCCTCTCTTCCGTTTTTTCTAGCTGCGGTTGTAGTAAAATTGGCGAAATAGAAGTAGGAGTAGTTTTCTTTAATTTATCCCATGCATTAAATTTAGGCGGATCAATTAAATAGAGTTGTTTCGAACTACGAGTAATCGCAGTATAAAGCCAACGAGAATAACCTAAAGCATGTTGATTTTGATGAGTGTTATTACATTGCACAATGACATTATTCCATTCGCTACCCTGTGCTTTATGACAAGTAATCGCATAACCAAATTTAAGAGGTAGTGCATTAAAATAAGGATCACTTAAAATCGCATTTTTAAATTCCTCTTTATTTTTTCTATATTCAATCCCTCTTTCATTTCTAATTCGCATACTAAAATCTATATACAATGCTTTATGTTCATCTGAGCTTAATTGTGGATCTTTGGAATAAAGCGTATTTTCAATAATTTTAGTTTTAACAAATACCGCTTTCCCATCAGTGTTTCTAAAACCGATCTCAACATCTCGGAAGTTGAGTTCTATTACCTTAGTCTCCACTTCGCCATTTTCTAATTTTTTCTTCAATGGCACTGTTTTTGTTTCCGTTTCATCTGATACCCATCTAACTAAAGCAAAATCCCCATTGGCAATACGCACCCCACCAATTTTACGATTACGTAATGACATGACTTTATCACCACGACAAATTTCATATTTATCCGGAAAAAAGTATTGTCGTATTGCTTCATTATAAGTTTGCACATCGGCATTTAAACAAGCAATAATCATCGATTCGTCATTTATCTTATGCCCACAACTCTCTAAATAAGTTTGAATCGTGTCTTTCGCCTCGATTTGATGAATATCGTGATAATTTAAATCCATATTTAAACGATTAAACTCTTTTTTATTGATACATTCTCGAATTTTTACCGCATTTTGAATAATACCACTCCCCGATTTTTGGCGAACCACTTCTGTTAATTCATATTCGAGACTATTCAAGCGGTACTTTGTAGCTAAATATTTACTATCCAACGCCGGTGAATTATTCATTCCAATCGGCGGAAGCTGTGCATTATCACCAATAAAGATAATTTTCTTATTATGATCATTTTGATCGATATTAATGTATTCCATTAAATCTTTTAATAGACACCCCGAACCAAAACGCATAAATTCACCATCAGTATAAACATCACTTACCATTGAACTTTCATCGATAATATAAACACAATCAGAAATATCTGTATTTACTTTTAATGCGGTATAGAATTTATACGTTTTCGGATCTTTTTCATCTTGATATTCCACTAATTTGTCCAAGTTATATATGGCAGAATGAATGGTCGATGCACCTTTTCTGGTTTTTTCGGATATAACACGAGCGGCTTTTCCAGTAGGTGCACTTAAATAATAGCTACGTTCAATAAGATCTAAATAATCGGTTAAACCAAGGGTAATAAAGATTTTACCCGTACCGGCATAACCTTTTAATAAAAAGATATGTTGTTTCGGATCTGCTAAAAACTGATCTAATTGATCCTCTAATGTTTTTTGTCCATCGGTTAATTTAAATTGGCTATAACAATCCCGTAGTCTGTATTTTTTTAAACGTGCAAGTGTTTTGTCACTCTCCAAATTTACTTTCTCTGTATTTTCTTGAAGTTTTTCCGCTTGAACTCGGCGTATTTCTCCTAATTCTGTAAATGATAAATGTAGTTTTGCATTTTCTGCTATTATTTTTTGGCTATGTTCATTAAGTTTTTTATTTTCTTCTTTTAATGAAAGAATATGTTGTTGCAATTGTTCAATGCTGTGATTAGGGCTTGGGAGGATAAAATCAGGGTAACAAGTAGTAGGAACGCGATTAAGATAGAGCCATTTTCCTAAAAGATAGGCTTCACGCAAACAGTCTGCCACTTCTGAAAAATCTAGATGAGAGAAAGAAGTATGTACAGCCTTATTTCCTGCTATTCTCAATAAATGGAGTTTTTGTTGAATCTCTTTTGGAACATAGGTTTTAAAATCTGCTTTACGCATACGATCTGATAAGCTTTCATTATCAACTAATTCAATATGCAACTGCTTACAGAGTAATAGTACAAATTGCTCGGTAAAACAACGTAATTTGATCAGTGAAGATTGTGGATCTGAATGTAGGTGATGTCCAGCATCTTTTGCCAAACGATAAAGATCAGGTTCAATAGATTGGAGTGGTGAGAAATTTTCAGACATAATTGTACCCTTAGCGACGAATGTATCAGTTTATATGAATACATACTCAATATGCTCAATATTTTGAAATAAAAACATAAATTTCTCCTAAAAAAGTTCTGATTGCTGTGCAAGATTTACTTTTTGATACAATGAATATTGTGCTGAAAAAATCACAGGATCCTGAATAAAAGCCTATATCGCATTATTTTCATAAAGCGATACACACAATGCCAAAGTACGCGCCTGACAACTAAACGATTTCTCAGGATTAAACTCAATATCACTAAAAGCGTTATAACCCGTTTGAAAAAAATCTTCTCTCAACGCTGTATTGTGTTCAGAAAACAACACATTTAAATATAACCAGTCATAAAACAAGCTTTTCGGCTCTAACGGAAATTCCTTTTTATTAAATACAAATTTAGTCATCTCCCATTCACCCTGCAAATCAGCATCTGGCACATGACGATAACTTGCTGTTAGCATACAAGGTGAATGAGTCGGTTCAGCAAAAATGCAGTGTACATAATCGCCAAATGCCAATTTCAATCCGAATGCAACACCGCCAGGTCCACCACCTACAACCCAAAGGAGACAAACACAGAAAACATAGTTTGAAGGGATATGAATCTCTTGATAGATTCTATCAAATATGCTTCTGTCATACCTGATTCTAAGCTCATTTGTAAAAATACTTGTTCGTTATCATTTTTATAAACTCTCACAAATCGTTTTTCTGCATTAAGCAAATCGCTAAAAATAAATCACCTAAAAAAAGAGCGGTAGAAAAAAAAACAATTTTCCTACCGCACCTCTTCACTCTGCTTCATTACCCTACTTTTTATGACTACCTTGTTATCACCTTATTACTTTTTTTCTCCCATTTTCCTCTTCCCTCTTCTCTCTTCCCCGCCTTATCCCAAATAACAAAAAACCCTGAGTGTCTCCACCCAGGGTCATATCATAAAAAACTTGGCGGTGCCCTACTCTCACATGGGGAATCCCCACACTACCATCGGCGTTACAGCGTTTCACTTCTGAGTTCGGCATGGTGTCAGGTGGTCCCACCGCACTATCGCCGCCAAGTTAAATTCCTCTCTCTTATATCCCGTCTCTATCTCTTCTTCAATAAAAAAACAAGCCTCTACTTCAAGTCTTCCTCTCTCTATCCTGTCCCGCTTCTTCCTCTATGCAAAACACTCAAGATTGTATGGTTAAGCCCCTCGGGAAATTAGTATGGGTTAGCTCAATATATCACTACACTTACACACCCCACCTATCTACGTCTTAGTCTCAAACATCCCTTACTAACTCTTCATTAGGGAGAACTCATCTTAAGGCAAGTTTCGTGCTTAGATGCTTTCAGCACTTATCTCTCCCGCATTTAGCTACCCAGCAATGCTTCTGGCGAAACAACTGGTACACCAGTGATGCGTCCACTCCGGTCCTCTCGTACTAGGAGCAGCCCCCCTCAATTCTCCAACGCCCACGGCAGATAGGGACCGAACTGTCTCACGACGTTCTAAACCCAGCTCGCGTACCACTTTAAATGGCGAACAGCCATACCCTTGGGACCTACTTCAGCCCCAGGATGTGATGAGCCGACATCGAGGTGCCAAACACCGCCGTCGATATGAACTCTTGGGCGGTATCAGCCTGTTATCCCCGGAGTACCTTTTATCCGTTGAGCGATGGCCCTTCCATTCAGAACCACCGGATCACTATGACCTGCTTTCGCACCTGCTCGACTTGTCCGTCTCGCAGTTAAGCTCGCTTATACCATTGCACTAACCTGACGATGTCCGACCGTCATTAGCAAACCTTCGTGCTCCTCCGTTACTCTTTGGGAGGAGACCGCCCCAGTCAAACTACCCACCAGACACTGTCCGAGTACCCGTCTCAGGTACTTCGTTAGAACATCAAACATTAAAGGGTGGTATTTCAACACCGACTCCATGCAAACTGGCGTTCACACTTCTTCGTCTCCCACCTATCCTACACATCAATATTCAATGTTCAGTGTCAAGCTATAGTAAAGGTTCACGGGGTCTTTCCGTCTAGCCGCGGGTACACCGCATCTTCACGGCGATTTCAATTTCACTGAGCCTCGGGTGGAGACAGCCTGGCCATCATTATGCCATTCGTGCAGGTCGGAACTTACCCGACAAGGAATTTCGCTACCTTAGGACCGTTATAGTTACGGCCGCCGTTTACTGGGGCTTCGATCAGCTGCTTCTCTTTCGATTACAACATCAATTAACCTTCCAGCACCGGGCAGGCATCACACCCTATACTTCCACTTTCGTGTTCGCAGAGTGCTGTGTTTTTAATAAACAGTTGCAGCCAGCTGGTATCTTCGACTTACTTCACCTTCACCCGTAAAGAGCTACAATTACCGTAAGCGCACCTTCTCCCGAAGTTACGGTGCCATTTTGCCTAGTTCCTTCACCCGAGTTCTCTCAAGCGCCTGAGTATTCTCTACCTGACCACCTGTGTCGGTTTTCAGTACGGTTCCAATAAACCTTTCGCTTAGTGGCTTTTCCTGGAAGCGTGGTATCAGTTACTTCGTCTCCTTAGAAACTCCTCTTCACCCCTCAGCGTTTAATAGAAGACCGGATTTGCCTAATCTTCCCACCTACAGGCTTAAACGACCATCCAACAGGCCGATAACCTAACCTTCTCCGTCCCCACATCGCAGTTTATCAAAGTACGGGAATATTAACCCGTTTCCCATCAACTACGCTTTTCAGCCTCGCCTTAGGGGCCGACTCACCCTGCCCCGATTAACGTTGGACAGGAACCCTTGGTCTTCCGGCGAACGGGTTTTTCACCCGTTTTATCGTTACTTATGTCAGCATTCGCACTTGTGATACGTCCAGCAAACCTCTCAATTTACCTTCTTCCGCTTACACAACGCTCCCCTACCCAACAGGAGCAACATTAATGATTCTTGTCGCTTCTCAATCCAACTCAACCTTCGTTTACTCAACCAACTCACTCCCTTCGTGAGTCGTTACCTAAAAACCATTAATGTTGCTCCTGATGCCGCAGCTTCGGTGCTATATTTCAGCCCCGTTACATCTTCCGCGCAGGCCGACTCGACTAGTGAGCTATTACGCTTTCTTTAAATGATGGCTGCTTCTAAGCCAACATCCTAGCTGTCTATGCCTTCCCACCTCGTTTCCCACTTAATATAAACTTTGGGACCTTAGCTGGCGGTCTGGGTTGTTTCCCTCTCCACGACGAACGTTAGCACCCGCCGTGTGTCTCCTATGCATTACTCTTCGGTATTCGCAGTTTGCATCGGGTTGGTAATCCGGGATGGACCCCTAGCCGAAACAGTGCTCTACCCCCAAAGGTATTCACATAAGGCTCTACCTAAATAGATTTCGGGGAGAACCAGCTATCTCCCGGTTTGATTGGCCTTTCACCCCCAGCCACACGTCATCCGCTAATTTTTCAACATTAGTCGGTTCGGTCCTCCAGTTAGTGTTACCCAACCTTCAACCTGCACATGGCTAGATCACCGGGTTTCGGGTCTATACCTTGCAACTTAACGCCCAGTTAAGACTCGGTTTCCCTTCGGCTCCCTTATTCAGTTAACCTCGCTACAAAATATAACTCGCTGACCCATTATACAAAAGGTACGCAGTCACCTCTCGGCTCCCACTGCTTGTACGCACAAGGTTTCAGGTTCTCTTTCACTCCCCTCCCGGGGTTCTTTTCGCCTTTCCTTCACAGTACTGGTTCACTATCGGTCAATCAGGAGTATTTAGCCTTGGAGGATGGTCCCCCCTTCTTCAAACAGGATTCCTCGTGTCCCGCCCTACTTCTCGTTAGCTTAGTACCACCGCGCCGCCTTAAGGTACGGGATTATCACCCTCTATGATTGAACTTCCCAGTCCATTCCCCTAACAGCTACGTTATCACTAACCGGCTCCTCCGCTTTCGCTCGCCGCTACTCACAGAATCTCTTTTGATTTCTTTTCCTCGGGTTACTTAGATGTTTCACTTCTCCCGGTTCGCCTTTCATTACTATGTGTTCATAATGAAATGATAGACTCTTCGCCTATCGGGTTTCCCCATTCGGATATCTCGGATTATTCGCTTCTTATCAACTCATCCAAGCTTTTCGCAGATTTGCACGTCCTTCTTCGCCTCTGATTGCCTAGGCATCCACCTTGTGCGCTTATTCACTTAACCATACAATCTTGAATGTTCCGCTCTATCAATAACTTCATCATCCCTTCTCGTATCTCTAGCATACTTAGCCACCTTTCAGACTAAGTATACCCTACTCAGACTTCCTCTCGAAAATCTCTCAGTTTTCAGCTTGTTTCTATATTGTTAAAGAACTTCTTTAGAGACAGCTTTAAAAAGCTATCATTATTCAATACTCTATATCTGAATACCATAATTCATGCAATACTCAATAATGATAACTCGTCACTTGGCGTAATTTGGTGGAGATAAGCGGGATCGAACCGCTGACCTCCTGCGTGCAAGGCAGGCGCTCTCCCAGCTGAGCTATATCCCCACATACACTTTGCAACTTCCCTTTTAGCTTTCACTCCAACATCTCCGTAACTTATGTCTATATATCGCCATAACTACATCTATATATGCTTGAGTGGTGGGTCTGAGTGGACTTGAACCACCGACCTCACCCTTATCAGGGGTGCGCTCTAACCACCTGAGCTACAGACCCAAAAGGATGTCTCTTACCTATCAGACAATCTGTGTGAACACTCGTGATTACTTCTCTTATAAGGAGGTGATCCAACCGCAGGTTCCCCTACGGTTACCTTGTTACGACTTCACCCCAGTCATGAACCATACCGTGGTAAACGCCCCCTTTCGTTAAGCTATCTACTTCTGGTACAACCCACTCCCATGGTGTGACGGGCGGTGTGTACAAGGCCCGGGAACGTATTCACCGCGACATTCTGATCCGCGATTACTAGCGATTCCGACTTCATGGAGTCGAGTTCCAGACTCCAATCCGGACTTAGACGTACTTTCTGAGCTTCGCTTACCCTCGCAGGCTCGCCTCCCTCTGTATACGCCATTGTAGCACGTGTGTAGCCCTACTCGTAAGGGCCATGATGACTTGACGTCATCCCCACCTTCCTCCAGTTTATCACCGGCAGTCTCCTTTGAGTTCCCACCCTAACATGCTGGCAACAAAGGATAAGGGTTGCGCTCGTTGCGGGACTTAACCCAACATTTCACAACACGAGCTGACGACAGCCATGCAGCACCTGTCTCTAAGCTCCCGTAGGCACACCACCATCTCTGGCGGCTTCTTAGGATGTCAAGAGTAGGTAAGGTTCTTCGCGTTGCATCGAATTAAACCACATGCTCCACCGCTTGTGCGGGCCCCCGTCAATTCATTTGAGTTTTAACCTTGCGGCCGTACTCCCCAGGCGGTCGATTTATCACGTTAGCTTCGGGCACCAAGTATTCACCCAATCCCCAAATCGACATCGTTTACAGCGTGGACTACCAGGGTATCTAATCCTGTTTGCTCCCCACGCTTTCGCACTCGAGCGTCAGTATCTTCCCAAGGGGCTGCCTTCGCCTTCGGTATTCCTCCACATCTCTACGCATTTCACCGCTACACGTGGAATTCTACCCCTCCCTAAAGTACTCTAGTCACCCAGTCTGAAATGCTGTTCCCAGGTTAAGCCCGGGGATTTCACACCTCACTTAAGTCACCACCTGCGTGCCCTTTACGCCCAGTCATTCCGATTAACGCTCGCACCCTCCGTATTACCGCGGCTGCTGGCACGGAGTTAGCCGGTGCTTCTTCTGTGATTATCGTCAATCAATTAATCTCTTAAACTAATCGCCTTCCTCATCACCGAAAGAACTTTACAACCCGAAGGCCTTCTTCATTCACGCGGCATGGCTGCGTCAGGGTTCCCCCCATTGCGCAATATTCCCCACTGCTGCCTCCCGTAGGAGTCTGGACCGTGTCTCAGTTCCAGTGTGGCTGGCCATCCTCTCAGACCAGCTAGAGATCGTCAGCTTGGTGAGCCCTTACCTCACCAACTACCTAATCCCACTTGGGCTCATCAAATGGCAGGTGGCCTCACAGTCCCACCCCTTTAGTCCTTAGACATTACGCGGTATTACCCACAGTTTCCCGTGGCTATCCCCCTCCATTCGCCAGATTCCCAAGCTTTACTCACCCGTCCGCCACTCGTCAGCAGAGAAAGTAATCTCCCTCCCCGTTACCGTTCGACTTGCATGTGTTAAGCCTGCCGCCAGCGTTCAATCTGAGCCATGATCAAACTCTTCATTTTAATCTCTTCGCTCAATAAATACTGACTATTTCATCCACATTTTCTCTATGAATTTCTCTAGTTTAAGCACTTATCTTACTCTTTTAATCTCTTATTAATACAGTCTCACAAGTGCCCACACAGTTTGTCTGATAGTTTGTTAAAGAACAATTTACACTGCATCAAAAATGCAAGGCTTCGAATTTTAGTGAGATTGAAACCTCATGTCAAGTGATTACTTAAAATTTTTCCAAATAATCTATGATATTCATTTCTCATTCCCCTCTAAAAGAGGAGGAGGCGTATTATAGAAAATTATCACTTCCTTGCAAGCAATCTTTGCAAAAAAATTCAAATATATAATCAAAAGCTGATTTTTCATTCACCTTGTCTAATTTTTAGTACAAAATCGTCTACTTTTTCCCAATCTGTATATTCAATTTCTTTACTTACATCGGTTTCACCCCCTGTTATTTTCATTATTAATCTAATCATCATCCGATCAAACCAAGAATAACGAGGATAAAACAACGCTCCGGCAAACACCCCTACATATTTGGGTTTCCACCGAATACGTTGTAAAAACTTCCTAACATAAACATTCGTTTCCGGTGTATTCTTATTTTCTTTACGAGCTGTCAAATTCACACCAAAAAAACTGCTCTCTTTCTGCTGTAAAAGTGCGGTATTTTTTTGCAAAAATTGATAAAGTCTTTGATCAAAATGACCATAGCGAACCGAGGCACCAATAATAATACGATCGAAGGTAGCTAAATCACCAGAAAAATCAAGCAAAGATTGTACCGCACTTTTTTCAAATTTTGTGCCTATATATTCTGCGATTTTTTTAGTCTGACCCTCTCGGCTTAAATATAAAATCAATGTCTTCATTATGATTTCCAAAAAGTCGGCGTAAACAAAAGTAAAAGAGAAAAAATTTCTAAACGACCGGCTGCCATAGCAAAAGAAAATACATATTTAGCATTATCCGGAACTTGTGAAAAACTTTGGCTAATTATTCCCAAACCTGGCCCAACATTTGTTAGTGTGGCAAAGACAGACAACATCGCATCAGCAGCATTCATTCCACATAATATAACCGCAAATACACATACCCAATAGGTTAAGAAAAATGCAATTAAAAATCCCCATATCCCATCAATAACTCTCTGTACCAATAACATTTTCCCCAATTTAATTGGAATAACCAAATGAGGGTGAACTAAATGTTTAAATTCTCTTTTGATTTGTAACCATACAACAAGCACTCTAATCATTTTTAAACCACCTGTAGTAGATCCCGCACATCCTCCTAATATTGCCATAAAGACCAGTAACATCCCCAAAAAAGCCGGAAGCTGATTTAAATCAAATAAAGTATAACCTGAAGTCATTGCCATTGATACTGACTGCAACGCACCTTGTGAGAAAGCATCAAAAACAGAATAATTTTCATAGGTCAGATATAACCCTAACGATAATAAGAAAATAAATATCCCTTGAATTGCACAGAAAAACCTAAATTCAGGATCTCTTGCGTAAATTTTCCAGACAGGTTGGTATTTCCAATTAGTTAATGCTCGAATATGCAAAGCAAAATTACAACCACTAATCAGCATAAAACCAGCACTAATCAAATAAATAGCCGGATTGTCAAAGTAACCTAAACTGGCGTCGTAATTGGACATTCCGCCATTTGACACCGTAGAAAAACTATGAGAAATCGCATCAAACCAACTCATTCCCGCAACCCAATAAGCAAACGCACAGAAAATAGTCAATATACAATAGAGAAACCATAATAATTTTGCCACTTCACCAATACGAGGCAAGGCTTTTTGATCTTTCATTGGCCCCGAAGATTCCGCTCGATATAAATGACCACTACCAATACCAAGCAATGGAATAATCGCAACCACTAATACAATCAATCCCATTCCACCAATCCATTGCAAAAGTTGACGATAGAAAAGGATAGATTTTGGCAAATGATCCAACCCCAAAATTACTGTAGCCCCTGTTGTAGTTAAGGCTGAAAAAGACTCAAATACAGCATCGGCAAGGCTCAATGTTAGCTCATCGAACAACATAAAAGGAATAACTGCCAATAAACTGAGCAAAACCCAAAACATTGTGACGATTAAAAATCCTTCACGTGAACGTAAACTTGCCTTATGTGCTCGACATAGCCACCATAACCCAACTCCGGCTGAAAGATTGTAAAAAAACGACAAGATAAAAGCCTTTCCACCCCCATCTCCATAAATCAACGCTATAAAAGCCGGAATTAACATTGTAATGGAAAAGCAGGTTACTAGAATTCCCACTATACGCAGAATAGATAAAATATGCACAATTTTCTCTCTTATTTGTTTTCTAATAATCTTAACTGTCCTGCTGAATAACTAGATAAGTCATTCTGAAATGCTGCCAGTTTATCATCACTTATACCCAACTCAAATTGAACATCCTGTAAAAAATGTTGAGAAATGATCCTAATATTATATTTTTCAAATAAAACATGTAACCAATTGACCTGATGATACGCACAATAAAGTTGATAAATTTTTCGTTCTATTTTTAAACTTGTCTGTAACAATTGCAAAGCTTGTTGCACACCATTTCCATAAGCTCGCACTAATCCCCCTGTACCAAGCAAAATTCCCCCATAGTAACGAACAACTACAGCAGAAATTTCACCAATACCACTCCCCAATAAAACATTCAACATAGGTTTTCCTGCCGTACCGCTAGGTTCACCATCGTCAGAAAACCCTAATCCTTGCGAATTACCGGGTTGTAACGAAACCGTTGCCCAACAATGATGACGAGCATTTGGATGTTGATTTTTTATTGAATGCCAAAATGCTTTAGCCTGCTCCAAACCTTCTGCATGCTGAAGATAAGTAATAAAACGGCTCTTCTTAATTTCTTCTTCAAAAACAACCGCACTTTGGGGAATAAGATATTTCATACTTTGCTTATTTTGACCCTAAAGAAATTGGACGCTATCATACACGCTTTCTATTCTAACAAAGAAATTATTATGACTGATATTATTGTAACACAAACTCTAAACACAATTGGATTACGTTGTCCGGAACCAATAATGCTCTTACGCAAAAAAATTCGCCATATGCAAGAAGGAGAAATATTATTAATTCTTGCAGATGATCCTGCCACAACTAGAGATATTCCTAGCTTTTGTCAATTTATGGATCATAATTTATTAAAAAGTGATTTAGAAAACACTCCATTTAAATATTGGATCAAAAAAGGAAAATAATTCATAACATAAAATAGTAACAAAATTTAATTTTTGTGATCTCCGTCAAAAAAAAAAAAAAAAAAAAAAAAAAAATAAAATTTATTGACTTTTTATTTTATAGGCGCAAAATTCGCTTCGATAGTCAACTAAAACTATATAAGCAAAATAAATTTCGGAGGCTATTATGTTAGACCACAATTATAGTCAAGAATATAACCCTATTAAGGGTCGCTCTTTGATGGCACATATTCGTCGTACTCGACACCTTATGAAACCGTCCCATCGTTCTTGTTTTTCTTTTGCTATTCTCCATTCTAAAAGTGATCCATATCAATTCTTTTCCATTTAATTCCCTTTAAATAAAGGGGATTTCACGGTTTTCTACTTTATTAATATTTTGTCCTAGAATTTTTATATTCTTTATACGGTTTTTCTTGATAAATAAAAACCTGTGTTTGTTCTTAATTCTAGAATAAGTGTTCGTGTTTTTTATAGTTAAATAAATATAAAAATTCACGTACTGTTTATATTAATAATTTATAAAACTTTAAAAGTAAGCTATCTCACTATTTCTATATTTATTGTGAGAGGGTGATTTGTATTCTTTAAATAAGACAAAGGAGTCTTTTATGTTAAAATTAAAAATCGCACATAGCCCATTAGTGCAAAAATATTTTACATCAACTCGTGAATTAGTTTTATTAAATCAAACTGATTTCACCGATATAGGTGCAATAATATTGACTGCCGAAGATGTTAAGTATATTCAACAAATAAAAACGACTGAATTTAATATTCCTATTTTTGTCGTATTAAATGAAGGTGAAACACTTTCTGATGAATATTTTGATCAGGTTTATCATGTTCAAGATCTAAACAGCTATGATATCAATTTGTATAGCCGTCAAATTGAAACAGCTGCGTCTCTTTATGAGCAAAAAATGTTACCTCCATTCTTTAAAATGTTAAGCGAATATGTCGAAATGGGTAATTTGGCATTTGATTGTCCGGGACACCAAGGCGGTCAATATTTCCGCAAACATCCAGCCGGCCGTTATCTATACGATTTCTATGGAGAAAATATTTTCCGTTCAGATATTTGTAATGCTGATGTGAAATTGGGAGATTTACTAATACATGAGGGTGCTCCATGTGATGCTCAACAACATGCAGCAAAAGTATATAATGCAGATAAAACATATTTTGTGCTAAACGGAACTTCCGCCTCCAATAAAGTGGTTTGTAACGCACTACTTGCACCGGGTGATCTAGTATTATTTGACCGCAACAATCACAAATCAAATCACCACGGTGCTTTAATTCAAGCGGGTGCAACCCCTGTTTACTTGGAAACTGCCCGTAATCCATTCGGCTTCATCGGCGGTATTGATAACCACTGTTTTGAAGAAGCATATCTTAAAAAATTAATCGCAGAAGTGGCACCGGAAAAACTTGAAGAGAAACGTCCTTTCCGTCTTGCAATTATTCAATTGGGTACCTATGACGGAACAATTTATAACGCCAAACAAGTTGTTGAACGTATTGGACATTTATGCGATTACATCTTGTTCGATTCTGCATGGGTCGGCTATGAACAATTCATTCCAATGATGAAAGATTGCTCTCCATTATTACTAGATTTAGATGAAAATGACCCTGGTATTATCGTGACACAATCGGTACATAAACAACAAGCAGGTTTCTCACAAACATCACAAATTCATAAAAAAGACAAACATATTAAAGGACAAGCAAGATATTGCAATCACAAACGCTTTAATAATGCCTTTATGTTGCATGCGTCTACCAGCCCATTCTATCCTCTATTCGCCACTCTGGATGTAAACGCTCAAATTCAAGGTTCTCCTGCAGGGAAACGTCTATGGG
Organism: Histophilus somni 2336; assembly: GCF_000019405.1. NCBI lineage: Bacteria > Pseudomonadati > Pseudomonadota > Gammaproteobacteria > Pasteurellales > Pasteurellaceae > Histophilus > Histophilus somni. The sequence continues at coordinate 508,143 of NC_010519.1, read as the reverse complement.
CCGAGTGTGTAGAAGTTGGTATCGAGGCAAGAAAGTTAATGCTTAAGCACTGCACTTTAATCAAACCATTTATTCCTCCTTATGTGAAAGGTAAAAAATGGCAAGATCACGATACTAAAGAAATTGCAAATGATCTTGAGTTTTTCAATTTCCATGCAAATGATACATGGCATAAATTTGAGGGTTATACAGATAATCAATATTTTGTTGACCCTTGTAAATTCATGCTCACAACTCCGGGGATTAACATTGAAACAGGGGAATATGAAGACTTTGGTATTCCAGCAACAATCCTTGCTAACTTCTTGCGAGAAAATGGAATCATTCCTGAAAAATGTGACTTGAACTCCATTTTATTCTTGCTTACACCGGCTGAAACATTGACAAAAATGCAAACTTTAGTTGCTCAAATAGCTGCGTTTGAAAAACATATCAAACAAAACTCATTACTCAAAGATGTACTGCCTACTGTGTACAAAAATAATGAGGAACGCTATCAGGGCTACACTATCAGACAATTATGTCAAGAAATGCACAATCTTTACGTCAGTAGAAATGTTAAACAGCTACAACGTGACTTGTTTAGAAAAACAACTCTACCGGAATATGCTATGAACCCACAAAAAGCGAATATCGAATTTGTTCGTAACAAAATTGAATTAGTTCCATTGACAGATATTGTGGGGAGAATCGCCGCCGAAGGTGCATTACCTTACCCTCCAGGTGTTTTATGTGTTGTTCCCGGTGAACGTTGGAGTACGACAGTACAACAATATTTCCTTGCACTGGAAGAAGGCATTAATGTTCTTCCTGGATTCGCACCGGAAATTCAGGGCGTATATCTACAAAAAGATCCTGATGGACGTACACGTGCTTATGGATATGTATTAACTGAAGCATAATAAAAAAATAAGTGCGGTTAATTACAAATAACCGCACTTTAATAGAGGGATAAAATTATGAGTACTCAAAAAAGTAATAAAATCGGTGTAGTACAACTCACTATACTGACAATGGTAAATATGATGGGTTCAGGCATTATCATGCTACCGACAAAATTAGCTGAAATTGGAACTATCTCAATTGTATCTTGGTTAGTCACAGCTGTTGGTTCAACTGCTTTAGCCTATGCTTTTGCTCAATGTGGTATGTTCAGTAAAAAATCAGGCGGTATGGGTGGTTATGCGGAATATTCTTTCGGTAAAGCCGGTAACTTTATGGCAAACTACACTTATGGGGTTTCTCTAGTCATTGCCAATACTGCGATTGCAATATCCGCCGTTGGATACGGATCAGAGCTATTAAATGTCACTTTATCACCGATATCCATTGCACTATGCACTATATTCACACTATGGTTAGCAACTGTTTTGAATTTTGGTGGAGCAAGAATCACTGGTAACATCAGCTCTTTTACTATCTGGGGAGTAATTATTCCGGTCGTAGGGATTTGTTTAATTGGTTGGTTCTGGTTTAGTGGTGAAATGTATGTCAGTGCTTGGAACCCACATAACGTTCCCACTTTTGAAGCCATCGGCGTATCTATTTCTATGACGTTATGGGCCTTCTTAGGTTTAGAGTCAGCTTGTGCGAATACTGATGTAGTAGAAAATCCTGAAAGAAATGTTCCTATCGCAGTTCTTGGCGGAACATTAGGTGCGGCGGTTATTTATATTGTTTCCACCAACGTAATTGCCGGTATTGTTCCTAATTTGGAACTTGCTAATTCAACAGCACCGTTCGGTTTAGCTTTTGCACATATGTTTGAAGAAACAACAGGTAAAGTGGTAATGGGCTTAATGGTAATGTCCTGCTTCGGTTCATTATTAGGCTGGCAGTTTACCATTGCTCAAGTATTCAAATCTTCAGCCGAAGAAGGATATTTCCCAGCATTCTTCAAAAAAGTGACCAGTAAAAACGCACCTATCATTGGTATGGTTACAATTACTGCAATTCAAAGTTTATTAGCACTGATGACTATCAGTCCATCTTTAAACAAACAATTTAACATCTTGGTAGACTTGGCGGTGGTGACCAACGTAATACCTTATCTGTTATCAATGGCTGCATTAATGGTCTTACTTAAAGTAGAAAAAGTAGCATTAAATAAAGCTAAAATTACCACATTTGTTGCCTTCATCGGTTCGTTATATAGTTTATATGCCTTATACGCAGCAGGTGAGCAAGCTATGCTATACGGATCAATCGTAACATTCATCGGTTGGACGCTATATGGATTTATTTCTTATAAATTTGATATAAAAAAATAAGGTAAAATTACTTATTTTTTCAAGTCAACAAATACAATGACAAAAAGTGCGGTGAATTTCACCGCACTTTTAATTTCTGTTATCATAGCAACAAAATTAACTAACCCATTAAATAATATGCGTATTCCTCGAATTTATCATCCAACCTCTTTAGAAAATCAACAAACCTGTCAATTAAGCGATGATGCGGCAAATCATGTAGGGCGTGTTCTACGCATGCAGGTAGGTGAGCAAATTGAATTATTTGACGGAAGTAACCATATTTACCCAGCCATTATTACTCAAACAAATAAAAAAGCAATTGAAGTTAACATTCTCTCTCGTCAATTGGACAATCGTGAAAGTCCATTATTTATTCATCTAGGTCAAGTGATTTCTCGTGGAGAAAGAATGGAGTTTACTATTCAAAAATCCGTTGAGTTAGGGGTCAACATAATTACGCCATTATGGTCTGAACGTTGTGGAGTAAAACTTGATAAGGATCGTATGGAGAAAAAAATCCAACAATGGCAAAAAATTGCGATTTCCGCTTGTGAACAATGTGGGCGTAATATAGTGCCTGAAATTCGCCCATTAATGAAATTGCAAGATTGGTGTGCTGAACAAGACGGAACCTTAAAGCTTAATCTTCACCCAAGAGCTAAATATACAATTCGTACCTTACCGGAAATTCCCCCACAAGGTGTTCGCTTGTTAATAGGTCCAGAAGGAGGACTTTCTGCACAAGAAATTAGTCAAACAGAAACTCAGGGATTTACTGAAATTTTACTTGGTAAGCGTGTTCTACGTACAGAAACTACCGCACTTAGTGCAATCACCGCATTACAGGTCTGTTTCGGAGATTTGGCAACGTAACAGAAGTACAAACTAAAAGAGCGGTAATTTTACCGCCCTTTTTCGTGCAATCTCCTTAAACTAGGAAATTTCACTCATTTTAACAGGACGCCCTTCATCCAATGATTTTTTCGCTGCAATTGCGATTAATACCGGTTGCAAACCGTCAGTACCGTTTACTAATGTTGGTTTGTCATTCACCACTGAGTCAACAAAGCACGCCATTTCATCAGCAAAAGATTGCATGTAACGTTCTAAGAAGAAATATTTTGGTTTTTCTGCGATGACACCATTCACATTAGATAAAATTGCTGTTGACGGCGTATCATTTGCGGTTTGGATCGCACCTTTAGAACCGAATACTTCTGCACGTTGGTCATAACCATAAACTGCTTTACGGCTATTATCAATCACTGCAATTGCCCCGTTTGCAAGTTTTAAGGTAATAACTGCGGTATCAATATCGCCCGCTTCACCAATTTTCGGATCAACAAGAACACCTCCTGCCGCATACACCTCCGTTACTTCACTGCCGGACAAATAACGCACCATATCAAAATCATGGATTGTCATATCAAATAACATACCGCCGGACACTTTTACATATTCAATTGGCGGTGCATCTGGATCACGAGAAGTGACTCGAATAACGTGGGGTTCACCAATATCACCATTGACTACCGCATTCTTAATTGCTTTGAAATTATGGTCAAAACGGCGGTTAAAACCGACTTGGAATTTAACACCCGCTTTTTCCACTTCTGCTAATACTTGCTGAATACGATCAACATCTGCATCAATTGGTTTTTCACAGAAAATATGTTTACCTGCACGAGCCGCTTCAATAGAAATCGGTGCATGCGTATTAGTGGAAGAACAGACTAAAACAGCATCAATCTCCGCATCTTGTAAAATTAATTTATAGTCTTCATAGACATTCGGAATACCCATTCCATTTGCCCATTCTTTTAATTCTTCAGTAACACGAACATCAGAAATCGCTTTGATTTCAGCACCTTTTACATATTTTGTAATACTTTCTGAGTGTACACGACCAATACGACCTGCACCAATAATACCTACTTTAATCATTTTAAACTCCTGCAACTTCTCTGATATATTGACGACCTTTAATTGCATATTCTAACGGATTTGCAATTGCCGGATCTTGTTCGGCTTCAACAACCATCCAACCTTTATAATCATATTTTTCTAAAATATCAAAAATCGGTTTGAAATCAATTACACCATCTCCTGGCACAGTGAATGTACCTTTAACAACCCCTTCCAAGAAACTAAGATCATTTGCTTTTACTTCCGCCACAACCTCATCACGCACATCTTTTAGGTGAACATGAACAACACGGTGAATATATTTTTCTAATACCTCCAACATAACTTGTTGTGAGCCTTCTGAATAATAAAGGTGACCTGAATCGAATAATAAATACACATCATCATTAGTGATTTCCATGTATTTATCAATTTCTGCGGGTGTTTGAATACCAGTTCCCATATGGTGATGTAAGCATACCTTCATGCCTTTTTCTGCGGCTAATTTTGCAAGCTCATTATAACCTTCCGCTAGCAATTGCCATTCAGCTTCCGTGAAAATAGTTTTCTCTTTGAAAATTGCTTTTTTCTGACCTTGAATACTACGACTTTGCTCAGAGCAACCAATAACCTTAGCGCCCATAGCATGTAAAAAATCACGATGCTCTATAAAACCTTTGATAGTTTCTTCTTTTTTACCATCAACAAAGAATGTACTGAACCATGCGTTACAAATTTGGATACCCCGTAAATCCAGTTTACGTTTCAAAACGTCAATATCACGTGGATATTTACTTCCCACTTCGCTACCGGTGAACCCAGCTAATGCCATTTCACTTACGCACTGTTCAAAAGTATTCTCTTTACCAATTTCCGGTAAATCGTCATTTGTCCAACCAATCGGTGCAATGCCCAATTTTACATTTTCAGCTTTCATACTGTTGTCCTTCTTAAAAAGAATGAATGAATTTCATGATAAATGGGCTCAATATTGAGCCTATCAAGTTAAATTAGTAACGTCTTGCTACCTCAATATGAGCAACAGAATCTTCATAGGCAGCATTAATTTCAGCTTTATTTGACACCTCAGCCACACCAACGTGCCACCAGCTTTCATATCCCTTCGCCATCGTTTTTGGTAAAACCTTAATATCAATTAAAGTAGAAACCTGTTGTTTTTTTGCATCAGCCAAAGCCAATCGTAGCTCTTCTTCGGTAGTTACTTGATAGGTTTTGCAACCGTAAGATGCGGCATTCATAGCAAAATTAACCGGTACAAAGCCCCCATCTAATTTATTGGTATTCTTGTTTCTGAAACGAAATTCCGTTGCAAAACTGTCCATACCATGGCCAATTTGTAAGTTATTGATACAACCGTTTGTCATATTATCGAATAATATTACGTTAATTTTTCTATTTTCTTGAATTGACGTTACCAGTTCAGAATGCAACATCATGTAAGATCCATCACCTAATAAGGCATAAACCTCACGATGAGGCTCCGCAACTTTGACACCTAAAGCCGCGTTGACTTCATAACCCATGCAAGAATAACCATATTCGAGGTGATAGGTATTTTCGCCTTTAGACTGCCAAATACGTTGCAAATCTCCTGGTAAACTACCCGCAGCCCCCACGATGACATCATTTTCACCTAATGTTTCATTTAAAATACCTAACACCCTTGTTTGAGCTAAACAAGATTTGGTCATCTCCATAAATTCAGCATAAACCGCCTCACGATTTAAACGATCATCAATTTCAGGTACAAAATCTTCGGTATAAGTTATATTGTGAACACGCTCTAATTCAGTTTCCAACGCTTTTTTTGCCTGTGCCACTTTATCACCCCATTGGGCTTGATAACCTGTTGTAGCTAAAAGTGCGGTTAATTTTTCTAGCGTTTCTTTGGCATCAGCTGTAACTTGTACACCATCTAACTTATAAGCATCAAAGCGAGCAACGTTGATATTTAAGAATTTCACTTCGTCATTATTGAAAATCCATTTAGATCCCGTCGTAAAATCAGTATATCTTGTACCAATACCAATGACTAAGTCAGCCTCCGGTGCTAATAAATTTGCAGCTACACAACCTGTTACACCTATACCGCCAACATTCAAATAATGCTCAGAAACTACCGCACTTTTACCCGCTTGAGTCTCTGCAAATGGAATATTATAAATTTCAGCAAAGGCTTTTAATTGCTCTGCCGCCTCAGAGTACCGCACTCCACCACCACAAATAATTAGTGGTTTTTTCGCATTTTGAATTAAGGTCAAAGCATCTTGTAGCATCGCTTCCGTTGGAGGTGTACGCTCAATGCGATGAATACGTTTTTGTAAAAAATACTCAGGAAAATCATAAGCTTCAGTCTGAACATCTTGTGGCAATGCAATTGTCACCGCACCGGTTTCTGCTGGATCAGTCAATACACGCATTGCGTTGATACAAGCTGTCATTAATTGTTCAGGACGACTTACACGATCCCAGTATTTACTTACCGCACGAAAAGCATCATTGGTACTAATACTTAAATCATAAGTTTGTTCAATTTGTTGCAACACAGGGTCTGGTTGACGAGTAGCAAAAACATCACCCGGCAATAAAAGAAGTGGAATACGGTTTGCCGTTGCTGTTGCAGCTGCTGTAATCATATTTGCAGCCCCCGGACCAACAGATGAAGTACAGGCATAGATTTGTTTGCGTAATTTTTGCTTCGCAAACCCTATTGCTACGTGAGCCATGCCCTGCTCGTTACGTCCTTGACGCACAATCAATTCGCCACTATCCTGTTCCAGTGCTTGACCTAAACCCAGCACGTTACCATGTCCAAAAATCCCGAAAATGCCTTCAACGAATTTTGTTACCTTTCCATCGAATTCAATATATTGGTTATCAAGAAATTTTACTAATGCTTGAGCTACCGTTAATCTCACTGTCTTCATCATCATCTCCCAAATCAGATAATTGAAATTTGTAGCTATATAATCATATTTTCGTTTCAAATAAAATAAAAATGAAAAATAAATTTCATTTTTGTGGAGCTGATCAAATTTTTCTAACCGCACTTCCCCAACAAACAAAAAAAATAGCAACTATACAATTGCTATTTTTTTCTTGTAACCTTTTGCTTAATTTGCTTTTCTACGGCGTTTTAATGTATCGATTAATACCGCAACAACAATAATCAAACCTTTAATAATTTGTTGCCAATATGGATCAACTCCCAGCATATTTAATCCTTTGTTTGTTGTCCCAATAATTAAAGCACCGATAACGCACATAGGGATTGTACCAATACCACCACTTAGCGATACCCCACCGATCACTGCTGCGGCAATTGCATCAAGCTCCCAAGATAAACCATAAGAGGGGTTACCTGCATAAGTACGAGCTGCTAGTAATGCCCCCACTAATCCAGACAAAGCACCGGCGAAAACATAAACCCAAATCAATGTTTTAGTTGTATTAATACCACAAATTTTTGCTGCGTTTAAATTACCACCAACTGCATAAACGTGACGGCCAAATGTTGAACGGCTCAGTAAAATGTGTGAAGCAATGACAATTACGATATAAACAAGTACTAAACCGGGTAATCCAAAGAAATCAACATCAGAAATCCAAGTAAATGCTTCAGAAGAGGCATCAATTGGACGACCTGAAGAATAAAGTTGAGCACCACCACGGGCAATAATCATCATACCTAAAGTAGCAATAAACGGAGGGATAGAGCCAAAAGCGGTTAAACTACCATTGATAGCCCCCATTGCAGCACCTAATACAATTGAAATCGCAAAAGCAAGTAATGCCGAACTTACTGTATCGCCACCAGTTACGATAGAAGCAGCCACAACAGAAGTCATCGCTACCATTGAACCAGAGGACAAATCAATCCCCGTTGTGATAATAGCAAAGGTTACTCCAATTGCAATGATCCCAAACATAGAAACTTGCTCAATAATACTCCAAACAGTACGAGCGGAAAAGAAACCATCAATTGATGCAGATAATGCTAAAAATAAGGCAATTAAAATAAACACCATTCCATAGGCGTTCAATATTTTTTTAAGCGTAGCATTTGACATAATAAATACCTCGATTGTTATTCTAGGGGAAATCTTTTTATACTTGACCTAAACCGGATGCTAATTCAAGCACCCGTTCTTGAGTCAATTCTTCTTGTGGAATAATTCCGGCTACACGACCTTCGTGCATTACCATCACTCTGTCACTCATCGAAAGCAATTCAAGCATATCTGATGTAATCATGATAATACTCTTACCTTGTTTTGCTAATTCCACCATGAGTTTATAAAGCTCAGCTTTTGCCCCAACATCAATACCTTTTGTTGGTTCATCTAAAATTAAAATATCCGGCTCAAGTAATAACCAACGAGCCAATAAAACTTTTTGCTGATTACCCCCAGATAAATTATTGGTAATGACCTCAACATTTGGTGCTTTAATTTTTAATTTATCTTTTTGAGCATTTGCTGACTTCTGTGCTTTTGTCACCGACACTAAAAAATTTTCCAAGTAAGGGGACATTCTAGGCATAATCATATTGTCAGTAATACTTAAATTTAAAAACAGTCCTGTTAACTTACGATCTTCCGTTACAAAGCCAATTTTGTATTTCATAGCATCTAACGGGGTTTTAATATCGGCTTTTTCGCCGTGAACATAGATTTCACCACTATCAGCCAATTTATAACCAAACAATCCCTCTACAATCTCAGAACGACCTGCACCGACTAGACCGGCAATACCAAAGATTTCTCCTCTACGCACTTGGAAATTAATATCATGATATTTGCCTGCACGAGAGAAGTTTTTAATTTCGAGTACAACCTCATCAGAAATAACAATACGTTCACGTTGGAACATTTCTGACATATCACGACCAACCATCATAGAAATCAATTCATCTTTGGTTACTTCTGAGGTTAGTTTCGTACCTACATATTGACCATCACGAATTACTGTGATTTCATCAGAAACACGGAAAACTTCATCTAATTTATGTGAAATAAAGATAATTGAAATCCCTCTTTGTCTTACCGTTTCAATAATTTTATAAAGCTGTTCAACCTCTACTTCTGTTAATGCCGTTGTCGGTTCGTCCATAATAATTACTTTCGCATCATTAGAAACTGCGGTAGCAATCGCAACCAATTGTGCCTTCGCTACGGAAACATCTGACATTTTAGCGGTTACATCCATCGGAATACCCAATTCATTTAAGATTTCCGCTGTTTTACAATCCATTTCTTTTTGATTTAAAAAGAATTTACCACGAGTAATTTCTCGCCCAAGATAGAAATTATCTGCGATAGTTAAATTACCCGCAGGAGAAATTTCTTGTGGTACCATAGTCAACCCAGTGCGAATAGCATCAATCGGTGCACTCGGTTTAAAAGGCTTATCATCTAAAATTAATTCTCCACCGGCATCCGGCGTATAGATGCCGTAGAGAATTTTCATTAACGTTGATTTACCTGCACCGTTTTCCCCCATTAAGGCATGAATGGTTCCACGCTTGACTTTTAAGTTAATGCCGTCCAATGCTTTAACGCCGGGGAATGTTTTAGATACATTCCGCATATCTAAAATATATGGAGAACGACTCAAATCATTCATTTAGAACTCCTTATTTTTATTGTCGTATTAATAACGGTAATTTCTAACAACAAAGAGCGGTTAATTTTTACTGTTTTCTATCATCTATATTTATCAATATATTGTGCTTTTTTATCCGGTGTAACCAATTCAAAAGGAATAAAGTTCAACTTAGGTACACTTTCACCTTTTGCCGCTTTATACGCTATTTCTGCACTGGTACGCCCTTGACCGGAAGCAGATTGATAAATTGTCGCATCCAAACCTTTACCTAAATACTCTAACGCATCAGGTGTTGCATCTAATCCAACAATCAACATATCCTCGTCTGCAATCCCTTTTTTACGGGCGGCAAGGAGTGCACCGATTGCCATCTCGTCATTATTACTGATCACTACATCAATTTTTTGACTACCTGATAACAAATTTTCTGTAATATCAATTGCTTTTGCTCTATCCCATTTACCTTCCTGTTTACTGATCACCTGAATTTCAGGGTGTTTTCTCAGAATATTTTCATTTCCTTCAGTGCGTTTAATTTGAGCATCCCAACCTAGAGGTCCCATTAAAATAATCGCATTTGCCGGCTTACCTTTTAATTGTTCTACAATAAAGTTTGCCTGCATTTCACCACCAGTAATCTCTTCTGACCCTACGTAACTGGTGATATATTTCATATCCTCATCTTTAGGCTTATTTGTCACCACAACTAACGGAATTTTTGCCTTTTTTGCCTTAACACCAATAGCTTTAATAATATCGCTATCTGTCGGCATAACTAACAAAGCATCTACACCAGAATCAATAAATGTTTCAATATCGCTTAACATTCTTGCCGGATCTGAATTTGCATCAGCATAACGAAAAGTAACATCAGCTTTTTCCTGATCAAATTTCTTCATAGCATCTTGCAAATAGGTAGGATATTTATCTGAAAGACTATACATCGCCACGCCAACGGTTAAATTTTTTGCCGTAACAATGGGGGAAAACAACGACGCTACTCCCAATAAAATAAACAATGATTTTTTGAACATAACTTTGTCTCTAGATGATAACGATCAACATTTGCTCAAGATAAAGGGTAGGTATTACACTACCCTTTGTGTTGGTTAAGAAGCGTCTATTTATATCTTGCTTGATATTCTTCTTTTTTATCCGGAGTAACTAGCTCAAAAGGAACCCATTTAACGCTTGGTACTTTTTCACCTTTAGCCGCTAAATAAGCCATTTCAGCTCCGGTGTAACCTTGACCTTGTGCGGATTGGAATACTGTCGCATCCAAACCTTTACCTAAATACTCTAACGCATCGGGAGTTGCATCTAAACCAACGATAGTAATGTCTTCGTCTTTGATACCTAACTTACGAGTTGCAAGAATTGCACCAATAGCCATTTCATCATTGTTACTCACAATAACGTTAATACCTTTATTCCCCGCCAATACGTTTTCTGCAATAGCTAAACCACGGTCACGTTCCCATCTACCTTCTTGCTTGCTCACTACTTTAATATTCTTGTGCTGAGCAAAAATTTCCTCATTACCTTGAGTACGTTTAGTGACTGCATCTTGCCCCAATGGTCCGAGTAAAATGAGACTCTCTGCATTTTTACCGGCTAGAGTATTGACAATAAAATTACCTTGAATTCGCCCCCCTTCAATTTCATCAGAACCAACAAAGCTGGTTACATATTGCATATGCTCATCATTTGGTTTACGGTTCACCACGATTAAAGGAATGCCCGCTTTTTTTGCTAACACGCCAATACGTTTTACTACTGTCGGATCGGTTGGAACCACAAGTAACGCATCAACATTTTGGTCGATAAAATTCTGAACTAAATTGACTTGAATATTAGGATCGCTATTTGAATCAGCCAATTTGATTTGCACATCATCATGTTTTTCATCAAAATCACGAACGGCATCTTGAAGATAAGTTTGCCATTTATCCGCAAAAGAGTTCATAGGTGCACCAATGACATAATTTTTTGCGATTACAGCTTGAGAGGTTAATAATAGACCGCCACATAACATAGCCAATAATGTTTTCTTCATAAGAACGCTACTCCTGGAAAGTTGAGTTAATCACTATTCTGAAATACAGCTATATTCCACTTGAAGAAATATAAATTCCAAAAATAAAACAATTTGAAATAAATTGTTTAAAACAGTATGTAACATTTATCAAGATACAGAGCAATGATGAAGTTAAAATTTTGTGAACAAGATCTACTTTTTGAGGGAAAAATTTTTAAAAATTAGAGATAAACAACATTTTAAATTTATACCTAAAAAATGCCGAGTCATTCAACTCGACCTTTTTAAATACTTATAAAAGTGCGGTGAAAATTACGCAATTTCTTTCACGTTAACCCAACGTCTTTCTTGGCAAGATTGTGCAATAGCATCTAATACACGAGAAACTTTAAAACCTTCTTCAAAGTCAGGATACATATTATGATTATTCGCTATTCCATTCACTAAATCACGAATTTCAACCGTTTTTTGATCATTAAAACCAATACCATGACCCGCACTTACACAGAAATTTTTATAATCTGCGTGTAACGGACCTGTCAAAATTGTTTTAAAGCCTTGACGAGCTGGATCTTCATCGTGAAGATAGAGTTTTAACTCTGCCATACGTTCTTGTGTGTAGGTAATTGTACCTTTTGTTCCGGTAATTACATAAGTCAATCCCATTTTACGTCCACAAGCAATACGAGACGTTTCAATGGTTCCCATACAACCGTTTGCAAAACGCACCATAGCAGTTGCTTGATCTTCGTTTTCTACCGGTAAACGCTCTGCAAGATTTTGGGGATTTGGGCGTTCTTTAACTACCGTCTCCATATCACCGATCACTTTTTCAATATCGCTACCTACTAAATATTGTGACATTTGCACAATGTGTGCTGCCAAATCACCTAATGCACCAAGTCCTGCTTTTTCACGAACACAATGCCAGTCTAAGGGTGTCGTATCTGATGCTAAATAGTCTTCATTATGCGTACCATAGAAATGGATTACTTCACCAATTTCACCACGCTCAATAATTTCACGAGCAAGTTGTGTAGTCGGATTTTTAATATAATTAAATCCCACAAGGGTTCTGACACCTGCTTTTTTTGCCGCCTCATACATGATTTTTGCATCAACTGCGGTTAATGCTAAGGGTTTTTCAGAATAAACATGTTTACCATTAGCAATAGCGGCTAAAGCAATTTCTTTGTGCAAGAAATTGGGTGTACAAATATCAACAACATCTATATTTGGATCGGATACTACATCTCGCCAGTCACCTGTCGAACGATTAAAACCAAATTCTTGTGCTTTTTGTTGTGCCAGTTCTGGTGTGATTTCAGCTAAATATTCCAAAACCAATTCAGCCTCAAGAGGAAAAACTGTCGGTGCTTGTGCATAAGCAATCGCATGACAACGACCAATATAACCTGTTCCGATTAAACCGACTCGGACTTTTTTCATTTTCATTTCCTTTTCTTGCAAAAGAAGATAGCTAAAAAACTATCTTCTTTACATTAACTTAAATTTTTATTCTGTTGTCTAGTTTATAGGGTTGGCATACTGAATGCTGCTTGTGATGAAAGATCTTTCTCTGGCCAACGTGTTGTTACAGTTTTCATTTTGGTATAAAAACGAACACCGTCTGGACCGTAAGCATTTAATGCACCGTAAGCGGATTCTTTCCATCCCCCGAAACAATGGAATGCCATCGGCACCGGAATTGGCACATTCACGCCCACCATACCTGCTTGTACTTGATATGCAAATTCACGAGCTGCCGCACCATTATTGGTAAAGATTGCTGCACCATTACCGAATTGATGCTCATTAATTAGTTTCATAGCCTCTTGGAAATTTTTCGCACGGACAATGCCTAATACTGGACCAAAAATTTCTTCTTTGTAAATAGTCATATCAGGAGTTACATGGTCAAATAAACACCCTCCAATAAAGAAACCATTCTCGTAACCAGCAGGGAATTTATCACGTCCATCAACCACTAAAGTTGCCCCCTCTGACACACCTATATCTACATAACGTTTTACGTTATCACGATGTTGACGAGTAATTAATGGACCAAAATCATTTTCTTTTTCGCCTTCTTTAGTGAGACCGGGACCATAACGTAATGCCTCTACTTTCGGTTTTAATGCTGCGACTAATTTATCTGCCGTTTCATCATCAATGGTTACTGCTAAAGGTAATGCCATACAGCGTTCACCGGCTGCACCGAATGCCGCACCTAATAGTGCGTTAGCTGTTGCTTCAATATCTACATCAGGCATCACTAAACCGTGATTTTTCGCCGCACCCAGTGCTTGAACACGTTTACCATGTGCCGAACCAATCGCATGAACATGTGCCGCAGCCGTAGTTGAACCCACAAAGCTTACAGCTTTCACTCGAGGATCACGCAATAAAATTTCATTGTCTTGACGATCACCATGCACTACATTAAACACACCATCCGGTAACCCCGCCTCTTTTAATAATTCAGCCAAACGAATAGATAAAGATGGATCGGCTTTCGCCGGTTTTAAGATAAATGTATTACCGCAAGCAAGTGCAATCGGAAACATCCACATTGGAACCATCGCAGGAAAATTAAATGGTGTGATACCTACACAAACTCCTAAAGGTTGCATGGCTGAATGAATATCAATCCCACGACCGGCTTGTTCAGAAAATTCACCTTTTACTAAATGTGGAATGCCACAAGCAAACTCCACAACTTCTAAACCACGAGTTAGTTCACCTTGTGCATCAGAGAAAACTTTACCATGTTCTTCGGTAATTAAACGAGCTAAGTCATCCCAATCACGTTCTAACAATTGCTTAAATTTAAACATTACACGGGCACGACGAAGTGGCGAAGTCGCAGCCCAAGCAGGAAATGCCTTTTGTGCAACTTCAACCGCTTCATTTACCTCTTCTGCAGTACTCATCATTACTTGGCGAATTTGCTCACCCGTGGCTGGATTATAAATAGGCCAAGCTTTAGTACCTTTACTTGCTACTTGTTTACCATTGATAAAGTTCAAAACCGTTTCCATTATTTTCTCCTTAAGTATTTTTGCTCAATCACAAAGCATTTCTTGCTACGTCTTTAGAGTAGATCAATGGAATAAAATTTTCAATTCATTTTATTGAAAACGAAATATTTATTTCATTTTTGTGATCTAGATTTGATTTTTGCTAAATCTATCAACTCAACTAATCAAAATTTAATCGCAACAATTCTTGGCAGATAGAAGGATTAATAAAATCATAAATCTGCACACCTCTAAAACTACGTTTCGCCAATTGTTTCCATAATCGACTAGAGTATTCATTCAAATATGCTGCATAAGCATCCGGATACTGCAATTCACCATTAGTCGCACTAATATGATTTAACAACAGTATGTCCGAGTGTACCTCTCTGCCTTTTTCAATCAGCGTTTTAATTGCCACACATTTTTCTTCTACTGTCGGACCATCCCACAAGTCTTGTAACAAAATCTGCGAATTATCATGCCAATTGGCTGCCCATAATTCACCGTTTATTTTGTTAATTGACATACTTGGCGGAGCACATTCGATCGGAACAATTTTTCCAGCCGCTTGTGCAATAGTTGGCCATTTTGGATTGCCATCTTGAACAATTTGAGAATGCTCCCAAGCATAAAACAAAGATTTATATTGCTGTACTTTTGACAACAACGCTTCGCCATATTCAGGAAAATCATCTTTCCGTTCATTTGCATTTTGAATACGCATTAAAACGAATTCCTGTGGATTTTTTTGTAAAAACTCACCGCACTTTTCAAAAATTTCCTCTGCTCGAATATCACTAACCCATTCTCGATGGGCTGCAACCATTTCTTTGCGTAAACGAATGTCTAAAAATCTAACACCGCAATCCAATTGCTCCGCTATTGATAAATCCTGTGTTCGATAATAACGTTCATAACACGTTGATGTGGCAGAGTCATGAGTTCCTGGAATAATCAATTCGGTAATGCGAAGATCGGGATTACATTGCGTAATACACTGACTTCCTATTATTTTTTGACCATTCATAAAAAACCGCCTATTGATTACTAGTTTTTAATTGCTGTTTCTGTTTCATTTTAATTAAAGTATGTGACATAAAAACAGAAATTAACGCAAGAATCGCAAGCCCAAAGAAAGCACAAGCTAACACTTGCGTATCAGTTAAATAAGAGCGGATAATTTGTCCTGTAGCATCTTTTGCCGGTGATTTAACCAAGCCACCTAATACAATTGGTGCTAATAAAGCAGGAAAATAGCCAATAGTAATGGCGAAAGACATTGCTGCTGAGGAATGCTTTTTATCAACCCCCATCTCACCGATTGGGGCATAATAAACACCTCGAATCATGAAGATACAAGCTGATGCACATAACATAAGAACTACCAGTGTCCAGAACATACTGGAAGAAATGAGTCCTACCGGGGTATTATCCGGAATATAACCATCTGCATATAAAGAAATATCTGGATGATTGGTAAAAAAGATAATTCCAATTACAGAAAGAATAACCACTAAAATAATTTGCATCATTCGCATGAAGTGTGCGGTAGAAGCAAAGACTTTTTCTACTAAAACGGAAGAAACCAAAGGTAACATTCTCAATGCAATAACTACTGTTGCAAAAACTGCCGCAGCAACCGCACTTGTACCATATCCACCTTGTAAAAAACGGGCAAAATAGGTCCCAGCAGCAACAAACGCACCATAAATACAGAACACATTAATTCCGGCAATCCAAACAACCGGTAATTTAGCTACACGAGCAACACCCTGAATAGCTTCTTTGGTCGTATTAACTTGAGTATCTTCATCTCCGACTTTTTGATCTTTAGGTACAATAAAAAACACTGCAATACCAGTAATAATAACAATAATACAACTTGTCATCATCATTGCCTTCGGACCGACTTTATAATAAAGCATCACCGTCCATAACAAGGAGATAAGGAAAGCAAGCAACCCACGACCAAACTCAAATAATCCAAATACCATACCTTGATGTTTTTCCGTGGTTGAAATTCTTAATGCTTTGAAATTAGCCGGTTTAAATAATACCTCACTAAAAAATAACATAGAGAAGAAACAAGCCAGTAACACAGGCATGCTAAGTCCCGGAGATGAGAGGGTTAGAAATAAAGAAATTCCACCCACACCAACCGTAGATAGCAACATAATAGAACGAATTGAAAAACGGTCACCAACCCAACCTAAAGCAATAGTCCCTAAAATAATCACAAGTCCTTGCATAGAATATAAATAACCGGCTTGTTGATCCGTTACCCCTAAAGCGGCAGGAAAACCACCGGGTACGCTATTACGAATATCCCAAAAAGCATAAATCAATTGTGCATTAACAGTGATCAGAATGAGTTGAAAAAATGAGGCTGGGGTAAACCCATATTTTTGCAAAAAGCTTTTCATACAAAACTCCTTTATTTTTAATTAACAAAGATTTCTATACTACTAAATCTTATAAAACGCCTAGTTTATATACTGCAAAAAAAATCATAAATAAAACATTTTTATCAAATTCTAATAGAAGTAAAATAATTATTTTGTGATCTATCTCTGATTTTTCTATATTTCTCATAGCGAAATTTACGCAGTGCGGTATGATTTCAGCTAAATCTTATCAATATGATCACATCGGGGAAAATATGAGTTATTTATTATCTAAATCACGCAAAGACAATCCTGCTGCAAATGGTGAAGTACAAAAAATCACACCGGAAAGTGCAGGTTGGGAATATGTCGGTTTTGAAATGTATCATTTGCAAGCAGGGCAGACATTAAGTTTTAATACAGAAACTACTGAGACTTGTTTTGTTTTAGTAAGTGGTAAAGCCACTGTCTCAGCTGGCGGTGAAACATATAATAATATTGGTAATCGAACTACACCGTTTGAGAAAATTCCGCCTTATTCGGTGTACGCTCCACACCATCAACAAATAGAAATTAAAGCTGAAACTTATTTAGAGTTGGCTGTTTGTCGAGCACCAAGTAACGGTGACTTGCCTGTACGTTTAATTACCCCTGAACAAGTGGGAGTAGAACGACGTGGTTTTGGTAATAACAAACGCCTTGTACACAATATCTTGCCGGAAACCGAAAAGGCAGATGCCTTGCTAGTGGTTGAAGTATTTACTGATGAAGGAAATACCAGTTCCTACCCAAGCCACAAGCATGACCAAAAAGATAGTCCTGATGAAACTTACTTAGAAGAAAGTTATTATCATCGTTTTGATAAACCACAAGGTTTTGCTCTGCAACGTGTCTATACGGACGACCGCACTTTGGACGAATGTATGGCGGTATATGATGGCGATGTGGTGCTGGTACCAAAAGGTTATCACCCAGTTGCCACTATTGCCGGTTATAACAACTATTACCTTAATGTTATGGCGGGACCTGTACGTAAATGGAAATTTACTTGGGAACAAGATCATCAGTGGATCAACAGCTCTGCTTATGCCGACAAATTTAAATAACACTGTTTGAGGAGCAAAAGGCGGAATTTGAAATCTTACATTTCCGCCTTTTTAGTGTCTTTGATTAATCCTAAAATCTTGACTAATATTCACTCAAAAATCCACCGCTCTGATGTTGCCAAAGCTTTGCATACAAACCGTTTTTCTCCAGCAATTCAGTATGAGTGCCTTGCTCAACAATTCGTCCTTGATCTAATACAATTAATCTATCCATGGCAGCAATTGTGGATAAACGATGAGCAATGGCAATCACTGTTTTATTTTCCATCATTTTGTCCAAACTATTCTGAATAGCGATTTCCACTTCAGAATCTAACGCACTGGTTGCTTCATCCAGTAACAAAATCGGTGCATCTTTTAACATCACTCGAGCAATAGCAATACGCTGACGTTGCCCCCCAGAAAGTTTTACTCCTCGCTCTCCCACATGAGCATCATAACCTTGTCTCCCTTGAGAATCACTCAAAAATGGAATAAACTCCGCCGCCTCTGCTCGCTTTGCAGCTTCAACCATTTCTTCTTCTGTCGCTTCCGGACGACCGTAAACAATATTATCCCGAACAGAACGATGCAATAAAGAAGTATCTTGTGTGACCAAACCAATTTGGCGACGTAAACTTTCTTGTGAAACATCTGCGACACTCTGCCCGTCAATAGTGATAGAACCTTGCTGAGTTTCATAAAATCGCAGTAATAAATTTACAATTGTAGACTTTCCTGCTCCGGAACGACCAATCAGCCCTACTTTCTCTCCGGCTTTAATATGTAAATTAAAATTTGTTAGTAAAGGCTTATCCGGTGTATAAGCAAAGTCTACATTATTAAAATGAATATTTCCTTGTTTAATCTCCAAATCTTGTGCGTCCGGTTTATCCACAATAGTTAGCGGTTTTGTCAGTGTTGACATACCATCATTTACAGTACCGATATTTTCAAACAAGCGTGCCATTTCCCACATAATCCAACGAGATAATCCATTCACTCTTAGTGCCATTGCCAACGCAGTAGCAATGGCTCCTACACCGACCAAACCTTTTCCCCATAACACAATCCCTAGAATTCCCGTACTTAAAGTTAACGCTACATTTGTGCTATAAGTCAGAGTATCTAAGGAAGTAGCAAGACGCATTTGTGCATGAACAGTCATCATAAAATCTTGCATGGATCGCTTTGCATAAGCTGCCTCTCTTGCACCATGAGAAAAAAGCTTAACAGTGGAAATATTGGCATAAGCATCAGTAATTCTACCTGTCATTAATGATCTTGAGTCCGCTTGTTGTTCTGCTTTTTTAGCCAATTCAGGAATAACAATCCATAAAATAACCACAAAAACTATTAGCCATAGAACAAAAGGAACTAATAACCATATATCTAATGCTGCTAAAACAATACCTGAGGTAACAAAATAGACCAAAATATAAACCATCATGTCTGCCAAAGTAAGCACTGTATCACGCAATGCCAACGCTGTTTGCATGACTTTTGCAGACACTCGACCGGCAAATTCATCTTGATAAAAACTTAAACTTTGCCCCAACATCAAACGATGAAAATTCCAACGCAAACGCATTGGAAAAACACCTTGTAAGGTTTGCAAACGTGTAGCTGATGCTAAAAAAGACCATATAATGCTAAATAGCAATAAAATCAACATCCCAACTAAATAAGCACCTTTTTCTACCCATAAAGTTTGCACGTCATATTGACTGAGCCATTCCACCAAAACGCCCATAAATTGGAAAAGAATTGCCTCCATTGCCCCCAATCCGAACGATAAGAAAGCAAGTAGGAAAATCCATTTTTTCATTCCTTCCAAATTTGACCAAATAAATCGAAACAGACCTTGATGTAGGTGATTGAACGTCTGTTCCGGATAAGGATTTAAACGACTTTCAAACCACACAAAAATTTTATTCAACATTCATTATTTCCTATTTAGTTTTAGTGTTTTAAACATACATAATGTAAGGATTATTTAATAAAATCTCATCAAATTATTTAGCCCGCTTTTCTAAAGCTCGTAATACCGCTGCAGGAACTAATCGGGACACATCACCTTGATGTAAAAAAATATCTCGTACAATAGTTGAAGAAACATAAGACCACTGCTCGGTCGGGGGTAAAAATAAACTTTCTACACCATTCGTCAACAAACGATTTAAATGTGCAAGTTGTGATTCATATTCAAAATCCATTGTCGTGCGTACCCCTCGAATAATCGCATCAATTTGTCTTGCTTTAACCACATTTGCCAATAAATCATCAAACCCAATTACCTCTACATTGTCTAAATGAACAACAGACAATTGAACTAATTCAACTCGCTCAGCTAAATTAAATAAAGGTTGTTTACTCGGGTTTTTTGCCACAGCAACAATAACTTTGCTAAATAAGACCGCACTACGCTGAATAATATCCATATGTCCATTGGTAATAGGATCAAAAGTGCCAGGATAAATAACCGTTGTCATTATTCTTTCTCCAAATAAGGCTGTAGTAATTCAAATAGTCGTTGTAATGCACCACGATTTTGGACCAATACTTCATAACCGGCATTACCATAGCGTTCACATAATTCAGGAGAAGATAACAAATTTTTTACCGCACTTTCCAGCTCTTGGCTATTTTCATTGACTAACACTACCCCTTGAACCTCTGATAAGTTTTGGTAAACCACCGGAAAATTAAAAGTATATTGACCGCTAATCACAGGTAACTTAAAAGCGAGAGGCTCTAAAGGATTATGCCCCCCATGCTTGACTAAACTTCCCCCCACAAAGGCAATATCGGAAATACCGTACATTAACATCAACTCCCCCATGGTATCTCCAAGTACAACCTGTGTTAATAAATCGGGATTAACATGTGCAGAACGGCGAATATAGTTAAGCTTTTGCTTTTCAATTAACTCTGCGACAAGGTTAAAACGTTCAGGATGACGAGGTACTAAAATTAATAACAACTGCGGATAAGTTTTTAGCAACTTTTGATGAGCCTGCAAAATAATCATTTCCTCGCCCTCATGGGTGCTTGCAGCAATCCAAACTGGGCGATTTTGGCTCCAAGATTGGCGAAGTGCGGTAATTTTTTGCACTAATTCATCATTCACCACTAAGTCATATTTGATATTTCCCGTCAATTTTAATTTTGACGGATTGTAGCCCAAATCAATATAACGCTGCAGGCTTACCTCGTCTTGCGGTGCAATCAGGCTAATCTGACTAAACATATTTTGTAATTGTGCTTTAACCCAGCCATAGCGTTTTGCCGAACGTTCAGACAATCTTGCATTAGCGATAACAAAAGGAATATCTCGTAAATATAATTGTTTAATTAAATTCGGCCAAATTTCCGTTTCAATCACAATGCACATTTTCGGTTTTACAAAATCAATAAAACGCAAAATTGCATCGGGTAAATCATAAGGTAAATAAACATGGAAGACGGATTGACCAAAAGCGGCTTTGACACGATCTGATCCCGTTGGTGTCACCGTTGTAAACGTTATAGATAAATGTGGATATTGCTGTTGTATCTTTTTAACTAAAGGAGTTGCCGCAATCACTTCCCCCACAGAAGCCGCATGAATCACAACCCCATTCGGCTTCGGTTCAGTCAGCGAAGGATAAAAAGCGTAACGTTCTAAAATACGTTTTCGATAATTCGGCGACTTAAAACTGCGTATAAGGTTATACACCAAGACAAATGGCTGAATACAGTACATTATTGAGGTATAAAAAAAAGACCACATAAATTTTAGACATTAAGAAAACGAGAAATTATGAATACTAATATGAATACTAAAAAGTGCGGTATCAATTACCGCACTTTTTATGAATGAACTAAAATCAGTTTTTTGCTTTCGCCGCCGCTTTAACAATGACAGCGAACGCTGACGCTTTTAACGATGCACCACCAACTAATGCACCATCAATATCAGGCTGAGTAAACAATTCTGCTGCATTTGCATCATTGATGGAACCGCCATATTGAATAATTACCCGTTCGGCAACGGCTTGGCTTTGTTTTGCAATATGTCCTCGAATAAAGGCATGTACTGCTTGTGCTTGAGCTGGAGTCGCCGATTTACCTGTACCGATAGCCCAAATCGGTTCATAAGCGATTACTGCACCGTTAAATGCTTCAACACCTAGTGTATTCATCACCGCATCAATTTGACGTGCACAAACCTCTTCCGTTTTGCCTGCTTCATTTTCAGCTTCGCTTTCACCGATACATAATACAGGAACTAAACCAGCATCTTTTAACACACCAAATTTTTTCGCAATAAATTCATCACTTTCATGATGATATTGACGTCGCTCAGAATGACCGATAATGACATATTTTACACCAAAGTCTTTTAACATTTCTGTTGAAATATCACCGGTAAATGCACCTTGTTTGTTTAAATCAACATTTTGAGTACCTAAAGCAATATCACTGCTGACCAGTGCAGCTTCAGCTTCCGCTAAATACATGACAGGCGGTGCAATTGCCACATCACAGCCTGACACCGCATTAAGTTCATCTTTTAAACCGGTAATAAGTTCTTTTGTAAAGGCTTTACTACCATTTAATTTCCAGTTACCCATGACTAAAGGACGACGAGCCATTTTATGTTCTCCATAATAATTAATAAAAAAATTCTGTCAGTACTATACTCTTTTTTGCAAAAATTTTCCTGTATCCATAAAAAATTTTTCATAAAAGATGATTATTTTGTATTAAAAAGATAAAATCTACTGTATGAATTTCATAAATTTTGAACAATTATTGAGAAATGAAAATATTTAAAGCTGAACTATGGAATTTGGACGCTTTATTGTCTTTATTTGAACAATACCGCCTCACCCATAATATGATAGAAAATCCGGAGCGAACTCTTATTTTTTTATCAAACCGAATTCGATTTAGTGAAAGTATCTTCTTTCTCGCCGTCGATAATCAGCAAAACCCTGTCGGCTTTATTCAACTCTATCCTCGCTTTTCTTCATTACAACTGCAACGTTATTGGCAATTAAATGATATTTTTGTCAAAAATACCCAAAATAAGAGTGAAATTTACACCGCACTTATTGCAAAAGCAAAAGAATTTGTCAGTTATACTCAATCGACACTTTTAGTCATGGAACAAAATCTGCAACAACCGGAATTATTAATAAGAGAAGGTTTTAAACTTAACCGGCAAAAGTCTATTTTTGAATTAAATCTTACCTGAAGTGTCTTAAATTTGCCCCTTACGTAGCTAAGATACGCTTTTATACTAAGGGGCAATAGCCAAGACAAACACACCGAATTTACAATTTTTCCACCAAACTAATTGCACTACCGATATACGTTTCCGGTGTAAGTTGTTTTAAACGAGCTTTTTCATGAGCTGGAATTTCCAACTTCTCAATAAACTCACGCATCGCCTCTGCATTAACACGCTTACCTCGCGTCAACTCCTTTAGCTTTTCATAAGGTTTTTCAATACCATAACGACGCATCACAGTTTGAATTGGTTCAGCCAGCACTTCCCAATTTTGATTTAGTTCTTCACGTAAGTGCGGTTCATTTACCTCAAGTTTGCTGATACCTTTTAATGTTGCCGCATAAGCAATTAAACAATAACCAAGCCCCACACCTAAATTGCGTAAAACTGTCGAGTCGGTTAAATCACGTTGCCAACGTGAAATCGGTAATTTTGCACCTAAATGCGACATAACAGCATTCGCTAAGCCAAGGTTACCTTCTGAATTTTCAAAATCAATCGGATTCACTTTGTGCGGCATGGTAGACGATCCAATTTCACCGGCAATAGTACGTTGTTTGAAATGATTTAAGGCAATATACCCCCATAAATCACGGTCAAAATCGATAATAATAGTGTTAAAACGAGCTACATTATCAAAAAACTCCGCAATGTAATCATGAGGTTCAATTTGGGTCGTATAAGGATTCCAAGTTAAACCTAATGAGGTCACAAATTCTTGGCTAAATTGATGCCAATCAATCTCAGGATAGGCAGATAAATGGGCATTGTAATTTCCTACCGCACCATTAATTTTGCCTAGAATTTCCACGTGTTGTAACTGTTTAAACTGACGTTGTAAGCGATATACCACATTCGCCATTTCTTTACCTATTGTGGTAGGTGAGGCAGGTTGTCCATGAGTGCGGGATAATAATGGAATTGCTTTATACTCTGTAGCAAGGCGAGTGATTTCATCAATTAACTTACGCCACTCAGGTAAAAGTACTTCATCACGTGCGTTTTTTAACATTAACGCATAAGAAAGATTGTTGATATCCTCCGAAGTACAAGCAAAATGGATAAACTCACTAATCGCCACTAATTCAGGTATTGCCAGACTTTTTTCTTTTAAGAAATATTCAACCGCTTTTACATCATGATTTGTAATACGTTCAATTTCTTTAATGCGTTCAGCATCTTGCAAACTGAAATTTTCTACCAATTGATTTAAGTAATCGTTTGCCTCTTTAGATAAAGAAGAAACTTCTTGAATAGTGCCTGTTGCAGATAATTTTTGTAACCAACGAACTTCGACAGTTACACGAAATTTCAATAAACCGAATTCGCTAAAAATGCTACGTAAAGCAGTTACTTTGTCTTGATAACGACCATCTATCGGGGAAAGTGCGGTCAATGCGTTGAATTGCATAAAAGAATTACTCCTAAGAACAGTTAAATAGATGAATAAATTTGTTGTGCTGTTGCTACCAGCTTGCGACGTGAAAACAAAAATTGCCATTTCGTACCGCCAACTTGTCGCCAAAGTACCGCCGAACGAATACCGGTCAACAAGCAAGCTCGAATACGATTTTGTGTCATTAATTGCTGTAAATAAAGCGGGGAGCCTTGGACCTGAATACGAGCACCTAAAGGACTGATAACATCAACATAAATAGAAGCTAAAGTTGATAGCATTTGTTCATCAAGTAAATCATAATGGGCAAGTTGTGTAGGCAAATACTGAATACGACGAGCCAGTTCAGATTTAGCTTGTGCATTTTTATGTAATTTACCTTCTAAAGCCAAAAGTCCTAACCAATAGCGATTTAAAGTTACATCACTGCCGTTTAATTGTTCCATTAAGGTTTCCAACCCCAATTTTAAATTACTTTTCTGCCCTCCATAAACGGCTAAAGTATCTTCCGGTGCAGTTTGCAACAATGTACTTAAACCAGTTCGCAAAATTTCTTGGTCAACCGTACCGTTCATTGCAAGTTGCTGTACTAATTTTGCCGCTTGGCACACACCCGCAAGGGCAAATGTTATATCTTGATAATTAGCCATAAATAATTGAGGTTAGTCAGAAAAAACAGCGTACAATATAGCATTTTTAGATTTTGTTTTAAAGGTTGAGAATAAATGAGAAAGTGCGGTGAATTTTCTTTATTGGCTTAAATCCGATCCGTCTGTACAATTAATTTATTTTTTCTTTGGGGATAATTTTATGTTTAAAAGAATATCTTTATTTTTATGTATTGGGCTGATTTCAGCTTGCTCGGTAAAATCTGTTACTTCTTATACCTCATCGGAAAACAATATAAAAACGGTGATTAACTTGGACAATGATAAAATAGATCAAAAATCTTATGCCACTGCTTATGCGGTGGCAGTACAAAGTTACCAAGGTCGTGTGAACAAAGAATATCATGTGAACGCTTTTGTCAGTGGTGTAAAAGATTGGTACTCCGCAAAAATTTCAGTCCCGATCAATCAAATTAAAGAAAAACTGTTTCAACGCAATGGATTAGACAGCGATGTGCATACTTATTATAGCGGTATTCTCTTTGCTTTCGGATTACAAACCAACTTTAATAGATTAAGTTCAACTTGTTGGAGTCATCTTGATCAAGCAAGTCTGACACAAGGTATTTATGATGCCATGTTAGATTTGAAAAATAATCGAGTACGATCTGAAGATGATCAATATCTCGTGCAGGGTAGCGAACAAATTTTAAAACTTTGTGTAAAATAATATACTAATAACCTAAAATGATTAACAGATTCTTTTTATCTTGTTGTAAGTAGCATCGTGTCTTTGATAACCGGCGTAATTTATTCTTCTGTCAAACAAAAAATAGTATAAAACAGACCGTTCTTTTAGATGAAAAAAACCCGACAATTTGTCGGGTTTCTTTCACACCATGTCCAGAACTATACTTCCCAGCTAAGACACTTAGTACCTTTATTCTTTAATTAGTCATTAAAATACACTTTTTTTAATGCCAACTCTAAACCTCGAAATTCTGCCAAACCTCTTAAACGACCAATTGCAGAATAACCCGGGTTAGTTTTTTTCTTCAAATCATCAAGCATTTGATGACCGTGATCTGGTCGCATTGGAATTAAGCGATTATCACCATTTGCCTTGCGACGATATTCTTCGGTGAGTAATGCTTTCGTTACCCCAAACATATTTACATCACCGGCAAGGTGATCAGCTTCGTGAAAACTTCGTGGATTTTCCTCCCGCTGAGTGGATCGCAAATGAACAAAGTAAATACGATCAGCAAATTTTTCCGCCATTTTCACTAAATCATTCTCTGCTAACACACCATATGAACCAGTACAGAAAGTAAACCCATTAGCGGCAAGCGGTTGAGTATCCACAAACCATTGCATGTCGTCTATAGTTGACACAATACGTGGCAAACCGAGAATTGGACGTGGAGGATCATCCGGGTGAATAGCCATACGGATTCCCACTTCTTGTGCAACAGGCACAATTTCATTCAAGAAATAGGCTAAATGAGTGCGGAATTTCTCTGTAGAAATACCTTTATAGCGATCAAGTTGTGCTTGAAATTCCTCAAGAGTATAACCCTCTTCAGATCCCGGTAACCCAGCAATAATATTTTTTGTTAATTTCGCAATATCCGCTTCGCTCATTTGATCAAAATAGGCTTTGGCTTCTGCTTGCTCTTCCGGTGAGTAAGTTTCCTCTGCTCCCGGACGTTTTAAAATATATAGTTCAAAGGCAGCAAAAGCCACTTGATCAAAACGTAACGCTTTTGAACCATCCGGCATTTCATACTCAAGATCGGTACGAGTCCAATCTAACACCGGCATAAAGTTATAACATACTATGTCAATGCCACAACTCGCTAGATTACGCAATGTTTGCTTATAGTTATCAATCCATTGCTGATAGTTACCTGTTTGGGTTTTGATATCTTCGTGAATAGGTACACTTTCCACAACTGACCAAACCAACCCTTTTTCCTCCAACAATGCTTTACGCTTATTGATTTCCTCAACTGACCAGACTTGCCCGTTGGGAATATGATGCAATGCAGTCACCACTCCCGTTGCACCAGCCTGTCTTACATCATCCAAAGATACCGGATCATTTGGTCCATACCAACGCCATGTTTGTTCCATAGTAAATTCCTCATCTAATTAAAAATCAGCAGCCAAAGGGCTAACATTAAACAGATAACCATCAAAATTAGGATCATCTAAATCCGATAATTCAAACAGTTTCTGTTTTACATTTTCCAAATGCTGCCACATCATTTTTCGTGCTAATACAGGATTTTTTCGCTGTATTGCAACAATAATATTTTCGTGATCTTTTAACCATAAATAGCGGTAACTTTGATCAGAGATATGTGCATGCAGACCTTTCCACATAGGACTATTAATTCGGTACTCCCACAAATCCTTTTGCATGCGGATCACCACTTCATTTTGCGTTATTTCTGCAATTGCTTTGTGAAAATCCTCATCTGCAATATAATCTTCATCATCACCGCACTCTAAAGTTCTACGTTCACGATCTAAAATCTCTTTTAAGTGTAAAACGTCAGCTCGAGTTGCTTGAATAGCTGCAAATTCTGCAATACTACTTTCTAACAATTGTCTTGCCTGTAGCAATTCAAAGGGTCCAACATCAGGCAAATCTTCAGTTTCCTCTGAACTCGATTTAGGTAAATTTATTACATAAACACCAGATCCTTTCCGCACTTCGACTAAATTCTCAAGTTCAAGCATGATAAGTGCTTCACGAATAACAGTACGACTGACATTGAAGTACTGAGATAAATCACGCTCTGCCGGTAATTTATCCCCAATACCATAAGTTCCTCTCAATAATTCCGCTTTTAATTCTTGCCCTATTTTTTTATAAGAACGTAGTTCTTCAGGTGATGTTGCCATCATTTTTTTGTCTCTCTGCTTTTTTGACTTCTTGATGGTGTTCGTAAAATACTTTTCTGGTTCACCAAATTAACATTTCGCGCACCAAAAAACAACTATAATTTAAGCATATTTTACATAAAAAACCAAAAGGTAACCCAAAAAAGTTTAAATTTTGTGATGTAAATCACACTTTTATTAATAACTGGTTTACCAGTTTTAAAAATAGACGTATATTTAGCATATCAATTAATCTTAATAGGAGATAAAAATATGAATATTGCAAACAATCATGATTTCAAAGGTAAAGTCGTTGTTATTACAGGTGCTGGTGGAGTGCTATGTGCATTTTTTGCACAAGAAATAGCAAAAACAGGGGCAAAAGTTGCTTTATTAGATATTAACCTCGAATCGGCAGAACAATATGCACAAGCTATTGTACAAAATGGTGGCATTGCAAAAGCATACAAAACCAATGTACTTGATTTGGAAAGTATTCAACAAACTCGTGATGCTATCGAAAAAGACTTTGGAACTTGTGATGTGTTGATTAATGGTGCCGGTGGTAATAGCCCAAAAGCAACAACCGACAATGAATTTCATGAATTTAACTTAGCAGATAGTACAAAATCATTTTTCGATTTAGATAAAAATGGTATTGAATTTGTATTTAACCTCAACTATTTAGGTACTTTACTTCCTACTCAAGTATTTGCCAAAGATATGATCGGCAAAAAAGGGGCTAATATTATTAATGTCTCCAGCATGAATGCCTATACTCCGTTAACTAAAATTCCTGCCTATTCAGGAGCAAAAGCGGCTATCAGTAACTTTACCCAATGGCTTGCTGTTTATTTCTCTAAAGTAGGTATTCGTTGTAATGCCATTGCTCCGGGTTTTTTAGTCAGTAACCAAAACAGAGGATTACTTTTTGACAGTGAAGGAAATCCGACAGCTCGAGCTAATAAAATTTTAACTAATACTCCAATGGGACGTTTTGGTGAAGCACATGAATTGATGGGTGGAATTTTATTCTTAATGGATGAAAATTATGCCAGCTTCATAAATGGGGTAGTATTGCCGATTGATGGCGGTTTCTCTGCTTACAGCGGTGTATAGGGGAAAATAATGACAACATTTATACCAAAACATAAATTTATTGTGTGCATTGATTCTGACGGTTGTGCAATGGATACAATGAACATTAAACATGATAAGTGTTTCGGACCTTATGCTGTTGAAATTTTTGGACTTACAGATGAAGCACGTTTTATTGAAATTTGGAATAGAATTAACCTTTACTCTCAAACACGTGGTATCAATCGATTCAAAGGATTGATTCTTTCTTTGGAAGAGTATGGTTATGAACAGGATTTCACCCAATTAAAACACTGGGTAAATACAACTTCGGAATTATCCAATCGTTCACTTATTCAAGCAATACAAGACAACCATACCGATGATCTAAAACTTGCGTTAGCATGGTCGGAAAAAGTCAATATGGGTATTAAAACTCTACATACTCAAGATAAACCATTCCGTTTAGTCAAACGTTCCCTCGCGATTATTAAAGAGTTTGCAGACATCGCTGTGGTAAGTTCCGCAAATAATGAAGCTATTCTTGATGAATGGACAAGACATGGTTTGTTCCCTTTTGTAGATCTAGTTTATGGACAAGATGAGGGTACAAAAACTCATTGTTTAAACCAATTAGCACAATATGGCTATCAACCGAACAATATTTTAATGGTTGGTGATTCACCGGGTGATTTAAATAGTGCCAATGAAGCAAGTGTAAATTTCTTCCCGATTTTATGTGGCAATGAAGATGAATCTTGGGATCAGTTAGTATTAGAAACATTAGGGAAATTGGTTTACCAAAAATTTGATTCTCAATATCAAGCCCAATTGGTTGCAAAATTTAATGCAAATTTAACCGCTTGATCACAATTATTACTATTTTGACAAATAAGCAAGGAGAAATTATGTCTGTTGATTTAACGAAAAAACCTTATTACTTAAAAGATGAAGATATTCAATGGGTAAAAAACACTATAGCCAATATGACGTTGGAAGAAAAAATCGGTCAGCTTTTTGTGAATATGGGTTCAAGCAGATCCGAGGAATATCTCACTGATGTTTTAAACCGTTACCATATTGGTGCGGTACGTTATAATCCCGGTCCTGCTGAGGAGGTTTATGACCAAAACTATATTCTACAAACTAAAAGTAAAATTCCTCTCTTAATTGCAGCGAATACAGAAGCTGGTGGTAATGGTGCTTGCAGTGATGGAACAGAAATTGGTTTACAAGTCAAAATCGGTGCAACCGATGATGCTAAATATGCTTATGAAATGGGGCGTGTAGCTGGTATTGAAGCAGCAGCTATCGGTTGTAACTGGAGTTTTGCTCCTATCGTTGATATTAGTTATAACTGGCGAAACCCAATTATTTCTAATCGAGTATTTGGTTCAAATCCAGAGAAAGTACTAGAAATGTCCTTGGCTTATATGAAAGGTATTCAAGAAAGTGGTATTGCCCCGGCTGCAAAACATTTCCCTGGTGATGGAGTGGATGAAAGAGATCAGCATCTTTCTTTTAGTGTAAACAGTTTTAGTTGCGAAGAGTGGGACAAAACTTTCGGCAAAGTTTATCAAGGCTTAATTGATGCCGGTTTACCATCGTTGATGGCAGGTCATATACACTTACCTGCTTACGAGCAGCATTTCAATCCAAATTTAGCTTATGAGGACTGCCTACCAGCGACACTTTCAAAACCAATTTTAACAGACTTATTACGAGGTAAATTAGGTTTCAACGGTGTTGTTGTTACTGATGCCAGCCATATGGTAGCAATGACTTCAGCAATGAAGCGTAGCGAAATGCTACCGACTGCTATCGCTGCAGGTTGTGATTTATTCCTTTTCTTTAACGATCCTGATGAAGATTTCGGTTATATGATGGAAGGTTATAAAAACGGCATTATTACCGAAGAACGCCTTCATGATGCCCTTACTCGTATTCTAGGGTTAAAAGCAAAATTAGGCTTACACAATCGCCCAAGAGAAACATTGCTTGAACCAAAAGAACAAGCATTAGCAAAAATAGGACTTCCAGAACATAAAGCAATTTTCCGTGATGTTGCAGATAAAGCAATTACCTTAGTTAAACATAAACAAGATATTTTCCCAATTAATGTTGAACGTTTCCCTAGAATCTTACTTGTAAATGTTAAAGGTACAGATGGTGGCTTCGGTAAAATGGTTGCAGGTAGTCAACGCAGTGCAACAGAAATCTTAAAAGAAAAACTGGAAGAAAAAGGATTTACAGTTTCTATTTATACATCACCGATGGATAATATTCTCAAGATGTCGGACGAAGAACAGGTCAAAACTATTCGTAATGAATACTCCCAAAAACGCCCAATTACGACATTAACGGATCATTATGATCTGATTATCAATGTTGCGAATGTGCAAATGAGTACAGTTCAACGTATCGTATGGCAAGCGACCAAAGGAACGCCTGATATTCCATTCTATGTACATGAAGTACCTACAATTTTCGTTTCCGTTCAATGCCCATTCCATTTAGTTGATGTTCCTCAGGTAAAAACTTACATCAATGCCTATGACGGCAAAGAACCAACCATAGAATTACTGGTAGAAAAATTAATGGGTAATTCCGAGTTTAAAGGTATTAGCCCAGTTGATGCTTTCTGTGGTTATAAAGACACCCGTATTTAATCTATATTCCTAACAAGGAGTTTTTATGAGTTCAACACAAAGACCTTTTGGTTTAAAAGACAAACTTGCCTATATGGCTGGCGATATTGCTAATGATCTCAGTTTTATGATGTCCGCCTTCTTTTTAATGCTATTTTATACTAATGTACTACAAATTGAAGGTTATGTTGTCGGTCTTCTATTTCTAGTTTCTAGATTTATTGACGCTTTTACTGATATTGGTATGGGACGTTTAGTAGATACTATAAAGCCTTTTAAAGAGGGGCGTTTCAGAGGTCTTATTCGCCGGGCAACTCCCTTTATCTGTATTTCAGGATTTCTGCTTTTCTTGCACATTGTGAAAGATTGGTCTTATACCGCAAAATTGGTCTACATCACTGTTACCTACATAGTTTGGGGTAGTTTAGCCTATACTGCGGTCAATATTCCTTATGGTTCAATGGCTTCCGTGATTACTACAAAAGCTGATGAGCGTGCCGGATTATCTATCTTCCGTACAGTGGGTGCAAATATTGCGGTACTTTTTATCTCATTTGTAATTCCACTCATTATTTACAAAGAAGTTGAGGGTAAACAAGTGATTATCCCAGAAATGTTCACATACATTATGGGAGCATTTATGATCTGTGCGTTTATTTTGTACCAAATCTGTTGGAGATTTTCGGTTGAGCGAGTTCAATTGCCTGAAAAAGAAGGTCGTCGCCACAACAAATCACACAATAAATCAGACTGTTTAGATGACGTAAAAGCAATCTTTAGCAGTCTATTCTCAAACAGTGCGTTACTTATCTTTATTTTAATCGCTATCATTTTACTGCTAGCAACCTTAATCATCGGTACAATGAACCCATATTTGTATGTTGATTACTTTAATAGTAAATTAGCATTGTCATTTGGTGGTATTTTAGGTGCCGTGACAACATTTATGGTTGCTCCGTTTGCCCAAAATATTGTGAAAAAGTACGGTAAAAAAGAATCAGCTTCTGTAGGTTTATTGATAACTGCTGTCATATACAGTGTGCTATTCTTCGTTAAAATCACAAATGTTTGGTTATTTATCATTGTTGCACTCATTGCAACACTGGGTCTAAGTTATTTCCAAATTATTATATGGGCATTTATTACAGATATTATTGATAACCAATTTATCAAAACTGGACGCCGTGAAGATGGCACAATTTATGCAGTTTATTCATTTGCTCGCAAAATCGGTCAAGCTTTAGCTGGTGGTTTAGGTGGCTTTGCACTAAGTTACATTGGCTATTCTGCAAAAATCCCACAACAACCACAAGAAGTGTTAGAGTCAATCTATAACTTTGCAACGGGAGTACCTGCATTGGCTTGCATCTTGATTTTTTTACTGTTGAAATACGTTTACCCGCTTTCTAAAGAAAAAGTGGACGAAAATGCAAGTATATTAGAACAAAAAATAACTCAATAAGAGGACATAATGATGAAATTTATGACGGAAGATTTTTTACTATCAACCTCAACGGCTCAAAAGCTTTATCATGATTATGCTGAAGAACAACCGATTTTCGACTATCACTGCCATTTAAACCCAAAAGAGATTGCAGAAAATCGCCAATTTAATGATTTAGCTGAAATTTGGTTAGAGGGCGATCACTACAAATGGCGAGCAATGCGTTCAGCTGGGGTAGAAGAGCATTTAATTACGGGAAGTGCAGATAAGTACAGTAAATATCTCGCATTTGCCAACACTGTACCAAAATGTATCGGTAACCCGATTTATCACTGGACTCACTTAGAATTACGTCGTCCGTTCGGTATTACCGACACGATTTTTTCACCTGAAACAGCGGAGAAAATTTGGCATAAAGGGAAAGAGTTATTGCAACAGCCTGAGTTTTCAGCACGTGGTATTATGAAAAAAATGAATGTAAATTTGGTTGGTACAACCGATGATCCTATTGATTCATTGGAATACCATAAAGCCATTGCAGAAGATAATACCTTTGATGTTGAGGTTGTACCAAGTTTCCGACCTGACCGTGCGTTTAAAATTGAGCTTCCTCTGTTCAATGATTATATTGAGCAGTTAGGAAAAGTCGCAGATATTGAAATCAACACTTTCGATAAACTAAAACAGGCTCTATCGAAACGTATTGAACATTTCGATAAATATGGTTGTAAATCTGCTGATCATGGTATGGAAATTGTCCGTTTCTCACCAATTCCTGATGAGAAAACTCTTGATCAAATATTGCAAAAAAGACTTAACAATCAACCTATTGAAGAAGAAGAAATTGCACAATTTAGCACCGCACTATTAGTTTGGTTAGGCACGGAGTACCACAAACACCATTGGGTAATGCAGCTCCATATCGGAGCAATTCGTAACAACAATACGAGAATGTTCAAATTGCTAGGTGCAGATGCTGGATTTGATTCAATCGGAGATCGTGCGTTTGCTGAATCACTTTCTCGTTTATTAGACAGCATGGATCAAACAGACCAACTCCCGAAAACCATTTTATACTGCTTAAATCCTCGTGATAACGAAATGCTTGGCACAATGATCGGTAATTTCCAAACAGGGGGCATTGCAGGTAAAATTCAATTCGGTTCAGGCTGGTGGTTCAACGATCAAAAAGATGGCATGGAACGCCAACTGCAACAGCTATCACAATTGGGACTATTAAGCCAATTTGTTGGTATGCTGACTGATTCTCGCAGTTTCTTATCTTACACTCGCCACGAATATTTCCGCCGTATTTTATGTGAAATGATTGGTGGCTGGGTTGAACGTGGTGAAGCACCAAATGATCTCAACCTGCTAGGAAAGATGGTGAAAGACATTTGCTATGACAATGCAAAACGTTATTTCAAATAAAATAACCATTTTAAAGAAATTTTTTCACATTAAAAAAGAGGTTAAAAATGCGTTATACCACTGAACAAATTATTGACAAGTTGAAACAGCTTAAAGTTGTTCCGGTTATTGCTTTAGATAAAGCAGAGGATATTTTACCCTTAGCAAAAACATTGTCTGAAAACGGCTTGCCTGTAGTGGAAATTACTTTCCGCTCCGAAGCTGCCGAAGAGGCCATTAAATTGGTTCACCAACAATATCCTGAAGTACTCATAGCTGCAGGCACGGTGCTAACCAAAGAACAGGTATTGGCTGCCAAAAATGCCGGAGCAAATTGTATTGTTACTCCAGGCTTTAATCCAAATATTGTGAAGTATTGTCAAGAGTTAAATATACCTGTAACGCCAGGGGTAAATAATCCAATGGCAATCGAATCCGCTCTTGAACTCGGCATACAAGCTGTCAAGTTTTTCCCTGCTGAGGCAAGTGGCGGTGTTAAAATGATAAAAGCCTTACTTGGCCCTTACGGTAACTTACAAATTATGCCGACCGGTGGCATTTCGCCACAAAATATCAAAGACTATCTCGCTATTCCAAACGTAGTTGCTTGCGGTGGCTCTTGGTTTGTAGAGAAATCTTTGATTAAGTCCCAACAATGGGAAGAAATTGGACGATTAACCCGTGAAGTAGTAGAGCTGGTTAAAAGTTAAAGGGATTTACACCTAAAAGCAAAGGCGTATTGATATATAATACGCCTTATTTGTATGCCATTTATATTGCACACCTAAAATCTATCCGAACCGAGTTTATTCATCTCTTTTATTTACAGCGTTTCTTCCGATTGTTACTATTAACAAGAAAATTAGATAAAAGGAAATTAAGCATGGAAAAATACAACAAATTCCGCATTGAATGGGATTGCCGCCGAGGCATGTTGGAATTAGATAAAGTTATTATGCCTTTTTTTCAACAATATTTTGATGAACTACCTGATGCTAAAAAAGATATATTTTTGCGTTTATTAGCTTGCTCGGATTTACAACTTTTTTCTTGGTTTTTTAATAAAACTCCGGCTGCTGATCTTGAATTACAAGAGATGGTAGATCATATTCAAGAAAATTTAAATTTATATCAATAATCTTTCCTAAAAAGATTGAACTTTTTTTATTCCATTACGTCTAACAAGCACAGGGGTTGGCTGGCTTTAATATTAAGGCTTGTTAGATGTGATACAAGAGGTTATATGGCTGAACAACTAACGGATCAGGCTTTGGTAGAAAAAGTACAGCAGGGAGATAAAAAGGCCTTTAACTTATTGGTTGCTCGTTATCAAAATAAAGTTGCTGGATTACTTACTCGTTATATTTCACAAAACGATATTCCCGATGTTGTACAAGAATCCTTTATAAAAGCCTACCGCTCAATTGAATCATTTCGTGGCGAAAGTGCTTTTTATACTTGGCTATATCGAATAGCGGTTAATACGGCAAAGAATTACTT
This sequence comes from Histophilus somni 2336, assembly GCF_000019405.1. NCBI lineage: Bacteria > Pseudomonadati > Pseudomonadota > Gammaproteobacteria > Pasteurellales > Pasteurellaceae > Histophilus > Histophilus somni. Next base: position 471,575 of record NC_010519.1, on the reverse strand, counting down.
AACGGCACAAGGACGGCGTCCGCCAACAGAGGATATATTAGCAGAAGACGCTGAAAGTTATAATGTTGGTACAAATTTAAGGGACGTGAATACTCCCGAAAATGAAATATTATCCGGTGAATTGAAAAAAGTTGTTTTTGATACTATCAGTAACCTGCAAGAAGATTTAAAAACAGCTATTACACTACGTGAAATGGAAGGATTGAGTTACGAAGAAATTGCAGAAATTATGGATTGTCCGGTGGGAACCGTACGTTCTCGTATTTTCCGTGCAAGAGAAATAATCGAAAGCAAAATTCAACCTTTGATACAACGTTAAATAGTTTAATAAGCAAAGACTTGGAGTTAAAGATGCAAAAAGAGTTACTTTCAGCTTATATCGATGGTGAGCATTGTGGTAACAAATTTACTGACACCCTTTGTCAAAACAAAGACTTACAAAATAGTTGGTCAAATTATCATTTAATTCGTTCCATTATACGCAAAGAAAGTAAAGTGCTGTTAGGTTCTGATTTCACAGCAAGAATGGGAACGCTCATTGAACAGGAAGAAAAAATACAAATCGAACATTCTCTCGAGTCTCAACCGACACTCGCAGAAGTGGAAAAACTTCCGTTTATACAAAAAATACGCTCATTCTTTTCCCCAATGTTACAAATGGCAGTTGCTGCAACGGTTTGTTTCGTTGCCGTACTTGGCGTTCAATCTTTTAATCATGAAAGAGCGGGCAAAAATACACTGGATACCCCAACGCTACAAACGCTTCCATTTAATAATTCGGTACAAGAAATCAGCTATAATGTTCCGAGAAAAGAAATAATTACGCAGGAGCAAGTAGAACAACGGAACAAACGTATTGGCATAATGTTACAAAACTATGAATTACAGCGACGTCTGCATACTGACAGTTTCGGATTGCCAAATAATGAACATTAGCTCAATTCATGTTAAGATATTCGCCACCGTTTGGTGGTGAATTTTTTTCTTAGGAAGAATACTATGTTAAAAATTTTCTCTTTTTTGACCGCACTTCTTACTTTTTCAGTTTCAACTTTCGCTCAAGAAAATATAGAACCTGAGCAATTATTGGAAAAAATGATTGCAGCACAAAATACATTAAATTATGAAATTTATTTTGTACAAGCCACACCAACCAATATAGATTCACTTCGTTATCGTCATATTAATCAGGATGGCAAAAGTTACGCCCAACTTATTACCTTAGATGGTGTTCAACAAGAAATTATCCAACATGAAAATTTAGTGAGTTATTTTCAACCTAATTTCCAAGCATTCTCTTTAAAGAGCGGTCATATTATGGATAACTTACCTGTTGTAATGTGGAGTGATGTTAAGCAATTATCAGATTATTACGATATCGTAACCATTGGGCGTAATCGTGTGGCGGATCGCATTGTACAAACTTTACGTATTTTGCCTAAAGACGATTTTCGCTATCAATATTTAGTCTTTATCGATGAACAAAATCATTTGTTGCTACGCAGTGATATGTTGGATCGTGAAGGCAATTTATTAGAGCAGTTCCGAGTAGTTAATTTATATCTTGGTGATGAACTGATCGAATTAGGTAGCTATATAGATAATGTCATTTTTCCTCCGTTATTAAGTGAACCGAAAACTCAACAACAAAATTGGAAACCGGAGTGGCTCCCAAAAGGGTTTAAGTTAATTAGCCAATCCATAACAATAGAAAAAGACAATAAACACCCTATTGAGAGCCAATTTTATAGTGACGGACTATTTTCTTTTGCACTCTATTTGTCTAACAGCATTGTTGATAATGACGGAGAAAGATTTTGGAAGCAAGGCTCCACCACTTTTTACAGCAACACTCTAGGTAACAAAGAATTAACCTTTGTCGGTCAACTTCCTCTCTTTTCCGCTAAACGTATTATTCAAGATATTCGAATTAAATAGGTTTTTTATGCTAACAGAAAGAGCGATAGTCATTGCCTATCATCAAGGAAAAGCAACAGTGAAATGTCAAAGCAAAAATGCTTGTAGCCAATGTACAGCAAAAAATACTTGCGGAACTTCCGCACTTTCTGAATTAACCGGCAAAAGTCCGGAGCATATCTTTATCGTTAATAGCCTGATACCCTTAAAAATAGGTCAAATTGTTGAGCTTGGTTTACAAGAAAGTTCTCTGATTTCTACCGCACTTTTATTGTATATTATTCCTTTAATGACCTTGCTCAGTGCAACACTCATTGCAAACCAAATTTTTAGCCAAGAATTGTGGGGTGCAATTTTTATCCTTTTTTGTACCGCACTTTCTTTTGTGCTTATCCATTCATACAGTAAAAAATGGCAACATAAAAAGGCTTTTCAACCCATTCTGTTACGCATTATTCAATAAAAGAGGAATTTATATGCAACCCATGCTAGGTATCACAGGTTATAGCGGTAGCGGAAAAACCACATTATTGGAAAAATTACTGCCTGAATTGCTCCGTTTAGGTTTGCGGGTTTCAGTCATCAAACATAGCCATCATAACGCACAAATCGACAAAGAGGGAAAGGACAGCTGGCGTATGAAAGAGGTTGGTGCGACACAAGTTATGTTGGCATGTGATAACCGTTGGGCATTAATGACCGAAACGCCAAAACCTGTCACTTTAGATTATCTCGCTCAACAATTTTCACCCCAATTGACAGATTTAATTTTAGTAGAAGGGTTTAAACAAGACCCCATCGCCAAAATTTTATTACATCGTCAAAATATGACAAAACCTTGTCCGCCTTGTGATGAATATGTAATAGCGTTAGCGACAGATTATCCTGTACAGACTTCCGTTCCTTTACTGGATATTAACAACCCGACGCAAATTGCTACATTTATCTTGGCGTGGTATAAAACAAAAACTTAACATTCTCTCCGCCTCAAAGTGCGGAGAGAATGTTACTTTTAGAATTTAACCCCAAGGGTTAAACGTATGGCATCATTATTGTAAGAGGTACTTTCGTAGATCGAGTTTCTAATCTCATAGTTATAGTTTTTACGAGTTACTTTTGATTTGGTATGATAATAGCCAATTTCTGCTAAGAAAGCTTTATATTCAATCCCCAATCCTAAACCTAAATAAAGACCATTTTTCACTTTCATCGGACGCAACCCGCTCTGAAACTCCGATAATTTAAAAACGTTTTCTTGCTCTAGATCTGTATAATACTTATATTGTGTATTGGAAATTTTATTGATTGAATAACCTAAATTTGCTTTGAAATACAGGTTTGTATTTCGACTTAGGGCATAATCTTGTTTTAGAATAAAATAAATTGGCAGGGAGGCATAACGAGGTATTTTATAGGTTTCGATTCCAGTATTATCTGAAATCGGTGCATACTCTCCTCCTCCATGAATTCCCCAGCTTGCAGAATGCTCAAAGCCTTTGCGTTTAATATAGCCTAATCCTAGACCGATTTCTGTTTGCGGTAAAATATTATAAGTGGTTTCAAAAAAGATGCTTGGCGAGAAAGTATTTTGTCTTGAACTTGCTGAAATGGGAGGGTTACCATCATGGTTTGCAATTATTCTCATAGTTTCAAAACGAGAGGTTAAATCAATTCCCGCTTTGCCGTAAAAGTTAAAATTCCCCCCCCCGCATGGGAAAGTGCGGGCAGCATTGCCAAAAGTACTAAAGATAATTTGTATTTCATAAAAACTCCTTATGTATCAAAGAAATAAATTTTTTAAATAGTTTAATTTTATCTTTTTAAACTGGCGGAGAATTATACGATACAATTTTGCAGAAAAAAATATGAATTTCACAATCTGAGTGAATGATTTCTCTCATTTACTCAATTTAAGCAGCTGATTATAATAGCTCCAATTTTAATTTGCTTAAGGAAGAGGAAATGCAATTTTCCAAAATGCACGGACTGGGGAATGATTTTGTTGTGGTAGATGCTGTCACTCAAAACATTTATTTTCCCACTGAAGTCATAAAAAGATTGGCAGATCGCAATCGTGGGATTGGTTTTGATCAATTGCTAGTCGTTGAACCGCCTTATGATCCGGATTTGGATTTTCACTATCGTATTTTCAATGCGGACGGTAGTGAAGTTTCGCAATGTGGCAATGGTGCAAGATGCTTTGCTCGTTTTGTCGTGCTTAAAGGTTTAACCAATAAAAAAGAAATTGCCGTGAGTACTGCAAAAGGCAAAATGATGTTATGCGTTAAAGACGATGACATGGTATGTGTCAATATGGGTGAACCGATTTGGGAACCGAATAAAATCCCTTTTAACGCCAATAAATTTGAAAAAAATTATATTATTCGCACAGACATACAAACCTTGCTATGTGGTGTGGTATCTATGGGCAATCCACATTGTGTAACACAAGTGGAAGATATTCAACACGCAAACATCGAAATATTAGGACCGCTCTTAGAAAGCCATGAACGCTTTCCTGAACGTGTAAATGCCGGTTTTATGCAAATTATCAACCGCAATCATATTAAACTGCGTGTGTATGAAAGAGGAGCAGGAGAAACACAAGCCTGTGGCAGCGGTGCGTGTGCAGCAGTTGCCGTTGGCATTATGCAGGGCGTTTTAGGTAGTTGCGTACAAGTCGATTTGCCGGGAGGAAGGTTAATGATTGAATGGCAAGGAAAAGGACACCCACTTTATATGACCGGCGAGGCAACACATATTTATGACGGCGTTATCCGTTTATAATCAAATTCATCTGCACTTAGTGTAAATGCAAAGTGCAGATGTTCTATGGTTAAAATTTCAATATTTCTTTTGACTGTAATTCACTCAACACATCTTCCGCACTAATCAACGCCATACCCTGTTTCTGAATATAATGTTGATGTTTACCATACGTCCCGATCAACTTCGGATCTGTTGCTCCATATAAAGTAATATTCGGAACATCTAAAGCGGCAGTCAAGTGTGCTAATCCAGTATCCACAGAAACTACCGCTTTTGCATAGGTAATCTGTTGTGCCAACTCGGTCAATGAAAGTTTTGGTAAAACTACCGCACTTTGAATATCTTGTGCAATCCAATCGGCACGTGCTTTTTCCTTTTCATTACCCCAAGGTAAGCGAATTTGCAAACCTAGTGCGGTCAATTTTTGGGCTAATTTTTTCCATTCCGCATCGAGCCAATGCTTATCCGCTCTTGTAGTGCTATGAACAAAAACGACATAATGTTGTGCATTTTCAGTCGAATGCACAAAATGCTTCGCAATACCATAATCGCCTTTTTCGTGAGGCAATTCATAACCTAAACTTTGGGCAAATAATTGACGAATACGTTCAACAGCATGCTGTTGATAAGAAATAGTATATTTTTTGTCATAGAAAAATGAGGCGAAAGGCTCACGAATAGAATGACGATCATAACCATGTTTTACCCCTTTCGCTAAACTCGCTCCAAACAACGCACTTTTCACTAACCCTTGAGCATCAATTACCGCATCATATTGATTTTGTTGTAACAAAGTGCGGTAATTTTTCCATTCGTTTCTTGTTTGAGCGGAAAAAAGCTGTTTACGCCAACGTCGTATTGCTAGAGGAATAACATGATTAACGGCTGAATGCCAACGGGGAATTTCCGCAAAATTTTCTTCCACCACCCAATCCACTTGCAGATCAGCAATAGCATTTTGAGCATCAGTCAAGGCTGGCAAAGTATGAATTACATCGCCCATTGAGCTGGTTTTAATCAAACAAACTTTCATATTAATTTAAAAAATCCTGTAATTTTTCGATGACCATTTGCGGTGTAATGTCGATTAAACTTTGGTGATAACCTTCCGAGCTATCTTGACTTTTACGCACTTTAATCAAGCCTCCCTCAATTAGACGAATAATCACAGCATTGTCGGAAAGTGGCGGCGTGTATTCCGGACTTGTTGGTCCATAAACAGCAACCAAAGGTTTGTTAAGTGCGGCGGCAATATGCATTAAACCGCTATCATTACTCACTACTGCCACACAATCTGAAATCAAATCAACAGCTTGATTTAAGTCTGTTTCACCAGCAAGATTTACACAATAATGTTGTAATTTTTGAGGCAACGCTTGACTAATTTGCTCACCTACCTCTTTATCTTTCGCCGAACCGAATAAACGAACGGCATAGCCCTGTTCAATTAACTGTCGGGCTAAATCGGCGTAATGATAATGTGGCCAACGCTTTGCAGGTCCAAATTCTGCACCAGGACAAAACCCAATTACCGGACGATTTGTACAAAGTGCGGTTTGTTTTGCAAAAGTTTCTAAAGTTTGTTCCAACTCTTGAGCATCAACTTGCAAATAAGGCTTAGGAATGGCTAAATGTTTTGCTGTCGGCAATACGGTTTTATCATAACCCAATGCCACATAACGCTGTACCATCATCGGATAGTCGTTTTTATTGCGACGCCAATCATTTAACAAAAAATAACGACTTTCTCCTATCCAACCACGGCGTACAGGAATTTTCGCAAAGGCAGGAATAAAAGCCGATTTCAAGGAATTTGGCAAGACAATCGCCATATCATATTGATTACGCAAAGATTTACCAATTCGATACCGACCTTTTAAGTCAAAGGAACCATGCCCAATGGGCATAGTAATCGCATTGCGAACCTCAGGCATACGTGCAAGTAAAGGCTTACACCAATTCGGTGCCAATACATCAATCAGGCAATCGGGATATTGTTGTTTTAAGGTTTGATACAGACTATGGGACATAATCATATCACCCACCCAAGAAGGTCCAATTACGAGAATTTTCATAGGTTTTGACCAATAACAGTGAAGATTGCCGATATTATAAAGCAAAATAGTCTTTTTAGTTGCAGATTTAAAAGGAATACCGAATAAATGAACACCCAATTAAACCGCACTTTTAACACTATTTTCCTCGCTAAATCAAGACTTGCGATTTAACCATTGCATATATTCCGCTACTCCCTCAGCAACCGACTTAAATTCTGCTTGATAACCAGCGGCACGTAATTTTGTTAAATTAGCTTGTGTATATTCTTGATAACGTGATTTTAAATGCTCAGGGAACGGAATAGTTTCAATTTCACCTTTGCCATGATAATTCAACACCGCTCTTGCTACTTGTTCAAAACTTTCCGCTCTACCTGTTCCACAATTATAAATGCCTGAAATACCATGTTGCCATGCCCACAAATTCACTTTTGCCACATCGCCCACATAAACAAAATCACGCAAAAAATGCTCTGATCCTGCAAATAATTTTGGATTTTCTCCTTTCAACATCTGATTATTTAAATGGAATGCAACACTTGCCATTGAACCCTTATGTTGTTCACGAGGACCATATACATTGAAATATTTGAACCCACAAACAGGCGACGTAGCCTGTGGCAGAATTTGACGCACGTATTCATCAAATAGGAATTTTGAATAGCCATAAACATTTAACGGACCTTCAAATTGGCGTTCTTCAATAAAGTCTGTTTTATCGCCATAAGTCGCCGCACTTGAGGCATAAAAGAAAGGAATTTCACGCAATAGACAATAATGCAATAGTTCTTTTGAATATTCATAATTATTTTGCATTAAATATTTACCGTTCCATTCTGTTGTAGCAGAACAAGCGCCTTGATGGAAAATTGCATCAATATCTCCAAAATCATCACCGGCAATAATGGAAGCAATAAAATCTTCTTTATCACAATAATCCGCAATATCCAAATCGACCAAATTGACAAATTTTGTCCCATCAGTCAGGTTGTCCACTACCAAAATATCTCGACGTCCCATATCGTTTAATGCCGCAATGATATTACTTCCAATTAATCCGGCTCCACCTGTAACAATAATCATAATGTATTCCCTCTTATGTCAAAACTGTCATTATTTTAAAAGATTTTTACCTAAAAATCCTATTTCTCTTCGACTTCAGCTTGAACGGCAATTAATTTCTCAACGTTTATATCATTATGCAACAATTCAATCTCCGGCATTATCTTGTTCGCCTTAGCGGATAAATCCTTGAACCGCTCAACTTTCCCCACCAAACCTTGCTGTCCTACAAGTGCGGTAACGGTATTATTATAATGATTACTTACACCGGATAAACTGTTACCTAATTTATTTAAACGCTCTGCCACTACGCAAATTTGATTATAAATTTCACCTGCTTTTGCACTAATTTCTTTTGCCTCAAGATTACCACGCTCAATTCGCCATAAATTCGCTACCGTCCGCAAAATAGGCATTAATGTCGTGTGAGAAACTAAAATGACATTTTTTTCATATCCGTAATTAAATAAGTTACTGTCATGTTTCATCGCTTCAATATAAGCTGCTTCAACAGCAACAAACATCAATACAAAATTTGGACTACGCATACCAATCAAATTGCTATAATCTTTCCGAGATAAATCGTCAATATGATTTTTCAAGGCTTTAACATGTTCCTGTAAACCAAGTTTACGTTGATTTTCATCGTCAGAATTAACCGCACTTTCATAAGCTACCAAAGATATTTTACTGTCAATAATCAAATGCTTATTATCGGGTAAATGCAAAATAAAATCAGGATAATTATGTTTGCCCTGCTCATTTTTAAAATGTACTTGACTGCTGTAATGCTCATTTTCAATCAATCCGGCTAATTGCAATGTACGCTCTAACTGAACTTCTCCCCAATTCCCCAAGGTTTTCTTTTCGCCTTTCAAAGCAGAAGTTAAGTTATTCGCCTCTTTCGACATTGCCAACCCAATATCCAACACCTTTTTAATTTCACTTTCAAGGCTGGCATTGCCTTTCAAGGACTCGGAATGAATTTCGTTCACCCGCTTTTGAAAACCATCAATTTGTTCACGAAAAGGTTTCAATAAACTGTCTAAAGTTTGTTGGTTAGTTTGATTAAATCGTTGACTTTTTTCTTCCAAGATCCGATTGGCAAGATTTTGAAACTCAACACTTAACAGTTGTTTAGCCTGAGAAAAATTTTGTTGTTGCTCGACAAAATTTTTTTCTTTTTCACTTAACGTGACTTTTAATTCTGTCAGTTCTTGTTGAAGTGCGGTATGTTTCTGATTTAAATCAGCCCAAGCACAATCTCTCTTTTCTTTTTCTGCACGACTTTGATTTAACTGCTGTTGAAAACTTTCCGCCTGTGTACTTACTACCCCCAAACGCTCTTTCAATCCTGTTACCAGCTGAGAAACTTGCTCACACCGTAATTGTTCTTTATCTAATTCTTTTTGCAAATAAAGGATTTTTTCATCACGTTCCGACAAACGAATTTGACCGGTTTCGACAAGTGTCTGTGCCTTTACAACTTGTTGCCCAAGCTGAGTTTTTTCGTCTTTTATACGTTCATATTTATTCAGCAATTGATTAAAAATATTAATATTTTTATCTAACTCTTGTTGTAACGCCTCCACCTCTCTTTGCTTACGTACAAAAATAAAAAATAAAATGAGACAAATACAAAAAAATAAAAGTGCGGTAATAAAAGAAAGATTTTCAAACGATGGCATGGTGTTTCCTTATGAAAAAATAAAAGCACTCAACGTTTGCAAATAGCAATTTTTGAATGCTTATATATTGTTATTTTAATCTTGTGTTGCCTCGCCGCATAATTCCGCAAGTGCTTTCAAGCGAGGGGAGGATTTCGTCACAAACGGATTTTTCTCATCCCACGCATAACCGGCAAGAATAGACGAAAGCATTTGGCGAATTTCAGGTTGTGGATTACGGGCATAAATGACATCTTGGAAACTATAATCATACCAACCGTTCACATAAGTGCGGAACGCATTCACGCCAACCATTAACGGATCTGCAAATTCTTGTTGCCAATCCACAGCTTGTCCTTGAAGCCCACGAGCAATAAGACGACTTGCCAAGCGAGCGGAATGTAACGCAATAGTCACGCCAGATGAAAAAACCGGATCAAGAAATTCCGCTGCATTACCCAATAAAGCAAAATGTTTGCCATGCAACGTTTTCACATTAGCGGAATAACCTTGAATATGGCGATACGGAAATTCATTTTCCCAATTTGCCTTAGCAAGAATTTTACTCAGCATTGGACATTCAAGAGCAAATTTTTTCAACACAGTTTCGCTCTCACCCGCCAATATTTCCGGTAACCCAACTACACCGATTGAACAACGGTTATCCGCAAAGGGAATTAACCAAAGCCAAACATCACGATGTTCAGGATGTGTGGTAATGAGAATTTTATTACGATCAAAGATCGGATCATCAATGTTGTCATCAATATGGGTAAAATGTGCAATACGTATTGGCAAGTGCGATGGTGTTTCTAAATATAATAAGCGTGGCAAAACACGTCCGTAACCGCTGGCATCCAACACAAAACCTGCACTCAGCCGATATTCTTCCCCTTGCTCCGTTTTTACCGCAAGCTCTGCCTGATCGCCTTGGTTATCAAACGCCGATACTTCGTGCCCAAAACGAACTTCCACACCTTTTTTTGCCGTTTCATCAATTAAAATTTTATCAAAAATGCCTCGGCGAACTTGATAGGTTGTGCCAGGTCCAGCGGTAAATTTATCTGTAAAATCAAAATAGGTGTAACGATTTCCCCAAGTAAATGCCGCCCCATTTTTAAATTGAAAACTTTTCTCAGCATGCACCGCCTCAACCAAATCAGCCTCTTGCAAAATATCCATACAATAAGGTAACAAACTTTCACCAATGACAAAACGAGGGAAATGCTGTTTTTCCAACACACAAACCTTTAAGCCTTGTTTATGCAATAATGATGCAGAAACAGAACCGGAAGGTCCTGCACCAATAATCACAACATCGAATTTTTCCATATTTCTTCTCCTCGTTTAAAGTCTATGTAATTTTTTGCTACAAACATCAAGAGCAATATTCCATCATCATAGATAGCAATATAGCTATTTGAAATAGATACAGACAGTTATTCTTGATATTAAAAGATTTGTCCAATTGTAAAAAAGGTTTAAAACAGAATCTAATCCATTTTAAACCTTGTCTATGTAAAAAGAAACCAAACTTAATGACTCATCAATAAATCGAACAACAATTACCAAGTTGATTTTAAAACAGAGCACGCTTTTTATGCCTTATATCCTCAACAACAAAATGTGGACATAAGGCACAATCGAATCAATTTACCATTGATACCCTATAGAAACAGAACCCGCCGCTTTGCCTCTAGAATTCCGATTTCCTTGCAGTTGTAGCATAATCTTACCATTATCACTCATGCGAGAATAGCCAATTGCCACTGCGTTTTCCCCGCCATAACCTGCTGCAGAAATGGCTAACATAGATTTACCCGGCATAGAGACCGATGCCAACCCTGCCGCCGCATTCGAACCGGCAATACCTGCTCGTAAAGTGCGGTCAGTATTATTCAATTGCGTACGCAACTCATTGTTTTTGGTATCCACATAGTTTTTATTGGTAATTGTCATACCTGAACTAAATTCATTCAGATCGGAAACCAATGCTTCACCTTTGTCGTTTATACTGATGATCGCTTTTTCACCGACTTTCAATGCACGAGACTTACCGTCTAAATTCAATCCTAACGCTCCATCTTTAAAGAACGCTAAACGGTTTTCGCTGAACTGGGCTTGTTCTTTTGTGGTGTCATTTTGAACCATCACTCCACGGGACAGCAATGTTGTTGATCTGCCTTGGTCGTCTTTTTTAGTTTCAACCGATGTGAGGTTCTTCAACTGGTCAGACAATTTGACTTCTAAGCCTTTACCGTCTTGTGCCATTTCCACTTTGATATTGCCGGCGGCGGTGTGGTTGCTATTAAATTTATCACCACTTGCATTTTCTTCACCTTTGATTGCTAAAGTTTCTGATAGATCTTTATGCAAGCGTTTACCATCATTGCCCTCAAAACTTAATCCTGCTTTAGCAAGTGCTTTCACATCTTTAATAGTAGCCACATTATCCTCAGCAATATTTGAACTGCCTGACAGTAAGTCTTTCACCTTATCCACGCCAAATTCTTTATTTCGCAAGGTTTCCTCGGCAGTAGCTAATGCTTGTTGTGCTGCATAGGCTTTTAACACGTTGTCTGCCAAAGCGACTTTCGCTTGTTTGAGAGCTTCGGAAGCCTCATTAGCTGTTTTTGTCGCCTCAGTCACCTTTTGATCATTTTGTGTAAGAGCCTCTTTTACCTTATCAAGTGCGGCTTGTGCGGTTGCTCTTCGTGGATCGCTCGCACCCAATCCTTTAAGTTGCTGCTCAAGGTCAGCTTTTTGCATCAACAATACGGGACGTTCGCTGGCAACTTGTGAAAGCTCATTTGTTTTTTCAGTAAGTGCTTGTTGTTTACTTTTAACATCAGCAGTAGTTTGAGCAAGAGCCTTTTCACTTTCGCTTACCTTGTTTTTCTTATCTTCAACAGCTTGCGTAAGTTGTTGTTTCTCGCTTTCTTCTATAGCCAAAATACCCAACCCGCTTGCCACATTATTAATCCCGATAGGTGCGGTAGTCGGTTCAGCACGAATAATGACTTTATCCGATTCCGGTGTAACTTCTTGTCCATCTTGAGCAATGTATTTCTTGCTGTCCACATCATACTTTGCCCCTTGTAAAAGCTCAGGATCATAAAACTTACCATCACGTCCTTTGACGACTTTGGTATACTCTTTGCCCTCTTGGATATAGAAGTTAAACGGACGGTTGCTGTCCAAATCGGACATTTTTTCATCCACATAGTTTTTATTCGCTGCACTTGAACCGTCAGCAGTGGCATCTAGGTCTTTCAAGCCCATGATTACGCCTGTACCGTTTTCGCCATCTTTGGCAAACGCAAGCGTCGCTCCCTTGCCATCTTGACCGTTTTCACCCTCAGCCACTTTCAAGCTCACGATTTCTTGACCGCTCTTGTCTTTAATAGCGACCTCACCGGCTTTCACCTCTGTCGTGTGCTTGCCATTGCTTAAAATATTCGCTTCTGCTGTTTGATTATTCACCAAAATGCTACCATCCTCTTTTTTAGCTATTGTACTGACACCTTCAGCCGTTTGGTTATTCACCAACACCGTGCCATCTTCAAGTTGAGCAGTAGTGGTCATACCCTCAGCATCTATAAAGACATCTTTACCGCTATTGTCCCCTGTGCCAGCGATAGAAATGGTGTCAATATTTCTAATATTTTTGGTCAGACCGATTTGCAGTTCACCCTCTTTGGCTCTTACCACAATGTTATCCGTCGCCGTTTCACCAACCGCACCTTCGCCTTTAATAGACAAGGTTTCACCCAGTTTTTTGTGAACAGGCTCACCTTCATTGCCGGCGAATTTCAAACCGGATTCATAAAGCTCTTTCACCGCCCCTTCTGTAGCTGCGTTGCCTTTGTTATCGCCCTCACCGTATTTATCGCCGTTGCCATTGTTTTTGCTAACAGTTCTGTCTTTGAGGTATTTAATTGTACCAGTTCCCTCTTTTGAGCCATTACTACCGCCTTTGGCTGCAAACGCTATTGAAGGTCCGTTAGCTGGATCAAGTAAATCTATACTGTTTGAATCCACTGGTTTTGAGCCTGCTTTAATAGTGATAGATGCTACATCGTCAGATGGACTCGTACCACTTGCCCCTTTCGGTGTGAGGGAAATACCATCGCTATTGACATTCACTTTAGCACCCGTGTTGCCCACTCGGAAAGTCGCCCCTTTATCAGCTTCTAAGGTAAGTTTGGTGACTTCTACAGTTGAGTCAGCATCATTTCCGCCCGCACTTCCTTTAGAGGAAATCGAAGTGATGTTTTTCAATTCCTCAGTCGTGTCAATGGTTACCTCTGCCGTTGTTGTAGCCACGTCTGCATCATTTGCACCATCTGATGGGGTACTTACTGTTGTTGGTGCTGGGGTAGAAGTTTCCATATTTGAATTAATGGTAGACGTTGCCTCATTTGCCGGTTTTTCGACTTCTTTTAACTCCAGTTTAATATTCAGCCCGTCTGCAAACTTCAACGTATCGCCACGACCGATTTGGACTTGCTTACCACCATATTCCACATTAAACTTAAAGTCTTTTAATGCAGCGTCAAGGTAGGATTTGCTAATCAAGTCGTTATTTCCAACACTGCTACCCTTACCATATGTTTGAGCTTGAGATAAGGTAACTTTGCTAAATGTCGGTGCGTCTTTAAACCCGATTTCGATTTTAGCGTTGCCATTGCTACTGTCATAGGTATATCGAGTTGTTAAATTATCTCCTGTGTACTTAACAGCTGATGTTTGAGAAGTTGTTCCTGTGCCAACAGTTACTGCTGGTTGTCCAGTCGCCGGTGTGTCTGTCCATTTAACAATAGATATGGTTGAGCCTAGTTTTATGCTGGTATCATTGCTATTATTTGACGGAATATCAGCTTTATACTTATATCCTTTTTCAACTATTTCCTTAGAAATTTTCGCTAAATCTCCAACATTGACTGCATGAGTTTGAATAGAGGAATTTTTAAATTCATCTCCTATTAAATAGTTTAAATCTTTTCTTTCTCTATCTTGTCCATTATGTTTTTCTAATAGTCCACTTCTTAACCCTGTAATTTGTTTATTGTTAATATGCAAACCTGTTCTATTAAATTCAAATGTGCCTCCATTTGAAGAAATAGTTAGGTTATTTGTCAAACTGTTAGGAATACTGCTTGTGCTATTTTTGCTATTGAATCTTATTTCAGTAGCTATATTTTTATTCTTTCTATCACTAATAGATTTAATTCCTTTTAAATCTCTATTTAATGATATTTCCAATTTCCCTTTATTTTCTTTTACAGCAATATTTCCATTTGTTCCATTAAATTTAGTAGTTTGAGCTTTATTTAAACCCTTACCAACTATTTCTAATGTGTCTGATAATTTTTTATGTATCTCTTTATTATCATTACCTTTGAATTTTAATCCAAGTCCATCAACATATTGTTTATTCACCGCATCGTATTTATCCGTTGGTGTAGCAACATAAACAATTCTTCGTTGTTCACCATCGCCAGCACCACCTACTGATACCGCATTTGCTTCTCCTTTTGATCTATCTCCAAGTATTACTGCATTTTTAATAGAATTGTCTGTTAATATATTAGATCCTAATACAAAGGTATTATCTCCTTTGATATCATTATTGTATCCTATTAAATAAGTAAATTTACTTGATACCTTATTCTCTACGCCTAATACGGTTGAGTATTTACCCTCACCATCTATTTTATTCTCTGTACCTATTGCAATAGATTTCTCGCCCAATACCTCACTTTCATTACCTAATGCTATCGATTTTTTATTTTGTGCATGAGTCATATATCCTATCGCTATTGATTCTGCATTTTCTGATACGGCTTCATGTCCTATACTTATTGAGTAATTTCCTTTAGCCATTGTCTTTGTTGAGTCTGATATTTTTACAGAATCTGGTCCTGTACCTTTTAGGTACTTAATAACCGCATCCGCCTGTACTAATTCAGTGCTGCTTTTTTCACCATCTAACTTGATTTCAGCAATACCGACATGACCACCGAATGTTTTTTTATTGGAAGCATCGCCAATATTCGATCCATCTATTTTCAAATACGCATTACCTAAATCAGCAGTTTTCGTATATTTTTCCAACTCCGTTGCTACGGCTTTTGAGGTAATGACTTTTTCGTCATTTTTATCTACAGAAGTAGCTTTATTTAACGTTAATGTTAATTTCCCTGCATCTTTAGAATCATTACCATTAGACGGTTCCAGTTTTGCTGTAATGTCTTTTTCACTACCACTACCAACCGTTGAGCTATCAATGGTTAAAGTACCGCCCAATTGTAATTTAGTCGAACTGTTATCATTCCCCTTGAATGTCAAACCACCATTAACTGCGGTGATTAACTGGTCAATCGCTCCTTTAAAGGTTGTAGGACCATTCTTACCGCTCGTTGCGTCTTTAGTACCGCCTTTGATAACTTCAAATGATGGTGCTGTAAACCCAGTTTTTCCACTATCAACACTAACCCCTAAATGAGTAGCTAAATCAGCAAGTTGTTTACCTGTAATGGCTTCGGTTGAACTAGTATCAATTTTTCCAGCTGCCACATTAGAGATTTTCACGGTTTGAGCAGTTCCGCCAGTTCCATTTCCAGTAGAGGTGAATGTTAAAGCTGCACCACCGACTTTTAACTCCGCCGTGTTAGTGCTATTTGTACCATTTTTAAACACTAAAGTATTATCACCATCTAACCCAACTGTAGATAAACCTGTGGCTTTTACGCCATTCGTGCTGTCTTTTGCCAAGGTAACTGTAGAGCCACTTTCAGGACTTAACTCAATTTTCGTATCACCGTTATTGTTAATTTTAATACTTCCAGCATCAGTTCCTGCTGTGATTGTTGCTTCAGTATCTTTTAGTTCAAGTTTTGATTTGCCATGTTCTAATTCTACAGTTGCGTTATCAGCACCAAGTGTTAATTTAGATTTACTGTCTTTACTGCTAATTTCAGACACGCCACTGAATTTATTGCCAGTTAGCGTTACTTTATTGTTTGTATCGCCAGCTGTGAAAACGATAGATTTTGTAGTTCCATTTCCACCAGTTCCAGTAGTTTTTAATTCAATTTTTACATCGTCTCCATTAGCAACGGATTTAATACCTTTCAACTCTTCATTCAAAGCAATTTCCAAAATGCCTGTATTTTTCGCTGTGGTAAAGATATTTTGATGAGTACCTGCACCGTTTTGCCCCGCACTTGTTGTTGGTTTTGAAGCAGGACCTGTCGCTCCCTTAATCGTTAAGGTTGAACCGAGATAGAGTTGCTTCGCTTCGCCGCCGTTATCGCCAGCAAATTTCAAGCCTTTGTTGATGGCTGTAATATTATCTTCAATGGCTGTTTTAAAGGGTTTCTCAGATTTTACTTGAGCTTGAGAATTTACTGTGTCGCCAGTCTTCACCGCATCAAACTTGGATTTCTTAAAGCCATCGCCAGTATCGTTTTTCTCCGCCCCGAGTACAGTTACCCCCAAATTAGCAAAGACATCGATAACGCTTTTTAATTGTCCGCCATTCACCGCTTCGGTTGAATCTGTATCGACTTTACCTGCAGCAACGTTGGTGATTATGCGTTCACTACCTTTATCGCCGACACTCACCACAGATTTGCTTCCACCAGCCCCTGCACTGGACCAAGTAATTTTTAGGTCATTTGCCCCTGCATTAACCGTAAATCCAGTCGGTGCGGCCTTTTTCATTTCCGCCTTAGAATTTTTCCCCAACGCAATGGAATCACCAGCGTTAGTGGATACAGTCGCACTTTCCCCAATCGCTACCGCACCTGTGGCATTGGCTTCAATAGTCGCTCCTTTACCAATCGCTACCGCACTTTGGGCTTTCACGTCTGCGACATTACCAATCACCACACTTTCTTTTGCATCATGGGCTTTTGCACCATTACCTAAGATGATCAAATTGCTATTTAGATCGTGTTTGCTTCCATTACTCCTAGTCACATTCATATTGTTACCTAAAGCAACAATATCGTTTCCGCCCTCTATTTTGGTTTTATTTCCTAATATAACACCCCAACCAACATTGTTTAGTGTTATACCATCATCAGGACCATTCCATTGATTCATAGCAGATAAAACAATAGAACCACCAGATTCATTCATTGTTATTTTGTTACCTATTGCAACAGTTGAATATCCTGCTTTACTTTGTTTAATATTAATATCATTCCCTAACGCTATTGATTTTTCTTGATCAACAGTAACACTATTCCCTATAACAATTGCATTTGCTTTATCAGTTTTCGCATCCACACCAATCGCAATCGCCCCTTCAGCTTTTGCACCGTCATTATTGTAATTGCTTTTTGACTCTGGGCTTGTCGGGGCTTTAACCGATAAAAAGTGCAATTTTGAATCTTTTAGTTGTTTAAAGGTAACGGCATCGGTGTCGTCTGAACCCTCTGCTAAACCAGTGATTTTTTTGCTACCCAAATTTAAGCCGTTTTCACTAAAGATAAATGTGCCACCACCTGTGGTGATTTTGACATTCGGGGTTGAAGCGTTGCTACCGCTTGCAGTGCTATCAAACTCAATTTTTGCTACCGCACTTCTGTTACTTCCGCTACCATTTTTACCGCTAATTGAGGTAATACCTGTTAAACTCTCATTCAACGATATGGTTAAGGCTTTTTGGTTAGTATCAACTGCTGTGGTAATATTGTTTCCGCCTTTAATAGTTAAAGTCGTATGATTTTTATCAATGCTCAATGATTTACTTGTATCATCTCCCTTAACCGTGAAACTTGAGGCGACGTTTTTTAATGCACCGTCCAAGTAACCTTTAGTGATAAGTTCTTTTGTATCTTTGACTGTATTTTTTGATGGGTCAGAATTATATGTTTGTTCTGCCTCTAAGGATACCTTTGTAAATGTCGGATCGTCTTTTAAGCCAATCGTAAATTTAGCGATTGAATTGTTGCTTGGCTCTTTTTCAAATTTTGTTTTGAGGTTTTTACCTAAATATGTTTCTTGAGGTTTGCTATTCGGTTGTGCAGAAATATTTCCTGCCACAATTTTTATTGTTGATCCGAGATAGAAAGGTGTATCTTTGTCTGAATTTTGAGAGTTGTCATCAATAAATTTATAACCTCTATTAATTGCAGCGATAGAGTCAGTCAAGGCTTCTTTGAAATTTTCTATTTTTCCTTTTTTAACGTTTTCATCAGCTACTTCTACTGCATCAAATTGGACTTTCTCAAAGCCTGTTTTTTTGCTATTTAGTGTCAATCCTAATTTGCCGTTAAGATCGTTAAGCTGACCACCCGTTACCGCCTGATCGGAAGTCGCAGAAATCTCTCCATCTAAAATATTGGCAAATTTAATTAGATTACCCATATTACCAAGGGAATATTTTTTGCCGTCTTTCATTTCTTCTCTTGTTTCTTCATTCGCCCCTTTTGGACCGACGAAAACATCTTTTGCATCAACTTCCTGCAACTCTTTATAAGGCGTGCCGTCTTTGGTGTTGACTCTATAAAACTTACTGCCGTCTTTGGTGAGTTTGGTGATTTTCCCGTCAGGTTCTTTGGTATAGTAAGTGACTACCCCTTCTTTTTTGACGTAATACAAGGCTTTTAACTGACCCACGGTTGCGACGTCGGAGTCCAATGCTCCTGCGGCGACCCCGACAATTCTTCTTAGACCAAGTTCACTATCGCTTTTTTTCCAACCGACGGACACGATACCCGCCGCATTATCGGTTTGTAACTTATAGCTTGTCCCTTCCGGTGCATAGGATGGCAAACTAATGGCTTCATCTCCGTTTAACGTGGCGGTACTGTTATCACTCTTATTATAAAAATATTTTGTGGTGGATTTATAACCCAAGGCAACTGAGTTATCCATCGTCGCTTCGGTTTCGTTACCGATGGCTATCGTGTTTACACCGTTTCTTTTATTACTACTAGATTCATTTTTCACCGCACTATTGACCCCAATAGCGATACTGTTTTTCCCCTCTGCACGAGATAGCGATCCTAACGCCATTGATTGTTTTCCTATAGCCTTGGATCTATAACCCAGTGCAGCAGTTTTTTCCTCAGCACCATAGGCATAAGGACCGATAGCCATGGAGCGATCGCCTTTCGCATAGGCTTGACGACCTAACGCCAATGAATTTTCCCCTAGTGCGGATACATAGTAACCAATGGCTAAACCGCCTGTAGCATCTTGCTTGCCTGAGTTTTTATTTCGTTTGGCTTTGTGTTCCCCGGAACCCTGCTGATACTCAGTGCTTGGTTTAAAGTAATCTTGAACGCTATTATCTAATTCGCCTAACTTTGAAAAAGTACTCTCTGCTTCGTATAAATTCTTGCCATTTTCAACAGCATTCTTAAACATATCCCCCATTTCTACGTTTGCTAAAGCACGTTTCCCTATGGCAATGGAACCATCACCGCCCGCATAAGATTCCAAGCCATAAACCATCGCACCATCACTGATTGCCTGCACCTCATTACCAACCCCGACACTTCCGCCGGCATACACATAGCTTTCATTCCCTATGGCAATCGAACGATCTCCAAACGCCATAGAAAATGCCCCCAACGAGGTCGAGTAGTTACCGATGGCTGTCGCTAACGTCCCCATAGCCGTACTGTTATCGCCGTAGGCTATACTTCTTGCCCCAATGGCGATAGAGTTATGTCCCCTTGCCCATGTGTGGGATCTTTTTAGCTTATATGCTTCAGAATCATCTTTTACTCCTAAATACTTGTCATAAGTATCCAACTTTTGATATGTTGTTGCGTATTCATCTGTATAAAGAAAATCACTTCTTTTGCTGTGTACAAGATTCCAAACATCTCTACTTAAAGGACGTTCTGCTCTGCTGTCTATTTGTGAAGTGCTTGTTGCTTTCGCATTATCAGAACCAATGGCAATAGCGTTATCTCCCCATGCAGTGGAATCATTTCCCATTGCAGTAGCCCCTTCCCCTCTAGCAAATGTTCTGTAACCTATCGATGTACCTTGCGAAGATAATTTATGTCTTTCAGATAAATTTGCTCCTGCAATTGCTCTATAACCTATTACCGTAGTAGCATCTCCGCCTCCAACGGCACGTGAGCCTATTACGACTGTCCTATTAAAACTTTTATTTTTAAAACCAGCTTTTTGAGCAAATTCTCCTGTTGAATTTTCTCCACTCGATAAGATGGTTGACTCAGTTTTGCTCGGGTTTTCCATATTTGAACCGTCAAACCAAACACCAGTCCCCTCATTTAACTGTCCATTTTGTGATAAGTCTTTTTTATTTTCTAACCAAACATTAGCAGCATAAGCAAAATTAGAGAAAAATCCCGCAAGCAACAACGCCAACGGAAGGACCTTAAACGCTCTTAAAAAATTACCCCAAAACCCACCGCACTTCGGCTTACTCTCCGAACTGCTCGCTATTTGGCGATTGCTGGCTAACTCAGAAACGGCTTTACATTGACCTGTGGTAATATCGTATTTGGTTTTGAATATTTTGTTCATATCTCTATTCTCTTTAAAAATGGATTTTTTAAATTAATTATTTCTTGCGTTGATTTTGATTGATTGTTTAGTAAACTTTTTAGGAGTTGGTTATAAACCTAAACAGGAAATGCCTTGCTTTTTAAGACACAACAAAAAAAGGCGAATGGTATCTTCGCCGAAAGGTTGAGGTTGAAATAGGTGATTTTTAAGATATTGTTTGAACATGTCCAACCTCTCAAATTTAACTTGAAAGGTTGATTTTAGGCAACATACTAGACTGTAGACTGTAGACTGTAGACTGTAGACTGTAGACTGTAGACTGTAGACTGTAGACTGTAGACTGTCATTTTTTCTGTTCTATTTTATTTGTCAAGTAAAAATTCGGGTTATCTTATCCTATTTTTGTCAGTAAAGAAACGTTTTTTTATGCTAGAATGCACCGCCCTTTTTTAGTATTTTTGTTGCTATGAGCAAAATTAACAGTAAGCCTTTTATTTTACATTCCGACTTTCAACCCGCCGGTGATCAGCCACAAGCTATTGCAAAATTAGCGGAGAATCTGAATGATGGGTTAGCACATCAAACATTGCTTGGCGTTACCGGATCAGGTAAAACCTTTACGATTGCCAATGTCATTGCGAAATTGAATCGTCCTGCTATGGTGTTGGCTCCTAATAAAACTTTGGCTGCTCAACTTTATGCGGAAATGAAGGCTTTTTTTCCGGAAAATGCGGTGGAATATTTTGTGTCTTATTATGATTATTATCAGCCGGAAGCTTATGTGCCGAGTAGTGATACGTTTATTGAAAAAGATGCTTCGATTAATGATCAAATTGAGCAAATGCGTTTGTCTGCGACTAAATCTTTTCTTGAGCGACGAGATACGATTGTAGTCGCTTCTGTTTCTGCGATTTACGGTTTAGGCGATCCGGATAGCTATTTGAAAATGATGTTGCATTTGCAACATGGTGCGATTGTTGATCAACGCCAAATTTTGGCGAAATTGGCAGAATTACAATACACCCGCAATGATCAGGTTTTTCAACGAGGGACATTTAGAGTGCGGGGAGAAATTATTGATATTTTTCCGGCTGAATCTGATGATCGGGCAGTACGTATTGAGTTATTTGATGATGAAATTGAGCGTTTGAGTTTATTTGATCCACTGACTGGAGCGAATTTTGGTGCGATACCTCGCTATACTATTTATCCTAAAACGCATTATGTTACACCTCGAGAACGTATTTTAGAGGCGATTGAAAAAATTAAGTTGGAACTTCAGGCACGTCGTGAATATTTGTTGGCAAATAATCGCCTTGTAGAGGAACAACGATTAACTCAGCGAACTCAATTTGATATTGAGATGATGAATGAGTTGGGATATTGTTCGGGGATTGAAAATTACTCACGTTATTTATCAGGGCGAGATGAGGGGGAGCCGCCACCAACGTTATTTGATTATATTCCAAGTGACGGTTTGTTAATTATTGATGAAAGCCATGTCACTGTTCCGCAAATAGGCGGTATGTATCGTGGCGACCGTTCACGCAAAGAAACGCTTGTGGAATACGGTTTTCGTTTGCCTTCGGCGTTGGATAATCGCCCATTACGTTTTGAAGAATTTGAGCGTTTAGCACCGCAGACTATCTACGTTTCGGCAACACCGGGGCCTTATGAATTGGAAAAATCGGGCGATGAAATTATTGATCAGGTTGTGAGACCTACCGGTTTACTCGATCCGGAAGTGGAGATACGTCCTGTAGCGATTCAAGTTGATGATTTGTTATCGGAAGCAAGGAAAAGAGCGGAGCAAAATGAGCGAGTTTTGGTCACCACGTTAACCAAACGTATGGCGGAAGATCTCACGGATTATTTGGAAGAACATGGTATTCGGGTTCGCTATTTACATTCAGATATTGATACCGTTGAACGTGTTGAAATCATTCGTGATTTGCGTTTAGGTGAATTTGATGTATTAGTTGGGATTAACTTACTGCGAGAGGGTTTGGATATTCCGGAAGTTTCCTTAGTTGCGATTTTAGATGCCGATAAAGAGGGGTTTCTTCGTTCTGAACGTTCTCTTATTCAGACTATCGGTCGTGCGGCACGAAATTTAAACGGAAAAGCGATTTTATACGCAGACAGCATAACGAAATCTATGCAAAAAGCGATTGATGAAACTCATCGTCGGCGAGAAAAACAAATGAAATACAATGCGGAAAAAGGCGTTGTGCCACAGGCTTTAAATAAAAAAGTGGGCGAATTACTGGATATTGGGCAAGGTGCTATAACGAAAAGTAAAACAAAGGCTCGTGCTAAAACTGTGGCGGAATCGTCCGCACTTTATCAAAAGATAAATTCGCCTAAGGACTATCAACAACAAGTGAAAAAACTTGAGCAACAGATGTATAAATTTGCCCAAGATTTAGAATTTGAAAAAGCGGCTGCAATTAGAGATCAGTTACAAGAATTAAAGGAAAGGTTTAAAGTTGGGCTTTAAATGCTTTTTTTGTTTTCTACGTTTTTGAAAAAATGTACTTATTTTTTGGCTACATTCTTCTTGCAACACGCCCCCTGTAATTTCCAGCATATGGTTCATTTTGTAATCATTAAAAAAATGAAAGCGTGAGCCGACCGCACCTGTTTTATAGTCATAAGCACCGAACACTAAACGCCCGATTCGGCTGTGTAAAATGGCACCGGCACACATCGTACAAGGCTCCAGCGTGACATAGAGGGTTGTGTCAAGTAAACGATAATTTTGTAATTTTTGTCCGGCTTGGCGTAATGCAATAATCTCTGCATGTGCGGTAGGATCGTTGTGAATAATGGATAGGTTCCATCCTTCTGCAAGAATATCGCCTTGTTTATCCACTAAAACCGCCCCGACAGGAATTTCTCCCAATGCCTCCGCCTTATCCGCTAGAGATAAGGCATAACGCATCATTTTTTCATCAAAATCAGACCGCACTGTTGAGGTTTTTCCTATTTTTTAAACTGAGAAGGGGTATTTAATCGCCTCATGGCATTGATAGCCAATCACTTTGAAGTCGTCCATTGTTACCCAAGTTTCTAAATCTTCCAAGGTTTTAATATCAGGATTAATTTCTAATCGAGGAAGCGGAAACGGCTCTCTTTTAAGCTGTACATCACGCATTAATTCAAACTGATCTTCGTAAATATGTGCATTGATAATTTTATGATAGGCTTGTCCCGCTTTTTTGCCGGTAATTTGTGCCATTAATGCTAAAAATGTAAACACTTGAATTTGATTGAAATTGAGTCCCAGCGGAACATCACATGAACGTTGATAACTGGTTAAATAAAGTGTATCGCCCAGTAAAGAAAATGTATGAGTGTGCATGCAAGGGCGTAAGCAACCCAGATCAATTTCACCGGGATTGAAAAAGGTTAAAATCTCTCCTCGATCATCAATTCCTTTGCTCAGGTTATTGACGATTTTACGTAGCTGATCGACAGTTTCTCCGTTCGGTTTCCGCCAACGACGACCTTGTACGCCATATACTCTTCCCATATCGTCTGTACCTTTACGTACCGGATTATTGAGCCATGCTTGATTTTCATTGGCATTTGCGTCCCATGTTTTAGTGCCTAATTTACGAAAATCAGCAGCATTGTCATAGCCTCGAATATAGCCTAAAAATTCAGCGATAGCCGCTTTCCAGTAACTTTTTCTAGTCGTAATTAAAGGAAATTGGTTGTTTGCAACATCATAGGTGAGATCGGCGTTAATAACCGTTAAGCAACGTTTTCCCGTGCGTTCGTTTTCGACCCAATGACCTTGATCAATAATACGTTGACATAAATTTAAATATTGACGCATAAAAATTTACCCTTTTTTAACCGCACTTTTATTTGCCTTTGAACGAGAATAAGACCAAATCATCACGGCAAGTCCACCGAATATCATTGGTAAACAGAGTAATTGCCCTCGAGTGAGGAGGTCATCAATGGTATTTACGTTGTGATCAATTTCTCGTACATATTCCACTAGGAAACGGAAGATACCATAGCCGATTAAAAACAATCCTGCTACGGAACCGGTTGGGCGTGGTTTGCGAATATAGAAATTTAAGATGATTAATAAAATGAAACCTTCTAAAAAGGCTTCATAGAGTTGAGATGGATGTCGAGGTGCGGTTGAAGCGTAAGGAATGATTGCCCAAGGTACATCTGTTACTCTTCCCCATAATTCGCTGTTAATAAAGTTACCAATTCTTCCCATGCCTAAACCGAAAGGAATTAAAGGAGCAACAAAATCTGCGGTCTGCCAAAAACAGCGACGTTGGCGACGAGATGTCCAAATCATTGCGAGAATGACGCCGATTAATCCACCGTGGAAAGACATTCCACCTTCCCAAATACGAAATAGATAGAGTGGATCAGCAAAAAACTTATCAACGTTGTAAAAGAACACATCACCGATTCTTCCGCCTAAAATAACGCCAAAAAATCCATTGTATAATAATTGTTCCAGTTGTTCTGATGTCCATACTCCATTTGATTTTTTCGCCCGAGCCATTCCGAGCCAATAAGCAAAACCAAAACCGAGCAAATACATAACACCATACCAATGTAAACTGACGGGTCCTAAGCTAAACATGACAGGATCAATATAGGGCATTTGAAAAAATGTATTCATTAAATTTCCTTATTTAAAAAGCATATTAAGTGCAATCACACAAAGCATTATTGCGAAATAGCGTTTTAATGTAGGTACAGGCAGTTTGGATGTCGTAGTTGCACCTATTTTTGACGTAAAAAATGAGGTGATGGTAATGCCTAAAACAGCAGGTAAATAGACATAACCAAGCGAATATTCCGGCATTTCAGTAACGCCCCAACCACTACGCATAAAACTGAGTGCCCCCGATAGCCCTAATAGCATGCCGCAAACTGCGGAAGATCCAATAGCTTTCTTTATATCTACACCCCGAGAATTTAAAAACGGTACGATAAATCCGCCACCGCCAATGCCTGCAATGCTGGACACAATACCAATTAAAACGCCACCAATAACTGACGATAAAGGAGTGAGTTTTTTAGTATTTTTGATTTGAATTTTAGTGGAAATAACCATTCTTATTGCCATATAAGCGACTAAAACTGCAAAGAGTTTACTGGATAAACTCTTATCTAATTGACTGACAATACCGGTAAAAACAAACGTTGATAACATCAGAGTTGGAATGAGAATTTTAACTGCATCCCAAACTACATTACCAAGTTTGTAATGACGCTGTGCTGAAGAAAAACTGGTGATGACAATTGTAGCGAAAGACGTACCAAGTGCGGTTGACATGAGCAGATTATCCGGCACACCAACCATCGGAAGTAAATACACAAGCGTAGGAACAATAATGAGTCCTCCACCAATACCGAATAATCCAGCAAGAAACCCTGCAAAGGTTCCTACACCTAGACAAATGAGAAAAAAGGTTAACATTTTATCCCCCTCACTGATTTGAAGAATATTTATGATTTTTTTTGTGAATAAGTTTTTTCTTAACCGATGAAAACATTTTTTTTTCTTCCGGTACAGATAATCGAGATTTTAAGTTTGTATCAAATAAAAACAATGCAAACTCTTTCATTACCTTACGGTAAACATCTTTTTTAAATGTGACAACTTGCCTCACCGGATACCAAAAACTGACCCAACGCCAACCATCAAATTCCGGTGATTTTGTGTGCTGCATATTGATTCTTTTTTCATCAGAAACCAATTGCAATAAAAACCAACGTTGTTTTTGTCCGATACAAATTGGTCGGTTATCATGACGAAGTAAGCGTTTTGGTAATTTATAGCGTAGCCAGTGTTTTGAAACATATAAAATCTCGACATCTTTCGGTGTTAAACCGGCTTCTTCATATAATTCACGATACATCGCCTGCTCAGCAGTTTCATTGTCATTTATGCCACCTTGTGGAAACTGCCAAGAGTTTTGCCCATATCTTTTCGCCCAAAGCACCTGCCTTTCTGCATTGCAGATCACGATACCTACATTAGGGCGATATCCATCGAAATCGATCACTCTCCTTCACCTTAATTAATTGTTAATTTTTAATAACCTTGACATGAAGTAGGTGCTAACCAATATATTTTCTTTTTTGAGAATTGTTAAATTATTGAAATGAAAATATTGTTGTCCGCACAATGCCGAATAATTTGCAGATTGTTTCACAATCTGTCCCTTTATACAACCTAAATTAAGACTTGCCTTTTAATTAAAAAAGCGTAATATAGCCGTCTAGACGTTAAAACATCTAAAAAAAATATTAATAAAAATTTCTACCATTAAGGAAAATCTATGTCATCTTATTTATTTACCTCCGAATCTGTATCGGAAGGACATCCGGACAAAATTGCCGATCAAATTTCCGATGCAGTACTTGATGAGATTTTGAGACAAGATCCAAAAGCTCGAGTAGCTTGTGAAACCTATGTAAAAACAGGTATGGCTCTAGTCGGCGGTGAAATTACAACTTCTGCTTGGGTTGATATTGAGAACTTAACACGTCAAGTAATTTGCGATATTGGTTATAAACATTCGGACATAGGCTTTGACGGGCATTCATGTGCGGTATTAAATGCCATTGGTAAACAATCTTCTGATATTAATCAGGGCGTGGATCGTGAAAGTCCATTAGATCAAGGTGCCGGTGATCAAGGGATTATGTTTGGCTATGCAACGAATGAAACCGACGTTTTAATGCCTGCCGCTATTACTTATGCTCACCGCTTAATGGAACGTCAAGCACAAGTGCGTAAAAAAGGTATATTAGATTGGTTGCGTCCCGATGCCAAAAGTCAGGTTACGTTGAAATACGAAGATAATAGAATCGTCGGAATTGACGCAGTTGTCCTTTCCACTCAGCATTCTGATAATGTTGATCAAAAAACTGTTCACGAAGGGGTAATGGAAGAAATTATTAAACCGATTTTACCGGCAGAATGGTTATCAAAAGAGACGAAATATTTTATCAACCCAACCGGTCGTTTTGTTATTGGCGGTCCAATGGGAGATTGCGGTTTAACTGGACGTAAAATTATTGTAGATACTTACGGTGGAGCGGCAAGACACGGGGGCGGTGCATTTTCAGGTAAAGATCCGTCAAAAGTGGATCGTTCGGCGGCCTATGCAGCACGTTATGTTGCGAAAAATATTGTCGCTGCCGGATTGGCAGATCGTTGTGAAATTCAACTTTCTTATGCTATCGGTGTAGCAGAACCTACTTCCATCATGGTCGAAACTTTTGGTACAGGGAAAGTTGCCAATGAATTATTGGTCGGGTTGATTCGTGAATTTTTTGATTTACGCCCTTATGGTTTAATCAAAATGTTAGATTTAATCCAACCTATTTATCGTCAAACAGCGGCTTACGGTCATTTTGGACGAGCACAATTCCCTTGGGAAAAAGTGGATCGTGCAGAAGAATTACGTGCTGCCGCAAGTTTAAAATAATGATTAATTTCTCATATGAGGCGAACTCAACAGTTCGCCTTTTGTTTATAAATCTTACCCAAAATTG
This sequence comes from Histophilus somni 2336, assembly GCF_000019405.1. Lineage (NCBI taxonomy): Bacteria > Pseudomonadati > Pseudomonadota > Gammaproteobacteria > Pasteurellales > Pasteurellaceae > Histophilus > Histophilus somni. The sequence continues at coordinate 443,044 of NC_010519.1, read as the reverse complement.
ACCGCACTTTATGCCTAAAACTGAACAAAATTTAGCTGAGTTTCGTCATATAAAAATGCAAATCCAAAGACGTTTAAGAGATTGCTTAATACTGGCTGAACAATATTTTCAATGTAATTTTGAGATGCCGACAGTCAGTTATGATGTGCGAGGAATGAAAGCAGGGGTCGCCTATTTACAACAAAACAGCATAAAATTAAACCGCACTTTATTGCTGGAAAATCCGCAACAATTTATTCAGCAAGTAGTTCCTCATGAGTTGGCACATTTAATTGTGTATCAACAATTCGGGCGTGTAAAACCTCACGGCTCAGAATGGCAACATGTGATGAACAAGATTTTTCAGCTTCCGGCGGATACGTGTCATCAGTTTGATGTAACGAATGTAAGAGGCAAAACGTTTACTTATCAATGTCAATGTCAAACCCATCAATTGTCCGCACGTCGTCATCACAACATTCAACAAAAAAGTGCGGTATATTTTTGCAAAAAATGTCAGGGTATTTTAGTGCGTATATAAAGCAGTGGAAAAATAATTTTACCGCTACATGTATTCATTCTGTACTTAATTATAAGCTTTTTTATTTACACAAGAGCAAACGTTTGCGTTATAATGCCTGCGTTTTTTGTCGGTTAAAATAAAGGAAATATTCAATGCAATTAAATCATCCTATTCGTCAAGCATTACTCAGCGTTTCAGATAAATCAGGAATTGTTGAATTTGCACAAGGTTTAGTTAGACGAGGTGTAAAACTATTATCAACAGGGGGGACGGCAAAATTACTCGCTGAAAACGGGATTCCTGTTACGGAAGTATCTGATTATACAGGTTTTCCTGAAATGATGGAGGGACGTGTAAAAACCTTGCATCCTAAAATTCATGGGGGCATTTTAGGTCGCCGTGGTATAGATGATGAAGTTATGATGCAACATCAAATTGATGCTATTGATATGGTTGTAGTGAACTTATATCCTTTTGCGGCAACTGTAGCAAAACCTGATTGCACACTTGAAGATGCAGTAGAAAACATTGATATTGGCGGTCCGACAATGGTACGTTCTGCCGCAAAAAATCATCAACATGTGGCTATTGTAGTCAATAATAGCGATTTTAATGCAATTCTTGCTGAAATGGATCAAAATCGAAATAGTTTAACATTAGAGACAAGATTTGATTTAGCCATTAAAGCGTTTGAACATACCGCACAATATGACAGCATGATCGCCAATTATTTCGGACAAATGGTAAAACCTTATTTCAGAGCTGAAGAAGAAGCTGAAGCGAAGTGCGGTCAATTTCCACGAACTTTAAATCTTAATTTTATACGTAAACAATCTATGCGTTATGGTGAAAACGGTCATCAAAAAGCAGCATTCTATGTAGAACAAGACGTAAAAGAAGCAAGTGTCTCAACCGCTAAACAGTTACAAGGTAAAGCACTTTCTTATAATAATATTGCCGACACTGATGCCGCACTTGAATGTGTGAAATCTTTTTCCGAGCCGGCTTGTGTTATTGTTAAGCATGCTAACCCTTGCGGTGTAGCACTGGGCAAGGATATTCTCGAAGCCTATAATCGAGCTTACCAAACGGATCCAACCTCAGCTTTCGGTGGAATTATTGCATTTAATCGTGAGTTAGATGAAGACACGGCAAAAGCCATTATTGAGCGGCAATTCGTTGAAGTGATCATTGCACCGACCGTCAGTTCCGCCGCCCAAGAAATTGTGAAAAGTAAGAAAAATGTTCGCTTATTGATGTGTGGCAATTGGGAAAGTGCAATACAACGCTTGGATTTTAAACGTGTCAATGGCGGTTTGTTGGTACAAGAGGCTGATTTATCTATGGTGGATTTAGCAGATCTTGAAGTAGTCAGTAAACGTCAACCGACCAAACAAGAGTTGGAAGATCTTTTATTCTGTTGGAAAGTGGCAAAATTTGTGAAATCCAACGCTATTGTATACGCTAAAAATAATCAAACTGTAGGGATTGGTGCCGGACAAATGAGCCGTGTTTATTCAGCGAAAATTGCAGGGATCAAAGCAAAAGATGAAGGTTTGGAAGTAAAAGGCTGTGTAATGGCATCGGATGCTTTCTTTCCGTTCCGTGATGGCATTGATGCAGCCGCAAAAGTTGGTATTGAATGCGTAATCCATCCAGGCGGTTCAATGCGTGATCAAGAAGTTATCGATGCCGCCAATGAGCATAATATGGTAATGGTACTCACTAAAATGCGTCATTTTAGACATTAATAAATAAGGATTTTCATGAAAAATATCATTGTTTTGTTGAGTTATTCTGCTGTTTTATTAATTAGTGAAATACTTTATCGCTATTTTTTTGGAATAAATAGTTTATACAAAATTAGTGAGAGTTTTCTAATAATATTTATTTTAATTTCATTATTTTATTTCTCAAAATATAAGATAACTCGTTTTATTATTTTGTTATTTTTTTCTTGTAGTACGTTAGTTAATAATGTTCATTATGAGGTCTATCAAAGCTGGATTAATGGTACAAATTATTTATTAATGTTTAAAGAATATTGGGAAGTTACAAATGCCGGTATTCATATGTTGGATAAAATATCCGGAGGGATAATTTGGGGTGTTTTTGATATTCTTATTTTTTCTTCTATTTCAAGATTTAGAAAAAAAACATATTTAATTGCAGATATTTTATTCCTATTAAGTATGGCTTATATTTTTATTCGTAGTTTTTATTCTGATCAAGAACTGGGAATTACTTCCAATCCGGGCTACTCAAGAATTAAAGCAAATTATTTTTCTTTTGGATATTTTATAGGTAGAACTTTACCCTATGATTTATTTAATTTGAGCAACGTATCGGTTTATTACAAAGATAAGCCGAAGCCGAAACCTAAATTCTCATTCCAAATACCTAATATTATTTGGATTATGGGAGAAAGTGTAAGTGCAAATAATGTAAGTGCATTGGGGTATGAGAGAGAAACCACCCCATTCTTAACATCTTTATCAAAAAATTTTCCTACTGAAACATTATTAAAACCTGCATATTCAGCAGGCTCAAGGACTGCTATTTCTCTCCCATCATTGTTTAATGCCATTCCAAAACCAAATGGGTTAGAACAAATTGTTAGCGGAAGAACTAACTTATTCCGCTTAGCTAAAGAGCAGGGATATGAAACATATTTCTATTCTTCACAACCTGAAAATCAAATGATGATTATGAGTCTTATGGGTAAAACGTGGGTCGATGATTTGCGTTTTCCTAATAGCCTTGGGTATAAATCTTCTGAAGGAATGCATGATCATAACTTATTTCCATTACTGGAAAATATAGATTTAAGTGAGGTGGGGGGGGGTAAGAAGCACTTCGTTGTTTTACACCAAAGAGGATCTCATACACCCTATGCTTATTATTTATCTGAGCAAGAAAAAGTTTTCAAAGAGAACACCCCTTTAGATAAATATGATAGTACTATATATAATACGGATAAATTAATTGAAAAAGTGTTTAATTATCTTAAAACATCTTTAAAACCTGAAGATTGGGTTTTAATTTATACTTCCGATCACGGACAGTTTGTTTCTAATGAAGTATATAATCAAGGAACATTAAATGAAGCTAATTATTTAGTGCCTATTTTTATTTATTCTGAAAATAAGTTTTTACAAGATATTTTTCATAACCATTTTTCATCTTGTAAAAAAATGTTTCATCAGCAACTGGCTACATTTTTAATTAACATCATGAGTTATGATATGGATATATCTGATTGTAGGGATGGTACAATTAATCATTCAATTCTAACGGGAGATTCAGGGTATTTAAATATTAAGGAAAATACGCCTCCCGCTTTCTTTATTCCTAAAAAACAGTTAAGGAAGGAAAAACAATGAATATTTTAATTATCGGAAATGGTGGACGTGAACATGCTTTGGTGTGGAAAGTCGCACAATCACCTTTAGCAAGCAAAATATTTGTTGCACCCGGCAATGCGGGGACAGCTATGGAAACAGACGGAAAATGTGCGGTGGAAAATGTAGCTATTTCCGCTACTGATATTGATGCACTGGTCAACTTTGCACAAGAAAATCAAATTGGCTTGACTATCGTGGGACCTGAAGCACCTTTAGTGCTTGGTGTGGTCGATGCTTTTCGAGCATCAGGGTTAAAAATCTTTGGTCCAACTCAAGCGGCGGCTCAATTAGAAGGCTCAAAGGCATTTACGAAAGATTTTCTTGCTCGCCATCATATTCCTACTGCTGAATACCGCAGTTTTACTGATGCAGAAAAAGCGATTGCTTATGTGCGTGAAAAAGATGCACCGATTGTTGTTAAAGCAGACGGTTTGGCTACAGGCAAAGGTGTGATTGTTGCAATGACGTTGGCTGAGGCGGAAAAAGCTATTCAAGATATGCTTTCCGGTAATGCTTTTGGCAAAGCTGGTAGCAAAGTAGTGATTGAGGAATTTTTAGAGGGTGAAGAAGCCAGTTTTATTGTTATGGTAGACGGTAAAAATGTAGAGCCGATGGCGACTTCACAAGATCATAAACGTGTTGGCGAAAATGATACTGGTCCGAATACAGGGGGAATGGGAGCGTATTCTCCGGCACCTGTAGTGACACCGGAAATTCATACGCGAATTATGCAACAGATCATTTATCCTACCGTGAATGGCATGGCGAAAGAAGGCAATATTTATACAGGTTTCTTATATGCCGGTTTAATGATTGATAAACACGGACAGCCTAAAGTAATTGAATTTAACTGTCGTTTTGGCGACCCTGAAACCCAACCGGTTATGATGCGTATGCGGTCTGATTTGGTTGAGCTTTGTTTAAATGCCTGCGAGGGTAAATTGGATCAAGTGAAATCTGAATGGTCTGAGCAAGCGGCACTTGGTATTGTTTTAGCCGCAGAAGGCTATCCGAATAACTATCGCAAAGGCGATGAAATTCAAGGCTTGCCAATAAGTGCGGGTGAAAATCAAAAAGTTTTTTTAGCCGGAGTTGAGCAAAAAGGAGAGCGATTATTGACGAATGGAGGGCGTGTGCTTTGTGTAACAGCGATGGGTGAAAATGTTTTTGCCGCACAACAGCAAGCACTAAAATTGGCGAAACAAATCCAATGGAGCGGACGTTTTTATCGGCAAGATATTGGTTATCGTGCCGTAGCAAGAGAAAATCAATAAAAGTGCGGTCAATCTTATCGGTATTTATGAATGAAATTTTTTCATTACACCGATGAAAAATAGGAATTAATTTTTAATTAAATTTTTAAGTTAAAACAGGTAAACTGTTACCATTTCATAAGTGAGCAAAGAGGAAAACATAATGTTAAAAAGAAGTATGAATATTGCCGATTACGATCCGGTTTTATGGCAAGCCATTCAAGATGAAAATCTTCGTCAAGAAGAGCATATTGAGCTAATTGCCTCAGAAAACTATGCCAGCCCACGAGTAATGGAAGCACAAGGTTGTCAATTCACCAATAAATATGCAGAAGGCTATCCGGGTAAACGTTATTATGGCGGTTGTGAATATGCAGATATTGTTGAACAATTAGCGATTGATCGGGCTAAAGCGTTGTTCGGTGCAGATTATGCTAACGTTCAACCGCACTCCGGCTCACAAGCAAATGCGGCGGTTTATATGGCATTATTAAATCCGGGGGACACCATTTTAGGAATGAGCCTTGCTCATGGGGGACATTTAACTCACGGTGCCTCGGTCAGTTTCTCCGGTAAAATTTATAAAGCGGAGCAATACGGTATTACATCCGAAGGACTGATTGACTATGATGCGTTGCGTAAACAGGCTCATGAAGTGAAACCAAAAATGATCGTCGGCGGATTTTCTGCCTATTCTCAAATCGTTGACTGGGCAAAAATGCGTGAAATTGCCGATGAAGTAGGTGCATATTTATTTGTTGATATGGCACATGTTGCAGGGCTTATTGCCGCCGGTGTATATCCAAGCCCAATGCCACATGCTCATGTAGTTACCACCACAACACACAAAACCTTAGCGGGACCTCGTGGAGGGTTAATTCTTGCCAACGGCAATGAAGAACTTTACAAAAAATTAAATAGTGCGGTATTTCCGGCAGGACAAGGCGGACCGTTAGTTCATGTTATTGCAGCGAAAGCCGTTTGTTTTAAAGAAGCTTTGGAACCTGAGTTCAAAACTTATCAAGCACAAGTAGTAAAAAATGCAAAAGCTATGGTAAAAGTTTTTAAACAACGTGGTTACAACGTTGTCTCTAACGGTACAGAAAACCATTTATTCTTAGTTGATTTAGTCAATCATGGCTTAACCGGTAAAGCGGCTGATGCGGCGTTAAGTCGTGCCAATATTACTGTTAATAAAAATGCGGTTCCTAATGATCCGCAAAAACCGTTCGTTACCTCAGGTATTCGTGTGGGAACACCTGCTGTAACTCGTCGAGGCTTCAACGAAGAAGATGTGGCGGAACTTGCCGGTTGGATGTGCGATATTTTAGACAGTATGAATAAAGATAACCATGAACAAGTCATTGCTGATACTAAAGAAAAAGTATTAGCAATTTGCAAACGTCTTCCTGTTTATCCATAATCATATTAATCTTAATTCAAAGCGATGGTTCAACCATCGCTTTTTATAATTCTCAACATTCATTTCATTTATTTTTCAATTTTGAGATCAAGATAACATTTTTTATTTCTTATTTTCACTATAATATCTACCACTAAATGATTAACTTTTAAAATTAACTTTTAACTATGAGGTGTTTTATGACTGACTTAAACAAAGTAATAAATGAATTAGGTGAATTAGGCATCTATGATGTAAAAGAGATTGTCCATAATCCGAGTTATGAACAACTTTTTGAAGAAGAAACCAAACCGGGTTTAGCGGGCTTCGAGAAAGGTGTTGTTACCACTTCAGGTGCGGTTGCGGTAGATACGGGAATTTTTACCGGTCGTTCGCCAAAAGATAAGTACATTGTTTTAGATGAAAAAACAAAAAATACAGTATGGTGGACGAGCGATGCGGCGAAAAACGACAATAAGCCGATGAACCAAGAAACTTGGCAAAGTTTGAAAGGGTTGGTCACCAAACAGCTTTCCGGCAAGCGTTTGTTTGTTATCGACGCTTTTTGCGGAGCAAACCCTGATACACGTTTAGCAGTGCGTATTGTTACTGAAGTCGCATGGCAGGCACATTTTGTAAAAAATATGTTTATTCGTCCGTCTGATGAAGAATTGCAAAATTTCAAACCGGACTTTACGGTTATGAACGGTTCTAAAGTAACTAACCCGAATTGGAAAGAGCAAGGATTAAATTCAGAGAACTTTGTGGCATTTAACATTACTGAGGGCGTTCAATTAATCGGCGGTACTTGGTACGGCGGTGAAATGAAAAAAGGGATGTTCTCAATGATGAACTACTTCTTACCATTAAAAGGTATCGCCTCAATGCACTGTTCTGCAAACGTAGGCAAAGATGGCGATGTGGCGATTTTCTTCGGCCTATCCGGTACAGGTAAAACAACGCTTTCAACCGATCCGAAACGTCAATTAATCGGTGATGATGAACATGGCTGGGATGATGACGGTGTCTTCAACTATGAAGGTGGTTGTTATGCAAAAACAATCAAACTTTCCGCAGAAAGCGAGCCTGATATTTATCGTGCAATCAGACGTGATGCGTTGTTAGAAAATGTTGTCGTTCGTGAGGATGGTTCCGTTGACTTTGATGACGGTTCAAAAACGGAGAATACTCGTGTATCTTATCCAATTTACCACATTGACAATATTGTTAAACCGGTATCAAAAGCAGGACATGCAACAAAAGTTATCTTCTTAACGGCAGATGCGTTCGGTGTCTTACCTCCGGTTTCAAAACTCACACCTGAACAAACTAAATACTACTTCTTATCCGGTTTCACTGCAAAATTAGCCGGTACAGAGCGTGGCATTACTGAGCCGACGCCAACATTCTCCGCCTGTTTCGGTGCGGCATTCTTAAGTTTGCACCCAACCCAATATGCAGAAGTGTTGGTAAAACGTATGAAAGATTCTGGTGCTGAAGCGTACTTAGTCAATACAGGTTGGAACGGTACAGGTAAACGCATCTCAATTAAAGATACTCGTGGCATTATCGACGCTATCTTAGACGGCTCAATTGAAAGTGCGGAAATGGGATCATTACCAATCTTCGATTTAGCCATTCCAAAAGCATTACCAGGTGTTGATCCTGCAATCTTAGATCCTCGTGATACTTATGCGGATAAAGCACAATGGCAAGCAAAAGCGGAAGACCTTGCAAGTCGTTTCGTGAAAAACTTTGAAAAATATGCTACAAATGAAGAAGGAAAAGCACTTATTGCGGCAGGTCCTAAAGCTTAATAATATATTTTCCATCATGAAAGGCGGAGAGTTCTCCGCCTTTTTTATGCACATTTAGACCGCACTTTCTGTTTGCTTAGAAGTATTTTTTGAAGGAATCGGTAGGAATAATTTTGTGATTAGTTGATAAAAGAGTAAAATTCCCCATGTTGCATAAACGAGGATTTTGTTATGTTAGACATCGTACTGTATGAACCGGAAATTCCCCAAAATACGGGAAATATTATTCGCCTATGTGCCAATACGGGTTTTCGTTTACATTTAATCGAACCTTTAGGATTTACTTGGGACGATAAAAAATTACGTCGTTCAGGTTTGGATTATCATGAATTTGCACAAATCAAAAAGCATAAAACTTTTAATGAATTTCTAAACACAGAACAACCTAACCGTCTTTTTGCACTCACAACAAAAGGTACACCTGCACATAGCCAAGTAAATTTTGAGTTGGGCGATTATCTTATGTTCGGTCCGGAAACTAGAGGTATCCCAATGCCAATTTTAGATAACTTACCGACAACACAAAAAATTCGTATTCCAATGATAGAAAATAGCCGTAGCATGAATTTATCCAATGCTGTTGCGGTTACCGTCTATGAAGCATGGCGACAATTAAATTATATCAACGCAATGAATTTATCCCCACTCCCTAAATAAACATAAAGGAAAAAATATGACTGCACTTGTAGATCTCCAAGAAGAAACTAGAAAAATTATTACTGATTTACTCAATGACGGTAGTGATCCTGATGCTTTATATATTATTGAACATCATATCGCACATGACGATTTTGATAAGTTAGAAAAAATCGCCGTTGATGCTTTCAAAGCAGGCTATGAAGTTTCTGAAGCGGAAGAATTTGAAGATGAACAAGGTAAATCAATTTTCTGCTTTGACATCATTAGTGAAGTTAATTTAAAAGCAGAAATCATTGATGCACAACAAAAAGACTTATTGCCATTAATCACAAAATTCGGTGGCATTTATGACGGATGGGGTACTTACTTCGAAGATCCGAATGCAACAGAAGATGAATATGGTAATGACGGAGAATTTTTTGACGAATATCCAAATGAAGATGAATGACAATAGCCAATATTTTGGCTAAAATGACCGCATTTTTATAGCATAAAGGAATAAAAATGAAAGTAGAAAAAAATGTTGTGGTAAGTATCGCTTACCAAGTACGCACTGAAGACGGCGTATTGGTTGATGAAGCACCGGCAAATCAACCTTTAGAATATTTACATGGACATCAGAACCTCGTGATCGGGCTGGAGAATGCACTGGAAGGTAAATCTGTCGGTGATAAATTCGAAGTGCGTGTAAAACCGGAAGAAGGGTACGGAGAATATAATGAAAACATGGTGCAACGTGTACCCAAAGATATTTTTGTGGGCGTTGATGAGCTGGTAGTCGGTATGCGTTTTATCGCAGATACGGATCTTGGGCCATTACCTGTTGTTATCACTGAAGTAAATGAAAATGAGGTGGTAGTTGATGGTAACCATATGCTTGCCGGTCAAGAATTGCATTTTTCCGTAGAGGTCATTGCAACGCGTGAAGCAACACTGGAAGAAATGGCACATGGTCATATTCATACAGAGGGCGGTTGTTGTGCACATGATAATGATGAAGAGGGTCATCATTGCGGATGTGGCGGACATCATCATGAACACCATGAACATCACGGTTGTTGTGGAAATCATGGTTGCAAATCGTAAACAATCAACAACAAGTGTAAAATACAAATAAAATACACGAAATCATTCCCTTACTAATAAATTTGGGATAAAATCGCCCAAATTTATTACTTAACCATTTGATAGACGAAAACAATATGAGCCTACAGCCTACAGCCTACAGCCTACAGCCTACAGCCTACAGCCTACAGCCTACAGCCTACAGCCTACAGCCTACAGCCTACAGCCTACAGCCTACAGCCTACAGCCTACAGCCTACAGCCTACAGCCTAGGCTAACGCCTTTTTATAAACCTTGCAAAATAAATTTTAAAAAATTTTTAACTTCTCGTCATACCAAAATTTCCCCTTTTAAAACCCTCGGCGAAAATATCATTCGCCTTTTTCTGCTATGCCTTAAAAAGCAAGGTATTGCCTATTTAGGGTTATCCCCTCTCTCTAAAGTTTAATAAATAATCAGTAAGAGATAATAAATAAACAATCAATAACAGATTCGATCAATAACCATTTAACAAGTCATTCAAAGATAATTTTTAAAGCGAGTAATTCTATGAACAAAATATTTAAAACCAAATACGATATTACAACAGGTCAATGTAAAGCCGTTTCAGAGTTGGCAAGCAACCGCCACGTGGCGAGCAGTTCGGAGAAACCAAAGTGCGGTGGGGTTTTACGAACGTTTAAGGTTTTACCGTTGGTGTTGGTAATTGCGGGATTTTTTGGGGTGAGTACTATATCAAATGCTGCTTGGTTAGCTATTGATAGCAGTAAAGGAACTGTAGGTATAGCAAATTGGCAAAATGAATATGGAGAAAAAAATAATAATGGTAATATTGTGTTAGGGAAAGAAAATCTACATAAAGTAAATGGACAAAACACCAAGTTGGAAAAAGTTGTAGTAATAGGAGCAGGAGATAAAACTAAAGCAACAGGAGAAGGACTGGTTGCTGTAGGATACGGAGCTCAAGCACTTCGAGATGGAGCAACAGCCGTAGGATACGAATCTATAGTAGCAGGAACCAATGGAACTGCATTAGGAGCTGAAAGTAAGGCTCAAGGTGCACAAGCAACAGCAATAGGGAATAATGTTTATGCAGTAGCACAAGGGACAGCCTTAGGTGCGGACGTCATGGCGGCTGGTGGGGCATCTATCGCAATAGGAGGAGATGATATATTTGAAAATGGGAACAAAGTTAACTATGGAGAACCAAATCTTAAAGCCGGTGAAGGCGGATTTGCAGATAGATTACCTGAAGCGACAATCAAACAAATTTATGGATATAGTGGAAGTAGAGCATCTAGTAACGTTACGTATAACAGTATATTAAATTGGAATGATTTTTACAAAAAATATGTTAAAGCAGATGACGGAAAAGACCATAGAATGTATTCCCCAACCTATGCAGCCGGAGTGGGGGCAATCGCAATAGGGTCAAGATCAGTTGGATATGGAAATGCTTCACTGGCTATGGGGACATTATCATTTGCATTAGCTGATAGATCAACGGCGGTCGGTGTTCGTGCGTTTGTCGGTTTAGGGGCTGACGGAGCAACAGCAATAGGAGACTCATCAAGGGTTTTTGCGAAAAATTCTTATGCCATAGGAAATGCGGCTGAATCAACCGCAGAAGGATCATTATCCTTTGGTTCCGGAGCAAAAGCAGTGGGAATGGGTTCAATAGCGATAGGTCCTAATGTATCGTCGAATGCAAAATTAACTGATATGTCAGCTGAGAAATTCAGAACTCAAATTATGCAAGAAACCAAGCTTGGTACTGTCAATGAAAATCAAGATCCTCATTTTAAAACTGTAACTACTGATATTAATGATCTTAAAGTGGGAGATAACAATGAAATTGTTAAGTATGGATTTCCTGCCAATCATTTTAATGGGAATAATAAAGTAAGCGAGTTGATAACTAAACTTGAAAAAGCAAATAAATTTGAATATGAAAAAGAAAGTAAGGTAGAAATCACCACAACAGAAGACATAAAGAAAACGAGACAACAAGGAAATCATGCAATATCCTTGGGTTATCACATTTCAAATAATGGAGATAATACCATAGCCATAGGTAGTGCCTCTTATGTCAGGGGAGCTAATTCGGTCGTCTTAGGGGCGTTAAATAATGTTGGGAAATATGCAACCAATACAATAGCCATAGGTATTGGAACAAACGTACATAAAGAAAACTCGGTTGCTATCGGAACCGGTACAACAATATTAGGAGCTGGTTCAATTGGGATAGGCTCCGGAGTTGGGGTTAAGAAAGATAATTCAATTGCCATAGGATATGGTTCATCTGCTTTTTCAGAATCATCTATGGCACTGGGAAATGATTCTAAGATTAATGAAAATGCTAAAAACTCAGTCGCATTGGGGAATAATTCAAGCTCATCATCCGAAAATTCAGTCGCTTTAGGATATAGATCAACGACGAATTACTTTTATACTGGTTCAGATAAAACAACAGCCAGTTTAAATGAAAAAAATGCCTACAATGCCTCCAGTTTAGAAGGATATGTACCGGAAGGTTCCAGTTATAGAATTGAAACGGATACATCGGCAGGGGTTATTTCCGTTGGGGGTTGGGATACGACAAAAGATGCAAAGGGCGGTCCCGGTTCATCTAAAGGAAATAAAAATCATGTTGGATTGCGTAGAATAGTGAATGTCGCACCGGGGGCATTGGATAGTGATGTCGCCACTGTAGGACAACTAAGAGCGTTATATTATGTTAAAAAAGAAGGACTTGTTGTTTACTACACCGAAGAAAACGGCAAGAAAGTGAAGCTGGTAAAATCGGCTGGCGACAACAAATTCTACAAAGTCGATACCCGAACCGGCGAACCGTTAGCAAATTCTCCGGCAATTTCCGAGGACAAAGTATTAGTCGGAGCAAAAGGCTTCGATGAAAAAATAGGAACAAAAGATCTTGGTAACAAAATCCAATTCGGCAATTTAAAAGACGGCAAAATTGAACCAAACTCCGATCAAGCGATTACGGGGAATCAGCTGAATCAGCTTGGTGGTAGTATCTTAGGGTTGAGTGTTAACACTGATAAAACAAAATTTACTACCCCTAATTTTACTGCCGTAGAATATATTAGTACACCAGAAAGTAAGAAAGGTGCAACACATACATTTAAGGATGCATTGGACGAAACGATTAAGGCTATAAATCAAGGATATAAATTTAGTGATGGAACGAATCAGCCAACTACACCTTTTTATTTGGGTTCAACTATTGTAATTAAAGCTGGAGATATTCAATCAGGCAATTCAAAAACACATCTAGGTAAAAACCTAAAAACAGAATTTAAAAATGATAATTCAAAACCGACATTCACTATCGGCTTAAAAGATGATCCTGAATTTAAGACTGTAAAACTTACCGGTAACCCTACAGATGACAAGCATGCCGTCAACAAAAAATACGTTGATGATAAATTCAAAAATGTTGCTACCAGTTTTAATGTAAATGGGGATAACGGAACCTTTAAAGTAACTAGCAAACTGGATATTAAAGGAGATAATGGCAATATCAAGACAAACGCTAGCGGTAGTGCGGTTACCATATCGCTTAAAGACACTTTAACAGGTATTTCTTCTATTGCCGGTAAAAATGGCAATAGTGGCAATAAAATTGACTTTACGAACAGTGATGGTCTTAAACTCTCGTCAAAAAGCGGTTCAACGATAACATTAAAAAGAGATGGCTTGGACTTAGGCAACAAAAAAATTACCCAGTTAGCAAAAGGAACAGCCGACACCGATGCTGCCAACTTTGGACAATTAAAAGAGTTAGCAACAACTGTATTGGGTGCGACAGTAAATTCAGGTGGATTTACGAAATCAACATTCAATCAATTAATAGGTTCTAACGGAGCCACTGCTTCAACACCAGCTACAGCAAAAACATTTAAACAAGCGATAGATGATAATATTGCTAAAATTAATAAAGGTTTTATTTTTAGTGATGGAACAACTGAAGGTACAAGATATTTTGGAGAAAAAATAACAATACAATCCGGTGTTATTGACGGCGGTGATTTTGCCAGCGACAACATTAAGACGAATTACGGTAAGGATCAAGGAGTATTCCGAATTGGAATTAAAAAAGATCCACGTTTTGAAAAAGTCACAGTAACTGAAAATGTTACTGATAAAAGTCCTGAAATGACTTTGACCACTAAAAAATATGTAGATGATCAATTTAAAAATTTCAGCTCAGACTTAAAATTTGAAACAGACAGTGGTGGTGAAAAGAAAATTTCATTAAAAGATGGCAAATTGAAAGTGAAAGGCACTGCTAATCAAATTAAAACCTCTGTTGAGAGTAACGATACGATCAAAATTGGGCTAGATGAGAAAATCACGCAAAAAATTAATGAAACGGCTACTAAAGCGGATAAAAACGAGCAATATATTGCAACCATAAAAACCAATATAGAGGGAAAAATTACCGACCAAGTCATTAAATACAAGGCGAATAGTTCGGGTGATTATACCGTCAAATTAAGCGAGGGTTTGAATTTTAAAAATGGCACAAACACCACCGCTGTAGTGGAAAGTAACGGTGTTGTTAAGTTTAATGTCAATGAGGCATTAACTAATATTACTTCGATTGCTGGCAAAGAAGTCGCCAATGGCGGTAGCGGAAACGTTAAAGTAAAAACTGAAATTAAGTTTAATGAAAATGGTAAAGGCAACAATGCGAATACCAATGTTGTCATTCTCTCAAATGGGGCAAAATATACCTTTGATCCAAAAGGATTCCATGTCGGTAATAAACAAATTACCGCACTTGCGAGCGGTTTAGGATTGACAGATACTAGCGGTAGTGGTGGAAGTGCCGGAAATAATAGTACAGTTATTGCCAACGTTCTTGCTGGCGATCCTGATAAAGGTAATAACAACGGCAACAAAATTTCCAACAATGCCATCAATGTAAAAGACTTATCCGAAGTGGCGAAAGCCCTTGTGGAAAAAGGCTTGAAGTTCCAAGGAAATGACAATCAAGATGTTACCAGAAAACTGGGAGAGACGTTGAAAATAGTTGGAGAAACAGCAATTTCAGCAGCAGGAACAACTGCAACAACTCAAATTACAACCGCACCTGATAATATTATCGTGGCGAAGAAAAACGGTACAAATGGCAAAGCAGATACCCTAGAAATTAAATTGTCTAAAAACTTAACAGGTATTGCGTCTATTGCCAATGGCGAGAAGGCGAAAATTGCTTTGGGTGGAAGTAATGGAAGTGATAACAAAATTACTTTCAAGGCAGGTAGTTCAGAGGTTACCCTAGCCGATGGTAAATTCAGTGGCGTGTCTGAAATTAATAAAGCAGATGGCAAAGGTGCGTTGAAACTTGAGGACGGTAAAGCTACCTTAGAAAGCACGAAAGACGGTTCAAGCATTGTCGTAGACAATGCAGGTGCCTCCATTAAAGTGGGTACCAATAAAGCAAGCTATACCTTTAGTGACAGCGGTTTAGATTTAAATAGCAAAAAACTCACTAACTTAGCGAGCGGTTTAGAGTTAAATGGTGCTGGTGGAAGTAGCGGAAACGGAAATGCTGACATTATCGACAAAGTCCTTGCTGGAACTCTTGATAGCACAAACAGCGGTGGCAGTAGCACGACAATTGCCAACAACGCCGTCAATGTGAAAGACCTGTCCGAAGTCGCTAAAGCGATTGTTCAAAAAGGCTTGACCTTTGCAGGGAATACTGGCACTGACGTTAAAGCCTCACTCGGCGATAAAATCACGATTAAGGGCGAGGGAACGTATTTGACCAGCAAGGCTTCTTCAAATGGTAGCGGTAAAGAAATTACATTTTCTTTGACGGATAAAGTAACCAATAAATTAGCGATAATCAATGTCGGCAATGGGTCTACCAACGGCGATAATTCCTTTGCGTTGGGTAAAAATTCTACATGGGAAGGGAAAACTACCGCTGCGACCAGTGCAGATATTAATGTGGGTTCAGCAAGTTTGAAATTTGACTGGAACAATGCAGGAGCAGGGGCGGATAAAGAAGTTGTCAGTGTGGGTAGTCAAGGCAATGAACGCATAATTAAACATGTTGCTGCTGGAAGTGTAATGCCTAACTCAACCGATGCGATTAACGGCGGACAGGTGTATAGCGTGATTGAAACATTTGGTAAATTAGGCGTTACAGTATTAGGTGCGGAAGTGGATAGCGGTACAAAACAATTCAAAGCAACCACATTTACCAAGTTGAAAGATAAAGATGGAAGTGAGACATCTCCAGCACCAACAACTTTTAAACAAGCGATTGAGAAAAGCATTGAAACCATCAACAAGGGCTTAAAATTCAAGGGCGATAAAAGTGCTGGAAGCAACAACGAAGCGAAGCAACTCTATCTTGGTTCAACCTTGACAATTAAGGGGGCGGAAAGCACCGCACAAACACCTGCCCAAGGTGCGGGTGTAGCCAAACATCAAAACATTACTACAACGGCAAAAGATGGTGGAATACTTGAAATCGCTTTGAACACGAATTTGAAGGACATTACCTCTATTGGGAAAGATGGGGATAATGTTTTAACGTTTGCAAATGGTGCAAGCGGTTCAAGTGGTGGAAACTCAGCGGTATTAAAAGTCGGTGGAAGTGAATTAACTTTTACCAAAGCAGATGGTAACAAAGTTACAATTACAGGCTTGGCAGATGGAAAGAGTGATGGCGATGCTGTTACAGTCAAACAATTAACCGCTTCACAATTGCATTATTTGTCGGTGAAAAATGGAACTAGTAATACCAGCACTGGTACTAGAACCGACAATTACAATAATGACGGTGCAAAAGGCGATAAATCAATTGCTATCGGTGTAAACACTAAAACAGATATGGGAGCCATAGGTGCGGTCGCATTGGGTAGCGGTGCGGAGGTGAAATCGGAATATGGCGTAGCGATAGGACACGGCACGGTAGTGGGTACAGGTGCTAAAAACTCCATTGCGATTTCAGCGACTAAAGATAGTGATAAAGGTAATTTACAAAACGCCGAATGGGCAATTTCCATCGGTAATAAAAACAACGTTTCAGGCGGAAATGATATTGTTGCCTTGGGGTCGAATATTACCATTTCAAAAAATAATGGTAAGAGTAACGATTCTGTCATCGCTATAGGAAATACAGTAACTTTACAAAATGCCAAACAATCCATCGGTGTGGGTAGGGATACGAAAATCACCAATGCCGAATGGGCAGTGTCTATCGGTAATAACAATAGCATTACGGGTGGTAATGACATTGTTGCCTTGGGGTCGAATATTACGGTTTCAGGTAGTGGTAATGATAGCGTACTCGTATTCGGTAACAGTGCCAAAGCAGAAAGTGCAAGTAATTCCGTGGTGATTGGTAGAGAAGCAGAGTCCAAAGCACAAAGTGCGGTGGTACTCGGTAAAGGTGCGAATGTTAAGCAAAACGCCACAGGTGCGGTCGCCATTGGTGAGGGTGCGACAGTTGAAGAAAATGCTGGCGATTCTGTGGCATTGGGTAAAAATTCAAAAGCTAGCGACAAGAAAAATGCACCGAGTGGTGCAGAGGTTTTTGCTGGTAAAAATAGCTTAAAAATCACTTGGGCAAGTGCAGGAACGTCTTCTGATATGGCAAAAGACAAAACCGTAGTCAGTGTAGGGGATAAGGGTAGCGAGCGGATTATCACCAACGTTGCCGCAGGTAAAGTCGAAACAGGCTCAACCGATGCCATCAACGGCGGACAGCTTGCGGAAGTGATTAGCATTTTTGGTAAATTAGGTTTTGATGTACTTGGTGCAGAGAAACATGATACAGATGATGGCTTTAAACAATCAACTTTTGCAAAAGTTGAGTATAAGAGAGCCTCGCAAGGAACACAGCAAGGACAACAGCAAGAACAAGCAAAAGCCCCAACAACCTTTAGAGAAGCTATTAATGAAAGCATTACGGCTATTAACAAGGGCTTGATGTTCAGTGCGGATCAAAGTGCGGTAACAAATGGCACTCAAAACACACCGCACTATCTTGGTTCGACCCTTAGCATTGTGCGTTTAGGTATGAATCAGGCTGGTTCGTCTGCTACACCAGCTCCGGCGGGGACTTCATCACAACCAAATATTGCTGAGTTTAAAGGTGATAATTTAATCACTCAATACACGAGAGAAACTAACGGCAACGCCAAAATCGAAATCGGCTTTAAAAATGCACCGATATTTGAAAAGGTTACGCTTTCTCAAAAACAAATGTATGAGAATGGCACAGGTAGCGGAAGTGGTGCAAGCGGAAGTACAGTTGGTGAAAATGACCTCATTACCAAAGGATACCTTGAACAAGCGTTAAATAAATTTAAGTTCAAGGTTGAAAATGGTAGTGGTAAGCCTATCGAAATCGGTCGTGGCGACACTTTGAAGTTTACGAACGGACAGAATATCCAAGTTACTGTAGCAAATGGAAATGGCAGTGCAACACAGCCAAGTTCGAGTGCTTCTGCTTCTGCACCGGCTCCAACACCAGCTGCTCCAGCACCGTCGCCTGCTCCAGCAGCTGCACCGCCGTCTGCTTCGGCAAGTAGCACAACTACAACACCAACCACGAGTACAACAACGACTGGTACACCAACCGCACCTACTACGGCTGTTGTTACTATAGCGACGACTGACACGTTAGAAAATATAAAATCTATCTCTTCACCTAAAGGAAGTGCGGGCGGAAATGGTGCTGGTTCAAATGAAGAAGTCACCAAACTTTCTTTAACTTCAGAAAATGCCACATTCCAAGTTGGCACAACGGGTGCGAAAGTGAATATCAATAAAGAGGGTATTGCACTTATGCCACAAGGGGCGAATAACACAGGCGGAGCAAATGGAGCAAATCCATTTGCTGATACAGCATCAATCACTATTAAAGCAGGGGCAAAACCGGTAAATAAAGACAGTCTAGAATCGTTTGAGAAAGGTCAAGAACCGTCTATTACGTTCTCGACAAAAGAGACTGACGGTAAAAAAATCGGCTCAGGAAAAATCACCGGTCTAAAAGATTTAGAAAATGGAGCTGACGGCACTAGTGCGGTAAATAAAAACTATGTCGATGAACAGGTTAAAAATCTGAACAATAACCGTCCATTTGATTTTTATCTAGGCAATGAAAAAGTCGTGAAAGGGGCAGATGGTAGTTTCAAAAAATTAAAAGACGGCACACTTCAAGATATTTCTGAGGAAGAGAAGAAACAAGTCGTGATCAAAGCCGAACCAAGCACCGCACCTATTGGGATTAGCAATGTGGCGAGTGGTCTTGGGCTAGAAGCACAAACCGAAGAAGAGAAGAAAAAGACTCAAGAAAAATCGGCTGAACTCACCAAAGCTGTTGAGGAAAAAGTGAAAGCAGTGAGCAAGGAAGCTAAAGCACTTTCGGACAAAGCACAAACTTTCACGGATTTAGCATTAGCGGTAAGTAGCTTAGAACAAGCAATAAATGCGTTGCCAGAAGGCAATGATAAAACACAAGCAGAAGCCAAGCTCAAAGAAAATCAAATGAAACTTGATGAAGCGAAAAAAGCACTTGAACAAGCAAGAAATGATTTAAAAGAAGCTCAAACAGGCTTAACAAAAGCGGAGGAAGCCTATGAACAAAATTACAAAGGCTATGAGAAAGTTGTAGAGTTAGTGAAACCTGATAGTTCCGCAGAGTTAACCAACGTGGCAACAATCGGTGATTTGCAGGCGGTGGCGAAATCGGGCTTGAAATTTAAAGGCAATGATGACATGGAAATTCGCACAGCATTAAGCGGTACTTTGGCGATTAAAGGTGAAGAAGGTGCGAATGGCAATAAATTTAACAGCGACCGCACCGCTGCCGGTAATATCAAAGTGGAAATGTCTCAAGACGGTAAAGGCTTAGAAGTCAAACTGTCCGACCAATTGAAAAACATGACCTCTTTTGAAACCCGTGAAATCAATGGCAAAAAATCTCGCTTGGATAGCAATGGGTTGAATGTGGAAAACACAAGTACAAAAGAGCGATCCCAATTAAACGAAAATCGCTTGGCGTTCTATGAAAATGATAAGTTAGGACTGAATTTAGACGGCAAGTCTCGTGCGTTAAGACTGGGTGAAAAATCGGTAATCAGCATAAATGCCAAAGGTGAAGCATTGGTTTCCGATTTGAACACTTCCAGTTCAGGTATGGCAATTGCTAATAAAAACTATGTGGACACCAAAGACAATGAACTGCGGACACAATTGAATACTACTGACCGAAATTTACGTGCAGGAATTGCAGGAGCGTTGGCGGCGGCTGGGTTGCCGATGTCTTCTGTGCCGGGTAAATCCATGTTTGCGGCATCTGCCGGAACATTTAAAGGACAAAATGCACTGGCGTTAGGTTATTCACGAGTAAGTGATAATGGTAAAATAACGCTACGATTGCAAGGTACTCGCAGTTCAACGGGCGATGTCGGCGGTTCGGTTGGTGTGGGGTATCAGTGGTAATTTAGCCAACTTGCTACACCCAAAGAAAAAACCACCGCACTAATTAAGTGCGGTGGTTTTTTGCACAAATTATATCGCAATGTTAATTTAGTAATCCCCTTTCCTCGCTAATACTTCCCGCTTACCATTTTGTAGCGGAGAAACGATACCTTGTTCTTCCAGTTGATCCATGATACGAGCAGCTCGATTAAATCCAACACGGAAACGACGTTGAACTGAAGATGCCGATGTGATGCCGGTGTTTATGACAAATTCCACAACTTCATCAAATAGATCATCCAGATCACCATTGCTGTCATAGTCAGTTTCATTATCATTACTTTCGTCATTCACACTGTCCAAAATACCTTCAATATAACTCGGTTTGCCTCTAGCACGCCAATCATCAGCAACACGTACAACTTCATCATCGCTCATAAAAGCACCATGTACACGTAACAACTCAGATGATCCTTGTGCAGAATACAGCATATCACCACGTCCTAATAATGCCTCTGCACCACCTTGATCCAAAATGGTTCTTGAATCAATTTTACTCGCTACAGTAAAAGCAATACGACTTGGAATATTGGCTTTAATTAAACCAGTAATCACATCTACTGATGGACGTTGTGTAGCCAAAATCAGATGAATACCAATAGCTCGTGCTTTTTGTGCTAGACGAGCAATAAGTTCTTCAACCTGTTTACCCGCAACCATCATTAAGTCTGCAAATTCATCAACAATAAGTACGATATAACTTAATTTTTCCAATGGTGGGGGTAAAGTGTCCATCGTATCACCCGGTCTCCAAAGTGGATTTGGAATTGGCATATTTAACGCTTCATATTCTGTAATTTTTTCGTTATATCCTTCAATATTACGCACTCTTAAGGCTGATAACAATTGGTAGCGACGTTCCATTTCGTCAACACACCAACGCAAGGCATTAGCTGCTTTTTTCATATCCGTAACAACCTCCGTAAGTAAATGAGGAATGCCGTTATAGACAGATAATTCCACTACTTTAGGATCAATCATAATAAATTTAACCTCTTCCGGTTTAACACGGAAAAGTAAACTTAAAATCATGGTATTCACACCGACAGACTTACCCGAACCGGTAGATCCTGCAACTAATAAATGTGGCATTTTCGCTAAATCTACAATCACAGGCTTACCGCTAATATCCTTGCCTAACGCCATTGGTAATAAATAATTTGATTGCCGAAACTCATCCGTATCCAATACATCACGCAAAGGTACAATTTGACGCTGTATATTCGGTGTTTCAATTCCAATATAAGGTTTTCCCGGAATCACTTCGGCAATACGAATTGAACGAAACATTAAAGCCCTTGCCAAATCAGTATCAATACTTGTCACTTTTGAAGCTTTTACTCCCGGCTGTAATTCTAATTCATAACGTGTTACCACAGGACCAACGAGTACATCACGCACTTCCGCTTTTACATTAAAATTACGTAACTGTTGCATAATACGTTGAGATGTTTCTAAAATTTCCTCTTGGGTAATGTTATAAGTTTGGATCGTTCGGCGTTCAAGTAAATCTAAACTTGGCAATGGTGTTGTCGGTTTTTCCTGAACAGTCACTTTCTGCTGTAATGCGGGGTGAATCAAACTATCGCCATAAGTCTTATAATTAACCGCACTTTGACTGAGTTCTTTTTCTTCAATAACTTCTTCCATAACCGCCGGCACGTCTTCAGTAACTTCTTCAGCTAAAATCACTTTTAACGCATCCTCTGCTCCGATTTCTCTTGCCTGTTGTTCCATTTTCAATAAACGTTGTTGCTCAAATTCAGCAAATTGTTTGGCAAGTTCATTTATATTGTGATTGTCAGCTTCCTCAACGGCAGAAAGTGCGGTCGGTTCTGCAATATTTGCTGTTTCCAAAGCTAACGCTTCATTTTTTTCTGTTGACAATGAAACGCTTGGAATAGGCAATTCTTGTTGCTTTAAATCGCCTAGTGTTTGAGCAATATCAACCACTTCATTTTGCTTCATCAACATCGGAGCTGCTAAATTTTGCTGTTCTTCCACTTGTTCATCAGGTAACCCTTGAATATTAATAAAACTACTAATATTCACTAACTCAAGTCCTTGTTTTTCAGTATCTTCATTGGCGATATTTTGTTCTATAGGTGGCGATTGTATGATAATTTCTTCCAATTCCTGTTCAACTGAATCAGCACCATTCGATTGTGTATCCAATAGAGATTCTTTATCTTTCATTGTCAGCCAGTCGTAACAATTCATCATTAAATAAAATAAAGATGCCCCCGAACAGAAAATAAAACCGATTATAGAAGCAATGCTACCAATAATAATTAAGGGAAATTGGTTAGAAAATAGCGGATATAACTTAACGATTAAAATAGCACCTAATACACCGCCCGATAAATGATGTTCAGTTTTTGCCAACATTAAAGTAGCCAAGATCATTAAGCCAACCAGCAATGTCACAAAACCCAATATCCGAAGAAAAAATCTTCCCCAAGTTAACCCCTGAGTTCGCTTAGTATGTAAAAAATAAATAGGTGCGATAAATAGTACAAAAGGTATGATATTACCTACCACGCCAAAAAACGTGAAAAACAGATCAATCATCCAAGCACCCAATGCACCTGCTTTATTAATAGTTTCCGTTTGAAAAGAAGATATCGCCCACGAATTATCAAACGGGCTATAGCTAAACCAAGCAACGATCAAATAAAAGCCCCAAAGTGCGGTGAGAATTAATAAAAACTCGACTAAATCCCTTTTCGGTAAAAAAAATTGTTTAATACGTTTAATCATCTTATTTCAATTGTAAAAAATTAGTTTGTTTAACTTCTTCCATCACTACATAAGTCCGGGTGTCATTTACCCCCGGTAAACGTAATAAAGTTGTGCCGAGCAATTTGCGATACGCTGCCATATCCGCTACACGAGTTTTCAACAAATAATCAAAATCTCCGGAAACCAAGTGACATTCCTGAATTTCATCTAATTGTTGCACTGCCACATTAAATTCCTCAAACACGTCGGGACGACCACGAACTAATGTAATTTCCACAATAACCAACAAAGGCGAATCCAATAATTCAGGGTTTAATAAAGCACGATACCCCATAATAATGCCTTGGCGTTCTAAACGTTTTACCCGCTCCAAACAAGGCGTCGGCGATAATCCCACTTTTTTGGATAAATCAATATTAGAAATTTTTCCGTTGCGTTGTAATTCATTAAGAATTTTTATATCAATACTATCAAGTGATTTAATCTTCTTTTCCATTATTCATCCCTTTTTATATAGAAATTCCGCATAAAATATTTATTTTTGTCTAATTTTACACTATTTTTTAGATATTTATTCGTTTTTATCCGGCAATTTTGTTAAAAATTATCTAATATCGCCAACGCATCCGCTAATTTCTTGACTGTAAAAACTTGCATATTTTCGACCGCACTTTTCGGTTTATTTGCAAAGGGAACAATAGCTCGCTTAAAACCGTGCTTTGCTGCTTCACTAATACGTTCCTGTCCACTTGGTACAGGGCGAATTTCCCCCGCTAAACCTACCTCGCCGAACACGACTAAATCTTGTGGCAAAGGTCGATTACGAAAGCTGGAAATTAATGCCAGCAATAAGGCAAGATCGGCACTGGTTTCCGTTACTTTTACCCCGCCAACAACATTAACAAAAATATCTTGATCGGACATTTGTAAACCGCCATGACGATGTAATACCGCTAAAAGCAATGCTAATCGATTATGTTCTAAACCTACTGCAACACGCCTTGGATTGGCTAACATGGAATGATCAACAAGTGCTTGAATTTCAACTAATAAAGGACGAGTTCCTTCCCATACTACCATCACGGAACTTCCTGACGTTTGTTCATCACCACGACTTAAAAAAATCGCAGAAGGATTTTTAACCTCTCTCAAACCTTGCTCTGTCATCGCAAAAACACCCAATTCATTCACCGCACCAAAACGATTCTTATGACTACGCAAAGTGCGATAGCGTGAATCGGATTCGCCTTCTAACAATAAAGATGCATCAATTGCATGTTCTAATACCTTTGGTCCTGCCAACGTTCCGTCTTTCGTTACATGACCGACCATGATAATGGCAACTTGCCTTGTCTTAGCATAACGGGTCAAAAATGCCGCACATTCACGCACTTGAGCTACACTTCCGGGGGAAGATTGAATATCAGATAAATGCATTACCTGAATAGAGTCAATAACGATAATTTGCGGCTTTAGTTGATCAGCAAGATGACAAATTTGTTCAATGGAAGTTTCAGATAGGAGTTGCAAACGATCCGTTGGCAATCCTAAACGATTAGCTCGCATAGCAACTTGTTGAAGGCTTTCTTCGCCCGTGATATAAAGTGCGGTCATACTTTGAGCAAGTCCGCACATCACTTGTAACAGTAGGGTACTTTTTCCTGCACCGGGATGCCCACCGATTAAAATCGCACTACCCGGCACAATTCCGCCCCCCAATACACGATCTAATTCTCTAAAACCACTGGTAAAACGAGGCGTTTCTTGCAAACTGATTTCAGCTAAAGTTTGAATTTTGGCTTTCGTTTCTCCTGCATATCCGCTAAAACGATCATTTTTCACTTTTGCTGTAGAAACTAACCGCACTTCGCTAATCGTATTCCATGCTTTACATGCAGAACACTGTCCTTGCCAACGGGCAAACTCCGCACCGCAGTCATTACACACGTAGGCTGTTTTGGGTGATTTTGCCATGCTGTATCCTTAAAGTGTTAAAAACGTTAAATCTAACATACGTTTGACATACTGACCGCTATGAAATAATGCAAATAATTTTTCAATCGCAAGTGCATTATTTTTATTTTCACTATGACACCGAATAATGTCTTTAATTTGCAACAATAAATAAGCATTACGTTCAACAAGATCAGCAAGCAAATTCTGATCCAAATGAGTAATGCCTTGCGTCAATTGAAGATTTACTTGATTTTCCAATAACGTTACGTTCTCACTATAAAAGTGATATAGATTAAAAAATGCACCGATTCGCTCCACTGTACGCAAAAATTCTTGTGCAAAATAATCTTTTCCCAGCATCACACTTTCTTCGATTAATTGCTGTTCAAATTTTACTAAATAAGCGATCTTTTCATGTGTTGCTAAGACAATAAACTCACGCCATTTTGCGATCCAATCCTGAACTTGAGGTTGTATATTAAATGCCAATTGGTAACCTCGCTGTGCCTTGCTGGCTGAACTTAAGCGAACATCACTTTCTAAAGATAAATTTGCCACAAAATTTAACAAATCCTCTGTTTTTCCCTGCTTTAATTCAAATTCCACTTCACAAATAGGAACGGATTTTTCTCCTGCAATAATCCAGCCTTGATCTAAAGCCACTTCAATTTCCACATCATACCCGCATTCTACCAACCATAAACAACGCTCAAAATCAGTGCTGAAAATAGGCTGTAAGACAAATTCATGCCAATTCGGTAAGTCATATATTTCTGTTAATTTCGCCAAATTTGGCACCGCACTTTCTTGAGATACATTGTATTCAGGGCGAGAATGTAACCCACCCAGCACATCACCGTTTGTTTTCAAGGTTAAAGTAAAATCATTATTATATTGACGAACACGCAAGCCCATTTTGTGCCGAGCAAAATAACTGTCCGCTGTATCATAATAGGTATTGCCTAAAAAAACCTTCTCTTGTTTTAACACATGAAAACTTGTCATTTCTTGACTTAAAAATTGAGCAAAGGCATTTGATACACTCAATTTAAGCTCTATTTCCTTGGTCATTTTCCTTTCCTTACTAAGAAATGCGTGCCTGTATTATCTACTAAAAACCTATTTTTTTCGATGAAATTTCTATATTTTTCTGTTCGCATAAGGTAATATGCGCCTGAATTTTTTATCAAATCCACTAAGGAGTTTAATTCATATGGCAATGAATAATATTCTAGGATTATTTGCCCATTCACCTCTAACGCCATTACAGCGTCATTCTGATAAAGTAACTGAATGTTGTAAACTACTCATTCCTTTCTTTGAAAGTACCTTTGCCGGAGATTGGCATAATGCCACAAAGATCCGTGCTGAGCTCTCAGAACTTGAACGTCAAGCCGACACACTGAAACGTGAAATTCGCTTGAAGCTCCCTTTAGGTCTTTTTATGCCAATTGATCGTACAGATTTATTAGAGTTGACAACTCAACAAGATAAATTAGCGAATTGTGCCAAAGATATAGCTGGGAGAATGCTCGGTCGCCAATTTACCTTTCCTCAAGAAATGCAAGAGGATTTTATGAAATATGTTTATCGTAGTTTAGATGCGACAGTTCAAGCAAATCGTGTGATTGAGGAAATGGATGCGTTATTGGAAACCGGATTTAAAGGACATGAACTGACTCTCGTCAATAACCTAATCCATGAGTTGGATGCCATTGAAGATGATACAGATCATATGCAAATCAAACTTCGCATGATGCTCCGAAACATAGAAAATCAGTACAGTCCTATTGATGTGATGTTTTTATATGAAACTTTAGCATGGATTGGGGTTTTAGCTGATCAAGCACAACGTGTGGGTTCACGAATTGAATTAATGTTAGCTCGTTCATAACGATAAATACATAGGAGTGATCAACTATGGAAATTTTACAAGAATACGGAACTATACTTGTTATTATTACCGCCGTTTTCGGTTTTTTGATGGCATTTGGTGTGGGTGCTAATGATGTAGCAAATGCCATGGGGACATCAGTAGGTTCAGGTACTATTACAGCAAAACAAGCAATTTTTATTGCGATGTTTTTTGAATGTGCGGGAGCTTACCTCGCAGGAGGAGAAGTAACAGAAACGATTAAAAGCGGCGTTATAGATCCAATGCAGTTTACTGATACTCCGGAAATTTTGGTTTTCGGTATGATGGCAGCTCTTTTTTCATCGGGGATTTGGTTATTAATTGCCTCAAAAATGGGTTGGCCGGTTTCTACAACTCATGCAATTATCGGTGCAATTGTCGGTTTTGCTTGTATTACTGTCGGTGCACATGCAGTTGATTGGGGAACTGTACGCAATATTGTGGGAAGTTGGTTTATCACCCCTATTCTCGCCGGAATTATTGCTTACGCTATTTTCTTTAGTACACAAAAGTTAATCTTTGACACGCCAAAACCTTTAGCTAATGCCCAAAAATACGGACCTTTTTATATGGGACTGACCGTTCTTATTTTAGCTATTGTAACTATGACGAAAGGGCTAAAACATATTGGATTACATTTAACTACCATAGAAACACTGATTATATCCGGTATCATTAGTATTATTGCGGGTATTCTTGGTTCTTTTTATTTTCGTAGCCAACGTTTCATTCAAAATGTTACGAAAGGAACCTTTGGAGCAGTTGAAAAAGTATTTAGTATTTTAATGCTATTAACTGCCTGTGCAATGGCTTTTGCTCATGGTTCAAATGACGTTGCCAACGCAGTTGGT
Organism: Histophilus somni 2336; assembly: GCF_000019405.1. NCBI lineage: Bacteria > Pseudomonadati > Pseudomonadota > Gammaproteobacteria > Pasteurellales > Pasteurellaceae > Histophilus > Histophilus somni. The sequence continues at coordinate 414,962 of NC_010519.1, read as the reverse complement.
CCTTTGTCCGCCGTTGTTTCCATCATAGAACATGGTGGTGAGATTGCAGGAAAAACTACCCTGGCTTGGTGGATCCTGCCTCTTGGCTCTGTCGGCATTGGAGTAGGTTTAATTGTTATGGGTTATAAAGTAATGTCAACGATCGGGACAGGCATTACAGACCTCACGCCAAGTCGTGGTTTCGCTGCCCAATTTGCTACTGCTGTAACAGTTGTCTTAGCATCAGGAACCGGATTACCTATATCAACGACTCAAACACTTGTTGGTGCTATTTTAGGTATTGGTTTTGCACGTGGTATTGCAGCAATTAACTTAACCGTTATTCGTAATATTGTTGCTTCTTGGATTGTTACATTACCTGCGGGTACTTTCTTTGCTATTGTGATTTATTACATTATTTATGCGATTTTTCATTAACGCTCAAAGATAAAATAAATCATTACTTGTCAGCAAAAAAAAGTGCGGTAAAATCTACCGCACTTTTTATTACTTTTTTGTTGACCTTATTTTTTGGATTTATTATGAAAAAAATTACCTCTCTTTTAGTATCCGCTCTTCTACTAGGATTTTCCTTATCCAACGCTTATGCCGAAACAAAATACGTGAAAGAAAATCTCACAACGTTTATGCGACGAGGTGCAGGAGATCAATTTAAAATTTCGGGAACTATTCAAGCAGGCGAGTCGGTTACCGTACTGGATAAAAAAGATAAATATTCCTTAATTCGTGACAAACGTAATCGTGAAGCATGGATTTTAACAAGTGAATTAACCAGTACTCCAAGTAGTAGGGAAGAAAATCCAAAATTAAAAGCTCAAATCCAAGAGTTAACTCTAAAGCTCAATAATATTGACAATGACTGGAAACAACGAACAAGCGAGATGCAACGCCGTACCAAACAAGCAGAAGAACAAAGTAGCAAATTACTGGAACAAAACTCACTCCTTAATAGGGAATTGGAAATTACAAAAAATAAAAATCGTGATTTAGAAGCGATGTTAGATGTGGGTAAACGAGAAATCGCTATTCAGTGGTTTATCTACGGTGGCTCTGTTTTAGGTGCAGGATTATTGCTTGGTCTTATTTTACCTCTACTAATTCCGAAACGCCGTCGCCAAAATCGTTGGTCTTAACGATATGATGCAAATTTATCTTGTTGGCGGTGCTGTTCGAGATCAATTACTTGGCTTACCCATTAAAGATCGTGATTGGCTTGTGGTTGGGTCAACAGCTGAAGAATTACTCTCTCAGGGTTATCAACAAGTTGGTAAAGACTTTCCTGTTTTCTTAAATCCTAAAACAAGAGAAGAATATGCACTTGCACGAACAGAACGGAAATCAGGTACCGGCTATACTGGTTTTATTTGTGATTTCAACCCTAATATTACATTAGAACAAGATCTGATGCGTCGTGATTTAACCATTAATGCCATTGCTCAGGATATGGCGGGGCAATATCATGATCCATACAATGGTATTGCCGATTTGAAAAAAGGTATTTTACGTCATATTTCGCCGGCTTTTGCAGAAGATCCCTTACGAGTTCTCAGAGTAGCTCGCTTTGCCGCCCGTTATCATCAATTAGGCTTTAAAATTGCACCAGATACGCTAGCCTTAATGAAAAAAATAGCCAATAATGGAGAGTTGAGACAACTTTCTCCGGAAAGAGTGTGGCAAGAAACAGAAAAAGCACTACATGAACAGGATCCACAAGTTTATTTTGCTATCTTACAAAAAATAGATGCCCTAAAAGTTTTATGTCCGGAAATTAGTGTGTTTAATTCCGACTCTATACAATATCGCTCAGACATGACTGATTTTGTGCATGCTATGCCCATTCTTAAGCAAACAACATTGTTAACCGAAAAAACGGATTATCACAAAAGTGCGGTACGTTTTGCTGCACTTTGTCATGATGTGGGAAAAGCTCTCTCAACCGCCAATATCCCCCCTTATTCTCATGATAATAAAATAACAAGTATTGCTTATCTCAGAAATGTCTGTCAGCGTTTTAAAGTCCCTAACTATGTTCAAGAACTGGCAGAATTAACTTGCCAATATCATTCTCATATTCATCATGCTTTGGCATTGCACACCAAAACAATCTTAACGTTATTTAATAAGTTAGATGTCTGGCGTAAACCAAAACGCTTCGAAGAATTAATGTTAGTTTGCCTTGCTGATAGTCTGACTCAAACCGAAATGAACTATACCGATTGCCCACAATACAAATTTTTGTTGTGCCTCTACCAAGCAGCTTTAGCTGTTAATGTGCAACAGATTATTTCAGAAGGCTTTCAACATAAAGCAATTCGAGTAGAACTGGATCGTCGGAGAGAAATTGCGATTCAAATAAAAAAACAGCAATTTATTGAACAAAATTTAACTTAATTTACATAAAATTTCATTTTTCCTCTTGAATTTTTCATTTCCAATCACATTTTACGGAACAAGGCAAAAAATGACCGCACTTTCAAAATTTTGCATTCCATGCACTTGAAATTGCAATCATTATCCCAATCTTGAAACTGTCAACGAATTTATACTAGATACTAGGAGAAAACATATTATGGGAAAAATTATCGGTATTGACTTAGGAACAACAAACTCTTGTGTGGCTGTAATGGACGGCGACAAACCACGTGTCATTGAAAACGCTGAAGGCGAACGCACAACCCCATCCATTATTGCTTATACAAATGATAATGAAACCTTAGTAGGACAACCAGCGAAACGTCAGGCTGTGACGAACCCGAAAAATACATTATTTGCGATCAAACGTTTAATTGGTCGTCGCTTTGAAGATCAAGAAGTACAACGTGACGTTGCTATTATGCCTTTTGAAATCACTAAAGCCGATAACGGCGATGCTTGGGTATCGGTAAAAGGTGAAAAAATGGCACCTCCGCAAATTTCAGCTGAAGTGTTGAAAAAAATGAAAAAAACTGCGGAAGATTTTTTAGGTGAAACAGTGACGGAAGCTGTAATCACAGTGCCGGCTTATTTTAATGACGCACAACGCCAAGCAACAAAAGATGCCGGACGTATTGCCGGTCTTGAAGTCAAACGTATTATTAACGAACCGACAGCGGCGGCTCTTGCTTATGGTTTAGATAAAGGTAAAGGCAACCAAACAATTGCCGTTTATGACTTGGGTGGTGGTACATTTGACTTATCTATTATCGAAATCGATGAAGTCGGTGGCGAAAAAACGTTTGAAGTTTTAGCAACAAACGGAGATACTCACCTAGGGGGGGAAGACTTTGACAACCGTGTAATTAACTACCTAGTTGATGAGTTCAAAAAAGAACAGGGCGTAGATTTACGTAACGATCCACTTGCAATGCAACGTTTAAAAGAAGCTGGTGAAAAAGCAAAAATTGAGCTTTCTTCCGCTCAACAAACTGATGTCAATTTACCTTATATCACTGCTGATGCTACCGGACCTAAACATTTAAACATTAAATTGACTCGTGCGAAATTAGAAGCGTTAGTGGAAGATTTAGTTGCACGTTCAATGGAGCCTGTGAAAGTTGCACTTTCCGATGCAGGTTTAAGCGTTTCCGAAATCAATGATGTCATTTTGGTGGGCGGACAAACCCGTATGCCGTTAGTACAACAGAAAGTCGCTGAATTCTTTGGTAAAGAGCCTCGCAGAGACGTTAACCCGGATGAAGCGGTTGCTATTGGTGCAGCTGTACAAGGCGGTGTTTTAGCCGGTGATGTTAAAGATGTTTTATTGTTAGACGTAACACCATTATCACTCGGTATTGAAACAATGGGCGGCGTGATGACAACTTTGATTGAGAAAAATACAACAATTCCGACGAAAAAATCGCAAGTATTTTCAACCGCTGAAGATAATCAAAGTGCGGTGACTATTCACGTACTTCAAGGGGAACGTAAACAAGCCTCTGCCAATAAGTCTTTAGGTCAATTTAATCTTGAAGGTATTAACCCTGCACCACGTGGTATGCCTCAAATTGAAGTAACCTTTGATATTGATGCAGATGGTATTATCCATGTTTCAGCAAAAGATAAAGGTACTGGTAAAGAACAAAAAATTACGATTAAAGCATCTTCAGGTTTAAGTGATGAAGAAATTCAACAAATGGTTCGTGATGCGGAAGCTAATGCGGAAGCGGATCGTAAATTTGAAGAGTTAGTTCAAGCTCGTAACCAAGCGGATCACTTAGTACATAGTACCCGCAAACAATTAGCAGAAGTTGGAGAGAAATTATCAGCTGAAGACAAAGCACCAATTGAAAGTGCGGTCAATGAACTTGAAACTGCGGCAAAAGGTGAAGATAAAACTGAAATTGATGCCAAAGTACAAGCATTAATTCAAGTTTCCGAAAAACTACTTCAAGCAAGTCAACAACAAGCACAAGCTGATGCCGGTGCACAACAATCTCAAAGTACGAAAGGTGGAGAGGATGTTGTTGATGCTGAATTTGAAGAAGTAAAAGATAAATAATCTGTATATCTCACTAATCAGAGTCAAGGGCGTAGTAATACGCCCTTTCAACGTATGACTATCAGCGTTTATAACGCAACAACTAACCGGATTACACATGGCAAAACGAGATTATTATGAAATATTAGGTGTTCAAAAAGGAGCGGATGATAAAGAAATCAAACGTGCTTACAAACGCCTTGCGATGAAATATCACCCAGATCGAACTAAAGGTGATAAAGAAAGCGAAGAAAAATTCAAAGAAATTAATGAAGCATACGAAGTTTTGGCTGATAAAGAGAAAAGGGCAATGTATGACCAATATGGTCATGCCGCTTTTGAACAAGGTGGTGGTGCCGGCGGTTTCGGCGGCTTTAGCGGAGCTGACTTTGGTGATATTTTCGGCGATATGTTCGGCGATATTTTTGGTGGCGGACGTTCTCGTCAACGTGTTGTTCGTGGTGAGGATTTACGCTACGATATTGAAATAAGTTTGGAAGAAGCGGTAAAAAGCTGTAAAAAAGATATTCAAATTAACACTCTTGTTCACTGTGGAACTTGTCATGGCTCAGGTGCGGAAGCGGGTTCAAAAATTGAATCTTGTCCAACCTGTCATGGTGCAGGTCGTGTTCGTCGCCAACAAAGTTTCTTTGTTACAGAACAAACTTGTCCACACTGTCACGGTACTGGCAAAAAAATAGAGAAACCTTGTCATACCTGTCACGGTGAAGGTAGAGTTCATAAAACCCAAAATCTTACCGTTACCATTCCAATGGGCGTAGATACAGGTAATCAATTACGTTTAGCAGGTAAAGGTGCAGCGGGTGAAAATGGTGCACCTGCCGGTGATTTATATGTGGTTATCCATGTAAAAAAACACCATATTTTTGAACGTGATGGTAACAATCTTTATTGTGAAGTCCCTATCAGCTTTACTATGGCTGCATTAGGTGGCGAAGTAGAAATTCCAACTTTAGACGGTCGTCTTAAAGTTAAAATTCCTGCTGAAACACAAACCGGTAAACTGCTTCGTCTAAGAGGAAAAGGCATTACCTCTCGCGGCTATGCTGGCGATTTAATCTGCGAGATCGTTATTGAAACACCAATTAAACTAAACGAAGAACAAAAAGAGTTACTAAGAAAATTGGAAGAAAGTTTAGAAGGTAAAACGCTCCAACGCCCTAAATCCTCAGGTTTTTTAGATGGTGTAAAAAAATTCTTTGATAATTTAGGAAAATAACCCTTGAAAGCTGTTCTTTGAACGGCTTTTTTATTGCCACAAAGAATAAAGATCATTTTATTCATATCAAAAAATATAAATTTTGATCTGCAGCACAATTTTTGATAATAGTTTTTATTACTTTTTAATTTTTTACTTATTTATAAGTAAGTTATTTTCTGTCAAGAATCATAGATGAAATTTATTACTTGAAATTTTCCAGCCAACACATTATCTTGTAGCCTGTTTTTAATTTATAACTATATCTTGTGTTTTAACCATATCAGAACCTCTCGGAAATCCTATGAATAAAGCATTGATGGTCACAAAACGTGACGGAAACAAAGAACCTATTGATTTAGATAAAATTCACAGAGTCATTACTTGGGCGGCAGAAGGACTGGAAAATGTTTCTGTTTCCTTAGTCGAATTAAAATCGCATATTCAATTTTATGAAGGAATTCGCACTTCGGATATTCATGAAACTATTATTAAAGCCGCCGCAGATCTTATCAGTAAAGATAGTCCTGACTATCAATATTTAGCTGCTCGTTTAGCAGTGTTCCATTTACGTAAAAAAGCCTATGGACATTTCGAGCCGCCAAAACTTTATGATCATGTAAAAAAACTTGTGCGGATGGGAAAATATGATCAGGCGTTATTAACAGATTATACACGTGAAGAATGGGATGAAATGGATGGTTTCCTTGATCACTGGCGTGATATGACATTCTCCTATGCTGCTGTGAAACAACTGGAAGGAAAATATCTTGTACAAAATAGAGTAACAGGTGAAATCTATGAGTCTGCACAATTCTTATATTTGTTAGTCGCTGCAAGTCTCTTTTCAAGATATCCAAAAGAAACTCGTCTGGACTACATTCATCGCTTCTATGATGCTACGTCAACCTTTAAAATCTCTTTGCCTACGCCAATTATGGCAGGTGTGCGTACCCCGACTCGTCAGTTCAGTTCTTGTGTACTAATTGAGTGCGGTGATAGTCTTGACTCAATCAATGCAACAGCATCAGCCATCGTGAAATACGTTTCTCAACGTGCAGGCATTGGAGTTAATGCCGGTGCTATTCGTGCTTTAGGCAGTCCGATTCGTAATGGAGAAGCATTCCATACCGGTTGTATTCCATTCTATAAACATTTCCAAACTGCGGTAAAATCTTGCTCACAAGGCGGTGTTCGTGGAGGAGCGGCAACTGTCTATTATCCAATTTGGCACTTAGAAGTTGAAAGTTTATTGGTATTAAAAAATAACCGAGGGGTTGAAGACAATCGTGTTCGCCATATGGACTATGGAGTTCAACTCAATAAGCTCATGTATCAACGCTTAATTAAAGGGGGTGAAATTACTCTATTTAGCCCATCAGATGTTCCAGGGTTATACGAAGCATTTTTTGCTGACCAAAATAAATTTGAAACACTTTATCTCAAATATGAACAAGATCCCGCTGTTCGTAAACGCAGTGTCAAAGCCGTTGAGCTATTTTCTTTATTAATGCAAGAACGAGCGTCAACCGGTCGTATTTATATTCAAAATGTGGATCATTGCAACACACATTCGCCATTTGATCCTACGGTTGCACCAATTCGCCAATCTAATTTATGCTTGGAAATTGCCTTGCCAACCAAACCGTTGCAACATTTCCATGATGAAAATGGTGAAATTGCACTTTGCACATTATCTGCATTTAACTTAGGTGCTCTTGAAAATTTAGACGAGTTGGAAGAATTAGCCGATCTTGCAGTCAGAGCATTAGATGCCCTATTAGACTATCAAGACTACCCTGTTGCTGCAGCAAAACGCAGTTCATTAGCTCGTCGCTCTCTTGGTATCGGTGTTATCAACTATGCTTATTATTTAGCAAAAAATAATGTTCGTTACTCCGATGGTTCAGCGAATGATTTAACACACCGCACTTTCGAAGCTATTCAATATTACTTATTAAAAGCTTCAATGAATTTGGCAAAAGAAATTGGTGCTTGCGAATACTTCCATGAAACCACTTATGCACAAGGGATCTTACCTATTGACACTTACAAAAAAGATATTGATAACTTAACAAAAGAGCCTTTACATTACGATTGGGAAGCCTTGCGTAAAGAAATTCAAGAATTTGGTTTACGTAATTCAACATTAACTGCATTAATGCCATCAGAAACCTCTTCTCAAATTTCTAATGCAACCAATGGAATTGAGCCTCCCCGTGGACATGTTAGTATTAAAGCGTCAAAAGATGGAATTTTAAAGCAAGTTGTTCCTGATTATGAGAATTTAGGTGAAAACTATGAGTTACTGTGGGATATTCCAAGTAATGATGGATACCTACACTTAGTTGGTATCATGCAAAAATTCATTGACCAAGCAATTTCAGCGAATACTAACTATGATCCAAAACGTTTTGAAGATGGTAAAGTACCAATGAAGGTTTTATTAAAAGATTTACTAACTGCCTACAAATATGGATTAAAAACCCTGTATTATCAAAACACTAGAGATGGTGCAGAAGATATGCAAGAAGATCTTGATGACGCTTGTGCAGGAGGAGCTTGTAAAATCTAATTACATCAAAAAATCATAATATAATAAAAATGGCAAGAAGACAGTCTTGCCATTTTTGATCTTTCAACTCACGCTAACTAAGCTAAGAAACTTTCTTTATTTCCTCCGCTCTTTTGGGATCAATATTCTTCAGTAACTGTAAAAATTTCTGATAACGTGGAATATTATGTTCCGCCTCTGCACAAATTATGATATTTGCATAGGTATCCGCTTGCTGATAATAATTAGGCGTAGTAAGTGCCTGCTCAAATAACTCATAAGCACGAGCAAATTCGCCCTGACTACATAAAAATGCACCATAATTATTTTTCACATCACCTTGCGACTTATCCAAACTGATGGCTTTTTCATAAGAGGATTTCGCTTGCGAAATATCACCTTGTAATTGATATAAATAGGCAAAAGCCGAATGTACCAAATAATAGTCAGGTTGATAGAATAAAGCTTTATCAAAATTAAGTTTTGCTTGAGAAAAATTGCGTAATTTTAAATAACCTAAACCTAACTCAATTCGTGCTTTTGCAGCTTGTTGCTTATTAAAGCGACCAGTTGTAGGCTGAGAAACGCAAGCAGAAAGAAAAAGAGAGAATATAATAAAAGTAAATATAGTCCGATATCGCATTAGTTTTCTCTCCTTATACATTAAAAATAGTTAATAAATTTGATGAGTGCCGATTTCTTTTCCAAACCGTTTTTTCTGTGCCGTCCGCTTTGTTCTATCTATCACATCACCAGCAAGTTGACCACATGCCGCATCAATATCATCACCTCTTGTTTTGCGTAAAATAACTGTAAAACCATACTCCATCAAAGTTTTTTGAAAACGATCTATGCGTGTATTTGAACTCTTGGCATAAGGTGCATCCGGAAACGGGTTCCAAGGAATTAAATTAATTTTGCACGGTGTATTTTTCAAAACCTCTGCCAATTGATGTGCATGTTCAGTCCCATCGTTAATATGATCTAACATAACATACTCAATGGTTACCTTACCATGATTTGCATTTGAAACATTTAAATAGCGATTAACACTCTCCATCAACATTTTAATATTATATTTTTTATTAATAGGCACGATTTCATTACGCAATTCATCATTCGGTGCATGCAAAGAAATAGCCAATGCCACATCAATCATTTCACTCAGTTTGTCTAGTGCCGGAACAACACCGGAAGTGGATAAAGTCACTCGACGCTTAGATAAACCATAAGCAAAATCGTCCAACATAATTTCCATTGCTGGTACAACGTTAGCCACATTCAATAATGGCTCTCCCATTCCCATCATGACCACATTTGTAATAGGACGAACACCGGTAACACCGAAATTACCGATAATTTTTGAAGCTCGCCAAACCTGTCCAATAATTTCAGATACAGTTAAATTGCGGTTAAAACCTTGTTGAGCCGTTGAACAAAAAGTACAGGCTAATGCACACCCTACTTGTGAAGATACACATAACGTAGCACGATCCGTTTCGGGAATATAAACGGTTTCTACCTGCTGATCTCCTACTTGCATTGCCCATTTGATCGTACCGTCAGCTGAACGTTGCTCAACTGCAATTTCCGGAGCTTTAATTTCAGCAACAGTTTTTAATTTTTCACGTAATTTTTTATTAATGTTAGTCATATGATCGAAATTATCTTCACCAAAATGATAAATCCATTTAACTAACTGATCTGCTCGAAAAGGTTTTTCACCTAACTCCTGAAAAAATGCTCGCATTTGCTGACGAGTTAAATTCATTAAATTAATTTTGTCCGACATTTATTATTTATTGCCCCGTTATTACACCTTATGGCATTCATTGATGATCAAAAAGAGGCGGAGATTGTACTTTGTTCAATAGGATTAATCTAGCAATTTTCTTGTATTTGGGAAAAGAGAATTTGTCATCAAAAAACATTTATGCGATCCGGATCGCAAATAAAGAAAAAGTGCGGTCGATTTTTAGCTTTTTTCATCATTATATAATCATTGCTCAAAGCTCAAGACAATATCTAAATCGTAGTAAAAATGTCAAATCGGTCTAACACTATCCAAATCCAGCGTAGCGGCAAATTCTTTTTCTAATAATTTTAGGCTGTTATCTTCTTGTAACGCTTTTTTAGCTTGCTCATTAAACTCTTGATAAACTAAGTTTTGATAATATAAAGGAGTGGCTAAATTTTTATCGTCAGTAGGTGTGATTAATAACTGAATATCACGTTGATAGAAATCCGATAATGCTTGCTTTAATTCTTTATGACAACGATCTAACAAATGCTGTTTATCAGACATTAAGGATAAAACGATCTGATCCCCCGATTGATTTAATAGAACGGTATTTAACGCCATGTCTTTTGTCATACCTCTCAAAGGTAATTGCTCAATGATCCGAGTCCAATCATCTCTTTCTTGTGCCGTAGCAATTATACGTTGTATGAGCTCCGGAGAAGCTTGTTCTAAAATAGCTTGCTTTATTTCAGAAGGACGAATAGCCTTTTCCTCAACCGCCATTTCCGGATTTCGCCATTCCCAACGATAATTCTCAGCACTATCCTCTTGAATTTCATCACTTCTATGATCACTCTTATCAATGACAGTAACCGTCTTAAGTGCATTATCAACATCTTTAGGCACAACATTTAGAACAGGAAGTGCGGAGATATTTTCAGTATTTTCTCTTAAAGAAATATCATAAATATTATCTATCGGCGAGTTTTTTTTTTCGCTATCTGAATGATCACTAGGTTGTGACAACTGTTCTAACGCTTCTAAAGCACTTAAAGCTGTTGTACTTAACTTAGTATCGACCTTATCTGCTATCGTTGGTTTACGAATGAGATTTTGCGAAGGTAATTGCTCGGCAACAGAAACAACGGGCATCTCAACTAAAGGCGGTTGAACAATATTTTGTGATTTTTGCACCGCACTTTGTTCTATTGGTGCTGCTGAAGAAGGACTAATGAACTTAGGGTGAAACGCTAAGGATCGCAACAAAATCATCTCGGCACCAATACGATGATTGGGGGCAGATGCTAATTCTTTACGCCCGCTAACAATAACCTGATAAAAAAACTGTACATCTTCCGGCGTAATATGTTTAGCTAAAAATCCAAGCGAGTTTTCTTCATTTATTTGCTGTGGCAGAAGTTGTAGCATGGCAATTTGATGCAATTTTTCCGCTAAAGTTACCAGTAACTTATCCCAATCAGCACCTTTTTCCGCTACAGCTTGAATTGCCTTCATTAACATTTCACCATTGCCTTGCTGTAACGCATATAAAATATCAATAGGCTGATTGTCATCCAATAAGCCCAGCATGATACTTACTGTATCCAAACTTACATTAGCGTTGCCCATAGCAATAGCTTGGTCAGTTAAACTTAAACTGTCTCGAATACTACCTTGTGCAGCTGTTGCCAATTTTTCCAAAGCAGGATATTCAAAAGGAATATTTTCTTGTTGTAAAATAAATTCTAAATGCTGTGCAATTTGTTTTTCTGATAAAGCTTTTAGATGAAATTGCATGCAACGTGAGAGGATCGTAATCGGTAACTTTTGCGGATCTGTTGTTGCCAATAAAAATTTTACGTATTCAGGCGGTTCTTCCAGCGTCTTCAACAACGCATTAAAAGAATGACGAGAAAGCATATGCACTTCATCTATCAGATAAACTTTATAGCGACCTTGAGTAGGCTTATATTGCACGTTATCAAGCAACTCTCTGGTGTCTTCTACTTTAGTTCGTGAAGCAGCATCAATTTCAATTAAATCAATAAAACGACCTTCCTCAATAGCCTTGCAATGTTCACATTCACCACAAGGTTCTGCCGTAACCCCCCTAATACAATTCAGACCTTTGGCAAATAAACGTGCAATAGAAGTTTTTCCAACGCCTCTAGTGCCAGAAAACAAATAGGCATGGTGCAAGCGATTTTCGCATAACCCATTAGAAAGTGCGGTCAAAATATGCTCTTGACCCACAACCTCAGAAAAAGTTTTAGGACGCCATTTCCTTGCTAATACTTGATAACTCATTGCCTATCTATCTCTATTAATTTGAAGAAATTAATGACCTGAAAATTCGACTAAAGTAAATGGCTCCACACCAAGTTCACGTAAACGAACCTCACCACCGAGATCCGGCAAACTAATAACAAAGGCGGCATGCTTAACTTGACCTTGTAAACGCTCTACCAGTTTTACAGTCGCTTCAATAGTTCCACCAGTTGCTAATAAATCATCAATCACAAGTACATTATCACCGGCTTGAATAGAACTTACATGCATTTCTAAGGTATCTTGCCCATATTCCAACTGGTAAGATTGTGCGATAGTTTCACGAGGTAATTTGCCCGGTTTGCGTACCAAAATAAAGGGAACATTTAACGCCAAAGCAACAGGCGCCCCAAAAATAAATCCCCGACTCTCAGTACCGATCACTTTAGTAATTCCTTTACTTTTATATCGCTCAATAATTAAGTCAATTGTTGCTTGAAATGCCTCAGGTACTTCAGTAAGGCTGGTAATATCACGGAAAATAATTCCTTCTTTGGGGTGATTTGGAATAGATTTAATAGAGGATTTAATCAATTCTAATTTATTCATTTTATTCCCTGATTCTATGAGAAAAGTTTATTCAACAAAACGGCACAAAGTTTAGCACAAATTGCCCAAGCTAACGATAAATATCTTCATTATCTTTGCGGGTTTTTAATAAGCGTAAAATCCAGACATATTGCTCCGGTGTTGGAGTAACAAAGTATTCGATTGCTTGATTCATCATTCTCGCCGATTGTTCTGGATCTTCCGTTAATTCTAAAGGTGCACAAATTTCTATTTCATACTTCCCACGTTGTGCGTTATAACGTGGAAACATCGGAATAACAACAGCTTTTGCCAACCTTGCCATTTTATTTAATCCCGGCAAAGTGGCTTTATAAGTAGCAAAAAAATCAGCGTAAACACTCAATTCCTCACCATAATCTTCATCAGGTAAATAGTAGCCCATTTCACCTTTCTTTACATGATTAAGAAAAGGCTTAATTCCATTTTGACGAGCATGCATTTTTCCACCGAACCGCTGACGAGTCATCGTCCATAACCAATCCACAAGAGGGTTTTGATGTGGGTTATACATAGAAGTCATCGCTATTCCTTGTGCATGTAAAATGATCCCCGACGCATCAATTGCCCAACCATGTGGCACCATTAAAATAATATTTTTTCCTACCTCTCTTGCCTGCTGAACATGCTCTAACCCTTTAAACTCACTACGTTTTTTCAGGTGTTTTTTTGAACGTAATGCAATTTCACCGATCCCAAGCATCACTTGAGTAACAGTAATAAACATATTTTCAATCACTTCATTACGCTGTTTTTCTGACCAATGCGGAAAACAATAACGCAAATTAACATCAGCACGATGTCTCTGTTTCTTCGCTTTACGAGCGATAATTCTGCCCAATTTTGTCGCCAATTTATCTCGCCAGCGAAAAGGAACAAAAGCTAAAATTACTAAAGCAAAAATACCGAGCCAAATACCCCAATATTTAGGCAATAAATAGGACCAAGAGTAATGAGGTTGATATCCGACCCGTGCGGTTAAACGTAAATCATTATTTTCTGTCATGTTTACTCCAATAATTCATCGGTTTACCAGCTAAACCAAGCTTGCTCATAAGCCATTTTAACCGTCATAATAAAAGACATTAATACAACCATAGGACGAATTAAGGTTTTTCCTTTCGTTAATACCATTTTAGCGCCTAAATTAGCACCAATAAATTGCCCAAGCATCATGACCAAGCCCAACTTCCAAAAAATTTGGTCTCCAAGTAAGAAAAAAAGCAATGATGCAATATTCGAAGTAAAATTTAACACTTTTGCATGTGCCGTTGCTTTTGCTAAATTAAAACCGAGTAAACTTACACAAGCAAGAGTCAGTAAAGAGCCTGTTCCGGGACCAAAAAAACCATCATAAAAACCAACTGTCAGACCGATACTGAATGCAAATAAACTATAAGAAATACGGGGTTGTCTATCCTTATTACCAAGTGATGGAGTCAATAAAAAATATAAGCCAATAATCAAAACCAAAAAAGGCAAAACTTTCTTAATTAAGATTGCATCAACACTTTGGATAGATAAAGTGCCTAATGCAGCCCCCAAAAAAGTCATGACAATAATCAACAAAAAAGCACGTAAATCTACCGCTCTTTTGCGTAAAAAATATAAACTTGCAGAAAAAGAACCGCCACAAGCCTGTAATTTATTCGTACCAAGTGCCAATGCCGGCGACATACCAGTCATCAATAGTGCAGGAATAGTAATCAAACCGCCACCGCCTGCCATTGCATCAATAAAGCCGGCTATCATAGCGACAAAAAACAAAATTAACATTAACTGAATACTCATTTCTACCATCGTATTATTCCTATTCTAACCATTCATGACGATTTGGTGCACTTATTAACTGTTGACAAAGAAAAGGGGCTTCCGGCACCACTTTTTTGGGCTTAAATTCACTTGGTTTAGCAGGTTTAAACCAAGAATAAAGTTCTTCACCGCATCCCTCTCCCGCCGGAATTGGCAATTGATTTTCACAGTATTTAGCATCTTTTGGACAAGTTAAACGCACATGGAAATGACTATCATGCCCAAACCAAGGGCGAATTTTTTGTAGCCAATTTCTATCACCTTTTACTGTTTGGCATAATTTCAACTTAATCGCAGGATTTACAAAAATTCGGCTGACCTGTGGATCTTGAGTTGCTAAACGAATCAGATTTTCATGATCTTTTGACCACAATTTATCAATGACTCTCTGTTTTTTTCGGTCAACAACCAACAGTCCCATTCCACTTGGATCTTGTGCATCTTTAGCCGAAAGTTTACCTAAACGCAACCAAATATCTGCATCAAGTCCCATTTGATGACTGGCATGTCCTGTTAAAAATCGTCCTCCTCCCGGCATAGCAATATCACCGATTAAAATCGTTGGAAGACCTGCCTGTTTTGCTTTTTTACCGAGACGTTGCAAATAAGCAATCATATCGGGATGTCCATAATAACGATTTTTATTAGTACGAATAACTTGATATCCCTCACCATTAAAGGGCAATGCTTCCGCACCAATAAGACAGCCATTATTATAACTTCCTATAGGCATTGCCTCACCATGAATAGGCCGTTTCACTGATTGCCAATATTGTGGATTGGCACTTAATATCTGAGTGAAAAAAAGTGCGGTAAAAAAAACCGCAGTTTTCAGCATTAACTTTACCTTTCTTAACATAGTTATGTGTTCTATTTACATTGTGCTTTAAAGCGTAATAAATGATCCAATAAAACAATAGCCATCATCGCCTCAGCAATTGGAACAGCTCTTATTCCCACACAAGGATCATGCCGTCCCTTAGTAATCACGTCAACAGGCTCATTATTTAAATTCACTGAACGCCCTACAACAGTAATACTCGAAGTAGGCTTTAACGCAATGGTAGCGATAATCGGTTGCCCAGAGCTAATCCCGCCCAAAATACCGCCGGCATGGTTGGAACAAAACCCCTCCGGTGTCATTTCATCACGATGTTCCGTTCCTTTTTGTTCAACAACCGCAAAACCGTCACCAATTTCTACCGCCTTTACCGCATTAATTCCCATGAGAGCATGAGCTAAATCCGCATCTAAACGATCAAAAACAGGCTCACCTAAACCGACAGGCACATGTTCAGCAACAATGGTTAATTTCGCCCCAATAGAATTTCCTGCCTTTTTCAATTCTCGAATCAATTCATCAAATTTTTCCACCGCACTTTCATCGGGACAAAAAAATGGATTGCTATTTACTTTCGCCCAATCAATTTTACTCACATCGGCTACCACTTGCGGATCAATTTTTATCTCACCGATTTGTGATAAATAACCTCGTACTTCAATACCAAAATACTCACGCAAATATTTTTTAGCAATTGCCCCCGCTGCTACACGCATCACTGTTTCACGTGCAGAAGATCGCCCTCCGCCACGGTAATCACGTAAACCATATTTTTGCTGGTAAGTAAAATCAGCATGCCCCGGACGAAAACGATCTTTTATTTCACCATAGTCTTGCGAACGTTGGTCGGTATTTTTAATTATCATACCGATACTTGTTCCTGTGGTTTTTCCGTCAAACACACCGGACAAAATTTGTACTTTATCCTCTTCACGGCGTGGCGTAGTATATTTTGAAGTTCCCGGTTTACGACGGTCCAAATCCGGCTGAATATCATCTTCGGATAAAGCAAGTCCGGGCGGCATACCGTCTACAATGCAGCCCAACGCAATACCATGGGATTCTCCAAATGTCGTTACCCTGAAAAGTTGCCCAATACTATTTCCCGCCATATTTTTTTATTCCTTTTATCTTTGTAAATTCTCTGAAAGTACTTTTACTTCTTCATTTGTTGTTTGATTTTTAATAAATACATCCAACTGATTAAATGCAATTTCAATATTATGTTGTGCAAATAGTTCATTAATACGACGATTTAAAAAGTCTTGTGTAGTCATACGATCTGACAATTTACCCACATAAACCCGCAATTCGTGATCTAATGTACTTGCACCAAACGCTATAAAATAAGCAGACGGTTCCGGTTCTTTTAAAACCGTAGGTGTTTCATACGCTGCCTGCAACAACAACTTACGAACCAATTCTAAATCTGAACCGTAAGCCACACCGACACCAATCACAACACGAGTCATAGAATTGGTCAATGCCCAATTCACAATTCGCTCTGTTACAAAGGCTTTATTGGGTACAATAACTTCTTTCTTATCAGAATCGATAATTGTTGTGGAACGAATTCTAATTTTTGACACAGTTCCTGAAAAATTGTCAATTGTTACAAAATCACCAATCCGAACAGGACGTTCAAATAAAATAATGATACCTGATACAAAGTTAGCAAAGATCTCCTGCAAACCAAAACCTAAACCAACAGAAAGTGCGGCAAATAACCATTGTAATTTTGACCATGACATACCCAAAGTAGAGAATGCCATAGCACTACCGATTGCAATGATAAAATAAATCAGTAAAGTTGTTATGGTGTAAGGTGTTCCTTGTGAGAAATTAACTCTTGAAAAAATTAATACTTCCAATACCCCACCAATATTTCGCACTAAAGCATACGTGATGCCTAAAATAATCAGTGCTAATAACAAATTCCACAGGGTAATAGTTTCAATAACTGTACCAACTTCTGTTATGGCGGTTTGATTCCATAACGTTACGCCTTCCAAATAATAAGCTACCGTAATTAAATCAGACCAAACCCAATAGAACATACCGATTAAGCCGACGAGTAAAACTAAATCCATCACTCGCAAAACTTGATCCTTAACGGCTGAAATTGCTAAAACTTCCTCTTGTGTATTAAGGTTAAACTCTTCTTTATCCACCACATCTTGAGATTGTACCTGTGTTTTCTTTTGTTTTTCTTGCAAACGACGATAAGCTAAACGACGAGCAGAAATAGTAAATCCTCTATACACTATATTGCGAATTACTATCCATATCATCAAAGCAAAATAAGAAGACATTAAATGATCCATCAAATTTAACGTAGTGTAGTAATAACCTAAAACTACCAACACAATGAGAATAATAGGAGAGAGTAGCAACACAATGCGGAAAACTTTTAGGAAAGGTTTTTTTTCTGAGTTTTTTTCATAAGCTTGGACTGCATAACGCATACGAGGTCCAATAATAAACAGTGAAATAACTAAGACCGCAATTGTCATCAATTGACCAATCACATCATTAGCAATTCCTCCATCTAAATAAGTAAACATAGAGGCATTAAGCCAAAGAACAGTAATCCATACTGATCGTTTCATCACATTGGAAAAAAGCTCTACATTATATTTAGGCATACTAAAATGACGATAAGCAAGGCCATTTGGGCGTAACATCGCTAACATAAAAGCGAAAAGCCACCAATAACCCGACATTCTTACTGACCACAACCAGAATTTTTCAGGATCATTAAAACAAATAAAAGTAATAACAATTAAACCGACTAAGACAACTAACGTCATCGGTAAACAAAGAATAATCGTCCAAAAAACAGCTTCCGGAGTGTAAAGCTGTCTATCTTCCTGTAACGTATTAATTTTGCTATTAATATAATTCAACCGTTGCTTAATTTTTTCTTTACGCCAAGAAATAAAAAAGGCGATGGATAAAAGGAAAACAATTAACGCAGTGGCAGAAATAATATTATCTTGCCAATTGTTGAAATTAAATTGCGTACGAATATCCTCCAATTCTATTTTTAGTAGTGAAGGAAAACGCTTAACCCAATCCAAATCAATAGGTGTATTACTCTTAACCCAGAAACTTTGTTGTTGGAGTTTTTCTTGTAAAGTATCACTAATTAAATTGACTTGTTTTTGATTTAATTCAATATTGATTGAAAGATTGAGTTGATCATTTAAAATAGACACCAAATCAGAAATACCCTTCTGACGCTCCCGTAAAATTTTGGTGAGCTGTGCGTGTTCAGCTATTCCAAAAGTAACCCCTTGCTTTCTTTCTATATTGGAAATATAACCGTCAATATCATAAAGGCTATCTCTTAACTCCGTTAAATCGAAAATTTTCACACGTAAATCGGCAATTTGATTTGATAATCCTGTAATCATCCTATCGTGCGGTAATAATTGCTTTTGCTTATTAATAATTCGAGATAAAACTAAAGTTCCCTGTAAAGCACTAATTTGTTCATTAATATTACGTTCAGTTTGTTGAAAATTATCCAAAACAGATTTAATACGCAAATTGTCTTGCGACAAAACGTTCAGCTTAGTTGTTTGTTCCACTAAATCTTGCCCAATCTGAATATTAATTTGTTGTTGCTGAACTAATAACGGATTACCCTCTGCTTCCTTTTGAGTCTGTTTTAGTTGCTCCACCTGTTGCTCAGTTTGCACTAATTTACGTCGATTAATTTCCGTCTGTAACGCAGTTTGCGTAGCTTGTAAATGCTGTTGGACAAGATTTTTCAATTCCAATTGCAAAGTATAAAGTGCGGTGAGTTCATTATTCCCTTGTAATACAGTTTGATTGTAGTCATTTTGTAATTCAATTAACGCACTTTCTGTAGCTAATTTATTTTGCTCCTCAGGTGCAATATCAACACTAAAAGACAATTTATCAATTTCTTGTGTACGAACAATATTGGCACTTAACGCACTTTGTGCCCGCTCTGTTGCGGAATGTTGATTAACTAACTGTGCATTAGCTTGTACTAAATCAGCTTGAACTTGTTGTAATTCGGATTGTATTTTTGCTAAGTTATCCTCTAATTGCCCGATGGACAAATTATCAAAATCACGAACAACAAACGCCTCTTTTAACGTAGTGATTTCCTCTCTGATGTTCTTTTGCTCATTTGGTGCATCTTGAATCAGTTTTTGTAACTTTAGATTGTCTTCTTTCTGTTTTGCTATTTTTCCTAAGAGAAACAATGTTTCTTCCAAGTTTTGCACCGCACTTTTATCTTCTTGCTGGGGTTGTTCGATTTTTTTAATCTCATCAAGTCGCATCTTTACATCATTTTCGGTCAAAATTGCTCCTGCCAGTGCAAACTGAGCTAAAGAGAATAAGCCAATCATGGCAACTTGTTTGAATTTATTTTTTATCTTCTTCATACTTACTTTCCTAATAAACGAGTTAGCTCAGACTTTAACTGATGACGAGAAATTTTGATATTTCCTTGTGATTGCAACAGCAATGGAAAATATTGAATAGGTTGCTTAAACTTTTCCAATTTATCCGCTAACCAAATATGTAATTCATGTACTGCCTGTTCAGAAAAAACATCGTGAAATTTAATCATTGCCACCGGTCTTTGTCCGAATTCAACATCATCAATGGGCAATACAAAAACCTGTGCAACCGTTTCATTCTGTCCAATAATTTGTTCAATTTCTTCCGGTTGAATATTTTCCCCGCCGGAGATAAACATATTATCTAAGCGTCCTAAAATGTGCAATTCATTATCTTGCCAAATACCTTTATCTTTTGTGGCAAACCAACCCTGTTCATTCAGTAAAGAACAAATTTTACCTTGTTGCCAATAACCCAAAGCAAGACCAGCACCTCGCACCCAAATCTCATCACAAACTAACCGCACTTCACGCCCCGCTAACGGCAGCCCTACTCCACGTTTACCATCACTCAATTTTGCACAAACCGTTGAAGCCATTTCTGTCATACCGTAGCCGGTGTAACTTTTTATACTGTATTGTGCCAACTTCTCAGTCAACTGCGTAGGAATTTGCGTACCGCCTAACAAAATATGCTGTGTGTAACGTGGGAGAGTAGGATTTTGTTGCCAATAATCGAATAAACGTTGAAGTTGCGTCGGTACTAACGAACAATGACTTGCCTGACTAACAGAAAAATAAAAATCCTCTTGCGGTAAATGCAATTCTGCACCGCTTACCAACCAACGCCAAATAATCCCCTGTCCGGAAACATGAAATAAAGGCAAAGATAAAAGCCAACTGTTTTTTGCACTGAATTGGGTTAACTCACAAACGCCAATCGCATTATCTAAATGCCCCTGCAAACTATGTACAACCGCCTTCGGTAAACCACTTGATCCTGAAGTTAAAGTTAAAGTTGCCACAGCCTGCAAATCCATTTTAACTTCAGTTTCAGGTAAAACATCTACATATTGCGTACAGTCGCTCACAGAAAGTGCGGTCAAATTTTGCATATTTTTAAACAGGAAAGCAGTCCTATTAAAAATAAAATCACATTGATAACATTCTGCGATATGCTGAATTTTATCGGCAGGAAAACTCGGATTAACACCTAAAACTCTTGCTCCCAACTGAATTGTTGCCAAATAAGCCAACAATAATGAAAAATCATTTTTACCACATAACAACACGCCCGAACCTGCTTTAACACCTTGTTGCTGAAAAAGTAGAGATTGCCGATTGATTAAAGAACAAAGTTGTTGCCAAGTAAAGACTTCACCTTGCGAGTTTCGCAAGGCTATTTTTGATTGAAATAAGGGAGTGAGTGCATATTTATGCCAAAGGAACATCGCTAATTCGTCACAAAAAAAGATCTAACTTCTTCAATGAGTTCTTGTGGTAAATGCATAGATTCCATCGCACTTTCCAACATCAACATTTTTCGACCGCTATTAGTATTAGTGATCACCCAAAACGGAGTGTCGGGAATTTGTTTCGGTTTTGTATGATTACCCGCTACCAGTAAAGTAGCCTCATCACGTGCGAAATAAACTCTTGTTCGACCTTGCAAACTTTCCGTTGCCAATGCAAAACTTTCCGGATTAGTGCGGTAAAGTGTACGCAACAAGCTCAAAAAACGCACAACAGCTTTTGTTTCTTGCTGGAATTCTTCTGAATATAAAAGATTTCTTACTTTATCAACAATTTTCTGAATAGCTTCATCAGACTGCTTTTTGACAGGAATATTTATTAATTCGTTCGTTTGAACTTCCTGTTCACTTTCTATACAAGTGTTTGGTAAAATCGCTTCTGTAGATACATTTTCCGAATTTTGTACCGCACTTGCTACTTTAGAATAAGGAAGATTTAACAAACGGCGTAAAATATCAGACGCACTTTCACCGATAGACTTCGTTTGACCGGCAATATACTGATAAAGCTCTTCGTCAACTTCAATAATTTTCATAACCGAACTCCTTTTACATTACAAGCCTACAAGAGATTTCTACTTGATCTATTTGAATTTTTCGCACATTATAACGATTTCTTTACAAATACACACGCAAAAATTATGCCCACGACTAAATTACTCAATTACCAATTTCACGCTATAAACAACTCGCAAATCTCACCCACTCTTGTTTTCATTCACGGTTTATTTGGTGATATGAATAATCTTGGTGTCATTGCTCGTGCTTTTTCCGAAAAATACCCTATTTTACGTCTTGATTTACGTAATCATGGACAAAGTTTTCATAGTGAAGAAATGAACTATCAGCTGATGGCGGAAGATGTTCTACAAGTCATTGATCATTTGAATTTAACCAACGTTATTTTAATTGGGCATTCTATGGGTGGAAAAACAGCGATGAAATGTGCAATGCTACGACCGCACTTAATAGAAAAGCTCATTGTGATTGATATTGCACCGGTCAACTATAGCAACAATGAACACGACAGTGTATTTGCGGGACTTTTTGCCGTAAGTAAAGCACAATCGGAAACTCGTCAACAAGCAAAACAATTACTGGCTAACTATATTCCACAAGAAAGCGTACAGCAATTTATGCTCAAGTCTTTCGATGCACAAGCAAAAGAAAAATTTCGCTTTAATCTCACCGCACTTAAACAAAATTACGCTGAGATCATGGATTGGAAAAAAGGATTTTTTAACAAACCAACACTGTTTATCCGAGGCGGATTATCAAATTACATTTTACCGGAATACAGCGAGCAAATTCTTGCTCAATTTCCACAAGCAACCTCTTTTACCATCAATGGAAGCGGGCATTGGGTACATGCTGAAAAAGCGGATTTTGTGATTAGATCAATTCAGCGTTTTTTGTCATAAAAATTCTCATGTTTACTTGATCTATAGGGTTTAATTCACTTATAAATTGTGTTATAGTTCGCTTCAAATTTTGCTTTTAGCTTATCATTCTCAATTAGAACCAGGCTAGAATTGATATATTTTCAGTGGTTTGAAAACGGCTAAACAAGATGCAGATTGTATTACACTAAATCTGTTTGCGACGCTTCCCAAAGTAGGACGTCTAGAACAAATTCACTGCTTCATGAACAACAGCTCCGAATAAACAAATGTAATCAACTTCAATGCGATAAATTTAGCATTTTAAAGCGTATTGAGTAAAAGTTACATGCGGATTTAGTTCAGCAGTTAGAAGTCAGGCGTCTGAACAAGCGATTAGTCATTGAGAGTTAATTATAACGATCTTAAAAGATTATTTTAAAATTCAAGGAAATAGATAAAAATGGCTATTGTCGGTTTATTTTATGGTAGTGATACGGGTAATACTGAAAATATCGCTAAAATGATACAAAAACAATTAGGTTCAGAACTCATTGATATTCGTGATATTGCTAAAAGTAGTAAAGAAGACATTGAAAGCTATGATTTTTTAATGATCGGTATCCCAACTTGGTATTATGGAGAAGCCCAATGTGACTGGGACGATTTCTTTCCAACCTTAGAAGAAATTGATTTTACCGATAAATTAGTCGCTATTTTTGGTTGTGGGGATCAAGAAGACTATGCAGAGTATTTCTGTGATGCGATGGGTACGGTACGCAATATTATCGAGCCCAAAGGTGCAATTATCGTTGGGCATTGGCCGACCGAAGGTTATACTTTTGAGGTCTCGCAAGCCTTAGTTGATGACAATACATTCGTAGGTTTATGTATTGATGAAGATCGTCAACCAGAACTCACCGCAGAACGTGTAGAAAAATGGGTTAAACAAGTGTATGACGAAATGTGTTTAGCTGAACTGGCATAAAATTTGAGGAGCTACCATGTCTGAAGAAAATATCAAGCTACTAAAAAAAGCAGGTTTAAAAATTACAGAACCACGCTTAACAATTTTGTCTCTAATGCAAGAAAGTAGAGGCACAATGCAACATTTCTCCGCCGAAGATGTCTATAAAATGTTGCTGGAACAAGGTAAAGATATTGGTTTAGCCACTGTTTATCGTGTACTTAACCAATTTGATGAGGCAAATATTCTTATTCGCCATAACTTTGAAGGTAACAAATCTGTTTTTGAATTAGCACCGGAAGAACATCATGATCACATTATTTGTGTCGATTGTGGCAAAGTGTTTGAATTTAATGATGAAGTTATCGAAAAACGCCAACGTGAAATCAGTGCGGAACATGGCATCAAATTAAAAACACACAATCTGTATCTTTACGGAAAATGTAGCAATGTACAAAACTGTGATGAAAGTGGCAAAAAATAAAATTCAAGCAAGTCTATCAAGAAAATAAGAGGCATAAGCTCCCGAATTAAAAGTTTTTCTTGTCTAAAAAAACAGTACAGCAAACAAAAGAGTGGGAATCCCACTCTTTTATTATATGTACATAAAATCGAAACTTTCCGACTTTCAACCGCACTTTTAATTTAAAATGCTTTATTTTTTTAATAAATAAGCACGTAATTGAGCGAAGTCATTTTCCATTTCATCAGAAAGCAATGGCAACTTGTTGTACCTATCCAATGTTTCCGGAAGCACAAGCTCGAGACTTAAAATACGCTCAACGTTTTCCTTGAATTTTGCCGGATGTGCCGTACAAAGGAAAATACCCGTTTCATTAACCTGTAATTGATCTTTTAGCACCTGATACGCAATAGCCCCATGCGGTTCGCATAAATAACCTTTGGCATATTGTGCCCGCAAGGTTTTTTCTGTTTCTTCATCACTCAATGCACCTGAACCCAATTCACTTAAAGACCAGCCGTTATATTTAAATAATTCTTCTACACGAGGCCAGTTATTCGGTTGGCTCACATCCATTGCATTGGAAAGAGTCGCAACCGTTGTATGAGGCTGCCATTTTCCGCTATTCAAATAGCGAGGAACGGTATCATTGGCATTGGTTGCCGCAATAAAGCGTTTGATTGGTAAGCCTAAAGTTTTGGCAATTAATCCCGCTGTTAAGTTACCGAAATTACCGCTCGGCACAGAAATAACAATGTCTTGACGGATTTCTTTCGGTAACTGTGCAACCGCCTCAAAATAATAACAAACTTGTGCCAACAAGCGACTGATATTAATCGAATTCGCAGAGTTTAAACCAACAGCTTGACGAAGTTCTTCATCATCAAAGGCTTGTTTCACCAATGCTTGACAAGCATCAAAATCACCGTTTATCGCAACAGTTCGAATATTCCCGCCAAGTGTACAAAATAATTTTTCTTGTAACGGACTTATTTTACCTTTTGGATATAAAATCACTACCTCAATATTTTCTAAGCCATAGAAAGCATGTGCAACCGCAGCACCGGTATCGCCAGAAGTAGCAGTTAAAATAGTAATTTTACTGTCGCCACGCACAACCGCTAAGGCTTGTGCCATAAAACGTCCTCCAAAGTCTTTAAAAGCTAACGTGGGACCGTGGAACAATTCTAAGGCATAGATATTATCTTCTACTTTGACCATCGGTGCCGGAAATGTAAAGGCATTTTTTACCATTGCACTAATAGTTTCTTGTGACAATTCCGCACCAATTAAAGCAGTTAAAATCTTTTGACTGCGTTCAACCAAAGGCAAAGATAAAAGGCTATCAATGTCGTCAAAGTGCGGTAATTTTTCAGGAAAAAATAAGCCCTGATCTTTTCCTAAACCTTGACGCACAGCTTGTGAAAAACTTACTTGTTGTTCCGGATGTTTAATATTATATAAATTCATAACTTGTTCTCGTTAAACTAAAGCCCTTGCACCCACATTATCCACTTTACAGATATGCACAAAGCCCTCATTATTTTGTAAATAATTGTTTTCTAAATAAGTTGCCGATTTAGTCGCAATAGCTAAATCCGGAGCAATCGCAAACATAGTTGGACCTGAACCGGATATGCCTGAAGCAAGTACGCCCAAATCCTTCACTGCCTGTTTAACCTCAGCAAAATTTGGCAATAATGCTTCACGATAAGGTTCTGCAATAACATCTCTCATCATATAGGCCGCCAATGCTTCCTGCCGAGTATGACAAGCGTGTACAAAACTCCCTAAATGGCGACCATGAGAAATCACATCTTGCCGAGTATAGCTTTTCGGTAAAATTGCTCTAGCTTCTGCCGTTGAAACTTCAATTCCCGGGTAAGCTAATACCCAGTACCAATTATCAAAGAAAGGTAATTGCTGACAAATATTACCTAGAGATTGCACCATCAATTGCACACCGCCCAAATAACAAGGTGCAACATTATCATAGTGTATTGAACCTGAAATTCGCCCCTCTAGTTCGCCCATCATTTCCAGCAATTCCATTTTAGAAAATGGCTGCTGATAAAATTGATTTAACGCCACTAAAGTAGCTACGATAGAACAAGCACTTGATCCCAATCCCGAGCCAATAGGCATATTTTTCTCTAACGTTAAACGCAACGGCTTTATTTTCAGATTGCGTAATTTTAAACGTTCACTAAATAACACATAGGCTTGATAAACAATGTTTTTTTGCGGTTCTTTTGGCAATTTACGCACAAAATACCCCGTACTTTCCAGTTCAAATCCCTGTTCAATTTCTTCAATCTGAACGACATCACCTAACAATGAACCATCAATAGGAGATACTGCAACCCCTAATGTATCAAATCCAACACTAATATTTGCACTTGATGCAGGTGCATAAATTCTTAACATTTATCACTCCAATTAATGTTTTAAGGTTCTTAAAATATCGGCAAAAATTCCGGCAGCCGTTACCGCATTACCAGCACCATAACCACGCAATAACAAAGGAATCGGCTGATAATAACGAGTATAAAAAGCTAACGCATTTTCACCGTTCTTCACTTTATATAACGGTGCGTCTCCATCAACTGCAACAATAGAAACCTTACATTTGCCTTCTTCAATTTGTCCTACATAACGCAATACTTTGCCTTCCGATTTTGCTTTTGCAACACGTTCTGCAAATTCTTCGTCCAATGAAGGCAACATCGCCATAAATTCATCTGCTGATTTTCCCTCTGAGAAACCTTGCGGTAAAACGCCCTCTACCTCAATATCCGACAACTCAAGTTCTAAACCGATTTCACGTGCCAAAATCAATAATTTACGAGCCACATCTTGCCCTGATAAATCATCCCTCGGATCCGGTTCTGTAAAGCCTTTTTCACGAGCAAGTGCGGTAGCTTCTGAAAGAGAAAGCCCCTCCTCCAACTTACCGAAAATGAAAGAGAGAGATCCTGACAAAATACCGTTAAAACTCACTACATCATCGCCGGCGGCTAATAGATTTTGTAAGTTATCAATCACAGGCAATCCTGCACCAACGTTAGTATCGTAAAGGAATTTACGATGATTTTTACGTGCATTTTCACGCACTTGGTTATAGTAATCCAGCTCACGGGTATTGGCTTTTTTGTTCGGTGTAATCACATGAAAGCCTTCTTTCAAAGCTCTTTCATATAATCCTGCTACACTTTCAGCGGTTGTGCAATCCACAAAAACAGGGTTAACCACATGATGTAATTTAATGAAAGAAAGCAATACATCAAAATCTGACGGTTGTGTTGCATTTGCCAAATCTTCACGCCAATTACCAAGATTTAACCCATTTTCATTTAACAACATTTTATTCGAATTAGCCAACGCACAAACACGAATCTCAATATCTTTTTTTGCCAAATATTCACTTTGCCGTTTAATTTGTTCAATAAGTTCACCACCGACCCCACCAACACCGACTAAAAACATATCAACAACTTTACGATTATTAAACAATGCCTGATGAGTTGCTTTAACCGCTTCAATCGCCTTATTCAAAGGAACAACCGCTGAAATCGAACGCTCGGAAGAGCCTTGTGCAATAGCAACAATACTGATATTGGCACTAGCTAATGCCGAAAAGAAACTAGCGGCAATCCCTTTAGACCGCTCCATACCATCACCTACTACGGAAATAATTGACAAATCATGAATTACTTCCACAGGATCAAGATCTTTAGCGACAAGTTCCTGTTCAAACTCAGCATTTAGTGCCGCTTTTGCCTTTTCAATAGCTTTAGTCGGTACGCAAAAACTAATACTATATTCAGAAGAAGATTGCGTGATTAAAATAACGGAAACGCTGGCTTTTGACATGGCGGAAAAAACACGTGCTGCCATACCAACCATCCCCTGCATACCCGGTCCTGATACATTGAACATAGCAACATTATCTAAATTAGTAATGCCTTTAACCTGTAGCCCTTCAGAAATATTTTCACGATTGTCAATAATTGATCCTGCACCTTCAGGGTTACCCGTATTTTTTATCAAACAAGGAATTTGCGGCTCAACTAAAGGACCAATAGTGCGAGGGTGAATAACTTTAGCCCCAAAATAAGAAAGCTCCATTGCTTCACGATAAGATAAACTGGAAAGTAACCGAGCATCAGGGACTAAACGAGGATCACAGGTATAAACACCATCTACATCCGTCCAAATTTCACAAACACTTGCACCTAAACAAGCAGCCAAACACGCTGCCGAATAATCAGAACCGTTACGACCCAATAAAACTAATTCGCCTTTGTCATTTCCAGCTGTAAATCCTGCCATCAAAACAATATTTTTAGCAGGAATAGATTTTGCATCAACTCGTTTAGTTGATTCCGCAATATCCACACTGCTTTCCAAATAAGAGCCATAAGCCAATAATTTCTCTACCGGATTAATCACAGTAACCGTATATCCTTTGGCTTCAAACCAAGCGTTCATCATCGCAATAGATAATTTTTCACCTCGACAGTCAATCGTCGCTTTTACCGCATCTTCTACTTTTCCCGCCTGACGAATGTTTTCTAATAATCCCTTAATTTGTGCAAACTCCGACTCAATTAATGCTTTGGTGCCAACAAGATCAAAATGAGTATTTTCTGCATATAAGCCATTAATAATATTATAAAAAATCTCAATAGCCTCATCAAAATGACCATCAGTAGGTTGATTTAAAGCGGCTTTTTCAGAAAGTGCTACAAGATGATTGGTAATCTTTGCCGGTGCAGAGAGAACGCCTGCGGCTTGTTCCTCTAAATGTGCTTTTTCAATAAGTGCTGCTGCTTGTAAAAAGCGTTGCGGATTCGCTAAAGATGTGCCGCCAAATTTGAGTACTCGCATAATTTTTCCTTATATGTTGTGAAGATTTAATAATAAAAACGTTAATAAAAAAACCCGCACTTTTTTACGAGGCGGGCTTTGTAAATCCTATTTTTTATGCACTAGCCCACGCCATTAATCATCTTAATGGTAATAATCATCGTGGTAATAGAAAAAGTGCGGTTATACATTCGGTTATTTCAAAATCAAAAAAGAGTGCGTTAGAAATACCGAAATTTTATGCTATTGTCAAATAGAAAATGAAAAATTTTTCATAAATTTCCCCCTGTCGAATAATTAAGGTAAAATAATGCCCATATCAAACCAACTTCAACAGGTCTTGCTCATTATGATGCAAATAAAAAACAATTTAGCGAAAA
This sequence comes from Histophilus somni 2336, assembly GCF_000019405.1. Taxonomy (NCBI): domain Bacteria; kingdom Pseudomonadati; phylum Pseudomonadota; class Gammaproteobacteria; order Pasteurellales; family Pasteurellaceae; genus Histophilus; species Histophilus somni. Next base: position 385,472 of record NC_010519.1, on the reverse strand, counting down.
TAAACCGACAAATATCGCAATATTGCGAACAGGCAAAAAGACATTCTTCCACAGTATCCTTATTAGCAGTCAGTAAAACCAAACCGGTCGAGGATATTCTGATAGCTTATCAGGCAGGGCAAACAGCATTTGGGGAGAATTATGTGCAGGAAGGTGTGGAAAAAATTCAATATTTTATAGAACAACATATTCAACTTGAATGGCATTTTATTGGACCGCTCCAATCCAACAAAACAAAATTAGTTGCTGAAAACTTTGACTGGATGCAAACGCTTGATCGTGAAAAAATTGCTACTCGTCTAAATGAACAACGTCCTCACTATAAACAACCACTAAATGTCCTCATTCAAATTAATATCAGTGCTGAAAACAGTAAATCAGGTATTCAACCTCAAGAAATGTTGATTTTGGCAAAACATATCCAAAATCTACCGCACTTACGCCTACGAGGTTTAATGGCAATTCCTGAACCGACTGATAATATCACCGCACAAGAACAAGCATTTAATCAAATGAAATATTTATTCACTCAACTACAACTGGCGTTTCCTGATGAAAAAATTGATACATTATCAATGGGAATGAGTGATGACATGGCAAGTGCAATAAAGTGCGGTTCAACCATGGTAAGAATCGGAACCGCTATTTTCGGTAAACGCAACTAACTACCCCAATCCATACACAAACTAAAGGAGCAAACCTATTTGCACCTTTAGTTTACTCTTCCATCGCTTCAACACGACTAACAATAATCCCTCGCTCTAATTGCGTGCTGATCAGTTGTCCGACCTCAATTTGAAGACTGTTTTTCAACGCCTGTCCCTGCTGATTTTTCGTAATCGAATAACCACGAGCCAACACTTTCAACGGACTCAAACTGTCTAATTTTCCACATAATCGACTAAGCTGATAATCGGCATTTTTGAATTTTTTTTGTAATCCGCTATTCAAACGAAGCTCCAATTGAACCAAAATTTGGTGCTGTTTTTGCACATAATAAGGCAAAGGTGAATTATCTAAACGACGACAAAGTGCGGTCATTTTCTGCTGTTTTTTATCGACAAAAGTACTTAACGCAAGATGTAAACGATGAAGTAATTGTTGCATCATTTTTTGTTGAATATTTAATTGACTTTGCGGATGTTGTTGTTGCAAACGAAACTGCAGTCGTTGTAACAACTTCACTTTTTGTTGGAAAAAACGATCCAACGCCATTTCCAAGCGTTGTTTACGATAAAATAATTGATCCAATAACTCTTGTTGATGACGACTGACAAGCTCTGCGGCGGCAGAAGGGGTCGGTGCACGCACGTCCGCAACAAAATCCGCAATAGTTACATCTATTTCATGTCCAACCGCACTAATAATCGGCAACTCGGAATGAAAAATAGCCCTTGCCACCCTCTCTTCATTAAAACACCATAAATCCTCTAACGAGCCGCCACCCCGCCCAACAATAAGAACATCAACCTCCCGACGTTGATTGGCTAATTCAATCATCTGTACAATTTCTGCCGTTGCCTCTTTGCCTTGCACTGCGGTCGGATAAATCACTACATGCAAACTCGGATCTCGACGTTGCAAAATATGCAAAATATCCTGCAACGCCGCACCGGTAGGCGACGTAATAATACCGACAGATTTTGCAAAGTGCGGTAAGTTTTTCTTGTAATGTTGTGCAAACAACCCTTCAGCCGCCAATGTTAACTTTAACGCCTCAAATTGCCGTTGCAATAAGCCATCCCCCGCAAGATTCATTGACTCAATAATCAATTGATAATCGCCACGAGGCTCATACAAACTCACGGAAGCTCTCACCAAAACCTGCATTCCGTTTTGTGCTTTAAATCCGACACGCATATTTTTCATGCGAAACATTGCACAACGCACCTGTGCATTTTCGTCTTTCAAACTAAAATACCAATGCCCCGAAACAGGCTGAGTAAAATTGGAAATTTCTCCCGTCAACCAAACCGACCCTAACTGCCCTTCTAACATTTGGCGTACGGATTGGTTAAGTTGTGAAACGGAATAAATCTTCGCTTGAGTCATCTTTTACTCCCAAAGAAAAGAAAATTGATAAATCGGTAAGATAATTCGACATTATATAGCAATCTCGCCAAAACATAACCTGTAATTAGAACCAAAAAAAAGCCAAACTCCGCCTTTATCTTTCCCCTCAAACATCTTGATTCACTATATAATCGAGATCGAAACAAAAAAAATGAAAAAACTATTTCATTCTTAATAAAATTTAGGATAGAATCGCAAAATTCTACTGCTTAATGATTACTTGACAAATAAAATAGAAAAGAAAAAATGACAGCCTACAGCCTACAGCCTACAGCCTACAGCCTACAGCCTAGGCTAACGCCTTTTTATAAACCTTGCAAAATAAATTTTAAAAAATTTTTAACTTCTCGTCATACCCAAATTTCCCCTTTTAAAACCCTTAGCGAAAATATCATTCGTCTTTTTCTGCTTTGCCTTAAAAAGCAAGGCATCGCCGATTTATACCTCATTAATCTACCTAAAAAACAAAAAGTTTAATCCATTCACAACCATAAAAAAGTGAAAAAAATCAACAAAATAAATTATTAAATAACCCATTTTAAAAGATTAAAGAGAGTAAACCATGAATAAGATTTTCAAAACCAAATACGATGTAACCACCGGACAAACCAAAGTGGTGTCTGAATTGGCGAAAAATTGCCAAGTGGCGAGCCGTTCTGAAAATAAACCAAAGTGCGGTGGGATTTCGGGCAATTTTTTAGGGCTGTTTAAATTATTGCCGTTGGCGTTTTTATTGACTGGGAGTTTTGTGTATGGTCAGGATATTAATATAGTTTTGAGTGGGTTTACAGCTGATGAAGCAAAAATTGGTCCAGATACGATTTTAAATGATAAGGGAGGAAATAATAAAGTTCCTTTTATAAGTAAAGTTGGGGATAAATCAATTATTCTAGCCCCTGGTAGTAAATCTCTTATTTTCAAAAGAAAAAGGGATTGGAAGAATGCTGGCGGACAAATCACTATTGATACAGATAACTGGATGAGAATAAGAGAAACCGTAATTATAGGACATAGAGCTAGGTCAAACGGAAACAAAGCTGTTGCAATAGGAGAACAAGCATTTGCAAATAAAGAGGCTGTTTCATTAGGTTCAGAAGCCATTGCTTATGGTAGCCATACAGTGGCTTTGGGTATGCAATCTTATGCTGAGCAAACTGACGATATTTCTCTAGGACATCGTGCTTATGCAAAAGGTTCACAATCAACCGCCTTAGGGGCACATTCTTCTGTGGAGTCTCAAAAAGCCGTTGCTATTGGTTACAATGCGAGAGTGGATAGTCAACATAGCGATGCAATCGCTTTGGGTGCTGAATCTGAAGCCGATAGTCCGTCAGGAAATGGCACTTTTATGATTACAAAAGATGATAAGACTGAGGCTAAAGAAAAAACATGGATAAGTGAAAAGTTTGCAAATCAATTCAAAGACAAACTCGGCGGTGCACTATCAATCGGTAAAAAAGATACAAAATACCGTCAAATCGTGAATGTCGCACCGGGGACGGAAGATACGCACGCCGTCAATTTAGGGCAGTTACGAGAAGCGATGAAAAATGCCGGCGGTGGCGGAGTATCGTATTTCTCTGTTAATAAATTAAAGGCTGAAACGAATAAAAACAACGATGGTGCTAAAGCTGAGCATTCTTTAGCCATTGGCGTAGCGGAAACGGAAATGAGCAAAGGCATGTACAGTATCGTTATCGGAACGGCAAATGATGACGGCACAAATACCGGCAGCGGCAACTCACAATTTACCAAATCATCAGGCAAAGCAGCCGTTGCCATCGGTAGCATTGCAACTGTTGAAGCCGATTACGGCATTGCATTAGGAAAAATGGCAAAAATTCACACAAGTGCCACAGCCGCCATCGCCCTCGGCAAAGGAGCCGAAGCCAAAGTCGCAGGTGCGGTCGCCATTGGTGAGGGTGCGAAAGTTGAAACCGCCGCTGGTGATTCCATTGCGTTGGGGAAAAATTCTGTTGCAGCAACTAAAAAACTTGCCCCAACCGGAACTACACAAAACGTAGGAAAAGATGATGTAAAAATCAGTTGGAACAATGCAGGAGCCGGTCAAATGAAATCGGTTGTCAGTATGGGTAACAAAAATGCCGAACGTCTAATTACCCACGTCGCCGCAGGTGAAGTGACTGACCGTTCAACCGATGCGATTAACGGCGGACAACTTTACAATGTCATTCATACATTCGGTCATTTAGGCATTAGTATATTGGGTGCAAAAAAAGCAGATAGCGATGGTGACGGTTTTAAAATGCCAACTTTTGCAAAATTGAAAGATGCAAGTGGAAGTGATAGTAACAGTAAAACACCAAGTACTTTCAAAGACGCGATTGATAAAAACATCGCCAAACTCAATGAGGGCTTGAAGTTTAAAGGTGATACTAACGGAAGTGGTGGAAGCAACAGCGAGCAACAACTCTATCTCGGTTCAACCTTGAACATTAAAGGGGCGAAAGGCGATGCTTCAAGCCCAGCGACAAGTGCGGGGCAAAATGGTGCACCAAATACCCATCAAAATATTTTCACAAAAACAAGCAAAGACACATTAGAAATCGCTTTGAATAAGGATTTGAAAGGCATTAGCACGATTAGCGGAAGTAACGGAAGTGCGGTTGCAAAAATTGAATTTACGAATGGTAGTGGTAGCCCAACTAGTCCAACGGTCAAAATCACCGCTGACAGTGGCACATTTACCTTTGGCAAAGACGGCTTAGATTTAGGTAATAAACAAATCACTAAACTTGGAAGTGGTTTAGGGGTAAATAGCAATGGCGGAAGTAGCGGAACTAGCAATATTGAAAATGTCCTCAATGGAAATCTTGGTAGTAATGGCAGTAACATTTTCAACAACGCTGTCAATGTGAAAGACTTGTCCGACATCGCCAAAGCCCTTGTGGAAAAAGGCTTGAAGTTTGCGGTGGAAGATGGAAGTACAACTCAACCATCAGCACAAAACGGAAAAACTCCTGTCACTCGTAAACTGGGTGAAACCTTAACGTTTAAAGGCGACTCATACCTCACGTTGGCGACTGAAAATGGCAGTGGCGGTAGCAATGTAGGCAAAATCACCTTTAAACTTAATGTGGCTAATTCGATTGATACGAATGGTCAAAGCATGGGGGGTTCAGGTAGTACAACAGACCCGAATGGCGATAAACTGGTTACCGTAAGTGCGGTTAAAAATTACTTGAAAACTCAATTGGATTCATTAACGCTAAAAATTGAAGCGGATAATTCCAACACGGCACAAGCACAACCTCAACCGCAACCACCACAGCCCACAGGTACGCCATCTGCAAGCGGAAATCCTCAAGGTGCGGTTAAACTCAGATCGCAAGCCTTGCAAGTATTAGGCACAAAAGATGAGATTGAAACGAAAGTTGAACAGGGCAAACAAAACGTTACGCTTAAATTGGCAAAAAAAGTAACAGATAAATTGGGAATTATTCAACTTAGCGACAAGGACGATGATAGTTCTTTCGCCTTGGGGAAAAATTCTAAATTGGAAACGAAGAAAAACGCACTTGAAAGTGCTGAATTTGGAGTGGGTAAAAACAGTTTGAAATTCAGCTGGAAAGATGCAGGTACTTCTAAGAATGGGCAGTGGAACTCGGTCGTCAGTGTGGGCAATACAGGAGCAGAACGCATTATTACTCACGTTGCAGCAGGTAGCGTGATGCCCGGTTCAACTGATGCGATTAATGGCGGACAGCTTTATGGTGTGATTGAAGTCTTTGGAAAATTAGGGACAGATATTTTAGGGGCTGAGGTTGATGACAAGACAAAAACGTTTAAACAATCAACTTTTGCTAAATTGAAAGATAAAGACGGAAAAGATGATACTGTCAAAGCAGCAACTACTTTCAAAGAAGCTATTGATAAAAACATCGAAACCATTAACAAAGGTTTAATCTTCGAAGTGGACGCTGGTAGTACTACAACGTCTACAGATCAGGCTGGTAGTACCACAGCAAACAAAATGACACGTCAGCTTGGTGCGACAATTAAGTTAAAAGGTGATGACTATATCAAACCGAGTATTGATGCGAATACAGGCACCATTTCCTTTAAGATTGAAGCGACTGAAGATATTAAAGAGGATGCTGATACTGAAGACAAAAAACTCACGACTGCCGGTGCGGTGAAAAAATTTGTGAAAAACAAAATCCAAACCATCGCCGATAAACAGGCAGAAGCGGATAAAGTGGCAGTGAAATATGATAGTGAAGCGAAAAATACTATCACTTTAGGCGGAAAAGACACAAATGGTAGTACTTCTCACCCACCTGTTGCCATCAATAACCTCAAATCCGGTTTAGGGCTTGATAATGGCACTCAAGATCAACCAATGGGACAAGATAAAACGCTTGAGCTAGTGAAAAAATTAGTTGCTGAGGGTATGAACGGTCAGCAAGGGCAACAAATGACAAAAGATGAACTACACAAAGCCGCCAATCTCGCTGATTTAAAAGCGGTTGCACAAGCAGGATTGAGTTTTGCAGGGAATGAGAGTGGTAAGGATAAGACTGTTCATAGAAAACTGAGCGATACCTTAATTATTAAAGGGGAAGAGGAAACTCAAAACGGTCAAACTACAAGTTCATTTAGTAGTGCCGCTGGCAATATCAAGGTAGAAACCAATAAAACTAATGATGGTTTAGAAATAAAACTGTCGGATACCTTGAAAAATATGAAAGCTTTTGAAACCAAAGAGGAGAGCGGTAAGAAATCGACGTTAAATAGCGATGGCTTAACTGTAACAGATAAGATTGGTACTGCTACTGCTACCTATGGTGCAAAAGGCTTAACTGTTAAAGGTGTGGGTGGTGAAATTAAGATTGATGGTAAACAAGGTATTATTACCGTGCCGGATATTAAACCAACAACCACTGGAAGTGCGGTGGTAAATAAAAACTATGTGGACGGTAGAAATAATGAATTGCGTACACAATTGAATAATACTGACCGAAATTTACGTGCAGGAATTGCGGGGGCAAATGCGGCGGCAGGGTTGACATCAGTCTCTATGCCGGGTAAATCTATGTTAGCCATTTCTGCAGCAGGTTATGGCGGAGAAAACGCAATGGCGATTGGTTATTCTCGTATGAGTGATAACGGTAAGATTATGCTTAAATTTCAAGGAAATAGAAATTCTCAAGGCAAAATGGCAGGTTCAGTTTCTATAGGGTACCAATGGTAAATTGATTATTCACCCTCTTCTTGTTAAGAGGGTGTTATTTTTTTTACATGATTTCTCGCAGAAATTTTTATTATTAAAGTGCGGTTTGTTGAGCTGATTTTTAGCAAATTCTCAGCTTTTTTTCTTCACACTTCTTTTTCTTGTTGCTCTGCACGCTTTTTACGACGAATTTCTTTCGGTTTCGCCAATAATGGGCAGTAGATTTCAATGCGGAAACATAACCGATCTTACCAATCTATAAAATCTTATTGATAACTTTTTGTAGCTATTTATGGATTTTATAGCTTGTAAGATCGGATAGATAACTAGCACATTGAATAATTATTTTTAAAAATTATTGCGTTAAAATTTGCTGTAAAGATTGAGTAAGCTCTTCATCTGTAGTTACAACTAATTGCGTACCGTCTTCAAAAATAATTCGACCTGCAATTATTGGGCTAAATTGAAGATTAGCTTCCGGTTTTAGTATATCTGCACGAATCTCTTCAGCATAAGTTTTAGCTAATTTTGTTAATTTTATTTCGCCCTCGCCTTCTGGAGCAAGCGTATCCTCAAAAGAATAGGCTATTGAAAGAGGCTCTACCAGAGTCGAATCAAAGAAAATAAGGTTATACCACTGAAGTTCTTTGATTGCTTTATCACCTTTATTCTTAACGTTATAAACGAAAGATAAAGTATCTTCACCCTCTATTTTTTCACTCTGATACCCCACCAATTGGATCGTAACTGTATTGTTAAACTGATTAAGAATTTCTTGTTCAGCTGTCTCACTTTTTTCTGAAACAACTTTTTCTTGAGATTCAGGTTGTGTGTTTTCAACTGCGGTTGATTCAGATGAAGTTGTTTCAGTTTTTCCTTGAACGTCAGGTTGAGCTTGAGTTTCTGCAACTGTAACTGGTTCAGTTGGCGTTGTTTCCGCTTTATTTTTTTCATTACAAGCTGCTAATAATACAGTTGAGGCAACTAATGTGCCGACCAAAAGTGATTTATTTAATTTCATCGTTTATTTCTCATTTGTTAATGTAAGTTAAAGGTCTGCATAGCATAACAAAGAAAATACAAATGATAAATAATTTCTTATCATATGCTGATTTTAGGGCAATTATAAGTTCATTCATTCCAATAAACTTTTCCATGTATTGAGAATAAAGGTTCTTTCCTTGCTAAATAGTTGTGCATTAATAATCGGTTCTTGACCTAATAAATTTAAATGATGAATTTGGTTTCGTAAATTTACATAGCATTTTTTTAGCTTTGTGGAAACTTCTTGTGAAATCACCGCACTTTCAGCCATACAGTCAAATATCCTGACATTATCAGACCAACGTGTTAATGCTGAATGTTGGGGAGCATAAGCTAAAACCAAATATTGTGCAATAAACTCAATATCGGTAATTCCGCCCAAATCAGTCTTAATATTAAATTCGTCCGTTTTATGTTTAGAGAGATGATGATACATTTTTTGACGCATCTCTCGTATATCTTGCTTCAGCTGTTCCACATTTCTTGGAGCTGAAAGCACATTACAACGAATTTTTTCAAAGCGTTCACATAAATCAATATCGCCGTATACCGCCCTACAACGAACTAAAGCCTGTTTTTCCCAAGTCCACGCTTCATTCAGTTGGTAATTTTCAAAGGCATTTAAGGAACACCCCAATAACCCTGAATCACCAGCAGGACGTAAACGAATATCTATGTCGTAAAGTATTCCTGCACTAGTATTCATACTAAAAATACTAATTATTTTTTGTACCAATTTCAGATAAAACTGATTGCTATCAATGGATTTTTTACCGCCGATAGTTTGTCCTGTTTGACTTCCGTCATAGAGAAAAACAAGATCCAAGTCTGATTTATAACCAAGCTCAATGCCGCCCAATTTACCGTAACCAATAACCAAAAACCCTTTTTGATTTTCCTTCAAATATTCAGGTGTACCAAATCTTAGACTGACTTGTTGCCAAGCGAGGTTGACAACATTTTCGATAATTGCTTCGGCTAAATAGGTAAGGTGATCACTAACGTTCATAACAGGTAATGCCCCTAAAATATCCGCTGCCGCAACACGTAATAAGGCGGTTTGTTTAAATTGGCGTAACCCATTAATAATTTGTTCTTCATCGTCTGCCGGTAAACGAAGTAAATAGCGGCGTAATTCAGATGAATATTGATGAAAATCCGTAGGATTTAACAGTGCATTAGGATCTAATAATTCATCAAGTAAAATGGGATATTTTGCAACTTGTTCAGCAATCATTTTTGATTGTGCACATAATTTAAGAAGCTGAGTTAAGGCTTGTGGATTTTCTACCAATAATTCAAGATAAGTAGTACGCGTGATAATTTTATCCAGAATTTTCAAGACTCTAGGTAAAAGTTGCTGAGAATTTTTGTATCGAAATACTTGACGGAACAACATTGGCATTAATTGCGTTAATACTCTGCGACCACGTTCTCCCACTGATCGACGAGATAAATCCAGTTTAAACTGTGTCAATTTTTCAATAATTTCATCAAAATATTGCTCATCTATTTGATTTTCCTGCAATATGACTTTAATTTCTTGCTCATTAATGTCCGCATTGAGAAAGTCGTGCCACAGATCATCAGCAATATTTTTTTCTTCCTCATCGTCATCTTCGCCAATTAAATTTCGAAAAACGAACCGCACTTTTTGCTGATGTTCATGCAATACCTGTAAAAATTGTTGCCAATTTTCAATAGGATATTGAGCAAGTGCGGTTTCTTTTCCTGCATTTTCCGTCGATATCGGAAAATAGGTAAAATTTTTTGTAGCAAGAAGTAAACGTTCACGATCGATATCCGCACTTGGCAACGTTTGCGTTTGTTTATCATCAATAGCTTGTAAAATATTTTCCACTCTGCGTAAAAATAAATAGGCATGATATAAATTTGTGCTTTGCTCGGTATCAATTAAACCCAATTTTTCCAGTGCAGGTAAAAGATGAAGCAGCGATGGTTGTTGTAAAATGATTTCACGTCCGCCACGAATAAGCTGAAAAACCTGCACAATAAATTCAATTTCTCGAATACCGCCAGCACCCAATTTTATATTGTCCAACAATCCTCGACGGCGAACCTCACCGGCAATTTTATTTTTCATATCACGTAAAGATTGAATCACACTAAAATCAATATAGCGGCGATAAACAAAAGAGCGTAATAATTGCTGTAATATTTTTACATTCGGATCTTGCATATTTGCTCCCAGAATCCGAGCTTTTATCATAGCATAGCGTTCCCAATCTCGACCTTGATCTTGATAATATTGCTCCATCGCATTAAAACTTAATGCCAATGCACCGCTTTCACCAAAAGGGCGTAAACGCATATCTGTTCTATATACAAAACCGTCAACAGTATATTCATCTAAAGCACGAATTAAGCGTTGTCCCAATCTTGTGAAAAATACACCATTTTCAATACTACGCCGTCCTCCCCGTGTTTCCCCCTGATTTGTCGGATAAGTGAAAATCAAATCAACATCTGAAGAAAAATTCAACTCACATCCACCCAATTTACCCATACCCAAAATATATAATTGTTGAGGATTGCCTTGTGTATCCGTTGGCGTCCCCAATTCTGTGCAAATTTTTTCATACAGCCAATCTCTTGCGGCAATGATCAAACTTTCAGCTAATTGAGAAAGCCGAATAAAAATTTCGTCTACTGTAGCTAAATTTAAACTTTGACAAAGGCTAAGTTTTGCCATCTCACGATGACGAAATAGACGTAACTTGCGGTACAGTTGTTCTTCCGTTTCGGTATTTATCAGTATTTCCTGTAAGCGAACGAAATATCGATCGCAATCAGCTAAAGTAGGGAGCTGATGCCAACATTGTTTGAGAAAGTGCGGTTGTTTTTGCAAAGTTTCAAACACAAAATCTGATAAACATAATCCATAACCTAATTGCCCGAGTTGCGTTTTTTGATTATGTTTATCTTTTTGAATTTGTTGAAAAAGTGTAGTGTTGTATTGCTCAGGAAACTGTTCAATTAAAGAAGTTGCACATTGCACTAATCTTTCTTCAGCACATAGAAATAACGACACGATAAAGCCTCATATAGGAAATGATGAACGATTGTAAAATAAATAATCAAAAATTACCGCTAAAGTATCACTCGGCACAGGCTTATAATTACAAGTATCTTTACCCCAATTTTTGTTGCATTCGTTTCGCCAGCCATTCAGAAATTGATAAAGAGATCAATGCAATAATAATGGCGATAACACAAAGTCTAAATGCCGAATATTCCGCACCCGGTGTTTCAATAAAAGAAAACATCGCCAGCGGAATAGTTTGGGTCACTTGAGGAATATTAGATACAAAAGTAATGGTTGCACCAAATTCACCTAAAGATCGTGCAAAACCTAAAATCATTCCTGATAAAATCCCCGGTAATGAAAGCGGTAACGTAATAGTAAAAAATATCCGCAATGAAGAAGCACCTAACGTTTGTGCTGCCTGTTCCAGCCGAAAATCAATATTTTCAATTGCCAAACGAATAGCACGAACCTGCAACGGAAATGCAACGATTCCAGAAGCTAACGCCGCACCGTACCAACTAAAGCCAAAACTAAAATCAAACCACTGTAGTAAATAGCGACCAATAATACCGTTACGCCCCATAGCAATTAATAATAAATACCCAATTACAACGGGAGGTAAAACAAGCGGTAAATGAATAAGACCGTTAATAATCGACTTACCCCAAAAATCTTTGCGTGCAAGCAACCATGCGACAGCAATAGCAAAAGGTAAGCTCACCGAAATTGAAACCAATGCCACTCTAACACTCAAAGAGATTGCATTGATTTCAGATTGAGATAAACGTAGATAATCGATCATCACATCTAACATAAAAATTATTTCACTGAAAAACCGAATTGTTGAAAAATTTTGACCGCACTTTCTGACCGCAAATAAGCCAAAAACTTGCGGCTTTCTTCATTATCTTGCCCGTTCACAATAGCGATAGGATATTCAATCGCAGGGTGCGTATTTTCAGGAAAAATCGCCACTATTTTGACCTTTTTACTTGCTGCCGCATCTGTTGCATAAACGACACCCAACGGACTTTCCCCTCTTTCAACTAATGCTAAAGCTGCACGCACATTATTTGCACGAGCTAATTTAGTTTCTAAATCATTCCATTGCCCCAAAAAGATAAATGCCGCTTTTGCATATTTTCCTGCCGGTACATGCTCAGGATCACCTACTGCAAGATAAGTATTATTCAAATGAGAATGCCATTGAGCGTTAGGCAAATCAACAGAGGTAATCAAACTATTCTGAGGTGCAATCATCACCAATCTGTTACCAACCAAATCACGACGACTTTCTGTCACAATTGCCCCCTTTTCCGCTAAAAAATCCATCCATTTTTGATCCGCAGAAATAAACAACTGTGCAGGTGCTCCCTGACTAATTTGCCGTGCTAAGACAGAAGAAGAAGCAAAGGAAAAATCAATTTCCTGCTGAGGATTTACTTTGATGTATTCAGATTTAATTTCTTCTAACACATTTACCATAGAAGCAGCGGCAAAAACCGTTATTTTTGCTTGTGCTACAAGGGAAACGCTAAAACAAATCATAGCGATACTATTCACCAATATTTTGTACAATGTCATTCCTATTTCCTTAGCATTAAATCATTATATTGCGTTATTTATAAAGAATTATACAATTTTTTACCCAATCTTTATAACTTCCCCCAAAAAACACAATAAAAAGTTTTTAACATTCTACAAAATGAGGAACTAGCACTCACCGATTTATTGTCTGACACAGCTAAATTCTTCTTATAAACTTTAATAAATAAAAGATTTCCGCCTGGTATGACCACTGAACAAATCTGTAAATTCATTTGTCCCGATACTACTCTTACTTTAGAATTCGGGAAATTTAACTTCACCATATATAGAGGTATTAAATAAAAAATGAATAGCAATAAACAATCACTTTTTACTAAATCTTTCATTGCTTCAGCATTGGCATTATCGGCAAGTTACGTTAATGCGGCGGCGTTCCAAATTGCTGAGGTGTCCAGTTCCGGTTTAGGACGAGCTTATGCGGGTGAAGCGGCAATTGCTGATAATGCCGCAGTTGTGGCAACCAACCCAGCGTTAATGAGTTTGTTTAAAACGAAACAATTCTCAATGGGGGGGGTATACGTTCAATCTAGAATTAATATAAATGGTGAGGTTAAGGTTAATGCGGGGTTATTTCACGGAATTGAAACTGGAAAAGGGGATCAGAAAAACATTGTGCCAAGTGCAGTTATTCCCAATATGTACTTCGTCGCACCTATTAATGATAAATTTGCTGTCGGTGCGGGCATGAATGTGAACTTTGGGTTACAAAGTAAATATAAAAAGGATTATGATGCCGGTGTTTTGGGTGGAACCACCGCACTGAATTCCATTAACTTAAATTTAAGCGGTTCATACCGTATCAGCAAAGGATTAAGCATCGGTGCTGGGTTGAATGCGGTTTATGCCAAAGCGAAAATTGAGCGTCATGCAGGTATTTTGAAAGAAGCACTTGGTACTGTTAAGCAAATATCAACACCAGGAGGACAACCAGGGGGTTTTATAATCAGATTGGATCCGTCATCACAACAACTGCTTGCTGCATTAGCTCAAATAAAAGTTAATTCGGATACTAGCATAATACAATTACAAGATAATAATGCATGGGGATTTGGTTGGAATATCGGGGCAGTCTATGAATTTAATCAAGGTAACCGTATCGGTATTGCCTATCATTCTAAAGTAGATATTAATTTTAAAGATGATGATGCGTTGAGTTATCAACTTAAACCAAGAAGAATTAGTCCTGTTAAAGAGAAAGGTGGGTTAACGCTACATTTGCCGGATTATTTCGAAATTTCCGGTTTCCACCAATTAACGGAAAAATTCGCCATGCACTACAGCTATAAATATACTAAATGGAGCCGTTTACAAAGTTTACATGCCACTTATGATAACGGCAAGGTCGCTTTCCATAAAGATGAAAAATTTCATGACAGTTCACGTGTAGCTCTAGGGGCGACTTATAATGTGAATGATAAATTAACCCTGCGTGCAGGTATTGCTTATGATGAGTCAGCCGACCACCCAAGTGCTTCAATCCCCGATACCGACCGCACTTGGTATAGCTTGGGGGCAACCTATAACTTCACGCCAAATCTTTCTGTTGACGTAGGTTTTGCTCATTTACGAGGTAAAAAACAGCAATTTAGCGAAACACAAAATATTGGAAAAGAGATTAAACTCGTTAATATAAGTGCGGATTATCAATCAACGGCACGTGCCAATTTGTACGGCTTAAATCTTAACTACCGTTTCTAACGGTTATCCGATTGTTTATTTAGGCGTATTTAATACGCCTTTTTATTTGATAATTTTTTCGACAATATCAATAATGGGTAACAACCCCAGTCCAAACACATCAAAGAACGCATGTGCTAACGTAAACGGTAATAAATTTTTAATTTTAGAGCGAAGTATTAGCAATACGATACCGAATAACAATACGTTTACTGCATAAAACATACCTTGATAGGTATGAAACAAAAAACGGATGACCAAGCTGAACACAATCGCATAAGGCAAGGCTTTTTTATTCACTGCAAATATCAAGCCGAGAAAAAAGACTTCTTCAAAAAAACCGTTGAGCAATGAAAAGAGGACGAGGTAAAAAGATAAGGTCGATGTTGTATCTGTAGGTGCAACCTCAGCCGAAGTGAGATATGCACCGGCATCTTGAAAGGGAGCTGCCAAATAGAAATAAAGTTCGCTGAGACTGCCGGCAATCAAAATTATCCCTGCGGTCAGCACAATCGCTTTAGCGTTAAAAGAAAAGGTAAGCTGCGTAAAATCAAAGCGTCTTAGCTTTAAATACACCGCAGCAATCGCTAATGAGATAAGTTCTATCAAAATTGCCCAAATATTATCCTGATCCGTAAATGTCAACGTGTCTGTAATTGCGACCGCACCTTCTTGCAATAAGAAAAATTGCGACAGAGAAATATAAATCGGCATACCAAAAAAGATCACTGTAACGATCAACATATCGACTATATTCATCGATTGAGTAGTTTGCTTCATAAAATATCCTTGCGTTCTATCTAAATAAAACCCGTATTATACGGAAGAATAGCGACTTAATATATCGATTTATTCTTACCCAAAAGAAAAATTTACATTCATACTCTGCCAACTTATAATAAAGACTTTCTTACTCCACTAAACTTTGGCAATCATATGAAAAAAATCTTTTTATTCTTCTCTCTTATGACAACTGTTCTATTGGCAGCTTGTCAGGAACAAGACGTTCCAACTTTACAAGTCAAGAAAAATGTTATCTTTGATCAAGTAAAAACCGTAAATTACCCGCATTCCGATGAATATACTACTGACAATGCACAAATTGAAGTTCGTGGTGAGTTATCCGAAACCGGTATAAAATGGCTTGATCAGTTATTGCTCAAACATGCTTATACCTTAGTGGGCGGTGAAGATAGCATGAAAAAAGACACGCCGACAAAACAAGATCTTGTACAAAAATTTCAACAAATTCATGATGAATTCGTTCAAAGTGCAAAAGAAGACCGTGTATTAGGTGCATCATTCCATCTAACGTCAAATTATCTAGGGCAACGCAATAATATCATTACGTTCAGTAACGATATTGATACTTATACCGGCGGTGCTCACGGCATAAATGTAACCCTATTTCAGAATATTGACAGTCATAAAAAGAAAATACTTGAACTAAACGACATCGTTAAGCAAGACCAACAAAGCAAGCTAAAAGAAGTGCTTTGGAACTTTTATACCAATCTGATGGAAGAAGCGAATGATGACTATATTGGTATGATCACAAAAGAAGATTTCAACATTTCAGAACAATTTTACTTCAATAATGAAGGAATAAACTTTGTTTATCCGCCCTATGCACTTCGGGCTTATGCTTATGGCAATGTCGTACTAACTGCTTATTGGCATGAAATAGAAGATATTATCAATCCTGAATATAATTGGAAAAAATAGTATTCCTGCCATAATTTAAAAACAACAAATCCCTATTGAAATCAGATCCAATAGGGATTTTTGTTACGCCCAAAAGTGCGGTCATTTTCATCAAATTTCGCTTTGACATCAAACAACGTAATTAAAAATCACCCTCTGAATTAGAATAAAAACGTAAGAAAATTGTTTTTTCCATAAAAATTTTGAGATAGAATAATCCGGATTTTTACTTGACAAACAAAAATAGAATAGAAAAATGACAGCCTACAGCCTACAGCCTACAGCCTACAGCCTAGGCTAACGCCTTTTTATAAACCTTGCAAAATAAATTTTAAAAAGTTTTTAACTTCTCGTCATACCCAAATTTCCCCTTTTAAAATCCTTAGCGAAGATATCATTCGCCTTTTTTTGCTGTGCCTTAAAAAGCAAGGCATTTCCTGTTTAGGTTTATAACCAATTCCTACAAAGTTTACTAAACAATCAATCAACGAAAGAAATCATTAATTTAAAAATCCATTTTTAAAGAGAATAGATATATGAACAAAATCTTCAAAACAAAATACGATGTAACAACAGGTCAATGTAAAGCCGTTTCCGAGTTGGCAAGCAATCGCCAAATAGCGAGCAGTTCGGGGGAAAAGCCAAAGTGCGGTGGGTTTTTCGGCGGTGTGTTAGGGGCGTTTAAGGTCCTGCCGCTGGCGTTGGCGATGTCGGGGGTGTCGAGTGTAGCGTATGGAGCAGATGTGTGGATAGATAATAATACATCCAGCGAATACGGTAAATCTAACTACAATACAAGTATTTGGTATGACGGAGCGGATAAAAACATTAAAGAAAAACATCAAGAACTAATATTATTAGCAGACAAATCAAA
The DNA here is from genome assembly GCF_000019405.1 of Histophilus somni 2336. Lineage (NCBI taxonomy): Bacteria > Pseudomonadati > Pseudomonadota > Gammaproteobacteria > Pasteurellales > Pasteurellaceae > Histophilus > Histophilus somni. The sequence goes on along the minus strand of NC_010519.1, from coordinate 368,249 downwards.
TAAAGCAGGTGCTGAATCTAGTATTGAAAATCAACACGCCAAATATGCAGTCATTATAGGTTCTCGTGCTGTGGGTGGTGGAATTGGTGCAACCTCAATAGGATATAAAGCGATTGTTGGAGAAAACACTAAAGATAAAAATATTGATAATGCTAACGCACAAGGAACAGCGGTTGGATATAGAACCTTTGCGAGAGGAGCAGGGGCGACATCATTAGGGAATGATACAGTTGCTTGGGGAGATTCTTCAATTGCGATTGGATCAGACGGTATCGGAAATGCAGATGCAAAACAAAAAAAACTACCAAAAGACATCTTTAGATTGTTTCTAGATAATGCACAAAATTTTAACTATACAGAGGAATATCCGGCAGTTGATTTTAGATTTTTATTAGGTATTAATGGTGTCGGAAAAAATGAATATGTTAATGGCAAAGGGGAGTTAGTAGGAAAAGATGGTAATGCTCTAGTATTAAATGGAGATTATTTTGTAAGAGATGATGGTAAAACATGGAGTAGTTATTATCTTATCAAAAATGATAATGGTGAAGAGGTTTTTTATAAAAAAAATGGTCATTTATATGATAAAGTTACAGAAAGAGATGAAATTGAAAAAATAAAAAAGAAAGACGATTATCTACGAAAACAAGAATATGATTCTAAAGTAAATGTCGCCTATGAAAAATATTTAGATAAGGACAGTAGAAACAAAATAGAGAAAGAAAAAAATTTAAATGGAGTTAAATACGATAATAGAAAAACTCACACATGGGCTAGGGGGAAAAATGCAATAGCGGTTGGGGCAAGAAGTATTGCATACGGTGATTATACGACTGCAATCGGAACGTTTGCCATTGCCTTTAAAGATTATTCAACAGCAATTGGTTCAGATACAATCGCATTTGGTAAAGAATCATTAGTTCTTGGAAACAAATCGTATGTGTATGCAGATAGAACGGTTGGGGTAGGTACTAATGTACAAGCAATTAATGATGGTGCTATGGTATACGGTTCCGATTCGTATGCGGGCGGTAGAGGTTCATTGGCAATTGGAAATTATGCATTAGCAAATATAGAGATGGATGATAATTTCAATAATGATGGACTTCAAAATAATAATGGCTTTACTTTAACGGATAAGAAAAATTCATATGGTACAAAATTTGATTTTGAAGAATTATATGAAAAAGGAAATACAGCAGATATACAAACTTATTCTCGTTTAATTAAACCTAAAACGACCAAACAAGAGGGAACGGAAGAATTAAAAGCGAAACAATCAAGAGATTCACTCGGATATAATCAAGGTGGAATAGCGATAGGATCGTATTCGGTCGCATTAGGAGACAATACGCTAACAATTGGACGATACGCTTACGCCAAAGAAGATAGTGCGATTGCAATCGGAAGATTTTCATTTGCAAAAGGGAAAGATGCCTTTGCAATAGGAAGTTTTACACGTGCCATTGGTCAAGCCTCAATTGCGTTAGGGAATAATACGTATTCAGGTAAACAATATTCAGTTGCTATCGGTTATAAAGCACAATCTCAAGCGGAAAAAGGTATCGCACTTGGTATAGAAGCAGGTGTAGGTAGAGATGCTACAGGTGCGTTGGCATTAGGTAATGAAGCTGAAGCCAATTTGTCTAATTCTGTTGCATTAGGATATAAATCAACAACTAATTATTTTTATGATAACAAAGCAGATGCAAGCGACAAATTTACGCCTAAATTATCGGGAGAACCAGCTTCTAAATTAGATGCTTATAAAGCTGCGGGTTCAACTTACGAAATAAAAAATGATGCCTCTTATGGGGTGATATCTGTTGGTGGTTGGAAGGTTAGCGAAGGTACAAACACAGAGGCAGTGGGACTTAGAAGAATAATAAATGTTGCACCGGGAGCGTTGGATTCTGATGTGGCGACTGTTGGTCAGCTAAAAACATTAGAATATGTAAAAAAAGAGGGGTTGGTTGTTTATTATACAGTGGATAACAATAACAAAATAGTTAAATTAATGAAAGCATCAGATGACGGTGAATTTTATAGAGTAGATACAAGAAATGGCGAACCTTTAAAAAAATTAGGCAAAATTGACAAGAACAAAGTCTTCGTTGGTGCTAAAGGATTTGATGAAAAAACTCAAACATTTGCTGATGGAAAAACAACTGCTGACATAGGGGAAACAATAAAATTTGGACATTTGGCTGATGGCGAAATTTCAGCGACTTCCGATCAGGCGATTACGGGAGCACAGTTAAATAGTGCAAAAGAGGCATTGGGATTAGAATATCAAAAAGATAGTCAAACAAAATTTAAAAAACATGATTTTACTGCTGTGAATTATGTTGAAGCTGGAGACAAGGGATCACAAGATACCTTTAAGGCTGCTTTAACGGAAACCATTGCAGCGATTAACTCTGGGTATAAGTTTAGTGATGGTACTCCTGACCATCCAAATAAAGATACACCGTTTTATTTAGGATCTACGATTGAAATTGTAAATGGAGATATTGAATCAAACAGTAAAACAAAATATGTCGGTAAAAATTTAGAAACGAAATTTGAACAAGGCAAAACAAACAATTCCGTTGCTAAATTCACTATCGGCTTAAAAGACGATCCTGAATTTAAGAGTGTAACAATTACTGAAGCACCAACGAATGACAATCATGCTGTTAACTTTTTACAATTAAAGAACTTTGCAACAAATGTATTAGGTGCGGAAGTTGATAACGGTAAATTTACATTTAAAAAATCACAATTTAATAAATTTAAAAATGGAACTGAACAAAATGGACAGATACTAAAAGAAGAAAAAACATTTAAAGCGGCAATAGAGGCAAATATAGATAAAATTAATAAGGGCTTTATTTTTGGCAGTGGAGATGGCGATACTGAAAAAGGAACGCATTATTTAGGTGATAAATTAATCATTAAAGCGGGAGCTGTAGATAAACCAACTACTACTCAAGAAGGAGGATACGTTCCTGATAATATTAAAACAGCATATCTAAAAGATAGTAAGCAATTATTAATAGGAATAAAAGAATCACCTACTTTTAAAAATGTATTAATTGAAAATGATATTCCCGAAGACGAGCCAGCTAATCCTAAGAAAAATACTTATGATAACTATGCTGTCAACAAAAAATATTTAGACAAAAGACTAGAAAAAGTCGCCGCTAATTTTACGGTTAAGGGTGATAATAGTAAGGATAATAAAGAAGTATATACATTAGATAAAGAGCATAATGAATTAACAATTGCAGGAGATAGCAAAAATATTGACACTAAAGTTGATAAGAATAAGCAAACAGTAAGTATCACATTAAAAGATGCTTTAACCGGCATAAAATCAGTTGCTAATGGTGACGATGTGAAAATTTCATTAAACAATGGAACTAATGGAAGTGGAAAATCTATCGTTTTCACAGCCGGAAATTCAGGTAAAACTGTAACATTAACAGAAGATAAATTCAGTGGCGTTTCTGAAATTAGTAGTAAAGACAGTCAATCTAAATTGACACTTAATGCTGATAAAGCAACTGTAGAATTAGCTCATGGTAAATCAAAACTTGAATTAAAAGAGAATGAGGCGACCATCACTGCAGGAACTGATGCTGGAAGTCTTAAAATTACAAGTAATGGTAAAAAGCAAATTGAGTTAAGCCCTGAAAGTGGAGCGACATTAACATTCACAAAATCAAACAGTGATAAAGTTAAAATTTCAGGTGTTGCAAGTGGTTTAGGAGATACGACTGCAAATAATGTAGCAACTAATATTGAAAATGTATTAACTGGAAGTTCTATAGATACTATTCAAAGTAATGCCATAAACGTTAAAGACTTATCTGATGTGGCTAAGGCGATTATTGGTAAAGGATTAACATTTGCAGGAAATAGCGGTACAGCCAACGTTGCACTTGGAGAGACTATCACAATCAAAGGTGATGGAACCGATGTAGATATAATGGCTACAGCAAGTGCTACAGAAAAAGCACTTACGTTAACGTTAAATAAAGAAACGACTTTTAACCCAGATAGTGACAAAGTTGTAACATCTAAAGCTGTGGCGGAAGAGCTTAAAAAATATACTCAAAGAGATACTCTAGTAGGGGATTTAGAAGAGTATTATTTAGAAATAGATGGTGCAAATGTTAAAGATAAAGCGATTTTTGGTTCTAATATCGGCATTGATAAAATCAATCTTAAAGAAGATGAAACAGAGGGTACAAGCGAATTAGTACAAGCCAAAGCCTTAGTCGACTATCTGAAAGGCACAGGGGATAAATCCGTTAAACTTTCTGATTCTGCAAAAACACAAGCAATAGGAACAGGGTCAATTTCTATAGGACATAATGCGGTATCGCAAAATGAGGGAGCAATAGCATTAGGCTATAATTCGTCCGCAAAAAATAAAGGAGCAATTTCTATAGGACAAGATTCTGATGTATTAGGACGTAGTTCAATATCTGTAGGTAGAGAAAATAAAGTAAATGGTAGTTTTTCATTTGTATTTGGTGATGAAAATCAAATAGGTTTTGATTCCAGCGAAACGTATGTAATAGGGTCAAATAACGAAGTAAATGGAAGAAAAAATATATTGTTAGGATCTCATATCAAAGCAGATGAAGAAATAAATAATGCAATAGTATTAGGAGATAGATCAATAGCTGTAAACAATGCTTTATCTGTTGGTAATGCGACAAATAGAAGAAGAATAGTATTTGTTGGAGATCCAAAACATGATTTTGACGCTGCAAATAAAAAATATGTGGATGAAAGAGGTTATAAATATGTAGCAGATAGTATTCCAACCAATGATGATAAAGATAAAATCATAAAACTAGGCTCAACTATATCTATTGTTAAATTAGCCGGCACATCAAATGGAGCAACAACACCTCCACAACCGAGTACATCTACAATAAATATTGGGGACTATAAAGGAGATAATTTAATCACTCAATATAGTTATGAAAGTGGTAACGCTAAAATAGAAATTGGGTTTAAAGATAGTCCAATATTCAAAAGTGTAAGTCTATCTGAAAATCAAAATTATGATAGAAATACACTGACTGAAGATTCTAAAAAAGAACTCATCACCAAAGGCTACCTTGAACAAGCGTTAAGTAGCTTTAAATTTAATGTGGCTAATGGTGATGGTAAGACCTATCAAATCGGTCGTGACGATACCTTGAAATTTACGAATGGTCAAAATATTACATTGGCTTTAGAGAAAAAAGAGGGGGCTACACAACCAAGTGCAAATAACGGAGGTAATAGCGTTGGCGGGGGAAGTGATGCGAGCAATACAGCTTCATCAGCTACTGCTTCAAGTATGGCGACAGCTAGCACAGCAAGTAGTACAAGCGAGCCATCGAATACGACAGCGGTGATAACGATTGGCACAAAAGAAGATCTAGAAAATATAAAATCTATCAAAGGCTTGAAAGATCTAGACGATAAGTCTACTGGTGATATGGCTACTAATAAAAACTATGTCGATGAACAGGTTAAAGCTCTGAACAATAACCGTCCATTCGATTTTTATTTAAATGGCCAAAAAGTAGTTAAAGATGCTAGTGGTAAGTTCAAAAAATTGAAAGACGGAAAACCTGATCAAGAACTTTCTGGCGATGAAGCAAAACAAGTCGTGATCAAAGCCGAGCCGACTTCAACCCCTATCGGTATCAGCAACATAGCAAGCGGTTTGGGTATTGATGCCGACAAAGCGAAAGAGCAGGCTGAAAACGTGAAAAAGGCAGGCGAAGCAGTGAAAACCGAAGCACAGGCGGTGGCGAAAAAAGTAGACGATATGTTGACGCTACAAACAGCAAAAGAGGCGAAACAGGACGCCATTGACGCTCTTGAAACCGCATTGTCTTTCATGCCGGAAACTACACCGGAGGAAAAAGCGGCGAAAGAGAAAGCCAAAGCTAAGATCGAGGGCGAAAAATCAACATTAGCCGACATTAACTCGAAATTGGATAAGGCGAAAAAAGAGGTTGAATCGGCACAAGGCATATTAAAAGCGAAGCAAGACGCCTATCAAACCGCATTAGCCACAAAAGATGACGCAGTCAATAAGTTTTTGTCAGATGATTCCAGCATTGATGTGAAGCGTGCTGCCAATCTTCAAGACGTGAAAGCTTTAGGTCAAGCGGGCTTAAATTTTGAGGGCAACGACGGCGTGCTTGTCCATAAAAATTTAGGCGAGAAATTGACCATCAAAGGCGAGGGCGAGTTTAACAGTGCGACCACGGCGGCGGGCAATATTAAAGTGGACGCCTCCGAGACGGGACTGGAAGTCAAACTGTCCGATAAGTTGAAAAATATGACCTCTTTTGAAACCAAAGAAACCGCAGAGGGGAATAAATCCCGTCTTGACGGCAACGGATTACGGGTAACTCATAAAGACGGCAAATCGGCACAATATGGGGTAGACGGCGTGAGATTGACTGTCGGTAAGCACAGTGCGACTTTGACGCCAAGCGGATTAACCTTGACCAACCCGCAAGGTCAACGTATTGAAATTGACGGGGTGAAAGGAGAAATCAGAGTGCCGGATTTAACGCCGAACTCTTCACCGAATGCCGTGGTTAACAAAGGATATGTCGATGCCTTACAAACACATACTGACAAAAAATTCAACCAGCTTGAAAATAGGTTTGATGCGTTTAGTAAAGAATCTCGAGCAGGAATTGCCGGTTCGAATGCGGCGGCGGCATTGCCTACGATTTCGATTCCGGGGAAATCAGTGCTTTCAGTCTCTGCCGGTACGTATAAAGGTCAAAGTGCGGTCGCTTTAGGCTATTCTCGTGTGAGTGATAACGGTAAGGTTCTGTTGAAATTACACGGAAATAGCAACTCTGTCGGCGACTTCGGTGGCGGTGTGGGTATCGGCTGGGCTTGGTAACCTAGTTAAACGACCATAAAAAAGCAGTGATTACTCACTGCTTTTTTGATAAATAAAACTCAACGATGGCTTGCTATTTGAAAGATGGGTTATCTTTTGTCATAAAAATCTGCACACTAATCGTTGGTTGTTTAGTCCAACTTTTAGGTGCAGATCAATTAATCACGTTTTTATTTTTTAGAATTTAAACCCAAGGGTTAAACGTATAGCATCGTTGTTGTAAGAATGCCAAGCATAGTAGCCTTCTGCTTTGCTTTTGTAAGGTTTAGTTTTATAATTAACCGCAGCGTGAGTATGATAATACCCGATTTCTGCTAAGAACGATTTATATTCAAGTCCAATGGCTAAACCTAAATAAAGCCCGTTTCTTGCTTTCATTTTACGTAGGTTTTCACCTTGTAACTCAAATTTATTTGTAATATCTGTATATTTCTTATATTTGGTGTCAGCAATTTTATTAATTGAATAACCTATATCCCCTTTTAGATAAAATTTGCTGTTTGCATTAAAGGCATAATTTTGTTTTAGCGTAAAATAAATCGGCAGGGAAGAATAGCGATTTATTTTATAGTACTCAACAGCAGTATTGTCTGCTCTTATCACCCATTCTCCATCAGTATGTACATGCCAACTGGCAGAATGATCGAAGCCTTTTCGTTTGATATAGCCTAATCCTAGACCGATTTCCGTTTGCGGTAAAATAGTGTAAGTGGTTTCAAAAAAGATACTTGGTGAAAAGGTGTTTTGTCTTGAGCTGGCTGGAATGCTCGGTACGTCATTGTTCAGATATGTTCTGAGTTGCATGGTTTCAAAACGAGAGGTTAAATCGATTCCCGCTTTGCCGTAAAAGTTGAAATTACCCCCCCCCGCATGGGAAAGTGCGGGCAGTATTGACAAAAGCACTAAAGATAGTTTGTATTTCATAAAAACTCCTTATGTATCAAAGAAATAAATTTTTTAAAATAGTTTAACTTTGTCTTTTTAAACTAACGGAGCATTATACGATACAGGTGTACAAAAAAATATAAAAATTTTCTATAAAAGCGACTAACTAACCGCAGTTAGTCGCTTTTCATTTTCTAGAATTTCACCCCAAGGGTTAAACGTATGGCATCGTTGTTGTAGGAATATTGTGGATATTGGGTATTTTTGTTTTTGTAACTGACAGTTGCATGGGTATGGTAATAACCAATTTCCGCTAAGAAAGATTTATATTCAATCCCGATACCCAACCCTAAATACAGCCCGTTTTTTGCTTTCATTTTATAAATAGGATCGCCAATTTGTGTTTGCTGAATTTTTAGGCTTGTCTCATTTGAATAATGAGCATACTTTGTATTAGGCATTTTATTGATTGAATAACCTATATTCCCTTTTAGATAAAATTTGCTGTTTGCATTAAACGCATAATTCTGTTTCAAGATGAGATAAATTGGTAGGGAAGAATAACGGTAAATTCTATATTGTTCGATGTCTGTAAAACCAGATGTTTGTGCCCACGTTTTTTTTTGTATATCCTTATTAAAATGCCAACTGGCAGAATGATCGAAGCCTTTGCGTTTGATATAGCCTAATCCTAGACCGATTTCTGTTTGCGGTAAAATAGTGTAGGTGGTTTCAAAAAAGATACTTGGCGAGAAGGTATTTTGTCTTGAACTTGCAGGAATACTCGGGACGTAATTATTTTGTTCTGTTCTGAGAACCATTGTTTCAAAACGAGAGGTTAAATCGATTCCTGCTTTGCCGTAAAAGTTGAAATTACCCCCCCCCGCATGGGAAAGTGCGGGCAGTATTGACAGAATTGCTAAAGATAGTTTGTATTTCATAAAAACTCCTTATGTATCAAAGAAATGAATTTTTTAAATAGTTTAACTTTGTCTTTTTAAACTAACGGAGCATTATACGATACAGGTGTACAAAAAAATATAAAAAAATTTATCCTCTTGGATGAAATCTTTCATGTAAAATTTTTAACCGCTCTTTAGCCACATGTGTATAAATTTGTGTAGTGGACAAATCGCTATGTCCCAGTAACATTTGTACCACACGCAAATCGGCACCATGATTAACTAAATGCGTAGCAAAAGCATGACGTAAGACGTGGGGAGAAAGTGCAGAAGTATCAATTTCAGCCAATATTGCATAATATTTTACCCTATGCCAAAACGTTTGGCGTGTCATTTGAGTTCCCCGACGGCTTGGAAAAACAACATCGGAACTCTGCCCTGCCAAGAGAAAGGATCTGCCATATAGGATAAATTGACGAAGCCAATAGTTTGCTTCCTCTCCCATCGGCACAATACGTTCTTTCTTCCCTTTCCCGATAACTCGCACAACACCCTGATTGATATTGATACTATCAAGACTTAAACTCACCAATTCCGTTACACGTAATCCGGTTGCATACAACATTTCCAACATTGCCTTATCTCTTAATTCCAACGGAATTTCTGTATTGGGTGTGTTGAGTAAGTCCGTTACTTGTTGTTCCGTCAGATATTTAGGCAAACGGCTCGGTAATTTAGGTGAACTTAACACCGCACTTGGATCATCCGAACGGTATTTTTCTCGATACAAATATTGAAAAAGTTTGCGTAATGCACTTAACATTCTAGCAGTACTTGTTGCTTTATAACCTTGTGTCAAACGCTCGCCTAAGAATGTTTGTAAATCTACCACATCAAGGGTTTCTAAACTCAACCCCTGAGGCTCCAGCCATTGCGAAAGTGCGGTCAGATCCAAGCGATAAGATTGCACGGTATTCTCGGATAATCCTTTTTCTAACCAAAGTTCATTTAAAAAAAGATCAATTAATGCGTTGTCTTTCATGATTTCACTCGAGTGATGATACTTTGACGAAAGGCATTGATATTTCTCGGAATAATAGGGATCGCCAGTGCCGCAATCAACATCATAGTTAAGAATGTATAAAACGGTGAGATGGGATAAATAAGACTGGAAAGTCCCGCTAATAAACCGACTGCAATACAGGCGGAAAAACTGTTATATAAGCCCTGTAATTTAGCCATCGCTTGATGAGGTTGTGTGGAAATATAGCGGATAATGGCATAATGACTGGTCGCAAAAGTGATACTATGTAAAAGTTGGATAAAGATAACAATACCCAAATTGTCGGCAAAACTTAAACCGCCCCAACGCACCACTGCACCTAACGCAGAAAGATAAAATAATGTGCTGACTTTCCAATGTCGAAACCATTTTGATGAAAAGAAGAAGAGGACAATTTCCGCCACGATACTTAATGCCCAAAGCCCCCCAATAACTTGAAGCGGAATATGAAGTTCTTCTTGCCAATATAAAACGCTGTAAGAATAATAGGCAGCATGAGAACCATGAATAAGCGAAATCGCAATAAGCAAACGTAGTGTAACTTTGTTTTTTAATAATTGTATAAAGCTAAAATCCGTTTTTTCCGTTTCATTATTTTCTTGTTGTGTAGATTCAATATGATCGAGTGGCGGATAAGTTGGAATTGCCATTTGCCCTATTGCATAAACGAATAAAAGTGCGGTCAACATCCATACAATATTTGTCGCATTAATCATTTCTATCACATAGCCGAAAATCACCACACCGGCAGCAAAGGCAATAGAACCGATCATACGTGCTTTACCGTAATCTAAACCTTGTTGCTGTTGCCAAGTGGTAGAAAGCGTGTCCATTAATGGCAATCCTCCGGAACTTGCCATCGAAAACAGTCCGATTAAGATACAAAGTAGCCAAAAGTGCGGTGCCATAAAACCGGCGACAAACATCAAGACACAAGTTGCCCAAGCTAAATAACGCAAGCCACTAATAAGTTGTGAGGGACGTTTAACCAAAGAGGAAACCCAAATTCCGCCCAATGCACGAAAAAAGTAAGCTCCGGCTAAAATTAACCCAATTGTGGTTTCATTATAGGACTGTGATTTTAACCACACGGGAAAATAGGGAACAAACACGCCGTAAGCAAAAAAATAGCCAAACAAACAAATTGCAATCCAGCTGAATGGTGAAACTCTCATTTAAAATAAACTCTCCATTTCTTGTGAACGTTTAACACAAGCCAGCATTGCCTGTTTGATTATTTGCGTCACATTTTGTTCATTAAATACCGCTAAGGCGGACGCTGTTGTTCCCCCTTTTGAAGTAACATCTTCCCTTAGCTCCGATAAAGCGATTTGTGGATTTTCGATCACCATTTTCGCTGCACCTAATGCTGATTGTTGCACTAATAAGCGAGCAGTTTTCGGATCTAAATTCATTTCAATTAATGCCTGTTGCATGGCTTCCATAAATAAAAAGAAATAAGCGGGACTACTTCCTGAACCGGCAGTAACGGCGTGCATATCTTGTTCTTGTTCAAGCCAACAAATTTCCCCCATCGCACTTAATAAATCTTGTGCAAACTGTTTTAAGTTTACCGAAACCTGCGGTGTCGCAAATAAACCTGCCATACCTGCTGAAACAAGTGCAGGCGTATTTGGCATAACACGAATAATATTTTTCGCACTGGGTAAAAGTGCGGTCAATCTTACGGTAGAAATCCCCGCCGCAATGGAAATCACTAACTTATCTGAAAAATCAACCGCACTTAACGGTACACAAACTTCCGCCATAATTTGTGGTTTCACGGCAAGTAAAACTACATCCGCATCCTGTATTGCCTCGACATTGTTGCTACTTACTTGCGTACCTTGTGCAATAAATAAATCACGGCGAGATTGGTTCGGATCACAAACACGAATGTAATGTGCAGGATAGCCTTGTTTTAATAACCCCAAAACAATGGCTTGTGCCATATTTCCTCCACCAATAAAGCTAATCAATTTATGTTGCATATTTTCATCTCGAATAAGTTACAATAGTGCTTATTTTACATGAAAAACCTTGAGGAAGAACAATGTTTTGGTTTAAAAATGCCTTAATTTACCGTTTAACTAAATCCCTTGATTGGTCGGTAGAAAATTTACAATCACAGTTACAACAATGTGCATATTCTCCCTGCCAACAATCAGACATGAGCCGGTTCGGTTGGCACAATCCTTTGCGTGAAAGTGAATCTCTCTATTTTTGTGTTGGAAAACAACTCTTGTTAGTTGCTCACAAAGAAGAAAAGATTTTGCCTGCACAAGTGATTAAACGTGAGCTGGAAGAACGGATTGAACAACTTGAGCAAAAAGAAAATCGCAAACTGAAAAAAATCGAAAAACAAGCGTTAAAAGATGATATTGTCGCTACGTTATTGCCTCGTGCATTCAGTAAAAACCAACATACTGCGTTGTGGATTGATACGGAAAATAACCTTATTTACATTGATACCGCTTCAACTAAACGAGCGGAAGACTGTTTGGCTTTATTAAGAAAATCGTTAGGATCTTTACCTGTTGTGCCACTTGCATTTGCTAATGAGCCAAGTTTGGTGATGACAAATTGGGTTAAGGAAAACTCACCTCAATGGTTGACTGTATTGGAAGAGGCGGAATTAAAAGGAAGCCAAGATCAAGCCGTTATTCGTTGCAAACAACAAGTGTTGGACAGTGAAGAAATGATCGGATTGTTAAATTCCGGCAAATATATCACAAACTTATCCCTCAACTGGGAAGAACATTTAAGTTTTACTCTCAACGAAGATGCCAGTTTAAAACGCTTAAAATTTGCCGATCAAATTCGTGAACAAAATGACGATATTTCAAAAGAAGATTTTGCACAACGATTTGATGCGGATTTTGTTTTAATGACAGGCATTCTTGCCAAATTAACGGAAAATTTGTTGGATGAATTCGGTGGAGAAAAAGAGCGGTTATAAATAGAAAAAATGTTAGTTTGACAATCAAACGGCGTAACTGAAAATTACGCCGTTTTGCTTAATATCATTATTTTTTAAATTGATAACTTCCATCGGCTTGGCGGATGAATCTCGCACCATTGGATAGACGCAATTCATTGACACGCCCTTGCTTATTTAAGGATACTTGTACTTTATCACCCGCTTTGAAACTACTTAATGTATTACCGACCCCCCTTGCTTTCGTCATTGCATTGACATCGGCAATATTCAAATTGTTGTTGCGGAATACTTGCATCAGTGATGTTCCTTGCGGAATAACAAGGGTTTTAGTCTGTGCATTTTTTTGTAGAGCGGTTTTCTGTGAATTTGTTACTTTATTCACATTAGCCGGTTTCGCATCAACAACAGGCACGCCTTTCTGCTCTGCTTTCACCTGTTTTTCTGCCTTTTTATTTGGCTCATTTTTCTCAACAATTTTCACTTCTTCCATTGGTGCTATAGGTTGAGATGTTGCTTCCTCAACTTTAATACTTGGTCGCTTGCTTGTTTCCACTACTGGACTGTCCGCCTTACTAGGCGTTGAATTTATCGGTATGGCTATATTTTGGGGTTCGTTTTCTACCTGCAACGCTTGTACAGGTATATTTTTTTCCTGATCATTCTGTGTGATATTTTCACTTTTTGGTTGAGGATTCTTCAGTTGCTCTAAAATGCTCGGTTCAACCGGTTGAGAATGATCTAAAGGCTGAAATTGTGTCGGAATACTATTGCCTGTTGATTGTTCAAAATATTGCTCTATATTATCATCCGGTTTTAACCAAGAAATAATTAATAAAATAATGACGACAACTAATAATGCAATAAAAATACGGCGATATTTAGGCGGTAACACACCTAACATAGTCCAATTTTCCGGTTTTTTCAGTTCTTTTTGTGTCTTAACAGGCACTTCAGATATAGTCGGGTCTATTGCTTGGCTTATTTGTTGCTCTTGTGTTTCCGTGATTATTGGACGTTGTTCATCATCACTAGCGGATATTACTTCTTTATGTGTACTCACTTCTGCTTTATCAACTCTATTTTGCTTATCCGCTCTCTTGAAAATACGTTTGGCTTTTTCCAATAAAGTTTGTTTAGGTGCAAGATTTTTTTTCGGAAGTATCGGCTCCATAGGATCCAGATCAAGCTCCAATTCTTTTTGTATAGAAGCTTGTCCAGAAGTGTCGATTTTATTTTGTTCAGCTGTCATGATAGTCCCTTGATGAGTCAGAAAGTTATGTTTAAAGAAGCACATAAAGTGCGGTAAAATTTTATGTATTTTAAAGGATCTTCATTCTTTTTCCTATGCCGAATACAACGTTTTATTCGGCTCATGAGCAATTTCACGAGCAAGTTTCGGTACGAGATAGCCCGAACTAATGCGTTGTAATTCTTTATAAATAGCGGCCGCACTTTCATCATCAAGATAAAAATGACTTGCTCCCTCAACTTTATCTAATAAATGTAAATAATACGGAAGAATGCCGATACTGAATAATTTATCACTTAATTTTTTTAAAATGTGTGCATTATCGTTGATATTTTTTAACACCACAGATTGATTAAGTAAGGTTACATTCGCATGTTTTAATTTTTTCATTGCACAGGCTAATATTTCATCAATTTCATTGGGGTGATTAATATGAGTAACAATGACTTTTTGAAAACGACTTTCACTCAATATCCGACAAAGTTCATCAGTAATGCGTTGCGGAATAACAACCGGCAAGCGAGTATGAATACGCAAGGTATGTAAGTGCGGTATATTTTCAAGCTCTTTTATTAACCATGCTAACTCATGATCTTTAGCCATCAAAGGATCTCCCCCCGAAAAAATAACTTCTTCAATTTCAGCATGTGCGGCAATATAATCCAGCGATTTTACCCAACTTTGTTTATTTCCTTTATTTTCCGCATAAGGGAAATGACGGCGGAAACAATAACGACAGTTGACGGCACAACTGTTTTTTACTATTAATAACAACCGGTTATGGTATTTATGCAAAATATTGGGAACACTGTTATGTTGTTCTTCCAAAGGATCTTTGGTAAATCCTGCCATCGGCAAAAATTCATGCTGTGAAGCCATCACTTGTAAAAAGAGCGGATCATTTGGGTTACCCTTTTCCATTTTTTTAACAAATGGGAAAGGAACACGCAATGGAAATAATTGACGTGCCGCAATGTCATACTGAAACGATTCAATCGGTAACTCTAAACAATTAAGTAATTCTATAGGATCGGAAATTGCCTTTGCGAGGTAATCAGTCCAATTTTCTTCTTCTCTATTTATGCTATTTTGGGTTAGAATACGCATTTGTTAAAAACAATCTCTTTTAATTTGAGGATGATATGGCTACATATACTACCAGTGATTTTAAACCAGGTCTAAAATTTATGCAGGACGGTGAGCCTTGCGTTATTATTGAAAATGAATTTGTTAAACCGGGTAAAGGGCAAGCGTTCACTCGCACCCGTATCCGTAAATTAATTTCAGGCAAAGTATTGGATGTCAACTTTAAATCTGGTACATCAGTTGAAGCGGCAGATGTAATGGACTTAAACCTGACTTACTCCTATAAAGATGAAGCGTTTTGGTATTTTATGCATCCTGAAACCTTTGAACAATACTCTGCTGATGCCAAAGCGGTAGGTGATGCGGAAAAATGGTTGCTGGATCAAGCAGATTGTATTGTAACCTTATGGAATGGTGCACCTATAACGATTACACCGCCTAATTTCGTTGAGTTGGAAGTTGTTGAAACCGATCCCGGCTTAAAAGGTGATACAGCGGGAACTGGAGGCAAACCGGCAACATTAAGTACAGGTGCGGTAGTGAAAGTACCTCTATTTGTACAAATTGGCGAAGTGATTAAAGTTGATACCCGTTCAGGTGAATATGTTTCTCGTGTAAAATAAATACATTGGTTGAAAAATGGCGTGTAACGTAAATTACACGCCATTTTTATTGTATTTTATGCCGTAATTCCGCCGCACTTTGACAGCTTTTAATTCGCTCAAAAAGTGTGCCAGCTTGAGGATACTCTTTTTTCAGGTATTGTAGCCATTGTTTAATTCTTGCAATATGATAGAAACCTTTGTCAAATTCATTTTCAACATGAGCATATTTATGCAACATCGGCATAACACCTTGTTGCCAATCTAATTTTTCCGCATTGAATTTTATTACATAACTTAAATTAGGAATATTTAAAGCCCCTCGTCCGATCATTAAATCTTGGCAACCAGTAATGGCTAAACAATTTTGCCCATCTTGCCAATGCCAAATTTCACCATTGGCAATAACTGGAATTCGTAATTTTTTTCTGACTTCAGCAATTTTATACCAATTAATCCGATCAGCACGATAACCATCGCTTTTAGTTCGTCCATGAATCGTTATTTCCGTTGCTCCGCCTTGCTGTACCGCATCAGCAATTTCAAAAACCTGATCAACATTATCCCAACCCAACCGCACTTTTACGCTAACAGGCTGTTCCATTGGAACAGCTTGACGAATAGCTTTTGTTGCTTGGTAAATGAGTTCCGGTTGTTTCAACAATGAAGCACCTCCATTACTTCCATTGACAGCTTTCGACGGACAACCACAATTCAAATCTATGCCCTGAGAACCTAATTCAACGGCTCTTTGGGCATTTTCAGCAAGCCATTGCGGATATTGCCCCAAAAGTTGTACACGAACAGGCGTACCAGACAAAGTAAAGCCCTGATGGTGAAGTTCAGGGCATAAACGATAAAAAACTTTGTTGGGAAGACGCTGATCAACTACTCTAACAAATTCAGAAATACAGAGATCATATTGATTAACCTCTGTTAATAGTTGACGTACAAAAGGATCAAGCACACCTTGCATAGGTGCTAAAAAAACTCGCATTAAGTTATTTCCAACCCTTCGATTTACAAATTAAATCATACGCCGCTTGAATTTGTTGGGCTTTTTCTTTTGCCATTTCCAACATTTCAGGAGGTAATCCTTTAGAAACCAACTTATCAGGATGATTTTCATTCATTAAACGACGATAAGCACGTTTTACAGTTTGTTGATTATCATTTCCTGATACACCAAGCACTTTGTAAGCATCATCTAACGTTGGGCCTGATTGATGATAGCTGTTTTGATATTGTCCTTGCTCTTGATATTGATGATAACTTCCCTGTTGGTAAGTACGACTTTGTTGATAAAAACCGCCACGACTAAAGTGTCTAGCGGCTAATTCCATCGCAAGTATTTGCTCAAATTGGAAACGAGATAACCCTAGCTCTTCTGCTACAATTTGTAAGACACTTTTTTCCGCACCTTGCAATTCATTATCCATAAAAGCAGCTTTGACTTGAATACTCAAAAAGATACGCAACAAATCCGCACGTTGTCCACAACCTAAACGAAACTCTCGAATAACTTGACGGAGAGGAAAATCAGTTTGCTTACCACGATTAAATGCTTCTTGTGCTAAACGTCTGCCTGCATCATCCAGATTTAATTGCTGCATTAGGCTTGTTGCAAGGGCAATATCATCTTCGGTCACCCTACCCTTTGCTTTGGTCAAATGTCCTAATACGGCAAAAGTAGTTTGCATAAAGAGCGATTGACGAGTGAGTTTATTTTTAAAAAAGCTGGAATTTACACTTCCTAATTCATACAGTTTCTTATCGGCAAGGTGTCCTAGAATTAGGCCGACAACAGCACCAAAAAAACCACCAAAACGCCAACCAAAAATAAAACCGATTATTTTTCCGAGAAAATTCATTTTAACCCCTGTATTTCCACACCATTTTCATTGCGATATTCTTACATTGTAAAAATGTATATTGTAGATTTTTTATCTTGCACAAACTATCTTTATTCCGCTAATGCAACACGTTGTGCCACAAACAGTTGTTCACAACCTTGTTTGGCTAAATCTAATAGGGTAAGAAGTTCTGCATGGCTAAACGGTTCACCCTCTGCTGTTCCTTGTACTTCAATCATACGTCCATCTTCCATCATCACCACATTCATATCTGTTTCGGCAATGCTATCTTCCACATATTCTAAATCACACACCGTTTCACCGTTGACAATACCAACGGAAATGGCGGCAACTAATCCCTTTATCGGATTAGTTGTCAACGTACCGTTTTGCAGCAAAAAATTAATTGCATCAATTAAAGCTACACAAGCCCCCGTGATTGATGCTGTTCTCGTACCGCCATCCGCTTGAATAACATCGCAGTCCAATGTGATTGCACGCTCACCTAAAGCTTCCAAATCTACCATAGCACGTAATGAGCGTGCAATTAAACGTTGAATTTCCATCGTTCTACCGCCTTGTTTACCCTTAGCCGCTTCACGTTGCATACGGCTATGGGTTGAGCGTGGAAGCATACCATATTCTGCAGTAACCCAACCTTTTCCTTGCCCTTTTAAAAAACGTGGTACACTATCTTCAACCGTCGCTGTACAAATAACTTTGGTTTCACCGAATTCAACTAATACCGAACCTTCAGCATGTTTAGTGTAATGACGAGTAATTTTTATTGGACGGGGTTGATTGATTGCTCTCGCATTTGGACGCATGACATATTCCTTTGAATGAAGTTAAAAAATTTTTGCAATTTTATCATGCAAACTGACATAAAAGAAATTTAACAGTACAATAGCACCGGTAAATTAATATAAAAGTGAGGATATAAAAATATGATTTACAGTATGACTGCCTTTGCTCGTGTTGAAATTAAAAAAGAATGGGGGGATGCCGTATGGGAAATTCGCTCGGTCAATCAACGTTATTTAGAAACCTTTTTTCGTTTACCAGAGCAATTTCGAGGATTGGAGAATACTTTGCGTGAAAAATTACGGCAAAAACTGGCTCGAGGTAAAATCGAATGTAGCTTGCGTATTGACACTAAAAAACAAACCGCACTCAACTTAAATCTTAATCAAAAGTTCGCCAAACAGGTTATTCAATCTTTGCAATATATAAAAGCACAAGCCGGAGAGGGTGAAATCAATCTGATGGATATTTTACGCTACCCCGGTGTAGTGGAAACGCCGGAACAGGACTTGGACAGTATCATCGAAGATTTGTTGCAAGCCTTTGATGATTTGCTTGTGGAGTTTATTGCAACACGAGCTCGTGAGGGAGAAAAAGTTCAAAAATTAATTGAACAACGCCTTATGGCAATTTCCGTTGAGGCACAAAAAGTGCGGTCTTTTATGCCGGAAATATTGCAATGGCAACGAGATCGTTTGCAACAACGTTTTGATGAAATTCAATTACAAGCAGATACACAACGTATTGAACAAGAAATGGTGCTATTGGCACAACGTATTGATATAGCTGAAGAGCTGGATCGGCTACAATTACATGTAAAAGAAACATACGCTATTTTGCACAAAGGCGGGGCTGTCGGGCGTAAACTTGATTTTATGATGCAAGAACTTAATCGTGAAAGTAATACGCTTGCGTCTAAATCTATTAACGCCGATATTACCTCATCAGCGGTTGAATTAAAGGTCTTAATTGAACAAATGCGTGAACAAATCCAAAATCTTGAATAAGGACAAAAATGTTAATTAATCTTAAGCAATATGGTTTAATTTATGTAGAAGGCGTTGATGCCGAAAAATTTTTACAAGGACAATTAACCTGTGATGTAACAAAGTTGGCAATCGGTCAATCCACATTAACCGCACATTGCGATCCGAAAGGTAAAGTCAATTCTCTTTTTCGTCTGATTCGTCATGCAGAACAACAATTTTATCTCTTAATCCGCCAAGATTTACTCAATCATGGCTTAGCTCAATTAAAAAAATATGCGGTTTTTTCTCAAGTGACTTTTAGTGAAAAAAATTGGACTATTGTGGGCATGCTTGATCAGGATCTGAAAGAGTGCGGTGCTATTTCACCACAAATTCGCATTGATTTGGGTAATCGCCAGATTTTATGTTGGGAACAAAAAATGAGCCTTGAATATACGCAAGATACACAATATTGGGATTACTTGGATATGCAGCAAGGCTTTCCAATTTTAACAATAATCGGACAAGGAGAATTTATTCCACAAGCACTGAATTTACAAGAAATCGAACAAGCTATTTCTTTCCAAAAAGGTTGTTATATTGGACAAGAAACTATAGCTCGAGCCAAATATCGAGGGATAAATAAACGTGCCATGTATTTATTGCAAGCCAAAACTGCCGCACTTGTAGAAATTGGTACTGAAATTGAAATGCAATTAGAACATGCTTGGCGTAAAACAGGATGTATTTTAAGTGCGGTCAATCTTAACGGTATTTTATATTTGCAAGTCGTTATGAGTAACCAATTGGAAGAAAATCAACGATTTAGATTACCTGTTGATGAAAGTGAATTGGAAATTTTACCTTTGAGCTATCAATAACATAATCCCCTTAATTCAAGGGGATATATCGTTGGTTTATTCAGCGACTTTTGCACTTGGCTTACGACGTTTGCCAATGTTTTTTATGTCTTTATGGCGAAGTTTTTGTTTTTTCTTCTGCACTGCTTTTTTATTCTCTTCCAACTTAGTTTTGGCTCGGTTCTTTTGCTTTTTACTCACCGTTTTTATCTCACCATCTTTGGGTGGATTGGTTCTCGGTTCTAAGCCCTCTATGATACGAGGTTTTAGCAACTCTCCGGTATAACGTTTTATTTTGCCTAATAATTTATAGTCATGTGCTTCAACAAAAGATACTGCGGTACCTTTTTTGCCTGCTCTTGCGGTACGTCCGACACGATGCAAATAAGTATCGGCGTTATAAGGTAAATCAAAATTCATGACATGACTGACATCATCAATATCAATGCCACGAGCTGCAACATCGGTAGCAACTAACACAGTAACCACATCATTTTTCAGTTTATCAATAGCCTTAGTACGCTGAGTTTGTGCCATTTCACCTTCTAGATAAGTGCTGCGAATACCACGTTTGCGTAAAATTTCAGACAATTCACGCACGTTTTCACGACGACGAACAAATACAATACCACGACTTACTTGTTCATTTTCAATAAAACGTGCAAGGAGTTTAATTTTATGTTCATTGCTATCTGCATGATAATACCATTGATTAATTTTTTTACGTTCACGACGACTTGGCTCCGCATTAAATTGCACCGGATCTTTCAGTAAACGAGAGGCAAAATCCATTAATAACTCACCTTCAAGTGTAGCGGAAAACAACAATGTTTGCCGACGCCAACGAGTTTCTGCCGCAATTTCTTCTGCATATTGACCAAACCCCATTTGCAACATACGATCCGCCTCGTCAAAAATGAGTATTTCAACGGCTCTACAATCAAAGTTTTCTTCTTTAATATATTGCAGTAAGCGTCCCGGTGTAGCGACAACAATATCTTGGTTTTTATTAAACACTTCACCATGATTTTGATAAGCCACACCACCAGTAATCGTCGCAATACTTAAATGAGTAAATTGAGCCAACTCTTCCGCTTGTTCAGCAACTTGCATAGCCAGCTCACGTGTTGGCGTAAGAACTAAAATTCGAGGAGGGCCGGGTTTACGACGTGGATAATCTAACAAATGCTGAAGAGCGGGTAACAAAAAAGCTGCCGTTTTTCCTGTACCTGTCGGTGCAGAACCTAAAACATCTCTCGCTTCCATGATGGCAGGAATAGCATCAAGTTGAATGACTGTGGGTCGAGAATAGCCTTTTTGGGCAAGGGCTTTTAGTAATTGAGGGGCAAGATCGAAGTCTTCAAATTGCGTTGATGTCATATTTATCCACATTAAAGAATTGGTATTCAAAAAAAATTTGTGGCAAATTATACCGCACTTTGTTCTTAAAGTGCGGTCATTTTTCAGGATATTTATGGCAAAAAAGCAAGAGTTTACGTTTAAACAATTTCACATTAATCAAGATCAATGTGCAATGAAAGTGGGGACTGATGGAATTTTACTGGGTGCATGGGCAAATATAAATCAAGCAAATACGTTGCTTGATTTAGGTACAGGTACAGGACTCATTGCGTTGATGTTGGCTCAACGTAGCCCTGAACATTGTCAAATTAGTGCAGTTGAATTGGATCAGCTGGCTTATTTGCAAGCAAAAGACAATATCCAACAAAGCCCTTGGGCAAATAAAATCAAGATTTTTCAACAAGATATTATTGTTTTTGCACAAGATTGTGAGCATAAATTTGATGTCATTACGGCGAATCCACCTTATTTTAAGCAAGGTGTTGATTGTGCCAGTAAACAACGCAATCTAGCTCGCTATACCCTAACACAAAGCCACTTGGATTGGCTAAACGCCGCCGAAAAACTATTAAACCTAACGGGTGAAATTCACTTGATTTTGCCATTTGAAGAAGGAAAAAGTTTACAAAAAAAGTGCGGTCTTTTTTGTATTAGAGAATGTAAAATCATCACTAAAGCAGGTAAAACTCCACAGCGTTTATTACTTAGTTTTAGCCGAGAAGAACGGAAATGTGAGGAAAGTCAGTTGGTTATTTATGATCGGAACAATCAATACAGTACAGAATTTAAAACCTTAACCCAAGATTTCTATTTAAATTTTTAAGCAAGCAAATGTAACGTTACTTTTTAAATTTAGACCAAATTTTATCTTCTTGTCCTCGCCATAAACGTTGGATATTTTCATGATGACGATAAACTAACAAACAACAAACTAATGCAACGGGAAAAGTAAATTCTGGTTTAAACCACCATACATAGAAAGGCAATATTAATGCAGTTACGACCGTACTTAATGCAACATAGCCACTAAAGAGAAAGATTAAAAGCCAAGTACCAAGCATTGAGCCGGCGACACCCCAAGCGATGGGGGCGATAGCACCAAATGCGGTCGCCACCCCTTTTCCCCCACTAAATTTAAAGAAAATAGGAAAAATATGACCTAAACAAGCGGCGAGTGCTACCATGCCTAATTCAAAGTAAGTTAACCCTAAATAATAGCCTACCCAAACTGGCAACATACCCTTTAAGACATCACATAGAAAAACTGCCAAAACAAGCCGATACCCCCCTTTTTGTAATACATTTGAGTTTGTTACACGAGCATCGTTTCGCTCGGTAAACCGACAAATCACAACATCACTCGAAATTGACCCTAACAAATAAGTGAATAACATATAAATAATCGCAAACAAACTCATCATCAACTCCCTATCGCTGGAACAGAAAATTTTCGTTCGTCTATTGTACATAAACTTGATAGTATAAGCCTAATGGAATTTCGTTCATCGGAGTTATAATGACAGACAAAATATTTATTGAAGGATTGACCGCACTTGCTCAAATTGGTGTTTATGATTGGGAACAGCAAATCAAGCAAAAGCTCATTTTTGATATTGAAATGGCGTGGGATTGTCGCCGAGCCGCACAAACAGATGATGTAAAATATTGCTTAAATTATGCGGAAGTGAGTGAGTTTATATTGAATTATGTTCAATCTCGCCCATTTTTGTTAATTGAGCGAGTAGCTTACGAAGTTGCAGAGCAATTAAGAGTAAAATTTAATATTTCTTGGGTAAAAATAAAATTAAGTAAACCTAAAGCGATAGCACAAGCTAATAATGTTGGCATTGTTGTTGAGCAAGGTAACCTGTCAAATTGTGCTTGAACGTCCATCAAGTGCGGTAATATTTCGTTTGAATTTGCCTGCTTCCAACTATTTTTTACGTTTGGCTCGAGGGTGTGCTTTGTCGTAAACTTGTGCCAAGTGTTGAAAATCCAAGTGGGTATAAATCTGGGTTGTGGATAAATTACTATGTCCTAATAATTCTTGTACCGCACGTAGATCCGAGCTGTTTTCCAGCATATGGGTAGCAAAAGAATGGCGTAATTTATGTGGGTTGAGATGACCGTTTAAGCCTTGTCGAATACCCCAAGTTTCCATACGTTTTTGAATGGAACGATGAGAAATACGATTGCCTAATTGACTGACAAACAACGCCTCATCTTTCGGATTAAATAACAACCGCACTTTCAGCCATTGTTGGATAGCTTGAGAAGCATAACGTCCAAAGGGTAAAATTCGCTCTTTATTTCCTTTCCCGATGACACGCACTTCACGAGAGCGAATATTAATACTATTCAAATTCAAACTTTGTAATTCTGATAAACGCAAACCCGAGCTATACATCAACTCCATCATCGCTTTATCACGAAGATCGATGGGCTCTTTGCTTTCATTAGTCAATAATTGTTGCACCTGTTCCATATCCATATTTTTCGGTAAATATTTACTTTGCTTAGGTGCAGAAATACCAACGGCTGAATTAACTTTTAATTCACCTTGTACAACCAAATAATTTAGAAATTGTCGTAAAGCAGATAAACGCAACGCTAAACTTCTTTCATGTAATCCTTCTTTGCGACTTTGTGCTAATACAAAACGAACAACACTTGGCGTAACTTGTTGCCATGAGTGAATATCGTTTTGTTGTAAAATCACTACAATTTTTTCCAGCTGACGCTGATAATTTATGAGAGTATATGGACTGAGTTGTCGTTCAATGCGTAAATAATTATAATATTTTTGCAACAGGATATGCATAATTGATTCTCTTATCTATGTTATTAATCTTTGAGTTTCCATTTAATTAAACGCTCGATCACTGCCAGAAATTCACTTCTTTCTGCATAATCGTACACATATTATATCTCCCTCTCTGTTTATTAAAATCCATTATACACCAATAATAGGCTTGACTTAACCAATTCATAATTAACGTCTATTTATTAACTTTAGATTAAAACCGCCCCTCTACGACAAACAATAACTCTTCTGCTGGTTACATTACACCAATAACTTGTTATAATCCTCGTCCAATTTTTACAAGGAAACCTGTTATGTATAATGCTGAAAAAAAACAACCGACTTATTGGCAACGTTTGAAAATTGCTTTTCAATATGTCATGCCACAACTTTATTTAACTCTGGCAGCTGGCTGGCTGGCAAAACAAAAATGGGGAAGTGTAACGCATTTTATTATTAAACTTTTTGCTAAAAAATATCATGTAAATATGCAAGAGGCGGAGAAAACAGAATTTAAGGATTACGCAAGTTTTAATGAATTTTTTATTCGCCCACTGAAATCTGAAGCAAGAAAAATTGATGAAAATCCTACCGCACTTTGTTTACCTGCGGACGGACGAATTAGTCAATGTGGACATATTGAGCAACAAACTTTGTTGCAGGCAAAAGGACATAGTTTTAGCTTAGTGGATCTGCTGGCCGGCGATACTGAATTAGCTAAAGAATTTGAACATGGTGAATTTGCTACAATCTATCTTTCTCCTCGAGATTATCATCGAGTGCACATGCCTTGCGATGCTACTTTACGTAAGATGATCTATGTGCCTGGCGATTTATTTTCGGTCAATCCGTTTTTAAATGAGCATATTCCTAATTTATTAGCTCGTAATGAGCGTGTGATCTGTGTTTTTGATACGGAATTCGGCACGATGGTACAGATTTTAGTCGGTGCGACTATTACCGCCAGTATGAGTACTGTTTGGGCTGGAATAATTAATCCACCACGCAGCACTGAAGTGAAAGAGTGGACTTATAGCGACGAAAGTGCGGTGCAATTACGTAAAGGACAAGAAATGGGGGCATTCCAGTTAGGTTCAACAGTGATCAATCTATTCCAAGCGGATAAGGTAGAACTGGCAAACCATTTAGACGTTGGTGTGCCTGTACGTGTAGGCGAAGTGTTGGCTTATAAGAAATAATTTTCAACGACAATAAAGGGAAAACAATGACAAAACAATTTTTTGCACAGGTTGCCTTAGATGATGTTTCAGCTCAAGGTAGTTATGGTATCGGTTTACAAATCGGTCAACAATTAGTCGATAGCAAATTAGCGGTTAAAGCTGAAGCCGTTGCAAAAGGGATTTATGACGCATTGAATCAAAATCCGCCCGCTTTAGAATTAAACGAAGTTGCTAAAGCGTTACAGGAATTACAGCAACAAGCCAGCGAAATTGCACAAGCACAATTTAAGCAAATTGAAGAAGAAGGTAAAAAATACCTTGAAGAAAATGCGAAAAAAGACAGTGTAAAAGTAACAGACTCTGGTTTGCAATATGAAGTGTTGGTAGAAGGCAGTGGGGCAATTCCAACTCGTCAAGATCAAGTTCGTGTCCATTATACAGGGACTTTAATTGATGGCACTGTATTTGATAGTTCAGTCAAACGTGGGCAACCAGCCGAATTTCCAGTAAGTGGCGTAATTGCAGGTTGGATTGAAGCATTATCTATGATGCCGCTAGGTTCAAAATGGAAATTAACTATTCCACATCATTTGGCTTATGGTGAACGTGGTGCCGGTGCATCAATTCCACCGTTCAGCACGTTGGTATTTGAAGTGGAATTATTGGATATTTTGTAAAGTTTTTTACTTCGAACTTTACGAACCAAATCATCTTTCCTAGCGTGACGACTAACTCGAATATAAGCAATCGTTTTTAGATCGTCACGACTAGACTAAAAACGATATTGCGGTTGATCGATCTAAGCATTGCAAGTTATATGTACGATCTTCACCTTTGCTCAACTCATCAGGTTTCACCTCTAATTATGTTCCGATTTATGAGTGGAGATATCGGTATTAATCAATAGTGAGTTTATCTAATGATCCTTTTTACAAATTTAACTTTAAAGCGTGGAAATACCTTACTCTTAGAAAATACCTGTGCCACTATTAACCCCGGTCAAAAAGTTGGCTTAGTCGGAAAAAATGGTTGTGGTAAATCTTCTTTATTTGCACTACTCAAAAAAGAAATGAGTGCTGAAGAAGGTGATATAACTTTTCCAAATCACTGGGCAATGGCTTGGGTAAATCAAGAAACACCCGCCTTAGAAATAAGTGCGTTAGATTATGTTATCAAAGGCGATCGTGAATATTGCAAATTACAAAAGGCCTTAGCAACTGCTACCGAAAATAATCATGGCAATGATATTGCCCGTATTCATGCACAATTAGACACAATTGATGCTTGGACAATTCAAGCGAGAGCGGCTTCTCTTTTACATGGATTGGGGTTTTCTCAAGAGGATTTAACAAGAACGGTTAAATCTTTCTCGGGCGGTTGGCGTATGCGTCTTAACCTTGCACAAGCCCTGCTTTGTCGCTCTGATTTACTCTTATTAGACGAACCGACAAACCATTTAGACTTAGATGCTGTCATTTGGTTAGAACGTTGGTTAATTCAATATCAAGGCACCTTGATTTTAATTTCACATGACCGTGATTTTCTTGATCCTATTGTGAATAAAATCATTCATATTGAACAACATAAACTGCATGAATACAGTGTCAATTATTCTTCCTTTGAAGTGCAACGTGCAACAAAATTAGCACAACAAACCGCACTTTATCGCCAACAGCAACAAAAAATAAACCATCTACAAAAATATATCGATCGCTTTAAAGCCAAAGCAACTAAAGCCAAACAAGCACAAAGTCGAGTCAAAGCCTTAGAACGAATGGAACTTATTGCACCTGCTTATGTAGATAATCCTTTTACCTTTAAATTTCGTGAACCGCTCGCTTTACCCAATCCCTTGGTTTCCATTGAAAAAGCCAGTGCAGGTTATGACAATGGAGAAAGTACGGTGGAAATTTTACAAAAAATTAAGCTCAATTTAGTACCAGGATCTCGTATCGGGTTGCTCGGTAAAAATGGGGCGGGTAAATCTACGTTAATTAAATTATTGGCAGGGGAACTGACCGCACTTTCCGGTCATGTCCAATTAGCAAAAGGCGTAAAATTAGGGTATTTTGCACAGCATCAATTGGATACGCTACGTTCGGAAGAAAATGCACTCTGGCATATGCAAAAAATTGCTCCACAACAAACGGAACAACAATTACGTGATTACTTGGGCAGTTTTGCTTTTCATGGTGATAAAGTAACTCAAGCTGTTTCTTCTTTTTCCGGCGGTGAAAAGGCTCGCTTGGTTTTAGCTATTATTGTTTGGCAACGCCCAAACTTATTACTGCTGGACGAACCGACGAACCACTTGGATTTAGATATGCGTCAAGCCTTGACAGAAGCATTAATAGATTATCAAGGTTCACTGGTCGTGGTTTCCCACGATCGCCATTTACTGCGTAATACAGTAGAAGAATTTTATTTGGTTCATGATAAACAAGTTGAGGAATTTACAGGCGATTTAGAAGACTATCAAAAATGGCTAAATGAAATTAATAGCACGCCGAAACATAATGAGAAAATCATCAATAATAACGAAAACACCGGTAATCATCGCAAAGAACAAAAAAGAAAAGAAGCTGAACTGCGTCAACGGAGTGCACCATTACGAAAAGAAATTGCCGATATTGAACGCAAAATGCAAATATATCAACAAAAACTACAAGAAATTGAATTACTTCTTTCCGATACAGTGCTTTATCAGACAGAAAATAAAGCAAAACTCACCGCACTTTTAAATGAACAGGTTCAGCTTAAAAAAGCACTTGAAGATATAGAAATTTCATGGTTCACAATGCAAGAAGCATTAGAAAATTTGATTAATAATATAGAATAATTTTCTCTTTTTGCTGATGAGATCGCAAAATTTCTAAAAAGATAAAATTTTAAATTGCACTGTATGTGAATACAGTATAATATTATATATAAATTCTGATAGATAATTTATTTGAGGTATAACATGGCAACCCCAGAAGAAAAAGCAAAAGCACTTGAAGCCGCTCTAGGACAAATTGAGAAACAATTTGGTAAGGGTGCAATTATGAAATTAGGGGAAACCCAAAAACTGGATATTGAAGCAATTTCAACCGGCTCACTTAGTTTGGATGTTGCTTTAGGTATCGGCGGCTTACCAATGGGACGTATTGTTGAAATTTTTGGCCCCGAGTCCTCAGGCAAAACGACATTAACACTATCGGTTATCGCACAAGCACAAAAAGCAGGTAAAACCTGTGCATTTATTGATGCAGAACACGCACTTGATCCAATTTATGCGGCTAAATTAGGTGTTGACGTTAAAGAGTTATTAATTTCTCAACCGGATAACGGAGAGCAAGCACTGGAAATCTGTGATGCTCTCGTTCGTTCCGGTGCGGTAGACGTTGTGATTGTTGACTCTGTTGCCGCTTTAACACCGAAAGCAGAAATTGAAGGTGAAATGGGTGATACTCATGTTGGTTTACAAGCAAGACTTATGTCACAAGCATTACGCAAATTAACGGGGCAGATCAAAAACTCAAATTGTTTGGTCGTCTTTATCAACCAAATTCGCATGAAAATTGGTGTTGTTTTTGGTAATCCAGAAACTACCACAGGCGGTAATGCTTTAAAATTCTACGCTTCTGTTCGTCTTGATATTCGTCGTGTTGGCAGTATCAAAAATGGTGATGAAGTCATTGGTAATGAAACTCGTGTAAAAGTGGTTAAAAATAAAGTCGCACCTCCGTTCCGCCAAGTTGATTTCCAAATTTTATACGGTGAGGGTATTTCAAGAAATGGTGAACTTATTGAACTTGGCGTAAAACATAAGTTAGTAAATAAATCCGGTGCTTGGTTCTCCTATGAGGGCGAAAAAATTGGTCAAGGGAAAACAAATGCGATGAAATGGTTAGCTGAACATCCTGAGCAAGCTGCTATTTTAGAGCAAAAATTACGTTCAGAATTATTAGCAAATCCGGAAAAAGCACTATTAGCGGATCTTGAAGCTGAATCAGAATCAAACATATCTGAAGTTGAAAGTGATTTTTAATTAGTACTGAGTATTTAGCTCTCATCATAGAAAGTGCGGTAAAATGACTGCACTTTCTTCCGTCCGTATTCTCTTTATCTACATTTAACTACAAAGGAAAATAAATATATGTCTTCGCTCGCATTAAGTTATGTGATTGGTTTACTTGCTCGGCGTGAATATAGTGAATTTGAACTTCGTTGCAAAATGCAGGAGAAACGTTTTACTGAGCAAGAAATTACTCAAACACTTACCCACTGTCAACAAAAAAACTGGCAAAATGATAAACGTTTTGCTGAAAATTACCTTTATTATCGTGCAAAACGTGGTTATGGTTTACAGCGAATTAGACAGGAATTGTATCAGCTAAAAGGCATTCCAGCAGAACTAATTAACGAAATTGAGCAAGAAAGTGAAATTGATTGGAACGAAATAGTATTACAGGTTTTAAATAAAAAATTTCCTTACTATCGTGATAAATTAGATTCTAGGGCTAAACAAAAAATTTGGCGTTATATGCTTTCTCATGGATTTAGTCATAATGACTTCGCAAATTACGTCGCTACCGGAAAGGATAACTATTCCCTTGACTAAAAAATATGACTTTCTTATCCCTTTTACTTTTTTTCCAATAGTACTCAATGGTACACTATCACCAATTTTTTCATTCAAGATCATGAAATATAGGAACAAAAATGCGTACGAGTAAATATTTATTATCAACATTAAAAGAAACCCCAAATGATGCTCAAGTAGTAAGTCATCAGTTGATGTTACGGGCAGGTATGATACGACCTTTGGCATCCGGCTTATATAACTGGTTACCCACCGGCTTACGTGTTTTGAAAAAAGTGGAAAATATTGTTCGTGAGGAAATGAATAAGAGCGGTGCAATTGAAGTTGAAATGCCTGTTGTTCAACCGGCAGAGCTATGGCAAGAGTCCCAACGCTGGGAGCAATATGGTCCAGAACTGTTACGTTTTGTAGATCGTGGCAACCGTGATTTCGTCTTGGGGCCTACTCACGAAGAAGTTATTACCGATTTGGTGCATCGTGAAGTCAGTTCTTATAAACAATTACCATTGAACTTATATCAAATTCAAACAAAATTCCGTGATGAAGTGCGACCTCGTTTCGGCGTAATGCGTGGCCGTGAATTTTTGATGAAGGATGCCTATTCTTTCCATACCAGCAAAGAATGTTTACAAAATACCTATGATGTCATGTATCGAACTTACAATAATATTTTTACTCGTTTAGGATTAGATTTTCGTGCCGTACAAGCTGATACAGGATCTATTGGAGGCAGTGCATCTCATGAGTTTCAAGTACTGGCAAAAAGTGGCGAGGATGATATTGTTTTTTCAAGCAATTCCGACTACGCAGCCAATATTGAATTGGCGGAGGCCGTAGCAATAGGTCAACGCCAGGCACCGAGTGCAACTATGGAGTTAGTAGATACACCAAATGCAAAAACTATTAATGACTTAGTTGAACAATTTAATTTATCTGTGGAAAAAACAGTTAAAACACTGATCGTAAAAGGTGCAAATGAAGACCAACCTCTTATCGCATTGATTGTACGTGGAGATCATGAGTTAAACGAAGTCAAAGCACAAAAATTACCGGAAGTCGCCGATCCTCTAGAATTTGCAAATGAAGACGAAATAAAAACAAAAATTGGTGCCGGTATAGGATCGTTAGGGCCTGTGAACCTACCAATTCCGGCTATTATTGATCGCTCCGTGGCACTCATGAGCGATTTCAGCACTGGTGCGAACATTGATGGCAAACATTACTTTAATGTTAACTGGGATCGTGATGTTGCCCTACCTAAAGTTGCAGACTTACGTAATGTTGTAGAAGGCGATCCAAGTCCTGATGGCAAAGGTACTTTACAGATTAAGCGAGGTATTGAAGTTGGGCATATTTTCCAATTAGGTACAAAATATTCGGAGGCAATGAAAGCAACTGTACAAGGTGAAGATGGTCGCCCACAAACGATGATTATGGGTTGCTACGGCATCGGAGTAAGTCGTGTTGTTGCTGCAACTATTGAGCAGTGCCATGATGAAAAAGGAATTATTTGGTCTTCTGATGAAATTGCACCGTTCACTGTGGCAATTATCCCAATGAATATGTATAAGTCAAAAAATGTACAAATTTTTGCTGAAGAATTGTATCAGAGCTTACTCAATAAAAATGTAGATGTTATCTTTGATGATCGAAAAGAGCGTCCCGGAGTGATGTTTGCGGATATAGAATTGATAGGTGTTCCTCATATGATTGTTATTGGTGAAAAAAATTTAGAAAAAGGCGAAATTGAATATAAAAATCGTCGTACGGGTGAAAAACAAATAATTGCTAAAGAGCAGGTATTAGATTTCCTTGCTCAACGAGTTAACGCTTGATTTATGTGAAAATTTGAATGAGAAATATTTGCAATAAAATTAAATTATGTTAGTATCACGCCGTTTTTATCATTGAAAATAATTTTCAATATAAGAATTAGAATATGTTTCTAAAGTTTTTATATTAAGGAAATCAAATGAAAAAGTTTAAATTGCTGCCTATTCCCGCTCTAGTATTTGGTGTGTTTGCCGCAAATACATTTGCTCAAGCAGATACTACAAGGTTAGACACCATCAATGTTACAAATCATCAAGGTTTAAAAGTCAAAACCAATGTCGTGACCACCCAAATCAAAGACGAAAGTACGGAAACCGATTTACGCGGTTTACTGAAAAACGAGCCATCTATCGCCATAGGGGGGGGGTAACGGCACTTCTCAATACCTTTATATTCGTGGTATGGGACAAAACTCCATTGATGTTAAAGTGGACAATGCGTATTCTGATGCACAAATTCACTACCATCAAGGTCGTCATATGCTAGACCCTGCCATGGTCAAAATTGTGTCTGTCCAAAAAGGGGCAGGTAGTGCTTCAGCTGGTATCGGTCAAACCAACGGGGCGATTGTTGCCAAAACCCTAGATGCCTTAGATTTACTGGAAGGCAGTGATAAAAACTTCGGTGCAAGAGTTGGCACAGGCTTCAGCACCAATTACTCTCAAAATTATAATGCCACCGTATATGGAAAAAGCGGGATGTTTGATGCGTTAATCGCAACAAACTTTGTCAAAGACGGCAATTACAAAGCCGGTAAAGGTTATTATGATTCAGTAAACAAATCTGACCGTGTCTTGTACAGCGATTTAAATAAACTCAGCTACCTCGCCAAAGTCGGTGCTACCGTCGGCGATCACCGTTTTGTCTTGAGCCATTTGCACGAACAACATGAAGGCGATCGTTTGGTGCGTGAAGAGTTTGTCAATTTTAATCCAAACAAACAAGCCCCCGCTGCACGCAAAATGACGGTCGATAACACCAATTTAGAATGGACAGGGAAAAACTTAGGCTTTGCCAAAGAAGCCACTGTCAATGTTTATCGTTTAGTACATGGTCGTTGGTCTGCCAATGACAAAGGCAATGGTTATGCCGGCAATAGAGAAGGTGCCACTCAAATCAAAGTGGTGACCCAAGGAGCAAACGTCAATTTTGATTTACCGGTTCATCACAATGTACTCGTGAAATACGGTATCAACTACCGCCATCAAGAGTCCAAACCGCACTTTAAAGCCGGAGGTATCTCTAATCAACGTAAATCAGATACTGGTTTTTATGTGGAAGCCATAACAGCAGCCACTGACCAGCTTACGCTAACAACCGGGTTACGCTATGATCAGTTTACCTTTAAAGCGATGGACGGCAAAAAAGTCAGTGATTCAAGTTTTAACCCGAGTATCGGCGTGATTTTCGAAGCCACCCCTGAGCTAAGCTTTAGTGCGAGTCATAACTACGCTACCCGTAGCCCACGTATGCAAGATGCCATTTTAAGTCATGGTCAAAATCGTGGTTTAACCAGTATTCTTGAAGGCACCAAAGCCGAGCAGGCACGCACCACTGAAATCGGGTTTAACTATGACAACGGTACGTTCAGTGTAGACGGTAGCTATTTCTGGCAACGTATCAAAGATGCCCTAGGCACAACCGCCGGTCGCGACAACCACTCGAATCATGGTGGTTGGCAGAGCATCTTAAATGCTGGCAAAATTAAAAACCGCGGTTATGAATTGAATTTCGGTTACCATCAAGGTGGCTTTACCGCTCGTCTTGGTGTCGCCGACAGCAAACCTCGCTTCTACACCAATCTTGGCAAAAAAGCCAAAAAAAGTGGCGGCATCGAAAATAACAAACCACTACTAAGCGGCAATCCTGAATACGCTTCTGCGATGGGTCGCACATGGACGGCATCTGTAAGTTACCGTTTCGAGGAACCTAATATTGAAATCGGTTTACATCACCGCCTTGTTGAAAAAGTCAAAGCTAAAGACGACTTCTTACTGGTAGGGGGTAACGTTACGCCGGGTAAAGGCAAACCTGGTTATAATGTAACTGACCTGACAATCAACTGGAAACCGTTTAACGATGACAGCATGAATGTCAACTTTGCAATTGATAATATTATGAACAAGCATTACAAATCGCATGCACAACGTGGAAATGATAACACGCTTCCAGCACGTGGTCATGAATTCCGCTTGGGTGTAAATTATAAATTCTAGTCTTTAAAATAGAAGATAAGTGGTCAAAAGGAAATACTTTTTGACCGCTTTTTTTATTCGCACTTTGGTCGCCGAGAAAAAAATGAATTATTACGACAACCTTATATTCTATGGACTTTTCTTTTAATCAATAATCCCTATAATAAGGAAAATAAAAAACTTATTAATATTATTCAAATTAAGGATTCATAATGACTAATATAAATACTGTAATTGCCGAATTGAAACGTGGTGTTGATCATGTTTTTTCAGAACAGGATTTCATTGAAAAACTCAAAGAAAACCGTCCGCTACGCATTAAATTAGGTGCAGATCCAACGGCACCCGATATTCATCTAGGGCATACGGTTGTACTTAATAAACTTCGCCAATTCCAGAACTTTGGTCATGAAGTAATCTTTCTAATCGGCGATTTTACCGCAACAGTAGGCGATCCTTCAGGAAAAAATACTACTCGTCCCCCTTTATCAAGAGAAGATGTGTTACGCAATGCGGAAACTTATAAAACACAAATTTTCAAAATATTGGATCCACAAAAAACACAAGTTGTATTCAATTCAGATTGGTTAGGTAAGTTGGGTACAATAGGAATGATCCGTTTGGCATCGAATTATACTGTTGCAAGAATGTTGGAACGTGATGATTTTAAAAAACGATTTAACAATAATCAACCGATTGCCATTCATGAATTTATTTATCCCCTTTTACAAGGTCATGATTCCGTACATTTAGAAGCCGATGTCGAGTTAGGCGGTACAGATCAAACCTTCAATTTATTAATGGGGCGTGAGCTACAAAAATCTTGCGGACAAAAACCTCAAGTTGCAATTACTATGCCTTTATTAGTCGGATTGGACGGTGAGAAAAAAATGTCTAAATCTCTCGGTAACTATATTGGCGTAACCGAAACACCAAGTAATATGTTTGGTAAAATCATGTCAATTTCCGATGAGCTTATGTGGGATTGGTATAACCTGTTGTCATTCCGCCCGCTCACAGAAATTACACAATTAAAAAAGGATGTTGAAAACGGTCGTAATCCACGTGATGTCAAAATCTTACTTGCAAAAGAAATTATTACACGCTTTCACAGTGCTGATGATGCAGATACTGCAGAACAAGAATTTATTGATCGTTTTCAAAAAGGGGCAATACCTGATGACATGCCGGAATTTACCTTTACCGGCGAAATCGGTTTAGCGAATTTATTAAAAGATGCTGGACTTGTTGGCTCAACTTCTGAGGCTATTCGTATGGTGCAGCAAGGTGGGGTCAAAATTAATGGTGAAAAAGTCGACAATGCAAAACTTATTGTTTCACCTTCCACCGCAGTTTATCAAGTCGGAAAACGAAAATTCGCACGTGTAACGATAAAATAAGGATTGACATCCTCCCCACCTAAAGTCGGGGGAGGACGTCAACCATGTTATAGTTGAATTTCACGACGCCCAATAAGTGAATGACTTAAAGTTGTGCCGTCAACTGTTTCCAATTCCCCTCCTACAGGGATACCATGAGCAATACGGCTGACCTTTATATTATGTTGAAAACACATTTCCGCAATATAATTCGCTGTTGCCTCGCCTTCAACGGTTGGATTGGTTGCCAAAATAACTTCATAAAAACTTTCATGTTGTAACCGCTTTTGCAATAAATCCAAACCGATTTCTTTCGGACCAATCCCATCTAAAGGAGATAAATGTCCCATTAACACAAAATATCGCCCGGAAAATTGCCCTGTTTGCTCAATAGCCGGAATATCGGAAGGCTGTTCCACAACACAAAGAAAACCCGAATTTTGTCGTCTTGGATTATTACAAATTGCACAACTCTCTTCTTCCGTAAAAGTGCGGCAATGAGTACAATGACCAATTTTCGACATCGCTTCGGTTAAAGCACCAGCTAAATTCATACCACCGCTACGATCACGTTGCAATAAATGATATGCCATACGCTGTGCGGATTTAGGACCAACGCCGGGTAAACAGCGTAAATGTTCAATCAGATTTTCTAAAAGAGGACTGCTTTGCATAATGAATTATCTTATTAAAAAAACGGACGCAAACATTGCGTCCCGGTCATATATGAATTAATTTAAAACGGCATTTTAAATCCCGGAGGTAAAGACATACCGGCAGTAACGGATGCCATTTTTTCTTTTTGCATTTCTTCTGCACGGCGTACTGCATCGTTAAATGCCGCTGCAATAAGATCTTCTAACATTTCTTTATCGTCTTCCATTAAAGAAGGATCAATATCAATACGACGACAGTTATGAGCACCATTGATTGTAACCTTAATTAAACCCGCTCCGGCTTCGCCTGTTACTTCTAATTGTGCAATTTCTTCTTGCATTTTTTGCATCCGCTCTTGCATTTGCTGAGCTTGCTTCATCAAGTTACCTAAACCACCTTTTCCGAACATAATTTTCTTCCATCTAAGTTAATCAAAAAACGCAAGGCATTTTAGCGAAAATTTAGCGAATTTGGAATAGCCTGACTTTATGTTAGAATATTTGGCTTTCATCAATCCCTAGAATCAGTAGTCTAATGCGATTATTTATAGCGGAAAAACCCAGCCTTGCTCGAGCTATTGCTGACGTATTGCCTAAACCTCATCAACGTGGACAAGGCTTTGTCAAATGTGGCGAACAAGATTATGTAACTTGGTGTGTAGGACATTTATTGGAACAAGCTGCTCCTGATGTTTACAATCCAATGTTCAAACAATGGCGTTTAGAACATTTACCTATTATTCCGCAAAAATGGCTATTACTTCCCAGACAAGAAGTAAAAAGTCAGTTGGACATTGTACTTAAATTAATTCATCAAGCAGACATTATAATTAATGCTGGGGATCCGGATCGAGAAGGGCAATTATTAGTTGATGAAGTTTTCAGTTATGCCAAGTTGCCTGCTACAAAATTAGCCGAAATTCAACGTTGTCTAATTAACGATCTCAATCCAAGTGCGGTAGAAAAAGCAATAAAAAAATTACAGCCTAACAAAAATTTTATCCCCCTTGCTACATCAGCATTAGCACGTTCAAGAGCAGATTGGTTATATGGCATTAATATGACCCGAGCCTACACTATTCGTGGTCGTCAATCAGGCTATAACGGTGTTCTATCCGTTGGCCGAGTGCAGACACCTGTCTTGGGATTAATTGTACGTCGTGATTTAGAAATTGAGCATTTTCAACCGAAAGATTTTTTTGAGGTTCAAGCCTTTATTGCAACAAAAGAAAAAATGCCCTCAACATTTACCGCACTTTGGCAACCGAGTAAAGCCTGTGAAGATTATCAAGATGAAGAAGGACGGGTGTTATCCAACGCTTTAGCTAAAAATGTAGTAAAACGCATTACCGCACAGCCAGCAACGGTGACAGAATATATTGATAAAAGAGAAAAAGAAACCGCCCCTTTGCCTTATTCACTTTCTGCATTACAAATAGATGCAGCGAAACGTTATGCCATGTCTGCACAAGAGGTTTTAGATGTTTGTCAAAAATTATACGAAACCCATAAATTAATCACTTACCCACGTTCCGATTGTCGCTATTTGCCTGAAGAACATTTTTCCGCACGACATACTATTTTACGTGCAATTTCCACACACAGTATTTTATATAAAGAAATTCCCGATATAGTTAATACTGAGCTGAAAAATCGTTGTTGGAACGATAAAAAAGTAGAAGCACATCATGCCATTATCCCAACGGCAAAAAATAAAACTGTGTCTTTAAGCCAAAATGAACAACAAATCTATGATTTAATTGCTCGCCAATACTTAATGCAATTTTGTCAAGAGGCTGAATATCGAAAAAGTAAAATTACATTAGATATTGCTGGGGGAACTTTTATTGCTCAAGCGAGAAATTTACAAATTGCGGGCTGGAAACAACTTTGGGGAAAAGAGGATGAAGATGAACAACAAGAACCTTTGCTTCCTATTGTGAAAAAAGGTGATGAATTATTTTGTGAAAAAGGTGATGTAATTAGCAAAAAAACACAACCGCCAAAACCTTTTACCGATGCAACCTTACTTTCGGCAATGACGGGAATCGCACGTTTTGTACAAAATAAAGAATTGAAAAAAATCTTACGTGAAACAGATGGTCTAGGTACGGAAGCAACAAGAGCAGGCATTATTGAATTATTATTTAAGCGAGGATTCATCTATAAAAAAGGGCGGAATATTCACAGTACAGAAACAGGCAGAACACTCATTCAAGCCTTACCAGAAATCGCAACTCAGCCGGATATGACCGCACATTGGGAAGCTCAACTGGACAGCATTAGCCGCAGGCAAGGATCCTATCAACAATTTATGCAAACGCTCAGTGAACTTTTACCTGAATTATTAGGTTACTTTAATTTTTCCGCACTGCGGAAACTAGGACTTCAAACGAAAGAGAATAAAAAAGCAGATTTGAAAAAAAATGAGTAAACACAGTTTAAATTTTGCCTGAAATTAAAACAATTAACCGAATTTTTATCAAAACCACTTGCGAAGGTTTCCAATATTAGATAGTATTCGCACGTTATTTTGTTTATAGAAATGTTTGAATTTAGAGAGAAGAAATAATGTACCAAGTTTTACTGATCGCTTACTTAGTTATTGCCATTGTCCTCATTGGTTTCATCTTAATCCAACAAGGTAAAGGTGCTAATGCAGGGGCTTCGTTTGGCGGTGGTGCTTCAGGAACAGTTTTTGGTTCAGCAGGTGCAGGCAATTTCTTATCTCGTACGACAGCCATTTTGGCAACAGCATTTTTTGCTATCAGTTTATTGATTGGTAATATCAATTCACATAGCAATAATGTTAAAAGTGGTAAGTTTGATGATTTATCAAAAGTTGCGGAGCAAGTTCAGGAAAAACAACAAAGCATACCGACACCTGACACAAAAAACAGCGACATTCCTCAATAAAAACCTAAATTCAAATTACGCTCTGGTGGTGGAATTGGTAGACACGCTATCTTGAGGGGGTAGTGTCCGTAGGACGTGCGAGTTCAAGTCTCGCTCAGAGCACCAAAAAGTTACCTCGTTAATCCCCAAAATCGCTACTTAAAATTTCAATAATTCTGTCTTTTCCGTTTGCTCTCCAAAACTAAGATTTTAGAATTACCTCCAAATACTTCTAAAAATTTTCACGCCTAAAATACATACCGTCTACCAAAAAAACGTGTAGTAGAGTCTATACATAGCAATACGTTATATTGAGAAAGACAATCTTTTTTTTCAAAGCAAGACAGTAGGCACTTTTTGACCGATTACTATGCTTGCTTATTCGATTTATTCGACCTTAAGATGATACAGATAGGTTTTTGATGAGAATAACATAAGAAAAACATGACTAACGTTTTGAACCAAAAAAACTCGTGTTAAACAACTCTTGTTGTGAAAAATCCTACCACTCATTTTTCATTGTTATTTTTTTAAACAGTTTCCAGTGTTTTGATTTGTTGGTTCTAAATGTCGGGCAAATGCCCGACAACATGAGTTTAGAAGCCTTCTTCAAACTCTTCCTTTTCAACAATTTGGATTAGCATATGTTCACGTTTTAGCCCTAAATCAAGAGCTAGAGTAATTGCAATATAAATCGTTGAATAAGTACCAAAAGCAATCCCTATTAACAACGCAAGTGAAAAGCTATGGATTGTTGGTCCACCGAAAGCAAAAAGTGCAATTACGACAAATAATGTTGTGATTGATGTCATTAATGTCCTTGCCAAAGTTTGGGTCAATGAAATATCAATAATTTCAACAGTATCAATACGGCGAATTTTACGGAAATTTTCTCGCACTCGGTCAAAAACAACGATACTATCATTAAGCGAATATCCTACAACAGACAGGATAGCAGCCACGAAGGTAAGATCCATTTCAATTTGGAAGTAGGAAAAAACACCTAAAGTGACAATAACATCATGAGCAAGGGCAATAACTGCTCCTGTACCTAAACGCCATTCGAAACGGAAAGCAATATAACCTAATAACATCAGTAATGTTGCTAATGTTGCGTAAATTGCACCTTGTGTTAATTCTTCACCAACATTCGGACCTACAAATTCAATACTATGAATTTCAAGACCTTCATCCAAACTATTGAGGATAGTTTTAATTTTATTACCCACTTCAGCACTACTTTCTACGACAGGTAATCTGATCATGACATCTCGAACACCTCCCGTAGTTTGTACCAACGCACTTTCTATTCCATTCTCTTTTAATGTAGATCGTACTTTATTGAGGTCTGCTGGTTGAGAAAAATGGGTATCGATCACTGTTCCACCGGTAAAATCCAGTCCCCAGTTGAATCCTTTAGTAAAAATAAAGAAAAAACAGACCGCAGTTACAATGATAGAGAAAGCATATCCCCAGTAGCGGTATTTCATAAAAGGGGTTAGTTTAAAAGGTAAAATGACCCCTTTATATTCATGCACTTTTTTATTGCGTGTAAATAAACTCACTATTCACCTGCCTTAAATTGATAATTTTTCAACACGTTTTCCGCCATAGATTAAGTTTACAAGAAAACGAGTTCCTGTAATGGCAGTAAACATTGAAATCGCTACACCTAAAGAGAGTGTAATAGCAAACCCTTTAACCGGTCCAGTACCTACAGCATATAATACGACTGATGTTAGAATAGTGGTTAAGTTCGCATCAAAAATACTCGTAAATGCACCGCTATAACCTTCATTAATAGCTTGCTGAATTGTGCGACCATTATTAATTTCTTCTTTTATTCGTTCAAAAATCAATACATTAGCATCAACAGACATACCGACAGATAAAACAATCCCTGCGATACCCGGCATTGTTAAAGTCGCTCCGGGTAATAAAGACATTATACCTACAAGAAGTATCATATTGGCAATAAGGGCTATGCCGGCAAATAAACCGAAGAGTTTATAGTAAAATAGAATAAATATAATCGTAATGGCTAATCCCCATAATCCTGCTTTCAGCCCTTGTTCAACATTTTGAGCCCCCAAAGATGGGCCTACCGTTCTCTCTTCAATAATTTGAATTGGTGCAGTTAAAGCACCTGAACGTAGTAATACCGATAGGTTTTGTGCTTCAGCAGGGCTATTGATGCCGGTAATTTGGAATTGTGAACCGAAACGACCTTGGATTGTCGCAACATTAATAACTTCTTCATGTTTAGCTAAAATAGTTTTACCATGTTCGTCTTTTTTACCACTGTCTTTATATTCTACATATAGAGTTGCCATTGGTTTCTTTAGATTAAGTTTGGTAGTTTGTGACATAATTTCACCACCTTCAGAATCTAAAGTAACCGAAACCTGAGGAGAACCGGTATTTTGATCTATGCCTGAACTTGCATTAGTAATATGCTCACCGCCTAATACAGCTCGTCGATATAACACAATAGGACTACCATTGCGATCATATTTCACTTCCGAATCAGAAGGCACCATACCTTTAAGAGCGACATCTAAATTTGCATTTTGATTTACTAAACGGAATTCCAGCGTTGCTGTTGCACCTAGAATTTCTTTTGCCCGAGCTGTATCCTGTACACCGGGTAATTCCACTACAATACGCTCAGCCCCTTGACGCTGAATAACAGGTTCAGCAACACCCAATTCTTCTACACGACGACGTAAAATACTTAAGTTTTGTTCAATAGCATGATCACGAATTTCTCTTAGAGCGTTCTCTGATAATTCTAAACTTAGTGTGTTTTCAGAAATGGCATTAACGTTCAGATTTTGATGTTGTTTACGCAAGAAACGTTGTACATCGGAAAGTTGTTCCGGTTTAGCTAAGGTAATGAGAGTTGTAAAATTTTCTCCATTACGAATAGACGTATATTGATATTTTTCTTTGCGTAATTCGGTACGTAAGCTGTCTTGTAATTGTTCTTGGCGTTTATCCAATGCAGTGTGCATATCCACTTCCATTAAGAAACGAACACCTCCCCGTAGGTCTAACCCCCATTTCATCGGTCTACCGCCAATATTGGTTAACCATTTTGGTGTGGCGGGTGCAAGGTTAAGTGCAACGGAATAATTATTACCAAGTTGTTCAATAATTTTATCTTTAGCTAAAAGTTGATCATCTGTATTGTTGAAACGAGCTAAAATTGAGCCGTTTTCCAAAATAATTGATTTGATAGGTAAATTATTTTGCTCTAATAATGTTTGTACATTAGTAAGCACGTTTATATCAGCGGTTTGCCCTCGTGTTCCAGAGATTTGTACAGCTGGATCTTCACCGTAAAGATTTGGAAGAGAATATAAAACACCAATGGCGATCACTAGGATCACCATTAGATTCTTCCATAAAGGGTAACGATTTAACATAGACTTGTTCCCTTGCGGAATGAATGAAAATTTAGATAGATTTTAAAGAACCTTTTGGCAATACGGCTACGATAAAATCGCGTTTGATAGTGATTTCAGTTGTATCATTTAATGCGATAACGACATAATCGTTTTCAGCACTGATTTTGCTGATTTTACCGATAATACCACCTGAAGTTAACACCTCAGTGCCTTTCGCTAATTCAGACATTAACTGCTTATGTGCTTTGTTACGTTTTGCTTGTGGACGATAGATCATAAAATAGAAAATCAATCCAAAAATGGCAAAAATAAATAACATAGAAAGTGGGCTACTTTGTTGAGCTTCCATTATTTTATCCTTATAAGTGAGTTAAACATTCATTAAAAACTTGCGTAAAATAGCATAAAATTCTTTTAATGTGAAAATATCTTTTTATTTCACCGCACTTTATTTATCAATAACCGACCTTGTAGGTTATTTCTCCGACAATTATTATTACTTTCTTATCGTGCAGGCACAGATTTACCGATTTTTTTATAAAATTCTACAACAAAATCCTCAAAACGATCTTCTTCAATCGCTTGACGAATTTGAGCCATTAAACGTTGATAATAGCGAAGATTATGAATGGTATTTAATCTCGCCCCCAAAATTTCACCGCACTTATCCAGATGATATAAATAAGCTTTGGTATAGTGTTTACAGGTATAGCAATCACATTCAGGATCAAGGGAGGTTGTGTCATTACGATATTTTGCATTACGAATTTTTACAATACCGTTACTGACAAAAAGATGACCGTTACGAGCATTACGAGTTGGCATAACGCAATCAAACATATCAATACCACGCCGAACACCTTCAACCAAATCTTCCGGTTTACCGACACCCATTAAATAACGAGGTTTATCCGCCGGAAGTTGCGGGCAAACATATGCTAAAATTCTGTGCATATCTTCTTTAGGTTCTCCAACAGCTAATCCACCAACAGCATAACCGTCAAAACCGATATTAATTAACCCCTCAATAGAAAGTTTACGTAAATCTTCAAAAGTACTGCCTTGTACAATACCGAACAAGGCATTTTTATTACCTAATTCATCAAAACGTTCACGACTACGCTTTGCCCAACGTAAAGACATTTCCATGGATTTTTTGGCATAATCGAAAGTTGCCGGATAAGGTGTACATTCATCGAAAATCATCACGATGTCCGAACCTAAATCATATTGAATTTCCATAGATTTTTCCGGTGATAAGAAAATTCTTTCGCCATTAATTGGATTTTGAAATTTAACACCTTCTTCAGTAATT
Organism: Histophilus somni 2336; assembly: GCF_000019405.1. NCBI lineage: Bacteria > Pseudomonadati > Pseudomonadota > Gammaproteobacteria > Pasteurellales > Pasteurellaceae > Histophilus > Histophilus somni. The sequence continues at coordinate 324,500 of NC_010519.1, read as the reverse complement.
TTACGCAATTTACCTAAGCTAAAAACTTGAAAACCACCACTATCGGTTAAAATTGGACGATGCCATTGCATAAAATCGTGTAAATCACCGTGTTGACGCATAATTTCTTGACCCGGGCGAAGCCACAAATGAAAGGTATTTCCCAGTAAAATTTCTGCCCCTGTTGCCCGCACTTCTTCAGGTGTCATGCCCTTTACCGTGCCATAGGTTCCAACCGGCATAAAAGCTGGCGTTTCCACCGTAAATTCGCCCTGCGGACGATTAAAAGTCATGGTACCTCGACGTGCCATACCGTTAGTTTTATGTAAGGTAAATTTCATTGTCATTTGTAATCCTTCTCGTCAGATAAACAGTCTGATGTAATCGGCTTTTAGGCCTTCGTAATAAACATGGCATCGCCATAGCTAAAAAAGCGATAGCGATTTTCGACCGCACTTTTATAAGCATTCATCGTATGTTGATAACCGGCAAAAGCAGAAACCAGCATAATCAAAGTACTCTCCGGCAAATGGAAATTGGTAATCAAACAGTCAATAACACGAAATTTTTTGCCCGGATAAATAAAAATGGAAGTGTCGGAAAAATAGGGTTCAAGTAAATGAGTGCTATTATTTTCTTCGGCAAAAAGTGCCGCACTTTCAATTGACCGTACAGAAGTTGTACCTACTGCAATAACTCGTTTACCCTTTGCTTTTGTGGCTAAAACAGCATCAACCACTTCTTGCGGGACTTCCACATATTCTGCGTGCATTTTATGATCTTCAATATTTTCTACACGAACAGGTTGGAAAGTGCCGGCACCGACATGTAAGGTAACAAAGGCAAAATTAACCCCCTTGTTTTTGAGTTGTGTCAATAGCTCATCATCAAAATGTAAGCCGGCAGTTGGTGCAGCCACAGCCCCGGGAACTTTATTGTAGACCGTCTGATAGCGTTCTTTATCGGCATCTTCATCTGGACGATCAATGTAAGGGGGTAAAGGCATATGACCTATTTTCTGTAAAATATCTAAAAGAGCGGTACTTTTATCACTTAATTCCAGTTCAAATAAATTTTCATGGCGTGCCTTCATCAGCATTTCAACACCCTTCCCTTCTCCCAGCTTATCTTCACCTAAAAAAAGCACTGTATTTTCTTTCGGTGATTTTGAAGATCGAATATGGGCTAAAAAATGATGTTCATTTAATACCCGCTCAACCAACACTTCTATTTTTCCACCACTTGCTTTTCGCCCAAACATTCTCGCCGGAATCACTCGGGTATTATTAAAAATCAGCAAATCGCCTTCGTTAATCAGATCTGCAACATCGCTAAAAGTGCGGTGAAATAATTCTCCGTTTTGTCCGTTTAATTGCAACATACGACTGGAAGAACGCTCACGTTTGGGATAACGTGCAATTAATTCATCAGGTAAGTCAAAATAGAAATCAGATAAATACATAACTTCGTAAAATCATAATAAAAACTGTAAGGGCGTAGTCTAGTCGCAAATATGGGTTCATACAAGAGGAAATTGTGTCATTATCGCCATCAAGTGAGTAAAATGAAAAACACATTATACTCACTTGTTTTTTAACGGAACATATTAGGTATCATCAAAGAGATCGAAGGGAATAATATCATCAGTAACACAACGATGAATATGACACCTAAATAAGGAACGAGGTATTTTAGCGTTTCCTGTAGTTTGACATTAGCAATCCCCATGGTAATGAACAATACTCCACCGACAGGAGGTGTTACACCTGCATAAACTAAGACCACGATCATAATTATGGCAAATTGTATCGGATCTATTCCATATTGATAAGCTACTGGCATTAAAATTGGTGCAACAATAATAGTTGCGGCAATAGTTTCAATAAACATGCCGATAAATAATAAAAATGCTACTAAGAGCAGAAGGATCATGTAAGGATTATCCGTAATACTTGTTAAGAACCCTATAATTAAATCAGGCAAACGAGTGAAGGCGATAATCCATGATAAAATAGTTGCTCCCGATATAATTAGGGTACACATTGCGGTCATTGCGGCTGCATTTAGTATTGAATGTTTGAATTTTTTAAAAGTTAATTCTTTATAATAAATACCGACTGCAATAGCATAAAGTACTGCTACAGCCCCAGCTTCAGTTGGCGTAAAGAAGCCAACCAAAATTCCACCTACTATGATAACCGGCATAAATAATGCAGAAGACGCCTCTTTAAATGCTTTGCATAAAATGGCTCTAGATGCCTTTTGATCTCTACCAAGATTATATTTTTTAGCATAGAAATAGGTGACTAGAACCAATCCGATAGCTATAGCAATTCCAGGTAAAATCCCTGCTAAAAATAAATCTTTAATTGATAATCCAGTTAATGAGGCAAAAATAATCGCAGTTAAGCTAGGTGGAATAATTGGACCAAGAGATCCTGCTACAGATTGAAGGACTGCAGTTAAGCCTGCTGGATAGCCATTTTTTTTCATGGTAGGTATCATAATTGAACCGACGGCGGCTGTATCTGCTGCTGCAGATCCTGATACTCCGGCAAAAATTACAGAGGTGGATATATCTATCATACCTAGACCGCCTCTAAAATGTCCGACTAAACATTTCGATAAATGAATAAGTCTTCTGGATATTCCTCCATTCTCCATTAATTCTCCAGCTAACATAAAAAACGGAATTGCTAATAATGAAAAGGAATTTATACCTGAGAATAAACGCTGAGAAATCAATGCTAACGGTAAATCATTAGACAGAATTGAAATTATGGCACCTAATCCCATTGAAAATGCAATAGGCACACCGAGCAGAACCAAAATAAAGAAGCATAAGAATGCAAGAAGTAGCATATATCACCTCATTATAATTAACGTTTCTTGATTAAATTTTTAATTTGCTCATAAACCATCAATACCCCACCAACAGGTATCGCAAGATTTAGAGTCCACATTGGAACACCTAGTAAAGGGGAGTATGAATTTGTATTATTAATACAAAGTATATATCCCAAGATAATGACTGCGAGTATGTAAATGACAGAAATAACATTCACAATAATATGAGCAATACTACCAACGGTTTGTTCTAATTTATCCAGCACAATATCAAAGGTAATATTAATACCCTTAGCAATTGTTAAACTTGAAGCTATCCAAGCTAGCCAAATAAAAATAAATCTAGATAATTCCTCAGTCCAAGCGAAAGGATGTGATGTTAAAAATCTAGAAAAAACGCCTATAGATACAACAATGACAAGTGCAGAAAAAAGTATAATCGTTAATGTATTTCTGAATGAGGAAATATAACCATCTAGTTTCATTTTTGTGCCTCTTTATATAATTCTTCTAATCCGTTCGCTTGAACAAATTTATCAACCATTGGTTTAGCTTTTTCTCTTAGAGTTGGTATATCTACATTATGAAACTCGACACCTTGTTGTTTTAGATAACTTCTCCATTTTTCATCAGTGTTGACAGTCTTAATATAAAACTGATCTATTGCAAAAGTTACAGCCTCTTTAATCCATTGTTGTTCAGATTCCGTTAATGAATTAAATTTTTTAGCACTAATATTTAACGCAGTAAAGGTCATGGCATGTTGTGTTTCATACCAGTTTTTAGCTACTTCGCTGATTTTAATGGAGCTTAAAAATTCCGGATTACCTTCCATACCATCCACAACTCCTGTTTGGATAGCAGTGTATGCCTCACCTGATGGAATTGGACTTGGTGTAGCTCCAAGAGAAGTTATGGTATTAACAAGTACAGGAGAATTTGGTACTCGAATTTTTAAGCCATCAAATTTATTATTATCAGCAAGTTCTTTTTTAAGAATAATATTTCTATAAGCGACAGGTTGAATACTTAATATTTTAACCCCTGATTTGGCTTCAACTTGTTTTTTAATTTCTGCCATTTTGGCTGTATTTAGTAATTTTTTAATATGCTCCATATCCTTAAAAAAATAAGGCATATCTAAAATCCCAATTGGAGAATAATAAGATGCAATGATGCTAGTATCTGAGATGGACATATCAACAGTACCGAGCTTCATTCCTTCAAATAGCTCCACTTGATCGCCTAAAATCCCGTTTGAGTAAACATCAACAGTAAGTTTTCCATTAGATATTTCTTTGAGTTTGTCTGAAAAATCTATAACTAGTGTATGGTTAACATTATCATTAGCCATATGATGAGCCAATCTTAGGGTTTTAGCTTGTGATAGTACAGGAAGGGAGATAAGTAGCGTAGTTAAAAGAATGCTATGCAGTTTTTTGCAGTTTTTTGCAGTTTTTTGCAGTTTTTTGCAGTTTTTTGCAGTTTTTTGCAGTTTTTTGCAGTTTTTTGCAGTTTTTTGCAGTTTTCATAGAATTTTCCTATCAATTTTAGCATATGTAAATATTAAATTTAGCAATGAACTTCTCTATTTAGTGATCAGACTGTAATATTGAACCACTTAAATACCTTGATATTAATACAATATTGCTACTTTTATTTCAATGCAAAATTTTCATTTTTATTAAAATTTGGAATTTTTATTTCGTTTTTGTGATAAATATCACAGATATGAAAAACTATAATATACAAGAACATCTGTAATTAAAGCAAAGAAATAGGCACGTTAAAAAGAGTTTAAGTCATATAAAAAGCTATATATTAGAATAAACATTCTATCAATATACAGTACTTCAAAATAATTTTTTTTACTGTAAGTTTGGTTCAAAATACTCAAACAACCGATCCAAGGCGATATCGTTAGTGACGCTGATACCTTTGGTCGCAAGGTAACTTACTGCGGCATTGCGAGTTTTTGTACCAAATTTTCCGTCCACTTTAAGTTTGTAACCTTTTTTGACTAAGGTTTTTTGAATAATACGCGTTTTTTCTTCCGCACTATAAACTCCAGCGGGTAGCGTCCTTGTTTTGATGTTGATTTTGGAAAGATTTTGGCACCAATTGGCTGAGCAATACTGCGTAGCAAGTTGTTGGATCTGAGGTTGTGGAAATCCGTTCCATTTTGACAGAATATCGTGAGTGGCGACCGCACCATAAATACCCGCACCTAAAAAACAAGTGGCACAATTTTCGATAAGCGTTGAAATGGTTCTCGGTTACGCATTTTTTGTCGATACTCAGAGGGAATTTTGCGTTGCTGCCAGAAGACAATAATGGAACTAATGAGCCATGCCAGTGCAGAAAAAATCAAAGTTGCCAATAATGTTATGACTGCCCCAACGAAAATAGAGGAGATAGGATAGTTTTTGAAGGAAGTTTCCAACACAAATCGGTTGATTGGCATAACGTTTAAAAAATACAAAAGCTTTCTTTTTATCAATTTTGTTTTTATTTGAGAGTGCTTGCTCTAAAAAATTGAGTTCATCATCAAAAATTGCTGGTCTAACAAAAGGGTAAGGAGGATTAGAAAAAGCGTAGCAAGTATAATTTTTGCCTTGCAATTGAAAATGTTGTTCCAATGATGCTACTTTGCCATAATAAACAAAATAATTGCTATCATTAATGGTTCCGCTTTTTACGTGATCAAAAGCAATTTTTTCTTGACAAAAAATCACGCCAGATTGATTTAATAAATGTTCTAATGGTGCTTTGGCAAATAAAAGTGGTTATTTTTAAAGGTTTTTCAAATAAAACAAGGGGGAGAATTATGGCAACACTCATGGAAAAAGACAGTTTAATCAATGGCATTTCCCAAACACTCGGCTTAATCGTGGCTCAAACAGGTGGTAGAAACGAAGATAGCGAGTTATTAGCCGGCTTGCGTAACAAGCTATACGCTCTTAAACCAGAAGAAATTGACTACGAAGAACTTTCTAAGTTAGTGAGAAAAAAATTTCATAAATATAAATTTTAGGGGGATTTATGCAAGATGATGAAAAATTAACACCTGAAATTTTAACTAGACGGGAATTTCATATAAAAAACGCCTTAGCCAGTTTTGCATTAGAAGGGGAATATCCATCTAAAGAATGTGAAGTATTACTGAAAAAATATGTTTCTGGAGAAATTAAAACTCTAGACGAATTAAGAATAAGATTATTTGAAAAGTAGATAACTTGAAAAATCAGGGGATAGGGCATACAATGGGAATAGGTCGGGGCGAGTTACCACCTCACCCCTTCCGATTGTCTTAGGACAATCTAGTTACTAGATAAGCGATTAGGTCAAGAATGGTTAGAACATAAATCACCCCCTTAGTGCTACAAGACTAAGGCAATCGGCAAGTGCTACGGGTATAGCACTTGCGTTGCCCGATAGCACTGTCTGATAAATTAGGTGATATAAACAGAGGGTAAAAAAGCCCTTTCATCAAGAAAGGGCGAAATATTTTTTACATTCACAAAAAATTTCTAACAAACGATTATTTTTTATTATGCGGATTTCTTGTATTTGCATTAACTAAATTACGCATGAGTAACGCATAATCAAGTTGAATATCTTGAGGAACATCTAAAAAAACAAAATGCCCATCACCAAGTGCGGCATCAATGTGTTCATTTTTACGATTAAGCATACGCTCAATGGTAAAAACCACATTGCCTTTGGGCGTCATTAATTCAACTTCATCACCTAACAAGAATTTATTTTTAACCGCAACTTCCGCCATACCTTGTTCATTACGTTTACCGGTAAATTCGCCAACAAATTGTTGGCGTTCAGAAATAGAATACCCATAATCATAATTTTGGTATTCATCATGCGTATGACGGCGTAAGAAACCTTCGGTATAGCCACGATGTGCCAAACTTTCCAATGTATCCATTAAACTTTCATCAAAAGGTCTGCCTGCTACTGCGTCATCAATAGCCTTGCGATAAACTTGAGCCGTCCTTGCACAATAATAGAAAGATTTTGTACGCCCTTCAATTTTTAAAGAATGAACACCAATTTGTGAAAGTTTTTCTACATGTTGCACTGCACGCAGATCTTTAGAGTTCATAATATAAGTACCATGCTCATCTTCAAAGGCTGACATTTGCTCTTCAGGTCGCTGATTTTCCGCTAATAAAAAGACTTTATTTGTTGTATTTCCTTCACCTAACGTCGGTGCGACATTTTTAACGGGAATTTCTTCACCAACATTCACAATGTTGCCTACTTCATCTGTTTTTCCTTCTACAACAGAATATTCCCAGCGACAGGCATTGGTACAAGTACCTTGATTGGGATCACGCTTGTTAATGTAGCCTGATAATAAACAGCGTCCTGAATATGCCATACATAAAGCACCATGCACAAATATTTCAACTTCAATATCCGGTACTTGCTGGCGAATTTCAGCGATTTCTTCCAAGGAGAGTTCACGAGATAGAATCACTCGAGTTAAACCCAATTGTTTCCAGAATTTCACTGTCGCCCAATTCACTGCATTTGCTTGTACAGAAAGATGAATATCAATATTTGGGAAATGCTCACGCACCAACATAATCAAGCCGGGGTCTGACATGATTAGTGCATCAGGTTGCATATCAATCACGGGTTGTAAATCTTTGATAAAGGTTCTTAATTTAGAATTATGTGGTGCAATATTCACTACAACATAGAATTTTTTACCAAGTGCATGTGCTTCATCAATACCGATTTTTAAATTAGCATGATTAAATTCATTGTTGCGAACTCGCAAACTATATCGAGGTTGACCGGCATATACGGCATCTGCACCATAAGCAAAAGCATAACGCATATTTTTTAACGAACCGGCTGGAGATAATAATTCCGGTTTGAATTGAGTTGTCATAAATTTTCTCTTAAGTCTGATTACAAGTCAGTAGCTTGACTATGCAAGCTATTTGGGGGCTTTATTTTAGGCAGATTTTACGGCTTGTAAAGGAAAATATCAGCCCCATAAGAAGATTTTATATCAATCATCACCGCACTTTTATTCTTTCTTTGAACGCCAATAAGTGGCAAATCGAGGAAGTCCATTTTTAGTTAATCCACGATATTTATAGGTAATAATAGAGCCTATTGGAGGCGGATTTCTACGTTCAATTAAATTAAATCCTGAGCCGATTTTAAAAATGCCACGATGATTTTGACAGCTGATTGATCCTAGCATATTTTCAAATTGTCCTTTACCTTGATGATGAGCTATAACAGTACATTCTTCATCAAGTGCGGTCTTTAATTTCAAAATTTGTGTACTGCGTTTTCGTTCATAGGTAGCATGAGGATTACGTAAAACAACTCCCTCACCTTGCTGTTTTTCAATTTGTTGTAAAAAATTTTTCACTTGTTGTTTAGTTTTAATGGGAATTTGCTCAATAATTTGAATATAAGGTGTAGGATGTTTATCAAGATAATCTTGTAAAACAGCCAGTCTTTCAAATAAATTTCCTTGTGCATTGGGAACATCAAAAACATATAATTTCATTTTTTCCCAACCTTTATCTTTTTTGGAACGTACAATAGAGGATATTTTTTCGAATTGATTACGTTCGGTAAAAAGTTCGCCGTCAATAGCAAAGGGTGGGAAATCACGAATAAAATAGTGCGGTGGCTGAATGACTTTATTTTGTCGAGTGAAAAGTTGTTTGCCATCCCAATATCCCCTAATGCCATCCAACTTTTCACTCATCACCCAACCGCTTACGTCCTGATTTTTATAGTTTTCCAACAGCATGAAATCCGGCAATGTTGCTTGAACTTTTATAATGAACAACATAAAAAATAGTGCTGATACTCGCATAATTATCCTTATATCCGTTTGTGTGGGAAGGCTTTAATATAAAAGATAAAAAGTTGAAAGTTTATTGAATTGGGAAATATTTGCGAGAGAGATCGCAAAATAAGAAAAAATATAGAGGCAAAGTGCAGTGATTTTGGGCGGATATTTTCCGCCCATTTATATTATATTTATCGCTGTTTTGATTTTTTGATAAATTTCATCAAACGTTTACGTTTACGCAACTGATTTGGTGTCAGTTTATTACGACGCCCTGCGAACGGGTTGTTTCCTTCTTGGAACAATAAACGAATCGGTGACCCAATAATTTTTAAGCTACGACGGTAATAGTTAGATAAATATCGTTTGTAGCTGTCCGGCAAACCTTCGATTTGATTGCCGTGTACAACAATAATTGGTGGATTATACCCGCCTGGATGTGCATACTTTAGTTTAATTCTGCGTCCACCTATCATTGGCGGTTGATGTTCATCTGTTGCCATTTGTAGAATGCGGGTTAGTAATGACGTTGTCATTTTTTTTGTAGCACAAGCATAAGCCTCTTTTATACTGTCAAATAAATTGCCTACACCACTACCATGTAGAGCAGAAATAAAATGAACACGTGCAAAATCAATAAAGTCTAAACGACGATCCAATTCAGACTTGACTTGATCTTTTATATCTTGATTTAAACCGTCCCATTTATTGACAACAATGACCAAGGAACGACCGGTATTTAAAATGAAACCTAATAACGATAAATCTTGATCGGATATGCCTTGACGAGCATCAATCGTCAACAAAATAACATTCGCATCTTGAATAGCTTGTAATGTTTTGATAACAGAGAATTTTTCTACTGTTAAATGAACTTTACCACGTTTGCGTACACCGGCCGTATCAATGAGAGTGTATTGCTGACCATCTCGCTCCATCGGAATATAAATGCTGTCTCGAGTGGTCCCCGGTAAGTCATACACCACTACACGATCTTCACCTAAAATGCGGTTAGTTAGTGTTGATTTTCCTACATTTGGACGACCCACAATGGCAATTTTGATATTTTTATCTTCACTTTCTTCTTGTTCTTCTACAAGAGCCTCATCAAGTAGCTGTATATCTTCTTCACTATTAAAATTAAAATCTTTTTCCCATTCTTCCGCACTTTCATCTGAATTTTCTACCGCACTTTCTGAATGCTCTTCTGCGTTAGCTAAACTTAGCTTGTCGGCAACAGGTGGCAAAACTTTTTCCATTAATGCACTTATACCGCGTCCTTGTGATGCCGCAATTTTTTCAATTTCACCCAAGCCTAGTTGATAAAACTCTGCACAATGAGAATCTGCATCAATACCATCGGTTTTGTTTGCCACAAGTACAGTAGTTTTATTTTGGCGTTTACGCAAATATTGAGCAATACCAACATCCGCAGAAGTTAAGCCAGCACGAGCATCTACAAGAAATAAAACAATATCGGCTTCTTCAATGGCAAGTAAGGATTGCTCCGCCATTTTTTCCTCTACGCCTTCTTCCGTCCCATCAATACCTCCCGTATCAATCACAATAAAGTCATAACCATTGAAATGTGCTTGACCATATTTTCGATCCCGAGTAAGACCGGGAAAATCAGCCACTAAAGCATCACGAGTACGTGTTAGACGATTAAATAAAGTCGATTTACCGACATTAGGGCGACCGACTAGAGCAACTACTGGAGTAGTCATAATAAACCTCTTTGGTTTTTTTACATTATTAGGTACGTTATATCAAAAATGTCCGCCATTATAGCGGATTTTGGTACATGTGAAAAATAGCAGATAAACGTTAATGCACTTTAACATGCGGATTTTCATGTTAATCTTCCAAAATCAGATCTTTCAAATATTGGAAAATTTCTCGGTATGATTTAGGTGGTTTGTTTTGTTCCCGCTCTTTTTGTGCTGAACGAATTAGGTTATGTAAATGTTGGCGATCTGCATGAGGATACTGTATTAATAGCTCTGTAAATGCACTGTTGCCTTTTTGAACCAATTCATCTCGTAATAATTCTAATTTATGTAATTTTGCTTGTTGCTGCTGATGTTTATTTTCAATTTTATTTAACGCTTCTTGGATTGGTTCCGGATCAATGGCTCGCAAGAGTTTGCCGATATATTGAATTTGACGGCGAAGAGCTTCTTTTTGCAAACGTTGTGCAAGTTCGACCGCATCACGCAACCCTGTGTCTAATGGTATTTTATCCAAATTTGTTTTGGTTAAATTGACGAGTTTTTCACCTAATTTTTTCAAAGCTTCCGCATCACGTTTTATTTCACTTTTACTCACCCAAATAATTTCTTCTTGTTCCTCATCTTCCCAATTAAACACTTCTTCTTTACATTTCGCCATGATTTATTCCTATTTTCCTTATGTAAAATTCGGCGTATTTTAGCATAACTTCACATTTTGCCGAAATGACATAGTATTTGTGGTTAGCGACAAATTTGAAAATAAGCTAAAATAGCCAAAATTTCTGTTTAATAAAAAGGCTTATAATGATAACTCAACAAAATTCCACCGCACTTTTAAAGCAACAAGAGCAAATGTTACAAGATGCTGTAAGCTATGCAATTAAAACTGCTACGCAAGCAGGTGCAACAGCAGAAGTTGCAGTTACAAAAGTCAATGGTTTATCCGTTTCAACTCGTTTACAGGAAATTGAAAATGTAGAATTTAACAATGATGGTGCTTTAGGTATTTCCGTTTATTTGGGGAATCAAAAAGGAAATGCCTCAACTTCGGATTTAAGCCATACCGCAATAAAAAGTGCGGTAGATTCCGCCTTAGCTATTGCGAAATATACCTCTCCGGATGATTGTGCAGGGTTAGCTGATAAGGAATTAATGGCATTTGATGCACCGGATTTAGCACTTTATCATGAGTTTGATATTGATGTTGATCATGCCGTTTCATTGGCTTTGCAAACAGAGAAAGCCGCTTTAGATTATGATAAACGCATTGTAAACAGTGAAGGTGCAACATTTAATTCGCATACCGGTGTGCGAGTTTATGGTAATAGCCACGGCATGTTACAAAGCTATTTATCAAGTCGTTATTCTTTATCTTGTTCTGTGATTGCAAGCAGCAATGAACAACTTGAGCGAGATTATGAATATACTGTTGCACGTAATATTCAAGAGTTGGAAAGTGCGGTTTGGGTTGGCGAAAATTCTGCCAAAAAAGCACTATCTCATTTACAACCGAGAAAAATTCCAACTCAAGAAGTGCCGGTTATTTTTATGAATAGTGTGGCAACCGGATTGATAGGACACTTGGCAACGGCGATTAGTGGTGGAAGTTTATATCGTGATTCCAGTTTTTTACTCGATCATCTAGGTAAAAAAATATTACCTGATTGGTTTCATATTAGTGAAAGACCGCATTTGATTGGCAAACTTGCTTCAACACCTTTTGATAGTGAAGGTGTTCGTACGAAAAATTTAGAAATTATCGAACAAGGTATTTTACAAACCTATTTGCTGACAAGTTATAGCGGTCGAAAATTAGGTATGCAAAGTACAGGACATGCAGGTGGAATTCATAACTGGCTGGTTAAGCCAAATTCACAAAATTTAACCGCACTTTTACAAGAAATGGGAACAGGTTTATTGGTCACTGATTTAATGGGACAAGGGGTTAATATTATTACCGGTGATTATTCACGTGGAGCTTTTGGATTTTGGGTTGAAAATGGTGAAATTCAATATCCTGTATCGGAGATCACTATTGCCGGGCAATTAAAAGACATGTTTGCAAATATTATTGCGGTTGGTAACGATATTGAATATAGATCGAATATTCAAACAGGTTCGATTTTGTTGGAAAAAATGAAGATTTCAGGAAGTTGATTGAGATAAAAAAGTGGCTTAATTCATTTCTGAATTAAACCACTTTTGTCTCTATTATTTATGATTTACACCGCAAAAGGATCGTTTAAAATCATAGTTTCAACACGATCAGGACCTGTCGAAAGAATCGCGATAGGTACGCCCGTAACTTCCTCAATACGTTTAATGTAATTACGAGTATTTTCCGGTAACTGATTAACATCTGTTATACCAAATGTATTTTCTTGCCAACCCGGTAAGGTTTCATAAATCGGCTCTACACCTTCCCAATCTTTTGCCGCTAATGGTGCATATTCAGCAATTTCACCATTAGGCATTTTGTAGCCAACACAAATTTTGACTTCACGAAATCCATCTAATACGTCCAGCTTGGTCATACAAAAACCGGAAATAGAATTCGTTTGGATTGCTCGCTTAATAGCAACAGCATCAAACCAACCGCAACGACGTGGTCGACCGGTTACGGCACCAAATTCATTTCCTTTCCGTGCAATTTCCGCTCCCACTTCATCAAATAATTCTGTTGTGAATGGTCCCCCACCAACACGAGTACAATAGGCTTTAATAATACCTAAAACATAATCAATATGACGAGGACCAAAACCTGCTCCAGTGGATACACCACCAGCAGTTGTGTTAGAACTGGTTACATAAGGATATGTGCCTTGGTCAATATCCAACATTGTGCCTTGAGCACCTTCAAATAAAATGTTATCGCCATTTTTACGAGCAACGTCTAAAATTGTCGTCACATCTGCAACCATAGCTGTGATAATATCTGCCACTGCAAGTACTTCATCCAACGTTTTTTGATAATCAACAGCCTCAACCTTGTAATAATTAACTAACTGAAAATTATAGTAATCTAGAATATTTTTTAATTTTTCGGCGAATGATTGTTTATCAAACAAATCGCCAACACGTAAGCCTCTACGAGCGACTTTATCTTCATAAGCCGGACCAATACCACGTCCTGTGGTACCGATTGCTTTATTGCCTAAAGCTGACTCACGAGCTTTATCCATTGCAACATGGTAAGGAAGAATTAACGGACAAGCCTCGGAAATTAACAAACGTTCACGAACATTAATCCCACGACTTTCTAATTCCCCCATTTCTTGCATTAAGGCTGTCGGTGAAAGAACAACCCCATTTCCAATCAGACAGGTTACGTTTTCACGTAATATACCTGATGGAATTAATCTAAGAACTGTTTTTTCACCATTAATAATCAATGTATGCCCCGCATTATGCCCACCTTGATAGCGAACCACATACTTAACTCGATCTGTTAATAAATCAACGATTTTGCCTTTCCCTTCATCGCCCCATTGAGCACCTAAAACAACAACACTTTTTCCCATAAATTCCGCCTTAAAAGCTATTTTTGTAAGTGAATGAATAGTGGGCTACTTTACTATTTTCTGTCGTTAATCTCAATTTAAATTACTAATTTCTGTTAATATTTCTATGGCATAAATGATAATTTTTACTGCATTTCTAAAATAATTCTTTTGCTGGCTATCTTTGAACTTATTTAATCAACACTTGTAAAGTATTTCTAAGGACACACCAAAAGACACCGCACTTTTGTCACTCCACACTACAAAAAACAAAAAAGATTTTTCTAAACATCTTATAAAGAAAATATGCTTGTTTTTTTAAAACATCACTGCATTGAAGATTATCGACAAATCAATGCGAATAACAATCTAATAATCTAATAGATATTAAGAATTCTAAATAAGCAGTCTGTTACGATGATGATATAACTTATTTTTTACTGTAGCCCACTTTCTTGTACTAAAAAACATAATATCGTGTATACTACTTTTAGCACAACCCATCAAGATGGAGGTTTTAGTTGAAAACAGTAGTTTCTTTAGGTGAAATCTTGTTACGGTTATCACCACCACAGTATCAAACCCTAACACTGACAACCAGTCTAGAATGTCAATTTGGCGGTTCAGAATTAAATGTTCTTTCAACCTTGGCACAATTAGGACACAACGTTTCTCTTATATCTGCCATTCCGGATAATGATTTAGGTAGGATGACGAAAAACTTTCTTTTTTCTCGTCAAATCAATCAGGATTACATTTTGGAAAAAGGGCAACGTCTAGGGATTTATTATTACCAGAAAGGCTTTTCCTTACGTGCCAGTCGGGTAACTTATGACCGAAAACACTCTGCTTTTTGGGAATCTCAACTGAGTGATTATGACCTAGAGTCTGTATTCAAAGGAGCCGACTGGTTTCATGTGTCTGGCATCACTCCAGCGTTGAATGATAACCTTTATAGCTTAACCCATTATTTGATGACCAAGGCTAAAGCAGAGGGACTCACTGTCTCTTTTGATTTAAATTTTAGAGCAAGTTTATGGAACTCTTTCCAAGAGGCAAGAGAATTATTGTCCCCTCTTGCCGCTCTAGCAGATGTTTGCATTGGAATTGAGCCGTTAAGTCTTTCCGGTGATGGGCAAGGAGATTTAAAAGACCAATTAGGTTTAACAAGACCTTACGAAGATCAAGAATTATTAAAAAGCATTTTGGATAAATTAGCTAAAACTTATAGCGTGAAAAGCTTTGCTTTTACTCAAAGAGAAATGGGACATACTAATGAATATCTATTGAAAGGCTATTTATATCAGGATGGTCATCTTTATCAGACAGACAAATCAGGCATTCAAGTGTTAGACCGTGTTGGTACTGGAGACGCTTTTACAGCGGGAATTATTCATGGCATGCTTAAAAAAGAAAGTCCTGAAAAAAGTTTGGCCATTGCTATGGCAAGTTTCAAGTTCAAACATACCATTGAAGGCGATATTAATGTGATTTCTCAAGCAGATATTGATCAATTGCTAGATGAGACTTCCCACGAGATTAAACGTTAAGAAACACAAAGGAGAAAATATATGTTATATCCAACGTTAACAAAAACAAGAAGTTTATATGACCTTAGTGGTTTATGGCAATTTAAACTAGGAGAGCATAATCCCGAAAAGGATTTATCACCAGAAGAAGTGATGGTAGTACCAACTTCCTTTAATGACGTGGTGGTTGACAAAGATAAGCGTAATTATATTGGAGATTTTTGGTATGAGCGTTGGGTGGATATTCCCAAATTAGCGGAAAATGATGAGTTAGTTTTACGCTTTGGTTCGGTAACTCACAATGCCAAAATTTATGTTAACGGTCGAGAACTTGCTTCTCATAAAGGTGGATTCACTCCGTTTGAGGTAATTATTCCAGAGGAGCTTTACCAAGAAAATCAAATAAAAATCTCTGTCTGTGCCAATAATATCTTAGATTACACCACCCTTCCTGTTGGTAATTACATTGAAGAGACTCAAGAAGATGGCAGTATTAAAAAAGTGGTTAAAGAAAACTTTGACTTCTTCAACTATGCAGGAATTCATCGCCCAGTAAAATTAATGGTACGTCCTAAAATTCACATTTCAGATGTTACCATCGTCAGTGAGCTTTCAGATGACTTAAAGACGGCAAAACTTTCTATTGCTGTTGAAACATCAAAGGCAGTTGACACAATCCAAGTAACTATTCTTGATGAAGATCGTCAAGTAGTTGCACAATCAAGTAACGGGCATATCACTCTCGAACAAGTACGCTTATGGGAAGTTTTAGATGCTTATCTTTATACCGCACATATTGAGCTACTTGTTGATGGTAAAGTTGTTGATACCTATGATGAGCCATTTGGTGTACGTAGTGTTCATGTGGCAGATGGTCAATTCTTTGTCAATCAAAAACCTGTTTATTTTAAAGGTTTTGGAAAACATGAAGATACTTTTATCAATGGTCGCGGTTTAAACGAAGCAGCAAACTTGATGGATATGAACCTTTTGAAAGAAATTGGTGCCAACTCTTTCCGAACCTCACACTATCCTTATTCTGAAGAAATGATGCGTCTTGCAGATCGCATGGGAGTTTTGGTAATTGATGAAATTCCAGCCGTTGGACTTTTCCAAAACTTTACCGCTTCTCTTGATTTAAATCCCAAAGATAACGGAACTTGGTCTGCTATGAAAACCCGAGAAGCACATGAACAAGCGATTCAAGAATTGGTAAAACGTGATAAAAATCACCCTTCAGTTGTCATGTGGGTAGTAGCAAATGAACCAGCCAGCCATGAAGCAGGTGCTCATGATTATTTCAAACCATTAGTTGCTCTTTATAAGGAATTGGATCCGCAAAAACGTCCTGTTACCTTAGTCAATATTTTACTGGCAACGCCAGAGCGTGATGAAGTAATGGATTTAGTAGATGTCATTTCTTTGAATCGATACTATGCTTGGTATGTAGATCATGGTGATTTAGCTAAAGGAGAAGCTGGACTTCGTCAAGAGTTGTTAAAATGGCAAAGTAAATTCCCAGATAAACCAATTCTTATGACAGAATATGGTGCAGATACTTTACCTGGCTTACATTCTATGTGGGATATTCCTTATACCGAAGAGTTTCAATGTGATTTTTATGCTATGAGCCATAGTGTTTTTGACAGCATCCCTAATCTTGTTGGGGAACAAGTATGGAATTTTGCAGACTTTGAAACAAACCTTATGATTTACCGTATACAAGGAAACCATAAAGGGCTTTTCTCACGCAATCGTCAACCAAAACAAGTCGTTAAAGAATTCAAAAAACGCTGGACCGCTATTCCAAACTACAATTACAAGAAAAAGTAATTTAATTTGGAGATAAAAACGAGAAGCTAGTTATGATATAACTAGCTTCTAATAGAGTTAATTAGTCAAATTTTAACATCGCCAAACTTAGTTTTTCAGAACAACCCTTAGCCATCAATTAGTAAATATTTTTCTTTCGGTTTTTCTTTAACATCTTAACAAGATGTGCCATAAACCTTCTAAAAGCCAAATAAATTTTGTTAATAAAATTAAGTTGTTAACAAATTTCACTAAAAAGATTAAAAACAAAAAGTTACGCCAAAATTGGCATTTTCAATGCGGTTCAAAATGTCTAGAAATTTTCTTTTCGAATGATATGGTGGAGCTGGGGGGAGTTGAACCCCCGTCCGAAATTACTCTACCTTCAGTCCTACACGTTTAGTCTAATCTTTAATTTCGTAAATTGACTGCGGACAGACACGCCATCAAAAAACTAGCTTTATTCAATTTAATGCTTCGATCCTAAAGCGGCGGCTTCAACACGATCTCGTTTGGATTTGACTCCACTTTATCCCCGTCTTACGAGCGAAAGCTAGGGAGTGAAGGCTATGAGCAGGTTATTAAGCTGCTAAAGCGTATTGTTCGTCGTTTGCGACTATTGTTTTGCGGTTTATTTACGAGGCCTACCGCACCTCGACGTGCACCTTGGGCTTCGCTAATTCCGTCGAATCCAAAATCAGCCCCAAAATTCTGACTGATTCTAACAAATTTGGATAAAAAGACAAACTTAATCTCAATTTATAAAGAAAAAAGGCTAGAAAACAATCATTCTAGCTCTAATCATTAAAGAAAATCTAACCCAATATAGACTATTTTTCTACTGCACTTTTTATCTCAGTCGCCATCTCTTTAACTTCCATTACTTTTTCTGACATAGCTTCTTTAGCTGCTTCAACTTTTTCAGCCGCCATCGCTTTAACTTCCGTTACTTGTTCTGACATAGCTTCTTTAGCTGCTTCCACTTTTTCAGTCGCCATCTCTTTAACTTCCGTTACTTGTTCTGACATAGCTTCTTTAGCTACTTCAACTTTTTCAGCTGCCATCTCTTTAACTTCCGTTACTTGTTCTGACATAGCTTCTTTAGCTGCTTCAACTTTTTCAGCTGCTATCTCTTTAATTTCCGTTACTTGTTCTGACATAGCTTCTTTAGCTGCTTCAACTTTCTCAGCTGCTGTCTCTTTAATTTCCGTTACTTGTTCTGACATAGCTTCTTTAGCCGCTTCCACTTTTTCAGCTGCTGTCTCTTTAACTTCCGTTACTTGTTTTGACATAGCTTCTTTTGTTTCAGCAATTGCTGTTGATACACTTTCTTTTGTACTTTCTGCTTGCTGAGAAACGTTGTTGTCTTTATCAAAACAACCAGTAACAGTTAAACTCGTGCCTAATACTAATGCTGTTAATAGTGCTTTTTTCATAATAACTCCTAAAGTAAAAATAGCTGCAAAATAATTTGCCCATATAGTGTGTAATAAATTTCTTCAAAATGAAACTAATATTTACATTTTTTACTTAACATATAAAGATAAACATAGTCTCCAGTTTTTATTTTGCTGTAAATTCTTCAATTTAGAATATATAAGTGCGGTAGTTTTTTCCTCCTGCTTTTTGATATTACTTCTATCAACCCAACCAAAATCAAAATAAATTTAAAATATATACAATTATTTTAAATAAAATTTAATATTTAAATAGTTTTTTAATTTTTTTTAATAATTTTAGTTGCAATGTTTTGATATTTTATTGCATATTAATCGTGGGCTGATAAAGGCTCTCTATATAAATAAGCAAACAAAACATTTCAATTAAGAAGGAAACAAATTATGTCAGCAATCGTATCGTTAGAAGATTTTTTAGCAAAAGTAGAACAACGTGACGGTCATCAACCAGAATTTTTGCAAGCAGTACGTGAAGTATTCACTTCCATTTGGCCATTTTTAGAGAAAAATCCAAAATATCGCTCTGAAG
The DNA here is from genome assembly GCF_000019405.1 of Histophilus somni 2336. Lineage (NCBI taxonomy): Bacteria > Pseudomonadati > Pseudomonadota > Gammaproteobacteria > Pasteurellales > Pasteurellaceae > Histophilus > Histophilus somni. The sequence continues at coordinate 305,269 of NC_010519.1, read as the reverse complement.
CTTTATTGGAGCGTTTAGTTGAGCCGGAACGTGCATTTCAATTTCGTGTCGCTTGGACAGATGATAAAGGTCAAGTGCAAGTAAACCGAGCATTCCGAGTTCAATTCAATAGTGCGATTGGACCGTTTAAAGGTGGAATGCGTTTTCATCCATCTGTAAATTTATCTATTTTAAAATTTTTAGGCTTTGAACAAATTTTCAAAAATGCTTTAACTACCTTACCGATGGGGGGAGGTAAAGGTGGTTCCGATTTTGATCCTAAGGGTAAGTCAGATGCGGAAGTCATGCGTTTTTGTCAAGCATTAATGTCTGAATTATATCGTCATGTCGGTGCAGATACCGATGTACCGGCAGGTGATATCGGTGTAGGTGGACGAGAAGTAGGTTATCTTGCAGGATATATGAAAAAATTATCTAACCAAGCAGCTTGCGTGTTTACCGGTCGAGGTTTGTCATTTGGTGGCAGTTTAATTCGTCCGGAAGCAACAGGTTATGGTTTAGTTTATTTTGCTCAAGCTATGCTTGCTGAAAAAGGACAATCTTTCGCAGGGAAAACAGTTGTAGTTTCCGGTTCAGGTAACGTTGCTCAATATGCTATCGAAAAAGCCTTGCAGTTAGGGGCAAAAGTTGTCACTTGTTCTGATAGCTCCGGCTATGTTTATGATCCTGAAGGCTTTACACAAGAAAAATTGACCGCACTTTTAGATATTAAAAATGTAAAACGTGGTCGTGTTAAAGATTACGCTGAACAATTTGGTTTGCAATACGTGGAGGGAGCTCGTCCTTGGGGAGTGAAAGCGGATATTGCACTACCTTGTGCAACCCAAAATGAATTGGAATTATCCGATGCACAACAATTGATCGCCAACGGGGTTCAACTTGTTGCAGAAGGTGCCAATATGCCAACAACAATTGAAGCTACCGACGCATTCTTGGAAGCAGGCGTTTTATTTGGACCTGGTAAGGCGGCAAATGCCGGTGGCGTTGCAACTTCCGGTTTGGAAATGGCACAAAGCTCACAACGTTTATACTGGACAGCTGAGGAAGTTGACGAAAAATTACACCGTATTATGTTGGATATTCATGCAAATTGTAAAAAATACGGTACTGTCGAAGGGCAAAAAAATATTAACTATGTTGTAGGTGCAAACGTTGCAGGCTTTGTTAAAGTAGCTGATGCAATGTTAGCACAAGGTGTTTACTAATCCTTATCATTTTATATTAAACCTTCTTATTTGCTTACCGCACCTTGTGAAAACTTGGTGCGGTAAGTTTTTTTAGCTATTTTATGTAACTAATTGATCTAAGATCCATGTTGATTTTTAATCTGTATTTTTGTTAAATTCATACTCATTGTGTAGATAAAAAGACATAAAATTGGGTTAAATGAAATAAATTATGTGTCAACTTTTAGGAATGAATTGTAATACCCCAACAGATATTGTTTTTTCATTTGAGGGATTTCGTCGAAGAGCAGGATTAACTAATTGCCATTCCGATGGTTTCGGAATTGCCTTTTTTGAAGGAAAAGGAATTCGTGTTTTTCGCGACAATCGTCCCGGACATTCTTCTCCCATTGCTGATTGTATTAAACAATACAACATAAAATCTTTAAATGTTGTTGCACATATTCGTAAAGCAACACAAGGAGAAGTCAATATTGAAAATACTCACCCTTTTATTCGTGAACTTTGGGGAGAAAATTGGGTTTTTGCTCATAATGGCAACTTAAATTCATTACCCGATATGACAGAAAGTCTTTTTCAACCGATAGGCTCGACGGATTCCGAAACAGCATTTTGTTATATGCTTAGCCAACTAAAGAAACGTTTTCCCAAAAAGCCTAATGAACAAGATATGTTTAGTGCAATTCAAAAACTCACACAAGAATTAACACGGAGAGGCACATTTAATTTTATCCTATCTAATGGTGAGTGGATGATGGCCCACTGTTCAACAAATTTACACTATCTCACTCGTAAGGCACCTTTCGGAAAAGCACAACGCATAGACGATGATAATATTATTGATTTTCGTGACTATGCAAAAGAAACAGATAAAGTAACAATTATTACAACGTTCCCACTTACCAAAGATGAACATTGGAATAAAATGGAATCTGGCGGTTTTGTGATGTTTAAAGAAGGTGATAAAGTAGCAGAAATCTTAGGCATAGAGTCTGAAATTATTGATGACGGCACGCTAGGCATGCAACAGTTTGCCTAAGGTAAAATAAATATTCTGCATCTGCATATTGCAGTTTTTTATTAAAACATTCTTTCAATACTATTAATTTTAATCAAGATCATTTAGAATTCCGCCGTTTGGATTTTTTTTACATAATCGATCAATAAGGAAGCATGCGATGAAAATTGTTGAAGTTAAACATCCACTAGTAAAACATAAACTAGGTTTGATGCGAGTTGCAGATATTACTACAAAAGATTTCCGTGAATTAGCCACTGAAGTGGGAAGCCTGTTGACTTATGAAGCCACATCAGATTTAGAAACTGAAAAAGTGATAATTGATGGTTGGTGTGGTGCTGTTGAAATTGATCGAATTAAGGGTAAAAAAGTCACTGTCGTTCCTATTCTTCGTGCCGGATTAGGTATGATGGACGGCGTATTGGAACATGTTCCAAGTGCCCGCATCAGTGTAGTGGGTATGTATCGTGATGAAGAAACTCTAGAACCAGTTCCTTATTTTCAAAAATTAGCAAGTGATTTAGATGAACGCTTAGCAATTGTTGTTGATCCTATGTTAGCCACTGGGGGTTCTATGATTGCGACTATTAATTTATTAAAAGCAAAAGGTTGTCAGCATATTAAAGTCCTAGTCTTAGTTGCTGCACCTGAAGGGATCAAAGCTTTAGAGGCTGTACATCCTGATGTTGAATTATATACTGCATCAATTGATAGCCATTTAAATGAGCATGGCTACATTATCCCAGGGTTGGGTGATGCAGGTGATAAGATTTTTGGTACGAAATAAGACCAAAATACCAAGCGGCAATTAATGCCGCTTTTTTCCGCGTAATCTATTGGAAAATAGACCGCACTTTTAGTTAATTCAGACAGAGAGTTGAAACTTAAATGACAAATCAAAATATCCCCGTAGAAATTTCGGGCAAAATCAAACAAGCTTTTATTGGCTTGCAAATGTTATTCGTTGCATTCGGTGCATTGGTATTAGTTCCATTAATCACAGGATTGGACGCAAATACTGCCTTATTAACCGCCGGAATTGGTACATTGCTTTTCCAACTATGTACCGGCAAGAAAGTGCCGATCTTTTTAGCCTCTTCTTTTGCTTTTATTGCACCAATCCAATATGGTGTAGCCTCATGGGGAATTCCGGCAACAATGGGTGGTCTTGCTTGTGCAGGACTTGTTTATGTTGCCTTAAGCCTGTTGGTTAAATTACGTGGAGCGGGGGCTTTACAGAAAATTTTTCCTCCGGTTGTTGTTGGACCCGTTATTATCATTATCGGATTAGGACTGGCACCTGTGGCTGTAGATATGGCGACCGGCAAAGGCAGTAACTATGAATATGGTGATGCGGTTCTCGTGTCAATGATTACGCTATTGACTACTTTAATTGTAGCTGTTTTTGCCAAAGGTATGATGAAATTAATACCGATAATGTTTGGCATTGCGGTGGGTTATATCTTGAGTTTATTTATGGGATTAATCGATTTTAGTCCTATTGCCAAAGCATCTTGGTTTTCCTTACCGAATTTAACGACACCAGAATTTAAACTGGAAGCCATCTTATATTTGCTACCAATAGCGATTGCACCGGCAGTTGAACATGTTGGCGGTATCATGGCTATCAGTTCTGTAACCGGCAAAGATTTCTTAAAAAATCCGGGGTTACACCGCACTTTATTAGGTGATGGTCTTGCAACATCTGCCGCATCACTATTAGGTGGCCCACCAAATACCACTTATGCAGAAGTAACAGGTGCAGTAATGCTAACCCGAAATTTTAATCCGACCATTATGACTTGGGCAGCAGTATGGGCAATTGCAATTTCATTTTGCGGCAAAGTTGGAGCATTCCTATCTACGATCCCCACCTTCGTTATGGGCGGAATTATGATGCTGGTTTTTGGCTCTATTGCCGTCGTTGGGATGAGTACATTAATTCGTGGGAAAGTTGATGTGACGGAAGCACGTAATTTATGTATTATTTCTGTGGTTATGACTTTTGGAATTGGTGGAATGTTTGTCAATTTAGGAGAATTATCCTTGAAAGGGATTAGTTTATGTGCCGTTGTCGCTATTATTCTAAATCTCATTTTACCATCGGCTAAAAATCAAATAGAAGACTAAAATTTACAAGATTAATAGGAATAGGTTCACCTGTTCCTATTTTTTCTGTATTATGAGTCAACTTTACTATCAAATGGAATTATTTTTTGAGCCAACAACTCCCTTTGCCTATTCATCAGATAGACGATGATACCTTAGAGAATTTTTGTAGCGACAATAATTTATTGTTACTCGGTTCATTACGTAAAAATTTTATTCAATTATATCAACCTTTCTTTTACATTTTTGGAGGAAAAAGTACAGGTAAAACTCATTTACTTAAAGCATGTTCCAATTATTTTTTAGCATCGCAACGCAATGCGATTTATATTCCATTGAGTAAAGCACAATATTTTTCCCCTGAAGTTTTGGAAAATTTAGAACAGCAAGAGTTGGTTTGTTTAGATGATTTCCATGCAATAATAGGAAATCATGAATGGGAATTGGCTATTTTTGATTTAATGAATAGAATAAAAGAGAGCGGGAGTACATTACTGTTAATAAGTGCCAATCAATCTCCAGTGAATTTAAATATCTCTTTACCCGATCTTGCCTCACGATTAAGTTGGGGAGAAATTTATCAGCTAAATCCACTAAATGAACAACAAAAAGTAGAAGTGATAAAACGCAATGCCCATCAACGAGGGATCGAATTACCTGATGATACAGCTAATTTTTTATTAAAACGTTTAGATCGTGATATTAAATCTTTATTTGATACATTAACTTTATTAGATAAAGCCTCATTACAAGCACAACGTAAGTTGACTATTCCTTTTGTGAAAGAAATATTAAATCTTTAACCGTTACCAAAGGTAATGTTTTATGATTTTACATACGATTTAAAGGTGTAATAGACAAAATAGCTTAAATCCTTTTGAGATTTAAGCTATTTTAGTTCGTCTTGTTTAAGCTACATATTAGCTATTTTGGTTGATAAAATTTACTAATTGATTTTTTGGTAATGCACCAACCTGAGTTGCGACAGCCTTACCTTCTTTGAAGAATATTAATGTTGGAATGCTACGCACACCAAATTGAGCCGGTGTCGCTTGATTTTCATCAATATTAATTTTAACAATTTTTACCTTATCACCTAATTCAGCTGAAAGTTCCTCTAGAATAGGTCCAATCATACGGCAAGGACCACACCAAGGAGCCCAAAAATCTAATAATACTGGAATATCTGATTTTAATACATCAGTATCAAAAGTCGCATCTGTTGTATGTAATACTTCACTCATTTTTATTTTTCTTCCTTTTATTGTTTGGGATTTATTATTTCCAGTTAGAGAGTATAAAGATAAATCTCCGCTTTTCAAGTGAAAAATCACAACATAAACCACGACAAATTACTTACGTATGATAAGTTGCGACTTTTATTAAATCTTGATCTATTAAAGTGCGGTTACTTTAGTTGAGAAAATGCCTGCAATAAATCCGCTTTAATATCTTCTACATTCTCCAATCCTACAGAAAACCGTAGTAAACGATTGCATACACCTCGAGCAACACGTTCAACCTCAGGAATATCCATATGCGTTTGTGTCGCCGGATACGTAATGAAACTTTCCGTACCGCCTAAACTCTCAGCAAAAGTAATTAACTTCATTGCTTTAAGAAAAGGATTTACCCAATTTTCATTTTGAAGACGAAAAGATAGCATCCCTCCTTTATTTGGATATAACACATCTTTTACTTGTGGCTGTTCTCTTAAAAAGTTTGCCAATTCCTGTGCATTTTTCTGATGACGTTCCATTCGCAATGCAAGTGTCTTCATGCCTCGAATGGTCAACCAAGAATCAAAAGGTGATAATACGGGACCTGCACCATTTTGAATATAATATAAGCGGTCACAGATCTCTTGCCCTTTGGCAACAATTAACCCTACTAATGTGTCATTATGACCAGCAATATATTTTGTTCCACTATGAATAACAATATCTGCACCATGTTCCATTGGTCTAAATAAAACAGGAGTTAAAAAAGTATTGTCTACAATCAATAGCAAATTGTATTTTTTAGCTATTTTCGCAATTTCTGCCACATCACATTCTTCCATTAACGGATTCGATGGTGTTTCAACAAAAATCGCCTTTGTATTCTCAGTGATTGCCTTTTCAATTTCTTCACTTGAAGCTGTATTGACATAAACAGGTTTGACACCATGAATATTCTTATGTGCAAAATCCAATAGGCGATAAGTTCCGCCATAAACATCGCTGGAAACAATCCATTCATCAGGTGACGCAAATAAGTTCATCAATAATTGAATAGCCGCCATTCCTGAAGAACAGGCAAATCCACGATCTCCACCTTCTAATTTTGCAATTGTTTCTTCTAATACCGTTCTCGTTGGATTTTTAGTGCGGGTATAATCAAATCCCGTACTTTCACCAATTCCATGATGAGCATAAGCAGTGGAAAGAAAAATCGGCGTAGATACCGCACCGGTTCTTTCATCTGTTCTATTACCTGCCTGAGCCAGTAATGTATCTAGAGCATATTGTTGTGTCATAACTTCACCTAATTAATCTAAGAAAAACGACCGCACTTTTAGCTATATTTTATTATTGTACGACATAATAGGATTGCATTGTTGCACAAAGTTTCCAGTGATTAAAGAATATTTTCTATATCATTAAAATAGATAAATGAAATAAGTGATAGTGATGTACTAGAAACAAACACATTCTGTATAAATTGTATTCTTAAATACCTGTTTTGAGTCTTTTTTCATCAATTAACATATTTTTTTAAAAGAATTGTTGACAGTTTTTCATAACGAAGTAGAATGCACACCACTGACAGCGAATGTGTTGCAGCGAAAAAGCGGGAATAGCTCAGTTGGTAGAGCACAACCTTGCCAAGGTTGGGGTCGCGAGTTCGAGCCTCGTTTCCCGCTCCAATTTACGCTACGGCGTGTTAGCAAAGCGGTTATGCACTGGATTGCAAATCCATGTAGCTCGGTTCGACTCCGGGACACGCCTCCATCACATAACCGAGTCGGGACACCTGCCCGAGTGGTGAAATCGGTAGACACAAGGGATTTAAAATCCCTCGGCTTTCGAGCTGTGGCGGTTCAAGTCCGCCCTCGGGCACCATTTAAAATCAAATTTTTACTTGATTCTTGATGTAAAATTTGGTTGGTCCTAAAAATATCTTCTATACGCAGTGATTTCACCCAATACTTTCTTATTCTTCTTGATATAGGTGAACATAATTGCCTTTCAGTCTGTTGTAAATTACTATTCCCATGGCTTCGCGTCAGGTTTACTGTGTTTAGCCCGCCATTTAATGCATTCCGGCTCATTCCATACATATTTTTCTTCACACACCGGACCTTGTTCTAGATACCATCCTTTTTTTTCCATACACAAATTGACTTTAAGTTTAACACTTTCACCTAATACAGGATCCATTCCACAAGATCGCATTTCTTTGCCTCTAAAAACAGCATATTCATAAGATGTTTCAAAATTTTTATCTTCAAAACGCCACTTGTAATGTAGCTTAGGTGGTTTGAATCCACCGAATGAGCACCCAATCAAAAAGACAACACTAATAATACTAAATACTTTCATTGCTATTTCTCCTTTATTTGCTGCTTTTATTTCTATTTAAATCATAAATAGTTCTCTCTTTATTCATAATTAAATCTTTTTCATCTTTGACAGAGGTAATATATCTACATTTTAAATTAGAAATTACATACCCCTTTATCCCATTTAGGGTTTTGATAACCACATTTTGCAGGGGAAAGATGGATATATCCTTTACCCAGCATACAATAATAAAATTCTTCTTGTTTCTCGAAAGGAACACTTCTTTGATCATAATCCAAATATTTACCACCACAAGAAATTACATCTTTCCAACGTTGATTACTATCAGTTCTTCCTAAACTATACGGTTTCTGATAGCGAGATATGGATGGAAATACTTCCCCTTTATCAACACAGCTAACCAGTTGTGGAGAATAAAAGCACCCATCATGATAGGAGCAACCAGCCAACAGGAATAAAATAAATATTAAGACAGCTTTTTTCATTTTATTGACCTCCGATTTTCATTAAAACTTCAAAAAAATCAGCAGACATGAGATCTGCTACGGCAAAAGGTGCAGATATAGGAATAGCAATTATAGTTGTTGCTTTAGATGACGTATCTTGCATTGGTGTTTTAGGGGCTGTATTCCCTAATTTGTCATACCAACCCCAAATTTGACTGCCTGACATATCGTGTGTACCCGCAAAAGATTCAACAGATAAATCTGAAATACTGCCAAGTTTATATTTAAAAATAGGTTCTCCATTAAAATACCATCCCCCCTCTACCGCTTGGAAACCACCTGTTTCACCATATAATTTTTTTGCTTTATTATTTTGTGTAGGATCTATTGCATCTTTAAGTGTGTAATCATTGGTTCCATTAAAAGTTATAGAACCATCATTATTTTTAGAACAAGCCCCCATTCCGCTATTACAAATCACATCAACATCAATTCGTACACCACCTAACTTCACGCCATCAAAATAACCACTACTGTAACTGTCATTTCTCAATATTTGTCCCGTCTTTTTATCCTTAATTCCTTTAAATAAGCGGGAATTTTTTAGCGTTTCTTCTCGCATTTTGGTCGCTGCAAGTTGTAGCGTTCCTTGTGTAATAGCAATCTCAGGTGTACCGGCAATAATACCTACTGTCGTTTCTAACAAGCGTTTTTGATATTGCAATTTATAAATTTCCTTATACAGTTCATCTTTTTCCTCTTCAGTTTGTGCTGCTTTTATTTTTTCCCTTAATTCAGCCTGTTTTGGCAGTACATAAGCATCTATCGTCGAAAATGCATTCTTCCTGAACTCCTGTGTTACTTTTACCTGAATATTAAGTTCTTTTAAGACTTTTTCCTTATCAAATTTATTTTCCAACTTACCCGAACGGCTTTCGGCATTGTCGGTGGTTATGTTCGTTTTAACTTCCGCTTTCACTTGCTCAACGGTTTTACCCGTTTTTTCAACCTGTCCTTGTTCGTCACGAATGATGAGGTTTTGCGTATTAATCCCACTTTTTGTTACGCTAGATTGGCTTTCTTTGTCATAGCCGAATCCGAAAGAGGTCGTCCCCGTTAAAGAATCTAAACCTTTCGCCAATTTGGCTTGGTTTGCATTACCTGCACTGTCTCGGCTTGTGGTGGTTTGCCTGCCTTGGCTATCTATGTAAAGTTTTTCCCCTTTGTCATTCACCGCCTGTTTATTACTTTGCACTTGTCCGTATTTGCCTAACGGCGTGTCAAAGTTTATTGCCATTGAACCACTTAACCCGATACTGCTGCCTTTATAATCAGCGTGATTTTGAATATCCGAATAGGTGAATGTGCCTGTGCTGAATTGGTTGCGGTTTTCCGTCTCTGCGTTTTCTGTCGAGGTGATTAAGCCGCCTTTAAGGTCAGTGTGTTGGGCAATGTTAATTTGATACCCCTCATCTCCTGCATAAATCCCCGATTGTTCTTGTACGCTGGCATAATCGGCGTTGATTTTCGATTGATTGAAATTGGCGGAGGCGGAAAAGCCATAGCCCACCGTCATCTGTCCGCTGATATTCAAGAAATATGATTGCATTCTACCGTTTTATACTGATATAGAAAAAAGTAAGAATTAAAATAATATTAAATTGCAAAAAAACTAATATTTAAATTTCCGATATGCCTTACAGTTAAGTTCATTTTGGTAATGGTAACAATATTTTGAAAATATATCCTCTTTAAAAGCATATCCTAAATCATGCAAACATTTACTTTGATATAAAGCAACATTATACTCATCCCAATCAGGTGAATATGATGTAAAACCTTTTTGGTTTAAATCAAATTGTAAGCCTTTATGAAAACAAGCTACATACGTTTTTTCACTGACTTGTTCATTAGTTCCTTTTTTTACCCAGAATCTTTCACCATGCATAACATCCTTATCATACCCAGGATATAAAGAGATAATAGCAGAACAACCTGACAACAAAAAAAACACTAAAAAAACAAATTTTTTCATATTATCTACCCCCATTAATTTCATTAAATTTTCTAATTCCTTCAGTATATGTCTTTTTTAACATATCCTCTATTGTTAACCATTCTTTAGTTTTCGTTCCATTTTCTTCTGATTTATAAACAAACTTTAAATTATTAATATTCTGATTGGCTTTAGTATGTGTATCTAAAAAAGAAACATTTGCTTTATTAGGTGTTGCATTAGGATTATTCCCAATCATTCCCAACCCTAAATTTCTTAAAACTGGTGTTCCCTCATAGACAAAATCACCCTTTACGCCATGATACTGTGTTTTGACGCTCTTAAATAATCTCCTCGATTGTTGATCTATTTCACTTGACGGATATGAACCGCCTAAATGTAAATATTCTACATCAGTATGTTCATATTTCTGACCAATATGCTCCGACCAATTCAACATATTTTTATTGCCCGAAACGCCTAAACTATGTGCTGAATTTTTAAATGTATATGTTTTTGTTCCACGAGATTCTGCGTAAGCATTATATTCATCCAGTTTTTTCGCAATCTGAGCATGAGCTCTCGTCGCATTTGATGCTCCAAAGATCGCCGGCATATTTACCCACGCTCTGAAACGTTCAAAACCGGTAAATATAATTTCATTTAAAATACCCGCACTTCCTCTATTTAAAATCAATGCAGTATCTTCAATTGAGGACAAGTCCTTATCATATAAAACGGCACTTGAAACTTTCGCTTCTCTAGTCAAATTCAACATGCCTGCCGTTGCGACTTTACTGAATAATTTTGCTTGTTCCTCTGTCAGCAATTCTTCACTATAAATAATACGTTTTAGCTCCTGAGAGTTGTCTTTATCAAAATCCAAGCAAGAAATATGATCACAGTCTGATCTTGTTTTTTGGATAGAAAAAAGAGAGTCTTCATTTTTTTCCATCTTATAATGAATTTCATCACCTTGATTATTTAAGTTATTCACAAACTCTGTTGCTGTATTTAAATCACGTGCTAAATCTGAGCGAATAGTCTCAACATCAGCTTTTTCAACACCTTGATGAAGATTGATTTTAGGAAGGTTTTGTAAACTTTCCTCCACTGTTTTTCCGGTCAGTTTTTGTTGAGCATCACGATGGCGAATGGTGATATGAGCGGTATTGATTGAGCCGGTTGTGATACCGCTTTCGCTACCTTTATATTTCACTTGACCTAAAAGTGCGGTTGTAATGCCTTTTGTTATTCCCCAATTACCTTGGCTACTCACCCCTGCAATACCACTGTATTCCACTTTTGATGAACCGTCTTGAGCATTTTGTCCAATGTGTTGGAGGTTCATTCCGCCAATTTCTTTTGGAGCCTCACCACCACTTACCGTTACACCGCCGCTTAAGCCAAATCCTCTCGCTGAATGGTGGCTATAGTTTTGAATATCCGAATAAGAAAGTGTGCCTGTGCTGAATTGGTTTTTACCTTGTTTTTCGGCTTGGGCGGTGGAGGTGATTAAGCCGCCTTTGAGGTCAGTGTGTTGGGCAATGTTAATTTGATACCCCTCATCTCCTGCATAAATCCCCGATTGTTCTTGTACGCTGGCATAATCGGCGTTGATTTTCGATTGATTGAAATCAGCGGAGGCGGAAAAGCCATAGCCCACCGTTACCTGTCCTTTCACATTCATTTGTTTGCCTTTATACGTCATAGTATCTTGTCGCATAATTATTTTAATAATATATCATTTTATATCTCAATGAATAGAGGATTAATTATTTCATCAAATATATTTCTAAATTTGATGGATATTATATTTCCAAACAGATTGGAGCATTAAAAAATTACATTGTTTAATGTTGTACATCATCAAATTAATATAAATATCTAAATTTTAATTTTCTTGAAGCAATATAGTCAATTCTTTCTTCATTTATATAACCAGCTGCTTCTTTTACTTTAATAGTATCTACATTACCGTACATTAAAGGTAATGACCCATAAATGATAAATTTATTCCCCAATATTATTTTACTAATTAATATATCATCTTCCATAAGGAATTCGGCGTGATTTCTAGTTTTTGTTTGAAATCTAAATAATATCTTTCCGTCATAGATTTTCGCATATGTAGGAGAGTTTATACCGCAACCTTTGCATAGATGAACAATAGAAATACATTTTCCATCTATGCAATAATGAGCTATTTTTTGTGGATCAATATAACGGCAATGTATGTAATACATACTGAAAAATATTAATCCCAATAATACAAAGCTCATTTTTAATATATATGTTTTATGATAATGAATGGCATGGTATATAACGTATATTGTAAGAAATATCGGAATAAATATTAGTAATAAAAGTGACAAAATGTTAAAATTATTAACGAATTCCATTAAGTATATCTCCGATATTTTATTTATTATTAGGAATCATATTTTTCATATCGTCTTTTATCCATATCCTTTCTAGTCCTAAATCGTAACCATATTTACTTTTATTGTATTGATATGGTAATTCACCATACATAGGAGCAGATCCGTAAGTCTTACCGGTAAACACATTTAATAAAACACCTATCTTACCACCTTGTTGTAGTGCTCCACTGGCTTGTTGAAACTCATCAAAAGTTTTTCTATTAACAGCAGCATTCATACCTGCTAAGATATTTCCACCATCTCTCAATGAGATATATTTACCCTGAAATAAAAATCCATGATATGAACCAGCACTAGGATAATTGCTTTTTATATCGTATTCTCCACCTGGAAGACTTTTTATAGCAACAGTTATATCCCATTGCCCCCATGCTTTATCATTAAGTTGATAGATATATGGTTCTATATTTTCTCCAAAATGTATAATACCAAAAGATTTTCCTGATTCTGGACTGGTAAATGAGTCCTGCCACATTACTTGACCTACAACTTTTTTGGGGGAATTATACAACTCATCAAAATCTTTCAAATTAGGACAATTATTTCCAGCAACAGGAGAACAAGCATAATCATATTGATAAATATTGTAGTCATCATTAGAAATATTACGAATAACTACACCATTTTTATCAACATGAAGGCTATTATTCTCCACTGCACTTTGTGCATTCAGGCTGCCTTGTACTGCGTTTGTTGAGCTGTTGCCGACTGTTGTGCCTATTGCAGCACCCAGCAAACCGATTATCGAGGTCACGGTTTCTTTCTCTTTAGCTGTTAAATCACTTCCTTTGTCTTTTCCATATAACCATTTACCAATCACAGGTGTAGCAGCTTCCGCCCCACCTGCACTTATTGCTCCTGCTAGGGCATGATTATCTCCTGCTGCGGCGGCCGCCGCTCCTAATACTGCATGAGCAAGGATATGTGCAGCTTTTTGTTCCACGGTTAACTCTTCTCGTTCAGTTTTTCCTGTGAGTTGGTTTGCTTTGGCTAATCCTTTAAAGTGTTGCCCAATTTCATACGATAATGCCGGCGATGCGGTGGCTGCTACTATGCCTATTGTGCTTTGTGTCGGTGCAATTAAACCTGAGGCAACACTGTTGAGTAGCACTTGCCCTCGTTGCCAACTTCTCACCCGAGTGTCATAGTCGCTTTGACTTATTTCGCCTTTTTCTCGCTGTGTTTTGAGTTGATCAAGGTGTTGATTGATTTTGGCATTAGCAGCCTGAACATTTTTACTAAAGTCTTGGCTAACCGTTCTTTGTAAATCCAACTCTTTTTGTAACTCATCTTTGTCAAAACGGTTTTCCAGCTTACCCGAACGGCTTTCGGCATTGTCGGTGGTCATGTTCGTTTTAACTTCCGCTGCGATTTGTTCAACGGTTTTAGTCGTCTTTTTAAGCTGTCCTTGTTCGTCTCTAATTGCGATATTTGTGGTATTAATACCTGATTTGGTTTCACTTCTTTGATGGTCTCTATCTGATCCGAATCCGAAAGAGGTCGTCCCCGTTAAAGAATCTAAGCCTTTCGCCAATTTGGCTTGATTCGCATTACCTGCACTGTCTCGGCTTGCGGTGGTTTGCTTGCCTTGGCTATCTATGTAAAGTTTTTCGCCTTTGTCATTCACTGCTTGTTTTTGGCTTTGGGCTTGTCCGTATTTGCCTAACGGCGTGTCAAAGTTTATTGCCATTGAACCACTTAACCCGATACGGCTGCCTTTATAATCGGCGTGATTTTGAATATCCGAGTAGGAGAGTGTGCCTGTGCTGAATTGGTTTTTACCCTGTTTTTCGGCTTGTTCAGTAGAGGTGATTAAGCCACCTTTGAGGTCAGTGTGTTGGGCAATGTTAATTTGATACCCCTCATTCCCTGCATATATCCCCGATTGTTCTTGTACGCTGGCATAATCGGCGTTGATTTTCGATTGATTGAAATTGGCGGAGGCGGAAAAGCCATAGCCCACCGTCACTTGTCCGCTCACATTCATTTGTTTGCCTTTATACGTCATGGTATCTTGCAGGCTTTCAATGTTGAGGTTTTGGGCTTGAACTTGTACGCCTTTGCCTCGCACTTGGGCTCCCTTAATGGCAGTATCTCCACCGCTCATGATGTGGGTTTGGCTGTGTTTATCGCCTATATGGCTATTTCGCCAAGTGGTTTCATCGCCGTTGCCATAGCCTTTGCCATAATTTCCCCCTGCGGTAAATCCAAAGGCTAAACCATTTGAGCCGTAACTCACCGCCACACCCGCATTAAAACCGGCGGATTTATTTTGGCTCCGCTCTTGGTGGGTTTGTTTGGCTGCCCGTAAATTGATGTCATCTTCTGCTTGCAAAAAAGTACCCTGTTTACCGGACACATCCGAACCCACAACGTGAATATCCGATTCCTTGCCTGCTCCGGTGGCGATAACGGTGACTTTTCCACCCGCATTTATCGCACTGTTTGCTGCCCTGTTGCCTTGGATATCCGTGGTCTGCACATTCTTTTGTTCGCCATAAGTGATAGATACGCTGACATTCGCCCCTTGTGCCATATTACCGCTCGCCATTTGGCTAAGACTTTGACTCGCTTGCATTAACCCTTGTCCCGCTCGATACGCACTCCATGCGGTATTCGCCGCTGCCATGGCATTAATTCGACTGTGTTTGCTTTCGCCCACCTGTTCGGCTTGTTTCGCTACCGCAAGGGTATTTTGCACCGCCTGCACCACCGGAATATTCACCGCAATCGTAAAGCCTTTTTGTTCCATCGTCTGTTTATAATGGCTTTCGTATCTGTCATCTGCAGCCAAAATATCGACTTTTTTCGCACCGATAGTCACATCGCCCTCAAGGGAAGAGAGGGTACTGCCTTGTTGGTGATAATGCTCTTGGGCAAGTAGGGTAGTGTTCCCTTTTAGGCTACCTGCTTGGCTACCTGTGGCGTAATATTTGGTTTGATTGGTTTCTGTGGTGGTTTTCTTTTCGCCAATGCTAAAGCCAAATCCCCCTGAACCCATTAAGCCTGATTTCGTGGTTTTCTCAACATCTTGTTCGAAAACACGGTTTTCTGCTTCCTTAATTGCGATGTTTTTCGCTCGAGCATTGAGCTGATTTTCAGCAACAATATTTGAGCCTTGAACCGTCAGGTTAGCATTGCTTTGCAACACCACATTCTTACCATCAAGGGTTGAGCCTTGAGCTAAATCATAATGGTGGTCATGTTTAGTGATATCTGTCGTGGATTGAAGAAAACCACTATGCTTCACTTTAGAGGCAGAAGAAAGCCGCTCTTTGTTACGCCCTTCTTCAATGCGAATATTACCGTTTGAGGCAATATGAACATCACCGTTCTCGCTATGAATTTCCCCTTGGCGAATCACAACGCCCTGTTCACCGGCAAGGGTGATATTACCTTTTCCATTTAATTGAGAACCGACTTCTTGATGCTGTTCTAAGCGGTAGTAATTATCCATATCCGCACTGTAATCCGTTTTATTTTTTGTATTAAGGGTACCAATATCAATACGGTTGGCTTGAACAAGTATTCCGCCTGCACTATTGAGTTCCGCACCGGCATAATCATTTCACAAATAAATGCCCATACTGCTTATCTTTGCGAATATCGTATCTGCCGTCATGTCGAACACACTGATAAGAAATATGCTGCCCAATATCGCTATCCTGAACTTCTCCATGATCTTTGTATCCTAATTGTTGCTTAACAACTCCAAAGTTTCTACTGTAACAGTCATCAACTGCCTTTCTCCATCTTGGCGTAGGTTTAGAACAATTCCAATCTGCACACCTACCATCAAGCATTAACTGTCCAAGTGATAGCAAATAACCGCAGCCACTTAATCCCAAAACACAAGTAATTAGCATAAAATATTTAAAAAGGATTTGTTTCATATTTTTCTCCATTCGGATTATTGGGATTGACTAATTTTGGAATAGCATGATTTATATCACCATCAGCACCTGTTTTAGGGGTTCCCCATTTTTTTGTGTAATCTTTCCAGTTTTCTGTTTCAACAGGTTTCCCATTTTCCATTTTAATATTCCCATCTTCATCTCTTTGATACTGCTCAGGAACTTCCGCAAAATACGAGCTATGCGAATAACAAAATATCCCACAATCTCCTTTTGTTGTCTCATTATTTCCTAGCAAGAAAGGTATCCATTTGTTCCCCACAAAATCTTTATCATGCACGATTGAGTAGGCTCCGCTGTTATAAGTTTTTCCGTCCGCACTCGTATAGGTATAACCGTTTTTCTGTAACACATCGGCATAATCATTCTGCACATTTGTGGCTGTACCATAGAAACGTGCTTTTCTGATTGGGGCAATGCCGTTTTGCTCTTTATTGTTTACCCAATCCTTTAAAGCAACACTGGCTGTAATACCACCACGACTATGATTGTCGGTATCAACCGACCAGCCATTTCCCATATTTTGAACCTCTCGATAAATATCTTGATTCAATTTTTCTGAATTAGTTTTGGGTAAATAGCCTTGGAACACTTTATTATTCAATTGGTCGTAACCGACATACATCAGTTCAGAAACCATAGAAGACAGTATCCACCAGCCTTTATAGTTCCCTGTTGGAGGATTCATAACCACAATGACACCACTGCTGTTTGTACTATTAAGATTTTGTTTTTCTGCGTTGCTTAATGAATCTTCTCGATTATTGAAAATACCGGGATTAGACACAGTAATAACTTTGCCATTTGTGTCTTGAATGCTTGCCAGTTCTTCTCTGCTTAAATCATTCAATGACCAAATTTGTCTTGATTCTAACTTCACTTTGCCGGTTTTTTCATTAATTACTTTCTTGTGATACCACATTTCTTTAGGTGCTGTGGCAGAACGAACGGCACGATCGGCTTGAGTGCCCGCAAAAACACCTAACATTGTTTTGCTATTTCCCGCACTACCTTGTAAAAGACCTAATCCCATATCTAACCAACGCACTTTTTCATCTAAATCCGTTGCCTCACGATCTAATTGAGCGGAAAGTTCGGTATCATAACCACCATTGATTTTGCGAATTTGCGTTGCCTTTTCTCGTTTTTCATCAACGATATCATACAGTTCAGCCTTAACTTCCTGCCGAGTTTGATCAAATTTTTGCGTAACTTCTCGCTGTAAATCCAACTCTTTTTGTAACCGCTCTTTATCAAAGTTTGGTGCCAGTTTGCCTGTATGTTGCTCTGCGGAATCCGTAGTGATGTTTGTGCTGATTTCCCCTCTTGTTGTTTCTATAGTTTTTCCCGTTTTCGCCAACTGTCCTTGTTCGTCACGAATGATGAGGTTTTGCGTATTAATACCGCTTTTTGTTAGGCTGGATTGGCTGTCTTTGTCATAACCAAAGCCGATACCTTGATTCACTCGACTTACCGGTGAGCCATCTCTAACCTGACGACCGTCCCAGCCACCGTTAATATCTGCTTGTACTCCTACACCAACCGCACTCCCATTATAATCAGCATGATTTTGAATATCCGAATAAGAAAGTGTGCCTGTGCTGAATTGGTTTTTACCTTGGTTTTCGGCTTGGGCGGTGGAGGTGATTAAGCCGCCTTTGAGGTCAGTGTGTTGGGCAATGTTAATTTGATACCCCTCATCTCCTGCATATATCCCCGATTGTTCTTGTACGCTCGCATAATCGGCGTTGATTTTCGATTGATTGAAGTTGGCGGAGGCGGAAAAGCCATAGCCCACCGTTACCTGTCCGCTCACATTCATTTGTTTGCCTTTATAGGTCATAGTATCTTGCAGACTTTCAATGCTGAGGTTTTGGGCATGAACCTGTACGCCTTTGCCCCGCACTTGTGCACCACGAAGGGTCGTATCCCCACCGCTCATGATGTGGGTTTGGCTGTGTTTATCGCCAATATGACTATGACGGTAGGTGGTTTCATCGCCGTTGCCATAGCCTTTGCCATAATTTCCCCCTACGGTAAATCCAAAGGCTAAACCATTTGAGCCGTAACTCACCGCCACACCCGCATTAAAGCCGGCGGATTTATTTTGGCTCCGCTCTTGGTGCGTTTGTTTGGCTGCAAGAACATTGATTTCATCTTCTGCTTGTAAGAGGGTGCCTTGTTGACCTGATACATCAGACCCCACAACGTGAATATCCGATTCCTTGCCCGCTCCGGTGGCGGTAACGGTGACTTTTCCACCTGCATTTATCGCACTGTTTGCTGCAGTGTTGCCTTGGATATCCGTGGTCTGCACATTCTTTTGTTCGCCATAAGTGATAGATACGCTGACATTCGCCCCTTGTGCCATATTGCCGTTCGCCATTTGGCTGAGACTTTGACTCGCTTGCATTAACCCTTGTCCCGCTCGATACGCACTCCACGCCGTATTCGCCGCCGCCATGGCATTAATTCGACTGTGTTTGCTTTCGCCCACCTGTTCGGCTTGTTTCGCTACCGCAAGGGCATTTTGTACCGCCTGCACCACCGGAATATTCACCGCAATCGTAAAACCTTTTTGTTCCATCGTCTGTTTATAACGGCTTTCGTATCGGTCATCTGCAGCCAAAATATCGACTTTTTTCGCACCGATAGTCACATCGCCCTCAAGGGAAGAGAGGGTACTGCCGGTTTGTTGGTAGTGTTTACCTGCAATAAGGGCGGTATCACCTTTCAGGCTTCCCACTTGGCTACCTGTGGCGTAATATTTGGTTTGATTGGTTTCTGTGGTGGTTTTCTTTTCGCCAATGCTAAAGCCAAATCCCCCTGAACTCATTAAGCCTGATTTCGTGGTTTTCTCAACATCTTGTTCGAAAACACGGTTTTCTGCTTCCTTAATTGCGATGTTTTTCGCTCGAGCATTGAGCTGATTTTCAGCAACAATATTTGAGCCTTGAACCGTCAGGTTAGCATTGCTTTGCAACACCACATTCTTACCATCAAGGGTTGAGCCTTGAGCTAAATCATAATGGTGGTCATGTTTAGTGATATCTGTCGTGGATTGAAGAAAACCACTATGCTTCACTTTAGAGGCAGAGGAAAGCCGCTCTTTGTTACGCCCTTCTTCAATGCGAATATTACCGTTTGAGGCAATATGAACATCACCGTTCTCGCTATGAATTTCCCCTTGGCGAATCACAACGCCCTGTTCACCGGCAAGGGTGATATTACCTTTTCCATTTAATTGAGAACCGACTTCTTGATGCTGTTCTAAGCGGTAGTAATTATCCATATCCGCATTGTAATCCGTTTTATTTTTTGTATTAAGGGTACCAATATCAATATGGTTGGCTTGAACAAGTATTCCGCCTGCACTATTGAGTTCTGCACCTTTAATAGTTACATCTTTTGGGCTGTGAACAATTAATTTACCGTTTTTATCTTTGACATGAATACCGGCAAGGTTATCTACATGAGTGCGGTCAAATTTATTACCAAAGTCATCTTGATAAGCTAGGCGAGTTGTTGTACTTGCAATGTCAACACCTTCTTTGCCGACTAATGTCACTGAATCAAGAGCTTCAATTCTACCGCCGAGGTTAACTAATTTTTGCTTTGCAAGTAAATTGACGGAATCCCCCAAAACAAGCCCTTGGTTGTTGATATTCTTGGCAGAAAGTGCGGTCAGATTTCGCCCCGCAATCGTTCCCGTATTGGTAAGTTTTCCGTTAATATTACCCATAATTTCTCTTGCTGAAATTAAAGCACCTTGTGAAGTTACATCAAGATTTCGTGCAACAAGATAAACTTGTGGAGTGAGTACCGTCAGTTTTTTGCCGCTCGGTAGCGTAATTTCTTTATTCACAAACCATACCATATCCGCAGTCAACTCTGCCATTTGCTCCGCTGTTAAGCCGACACCGAGGTGCAGGTTAAATTTTTTGGCATAATAAATACCGCTATCCATTAAGGCTTTGTATTGCTCATCATCGGTTTGGTGATTATCTAAAAAGCGTCGTCCGGTGAGTTGATGAATTTGTTCATTAATCAAGCGTTGTTCATAAAACCCGTCTCCCAATCGTTTCTGCACATTTTCGTGATTGTAACGCAATGCGTTAAGCATATAGTCGGAGCTAAGCCATTGTTTACGGTTAGTAAAGTGCGGATCGGTTTCCACTAAATAACCATTAGGGGCGTCGGGGTTAATCTGATATAGACTTTGTTCCGGTAAGTTAATAATTACGCCATTCATTTGGTTTGGCACAATCGCCTCAGCTTGAGCTGTAATTTGCGTGTTGGTGCTGTCAACAGGCTGACCGATAGTATTATCCACCTTATTGAAGAAGAAATGGCTCGTCGGGTGAATGTCATTCAAATCCCCTCTTCCGGTACCATAAACCGCCCAACGTTTCCTTCCCCTTATTCCATAGCGACGTTTCTTTTTATGGAAGCTATCCCAATGTCCTTTGTCCGTAACATTTATCGTTCCTGCAATATCAATATTATTGAGCGATGTACCGGTTGTGGAATGTAACGTTTCATTTTTATCATTTTTTATAAATACCTCATCACCGAGTAATAAGCGTTTTCCTACAGAAAGAGTAGACGCATTATTTTCAAGATCATTGCCTGATAAATGAAGATCACCGCCAATCAAAATTTTAGCCGGATCACGTTTTTCAATCGTTGTCGTAATAGTGTGGCGATTATAATCCCAATGCATCCAACTATTAGCCGCAATGGTTGTGCCGTCATTCAGCCTTAAATAAGAATTTCTATCGCTCCTACTATTATTTCTTGAATCAAATCGCCCGTGATTGCCATCTTTATCTATCAGTACATAGCGTCGAGATGTATTTTTCGGTGCATATTCAACTCGCCGTTCATCGGTGTGATTTTCCCCCAATCGCAAGTGTAAGTCGTGATTTTGTAGGCGTGCTGTATTCACATAAGCATTTCCCAAAGCCTCAATAGTCGCACTGCCATTATCAATGAATGAAGCTTTCCCCTCAGCATGGTGCTGTTCATTAAGATGACCGCCAATGCCCATCTCTCCCGCACTAAAAATTAACGCATGATCACGATTGATAAGTGAACCGACCGCCAAATCTAATCGTTCACGTGCTGCGATGGTTGGCGAAGCATTGTCTTCTTTGCCATTGATAAGATTTGGTGTCGCAATGGCTAAATGATTGCCATAAATTCGCCCTGTCCCAAGGTTAGAAAGTGCGGTGCTTTTTAATAAGGTTTTTTCACCATCAATTAATCCTCGATTAATTATTTCATTACTGAGAATTTGGGTGTTTTTACCGGATAGCTCACTCTCCCTGTTATTATTGATATTATGAGCCTGTATGCTTAGTTTCTCTCCCACACGAAGAACTGAGTTGTTGATAAAATTGCCCTGTGTTTGGAAGTCTAAATTACCGCCTACTTTGAAAGCATTATTAAGCGTTAAATCTTGCTTGAGGTGAATACTCGCATTGTGGCTACTTTCAATTTCTCCTTCAGATTCTAATTTATTGGCATAAATAGCTAAATTACTTCTGCTTGCGATTTCCCCATGTTCATTATTCATATTAAGTTTATCGCCTTGAATTTGTAACTCACCAAGAGAGAGAATTTCGCCTTGCTGATTATCCAAGTGTACCGAAAGATTAAGTTGAACATTTTGCATGCCATAAATTGCCCCGTTTTGATTGGCAAGAGCATCGCCATTTATTGTCAGTACACCTGCAATAATACCTTGTTCAGGGGGCTTACTTTGTGACGCTTTCGTGTTTTTGTTTGTAACGAGTTTGCTGTGAATATCAAGTTTTTCAGCGGTTTGAATCAAAGATCCTGTTGAACCTATGCGATCATTATTCACTGTCTCGGTCGCATTAATTTGTGCGGTTCTTCCTTCAATCTTACCGCCACGGTTATCCAAATGAGAACTTTTGGTACTTAGCTGAGCTTCGGTGAGTAATTGCCCTTGGTTCTGAATTTCTTTTTTCGTACTGACGTGTAGATTTCCCTTCGCAGAAATCATTCCTTGATTGACAATTTTACCTTGTGAATCAATCACTAAATTGTCCGCACTTGCCCCAATATGCCCTGCATTACGCACCCCCAGTCCTTGTTCTGTGCCGACAAGATGAATTTTCCCCGCATACATACCGCCAAGCTCACTCACATCTAAAGCAAAGTGCGGTGCGTTTTCACTGAGATTTTGGCTGTCAATATGGGTAATTTGTAAATCATTTCCGCCATGTTCCATATCTGCCTGTTTGATGGTGTTTTTGCCGGTTACCACATTAAGCTTTTTCCCCGCCCAAACGCCTGCATTGATTTCCGCTTCTCGAGCAAGAATATCGGTATAATTGACACGACTGTTATCTAACCCTTTGCCACTGATGGTTATTTTGCCTCTTTCTATGTTAATGCTTTCTACTTGTCCATCAATAATCTGCGGTTTGCCTGTGGTCATTGTTGAGCGTGTCGCATTAATCGTACCGCACCCATCACAATGAAGCCCATTTGGATTAGCGATGATCACTTCGGCTTTTCTGCCTGCCACTTCCACATAACCTTTAAGTTGGGTTGGATGTGTAGATGTTACCTCGTTGAGAATCACTTTTGCTTCGCCACGAGCAAGATAAGGATTGCTTTGTACCCAACCTGCTTGCTGTGTTTGTGTGTCTTTGTGGCTGTTATTAAGAATCGCCCCTTTTTTGTCTACATTAAAATCTTGGTATTTATTATGAGAAAGCCCTTTATCATTCGGGGTTTGAATATTGACTTGCGGTAATCCGTTCGCTGTTTGCAACACAATAGGTTGTTGATTTTTGGGAGCGTTGGGATCGGCTTTGATGATTAAGGTTTCCGCAAATACAGACGAGGAAAAGACAAAACTCAAAGCACAGAACAAACGAAAGACAAGGGGAGTTAAGGCGGCAAAAATGGGTAGAAAATTAACCGCACTTTGCATTTGAGGCATCTCACTTTTTGTTTTTCCTTCGGTTTTTACCGGTTCTGAAACCACGACAATAGGTTGCAATGTTTTGCTAAAAATCACACGAAACTGACGTTTATTCATAAGAAAATCCTCGTTTGAGCCTAATGCACTAAATTAAAAGGTTAAGCCGATATTAAAGCCGGTTACGGTATGCGATGTTCTAAAACCGCTCGGCTTGCTTAATGGCCGTCCAATAAATACATCATAATAAAAATGCGTCCAACTACCACGCAGACCTAAAACTGTCCCCATTAAATGATGCCCTAATCGTATTCCATCACTACGTCCCATCACTCTACCGCCATCTAAGGCTAAGTAAACCCAATGTCCTTTATTTGCAATATTCCAACTGAGTTCATTACGCCATAGCCAACCTCGCTCGCCCGATAAGGTAAGCTCACCGTCAAATCCACGCACCGTATAACGCCCACCAATGCTCAATCTATCTTGTTGAATAAGAGGAGTTTTATTCCATTGAGTGGACCAAGTCGTATTAAATGCCAAGGGTTGCTTCCCCATATAGAAAGGATAATTAATGTCTACCGAGGCGGTAATAATTTTAGGACGAGAAGTACCGTTTCCCCAATATTCTTCCGGTGCCGCTATGGTGCGACCTACACCTGTTCCCCATTTAAATCCTAGAGAAAGCTTCAGTGTTACTGCCTTAATATATTCAATATGGCTAAGGTTGAGTTGCCAACCAGCCATTCGGCGACGTTGAACATCAATTTCAGCATCATCAATGTAGTTTTTCGAGTGGCGAGACCAAAAGCCACCTGAAATTGTGGTTTTACGTACCGCATCTCGATAAAGACGATAGGCAAGATTCAAATTGGTTGTCTCACTACGCCCTGCATAGAGGTAAGTATTATCAAACGCCCCAAAGACATCTTGATGATAATCTGTTTTATACAATGAGGCGGAGAGTGCCCAATAACCCAAAGGAACAGAATAATAGAAGCCATAGTTTCTCGTTGCTCGACGCCCCGAATTATCGCTGTGACGTTTTAAGCTATGTGTGAAAGTGGTATAGAATAAATCATTGGCAGAAAAAAGATTATCCCACGAAAGGGTGGCAGAGCCTTGCCATTTCCCCGTAGATGTTGAACCCGAATCATCTAAATTTAAGCTAAATCGGAATGGAAACCGCTGCTGATAGGTGATTTTAATATCGCTTTCACCGAATGCTGAACTGTTATCAGCCGGAAGAATGTCGATATTGGCATCTGCAGTTGGCACACGTTTGAGATTTTCCAAGGATTGTTCAATATCACGGATATTAACTAAATCTCCCTGTTTAAATGCCAATGCGGTTTTAGCTGTCAGTTTACTAAACCAAGGGAGACTACTTACATCGGCAATAATCGTATGGCGAACTTGACCGGGAATAACCGTTAAAGAAAATACGCCTTGCGTTAAATTTTGTTCGCCGGCAACCACTCTGGTTGTGATATAGCCTCGTTCAATCACATTATTTTGCACCTGTTTCATCAAAATCCCTAGTCCTTGAGTTCCGAAACAATGCGGTAATTGGAGGTTTAATTGCGTAACAGCTTTATTCAGTGCCCATTGAAATTGGCTAGGTTTTGTCTTGTTATCGGAGGAGTAATCTACAATGGAAAGATGTTGAATGGGATAGCAAGGAGATTCATTAAAGGGAAGTGCGGTAGGTTTTTCTGAAGAAATTTCCATTCTCACATCGGGATCGGAACGAAGTCGTTCACTTTGCTGTTGAATTTGTTCCTTTTGGCGTTGTTGCTGTTGGGCATCAATACGATTTAATTGGAGGAGCGGTCGTTCTACCGCCGACAATAATGATGAAAAACCGCAAAGCCAAATTAATACCGACATTTTTTTCATATGTAGCCCTACAGAAATGAAGAAATCGTACGAATCAATGAGAAATTGCATCTTCAGGCGGTCTATTCGAAAATGAATAAAAAGTAAAGCGGGTTGATCAATCAGGGACTATATAGTTGGTTTATTTGAGAATGGCTATCTATCGTGATTCGAACATTTATGATTCGGTTTTCCACAGCGTCAAAATTTCTTCTCGAATATACTAAATGAAAAAAAACTAAGAAGTAAATTTGCTTTCTTTTTTTACTTATTCACTACAAAAATAGAAAAAAATCAAATAATCGAGTTTTTTCTATTCCCATTTTATTTAATTTGGAATAGCATACAGGGTTAGCTTTTTCTAAAAGCGGATAAGTTTATATTATATTTCCTGAGGCTATAGGAGCAATTATGAAATTTTCTTTTGCAGCACTTGCAAGTGCAATGCTATTAACAAGTACAGCAGCTTTTGCCGGTATAGTAACCAGTTCATCAAACATAGATTTCTTAGCTATTGATGGACAAAAAGCTAATAAAGATCTATTAAAATCTACTAAATCATTTAATATCAATGAATCGCAAACTCACCAAGTCGTCGTTCGTGTTTCAGAAATTGTTCGTCATGGCTCAGATCGTTCTTTATATGAATCAGATCCTATTGTTGTTACATTTCAAGGCACAAACGAAGACGTAGTTATCTCAGCCCCTAAACTGGAAAATGAACGAGATATTAAAAATTTTAAAGATTCACCGTCTGTCATCGTCAAAACAAATAGCGGAAAAATAATTGCGACAAAACAAGAAATACTGAAGCAAGAAGGTTTCCTTCCAGGGGCTAACCTAATTGATACATTATCTGAATATAATGCATCCGGTTCTGTTGCTTCAGTTTCCAACTTTGCAACGGCAATGCCTGCTGTTGCTCTCGGATTTGCTAAAGCACAAAAAGGAAAAGTTGTTGTACAAGGTGAAAATATTGCGGAGCAACAATTACAGTTTTGGTT
Source organism: Histophilus somni 2336 (assembly GCF_000019405.1). Taxonomy (NCBI): domain Bacteria; kingdom Pseudomonadati; phylum Pseudomonadota; class Gammaproteobacteria; order Pasteurellales; family Pasteurellaceae; genus Histophilus; species Histophilus somni. The sequence goes on along the minus strand of NC_010519.1, from coordinate 278,749 downwards.
CCAACAAGCAGATAAAGAAACTCAAGCTCGTTTCATCAATTGGGCGAAAAATCAAAAATAGTTTTATAACCGGTTTTTAACTCAAAAGTGGGCCTAAGCTCACTTTTTTATTAAGGATTATCATTATGCAAACAACCTATCGCAAATTGGCAAAAAACAAAAAAATTGCTTTGGTTGCACACGATCACTGCAAACAAGATTTGATACAATGGTGTCAAACTAACCGCACTTTACTTCAACCTCATATTCTTTATGCAACGGGGACAACTGGAAATTTAATTCATCAAGAAACGAATTTAGAAATCAAAAATTTACTTAGCGGTCCTATGGGAGGAGATCAACAGTTGGGTGGCTTAATTGCAGAAGGGAAAATTGACTTGCTGATATTCTTTTGGGATCCAATGAATGCAGTTCCTCATGATCCTGATGTCAAAGCCTTAATGCGTATTGCAACTGTTTGGAACATTCCTGTTGCGATGAATATTGCTACTGCTGATTTTTTAATTAGTTCTCCTGCATTCCAACAAGAAACTGAAATTCGTATTCCGGACTATCAAGGTTACTTAAAAGAGCGGTTAAAATAATAAAAAGTTTAGAAAAAATATAAAATGACCCCTTGGATTAATACAAAAATCATTCTCTCCATTCCTGTTTTTTTAGCAGTAAATATAGTGACATTCTCTATTTGGAAACTAAATATTTCCGAACAGTCTATGCCATTAATTTTAGGTATTATTGCAGGCGGACTGGTTGATTTGGATAATAGATTAACAGGACGACTTAAATATGTATTTTATACATTAATTGCTTTTTCTATTTCCTCTCTTAGTGTACAACTCACCTTAGGGCATGGAATTGAATATTTGTTATTAATGACCGCTCTTACCTTTTTATTTACCATGGTTGGTGCTATAGGGCAAAGTTATAGCACTATTGCTTTCGGTACACTCGTTGTAGCTCTTTATACAACATTAACTTATACACCAAATGTTTCTTGGTATATCAACCCTATTTTAATTTTATGTGGCACATTACTTTATAGTTTATGCACGGTTTTTGTTCATTTAATGTTTCAAAATCGCCCTGTACAAGAAAATATGACAAAAGCTTTTCTTGCTTTATCAGAATATTTAGACACAAAATCACTTTTTTTTGATCCTGATGATATTGAACAATTAGAAAATAAACGTGTCATTCTTGCCATGAAAAACGGTAATTTAATTACTGCCTTTAACGCTTGTCGTACAGCATTATTTCATCGCATTCGTGGACAACATAAACATCGCCGTACGACAAAAATGATTAAATATTATTTTGCTGCACAAGATATTCATGAACGAATTAATTCAAGTCATTTTAATTATCAACAATTATCAGAGCAATTAAAAAATACGGATCTTATTTTTCGTATCCAACGCTTATTAGAGCTACAAGCACAATCTTGTCGTGAAATTGCTCATAGTCTGCAATACAATAAATCCTATTCGTACAATCCTCGTTTGGAACAAGCGATTTTAGGTATTAATCAGTCGTTTGAAATACATTATCAAAACAGTCACTTAAATCAATTACAACGACTTGCCATTAAAACATTAATCGACAATTTACAGGCAGTTAATTGGCAATTACACCATATGGATCAATATTCGGAAAATACAAATGAACGATCTGAAGGAACGCAAATATATACAGAGCAGATCATTGGTTTAAAAAATATGTGGCGTACAATTTGTAGTCATTTTACCTTTGAATCACAACTTTTTCGCCATGCAATACGCCTATCTATCATTGTTTTTGTTAGCTGTAGTTTAGTAGAAATATTTAATTTGCAATTGGGTTATTGGATCTTACTTACTGCTGTTTTCGTATGCCAACCCAATTATTCGGCGACTAAGTTAAGATTAAAACAACGTATCATTGGTACAATTCTTGGCGTGGTAATCGGTTCTCTATTGCCTTACATACATCCAACTTTAGAATTGCAATTAGGTTTAGTTGTCGTCACTAGTACATTGTTTTTCTTTTTCCGTAGCAATAATTATAGCTACTCTACTTTTTTTATTACACTACAAGTCTTAATTAGCTTTAATATCATGGGATTTGATTTAAATAACGCTCTATTATCTCGCTTAACCGACACATTAATAGGCAGCTTTATTGCTTGGAGTGCTGTTTCTTATTTATGGCCGGATTGGAAATATCTACAACTAAATAAAGTGATAAAACAAGCGATAAAAGCTAATGCTAAATACTTTTTATATATCATTAGCCAACTATTATTCGGCAAAGGTGATCCGCTAAAATATCGTATTGCCAGACGGCAAGCACATGAATATGCAACCGCATTAAGTACAACCCTATCAAACATGAATAGCGAACCTAAAAAATATCAAGCCTATTTGCAAGAAGGATTTGAACTGGTCAAAATTAACTATTCGCTACTGAGTTATATTTCTGCTTTAGGTGCATATAGAAAAAATATGCAGAAAATTCAGCAAAGTGCGGTGTTTTTAGGGGAGTTTTATCCTATCGCCAAAAAATTACTTCATGTCCTTGAGCATATTGAAACTTTAGAACGAGATAATTTTGAAAAATTATTGCTAAATATTGAGTTTTCTTTAAAACAATTTAGTGATGAACATGCTGATCAGTTCAATCGAAATGAAGTCGCAATTCCATTGCAACAACTTAATCTGATTAACCAAATATTACCCGCACTTTATACGGCTTTCCGGCAAAATCAACGTACATCTAAACTTGATGCTAACAAATAATCTAAACGTCCAACAATACCAAAATTGCAGCGTCGCCTCCCCATTCTCTGGGTGCCTGATGTAACGCTCTTACTCTTGGATGTTGCACTAGCCAACGAGGTATTTGTTGTTTTAATGTATAAGTTCCATATCCCGTCATAATGCAAGCACAATAAACATGTTCCTTTTCACAGGCATGAATAAGGCTTGCCAGCTCAATTTTTGCCTCTTTACGTGTCAAACCATGTAAATCCAAAAAAAGTTCAGGCGAGAAATCACCACGGCGTAATTGCTTTAACAAATAACGATCTTCATGTGGACGTAAATATTTAACCGTGCCATCTTCATTTAATAAAGGTTCATATTCATCTGAAAAGAAAAATAAGGTATCTTCTTTTTCTCGAACATTGCGAATCTCCACTTTATTTTTTAAATTTCGATGACGTGGTGCAATAAAAATATTCTGTTCTATCTTTTTTGCTCCTTGAATTTCACGATGAAATAGTTCTATATCTTCATCATTTAACATACTTTTCCCTATTTTTAAATTTAACTTACTCATTATGAATAACTATGGTATAACTACGCCGTTTATTTGATTGAGAGAATTAATATGAGTACCATAAATCAGTTTAACCAAGAACTTGTAGATTGCATTTTAACAGATCAGGTTCAGAACAGCCTACATACAATACAAGATTTTCTCAGATGGACCTATAGCATTTTTAACCGTTCAGATATTTATTATGGGCATGGTTATGATAATGCTTGGGATGAAAGTCTTCAGCTCATTTTAACCGGATTACACCTCCCCCTAGATTTTCCCGAAAAACTTTATAATTCAGCACTCACGACTTCAGAGAAAAATTCACTCATTCAATTAGTTATTGCTAGAATTGAGCAACGTTTACCTATCGCCTATTTAACTAATAGTGCATGGTTCTGTGGATTAGAATTTTATGTAGATGAACGTGTTATTATTCCTCGTTCACCAATCAGTGCTTTAATCACGAATAAATTCAAAGGGTTACTCCAACAAGACCCAATCAGAATTTTAGATCTTTGTACTGGAAGTGGCTGTATTGCTATTGCTTGTGCAGAACAATTTACCCATGCAGAAGTTGATGCGGTTGATTTATCTATTGACGCATTAAATGTTGCTGAAATCAATATCGAGCGTCATAACCTCACCCATCGTGTATTCCCTATTCAGTCAGATTTATTCAAAAATTTACCGCTCGATCAATATGATTTGATTATCACAAACCCACCTTATGTGGATGAAGAAGATTTGCAGGATATGCCTATAGAATTTCATCATGAGCCGGAAATGGCTTTAGGCTCCGGAATTGACGGCCTGACTATTACTAAAGAAATTTTGGCAAATTCTGCTGACTATCTTACTGATAATGGAATACTAATTTGTGAAGTTGGCAATAGTATGGTTCATTTAATAGAACAATTCCCAGAGGTGCCTTTCCAATGGTTAGAATTAAGAAATGGCGGAATAGGCGTATTTGCACTACATAAAAAAGACTTAGTAAAGTACAAAAAGAAGTTTTTATAAGATAAAAGGCATCTGAAAAGAAAGATGCCTTTTGTAGATATATTGCGTCAATTGACGTCCTCCCCTAGCTAAAGCAAGGAGATTTCTACCAGCTCCCATTGCAAGCAATGGGCTACTCTCGGAGGGTTTCTGCTGCTGACCGCCAATGCGATTCACTTCACAGACGCTACGGGCACGTCCTGCCCTGATTATGCCGTCATTGAGAGTCTAAAGCGACCTCTGTTAGCAGTAAGAAGTATATCATATTTGTGCCTTATATCCACGCCCTAAAGGACGTGGTTTTACGGCACTGTCTGATAAAAAATAAATTTTCGTCATTTAACATTTTGCACATCGCTTACATCACCTAATAACTCAGCATATTTGATTGTATTTGGATTTGCCTCTAATGCAATTTTTAATCCCATTGTCAGAGGAACGGAAAGTAACATTCCCACTGTTCCTAATAACCAACCCCAAAATAAAAGTGATAGAAAAACAATTAAAGTCGATAGTCCCAATTTTCTGCCCATCATCTTAGGTTCTAAAACGTTACCAACCACAGTATTAATCAAAATAAATGCAATACTGACAACTAAACCCGTGATAAATCCATTTAATAAAAAACTTTGCACAATAACAGGGACTGCCGCAATGATAGATCCTATATTAGGAATATAATTCAATAAGAAGACCAAGGTAGCCCATAAAATAGCATATTGAATATCAAGGACGGATAAAACAAAGTAAATGCACAATCCTGTCATCACACTAGTAATCGTTTTTACGCCTAAATAGCCGATAACGCCTTGTAGAATACGTTCAATATAATTTTGTTGAGTAACAGTATTTTCAGTAACGATTAATTTAGTAAATTTTTGCTTTACAGTAGGTGCTTCAGCAAGCATAAAGACAACTATCAAAAACAACACAAAAATATTTGTTACCACATTCGAGAAGCTCAACAAAAAACGACTGACAAATTTCATGATAATGCTAGGATCAAAATCATCATTAATACTATCGGTAGAAAAAAATAAAGGAATATTAAAATGATGAGCAAAAGCTAACAAATCATTTAAACGTTGTGACAACAGTACCTTGTATTGAGGAATAGATTGAGTAAACTCCTGAACAGTATTACTAATTAAACTGGCTAAAAAATAAAATAACACCACAATTAATACAAAAAGCAAAGTAATCGCAAGCCAATGAGGTATTTTCCGTTTAGTCATAAAATTCACCACAGGTGAGCAAATAATCGCAATAAATAACGATAATAGAAATGGCACAACAATCTCACTGGCGAGTTTAATGCCACCTAAAATAACGATAATTGCAGCACAAGCAACCAGCACTTGAGTTAGCGATGAATTTCTTTCAGACATCAAAGTGCTTCCTCATTTTCCTCTCTCGTACGAATACGAATGACACGATTTACATCATACACAAAAATTTTGCCGTCACCAATTTTACCGGTTTGTGCGGTTTCAATGATTGCCTCAATACATTGTTCGACAATTTCATCAGGCACAATAATCTCCATTTTGACTTTTGGTAAAAAGTCTACCATGTATTCGGCACCACGGTATAACTCTGTATGTCCCTTCTGACGACCAAAACCACGCACTTCCGTTACCGTCATTCCGGTAATACCGATATCAGCTAAACTTTCACGTACATCATCTAATTTAAAAGGTTTAATAATTGCTTCAATTTTTTTCATCATCTTCCTCAAACAAAATAAAAAAGCTACCGCACTTTTCAACTATAAAGTACGTCTTGCCGACTTCGGTCTAAAACTTTCAATTACATTGGGATCTGTATCAATATAAATCCCATCAATCAGTTGCAAACAATAAGGTACTGCACTGAAAATCCCCTTCACAATGACGTTACCATGTTCATCTTTAACACCTTCGAGCGTTTCTTTAATTGCTTTGGGTTGCCCGGGTAAATTTAAAATAAGGCTATTTCTACGAATAACACCAACTTGACGAGATAAAATCGCAGTAGGCACAAAATGCAAACTCACTTGACGCATTTGTTCACCGAATCCTGGCATTTCACGATCGGCAACAGCCAAAGTTGCATCAGGTGTTACATCTCGTTTTACAGGACCAGTACCGCCTGTAGTTAAAACCAAATGACAATGGCAATCATCCACTAATTCACAAAGTGTTTTTTCAATTAAGGTTTGTTCATCGGGGATTAGGCGACTTTCCACTTCGAATGGATCGCATAAAGCAGATTTTAACCATTCAAGCAGTTCAGGAATACCTTGATCTTGATAGACACCTTGTGATGCTCGATCAGAGACTGAAACTAAGCCAATTTTTAAAAGCGTAGCCATATTATTTCCTTTTGAAAACTGAGTTCTCATTATACTCAATAACAGGTTCTAACATAATATTTATTTTTGTATTTTGAAAACGTACTCGTGATTTTTTGACAATAAAGTTGATAACAATTTTTTCACCGGTGCAAAACTACGACGATATTCAGGTAATACCCCGAATTGAGCTAATCTTTCCAAATGTAATTTTGTTGGATAACCTTTATGTTGTGCAAAAGCGTACTCAGGATAACGTCTATCCAGTTCTATCATTTCTTGGTCTCGAGCAACTTTTGCTAAAATTGATGCTGCACTTATCTCAGCAACCAGACTATCGCCTTTTATCACCGCTTGTGCCGACATCGGCAATTGAGGAATACGGTTACCGTCAACCAATACAAAGTGCGGTTGAATTTTCAAATTTTCTACCGCTCTTTGCATTGCTAACATAGTGGCATGCAAGATATTTAACTTATCAATCTCTGCCGGTTCTGCCCGTCCCAAACTCCAAGCTAACGCTTTTTGTTTAATTTCTTCAGCCAAAAGCAAACGCTTTTTTTCCGATAATTTTTTACTGTCTTTTAGCCCTTCAATTGGATTATGCGGATCTAAAATAACCGCCGCCGTCACTACGGCACCCACTAAAGGTCCTCGACCAACCTCATCAACGCCTGCAATGAATTCCACATTCGGATAAATAAATACATTTGTCATTTATACCTCATCATTTAATAAATCAATAACTGCTTGTGCCGCCTGTTTATCAGCATCACATCGAATCAGTTGATGTAATTGAGTAAATTGTTGAATTAAATGTTGACGATTTTTAATCCCACTTTCCGTTTGCTCCAAATAAACAGATAATTTTTCAGCTAATTTCTCAGCAGTACAATCCTCTTGAATCATTTCAGGCACTAACATGTCATCTGCTAATAAATTTGGTAACGAAATATATTTTGTTTTAACTAAACGCTTTGCAAGAAAGTAAGTAAAAGGTTTCATTTTATAACCCACTACCATTGGCGATTTACATAGCATACATTCTAAAGACGCTGTACCAGAGGCAAGTAAACTAGCCTCAGCAACAATCATCGCTTGGCGTGCCTGCCCATCTAGAAAAATGACCTCTAAATGCGGTGCAATTTGGGCTTTAATTTGTTCAAACTGTTTACGTCTTTTTTCATTTACCAAAGGCACTAAAAATTGAACATCGGGAAAACGCTGCTTGATTAATTGTGCCGTTTGTAAAAAAGGGGGAGTTAAAAATTGAACCTCTGCCTCTCGACTTCCAACTAAAATAGCCACATAACGATGTTTTGGCTCCAGATTAAGTTGGAAGCAAGCATCTTGGCGATCCGGTTGCAAATCGATGATGTCCGCCATAGTATGCCCGACAAAGCGACAAGGCACATTAAAACGATCATAAAATGCTTTTTCAAAAGGCAAAAAAGCTAGTACCAAATTCGTTGCTTGAGCAATTTTAAAAATACGCTTTTGTCGCCACGCCCAAACGGAAGGGCTAACATAATGAAGCGTCTTAATGCCTTGCTTTTTGAGTTTTAACTCTATATCCAAATTAAAATCCGGTGCATCAATGCCAATAAAAATATCAGGCTTTTCCGCTAACATAGTATCAATGACTAAACGACGAATTTTCAGCAGACGAGGCAAATACTTGATTACTTCTACCAACCCCATGACAGCAATGTCTTCCATATCAACTAACGTTTTACACCCCTCAGCCAACATGTTTTTACCGGCAATCCCAATAAAACGTGCCTGTGGATATTGTATTTTTAACGCTCGAATAAGACCTGCACCGAGAATATCACCGGATACTTCGCCTGCGACAATGCCAATTGTTATATTTTTTTTATCTATCATAAAAACACCATAAAAAATAACCGCACTTAAAAAAAGTGCGGTTCATTCCTATTTTATTACAACATTATTTTAGGCTACCCATTAACGAATGATGCCACGTGTTGATCGAGTGAAAAAGTCAAGGAAAAAACTCACCGCACTTTCAGTTTGTGCATAATTTTCAATTTCAGGAATGACTTCCTCAAGGGTTTTGCCACTGCGATAAATCAGTTTATACACATTACGAATTGCATGTAGTGTCGGCTTATCAAAACCACGGCGTTTTAGCCCCTCTATATTTACTCCGAAAGGCCGTGCATGATTGCCTTGTGCCATCACATAAGGCGGCACATCTTGACTTACCATAGAACCACCACCTAGCATTACATGTGCACCAACAATAACAAATTGATGAATGGCTGACATACCGCCAACAATAACAAAATCACCTAATTCAACATGTCCTGCTAACGTCGCATTATTGGCTAAAATACAACGATTTCCAATTTGACAATCATGTGCAATATGAGCATTAATCATCAACAAGTTGTCATCACCAATACGAGTTACACCACCACCTTGCACTGTCCCACGATGAATAGTCACACTTTCACGAATACGATTACGATGACCAATAATCGTTTTCGTTGGTTCACCTTGATATTTAAGATCTTGATTGACTTCACCAATGCTGGCAAATTGGAAAATTTGGTTATCTTCCCCTATGGTAGTTACTCCCTTCACGACAACATGGGAATGTAACGTGGTACCTTTACCAATTTGTACATCGCTTCCCACAATACAAAAAGGACCAATAACAACATTTTCACCAATTTTTGCACCTTCTTCGATAATAGAAGAAGGATGGATTTTTGCAGTCGAATGAATCATTTTTGCTCCTTAATTATCTACGAGCACACATTAATTTGGCTTCACAAGCTACTTCACCATTTACACTCGCCACACCAGTAAAAGCGGTAATACCACGGCGTTCCCTAATGACTTCAACTTTTAACATCATTTGATCTCCCGGTAAAATAGGACGTTTAAAACGTGCCTCATCCACACCAGCAAAATAAAATAGCTCTTTATTACTTAACTCGTGAGTTTTGAACGCCAAAATCCCCATCGCTTGTGCTAATGCTTCTAAAATTAATACCCCCGGCAAAATAGGTTGGTCAGGGAAATGACCTGTAAAACAAGGTTCATTTACACTCACATTTTTAATTGCGGTTAACCATTTCCCTTCTTCATAATCAGTTACACGATCTACCAATAAAAACGGATAGCGATGAGGGAGAAGTGTCATAATTTCTTTTGATTCAATTATTCTTGCAATACGTTCAGTTGTCACAGTCATACCTTTAAATTAATAAAACAAACTAAAAATCAATAGCAACTCATTATATGCCATTTAAAACTTGAATACCAAATAGAGCGGTCTATTTATTCAAATTTTCTTTTCCAAAAATCTCAGTTATATTTTTTTCAATAAAATCAAACATTTCATAACGCTTGCGATACATGGAACGCTTTTTACTTTGAATATCTTCCAGCGTCTTACGTTCAATAACTACAGGTAATTGCCAATAGCCCTGAGGGTTTAAAAGTGCATTATTTTCTTGCCAAAAATCATCATAATTAAATAACAAACGTGCATTGTCGTTCCAACGATATTTTCCTTGATTTTTATGTGCTATGCCTAAAAGTTCACAATTCAGCTCTTTTGCTAACAATTTATACACATTTACCAACATAAACATTGGGCGTACACCATGTAATTGCTTCGTTGTCGATTTAATTAATTCTTGTGAATTATCATCACTAGGCCCTTGCACAGACGTGATCAATAATTTATTCCCTGCCAAAAAAGAAAAAGAGGCATCGTAAATACGTTGACCCTGTTTATTGCGAATATTTACCGCAAAAAACCCCTCAAAAGGATCTATTTGATTAATTGCTAAATACAAATCCAACTCATCTGTTAATTCAGCCAATAAAACCTTATCTTTTTCAACTAACAGTTGTGAGAAAGACCGCCCAAATACTTGTTCTGCTACGGAAAAATTATCCATAATTGCTTGTACACGTTGTTTTTTATTAAAACGGTTATCGCAATACTTTCTAAGTACAGCATCACAACGGTAGTAACTTTTCGTGAATATATCAATCCAAAGAGGATTATGATTTAAATAGGTAACAAAAATCTGACATTCTTTAAAACAAGTTAAACGATAAAAATAATAGCGAATACGAGTTCTTAACCGTTTTAAAAAACGTCTTTCATTAGAAAACTGATAGAAAGAAGGAAAAGAAAATAAATTTTTCATTATCAGATGAATCCGTCGTTTGTATAACCTACTTGTTTTAAAACGGAGAATTGTAGCAAAAACTAACCGCACTTAAAAGTGCGGTCAACTATGTCGGCGTGTAAAAAAACTATTTTTTATCCAATTGCGGTAACATTGAATCTTTACCTACAGTCAGTAATCCGGTATGTGTATAAATACCCAATTTATCACGCGTATCCGTAATATCAAGATTACGCATGGTAAGTTGACCTATACGATCGGACGGATCAAACGGTGCATTTTCCACTTTTTCCATACTTAAACGTTCAGGATGATAAGTCATATTCGGTGACACTGTATTTAAAATAGAATAATCGTTACCACGGCGTAATTCTAATGTAACTTCACCGGTTACCGCACGGGCTACCCAACGTTGAGCTGTTTCACGTAACATCAATGCTTGCGGATCAAACCAACGTCCTTGGTATAATAAACGCCCTAAACGCAACCCATTGATACGATATTGTTCAATAGTATCTTCATTATGGATCGCCGTAACCAAACGCTCATAGGCGATATGCAATAACGCCATACCCGGAGCTTCGTAGATGCCACGACTTTTCGCTTCAATGATACGATTTTCAATTTGATCGGACATTCCCAGACCATGACGACCGCCGATGCGATTGGCTTCTAAAAAGAGTTCGACCGCACTTGAAAAAGACTGACCGTTTAATGTGACAGGAACACCGTCTTCAAATCCGACCGTCACTTCTTCCGCTTTCACAGTTACATCATCACGCCAAAAGGCAACACCCATAATAGGCTTAACAATACGAATACCGCTATTGAGATATTCTAAATCTTTTGCTTCATGAGTGGCACCTAACATATTGGAATCCGTCGAGTAAGCTTTTTCAGCAGACATTTTGTAATCAAACCCGTTTGCGATTAAAAACTCGGACATTTCTTGACGGCCACCCAGCTCATCAATAAATTGATTATCCAACCAAGGTTTATAAATACGTAAACTCGGATTAGTTAATAACCCGTAGCGATAAAAACGCTCAATATCATTGCCTTTGAAAGTGGAACCATCGCCCCAAATATTAACATCATCTTCTTTCATAGCTGAAACAAGCATGGTACCTGTTACCGCACGACCTAAAGGCGTAGTATTAAAATACGTTACACCGCCTGTGGAAATATGAAAGGCTCCGCATTGAATAGCGGCAATACCTTCATGAGCAAGCTGATTGCGGCAATCAATTAAACGAGCTTTTTCTGCACCATATTCCATCGCTTTACGAGGAATAGCATTATAATCTTCTTCGTCAGGTTGACCTAAATTAGCGGTATAAGCATAAGGTACTGCACCTTTTTGACGCATCCAAAGTAATGCTGCACTGGTATCCAAACCACCGGAAAAAGCAATGCCTACTTTTTGACCAATTGGAAGATGTTGTAAAATTGTATTTGACATTTATGACCTTCTTTTTTGCATTATAGATTTTTTTTTGAATAAATTATGCATATTATTGCATTTTTTTGATTAAAAATGCAAATCGGATATTTTTTATTTTCTTTCAAATAACATCAAATAAGGATCTGGACACTGATAAACAAAACTGAGCTCTCGGCAAATTTTATTCGCTAAAATAACACGTCTTGGATCTTGTTCCGAACAAATAAAGTGCGGTGCTTCCAGTGCTAATTTTTCTGCTATCTGTGAGTAATATTCTGCTCGAGTCGGATGTTGCGGTGCGACCAAATGATATAAACGCTGGGAACTTGGTGTTTCCAATAACAATTGAATAGCTCTTGCACAATCATCAACATGCACCAAATTGATCGGCATATTCCCTGCTGATAATTCGTCTTTTCCCGCTAAAGAATAAACGGGATGACGATCCTCGCCCACCAGTCCCCCAAAACGAATAATATCGCAGTCAACATCTTTCAGCTCAAACAGCCATTGCTCAATTTCAAGCAATGCTTTACTCATTTCTGACTGGGGTACAATCTGACTTTGTTCATCAAATTCGCCTGAAACATCAGGAAATACAGAGGTTGAGCTGATAAAAATAATATGTTGAAGACCGTTTAACAATGCCTCATTCACTAAGTTTTTAACGCCCTGTACGTAGTGTTGTAAATGAAAAAAATATTGACTCGGTGGAATATTGATAACTAAAGCATCCACAGAAAGTAATGCAGTTAGATCATCGGGATCAGCATTAATATCGGGTGTGAGTTCCAGATGATAGGCTTCCAATCGAATTAAACGCATTTGCTCCACGCCTTCATGTGTGCGTTTGGTGCCTTTAACTTTCCAACCCAAATTTTTTAAATGACGGGCAAGTGTTAAACCTAACCACCCTAACCCTACGATTGAAACAGCTCTCATATTATCTCAAACTTATTTCATGGCAAAAGTGCGGTCAAATTTAACAAATTTTCACCGCACTTCCAATTATTTTGTTAATAAATCCAATACCTCTTTATATTTATCAACAGTTTTTTGGATAACATCAGCGGGGACTTTAGGTGCAGGAGCCTGTTTATTCCAACCACTCTTTTCCAGCCAATCACGCACGAATTGTTTGTCGAAAGACGGCGGATTAGTGCCTTCTTGATAAGTTTCCACAGACCAGAAACGACTTGAATCCGGCGTTAAAACTTCGTCCATTAAGGTTAATACGCCATTTTCATCTAAACCAAATTCAAACTTCGTATCACAAATAATGATACCTTTAGTCAGTGCATATTCCGCTGCCTCTTTATAAAGTGAAATCGCTTTTTCCCGTACTTGCTTTGCAAGCTCAACGCCAATTAATTGCTCACATTCCTCATAGCTAATGTTTATATCATGATCACCTACTTTTGCTTTACTTGAAGGTGTAAAAATCGGCTCAGGTAATTTACTTGCCTCAACCAAACCTTCCGGCAATTTTAATCCGCAGATTGTGCCAGTGGCTTTATAATCTTTCAATCCCGATCCCGTTAAATAGCCTCGTACGATACTCTCAATTTTGATGGGAGTAAGGCGTTTGCAAACAACAGCACGATCTTTAACCAAATCTGCCTCGGCTTGAGGTAAAACATCGTAAACTGTTTCACCGGTAAAATGATTTGGCATAATATGGGCTAATTTCTTAAACCAAAAATTAGAAATCTGCGTCAAAATTTCACCTTTACGATCAATAGGATCATCTAAAATTACATCGAATGCCGACAAACGATCCGTTGCAACCATTAACATGCGTTTATCATCAATTTCATAGAGATCCCGTACTTTCCCCGAATAAATTTTTTTCAAACTTAGCTGTGTCATATGAATACCTTATTAGCTTTAAATAAAATCGGGTTATTTTACCGCAGCCCGCTTTCATTAAGCAAACGTTTACATAGATTTTAGCTCTACATAAAAATAACGTTGCTGTTACTTTTTTAGCTCTCAAAAAAGGAACATAAAAGGGAACATCAAGCGATTACAATGACAAACATTATTTTACAATGTGAACAATTAAGGAATGGTAACTTATTGATTTTTTAATTGTTTTTTACAAGACAAACTTTATTTTACAGTTAGATGGCGGTGAGAGGGTTCATCTGCTTCGAGGGTTCAAGCCTTATACAATAAGGGTTCTTGTTTTTAAAACTATCTTTTAGGGATCATTTGGTATTCTGCTTTTTTGTTATGGGTAAATATTTGATCAGATAAGCAGAATAAAAAAGTGAAAAATTTTCATAGAAAACGGCAATAATACAAATTTTATTTATAAAAATATTTATATATGAAATTAAATTAGGAAAAATAGGAAAAATAGGAATTTTTAAAATGAATATGTTAAAAATCAATCAGTTAATAAAATTGAGTATTCCTATTTTTTCCTATTTTGTTCCTATTTTTTAGGAATTTTGTTCCTATTTTTATCCTAAAAAATAGGAATGGCACAGAAAAAAACGGCATTTAAGCCGTTTTTACCGTAGGAATGAGATCAATATTTAAAGCATTTAAGATTTTACGCACAGTTTCAAATCTCGGCTTATTGCTTGAAAGAGTTTGATAAAGGCTTTCACGAGCAATCCCCGCTTTTTTCGCAATATCATTCATGCCTTTTGCTCTAGCCACAGTATTGAGTGCTTGAATAAATTCTTCATCATTACCATTCTTTAATGTCTCCGCAAGATATAAAGCGATCAATTCATCGTTTTCTAAAAATTCTGCAGCATCAAAATCAGTCACTTCTATATTGTTTTGTTCACTCATTTTCATCATCTCCTAATTGTTTAAATTTTTCTAATATCACTTGGGCATCGCTTATATCCTGTTGCTGAGTTTTTTTATCTCCACCGTTTGTTAGCAAATAGATAATATCCTCAATTTTTGCGTAATAAATTCTATACCCCTTGCCGGTATCTATCCGCATTTCATAAATTCCGCCGGTATTTGCCAATAGCTTATGATCGCCAAAGTTCCCATTTTTTGCTCTTTCAATCCGCTTAATCACCATAATCCTAGCAATAGGATCTTTTATATTCTTCAACCATTGCTTAAAAATTGATGTCTGTTTTATTGAGTACATTAAGTTCTCCTTATGAATATGTCTATTGTAATGTTTTCATTACAAAAAACAAGTTAACTTATCTCATGATTTATAAAAACATTTATACATGAAATTAAATTAGGAAAAATAGGAAAAATAGGAATTTTTTTAATGAATACATTAAAAATCAATCATTTAATAAAATTGACTGTTCCTATTTTTTCCTATTTTTTCCTATTTTGTTCCTATTTTTTAGGAATTTTGTTCCTATTTTTATCCTAAAAATAGGAATGGCACAGGAAATAAAATTTAAATTTAACTAAAAAGGTTGAATTTTATTACTTTTTAAGGTATCTTTTAAATAAGATACAAACATGGCTACACACTAGGAGAATATATTATGGCTCTTACAGAATTTGGCAAAATAGTTCGTAAGGCTAGAATTGATGCTAATGAAACCTTACTCACAATGTCAAAAGCATTAGGAACTACACCGGCTTATTTAAGCGGATTAGAAACAGGAAGTAAAAAAATATCTAAAAAATGGGTCGTTGCGATAACTCATTTTTTTAAAGAGAAAGGCATCGAGGTGAAAGAATTACAAAAATTAGCCGATGTTTCTAATGAAAATGTTCCGATAGATGGTTTATCTGAACATCACAAGATGCTAGTGGCTGGATTCGCTAATTCACGTTATACCGCTAAAGAACTAGCTCAAATTTCTGAATTATTAACTCGTATTAATCATGAAAAGGATAGTAAATGAGTTCATATCAATTACGAGGAAATAGGGTCCCACCTATGCAAGAAGTTGAAGTTATATCCACCGCCTTGAACTTTTGCCACGAATTCGGACTTACAAAAAAATCACGCAAGAAATGCGAGAAGGTTTTTCAGCAAATTGAGGAGAGAAGTAATTTTATTATCAATTTGTCTATAAAATCAGATGAAGAATGGAAGGAAACAACAGGGAATTTAACGCGAGGTCATTTTGATCCAAGTACTTTTACAATAACTATTCCTGAAAGTATTTATGAGTTAGCTTGTAGAGGTGATAGAACATCTTTATTCATTATATTTCATGAATTTGGTCATTTGTTTTTAGGTCATAGGGCGGTATTGCATAATGCAAAGGTTCCACCGACAAAGAATGAAGATGCTGAATGGCAAGCTGATACATTTGCAGAAATAGTTTTAGAACGATTAGGATTTTACACATCACCGCAATTAGAACTTGATTTTGGCGGAATGTAAAAAACCCAACTGAAATGGCTGGGTCTTTACTGGAAGTAATTAATATTGGCGTATTAATTACTATGTGCAGTTCTCCATCCGCTGTACACAATACCTACAACATAGAAGAAACGGTAGTCTATTCTAAAACAGATTGTGCGGTATTGTCCATAGATAAGTGATGGCAACTTATCAAATGGAGATTAGTCTTATGGCTACAACTATTTGTTCTAAATGTGGCTGTGTTTGCCCTATTATTTTCAGATGGACTCGTGAAGATCCAAAAACTGGAGCAATTATCAGAGCAAAACATCGACCAATGCCCATTCCATTATGTGGATGTAAATAAATAAGCACCCTTAGGGGTGCTTTTTTATTATAAAAACATTTATACATGAAATTAAATTAGGAAAAATAGGAAAAATAGGAATTTTTTTAATGAATACATTAAAAATCAATAAGTTAATAAAATTGACTGTTCCTATTTTTTCCTATTTTGTTCCTATTTTTTAGGAATTTTGTTCCTATTTTTTAGGAATTGAAGAGAAAAAAGAGAAGAAGAAAAAAGAGAAGAAGAAAAAAGAGAAGAAAAACAAAGGAAATAAAAAAGATAATGCTTGCAATTAGTATATTATTGTAATATACTAATCACGTTTTCGCAATAGGGCGGAAATAAGAAGAGCGGCTTTCACCGCTCAACTAAAATAGGAACTGGATTATGTTGGTTAAAGTATTAATCCTTATTATCCTGATGTTGGTAAGCGTGCCGGCTTACTAAGGATAACGTAAGACCTAGCGGGTGCCACCGCTAGGCAGTTCCTAATATACAACCACCGACTAACAAAATCAAGCAAGGAGAAAACCATGGCATACGCAAAAACAGAACATTCACGCAAATTAAGAATAAAAACAGCGAATGAATGGAATAAAAAACGCCTAGAGGCTGGTATTGTCAAACGTATCACAATGCAATTTGCCACCGAAGATGCAAACGAATTAGATGCTATTGCACAAGAACTAGGTCTATCAAGACCGCAAGCAATTAAAAAACTTTGTGAAATGTATAGAGAGAGCAACAAATAACAAAAAAACCGCACCCCAAAAGTGCGGTATTTTTTTAAAAAAGACTCGTATAAATCAGTATACTGAACGATTGAAGTAGGAAAATACTATGTTGATGAAAATTTTCCTTATCGTAGTTCTACTATTACTAAGTTTCCCGGCTTATTAATAGTTACGATAAACTGGGGAGTAACGGCTCCCCGGTACTTCAAAATAATAGGAGTTAAAGATGAAATTGTCAAGAACTGAAATTGTTGCTAAAAGTGATGAAAAAAAACGGCATGCAAGCGAAAAGCTATAAGCTACCCAAAACAGTAGTAAAAGAAATTGAAAACTTAAGCCAACAACTGGGCATACCACAAAACCAACTTATTATCCAAGCACTAGAATGTTTTAAACAAGCCAACAAATAGAAAAAAACCGCACCCCAAAAGTGCGGTGTTTTTTCAAGAAATACTTGTATTAATATTAGTTATCTAATATAATAAGGACATCTAGCAAGGGGCTAGAAACAAGAACGCCCCGACTTGTTCAGTTACGGGGCATTAAATGGAGCTAGGATATGCTAATCAAAATCATCATCCTAGTTGTCTTAATAAGCATAAGCCATAACGCTTACTAATTAAGATAACAAATGTTAGGGAGGGTGCATCCTCCCTAACAGCTCCAATCTTAAACAACCCACTTAAAAAAATCAAGGAGAAAAACATGGCAACCACAAACGCTGAACGAGTTGCAAAATCTGATGCAAAGCGAGGGATTAAACTTAAAGCCTTTAAACTCCCGCTAGAAGTGATAGAAGAGATAGAACAAATAAGCCAACAACTGGGCATACCACAAAACCAACTTATTATCCAAGCACTAGAATGTTTTAAACAAGCTAACAAATAGAAAAAAACCGCACCCAAAAAGTGCGGTATTTTTTCAAGAAATACTTGCTTTTATTATATAAGCCTATATAATATAAACCCATCTAGCAAGGGGCTAGAAACAAGAAACCCCGGCTTGGAGAAACCGGGGCAACTTAGGAAATAGAAGATGAATCCACGGTTAATCATCATTCTAATCATCCTATTAGTAATAAGCCAATCGGCTTATTAGGATGACGTAAGACCTAGCGGGTACCACCGCTAGGCAGTTCCTAAACTATACAACTTCAACTTTTAAAAATCAAGCAAAGACAGGAGAAAAACATGGCAACCACAAACGCTGAACGAGTTGCAAAATCTGATGCAAAGCGAGGGATTAAACTTAAAGCCTTTAAACTCCCGCTAGAAGTGATAGAAGAGATAGAACAAATAAGCCAACAAATAAAAAAGCCTGCATATCGCAGGCTATTCTTCATTAATATGCCTATTGGCATAATTCGTTAAAGAGCTGGACAAAATAGCGGTTACAACGAAAGTGCGAATTCTGTTTGCATTATACTTTCCCTTCAAACATCTCTATTGGCGTAATAACAGAGCCAATCTTTCCCATACTCCAAGCCGTCTTAGGCTGATGCGTCATAACCGACAATTTCCAACCATCAAAGCTACCGTAAGTTGCAATGACCTCATCAATAAAAGCATCATCAGCAATAGTCAAATTAGGTGCAATAATCCCAAAAGGATTAGTAGCAGGTTGATTAATATCACAAGATCCAAAACTCGAAAATTCATAGTACACAGAAGGAATAACAGGACCATATTGCCAACGCACAAAATGATCATCAATAAGACGCACATGATATTTTTTCAAATACCAAGATTGTGCAAAAAACATCAATTTTTGCAACTTCATAGGCGTAAGTGCAGGGACTTTCCCCTCTTGTGCTTTCTGAATAAACGCATTCGCCACTTGCATAGCAGAATAAGCCATAAACCCCTCAATATCCGACTAAAACAACTGCAATAATATAATAAAAAAGACTCATGGAAAATACTGTAAAGAGTAAAAAATACTCGCTTTTATTATATAAGCATATACAATATAAAACATCTAGCAAGGGCTAGAAACAAGAACGCCCCGACTTGTTCAGTTACGGGGCATTAAACGAAGTAAGAATGATGAAATTCCTAACAATCATCATAATCTTATTAGCGTTGTTGGTAGTGAGTTCTCCAGCTTACTAATTTAGACAATCCAAAGGGGGAAAGGTGAGATGTTCCCCCGATGGCTCCAATCTTAAACAACCCACTTAAAAAAATCAAGGAGAAAACCATGGCAAATTCAAACACAGAACATAGTAAAAAGCTCAGAGCACAAACCGCAAAAGAACGCAATCAACGCCTAAAAGCTGAAGGCAAAGTACGCCAAATTAGCATGCTCATCAATAGCGAACTGGCGGACCAATTCGATGTAATCGCCAAAGAACAAGGCAAAAGCCGTCCCGAAGTGCTTAAAATGCTCATTGAGCTATACCAACAAAAAAAACAGAACTAACCGCATCGCAGGGGCAAATGGCAAACCGCCAAGCCCCCGTATTGCACAACATCAAATTAATTTCATCAAAACCCTATTATATCTCCACTACAACATCAAAACCCCACAACAAGCCCGCAACGCCCTACGCAATGGCAAGCTCGGGCAAGACCTCGAACGCCTAAGAAATCAACATGGCGATATACTAGCAAATCTCAACATGGCAATCCCCTCCGATGTAACCCTTGAGAACTGGTACAACCAAGCCTAACGCCAATCAAAAAAAGTATCTTGGCAAATTTGCCAACCCAAGCCCACTTAAACGGCTAACATAGCCACGAACAGAAAACAGAAAAACAGAAAAGACAGGAAAAACCAACCAACAAGGAGGACTATGCAAGAGCCCGTAATACAAGTCAGCTGCTACATGCGAACCCGAGAAGTTTGTCAATTTCTCAACATAAGCCGCTCAACGCTCTATAAATATTGCCAACAGGGAATAATCCCCAAACCGCAAAAAATGGGCAACATTCCCATTTGGGATAGAGAAAACCTGATCGCATGGCAAAAACAGCAAATAAAAAAAGCCCCGGCGTAGTGCATAACCGGGGCAAACAAGGAGAAATACCAAGGAAATTATTATGAATCTTGTTTTATATTAAAGTAATTCATTCAATTTTACAAATAAATGAAAATATTTCATAATAAACCATGTTGATTAAGCAAAAGGATTAAACTAAGATGAATATGCACTTGAAAAAAACAAGTGCCGAGCCTCAGAACTCGAACGTTAGACAAACGGCGAATAGTAGCACGCCTTTAAACCGTGCTTTTTTTATTCGTACCCTACGCACATCTCAAATTAATCCCTTTGCTTATGGTGCAAAGTGTTTAATCTCAATGGTAGCGTATCATGGGAAAGGTTTCGCCCTTTGCTGTGTACCGTTTGACGCAGTTTCTGAGCTCATGATACGTTGCCGCCAATATCAAAGCCTCAGAACTTTGCGTGCGGTAACTCCTAAAAACACAAACGGAGTTACACTCATGATCTACAAATTCATTTTACTAGGCAAAAACCGCCTACACCTCAGTATTTTCGCCAACAACGAGCAACAAGCCCGCAACCGCGTAAACCTCAGTAATGCAATTTGCTACGCTCGAATTAACCCAAAACAATACCGCACTTTAAGCGGTAATGCATAAGGAGGCGTAAATGGAACACATCAAACGCACCCAAAAATGCGAACTTTTTAACGACCATTTCCAAAACTATAAACGCTACCATATCCCAAAAGCCCAGCTTGTCATTGCGGATATTCCCTATAACGTAGGCAATAACGCTTATGCAAGTAGTCCGGAATGGTACAAGGACGGCGATAATAAAAACGGCGAAAGCGACAAAGCCAACAAAGCCTTTTTTGACACAGATGAAAACTTTCGCATTGCGGAATTTATGCATTTCTGTTCAAAAATGCTTGTTAAAGAGCCAAAAGAGCGTAATCAAGCGCCTTGCATGATTGTGTTCTGTGCATTCCAACAAATCCAAATGGTCCTTGAATATGCGGAGAAGTATGGCTTTAAAAAGCATATCCCCTTGGTATTTATCAAGTCTTCAAGCCCACAAGTCTTAAAGGCAAACATGAAAGTTGTCGGTGCAACAGAATACGCCTTAATTCTTTACCGCGAGAAATTGCCGAAGTTTCGCAACAACGGAAAGATGATCAAAAACTGGATGGAATGGACAAGGGACGACCGCAAGAAATACCCAAAATTACACCCAACCCAAAAACCAATCGATGTATTAAAGCGTCTGATTGAGATTTTTACCGACGAGGGCGATGTTGTCATCGATCCTGTTGCGGGGAGTGGCTCAACGCTTAGAGCAGCAAGAGAACTGGGGCGTAATAGTTACGGTTTTGAAATTAAAAAAGACGTTTATCAAAACGCAAAAGAAAATATGTTAAAAGAGGGTGATTAATATGCGAAACCTATCAAACGAAATCACCACGCTTAAAGCTGCATATTCAAGCTATAAAGGAGATTTAGATGATGAGTAATACAAATTATCAAGCAAACCAAGAAAACGCATTTAAGCCCGATTTAGAGGGTATTAAGAACACATTAGAAACCTCAAGAGATTTAATTATTCAGTTAAAAGAGAAAAAGCCCGTAATGGCTTTTAATGACGAGGGGCAAGAGGTTCAGTTATCTCAAGAAAAAATACTAGACATAGTACTAACGCAATTATTCTGTTCTATTGACGATATTGACGAAATACAGAGTAAGCGATTGGAGCCGATAGCAAAAACGATAGAAGAACCCTAAGGGGCAGCACCAAGATTACACCCAGTTTAGTGGAAATAACCCAACAAAAAAGCCCTCAACCAAATGGCAAGGGCACAAGTAAATTAACTTAACTCATAGGAAAGAAATAAATCATGGAGTTCTAAAAAGAACGTCATGGATTATAGCCTAAATGAGTTTGAAAAGGTACAGAAACATGACAAAAATCAAATTTTCAGTATTGCCAAAAAATCAAAGTGCGGTTAGTATTGGCGACACTACTACAAAGAACGGCTACCGCACCCGTAAGACTTGCGGAATTTTTTTACCTCAAATTCCTATCATCAATGGCTTGAGCCTACTAAGCTCAATCTGTTTATCTGAATTTGTGGCAAGGTCTATACGTCGAGATAAGGCGGAGTTTATCCGCACGAATAAGGCGAGCCGTTTCTTTGCGGTAGTTGAAACCTTGCTGCACCCTTTAGGGAACAGCAATTCACATTTACTAAACAAAGAGACGATCAAAATGCTATTCAAATTTATCCTATTCTTAGGCAAAAACCGCCTAAAAATCGCCATACGTGCAAAATCAATCCAACAAGCACGCCAACAGCTCAATCTCACCCAACATCAAGCCGTCTTTGTGGCTCGCATTAATACAAAAGGGGGGTTATATGTCTAAATCTTCTGTTGTACGTTTTGCCATGGAGGCACAGCTCAAAGAAACAATTTCAACCTTAAATGCCTACGTTGATTATCTCTTTGAAATCCAACATATCGGTGCAAGCTCCGACAGCCCCGAGTTTAATCATAAAAAAAGCGACCGCTATTTTATCGCCATGGATAACCTTTGTTATACCTTGGATATGCACCTTAAAAGCTGGCGTGAAATCGCCCAAAATGAACAGCTGGGACGCTATTCAACCTCAAGGGAAGAGATATGATAGTCAAGAAAAAGAACCTCAAAAACGCCCCAAATGTAAAGGATTTTAAAAAGCAAGCCATCAATACAACAGATATTGCTTTTATTATCGTAGGCGAGGACGCATGGAGCTACGCAGGTAAGAAAGGAAAATATATTCTTTCCCATTATGGCACGCTTAAAGACAAATTCGGGGTATTTCTTCCCGAAAAGCCAATTGTTTTAGGGCCGAAGCAAATCGAACAAATTTCAAGCCTACGCATTATCCCGGAAAACCATAAGAAAGTGCGTATAATGGAAGCGGGGGAATTTTCCCCCATAAAAAAAACCGCACTTTTGCTTAACCTGGCACAAAACAGCAAAGCAAATGACGTTGTTTTTGTGGATTTATTGGGCGAACCTTTAGAAGATGTGAGCGACTATCTTGAAAAGCTCAGAACGGACAGCGAAGACTTAGCCTTTGCTGAACAAGTCGTAGGATATGAACCCGACATCGAAACCCACAAAGAGCCTTATGTTGACGAACGAGAAGAAGGCAAGCTCAACGGCTTATTCTATGTTGTTCCCAAGGTAGATCGGGACACTGGTGCCGTCATCAATGAAAAGCTCAGTTGGATATGCAGTCCATTAACCCTTGTAGGCAACGGACGCAACGACATCGGCGATTATTACTATCTTTTCAAATGGAAACATTTCAGCCAAAAAGAAAGCCATATAGAAGCTGTAAGCCTTGCTGACTTTGGCACAGAAGCAGGATGGCGACAACTTAAGCGTAAAGGGCTACTGATGACGGCCAAAAATCTGACTAATCATCTTGTAGAGCATTTTCATGTGCTCAGCAGACAAGCTCCCTTCTGGAAAGTCACCGCATCAACAGGCTGGCAAGATAGTGCCTATTTATTGCCAAGTGGCGAAATTATCGGAGAGCCTAGTAAACCTATCTATTTTAATGGCGAAAGCGGATCCGCATCAGGCTACCGCACAAAAGGCACATTAAACGATTGGCAAAGAGAAATAGCACAAAACCTAAAAGGCAATCCATCCATGATGCTAGGCGTTGCCGTAGCACTTGCTGCACCTTTATTAGCAATTTTAGGACGTGACTCATTTGGCGTCCATTTATACGCCGAAAGCTCAAAAGGGAAAACCACTATTCTAAATATCGCTAATAGTCTTTATGGCGACCCGGACAAAATCAAATTAAGCTGGAGTGCAACCGCCGTAGGCGTAAAAAACGAAGCGGCAGCACGCAACGACGGCTTAATTACTTTGGACGAAATCGGACAAGCAAAAGATGCTAAAAATCTAGAAGCTATCGCCTACGACCTATTCAACGAAACAGGCAAACTACAAGGCAAAAAAGAGGGGGGAAACAAAGACATAAACCGCTGGAAAGTGACCGCACTTTCAACGGGCGAAAAAGACCTCGAAACCCAGCTCGCCTTGCAAGGCGTAAAAGTCCACGCAGGGCAATTAGTGCGGTTAATTAATATCCCTCTCGAAGAGGCAAAAAACCTACATTACTTTACCAACAACAAAAGCCACGCCGACCACTTAAACGAAAGCGTAAGAGAATATTACGGCACCGCAGGGCGAGAATGGATCGCCTTTTTGGCAAAAAATGCAGAGCTCGCAAAAGAAAGCTATAAAATCATCCGCAAAAAATGGGCAGATCTTGCCGACAACATGAGTGGCCAAGTGCAACGAGTGGCTACTGATCGTTTTGCCGTGCTAGAAACTGCATTACATCTTGCCAGCCATATTACCCAATGGAGCATCGAAGAAAATCAACAAGTCATATTAAAAAATTTCCTGAACTGGAAAGAGGAATATGGCGAAAACAGCCGAGAAGAAACGAAACTCATCGCTAATTTAATGGACTGGATAACCATGAATGAAGGTGCCTTTGTTGAATACCCAACAGATCAAAACGCCAAAACCCCAAATAAAATCTATGGCATCAAAATCCTAGAAGATGAATTTAGAGGAGAAGGCGGTTATTTTTACGTTATCCCACAAGCATTCAAGGAAGCAACGCAAGGCTATCCACGCAACATGGCACTAAAAATCCTCGCTAATGCAAAGATATTACAAAGCCCAACAACGCCGGAAAAAGGCTATGAATATCAATTCAAAGTCCCGAAAAAAATGCTGGGGCGACAAATCCGTGCTTACAAAATCACCCCAATTTTAGAAGAAACCCACTAAACAGGAGAAACAACATGATAGTAAATAACAAATGGATCCCCGAAGTCCCACGCCCAACACTTGAAGATGATGCCTTTGCTGCATTTATTAAAGCATGGATTGAAGAAGAATATCCCGACCACTGCGAAGATATACCCGCCGAAGAAACAGGCTTATATGAAACCCTATTAAGAAATTGGGCGGGATTCGATGATCTTATGGCAGAAGAATTTATCAAATTCCATGGCTGGAGCTATGCACAAGCAAAAGAATTTGAAGAAAAAAGCCTTTCTTTTGCTATCGACAAAAAAGAAAGCGAAATGATCCAACAATGGGTAGCCGAAAACGGATATACATTGCCTTTCCCCGTAGGGTCAAGAGTAAAAATAGACACATGGCGCGGTGCAGTTTATGGCGTAATCGCACAAAATCAAGATCAATATTTTAGCAAAAAAGGACAAGCAATAGTCCAAATTGACAGAGAGCACGCAATTGAAATAGAAGGCGGAGAAGTTTTAGATAAAAGATCTTTCCCGTGGGAAATGTTGGAGTTAGTGAAGAGTTGATTTATCAATTATCCAAATGAAAATAACCGAATTACTCAATTTAAAATGGGATTATCAAATAACAGAGCATCTTATTAATCTGTTATTTGATAAACAAAAGCGAAATGAAGTCTTTGCGCGATATTTATCTCAAAAACCTGATTTAAGTCAAGATTGTTTTCTGCAAGAGTTTCAAGAGAATTTTGCAGACAGAAAATCATTAAAACAGGATTTTACACCATCGGCTATTTGCCAATTAGTGAGCCGGTTAACGCCTGAAGTAGATAGTGTATTAGATGTTTGTGCCGGTACCGGGGCGTTAACAATAGCGAAGTGGAAGGTAAACCCTAATGCGACTTTCTATTGTCAAGAATATTCAAAAGAGGCAATTGCATTCTTGTTGTTTAATCTTTGTGTGCGTGGCATCACCGCAGAAGTTAAGCATTGTGATGTTTTAACTGGTGAAACTTTTGCAGAATATAGACTGACGAGAAACGGGCAATATAGCGATATTGAAAACACAAAATTAGATTGGCGAGGGTTAAAAGTGGATTGTGTGGTAAGTAATCCGCCTTATTCTGCAAAATGGAATCCCGTGAGTGATGAACGGTTTGAATATTTTGGCTTAGCACCTAAAAATGCAGCTGATTATGCCTTTGTTTTGCATGGGCTACATCATTTAAAAGAGGAGGGAACGGCACATTTTATTCTTCCTCACGGGGTGTTATTTCGTGGTAACTCAGAAGGAAAAATCAGACAAAAACTGATTGAGCAAGGTTATTTCTCGAGTGTGATAGGATTGCCCGATAATCTATTTATCAGTGCAAAAATTCCAACCGCTATTTTAACCTTTAAAAAGCAAAGCTCAGATATTTATGTTATCGATGCAGCAGATTTATTTGAGAAAGCGAAATCCAATAACATTATGCGACCTGAGCACGTCAATCAAGTGCTTACCGCTTATCAATTAAGGCACAATATTGATAAGCTCGCACATTTAGCCAATTACACAGAAATACAACAAAATGATTTCAATTTAAATATTCCGCGTTATGTGGATAAATCAGAGCCCGATCCTGAAATTGATTTACTGAAGGAGGCACAAGAGCTACTGGATTTAACCAATGATATTGAAAAAAGCGGTCAAGCCTTTGTTGCAATGTTGGCAGAACTTGAAATGACACATGGCAGTGCAGAGGATAAAGCCGAATTTGAGCAAGTAAAACAAATTTTAGCACAAGTTTTTGCACCAAGAACGAAAGAGAAGAAAGCCATACAACAGCTTATATCCAGTAAGCAAGGCTCGCTATTCATTACTGAGCAAGAAGTTGAACAATTCACCGGCTTTATCGAGCATGAACTTAAAATTATTTCTCAACTTGAAACCATTAAAAAATACTTTTTAAGTAAGATGTTTATATGAAAATAAAAATGCGATTTTTAACAGAAGTAGCAGAAATAGAACCTAGACCAAGCAAAGACAAAATTTATCCAATAGGGACAATTATTATTCAAATATCAGCAACGAGAGGAGAGGTCCTATATTTACGTAAAGAAAGCAAAATAGAAGATAGATATGCAGTAATTTCCCCAAAGGAACAAATTCAATCGTTTTATTTGTTCAGCATTATAGAAAAATATTTTCCGAAGTTTTTTTTACAGTATAAGCAAGGATTGAATTTTAAAGCGGAAGATTTAAAGCG
Organism: Histophilus somni 2336; assembly: GCF_000019405.1. Classification (NCBI taxonomy): domain Bacteria; kingdom Pseudomonadati; phylum Pseudomonadota; class Gammaproteobacteria; order Pasteurellales; family Pasteurellaceae; genus Histophilus; species Histophilus somni. The sequence continues at coordinate 251,073 of NC_010519.1, read as the reverse complement.
TTTTAAATTGCCTGTTCATGAGGAACAAAAACAACGGAATATCATTGCTAAGATGATGATGTTATGCGGTTGTGAACCGAAAAAGTTTTATGAAAATATACCAACCATTTAAACATATCCCAGTCACCAAGAAAAAAGGCGGAGGTTATGATCTTCCGCCTTTACCAAGGCAAAAGGAAACTAGCCTTGATGTTGACTGCCTAAAATTACGGCTATATTGCCAACTTTAACTGCTGTTCTATATCCCTTCCCAGTTGCTCAAGCTCTGTTTTAGGCATCTTACTAATTAAATATTTGACCAATTCATCACGGTCTAATTGTGTAGGACGCAAAGAATGAGAAAAATTATATTGTGCTTTCCAAGTATGGCCACATTCAGGATTTTTACACACGCAATATAAATCATAAAGATCGGGATGCAAGCGATCTGTACGCTGAATAATCGCAGGTGATTTACATTCTCGACAATAGATTTTAAAAATTCGTGCCATGTTGTGAAAATCCCTTCTTCTTCGTCAAACAGGTGCTTATTTTAGCATAAAATCACTATTTTTGCAGTATTTGACGTTGTTTGAAACTAATCTGTAACGCCTTATTTCGTGCGATCTCAATATCGCCATTAATGGACGATGAAATTAAATCTTGCATCGGTAAAACTTCATCTTGGCGATAAGCCAAACGCATTTTTAACGGGTCGCCAAAACTCCCCGTTTGAGGTATAACGCCGGATAATCCGGGTGGATAACGATGTGCAGTTAATACATCTTGTGCGGATACGTTTTTGATTGTTCCAAACTCGTCTTTTTTACCCGTATCCCCAATAGGAATAACCTTTAATCCGTCCGGATGACCATCAGGCGAATTCACAAACATCGATTTAAAATTCCCCACGCCTTGCGAACCATTTAAGGATTTATTGATATTTTCTTCCATTTCCTCCGTGACATTAGGGTCAGTAGTATAGAGAATAAAGCCCAAATGCGAACCGTTAGCAAAATAGCGTCTTCTGAACGTTGTAGCATCAGAATTCAACAAAGCGGACTGAATACCGCCCATATAATCAGGCACACCATAAACCTGTTGCATAGGGTCGTAGAGCTTAATAAAAATAATATCTTGTGCCGGATAAGTAAGAATATCGGATTGTTCTGTATCCGTGAGCGATCTACGCACCAAATAGCGATAGTTTCCCTCTTTCGTTTTGCGTAAATACAGACTGGAGAGCGTAATTAATTTAACCACTTGCCCAAAGCCATTGCGTACTTTTAACAATCCCACATCACCAAACTGAATTAAATTCAAACAAGCCGCACGCATATCCATTTTAGACAATCCACCTTGGTCATAGTCAGCGGCTATCATATTCGCCCGACTGTGCAAAATGCCGCAATGTTGTGCATTTTGCGAAGGCAATCTCGCCAATGACCAACGTTTGATCGGCGGCTCGTAGCATTGATAAAAGTCATTAAAATAAATGCCTGTGTAATCTAACGCAGGTGGCATAGATAGCTCCCAATCTCCTTGCGGCTGAAAAGAGAACATTATCGGCTTATTGGTATTTTTTTGTTTTTTCATGTTTTTATTCCTAATTTATACGCCATACTGAGCGGCGTCTTGGTCTATCATCAATTAAGGATTTTTTATTAATTGCATGAGCAATCGCCCAGAAAACATCCGCATGCTGTAATTGTGAAGTGCGGTCTGCGGTAAAGGTAATTTTTGCACCGGATTGTGTGGAGGTCTGCTTGATCATCAAAAACGAGGCAGCAATATCTTTTTCCTCCTCGCTCCACTCAATCAAACCACGCTCAACAAGGTCATGAACTTTAAGTACAAGCCCGGATTTTGTTTCCAGGCTATATAAAATTGGTCTTGCCTCACGCCGTGCGAACTCTTGGATCATCTCAAAAACCCCTTGACCTACGCCATTTGCATCAATACCAATATAGCTAAAGTTGTATTGTTGATAGAGTTTCTTAATTTGCTCCGCTTGCCAACGGTACGACAAGCCGAACCATTGATAACGAGCCAAAACCCGAAACTTCTCGCCCTCATTAATTGGTGGTGCAACAATCACAAAAGACGCACCATCAGAACTATGTGCAGGATCATAACCGCCCCACACCTCACGATCGCCAAAAGGACGAGGCGTATCGGGCTGAAAATCCGCCCATTTATTAATATTGACCGCACATTTCAGCAGTTTGCTAATAGTGAAAATACTGTCTTCATCATCAATCCAATGACATTCAAAAAGCTGCTTAAATGCCAAGGCTGAATATTTTTGTTTTAATTGATCTAAGTCAAATAAAACTCCCGCACCCCCTTTTAACGCATCATGTATTGTTATCACATAACGCCAAGCACCATCAGGACAAACCACGCCCCCATTGCACATTTGTTCAAGGCTTGGAAAAACAATATCACGGCGTTTTTTATCCGACTCTTTCCACATATCCCCGGACCAAAATGCATAGCTTTCATGCAGTTTAGAAGAGGGTGTAGAGAAATAAGTTTCACGCCATTTTTTATGGGTCGCCATGGCAGAAGCAACCGTATAAAACTCTTTAAAATTACGCAACCATGCGAACTCATCGCCGTACACATGACCATGATAGCCTTGTGCCGTGCTTTTATTGGTAGATAAGAAATGCAATTCAGCACCGTTGCTTAAAATAATCGGATTGCCTTTTAGCTCGACATTAAAATATTGGCGAGCCATTTTAGTGATGTAAGTCTTGAAAATCTCCGCTTGTTTCTTGGATGCTGAGAGAAAAATTTGATTATCGCCTGTTTTAATCGCATCCTCTAATGCCTCAAAAGCAAAATAATAAGTCGCCCCAATCTGACGGCTTTTTAAAATCATCCGCACTTTATGCAGTGCTTTTTGTTCTCTTGCTCTTAACTGATAATCAAACAAACTGGACAAAAACGGCTCAAACATATCATCGGTAATATGTGATATGTCGTTTTTAACCGCTGCTTTTTTCTTGCTTTTTCGTCCCGGCGTTTCTTCAGCAAAAAGTGCGGTACTATTTTCTTTAGTTTTTTGTGCCTGTTTCGCCCGTTGATGCTTATATTGCAAATCTTTTTCTATTAGGCTTTCTAGTTCTTTGATCTCCTGATCTGTTTTCCCCTCACGCTCAATCAGGGCAACAATACGTAAGGCAATTAACTCTTCTATGCCTTGTTCATTGATCAAGTTACGCCAGTTGTATTTCTCCGCCCAGTAATACACTGGACGGGGCGAATTTAAGCCTAATTCTTTGACAATTTCTTGTGGACTGTATTTTTTCAAATACAAGTAACGAGCTTGATAAATGACCTCGTCGTCATATTTGCTTTTCCGCTTACGCAGCTTACTTATTGGCATTTTTATTCCTCTTTTGCACTATTTTGAGCCAGCTAAAAAAAGAAAAGAAAAGTGCCCATCGGTTATTTATCGGCTATTCGCCAATAACCACGCAATAACCCACTGCACTTTTACAAAAGCCTGTTAAAAACTTGCAAAATAAAAAAATGATAGAGGCTAAAAATGAAAACAGAACTTTTTACTAATTTTGTTTGTATTGCGACTGCTGGGGCAACTGTTGATGGTCGGCATATTGATGCGCAAGACCTCAAAGACATGGCAGAAAGCTACAATCCCGAAGTTTATACCGCTTTAATTTGGCTTGAGCACTATCGCAACTTTGGCAACTATGGAAGGGTGGTAGAGTTAAAAACCGAGGATGAAGAGGGCAAAACCAAGCTATACGCAAGACTTGCACCGAACGCACAATTATTAGAGCTAAATCAATCAGGGCAGAAGATTTTTACCAGCATTGAAATCACACCGAACTTTGCACAAACAGGAAAAGCATACTTAAGCGGATTAGCCATTACTGACAGCCCCGCATCAACAGGCACAAACGCCTTAATGTTTAATCGTATCGGCTCAAAAGATGTGATTATCAGTGATCATCTTGAGTTTAATATTAATTTTCCCCAAGAGGTGCACAACATGAATGAAATCACCGAACAAGAAAAAAAATCACTTTTTCAGCAAGTTTTTTAATTGGCTATTCAGTGGCGAACAGCCGGAAATTAAAGAAAACCAAGAAAATACCGCCAATACAGGCAACCCAACAGCAATAGAGATTGACAACATGGACAAACAAGAATTTTCAACTTTAATCGCTACTGCAGTAGCTGGTGCAGTAGCACAAGCCTTTTCAGAGCAAGCCGAACAGCAACAAGAAAAAGAGCAAGCAGCAGATAAACCAACGGAACAACCCGCGGAAACCGTTAGCAAACAAGAATTTAATGAGCTCAAAACCAAATACGATGTATTAGAAGCGAAATTTAATCAGTTATTACAGCCTGTTACCCAAACACCATCGGAATTAGGCAATGCGGACAATATGTTCAACCTTGAAAATTCAGGATTCTAGGAGGATACAATGAACAGAAAACAGATTTATAACGCATTTATCCAAGCTATCGCACAACATTATAACGTTCCTTTCGCAGAGGTGCGTTTAGGGGAAGAGTTTAGCTTAGAAGCCCCGAAAGCTGCCTTATTGGGCTCAAATATCCAGCAATCCAGCGATTTCTTAAAAGAAATCAATATGGTGCAAGTAACCGATCTCAAAGGCTTGAAATTATGGGGTGCAACCGAAAAAGGCATCACAGGTCGCAAACCAACCGAACGCCATATTGCAACCCTTAACCATACGCAAACAGGCTATGAGCTTGCACGCACGGATAGCGGTATTTTAGTACCCTGGGATATGTTCGACCAGTTCGCCCGTTTTGGCGACAAATTACCGGCACTTTATGCTGAGTTCTTTAACAAGCAAGTTGCCTTGGATATGTTGCAGGTGGGCTGGCATGGTAAGAGCGTAGCACCAACGACTTCACAAAGTGATTTATCTGATGTGAATAAAGGTTGGCTTGCACTTCTTAAAGAGCAAAAATCCGCCAATGTGTATACAGGTAACTCAAGCCATAAAATAAACCTTTACGGCACAGATGCAGAATTTGCCAACCTTGATGAATTAGCCCTTGATTTAAAACAAGGCTTAGATTTACGCCATCAAAACCGCACGGATTTAGTTTTCTTGGTGGGTGCAGATTTAGTCAATGTGGAAAGCAAATACATTAGCAAAGCATCAAAATTGACTGCGACAGAACGTGCGGCATTAGGTTCACATAACCTTGTGAATACTTTTGCAGGTATGCGAGCCATTATACCGCCGAACTTCCCGGCGAAAGGTGCGGCAGTAACCACATTAAACAATCTCAGTATCTATACGCAATCATCAAGTGTACGCCGTCGTTTTGAAAGCAATCAAGACAAGATGGGGATTATCACAAGCTACTACCGCAATGAAGGTTATGTAGTGGAAGATACCGGCTTGATGACGGCTATCGAGGCTGAAAATGTAGTTATCGGGAAACCGGATAAACCCATGGCACAGGCAAGCGATTAGGCTTTAATAAAGAACCGTAGGGCAGAAAATGGGATTAAGAGAGCAACAAGCAAGAATGCAAGAGCTGGCTAAATTAGAGCAAGCTCAACTTAACGCACAGGCTAACGCAAGTGCAGAAATGCCAAGTGTAACGCAAAGTGCGGTATTAATTGCATTAAATCAGGACGTTGAAAAAATCCGTCAATTTTCTGCTTTTGCGGACAGAAACGAATACAAACGCACCCAATTTTTACCTAAATGGATGCCTTTTGTAGAGCAGCATTTTAATGATGGGAGAGCAGATCAAAATGATGTTATTGGCTATTGCCTTGTGTATTTGCTTGATATTGGTCATTTTGAGCAAGCATTCAATTTGGCAGAAAAAGCTATTACCAATGGTCAAAGATTGCCGGAACGCTTTAAAAGCACAATTCCAACGTTTATGGCGAAACATATGCTTGATTGGACTATTCATACAACAGCAATGGGAAGTCCTGTTGAGCCGTATTTTTCGCAAACATTCGAAAAAGTAGCGACGACGTGGCAATTAAACGAGGTTTTAGTTTCCGCATGGTTTAAACAAGCGGCTATCCAGTTGCTGAAAAATGCAACTGGGAAAGCTCATGCGGCGAGCGTATCCGATCCTATGCGTCTAATAAGCGCTATAAAGCTATTAAAGAAAAGCCTATACCTAAATCCTAAATCCGGTGTAAATAGCCTTATTAGCCGTTGTTTTATGCGTTTAAACGCATTAATAATTGGATTAAATGACGAAGGCATTAATGTCAGCGATTTAATAGACCCCGCACAACAGGCGGCGTTAGCAGAAAATAATCCTGAGATTGACATCAAAGCGGTTATTGCCTTGCTAAATCGTCCGCCCTGTTCTTTTGATGAGGTGGTAAAAGAAATGCGAGGTAAACATGCTTAACGGCAGAGAAAATCCAATTGCTGACAAACAAATCGAAAATACAGGCTTCTTTGGTGCGATAAATATCGGTGATTTTCAAAAGCAAAGAGCGATCCCCTTGCAAATTCCTCTTGAGCTTATTGAAAGCGTTTTAGTGTATGCCATACAGTCGGTTGAGTTTGATCTCAACATCGTCAGCCAACGTTACCAAAAGCAAGGTATTAAAAGCGTTGATGATATTCAAAGTCCGACCATCAACGGCAAAAATTTTGAAAAAATCTTATTTGAAAAAGCCGTATTCGCAAGAGCCAAGCAAGAATTGTTACCCGAATTTGCGACCCTCTCCGCAAGAGAGATACATGAGCAACGAGACATTGTCACGGAGCAAAAGCAACTACAAGCGGAGGCGGTGCAGGCAATCCGCCAATTAAAAGGCAAAGGCAGAGGCACGGTAGATCTAATATGAGATTAAAGTATCAGGATTTAACCGATCATTTAGTGGCAAAACTACCGCCACGCTATCAAGCTAACTTCTATTCTTGGATGGATGATGGCGAAATGATAGACGAGGGGAAAATCGTTACCGACAAAGGCGAAATCTTATTCTACCTCGAATATAGTGCTGAATTGTTTTTCCATGAATTGCCTTTTAAACAAATTAACCCGTTGCAAATTATGGCAGCCATTAACTTATGGCTTGCAGAAAACGATTTAGAACGATATATGCAAGATGAGTATAAAACGCCTTTTGACTTAACTTTGCTAGACGATGAATTAGCGGATCTGAGCTTTACACTTAAATTCAGAGAGCCGATTTATCTCAATCAGATGACAGAAACCGAAAAGGATTTAGATACAGAAACAGAAATCTGGACGGCTGAAACAGTACAAGAAATTGACGTTTTAGCGGAAATAGAAAAATAAAAAAGCCGAGTAGCGACTCGGCTTAGTGTTCCCCTGTCACAATAAGGAGATTTAGAAAGTGTAGTTAAGTATATAACAAAACATCATTTAAAGCTAGAGGGAAAAATGAGTAAAGAAGATGCAGGCATTATAGGCAAACTACAAGCAATCGCATTAGTAATATTATCCTTTGGACTTTGCATTTTAAGTATTTGCTATGGCTTAAGTTTTATCAGACAGTGCTGTAAAACCACGTCCTTTAGGGCGTGGATATAAGGCACAAACGGCGTAGCCGTTTCAAACCTAACTAATCAGGTGTTTGTTGTTGCTCAATGTATTGGCGAATAATAGATATGGGTGCACCACCGCAACTTCCTGCAAAATAAGACGGAGACCAAAGCTGATTTCCCCATAATTTTTTGCGAATACTCGGATAGTTTTTCTTTCTAATCATTCTGCTTGAAACGCCTTTTAAACTGTTCACAAGGTTTGATATAGCTACTTTCGGTGGATATTCAACAAGTAAATGAACGTGATCGTCTTCGCCATCAAATTCTACTAATTTTGCTTCAAAATCAGCACAAACAGCTTCAAAAATGGTGTGTAAGTCGTTCAAAATTGCTTGAGTAAAAACTTCCCCGCGATATTTAGTCACGAAAACCAAATGAACGTGTAAGTTAAAAACAACGTGGCGACCACGTCTAATCTCTGTTTCTTTTTTCATAGACCAAGTGTAGAATAATAACAATCTTTGTATTCTAATTTGTGCAATGTTACTCCGTAAAGCCTTTAAGTTTGAAATCAGCCCAAATGGTGAACAAATCCGTAAAATCAAGCAGTTTTGCGGTTGTTCCCGTTTTGTGTTCAATAAGGCATTAGCGTGGCAAAATGAACAATACGAACTGGATAATAATCATAAATTCCGCTATTCCAAAATCGCTAATCTACTTCCGCAATGGAAAAAAGAGTTAGTTTGGCTCAAAGAATGCCATTCTCAAGTGCTTCAACAGTCGTTAAAAGACCTTGAAAGTGCGTTCAAAAATTTCTTTCAACAGCGTGCAGACTTCCCAAAATTCAAGAAAAAAGGTATAAAGGAGAGTTTTCGTTTTCCGCAAGGTTGCAAAATTGAACAGGAAAACGACCGCTTGTATCTGCCGAAAATCGGTTGGGTTCGCTATCGTAATAGTCGTGAAATTGTGGGCGAAGTGAAAAATGTCACCGTCAGCCAAAAGTGCGGACGCTTTTTTGTGAGTATTCAAACGGAATTTGAACACGAAATCCCGATGCATAAAGGCGGAGAAATCGGCATTGATATGGGCATTGCACGCTTTGCGACCCTGTCTAATGGCGAATTTTTTGAGCCGATAAATGCGTTTAAAACCTACAAAGGTAAGTTAGCCAAACTGCAAAAACAACTTAAAAACAAAGTGAAGTTCAGTAAAAACTGGCAAAAACTGAAAGAAAAAATCGGCAAATTACACCATAAAATCGCTAACTGCCGAAAAGATTTTTTGCACAAAATCTCAACCCAAATCAGCAAAAACCACGCAATGATCTACGTTGAAGATTTGCAAGTTGCGAATATGTCCAAATCGGCAAAAGGCACAGTGGAAGCACACGGAAAAAATGTGAAACAGAAATCAGGCTTAAACCGTTCAATACGGGATCAATCTTGGTTTGAATTTAGACGACAGCTAGACTATAAAACGCAATGGCTTGGCGGATTTTTAGTTGCTGTTCCAGCACAGAATACTAGTCGAACTTGCCCTTGTTGTGGGCATATTGCAAAAGAAAACCGTGAAACTCAAGCTCATTTTGAATGTGTAGAATGTGGCTATACAGAAAATGCCGATGTAGTGGGAGCAATGAATGTTTTCACACGTGGGCAAGCAATAGTCCAAGCATAATAAATATCAGGGTAGGACATACCCGAAGCGTCTATGAAGTGAATCTCAATAGAGATCAGCAGTAGAAACCCACCGAGAGTAGCCCACAGCTTGCTGTGGGAGCTAGTAGGAATCCCCTGCCTTTAGGCGGGGGAGGATGTCAATAGAGCGATGAGGGAAAATAAAAGGCTTATCAGCATTAAACTTACGCAACTCAAACAACAGAGCAACGGCCTGAGAGCTCAACGGCACATCATGGGCCTTATTCATCTTCATATTCTCAGCGGGAATACGCCAAACCGCATTAACAAAATCCACATCAACCCACCTAGCAGTAACAACCTCATTAGCCCGCACCATAGTCAAAAGCTGAAATTCAATCAAAAGCCGAGTCTGAAAATCCAAACGAGAGCGAGCCAACACACACAAAAATTCAGGCAACTCATCGGCACGAATACAAGGATTATTAACAGCCTTAGGCCGAGGAAAAGAACGCTTAATAGGAGCCAAAAGATTAGCACTCCAAACCCCCATATCAACAGCATGATCGCCCAACTCCCGCAAATCACGGGCCACCTTCTCCCCCATATGAGGTGCACGCTCAAAAATAGCCTTAATAACCTCACGAGCCTCAAACAAAGAAATATCCAAAACCTCCCGCTCCCCAAAGTGAGGCAACAAATAACGCTTAAAACGGGCTAACCTATCGCGTAAATGTTTCTTGCTCAAACGCATCCCCTTAGTAACATGCCAATCCTCAACAACCATAGACAGAGTAAAAACAACCCTCTCCACAGGCTTAAATTGTGCCTTAAAATTCTCAACAGGATCGACACCTTGCTCAAGCAAAGAATTAAAAGAAATAGCCAAAGACAAAGCGGACTCAAGAGACATCACATCAGCATTTCCCAAATTCTTCTTCTTAATAGCCTTAGTAACAGGATGCCGAAAAATATAACGATAAGATTTAGTCCCCTTAGGAGACATAACCAAAAAAAGCTTATATCCCAAAGAAATCTGCTCTTGTTTCCCCGTAGTTTTCAGTTTATCGACAAAAGATTGATTAATTTTAGCCATCATCTAACCTCATGATTTAATTGAATAAACAAGCCCAAAAGATCCCAAATGATCCCTAAAAAATCCAAAATTAAAATTTTGTGAGTAAAAGCTCACAAATTAGGGATCATTTAGTAACAAAAAGGCACATAAACACAGATAACAAAAAAACAGAGAAAACACAGAAAAACACAGAAAAAACGCAAAAAATTCTTATATTTCAATGGATTAATGATAAAAAATGAAAGAAAAAAGACAGAAAAAAACAGAGAAAAGAAGAGCTCTGGCGGTGAGAGGGGGATTCGAACCCCCGATGCAGTTTCCCACATACACGCTTTCCAGGCGTGCTCCTTCAACCACTCGGACATCTCACCATTGAAGTTAGGGCGGCAAATATAAAGATTTCTTCTAATTCAGTCAAGTATTTTTTATTTTTCTTGTGCTAAAACAAATTATTAGCTTAAATTTCAGTTACAATACTTCTCTCTATCATCTTGTCTGTTGGAATTTATATGTTGAAAAAGTGGTTTTTAACTAAAAATATTTTTCTTGCCGTTCGTCCTTTTAGTGCACTACAAGATAGCTTTAAAATTGGCTATGGTAAGTCGCATCTTATAAAGGACATTATTGCAGGACTTACTGTTGGTGTTATTGCTATTCCTTTGTCCATGGCATTAGCTATTGCCAGCGGTGTACCGCCTCAGCACGGCTTATATACCGCTATTGTTGCTGGGATAGTGATTGCTCTGTCCGGTGGCTCTCGTTTTAATATTTCCGGCCCTACAGCGGCATTTGTGGTGATTTTATACCCTGTGACGCAGCAATTTGGGTTAAGCGGGTTACTCATGGCAACTCTATTGTCAGGGATTATTTTAATTTTAATGGCTTTTTTTCGTCTAGGTCGTTTGATTGAATATATTCCGCTCTCTGTAACGCTTGGTTTTACTTGTGGAATTGGGATTGTGATTGCGACATTGCAAATTAAAGATTTTCTTGGCTTGAATGTCGCCACAATGCCGGTACATTACCTTGGCAAATTGCAAGCAATTTTTACCGCACTTCCAACGATTAATTGGGCTGATGCTGCAGTCGGAACTGTAACGCTAATTTTACTGACAAAATGGCATAAGTTTCGTTTACCTATACCCGGTCATCTGCCCGCTGTTATTATCGGTACGTTATTATCCATTGCATTGATTCATTTTGGCTTTGATGTGGCAACAATAGGCTCTTCTTTTAGTTATAGCCTATCAGACGGTAGTACGGGATATGGTATTCCGAATGTCATACCCGAAATTATTTTGCCTTGGAATTTTCCCAATGCTGATGGAGAAGTGATCAATTGGGATTTCAATACCTTGCAGGCCTTATTGCCGGCGGCATTTTCTATGGCAGTATTAGGTGCAATTGAATCTCTACTTTGTGCGGTGATATTGGATAATATGACTAGTACTAAGCACCATTCTAATAATGAATTATTGGCTCAAGGGTTAGGAAATATCGTTGCACCATTTTTAGGAGGGATTACAGCAACAGCAGCTATTGCCCGTTCTGCGGCTAATGTGAAATCAGGGGCGGTGTCACCTATTTCCAGTGTGATACATGCTTTATTAGTTTTATTCTCTCTATTATTTTTTGCAAAAGCATTGTCTTATTTACCGCTTGCCTCTATGTCTGCGTTGTTGCTTGTGGTTGCTTGGAATATGGCAAACGTTGGGCAAATTGTTCAATTAATCCGTCGATCAGGTTTGAATGAAATTGCAGTCTTGCTGACTTGTTTAACTTTAACTGTCATTTTTGACATGGTAATTGCAATTACCGTTGGCGTGCTTTTAGCAAGTCTATTGTTTATTCGTACTATTGCTGAAATGACAAGATCTTTTGAAATTGCACATCCTGAGGATCTGTGTGATACCGTAGTTTTTCGTATTAGTGGACCGCTCTTTTTTGCCGCAGCGGATAACTTGTTTGCCGACTTACATGAAAAAACTACTCATACAGGGAAAGAGATCAAACATATTGTATTGCAATGTGATGCAGTAACTGTGCTTGATGCTGGAGGAATTCATGCTTTGACCCGTTTTATCCAACATATGTTGCCTTCACAAGAATTGCATATGTGCAATATGCAGTTCCAACCCTTAAGAACGATTGTTAAATCTAAGACAGTGAAAGAAATACATAAAATTCATTTTAGTACGAATTTGGACGTGGTCTATCGCAAGATTAGAGATTTAACAAAAACTGAATAAAAGAAAGGCGAGTATCCAACTCGCCCTATAAATATGTGGATATTAACGTCTAAACATATTTCCTAATCCACCTAATCCCCCCATCATGCCTTGCATGCCACGCATCATTCTCGCCATACCGCCTTTTCGCATTTTTTTCATCATACGCTGCATTTCATTGAACTGTCTCAACAGATTATTCACATCTTGCACTTGTGTACCTGATCCCAATGCAATTCGGCGTCGGCGTGAACCTTTAATAATATCCGGATTAGCACGCTCTTTTAAGGTCATAGAATTAATAATTGCCTCCATTTTATTGAACATTTTATCATCAACTTGACTTTTTACATGATCAGGGAGATTTCTCGCACCCGGTAGTTTTTCCAGCATGGACATCATTCCGCCCATTTTTTTCATTTCGATAAGTTGTTCACGAAAATCTTCAAGAGTAAAGCTATCTCCTTTCTTGAATTTTTTTGCCATTTTTTCTGCTTTTTCTTGATCGACTGAACGTTGTAGATCTTCAATCAAAGAAAGAACATCACCCATACCTAAAATACGAGAAGCAATACGATCCGGATGGAACGGTTCAAGTGCCTCGGTTTTTTCACCGACACCTAAGAATTTAATTGGTTTTCCGGTAATATGACGAATAGAAAGTGCCGCACCACCACGAGCATCACCGTCAACTTTCGTTAAAATGATCCCCGTCAGTGGTAATGCCTCATTAAATGCTTTTGCTGTATTTGCCGCATCTTGACCAGTCATAGCATCGACAGTAAATAGGGTCTCAATTGGATTAAGTGCGGTATGAATTTGTTGAATTTCTTCCATCATTGTGTCATCTACATGCAAACGACCGGCAGTATCAACAATTAGGACATCATAGAATTTTAGTTTTGCCTCAGCCAATGCAGTACGTGCAATTTCAACAGGTTTTTGTGAAACATTGGAAGGATAAAAATCAACGCCGATAGATTGAGCCAATGTTTCCAACTGTTTAATTGCTGCCGGACGATAGACGTCGACAGAAACTACCATTATTTTCTTTTTGTAGTTCTCTTTTAGGAATTTCGCCAATTTACCGACGGAGGTTGTTTTTCCTGCACCTTGTAAACCTGCCATTAAAATCACAGCTGGTGGTTGAGTGGCTAAATTGAGTTTTTCGTTTGCCACCCCCATGGCTTTTTCTAATTCGGTTTGGACAATTTTGAGAAATTCTTGTCCAGGCGTAAGACTTTTATTGACTTCTTCGCCAATCGCTCGTTCCTTGACTTGATGAATAAATTCACGGACAACAGGTAAGGCAACGTCAGCCTCTAATAACGCCATTCTGACTTCACGCAATGTATCTTTAATATTATCTTCAGTTAAACGACCTTTTCCGGTAATATTACGCAAGGTTTTTGACAAGCGATCCGATAAATTTTCAAACATTTCTAATCCTATATTTTCTTGAAAAAACTACTGCTTTAATTATACTGAAATTCGGTAAATTTTCATCATTTGCAAGAAATTTATAGCGATTTTATCAAGTGGATAAGTTAGAATAAGAACCATTATTATATATTGTGTAAGGTAAATTTATGTGGTTTGCGGTTATTTCAGCTTTTTTTTATTTAATTAGCATTTTATTAATCATGCCAATGTTATTAGGGCAAGGCGGTCAAGAAGTTAAGTTGAATAAAATGGCTTTTTTAGTCACCGCACTCATCGCAATTATTAGCCATTTTATTGCGTTAAATAAGTTATTTATTCATTTGTTCATAGGTAATAATTTCACGTTAATTGAAATTTGCTCGTTAGTGAGTGCCATGATTGCTGCTATTGCAACTGTTGCCATTTTGGCTCGAGTAAAAACACTTTGGTTTCTGTTGCCTATAGTTTACTGTTTTTCTATTATCAATTTAATTTTACAAGCATTATTACCTGAAATTTGGGTTTATCATTTAAGTCAAAATACAAGTTTATTATTCCATATTGCCTTATCTTTATTTGCATATTCCGTTTGTTTTATTGCTATGTTGTATGCCATTCAATTACGCTGGATTGATAATAGCTTAAAAAGTAAAAAATTAACTTTCTCACCGGTTGTTCCTCCATTAATGACCGTTGAAAAACATTTCTTTCGCTCTTTGTTTAGCGGGCAAATATTACTTACTTTGACACTTATTTCCGGTAGCATTCAATTAATTGATTTTTTCTCCGCTCATAATATTCCCAAAGCTATTTTTTCGTTTTTAGCTTGGTTTGTTTTCGGTATAGCTTTATTTGGACATTGGAAATTATATTGGCGAGGAAAAAGAATGATTATTTATACAATTTCAGGTATGATCTTGCTCACTGTCGCTTATTTCGGTAGTCGTGTTATTTTAGAGTTATAAAATGTCTTGGTCTCATTGTCATAAGTAAAAATATTATGGCATTATGGAAATGAATGAAAGGATTATATTTTGGATAGTATCCCCCTTAGTACCTTATTTATTACATTAATTATCTTACTTATTCTCTCAGCTTATTTTTCCGGTTCTGAAACGGGAGTGCTTTCCGTTAATCGCTATCGTATG
The DNA here is from genome assembly GCF_000019405.1 of Histophilus somni 2336. Classification (NCBI taxonomy): domain Bacteria; kingdom Pseudomonadati; phylum Pseudomonadota; class Gammaproteobacteria; order Pasteurellales; family Pasteurellaceae; genus Histophilus; species Histophilus somni. Next base: position 236,064 of record NC_010519.1, on the reverse strand, counting down.
CGATTTTTAGCAGAAAAAGGGCATAAAGGGGCACAAAAAACAGAGAAATTGCTTAAGAGAACGGATGTTTTCCTCAGTCTAATTTTAATTTGCAATAACTTAGTTAATATTTCCGCATCAGCAATTGCAACCATTATAGGTATGCGTATATATGGTGATGTTGGCGTTGCCGTTGCGACAGGTTTATTGACCTTTGTAATGTTAATTTTTTCAGAAATTTTTCCTAAAACTATTGCCGCACTTTATCCTGAAAAAGTTGCTTTTGTTTCAAGTCATATTATTAGCATACTATTGAAAATTTTTAGTCCATTAGTTTTTATTATAAATCTATTTATTAGCGGGCTAATGAAACTTTTTCGTTTAAAAAATGAAGTAAAAGCACATTCTCTTAACTCAGAAGAATTACGTGCAATAGTGAATCAATCAGGACAATATATCCCTTCTGCACACCAAGAAATGCTTCTTTCTATTTTGGACTTAGAGAAAGTTACGGTCGATGACATTATGGTGCCACGTAATGATATAGCCGGTATTGATGTTGATGATGATTGGAAAGCGATTATGCGTCAGCTGAATCATGCCGCTCACGGGCGTGTTGTACTTTATAAAGGCAGTATTGATGAAAATGTACTGGGTATATTACGGGTTCGTGAGGCTTATCGCCTAATGCTGGATAAAAATGAATTTAGTAAAGAAACGCTCATTCGTGCAGTAGATGAAACTTATTTTATCCCTGAGGGGACAGAATTAAATACTCAATTACTTAATTTCCGCAACAATAAAGAACGTATTGGCTTGGTCGTAGACGAATATGGGGATATTAAAGGACTCGTAACGTTAGAAGATATTTTGGAAGAAATTGTCGGTGAATTTACCACTTCAACCGCCCCATCTATTGATGAAGAAGTGACACAGCAATCTGACGGAACAATAATTATTGAAGGATCTGCCAATTTACGTGATTTAAATAAATTATTTAATTGGAATTTAGATACCGAAGATGCCCGCACTTTTAATGGATTGATTTTAGAACATTTAGAAGAAATTCCTAATGAAGGAACTGAATGTGAAATAAATGGGCTAAAAATTACTGTATTAGAAGTGGCGGATAATATGATTAAACAAGTTAAAGTTGAAAAAGTTTAAATAGGTTAAAAGCGGATCATGAAGATCCGTTTTTTATTCACTACTTTGTCCAATAACTCTATCCACTTCTGCTAAATCTGTTATTTCTAACCGCACTTTTTCCATTGCACTTTCACGCAAATGAGCATAATCCGTTTGGTAGCAAATATGATTATCTATTAGATGCGGTTGTAAAAATTGATAAACACCAATTCGCCCTTGATATTTCTGATGACAAGTGCAATTTTCATTTTCTGTATGTGGACATTTTTTTCGTACCAAGCGTTGAGCGATGACCAATAATAAACTATTGTCAATTTCATGTTGCTTTACCCCTAATTGAAGCAAGCGTGAAACTGCCGACGGAGCATCATTTGTATGTAAAGTTGAGAGAACAAGATGTCCGGTTTGTGCTGCTCTTAATGCCATTATTGCACTTTCATTATCCCGAATTTCACCCAACATAATAATGTCAGGATCTTGACGAAGAAAAGTTCTTAACAGTCGGCTAAAATCTAACCCGATCTGCGGATTTATTTGACATTGAATGATACCGTTCAATTCAATTTCTATCGGATCTTCCGCTGTCATAATATGTTTGTGCTTATCATTCAGCCATTGAAGTGCGGTGTAAAGTGAGATACTTTTTCCACTCCCTGTTGGACCGGTCACTAAAATGAGTCCTTGGGGTTGAGATAGTGCCTGTTTGAATGATTTTTGCTGGTTTTCTGTCATGCCGAGTTCCGCAAAACTCAACTGTACAGGTTTATTTTGCTGTAAACGCAACACGGCTTTTTCACCCATATTCGTCGGAAGGGTTGATAAACGAAAATCAAGGATGTCAGAAAATGTTGTTTTAAAATGAAATCGTCCATCTTGAGGTAACCGTGTTTCGCTTATATCCAATTTGGCCAGTAACTTTAAACGTGAAAGAATACGCTTACTCAGCGAAAGCGGAAGAGGCGATTGGCATTGTAAAATACCGTCTATTCTGAAACGTATTTGCAAGCAATTCATTTGCGGTTCAATATGAATATCTGATACATGTTGCTTTAACGCATTTTCAAAAATGTGATCTAAAAGTTGAATCACGGGTTCATCAGACTTTTCAGTTACTTCTATACGATGCTCGGCTACATATTGATTTATAGGTTGCTCTTCAACGAACATATTATTTTGCTGTGGTGATAAGTTTTGTAGTAACTGTTTAAGTAATTGGTTATTAAGTAAAACCGGTTCTACAATTTTTCCATACAAAAATGCAAATGTTTCACAGGCACTAATATTATTTAGACTATCAACGCCTAACCATAACGTTTGTTCATTTTCCTGTAAAGGAATGGCAAAATAGCGTAGCAGAATTTGGGATTGTTGCTGATTTCTTTGCCATAAGTGCGGTGTTATTTCATAAGTATCTCCATCGATCGACATCACTATAGGAGACATATCTTCAGATTGAGGAATTATCATATTGTGCGTTTATATTATTCGGTTAATGATGTACTGAGAATTTTGTTGCAAAAAGAAAATATGGAAAATACCATCGCACTTTTTTTACGATCTGGATCGTAAAAATAACTTTTTGTGATATGCGAACATCAGAAATTTTATATTTCTCAACAGGAGAACCAAAATTATGGAAAAATTTCTTGGCAAAAAAATTTTATCTATTAGGCTAAAAAATGTTCAAATGCAGATTTTTATTTGTCATTTCCTCGACTGTTTGCTTTTGTATCGCTATAATTCCTCGTCTTTTAATGTAAATTTAATTTACTAACGTGTTCGGTGCGTGTTTCCGCCGAGTACAAATTCTTTTTGAGGTAACATAATGTCATTTAATATTGAAACAACTCAAGGTCTTGAGCGTCGTGTAAATATCACCGTTCCTTCTGAAGCTGTTGAGCAAGCTGTGCGTGAAGAATTGAAACGTGTAGCAAAAAATGCACGTATTGACGGTTTCCGTAAAGGTAAAGTACCGGCACAAATGATTGAAAAACGTTTTGGTGCATCTGTTCGCCAAGATGTATTAGGCGATTTATTACAAAAACATTTTTTCAATGTGATGCTTGAAAATAAAGTGAATTTAGCCGGTCGCCCAGAATTTACAGTAGAACAATTTGAAGCTGGTAAAGAATTAAAATTTACAGCGACTTTTGAGGTTTATCCAGAGGTTCAGCTTCAAGGACTGGATAAAATCAAGGTTGAAAAACCGGTTGTGGAAATTTCAGACGCCGATATTGATAAGATGCTTGACATTTTACGTAAACAACAAGCAACTTGGATTGAAACTCAAGATGTTGCTAAAGCTGATGATCGTGTTACTATCGATTTCGTTGGCTCTGTTGATGGCGAAGAGTTTGAGGGTGGAAAATCAACAGACTTTGTTTTGGCAATGGGGCAAGGTCGGATGATTCCCGGTTTTGAAGAGGGTATCATTGGTCATAAAGCGGGTGAACAATTTGAAATTAATGTAACCTTCCCTGAAACTTATCATGCTGAAAATCTAAAAGGGAAAGCTGCTAAATTTTCGATTACTTTGAAAAAAGTAGAAGTAATGCAATTACCTGAATTAACAGATGAATTTGTGGCAAAATTTGGCCCTAATACAAAAAATGTAGCGGATTTACGCAATGAAATTGCAAAAAATATGCAACGTGAATTGAAAAATGCTTTGGTTTCTCGTATTAAAACTCAGGTAATTGACGGTTTGTTAGAGCAAAATCCAATTGAAGTACCTACTGCCGCAGTTGAGCAAGAAATTGAAGTATTACGTAATCAAGCAGCACAACGTTTTGGCGGTAATGCTCAACAAGCTGCACAATTACCACGTGAATTATTCGAAGAACAAGCTAAACGCCGTGTTCAGGTTGGTTTATTATTCTCTGAAGTCATCTCTTCTAATGAGTTAAAGGCTGATGAAGAACGTGTTAAAGCGATGATCGCAGATATTGCATCAGCTTATGAACAACCAGCAGAAGTGATTGAATATTATAGTAAAAACAAAGAGTTAATGAATAACATTCGCAATGTCGTGTTAGAACAACAAGCTGTTGATGCTGTATTAACGAAAGCACAGGTAACTGAGAAAGCGTCTTCGTTTGATGAAGTAATGAACCCTCAAGCGTAATTTATAGCTTTTTATAGTTTTAAGTGCGGTCGTTTTGTAAGAATGACCGCACTTTTGTTATTTAGATTTTTTAGAAGAGGTATATATGAGCGTCATTCCTATGGTCGTAGAACAAACATCAAGAGGCGAACGATCTTATGATATTTATTCACGTCTATTAAAAGAGCGGGTGATTTTTCTGACTGGAGAAGTTGAAGATCGTATGGCAAACTTGATTGTTGCTCAACTTCTCTTTTTGGAAGCGGAAGATCCAGCAAAAGACATTAATATTTATATAAACTCTCCCGGCGGTTCAGTCACTGCCGGAATGGCAATTTATGATACTATGCAATTTATTAAGCCTAATGTGAGAACTCTTTGTATTGGACAAGCATGTTCAATGGGAGCATTTTTATTGGCGGGTGGCACAGCAGGTAAAAGGGCGGCATTGCCTCATGCAAGAGTGATGATTCATCAGCCTTTAGGTGGCTTTAGAGGACAAGCCTCTGATATTCAAATTCATGCACAAGAAATTTTAAAAATTAAGCAGACGTTAAATGAACGTTTAGCATTTCATACAGGACAATCTATTGAACAAATTGAACAAGATACTGATCGTGATAATTTTATGTCTGCAGAACAGGCAAAATTGTACGGTTTAGTTGATGACGTGTTAATTAAACGGTAGATATTGGGTAAAGAAATGACAAAAGAAAAAGAATTACATTGCTCTTTTTGTGGTAAGGAACAAAAAGAAGTAGATAAATTAATTGCAGGCACATCCGGTTATATTTGTAATGAGTGTATTGAATTATGTCATGACATGTTAGCTAATGCGGATGACATCGAAGAAATTGATGAAGAATTTCAAGAGGAAGAGCCTAAATTACCGACACCACATGAAATTCGTGCACATTTAGATGATTATGTCATAGGCCAAGATTATGCTAAAAAAGTATTAGCTGTGGCGGTGTATAATCATTATAAACGTTTACGTAGCGAAAAAAATACTTCTGAGGTTGAATTGGGCAAAAGTAATATTTTGCTTATCGGCCCGACAGGCAGTGGCAAGACTTTATTGGCACAAACGTTAGCTCGTATGCTCAATGTTCCCTTTGCAATGGCAGATGCAACAACTTTAACTGAAGCGGGATATGTTGGTGAAGATGTTGAAAATGTCTTGCAAAAATTATTACAAAATTGTGATTATGATATAGAGAAAGCTCAACAAGGTATTATCTATATTGATGAAATTGATAAGATTACACGTAAGTCTGAAAATCCTTCTATTACTCGTGATGTATCAGGCGAAGGTGTGCAGCAGGCTTTACTAAAATTAGTTGAAGGAACGGTAGCTTCTATTCCTCCACAAGGCGGACGAAAGCATCCTCAACAAGAAATGTTGCGTGTGGACACCTCTAAGATTTTATTTATTTGTGGCGGTGCTTTTGCCGGTTTAGATAAAATTATTGAGAAAAGAACGAATACCAGTGGCAAAGGTATTGGTTTTGGTGCTGATGTTCGTATTGATGAAGAGAAAGTCAGTTTAACCGAATTATTTAAGCAAGTTGAACCTGATGATTTAATGAAATTTGGCTTAATACCGGAGTTTATCGGTCGTTTACCTGTTATCGCACCTTTAAGCGAACTGGATGAGGAGGCTTTGGTAAAAATTTTAACTGAGCCGAAAAATGCCCTAACTAAGCAATATCAAGTTTTATTCAGCTTAGAAAATATTGAATTAGAATTTACCCAAGAAGCATTGATTGCAATGGCGAAAAAAGCACTAGCTCGTAAAACAGGTGCCAGAGGTTTGCGATCTATTGTTGAAACCCTATTGCTTGATACTATGTATGATCTCCCTTCTATTGAAAACTTACAGAAAGTTATAGTGGAAGAAGAAACAGTCACCGAAAATAAAGTGCCAGTATTGAAGTTCAATAGTTAATAAAAAGGTGTGATTTTATCCTGCTATCTAAAAAAGCACAGTAGACAAAAGTTGGTTTTGATTATTTTTATTAATCATCACTAACTTTTTCTATTACAGAAAGTGCCATTTTCACTACCATTTCTGCTTTGACGTCCTCCCCTAGCTAAAGCAAGGAGATTCCTACCAGCTCCCATTGCAAGCAATGGGCTACTCTCGGTGGGTTTCTGCTGCTGACCGCCAATGCGATTCACTTCACAGACGCTACGGGCACGTCCTGCCCTGATTATGCCGTCATTGAGAGTCTAAAGCGACCTCTGTTAGCAGTAAGAAGTATATCATATTTGTGCTTTATATCCCCCCCTAAAGGACGTGGTTTTAGGGCACGATTAGATAAAAAACACCGCACTTTTAACTTTTATATCTTCGTTTTATCTCGTACTGCACCCTTGTCCGCAGATGTTGCGAAATATCCGTAAACTTTTAGAGCAAAGGAAACTTCTCTCTGGCGATTAGCTGGTTTCCAGCCAAGTTTATCTTGCTCTGCTCGACGCTCAGCAAGTTCTTCTTCGGATACCATCAATTCGATGCGACGATTTGGAATATCAATCTCAATAATATCACCATCTTTTACTACACCAATTAAACCGCCTGCCGCCGCCTCCGGTGAGCAGTGTCCGATAGACAGTCCCGATGTACCACCGGAGAAACGACCATCTGTAAGTAAGGCACAAGCTTTACCTAAGCCCATAGATTTGAGATAACTGGTTGGATAAAGCATTTCTTGCATACCCGGTCCGCCTTTTGGTCCTTCATACCGAATCACCACAACATGTCCAGCTTGTACTTTACCCCCCAAAATGCCTGATACAGCATCTTCTTGACTTTCAAATACAATGGCTTTACCGCTGAACTTTAAAATGCTTTCATCTACTCCAGCAGTTTTGACTATACAACCGTCTAAAGCAATATTGCCTGACAACATAGCTAACCCACCATCTTGGCTGTACGCAAATTCTTTACTGCGAATACAACCATTTTCACGATCATCATCAACCGTATCCCAACGACAATCTTGCGAGAAAGCTTGAGTAGTGCGAATCCCTGCTGGTCCTGCACGGAAAAATTTATGTATGGCTTTATCTTGAGTGAGTTTGATGTCATATTTTGCAATTTGTTCACCTATGCTCATACCCAAAATTGTACGAGTTTGGCTATTCAACAAGCCGGCACGATCTAATTCACCTAAAATTGCCATAATACCGCCAGCACGATGCACATCTTCCATGTGATACTTTTGGGTATTTGGTGCAACTTTGCTCAGGCACGGTACTACCCGAGAAAGGCGATCAATATCCGCCATAGTGAAATTGACTTCCGCTTCCTGTGCAGCAGCTAATAAATGCAAAACGGTATTGGTCGAACCACCCATAGCGATATCAAGACTCATAGCGTTATCAAAGGCTTCTTTTGTGGCAATTGAGCGAGGTAAAACAGATGTATCATCTTGTTCATAATAACGTTTGCACAGTTCAACAATCTGTTTTCCTGCCGCTAAGAAAAGTTGTTTGCGGTCGGCATGAGTAGCCAAACATGAGCCATTTCCCGGTAAGCTCAAGCCCAGTGCTTCGGTTAAACAATTCATTGAATTGGCGGTAAACATACCTGAACAAGAGCCACAAGTTGGACAAGCAGAACGCTCAATTTGTTCGCTGACATCATCTGAAACATTCGGATTTGCACCTTGAATCATAGCATCCACTAAGTCTAATTTAATGATTTGATCGGATAATTTGGTTTTACCCGCTTCCATTGGGCCACCTGAAACAAAGACTGTTGGAATATTCAAACGCAATGCGGCCATTAACATTCCCGGTGTGATCTTATCGCAGTTAGAAATACAAACCATCGCATCAGCACAGTGAGCGTTAACCATATATTCAACACTATCGGCAATTAAATCTCGGCTCGGTAAAGAATAGAGCATACCTCCATGCCCCATAGCAATTCCATCATCTACAGCGATGGTATTAAACTCTTTTGCTACCCCACCAAATTTTTCAATTTCAGCAGCAACTAGTTGCCCCATATCTTTTAAGTGAACATGTCCGGGTACAAATTGAGTAAATGAATTGACAACCGCGATAATCGGTTTACCGAAATCATTTTCTTTCATTCCTGTTGCCCGCCATAAAGCACGTGCACCTGCCATATTACGACCTTGTGTACTGGTCGCTGAACGTAGTTTAGGCATAATCTCTCCAAGTAAAATAATATTATTTTTAAATTTTTATCACTGTTTCTTGCATTCTTAAACACATCGCTAATCATGTTAAAACTGCCCGTCTTCATTGCTTGATTAGTCTATCTTATCGTAGTACTCAATAACTGATATGAAACAAGCACGTTCTACTATATAACGTTTTTTAAGAATAAAAGTCCAGTGCTAAGTTAAATTCTGACAAGCGTTTTTGTTCTTCCATCAATTCATTTTTGACTAAAGGGTTATGCTCAAGATATTCTGCATCAAAATATAATGACCATTTTTTTAGAGTGCGGTCGATTTTTAGGGTAATGTTATTTGTTTTCGATGTCGCTTGGCGAGATTTATTGAGTAAAATAGCCAAACGTAATAAACGAACAAGTGCGATTACATCAGCCCTCGGATAGCGTGCAAATTTTCCAATGTCAGGCATTTTGAAATGATTAAATTGGTGATGGATTATTGTAGTAAGTAAGCGTTGCTGTTCTTTATCAAAGCCGGGCAATTCCATATTTTGTAGAATGTAAGCGGAATGTTTTTGTAAATTTTTATGGTTAATCACGACCCCCACTTCATGTAACCTTGCCGCCCATAACAGAATATCTTGCATTTCAGTTTTTAATTCAACAGCTTGCCAACGTTGATATTGTTCACTGAGCAATAAGGTGCTTTGATAGGTTCGCTCCGCTTGTGCGAGATCCACATTAAATTGTTGCATAATACCAAGTGCGGTACGTTGGCGAATATTTTTGACTTGGAAATCCTTTTCCAAGCTATAAATAATCCCCTCACGCAATGCTCCGTCTGAATAACGCATTTCTTTGATAGCAAAGGTTTCAAAAAGTGCGGTCAAAATAGCAAGTCCGGGAACAAATACATCTACACGATCTTCATTAAGTCCATTGATATGTAATTTATTGAAATGGTGAGCTTTCAATACTTGTGTTATCAACTTGTTTAAGTGCGATAATGTGATAATTGCATGTTGATTATAGTTGGTACTAATAACTTGATGAACGGTTTTGATGGTACCGGAAGAACCTAAAACACAATCCCAATTTAAGTCAAGATAAGGTTTGGCAAGATCTTCAATACATTGTTTTGCCGTTTTTTTAGCTCGTTGAAAGTTATCCCTTGATATTTTGCCACATGGAAAAAATTTCTTGGCAAAACTGACACATCCCATATTGCGACTATTGGCAATTAAAGGGATAAAATCATCGCCAATAATCATTTCCGTTGAACCGCCGCCAATATCAATCACGAATTTCCGACCGATCTCAGGTTGGGTATGAGAAACACCGGAATAAATCGTTTTTGCCTCAGTTTCCCCACTAATGATGTTAATCGGATAGGGGAAAACCTCTGCCGCCTGTTGTAAAAATTCTATCTTATTGACCGCACTTCGCAATGTATAAGTACCGACTACATTGATATTTTGAGGATCAAATCCTTGTAAGCGTTCGGCAAAAAGAGCAAGACAGTTTACGCCTCTGGTGATAGCGGCTTGGCTTAACATATTATTTTCATCTAACCCTTCCGCCAATTGTACTTTTTGTTTTAAACGAGATAAAACTTGAATAGAGCCGTTAATAATTCGGGCAATCACCATATGAAAGCTATTGGAGCCTAAATCAATAGCGGCAATTTCTTTCGCTTCACCGCGGTGTTGTACAAGTGCGGTTACTTTTTGTAATAAATTTTCGTTATTCATCGTTAAAATTCAAATTGATAAAGTAGATCGACTGCTTGGTTTATACCGGAAACGGATTGTAAATAAAGTTTAGGTAATAGGCGATAACGTAGGGTCAATTCAGCCAATCCATCGAATAAACCAATACCATATTTTATCTGTAATGTAGGGGTAATATTACCGCTTACGACAACTTTTGAACTGTCGCCAACACCAGAAGTATCCAAGTTCAAATTTTGAATACCAAATACTTTACCAATACCACCGACTAATTTTCCACTCTTAGCTAACCCTATTCCTAATAATGCAGCACCAAGTGAGCCACCGGAACCATTATTTCCGCTATTTTCTAAAGATCGTCCGGTAAGAAGGTAAGAGAGTGCTTGATCTTGAGAGGTACTTGGCTCGGAAAATATAGTGATTTCAGGACTATCGGCAATACCAACTATTTTTGCACCTACTGTCATATTCGTATTTTCCATTGATGTCGGATTTCGTATTGCTTCTATATTTAACATAGGTTGAGAAGGTAAACCGGAAAAGCTAATAATCCCTTTACGAATTAAAAGATCTTGTCCAAAAGATTCATAATGACCATTGTGTAAATTAATTTGTCCAAATAAGCCAAGGTTGCCTTTTTCTTGTTTTACTGAAAGCAAGCCATTTAATTCGGTTTTCAGACCATATGCCTCTAAACGCACATGATCGCCGAGCTTGATTTTTAAGTCAGAGTGAATTTGTATACCACTCTTTGTAGTTGTCTCAATTTCTCCTTTCATCAATTTAACTACTTTAGTTTTTTGGGGACCATCTAAAATCACTTCATCCTTACTGGGAGCAACTATATTGTCAGGTAAACGTTCAATTTCGATCCTTGCCCATGGAATATCAACATTACCACTTAACGCTAATAGTTTAGGTGTTGCATGAATTTCAATATTTGGCGATACCTGTAATTTAGCTATGGAAGGAATATCCACCTTAAATTTATCTGCATTAATATGTAAACCTGCTTGCCAATCGTCGAGCTTACGCCAATTTGCTTGACCTTCAATATTTAAATGACTTTCGTGAGTTTGAATATTTCCTTTTAGAATTGAACGATCACCATAAAAGCTTAGTATAATATTTCCATTTGTTATACCAAAAGGAACTGATTTCAACTTAGCTCGAACTTGACTCACAGCAAATTCACCATTCAAAAGAGGATTACTTAAATCACCTGCAAAACTCAACTTTGCATTGACTTGACCATCTACTTTCTCACTGCTAGCGATTAACTGATTAACTATATTTAAATTCATATCGCTAATTTTTAAATGACCACTTAACCTTTTCTGATTGGTTAAATCAGCTAATTTTAATTCCATATTAACGTCTCCTCGGTTTTGAATATTAAAATTAGAATTTAGGGTTAAGTTATTGTTTTGTAACTCTGTAGTTATATTTAAAGTTGGGATAGCTAAACGAAAAGTACGATAATCTAATTTTTTTGCCACATTGAGATTATCGCCTTTAAGTTGTAGCGTCAAATAAGGAGAACTCTCCGTAAACCATGCGAATTTTCCTTGACCGGATAAATGTCCTTTGAAAATCTCTTGTGAGATCAATTTATTCACTAACGCTAAATTAATTGTTTTAAAATCAAACGGAATTTCTCCGGTTTTTCCTACAATGAACTCTTGTTGAAAACAGAGATGAATATCCGATGATCTCCAGCAATGGGCAGAAACTTGTGCAATTGTCTTTTTATTATCATAAGACAACAAAATATTTTCACTATTGGTCAAATTGCCAATTAAAGAATGAATATTCACTTGACTTAAAATACCTTGCCATTGTTGTAAAGTGCGGTCAAATTTCCCTTGTAAATTTAAGGTTGCTGAAGCCGGCTCGCCCTTTGATTTAAGGATTAAATAGTGTTGTTGTTCCGTTCCCTTAATTTGTAATTTAGTGCTGTTCAATTTAATATTATTTAAACTGAAACCATCAATATCAAGATCGACTTGTCCTTGCACTATATCTTGTAAACTAATGTTAGCCAATAAATCAATTTTGTTAATTCGCATATTATTTAGCCGAACATTATGTCCTTTTAGATCAATATTGCTTTTCAACTTAAGTTTATCTTTCCAGCTCACATTGGCGTTTGCATTCGCCTTCATATTTAACGCATTAACTCGAAGTTGTTGTAAGGTAAATTGTGTCAATCCGCCTTGTAGTACTAAATCCACATTGGTTTCAGGCATTCCCATACCAATGAGCTTGCCTTGTAATGTGGCTTGATAATTGAGCAAATCTCCTTTTGCAGTAAAAAACATGTCCTGAATTTTCAATGGATCTGTAGAGTTTTTCTCAAAGGGATATTGTCCGTTTATTACTTTTAATTCAATGTCAAACGGTGTTTTTTGTGAATAAAGCTCAATTTTACCCTGTAATATCGACTCAAGCGTTCCCTGAGTTTGCAGGAAAAGTGCGGTTTGTTTTTTAAGATTTCCACTTAATGTAAAATTGATGTTACTGTGAGGCAAAAGCAATTTTCCATCATGTTTAAGTTCATTGAGCGTTGCTTGAACTTGTAGTTCTATCGGAAATTCTTGCTTGAGTCGCAATGTCCCCTCACCTCGTAGCTGACCTAAATTACTTTCAAGTTGAAACGTTTGTAATTGAATAGAATTATCTATACTGTCTGCGTGTAAATAAATAGTTGATATTTCAATTTGGTGTAAATCACTTTGCGGTATATTTGAATTACCAATTTGTTGATATAGCCAATTTTTTCCTTGAATACCTTGAATATGTAGATCAAAAGGTAGCTCAATTTCGGGCATATCAGGCAATAACGGTTGATTTAACTGTTGTGTAAGTTTTTCCCAATCAACAGGGGATCTTACAGTTTTTTCACTCTTTTTCTTCTTCGTTGTTTTTTCTGTGAGATGTCGGTGAACTATCGTTAAACCATTAATTTCTGTGGGCAGTAAAGTTAAACCTTGCTCATTGTTTAAAGTAAGTGCGGTCCGAAATTTTGCTAATTTAACTTGCTGTTGGTCTATTGTGAGATCCAGCTGGTTGATCTCAATACCATTGATGTCCACTTCAACAGGTAGCTTGATTTGTTGTATTGGTTGTGACGTTTTAGTTTCCGACTTTGGCAGTTGAGCAGTATCAATCTGAATTTTAGGCTGATTTAAAGTGAGATCTTTTAAGCAAATCTTGCCACTTAATAGACAATGTAAGTCCAGTTTTATATTTGCTTGTTCAATATCAGCTTTAATACCTTGAGTGTGAAAAGCAATTTGTTTTAATTGTAAACCGTCTTGCAACCCACCATCAATTTGAGCAATATGCAGATTATCTATGAAATGATCAGCAAGCTGAATGAGCAAGCGTTGTCCGCTATTTGTAGCCAGTGCGGTTACTAAAAATAAAATAAGTAATAAAATGACCGCACTTATTGTGCATAAAATCCAGCGTAATACCTTACGTTTTGGCTTAACCGAGCGAGTTTCCTGTCGCTCTGTTGTTGTATTTTCATTTGGTATTTGTGTCATTTTTACGACCTTATAATTCTGAACCTAATCCAATATAAAATTGGATATTTTTATTCTTCTCTCTATCTCGAATCGGTGTAGCTATATCAAGTTTTATTGCTCCCACCGGTGATACCCAACGCACACCAAAACCGGCACCATAACGTAGTTCTTTAACGTTAAATTTATTAGCAGCCAACCCCGTATCAGCAAAGGCTGCCAGCCACCAATCTTCAAGTACTTGATATTGGTACTCAGTATTAACAGTTAATAGATATGGTGCACCTATTGGTTTGCCATCAGAAGATGTTGGAGAAATTTTCTTGTAACCGTATCCACGCACACTACGCTCCCCGCCTGCAAAAAAGCGAAGTGCGGGCGGTATTTTATTAATATCTTTGGTGTGTAACCAACCTATTTCGCCACGTGTCAAGAAACGATGATTTTCTTTAAACGTTCTGATCCAAACTGTTGAGGCCTTTATTCGAAAGAAGTTTACATCAGACTTCCAACGTTTACTTCCAAAATCTACCGTGATGCGTTGTGAGTCTCCCCAAGTAGGAAATAACTCACCTCTTAAGCGTGTTCTATTCGCCGATATTGTTGGATAAATAAATAATGTTCTATCTGAAACATTGGCTTGGGTAAATGAGTCATAACGTACACGTAACCCAAAAGAATGTTGCCAACCGGTCACTCTATTCCAGTAGCGTAATGCAGCAAAACTTGCTGCTATAGTTTGAGTATCTTTAGTATTTTCCTTTTCAAAACCGCCAGACAGTTCATAATAATATCTTTGCGGATTTTTCAGTAAGGGAATTTTATAATTCGCCTCAAGAGTTTGTTTTGGGGCTGATATATATAAATTGGAATTGAAACTATGTCCACGATTATTAATCCAAGGCTTAATCCAACTGAGCTTGAATCGAGTGCCTACATCAGACGAATACCCAATCCCTACATCTATTGCATTTTTCTTGCGAGGATAAAGCAATACATTAATATCAACCACCTTGCGTTTTTCATCGACTTTCGGTTCTAATAAAACCGATCTAAACCAATTTGATGATGTATAGTCGTTAGTAAGTGATGAGAGATCATTAATTAAATATTTATCGCCTGTTTTGATTGGCATCATATTGCGTAAGTAATCTTCACGAATTTGACTATGCTTAAAATTGAATTGTCCGAATTTGTATCTGGTGCCACTGTTTAAAACCATTTTCCACCAACCTTGATAAGTGGATGGTTTGATTTCAAAACGAGAAACCTCAAACTTTGCATCAAAATACCCACGAGCGAGTAATTGCTTTTGCAACCGGCTTTTATAGTCCTCATAAACAGGATGGCTTACGTGTTCGCCTTTTTGGGCAGTACGACGAAGTAAATCTTGAAAAACCTCATCATCTTTTGCTTCACCAAGAATAGTAACATCGGCACGTTGAATAATACTTGGCCTTCCCATGTCCACATTTGCAACAAGCACGGGTTTATTAGATGATTTCGCCGGCTGTAAAGTGAAATTCACTGTGCTACTGTAATAACCATAAGCACGTAATGCTTTATCAATTGCGGTTCGAACTAATTGTTGATAACGTTCAGATCCATCACGCTCTTCTTCATCAATGGTATTTATATAAGCGTCTACATTAGTCGTTTTTTGTACACCAGTTACACCAACAACTTTTAAATCAACAAGATGTTCAGCAAAAGAAAACGAACTTGCTAGGTATATGCAAAATATGCTCGTGTTCAGTATTGATCTGACAAAATATTTACTTAGTAATTTCATATTCATCCCTAGTTTAACCTTGTCTAGTTTACCTGTTAGTAACGGTGTTATGCAATGTAAAAAGTGCGGTGTTTTTAATTTAAATTTTTGTTTCTTGAGATATAGACCAAAATGTCATATTGGGTTTACAAGTCTTAAAAATAAAATTTTCTTGGTTATTTTCTGATAGTTTTTCACTAAAAAGTTTGATCTCTGTAACAAAATGAAAAAAAATATTTGATTTAATAATTTTTGAAATATATATTTCAAACAAGGTCGCCATTCGACCTTATCGATGTGTTGTTTACAACAATGATAGAAACACTCATTCATATAAGGAATTTCTATGCTATCTCTTATCTCATTTATAGGATTTACAGCCCTTGTTGCTGTGCTTGCTTGGTGGTACACCAGAAAAGACGATCTTAGCAACTCTGAAGGCTACTATTTAGCCGGGCGGTCGTTGACAGCAACGTTTATTGCAGGATCTATGTTATTAACTAACCTTTCTACCGAGCATTTAGTGGGTCTAAACGGTTTGGCTTATCGTGAAGGTTTTATCGTAATGGCATGGGAAGTTTTAGCGGCAATTACAATTGCAATGTTTGCACTTTACTTCTTACCTAAGTATTTAAAACTTGGCATTGCAACTATTCCGGAATTTTTAGAAAAACGTTTTGACAAAGGAACATTGTTAATCACCTCTTTATTGTTCCTCGGTTGCTATGTTATTTCATTGTTGCCGATCGTGCTTTATACAGGTGCACTTGCATTAGAAAGTCTCTTTGATGTCTCTACCGTCTTCAACATTGATAAGACTACGGCAATTTGGATTATGGTATGGGGAATCGGAATACTCGGATCAGTCTATGCAATTTTCGGTGGACTCAAAGCGGTTGCTGTATCTGATACTATTAATGGTATCGGGTTATTGGTCGGTGGAATTTTAGTGGCTGTTTTAGGTTTAGCTTATGTGGGAGATGGTAATGCTTGGCATGGTTTAAAAACCATTTACGAAACAAACCCTGATAAATTTAATTCTATTGGTGACGATAATTCTGTTGTTCCTTTCTCAACATTATTCACAGGAATGATTATTTCTAATTTATTCTTTTGGTGTACAAACCAATCCATTATTCAGCGTGCGTTAGGTGCGAAAAGTTTAAAAGAGGGACAAAAAGGTGTTCTTTTATGTGCATTTTTAAAACTACTGGGACCTTTATTAATCATTTTACCCGGTATCATTGCTTATCATATTTACCAAGGTAAATTAGATATTCCAGATCAGGCTTATCCTAATTTAGTTCATTTAGTTTTACCAGATGCGTTAGTCGGCTTCTTTGCGGCAGTTGTTGTTGGGGCAGTTTTATCCACCTTTAATAGTGCGTTAAACTCATCGGTAACTTTATTTTCCCGCAATGTATATAAAACACAAATTAATCCTCATGCAAGCGATATGAAATTAGTTAGCGTGGGTAAATGGGTCGGTACAGGTTTAGCGATTATGGCAATGATTGTTGCACCATTAGTTGCCAATGCACCGGATGGTTTATTCTTCTTAATCCAAGAATTACAAGGTATTTTTAATGCCCCAATTTTGAGTGTTGTGGTGGTTGGTTTACTGACAAAACGTGTCCCAGCGATTGCGGCTAAATTCGGTTTAGTATTTGGTATGGTAGCTTATATCCTATGTAAATTTGTGATTAAAGTTGAGATCCATTTTTTCCACTTAATCGCTATCTTATTTGTTGTGAATGTAGTAGTAATGCTAATTATCGGTCGCATCATGCCAATGGAAACACCATACAACGAAGAATACACTAAGCAAGTGGATATTCAACCTTGGGCTTATGCAAAAGCTGTTTCTTTAGTCATCACATTTATTTCAATTTCTCTGTATATTTTCATGGCAAAAGACGTGTTGCCGGCAGTGTGGATCGGTTATTACTGTTTCGGTGCGGCGACAGTATTGTATTTCATCTACTCATTTGTGCAACACCGTAATCAACAATTTAGACTTAAAGAAAATAATTGATGTTTTTTTAGCATTACATTATTAAAGAATATGTTTAACGGTCATAAAACATTTATTTTATGACCGTTAATTTTTTATTTTTTAGAATTTAAAGCCAAGCGTTAAGCGTATTGCATCGTTGTTATAGGGTGTTGATACGTAACTTCCTTGCTCTTTGTAAGTGATTTTTGAATGAGTATGATAATATCCAATATCTACTAAGAAAGATTTATATTCAATCCCCAAACCTAAACCTAAGTAAAGACCGCTTCTAGATTTATTATTACTAATAAAATCTCTGTCTTTTTTGTAACCTGTGCTACTACCCAAGGATAAATCCTCATAGAGAGTATATACTGTTTTACGAATTTTATTAATTGAATACCCTAAATCGCCCTTTAGATAAAATTTTGTATTTGCATTTAAGGCATAATTTTGTTTCAAAATAAAATAAATTGGCAGGGAAGCATAACGATTTACTCTATAGGTTTCTTTCAGAT
This sequence comes from Histophilus somni 2336, assembly GCF_000019405.1. NCBI lineage: Bacteria > Pseudomonadati > Pseudomonadota > Gammaproteobacteria > Pasteurellales > Pasteurellaceae > Histophilus > Histophilus somni. The sequence goes on along the minus strand of NC_010519.1, from coordinate 218,135 downwards.
GAAACTGTCCTTGGGGGTTATATAAAGAACTACCCTCGACAGGCCAAATTGCAATATGGTCAAAGCCTTTTCGTTTGATATAGCCTAGTCCGAGACCAATTTCCGTTTGCGGTAAAATATTGTAAGTCGTTTCAAAGAAGATACTGGGTGAGAAAGTGTTTTGTCTTGAACTTGCCGGAATTGATAATTTAAAACCTCTATCACTATCGTGATTTTCCGTTATTTTCATCGTTTCAAATCGAGAGGTTAAATCAATTCCCGCTTTGCCGTAAAAGTTGAAATTACCCCCCCCCCCCCGCATGGGAAAGTGCGGGCAGCATTGATAAAAGTACTAAAGATAATTTGTATCTCATAAGAGACCCCTTATTTAGAAAAAATAATGTTTGTAATGTTTACATAGTTTAATGTTATCGTTAAACCGACTGAGCATTATACGATATAGATTTTCAAAAAAATACAGAAAAAATTGAGATTTTAAAAAAGATGTGATGATGAAGTGTTATCGTTATTTTGACTCAAGGAAGGGACATAAAACATTATGTCCCTTTTGTCTATTAACATGATGTGTTATTTAACCGCACTTACTAGACGTTCAGCATGTTGTTTTGCTTTTGCAATTACATTTTCTTTATCTTCCTCTGTATTCATACCCGGAATATAAAGCATATTGCCAGAATGAATAATACCGCAAAATTCTAAACCACAAAGTGCGGCAGTTTGCTGATAAGCATAACTAAATTCTTCAATGGTGTGTTTTTGTGCACCATCGTGTTGATAGGCTTCTTCCGGACTTGCTGTAGTACAAGAAATATACAATTTTTTACCAGTTAATTTTTGCTCAGAACCATAAGCAAAACCATAAGTGAACACATCAGATAACCATTTTTGCATAATCGCTGGGAAATGGTACCAGTTCACCGGAAATTGCCAAATGATAATATCGGCTTTTAATAATGCCGCTTGTTCAGCTTCGATGTTGATATTGAAATCGGGATAAAGCTCATCTAATTTACGAATTTCTGCATTTGGAAGGTTATTTGCCAATTCACCTAAAATAGCACTGTTGGCAGTGGATTGCTGTAAATTTGAATGACCTGAAATGACGAGAATATTCGGCATGGCTTGCTCCTTTTTAGATGAGAAAAACGATTTAATGATATTTAATAAAGACATTTAACCTCCTTGAGATCATATTTCAGTTGCAAACTATACATATCCAGCTTGCAATTCATGTCCGAATGTTTGTTTATAAACTGAATATTAATATTTATGAACAATATTAACTAGTTAGATTTAATCTACAGTTTCGAACCACTTTATTTTATCTTCTCCGCCTATTTTTTACAAACTCTCTCATCTCTCAAATGTACTGACAGCCTTGTTAGTAGAAAAGTAGTGGTGAAAAATCAGTCTAACGTTTGGCGTAATTTATCTTGATTTTTCGCTAATAAATCCACCGCACTTTGCTTATCTAAATCCATTAAAATCATTAAGATAGCCAGTTTTGCATTATTATCTGCTTGTGTTAGCGTTTGCTCTGCTTTCGCTCGTTCACAACCGGTTGCTTGCATAATAATTCTTGTCGCTCGATCAACGAGTTTTTCATTGCTTGCTTGTACATCAACCATAAGGTTTTGATAACATTTCCCAAGTAAAACCATACTCGCAGTGGTTAGCATATTCAGCACCAATTTTTGTGCCGTACCGGATTTCAGGCGACTTGAACCGGTTAAAATCTCAGGTCCGACAATAGTTTCGATGCCAATATCGGCAATTTTTGCCATAGCACTTTGTGGATTGCTTGCGATTGCAACGGTAAAGCTCCCTATCTCTTTGGCATATTTTAATCCACTGATGACATAAGGTGTACGACCGCTCGCAGCAATACCCACTAAAATATCTTTTGAACATAATTGGATTGCTTGCAGATCTACTATTGCCGCTTGTTGATTATCCTCAGCGCCTTCCACAGGATAACGGATAGCCTGTTCTCCTCCGGCAATAATGCCTTTTACCATTTCATGATTAACACCAAAGGTTGGGGGACATTCAGAGGCATCTAAAACGCCTAAACGCCCACTTGTCCCCGCTCCAAGATACACTAAGCGTCCACCTTGACGAAAAGCAGCAACGATTTTTTCCACTACAACGGCAATTTCCGGAAGTGCTTTTGCTATGACGAGTGGAACTTGCTGATCTTCTTTATTCATCAATTGTACAATTTCAAGTGCAGACATTTGATCCAAATTTACTGAGAGTGGATTGGGTTGCTCGGTAATTAGTTGAGCGAACTGATTAATTAAATTTTGTTTATTCATGATTATTTCGGATAAATAACGCCAAGACTGACCGCACTTTTAGCACCGGTTACACTTGGTAAATTAGAGGGTAAATGATTTATACGCTGATACGCTAACCAAGCAAAAGCGGCGGCTTCAACATAATCAACCGATAAACCATGCTCTGTAGTTGTTGCTACGTGCCATTGCGGTAAACAGGCTTGTAAACGAGCCATTAGTTGTCTGTTTTTTGCACCACCGCCACAAACCAACAACAAACAAGGCAAATGGTTCGGATTAGTGAGTTTAACCAGCTCTTGCACCGTGCATTGTACCGTAAATTCCAGCAACGTTGCCTGTACATCTTGTGCAGAAAGTGCGGTATGTTTTTTCAGTTTTTTGTTCAACCACGCCAAATTAAATAATTCCCGTCCGGTACTTTTAGGGGGAAGTTGTTGAAAAAAAGGTTCGTCCAATAAATCTTTTAGCAAATCTTGGTGAACACTACCGCTCTTTGCCCATTCACCGTCTTGGTCGAAAGGCACCCCTAAATGTTGTTCAATCCAACTATCCATCAAAGCATTACCTACACCGGTATCATAACCAATAACTTCTTGTTCCGGAATTAAACAAGAAATATTACTGATACCGCCAATATTTAACACTACCGTAATGCGATCGGGTTGTGCAAATAAGGCTTGATGAAATGCAGGGGACAAAGGTGCACCTTGTCCACCATGAGCCATATCTTTGCGACGAAAATCAGCGATAGTCGTAATTCCTGTCAGTACACTAATCAGGTTAGCATCGCCAATTTGCATAGTGAAAGGATATTGACCTTGGGGTGAATGCCAAATCGTTTGTCCATGACAACCGATGGCTTGAATACTATCAGCGGTCATTTGATTTTGTGCTAAGAAACGTTGTACCGAGTTTGCGTAAAGTAATCCCAGTTGATGATCCAACTCGCCTAATTGCTGTAAGCCAATTTCTCCGTTTTTTAAAAGTGCGGTGAGTTGTTGGCGTAAATTTTCCGGCATAGAGAAACAATGGCTTGCAAGTAGCTTGGGCGGTCTTTGATTAAAATCCATTAAGGCTATATCAACACCGTCTAAACTTGTACCGGACATAATTCCAATATAATAGTGATTATTTTTTTGCATAAAAGAAGAACGTATGTTTGCTAAACATAATAACATTATATTATTTTTTCATGTGTTTTACGCTAAAATACATCGATTATTATGACAAAGAGAAAATTTATCATGAACAAATTAAGCGTTGTTATTCTTGCCGCCGGTAAAGGAACTCGCATGTATTCGGATTTACCTAAAGTATTGCACAAAATTGCAGGTAAACCGATGGTTAAACATGTGATTGATACCGCCAAAAAATTAAGTGCGGCACAAATTCATTTAATTTATGGACATGGTGCTGATCTACTAAAACAACATTTGGCTGATGAACCTGTAAACTGGGTATTCCAATCTGAACAATTAGGTACAGGGCATGCAATGCAACAAGCAGTGCCTTTTTTCCAAGATGACGAAAATATTGTGATGTTATATGGTGATGTACCTTTAATTAGCAAGGAAACCCTTGAGTGTTTAATTTCACAAAAACCGGAAAATGGTATCGCACTTTTGACCGTTAATTTAGACAATCCTACAGGTTATGGGCGAGTGATTCGAGAAAATGGTACGGTAACGGCAATTGTTGAACAGAAAGACGCTAATCCTGAGCAGCTAAAAATTACGGAAGTGAATACAGGCGTTATGGTATCGGACGGTGCAAGTTTCCGTAAATGGCTAGCTCGTTTAGATAATAATAATGCACAAGGTGAATATTACATGACAGATGTAATAGGACTTGCCAATCAAGATGGCTTCAAAGTTGTAGCGGTACAAGCTAAAGATCTTATGGAAGTAGAGGGAGTAAATAACCGTTTACAATTAGCTAATTTAGAACGTCATTATCAACGTAAGCAAGTAGAAAAATTGTTACTTGCAGGTGTTACTTTCGCTGATCCTGCACGTTTTGATTTGCGTGGTGAATTAACTCATGGTAAAGATGTGGAAATTGATATAAATGTAATTATCGAAGGAACGGTACGATTAGGCAATAATGTGTTTATTGGGGCAGGTTGTGTACTGAAAAATTGTACGATTGCAGATAATGTGGAAATAAAACCTTATTCTGTGATTGAAGATGCCATTGTGGGCAATAATGCCAAAATTGGACCATTCTCAAGATTACGTCCGGGAGCTGAGTTGAGCGAAAATACTCATGTGGGTAACTTCGTTGAGATCAAAAAAGCACAAATTGGCAAGGGGTCTAAAGTAAATCATCTCACTTATATTGGCGATGCTGAGGTTGGACATCATTGTAATATCGGTGCCGGTGTTATTACTTGTAATTATGACGGTGCCAATAAATTTAAGACATTGATTGGCGATAACGTTTTTGTCGGTTCCGATAGTCAGCTAGTTGCACCATTAACAATTGCAAGCGGTGCAACGATTGGTGCAGGAACAACCGTCACCAAAGATGTACAAGAAAATGAGTTGGTTATTACTCGTGTTCCACAACGCCATATTTCCAATTGGCAACGACCTAAGCGAAAATAAAATGACAAACATAAAATTAAATTATCATAAAACCCATTTTTTAATGAGTGCACCTAATATCCAGGTATTGCCTGAGGATAGTGGGATTGAGATTGCTTTTGCAGGACGATCTAATGCAGGAAAATCTACCGCACTTAATGCGTTGACCCAGCAAAAAAATTTAGCAAGAACTTCAAAAACACCGGGACGTACTCAGTTAATCAATTTATTTCAAGTAGAACCCAATTGTAAGCTGGTAGATCTGCCGGGATATGGCTATGCCGCTGTTCCCGAACAAATGAAACTTCAGTGGCAAAAATCTTTAGGTGAGTATCTGCAAAAAAGGGAATGTTTAGGTGGTTTGGTTATTTTAATGGACATTCGTCATCCTCTAAAAGATCTTGATCAACAGATGATTGAATGGGCGGTTTCCGCAGATTTACCGGTTTTATTATTGCTCACAAAAGCGGATAAATTGAGTCAAAGTGCGAGAAGTAAGCAAGTAAAAATGGTTCGAGAATCGATTTTACCTTTCCAAGGTGATGTACAAGTTGAAGCCTTTTCCGCACAAAATAAAATCGGTATCGAACGCTTATCCGAAAAATTAGATCAGTGGTTTTCTCCGCTTTTTAGCTAAAACTTTTTTACTTTTACGATCCGGATCGCAAAAAAGCAGTGAGTAAGTACAGTTTACTCGCTGCTTTTTTTATATTTTAGCTCAAAAATTTGGGAGAAATTATGTCATTAGCAGTTGTTTATAGTCGAGCATCAATGGGCGTACAAGCACCTTTGGTGACAATTGAAGTTCACTTGAGTAATGGAAAACCTGCTTTTACCCTCGTTGGATTACCGGAGAAAACAGTAACTGAGGCTCAAGGACGAGTACGTAGTGCATTACTCAATGCTCAATTTAAATACCCAGCAAAACGCATTACAGTTAATCTTGCTCCGGCAGATTTGCCAAAAGAGGGAGGGCGTTTTGATTTACCTATTGCACTCGGCATCTTAGCGGCCTCGGAACAGATTAATGCAAAAAAGTTACAACAATTTGAATTTGTTGCAGAGTTGGCTCTCACAGGTGAGTTAAGAGGCGTACACGGTGTGATCCCTGCTATTTTAGCGGGGCAAAAATCTAAGCGTCAACTTATTGTCGCACAACAAAATGCTAATGAAGCCTCTTTAGTTTCACAACACGAAACATTTTTTGCACGGAACTTATTGGAGGTCGTACAATTCCTGAATGACGACAGTTCGCTACCTTCATCCACAACGTTATGTATGCAAAGTGCGGTGGATTTTTCACCTCAATCTAATAAAGATCTGACGGATATTATTGGTCAACAACATGCTAAACGAGCCTTAATGATTGCAGCTGCCGGACAACATAATTTGTTGTTTCTCGGACCGCCCGGCACAGGTAAAACCATGTTAGCAAGCCGTCTAACTGGCTTGCTACCGGATATGACAGATCAAGAGGCAATAGAAACCGCCTCTGTAACAAGTTTGGTACAAAACGAATTAAATTTTCAAAATTGGAAACAACGTCCTTTCCGTGCACCTCATCATAGTGCCTCATCACCAGCATTGGTTGGAGGAGGAACAATTCCGAAACCGGGAGAAATTTCTTTGGCTCATAACGGTGTATTATTTTTAGACGAATTACCCGAATTTGAACGGAGAGTGCTGGATGCTTTACGCCAGCCTTTAGAAAGCGGAGAAATAATTATTTCACGTGCGAATGCAAAAATTCAGTTTCCGGCACGTTTTCAATTAGTGGCAGCGATGAATCCAAGTCCAACGGGACATTATACCGGTATACACAACCGCACTTCACCACAACAAGTGTTGCGTTATTTGAACAGACTTTCCGGTCCTTTTTTAGATCGCTTTGATCTTTCCATTGAAGTGCCTTTACTTCCACAAGGTGCTTTGCAAAATACCGAAGATCGAGGTGAAACAACAGCACAAGTTAAAGAAAAAGTATTAAGGGTCAGAGAAATTCAGCTAGCTAGAGCCGGAAAAGTCAATGCTTATTTAACCGGTAAAGAAATTGAGCGAGATTGCAAGTTGACTGAGCAAGATGCACTATTTTTAGAAAATACTTTAACCAGACTCGGTTTATCTGTTCGTGCTTATCATCGAATTTTAAAAGTTGCACGCACTATCGCCGATTTAAACGGAGATTCTGATATCAAACAAAACCACTTAGCTGAAGCATTAAGCTATCGAGCCATGGATCGTTTGCTACGGAAACTATCAGACCAATAAGTGCGGTGATTTTTAAGCAAGTTATTACGACAATTAACCTGATATAAAAAAGCCGTAAGTTACTGATTTCAGAGGCATAACTTACGACTTAGTAAAACTTGATGGCGGAGGAAGTGAGATTCGAACTCACGGAGGGCGTAAACCCTCGCCGGTTTTCAAGACCGGTGCCTTCAACCACTCGACCATTCCTCCGTCTTGACGAGGCGTAATATAATATAGATAGAAATAGAAGTAAACTAAAAAAATAACAGTTATGGTTTAAGAGTTGATAATTTATCCATTTTTACTTAATTTTACTTCAATGTTACTCTTTTCTGAAAAATATTCATGTTGACATTAAAGTTGCTAACCATTAACTTATAAATAGCTTTTCACTTTTTATTTACAACTACAACCTAGGAGCTTTTATGCAATCTCGTTTTATTGTTGATACTAAAGAAGAATCGGTACTGGCAACAAATAAGGTTTTACGTAACACCTACTTTTTATTAGCATTGACATTGGCTTTTTCTTCTGTTGTCGCCTTCAGTGCAATGCAATTAAACCTCCCTCCACTTCATTTCGGTGTCATGTTGATAGGTTTTTATGGATTATTATTCCTCAATAATATGTTAGCAAACAGTGCTTGGGGACTTTTATCTACATTCGCATTAACAGGATTATTAGGCTATTCTTTAGGTCCTATTTTAAGCTATTATGTTGGCTCAGGATTAGGTGATTTGGTTGTTCTTGCTCTAGCCGGAACTGCAAGTGTATTTTTTACATGCTCGGCCTATGTGCTAACAACAAAAAAAGATATGTCATTCTTATCCGGCATGATGCTTGCTCTCTTTATCGTATTGGTTATAGGCATGATAGCAAGTTTCTTCTTTAATATGAGTGGCTTTCACATCGTATTTAGTTCGTTATTTATCGTTTTCTCAACTATGGCTATTTTATATGAAACTAGCAATATCATTCATGGGGGAGAAACTAATTATATTAGAGCTACGGTTAGTTTGTATGTTTCACTTTACAATCTTTTTGTCAGCTTGCTCAATTTACTAGGTATTTTCAACCGTGATGAATAATTGATTAAACTTGTTTTATGCCCCTTGAATAGGGGCTTTTTACTTTTTATATATCAAAAGGACAAAAATAGTAACATATGTTAAGTGTTAACCAAGTTCAAATTGAAACTGATGTTGAGGGCTATCTATTAGATATGAATCAGTGGAATAAAGATGTCGCTATAGCCATTGCAAAATCAGAAAATATCGAATTAACCGAAGCCCACTGGGAAATTATTAACTTTGTAAGGGATTTTTATCAAGAGTATAAAACCTCACCAGCAATGAGAATGTTAGTCAAAGCATTGGGACAAAAGCTAGGTGCAGATAAAGGCAATAGTCGTTACATACAACGTTTATTCCCAGAAGGTCCCGCAAAACAAGCTTCAAAATTAGCTGGTTTACCCAAACCAATAAAATGTCTTTAATTGATAATTATTGCTATTTACAACAAGTTATTTTTGCAGTACTATGCAAGACCGAGTTTGCTTGAAATGCAAATTTGTTTCTAATATTAATTCGAAGGAGAAATTATGTCACGTTTACTTATTGTTATGGGTGTAATCTTAGGTTCTGTATTCAGTTTACCAAGTTACGCAAAATTTAAAGTAGTTACTACTTTTACCGTTATTCAAGATATCGCTCAGAATGTTGCTGGTGATGCTGCTGTTGTTGAGTCGATCACTGAGCCGGGTGCAGAAATTCATGATTATGAACCAACTCCACAAGACATCGTAAAAGCACAATCTGCTGATTTGGTGCTTTGGAATGGAATGAATTTAGAGCGTTGGTTCGAGCGTTTCTTTACCCAAGTGAAAGATAAACCAGCTGTTGTTGTAACTAAAGGGATTGATCCAATTTCTATCTACGAAGGTCCATACAAAGGTATGCCGAATCCACATGCTTGGATGTCAACCAAAAATGCTTTGGTATACATCGAAAACATTCGTGAAGCTTTAGTGAAATACGATCCTAAAAATGCAGACACTTACAATGCTAATGCAAAAGCCTATGCAGATAAAATCGTTGCTTTAGACGCACCATTACGTGCCGAGTTAGAAAAAGTACCAGCTTCACAACGTTGGTTAGTAACCAGTGAAGGTGCATTCAGCTACTTAGCTCACGACTACGGTTTCAAAGAGCTTTATTTATGGCCTATCAATGCTGAAGAACAAGGCACACCAAAACAAATCAAAAATGTAATCAAAAAAGTACGTGAACACAAAATCCCTGTTGTGTTCAGCGAAAGCACCATTTCTGATAAGCCAGCAAAACAAGTGGCTAAAGAAACCAATGCAAAATACGGTGGTGTACTTTATGTAGATTCACTTTCTACAAAAGATGGTAAAGTACCAACTTACATCGACTTATTAAATGTAACTGTTTCGACCATTGTGAATGGTTTCAAAAAATAAGGTAATTGAATGAAAACTCACATCAGTTCTCTTTCTGTCAGAGATATTACGGTTCGTTATAGTAATGGTCATACGGCGTTGCACGATGTGAGTTTCCACCTTGAAGGTGGTACGATTTGTGCATTGCTCGGTATTAACGGAAGTGGAAAATCGACTTTATTCAAAAGCATTATGGGCTTAGTGAAGCCTCAAGGTTCAATTGAAATTTGTAACATGCCCGCTAATCAGGCATTAAAACAAAACTTAGTTGCCTATGTACCGCAAAGTGAAGAAGTGGATTGGCAGTTCCCCGTTTCTGTTTATGACGTTGTAATGATGGGGCGTTATGGTTATATGAATTGCTTTCGTATGCCTAAAGCACAAGACAAGAAAAAAGTTTTAGACGCAATGGAGCGAGTCAATATTGCTCATTTGCGAGATCGACAAATCGGCGAGCTTTCTGGAGGGCAAAAAAAACGAGTATTTCTTGCTCGTGCATTAGCACAAGAAAGCCAAATCATTTTATTAGATGAACCTTTCACTGGTGTAGATGTTGGCACAGAAAATGCCATCATTGCGTTACTCAAACAGCTTCGTCAGGAAGGTCATCTCGTTCTCGTCTCAACGCATAATCTTAGCACCGTGCCAAGTTTTTGCGATCAAGCGGTGATGATCAACCGTACACTACTCGCTGCTGGATCAATCGAAAGCACTTTTACTCAAGAAAATTTAACTCGTGTGTTTGGTGGCGTTTTACGTTATCAACATTTTATTCAAGATGCGGAGTAATGCGATGTTAGAGCTATTACTTGAGCCGTTTTCTTATGATTTTATGTTTAAGGCGATTGTGGTCAGTGGTGCCATTGGAGCGGTTTGTGCTTTTCTTTCCGCTTATTTAATGCTGAAAGGTTGGTCACTGATCGGTGATGCGTTATCCCACGCCGTTGTCCCAGGCGTTGCTATTGCCTATGCCTTGGCATTACCTTATGCCGTCGGGGCTTTTTTCTCTGGGCTACTTGCCACTATTGCCATTTTAGCAGTGAAATACGTGACTAAACTCAAAGAGGATGCAGTAATCGGTTTTATTTTCACCTCTTTCTTCGCTCTCGGATTGTTGATTATTTCAATTAATCCCACTTCCGTGAACGTACAATCTATCGTTTTGGGCAATATTTTAGGTATTGCCGATGAAGATATGATCCAAGTCGCTATTATTCTCGGTATATCATTTGTATTGTTGCTACTCTTTTGGAAAGACCTAATGCTTGTGTTCTTTGATGAAATTCAAGCCAAAGCGGTAGGGCTATCGCCTTTAAAATTCAAAATTTTATTCTTTACCTTGTTAAGTGCATGCATTGTAACCGCCTTACAAGGAGTAGGGGCTATTTTGGTAATTGCGATGGTGATTACACCTGGAGCAACAGCATATTTGCTCACCGATCGCTTCGATCGCCTGTTGATTATTTCGATTTTACTCGGTGGTACTACTAGCTCACTAGGAGCATATTTGAGTTATTTCGCAGACAGTGCAACTGGTGGCTTTATTGTATCATTGCAAACGTTCATCTTCTTACTTGCTTTCTTTTTTGCTCCCAAATATGGTCTTATTCCACGTAAGCGAAGTACACAAAAAGCAGTGACTTCCTCACCAAATCTTGCAAATCAGGAGAAGCCAAATGTTTAATACGATTGTAGCGTGGTTTACCGAGCCCTTGGTGTATCCATTTATGCAACAAGCTATTATCATCGCACCTATCATTGGGGCAGTATGTGCGATTTTATCGTGTTATTTAGTACTTAAAGGCTGGTCACTAATGGGTGATGCCATTTCTCACGCTGTATTGCCGGGAATTATTCTTGCCTATGTATTAGCAATTCCGATTGCGATTGGGGCATTTTGGGCAGGCATCTTTTGTGCAGTTTCCGTAGGTTATTTGAGAGATAACAGCCGAATCAAAGAAGACACAGTGATGGGAATTGTTTTTTCAGGAATGTTTGCTTTCGGTTTGGTGCTGTTTTCCAAAGTGGAAACCGATCAACATCTAATGCACATTCTGTTCGGAAATATTCTAGGCATCATTAAGCAAGAATTTTGGCAAAGTATTGGCATTGCATTACTGGCATTTATCCTGATTGCCTTAAAACGCAAAGACTTGTTGCTTTACTGTTTTGATCCAAGTCACACACGAGTTGCAGGACTTAACACCAAATTTTTACACTATGGTTTACTGGTAATCCTAGCGTTAGTCATCATCAGTGCAATGCAAGTTGTTGGCGTTATTTTAGTGGTGGCAATGCTCATTACACCTGGGATAACAGGCTATATTTTAGCTAAACGCTTTGATTATATGATGCTAATTGCCGTTTGCACAGCAGTATTCAGTGGTATTTTTGGCGTATTGCTCAGTTTTCATTTCAACGTCGCCACAGGACCTTGTATTATCTTACTTCAAGCAAGCCTTTTTTTATGTGCCTTAGGTTATAGTAAATATATCGCGATGCGTGTAGTTAATATTTAGAAAAATTTAGAATTACACATTATCACTTTGTATTTTTGACAAAACACAACTGTACCATTAATAGGTGCAGTTTCTTTATAAAGAACATTAGTGAAAACCAATACAGATGTGCTTTCAATGTATGTGGCATTACTGACATAAAAGATTTTTGTGAACCTAAATAATAAATAAACGCTCATCTCTTCCAATCGCTGTCCGAGAAATCATTTATAAACAGAAAAATTTTTTATATAAGTAAAAGAGCGTTCTTTGTATATAATTACACTATCAAACGATATTCCTAGCTCCCCCAAATCATGCTAACATTACACACTTTTAAGCAAATAACCATAAGCAATTGAGAAGAGAAAAAATGAACTTAGTCGATTTTCTAGTGAGTAAATTAGATGATTTAAAAGGCACAGATATTTTAGCCCTTGATGTTAGAGGTAAATCTTCTATTACCGATCACATGATTTTATGTACAGGAACGTCAAGTCGCCATGTAATCTCTTTGGCACAGAAATTAATTGATGAAAGTAAGCAAGCCGGCATTGATACTTTTGGCGAAGAGGGCAAATCTACCGCAGATTGGATTGCGATAGATTTTGGTCAAGCCATTGTACACATTATGCAGGCTGACAGTCGTGAAATGTATCAGCTGGAAAAACTTTGGGGATAATGACCGCACTTATTAATCTATGAAAATTCAATTAATTGCCGTTGGCACTAAAATGCCTGATTGGGTCACAAAAGGCTTCGAGGAGTATCAACGTCGTTTTCCCAAAGATATGCCTTTTGAGCTAATAGAAATCCCGGCAGGAAAACGTGGAAAAAATGCGGATATTAAACGTATTCTCGAACAAGAAGGTAAAGCTATGTTATCCGCTTGTCAGAAAAGTCGTATTATTACCTTAGATATTCCCGGTAAACCTTGGACAACTGAGCAATTAGCACAGCAATTAGAAGCATGGAAACATGACGGTCGAAATGTTGCACTCTTAATTGGTGGTCCGGAAGGATTATCACCTGAATGCAAAGCTGCGACAGAACAAAGTTGGTCTCTTTCGCCTTTAACTTTACCTCATCCCTTGGTACGTATCGTTGTGGCTGAGAGTTTATACCGTGCTTGGTCGTTAAGCACAAATCATCCTTATCACCGAGAATAAGTGCGGTTAATATTTTATGAATTTAAAAAAATTACTCTCTCAACCCCTACAAACACCGATCCGAGATAAAAAGGCGGAGAGAAACCTTTTTGCTCGTCGTGCTCTTATCGCCTTTCTAGGTGTATTGGGTTTATCAGCACTTTTATTTACCAATTTGTATTATTTACAAATTGTCAATTACGAAACTTACCAGACAAGATCTAACGGAAATCGAATTAAATTACTTCCTTTGCCACCGACTCGAGGGCTAATTTACGACCGCTACGGCAAATTATTAGCGGAAAATATTACCTTTCTCGGCTTATATATTGTGCCGGAAAAAGTTGAGGATTTAAACCGCACTTTTGAAGAGTTACGCTATATCGTTGGTTTAAATGATGACGATATTGAGAACTTTAAAAAGGAACGTCGTCGCTCATCCCGATATATGCCAATTCTCCTTAAAGGAGATTTGAGCGAAGAACAAATCGCACGCTTTGCAGTAAACCAATATCACTATCCCAGCCTCGATATTAGGCCTTACTTTAAACGCCACTATTTGTATGGTGAGCCGTTGACTCATATTCTAGGTTATGTCGCTAAAATCAATGAAAAAGATGTAGAGCGTTTAAAGAAAAATGAAAAATACGCCAACTACGCCGGCACTCATGATATTGGCAAGCTCGGTATTGAACGTTACTATGAAGATGACTTACATGGCAAAGTAGGATTTGAAGAAGTTGAAGTGAATAATAGAGGTAAGGTTATTCGCAAACTAAGGGAACAGCCTGCTATTGCCGGAAAAAGTATTCACTTAACGATTGATTTAGAATTACAACGTTATATCGCAAATTTATTGGGCAATCTTCGTGCAGCAGTTGTAGTATTAGATCCTAAAGATAGCGGTATTTTAGCAATGGTTTCTACCCCGAGCTATGATAACAATCTTTTTGTTGGCGGTATTTCAAGTGCGGATTACAAGCAATTACTGACAGATCCTAATCGCCCTTTGTATAGCCGTGTTACTCAAGGTGCTTATCCACCGGCTTCAACGATAAAACCTTTCGTTGCTATCGCTGGCTTGCAAGAAAATTTAATTACCACAAATACTACGATATTTGACCCAGGATATTGGATTTTACCTAATACCACCAAACGTTTTAGAGATTGGAAAAAATCAGGGCACGGCTACACCGATTTGAATAAAGCTATAGTAGAATCTTCAGATACTTATTTTTATCAACTTGCTTACGACATGGGCATTAGCCGTTTATCTCAGTGGATGAAACGCTTTGGTTTTGGTGTGCCAACAGGTATTGATATTCAAGAAGAAACCGCCGCACTTATGCCAAGTCGGGAATGGAAACAAAAACGCTACAAACGACCTTGGGTTCAGGGTGATACTATTTCTGTAGGAATTGGTCAAGGTTATTGGACAGCCACCCCATTACAAGTTGCCAAAGCAACTGCAGTTTTAGTTAATAATGGCAAGGTTAATACTCCGCACTTAATGAAAGCAATTGAAGGGTCAGAAATGCAACCCTATCAAGATCCTCGTCTTTACGAAGATATTACTGAACCTCAAGCGGTATTTTGGGAAACGATAAAACAAAGCATGTATAATGTAATACACGCACCGAATGGTACAGGACGTAAATCTTTTATTGATGTCAGTTATCCTGTTGCAGGAAAATCAGGAACAGCTCAAGTTTTCAGCCTGAAAGAAAATCAAACTTACAATGCAAACGAACTTGATAATAAATTGCACGATCATGCTTGGTTCATCGGATATGCACCTTATGACAATCCTAAAATGGTTGTTGTTGTTATTTTGGAAAATGCCGGTGGTGGTAGCAGTAAGGCAGGACCTGTTGTTCGAAAAATTATGGACTATTATTTAAATATCCGTTTGCCACAAGTACAATCACAAAATGAAAAATGAAAAATGAAAAAGGAAAAAGTTGATGGAGAAAAAAAATATTTGGCTGATTTTGTGGCGTCGTTTGCATATTGATTTTTGGCTTTTTCTAGGGTTAGTAACCATTTCCTCCTATGGATTGCTTGTACTTTATAGTGCGGTAGGAGGCAGTGAAAAAATGTTCCGCAACCGAATTATTCAGGTTGCTCTCGGTTTTACTGTTATGTTTGTGATGGCACAATTTTCACCAAGGTTTTATCAACGTATTGCACCTTATGGATTTGTCATTGGCGTAATTTTACTACTGTTAGTGGATCTTTTTGGAACAACAAGTAAAGGGGCACAACGTTGGTTAGATCTAGGGATTTTTCGTTTCCAACCCTCTGAAATTGTTAAATTATCAGTACCATTAATGGTTGCAACATATTTAGGAAAACGTCCTCTTCCACCTAAATTAAGTGAAATTTTTATTGCTTTATTATTAATAATAGTGCCGACTTTATTAGTAGCTATTCAGCCAGATTTAGGAACGTCAATTTTAGTCAGTGCATCCGGGATTTTTGTCGTATTTTTAGCCGGAATCAACTGGTGGTTCATCTTAATTGCTATTGTGGGCTTAGCTGCTTTTACTCCAATTGTATGGCTCTATTTAATGCATGATTACCAACGCACAAGAGTCTTAACTCTTTTAGACCCAGAAAAAGATCCTTTAGGTGCTGGCTACCACATTATGCAATCAAAAATAGCCATCGGTTCGGGGGGGATTTGGGGTAAAGGTTGGATGCAAGGTACACAATCGCAACTTGAATTCCTACCAGAACCACATACAGACTTTATTTTTGCTGTATTAAGTGAAGAATATGGTATGACAGGATTTACAATACTAATGCTCATCTATCTCTTTATTGTTGCAAGAGGGTTAATTATCGGTGTTAATGCACAAAATTCTTTTGGACGAATTTTAAGTGGTGCATTGACATTAATTTTCTTTGTTTATGTATTTGTCAATATTGGTATGGTAAGTGGCATTCTACCTGTAGTTGGAGTACCTTTACCTTTAATGAGCTATGGAGGAACCTCTTTTGTTACCTTAATGGCTGGATTTGGTTTGATCATGTCCATTCATACACATAAAAATAACTTTTTCAAAGGAACTAAATAAATATTTATCTTAGATAATACAATCAATATTAAACTTATTACTATGAAGTCAAACAAAATATTTAAATTATGCACCGCACTTTTTATGGCATTAGTTTCGCTATCAATACAGGCGGATACGAAAAAATTATATGGCATTGAAGGAGCTAAGCCAGTCTATCAAAAACTGAGTAAAAAGCCCTATACTTACGTAGTCAAAGGCGTTAGATATACAACACTACCCTACGAGAAGGCAAAAAATTATTCACAAAAAGGAATGGCAAGTTTTTATCACAAAAAATTTCATGGACGTAAAACTGCAAACGGTGAAATTTTTAATAATAATGCCTATACAGCAGCACATAAAACTTTGCCACTAAACTCTTATGTGGTCGTAACTAATTTACGCAATAATCGTAAAGTGATCGTAAGAATCAATGACCGAGGGCCTTTTAGCAAAGCACGAATTATTGATTTATCTGAAGCTGCCGCAAAAGAGCTTGGAATGATTCATGCCGGCATAGCAAAAGTAAAGGTAGAATCATTATATGTTGATGCTTATGGAAAAATTTCCGGACCGGGTACAAAAACGTTGGCTAAAACACGTAAAAACATTAAATCTTAGCAATAAGGTTTTAAAGATAGGTTAAATAAATCCGCCAATTACACTAATTTATCACCATCTCTTACAATGAGAAATAATTTTTAAAGGATGTAAAATGTTACAAAAAGCGATGAAAAAAACAAAAATTGCACTGATGTCAGGATTAATTTCATTACCTGCACTTTCCCAAGATATTCAATATGGCATTGCTTCACCGGAATTAAGTGCACAAAGCTATATTCTCATGGATTACCATTCAGGTGCAGTTCTTGCCGCCTTTAATCCGGATCAGCGTCAACACCCTGCCTCATTAACAAAAATGATGACAAGTTATGTTGTAGGCGATGCAATCAAGCAAGGTAAAATTAGCTTAACCGACACTGTAACCATTGATGAAAGTGCTTGGGGGAAAATTTTCCCGGTTCATCTAAAATGTTTTTAAATTTAAACCAACAAGTATCAGTAGCTGATTTAAATCGTGGCATAGTGATTGTATCCGGTAATGATGCCTGTGTGGCAATAGCGGAACATATAGCAGGTTCAGAGCGTAATTTTATTGAACTAATGAATAAATATGTTGCTAAATTTGGTTTAAAAAATACAAACTTTATGACCGTTCATGGATTGGATGATGATAATCAATATTCATCTGCCAGAGATATGGCGATTATTGGGCGTCATATTATTCATGACCTGCCTGAAGAATATAAAATCTATGCTGAAAAAGAATTCACCTTCAATAAAATTAAGCAACATAACCGTAACGGTTTACTTTGGGATAAATCAATCAAAGTAGACGGTATGAAAACAGGACATACAAATAAAGCAGGTTATAACTTGGTTGCCTCTGCAGTAAATAATAACAATATGCGATTAATTTCAGTTGTTATGGGCGTTGCTACTCACAAAGGTCGTGAAATTGAAAGTAAAAAATTGTTACAATGGGGCTTTGCGAACTTTGAAACCTTCAAATCTTTACAGGCAAACCAATCTATTGTAGAAGAAAAAGTTTACTACGGTAATACAAACAAAGTGCAACTTGGGGTGCTGGAAGATGCTTATATAACTTTACCAAAAGGTCGCCAGAATGATGTTAAAACAAGATACGAGCTTAATCAAAAAATGTTAACAGCTCCGTTAGCAAAAGGACAAATTGTAGGTAAAATTATTTATCAATTAGATGGTCGTGATATTGCAAGTGCAAACTTAAAAATTATGTCTGAAGTTCAAGAAGGCGGATTTTTCAGCAAACTTTGGGACTGGCTGGTATTAACAGTAAAAGGTTTATTTAACTAAAAACAATAAGATCAGACCGCACTTTCCGGCATATTTTCACTTTAAGGAAATTTTATGACTGACAAAACAGTAAAACTTAACGACATTCCACAAAAACAATTAAAAGATTTGTTGGAGTTTCCTTGCTCTTTTACTTTCAAAGTCGTTGGTAAAAACCGAGCAGATTTAATTGATGATGTAGTTATGGTAACGCAAAAATACGCTAAGGGTGATTATAACCCTCGTCAAAATATCAGTAGCAAAGGAACTTATAATTCAATTTCTGTAGATATCATTGCGGAAAATATTGAACAAGTAGAAATTCTCTATACTGAACTAGCCAAAATTGATGGTGTACGCATGGTACTTTAAGACAGAAAATGACAGATACTACTCTTATTATACGCCAACTTGGAATCCAAGATTATCAACAAGTTTGGCAACAAATGCGAGAATTTACTGATACTCGAAATGTGCTAACAGCTGATGAAATTTGGTTAGTTCAACATCCGGCTGTTTTTACACAAGGACAAGCAGGTAAACCTGAACATTTGCTCAATCCAACCGATATTCCTGTAGTACAATCCGATCGTGGGGGACAAATTACCTATCATGGCTTAGGACAACAAATTATGTATGTACTGATTGATATTAAGCGTCACAAAGCAAACGGCAGTGAACTTAATGTTCGTCAATTAGTTACCGCTCTTGAGCAATCAGTGGTTAGCACACTGGCTGATTATGGTATTAAAAGTTATCCGAAAGCTGATGCCCCCGGTGTATATGTAAATGAACAAAAAATTTGTTCTCTTGGTTTACGTATTCGTAAAGGCTGCTCTTTCCATGGTTTAGCCTTAAATATCAACATGGATTTATCGCCATTTAGACAAATCAATCCTTGTGGCTATATAGGCTTAGAAATGTGCCAAATGGCAGATTTTATACCCACTGAACAAGCTCAATGTGATAAAGTTGCACCCAAATTAGTTACACACTTTACGCAATTATTGGGCTATAATGATGTAACAACTTATTAACAAATTAGGATCTGTTAATGACAACCCCTTTTAAAATGGAACGTGGTGTCAAATATCGTGATGCTGCAAAAACGTCAATCATTCCGGTTAAAAATATCGATCCAAATCAGGAGTTATTAAAAAAACCTGAATGGATGAAAATCAAGCTTCCTGCAAATTCTGCGAAAATTAACAGTATTAAAAACGGAATGCGTCGTCATGGATTACATTCCGTATGTGAAGAAGCGTCTTGTCCAAATTTACATGAATGCTTCAATCACGGCACAGCAACATTTATGATTTTAGGTGCAATTTGTACACGCCGATGTCCATTCTGCGATGTTGCCCATGGAAAACCATTACCCCCAGATCCGGATGAACCAAAAAAATTGGCGGAAACCATTCAAGATATGAAATTACGTTATGTCGTTATTACATCAGTGGATCGTGATGATTTACCGGATCGTGGTGCGGGACATTTTGCTGAATGTGTTAAAGAAATTCGTAAACTTAATCCAGGTATTAAAATTGAAATTTTGGTGCCTGATTTTCGTGGACGCATTGAGCAAGCATTAGAAAAATTAAAAGATAATCCCCCTGATGTTTTTAATCATAATTTAGAAAATGTACCTCGTTTATATCGTGAAATCAGACCAGGTGCGGACTATAATTGGTCGTTAAAATTACTCAAAGAATTTAAAACCATTTTTCCACATATCCCTACCAAATCAGGCATTATGGTTGGCTTGGGAGAAACCAATGAAGAAATTTTACAGGTAATGCAGGACTTACGGGATAACGGTGTAACCATGTTGACTCTAGGTCAATATTTGCAACCAAGTCGCCACCACTTACCTGTTGCCCGATACGTTCCACCTGAGGAATTTGATGATTTCCGTGATAAAGCCGAAAAAATGGGATTTGAGCATGCCGCTTGCGGACCTTTTGTGCGTTCTTCGTATCATGCTGACTTACAAGCAAGTGGCGGGCTAGTCAAATAAGTCTCCCAAATAACAGATCAATATTTAGATACTTTTGCCTAATACCTCTAAAAAACTCCGGTTTTCAAACCGGAGTTGTTTTTTAATATACTGCTGTATAAATAACACTCAATAGACCAATCGACACCGAGCAAAGGGTTTAGCAATCCTTTATCTAATCGTGCCGTAAAACCACGTCCTTTAGGGCGTGGATATAAGGCATAAATATGATATACTTCTTACTGCTAACAGAGGTCGCTTTAGACTCTCAATGACGGCATAATCAGGGCAGGACGTGCCCGTAGCGTCTGTGAAGTGAATCGCATTGGCGGTCAGCAGCAGAAACCCTCCGAGAGTAGCCCACAGCTTGCTGTGGGAGCTGGTAGGAATCTCCTTGCTTTAGCTAGGGGAGGACGTCAAAGGATGTAGAGTATACTCTACATCCTACCTACTTGATAGTAGGTATCGAACGCCACATATAAAATCAAATCAGAGGAAAAAACCATGTCAAATCGTATTGAAATTACTGTTGATATTTATAAGAATTTTTTTGGAGATACCTCAGATTCGCCTTATGTTTACGACAATATAAAAGCCATCAATCCTAATGAACAAAAAGAGGTGGATGAAATCGTCAATAAAATGATTGCTAATGGCAGCTCTCAATTATTTGATTCTAATTTAAATATTTTGAATCCAATCACCCCTCTTGAAACGGGAAGAAAATGTTTTCTCAATCCACAAACTTTGTGTATTGAATTCAAATAATCGTCAAATAAGGAACATAAAATGAACCTAAAAAAATCCCTACTTATCGCCTTGCTCTCTTTCGGTGTTGCCCAATCTGCACTTGCCGAAACCAATAGCGAAAAACTTGACCGAGCTACTCAACTTTACAAACAACAAAATTATTCTGCCGCTTTTCCCTTACTCAAACAACTGGGGGAAAAAGGAAATGCAAAAGCACAAGCTGTGCTCGGCACAATGTATATGTTTGGACAGGGTATTACACAAAACTCTCAACAAGCCGTCTATTGGTACACAAAAGCCGCTGAACAGGGAGATGCAAAAGCACAATCTATGCTCGGCTTTATGTACACGAACGGACTAGGTGTTACGCAAAACTCTCAACAAGCCGTCTATTGGTGGACAAAAGCCGCTGAACAGGGAGCTGCAGAAGTACAACTCTATCTCGGCGTGATGTATGCAAACGGACAAGGCGTTGCTCAAAACTATCAACAAGCCGTCTATTGGTTCACAAAAGCCGCTGAACAAGGCATTGCAGAAGCACAACTCTATCTCGGCGTGATGTATGCAAACGGACAAGGCGTTGCTCAAAACTATCAACAAGCCGTCTATTGGTTCACAAAAGCCGCTGAACAAGGCATTGCAGAAGCACAACTCTATCTCGGCGATATGTATGAAAAAGGACGAGGGGCACAAAAAAATGTTTCTACAGCTAAAGCATTCTACGGTCAAGCATGCGATAATGGCAACGCTCAGGGATGTAAAGATTTCGCCAGATTAGATAAACAGGGTGTGCGTTAATCGTTAGGTATTGTTATGAAGTGAATATTACTTAGTTTTCTCGTTTCTAAATTATGTATAAAAAACCTCCGCTTTAAAAAGCTGGAGGTTTTTTGTAAATATCTATTTAATTTTCTCAATATTATTGTTTCGCCTTGAGTACACGTAATGCAAAGATTGTTATACCCGT
This sequence comes from Histophilus somni 2336, assembly GCF_000019405.1. Lineage (NCBI taxonomy): Bacteria > Pseudomonadati > Pseudomonadota > Gammaproteobacteria > Pasteurellales > Pasteurellaceae > Histophilus > Histophilus somni. The sequence goes on along the minus strand of NC_010519.1, from coordinate 196,243 downwards.
AGCGAACATCATTAAGCCTAATACTTGAGCTAGACTCTCCCAGTTTTCTAAATGTAATGCTAGCGGTGCATCAGAACCTCCGGAAGTAACGGAACCTGCAACAATAAATGCCAGTAATATCCCGATTAAACTTTCACCCACAATCAGACCCGCTGCAAATAATGTGCCGAAACGTTCCGCTTTTTTCTTCACATCAGCAAGATCTTTGCCTGTACGTTTCGCAAAGTTTTCTAAATGACGATTAATCAACCAAGCAAGCAATGCACCGACAACGATTGGTGCATTGACTGACGGCGGTAAGTAGATCCCCATTCCTACTGCCAATGCTGGTAACGCTAAACGTTTGTTAGACGCCTTTTTCAATACGCTGTCGATGAAAATTAAAACCGCACCAAAGCCGATACCAAAGAAAATATAGTTCCATTCGAGATTATGAGAAAAAATACCGTTTGCGATAGTCATCATTAAGGTTGCTTGCGGTGCGAAAAGTGCTTGGCTCGGATCCATAGTTTCACGAGGCATTGCACCGGCAAAACCATAGGCGTGATAAAGAATTTCCAATACAGGAGCAATAACCAACGCCCCCACAATCACACCGATAATCAAGGCAAACTGTTGACGCCAAGGTGTTGCTTCAACCAATTGACCGGTTTTTAAATCTTGTAAGTTATCATTAGAAATTGCCGCAATACAAACCACGATTGAACCGGTAAATAGCGTAAGTGCGGTCAAAAATTTCTGACCTTCCGCCGTGTCTAATAAACCTGTAGCAGAACCGACGAGCATTAACACTAATGAAGTTGTTACCACAGAAATAATACCGATTCCGGAAATTGGGCTTGATGATGAACCAACAAGGCCTGCCATATATCCGCACGCTGCTGCTACTAAGAAACCGATAACGACAGCAAGTAAAGTGCAAACCAAAATTAAAATGATCGCCGTGCCGGCTTCAATACCCACAGGATTTATAAAGCTATATAAAGCCAATACAATTAATACAACGCTTACTAACGTGGTGAAAATCAGCGTTGTCGGAGATAAGTCTTGGGAAGTGCGGTCAGTATTTTTTGCATTCGGATCTTTCAAAGCTCTAAATGACTCGATCATACCTTGAATCATTGGTTTCATTAACACCAATAAAGTCCAAATTGCCGCAATACCGATAGTCCCTACACCAATAAAACGCACTTTATTTTTCCAAATACTGAAAGCATAACCTATCATATCGGCATCAGACGGCATGGGTGCGACAGAAGTAAAGTAAGGAACTGCTACTCCCCAAGCAACAAAAATGCCTAATAAAATGGCTAAACCGCCAATCATACCCACTAAATACCCCGCACCTAACAGAGCAAGTGAGAAACCCATCGGCACTTGAAAAATTGCATTTCCACCTTTGAACCAAAGACTTGCACTATCCGCAATTACACGTAAACCATTAGTTAAAAACCCGGCTACCGCTGCAATCAGACCACCGATTGTAAGTTCTTTGACACCTCTTCCACCGATTTCATCATTACCCGCTTTCAATACTTCTGCTGCGGCAACGCCTTCAGGGTAAGGCAAATCACTTTTCACTACCATGACATTACGCAACGGCACAGTGAAAATTACCCCTAGCATACCGCCGGAAATACAAATTAATAATGTTTGCCAAAAAGGGAAACCTTGCCAATATCCCAGCATCAACATAGCAGGGATAACAAAAATAACGGAAGACAATGTTCCGGCTGAGGATGCTTGAGTTTGTACCATATTATTTTCAAGAATATTAGACCCCTTGAAAAATTTTAATACTGCCATTGAGATAACCGCTGCAGGAACTGATGAGGCAAAAGTCAACCCGACTTTTAAACCCAAATACACATTGGAAGCCGTAAATACCACAGTGATCAACGCCCCCAATAACATTCCTCGAAATGTGAGTTCTTTTAATGATTGTTGTTTGCTTAACATTTTTTATTCCTATGTAATATATCAACGGAGGGGAAGTCTACTCTAATTGCTTAGTAAAAAAAATGATTTTTCATATATTTATGCTCAAATTAAGATAATTAATAATTAAAACAAAAAATTAAGCATAAATATTTTGATATTTTTCAATATCCTGCAATGTGTTCATATTCACGAAAGCCTGTTTTTGTAAGCTGAAATCCACAGAAATAGCCTTATGTTGACGAAAAAATTGTAACATTTGACGATGACCTGACTGCAAATAAACTCTTAACGGTAATTTAAGTTGAGTGGACAATAAACTAAAAGCAGGATGTTCACGTTCACCATCATTTGCATAAGCTAATAAACTTTTCGAATTCTCCACCGCACTTTGCAACTTTTCACATAAATTCAACGGCAAAAAAGGGCTATCACAAGGCACAAAAAGCACAAAATCCGTATTAGCTCGCTCAAGTGCGGTCAATATTCCACTTAAAGGGCCTTGAAAATCCTCCAATTCATCACCAAAAACCTCTACCCCACTTTGTTGATAAATAGCTTGATGACGATTAGCATTAATAGAAATACTACTCACTTGATTGGTTAACCTTTGCAAGCAATGTTGATAGAGAGGCTTACCTTGAAGCAGTTGTAATCCTTTATCTAACCCAGCCATTCGTTTAGCTTGCCCACCAGCTAAAATTACTGCACTAATTGTTGTTGCCATATTTTCTTCTTTACCTATTTCAAGTATGATTGTCGGCTGTTTGGGTTAAATAATAAGGAAAACTTTATGAAATGTCATCGTTTAAACGAAGTGTTGGAACTTTTACAGCCCTATTGGTCTAACAATCCGGATTTACATTTAATCCAAGTTTTACAAAAAATTGCGGAGGAAACCGGTTTTGATAAGCCCATTGCGGAATTAACCGATGAGGTTATTATTTATCACCTAAAAATGTATGGTACAGGTAAAAATGAGCCTATTCCCGGCATCAAAAAAGATTATGAAGACGATTTTAAAACAGCCTTATTAAAAGCACGTGGCATTATTGATTAGGAGTATTACATGAAAAAATTTCTATGGGCATTAGCCTCTTTTTTCTTTTTAAATTCAACTCAAGCCTTAGCATTACAAGAAGGAAAACAGTATATTGAACTAGAGCAGCCTCGTTCCGTTCAACCTGAAGTGATTGAATTTTTCTCTTTTGGTTGTATCCATTGTTTTAATTTTGAAAAAACATATCAAATTCCACAACAAATTAAAGCTGATTTGCCCAAAGATGTCACTTTCAAACAATATCATGTTGATTGGATGGGCGAAGATATTGTTCGTGCTTGGTCGTTAGCAATTCTCTTAGGTATAGAAGAAAAAGTTAAAATGCCTCTATTTGAATTGATTATTGAAAAAAGAAAAGCACCTACTTTAGACAATATTCGTGAAGTGTTTCTCGCAAACGGCATTACTGCGGCACAGTTTGACGGAGGAATTAATAGTTTTGCCGTCACCGCTCAAACAAACAAACAAATTGCCTTAGCAAAAAAACTTGGCGTAAGAGCAACACCTGAATTTTATATTAACGGTAAATATAAAGTAAATGCGGAAGGTCTATCCCGTACAACAGACGGTTTTATCAAGGATTATGTAGAAACTGTTAAAGGTTTATTGCAAAAATAACAAAAAATTGATTTAATGCGAGCCGATTTTTACAAAATAAGATAGAGGATATTATGGCAGAGAGTTTTAGTGTTACACGTCGTTTTTTCGATGATAAAAATTATCCACGAGGTTTTGCTCGTCATGGTGATTACACCATTCGTGAATCTCAAACGTTAGAGCAATATGGTCAAGCATTTAAAGCGTTAGATTTAGGTGAGCGTGTACCAGTTACGGAAGAAGAAAAAGCTTTCGTTGCTTTCTGTCGTGGAGAACGTCCAGCAGAAACATATTTTGAGAAAACTTGGAATAAATACCGCACTCGTATTTCTGCCAGTAAACGTGTTTACACATTATCTGGCGTTGTTGGTGCTGACAATCCGGATGATTTCTCTGCCGAATAACTTAAGATTAAGTAAAAGGGGTGCGAAATTCGCACCTTTTCATTTTTAGCTCAATACTGAAGATCATGCAACGTTTACCTATTGAACAATATTCCGCACTTTTAGCAGAAAAACAACAAAAGCTGACCGCACTTCTAGCACCTTTTAATTCACCACCGCTTGACGTATTTGCTTCCGAAACAAGCCATTTCCGTATGCGTGCCGAATTTCGTATTTGGCATGAACAAGATGATTTCTATCATATTATGTTTGATCAAAAAACAAAACAACGTTTTCGTATCGATCAATTTCCTATTGCCAGTCAGTTGATTAACCAAATGATGCTGGCGTTATTGCCTTTGCTTAAACAACACAATATTTTAACTCATCGCTTATTCCAAATTGACTATCTCAGTACTTTGAGCAACAAGATCATTGTCAGTTTGTTATACCACAAAACACTTAACGAAGAATGGCTACAGGCAGCAACTCAATTGAAACAACAACTGATAAAACAAGGATTTGATGTACAAATTATTGGTCGTGCAAATAAACAAAAAATTTGTTTACAGCAAGATTTTGTTGATGAAATTTTGCCTGTCAAAAATCAACAGTATATTTATCGCCAAGTAGAAAACAGCTTTACTCAACCTAATGCAACGGTAAATTGTAAAATGTTGGAATGGGCAATTAATTGTACTAAAAATAGTCAGGGCGATTTACTTGAGCTTTACTGCGGGAACGGCAATTTCTCTATTGCCCTAGCACAAAACTTTCGCAAAGTATTAGCGACAGAAATTGCAAAACCCTCTGTAAGTGCGGCTCAATTTAATATTGCAGCAAATAAAATTGATAATTTACACATTATTCGTATGTCCGCAGAGGACTTTACGCAAGCTATGAACGGTGTGCGTGCATTTAATCGCTTAAAAGGCATTAATTTACAAGATTATCAATGTAATACCATTTTTGTTGATCCCCCAAGATCTGGACTTGATATGGCAACAGTAAAATTAGTACAAAACTATGAGCGGATTTTATATATATCCTGTAATCCATATACATTATGTGAAAATTTACAAGAATTAACTAAAACTCATCGTATTGAAAAAGCCGCCTTGTTTGATCAATTCCCTTATACAGAGCATATGGAAAGTGGTGTATGGTTAATCAAAAAATCCAATTAATTTGTGAAACAGAAAGTGCGGTGCAATTTACCGCACTTTGTCAACAAAAAGGTTTGATTCACGATCCTAATAGTTATTTAGCACTGGTGCAAACAAAAGTGGAAGGACAGGTTCGCTTGGAATTACGCAAATTAGATGAGCCGAAACTTGGTGCTGTTTATGTGGATTTTGTGACCGGCACAATGGCTCACCGTCGTAAATTTGGAGGCGGTCGAGCTGAAGCTGTGGCAAAAGCGGTAGGGATCAAAGGTAATTATCTGCCGACAGTTATTGATGCAACTGCCGGTTTGGGACGTGACGCCTTTGTGCTGGCTGCTTTGGGGTGTAAAGTCCGTTTGGTTGAACGCCATCCGGTAGTCCATTTGTTATTACAAGACGGCTTGAAGCGTGCTTATGCCGATGCGGAAATAGGGACTATGATGCAGGCGAATATGCAATTGCTGGACATAGCACATATTCAAGAATTAAATTCGAGTGAAGAAGGTGCTGATGTTGTCTACTTGGATCCGATGTATCCTCATAAACAAAAAAGTGCATTGGTTAAAAAAGAAATGCGTATTTTTCAACATTTAATCGGTGCAGATTTGGATGCTGATATGTTATTAGAACCTGCCTTATTGCTCGCACAAAAAAGAGCGGTAGTAAAGCGTCCCGATTACGCAGATTTTCTTGCTAAAAAAACACCGCACTTCAGTCACCAAACCAAAAATCATCGTTTTGATATTTATCTCAAAACTTAGTTGCTGACATTCATCACCAAGTCTTAATCGTTATTTTTAAGAATTTTGTGTTTCTTTCTCTTTTTCTAAGCCTAATAAAATCGCCAAAGTTTGTACCAATGTCATCGTAGCACATTGTGAACGGAAGCCGCTTACCTGTGCTTCTTTCACGACAAAAGCAACATCGCTGGAGGCAATTAATGGACTAATTTGACTATCAGTGATAGCAATATGTTTGACACCTTTTTGTGAGGTTGCACTAACAATTTCCAGCGTTTCTTTGGCATAAGGTGAAAAACTCACCGCCACGATGACATCACCCTTTTTCACTTGCATTAATTGTTCATCAAACATACCGCCTAATCCATTTATTAAAAAAGAACGGCAATCTAAATGATGCAACACATAATCCAAATAACAGGCAATACTAAACGAACGTTTTAATCCAATGATAAAAATATTCTGTGCATTTTTTAATATTTCTACCGCACTTTTTAACTGTTTTGTAGTAGTTTGGCTACTTAATTGTTTTAGTGCTTGATTATTGGCTTGTGCAAAAATATTCAAAATATCTTGCAGATTATGTTGCTCGCTCTTTTCCGGTTCCAGCTGACGGAAAACTTGTAAACGCTCCGTATAATTCGCCGTTTCTTCAATCAAATTTTCACGAAAAATTTGTTTCATTTCATTAAAGCCACTAAACCCAAACGCATTTGCGAAGCGAATAAGCGTAGAAGGAGGAACACCGGCACGTTCAGATATCGTCGCAACAGTATCAAAAATTACGCTATTGTGATTATCAAGGACATATTGTGCTACCTGTTTCAAACGTTTACTCAAAGTCGAATAACGTGAACGGATTTCATTTTGTAATGTAACGAGTTGAGAATGTTCTTGCATACTATCTCTTCCTTTGTATTTCTCTCAGTAATAAGTTAAATTTATACCACTTTGAAAAGGAAATTTCATTCTTATTTTACTTAAAAGACTTTATATACCAGCGAGATAGCTAATCTTTGTGATCAATATCTCAAATATTAATTTTATTTCTAGACATTTTTGAAATATATGTTTCAATTTAAGACAATAATTTATTCTATATCCGTTTTTTGTGATGACTTCATCACGCAAGGAGAAGCACAATGAAAAAAGAAAAAACATTAGATCTTATTTGTCTTGGACGAGTTGCCGTAGATTTATATGCTCAACAAATCGGTTCACGCTTAGAGGATGTGAGCTCTTTTGCTAAATATCTCGGCGGATCATCAGGTAATGTTGCTTATGGGACAGCTGTACAAGGTGTAAAATCATCTATGTTGGCTCGTGTAGGTGATGAACATATGGGACGTTTCTTACGTGAGGAATTGCAGCGTCTAGGTGTAGATACGAGCCATTTGATTACGGATAAAGAGCGGCTGACTGCTCTAGTGATTTTAGGAATAAAAGATCAAGATACTTTTCCATTAATTTTCTATCGTGATAATTGTGCAGACATGGCAATCACCGCTGATGATTTTGATGAAGAATATATTGCTTCGGCGAAAGCACTTGCTATTACCGGAACGCATTTATCCCATCCAAAAACTCGCCATGCGGTTTTAACCGCACTTGAATACGCAGGTCGTAATGGAACAAAACGTTTACTGGATATTGACTATCGTCCTGTACTTTGGGGATTAACTTCATTGGGTGATGGTGAAACTCGTTTTATTGACTCTGAAGCCGTTACACAATCTTTACAAGAAGTTTTACATCACTTTGATGTCTTAGTTGGTACAGAAGAGGAGTTTCATATTGCCGGAGGCTCAACTGATACGCTAACTGCATTAAAAAATGTACGTAAAGTCAGTAACGCTACGTTAGTTTGCAAACGTGGGGCGTTAGGTTGTTCTGTCTTTGAGGGCGATATTCCGAATCATATTGACGGTGGTATTAATGTATATGGCGTACGTGTTGAAGTTTTGAATGTCTTAGGTGCAGGCGATGCCTTTATGTCAGGTTTATTACGTGGCTATATTAACGGTGAAAGTTGGGAGCAATGTTGTCGTTATGCAAATGCTTGCGGTGCGTTGGTCGTCTCTCGCCATGGTTGTGCCCCGGCAATGCCGACTAAAGAAGAATTAGATAATTATCTCTCCCGTGCGGAATCGGTACCTCGACCGGACTTAGACGAACAATTAAACCATTTACACCGTGTTACAACACGCAAGCAACAATGGCATGATTTATGTATTTTTGCCTTTGATCATCGTAAACAATTGGTTGATATGGCTGAAAAGTGCGGTGCAGATTTGAAACGTATTCCAACACTCAAAACGTTATTACTTAAAGCCGCAGAACAAACCGCTCAAAAAGAGGGGATTTATAATGGCAATGCCGGCGTTTTAGCTGATACCACATTTGGTCAAGAAGCACTCAATGAAATTACTGGTAAAAAATGGTGGATTGGTCGTCCAATAGAAATGCCATCTTCTCGTCCATTGCGTTTAGAGCATGGTGATTTAGGTAGTCAACTCATTAGTTGGCCCGCAGAACATGTCGTTAAATGTTTAGCGTTCTATCATCCAGCAGACAAGGCAGAGTTAAAAGCAGATCAAGATGCAACATTAAAAGAAGTTTATCGTGCTTGTTGTCGTACAGGTCACGAATTATTACTAGAGATCATTTTGCCTGCGGATATGGAGCAAAAAGAAAGTTACTACACCGATATGATTGCCCACTTCTATTCTCTCGGCATTAAACCGGATTGGTGGAAATTACCTGGAGTGTCCGCAAAAACTTGGGCAGACATCAGTCAAGTCATTGAAAAAAATGACAAACATTGTCGTGGTATTTTAATCCTTGGCTTAGACGCACCTGAAGCAGTCTTTGAGAATGTGTTTAAAGCATCGGCAAACGCACCTTTAGTAAAAGGGTTTGCTGTAGGCAGAACAATTTTTGGACAACCTTCGGCTGATTGGTTAGCTGGTAAAATTGATGATGAGCAACTCATCAAAGAAACCTCAGAGCGTTATAGAAGATTAATTAAATTATGGAAAAATCGTAAAAACTAATTATCTTCTCAAAAATACTAAATGTAATTAGCCCGATGCAGCTGTGTCGGGTTAATTTCTGCTATAGTTGTAGCTCACTTTCGATAAAACAAAGGTCTCACATGGATAGCTCACTTATTCCCAATATCGAATTATTTATTGCACAGGTTCCCCCTTTTACACATTTACCTCATGATTTAATTCGTCTTACTGCACAGAATATTGAAATTCGTTATATCCCCAAAGGGGAACTAATCACAAATGATGAAATCGATAGCCTCAATAATAATGAAAACTTGTATATTGTGCGTATGGGATCAGTGGAGCAAGTCAATAAATCAGGACAATTAAGAGCAAGATTGGAAAGTGGCGATTGTTTTGGTTTCAGTATTTTCAATCATCACGAGCAAGATAAATATCAGGCTTATGCGTTGGAAAATACGTTAATTTATCAAATTCCTTTTCAACGCTTAAATGAACTTTTAAAAAAATTTCCTGAGTACGCTTCTTACTTTTCTTCTGATGCAGGAAAAAGACTAAACAGTTTGGCAAAAAATAACTTTTTAAAAAATCAAAATGATATTTTCATGAAAAAAGTGATTGATATTGCTAATCCTAAAATTGCTCTTGTTGATACGAATACGACATTACAACAAGCTGCGATTAGAATGTGTGAACAACGCCGTTCTTCTGCTTTAGTGATGCAACAAAACAAATTGATTGGCATTATTCATGATCGGGATATGACCAAAAAAGTTGTAGCACAAGGCTTAGATGTAAATACGTTAGTGACAGAAATCATGAACATTAATCCTCCTGTGATTAGGGGTGATGAATTAGTACTACAAGCTATTTCCATGATGATGCAACATAATATTCGTAGCTTGCCGGTGATTGTTGATGATAAAGTTCAAGGTATTTTAACCGCCACAGATCTTGTAAAACAAAACAGTATGCAATCTGTTTTTATCATTAACCGTATTTTTCAAGCAAATACGCTGCCTTTGCTTGTAGAAATAGCTAAACAGCAACGGGATTTATTCCGTGCTTTACTAGAGAGAGGTGTCGCTTATAATAATATTATGCACGTGATGACGCTTATCGCTGATGCATTTGCCCGTAAGTTGCTCATGATGGCGGAACATAAATTAGGAACTCCGCCTTGTCGCTATGCTTGGGTTGTAGCAGGTTCACAGGCTCGTTATGAAATGCACCCTTTATCAGATCAGGATAATGCAATCATTTTAGAAAGAAAATTAACCGCACTTGAACAGGAGTATTTTGTACAACTAACTAAATTTGTAAACAATGGATTGCATGAATGCGGCTATCCTTACTGCACGGGTAACTATATGGCAATAAATGCACGCTGGTGTGTTTCTCTACAGGAATGGAAAGAAAATTTCCGTAGTTGGATTATTGCACCTGAATTAGAAGGTTTGCTCAATGCCTCTGTATTTATGGATATGCGAGGTATTTACGGTGATCTTAATTTGGCAGATCAACTTCAGCAATATTTTGTCGATTTAGTCGCACACAATAAACGCTTTTTAGCGTTCTTAGTGGCAAACAGTATTCGAGTAAAACCCCCATTAAGTATTTTCCGAAATTTTGTTCTTATTAAAGAAGGTGAACATAAAAATAAACTTAACTTGAAAAAACGTGCTATCAGTTTATTAGTAGATCTTGCACGAATTTACGCACTTGCTGCCGGTTTAGCACAAACTATGTCAACTGAACAGCGTTTTAGACATTGTTACAAGCAAGGTATTCTGAATAAAGAAACCCTTAATAATGCACTGGAGGTATATCAATTTGTCTGCAATATGCGTTTTAAATATCAATCAGACGCCTTGCAACAACAGCAAGAACTAACTAATCATATCGATCCCAGTGAGTTAAGTGCCCTTGAACGAAATCACCTTAAAGATGCTTTTCGCTTAATTGCCCAATTTCAAGAGGCGGCAGAGATACGTTTTTCACAACGAGGAATAATGAGATGATAAAAAATTTCCTCAACAAATTTCATCCGTTGAATAAATTGGAAAAACAGCGAAAAATCTTTATTAATCAAGATAATTTACCCGTGCAATGGAAAAGGTTATTTGAAAAGCCTTACCCCAAAAGTTCCACAGATTTGACCGCACTTTCCTACTTAGTAATTGATTTCGAAACCACAGGGCTGAATTCAATGATGGATAATATTTTGAGTGTTGCTACCGTTCCCATTGACAATTTAACATTAGATATTTCAAAAGCATGGCATCAATTCGTCGCCGAGCAACAAGAAATTAAAGAAGATACTGTTATTATCAATCATATTTTGCCACAAATGCTAAATGGGGCAGAAACCTTAGATGATACAATGAATAAACTCTTTGAGCTGATGCAAGGACGTATTCTTATTGCTCACGGCTCCACTATAGAAAAGCGTTTTATCTTACATTATCTGAACGTTCGCTATAATTTATCGCAATTTCCTCTGTTTTGGTTAGATACCTTAAAAATTGAACGTTCGTTATGTCAGGACAACGAAAATAATTATCAACTTAGCCATATTCGTAATAAATATAATTTGCCCGAATATATCGGTCATAATGCACTTATTGATGCAATATCTGCCGGTGAGCTTTTTTTGGCACAATTAGAAAAGGTGTTTGGTAAGAGTTCAAAAGAAATCGGCGAAATTTATCGCCGATCTATCGGTTAATATTTGAAATGAAGTGCTTTGAATAACCCTTACAAAATCATCTTCACTAACTTATCTGCTTTAATGCGGGCAAATTTTTTCAATATTTTTTGTACCGGCTTCGGATACTGAGTCAGATCACTTAACTCAGTATAATGTTTTAGAACAGTGGTATTTCGACGAATATAGGTCAACTCTTGTTGAATTTGTGCTTGTAACTGTTGTTTCGGATCATGGATAAATAAGCCATTTTCCGCATCTAAACGCCAAGCACGAGGATTTAAATTATTTCCTGTCAACAACATATAACAATCATCAACCCAAATGCCTTTTAGATGGTAGCTGTTTTCACCATCTTTCCAAATCCGGACAACTAACTGCCCTTGTTCAATTTGCTTGGTAAATTTTTTACTAAAATGACGCAAATTTTTCTCATAAAGATATGGCAATGCTCCCGCCATTTTAAAAGGCTCTGATGGAGGAATATAAAAATCACTAGCAGTTTTATCACCTACAATAATTTCTACTTGCTTTCCTTTAGCCAGCAAACGGCGTACTTTTTGCTGTAATAAACGAGGAAAATTAAAATAAGGCGTACAAATTGTTAACTTATCCTCAACAACTTGAAATAAATCTTCAATGGTTTGATTAAGTAAATTATGATTTGCACCTAACCCAAATAATGGACAAATCGTCAAACTGTCATTTAAGGTCACGGAAGATTCCACATAATACTGTCCCTCACCGGCAAGATATTTACGAAAATTACGAATATACTGACGAATTTCTTTGGTTTTAGGACGATCACTGGAATCAAGCGGATAAACCACATTAGGATCGAATAAATAATTCTTAACAAAGCTGACTAAGATATCAGCCAATCTCTTATTTTCAATTTTATGATAACGATCATAACGATATTTTGTTTGTTGGTGTAGATACACATTATTAATGCTCGCACCGCTATATAAAACCGTATCATCAAACACAAACCCCTTAATATGCAATACACCGAATACTTCTCTAGTATTGATTGGCACACCAAAAAATATATTAGGATCGTCAGCCAACTGATATTTACTGCGTTCATCACAATACCAATCCGCATTCGTGGCACTTTTCTCAGCACCAAGTAAATTACGTTGTGCACGATGCCAATCAACCAAAATTTTTACCTCTAATTCAGGATTTGCCTGTTTAGCACGATAAATCTCATCTAGGATTTGCTGTCCCGCCTCGTCGTTTTGCCAGTAAAGTGCGGTGAAATAAATTCTTGATTTTGCTTGACGAATACACTGAATAATCTGTTGTTTAAAATCTGAAGAATGATAAATAAACTCAACTTGCTCTGCTTGCAAAGGAATACAAGGTAACCGCTCCAAATTTTGTTTCGCCCGTTTTGTTTTATTGATCAACATAATTCACTTCTCTACGAGTTTGTGTTTGGCTGGCTAGTTTACAATATTTAGTCGGTAACTTGGTAGAAAAAAGGTATTTTTTCGTTATAATGTTCACAAAACTCTATAAAGTGCGGTGTTTTTTTGCTCACTTTATCTTTTTCTAACCTTAAATTAATATCCAACATGAAGACAAAAAAACCAATTTTTCAACAAGCAAATAATGAAAAACGCTTTACTGAACGCTTTGTCAGCAACAAAAGATATGAAAAATCTACATCAAAATCACCGCACGTTGACAATAACTCAAAGCGAGCTTTATCCAATCGGCACTCTCGCCCTCAAAATACACAAAATACGGCTTCCCACACTCATATTATCAATACCACTATGGAAAAGCCAAACGGTACAGGACAAGTACAAGTTGTGCTAAAACGTTCAAGTTTAGTTGCAAAAACTGAAAAGAAAACTGGCCCTTTATCGCCACGTGCACCGGAGAAGATCAAGAAAAATCGTGCAGAGGAAATGAAAGTATATGGTGAAAATGCTTGTTTATCCCTTTTTGCACAACGTCCGGAAAGTATTGTGCGTGTTTGGACTACGGTAGAAATGGCACATAAAGTGGGGGATTTGTTTAGCTATTTAGCCAGCAATAAAAAAGTCTATCATGTAGTAGATAATAGCGAGTTAGCCTTAGTCAGCGGCACTGAACATCACGGCGGTATTTGCATGTTGGTCAAAAAACGCCGTCCATTTACTTTGCACGGCTATTTAGATATTCCACAGCAAAAAAACTGCCTATTGGTTTTAAATGGTGTGCGTAATCCACATAATATTGGCGGAATTATCCGCACTTGTGTATGTTATGGTATAAGTGCGGTTGTTATTGACGATGTTGAACTTCTTCATTCTGCAGTAGCAATGCGAGTGGCAGAAGGCGGTATGGAATATATTCATCCGCTGGAAATTGATCGCACTGAAACGGCATTGGTTAAATTGCGACAAGCAGGCTATCAAATCGTTCATCTAAGCTCAAATAAACACGCCAAAACCATTAAGCAATTACAACTCGATGATAAAGTTGCATTTGTACTGAGTGAAGCTGATACTGAATCATTAGCGGATAAAGCAGATGAACTGATTAATTTGTCATTAGTTAATCCATTAAAACACGGCTTGAATGTTTCTGTTGCAACAGGCATATTGCTGGCAAAATGGACAGAAGTAAAGTTATGTTAGGATAAGAAATGCCCGATAAACGTAAACGCCCCACTTTGCAAGATATTGCCTCTCATCTTGGTATTACTAAAATGACGATAAGTCGTTATTTGCGTGATCCACGTCTTGTCGCACCAAAAACAGGTGTGCGTATTGCCGAAGCTATAGAACACTTCGGATATATTCCTAATCGTGCACCGGAAATTTTATCCAATGCGAAAAGCAAAGCAATTGGTGTACTTGTACCCTCTTTAACAAATCATGTTTTTGCCGATGTAATTAAAGGTATTGAGAATATTACCGATCAAGCAGGTTATCAAACCATGTTAGCCCATTATGGTTATTGTCAAGAAAAAGAAGAAAAACGAATTGAATCGCTTCTCTCTTATAACATTGATGGACTTATTTTGTCGGAAACAGAACATTCGGCAAGAACGCTAAAAATGTTAGATGTGGCAAATATTCCCGTTGTCGAAATTATGGATACCAGCGAATTCGGTTTACAACAAGTGGTGGGGTTCAACAATATAGCGGCAGCACAGTCTATGGTGGAAACAATGATTAAACGAGGCTATAAAAATATTGTCTATTTCTCTGCTCGTATGGATAAACGTACCCGTTTAAAAATGCAGGGTTACGAACAAGCAATGAAAAAACATCAACTGACACCTCACAGTCTCCTCACGGAAGAACCCTCATCATTTACTTTAGGTGCGGAACAATTAAAACTGGCATTAAAAAAACATCCCCAAATTGATGGCATTTTTTGTACCAATGATGATTTAGCAATTGGTGCGTTATTTGAATGTCAACGTCAAGGAATTGACGTACCTAAAGAAATCGGTATTGCAGGCTTCCATGGGTTAAATGTTGGATTATCTTTAACGACACAAATTGCCACAGTACGCACACCACGCTTAAATATCGGTGAAGTGGCGGCAAAAGAATTACTTAATCGTATAGAAGGTATTGTACCTGAAAATTACATGATCAATCTCGGATATAATATTCATTTAGGTGAAAGTATTTAAAAAATCACTTTGTTTTACTTTTATAAGGTTTTTGCTGTGAAAAATACTAATTATTATTTAAAAATGGAAGAACATTTTCTTTACGTCCCCTACTATAACCGCACTCGTCGTATTCGAGTGTTATTGCCAAAAGATTATTACACAGATACGTGGGATAGTTATGCAGTACTCTATATGCATGACGGACAAAATATTTTTTATAGTAAAGAATCTTACTCAGGTTACTCTTGGAAAATTATTCCAACCATTAAACACCATAAAGAATTTCCTAAAATTATTATTGTTGGCATAGATAATTCAGGTGTAGATCGTCTTGATGAATATGGACCTTGGCGTACTGACGTAGGCTCGTCACCGGAAATTAAAAAGTGCGGTGGGAAAGGTATGGAATACGGCAAATGGGTAGTCGAGATCGTTAAACCATTCATTGATCAACATTACCGCACTAAACCACAAAAAGAACATACTTTGCTTGCCGGTAGTTCCATGGGAGGAATTATCACTGCCTATATGGGGTCAGCATATCCACAAATTTTTGGACATTTAGGTGTTTTTTCTCTCGCATCTTGGTTTAGTGAAAAAGATTTTCTGCATTTTATCCACCACAATCCAATTGATAAAAATAGTAAAGTCTTTATTCAAGTAGGCACTAAAGAAGGAGATGATGTTGATTCATTATTTATTTCAAATATGAACCAAGCCTATATTGATTGCACACTCCATTATTACCAAGCCTTATTACGCACAGGTCATCCATTAGATAACATTCGCTTACGAATGATGGCAAATGAAATTCACCATGAAAAACACTGGGCAGATCATTTTGTGGAATTTTTGCATTTTGCATTATTGTAATATGTGCTCATTCATCATATTACTTAATGTTCTATTAATGGTTGGATTTTATGATTTAAGGTCAAAACATGCCAATCTTTCTATAAATAAACCCCTTGGAGTATCCAAGGGGTTGTTTATATAAGTCTAATAAACTAATTACCAAGACGCTCTTTAATACGAGCAGACTTACCTGAACGCTCACGTAAATAGTAAAGTTTGGCTTTACGTACCGCACCTTTACGTTTAACAGTAATACTGTCGATAATTGGTGAATGTGTTTGGAATACACGCTCAACACCTACGCCGTTAGATATTTTACGTAAAGTGAAAGCACTATGTAACCCACGGTGACGAATTGCAATAACCACACCTTCGAATGCTTGTAAACGACGTTTACTTCCTTCCACTACCCATACTTTAACTTCTAAAGTATCCCCTGGACGGAAGCTAGGTACGTTTTGTTTTAATTGTTCTTGTTCAATTTGTTTAATGATATTACTCATTGTAGTAATCCTTCTTATATCCTAGATTTAACTGATTAACTGTTTTCTTGTTTAATCTGCGATAACAGCTTACTTTGTTCGTCAGTCAGAGCTAGGCTTTCCAATAGCTCAGGTCGTCTTAACCATGTTCGTTGCAAAGACTGCTTTAATCTCCACTTACGAATTTCCTCATGATTACCAGACATCAATACAGGAGGTACAGTTAAACCGTTTAATTGTTCCGGTCTTGTGTAATGTGGGCAATCTAATAGCCCTTCTGCAAAAGAATCTTCTTGTGCAGAGGCTTGTTTACCCAAAACACAGGGAACAAATCTTGCGACTGCATCAATCAACGTCATCGCCGGCAATTCCCCACCGGTAAGAACATAATCTCCGATTGACCATTCTTCATCAATTTCAGTTTCAATCAATCGTTCATCAATGCCTTCATAACGCCCGCAAACAAAAATCATTTTTTGATTTCTGGCAAGCTCTTGAACACCATTTTGATCCAGTTTACGTCCTTGAGGCGAAAGATAAATCACTTTCACACCATCACCTGCCACAGACTTTGCACAATGAATGGCATCACGCAAAGGTTGCACCATCATTAACATTCCCGGTCCTCCACCATAAGGGCGATCATCTACCGTTTTATGTTTATCAAAGGTGAAATCTCTCGGATTCCAATATTGTATCTCCAGCAGGTTTTGCCTAACTGCTCGTCCTGTTACTCCGTATTCCGTAATAGCTTTGAACATTTCAGGAAATAGACTAATAATCCCGATCCACATTTACTTACCTTCTGTGTTTATGTTACTGCCAAAGCGTTACAGATTACCTGAGGTTAGAAACCAGCATCCCAGTCAACTTCAATAGTTTTAGAACTGAGATCCACTCTTTTAACTACTTGTTCATATAAGAACGGAATCAACCGCTCTTTTTTACCAAAAGCATCTTTTGTACTTGCACGTACAACCAACACATCATTGGCACCGGTTTCCATCATTTCAGACACAACACCCATTGCATAACCTTGTAGATTCACAACTTGACAACCGATTAAATCATGCCAATAAAAATCCCCCTCATCTAATAGAGGAAAAATGGATAAATTTACTCCGATTTCAACATTTGCCAGAGTTTGTGCGACCTCACGCTCATTAATGCCTTTTAATTTAACAATTAACTCGTGATTATGAAATTTCCAGCTTTCCAATTCAATTGGTTGCCATTGCCCCTTGATTTTTAAAAACCAAGGTTGGTAATCAAAGATACTTTCAGCTTGTTCTGTTGATGAATAAAGACGCAACCAACCACGAATTCCGTATGTTGAACCTAATTTTCCAACGACTTCTATTCTTTGTTGTTCCATTTCATTCACCTATAAAATCGCTAAAATTAAGCTGCCTTTTGAGCCTCTTTAACTAAGCTAGCAACACGATCAGATAAAGATGCACCATGACCAATCCAATGATTCACACGATCTAAATTGATTCGAACACGTTCAACATTACCTGATGCTAACGGATTGAAAAAACCAACACGTTCAATGAAACGACCATCACGAGGTGAACGACTGTCAGCTACTACGATTTGATAAAACGGGCGTTTTTTAGAACCGCCACGAGATAAACGAATGGTTACCATAACCTTCCTCTAACTAATTTAAACTAAAAGAAAACCCACATCAAAAGAGTGGGAATGCTTACTTTTTTCTCTGTATATATAGACAAAAAGCCTGAAGATTGTACTCTTTTTTAGCTAAAAAGCAAGTCTATTTACATCTCCCTGCTGAAAAGTGCGTTACAAAAATATAAAGAATAATATTTAATCCAATTTAATTTGGTTCAATCCATTTGAACAAAAAACCAATTTATCTTCAATTGCTCGTTTAAGTAATTCATCATTAACCGGCAAGGCTTTTCTATCTTCTTCAGGATGCCACAAGTGATATGCAATCGCTGCAAACTTGATGTTTTTTCTTTTTCCTCCATTATTAAAAAAACGAGCGACAAATTCACTATCCTCACGCCCCCAACCAACAAAATCATTATTAAAACCATTAATTTCTAAAGCATCAGATAAAAAGAATGCCATATTACACCCTCTTATCCCGTTATAATAATGCACTCTTTTAGTTCTTTGGATAAATTCAGACAAGAAAGGAATATGCAACGCCATTAAACGTTTTTCAAAACGAGTTTCAAGCCCTTTTTCATACCATTTAAAAGAGGAATATTGTTCTGATGATTGTAAAAGTGCGGTCGTTTTATCCTTAGTGAGCAATATTCTTCCCCCCCCCACAAATACATTCTTTTCTGCCGCTTTACGGTGATCCGAAATAAATTGAGGATGTAAAACCATATCGCCATCAATGGTTATTACATATTCTGACTCAACTAAAGATAATGCTTTGTTTCTAGATTCAGCTAAACGAAAGCCCGTATCCGGTTGCCAAACATGTTTAAGTGGAATAGGAAAAATTGCTTGATATTTTTGAATAAGTTCTTTGGTATCTTCTGTTGAGCCGTCATCAGCGATAATTACTTCATTCGGCAAAAGGCTCTGTGCTAATACGGATACTAACACAGCCTCTAAGGCATCTGGGCGATTATAAGTTGTTATAATTAAAGCAGTTGTTAAACTCTGATTAGCTTCCATTAATTTAATATATTTATAGTAAGAACCGCTGGCGTTGGCAAAAGAAATAATAAAACCATCGCCTCCCGATAAAATCCCCCTCTTTAATATATAACTTTTGAAAAATGCAACTATTCCATGAGCAATTGCTGACAATACACTACTTTTCTTTCTATATTTTTGTTGTTCCGCAAAAAGAGCGGTGTAATGTTGCATTTTATTAATCAACATCTCACTACTATCAAAAGAATAATGATTAAATTCATGCTTTAAGCGAACTACCTGTATATCATCTGCAATCTCTAATGCCTCATGCACTCGCTTGTCATCAAATTTTACCAACTTTTTATTATATAAACGTTTCACAAAGTCGGGATACCAACCACAAGTTTTTATTGGCTTTCCACGGTAATGATTAATTCTTAACAATGCGTAAACTTTGCGGGGTTCATCGAAATTAAGCTGAGAAATCTCTTGAATAAGCTGGGGTTGTAAAATTTCGTCGCTATCAATATTTAGAATCCAATCATAACTTGCATAAGTTGCAACTAAATTTTTCATCGGTCCAAAACCAATGAAAGGTGAATGATAAATTTTGACATTAGTAAATTGTTTTGCAATTTCAATAGATCGATCTGTTGATCCATTATCTAACACAATAATTTCAGGGAAATCTTTCAAAGAACTAAGGCTTTTTGCCAAATATTTCTCGGCATTTTTCACAAGCATTGTGACACTGATTGGTAATCTCATCATAGGTTTATTTAGATATAGAATAAAATGGCAAAGATTATATGCTTTAAAATTAAGACTGGCAATAATGCCATATTTCTTAGACCGACTTGTTAAGTTTCATAATAAAATAAACCCCTAATTGAATAATCCAACCAATACTGGTAGCAAATAATAGTGTACCAATTCCTACTGTTCCGCCTAGCAAAAAACCCAAAAAACAAACAGAAACCTCCATAAGAGTACGGACTATTCCTATTCTTAATTTAAAGCGATGACATAACCCAACCATTAATCCATCTCGAGGTCCTGCCCCTTGATGGCAAGTCAAATAAAATGCGGTTCCGATACCAAAAAAAATAATACCCGTTATAAGATAGCAAAACCTTGCTAAAAGGGAACTCGGCGGAGAAATATAAAATATACTTAAACCAAGAAATAATGCGATCAGAACAACATTCAGAATTGTTCCAAAACCAACTTTTAATCTTAACGGAATCCACATTAACATTACTAAGATACTTACTATAAATGATGCCCAGCCAACACTAAATTGTGCTTGTAAAGCAATGCCTTGAGACAAAACTGTCCAAGGTGCAGAGCCTAAATTGGATAAAACCAACAATCCATCACCAATACCGAGCAAGGAAAGTGAAAAACATAATACCAATAGCGACTTTGTTTCTATTTCCCACAAAGATTTGGCAGCCCAAGGAGTTTGAGGAAGCTCATTAAATTTTTTCATTATTACGACCCAACAGTTGCGTTGTGTTAATCATAATCGAAATTAAATTTAATCCAAAACAAAGAATATTTATAAATTTAAAAAAGCCATAACTCACTTAGAAAGTACAAGATTTTTTATATAAAACCGAGTAGAATACGTGCATTTTTAACACACCTATAAGGATATTCACATTATGAGTTCTCTGATTAGCATTATCGGTATCTTCGCTTTATTATTAATAGCCTTTCTTTTATCTAATAATCGTAAGGCGATTAATTATCGTACAGTGCTAGGTGCACTATTAATTCAATTTTTATTTGGTGCATTTATTCTTTATGTTCCCGTTGGTCGTCAGGCACTACAAAGCGTTGCAGGAGCAGTACAATCAGTCATCAATTATGGTAATGAAGGGATCCGTTTTCTATTTAATGGGTTAGCGCCACAAGCCGATGGTTCTATGGGCTCAGCCGGTTTTGTTTTCGTTATCAACGTCCTTCCAAATATTGTTTTCTTCTCCGCATTAATCTCCCTACTTTACTATATCGGTGTAATGCAATGGCTGATTAAAATCATCGGCGGAGCATTACAAAAAGCATTAGGCACATCAAAATCCGAGTCTATGTCGGCAGCAGCCAATATCTTCGTGGGACAAACAGAAGCCCCCTTAGTCATTAAACCTTATATTAGCAAAATGACAGAATCAGAGCTGTTTGCAGTAATGTGCGGTGGTTTAGCCTCTATCGCTGGTTCAGTCATGGCTGGATATGCCGGAATGGGTGTGCCTCTAACCTATCTAATCGCAGCTTCATTTATGGCTGCTCCAGCCGGATTGTTATTTGCTAAAATTCTTATCCCACAAACTGAAAAATTTAATGATAATTTCGAACAAATACAACAAGAAAAACCAACAAATATTCTTGATGCAGCCGCCGGAGGTGCATCATCTGGTATGCAACTTGCCTTAAATGTGGGTGCGATGTTGATCGCATTTGTGGCTTTAATTGCATTACTTAACGGAATTCTTGGCACTATCGGAAACTGGATTGGTCAAGAAGGACTTTCTCTTGGCATGATCTTTGGTTGGGTTTTCAAGCCGTTAGCCTTCATTATTGGGGTTCCTTGGGAAGAAGCGGAAATTGCTGGTCGTATGATTGGAACCAAATTAGCAATTAATGAATTTGTTGGTTATTTAGATTTTGTACCATACCTTGCAGCTGATGCAGCGGTGCAACTAAGTGATAAAACTAAAGCAATTATTACTTTTGCCCTCTGTGGATTTGCAAACTTTAGCTCTATTGCAATTTTAATCGGTGGCTTAGGGGCAATGGCACCAAATCGTCGTGGTGATATTGCTCGCTTAGGTATTAAAGCGGTAATTGCCGGTTCATTAGCAAACTTAATGAGTGCAACAATTGCAGGTCTATTTATTGGATTAAGCGGTGCTGCACTGTAAAAGTGCGGTTTAATTCCGTCATCCATATTTCACACCATGACCTTTCGTGGTGTGTTCATTTTAGGTAAAAGAAAACGATTGCTTTATTGCTTTAAGGAAAAATAATATTTTAATCAACAAAAGGACACATTTATGACGCCACATATTAACGCACCAGCCGGTGCATTTGCCGATGTTGTTTTAATGCCGGGAGATCCGTTGCGTGCAAAATATATCGCAGAAACATTTTTAGAAAATGCACAAGAAGTAACAAATGTCCGTAATATGCTTGGTTACACAGGTACTTACAAAGGACGAAAAATATCAGTGATGGGACATGGAATGGGTATTCCGTCTTGCTCCATTTATGCCAAAGAATTGATCACAGAATATGGCGTAAAAAAAATTATTCGTGTCGGTTCTTGTGGTGCAGTCAACATGGATGTCAAAATTCGTGATGTCATTATTGGTCTTGGTGCTTGTACCGACTCAAAAGTAAATCGTATTCGCTTCAAAGATAACGATTTCGCTGCCATTGCGGATTTTGGCATGGCACGAGCAGCCGTACAGGCTGCAAAAAATAAAGGAATTGATGTAAAAGTAGGTAACTTGTTTTCCGCCGATTTATTTTATACACCAGACCTGGAAATGTTTGATGTCATGGAAAAATATGGCATTTTAGGTGTGGAAATGGAGGCTGCCGGCATTTATGGTGTAGCAGCTGAATTTAAAGCCAAAGCCTTAACAATCTGTACTGTTTCTGATCATATCCGTACGCATGAACAAACCAGTGCAGAAGAGCGACAATTAACTTTCAATGAAATGATCGAAATTGCGTTAGAATCTGTTTTGTTGGAGGACTCACTATAATTGCTTACCACAAGCAGTAGCATAATAGACAAAATCGTTGCTAATAACGTCAAAAATATATTATTAGCAACCATTTTTTCCATTACACCAGCAAATCAAATTTCTGGGTAAACTACCAGCCCTTATCATTAACAGTCTAAAAACTGCCTATTTTATGAAAAACATTATTTACTTTACTTCCGGAAACAACATGTTAATCACATTTCTTGTTAATCTTCTAGATTGTCCGGCATAAGGGAAGATGTGCATCATCATCATTGGATTAAAATTCGCTTCAATTACGCCCCAAGAACTTAAATCAGGCTGTGCCGGTTCTTTCAAATCGGAAATAATCAGATCCACACCGCACACAGCAGCCCCCATAGCTTTTGCAATCCCCACCGCCAGTTGTTTATAACTCAAATGCATTTCATCAGTTATATCAATGCTGTCACCGCCTGTACTAATATTAGAATTTGCCCGCAACTGAACAATTTGATCTTTAGCTGGAATACTCTCAACAGTCAAACCTTGCTCTTTCAACTGCAATTGCTCAATATCGCCTAATGCAATTTTTTTCAATGGCGTACGACTACCATCACCACGCAATGAGTGAGCATTTTTTTGAGCTACCAATTCAGCCACAGTATGAATGCCATCGCCTACTACATTTGCCGGAACACGTAATAAAACTGCCAATGTTTCCTCACCCAACACAAAGAAGCGGTATTCAGTACCAACTAAATAATCCTCCACCATAATTTCTTTATCTTCACGGAACGCAATTTCCACTGCCTTGGCAAAATCTTCTCTATTATTCACACCTTGCTGAAAAATTGTAATCCCCAAGCCATAGTTAGTAGATTTAGGTTTAATAACGACCGCTCTTTTTTCAAACAGGCTATAACCGACTATCGCTTGTTTAACTGAAGTAAACTCCTGACTCTGTGGAACATTAAACCCCGCCTTTTCCAATACTTTTTTCGTAACCACTTTATTTTCCATAATAAGAGGAGAAATATAGCTATCTTTCGAAGTCATATTACCATTTTTTACATATTCAACATGTTCACCAAATTGTAAGCGTAAAAATTGATCTCGTTCATCCAAGATCTCAAAACTGATACCTTGCTGAATTAAATCAAACATTAAGGCTTGAGTTGAAAGTTCCATGTTATCAAAAGCGGTTAACGCATAAAAACGCTCAAAAGCATTTTCTTTATATTGTTTGGCAAGCTCTGCACCTAATTTTTGATAACCGCCTTTCTGCTCAATTTCTTGGACTAAACGACCACATAACGTCAACCCGGGATCAGCAAATTGAGCTAATTTTTCTCGGACAAAACTCACCGCACTTTGGTCTGCCCCGATACTTTGTAACATACTGATTAACTGATTAAGTAACCACTCACCTTCTTCTCGATAGGCAGTTTGTGCCAACGGATTTTCTAGAGCTACTTCCGCTAGACGGCTACGCCCCAGTTCAACACCTTGTTGATCTGGCATTTCATCAAGCCAAATCATCAATAGTACAAAATGATGAATAAATCTTGCATCCGCAAGGCTCATACCGTATTGCTCGAAAGGATTGAGATCAAACAAGCGAAATTCTAAATATTTAATTCCATTTTGAATTAAATCTCTCGCCTTTTTCGCACCTCGTAAACGCACATTGGAATAAAATTCTTTCTCTGCTATCAGTTTTCCGCTTTTAACCCAATGCTCCAGACTTTCTGCATATTGTTCTAAACTATCAAAAGAAACAATGACCTCAGGATCATTCACATAACCATATTTGCTTGAACGTAAACTGCGAACATATTCACCTTTTCCTAATGGCGAACTACCTTTAAAATAATTACTCTCTACCGTTGGTGTTGCTGATAATAAGTACAATAAAACCCATTGATAACGAAGAAAATTTTTCGCCATTTTCAAGTATAAATTATTCTGAAAATCTACCGCACTTTTTTGCTCTTGCTGTAAATCAAATAAGGTTTGAATGAGTTCCGGAGCCAACTGAAAGTTATAATGGATTCCACTGACCATTTGTTTATTTTTTCCATAAGACTGAACTAAATGTTCACGATATGCCACATCTTCAGGGTTATCCAATTGAGCGACTTTTATCAATTCATCTGAAGGCAATCCTGCCGGCATACTCAACGGAAAAATAAATTCATCCTCAGGCAAAGAACGCAAAACAACTTCATGAATAGCGGATAACCATCTTAAACTATCTTCTAAATTTTTATTGGGAGGCGTGATCAATTCGAGCTGACTTTCCGCAAAATCAGTTTGAATGTAGGGATGGTAAGATCTGTTACCAAAACATTTAGGGTGTTCGGTTGTTACTACCGAACCGTCTTGATAAACTCGTTGGCTTTCTTTTTCTAAACCAAAGGAGCCTTGTTGAAACAATAAGCCAAGTTGATGTTGCTTAATTAAATGTTGGATTTTCATTTATATCCCCTTTACTTGAGAATAAAGCCTGTATATTACTGAATTTTCGCTCAAAAAGCAGAGAATAATTGGATATAACTTATATAATTTGAGCATAATAATTAAGGTGCTAAATGCACCTTGATATAAATGGATCAATGAGCCGCTTCATTAGCATGATTCAAATTATAACGTGGAATTTCTACTACAAGATCTTCCTCTCCGACCACACATTGACAAGAAAGACGGCTATCCATTTCTAAGCCCCAAGCCTTATCTAACATATCTTCTTCTTGTTCTGTTGTCTCATTTAAACTGTCAAATCCCTCTCGAATAACAACATGGCAAGTGGTACAAGCACAAGAGCCATCACAGGCATGATGAATTTCCACGCCTGCATTATGTGCAACGTCTAATAGATTTTCTCCCGGTGCAGCATCAACAACCATTCCTTCGGGACAAAAATCTTGATGAGGTAAAAAAACAATTTTGGGCATTCTACTTTCCTTTATTTAATATGTTCAATATGTTGCCCGCTTAATGCTCGACGAATAGATTTATCCATACGGCGAGAGGCAAATTCTTGCGTTGCTTGATCAAGCATTTTTATCCCTTGCTTAATAGCAAGGCTATCTTCTTCTTGAATCAATTTTTGTAATGAAACTAAGGCATTTTTAACCGCACTTAATTCATTATCATCTAAAAGATCTTCATCTTGCTGTAATGCCGAATAAACACTTTCAATGACTCTGGTAGCATCAACACGCTGTTCTGTTAGTAAACGAGTTTGAATATCTTCTTTAGCATGCTCCATTGAGGATTTTAGCATATTAGCAATTTCATCATCAGTTAAACCATAGGAAGGTTTTACTTGAGTTGATGCTTGTACTCCTGTTGATTTTTCCACCGCAGTAACACTTAATAACCCATCAGCATCAACTTGATAAGTGACTCGAATACGTGCTGCACCTGCCACCATAGCCGGAATACCTCGTAAAGTAAAACGAGCCAAAGAGCGACAATCAGTAACCATTTCACGTTCACCTTGTAACACATGCACCGACATAGCTGTTTGCCCATCTTTGAATGTAGTAAATTCCTGTGCTCTTGCTACCGGAATAGTAGTATTACGAGGAATAATCTTCTCAACCAAGCCTCCCATAGTTTCAATACCTAATGACAACGGAATCACATCGAGCAATAACATTTCACTATCAGGCTTATTTCCTACTAAAATATCCGCCTGAATAGCTGCACCTAATGCCACCACTTTATCAGGGTCAATAGAAGTCAGCGGTGTACATTGGAAAAACTCACCAACTTGTTCTCTAACATAAGGAATACGCGTTGAACCGCCCACCATCACTACTTCCAATATATCTGATGGAGTTAAATTGGCATCCTTTAACGTCCGACGACAAGCTAATAATGAACGTTTGACTAAACCTGAAATCAGAAAATTAAATTCATCACGCATAATTTCCAGATTTTGCTCTGCATAAGAAATCCGGATTTTATCGTTCGTGGTCAAAGCAACTTTGACTTGGTTTGCGACTTCAATAAGTTGACGTTTTTCACGATCATTTTGAGGTGCGACTGTTGATTTTTTTACAATCCACTCCGCTAATAAATGATCAAAATCATCACCACCAAGTGCGGTATCACCTCCGGTAGCAAGCACTTCAAACACACCTTTGGATAAGCGTAAAATGGACACATCAAAAGTACCGCCGCCTAAATCATAAACAGCAATCACACCTTCTTGTCCACTATCCAAACCATAAGCGATGGCAGCTGCGGTTGGCTCATTAAGTAAACGCAATACCTTTAAACCTGCTAACTTTGCAGCATCTTTGGTACTTTGTCGTTGAGCATCATCAAAATAAGCAGGAACAGTAATCACTGCACCAGTTAATTCTCCACCCAAACGTTGCTCAGCAAGTGCGGTCAATTTTTTCAAAATTTCGGCTGAAATTTCTACCGGACTTAATAATCCCCGTCTTGTCTTTAATAGAGGTAAGCCATTTTCAGTTGCATTAAATTGATAAGGCAAATTAGGATAACGTTGCTGTACATCAGTACAACTACGTCCAATTAAACGCTTCACGGAAATAATGGTATTTTGCGGATCTTGACTGGCAAGTTGACCTGCCTCATACCCCACAATCGCTTGATCTTCTGTTAAATGAACTATCGATGGAATAAGCAAGCGATCCTGTTCGTCCCGCAAAACTTCACTACTTCCACTACGCACAGCTGCAACCAAAGAGTTTGTTGTCCCCAAATCAATACCTACAGCTAATTTATGTTGGTGCGGTGCCGCACTTTGCCCTGGCTCCGCAATTTGAAGTAATGCCATACTCTATTATCTCGTCATAACTTTCTAAATAAATTACTGAGCTAAAAACCAGCTAACTGTTCTTCAACCCGTTCAATTTCAACAAATAATTTTTTAATAAAACGTAAACGATCATTTAGCAATTGAGCTTGTTGCCAATTTTGTTGTGCCAGAAATTCTTGTAGCTCCGCTAAAATATCACGTTGTACACACTCGACCTCTTGCGAGAAGTGTAATAACTTATCCATATTTTGTTGTTGCTCAACTTGCTCCAACCGTTCTCGCCATGCCATTTGCTGCATCAAAAACATCATATCTTGATTAGTTTTTTGCTCTATATTTTGTTCACCAAGATGCAAATTGATTATACTATCAGCACGACTGATAGGATCTTTCAGTATTTGTAAAGCATCATTAATTTCAGCAGATTTTTGCAGTGCTAAACGTTGTTCTTGGGCAGATCTATGAGCAAAATTATCAGGATGCAAAGATTTTTGTAGCGTTAAATAACGCTGTGAGAGTATTTGTTGATCAAGATTAAAATCAATTTCCAAATCAAATAACGCAAATGGATTTATCATATATATGCCTGCCTATACGTTGAAACTTTCACCACAACCACATTCATCTTTTACATTCGGATTACTAAATTTAAAGCCTTCATTTAGTCCCTCTTTGACAAAATCCAGTTGAGTCCCGTCTAAATAGACTAAGCTCTTATGATCCACAATCACCTTAACGCCATCTTGCTCGAAAACCTCATCATCTTCATTTAAAACATCAACGAACTCTAAAACATAAGCTAAGCCTGAGCAACCTGACGTTTTAATCCCTAAACGTAAACCTATTCCTTTTCCTCTTTTTTCTAAAAAAGTACGAACTCGGTTTGCAGCTGCTTGTGTTAAGGTGATACTCATTTATTCTCCTTAATCAATATAGTTAATTCTCAACTCATTATAACTGCTAGAAATTTAACTACCTATCTAAACATAAATCCAACTAAAGGGAACTAAACACAAAAGGAATAATGTGGCTTAATATTAAAATTATATGCACCTCATTACTCCTTTAATCTTCTTTAGCTATTCAGCTTTTTTCGCTTTATAATCAGCAATTGCAGCTTTAATCGCATCTTCTGCAAGAATTGAGCAATGCACTTTAACCGGCGGCAATTCCAACTCTTCAGCAATTTGGCTATTCTTAATCGCTTGGGCTTCATCTAAAGATTTACCTTTCACCCATTCAGTGATTAAGGAACTTGACGCAATTGCCGAACCACAACCATACGTTTTAAATTTAGCATCTTCAATGATACCTTCATCATTTACTTTAATTTGTAATTGCATGACATCACCACAAGCAGGTGCACCAACCATACCGCTACCGACTGTCGGATCTTTTTTATCAAACGAACCTACATTACGAGGATTTTCATAATGATCAAGTAATTTTTCGCTATATGCCATTTTTCGTTCCTATTTTTTCTCATTTCTTAAAATGGGTAAGCGATAAACCTACCCAACAAACTGCTAAACTCTTCTATTAATGATGAGTCCATTCAATACTGTTTAAATCAATACCCTCTTTGAACATATCCCAAAGTGGAGATAAATCACGTAACTTTTTCACCGCACTTTTAACTAAACCGATAGAATAATCAATTTCTTCTTCCGTAGTATAACGCCCCACAGTAAAACGAATTGAGCTATGTGCCAATTCGTCATTTAACCCTAAGGCACGCAAAACATAAGAAGGCTCGAGACTTGCCGATGTACAGGCAGAACCGGAAGATACCGCAATATCTCGTAACGCCATCATTAAACTTTCACCTTCAACGTAATTAAAACTAATATTTAAATTATTACCTAAACGTTGTTCCATTGAACCGTTTACATAGGTTTCTTCAATATCTTTTAAGCCGTTATATAAACGATCACGCAAAGCGGTTAAGCGTGGCATTTCTGTTGCCATTTCTTCTTTAGCAATACGATATGCTTCACCCATGCCCACAATCTGATGTACAGGTAAGGTTCCTGAACGCATACCACGCTCATGACCGCCGCCATGAATAATTGCCTCCAAACGAACTCGTGGTTTACGGCAAACATATAAAGCACCTATACCTTTAGGTCCATATAATTTATGACTGGACATAGAAAGTAAATCTACTTTTAATTCACTCAAATTAATGGGCAATTTACCGACGGATTGAGTTGCATCGGTGTGAAATAATACCTTACGTTCACGGCAAATTTCACCAATTTTAGCAATATCCTGTACTACACCAATCTCATTATTGGCGTGCATTATAGAAACCAAAACCGTGTCATCACGAATAACGGATTTTAATTCCTCTAAATCTATCAAACCATCTGATTTGGGATCTAAATAAGTCACTTCAAACCCTTCACGTTCAAGCTGGCGACAAGTGTCTAAGATCGCTTTATGTTCAGTTTTACAGGTAATAAGATGTTTCCCTTTAGTTTGATAGAAACGCATCACTCCTTTCAATGCAAGGTTGTCCGCTTCTGTTGCACCAGAAGTAAAAACAATCTCACGACTGTCCGCACCGATTAAATCAGCAATATGATTGCGAGCAACATCAACCGCTTCTTCAGCCTGCCAACCAAATTTATGTGAGCGAGATGCCGGGTTTCCAAAATTTCCATCAATGCTTAAAAACTCCATCATTTTCTTCACTACACGTTCATCCACAGGGCAAGTTGCCGCATAATCTAAATAAATAGGTAATTTCATTACTCTCTCCTAAAAAATCTTTTCTTGTACCGCACTTTTAGCCGGTTTTATCACTATCTCAAACGTGTACTGCTCATTTCACTTGGCTTGTTTTGCAACTAATTCTGCAATCGTTATTTCATTTAAGAAATTTTCAATTCGTACACTCAATTCTTCCCACAAAGAATGAGTTAAGCATTTTACTCCCCCCTGACAATCGCCATTCCCCAAACATTTTGTAACGTTAATATTTTCATTAACTGCGTTAATTACCATGCCAATGGAGATCTGATCAGTAGATAATCCTAACTGATACCCGCCACCAGGACCACGCACACTTTTCACTAAACCACCACGGCGTAATTTAGCAAAAAGCTGTTCTAAATAAGAAAGGGAAATATGCTGTCGTTCAGAGATATCCGCTAAACTAACAGGTCCAAGCTCAGCATTTAACGCAATATCCAAAATAGCTGTTACCGCATACCGCCCTTTTGATGTTAATTTCATTCTCAATATCCTTTAGATCCACATTGAGCGGATATATTACTAATCCTACTAAATTAGTCAACTTCTAATTTTTTGCAATTAATTCGCTTTTCTACCGCACTTAACATACCACGCAAAATATTCAACTCATTTTTTTCAAGTTGAACACGCTGATATAAACGTCTTAATTTTTTCATAACCCCTTGATTTTGAATAAAACCAAGTTGTTGATAGAGTTGTTCGGTATGTGCAAAAAAATGCTCTAATTCTTGAAATGTCGGATAGTTATTTGCTATCACAGAAAACGGTTGTTTCAGTTCTTTTAACGAGGCAAGCCAAGCTAGTCTAAGTTCATAGCTGATTAATTGCACTGCCATAGCCAGATTTAATGAAGAATATTCAGGATTAGCCGGAATAGTTAAATGATAATGGCATTTTAATAATTCATCATTTGTCAGTCCAACTCGTTCACGCCCAAAAACAATGGCTACTTTTTGAGATGACAAACTTTGTATGACTTTTTCAGCACATTCTCTCGGTTCAATTAAGGTACTTTGTAAATGTCTTAACCTCGCACTTGTGCCAATAATAAGAGAACAGTCCGCTACAGCTTGAGAAAAACTGTCCGCCACTACCGCACTTTTTACCACATCTTCAGCACCCGCAGCTAACGCAACAGCCTGTTCATCAATTCCCTGTTTGGGTGCAACTAAACATAATTGATTTAGTCCCATTGTTTTCATTGCACGAGCAGCAGAACCAATGTTGCCACTGTGAGAAGTTTCAACTAAAACAATTTTGATATTTTCCAACATTAAGACTTTTACCTTACTTAAAATTGTGGGTATTTTAGCATAGCCCCTATAATTTACGAAAAGTTATTTGATCCCTAAAAAACCGTTAGGAAACCTAAAATCTACTCGCTTTTATAGGCAAAATTCACTATAATCCCACCCCATGTGTTCTTTGAAATCTGGTGGAAAGAGATGAATCCAATGTTAAATATCGCTATTCGTGCGGCACGAAAAGCGGGTAATATAATTGTTAAAGGTTATGAACGCCGCGATGAAATTCAAACAATGCAAAAGGGTATAAATGATTTTGTTACGAATATTGATAAAGCCTCAGAAGCAGCAATTATCGAGGTTGTTCGCAAATCTTATCCCGAGCATACAATTATTACTGAGGAAAGCGGTGCTCACGAAGGACAAAACAACGATATTCAATGGGTAATAGATCCACTAGATGGTACGACAAACTTTGTCAAAGGCTTACCGCACTTTGCTGTATCTATCGCTGTCCGTGTAAAAGGTCGCACTGAAATAGGCGTGGTTTATGATCCTATTCGCAATGAATTATTCACCGCTGTGCGTGGTGAAGGTGCGAAAATTAATGAATTACGTTTACGTGTTGATAGCAGTAAACGTGACCTTCAAGGTGCAATTTTGGCAACCGGATTTCCATTCAAAAAACCCTCTCTCATGCCAACCCAATTTGCTATGATGAGTAACCTTACTGAAAATGTTGCTGATTTTCGTCGTGCAGGTTCTGCCGCACTTGATCTTTGCTATGTTGCGGCTAATCGTGTTGACGGTTATTTTGAAATGGGCGTTAAACCTTGGGATATTACGGCAGGTGATCTGATTTTACGTGAAGCTGGTGGTTTAGTATGTGATTTCTACGGTGGTCATAAATATTTCACTGACAGTCATATCGTTGCAGCAACACCACGTCTTGTAAAAGAAATACTCAATAAAATCCAACCTTGTTTAGCACCTGATTTTAAAGTTTAAATTTAAACAAATAGAGCGTATTCAATGCAATATTAAATACGCTCATTATACTATCTCACGATTGGACAATTTACACAGTACTATTTATATTCCGTGAAATAACCGTACTCCTTAAGTGCGTCCAATTGCCGAACAATCACTTCTTTGATGTCTTTATCTTTAATCTTTTTATTCGAAAGTTCATTGCCGTTTTCATCATGAAGGACAATGGTATTGTTTTCAATGTCCTCTCGCAATTGTTTGATTAAATCCTTGACTGTTCTAGTGCCATCGAGAAATTGTGCGATATATTGCGGCAAGAAATCTAAGTTGAGTACCTGATAGTATCGATTGGACAAGCAGGTAATATTGGGATTATGTCTGACCAAATCAATCAATCTTCGGTACGGCTCAAACAATTTGGGTTTGCTGTCATAGCCGGTCGATGTTTCTGGCTCAAAACATAAATAAACATGATTAGAATAAATAATAGAAAGAATTAATTTGTAAAGTTCAGTTTCGTCATATTCGGGGAATTTTTTGGCATACTCACAAATATCGCCAATTTTACAAGGATTGTTATGCTCTTGAAGATAAGTACATAATAAATTATTTAATGGGGTATCCGAAATTTCCGCACCTATGTCCAACAACTGCCAATGCGCTTCCTTATCATCAGTCGCAGGGCTATAACGCACATCTGTTCTGAAATAGATATCATAGAAATGATGGCAATGATTGTATTGACTGATATTATTGGTAATCCCTTTGTCCGCCAAATTTTGTTGATGGGTAATAATGCTGTGTCTAAAAGAGCGGTTATTCAGGAAATCAATAAATTGTTCTACGGCTTCCAAGCGGTAATCAAAATAGGCACACACTTTCTCATATTCATCATGTTCAAAATGCACATCTGAATAAATAGCGGGAAAAGAACTATCGGTTAAATAGGCTAAATGGTATGCCTCAAGTTGGCTGATAAATTCCCTGAAATAGAAAGGTTGGTTAAAATCCTCAAAGTATTCATGAGCCACGTAAAATTTATCTTTATCAGGTATTTCTTGAAATGAATGCGATAATACTTTATATAAGTCAGCATTCTTTCGTTGCAAAATGGAAGAGGTAAATTTTAATAACTCAAAAGATTGGTCTATACGCTCCAAACTGCTTAAATTCGGATTGCTTCCAAAACACATCAGCTCTTTAGCGACATCTCGAATTTTCCAGCCTGGGTAGGTATTATAGCTAATATGAGCGATACCGTTGGGAGATAAATACTCTTGGATGGTTTTTAAAATTGCATGGCGTACCGCTTCCGGCACCCAGCTAAAAACACCATGACAAATAATATAGTCAAACTTAATATTAAAGCTCACTTGGCTA
Organism: Histophilus somni 2336; assembly: GCF_000019405.1. Lineage (NCBI taxonomy): Bacteria > Pseudomonadati > Pseudomonadota > Gammaproteobacteria > Pasteurellales > Pasteurellaceae > Histophilus > Histophilus somni. The sequence goes on along the minus strand of NC_010519.1, from coordinate 162,133 downwards.
ATGTCAGCAGCAACCAACTCTACGTTTTTCACGCCGACCTGTTCCATCATTTGCTGGCCGATATTAATTTGGTATTCAGATAAATCAATACCGACTAACTGGCTATTAGGGTGTCGAATAGCAAAGGGCAATAAATTGCCGCCAAAAGAACAACCGATTTCCAGCACCTTAGCTGTTTCTAAGGGGGGGGGGTAAAAGCCCTTTAATCTTAGCTAAAGCATGTAAACGAGTAGGTTGACAAGCAGCAAAAACTTTAGAAGTATAAGGTAGTTCGTTATATGCTTGAGCCAATTGCAAATTTGATTGAGTCGTTTCAGTCACTGTCTATATTCTCTATAAAAATTAATTATCTAACAAATCACAAATTCACCATAGTTTAATTAAGCGGTTCCGCCCACGGTAATTTGCTCTATCTTACAAGCCGGTTGACCAACGCCAACCGGAACACTTTGTCCATCTTTACCACAAACACCTATGCCATGGTCTATTTCCATATTATCGGCTACCATAGATACTTGTTGCATCACTTCAATTCCTTGTCCGATCATAGTTGCACCTTTAATAGGCTTGGTTATTCTGCCTTTTTCAATTAAATAGGCTTCCGACATGGAAAAAGTAAATTTTCCGGAGACGATATCCACTTGCCCACCACCAAAGTGCGGTGCAAAAATGCCATAATCGACCGAAGCAATTAAATCTTCAAACTTACTTTGCCCCGCTAACATATAAGTATTAGTCATTCTTGGCATAGGCAAATGAGCATAAGATTCACGACGCCCATTTCCAGTCGGTTTCACACCCATTAAGCGAGCGTTCATTTTATCTTGCATATAACCCTGCAAGACACCGTCTTTAATCAATACATTACATTGACTTGGCACGCCCTCATCATCTATTGTCAACGAGCCTCTGCGATTCGGTAGAGTACCGTCATCAACAATAGTGCATAATGGAGAAGTAACTAATTCCCCAATTTTTCCTGTAAACAATGAGCTTCCTTTACGGTTAAAATCACCCTCTAATCCATGCCCCACAGCTTCGTGTAATAATACACCCGGCCAACCGGCGCCCAACACTACCGGCATCAAGCCGGCAGGTGCTTCAATAGCGTCTAAATTCACCAATGCTTGACGTGCTGCTTCTTTCGCAAAATAAATCGCACGTTGTTCGCCCTTATAAGGCTCAAAGAACCAATCAAGTCCTACTCTCGCCCCAACGCCCGCACTTCCTTGTTCTCTTTTTCCCGCTTTTTCCGCCATCACGAAAATAGATAAACGAATTAACGGTCGAACATCAGCTGCTAACGTACCATCTGTTGCCACAACTAAAATTTCTTCATAAAGAGCGGTTAAATTCGCTACAACTTTTGTCACATAAGGGCTATATGCACGAGCGGTACGGTCTACTAAATGTAATAATTCAATTTTTTGCTCTTTATTCAAACTATTTAACGGATTTACTGCAGGATAACGAGTAATCGCATTTACAGCGTTAAAGCCAATCGGTTTAATAATATTACCTTGATTTGGCAAAGCAATTCCTTTTACTGCATTGGCACATTGCTGTAAACTGACCAAATCAATCTGATCGGAATAAGCAAATCCTGTTTTCTCGCCAGTTACCGCACGCACACCAACGCCACGGTCAATATGAAAACCGCCTTCTTTGATAATACTGTCTTCCAATACCCAATTTTCATCTTGACTGAGCTGAAAATACAAATCTGCATAATCAATCTGGCGATGAGACAACATATCAAATGTATTTTTTAAATTATCCAGTTCTAAATTATTTGGAGCAAGTATAGATTCTTGTACTTTGTTTAACATCTTGTTTTTTTGTCCTACCTTAACAATATTAGTTCTTACAAAGAACTTTAAATACAGCCCTAATTCTCTCTTTTAAATAGAGACGATACACATTTAAATTCAACAAAAAAATTGACCAATTAAATTCGATCCGTTCATCAGTAATCCCTCTCATGTAATTCCCCCCCCCCGAACCTATAATGATTCTTATTTCTCATAACTAACCGAACATCATGATTTTTTAAATATAAGGGATTAATATAATGAGACTTTTTACTTGGGAAGTACTGTTGCCCTTCATCCAACAAATAACTATCCGGCAAAATAAATATTTTTTCTTTATTTCGCCAACAATAATGATTTAAATGACTTTCATCATGCCATAGTGCAATAATGTCCTTTTTTAAATCTAAATAGATATTGTCATTTAATTGCTGACACATCTCTAAAAAAGCAGACGTTTTACCGCCGTTAAAACTGCCCATAACATAATGTTCACCCTCCCCATAAGGAATATATGACGTGGACAACGGATTTCTGTCATAAGTAGTTTTATCAATATCTAAACCGATAAACCAAGGTTGTAAAATCATAATTAACTCTTTATCGGATGCAAGAACTTCATTTTGATGTATATCTTTAATAAAAATCATATTCGCATTAACAAAAAAGAGATAATCCAACTCTTTAAATCGCTCTTTCTCTTTTAAAAACATATCAAAACGCATCAACGTATCATAAGGCCAACCTAATTTTTTTTGATATATTCTGTGAACATTTCCACTTTCCTCTCCTAAAAAACTTCCCTCATAATCAGAAAATAAAAAATATTTCTTAGGTAACTCAGGTAGAAAATGCTTTTCCGCACTTTTATAGAAATCTTCCCAAAGAACGTGATAACGCCCTGTCGCAATATATAAAATTCCAATATTCTTAACCATACCGATACCTTGAATAATGAATATGAGGTCAATATAACATATTAAAAATGGAAGTTACATTACAACAACATCAAATTGTTCCTGTGAATAATACACTTCTGTTTTTATTTGAATTTGTTTGCCAATGAAGACTTCCAACTCTGCTAATAAACCATGGCTTTCCTCATTAATTAAATAATCCGCCACCGCTCTTGAGGCATAAACTACAAATTTTTCGCTGGCAAATAAATGATTAACACGAATAATTTCACGCATGATTTCATAACAAACCGTTTCAACGGTTTTCACACTGCCTCGTCCACTGCAAGTTGGACATTCATCGCATAAAATATGCTCCAAACTTTCCCTTGTTCGCTTACGTGTCATTTCAACTAAACCAAGTTGAGTAAACCCATTAACATTCGTTTTCACTCTATCTTTGGATAATGCCAAACGTAAAGATTCCAAGACACGATCCCTATGTTCTTCCGTTTGCATATCAATAAAATCAATAATAATAATACCGCCCAGATTGCGTAGTTGTAACTGTTGTGCAATAGCTTTTGTTGCCTCAATATTCGTATTAAAAATAGTTTCTTCTAAATTACGATGACCAACAAAAGCACCAGTATTAATGTCTATCGTTGTCATAGATTCGGTTTGTTCAATAATTAGATAGCCACCGGATTTTAAGTTTACACGACTATTTAAAGCTGTTTGAATAGCATTTTCAACGCTATAAACATCAAATAATGGCTGACTGCCGGAATATAACACCAACTTATCTGTCAGTTCAGGCATAAATTCCTCAGTAAACTGTTTCACTTCAGAAAAACATAATTTGGAATCAATATGAATTTTACTGAAATTCGCCCCGATAAAATCTCGCAAAATACGTTGCGTTAACGCCAATTCGCCATATAACATTGAACGTGTTGTATATTTCGCACGGCGTTCCAACACCTTACGCCATAAGCGTTTTAAAAACTCCGCATCTTGTACGAGTTCAGTTTCCGTTGCTCCTTCCGCAGCAGTACGAATGATAAAACCGCCCAATTCATCGCACAACGGTAAAACAAGTTCCTTTAAACGTGCCCGCTCTTCTTCGCTTTCAATGCGTTGAGAAACGCCAACATGGCTATTTTCCGGCATAAAAACAAGATAACGAGAAGGGAGTGTTATGTCAGTTGTTAATCTTGCACCTTTAGTACCGAGGGGATCTTTGACAACCTGAACAACAATATCCTGTCCTTCATGTACCAATTGTGCAATATCTTTCACTACAAACTGTTTTTGCTCATCAACATCAACACACTCTGTATGTGAAACAATATCTGAGGCATGTAAAAAAGCGGCTTTTTCCAATCCGATATCTACAAATGCAGATTGCATACCCGGCAATACTCGAGTCACTCGTCCTTTATAAATATTACCGACGCTCCCTCTTTTTGCCTGTCTTTCAATATGTACTTCTTTTAAAATGCCATTATCCACCAGTGCAATTCGGGTTTCACTAGGGGTAATGTTAGCCAATAATTCAACAGATTCCATCATCTCTATCCTAAAAATACTTCTTTTAATTAGTCTATCGAAAAGGTAAATAGAATAATAGCCCTGAATAAGGTAAAATGCGACCTTTCTTAAATTTTATCTATACAAATAATGCTTTCGTGAGGGCTTAATGTTTAGTTTTGATCCAACAATTATTACCTTTATTGTCTATATCTTAGGCATGTTATTGATTGGTGCACTTGCATATTACTACACCAATAATCTCTCAGACTACATTCTTGGCGGTCGTCGTTTAGGCAGTTTTGTTACCGCAATGTCTGCCGGTGCATCAGATATGTCCGCCTGGTTGCTGATGGGTTTACCGGGTACAATCTATTTGTCGGGCTTAATTGAAGGTTGGATTGCCATAGGTTTAACAATCGGTGCTTATTTTAACTGGTTATTTGTGGCTGGTCGCTTACGTATTTACACTGAATTTAATAATAACGCTCTCACATTACCTGAATATTTTCACAACCGTTTTGGTAGTCGTTATAATTTACTCAAATTTGTGTCAGCCTCAATTATCCTTGTTTTCTTCACAATTTATTGTGCTTCCGGTATCGTTGCCGGTGCAAAATTATTCCAAAATCTGTTCAATATCCCTTATTCCACCGCACTTTGGTATGGTGCATTGGCAACCATTGCTTATACCTTCATTGGCGGTTTCTTAGCGGTGAGTTGGACAGATACTATTCAAGCAACATTGATGATTTTCGCACTCATTCTAACCCCTATCATGATTATTCTAAACTTAGACGGAATAGATAATTTTCATTTCTACTTGAAGCAAGCTGAAAGTGCAGCAGGAAAAAACCTTACAGATATTTTTACCGGTACTACCACAATTGGTCTACTGAGCTTGGCTTCTTGGGGATTGGGTTATTTCGGACAACCGCACATTCTGGCACGCTTTATGGCGGCACACACAGTAAAATCGCTCAATAACGCACGACGTATTAGTATCACTTGGATGATCCTTTGTTTAGTCGGTGCCATAGGTATCGGTTTTTTTGGCATCGCCTATTTTACAGCAAATCCACAACTAGCTGGTGTCGTCAACAAAGAATCGGAGCAAATCTTTATTGAATTATCAAAATTATTGTTCAATCCTTGGATCGCTGGTATCTTACTTTCTGCTATTTTAGCCGCAGTAATGAGTACGCTGAGTGCACAACTTCTCATTTCTTCCAGTGCCGTTACAGAAGATTTTTACAAAGGATTTATTCGTCCAAAAGCATCGGATAAAGAATTGATGTGGCTTGGTCGTTTAATGGTATTAGCTATTGCCACCATTGCAATTTGGATTGCACAAGATGAAAAAAGCCAAGTTTTAAAATTAGTTGAATTTGCTTGGGCTGGATTTGGTAGTGCTTTTGGGCCTGTTGTACTATTTTCTTTATTCTGGAAACGCATGACATCTTCTGCTGCAATGGCGGGAATGTTAACTGGGACAATTATCGTATTTAGTTGGAAAACCATTGTCCCTACAACAAGTGAATTCTCTAAATTATATGAAATGATCCCAGGTTTTGCTTTGGCAAGTATTGTCATTATTGTTGTTTCTTTGTTATCAGTGAAACCGGAAAAATCGATTTTAGAGACGTTTGAACAAGCTAAAAACGCATATAAGGCATCAAAATAATTATGTTCGACTTTCGTCCATTTTATCAACAAATAGCAACTTCGACACTTTCAGCATGGCTTGAAACTTTGCCTTTACAACTTAAACAATGGGAAAAGCAAACCCATGGCGATTATATTAAATGGTCAAAAATCATTGATTTTCTACCGCACTTAACAGCCGATCATATTGATCTCAAAAGTGCGGTCAAAGCTGAAACAAAAACGCCTCTTTCCTCCGGTGAGCGACAACGCATCATTCATCACTTAAAACAGCTTATGCCTTGGCGTAAGGGACCTTATCATCTATATGGTATCCATATTGATTGTGAATGGCGTTCGGATTTTAAATGGGAGCGTGTCTTGCCTCATTTGGCACCTTTGCAGAATCGTCTTGTGTTAGATGTAGGGTGTGGTAGCGGTTATCATATGTGGCGTATGGTTGGCGAAGGAGCCAAAATGGTAGTCGGTATTGACCCGACAGAACTGTTTTTATGTCAATTTGAGGCTGTACGTAAACTGTTAAACAATGATCGTCGTGCTAATCTGATTCCGCTCGGCATTGAAGAAATGCAACCTTTAGCCGCCTTTGATACCGTCTTTTCTATGGGCGTTTTATATCATCGAAAATCTCCATTGGATCATCTCACACAACTTAAAAATCAATTAGTTAAAGATGGCGAATTAGTACTTGAAACGTTAGTTGTAGAGGGTGATATAAACACGATTTTAGTGCCGACAGATCGCTATGCCAAAATGAAAAATGTGTATTTTATCCCTTCCGTTCTCGCACTCATAAACTGGCTGGAAAAGTGCGGTTTCCATAATATTCGTTGTGTCGATGTAGAAACAACAGGTCTAGAAGAACAACGTAAAACAGACTGGCTGGAAAATGAAAGTTTAATTGATTTCCTTAATCCTCAAGATCACAGTAAAACCATTGAAGGGTACCCGGCTCCCAAAAGAGCGGTAATTTTAGCAAATAAATAATGATGAATTATTCCCAAACAATTATTATCGGTGCAGGTGCGGCAGGCTTGTTTTGTGCCGGTCAACTAGGTAAAGCCAAGCACCAAGTAACGATTTTAGATAATGGAAAAAAAGTGGGACGTAAAATTTTAATGTCCGGTGGCGGATTTTGTAATTTTACCAACCTTAATGTTACCCCTCAGCATTACCTTTCGCAAAATCCTCATTTCGTCAAGTCTGCTCTAGCTCGCTTTACCCAATGGGATTTTATTGCCCTCATTACTGACTATGGTATTAGCTATTATGAAAAAGAATCGGGGCAACTTTTTTGTCATAACAGTGCTGAAGATATTGTCAATATGCTACGAGCAGAATGCGATAAATTTCAAGTTAATACCCAATTACGTCAACAGATCGAATACATTGAAAAATTAGACGGTAATGAAAAAGCTCGTTTTCAATTGCAATCTGACGGAAAAATTTGGCAATGTGAAAATTTAGTTATTGCTACCGGCGGATTGTCTATGCCAGCCTTGAGTTCGACACCTTTCGGTTACCAAGTTGCCGAACAATTCGGACTCAATGTTATTGCTCCACGAGCTGGGCTTGTACCCTTCACATGGCGTGAAATTGATAAATTTTACACCGCACTTTCAGGCATCTCCCTTCCTGTTTGTGTAACCGCAAAGTGCGGTCAATCTTTCAGCAATAATTTACTCTTCACTCATCGGGGGATATCAGGTCCCGCTATTTTACAAATTTCAAATTATTGGCAAGTGAATGAAAATATAGAAATTGATCTGTTACCGATGGAAAATATTCAATTTTTCCTTAACAAGTTACGTCAGACCTCACCTAAATTACATTTAAAAACCGCCTTATCACGCCTATTACCGCAAAAACTAGTGGATTTATGGTTAAATCACAACATTATTCAAGATGAAGTGATTGCCAACCTCAGTAAAGTGCAGTTAAAAAATCTTGATGATTTAATTCATCATTGGCAAATTCAACCTAACGGCACCGAAGGCTATCGCACCGCAGAAGTCACTATTGGAGGCGTAGATACGCAAGAAATCTCATCAAAAACGATGGAAAGTCATAAAATCAAAGGTCTTTATTTTATTGGTGAAGTACTTGATGTTACCGGTCGGCTTGGCGGTTATAACTTCCAATGGGCATGGAGCTCAGCCTATGTGTGTGCAAATGGAATTTTGAGCAATAAATAGTACCTTTGCAGAATCTTTACTACAGAATAGAAGGATACTCGCACAAACCCACAAGTTGCTTGAAATCGTTGACTATCGACTGACTCACGTTGAGAGTAACTGAAAAAGGAGTGCTATTTTTCAATCTGTTCCAAACCAAAATGTCGATAAGTTCTTGATGTTGCTATTCTTCCACGAGGTGTCCGTTGTAAAAATCCTTGCTGAATTAAATAAGGCTCCAATACATCTTCAATGGTATCTCGCTCTTCGCCAATTGCCGCCGCCAAATTATCCAATCCTACAGGTCCACCATCAAACCGCTCAATAATTGCCTGTAATAATTTACGATCCATAAAATCAAATCCTGCAAGATCCACATCCAGCATCTTCAGTGCTTCTTGTGCAATAAGTGCGGTAATTTTCCCACCATTTTTGACATCGGCATAATCTCGCACTCGGCGTAATAGGCGATTTGCAATACGTGGGGTACCTCGTGAACGACAAGCAATTTCTTGTCCTGCTTCAACATCAATTTCAAGCTGCAAACAGACCGCACTTCGAGTAACAATGGAAGCTAAATCCTCTACAGAATAAAACTCCAGTCGCTGCACAATACCGAATCGATCTCGTAATGGAGAAGTCAAAGAGCCTGCTCTTGTTGTTGCTCCAATCAGCGTAAAAGGCGGTAAATCCAGCTTTATTGAACGGGCAGCAGGACCTTCTCCAATCATAATATCCAGTTGATAATCTTCCATCGCTGGATAAAGAACTTCCTCAATAGCTGGTGATAAGCGATGAATTTCATCAATGAATAATACATCATGAGGCTCAAGATTCGTTAGCATTGCCGCCAAATCCCCCGCTTTTTCTAAAACCGGACCTGAAGTAGTACGAATATTCACTCCCATTTCATTGGCAACAATATTCGCCAACGTTGTTTTTCCTAGTCCAGGGGGTCCAAAAATTAACAAATGATCAAGTGCATCTTGGCGTAATTTTGCTGCTTGGATGAAAATTTCCATTTGCTCTCTAACTTGAGGTTGACCGATATAATCACTCAATAATTTAGGGCGAATTGCACGATCAATATATTCATCGTCTACTTTTGCATTGGCACTTACAATGCGATCTACTTCAATCATTCTCTATCTCTTATAATGCGGCTTTCAAAGCCTCTCGAATAAGCTGTTCACTAGTTAAATCTGCTTTTAACACTTTTTTAACCATTTTCTCTGCTTCAATAGGCTTATATCCTAACGCAATTAAAGCAGAAACTGCTTCATCCAACTGCAAACTTTGATCCAGTTTTGAGCATTTAATTCCAGGTAAATGAGAGCTTTTAATAAAGAAATCTGTTTGTTGTAAGCCTTTAAATTTACCTTTTAGCTCCACCAATAAACGTTCAGCAGTTTTTTTTCCTACTCCGGGAATTTTGACTAATTTAGATAATTCTTCTTGTTCAATCGCATACACAAATTCATTCACTGACATCGCAGACAGGATAGCTAAAGCTAATTTTGGTCCAACTCCATTGGTTTTAATCAATTCACGAAATAAAGAGCGGTCTTGTTTATGGCTAAATCCAAATAACAAATGAGCATCTTCACGCACCACAAAATGCGTAAACAACGTAGTTTCCTGCCCAACTTCCGGCAAATTATAAAAACTTGTCATGGGTAAAAGTAACTCATACCCAACACCTTGAACATCCAGTAAAATTTCCGGAGCTTGTTTTTCAACCAGTATTCCTGTTACACGCCCAATCATATCTCACCTTACATAGCGTAAAATAAAGCACTAAGGATAAAACAAAACTGGATAAATATCCAGTTTTGTTTTTATTTTCTATTCAACTCTTTTTAGCATTAACATTAAATCGAACCATTGTATAACACGTTGATTAATTTCTAAAATATGTGAATCGTCTAGTTTTGTTTGTGCTAATATTCTTTGCCAATAAGGATCTGTTTTCACATAAAAATTTCTCTCTTTTCTACCTGAGCCAAGTTCTGATAACAATTCAAAACAAGCAGATAAATCAATATCCTTTTCCTCTTTCCATTTATTACTCTTCGGAGTAAAAAGCAATTGAAGATATTGATCGAAATTTTTCATTGGCATTAATAACACTGAAACTTGTCCAAGTAAATATGCCTCAACATAAGTTTGAAGCTGTTGAAGTGCGGTAGATTTTTCTATTTTTTCAAAAGAAAGTCTGCTGTCTAAAGCGTAATGCTCAACTTGCGAATTAGGCTCTCCAACCAAGGTTTGTAATAAATAATAAATCCATGTTTGGATAATATCTTTCGTTTTGACAACAGAGGCTCTCCACGTTACTCTTCGCATTTTTTGATGATATAAACTGTCAATGCTCCCCGTTAAGCATACTTTTCCATATTCTGTTTCAACGCTCAAGTCAACAGGAATTTGTTCCGATATTTGATCCAAATAAGGCGTAACTAAAGATTTAAGTGTAATGATCTCATTTTTTGTTTTTTGCTGATAAATTTTTGCAAACGCCCCTTGTGGCATAATTCCCTTAATTTTCATCCGAGCAAAAAAGTCTTCCCATTCCTGCTCAGAAAGATAAATAAGTTCTTCTTTTATTTGATATAACTCTAAATTATCTAAAGTAAAATTTTCAGTATCCGCAATATTTTGTTCTGTCTTACGTAAAAAAACACGTAATTTTTGCTCAAAAAAATACCGAACAGGATCCTGAATAAACGCAATTAAGTCATTTAATGAAAGTTCTTTAACTATCTCTGTATCATTTATCGGCTGTAAAAAATTCGCCAAATTGCCACTATCTTTTTTATTTGCCAACACTAGCCATTGCTTAGAAAAAGAGCGGTCTCTTTTGGTGAAATTTTCTCGGCTAAATGCAGTCATCGCATGTTGTTGAATAAGTGATTTTTTCAGAATATCTTGCCCTTTTAGATCACCTTGAGCATTGATATTTTCAGCTATATAATCCAACAATTGCGTAACAAGAACTGAAGGTTCTCGTTCACTATCATCAATAATAGAGCGACCAATATAACTCACATAAAAATACTGTTGTGCCGAGATCAATGCTTCTAAAAATAAATAGCGATCATCATCTCGGCGAAAACGATCGCCTTTTTTACGATGATATTGCATTAAATCAAAGCTGTTCGGTGTTTGTTGACGTGGATAATCACTATCATTCATACCAAGTAAACACACCACTTTAAAAGGGATTGATCGCATGGGGAGAAGCGTACAAAAAGTGACTTTCCCCATTAAAAATTTTAGGCTATTGGGTATATCTTTTAAGCGTTCAACAAAAACTTCGTAAATAACCTCCGCACTTATTTCTTGTTGAAAAGAGCTATCTAGGATCAACTCCGTTAATTGTTGAATAGTGTCAATAAGATAATTAAAAGTTGTTTTGTATTGTTGCGGAATATCCATTCCGTCTACCACAAAAAAAGATGACATTAATTCAATTAAATGTTCTTCCCACTTTTCAATAACGTGATCTACTTGCAAAAATTGATGCCATTGATACAAACGAGTAATAAAATCCTTTAAATAACCGACAAGCTGCCCTTTTAATCCATAGGTATCATCAAAGCCAAGCGTATCTAACCATAGACCATTTTCTTCCCGCATAGCAAATCCCAGTAACATTCTCTCTAAACCTGCCTGCCAAGCGTTATAATTTTGCAAGGATTGTTGCGGATATTTTTCTAATCCGAATCGAATACCCGAATGCTCAACCCAATGACGAATTTGTGCCAAATCCTCTAAAGTAATATTAAAACTCTGACGAATAACAGGATGATCCAAAAAAGTCAGCACTTCCTCCGCACTGAATAAACTTTCTTTTAAATTTAACAGCTGTAAAAAAGCAGATACTAAAGGGTCATTTTCGGAAAGTTTGCTGTCTGCGATAGAGTACGGAATATAGTGTTCGCCTTGACTGAATACCGCCTGAATATACGGTGCATATTTATCAATGTCTGCAACCATAACTACCACATCTTTAGGTGTCAAATCCTGAGCTTGGTTAAATAGATGTAACAAATAATCTTGTAGAGCTTGAACCTCTCGTATTGGACTATAACAAGAATGAAAAGTTAAAGAGCGGTCATTTTCTGCCAAATTTAAAAACTTGTGCTTCGAAGGAACCAAATCTAAAATGCGTGCCTGTACTTGCGACAACAATGTTTTTTCCGAAAGTTCGACATAAGCATTGATTTCATTAGCCTCCAGTTCAGTGAGTAAATACAAATAATCCCGTCCTAATTTTCCCCATGAGGAAAGCAAAGGATTGCCAACCTGTAACTTTTCATCATAAATTTGTTCAAATCCATTTTGTTCAAAAGTATGTATTTGCGCATCGGATAACCAAGCCTGTGTATTTTGTGGTTGTTGGAAATCTTGCCAACTTATACGCTCTCGTACTTTCAAGCGTTGCCAATGGCTCTGATCAATTATATCTCCCCAATATTCACGACAAGCATTATTAAAAAATAAATGCACATCGCAATGCTGGCTTAATGCACTTAAAGTATCTAAATGCACCTTCGGTAAAGCTGAAATACCAAATACAAAAATTCTCGTAGGCAAATTTTTAGGTTTTTCGCCGGCAATATGTTTTAAGAAAAGTAAATGTAAATGTGCACGATGTAAAACATTCTTTTGTGTTTCTTTTTGCACAGAGCATACTAAAGCTCTCCATAAAATACCTTGCCAAACAATATGTTGCTCAACTTGAGAAAAACATGATTCTGAGACAGATAAATTTTTTTGGTAATACTGAATTTGCTGAATAATTTCTACGCCTTTATTCTGCTCCCAACTTATAATCCATTCCGGTCGATAAACTAAATATTGGTCAAATAACTCTGCTATTTTGCTGGCTAATTGGTAGTATCGCTGCTGACTTGATTGGTAACTTTGCTGTAAATATTGACGCAATATGTAAAATTCCGGTTGATCTATATAATGCGGAATAATTTCCATTAATCGCCAAGTCATATTTTCTTTACTAAATTGAGAAGAAGCTGTGACTTGCGATAAATTATCAACATATAATTGCCAAATAAAACTTGCAGGCATAGGAAAAGACAAATTTGCCGATATACCTTTTTTCTCTGCAATCTGCCACTGTATCCACTGTGCCATACCGCCACTTTGTACTAAAATAACTTCTTTTTGGAAAGGATCTGATAATGGCTGTTGATCCATTAAATGTAACAAAATATCTTTTTGCGTTTCCAATTGATTGGAATAATACAAAGTAAACACAAATGTTCCTTATTCTTCTAATAACTTCATTTAGCATAGCTTTTCAAAATAATTAATCAAGCAATAAATTTACTTGTTGATTTGCATAAGAAACTCGTACATTCTTACCTTCACAATTGATCTTAAACTTATAACCATTTTGCTCGATATTATGCGGACAATGAAAATGCGGTTCTAGAAATAAGCGTTGATGTTGATTTTCAGCGATTTGCAAAGCTTGATAACGTAGATAAATATTTACCGCACTTTTTCTTTGATAACTAACCCATTGATTAACAAATAAAAATAATGTAGAAAATATCATCATTGTGACTAATAACGTGATCAAGCTGGTACCCCGTTGAGGAAATTTATAATGGTTGAAAATCATACCAACTATTCTCCGCAAACTGCCAATAACTATATGATCGGATAAGATCGATGATTGTTTTTGAGCGATACACAATTTTAACTGCTGGTTCAATACTTAATTTCCCGCCGGTAATAACCGTTCCACTAATTTTACCTTTTCCTGTTAACTTCAAATCCCCTTCAGCAATAACAACTGCATTAATATTACCTTGTATCTCCAATTCAGCTGATTTTTCCTCAACCCAATAGAGATAATTTGCTTTATCTCTCGGCAAAATAGCAGGCGGTGAATGTAATTTATGTTGAAATAAATCCAGTAACTCAAGATTTATATACTGACTTAGCCCTGCCTCATAAGTAGCTTTTTTCGGCCTTTTTTTAAACAAATATTTTCTTTCACACCATATAAATTGAGAAGTGCGGTCAATTTTTCGTCGACTTTCAAATTCGATCTTCAAACTTTTCAAATTATTATTCAGAGGCTGGTTTTCACAAAGTTTTTCTTTTTGAGAAATACTTTGTCTCTGTAATATAAGACTTTGTTCTAAATATATTTTCCGTTGAGAAACAATGGATGAATGCAACGAAATCAAATCACCATCAAAAAAAAGTAAAATTAATAATACTGAGCTTAACAGCATTAATAGGGTGAGCGTTACAACTCCTTTTTGTATATTCATTTTTATCTCTTTTGATTAAGCAAAGGAATAATGGCTGAAGTCTCATATTCGACTTGTTTATTTCGCTTTAGATGCCCTTTTAGATAAACTTCCAATCCATTGTAATCAGCAATCCAATTAAATTTTAATGCAGTTATGGCTATGTCATTTTCATCTAATAAATCGACCCATCCTCCGCTATTACATGCAGGTTGTTGTAAATAGCTTTGGCATTGTTTTTGATTACAATTCGCGCTAATTGAATTTTTATAAGTTAATCTTGTCTCTATCATTTGTTTATTTAAGCGATAACCAAATAACTCTCGCTCAATTTCACGAGCTGTATTTTGTTTATTCCTTACACAAACATTATTACGATATGTCGTACCTACACAGCCGGTAGCATCAAGATCATAAATAAAAAGAACGCAACTATTCGGGGGTTCATTATCAGCTTGAGCGACTACAATACTCTTTCCGCTTTTATCTTGTGCAAATAAATCGAAATTACTCCGAACCAATTTATCACTAATAGCCCTAAATCCACTACGGCGAATATCCTTACCCAAAAGTTGGATAGTTCGTTGCAATTCTGATTGTAAATAGAGATGCAAAAGTATCTGTTTATTTTGTTGCTGACTATAACTATAAAATGCACTAACACTCATTAATAACATCATTGATAAGCTCAACGCTATCATTACACTTAATAAAGTTTGTCCACGATAAATAATCAATGTTCCCCCTTACTAATGATCATTCACGCAAGCACTTAACGATTGGTAACCTTTAAGTTTTAAAGATCCTACATTAAAAAACGAAAATACTGTTCTTTGCTGATCAGATTGCAACACAAAACAAGTCGTCGTACTTGTATTCCTTGTACCATTTAATCTAGTCATTTCTCTAGGATAATAAACTTTGCTGATTAACATGGTTTTATCTGCAAAATAAGGATAATAAAATTTCATCGGAATATTTCTATTACAGCTGCGAGGATTTAAACAATCACATATATCTGTGTTTTTTGGTTGTGCAACCAGGCACCAACGCTTACTCACTAAATCACGATTAGCAATTAAAAACCAAATATCATTAGAATTTTCAACTCGAGCTTGTAGCTCCCTTATGAAAATATAGAGTTTATTTTGCTCTTTTTCTAAAATCATTTTTGTATTTGCTGTTTGCCACATGGGAAAAGAAAATGTTACTGTCATACTGATAATCAGTAAAACAATCAATATTTCTAATAGAGTAAACCCCTTTAATGCTTTCATTTTTTTTCCTATTTTTGACCGCACTTTAACTCATCTAGAAAAATGGGTAAAAATAATTAAAAAAAATTACGATACAGATCGCAAAAATAGAATTTAGTAAAAAGAAAAGTGACTAATTTTGAGTATATGTCCTCTTAAGAGAAACAAACAGAAAAGACACGATAAATAAGAATAACCAATATTTTTATGAATGAATCTTTAAACATGACTGGTGGGTCGTGAAGGATTCGAACCTTCGACCAACGGATTAAAAGTCCGCTGCTCTACCAACTGAGCTAACGACCCACAAATTGGGATATTATAAATAAAATGGTGGGTCGTGAAGGATTCGAACCTTCGACCAACGGATTAAAAGTCCGCTGCTCTACCGACTGAGCTAACGACCCATAAATTGGGATATTACAAATAAAATGGTGGGTCGTGAAGGATTCGAACCTTCGACCAACGGATTAAAAGTCCGCTGCTCTACCGACTGAGCTAACGACCCTCATTGTTTGTAACGAGCGGATATATTACTGTTTTTATTTTAATAATCAATAAAATTTTTTTATTTTTTGTTTATTTGAACGAATAGTCGGCAGAAAAGAGGCATTTAAAACAAATATACCTACTTAAATTCAAAATTTACTGAAAAAATGCAATAAAAAACCGGGCATCATACCCGGCTTAAGAAATTAGTATGCAAATACAGCACGACGGTTCTTAGAATATGCAGCTTCATTATGACCTAACTCTGCCGGTTTCTCTTCACCATAAGAAAGGGTTGAAAGTTGACTAGCTTGAACACCCTTATTTAATAAAAAGTTTTTTACTGCATCAGCACGACGTAAACCTAATGCCATGTTATACTCCGGAGTACCACGTTCATCAGCATGACCTTCAACAAGAACTTTAGAAGCTGGTGTTGACTTTAAGTATGCAGAGTGTGCATCTAAGATTTGAGCGTATTCGCCCTGCACATCATAACTATCAAATTCAAAATATACTGTATTATAACGTTGTTGTAAGTCAGTTACAGAATAACCGCCAAACATTTGAGCATTTGTTTTAGATGCGTTATCAGATGAGCTACAGGCTGCCAATACTGCCACTGAACCCGCTACTACTAATAATTTTGCAAAGTTTTTCATTAACCTCTCCTAGTTTTTATTTAAATATGGTGACCAAGCTGGAAATTTAATCTGACCGTCACTACTTGGTAGACGTGCTTTAAAACGACCGTCAGCGGAAACCAATTGTAGCACCTTTCCTAGACCTTGTGTAGAACTATAAATAATCATAATTCCATTGGGTGAAATACTTGGGCTTTCATCTAAGAAAGTAGAGCTTAACATTTCCGTCACACCTGTCGCCAGGTCTTTTTTAACAATATTATCGCCATAAATCATCACTAATATACTACCATCTGCAGAGATTTTTCCACTATACCCTCGACCAGCAGAAACTAATGATACACCATTACCAACTACATCCATCTGATAAATTTGAGGTCCGCCGGCTCTGTCCGAAGTAAAAATTATAGATTGCCCATCCGGTGACCAAGAAGGTTCCGTATTGTTGCCTGCACCGCTAGTCAACTGAGAAATAGTCCCGTTTCCTAAATTCATGACATAAATATTTAGTACACCATCTTTTGATGAAGCAAATGCTATTTTTGAACCATCAGGAGAAAATGCCGGAGCTCCATTATGCCCAGGGAATGCAGCAATAACCCGACGAGCTCCAGACTGTAAATCATGTACAATTAATTGAGATTTACGATTTTCAAAAGATACATAAGCCAATTTACTACCATCAGGCGACCAAGCGGGAGACATCAATGGTTGCGAACTACTATAAACAATAAATTGATTATGTCCATCATAATCTGCAATACGAACTTGATAAGGTTTTGAGCCACCGTTCTTTTGTACAACGTATGCAATTTTAGTTCTAAATGCACCACGAATTGCAGTCAGCTTTTCAAAAACTTCATCACTGATGGTATGAGCACCTAAACGAATAGCATTTTTCGGTACAGCATACTGATTTTGACTTAGTACCTCTCCCGAGTTTCCTGAAGCACCGATAGTGTCTACTAATTGATATGCGATACTATATCCTTTTTCATTGGGTGTAACTTGTCCAACAACTACTGCATCAATGCCTAAAGAAGACCAAACATCGGAAATCACCTCACTTGCTGATGTCGGTTTTTGAGGCATTTTACTGACTGCAATAGGATTAAATTTACCACTGTTGCGTAAATCTGCAGAAATGATATCAGCTACATCTATCGGCATAGAGTCACTACCATTCCATTTAAATGGAATTATCGCAATAGGCCGAGCACTATCAACCCCTTCATCAATGACAATTCTTACCTCACTTTCAGCTTGTACGGTTTGTATGAACAAACTAAAAAGCACTATGAATAATGTAGTTAAATATGCAGAAAATTTCATATAAATTTTACCTTTTAGTTTCTTTAATTATTTCAATCTAAATTCGAGTGGAAATTTCTTATATTTTCTATAAATCTCATCAGTTGGTGCCTCCGGTACCTTTTTCGTTCTAGATACCGCTGATAACCCCGCAGTACAAATATCATCTGAGCCAGATAATTTTCTAAAGTTAGTGATCGTTCCATCTCTTGCTAATTCAACCTCAATAACACAAACTTTATTAGCAAACCTAGGTTCTTTTAGAAAGCGACGCTGAATTTCTCTCTTAATTTGAGCAGCATATTGCTCTCCAGTTCTTCCGCCTTTGCCGTTTTCAAAACCAGCCCCCACTCCTTGAGAACCTTTCATCGTCATATTTCCACCATTTTTGCTACTTCCTGCAATATCACCTCCATTGAAAAAATCATCTAACGCCGCTTGTTCCGCTTTGCGTTGAGCTAATTCCGCTTTTGCTTTAGCCGCTTTTTCCGCTTTTATTTTTGCTTCCTTAAGTGCCTTTTGTTTGGCTAATCTATCCGCTTTCTCTTTTGCTAACTTCTCTGCTCTCTCTTTCGCTAACTTCTCTACTTTTTGTTTTTCCTCAGCGTCTCTAACCTTTTTCTCTTCTTCAATTTTTTTTGCCAATGCCTGTAAACGCATTTCTTCAGCCTCTGCTTTCAACTTTGCAACAGTCTCTTTCTTGGCATTATCTTCTTCCAATTGCTTTGCTAAACGCTCTTGCTGAATTTTTTCTTCTTTTATTTTTTGCTCTGCAAGTCTTTTCTGTACATCTTCATCTTCTCTTATTTTTTCTTCAAATACATCAACATTCTCCATTAACTCGTCTTCTTGCGTTGCTTCAACAAAGGTTTCTTGTTTATCCGGATTGCTTTTTTTCTTTTCCTGTAAACGTCCCCACTCTTTTGCAATGGTTCCCGTATCAACCATAACAGCAGACATTACTTCACCATCACCTTCTCCACCTCCCATGATTTCAACATTATTATAGTTAGATCCTAATACCAGCAAACTTAATAACAAAATATGCAGAAAAATTGATAGCAGAATGGCACCAAGCTCATTTTTTTGTCGATGATTACACACTGTGTTACCTACTTATATTTAAAGAGGATTAGTCATCAATCCAACAGATTTTATTCCCGCGACATGAAGTAAATTCAAAGCTTTGATTACCTCCTCATACGGAACATCTTTAGCCCCTCCAACCAAAAATAACGTGTTATTATCTTTGTCAAATTCTTGCTTAGAAAGTTGAGTTACTAATTCTTCTGTTATCCCCTCAGTTCGCTCCCCACCAATGGAAAGTGCATACTGTCCAATACCTGAAACCTCCAAAATAACAGGCGTTTTATCTTCTTTAGATACATTTTGGCTTTCTACAGCTTCGGGAAGTTCAACTTGAACACTCTGACTAATAATCGGTGCTGTTGCCATAAAAATGAGCAATAAAACCAATAAGACATCCAAAAAAGGAATAATATTAATTTCTGACTTAATATCTCGACGTTTTCGACGATAAGACATAGATAGCCTCTAAACTTATGAAAAAAGAACCGCACTTTATCCGTCAGTACGGAGAATTTTGATACATTTAATGATTTTTACCAAATGCTTGACGATGTAAAATTGTCGTAAATTCATCAATGAAGTTAGCATAATTTTGCTCTAATTTATTCACACGTAGACTTAAACGATTGTAAGCCATTACAGCTGGAATAGCAGCAAATAAACCAATAGCCGTTGCAATTAAAGCCTCAGCAATCCCCGGGGCAACCATCTGTAATGTTGCTTGTTTGGCACCACTTAATGCCATAAAAGCATGCATAATTCCCCATACTGTACCAAATAAGCCGATATATGGACTAATAGACGCAACAGTTGCCAAAAACGGAACTCGTGTTTCCAAATCTTCCACTTCACGATTCATTGTTAAATTCATTGCTCTAGAACTGCCTTGAATAATGGCTTCAGGGGCATCCGGATTAGCTTGTTTCAGACGATTAAACTCCTTAAATCCAACATAAAAAATTCGCTCACTGCTATTTAGACCATTACGACGATTAGAAAGTCCATCATATAATTTATACAAATCTTCTCCAGACCAAAACCGTTCTTCAAAAAGTGTGCTGTCCTTTAATGCTCGAGTTAAAATGCGACTACGTTGGATAATAATCGCCCAAGATATAATCGAAAAAGATATTAATATGACAATGACAATTTGTACAACAATACTAGCCTTTAAAAATAATTCTAAAAAATCTAATTCAGCGGTCATGACATAACTCCGAAAATGTTATCATTTAGTTTAATTTCTGCTTTTATTTCTTGAGGTATAGCCACAGGTCTCATTTTCACAAGATCCACTGACGCAACTTTCACCACAGCTTGTGAAATGATCTCATCATCTCGTTTCAATATTTGTGAAAAAACTATACTTGCTCCCTTGATAGCTACAACATAAGTTTCCACAATTAATAGGTCATCTAATTTTGCAGGAACACAGTAGTCAATCTGCATTGATTTCACAACAAAAGCAACTTTTCGCTCATTCAATAAGTTTTGCTGAGAAAAATTCAACGTTCGCAAGTATTCTGTTCTCGCCCGTTCAAAAAAATGGAGATAACGGGCATGATAAACAACACCTCCGGCATCGGTATCTTCGTAATACACACGAACAGGCAATTTAAAAACAGGCATATTACTCTCCCTCACAAAGTCTTTTATTTTCTCATTTCTATATGAAAAATGAACCAAGTATTCTAGATTCAGTCAAATATATTAGCAAGAATAAATACAATGAAAAGAAAAATATTTTTTTAGACTATACATCGCACCTTAAAATAAACCCAGTGCTTAGTTAAAAATACTTTTACTTTTGATCATGAAAAATTTACACAAAAGAAAAAATAAAAGGGCTCTTTAGAAGCCCTTATTTTTCAGTCGATAAAGAAAACTCCTTATTCGTCAAGTTTACCCGTTTTCTCAAGACTGATAGTAATGATTGCACTTAGCATAACAGCGAACAAAACACCCACTACCCATAACACATAAAACATAATCTTATCTCCTTACTAGTATAATGAGTTTTTGTTTTCTTCAATGAAGTCAGCATCTAAGCGACCAAACATCTTCGCATAAGCCCAAATGGTGTAGCTCAGTAAAATAACAACAAAGAACAGTGCAAAACCAAGCATTAGTGTTAATGTTAATTCACTTGATGTTGAATCCCACATTAATAAACTCATATTCGGATGAGAAATAGAAGGCATCACAAATGGGAACATGGCAACACCGCAGGTTAATATAATTCCTGCCATCGTGATAGACGAGAAGAAAAATGCAAATCCTGAACGGTTGGCTTTTGATGCCAAAATATTTAACAACGCACCACCCACTGCTAATGCTGGAAGAATAAACAACACAGGTGCATCAAAATAATTCTTAAACCAAGCTCCCACTTCAACTGCAACTGTTTTAACAGTTGGGTCAGATGGTGCATTATGATCAAGGACACTTGTTACAATAAAGCCTTCTTTGAAATATAACCAAACACCAGCCAAAATAAACGTCAACAATGTAACAAAAGCACCTACTTGTGTTATTACACGAGCACGCTCACGCAGTTCTGATGTTGTTTTCATTTGTAACCAAGCAGCACCTTGTGTGGTTAACATAGAAAAACTGATTAAACCACAAAGAATCGCAAAAGGATTTAATAATTCAAAGAAAGAACCTGTATAAGTTACTTGCATCAAATCATTAAATTCAAATGGAACACCTTGCAATAAATTACCGAATGCAACACCGAATACCAATGATGGGACAAAACCACCAGCAAATAATCCCCAATCCCAAAATTTACGCCAAGTTGGATTATCAATTTTAGCACGATACTCTAGCCCGACAGGACGGAAAAATAGTGCGGCTAAAACTAAAATCATCGCAACATAAAAGCCGGAGAAAGAGGCTGCATAAACTATCGGCCAAGCAGCAAACATTGCACCGCCTGCAGTCAATAACCAAACTTGGTTTCCATCCCAATGTGGTGCGATAGAATTGATCATTATACGTTTCTCAACTTCTTTTTTGCCTGCGAAAGGTAATAAGCTAAGAACTCCCATATCAAATCCGTCTGTTACTGCAAATCCAATAAGCAGTACCCCGACTAAAATCCACCAAATAAAACGTAGAAATTCATAATCAATCATGGTTAGACTCCTGCTTATTTAGATAATTGTTCAAAATAATAACGACCGGTTTTTAACGAACTCGGACCCAAGCGACCATATTTAAACATCAAATACATTTCTACTACTAGGAAGATTGTATAGAGGGCACAAATCAGTCCAATAGATAACCAAAGATCAGCTGTTGTTAAATTTGACGCAGCCACACCAACCGGTAGTACATCATAAATAGCCCAAGGTTGACGTCCATATTCAGCTAAGAACCAACCACTTTCCATAGCAATCCATGGAAGTGGAAGCCCCCATAATAAAGCTTTTAATAAAAGTGGACTACGCCCTACTGTTTTACGCATATTTTGTACGAATGCAGCAATCATCAGAACTAGAATTAAACCACCGGCAAGCATCATTATACGGAATGACCAAAACGTTGGTCCTACATTTGGGATAGTATCAGCAGCTGCTTGCTTAACTTGCTCATCAGTTGCATCTACGACCGCATCAGTATAACGCTTGAGTAATAGACCAAATCCTAAGTCATCTTTAACTGCGTTAAATTGTGCTTTAGTTTCTTCATTAACCTGACCGTTGGCCTTTTTCTCAGCCTTCAATTGTTGTAGTAAACCATAGGCAACCATACCGTTACGAACTCGTTGCTCATTAAGAGCTTGTAGATCAACTAGTCCTGTAAATTGTTTGTCTAATGAGCGAGTAACAATAATCCCCGCAGCATAAGGAATTTGTAAAGCAAAATCATTTTTTTGCTCTGCCTGATTAGGTACAACAATCATATTCCAAGACGCAGGAGCCGGTTGAGTATGCCATTCACCTTCCATAGCAGCTAATTTTACAGGTTGGGTTTGACCAATTTCGTAACCAGATTCATCACCCATGATCAATACTGAAACAGTTGCAATGATACCGAAAACTGATGCAATAGAGAAAGAGCGTTTTGCGAATCCGACATCACGTCTTTTTAGGAGGTAATATGAACTAATAGCTAAAACAAAACATGCACTAGTCACATAACCCGCAGACAATGTATGCAAGAATTTACTTTGTGCAACAGGGTTTAACCAAAGATCCATAAAACTGGTCATTTCCATACGCATTGTTTCAAAATTAAACTCAGACGCTACCGGATTTTGCATCCAGCCATTGGCAACTAAAATCCACATGGCCGAAAAGTTAGAACCAAATGCTACACAATATGTAGTTAATAAATGTTTAGCTTTTGATAAACGATCCCATCCAAAGAAAAACAAACCAACAAATGTTGATTCTAAGAAAAATGCAAGTAATGCTTCAATAGCGAGCGGTGCCCCAAAAATATCACCAACATAATGAGAATAGTATGACCAGTTAGTACCAAATTGGAATTCCATTGTAATCCCAGTTGTCACGCCTAAGGCAAAATTAATACCAAACAATTTACCCCAGAATTTGGTCATATCTTTATACACTTCTTTGCCTGTTGCAACATATAAAGTTTCCATAATCACAAGGATAAATGACAAACCCAATGTTAGCGGTACAAACAAAAAGTGATACAACGCAGTTAACGCAAACTGCAATCTAGAGAGTTCAACAACGTCCAACATCTCCAACTCCTTGTGCAATGCTACAAGTTTTTCACAATGATTACTATGTAACCACCCCTCAAATACTCAAGTTGAAACCTCAAGTAGATTTACTGAACTATCCTCATAAACATTCATTTAAATGAACATACAACATAAAATTTACATAAGTTTCACAGTTCACCATTAAATGTCATGTGGATAACCCAAAAACGGTATTAATTTTACTACTAAAAGTAAGAATAAAAAACAATAAAAGTGTTATAAAGATCACATTTTTAGATCTAAATCAAATAACATTTCTTTAACACTTTCTTATATATTGATATACATCAAACATTATAGAATATTCACAATTTTTAACATTTATTCCAAATAGTAAAAATTTACAAAAAAATATGAAGCAATAAATAACTAGACATGTCAGTCTTTTTTTGATAGTTTCCGAAGGTTTTCTGAAAAAATTTCAAGAGGTTATCAATGAATATAATGCTAAAACCAAGATCAGTAATGATTATTTTAGCTAGCGTATTTGCAACTATAACAACAACTCATGTCCAAGCAAACACTCTGCCTGAGCAGTGCCAAAAATTATTTAAAGAAACAGAAAATCTAATTGCTGAGGCAGAAAAACAGCCGGGAACACATGTTCAACTGGCAAAAATAAAAAGTAAATTAAAACAAAGTAAGCAACAAATTCTCGCCATGGAGCATGATATACAAATCAAAAGTTGTGATATCGGATTGGCAAAACTTCATACGAAATAGCAATTGGTGATTACCGATATTGATCTGTTCCTTAAATCTTAAATAGATAACTCATAAACGATAAATTAAGGCACAGATCACTTTTCGGTATTTGTTATTGTGTATTTACACTCGCTCCGTTTCTAAACGCTCAAATACAAGCACCTTACGCTCCAATCTGCGTAATAATAAAGTAGCAATACCTGTAATAATGAGATAGATTACGCCTGCGATACCATAAATTGTCAGTGCATCATATTCAGTACCATAAAGTTGTCTTGCATACCCCATAATATCCAAAATAGTGATAATTGAAGCAAGTGATGTACCTTTAAAAACAAGAATTATTTCATTGCTATATGAAGGTAATGCTCTTTTTAATGCGTAAGGAACAAGAATTTTCAAAGTTTGCCAACGGCTCAAACCTAGTGCAACACAGCTTTCCCATTGTCCTTTAGAAATCGCTTTTACCGCACCATAAAAAAGCTGAGTTGAATACGCTGTACTATTTAAAGCTAATGTAAGTATTGCACAAAACCACGCACTTGATAATAAAGGCCATAAAAAACTATTTACAATCCAAGAAAATTGTCCCGGTCCTGCATAGATTAAGAAAAATTGCACCAGTAATGGTGTACCGGTAAAAATTGTGAGAAAAAGATTAATTGGAAGACTTAACCATTTTTTTTCCATAGAAAGAGCAAAAGTTAATGTCAAAGCAAGAAAAAATGCTACCAACAAGGCAACTATAGTAAGAATCAAGCTTGTTGGAATTCCTTGTGCAATTGTTAAAAAATAATCTTTAATCATTTTTCATCCTTTAATTTGTAGCACGTTCAAAGCGTGTGACTCGCCGCTCAAGTTTACGAATAATAAATTGACTAAATAGCGTAATCAACAAATAAAGCAATGCTGCAAATCCATACCAAGTAAAAGGTTGGTGAGTATTGGTGTTGATTAATTCAGCTTGACGCATTAAGTCATGCACACCGATTAACGACACAAGTGCGGTATCTTTTAATAACACTAACCATTGATTACTCAATCCCGGTAAAGCGTGTCGCCAAACTTGCGGCATAATAAGAAAAATAAACGTATAACTACGACTCAAACCTAATGCTGCACCGGATTCCCACTGTCCTAAAGGTATAGCCTGAATTGCTCCACGCAAAGATTGAGAAGCATAAGAAGCAAAAATAATAGACAGTGCAACCACGCCACAACCAAAGGCACCAAACTCTACATATTCTCCGATTACCCATTCCAGTATTTCAGGTACGCCAAAATAAATTAGAAAAACCACAAGAATTTCAGGTAACCCTCGTAATAATGTCACAATAGTGGCTGTCGGTTTACGAATACATGCCCATTTGTGTGTTTCTAATACTACAAAGAAAATAGATAATGCCAATCCGAGTAATAAAGAACAAACCGCCAACCCTAAGGTCATCAGGGTTGCGGTATACATTAAAGGTAAATAATCAATAAACATAAAATTATTTAGTCATCCATTTATCATAAATTTTTTGATATTCGCCGTTTGCTTTGATTGCCGAAATACCTTTATTTAATTGCTCAACAAGTGCGGTATTCTTTTTATTTACCGCAATTCCCAAGCCGTTATTGAAATAACGTTTATCCGTTACACGCTCGCCCACAAACTGCAATTCCGGATTTTTATCAAACATATCTCTTAATACATCCGTATCACCAAAAATGAGATCAATACGACCATTTTTTAAATCCAAAATTGCATCTTGTAAGCTAGCATAAGATTTAGATTGATATTGCTTCGCTTCTTTATTCGCATATTGCTGATACGTTGTACCGTTTTGTACACCAACCACTTTTGCCGTCGTTAAATCCGCTTTCCCTTTTAATGCAATAAAACTGGCAGAACTTTCATAATAAGAATCGGTAAATGCTACTTGTTTTGCACGAGCTTCCGTAATATCAATCGCTGAAATTGCCGCATCAAACCCACCGCGACCTTTAATTAAACTTGGAATTAACGCATCAAACGCTTGGGCTTTGAAGCTACAATTAGCTTGAATTTCTTTACAAATCGCATTAGCAATATCAACGTCAAAACCAATAATTTCACCTTTTTCATTAGTTAATTCAAATGGTGGATAACTTGGTTCCATAGCAAAAGTAATATCTTGTGCATTTGCACCAATCGTAGCACCAGCCAACATTGTTGCTAAAAGTAATTTTTTCATAATAAGCTCCTTAAATATTAGTGTGAGTGAGATAAATATTGTTTAAATTGCTCTGTTGAGGGTTGTTCAAAACAGCTGGAATCCCCCATTTCAACGATGCGACCTTGTTCCATATAGACAACTTTGGTTGCAACCTTTTTTGCCACCGCAACTTCATGCGTTACAATAACTTGTGTAATGCCCATTTCCTGTAACTCTTGAATGATTGATACAATCTGAGCTGTAATTTCAGGATCTAATGCCGCTGTCGGTTCATCAAATAATAAAACTTGCGGCTTCATCATTAATGCACGAGCAATAGCAACACGCTGTTGCTGTCCTCCTGATAAGTGCAGTGGAAACCTTTCAGCGAATTCTTCCAAGCGTAATCGTTTTAATAATTCAATAGCTTGTTCTTTGGCTTTTTCTTTCGCTATCCCTAAAACTTTAATCGGTGCCTCAATAAGATTTTCCATTACAGTCAAATGAGGCCATAAATTGTATTGTTGAAATACCATACCTACATCTTGACGCAATTGACGCATTTGCTTTGGGTTGGCAATATCTTGCGAGAGATCGAATTTATTATTGGCAATACTCAATTCTCCAGATGTTGGAACTTCAAGTAGGTTTAACGTTCTAATCAAGGTGCTTTTCCCTGCACCACTTGGTCCCAATAAAACAACGGTATCACCATCTTCAGCTGTGAGATTAATATCAAACAGTGCCTGTGATGCACCATAAAAAAAATTTAAATTTTTAACACTAATTGTCATTTGAATAAAAGATCTCGTTTTGGTTATTAATTGATTTACGCAAACATTATCACTGTTTGAATAAATATGCAATATTTTTGCAAAAAAATTCTTTTTATAGTGCAATTAATATGAAACGGTGAGACAACCCACCGTAATTAATGGTTTAAGGAGAGTTTGTAGACGTAGAAGAGCAAAATCCGGCAGGAAATAGATCCGCCTTATTATTGCAATTTGCACTCCAAGTAACGCCGGTTGAAGCATCGCCTGTTGGTGTTAAGGTATAAGTAATATCTTTAAGATTTCCATTCCCTGTAACAGTAATGGCTCCACCTTGCACGCTAACTGATTTTACTTTACCTTTTGGTGTATTGATTGCCGCTTGAATTCCATTTGTTCCAGCATTACAATTTGTCGGTGCATCATTGTTATACACGCATAGCTCAACTTCTGCACGATAAGGAGCTGAAGCTTGCAATAGCTCTGTAATTGCAGCTTTTTTTGTATAATTTTGGTATGACGGAATTGCAATGGTTGCAAGAATTGCCACAATAGCAATAACAATCATCAGTTCTATGAGAGTAAATCCTTTTTTAACTGATGAAAAAATATAGGTTATTTTCATAATGTTTCCTTTTTTAAATAAAATGACAATGCCGAATGGCAAGTGAAAGTTTGTAGAAATTGAAAAAAACCGACAACTAAATCGCACTTTTTCTGCGAGCCGACTCGCAAAAATAATAATTTATGAACAATAAACAAAAAAATATCTGCACAGGTTGGTTTTCAGAGGCTAGAAAATTACCCTCTCCACATTTTGATCAACGTCCGGAAAATAGTGATATTTCCCTTTTAGTTATTCATTACATCAGCTTACCGCCAGAGCAATTCGGTGGTTCGTATATTGATGATTTTTTTCTAGGTAACCTTGATCCTCTCGCACACCCTTATTTTGCAACTATTGCAAACATTCGAGTGTCAGCACACTGTTTGATTACTCGTGATGGTGCTATTACACAATATGTCAATTTCAATGATAGGGCTTGGCACGCCGGATTATCCTCATTTGAAGGGAGAGAAAAATGCAATGATTTTTCTATTGGCATTGAATTGGAAGGAAGTGATCTTCAACCGTTTACAGAAGAACAATATCAATCTTTAGAACGTCTGACTTTAGACATTATGCATTCATATCCTTTAATAACCAAACAACGTATTGTCGGACATTGCCACATATCTCCGAATAGAAAAATAGACCCTGGTCAATATTTTGATTGGCAAAGATATTTCAATAACTTAGAGGAAGAGACATCTTAGTTACTGATGCAGAAACACTGATTAAAAAAACAATCTTTCTCTATTTACTTTTTTACGAAAAAAATGTAGGAAAAATAACCGCTCATCACTAAAAACAAGTAGATATTTTATGGTGATATATCTGTAGAAGATCAGCATTGCTCAGACAACTTACTACAAAAACTGAGAGTTTCCTACTTAGAATATGAATATCAACATTCAATTTAAATAAAAAAGGAAACTCTCATATTTTATTCTGTAGCTAAGGTTTATAAATAATTTCTACACCTTCCTCATCGTCTTCCGACCAATCGTCCCAATCATCCTCTTCTTGGTCATCTTCTGTAAAGACCTGTTCGGACAATTGTTCTTGATGATAGTCATCCCATTTAAATTTCACTTCTTGAGCATCTATCTTTTCTTGTTCTTGACGTGGATTTTCTTCAATAAAATCCATAATATCGCGGCATAAAACGTCTACATTTTTACCTGTTGCGGCTGAAATCAAATAATAATCATCTTCCCCACCCAAACGTTGCATAATATTCTTTGCACGTGCGGTTGCTTCTTCATCTGAAAGTATATCAATTTTATTGAAAACTAACCAACGAGGTTTATTCGCTAATTTTTCACTATATTGAAATAATTCACCTTCAATGATTGCAATATTATCCGCTGGATCACTCTCATCAATTGGTGCAATATCAACCAAATGAATTAAGACATGACAACGCTCCAAATGTTTTAAAAATCGTACTCCCAACCCAGCACCTTCAGAAGCCCCCTCAATTAATCCGGGAATATCTGCAATCACAAAGCTACGGCTAGTATCAACACGAGTAACGCCTAAACTAGGAACTAATGTAGTAAAAGGATAATCTGCAACTTTCGGTTTAGCTGCGGAAACAGCTCGAATAAATGTTGATTTTCCTGCATTGGGTAATCCCAACATACCAACATCGGCTAAAAGCATTAATTCCAATTGCAAATCTCGCTTTTCACCCGGTGTTCCATTGGTTTTCTGTCTTGGTGCTCTGTTCACTGAAGATTTGAAACGTGCATTCCCCAGTCCATGATAACCACCTTTTGCAACTAACATTTTGGTACCATGTTTAGTTAAATCACCCAACACTTCTTTGGTA
Source organism: Histophilus somni 2336 (assembly GCF_000019405.1). Lineage (NCBI taxonomy): Bacteria > Pseudomonadati > Pseudomonadota > Gammaproteobacteria > Pasteurellales > Pasteurellaceae > Histophilus > Histophilus somni. The sequence continues at coordinate 132,135 of NC_010519.1, read as the reverse complement.
TCGTTATCAATTGCTCTTGTTCCGACTGGTACCCTTAATGTAATGTCTTTGCCTCTACGTCCTGTACAATCAGAACTACGCCCATTCTCTCCACGCTCTGCTGCAAAGCTTTTTTCAAATCGGTAATCAATCAATGTATTTAAATTCTCGTCGGCAATTAGATATACATCACCGCCATCACCGCCATCACCGCCATCAGGACCACCTTTCGGAATAAATTTCTCTCGCCGAAAACTTACACAGCCGTTACCGCCATCACCAGCTTCGATACGAATCAGTGCCTCATCAATAAATTTCATTTTTTTCTCCTAAATTTTATTCTTGATAAATTTATAACCAATAGCTGAGGTCATTGCACCAAAGACAACAATGAACGCACCAATATAGCTGAGCGTATTTAATTCAGGGGCTGAAAAATACTGTGGGTATATTAAATTTAATAAGTGAGCAAATAAAATAGTGAACAAAGGTACCAAGGTAATGACAACACTTACTTTGGCAACATCCCAATGGTTTAATGCCTCAGCATAGGCACCATAACCTATTAGTGTATTCAGACAACAATAAATAAAACAAATTAGCGTAAAAGTATTTAGATTTTGCAATTGCTCAATCTCAACAAAAGGAGTAAAAACAAATGCACACCCTGTATAAATCATCAATAAAATCTGTTGAGAGTTAAAACGGCGTAAAAGTAATTTTTGTGCAAGTCCGTAAGTTACCCAAATCAAGGATGCCGACATACTTAAAAATACGCCTATAGAATAGATATTAATATCAAATAATTGGTCCGCTCGCTCATTGAAAAATAAGATAAGTCCAATAATTAGAATAACTAAACCAATTTTTTGATGTAATCCTAACCTTTCTTTAAAGATCACAACTCCACAGAACATCATTGCAAAGGAAGAAAAATGCACAAAAATTTGAGTAACAGAAGGCTCAATAAATTTTAATGAGGAATTAAACAGACTAAAGTTTCCAGATAGCCCTATAACACCTAATATAACCAGTCCAAAAAAGTAACGATTGAGATCTGATAATTTAGGTAATCTGTTCGCTAATTTAAGTAAAATAGCTAATGCAACAGTAGCAACCATAAACCTGAACCAAACGATAGTTTGCATACTCATAGCATTCATAACTTGTTGTAATGCAATAGGTAAAGATCCCCAAGCTATCGCAGTAGTCAATGCAAATATAAACCCGAGTAATGGTTTCTGTTTCATATTCGCCCTCCTATATAAATACAAAACTCGTGCAATAATAGCACCGCACTGGTAACTGTGCTAATAAAGTATTAATTTTCTAAAAACAAAAAACCCCACAAAAACATTGTGGGGCATCACTCTGTATCAATAAAATTATTCGGCTACAACAGAAACGTATTTACGACTTTTCTCGCCTTTAACTTCAAATTTTACTTTACCATCAGCAGTAGCGAACAAAGTATGATCTTTACCCATACCTACATTTGAACCCGCATGGAATTTAGTACCACGCTGACGAACAATAATACTACCTGCTAATACTGATTCGCCACCGAAACGTTTCACACCAAGACGTTTAGCTTCAGAATCACGACCGTTACGAGTTGAACCACCAGCTTTTTTAGTTGCCATATTCTATAACTCCTGTGAAATTATGCTTGAATCCCAGTGATTTTCACTTCTGTGAACCACTGACGATGACCTTGTTGTTTACGACTGTGTTTACGACGACGGAATTTAACGATTTTAACTTTTTCGCCACGTCCCTGCGACACAACTTCAGCCACTACCTTAGCACCTGTCACTACTGGTGTACCGATCTTAATATCTTCGCCGTTAACGATCATCAATACTGAATCGAACTCAACAGTAGAGCCCGTTGCCAATTCAAGTTTTTCTAAACGAACAACATGACCTTCGCTTACACGGTGCTGTTTACCGCCACTTTGAAAAACTGCGTACATAAATACTCCGCTAGATAATAGTGCTTATAATGTTATTTTCATTTAGCACATCAAAATTCATATAAATAGGTTGCGAATTCTACGAAAAAAACGGCTTCTTCGCAAGCCTTTCTTTTTAAGAAAATAAAAAAATCTTATTTTATAGAGTTTAATTTCAGAAAGCTCAGAAAATCAGGTACAATCAACCGCACTTTTAGCTTAATTTATGATAGTTTCAGCATGATAGAAAAAATGAACCCAATGAATATCCATGCAATCCAATCTCTTATTAAAACAGATATGGATAAAGTGAATGCCACAATTCTAGCACAACTTAATTCGGATGTTGCTTTGATTAATCAGCTCGGTTATTACATTGTTCAAAGTGGTGGAAAACGCATCCGCCCTATGATTGCTTTGTTAGCAGCCAGAGCACTAAATTATCAAGGTGATGAACCTATTACTTGTGCTGCATTTGTTGAATTTATTCATACGGCGACATTGTTACATGATGATGTTGTTGATGAGTCCGATATGCGTCGTGGTAATCCGACAGCCAATGCGGAATTCGGCAATGCGGCAAGTGTATTGGTAGGTGATTTTATTTATACACGTGCATTCCAATTGATGACTAAACTCAATTCATTACGTATTTTACAAATTATGTCCGATGCAACAAATATCATTGCAGAAGGTGAAGTACAACAATTAATGAATGTCAATGATCCGGAGACAAGTGAAGATAATTATATGAAAGTGATTTATAGTAAAACCGCTCGCTTGTTTGAGGTCGCTACACAATGTGCCGCCATAACAGCTCAAAGTAATGCAGAACAAGAAATTGCTTTACAACACTATGGACGATACTTAGGAACAGCATTTCAACTAGTTGATGATGTGTTAGATTACAGTGCAAATGCGGCGACTTTGGGTAAAAATATCGGTGATGACTTAGCTGAGGGGAAACCTACTCTTCCTTTATTACATGCAATGCGTAATGGTACACCACAACAATCTGCATTAATTCGTGAAGCAATCGAACAGGGCGGAAAACGGGATTTTTTGGATGATGTACTTGCCATTATGACAGAGCAAAAATCTTTGGATTATGCCATGAGTAAAGCAAAAGAAGAGGCACAAAAAGCTGTTGATTCAATTTCCTGTTTACCAGAAAACCAATATAAGCAAGCATTAATTTCTTTGGCTTATTTATCCGTTGAGAGGCACTATTAATGATTAGACATTGAGTATTGTAGTAAAAATACTTATCAGATTTGAATGAAAAACCTTTTAGACTTGAGTGGGGAAATTAAACATTTATTCCCCTAAATTTAATCGTTATCAAACAAGCCTTATGAAAATAGATATGCACAGAACCAAACTTGAACAAAAGCAACCGCACTTTGATGCACAAAAGCGTCGTAAGAAAGAATGTAAAAATTCGAATACACCTTTCGTACGTCCCAAATTAGAATTACCACATGGACATAATAAACTGTTATTACATTCTTGTTGTGCACCTTGCTCCGGAGAAGTCATGGAAGCTATTCATGCTTCAGGCATTGATTTTACAATTTACTTTTATAATCCCAATATTCATCCGTTAAAAGAATATTTAATTCGTAAAGAAGAAAATATTCGCTTCGCCGAGAAATGGGGAATTCCTTTCATTGATGCAGATTATGATCGTCAAAATTGGTTTGATCGTGCAAAAGGAATGGAAGATGAACCGGAACGGGGCATTCGTTGTACAATGTGCTTTGATATGCGTTTTGAAAAAGCCGCACAGTATGCCCATGAAAATGGTTTCCCTGTTTTTACTAGTTGCTTAGGAATTTCTCGTTGGAAAGATATGAACCAAATTAATGGTTGTGGACATCGTGCAGCGGAAAAATATGATGATGTGGTTTATTGGGATTACAATTGGCGTAAAGGCGGAGGGTCGCAACGAATGATTGAAATCAGTAAACGAGAACGTTTTTACCAACAAGAATACTGCGGTTGCGTCTATTCTTTACGAGATACAAACAAATGGCGTGAAGCAAATGGTCGTCAGAAAATTGAGATTGGTAAATTATATTATTCTGCTGATAAGTAAAATCTAACCGTAACGCATCAAAATGGGCGAGAATATCGCCCATTTCAATCACTACATTTTTCTCCACATGGTTCCGTTTGAACTGTCTTCTAAAATAACGCCCATTGTCGTCAATTCATTTCTCGCAGCATCAGCTCTCGCCCAATCTTTTGCCTGACGAGCATCGTTACGTTGCTTGATCAATTCTTCTATTTTAGCAATTTCAGCATCATCCGAGCCTGCTTGTAGAAAATCTTCCGGATCCTGATCCAATAGACCTAAAATACTCGCTAACTCTCTTAAACGAGCCGCCAAGCCATCGGCAAGCAGTTTATCTTCATTTTTTAATCGATTAATTTCACGAGCCATTTCAAATAAAACAGAAATAGCATTCGGCGTATTAAAATCATCGTTCATAGCTTCAGTAAACTGAGCAATGAAATTCTCCCCTCCGAAAGAAACCGCACTTTTATCTGTGCCACGCAAAGCAGTGTATAGCCGCTCCAATGCACCATGTGCCAAATCCAAATTTTCTTCACTATAATTCAATTGGCTACGATAATGGGCTGTCAACAAGAAATAACGGACACTTTCCGCATCATAATGGTTTAACACATCACGAATAGTAAAAAAGTTGCCCAACGATTTAGACATTTTCTCTTTGTCCACCATGATCATACCTGAATGTATCCAGTAATTAACATACCGGTTTCCATGTGCACAACAAGATTGTGCGATTTCATTTTCATGATGAGGGAACATTAAATCAGCCCCACCGCCATGAATATCAAAATGCTCACCTAAGTGTTTACAATTCATTGCGGAACATTCTATATGCCAACCGGGGCGACCGGCTCCCCATGGCGAATTCCAGCTGGGTTCGTTCTCTTTCGACATCTTCCATAACACGAAATCCATTGGATTTTTCTTAATTTCAGAAATTTCAACCCTTGCTCCCGCTTGCAATTGTGTTAAATCTTGACGAGATAATTTGCCATACTCTTTGAAACTTTCCACGTCAAACATAACATCACCATTATCCGCCACATAAGCATGACCACGTGCAATTAATTTTTCAACCAGTGCAATAATTTCTGCAATATGGTGTGTTGCTCTAGGCTCAAAATCCGGACGTAATACATTCAACGCATCAAAATCCTTATACATTTCAACAACCATACGATCTACCAATTGCTCGCAAGTTTCTTTATTTTCTAAAGCACGGCGAATAATTTTGTCATCAACATCGGTAATATTACGCACATAAGTCAATTCATAACCTAAATAACGTAAATAACGAGCGATAACATCAAAACAAACAAAAGTGCGTCCATGTCCAATATGACACAAATCATATACGGTTACACCACAGACATACATTCCTACTTTATTTTCTGAAATAGGTTTAAACACTTCTTTTTCTCGTGTTAAGGTATTAAAAATTTTTAACATTTGTTTGTTCTCTATAATTAAATGAAATCGTTAATCTACCAGAACGCTGAATCCGCTCAGTGATGATTTTATAGCACTTATTGCAACTTTATGAAATAATAAGCATCATTATAACAACACAAAATCAAAGGATCTAAAATGATTACATTACACACAAATTTTGGTGATATTAAATTAGCATTAAATTTTGAAAAAGCACCAATTACAGCGGAAAACTTTCTAACATATTGCAAAGAGGGTTTCTATAATAACACAATTTTCCACCGTGTTATTGATGGATTTATGATCCAAGGTGGTGGTATGGAAAGTGGCTTACGTGAAAAAAATACTAAAGCACCAATTAAAAACGAAGCAAGTAATGGACTTAGCAATAAACGTGGCACAATTGCCATGGCAAGAACATCGGATCCTCATTCGGCGACAGCTCAATTTTTCATCAATGTAGCAGACAACACATTCCTTGATTATCGAGCAAAAGAAATGTTTGGTAAAACCGTTGTGCAAGAATGGGGCTATGCTGTATTTGGTGAAGTCGTTGAAGGAATGGATATTGTCGATAAAATTAAAGGTGTCAAAACAGGAAACAAAGGTTTTCACCAAGATGTGCCTGTTGAAGATGTAATTATTACTTCTGTTACCATTGAATAATATTTTTGATAGTGGACCGACAAATATTGTCGGTACATTTTCATCAAAAAGTGCGGTGTTACATTCAAGCATATTACAATTTTTACCCATCTTGTAGATAACGATTTCCTTGATCATTCAACAAAAAGTAGATCAAGGATTTCGTCGTAATGTAGCCAATATTGTTCCTCAAATTGCCAGCATCAAATCATTATGCATTTTTTCGATACCCATACACACCTAGATTATGTACAGCAAGTTACCCAGGAAAACTTAGCTCAACTCATACATAATGCTCACCGAATTGGGGTAGAGAAAATGCTGATTGTTGCAGTATTGCAGCGAGATTTTGAAAATATTGTAAACATGACCGCACTTTACCCGACTCAGCTGTATTATGGATTAGGCTTACATCCTTTATATATTGAACAGCATAGTAAAAATGATTTAGATATTTTGTCCCAAGCGTTAGAACAAGGTTCTGCTGCTTGTACAGCAATTGCTGAAATAGGTTTGGAACGAGGAAAATCTGATCTGATTAGCGAGAGATTATGGAAAAAGCAATGTGAATTTCTAGAAGTTCAACTCAGTTTTGCACAACGCTTTAATTTGCCTGTCAGCTTGCACAGTCGCCAATCTCACGACCACTTATTCACTTTTCTGAAACGAATAAAAGTAAATAAGTGCGGTGTAATTCATGGTTTTGCCGGAAGTTATGATCAAGCAAAGCGTTTTGTGGATTTAGGCTATAAAATTGGTGTTGGCGGCACAATCACCTATGAACGTGCCAATAAAACCAGAAATACTATTGCAAAATTACCTTTAGACAGTTTATTACTGGAAACGGATAGTCCCGATATGCCCATTTGTGGTTTTCAAGGTCAACCCAATCGTTCAGAGCGAATTATTCATGTTTTCCATGAATTATGTCAATTAAGAAAAGAACCGGCAGAACTTATCGCATCTACAATCTGGAAAAATAGCTGTAACCTGTTCGCAAAATAATATTTTTCTATCCTTGCGTCAATTTTTTGCGTATCAATGCCCCCAGACTTCTAAATAATACTAATAAACTGATTAACAAATACAACGGCTTAGTTCCTAATATTGCATAGGGAGTCATACCTTCCGTTGCAACGATTTTATGTCTCAGTGTCGTTTCAGTAAATTGCGGAGCTTGTGCAACTATTTTACCTTGTGCATCAATAAAGGCTGTAATACCAGTATTAGTTGCACGAATAACAGGTCTTCCCAGTTCAATCGCCCTCATTCTTGCCATTTGCAAGTGTTGCCAAGGGCCTATACTATCGCCAAACCAAGCATCATTTGAGATAGTTAAAATAAAATCACTTTGCTTAGTTAAATTTTGTTGTAGTTGAGAACCAAAAATAATTTCATAGCAAATTGCCGGAGTAAAATGGCGATTTTTCGCTAAAAATGGTTTTTGAACAAAGTCTCCTGACGCAAAACTTGACATAGGCAAGTTAAAAACTGAACCTAACGGGCGTAATATTTTGTCTAAAGGAACATATTCTCCAAAAGGAACTAAATGGTGTTTTGCATAACGGTTTTTTGTGTTTAGATGATAAGGTTCATCAGCGTTACCGAGATTTACGATAGAATTTAATAATTTATCCTCACTTTCCTCTTGATAAATCGTTCCAATTACAACCTCAACGCCTTTTTCTTGAGCAAGTTGCTGTAAGGTTTGCAAATAAGGTTGAATGTGATTTTCCAAGGCCGGCAAGGCAGCTTCCGGCAATATAATTAAATCTGAGTCATCTAAACTCCGGTTAATTAAGCGTTGGTAAATAGTGAGTGTTTGATAAAAATAATCAGGATCCCATTTTAGTTGCTGTTCAATATTTCCTTGCACTAAAGTAACATTTAGGGATTTTTGTGGATTTTCTTGTGTAAATTTAAGTAACGCAGTGGATGTACTTAGCCCTAACATCACAACAAGCAATACACTATGTGTAATAATAATTGCCCATTGTTTCTTTGATTGTATGAGCTGAGAAATAAGACTAAAAATGACCGCACTTATCCACATCACGAAAAAAGTCAGCCCTTCTACACCGAACAAAGCGGCTAAGTTCGCAAATGGGCTGTCAAGTTGAGTATAGCCAAATTGTAGCCAAGGAAAACCAGTAAATACCCAACTGCGTAAGGATTCAGTCAATGTCCAAATTGCAGGAAATATCGCTAAACTTTGTACCCTAAAACGTTGTACTAAATAAGTAAACAACACAGGATAAAGTGCCAAATATCCTGCCAGTAAAATGACCAGTAAATAGCTCACAATTAACGGTGTTCCGCCAAATTGATAAATACTGACATTGAGCCAATTAACGCCAATCCCAAAGAAACTTAAACCCCATAAAAAACTGGCTAGAAGTGCGGTCTTTTTTTGCGATTTTTTAGCAATCCAAATCAACCCTGCTAATGAAAGATAGGCGATTGCCCAAAGATCAAAAGGGGAAAAGGCTAATACGCCCACTCCCCCAGTTAAAATAGCAATGAAATAAACAAGGTAATTTCTCATTCTTCTGTATTCTGTTTTTTACTGTCTGTAAGTTGCTCATCCGGCACAGTAACTCGTACTTGAATAATACGACGACTATCTGCCGAAGTAACTTTAAAATTCAAATTATCCAGTACAACTTCTTCACCACGTTTCGGTAAATAGCCGAATGCTTGCATAATCAAACCTCCGATAGTATCCACTTCTTCATCGGCAAAATTGGTCTTAAATTGCTCATTAAAATCATCAATATCCGTCAAAGCTCGTACTACATAAGTATGACGAGACAACTGACGAATATCCGCCACATCTTCCTCATCAAATTCATCTTCAATATCCCCCACTATTTGTTCCAAAATATCTTCTATGGTAACTAAACCTGAAATCGCACCGAATTCATCAACAACTAGTGCCATATGAAAACGTTCAGCACGAAAATCTTTTAACATTCGATCCACACGCTTACTTTCCGGTACAATAACGGCAGGTCGTAATAAACTTTGTAATTCGAATTGCTCCGCATTAGACCGAAAAAATTTAAGTAAATCTTTTGCATGTAAAATACCGGCAATATTATCTCTCTCATCACTGATAACCGGGAAACGAGAATGTGCACTTGCAATAATAACATCAAGACACGCTTCAAGATCCTGATCATTTTCGATAAAAATAATCTGTGAACGTGGGATCATAATATCTCGAACTCTTAATTCTGAGATTTCGATAACACCTTCAATCATTTCACGTGTATTTTGATCAATGAGCTCATTTTGTTCAGAATCTCGGATAACGTCTACTAATTCTTGACGATTTTTCAATTCACCCTGAAAAAAGCGTCCAAATAAAGAGTGAAAGAAATTTTTCTTACTTTCATTTTCTGTGATTGTATTAATCTGTTCGTCGTTACTCATAAACTGTAATATTGTTTCCGTCTTATTGACCCATGAAAATTATCATATTTTGTAACGAATAACTAGGAAAAATCAGGAAAAGTATGACATAACAAAAATATAAGCGAGAAATAGAAAAAAATAAGGGAGTTTTTTGAATACTCCCCCTTAATTTCAATAGAGTTTGCTTAAAAATCTAACGGATAAATTGATATTCCGTTTTATGAGAATATTTTTCACCCACCTTTGTTATTCCACCATATTTCCACCATTCCGGATGATTCGGTGTATCAGGCAAACATTGAGTTTCCAAAGCAATACCAGCATAATCAGCATACTGCCCGTTTTGACGAGTTGGCGTAGCTGATAGAAAATTGCCCGTATAAATCTGTAAAGCCGGCTGAGAAGTCAACACTTGCATTCTCAAAGAACGATCAAGTGCGGTCAAAATAGCACAAGGTTTTTCAGTGTCCAAATTAAGCAAGAAAGAATGGTCGTAACCTTTTACCAATTTTTGTTCTTCTTGTAAAAAATCTAAACCGATTGGTTTTTCCTCACGAAAATCAAAACTAGTTCCCTCAACCGCTTTTAACTTAGCATTAGGAATACCCGCACTGTCCACCGGCAAAAAATAATCGCTATTAAGTTGTAAAGAATGCCCTCGAATATCACAACCGAAAGTAGCATCATTCAAGTTAAAATAAGCATGGTTAGTCAAATTAATTGGGCAATCTTGATCACAAATTGCCTCATATTCAATTCTCACGTTGTTGGTTTCACTTAAAGAATAAGTAACAAAAGCATGTAAATTACCGGGAAATCCCTGATCTCCATCAGGGCTAAAATGAGAAAAAGTGATGGAATTTACACCGCACTTTTCTAAATACCAACGCTCATTATGAAACCCTTTTCCACCATGAAGTTGATGCTGATGTTGATTAGCGTTAAGTAAATAGCGTTTACCATTCAACTCAAATCGGCTATTTGCAATACGATTTGCATAACGCCCAATACTCGCTCCTAAATAAACCTGTTGTATCGGATAATCATTAATCTGACACCCAAGCAAAACTTCTCGTACTTCTTTTCCTACCGGTACTTGACAAGAAATCCAAGTTGCCCCCCAATCCATCACTTGCACTTTCATGCCTTTTGTATTAGTTAACGTAAAAATACGAAAAGGTTGTCCATCCGGTGCCATTCCTTGCTTGTGTTCCTTCTCAAAACAATCAATTAGCATATCGTCACTCCTTTAGAAGCGGTACAAACATAAAAATCTTCTTTCAAACCTGTTTGTTTTTCATAGTTGTCTGCAATAATTTGACGTACTGCCTCCACTTTGTCTTGCGGTGCAATAGCGACGATACAACCGCCAAAACCTCCGCCGGTCATGCGTGCTCCACCATTTTTGCCGATAACGACCTGTGCCAACTCCACTAAATAATCAATTTCAGGCACAGTAATTTCAAAATCATCACGCATGGAATCATGAGATTGATACATTAATTCCCCTAATTTTTGCAAATCTCCCTGTTGTAAGGCCTGAACTGATTGTAAAACCCGCTCATTTTCCGTCACAACATGTTTGGCACGTTTCGCTATTTCAGGATCAAGAGCGGTTAATTCTGCTTCCTTTTGTTTGAACAACTCCACAGATACATCACGTAAGGCTTTCACGCCAAAAAATTGGGCTGCCATTTCACATTGTCGACGGCGTATATTATATTCGCCATTTACTAAATCATGTTTCACATGAGAATTCACAATCATCACAACAATATTTTCAGGAACAGGTATGGTAACAATATCTAAAGATCGACAGTCAATCATGAGAAAATGATCTTTTTGACCCAATGCGGAAATTAATTGATCCATATTTCCACAATTTGCACCTACAAATTTATTCTCTGCCTGCTGACCTATTAATGCAATTTCTATATTTGTTAAAGATAAGTCCGCTAGTTGCTGACAAAATTTACCTACAGCAATTTCTAAAGATGCAGAAGAACTTAATCCGGCTGAAAGTGGGATATTTCCACAAATAACCAGATCCGCACCTTGTTGAAAATCAGGGCAATGTTGTTGAATAAATTTCACCATACCTCGAACATAACCTGTCCATTTAGCTTCCATTTTGGGTTCAATAGGTCGAGTTAAATCAAATTCATCATATTCTTGTAAATCTGCCGCATATACACAAAATAAATGATCATCTCGTTTTGCTCCGCTGATCGCCGTTCCATAATTAATTGCACAAGGCATCACAAATCCATCATTATAATCCGTGTGTTCACCAATAATATTTACTCGTCCGGGGGCATAGACATTCAGTTCAGAAGTGCGGTTAAATTTTTCACTAAATAATTGTTTCGCTCGCTGTTTTGGATTTTGTTGAGTCATATTATCACTCCGTTAAATTTATTTATTTTTATAATGAACATCGCTTAATTCACGCAACCTTGCTGCAGCCTGTTCAGCGGTTAAATCTCGCTGACTTTCCCCTAACATTTCATAACCGACCATAAATTTACGCACCGTTGCCGAACGGAGTAGCGGTGGATAAAAATGTGCATGAAGTTGCCAATGTTCATTCTTTTCACCATTAAAAGGTGCAAAATGGAACCCCATAGAATAAGGAAAAGAAGTTTCAAACAAATTATCATATTTGGTTGTGATTATTTTTAATGCCAAGGCAAGATCCTTTGCCTGCGTCTCATTCAGATCAATTAATCGCTTCACGTGAATTTTGGGTAGTAACAATATTTCAAATGGCCAAACCGCCCAATAAGGCACAACTGCAACCCAATATTCCGTTTCAATTACTACTCTTTCCTGCAAATCTCGTTCACGTTTTTGGTAATCCATTAACAAAACCGAACCTTGTTTATTGAAGTAATTTCGTTGTGCCTTGTCTGTCCGAGCAACTTCATTAGGCAAAAAACTATTTGCCCAAATTTGTCCATGTGGATGCGGATTAGAGCAGCCCATAACCGCACCTTTATTCTCAAAAATTTGTACCCATTGATATTTTTTACCAAGCTCCTCCAGCTGTTCTTGCCAAACTTTTACCACTGCAAAAATTTCCTCTACCGTTAATAACGGCAACGTCTTACTATGATCCGGAGAAAAACAAACTACCCTGCTTTCGCCACGTGCTAGACTGGATTGAAATAAAGGGTCATCCGTTTTTAGTGGTTCAGGCGTATCTTCCAATAAAGCGGAAAAATCATTTTTAAACACAAAAGGTTTCGTATAATTCGGATTTTGCTCACCGGTAATACGCTTATTCCCCGGACAAAGATAACAAGCGGAATCGTAACAAGGTTTATTTTCATCAGCTATTTTTTCCTGTTGTCCCTGCCAAGGTCGCTTAGCTCGATGCGGAGAGACTAAAACCCATTGTTCCGTCAAAGGATTATAACGACGATGCGGATGTTCTGTCGCAACAAATTCGGTCATTTCACTCACTTTTATACCCTCAAACTTGATATTTATCGCAAAAATGTAAACGATTACAAATAATTTTCAGCTATGCTATCACATCGCTATTTTGTTTAACTGTGATCCATATCACAATTATTAAATTATAAATATTGAGATAAATAATAATTTTGTGAAGTCGCTTTTATTTTAGTTTAACAACCGTTTCCAAACATAATTTATTTGGTTATGATAAGTGGCAATTCATGCAAATTTTAAACCGTATGGGTGAATAAGATGATTACAATTCATGACGTAGCTAGACAAGCGGGAGTTTCTGTTGCGACAGTTTCTCGGGTACTCAATAATCATCCTTCTGCCAGTAAAAAAGCACGCCTAGCGGTTCAAAGTGCGGTCGAAAAATTAAATTATCATCCAAATGCCAATGCTCAAGCTCTTGCCTTACAACATACAGATACTATCGGCGTTGTTGTTACTGATGTAACCGATCCTTTCTTTGCAATTTTAGTTAAAGCCGTAGATAACGTTGCGGAAGAACATGAAAAAAGTATCTTAATCGGCATTGGCTATCACAATGCGGAAAAAGAAAGAAATGCAATAGACACCTTATTGTGCAAACGATGCAGTTGTTCATTCAAAAGCTTTAAGTGATCAAGAGCTTGCTCAATATTTAGAACGTATTTCCGGTATGGTAATCATCAACCGTGTCATTCAAGGTTATGAAACTCGTTGTGTAAGTTTAGACAATAATAAAGGTACCTTTCTGGCTACAGAAATGCTGATCAAATTTGGGCATCAGCATATTGGTTATATTGGCTCAAATCATCAAATTACAGATGAAAATGATCGTTTTAATGGCTATTTGAAAGCATTAGAACATCATAAACTTCACGCTGTTGAACATGCAATTGCACGTAGCACACCTGATTTTGAAGGAGGTGAAAATGCGATGATTAATTTATTGAGTTATAACTCAAATTTAACCGCAGTTATTGCGTATAACGACAGTATGGCTGCTGGTGCTATTTCCGTATTGAACGAAAATAATATACAAGTTCCTAAACAATTCTCTATTATTGGATTTGATGATATGCCCATTTCACGCTATTTAATTCCTAAGTTGACTACTGTACGCTATCCTATTGATTTAATGGCAACTTATGCGGCAAAACTCGCACTAAGTCTAGTAGACAATCAAATTGATGAACCTGTTCATATCCAATTTAATCCAACTTTAGTTCGACGCTTTTCAGTTGAACGTCCTTAATTTTCCTATTTTATGAAATCGTTTTCATAAATTTCTATAAATGTGAAACAGATCACAGTCTTGTCACACATTTTCGGCTATCCTTGTCGTGGCTTGCCAAACCATAGGCTAAGTATCGATAAGAATATCTATTTTCCAGTCCAATCAAGGAGCATTTTATGAAAAAAACAATATTAAGTGCGGTAACTTTAGCTGTAGGTTTTAGTGCAATCTCAGCACAATCAGCTGATCGTATCGGTGTAACCATTTACAAATACGACGATAATTTTATGGCGTTAATGCGTCAAGAAATCGATAAAGAAGCAAAAGCTGTAGGTGGATTAGAGTTGTTAATGAATGATTCACAAAATGCACAATCTGTTCAAAATGATCAGGTTGATGTATTAATTTCCAAGGGCATTAAAACATTAGCAATAAACCTTGTTGACCCTGCCGCTGCACCAACTGTCATTAAAAAAGCAAAATCGGAGGATATTCCAGTTATCTTCTTCAATAAAGATCCCGGAGCAAAAGCAATTGGAAGCTATAACCACGCTTACTATGTCGGTACGGATCCTAAAGAATCCGGACTCATTCAAGGTAATTTAATTGCGAAACATTGGAAAGCAAATCCAGCCTATGACTTAAATAAAGATGGGAAAATTCAATATGTCTTATTGAAAGGTGAACCGGGGCATCCGGATGCTGAAGCTCGTACCAAATACGTAATTGAAGCACTCAATGCTCAGGGTATTCAATCAGAACAATTGTTCATTGATACTGGTATGTGGGATGCTGCAATGGCAAAAGATAAAGTGGATGCTTGGTTATCCAGCTCTAAAGCAAACGAAATTGAGGTTATTATTTCTAATAATGACGGTATGGCAATGGGTGCATTGGAAGCAACTAAAGCCCATGGTAAAAAACTCCCGATTTTCGGTGTCGATGCCTTGCCGGAAGTATTACAGTTAATTAAGAAAGGTGAAATGGCAGGTACCGTACTAAATGATGGTGTTAACCAAGGTAAAGCAGTGGTTCAACTTGCAAAAAATTTAGCACAAGGTAAACCTGCAACAGAAGGAACAAACTGGAAATTAGAAAAACGTGTTGTTCGTATTCCTTATGTCGGCATTGATAAAGACAACTTAAATGAATTCTTAAAATAATTGTTGTAATCATTAGGGGAGATATGTACTCCCCTTTTCTATGAGGTTGGATATGACAGGACAAACTCTACATCAAAGTAGCGAAATATTGCTTACAATGATAAATGTCAGTAAATCCTTTCCCGGCGTAAAAGCACTTGATAAAGCGAATTTAACAATTCGATCTCACTCAGTCCATGCGTTAATGGGAGAAAATGGAGCAGGTAAATCAACACTGTTGAAATGCTTATTCGGTATTTATGCTAAAGATGAAGGCGATATTCTTTTTTTAAACAAGCCAATTAATTTCAAAACCTCAAAAGAGGCGTTGGAAAACGGTATATCCATGGTTCACCAAGAATTAAATTTGGTGCGTCAACGTAATGTGATGGATAACCTATGGCTAGGACGCTATCCATTGAAAGGCATTTTTGTTGATCACGGAAAAATGTATCGAGATACAAAAGCTATTTTTGATGAGTTAGGTATTGATATTGATCCCAAAGAGAAAGTAGCGAATTTATCTGTATCACAAATGCAGATGGTTGAAATTGCAAAAGCCTTTTCCTACAATGCCAAAATTGTGATTATGGATGAACCAACCTCCTCACTTTCAGAAAAAGAAGTTGAACATTTATTCAAAATCATTGCAAAACTAAAAAAACGTGGCTGTGGAATCGTTTATATTTCACACAAAATGGATGAAATTTTCAAAATTTGTGATGAAATCACAATTTTGCGTGACGGTAAATGGATTAATACTGTTGAAGTACAAAAAACTACCATGGATGAAATAGTTTCCATGATGGTGGGAAGAGAACTAACTCAACGCTTTCCCCCTAAAACAAATCAACCCAAAGAAGTTATTCTCGAAGTCAAAAATCTGACAGCATTAAATCAACCCTCCATTCAAGATGTTTCTTTTGAATTGCATAAAGGTGAAATTCTTGGTATTGCTGGACTTGTTGGTGCCAAACGTACGGATATTGTAGAAACCATTTTCGGTATTCGTGAGCGTAAAAGTGGAACAATTAAATTGTATAACAAAGAAATGAAAAATCGCACCGCACTTGAGGCGATTAATAATGGATTTGCTCTCGTTACCGAAGAACGTCGCTCAACAGGTATTTATGCAAATCTGAGCATAGAATTTAACTCTCTCATTTCTAATATGAAATCCTATTTAGGTCATTTTGGTTTATTAAAGTCCATTAAAATGAAAAGTGATACCCAATGGGTTATTGATGCAATGAATGTCAAAACCCCTTCACATCAAACCCATATTGGCTCACTTTCTGGAGGAAATCAGCAAAAAGTAATTATTGGGCGTTGGTTGCTCACACAACCTGAAATTTTGATGCTTGATGAACCGACTCGAGGCATTGATATTGGTGCAAAATACGAGATTTATCAGCTAATCATGGAATTGGCAAAAAAAGATAAAGGGATCATTCTAATTTCCTCAGAAATGCCGGAATTATTGGGAGTGACAGACCGTATTTTAGTTATGAGTAACGGAAAAGTTACTGAAATTGTTGAAACAGCTAAAACATCGCAAGAAGAAATTTTACAACTTGCGGCAAAATATCTTTAAAGGAAGGAAATGAATTATGTCTGCTTTAAAACAAAACAAATCGCTAGATTTCCTTAAACAAAACGCAATTTATTTTGTGTTATTGATCTTACTCGGAATTATTATTATGCAAGACTCAAGTTTCTTAAGTTTAAGAAACTTTAGTAATATTTTAACGCAATCCTCCGTTCGCTTAATTATTGCCTTAGGCGTTGCAGGTTTATTAGTTACACAAGGAACAGACTTGTCAGCGGGTCGTCAAGTCGGTCTAGCTGCAGTTATTTCGGCAACTCTGTTACAGGCAATGGATAATATAAATAGAGTTTTCCCTGAACTTGGTGAAATTCCTATTCCTGTTGTAATCATAGTAGTTTGTGTGATTGGGGCAATAATTGGATTGGTAAATGGGGTTGTGATTGCGTTCTTAAATGTCACACCTTTCATTGCCACGATGGGAACGATGATTATCGTTTACGGTATTAACTCTCTCTATTATGATGCTGTCGGTTCTTCACCTATTGCAGGGTTCAACGAAAGTTTCTCTACATTTGCTCAAGGCTTTTTCCGTATAGGTTCTTTCAAGCTTTCCTATATTACAATCTATGCAGCTTTGGCTTCTTTCTTTGTATGGGTACTATGGAATAAAACACGTTTCGGTAAAAACATTTTCGCTATCGGTGGTAATCCGGAAGCAGCAAAAGTATCGGGTGTTAACGTTACTCGTAACCTTGTCGTCATTTACATGATTGCAGGTATATTCTACGCTTTCGGGGGGATGTTAGAAGCGGGACGTATCGGTTCTGCCACCAACAATCTAGGTTTTATGTATGAACTTGATGCCATTGCAGCTTGCGTTGTAGGCGGTGTATCTTTTGCAGGCGGTGTTGGTACTGTACTAGGCGTAGTAACCGGTGTATTAATTTTTACTGTCATCAACTATGGTTTAACCTATATTGGTGTAAATCCATATTGGCAATATATTATCAAAGGTTCAATTATTATCTTTGCCGTTGCAATTGATTCCTTGAAATATGCGAAGAAAAAATAGTTTTTATCAGACAGTGCCGTAAAACCACGTCCTTTAGGGCGTAGATATAAGGCACAAATATGATATACTTCTTACTGCTAACAGAGGTCGCTTTAGACTCTCAATGACGGCATAATCAGGGCAGGACATGCCTGTAGCGTCTGTGAAGTGAATCGCATTGGCGGTCAGCAGCAGAAACCACCGAGAGTAGCCCATTGCTTGCAATGGGAGCTGGTAGGAATCTCCTTGCTTTAGCTAGGGGAGGACGTCAATAAGGACTTTTAAATAAAAAGAGTTGCTAATAACTTCAGAAAGATATTATTAGCAACCATTTTTCATTACACCTTTTAATAGCAACGCCTTTAATTAGGCAACATATTCATAATAAACTACTCCGCTACTTTTAATTCTGAATAAATATAATGGCGATAAGACTCTAATAATTGTTGATCAGTACAGTCCTGTAACTTACCTCCACTTAATTTTCTCATTTTAATATTTGTTTGCATAAATTCATCGACAGGCAATCCCGCTATTTCTAAAATAGCTCCTGCTATAAATGCTAAATCTAAAAAATCGTGCTTTTCAAAATCCGTTTCTAAATTACTGCGAACCGCAAATTGCGTGATATATTCCGGATAAGGATAATTAAAACTGTAACTTGGTACAGCTTCTTTTATTGAAATTTGATGATCGCCAAAATAACCTAAAATATAAGGCTTATTTCTCCGTTGCATATAAAGATTAAAATCTTCCATAACTTGATTCAAATTTACAATCCGTTGAATATAATCATTTAATTCCCCGATCCCTCGCTCCGTTGCACAATCCATTTGAATTTGAAAAATATTACCGCAGTTGTAATAAGGACCATGTTCACGCATTGTTAATACATAAACAAATAAGGGGTTTTGTAAATCTTTTAGTTGAGGCACATCTTTTTTATCAAGAATTTTCTGAACATACTGACTCATTTCATCACTACCGATTGTCCATAAATTCTTACTTAAGGGAGCCGGATAACCCAAATCTTGCGGTTGTAACATTAAATCAAAACCAAAATGATCATAGGCAGATTTCGCATTATAGTTTCCTTTAGTAAAAGGAGATAGAGCAACACAATAATATCCTTGTGCTTTTAAATTTTTAACAAAACTGTATTTTAGATGAGGAACGACAGAATAAAATACTGCATTAGCCATTGCACCAAAATCTGTTGAGGGCAATCCTGATAAAAATGCAAATTCTGATTTCCAAGTTGCACCACCTAAGGTATGTACTCGCAGATGAGAATTACATTTTGTATCATCTTGATTTTCATACATTGTGATAGGTGGAATATTGTGCTGTTTAAAAAGAAAACTATGCGGATTTAACGTTGATTCTTGTAACCAAACTACAATATCTGCTTTTTGCTCCGAATTTGATTGTTTATGGCTTTCAATTGATTCTGCTTTTTCAAGAAAATATTGACTACCTCCAGAAAATACCGGCGATTTATAAAAGATTCCTCGACAGGACATAGGTAAATTAAGAAATACATCTCTTCCATCATCAGGTAAAGAATCTAACCATTGCTTGATAGCTTGCTTGTTCTTTGTACAATGACAAATTGAAACAATTAAAATAATAGAAATTAAGCCTGATATTATCTGCCAATAAAAAGGAAGAGCGGGGGTATTTTGCCAACCGAATATACCATAAGCCAACAAAACCAATAGCCCCATAATAGCAAAAAAAGCCTGACGATAATGCAACAAGGTTTCCCAATTTCGCCAATCTATGACTAAAAAGAAATCTGAAATCAAAAGCGGTTGCTTATAAAAATGGATTTTAATTCGATGAAACAACACAAAAACAATGAATAATGTAGAAGAAAAATTAACCGCTCTTTGCCATTGCCCTGTAATAGTAAACATAATGCCAATAAATAACAAAAATTGACTTATTGCAAAAAAATATGTCCAACGATAATGGGAGTTAATAATAAAAATTATTGAAGCAAGGCTAAACAAAATGAGCAAGGCATATTGCACCATAACATATTCCTAAATGTAAAAAAATAACTGCACTTTATTTTAGCAAAGTGCAGTTATATTCTATACCAGTTTTTCTCTTGTTATAACGCTTTCAAAATATCTTCTACTCGCTCTTTTGCATCACCAAAAAGCATTTGGGTATTTTCTTTAAAGAACAACGGATTTTGTACACCAGCATATCCTACCGCCATAGAGCGTTTGAATACGACAACATTAGCCGCTTTCCAAACTTCTAGAACTGGCATGCCTGCAATTGGACTATTCGGATCATCCATGGCGGCAGGGTTCACTGTATCATTTGCACCAATGACTAATACGACATCGGTATCCGCAAAATCTTCATTGATTTCATCCATTTCAAGTACAACATCATAAGGCACTTTCGCTTCTGCAAGCAATACGTTCATATGCCCTGGCAATCTTCCGGCTACAGGGTGAATACCAAAGCGAACATTCACACCACGTTCACGCAATTTTGCTGTAATTTCCGCAACCGGATATTGTGCTTGAGCCACTGCCATACCATATCCCGGTGTAATAATAACAGAGCTTGCATTTTTCAACATTTCCGCCACTTCTTCGGCTGTTGTTTCACGATGTTCACCTTGTTCTGCCTCTGATGAAGCAACTACATCATTACCGAATCCACCGGCAATGACACTGATAAAAGAGCGGTTCATTGCTTTACACATAATGTATGACAAAATTGCCCCTGATGAACCTACTAATGCACCGGTAACGATGAGCAAATCATTATTTAACATGAAGCCTGCCGCTGCAGCCGCCCAACCTGAATAAGAGTTCAACATGGATACGACAACCGGCATATCTGCACCGCCTATTGAAGCAACAAGATGCCAACCAAATGCAAGTGCAATCGCTGTCATTAGTAATACAGGGAAGATATTATCAGGTGAATTCAAAAATGCGACCATCAACAACGCAGAAATAATCAATGCCGCCAAATTCAATTTATGGCGATGAGGCAACATTAACGCTTTAGAATTAATAATACCGCGTAATTTACCGAATGCGACAATAGAACCGGTAAATGTTACCGCACCAATGAAGATACCTAAAAAGACCTCAACATTGTGAATAGTTGCCAATACAGATTGTTCCGCAACAAAGTCCGCTTTTTGTTGTGCTAATAATGCTTGAGCAGCGTCCGTGACATATTCAACACCTTCCGGTACCAAAAATTGTGCGGTTTCATGTAAACCGAAACTATTAAAACCGACCAATACAGCCGCCAAACCAACAAAACTATGTAAAATTGCAACCAATTCCGGCATTTCAGTCATTTCAACCTTCATTGCACGTTGAATACCAATGACGGCTCCGACTGCCATTGCAATAATAATCCAGAATAATCCTTGTGAATATGGTCCAAAAATGGTAGCAACAAGTGCAATTGCCATACCAACAATGCCATACCAACAACCGGCTTTAGCAGTTTCATGTTTAGAAAGACCTGCTAAACTCATAATGAACAGTAATGCTGCAACAATATAGGCAGCCTGTACTAAACCTTCAGACATTGCATCCTCTCCTTAACCTTTTCTAAACATGGCAAGCATACGTTGAGTCACTTTAAAGCCACCAAAAATATTAATTGCCGCAACCAAAATAGCAATGAACGCCAACAAACTGATAAAGAAATTTCCTTGTGCAATTTGCAATAATGCTCCTACAATGATAATGCCTGAAATCGCATTAGTAACTGCCATTAATGGTGTATGTAATGCATGACTTACATTCCATACAACGTAATATCCGACCACACAAGCCAATACGAATACAGTAAAGTGTGATAAAAATGCAGCCGGCATAACAGAACCGAGCCATAGGAAAGCGGCTCCCGCCAGTGCCATTACCCCATATTTCACTTTAGGATTTATTGGCGTTTTTTCTTTTTTATCCACAACAGGTGCGGTTATTTTTTGTTGAGTTTGTGCAGACACTTGAATCGGAGGAGCCGGCCAAGTAACCTCGCCATCACGAATTACGGTTACACCACGCAATACCACATCTTCGAAGTCAATATGGATATTGCCATCTTTTTCTTTGCATAAAAGTTTTAATAAATTAACCAAGTTTGTGCCGTAAAGTTGAGAGGATTGCGTCGGTAAGCGACTTGGAAAATCTGTATATCCGATGACTTTCACCTGATTTTCAGTTACCACAATTTCACCGGCTTGCGTATAATCACAATTTCCGCCTGTCAGTGCAGCAAGATCCACAATCACACTACCCGGTTTCATAGAATCCACCATTTCTTTAGTAATCAAGCGTGGTGCCGGTTTACCCGGAATCGCTGCTGTGGTAATAATAATATCCACTTCTTTTGCTTGTTCCGCATAAAGTGCCATCGCTCGACGATTAAATTCTTCTGACATGACTTTTGCGTAACCGTCACCGCTACCGCCCTCTTCTTGGAAATCTATTTCAAGGAAGTCCGCTCCCATTGATTTCACTTGTTCTTTTACTTCCGGACGGGAATCAAATGCACGAACAATCGCACCTAAACTATTAGCTGCACCGATTGCTGCAAGCCCTGCAACCCCTGCACCAATAACAAGTACTTTCGCAGGAGGTACTTTACCTGCAGCTGTAATTTGCCCTGTAAAAAAGCTACCAAATTCATGTGCAGCTTCAATAACAGCACGATACCCGGAAATATTTGCCATTGAACTTAACGCATCTAAGGCTTGAGCACGAGAAATGCGAGGCACAGCATCCATTGCTAACACATTAATTTTCTTAGAAGAAAGTTTTGCCATTAGCTCTGAATTTTGAGCAGGCCAAATAAAGCTAATAAGCGTTGCACCTTCTTTAATTTGTGCAATTTCAGCATCTGTCGGTGCATTTACTTTAAAAATAATATCCGCATTCCAAATATCTTGTGCCGAACCAATTTTTGCGCCTGCATTTACAAACGCCTGATCTTCAAAACTCGCATTAAAACCGGCATTGTTCTCAACAATCACTTCAAAACCAAGTTTCAAAATTTGTTGAACCGTTTTTGGCGTTGCCGCCACACGACTTTCATTATCAAGCAGTTCTCTAGGTACACCAATTAACATAATGTTTCCTTCAAATTGATTGATTAAAAAAATTGGGAGATAATATCGCCCATCCTTTAAGATGACAAAAAGTCAAGCGGAGTAAATGTACCATTAATTCGCTAAAAATAAAGCTATTTTCTTAAAAATTTCAACTATTGCTTCAATCCAAATTTTTTTCAGATAAAGCTGGTAAAATTACTGAAACTGTTGGATAACAAGGATTTTTATGCAATTACCGAATTTACAATCAGCAACATTACTTCGCCGTTATAAACGCTTTTTGGCAGATGTAGAATTAAACAACGGTGAAATTTTAACGCTTCATTGTGCCAATACCGGTGCGATGACAGGATGTGGTGAAAAAGGCGATACTGTTTGGTTTTCTACTTCTGACAGCAAAACAAGAAAATACCCGCACTCTTGGGAATTAACTCAACTTAAAAATGGTCAAACGGTATGTATCAATACTCACCGTTCCAATCAATTAACTTTAGAGGCTTTGCAAAATAAAATCATCACAGAATTAGCTGAATATGATGAGATTTTGCCTGAAGTAAAATATGGTGTAGAAAATAGTCGCATTGATTTTTTACTCAAAGGTAAAAACTTACCGGATTGTTATGTCGAAGTAAAATCCGTTACGTTTGTCAAAAATCATCTCGGTTTGTTCCCTGATGCCGTCACAACAAGAGGACAAAAACACTTGCGTGAGCTTATAGCAATGAAAAAACGGGGTCATAGAGCGGTCGTTTTTTTCGCAGGTCTTCACGACGGTTTTAATCGCTTCACCGTTGCAAAATCTATTGATCCTGATTATGCCGAATTACTGCAGCAAGCAGTTAAAGAAGGTGTTGAAGTTTATAGCTATGCCGTGAAATTTGATTTTTCTCATCAAAAACCAACCGCACTTTATCTAACAAATTTAGTGAGTTACCTAGAATAATTAAAGACAAGAAAAAAAATTGATAATAATTTTTATTTATTTGTTGACAAGCTATTTGAGAACAATTATCATCTATATCACTCAAACAATAATAGATAATCACTCCAACATTTCAGCGTTTCTTCCCCCACAAAAGAAACGCTTTTTTTTATAAAACAGAATACGCTTCCACTCTTAGCATTCTCATCTCGAAAAACGGCTTACCTCTAATAAATCTATTTTTCGATGAAAGCCGTATTCTGTGAAAATACTTCTAAGAATAATCCTAACGGAGGTTGTGTTGACGAAATTTTTTGATAATGTTGATTGTATTTTTGATAATGCCCATTCCTATCAATATGATATTGCGAATCATCCGGTGTAATGATTACATTCCAACGGTAATTACCAGCAAGAACCCAACTACGATTATCATCCAAATCAAATAAATCCTGCCCCTGAGAAAAATCGCTAATTGGATTTTTTACTTTAAAAATATGTTTCATTAAGGCTGGTACCAAATCGGTATGACTACTCAATTTATTCACTTTACCGATAGGTAAATTTTCCCATCTTATAATCATTGGAACTTGAATTACTTCTCTTGCAAAATAATTAGTTGGTCTTTTTTTATCAGAAAAATCAAAACTATAACCATATTCGGAAGTCACTATCACAATGGTATGAGTAAAATCTATCGACTTAAATGCCGAACCAATCTCATCATCAATTTCAGATAACTTTTGATAATATTGTTCAATAGTCAAATTGCTGTTCAGTGAATAATTTAGATAGGCAAAAAATAATTTTTGCTGTTGTTGTCGAGTATTAACAAACTCAATAAAACGCCGCGTAGAGGTATTGTTGTCATTTCTTATTTTCTCATTTGCAAAAATACTTTTCTTCAATAATATACTTCGAGATAAATTCTGACCAAATAGACCGATTTCATACCGCACTTTTCCTTGTTTTAGCCGCTCAATTAATACAGGTGTTGTTTTATTGCTAAGTAAGCTGTCCGCATAATTAGCATTCAATCCATAAAACAATCCTGTCAAACCTTGATTAAGAGAGTTTCCTGAACTGTAATGATGAGTAAAGTCAGTTGAATTCTCAGAAAATGCAAATAAATTAGGCATTATATCCTGTCGAACTGCATCATGACGTAATCCACTAATGGTGATAAGGACAATATTCGTCTTTGGCAACTCATCGGAAAAAGTTAATTTCTGCTTTGGATAATTCACTTTTAACGCATCAAGACGACCTTGCTCATTTAAGGTTTTTTCATATTCAGACTTATTTAAGAAACCATGTTTTTCGAGAAATGAACGTGCTGTCATTGGATAAGATAGAGGGAAATTCGATTTTTGCATGGTAATCGGGCGATAAATATACGCATCTGCCCAAGCATAAAGAATATGTGTAGCAATAAAGCTAACAACAAATACAAGAGCAACACCTTTAATCCATTTTTGTCTCTCTAAACTGCGTAATTTATACCATGCCCAACGTGAGAAAAGCATTTGAACAAATAAAATCAATGGCATAGGTGCAAAAAATATTTGCCACTTATAAGATAACTTACCATCATCAGGATTAACCAACAAATTCCAAACGAGGGTTGAAAGATGTAAATTAAAACGAGAAAACACCTCTGTATCAACCAACAGTAAGGTTGCACCTATCGTTGTTAAAATAACGCTTATCCCACGAAAAGTGCGTTCATTTTTTATAATAAAACTGAGAGGAAAGAGAGCGAGCAAATAGAGAGCAAAAACAATGAAGCTGAAATGCCCCAATAAACTAATAAAAAAATATATTTTACCGAATAAAGTATGCGGCCAATCAATAATAAAGGCATAACGACTACCAATAACAATTGCCCACAAAATATTAAAAAAAGCAAACCAATGTCCCCACGTAATCTTACGAGATAATTCATCACGATATTGCTTGCTTGTTTTAATTCCAAACATATTATTTACTATTTTTTACTGAATTCATTAAAGCATCGGAAAATACTTTTGCCAACACAATACGTTGTTGCGACCCAACACTACTGTTTAACAAATGGGTTACCATATTGCCCAATACGACTAAAGAAAGATCTACCGGAGCTTGATGCTTTTCCAGTACAGCGATCATATCATTCAATATTGCCTCAACTTGTTTATCTTGAAATTTTGAAATTTTTGCCATTTAATTTTGTACGCTAAAGATAAATAGAAACGAATAATTTGGACACATACTAGCATATTTTCCTTAAAGTGCGGTTATAATATTAAGAATTTTTATCATAAACAGGATTTGAACAAAATGAGCATTATAGTCAATCAAATTGTTTTGCATCAATTGGTTAAAACATCACAAGATGAAAATACCGTTCAACTTAAAACGCATTTACGTGATGAATTATTACCAATTACAGCGGAAACAGAACAAATGATGTTGCAATTACATCAAGAGTATCAAAATAAAACAAAAGCCTATGGAGTATTCCAAGAAACCTCAAATTTTGCTCAAATACTCAACCGCACATTGGAAAACGATATTGATTTCTTGGCATTTAGTCATCAATCAGCCGAATTATTACGTCAAGAGTTGGGAAAATACAGTTTTGCCAATGATGGCACGTTAATTTTGTGTCAATACAATTTTCTCGCAACAGATTATTTATTCATCGCATTATTAGATAGTCGCTATAGTATGTTGGTTGATGAAAATCTGGAAATAAAACAAACGCATTATCTTGATATTACTCAATTTGATATTGCTTGCCGAATTAATTTAACCGAATTGCATTTAGATGCAAAATCAACTCGTTATCTGACTTTTATTAAAGGTCGAGTTGGACGCAAAATTGCTGACTTTTTTATGGATTTTTTAGGTGCAGAAGAGGGATTAAATCCTCAAGTGCAAAATCAATGTTTATTACAAGCAGTTAGTGACTACTGCCAACAGGCGGATTTGACAAAAGAACAAACTCAAGCGGTCAAAAAACAAGTATTCGATTATTGTAAAGGACAAATAAATGTAGGCGAAGAAATCGTTGTCACGGAACTTTCCGCCAATATACCCACTCTAAATGAACAGTCTTTTGTTGATTTCGCTGTCAGCCAAAATTATGGCTTAGAAGAAAATATTCCTCCCGTACGTACTGCATTAAAATCGTTGACTAAATTTTCCGGCTCAGGAAAAGGTATCACATTAAGTTTTGATGCCGAGTTATTAAACAGTCGTATATTTTGGGATGAAGCAACGGATAGTTTAACCATTACAGGACTACCGCCGAATTTACGCGATCAACTACAACGCCAAACAAAAGAATAAGTTGGCAATTTTACGAATTTTAGTTATTATCCACGACGTTATTTGCACGAGTTAAGGTAAACAAAATATGCGATTAAAATTTATTATTCCTGCTATGATTTTAGGATTAAGCGTTACCGCTTGTTCCAGTGTTCAAAAAATCGTTTATCGTATTGATGTTCCACAAGGAAACTATTTAGAATCTACCGCTGTAGAACAAGTGAAAGTGGGCATGAATGCACAACAAGTTCAGTACTTACTTGGTACGCCAATGCTAATAGATCCATTTAGCAATCAAACTTGGTACTACGTATTTTTACAACAAAAATCTTATAATGCACCTGAGCAACATACTTTTATTGTGAATTTTGATCGACGCGGTATTGTCACCGACGTTAATTTAGATAAACCGCTACCTGATGTTGAAAAAGAATATATCAATAATACAATCATTCAAGGTCCGGAAGCAAAACGCACAAGCTGGTGGAAATTTTGGAGATAAATAATAGACCGCACTTGCGGTCTTTTTTCTATGCGGACTTAGGCAAAAAACAGGAACAAATAGATTGACGCAATACTATCTCAGGTTTTAACGTCAACGTGCGGTAACTTTCGGTAGGATTTTTTATTCGTTGCAACAATGTATCTACTGCCAAGTGTGCGAATTCATCTTTAGGTTGATGAACGGTGCTTAGTGGAGGAGAAAGATATTGTGCTAAATGAATATTATCGTAACCAATAATGGAAATATCTTCAGGCACAGATAACCCATGACGCCAAACAGCTTGATAAGCACCCACTGCAATGGTATCACTACAAGCAAACACCGCACTTGGACGCTGTTTCAATTGTAACAACTGTTCCATTCCCTTAATTCCGCCTTCAAAGTTAAAATGACTTTCAATAATCCATTTATCACGAATAGGAATGTTGTATTCTTGCAACGCTTGCTTATAGCCTTTCAAACGATTACGAGCAAGAGGCTTTTTCAGATTTCCCGTAATAATCGCAATATCATGATGTTGATGCTCAATAAGAGTCCGTGTCGCCAAATATCCGCCCTGCTCGGAATCCTCAAAAATTTTATCCGCACTCAGCTCTGTCGGCCACCAATCCATGATGACAGTAGGAACAGTTAAATTTAAAGGACTGGTTTCAAAGGCACTATCCGTACACATCAAGAGCAATCCATCGACCTGCTTGCGTATCAAATTTTGCAGATTTTCTTGCAGACAAATACTGTCATCATTGGTATTGCATAAGATCAAATGATAATGATGTTGGCGACAATAACGTTCAACACTCGCCACAACCTCAGCAAAAAAAGGATTATCACTCGTAGTTACCAGCATTCCGATTGTTTTAGTTTCTTTGACTTTCAAACTGCGAGCCAATGCTGAGGGCGTATAATTCAGTTGCTCCACTACCGCCATGACTTTCTGCCGAATTTCTTCACTGACAAAACGTGAATTATTAATCACATGAGAAACAGTGGACGTTGATACCTGTGCAATTCGAGCAATATCTTTCATTGTAGCCATCTTCAACGCCCTTACATTAATTAATGTTGTGCCAAAAAGTCTAATGTTTCTCGACGAGTTGGAATGGAAGGTTGTGCCCCTTGACGCGTCACACTAATCGCTGCCGCCGCATGTGCAAAACGAATCGCTTCGTCAAGAGATTTATTTTCTAAAAGTGCGGTCAAAAATGCCCCATTAAACGTATCACCGGCTGCAGTTGTATCTACAGCATTTACTCTGAATCCGGCTATAACCTTATTCTGCCCCAGTTCTTGTGTCGAAGATTTCCGACTCACATAAACACCTTTTGAACCTAACGTAATCAACACAGTAGCAACACCTTTTTGATGCAAAACACTCGCTGCTTTCGCCGCACTTTGCTCGTCGGTTACCTTCACACCGGTTAAAATTTCCGTTTCTGTTTCATTCGGCGTAATCATATCTAATAAACTGAGCAATTCATCAGGTAATTGGTTCGCAGGAGCAGGATTTAATACGACTGTCGCACCATGTTTCTTAGCTAATTTAGCTGCTTCCAAAATTGCGTTCAACGGTGTTTCCAATTGCATGAGTAAATAATCCGCCCGCTCAATTTCTGTCGCAAATTTATCTACAATCTCAGGCGTTAAATATGCATTTGCACCGGCAGAAATGACAATACTGTTTTCTCCGCTATCAGCCACTTGAATCATTGCAATTCCAGTCATTTCATTAGGAATTTCAGTAATTGTCGCAACATTAATACCATCTTGTGCAAACGCTTTTTTCATCGCTCGCCCAATATCATCACTACCAATACAACCAACAAAATTCACTGTTGCACCTTGGCTAAAATCCGCTAATCTTGCTGCTGCCACAGCTTGATTTGCACCTTTTCCGCCATAAGCAATATGATATTGTTTACCACTTAGTGTTTCGCCCGGTTTGGCAAAGTGCGGTACAGAAATAACATGATCCGCATTAATACTACCGAGAACAGTAAGAGTTTTGCTCATCATTTATCCTTATCAGAAAATAAACAAAATCGTCCTTATTGTTTATATCAAGAAATGAGGGCAATAAATATGCCCTCACTTTATTATTTAACAATGACTTTTAAGTCAACAGGAATTTTCTCTGCGACGGTTTCACCTTTCAATACCTTATCAGCAGTTTCAACGCCTAAACTACCGATAAGTTCCGGTTGTTGTGCAATAGTTGCACCTAATTTACCGCTTTTAACAGCTTTAACACCATCATCAGTGCCATCAAAACCGACTACCAGTACTTTTTTATTAGCCGCATTAATAGCACGTAACGCTCCCAATGCCATTTCATCATTTTGTGCAAATACAGCTTGAACTGCGGATTTACTTGCTAATAAATTTTCCATAACGTTTAAGCCTTTAGTACGATCGAAATCAGCCGGCTGACTGGCTAATACGTCAAATTTGTGTTCTGCAATAGCTTGTTTGAAACCCTCGCCACGCTCACGTGCTGCAGATGTACCCGCAATACCTTCAAGTTGAATAACTTTTGCATTTGCACCCAATTTCTGTGCAATAAAGTCACCTGCCATTTTACCGCCAGCTACATTATCTGAAGCGATATGGCTCACTACCTTACCTTTTGCCGCTCCACGATCTAAAGTGATGACAGGAACATTGCGACGATTGGCAATAGCAACCGCATTTGAAACTGCTTCGCTGTCTGTTGGATTGATCAATAATACTTTTGCACCACGAACCATTAAATCTTCAACATTAGCCAGCTCTTTCGCAGGGTCATTTTGCGAATCTAACACAACTAATTTATAACCTAATTCGTCCGCTTTTTTCTGTGCACCGTCTTTAAGTGATACAAAAAATGGGTTATCTAAAGTTGACACTGCTAATGCAATTGTCTCTTTTGCCATTGCTACACCGCTAAAAGCAAGACTTAACATGACAGCTGATGCAATAGTTGTTAATTTTTTCATTTTGAAATCTCCTATAAAGATATTGAGTTTATGCTTTTTTATTACCTAAATAGTTATCCGCAAGCACCGCAATTAAGATAACCAACGCTTTTGCTATCATTTGATAGTAAGATGAAACATCTAATAAATTCAGTGCATTATTTAAAAAACCGATAATCAATGCACCGATTAATGTACCCATAACACGACCTTTACCGCCCATTAAACTGGTTCCGCCGACAACGACGGCGGCAATCGCATCTAATTCATAAGACACACCGGCTGTCGGTTGTGCTGAAGATAAACGTGCAGTGACGATCAATCCGGCAAGTGCGGATAAAAAACCGCTCACTGCAAACACAAATATTTTAATTCTATTAACATTTATGCCTGATAGCTGCGTTGCATTTTCATTACCGCCTAAAGCATAAATATAGCGTCCGATTTTACAGTGTTTTAAAACATACCAAGCAACCGCAAATACAATTACCATTAACCAAATCGGCAAAGGAATACCCAATAAATAACCTGTACCTAAGTAAGCAAAGCTGTCTGCCGTTTCAGAAAATCCCGTACTAATCGGACGACCTTCAGTATAAACCATTGTCACACCACGTAATAAAGTCATGGTAACTAATGTGGCAATAAATGCCTGTACTTTGCCTTTTGCAACGATAAAACCGCTTACGCTACCCAAAAAAGTCCCCAATAATAGCGTTAACGGAATAACCATAAAAATGGATAACTCCATGCTAACTAATGAAGCGGCAACCGCACCGGTCAACGCAAGAATAGAACCGACGGATAAATCAATCCCTGCAATCAAAATTACAAAAGTCATACCTACTGCAATAATCGCATTTATCGACGTTTGACGTAAGATATTAAGAATATTATCAATACTGAAAAAGTCAGGATTAATCATTGATACAATAGCAATAAGTATCAACAGAGCAATAACTGAACGTTGCTCTAATAACATTTTTCCCAATTTAAATGATGATTTCATACA
Organism: Histophilus somni 2336; assembly: GCF_000019405.1. Lineage (NCBI taxonomy): Bacteria > Pseudomonadati > Pseudomonadota > Gammaproteobacteria > Pasteurellales > Pasteurellaceae > Histophilus > Histophilus somni. Next base: position 100,391 of record NC_010519.1, on the reverse strand, counting down.
ATTCCCTTAATTATGTTTCCCGAGTGCTGCGGCAAGTAATTTTCCTTGTGTTGCCTCTTCACGACTAAATTCAGCACTAATACGACCTTCGTGCATAACTAAAATCCGATCACTCATCCCAAGTACTTCCGGCATTTCAGATGAAACCAAAATAATACTTAATCCCTCTTGTTTAAATTTATTAATCAATTGATAGATTTCTTTTTTCGCACCAACATCAACGCCTCTGGTCGGTTCATCTAAAATAAGTACATCAGGACGAGTCATTAGCCCTTTAGCAACTGCCACTTTTTGCTGGTTGCCGCCAGAAAGCAAGCCTATTTGCTGTTCACGGTTTGGGGTTTTAATATTGAACAACTCAATAAAATCATCTACCACCATTTTTTCTGCTTGATGATTAATTTTTCCGGCTTTTGACAAATGATCCAAGGCGGTCAAAGACATATTTTCTTTTACAGACATACCCAAAATTAGTCCGTCGCCTTTACGATCTTCAGAAATATATACAATACCGTTTCTTAAACCGTCTTGAGGAGAATCATTAGAAATGACTTTATTATTTAACCGCACTTCACCTTCTTCTTTAGGCAAAGCACCATATAGCACTTTCATCAATTCAGTTCTACCGGCACCCATTAAGCCTGACACACCTAAAATCTCACCACTATATAGTTTAAAGCTCACATCACATATTCCGCTACCGAAAAGCTGATTTACTTCCAAACGAACAGAACCACGATCTTGTTCAACATGCGGATATTGCTCCTCTAAACGGTGGCCAACCATCATCTCGATTAAACGCTCTTCCGTGAGATCTTGCACCGCACTTTCACCAATAAACTGTCCATCACGTAATACTGTTACATCATCGCAAATTTCAAAAATTTCTTTGATCCGATGAGAAATATATACAATGCCACAATGTTGTTCTTTTAATTCACGAATAACGTTAAAAAGCGTTTCCGTTTCCGTATCTGTCAAGGCATCTGTCGGCTCATCCATAATGATCACTTTTGATTTAAAGCTCAACGCTTTTGCTATCTCAACCATTTGTTGTTCACCAATAGACAATTCCGAACAAAGCTGATCACTGCGAAATGACACACCCAAATGTGCTAATAATTTATCAGCCTCTCTGTACATTTTCTTCCAATCAATTGCACCCCAAGAGGTTGTAAATTCACGCCCCAAAAAAATATTTTCAGCAACGGTTAAATTTGCAACTAAATTCAGTTCTTGGTGAATAATACTAATTCCTGCCGTTTCAGAATCCTTAGGTCCTTTAAAATTGACAACATCTCCTAAATATTCAATAGAACCGCTATCTTTGCTATAAATTCCGGTTAAAACCTTCATTAACGTTGATTTACCTGCACCATTTTCTCCCATAAGTGCCATTGCTCGTCCCGCATAAACAGATAAACAAGCATTACTAAGTGCTTTAACACCCGGAAAAGATTTATCTACACCGGTAATTTTGAGCAAGGTTTCCACTTGCATAAATACCTCTCTTCAACTGGTTAAAATGGCACACCTGAATACAAAATAATATTAGCATACGGCGAGAATTCCCCTGTACGTACAGCAGCTTTACTCTCAGAACTTAATACTTTAAATTCTTCATGTTCCACATATTCAACGGCAATGCAGTTGCCTTGTTGTTCTGATAATTTTCTTAACGAATCTAAAAGTGCGTCATGAATTTGCGGATTTTTTTCTCTAATTTCTTTCGCCACAACGGCATGCTCCACAAACATCTCACTTATAACCACATCAACAGTTTGTAAAAAGCCGGGAACGCCTGCCTCCAACGCTAAATCAACACGTTCAACTTGATTTGAAATAGGCAATCCGGCATCACAAATAACCAAACTGTCTGTATGGCCTAACGTTGCAATATAATGTGATAAGCTCGCATTTAATAATTTTGTTTTCTTCATATTAATTTTCTCCAGTTTTTCTGAAATTATTCAGAGAAAACATTGATAATTATCATCGAAACGTTTCGATTAAACAAAAAGTAGTTTAATGGAAAAATTCATAAAAAGAAAAAAGAAAACTGTAAAAATGTGAAGTGGATCAAAAAATTTATTTGAAGATCAAACATGCTGAATGTGAATCACTTCCGCCACTGTAACATCATCATCATGTTTAATTCTCCAACGAATATTAAATTCATACAGTGCCATACCATAAATTTTATGCATAAATAAAATGCCTTTAAATTTTAAAAAACATATTTTTAACCACATACAACGGCACATTCACCATCCAATCCTGCTCTCGGTAATCCGCCATTGAAAATCGGATTGCCTTTTCGCTTTGGAATTGTTCAACATAGACTTTCAAACTTTTAGCCTTCAGATTTTCTTCGGCTTTTACTTCAATCGGAATAACCGCTTGTTTATATTGCAGTACAAAATCGACCTCGGCGGTACCTCGCTCTGTCGCCCAATAAAATACCGGATTCTCTTGGCTTGCAATCAGTTGTTGAAGTACATATTGTTCAGTTAGTGCACCTTTAAATTCAGTAAATAGGCGATTGCCTTCCAATAAAACGCTTTTATCCAAATGAGTTTGTGCCGTCAATAGTCCGACATCCAATCCGAACAATTTAAACGCACCATCTTGATAAGCAGAAAGCGGCAAATGAGGCTTTTTAATACGAGGGACTAAATGCACCAAACCGCTATCTTTCAGCCATTGAAGAGCAAGTTCATAATCCTTACTTCTTGCCCCTTTTTGCAACAGAGAATACACAAATTTTTTATTTTCCTTGGCAAGTTGCTCGGGAATTGCGTGCCATAACGCCCGCACCCGTTGCACTGTATGTCCGTCTTGAATATGCTTGGAAAAATCCTGTTCATACGCCATCAACAAATTGCGTTGCACTTGGCGAACTTCATCTAAATTTTGAGTTTGAACAAAGGTTTTGACCGCTTCCGGCATTCCACCAACAAAATAATATTGCCTGAGCAGATCGATATAACGGCTTTTCATCGCAGAAATCAGTATCCAGTCTTGCAATTCCAATAGTTCCACTAAATCTTGCTTGCCAAGTGCGGTTAAAAATTCGTAAAAATCCATCGGATAAAGAGGCAGAAAATCAACCTTGCCGACGGGAAAGGAGACTTGATGATGTAGCGATACGCCAAGTAACGAACCCGCCGCCATAATGTAAAACTGCGGTGCATTTTCGTAAAAATATTTAAGCGAAGAAAGTGCTTGTGGTGCTTCCTGAATTTCATCAAAAATAATCAGTGTATCTTCTGCCTGAATATCTACTCCACTTTCAATTTTCAGCCCTAAAAGCAGGCGTTGAATGTCATAATCGCCGGCAAACAGGCTTTTCATTCGGGGGTTGTTATCAAAGTTGATATAGGCTACCTTAGCAAAAGCCTGCTCACCAAAATGTTTCATCACCCACGTTTTTCCAACCTGCCTTGCTCCCTGAATAATCAATGGCTTACGGTTCGGTTTCTCTTTCCATTTTTGCAATGCGTGAAGAATTGTTCGTTTCATTATGTTGTCCGATTTCTGATTTTCGGTCGATTTTATGATTATGATTACACTTTTTCAAATGAAATTTTTTTTGAATTTACATTTTTACAAATGAAAAATAGTTATGTGAGCGGTAAAATCCACCTGATTTTTTGCAATTTTCTGGTTGTAGCCATAAAAAGTGTGATAACAAGCGAGCAAGTGCGGTATGAATTTGCGGATTTTTCTCTAATTTCTTTCGCCAACACAGCATGCTCCACAAACATCTCACTTATAAGCGGATCAAAAAATTTATTTGAAGTTTAAATATTCTGAATTTCGATCACTTCCGCCACTGTAAAATCATCATTTTTAATTCTCCAACGAATATTAAATTCATACAGTGCAATGCCATAAATTTTATGAAAACACTTTCCTTTCTGATAGGCAGGTCTGGGATCTTGCTGAATAACTTCTCGAATAAAACGCTTCAAGTGCGGTCGTTTTTTTTCCAGTTTTTCCAGTGTTGCCTGCACCTCAGGACTAAATTCCACTCGCAATTCCTGCTTTGGCTTTTCTTGGGCAAATCCCGATCTTGCATTAGGTTCATTATCCGCATAGGCAATATAAGGTTTAATATCTAAAATTGGTGTACCGTCAATCAAATCGACTGAACCGAGATGTAACAAAATCTTTCCGTTTTTATATTCAACTTCACGAAGTTCCACTTTAGATAACCCCAAAGGATTAGGGCGATGTGTCGATCTGGAAGCAAAAACACCAATACGCTTATTACCTCCTAAACGGGGAGGTCGTACTGTAGGTTGCCATTTACCTGTCGGCACGTTGTCAAATTGAAAAATTAACCACAAATGAGAAAACTGCTCCAGTCCACGTACAGCCTCCGGACAATTAAACGGCGGAAGCAACTCCACAATACCTGTCCCGTCTTGAACTAAATTCGCTTGCCGAGGGACGGAAAATTTTTCTTTATACGGCGTATGAATGATTGCAATCGGCGTAAGATGAAGTAAAAATTTAGACATATTTTCCTTAAAACAGTTAAAAACTCATTAATAAAACAGTAGAATAACGCAAATTTACACGCTTGGTGAAAATTTCATTTTCTGTATCAATTATAATGTGGATATTATGGCAAATAATAATGTCAAAATGTGGTTTGAAACAGCTAGACCCAAAACTTTACCTTTGGCTGCCGCCTCAATTATGACTGGCTCAGCATTGGCTTATTGGTCACAACAGTTCAGTTGGACAACAACTTTACTTTGTTTATTAACGACCTTGCTATTGCAAATTTTATCCAACTTTGCCAATGATTATGGCGATCATCAAAAAGGTTCCGATACACAAGAACGTATCGGACCGTTGCGTGCTATTCAACAAGGTGCTATTAACGCAAAACAATTAAAACAAGGACTGATTCTTGTTGTATTCTTGAGTTTAATTTCCGGTAGTTTACTGATTGTGAGTGCTTATCAAACAATTGTTGATCTTGTTGCCTTTGCACTTTTGGGTTTACTCGCCATTCTTGCTGCAATTACTTATACCGTAGGTACAAAACCTTATGGTTATTTAGGTTTAGGCGATGTTTCGGTACTTATATTTTTCGGTCTGCTCGGTGTTGGCGGTACTTATTATCTGCAAACCCATCAGCTAAATTGGCTTATTTTTCTCCCTGCTACCGCAACAGGCTTATTAGCTACTGCGGTATTAAATATCAATAATTTGCGTGATATTGAACAAGATAGAAAAGCAGGTAAAAATACCCTTGTAGTACGTCTAGGGGCTGAGAATGCACGTATTTATCATTGCATTATTCTATTGCTCAGTGCATTAAGTTATATTATTTTTGCCTTATACACATTTACACATTGGTCAAATTTTATCTTTATTCTTTCTTTTCCACTGCTGATCAAGCATGCACATTTTGTGTATCGCAATAAAAATCCGTTACATTTACGCCCAATGCTTGCACAAATGTCCTTACTTGCCTTGTTCACGAATCTATTATTCAGTTTGAGCTTGCTTGTAAACTAATATTGGTTATACTTAACAACTGTCCGAAATATAGAAGGAAAACCCTATGTATATTGATACTGCTGAACTTTGTGATATTTACCTCGATCAAATTGATGTTGTTGAGCCTATTTTTTCCAGTTTTGGCGGCAAAAGCACGTTCTTTGGGAAAATCACCACAATCAAATGCTTTGAAAACAATGGATTAATCAGTGAAATTCTCGAAGAAAATGGCGAAGGTCGAGTGCTATTAATTGATGGTGGCGGTGCGGTTCGCCGTGCATTAATTGATGCAAACTTAGCACAATTAGCGGCAGATAATGGCTGGGAAGGGATTATCGTATACGGAGCAATTCGTCAATTACAACAATTAGAAAACATAAATATCGGCATTCAAGCACTTGCACCTATCCCTGTCGGTTCAGATGAACAAAGCATAGGAGAAACGGACGTTCCGGTAAATTTTGGTGGCGTAACCTTCTTTCCTGATGACTATATTTATGCAGATCTTACCGGCATTATTCTTTCTCAAGAGCCTTTAGATTTAGAAGAGTTTGATAGCTTATAATCACCATTCAGCATTAATTCCTACAAAAAGTGCGGTGCAAAAGACCGCACTTTTTATTTTTTAGACATACCTCACAAAAAAAACAAAAGGTCGTTGCATTTTTTTTACCATTTGGTAACTTTCACTCAAATTCCTACCACCAAATAGGGATAGTTCACTATTTTATCTAAGCAGGATAACCTTATGAGCAAAACAGTTTCTAAATCAATTTTTAACCAAAATGCGTTAATATTCATTCTTGATGTTATCGTTTTTTTTGTTCTACTTTATGTATTACCCTTTGATGAAAAAGCAAATAAAGGACTGGCTTTATTAGTCTTTATTGCTGTGTTATGGCTAACTGAAGCACTGCATGTAACAGTAACAGCCTTATTGGTGCCGTTTATAGCAATTGCATTAGGCTTAGTCACAACAAAAACCGCTTTAGCTTCTTATTCAGCACCAACTATTTTCCTTTTCTTTGGAGGATTTGCCCTCGCTACCGCACTGCATATTCAAAAATTGGATAGAATGATCGCCAATAAAATAATGATGCTGGCAAAAGGAAATCTCTTTATTGGCGTCATTTATCTTTTCTCAATTACCGCATTTCTTTCTATGTGGATGAGTAATACTGCAACAGCTTCGATGATGTTGCCGTTAGCTATGGGTATTCTTAGCCAATTAGATAGAACGAAAGAACATAACACTTATGTATTCGTCTTATTAGGTATTGCCTACAGTGCGAGTATCGGCGGTATGGGAACTGTCATTGGTAGTCCGCCCAACGCAATTGTTGCTTCTCAATTGAAATTATCTTTCTCCGATTGGCTCTATTTCGGTTTACCTATCATGCTTATTCTTATGCCAATCATGATCGGTACTCTTTACATTATCTTTAAACCGAATCTCAAAGCGAGTTTCAAACAAAACTTTGAGAAAGTTGAGATGAATAATCAACGGATCATTACATTACTCATTTTCGTAACTATTGCATTTTGCTGGATATTTAGTGCCAAACTCAACCCAATGCTGTCATCTTTATTAGGGTTGGAAAAAAATATTGCCAGTTTTGACAGTGTCATCGCATTACTTGCCGCTATTGCCGTTTGCGTCAGTGGCGTAATTTCTTGGAAACAGTTACAAGATAATACGGATTGGGGCGTATTAATGCTTTTCGGTGGTGGTTTAACATTAAGTGCGGTATTACAAGACTCAGGTGCGAGCAAAGTTTTGGCTGACGGCATAGTCTTCATGATCGAAGGTGGGAACTTCTATCTTATCGGTTTATTAGTTGCCGCCTTTATCATTTTCTTAACTGAATTTACCTCAAACAGTGCAAGTGCGGCGTTATTAGTTCCTATCTTCATTTCTATTGCACGGTCACTTGGCATGCCTGAATTAGGTTTAGCATTGATCATTGGTTTAGGTGCCTCTTGTGCCTTCATGTTACCGGTTGCAACTCCGCCGAATGCAATTGTCTTTGGTACAGGCGAAATTAAACAAAAAGAAATGGTTCGAGCAGGGGTGGTCTTGAATATTATTTGTGTACTGTTTATCGGTACATTTGCTTATTTATTCTGGCTACATTGACCTTTTCGATATAACAAAATGAGCTTTTTTAAGTCCTAATTCACTTATCAAAGCTCATTTTTTTATCAAAACCACCAAAACAACACCGCACTTTCAATCTAACCCATTGTTCTAAATATACTTTCTATAAAAACATCCCTAGCAGATACACTGGAGCAATTTTTACTGAGCTTCATAAGCTCGATGTTTTTCTTCCAGTTTTGCAAAGTCGCAACAGAAATTTTCAAACCCAAAACGTTTTGTGATTGCATTAGTATACGTTTTGGTTGCAATTTCGTGAATACGTGCTTTATGTTGATTGATGTATAAGTCCTCTTTGATGAGCAATGCCGTATATTTAAAATCTATTTTAAATTCTTCGGTATAATCAATCTCAATTAAAGCACTATCAACAATGGGGAACATATACGCAAATCGAATAGTCGCCTTTTGTTCACCGCCACTTTTCACTTTAAAATCGCTTTGGCTTTTGCAAATTTTAGAAGATAAAGGGGCGATATATTTTACGCCGTTAATGGAAAGAACAATGCCAACAAAAGGGCGTTTTTTTCCATTATCTTTATTCATTGGGATTTTAGGCTCAACATCTCTTAAAAAATCAAGATAGTGATCCGTTACACGATATAGTTTTAATTTGTCATTCATCGTCATATTCCAAATGAGAATTTGAGCAAAAAAAAGATGCCGTTAGGCATCTTTTCTTCAGCACTTACGGTAGCTTGCACCTAATTAAGTAGCACTTATGGCAGCTTACGCCCGATTAAGTAGCACTTGTGGCAGCTTACGCCCTTTGTCGTAATATAGCTATTATTCAGTATTATTTCAAGTTATATAACGAAATATCGCTTGATTTTCCTTTACTCGCTTACTAATTTTTCAGCTTAAGCTTTAGGCGTTGAATCCGGATCATTTTTCATCGCCTCATAAAAACACCCATTCTGCATAACATATTCCCGAAAGTTATTTGTAATATTTAACATTTCTTTTACAATGCCAAGCACTCTTTTTTACCGCAACGCAATTTTTACTGAAAGGAGCTTTTATGTTGAAAAAAATAACATTTTTATTCACTACCGTTTTTGCAATAGTCGCCAACACACAAGCCTTAGCACAGGCGAGTTTATTAGATCGCATTAACAACAAAGGAACGATTACGGTCGGTACGGAAGGCACTTACGCACCGTTCACTTACCACGACTCAACCGGAAAATTGACAGGATATGATGTTGAAGTGACTCGTGCAGTAGCTAAAAAATTAGGTGTAACCGTTGAATTTAAAGAAACACAATGGGATGCGATGCTTGCTGGTTTAAAAGCTGGACGTTTTGATTTGGTAGCAAACCAAGTCGCATTAACAACACCTGAACGTCAAGCCACTTTTGACAAATCTGAACCTTATAGTTGGTCCGGAGCAATGTTAGTAGCACGAGATAATGAAACTCGCATTAAACAAGTTGAAGATGTAAAAGGCTTAAAAGCAGCACAAACACTTAGCTCAAACTATGGTGAATTGGCACAAAAATACCAAGCTAAGATTGTTCCTATTGACGGCATGGCACAAGGCTTATTACTCATACAACAAAAACGAGCAGATATGACGTTTAACGATGCACTAGCCTTATTGGATTATTTGAAAAAATACCCAAATTCAGGTTTAAAACCGGTATGGGAATCTAAAGATAAAGTGGGTGCGGGTCTTATTGTCAATAAAAATAATGATGAAGCACTAGCAAAAATCAGTGCAGCTATCGAAGAATTACGCAACGATGGCACATTAAAACAATTAGGTGAACAATTCTTTGGTAGAGATATCAGTGTTAAATAATTTCCTTGCCTCATTGCCTTTTATGACTGAGGCAAGAGCAGAATTAGTCATCAATGGATTTTTTCCCATGGTCAAAGCGGCGGTATTAGTTTCAATACCGCTTGCTATCGTATCATTTATATTGGGAATGGTTATTGCGATTGCTGTTGCGTTAATTCGAGTGAGTCCAAGCCATAGCATTATCCATCGCCTCTTTTTATTTATAACAAAAATTTATATTTCAATTATTCGTGGGACACCAATGCTAGTGCAAATATCCATCGTTTTTTATGGATTACCTGCACTGGGGATTTTTATTGATCCTATTCCTGCCGCAATTATCGGTTTCTCATTAAATGTCGGTGCTTATGCTTCTGAAACGGTACGAGCGGCGATACAATCCGTCCCCAAAGGACAATGGGAAGCCGGTTACACAATCGGCATGACTTATATGCAAACTTTCCGCCGAATTATTGTACCGCAAGCATTTCGTGTTGCCGTTCCACCTCTGAGTAATACATTTATCAGTTTATTCAAAGACACTTCTTTAGCTTCGGTAGTAACAGTAACGGAAATGTTCCGAGTGGCACAACAAGTAGCAAATATGTCTTACGATTTCTTACCCGTTTATATTGAGGCAGCCCTGATTTATTGGTGTTTCTGTTTTATCTTGTTCTTATGGCAAGCTCGCATAGAAAAAAAACTTGCTCGTTATGTTACTCGCTAACCAAGGATAAATGATGATTAAAATTCGTAATATTCATAAAACATTTGACAATAATCCTGTATTACGTGGAATTGATTTAGATATAGAAAAAGGTCAAGTTGTTGTCATCTTAGGACCATCAGGTTCAGGTAAAACGACTTTTTTACGTTGTTTAAATGCCCTTGAATTACCGGAACAAGGCACAATCGAATTTCACAAAGAAAATCCGCTGTATATTGATTTTACGGACAAACACATTCGCAAAAACATTTTACCGCTACGCAAAAAATCAGGCATGGTATTCCAACAATATAATTTATTTCCACATAAAACCGCATTAGAAAATATCATGGAAGGACCTGTTCAAGTACAACAACGCAAGCCTGATGAAGTACGCCAAGAAGCGGAAACATTATTATGTAAAGTAGGGCTAATAGACAAAGCTAATCTCTATCCACACCAACTTTCTGGCGGGCAACAACAGCGAGTTGGTATTGCACGAGCTTTAGCTATTCGACCTGAATTAATGCTGTTTGATGAACCTACCTCAGCACTGGATCCTGAATTAGTTCAAGATGTATTAAACACGATGAAAGGGCTTGCTAACGAAGGTTGGACAATGGTCGTAGTCACGCATGAAATCAAATTTGCTTTAGATGTGGCAGATGTAGTGGTCGTTATGGATAAAGGCATTATTGTGGAACAAGGATCGCCAAAAACGTTATTTGAAAACCCACAACATGAACGCACTAAAGCCTTCTTACATCAAATCAGATTTAACTAAAAAATCCTTTTGTTTCTCATAATATTTAGGTTAGAATAATCGGCTCGATATATTATTTGTACATTACATATCACAGGAATAAAATGAGCCTACAGCCTACAGCCTACAGCCTACAGCCTACAGCCTACAGCCTACAGCCTACAGCCTACAGCCTACAGCCTACAGCCTACAGCCTACAGCCTACAGCCTACAGCCTACAGCCTACAGCCTACAGCCTACAGCCTACAGCCTACAGCCTACAGCCTACAGCCTACAGCCTACAGCCTACAGCCTACAGCCTACAGCCTACAGCCTAGTATATTGGCTAAAATCAACCTTTCAAGTTAATTTTGAGAGGTTGGACATGTTCAAACAATATCTTAAAAATCACCTATTTCAACCTCAACCTTTCGGCGAAAGTATTATTCGCCTTTTTCTGCTTTGTCTTAAAAAGCAAGGCATCGCCGATTTATACCTCATTAATCTGCCTAAAAAGCAAAAATTTTAATCCATTAATAACTATAAAAAAGTTAAAAAAATCAACAAAATAAATCAATAAAAAACCTAATTTTAAAAGATTAAAGAGAGTGAATTTATGAACAAAATCTTCAAAACAAAATACGATGTAACAACAGGTCAATGTAAAGCCGTTTCTGAGTTGGCAAGCAACCGCCAAATAGCGAGCAGTTCGAAGAGTAAACCAAAGTGCGGTGTGTTTTTGGGTAATTTTTTAGGCATTTTTAAATTTTCACCGTTGGTGTTGTTGATGTCGGGGATGCTTGGTGTGAGCAGTGTTTCATATGCTGACATAACATATATTGATATGGACGGAAATACCGGAGCAGCGGGTGTACGAGAAAATTGGAGGGAAGCAGATTATTGGAAAAAAAACGGTAGAGAAAACACTCTTCTAACACAGGTTCAAAATAGTCCTCGTAAATATGATAAAGATGTTAATACTAATGTATATAAGTCTGTAATAATAGGCCCTCACTCTGCAGGCGTGAATACGAATCGCGATCAATCTACTGGTGTAGGTATGACTATTTTAGGCCATGGTGCTGTAGGTTTTGCTTCTCAAACAACTGCAATAGGAAACAATGTATATTCTGGAGGGCAACAAGCAACTGCTTTAGGATCGGACGTAATGGCTGCTGGTTATGCTTCTATTGCAATAGGGAATGATGATATAGCTAATACATATCGAGACAAATTACCTGAAAAAACCATTATGAAAATCTATGGTTATGATACAAACACAAGATATAGTGGAACTACTTATAAAAATATATTAAATGAACAGAACTTTAAGATGAAATACGGAATAAATAACGGTGTAGATAACCGGATTTATTCTCCTACTTACGCAGCAGGCGTGGCATCAATAGCCATTGGTTCAAGATCTGTTGCCTATGGAAATGCTTCACTAGCTATAGGTACATTATCATTTGCTTTAGCAAATGATTCTACTGCAGTTGGAGTTCGTGCGTTTGTTAATGACGATGCAACTGGAGGAGTTGCTATAGGAGACGAATCAAGGGTTTTTGCTGCGAATTCATTTGCTATAGGTAATGAAACAGAAGCAACTAACCAAGGTGCATTAACATTCGGTTCAGGATCAAAAGCAGTAGGAATTGGATCAATAGCCATAGGGTCAAATGTAGCATCTAATGCTTTAATCGCAAGTAATGGGTATGAGACATTTCAAAATTCCATTATGCAACACACACAAAATTCATCTCCTGTTGTAGAAGTAGATCGACATAATGAATATAACACCCTTTTTAAAATCGATGAGAACAATTTAAAATACGGAGATGAAAATCATATTGTCAAACTTGGTTTTAATGCTTCTAACCCTAGTAATAGTAAAAATCCAATATCAGAGATAATTGAAAAAGTAATTAGCGACAAAAAACGAATAGCCTTTAGTCACGAAAGGGATGAAGTCATTGAAACAACAAGTAAAATATATAAAACAACTAAAGAAGGAGATCACTCTATATCTTTAGGATATCATCTTTCAAATAATGGGGATAATACTATTACTATAGGTAGTGCATCAGTAGTAAGAGGAGCAAACTCTGTAGTATTAGGGGCATTAAATAACATCGGTAAATATGCACGAAATACCATCGCACTTGGGATTGGTACTAATGTATATAAAGAAAACTCTGTTGCTATCGGTACAGGAATAAATGTCATCGGTGCAGGAGCAGTTGCAATAGGTTCCGGAGTTGGTGTTACAAAAGACAATACAATATCAATAGGGTATGGTTCTCATGGATTATCAAGTGAAAGTATAGTTCTAGGAAATTCTGCAAGTTTAAAAGATCATTCAAAAAAATCTATACTAATAGGTAATAGTGCAAAAGTTGAAAATCAAAGTCAAAATAAAAATGTAAAAATAGCAAATTTAAAGAAAGGAAAATTTGGACTTGAGGCTGAAAAAGTAGAATTAGAAATGTCAGCAATTTCTATAGGTACAGAATCATATGTTTATTCTGAAAAAGGGATAGCTTTAGGAGATAATGCAAAAATTGAAGCAAATTCTGAAAATGCAATTGCTTTCGGGACTAATTCAAAAGCGAGTAAAAAAAGTGCAATCGCTTTAGGTAATGAAACCGAAGCGACGATGGAAAACTCCGTCGCCTTGGGCTATAAATCACATACAAAATATTTTTATCAGGATGCTAACAAAAATACAGCAACCTTAACCGGAAAAGAAGCCATTGATTTAACCCCATATGTTCCAGAGGGGTCAAGCTATAGTTTAAGAACTGATAAATCAGCGGGTATCATTTCAGTCGGTTGGACAAAGGGTAACAGTGGAAGTCAAGAACTGGGCTTAAGACGGATTGTCGGGGTGGCACCGGGTGCGTTGGATTCTGACGTGGCGACGATTGGACAATTAAAAGCCTTAGAATATGTAAAAAGAGAAGGCTTAGTCGTTTATTATACGGAAGATAATGGAAAAATATATAAATTAGTTAAAGGAACAGATGGAAAATTCTACAAGGTCAATACCAAAAATGGCACACCATTAGATAAACAAGAAATTCCAAAAGAAAAAGTATTAGTTGGGGCTAAAGGGCATAACGAGAAGATACAATACATAAATGCTGATAAACAAATTGCGGACATAGGAGAAAAGATAAGATTCGGGCATTTAGCCGATGGAGAGATTTCGCAAACTTCCGATCAGGCGATTACGGGGAATCAGCTTAAAAATGTGGGTGATATTTTAGGTGTGTCAGTAAATACCCCCAATAACACGCAATTTGATCGTTATAAGTTTACAGCGGTTGACTATAAAGGTTCTCAAAAGAAACAAAAAACTATTTTTAAAGACGCTATTGAAGAACTGATTACAGCGGTAAATAAGGGAATTGTAATCCAAGACGCTGACAGCCATACAGGTACACTTAATTTAGGTTCGACGTTAACTATTAAAGCGGGAAATATCGATAAACCAAAATCTGATGTAGATGGATTTAGCAGTGATAATATTAAGACAAGCTATCAACCAACTAGAAAGGAACTGTTAATCGGTATCAAAGATAAACCGATATTTAAAGAAGTAACAATAAGTGGCACTGTGAATGATAGAAGCGATAAAAAGACATTAACAACGAAAGAATATGTCGACGGAAAACTTGCCAATGTTGCAACTAGTTTTACTGTAAATGGTAATATGGGAAACTATATTGTTCAAAGTGCATTAAATATTAAGGGGAAAGCAGACGCTAGCCAACATAAAAATATTACTACTGAAGCTAAAACTAATGAAAAAGAGTTGGAAATATCTTTAAATAAAGACTTAAAAGACATTGCAAGTATTACTGGAGAAGGGATTAAAAGCGGTAAAAATACTGTATATAGCAAGATAGCATTTAATAGCACAAATGGGTCAAATGCAACGACAAATGTAACAATTTCATCAAATGGGGCAAACTATACATTTGATAGAACGGGCTTTGATATGTCCGATAGAAGAATTACCCGATTACAAAGCGGGTTAAATACACAGCATCATGGACCTAAGGGAGCGAACGGAAATCCGGAAAATGTTTCAAAAATATTAGATGGCAGTTACATAACAACAATTAAAGGAAATGCTGTCAATGTCAGCGATTTATCCAACGTAGCGAAAGCGATTGTGGAAAAAGGACTAAAATTTGCCGGAGATTCCGGCTCTGAAATCACCCGTAAATTGGGCGAAAAACTCACCATTAAAGGCAATGGTACGGATCTGACTTCTAAGACTGATAGCAACAAAGGGGAAATTACCTTTACTTTGCACAAAGCAACAAGCATTGATGACAATACGGCAACAAATAGCAATAAAGACAAAGTTGTCACCGCCGGAGCGGTTAAAACTTATTTGGATTCGAAAATTGATGAGGTTAGTACAACCTTAGGGTTAGAGGCGGATAATTCTAAAAATAGCGGTCCGACCGGTAAAGTGAATTTGAAAAACGAAAAACTTAAAGTGGCAGGAACGAGTGATGAAATTGAGACAAAAGTGGAGCAGGATAAACAAAGTATTACTCTCAGTTTTGCCCAAAATACCAAAAACAAATTAGGCATGATTACGGTAGATGGCGATAAGCTCGCATTGGGTAAAAATGCAAAAACTGTCGATAAAATGACCGCACCTAAAGAAGCAAAAGTGACTGTCGGCAATGACAGTCTTAAATTCAACTGGACAGGCGGAGTCAGTGCTGATGACAAAGAGCAGAGTAAAAAATCGGTGATCAGTGTTGGCGATACCGGCAAAGAACACCTGATTACTCACGTTGCTGCGGGTAAAGTGGAAGTAAACTCCACCGATGCTATTAACGGAAGCCAGTTATATGGCGTAGTAGATGCGTTTTCTAAATTAGCTATTAATGTATTAGGAGCAAAAGCAGACCTAACGAGCGGATTTAAAAAATCAAGTTTTGATGTTGTTAAATATAATGGGAATACAAATACTCAAACATCAAAAGAAATGACCTTTAAAGATGCCATTGGTCAAAATACAACGGCTATTAATAAAGGATTTATTTTTGGTGTTGGAGATTCTAATAATGAACAAGGAACGCATTACTTAGGCGATAAATTAATCATCAAAGCGGGAGCTGTAGATAAACCAACGAGCACTTCAGACGACGGTTATTCACCGGATAATATTAAAACAGCGTATCTAGCAAAAAGCAAAGAGCTGTTAATCGGTATCAAAGACAAACCGACCTTTAAAGAAGTCAAAGTGAGTGGAACAGTCGATGATAGTAGTGATGGGAAGACATTAACCACGAAAACCTATGTGGACGGGAAATTAGCTAATGTCGCCGCTAATTTTGATGTTAAGGGGGATAATAACGTAGTATATACATTAAATAAACAGAACAATGTCTTAAATATTAATGGCGATACTAAAAATATCACCACGGCAGTGGATAAGAACGCTAAAAAAGTCAGTATCACATTAAAAGAGGCTTTAACGGGCATTACATCTATTGGTAAAGATACCAATAATCAAATCGCATTTTCGGATAGCGGGACAATCCTTAAAGCTGGTGGTTCCAGTTTAAATTTAACTGGTTCTAGTGGCAAAGTTAAAATTTCCAACGTAGCAAATGGTACATCTGATAATGATGCCATTAACAAATCGCAACTCAATTCTGTTGTGAGTGCTTTAGGCGGAGAGGCGAAAATAGGTGCAGACGGAAATGTAATAGCACCGTCTTATACGCTAGCTAATGGAAATAAGGCACCATACACAACCGTGGGAGAGGCTTTATCTGCTCTTGATGAGGTGCTCACTTCGGTAAATGGGGCAGGTATTACCTTTAGTGATGGGACTACGAATAATGACTTTGTCAGAAAAAATAGCGAGAACGACAAAAAAGTTGTCATTAAATCAGGAAGCAATATCAATGTTTCATTATCTAAAACAAATTCTGATAAGACGGGAGAATTTACGGTAGCACTAAATAAAGACTTAGAAGACATTAATTCTATCACTCTAAAAGATAGTGGTGGTCATAGTGCTACAAATAAAACAGGAAAAATTACTATTGATGGGGTTACTGGAGATGTTAAAGTTCAACACGGTGACGGCAGGGCTTCTAAAATAGTTATTGAAAGTGGATTGAATGCTTTAACTGGTAACGATGAAATTCAAGTTACTGGTGGCGGAAAAGTATTTGGTAATGCGTCATTAAGTTTAAAAGATGCTTCAATTGCAGGGACAAAATTAAAAGATAACACAATAGCGGAGGCAAAACTCGATCAAGGTATTAAAGATAAACTTAATAAAACATTTATGGTTAAGGCAGAAGGTGCCACTAGCGATAACCTAATAGGAAATACTTTAGAATTTGCAGCAAAAGATTCTAATTTAACTGTTGAATTAGATAAGTCTAATAAGAAAATATCTTATGGATTAAGTTCAACATTGACGGGAATTGAGTCTATCGCTAAAGACAAAACAAAAATCTCCTTAGCAGATACGAAAATAAAGTTAATGCCTGAAGAAGGTGCGGCATTAACATTGACAAAATCCGATACGGATAAGGTCAAGATTTCTGGACTGGGAGACGGGCAAATTGACGGTGCTTCAAATGAGGCGATTACCGGAAAACAATTGCATGATTTGGCAGGCAAATTGGGTGTGACTGTCGATAATGCGAAAGCTGGATTTACACAACCGTCCTTTACCAAAGTCAATTATCAAGGGCAAACAGAAACTAACGGAAAAACCACCTTTAAAGAAGCAATCAATGATTTGATCGTGGCTGTGAATAAAGGACTGGTCGTAGGCGATGGTACTGTAAAAGGCACGCTTCAACTGGGGGATACCTTGCAGATTAAAGCGGGGAATATCGATAAAAAATCAACCAGTGATGATGGATTTAGTAGCGATAATATTAAAACATCATATCAACAAAATACAAAAGAGCTTTTAATTGGCATAAAAGATAAACCGTCTTTTAAACAAGTAACGGTCACTGAAGAAATAAATGAAAAAAGTCCAAAGACTGCCTTAACCACTAAAAAATATGTGGACAGTAAAGCGACTCAAAACGAGCAAGCGATTGCCAACCAAGAGATAAAATACAAGGCTAATGGAGCAGGTGATAATAAAGTTAAACTTTCCGAAGGTCTTGATTTTAAAAATGATGATAACATCACTGTCACAGCAGATGCTGGCGGTGCGATTACGCATAAATTAAATGCCGATCTGAAAAATATCACTTCGATTGCCGGTAAAGGTGACAGTGGCACGGCTCCGAAGATTGACTTTGCAAATGGCGATGGTCTGAAAATCTCTTCTAAAGGAACAGATCTGACATTAAAAGCTGATGGATTAGACTTAAATAATAAGCAAATCACAGGCATTGCGAGTGGTTTAGATCAAAAAATGAATGGTGCTAGTGGCAGACAAGATTTAGACGAGTTGTTAAAACTTGTTGCCACAGGACAACCGCAAAATGGTGGAACATCAAATGATGGCAAATTAAACAAAGCCATCAATGCAGGCGATTTGCTTCATATCGCTAATGAATTGAAAAATAAAGGGCTGTCATTCCAAGGAAATGACGGTAAAGATGTCACACGCAAACTCGGTGAGACATTGAAAATTGTGGGTGAAACATCAGCAACCACTCCAACAGATAGCACGCAACCAGCAATGGAAACCGCACCGGACAATATCACCGTGGCGAAGAAAACTGGCAATGGCGATGACACCTTAGAAATTAAATTGTCTAAAAACTTAAAAGGTATTGCCTCTATTGCCAATGGCGATAAAGCAAAAATCGCTTTGGATAAAGATAAAGGGACGATAACATTCACCGCAGGCGATCAAGCAAGATCAAAAGATGTCACCCTAAGTGCGGGTAAATTTAGCGGCGTGTCTGAAATTAATAAAGAAGAGGGCAAAGGTGCGTTAAAACTCACTGAAAACACTGCCACTTTAGAAAGTGCGAAAGATAATTCAAAACTTGAATTGAAAGATAAAGCGGTTACCTTAGAAAGTACTAAAGATGGTTCAAGCGTTACTTTAGATGGCACTAGTGCAACGTTAAGTGCGGGTAAAAATAAGGGTAGTATTAAAGTTACCAATGGAGCGGATAACAAAATTGAGTTAAGTCCGGAAAACGGCTCAACCGTTATGTTGAAAAAAGACATGACAAATGGCGGAGTGCAAGCCACTGGCTTATCTACCATTGGCAAAGACGATGATAACGCTTTAGTGTTTAAAAACAGTACAAGTGGCACTGATAAAACAGCGGAGTTAAAAGTGGGTGGAAGTGCATTGACATTTACTAAAGCCACTACCGGAAATACCGTGAAAATCTCCAATGTGGAAGATGGAAAAATTGATACTAGTTCAACCGAAGCCATTACGGGTAAACAACTTCATGATTTAGCAAGTAAATTAGGGGTTGAAGTTGAGAGTGAAACTGGATTTAAACAACCATCATTTACTGCAATAAAAGGCGGTACAAGTTCAACTGGTGGTACAACTAATAGCAATACAGGTCCTACAACTTTTAAAGAGGCTATTAATCAGTTAATCACCGCAGTTAATGGTGGATTGACATTCAAGGGGAATGATAATGGTAGCTCCCCAAGCTCAACCACATTACAATTAGGCGGTACGTTGACCATTGATAGTTCAACAAGTAAGGTAAAAGCCGATGGTATGGCAGAAGCCACACAAAAAGACATCACCGTATCATTAGCACCATCTAATGGTAACAATCCTCAAAGTGCGGGTACACTTACGCTGAAATTAAATAAAGCAACCACGGTTTCTGAAACTGATGAAAAAGTCGTGACTTCTAAAGCCGTAGCAACAAAATTGAAGGAATACACGACAACAGCACAATTGCAAACAGACTTCTTAAAAGTTGATGGGTCGAATATTGGGGATAAAAAATTAGCTTTAGGAAAAAATGTCGGTATTGACACCATCAAACTCGGCGAAACTGAAAAAAGTACGACTGAATTAGTCCAGGCGGATGCGGTTATTAAGTATCTAAAAGGTACAGGTGATAAATCCGTTAAAGTATCCGATAATCCGGAAACTAAGGCTGATGGAGAGGGTTCTATTGCGATTGGCGATAAAGCAGTAGCAGAAAATGAAGGGGCAATTGCTATTGGTTATGACACGAGTGCTAAAAATAGACGTTCAGTTGCCATAGGTCGAGAAGCTCAGGTATTGGGTGAGCATGCTACGGCTATCGGCTACAAAAATAATGTATCGGGTAACGATTCCGGTGCATTCGGTAAAGATAATGAGATTATCGGAAAGCATTCCTATGCTGTGGGTGCTTATAACAAAATTGAGGGCGACCATGTTTATGCCTTGGGTTCAAATATTACGACAACTAAAGATATAACAAATGCTGTCATTTTAGGCAATAAATCAACAGGTGTATCCAATGCGGTATCTGTAGGTGGTGCTGGCAAAGATGAACAAAGAAGAATTGTTTATGTTGCCACACCAACTGATAAATACGATGCCGTTAATAAGAAATATGTGGACGACTTGACGTTATCGTATAAAACGAATAGTGATGACAAAACGAAGCAATCTATCAACCTCAAAACAGGGGCTTTGGACTTTAAGAAGTCAGAAAATATTTCTGTTTCTGTAGAAGCTGATGGAAAAATTACGCATACGCTTAATAATAATCTTCAAGAAATCACCAGTATCAAAGGTGGTAAAGATGAAAGCGGTGCGAAAATCACGTTAGAAACAGCTAAAAAAGAAATCAGCTTTAATGATTCAAAACTCACAAACCTTGCAGACGGTGAAATCGGTGATAGTTCAAAAGAAGCCGTAACAGGTAAACAACTGGCGGATTTAGCGAAACAGTTAGGTATTGCGGTTGATACTTCAGATAAAACGAAATTTACCGCACCAACATTTGATAATTTCAAATTAAAAGACATTAATGGAACAGATGGAACTGCACCAAAAAATATCGTTGAGGGCTTGAAAAATGCTGTTTCTAAACTCAACGAAGGCTTGAAGTTCAGTGCGGATATGCCAAGTGCGGTAGCAAATGGCACTCAAAGCACACCGCACTATCTTGGTTCGACCCTTAGCATTGTGCGTTTAGATATGAATCAGGCTGGTTCGTCTGCTACACCAGCTCCGGCGGGGACTTCATCACAACCAAATATTGCTGAGTTTAAAGGTGATAATTTAATCACTCAATACACGAGAGAAGCTAACGGCAACGCCAAAATCGAAATCGGCTTTAAAAATGCACCGACATTTAGCAAAGTAATGCTTGCTGAAGAACAAACATATAATGGCGTAAATGGAAATAGCGGAAGTACAGATTGGAAAAAAGAACTCATCACTAAAGGCTACCTTGAACAAGCATTAGATAAGTTTAAGTTCAAGGTTGAAAATGGTAGCGGTAAGACTATCGAAATCGGTCGCAACGATACGTTGAAGTTTACGAGTGGTCAGAATATTAAAGTAGATTTAGCTAAAAACGGTACAACACCATCAAGTACGGGATCTACCAGTCCGAGTGCTTCCGCACCGGCTCCAACACCAGCTGCTCCAGCATCAGTATCATCAGCAGCTCCAAGCAGTTCATCAGGTGGTGCAGGTTCAAACGGCGGTGGTTCAAATAGTATGGCTTCGTCAGGTGGTTCAAATGGTGCAGGCATGGCTACGACAACGCCAACAAGTGCACCAACTACCACGCCAACCACCACTACCCCAACAACAACGGCAGTGGTAACCATTGGCACGACTGAGGAACTGAAAAACATCACTTCGATTTCCTCTAAACCTAAAGCTGGAAGTGCGGGCGGAAGCGGTACAGGTTCAAGTGCGGTTGGAAATCAAGATGAAGTCACTAAACTGACTTTAGATGCAGAAAAAGGTGCCACATTCCAAGTTGGCAATCAAGGTACTGAAGTAAATATCAATAAAGATGGTATTTCACTTACACCACAAAGCAAAGATGGCAAAGCAACCTTAAACAAAGACGGCTTAACCGTGGGCGATAAAGAGGCAGCTAACGGCGACAAAACCCATACCGTTTATGGTAAAGACGGCTTGACTGTAAAAGGCAAAGACAGTTCAAAAGAAGTCGTGAGCTTGAAAGTAGCTGACGGTGAAAACAGTCAAGGCAATAATGGTGGTAACGGTCAATCCGCTACCCTTGCGTTTGCAAAAATCGGAAATGGAAGCGGAGCTGGAACAGGTGCTGATGCAAAAGGCACAGGCACCGGCAAAATCACCGGTCTTGCTGATATTAAACCAGATGAAAAAGACGGCACCCTTGCAACCAACAAAAACTATGTCGATGGCAAAGTGTCCGACTTGAACAATAATCGCCCGTTTGATTTCTATCTGAATGGCGAAAAAGTCGTGAAAGATAAAGATGGTAATTTCAAAAAATTAAAAGACGGTAAACCTGATCAACTACTTACTGAGGAAGAGAAGAAACAAGTCGTGATTAAAGCCGAACCAAGCACCGCACCTATCGGGATTAGCAATGTGGCAAGCGGTTTGGGTATTACAACACCAACAAAAGATGAGAAAAAACAACTTAGTGAACTTGCTGAGAAAGTGAATGAGAAAGTGGAAGCATTAGGCGAAAAAGCAAAAACACTTTCTGATACAGCAACAAAACTCGCTGATTTAGAATTAATGGTGGACAGTTTAAAACAAACCATTGATACCCTGCCTGATGGAGAAGCGAAAGAGAAAATTCGTGAGAATTTGAAAAAATACGAAACGCAATTATCAGATGCCCAAGAGGCTAAAAAGAATGCCGAAGAAGCCGTAGAATCGGCACGCAACGAGTTAATTGAAGCAAATGGGGACTATAACGCCTTTTCCGAGGCGATGGCAAAAGTCGAAGAACTGGTTGAACCGGATAGCCAAGCTAATTTAAGCAATGTCGCTACCGTTGGCGATTTACAAGCCGTGGCACGAGCGGGGCTGAATTTTGTCGGTAATGATGATGTAACCGTGCATAAAAATGTAGGTGAAACCCTGTCTATCACAGGCGAGGGAACATTTAACAGCAACCGCACTGCTACCGGCAATATCAAAGTGGAAATGGCACAAGACGGCAAAGGCTTAGAAGTTAAATTGTCCGATCAGTTGAAAAATATGACCTCTTTTGAAACCCGTGAAGTTGAGGGTAGAAAATCTACTTTAGACAGCAACGGCTTGAGAGTGGTCAATAAAGGCAAAGATGGCACTGATGATAAAGCCAAATCTGCAACTTATGGAGCGGAAGCGGTGGTGTTGGAAGATAAAAACAAAAGCGATAAGGCTGTGATAACCGCAGGTGGTATCCGTTTTGCGGACAGTTCAACCCAAACGACCGCACTAAGTACCGAGCTGAACAAAAACGGATTGACAGTGAACGGTGCAGGCGGTCAGATTCACATTGATGGTACAAAAGGGGTTATCACCGTGCCGAATATTAAACCTAATGCAGATGGTCATGTGGTAGTAAACAAAAACTACGTGGATACCAAAAACAATGAACTGCGGACACAAATGAACAATAATGATCGCAATATGCGTGCGGGTGTGGCACAAGCTGTTGCACAAGCGAACTTACCGATCAATATATTACCAGGTAAGAGTACGTTAAGTTTGGCGACCGGTAACTATATGGGGAGTCAAGCCTTTGCGGTAGGTTATTCCAGAGTGTCCGATAACGGCAAACTTAGCGTTAAGTTCAGCTTAGGACATGGCGATAAGAAAACTTCTGTGGGTGCGGGAGTTGGTTATAGCTGGTAATTCTGGACTTTTCATCCATCAAAAAAGGGCGGTTATACGCCCTTTTTTTTATATTTTGTCTGCATGATGAATTAAAACAAAACGTTCCCAAAGTTGTTCTTCCGTTTCAATATGTTCCGGATCGATTTTAATGCAGTTGGTAATGGGGCAGACGTTTTGACAGGTAGGCGTATCATAATGTCCCACACATTCCGTACAAAGATGAGGATCGATAATGTAAATTTCATCACCAATTGAAATGGCATCATTAGGGCATTCCGGTAAACACATATCGCAATTTGTACATTTATCAGTGATGAGTAACGCCATGTCCTTTAACTCTGTTGTAAAAAGGGCTGATTATAAAGAATATCCGTTGAAAACTGAATAGGGATTTCAGTTATTCTGGATTGAATTATTATTAATAGAAACGTGAGTTTTTTGTTAATGATTTAATTTATGCAACAAGATATTAAAGCCAATTTGATCTAGTTCGTTACAACCTGTTCATAACTAGGTATAATGTGCGGTAGTTTTTATCAATTTTAACCAATATAAGGGGTGAATTATGTCAGTAATTAAAATGACCGACCTAGATTTAGCAGGTAAGAGAGTATTTATTCGTGCAGATTTAAATGTGCCGGTAAAAGAGGGGAAAGTCACTTCCGATGCACGTATCAAAGCAACTATTCCTACGTTAAAACTTGCACTTGAGAAAGGTGCTAAAGTGATGGTAACTTCTCATTTAGGTCGTCCGACAGAGGGGGAATTTAAACCTGAAGATTCATTACAGCCTGTTGTTGATTATTTGAAAGGTGCCGGTTTTAACGTTCGTTTAGCACAAGATTATCTAAACGGTGTAGAAGTCAATGAAGGTGAAATTGTTGTTCTTGAAAACGTACGTGTGAATAAAGGTGAGAAGAAAAATGATCCGGAATTAAGTAAAAAATATGCCGCACTTTGTGATGTATTTGTTATGGATGCTTTCGGTACGGCTCACCGTGCACAAGCCTCAACTTACGGTGTAGCGGAGTTTGCCCCTGTTGCTTGTGCCGGTCCATTATTAGCGGCGGAATTAGAGGCGTTAGGTAAAGCATTAAAAGAGCCTCAGCGTCCAATGTTAGCGATTGTGGGAGGTTCAAAAGTATCCACTAAATTAACTGTCTTGGACAGCTTATCAAAAATTGCTGACCAACTGATTGTTGGTGGCGGTATTGCGAATACTTTCATTGCTGCAGAGGGGCATAATGTGGGTAAATCCTTATATGAAGCGGATTTAATTCCTGAAGCACAACGTTTATCAAAAGTAACGAATATTCCTGTTCCAGTTGATGTGCGTGTGGGCACTGAATTTTCAGAAACCGCACTATCAACAGAAAAAAGTGTAGCCGACGTTTCCGGAGAAGAATCCATTTTTGATATTGGTGATAAATCAGCAGAGCAATTGGCTGATATTATCCGCAATGCAAAAACTATTCTTTGGAATGGTCCTGTGGGGGTTTTTGAATTCCCTAACTTTCGTAAAGGTACTGAAATCGTTTCTAATGCGATTGCTGAAGCAACCGCAAATGGTGCTTTCTCTATTGCTGGTGGTGGTGATACTTTGGCAGCGATTGATTTATTCGGTATCAAAGATAAAATTTCTTATATTTCGACCGGTGGTGGTGCATTCTTAGAGTTTGTAGAGGGCAAAGTATTACCAGCGGTTGAAATTTTAGAAAAACGAGCAAATGGTTAATTTTGTAAAGTGAAAAGCATTATACTTTACGTTGTAGATTGATTTATTTTTTAGTAGTGCAAGAATTGCACGTTATATAGGAAATATAAAAATGGCAAAATTATTAGACATTGTAAAACCGGGGGTGCTGACTGGTGATGACGTTCAAAAAGTATTTGCTTACGCAAAGGCGAATAACTTTGCAATTCCGGCAGTAAACTGTGTTGGGACAGATTCTGTGAATGCAGTATTAGAAACCGCTGCACGAGTAAAAGCACCTGTTATTATTCAATTCTCAAACGGTGGTGCGGCATTTTATGCAGGAAAAGGAATTAAACCGGCTAGCGGTATTCGTCCGGATGTATTAGGTGCAATTGCGGCTGCTAAACATGTCCATACATTAGCGGCAGAATATGGTGTTCCAGTTATTCTTCATACCGACCATGCGGCAAAAAAATTACTTCCTTGGATTGACGGTTTATTGGAAGCAGGCGAGAAACACTTTTGTGAAACAGGCAAACCATTGTTCTCATCTCACATGATTGATTTATCCGAAGAGCCAATGGCAGAGAATATGGCAATTTGTCGTGAATACCTTGCCCGCATGGATAAAATGGGGATGACATTGGAAATCGAAATCGGTATTACCGGCGGTGAAGAAGATGGTGTAGATAACTCAGATGTTGATGAATCTAAACTTTATACTCAGCCGGAAGATGTCCTTTTTGTTTACGATCAATTAAGTCCAATCAGTCCACGTTTTACTATCGCAGCAGCATTTGGTAATGTTCACGGGGTATATAAACCGGGCAACGTAAAATTAAAACCGTCTATTTTGGGTGCATCACAAGAATTTGTTTCTAAAGAACGTAATCTTCCGGCGAAATCATTAGACTTCGTATTCCATGGCGGTTCAGGTTCTTCAACGGAAGAAATTCGTGAAGCGATCAGCTACGGTGCAATTAAAATGAATATTGACACGGATACCCAATGGGCAACTTGGGAAGGAGTTTTAAACTTCTATAAAGCAAATGAAGCTTATTTACAAGGTCAATTAGGTAATCCAGAAGGACCTGATGCACCGAATAAAAAATACTATGATCCTCGAGTTTGGTTACGCAAAGCAGAAGAATCTATGTCTAAACGGTTAGAAAAATCTTTCGAAGATTTGAACTGTGTTGATGTACTGTAATTTTTCAACATAATCTAAAAGAAAACCGCACTTAATGTGCGGTTTGTTTTTTGATGTGTTTCGTTAAATTTGAACGTTAGTATAGACTAAAGGCTTTAATATAAGGCAGTTTTCCTTTTTTCAGCATTTCATCTATATTATTTTTATGATCTGAAGGAGATAATCCACGTAACTCAAAAGTGAGGCTTAAGCTATTATCATAAAGCACTTCATCATTGCGTTGATTTGCTCTATTGGTTACATAACGTCTTGCTCCAACACCTATAGACCAGCAACAAGAGTTATATTGTATTCCCAAATATTGTTCAACCGGCTTTTTCAATGCGAGATCTTGATAATAGCGACCAACCAGTGTCCAATGATCAGTTAGCTCCCAAGCTGTTGTCATACCAAGTTGTTTTATACTTTGTCCATAAGTATTTTTACCAATTAAATTTTGATCGATATAAGACTGGTTAACATATCGATAACTGAGTTGGATTAAGTTATTTTTCTCCGAATTGTACTCTAAGACGGTATTTGCCAAAGATGTTTGGTTTAAGTGTGTGTCATATTGATAACTTCCACGCCAATTCCATTTGCTATTGATACGCCAGTTACTTTCTAAAGACCAGGAAGAAGATCTGCCTTGAGCCATATTTTGTGGATTATTATCTGTGCGAGAGTCTTTAAGGTAATAAATTTGTCCAATAGATAAGTTAAAGCGTTCATTTGCATTTTTATCATAAAATCTGGTCGTTCCACCAAGAGTAATTTGATTTGCTGAAACTATGCGATCTAAACCGCTATAACGGCGATCTCGAAACAAAGAAAAATAATCCTGTTGTAATAAAGTTGAGTCGTAACCAAAACCTAAGTAATCATTATTTTGTTGTTTTAGACCAATATCCGACTGATCTTTATAAGGGCGGTACAAATATTGAAATCTTGGCTCAAGAGTTTGGGTATAACCCTCAATGAAACTTTGTCTATTTGCTAAGACCGTTTGAAAATCCAGCTTGATTTGTGGTAAAACACGATTAACCGTTTTTTTAATCTCTTCTGCATTTTCTCCTTTACCTCGTTTTTGTAGATAGCGTGTTGCGTAAAGTTTAGTTTCAATATTTAAACTGCCGTAACGATTGGAAAGTGGAAAAGTCAAACTCGGTTCTATATGGAAACGCCAAGCAGTTGGCATTAACGCACTGTCATTATCAAAACGAACTACTTGTGAAAATAAACTAAAGTCAACTAAGCCATTAGCAATTTCGTTGCGATAATAATTAAAATCAATTTGTGGCAACGCACGATAAGGTCCAATATCTACTTTATCGAAAATTTGGAATTGTTTCGCTGAAATAGAAAGGTTGTAATTCGGTTGATAGTAAGAAATGCTCGCTTGTTGATCTACATATCCGTCTGTACTGTTTCCATATTCAGACTCAAAATCATTGAAATAATGTTTATCGCTTACTTTTGTATAATTTACATTTAAACGCCAATCTTTTAGAAAATGAGAATTATGTCCCCAATAAAAGAGATGACGTGAACGAGCCGTATTTAAATAGTCAGAATGACGATCTGTTTTTAAGTATTCAACGACAAATTTTCCCTCACCGATACGAGTCAGATAGCGAGTTTCTGCATTTAATTGCCAACCTCGATGAGACATATATTTAGGGGTAAATGTCGCATCAAAGTTTGGTGCTATATTCCAATAAAACGGTTGTGCATACCAATAACCATGCCGAGTTGAGATACCTGCTTTGGGAATAAGTAATCCAGATCGACGGCGATCACCGATAGGTAATTGTAAGTAAGGCGTGTAGAAAATAGGGATACCGGATACTTTAAAACGAGCATGCCACATTTCCGCATATTCTTCTTGAATATGTTGACGCATTTCCTTAGCCTCAATTGACCAAGCGTCGCTATTAGGCAAACAAGATGTGAAGGTTGCATTTTTCATCACTCGATAATGTTCACGAAGTTCAACTTCATCAGCAGTTCCCCGCCCTTGTCGTCCAACCAATTGATAATCTGCATCTTGGATATTGGCATCTTTGCTATCAAGGTGAATTTTGGCATTATCACCATTGAGCTGAATTAAATTATCCTTGTAGTCAAACCCATTTTTAGCATACGCATAACGTTTCGCATTATCTTTTCCGTGTTGCTCAATTTCAATCATTCCCGCTGTTAAATGACGGTTGCCCTGTTTAACATTAACATTTCCTTCGTATTGAGCATGTGTCGATTGATTCATTTTGGCGTGATCCGCTTCAATATAAACCGGCAATTCATTGGGATCGCCTTGAACGATTTCACCCTGAAAATGAGGAACACCGATCAAACATTGCTGTTGTAAGTTCGCTTGACTGGACGTGCTATAAAGTGCGGTCAAAATTGACAGAGAAAGTACAGTGTAATAATTTTTTTTCATTGTTGAGCTATTTTGTTTGCCAAAAATTGCCCTCGATTATAAATAAAATTGTGCTAAAAAGCATTATAAATAAGGTGAAGAATATACTTATTCTGTACGCTTAAAAGCAAAATAATGATTTCATAATTTCAAAGATATGGTATTGTATGCGAGTTCAATTCTTTATAGCTAAATAAAAGGAAAGACTATGACAACACAATTAGACGCTTTGCGTAATATGACCGTGGTAGTTGCCGATACGGGAGATATTGATGCGATTAAAAAATATCAGCCGCAAGATGCAACCACAAATCCCTCTTTAATTTTAAGTGCATCATCATTACCACAATATGCTCCATTAATTGATGAAGCGATTGCTTATGCGAAAGCAAAAAGTGCGGATAAAACACAGCAACTAATTGATGCAGAAGACAAACTGGCAGTAAATATCGGTTTAGAAATTTTAAAAATTGTTCCGGGACGTATTTCTACTGAAGTAGATGCCCGTCTTTCTTATGATACACAAGCAACGGTAGAAAAAGCACGTAAACTTATCGCACTTTATAACGAAGCAGGTATTAGCAACGATCGTATTTTGATCAAAATTGCTTCTACATGGCAAGGTATTCGTGCTGCAGAAATTCTTGAAAAAGAAGGGATTAATTGTAACTTAACGCTATTGTTCTCTAAAG
Source organism: Histophilus somni 2336 (assembly GCF_000019405.1). Lineage (NCBI taxonomy): Bacteria > Pseudomonadati > Pseudomonadota > Gammaproteobacteria > Pasteurellales > Pasteurellaceae > Histophilus > Histophilus somni. The sequence goes on along the minus strand of NC_010519.1, from coordinate 70,693 downwards.
CACAGGCTCGAGCTTGTGCTGAAGCAGGTGTTTATTTAATTTCACCTTTTGTAGGACGTATTCTTGACTGGTATAAAGCAAACAGTGATAAGAAAGAATATGCACCGGCGGAAGATCCAGGCGTCATTTCTGTTACAAAAATTTACAATTACTATAAACAATACGGTTATAACACTGTTGTTATGGGAGCAAGTTTCCGTAATGTAGGTGAAATTACTGAATTGGCAGGTTGCGATCGTTTGACTATTGCACCGGCATTATTAAAAGAATTACAAGAAAATAGCACCGCACTTGTGCGTAAATTAGCGTTTAAAGGTGAAGTTAAAGCAAAACCTCAACCGTTAACCGAAAGCCAATTTTATTGGCAACACAATAGCGATCCAATGGCAGTTGAGAAATTAGCTGACGGTATCCGTAAATTTGCTATTGACCAAGAAAAATTGGAAAAAATGTTACTAGAGAAATTCTAACATTGTATTAAAAATGAATAAGGACGAAAATTTTCGTCCTTATTTTTATTTTCAATCTTAAGGGAATGATTTTTACATCATTGCTGCAATATATTTTAACATCACGCCTGCTGCAATGGCGGATCCGATCACGCCGGCAACGTTTGGTCCCATTGCGTGCATTAATAAAAAGTTCTGATGATCAGCCTCTAGGCCTAATTTATTCGATACTCGAGCCGCCATTGGCACGGCGGAAACACCTGCCGAACCGATAAGCGGATTGATTTTATCTTTACTAAAGCAGTTCATCAATTTTGCCATTAGGACGCCACTCGCTGTCCCTATGGCGAAAGCTATTATGCCGAGCAATAAGATACCTAACGTTTGCGGTTGTAGGAATTTATCTGCAACTAATTTTGCACCAACGGATAATCCGAGGAAAATTGTTACAATATTGATTAAGGCATTTTGTGCAGTATCACTTAAACGCTCAACTACCCCACTTACTCTCATTAAATTACCAAAGCAAAACATTCCTAATAACGGTGCGGCATCCGGCAATAATAAAGCAACAAGCACCAATAACACGATCGGGAACAAGATTTTTTCCCGATTACTGACATTACGCAGTTGCACCATTTTAATTTTACGCTCTTGTTTAGTGGTTAAAAGACGCATTATTGGCGGTTGGATAAGTGGGACTAATGCCATATAGGAATAAGCAGCAACGGCGATAGCCCCCAATAATTCAGGGGCAAGTTTACTTGCCAGATAAATAGCGGTTGGACCATCAGCACCACCAATAATCCCTATTGCCGCAGCTTGAGGCAAGGTAAATTCAATGATCCCTAACCCGTTTAATGCTAACGCCCCTAGCACAGTGGCAAAAATTCCGAATTGTGCAGCCGCACCCAGTAATAAGGTTTTTGGATTAGCAAGCAATGGACCAAAATCCGTCATTGCACCAACCCCCATAAAGATAATCAATGGTGCGGCACCTGAATTAATGGCGACATCATAAAAAGTGGACAACACACCATCGGTATAGCCTAAATCTTTCGCTAATAATTCTGCTTGCACATGTAACAACGCCGGTGCTTTTTCCAGTACCTGTTTTATTGCCTGTACGTCGGTATCGCTATGCAGTAAATTTGCAAGCGTAGATAAATGTTGGTTGTTATTGCTATGAAGTAAATTTTCTAGTGCCGAAAACGCCATATTCGCTTCAGGAATATTGGATAAGAGTCCCCCAAATCCAATCGGTAGCAATAAGAGCGGTTCAAATTTTTTCACAACTGCAAGGTAGAGTAAGAGCAAGCTGATGACAAGCATAATTGCCTGCCCCCAACTTAAATGCATAATGCCTGTTCCTTGTAATAGGGCGAGAATACTTTCCATATTAATCTCCGATTACGCTAAAGTTAATAAGATATCACCCACAGCCACAGTATCACCCGCTTTCACTTTTATACCCTGTACAGTTCCTGAGGTAGCGGCTCGAATTTCTGTTTCCATTTTCATTGCTTCTAAAATGAGCAAGACTTCTCCTTCCGCAACTTGTTGTCCTTCTTTTACCAGTACTTTCCAGATATTTCCAGCCATAGGTGCATTTACCGGTATATTTTTTGTAGTTGCACTTGTTGCCGGTTCTGTTGATTGTGTACTAGGTGCGGTCGAGACAGGTGTAATATGACTAATATCACCGCCTTCAGTAACTTTCACTACAAAAGATTTTCCCTCTACCTCAACCGTGTAAACGGCACTATCATTTCTACTTGAAAGTGCGGTCGGTTTTTCACTTGTTTTTACTTCGTTGGTTGGTACCGGCTCAAAAGCATTCGGATTACCTCGATTTTCTAAGAATTTCAGCCCAACTTGTGGGAAAAGTGCAACAATTAATACATCATCAATTTCATTCTCTGCAAGTTGAATACCTTTTTCTTTTACCATTCGTTTTATTTCTGTGGATAGTTTATCCATTTCCGGTGCAAGATGATCTGCCGGACGATCAGTAATAGGTTGCTCACCCGCTAAGACTTGTGCTTGTAATTCTGCATTCACCGGTGCCGGGGTGCGACCATATTCCCCTTTCAAAATACCTGCGGTTTCTTTTGCGATGGTTTTATAACGCTCACCCATTAATACATTAATCACTGCTTGAGTCCCGACAATTTGTGAGGTTGGTGTAACTAGCGGAATATAGCCTAAATCAGCCCGCACTTTTGGAATTTCCTGCAAAACTTTATCCAGTTTATCTGAAGCATTTTGTTGTTTGAGTTGATTTTCTAAATTAGTCAGCATTCCTCCCGGTACTTGAGCAACTAAAATACGGCTATCCACGCCTCTCAATTGCCCTTCAAATTTAGCGTATTTTTTGCGTACATTACGGAAATAATCAGCAATACGCTCAAGTTGTGGAATACTTAATCCGGTATCGTACTGTGTGTTATCTAATGTAGCTACTAATGCCTCTGTTGCTGGATGTCCGTAAGTACCGCTCATAGAGGAAATTGCCGTGTCAATACCATCCGCACCTGCTTCTATGGCTTTGAGTAATGCCATTTCCGCCATACCTGTCGTTGAATGACAGTGCATATGTAAACGCACATCGTAGCGTTTTTTGATTTCGCTGACTAATTTGTATGCCTCGACAGGAGATAAAATTCCGGACATATCCTTAATGACCAGCGAGTCGATCCCGATTTCTAACAATTGCTCTGTGGTATCTAACCACGTTTCTAAAGTATGCACCGGACTTGTTGTATAACTCAATGTACCTTGTGCATGTCCGCCATTTTTACGCACCGCTCTTAACGCTTGTTGCATATTTCTCGGATCATTCATTGCGTCAAATACACGGAAAACGCTCATACCGTTTGCAACCGCACGTTCAACAAATTTATTTACAACATCATCAGCATAATGACGATAGCCCAATAAATTTTGCCCACGTAATAACATTTGCAAAGGCGTGTTCGGAATAGCTTTTTTCAACTCACGTAAACGAACCCAAGGATCTTCCCCTAAAAAGCGAATACAAGCATCAAAAGTTGCACCTCCCCAAGCTTCAAGCGACCAGTAGCCGATTTTATCCAGTTCAGCGGCAATAGGTAGCATATCATCAAGGCGTAAACGTGTAGCAAAAAGGGATTGGTGTGCATCACGTAAAACCACGTCAGTTATAGAAATTTTTTTCTCGTGAGTAGCCATTTATATTCTCCGTTATTGTAAATTTTGTTGACGACGGTGATGTGCTATTGCTGCTACAATAACCGGACGTAAACGCTCTAAATCATTTAATTCTGTTGTAGGAATAAACGCTTGCTGAGGAAGGGTTGGTTCAGATGAAAAGTAACCGATAAGTTTAGACATCAGTTTTATAGCAAAAATTAAAATTAATAAAAAGACTAAAACAAAGCCCATACCGGAAAGCATTAGATTTACGCCTTCTTGTATGAGTTGTACGTTTGTGTTTGTCATAATTATTCCCTTAAAAGCTATTTAGTTTAATAACATGTCTATCATACATTTTTTATGGAAAAAGTTTGAACTTGGAGCACATGTTATAGGATTTATATTATTGCGACATTTTAGCTTTTGTATCTTTGCTTGAAAAGTATAGAATGCAATTCATTTCACTGAATTTTTTAAAGGATAATAAAAATGTTACTTCCATTTATATTAATTGCATTATGTGCAGGGATCGCATTAGCCGCACAAGCGGCAATTAATACTCAGTTAGCACAATCTCTCTCGGGACAACCTGTCTTTGCAGCCTTTGTTTCCTTTGCGATGGGAACGATAGCGTTATTTTTCATTTGCTGGTGGAAAATGGATTTATTTTCAGCACTACAACAAGTCCCTAAACAGCCCTTATGGAAACTCATCGGCGGTTTATTAGGTGCATTAGCGGTATTTACCACTATCTTTCTTGCACCCAAAATCGGCGTCACCAATATGCTGTTCTTTATTATTGTCGGTCAATTACTGACTGCTTTGATCATTGATCATTTCGGTTTAATCGGAATGACGCAAAGAGCGGTAAATGTTTGGCAACTTATCGGTTTTGTTGTCATCGGTTTCGGTTTATTGTTATTTTTCTTTGGGAAAAAACTTTTTCATTAATGCCCTCTATTTATTGTAAAACCTATTAAAATTCATTTAATTAATAGGTTTTACTAAATTTATTTTACTTTTCTACTTGAAATATCGTTGTTTAATCTTACTTAACTAGTGAGCGAATAGAAGGCGTTTCATTATGTGGTTAATTTTTACGATGAAACGCAGAAATTAATTTTAGGAGAGATTATGAACATAGATAAACTTACGACTAAATTTCAACAAGCTATTGCTGAAGCTCAATCTTTAGCCATAGGAAAAGACCATCAATTTATTGAACCAGTTCATTTAATGACCGCACTTTTAAATCAGCAAGATGGTTCAATCCCGCCATTATTAACAGCAAGTGGGGGAAATTTAGCATTATTGCATAATGACTTAGCTGCAGAATTGAGCCGTTTACCACAAGTTTCGGGGAATAATGGGGATATTCAGGTTTCCAGAAGTTTGGTCAAATTATTAAATTTATGCGACAAACTGGCACAACAACGGCAAGATAAATTTATTTCCTCTGAATTATTTTTATTAGCAATTCTTGAAGATAAAGGTGCTTTAAGTGAAAGTTTGAAAAAGTGCGGTATAAAACAAGAAAATTTACTACAAGCCATTGATAAATTGCGAGGAGGCGAAAAAGTGAATGAACAAGGTGCGGAAGAAAATCGTCAGGCATTAGAAAAATATACTATTGATTTAACTGCACGGGCAGAAAGTGGAAAATTGGATCCTGTTATCGGGCGTGATGAAGAAATTCGCCGTGCCATTCAGGTTTTACAACGTCGTACAAAAAATAATCCAGTATTAATTGGGGAACCGGGTGTAGGTAAAACAGCGATTGTGGAAGGGTTGGCACAACGTATCGTAAACGGTGAAGTACCTGAAGGCTTAAAAGGAAAACGTGTTCTTTCTCTGGATATGGGAGCGTTAATTGCGGGAGCCAAATATCGTGGTGAATTTGAAGAGCGTTTAAAAGCGGTTCTCAAAGAATTAGCTCAAGAAGAAGGGCGTGTGATTTTATTTATTGATGAAATTCACACTATGGTAGGTGCGGGAAAAACTGACGGGGCAATGGATGCGGGAAATTTGTTAAAGCCAAGTTTAGCTCGTGGTGAACTGCATTGTGTAGGTGCAACAACTTTAGATGAATATCGTCAATATATTGAAAAAGATGCCGCACTTGAACGCCGTTTCCAAAAGGTATTTGTTGGTGAGCCGACAGTTGAAGATACGATTGCCATTTTACGTGGGTTAAAAGAGCGGTATGAAATTCATCACCATGTGCAAATTACCGATCCGGCAATTGTTGCGGCAGCGACCCTTTCTCATCGTTATATTTCCGATCGTCAATTACCAGATAAAGCTATTGATTTAATTGATGAGGCAGCCTCAAGTATTCGTATGGAAATTGATAGTAAGCCACAACCTTTAGATAGATTAGAACGCCGTATTATTCAATTAAAATTGGAACAACAAGCGTTACAAAAAGAAGATGATGAAGCAAGTCGCAAGCGTTTGGATCTTCTTGAGGAAGAGCTTGGTGAAAAAGAACGTGAATATGCGGAGTTGGAAGACGTTTGGAAGGCGGAAAAAGCCGCACTTTCGGGTGCTCAACACATCAAGGCAGAGCTGGACAATGCCAAAATTCAAATGGAGCAAGCTCGCCGAATCAGTGATTTTGCGAAAATGTCTGAGTTGCAGTATGGTCGTATTCCTGAGCTGGAAAAACAGCTTGCACAAGCTGAAAGTGCGGAAGGAAAAGAGATGACTTTATTGCGAAATCGTGTTACCGATGAGGAAATCGCTGAAGTGCTTTCACGTGCGACAGGCATTCCTGTTGCAAAAATGATGGAGGGCGAAAAAGATAAATTATTGCGTATGGAACAAGAATTGCATAAGCGTGTTGTAGGACAATCAGAGGCGGTTGTTGCTGTCGCAAATGCTATTCGTCGTAGTCGTGCCGGATTATCTGATCCAAATCGTCCTATTGGCTCATTCTTGTTCTTAGGACCAACGGGCGTAGGGAAAACGGAACTGTGTAAAACCTTGGCGAATTTTATGTTTGATGACGAAAATGCAATGGTGCGTATTGATATGTCCGAATTTATGGAAAAACATAGCGTTTCACGTTTAGTCGGTGCACCTCCGGGCTATGTCGGTTATGAAGAAGGCGGTTATTTAACCGAAGCGGTACGTCGTCGTCCATATTCTGTGATTTTGCTTGATGAAGTGGAAAAAGCCCATAGCGATGTCTTTAATATTTTATTGCAAGTGCTAGATGATGGACGTTTAACCGATGGACAGGGCAGAACGGTTGATTTTCGTAATACTGTAGTGATTATGACTTCAAATTTAGGCTCTGATTTAATTCAAGGCAATAAAGAGTTGGATTATAATGCTATGAAAGAGGTTGTTATGTCAGTTGTAGGGCAACATTTCCGACCTGAATTCATCAACCGTATTGATGAAACTGTGGTATTCCATCCATTAGCTAAAGAAAATATTCGTGCCATTGCCACTATTCAATTACAACGCTTAGTGAAACGTATGGAAACTCATGGTTATCAGCTTGAATTTACCGATGCGACTTTAGATTTTATCGGTGAAGTTGGCTACGATGTGATTTACGGTGCAAGACCATTAAAACGTGCCATTCAACAAGAAATTGAAAATCCATTAGCACAACAAATCTTATCCGGACAATTATTACCGGGTAAAAAAGTCATTGTGGATTATGTTGATGGGAAGGTTGTTGCAAAACAGTAGTTCATTTTAGCTAAATTAAACCCGGCTTTTAGTCGGGTTTCTTTTTTTCAAAGTGCGGTAATAATTTGCCGGAATTTTTGTCCTTTGCCTTTGATTGAGCTTGTTGAGAAATATCGCTAAAATACACCGCACTTTTTCCCTCAAATTATTTTTATAGGATTTTTTATGTCACAGCCTCGTTTTGTACATTTGCGTGTACACAGTGATTTTTCCATGATTAACGGCATTACTAAGGTAAAACCTTTGATAAAAGCCTGTGTGCAACATGAAATGGTGGCAATGGCATTGACTGATTTTACTAACTTTTGTGGCTTAGTTCGTTTTTATGGTGAAGCACAATCTTCAGGCGTTAAGCCTATTATCGGTGCTGATGTTCTCGTGAAAAGTGATTTGTTGGGAGATGAACTTTTTGAACTGACGTTATTAGCCAAAAATAACGAGGGTTATCATAATATTACCTTATTACTTTCGAAGGCTTATGAACGTGGTTATTATAATTTACCTTACATTGATCAGTCTTGGTTGGCAGAACATCATGAGGGAATTATCATTTTATCCGGTGGTCGCAATGGCGATGTAGGGAAAAAATTACTGAAAAATAATTCTGCTGATGTGGAAACTGCGGTAGCTTTTTATCAAGAATATTTTCCCGACCACTTTTATTTAAGTTTAAGTCGCACCGGTCGATCCGATGAAGATCGCTATATTCAATCTGCTTTAATACTTGCACAGCAAAAACAATTACCTTTAGTAGCAACAAATGATGTGTGTTTTTTAAGTCCGGAGGATTTTGAGGCACATGAAATTCGAGTTGCCATTCATGATGGTTATACACTGGATGATCCGAAACGCCCGAAATTATACAGTTCACAACAATATTTCCGCTCGGAGCAAGAAATGTGTGAGCTGTTTGCTGATATTCCTACCGCACTTGAAAATACTGTATTAATAGCACAACGTTGTAATGTCACTATTCGCTTAGGGACTTATTTTTTACCGAAATTTCCAACGGGTGACTTAAGTCCGGAAGATTTTTTAATCCAAAAATCGAAAGAGGGATTAGAGGAGCGTTTGCAGACCCTGTTTCCTGATCCGCAAGTGCGGTCAGAAAAACGTAAAGAATACGATGATCGCTTACAAACCGAACTGGATGTCATTAATAAAATGGGCTTTCCCGGTTATTTTTTGATCGTGATGGAGTTTATTCAGTGGTCAAAAGATAATGATATTCCTGTAGGACCAGGACGTGGTTCCGGAGCAGGTTCTTTAGTCGCCTATGCGTTAAAAATTACCGATTTGGATCCTCTTGAATTTGATTTGCTTTTTGAGCGTTTTCTCAATCCTGAACGTGTTTCTATGCCGGATTTTGATGTGGATTTCTGTATGGACAAGCGAGATCGTGTGATTGAGCATGTTGCAGAAACTTATGGGCGTGGAGCGGTTTCGCAAATCATCACATTTGGAACAATGGCGGCAAAAGCGGTTATTCGTGATGTGGGGCGTGTATTGGGACACCCTTATGGTTTTGTGGATCGTATTGCTAAATTAATTCCCGCCGATCCGGGTATGACCTTGACAAAGGCTTTTGAGGCAGAACCGAGATTATCCGAAATTTATAACAATGATGAAGAAGTGAAAGCCTTAATTGATATGGCAAGAAAATTGGAGGGAGTAACACGTAATGCGGGTAAACATGCGGGCGGTGTAGTTATTTCTCCTAGTTTAATTACAGATTTCTCACCTCTATATTGCGACTCGGAAGGGAAACATCCTGTTACACATTTTGATAAAAATGATGTTGAATATGCAGGATTAGTGAAATTTGACTTTTTAGGCTTACGCACGCTGACCATTATTAAATGGGCATTGGATATGATTAACGCTCGTTTGGTTAAAGAGGGTAAAAGTGCGGTAGATATTTCGACAATTCCTTTAAATGATCCCGATTCATTTAACTTGTTAAAAAAAGCTGAAACCACAGCAGTCTTCCAGCTGGAGTCGAGGGGAATGAAAGATCTTATCAAGAAACTTCAGCCCGACTGTTTTGAGGATATTATTGCACTTGTAGCATTATTCCGCCCCGGTCCTTTAGAGTCTGGAATGGTGCAAAACTTTATCGATCGTAAACACGGAGTGGAACCTGTTTCTTATCCTGATGTTAAGTATCAACATGAATCCCTTAAGCCGATTTTAGAACCTACCTATGGGGTTATCGTTTATCAAGAACAAGTCATGCAAATTGCACAAGTACTGGCGGGATACAGCCTTGGCGGTGCGGATTTATTGCGTAGAGCGATGGGTAAGAAAAAACCTGAAGAAATGGCAGCACAACGAGATATTTTTGAAAAAGGTGCGATAGCAAAAGGGATTGATGGCGATTTAGCCATGAAAATCTTTGACTTAGTGGAAAAATTCGCCGGTTATGGCTTTAATAAATCTCATTCTGCCGCTTATGCTTTGGTTTCTTATCAAACCCTTTGGTTAAAAACACATTATCCCGCTGAATTTATGGCAGCGGTGATGACCTCAGAGATGGATAACACAGACAAGATCGTGAGCTTTTATGATGAGTGTTTACGTATGGGTCTCACTATTGTTCCCCCTGATATTAATACAGGCAAACATCATTTTAGTGTGAATGATAATGGTGAAATTGTTTATGGTATTGGTGCAATAAAAGGCGTTGGAGAAGTCCCAATAAATGCAATAGTTTCAGCCCGTGAACAAGGCGGAATTTTTAAAGATTTATTCGATCTTTGTGCGAGAGTAGATTTAAAACAGATTAATCGTCGCACCTTTGAAAATCTAATTAAATCCGGTGCGTTTGATAAATTGGGTCCACATCGAGCCGCACTTGCCCAAAATTTGGAAGATGCGTTGAAAGCATCGGATCAGCATGCAAAAGATGAGGCGATAGGACAGGTTGATATGTTTGGTGTACTAACTTCAAGCCATGAAGATGTTGAAACCGCTTATGCACACACGCCACGTTGGAGCGAGAAACAAATTTTAGACGGTGAGCGTGAAACATTAGGTTTGTATTTAAGCAGTCATCCGATTACTCGTTATTTAAAAGAGTTGTCTCATTACAGTTCGACACGTTTAAATGAGTTATCTCCAAACACTCGAGGCAAAATAAGTACTGTTTGCGGTTTAATTGTAGCATTAAGATTTGCAGTGACGAAAAAAGGAAACCGATTAGGTATTGCAACTTTAGATGACCGTTCCGGGCTTTTAGATATAACGTTGTTTGCTGATGCTTTAGAACGTTTTGGTGATAAATTACAGAAGGACACCGTTGTTATTGTTTCCGGTACAGTCAGTTTTGATGATTTTTCTCAAGGGCTAAAAATGTCTGTACGAGAGTTAATGACTTTAGATGAAGCTCGTAGTCGTTATGCAAAAAATTTAGCCATCAGCTTATCCCAAGAGCAAATAACACCGCACTTTATTCGCCAACTCAAAGGAATTATTGAACCTTGTAGCGGCGGTTCTTTGCCAATACATCTTTACTATCAAAGTAAAGACGGACGAGCTTTGATACGCTTCGGTGTGCAATGGTCTGTTTATCCAACAGATGAGTTATTGAGTGCACTGGTAACAATGTTAGGAGAAAATGCGGTTGAGCTTGAATTTGACTAAATAGATCTACCAAATTTTACTTTTACTGATACATAAAGAAGTAATTTGCTAGACAAAAATGCTTTTTTTTGTTACGTTCCACAGGCTTGCTGAATTTGCAAAAATATTTTGCTAATTTTTCCTATCCTAGTATCTGATTTAATAATATATACAGGAACAACAATCAAAAAAAGGGGTTAATATGACTTTTGGTACTTATGAAACAGTGGCATTAGCCTGCTTGGTTTTATTACTGGGCTATTTTTTAGTGAAACGTGTACATTTCTTGAGCGAATACAATATTCCGGAGCCGGTGGTTGGTGGCTTTATTGTGGCTATTATCTTAAGCATTGTGCATCACTTTTGGGATATGAGTTTTAGTTTTGATACTAAATTACAGACTACAATGATGTTAGTGTTCTTTAGCTCAATTGGTCTAAGTGCCAACTTTGCTCGTCTAGCGAAAGGCGGTAAACCTCTCGTTATCTTTTTATTCGCCGCACTTGGTTTAATTATTCTACAAAATACAGTCGGTATCGGAACCTCTATGCTTGTTGGTTTAGATCCTGCTTACGGGTTAATCGCAGGCTCCGTTACATTAACGGGTGGTCATGGTACAGGAGCTGCTTGGGCAGAAACTTTAAGTAATCGTTTTGGCATTCAAGGGGCATTGGAACTGGCAATGGCTTGTGCGACATTCGGTTTGGTTTTCGGGGGGATTATCGGTGGACCGGTAGCCAGATTCTTATTGAAACGCTTGCATAAAGCGGAAGTACTGGAAGATGAAAATGTGGACGATATAGAAGAGGTATTTGAAAAGCCCGTATATCGTCGCAAAATCAATACTCGTTCAATTATTGAAACCATTACGATGATGTCCGTGTGTCTGATTGTCGGGCAATATTTAGATGTGCTTACAAAAGGAACCGCACTTCAATTACCGACGTTTGTTTGGTGTTTATTTACCGGTACGGTAATTCGTAATGCACTCGCTCATGTTGTGAAGTTCAAAGTAGCGGATGAGGCAATTGATGTGTTAGGTACAGTGGGTTTATCACTATTTTTAGCTATCGCATTGATGTCTTTAAAACTTTGGGAATTGGCTGGATTAGCATTACCAATTTTAGTCGTACTGGTAGCACAGGTTGTGGTAATGGCTGCCTATTCTATTTTTGTGACTTATCGCATGATGGGACGTGATTATGATGCCGTTGTATTAAGTGCAGGGCATTGTGGTTTCGGCTTGGGGGCGACACCAACAGCCGTTGCGAATATGCAAGCAGTTACTTCTCATTTCGGACCGTCCCACAAAGCGTTTTTAATTGTGCCTATGGTTGGTGCATTCTTTATCGATCTGTTAAATAGCGTAGCATTAAACATCTTTTTAAATATTGTTGATGTTTTACATTAATTAAAATATGGATAAAAATACCGCACTTTTTAAAAAAGTGCGGTATTTTTTATTTATTTCCTAAGTTTGACCAATTCAACTTTGTGGTTTTCTCCTTTTTTTAGGATTAAATTCGCTCGTTCTCTTGTCGGTAAAATATTTTGTTTCAAATTTAAGCCATTAATATTATCCCAAATTTGACTTGCGGTTTCGATGGCTTCCTGTTCAGATAAGTTGGCATAATGTTTAAAGTAAGAATTCGGATCTGTAAAAGCACTGCGACAAAATTTTAGAAAGCGTTTTATATACCATTCTTTTAATTGATCCTCCTCTGCATCAACAAAAATTGAAAAATCAACAAAATCAGATACGAACATTTGATTTGATTTATTAGACCCAATTTGCAAAACATTAAGACCTTCTAAAATTAAAATATCCGGACGATCAACAATATCAAATTGGTTGGGTATAATGTCGTAGGTTAAATGAGAATAAATTGGTGCTTTAACATTTTTTTTACCCGATTTAATATCAGCTAAAAAACGAATTAATCGCTGAGTATCATACGAAATAGGGAACCCTTTTTTTTGCAACAAATTTTTCTTCTGTAATATTTCCAGTGGATATAAAAATCCATCAGTGGTAATTAAGTCTACCTTTCTTGCAACGGGCCAATTGGCCAATAGCGATTGTAGAATTCGGGCTGATGTACTTTTACCCACCGACACACTACCTGCAATACTAATGATATAAGGTACTTTAGGATTATGCCCGCTGAGAAAACGTTTGAGGACAGTCTGCCGTCGTAAATTTTCCTCTATATAGTAATTAATCAGACGAGCAAGAGGTAAGTAAATTGTACTCACCTCCTCTAAAGAAAGCTCCTCATTAAAACCCAATAGTGGCTTCAAATCCTGCTCTGTTAGTTTCAAAGGTACTGATTTTCGCAATTCAGCCCACTGTTGCCGATTAAAAGTTAAAAAAGGCGTTAAGTGGTCAGAAAGTTTAATAGTGTTGAGTTCTTCCACGATAAATTCTACTTAAAATGACAGAAAGAGATAAAAATATACATTATAAATGCTAAAACAAGTATCTGGAAAGAGACTAAATCAACTGTTTTTTTCACAATTTTTATATATTTTGCCTGATTATTAATCGAATAATAAAAAAAGTGTTTTTTTTTCGAAAAAAGACTTGTCAGGGGTAATTTTTTCCATATAATACGCCTCACTTGCTTACGATGCCGACTTAGCTCAGTAGGTAGAGCAACTGACTTGTAATCAGTAGGTCACCAGTTCGATTCCGGTAGTCGGCACCATTCTAAAGTAAACAAGTATTCATTTTTGCGTGGAGGGATTCCCGAGCGGCCAAAGGGAGCAGACTGTAAATCTGCCGGCTCAGCCTTCGAAGGTTCGAATCCTTCTCCCTCCACCATTCTTAATAATGAATTCTGATGGGACAGTTGAATTATGGACTGCGGGCATCGTATAATGGCTATTACCTCAGCCTTCCAAGCTGATGATGCGGGTTCGATTCCCGCTGCCCGCTCCAGGCGCTGATATAGCTCAGTTGGTAGAGCGCACCCTTGGTAAGGGTGAGGTCGGCGGTTCAAATCCGCCTATCAGCACCACTTCTTGTTTCAACTATCCTTTTAATTAAACCGTAAATCATACATTAGGTTAATGTGGTGTTATTGTACCATCGATAACCGTGTTTTTTAGAGGGACTTTCAATGTCTAAAGAAAAATTTGAACGTACAAAACCGCACGTAAACGTGGGTACAATCGGCCACGTTGACCACGGTAAAACAACTTTAACAGCAGCGATCACGACTGTATTATCCAAACACTTTGGTGGTGCGGCACGTGCATTTGACCAAATTGATAACGCACCGGAAGAGAAAGCACGTGGTATCACTATCAACACTTCACACGTTGAATATGATACAGCGACACGTCACTACGCACACGTTGACTGTCCGGGACACGCTGACTATGTAAAAAATATGATTACAGGTGCGGCACAAATGGACGGAGCTATTTTAGTGGTAGCGGCAACAGACGGTCCAATGCCACAAACTCGTGAGCACATCTTATTAGGTCGTCAGGTAGGTGTACCGTACATCATCGTATTCTTAAACAAATGCGACATGGTAGATGACGAAGAATTATTGGAATTGGTTGAGATGGAAGTACGTGAATTACTTTCTCAATACGACTTCCCGGGCGATGACACACCAATTGTACGTGGTTCAGCATTACAAGCATTAAATGGAGTTGCTGAGTGGGAAGAAAAAATTCTTGAATTAGCGTCTCACTTAGACAACTATATTCCGGAGCCTGAGCGTGCGATTGACCAACCGTTCTTATTACCGATTGAAGATGTTTTCTCAATTTCAGGACGTGGTACAGTAGTAACCGGACGTGTAGAGCGTGGTATTATCCGTACTGGTGAAGAAGTTGAAATTGTCGGTATTAAAGAGACAACAAAAACCACGGTAACGGGTGTAGAAATGTTCCGTAAATTATTAGACGAAGGTCGTGCGGGAGAAAACATTGGAGCATTATTACGTGGAACAAAACGTGAAGAAATTGAACGTGGTCAAGTATTAGCGAAACCGGGTTCAATTACACCGCACACAGACTTTGAATCAGAAGTTTATGTGTTGTCAAAAGAGGAAGGAGGACGTCATACTCCATTCTTCAAAGGTTACCGTCCACAATTCTATTTCCGTACTACTGACGTAACCGGTACAATTGAATTACCGGAAGGTGTTGAAATGGTCATGCCTGGCGATAACATCAAAATGACAGTAAGCTTAATTCACCCGATTGCGATGGACCAAGGGTTACGTTTTGCGATTCGTGAAGGTGGACGTACTGTAGGTGCGGGTGTTGTTGCTAAGATCATTAAGTAATACCGAATTCCTATTTGTATAGGTTTCGACAGAAAAGGGATCTTATAGATCCCTTTTTCATTAAGATTAAAAATAGCACGTAATTTATATTTTTTGATAGGCAATAAAATAAGAAAGTGCTAGAATTGCTCGTTCAAATAGGATTCCAGTATAAAATTAAATGATGGACTAATTTATGGCATTAGAAATTACAAAAAATAAAGCAGCTCCGGAAATTGAGCAGAAATCGAAAGGTCTAAATGGCTTTTTATGGTTGTTAGTGGTTGCTATTGTTATTGTGGCGGCTGTAAGTAATATTTACTTAGTAGAAAAATTTTCAACAGCTCTTCGTGTTGTGGGTATTGTTGTTGCTTTACTTATTGCTTTAGGTATCGCCGCTATTACTAATCAAGGTATGAAAGCCAGAAGATTTTTTTCCGATTCTCGTATTGAGCTGAGACGAATCACATGGCCTACTCGCCCTGAGGCAATGCAAACAACATTAATTGTATTTGCTGTGACTGTAATAGCATCATTAATTTTATGGGGATTGGATTCGGTTATCGTTTCATTAATTACATTTTTAACGGATTTAAGGTTCTAATATGACAGAAAATACAGCCAAAAAACGCTGGTATGTCCTTCAAGCATTTTCCGGTTTTGAAGGTCGTGTTGCTGCGACATTACGAGAATATATTAAATTACATCAAATGGAAGAACAGTTTGGTGAAGTATTAGTTCCAACAGAAGAAGTAGTTGAAAATGTTGGTGGTAAACGTCGTAAAAGTGAGCGTAAATATTTCCCTGGTTATGTTTTAGTTCAAATGGAAATGAATGACTATACTTGGCAGTTAGTTCGTAGTGTTCCACGAGTGATGGGATTTATCGGTGGAACACCAGATAAACCGGCACCTATTTCACAAAAAGAAGCCGAACGTATTCTTAATCGTGTACAAGAAACCGCAGATAAACCTCGTCATCGCAAAGAGTTTCAACCCGGTGAAGAAATTCGTGTTACTGAAGGGCCGTTTGCCGATTTCAATGGTACGGTTGAAGAAGTGGACTACGACAAAGGGCGTCTTAAAGTTTCTGTTTTAATCTTTGGTCGAGCAACTCCGGTTGAACTCGAATTCAGTCAAGTTGAGAAAGCAAACGGTTAAATTCTTTTAATTTTATATCTCTTTTCCAAACCCGGCATTTGCTGGGTTTTTATTCATATATGACTTCAAAAGTATATGAAGTCTTTGCTCTTCATTTAGTAGTCTAAACACATTCTTTTGACAAGCTGGTTGTTATTTTATCAGGATAAAAACTTTCTGATTAATAAACGACCATATCATCACGATGAATAGCAACAGAACCATATTCATAACCGAGGATCTGTTCAATATCTTGCGATTTTTTTCCTTTTATTTGTATGAGAGAATCGCTGTTATAGCGAGGTACGCCCAAAGCAATTTTTTTACCGTTCGAACCACAAATTTTAACAACTTCACCACGAGAAAAACATCCTTCAACACTGATAATACCTGCAGGTAATAGAGATTTATGCTGAATCAATACCGCACTTTCCGCTCCCTCATCAATAGTTACTATACCTGCAACCGGTGCAGCAAAGATCCACTGTTTACGGCTTTCCAAGCGATCTGTCTGCACAACAAATTTTGTGCCGATGTCTTTTCCATAAGCCAAATTGACAATGACATTTTCAAGATTACCCGGTGCAATAATGGTTTCAACACCGGAACGAGTCGCTATGTCAGCAGCACTAATTTTTGTTGTCATTCCTCCCGTCCCTAACGTTGTCCCACTTCCTCCGGCAATAGAGCGGATATGATCAGTAATTTTATCGACTATGGAAATCAGTTTTGCTTGAGGATTTTTTCTTGGATCACTATCAAATAATCCACGTTGATCTGTTAGCAAGTAGAGTTGTTCTGCTTGTGCCAAAATAGCCACTAATGCAGAAAGGTTGTCATTATCCCCCACTTTAATTTCAGCGGTTGCAACCGCATCATTTTCATTAATTACCGGAATAATTCGGTTATCTAATAAAGCATGTAACGTATCTCTTGCGTTCATAAAACGTTCACGATCTTCAATGTCCGCTCGAGTTAACAGAATTTGCCCAATATGAATATCATAAATAGCGAAAAGTTGTTCCCACGTTTGAATGAGTTGACTTTGTCCTACTGCTGCTAGTAATTGCTTTGAGGCAATTGTTGGAGGAAGTTGCGGATGATTGAGATAATGTCGCCCCGCTGCCATCGCTCCGGAGGTAACAATAATTATACGAAAGCCTGCTCGATGCAACTGTGTGATTTGACGCACAATTTCCATCATGTGAGGGCGATTTAATTTTGATGAACCTTGCGTTAAGGTGCTGGTACCAAATTTTACCACAATGGTTTTATTTGTTTTTTGTGTTTCCATAGTTGTCTTTACTTGAAAAATTTCCCCATAAGTTACCATTAAAGTTAGGAAAAATCATGCGATTTTCATTGCTGTTTTATGATTTAAAACAAAATTGATACAGAAGAAAGGCATATAATAAGTGCGGTCATCTTTTTTAATAGAATGAGGTGTTTTTATGAATACTACAGAGGATAATAGCTCATTTCGACAACGAGAAATAACAAGAACTTGTGCACAAGTTGCACAGATGTTATTGCAGCATGGTGCAGAAAGTACATTGATTGTACAAATGGCACAACGTTTAGGTTTTGCATTGGGAATAGATAGTGTGGAATGTGCACTGACACCTAATGCCGTCATTATTACTACATTATATGATCACAATTGCATTACTACGGTACGCAAAAACCTTGATAAAGGCATTAATATGCAAGTGGTAACAGAGGTACAACGCTTGGTAATTATGGCAGAAAAAGGACTATATGATCTGCAACAGATTCGCAAAAAATTAGATGGTATTAAGCCTTTAAAATACAATCGTTTTGTAGTTGTTACTATGATCGGATTGTCCTGTGCTTGCTTTGCCCATTTATCTGGTGGAGATATAATCGTTTTTTTAATCACATTTATCGCCTCATCTATCGCTATGTTTATTCGTCAAACTTTAGCTTTGCGTCATTATAATCCTTTGATTGTTTTTGCTATAACCGCTTTTGTTGCCTCTATGGTGGCGGGTTTGGCTGTTAAATATGAATTAGGTAATGATCCGCAAATAGCCTTAGCATCAAGTGTATTGTTATTGGTACCGGGGTTTCCATTGATTAATTCGCTTGCCGATATTCTAAAAGGACATATTAATATGGGAATTGCACGTTGGACTTTGGCAACAGTATTAACTTTTGGTACTTGTTTAGGAATTGTATTTGCACTAAGTTTTTTACATATTGCCAATTGGGGGCGTTAATCATGGACCTTATCTTAAAGTTATTAGATGATATGTTTTTTGCAGCTATTCCTGCTGTCGGATTTGCTTTAGTGTTTAATGTACCTAAGAATGTTTTAAAATATTGTGCATTTTTGGGGGCATTGGGGCATGGGACAAGAACTTTCTTAGTACATTTCGATATTCCTTTAGTTTTTGCGACTTTTATAGCTGCCAGTGTGGTTGGGTTTATTGGCGTATATTTATCGCATCGTTATTTGGCTCACCCGAAAGTTTTTACTGTCGCAGCGGTTATTCCAATGATCCCAGGCGTTTTCGCTTATAAAGCCATGATCGCAATTGTTCATTTGCATCATTATGGTTTCAATGAACAACGTGTAGCACAAATGACGGAATATTTTCTCAAAACAGGTTTCCTCATTGGAGCACTTGTTTTTGGCCTAGCATTACCCGGCTTATTGTTTTATCGACACAAACCTGTAGTATAGTCACTCTCGCTGATAAACTTTTTTGATTTTTGATAATGAAGAAGGAAAGCAAATGAAACTAAGTATAATTGTTGCTATGACAAAAAATCATGTGATTGGCAAAAATAATCAAATGCCTTGGCATTTGCCGGCTGATCTTGCTTGGTTTCGTCAAAATACTGGCGGAAAACCCATTATTATGGGGCGAAAAACCTTTGAAAGTATCGGTCGTCCCTTACCGAATAGAACCAATATTGTACTTTCTCGTTCGCCTTATGAACACGATGGCATTATTTGGAAAGACAATCTACAAAGTGCGGTAGATTTTGTGCGAGAAAATCATCATGAAATTATGTTGATTGGCGGGGGCGAATTATTTAAGCAATACCTTCCTCAAGCAAATAAATTATATTTAACGGAAATTCAAACAGAACTTGAGGGAGATACTTTCTTTCCTGAATTTAATTGGCAAGAATGGCAGATTGAATTTGAGCAACAACGTCCGGCAGATGAGAAAAATCCTTATGCTTGTCGTTTTCTAATTTTAAACAGAAAGTAAGCTTATGCTGCATTCTTTTACCATTGTATATTTATACGTATAATGTGCGACAATTTTCAAGAAATTTTTATTTTTAGGCGATGTTATGCAACTTATTCGTGGTTTTCATAATTTACCCGAGCCTTTAAAACAGCAGGGTTGTGCTGTAACTATTGGTAATTTTGATGGTGTTCATTTAGGGCATCAATCCATTTTGCAACATTTAAAAGCGAAAGCAAAACAACTGAATTTGCCCGTTGTAGTGATGTTATTTGAACCTCAACCTTATGAGTATTTTCAAGGTGATCAAGCACCGGCAAGGCTTATGCGTTTACGAGATAAACTCGCCTATCTAGCACAGTTAGGTGTAGATTATGTTTTCTGCGTTAAATTCAACCGCACTTTTGCCCAATTAAGTGCGGAGCAATTTATTTCAGATTGTTTAGTGAAACATCTGAAGATGAAGTTTTTAAGCATTGGTGATGACTTTCGGTTTGGTTTAAATCGAGAAGGCGACTTTCGACTTCTGCAAAAAAAAGGGCAACAACAAAGCTTTATAGTGGAAGATAATCGAAGTTTACAATTAAATGACCAGCGTATTAGTAGCACCGCCATTCGCCAAGCCTTATCAGAAGATAATTTAGCGTTGGCAGAAAAGTTACTGGGTAAGCCATATCGTATTTATGGACGAGTTGCTCATGGCAATAAATTAGGACGAACTATTGGTTTTCCCACTGCAAACATTTATTTACATCGGCAAGTTAATCCAATTAAAGGTGTATACGTTGTAAAAGTGCGGTTAAAAAATGGCGATATTTTTCAAGGAGTTGCCAACATTGGCAAGCGACCTACTATCAATGGCGTAAAACAATTATTGGAAGTGCATTTGTTTAACTTTGATCGTGATTTGTATGGTCAATCCTTGCAAATTGAATTTTGCCATAAAATTCGCCATGAAAAAAAATTTCCTTCTCTAAATGCCCTTAAAAATCAGATTGAAAATGATGTTGTTGTGGCAAAAAAGTATTTTCAGCAAGTCTTGAACCTTTGACCGTTAAGGATTTATGCGTATAATGCTAAATCGCTTTTGCTTATTTTCTTGTTGCAAATAAATTATGTTAATGCAAGAAATTCTGTTAGGACATTTCATGAAAAAGTTAAAAAATTTGTTGCTGATTTTGGGTACATTTATTCCCTGCTTGAGTTTTGCCCAAAATATCATTTTAGACGGTTATAAAGATCTTAAATTCGGCATGACCTATCAACAAATTGCCGACTCTAAATTATGCACCGGTTGGGAATATTACCAGCCATTAAATTCTTATAAATGTCAGCATTTTTTATTTAACGGCAATAATCGAGAAGCAACCGCTTATTTTAATGGACAAGTATTGAACAGTATTGCAATTGATATTTTGAATTATAACCAAAACAGACCGCCCTTCCCACGTGAAGTACAAGAAGTGAAAGATATTTTAAATGGATTGCCCCAAAAGTATGGTCCGCCGACAAAAGTAGTATGCGGTGCAGATTATGCTCGGTCAAATGAAGAATGCAATATTAATACTACAGATATTAATTTTGAGGATTATTGGATGGTTGAATTTCTGAATGGACAAATTCGTTTAGTAAATTCGGTAAATCAATGGGTTATCCTTGTGTATTCCAGTGCGAAAACAATCTTGGATTCATTATAAAGTTGAGAAATAATTAATATGACAGACTACAAAAACACTCTAAATCTCCCTGAAACGGGTTTTCCAATGCGAGGTGATCTGGCTAAACGTGAGCCAGATATGTTGAAGAACTGGTATGATAAAAATTTATACCAAAAAGTGCGAGAAGCCTCGAAAGGTAAGAAAACCTTTATTTTGCACGACGGACCTCCTTATGCAAACGGTACACTTCACCTTGGTCATGCCGTCAATAAAATTTTGAAAGACATTATTATGAAATCTAAGACCGCACTTGGCTTTGATACACCTTATGTGCCGGGTTGGGATTGTCATGGTTTACCGATTGAGTTAAAAGTAGAAGGTTTGGTAGGTAAGCCGAACGAGAAAATTTCAGCAGCAGAGTTTCGTCAGGCTTGTCGTGATTATGCAAAAGAACAAGTTGAAGGTCAAAAAGCGGACTTTATCCGTATGGGCGTACTGGGAGATTGGGATAATCCTTATCTTACAATGAATTTTGAAACTGAAGCAGAAATTATCCGCACTTTAGGTAAAGTGATTCAAAATGGTCACCTTTACAAAGGTTCAAAACCTGTTCATTGGTGCTTAGATTGTGCTTCATCACTGGCTGAAGCGGAAGTGGAATATGAAGACAAAGTTTCGCCATCAATCTATGTGCGTTTTGCGGCGGTAAGTGCGGCGGAGGTTGAAGAAAAATTCAATGCACTTGGTAAAGGTCAAGGTGCATTGTCTGCGGTCATTTGGACGACAACACCTTGGACATTACCGTCTAACCGTGCGATTGCAGTGAATGCAGAATTGGAATATCAGCTTGTTCAACTTGGTGATGAGCGTGTAATTT
The DNA here is from genome assembly GCF_000019405.1 of Histophilus somni 2336. NCBI lineage: Bacteria > Pseudomonadati > Pseudomonadota > Gammaproteobacteria > Pasteurellales > Pasteurellaceae > Histophilus > Histophilus somni. Next base: position 48,560 of record NC_010519.1, on the reverse strand, counting down.
TGGCGGCGGAATTAGTACAAGCGGTACAAAATGCGTTAAAAATTGAACAGCTGGAAATTTTAGGTTCGACAACAGGTCAAGATTTAGAACTTGTTCGTTTTCATCACCCGTTTTACGATTTTTCTGTTCCTATTATTCTAGGCGATCACGTTACCGTTGATGGGGGTACAGGTTTAGTTCATACCGCTCCGGATCACGGTCAAGATGACTTTGTGGTATCAAAAAAATATGGTTTGGAAATGGCTGGGTTGGTGGCAAATGACGGTAAATTCATTTCTTCAACGCCATTCTTTGCCGGTAAAGGCGTATTTGAAGCCAATGATTTGGTATTGGAAAAATTGAAAGAAACGGGTGCATTGCTTAAATTGGAACGTATTAAACATAGCTATCCACACTGCTGGCGACACAAAACACCCATTATTTTCCGAGCTACACCACAATGGTTTATCGGTATGGAAACGCAAGATTTGCGTATAAAAGCATTAAGCGAAATTAAATCTGTGCGTTGGATTCCTAGTTGGGGGGAAGCTCGCATTGATAAAATGGTAGCAAACCGTCCGGACTGGTGTATTTCTCGCCAACGTACTTGGGGGGTACCGATGACTATGTTCGTGCATAATGAAACGGAAGAGTTACACCCTCGCACTTTAGAATTACTTGAAGACATAGCAAAACGTGTTGAGAAAGCGGGTATTCAGGCTTGGTGGGATCTTGATCCTGCGGAATTACTGGGTGAAGATGCAAAAACTTATCATAAAGTGCCGGATACGCTTGACGTGTGGTTTGACTCGGGATCAACTTATGCTTCCGTGGTAGAGCAACGCCCTGAATTTAACGGTAAATCTACGGATATGTATTTAGAAGGGTCAGACCAACATCGTGGCTGGTTTATGTCTTCGTTGATGTTATCTACTGCAACTAACAATAAGGCACCTTATAAGCAAGTACTTACCCATGGTTTTACGGTGGATGAAAAAGGTCGGAAAATGTCCAAATCTCTCGGTAATGTTATTGTGCCAAGTGAAGTTTGGAACAAAAACGGGGCGGATATTTTACGTTTATGGGTAGCGTCCACCGATTACACAGGAGAAATTGCCGTTTCACACAAAATCTTAAACAGTGCAGGCGACACTTACCGCCGTATCCGTAACACTGCTCGTTTTTTACTAGCAAATCTAAACGGATTTGATCCAAAAAACGACCTAGTTAACCCTGAAGAAATGATTTCTCTTGATCGCTGGGCAGTAAGTTGTGCTTTAGAAGCACAAAACGAAATCAAAGAAGCTTATGATAACTATCAATTCCACACAGTTGTACAACGCTTAATGCGTTTTTGTTCAATTGAGATGGGATCATTTTATTTGGATATTATCAAAGATCGCCAGTATACAACTAAGGCGGATAGCCTTGCTCGTCGCAGTTGCCAAACGGCATTATGGCATATTTCAGAAGCTCTTGTGCGTTGGATTGCACCGATTTTATCTTTTACTGCTGATGAAATTTGGGGCTACTTGCCAAAACTGGATAATCGTGCTGAATTTGTCTTTACCGAGGAATTTTATGATGGTTTGTTTGGGTTAGATGAAAGCGATAAATTGGACGATACTTACTGGCAACAGTTATTAAAAGTACGTGCCGAAGTGAACCGTGTATTAGAACAAGCACGTAACGACAAATTAATTGGAGCAGGACTTGAAGCTAAAGTCACCGTCTATGCAAGCGAGGAAATTCGTCCATTACTGGAACAACTCGGTAATGAGTTACGCTTTGTGTTGATTACCTCACAAGTCGTAGTGAAACCGTTGTCGAAAGCCGATGTAGCTGAAAGCGAATTGACAGGCTTAGCGATAAAAGTGGAACGTGCCGATGGGGAAAAATGCCCTCGTTGCTGGCACTTTTCTACAGACATCGGATCAAATAAGGAACATTCTCACATTTGCGGGCGTTGTATCGAAAACGTAGAAGGTAACGGAGAGCAACGTCAATTTGCCTGATTGATATTGAATACTGACATTTTCCTAAAATCGCAACTTGACATATTTATTAGATTACTCATTTAAGATTTTATGATGTTTTGAGTAAAAAATAAAAAGGCGTATCAAAATACGCCTTCTATAACTAATAAACAATTGGATAATCGTTAGAAACGGTAGTTAAGATTTAAGCCATACAGATTGGCTCGTGCTGTTGATTGATAATCTGCATCTATTCTACCTACTTCATAATTATCTTTGCTTGTAAATGAGTGGTTCTCTTTAAATTTCTGTTTTTTACCGCGTAAATGAGCAAAGCCCATGTCGACAGAAAGATTTGGTGTGAAATGATAGGTTGCCCCTAAGCTGTACCAAGTGCGGTCGGTATCCGGAATGGAAGCAGTTGGGTGGTCGGCGGATTCATCATAAGCAATACCTGCACGTAAAGTTAATTTATCATTCACATCATAAGTTGCCCCTAAAGCTACACGAGAACTGTCATGAAAGTTTTCATCTTTATGAAAAGCGACTTCACCATTGGAATAAGCGGCATGCAAACTTTGTAAACGGCTCCATTGCGTATATTTATAGCTGTAGTGCATAGCAAATTTTGCTGTTAATTGGTGGAAACCGGAAATTTCGAAATAGCTCGGTAAATGTAAAGTTAACTTACCTTTTGCACGATGAAGCTTAATCTCTTCTTTGCCAAGTATATAACCCAATGTATCATTATCTTTAAAATCAATATCTACTTTAGAATGGTAGGCAATACCGATACGATTATCTTGATTAAATTCATAAACCGCACCGATATTCCAACCCAATCCCCATGCATTGTTATCTTGTAAGCGTGCTACAGTACTGTTTTCATGAAATGTTAGGCTATATGCCGATGATACTATTGATGGAGAGAGTAAAATAAGCAGCTCATTGTCATCACTACGTAAACTATCAATAGTTTTCTTTAAAATCCCTGCACGGCGTTCAAATTTCGCTTTGGCATAAATGGCATTTAATCCTGCACCAACGCTTAATCCTTTGCTGACACGATATGAACCGCTTAAATTCAAATTAATAGAATCCATCTCGCTTGTTCCACCCAAAACACCGCCAACATAATCATCTTTATATTTACTTCTCAAACTAAAGTTCATATTCATGCCTGCACCGATGGCAAATTTATCATTAATAGGGGTTACAAAATACAGATTGGGAATAAGGGTATTCGGGACGATATTTTTTTGATTGGCTTTAACATTTAGAATATCAGGAGAAGAAGGAATTGGTGATGTGCTAACGTCTATTTTTCCGTTTACATTAATGTTGGAATCAACGTATACCCCCCCCCCATGAGAATTGTTTCGCTTTAAACAAACTCATTAATGCAGGGTTGGTTGCTACAACGGCGGCATTATCAGCAATTGCCGCTTCACCTGCATAAGCACGCCCCAAACCGGAACTGGATACCTCGGCGAGTTGGAAAGCAGACGCATTGACATAACTCGCTGATAATGCCAACGCTGAAGCGATGAGAGATTTAGTAAAAGTGATTTTTTTCTTCATTTTTGTATTACCTATCTGTTTTGGGGTTAAAATTTCTCAAATTCTAGAGAAAATTCCAAACAATGGCAATATAAGTAAATAAATTTTATCCTCTAATTTATTCAATTTTGCTGGAAAAGAGCGGTTAAAATACAACAGAATAATCGAACTAAACTCACATAGAATTTAATTTTATCGCAACGTGCCGTAAATCTCCGTCTTTCAGAGCGTGGATATAAGGTATAAAGTAAGATATAATCCTTCTGCCGTTAGAGAGATGTTTAAGATTTTACAATAACGGCTATCAAAGTAGATCCTGCGAAACAGAACGCACGAGCGTTTAATCGCAAGATAATTTAAATTGGGTGTTATATTACGCCCGTTTTTCGTCTATTGGAAACCATATGAATTTATCAAAAACAGGACTTCCATTTCTTTGGATAAGTGCGGTTGCTTTTTTTACTGATTTAATAACAAAACTCGCTGTAGTAAAAAATTTTTCTTTATACGAAAGTGTTAACATTTTACCTTTCTTTAATTTAACTTACGTGCGTAATCACGGGGCGGCATTTAGCTTTTTGGCTGACCATGCAGGTTGGCAAAAATACTTTTTTATTTTATTGGCTTTAGCGGTTTCCTTCATGATTTTATTTTTCTTATATAAAAATCAAGCAACACAGAAACTACAAAATACAGGCTATGCGTTAATGATTGGTGGAGCTTTGGCAAACGCGGCGGATAGAGCTTATCATGGCTTTGTAGTGGATTTTTTTGATTTTTATTGGCAACAATGGCATTACCCTGTGTTTAATGTAGCCGACATTGCAATTTGTATCGGTGCCGGATTATTGGCTATTGATGCTTTTAAGCAAAACGATAAAAAAGAGAGTAAGCAAAACTAATGAAAATTATTTTGGCTAATCCCAGAGGCTTTTGTGCCGGTGTTGATCGAGCTATTAGTATCGTGGAGCTTGCATTAGAAATTCACGGTGCACCTATTTATGTGCGTCATGAGGTTGTACATAATCGTTTTGTTGTGAATGGATTGCGTGAGCGTGGGGCAATTTTTGTGGAAGAATTAGATGAAGTACCTAATGGTGCTATTGTAATTTTTTCTGCACACGGTGTTTCGCAAGCTGTTCGTCAAGAGGCTAAAGAGCGGAATTTAAAAGTATTTGATGCCACTTGTCCTTTGGTTACAAAAGTGCATATGCAGGTTGCTCGTGCCAGTCGTAAAGGAACAAAAGCCATTCTCATTGGGCATGAAGGACACCCCGAAGTGATTGGCACAATGGGACAATATGATAACGATAAGGGCGGTATTTATTTAGTAGAAGATGTGGAAGATATTGCCAAACTGACTTTACGGAATGATGAAGACATCACGTTTATGACACAAACCACATTATCAATTGATGATACTGCCGGTGTAATTGAGGTGCTAAAACAAAAATATCCCGCCATTCAAGGTCCTCGCAAAAATGATATTTGCTATGCAACAACCAATCGACAACAAGCAGTTCGTGAATTAGCCAAACTGTCCGATTTAGTTATTGTGGTAGGTTCTAAAAACTCATCTAATTCCAATCGACTGGCTGAACTTGCCTCAAGAATGGGTGTTACGGCGAAATTAATTGATGATGCAAATGATATTGAGGTAAGTTGGTTGGATAATGTTACAGTTATTGGTTTAACAGCTGGTGCTTCAGCTCCGGAAATATTGGTTCAATCGGTGATTTCCCGTTTAAAAGAATTAGGTGTTGATAAAGTGGAAGAACTTGAAGGTTGCGAAGAAAATACCGTTTTTGAAGTGCCGAAAGAGTTGCGAATTAAAGAAGTTGAGTAGAAAAAATGCCATTCAGTATGGCATTTTTTGATTTTATCGTGCATCAAGCTAAGAAATATTTGTAAGCGGGGCTGTCCGTTACATCTTGATAAGTATAAGCAAGTTCTTCTAAATGACCATTGAACCGAATTTCATCATGTTCATCTAACTGAAAGCCTGCCAAAACGTTACCATAGTCTGCACCATAAGCACGATAATGGAAAAGAGAAATATTCCAATGCGTACCTAACATCATCAAGAATTTTAATAATGCGCCTTTTTGCTCGGGAAACTCGAAGCTATATAACCGCTCTTTGCTATTGCTGGTTGTTCGTCCTCCAATCATATAGCGAATATGGGTTTTCGCTATTTCATCATCAGAGAGATCCATAACTTTATAATCATTTTGTTCAAGTTGTTGAATAATTTCTAATTTTTCTTTTTCACTACTAATACGAACCCCAACAAAAATACAGGCTTGTTCTTTATCAGCATAACGATAGTTAAATTCGGTAACAGGACGATCACCTAACAGATGGCAAAAACGTAGGAAACTACCTTTTTCTTCAGGGATAGTTACAGCAAAAATTGCTTCGTGTTTTTCACCGATTTCACAGCGTTCTGACACATAACGCAATGTATGAAAATTTAAATTTGCACCGGACAAAATATTAACCAACGTTTCACCTTGAATATTATGTTCTTTCACATATTTTTTTAAGCCGGCTAATGATACGGCACCGGATGGCTCTGCAATAGCACGCACATTTTCAAACATATCTTTCATTGCCGCACACACTTCATCGCTGTCAACAAGTACAACATCATCAATATATTGTTGACATACACGGAAAGTTTCATTACCGATACGTTTTACCGCCACACCGTCAGCAAACAACCCGACACGCTCTAAATCTACCGGTTGACCAACTTTCAAAGCGGCGTGTAAACAAGCTGAATCTTTACTTTCTACCGCAATCACTTTAATGTCAGGCATTAATTGTTTAATTAAAACAGCCACGCCAGCTGCTAATCCGCCGCCGCCAACAGGAACAAAAATACGATCAATATGACTGTTTTGCTGCAATAATTCCATGGCTAAAGAACCTTGACCTGCAATAACTGCCGGGTGATCAAAAGGCGGAATAAATGTCATACTTTTACTTTCAGAAAGCTCTATCGCTTTTGCTTTTGCCTCATCAAAGTTTGCACCATATAAAAGCACTTCGCCACCATAACCACGCACTGCATCTACTTTAATGCGGGGGGTATTTTGCGGCATAACAATCAATGCGTTTAATCCCAGATTTTTCGCTGACAGTGCGACACCTTGAGCATGATTTCCTGCGGAAGCGGTAATCACACCGGCATTTTTTTGCGGTTGGCTAAGACCGGCAATCATGGCATAAGCACCACGCAATTTAAAGCTATGAACTAATTGGCGATCTTCACGTTTAACTAAAACGGTATTACTTAAACGCTCAGAAAGTTTGAGCATAGGTTGTAAGGGTGTAACCTGTGCAAGTTCGTAAATTTTTGAACTTAAAATTGCTTTAAGGTACTCAGCACCAGAAGGCTGTTCGGTTAAATTACTTATCATATTCTTCACCATAACTTAGGATATTTCGTTTAAATATTAAAATCGGCATTACGCCAAGAATCTCTTTTTTCAACACACTTTGTTCTTCTAGATTACCATAACAACTATGCTGATGTAATGTACAAATGTACACTTTGCTTCATTAATGTATAGAATCCTTTTGTGTCCATTACATCTGCGAAGTTTTTTTTTAATTTCGTTATGCTAGAATGATGCTTTAAAATTAAGATTAAGGTATTTTATGTTATCCGTATTTAATTTCATTGATCTTCTCGGTACATTTATCTTTGCCTTAAGTGGTGCGGTTGCTGGCGTGAAGAAACAATTTGATTTATTTGGTGTTTTTGTTGTCTCAGCAGTAACAGCGATAGGCGGTGGAATTATTCGAGATTTATGCCTATCAGCAACACCGCCGGCAGGCTTGGAAAATATCGCCTATCTATTAATTATCCTTTTAGCCGTGTGTTGCGTATCTTTTTTTCAAGAAAAAATAACGTCGTTCTCAAAGGTGAGCAACTTACTTGATGCCGTTGGATTAGGTTTTTTTGCAGCGTTCGGGGCGAATAAAACGTGGTATATGACGGAAAATATCCAATTATCTATTATTTTGGGTTGTATTAGTGCGGTGGGTGGTGGCTGTATCCGAGATGTATTGACAAACAAATCGCCGTTAATTTTTCAATCTGAAATATATGCAGGTGCAGCCATTGTCGGTGCAACCATAGAACTATTAGGTTCGACAGGCTTAATTTCTCCCCTACTAAGTCCATGGCTGGCAATTATAACCTGTACACTCATCAGAATGCTGGCGATAAAATATCGCATTCAGTTTCCTTTTATTAAAGATAAATCTTTGTAAAAAATAGACCGCATTTCCTCCGAATCATTTTTAACTAAAGCATGTTTTCCGCCAGAGCCAAACTCTAGCTTTCAGGCTGGCGAATATCAATTTTGATAACATGCTGAATTTCCGCATAAACTAAAAATAATAATAAAAATTATTATCATTAATTGACATGCACAGGATATTTTTATATAACTGGTCGTACATGTTTACACCATGAATTTAATCATAAATAACTAGGATAAAAATGATGACTAATAAATTTAAACTCACTGCGGTAGCTTTTTCCGTATTAAGCACTTGTGTTTATGCAGAAGAAATGCTCGATCAAATTAACGTAGAATATAAGCTACCACCTAAACAGGAAGTCTTTAAAAAAGCGGGGGCGACCAGTGTGAGAGAAAATATTTCCACGTCAACGCAGTCTATTGATGACATCATCAGAACGGTACCGGGTGCGTTTACCAACCTTGATAAAAGTTCGGGGACAGTGTCGGTGAACGTTCGTGGTCAAACGGGATTTGGACGGGTGAATACGATGGTGGACGGTATTTCCCAAACCTTTTTTGCCACATCAGGAGATAACAGCGAAAAAGCCGGTGGAACCTCTCAATTCGGTGCAACCATTGACCCTGCGTTTATTACCAGTGTAGATATTCAACGAGGAAGTTTTGACGGTAAAGCGGGGGCTAATGCTCTAGTAGGTTCGGCAAATTTTAGAACAATCGGTGTTGATGACGTAATAAGTGAAGGCAGAAATGTAGGTGCTTTATTAAATGTTGGCGGAGGAACCAATGCAACCGGACCGAATTATATGGGTGCAGTTGCCTTTCGCTATCCTTTTTCCGATACAAGAACATTAGGTTTTATGTATGCCTATAGTTGGCGTAAAAGCTCGCAAGATTTTAAAGTGGGGGGGGGTAGAAGTATAAAAGATGTTGACGCTGAAGAAGTGGGAAGAATAGTTGAAGAAGCCTGTAAAGGCGAAGCATTTTGTGACAGAAATGAAAAACGAAAACTCTATGGATTACAACCCTATGACCCAAGCAAATTACTCCACTATCCCCAAAGCCATTTAGCCAAAATCGAATATAACGATAAATATAATAAAGCTATCCTATCATACCGCTCTTTATCGACCGCACTTTCCGGCAGAAATTTAGAGAATAAAAACTACCAGTTAAACTACCAACTAAAACCGAAAGAGAATTTACAATTTGAATTAATCTTGGCGGATAATACCTCTACGCAAACCTATCACAAGGGAAGCGTGTTTAATGGTAAAATGCTGAAAGATGTGTTGGAAAGCAAAAATAGTGCGAAAACCACGGATATAAATATGCATTTTTCTATTCCATTCACAGAAAAATTCTCTTATGAAGCAACATTAGGTGCCAATATCCTCAAAAATAAATACAGTAAAAATCGACATCCTCGTGAATTAGGTTATTATTTTGATGGTGGGGAACCTAATTCACTTGATGCTTGTGATGAGGTTGGTAAGTATAAAAACGCATGTAAATATCACGGCATAAGATCGAATACATTCCAACCCGACGGCGAACAACGTTTTAAAACCCTCTATTTTGACCAAACCTTTAAATACGATATTTATACCTTAAAAGTCAATGCCAATCGCCAAATCTATAAATACGAAGGTAGGATTTTCCCTCTTGATCCTAAAGATAGATTTTCATCTAGAACATGGCATGACTCTCATAAAAAAATGAAGAATGGAAAGCCAATTTGGGTCAATTCCAACTCATCAGAGATAGTTGCGAAGTATGGTGTTGAGGAAGCAGAAAAATTGGGGTGTTATACTGGTCCTAATGATGATGATACCACTTGGGATGTTTATAACTGCCCAAGTTTTTACTCTGTCCACAAGGGAGATTCAAGATCTCATGATAATTATTCTATGTCTTTCTCGGCGGATTTTCACCCGCTCTTTTCGCCATTTGTGAGTTATGCCAAAACCCATCGGGTCCCGAATATCAAAGAGATGTATTTCTCCGAATTTGGTACATTAGCCATAAGACCCGATTTAAAATCAGAAAAAGCCAAAACCATTCAATTCGGCATTAACGGTTATAAAAATGGGATATTCTCGGATTTTGATGCACTAGGCTTTAAGATTTTAGCGTATCAAACGAAAATCAGAGATTATATTATCAATATCAAACAAGAATGTAGTTCAAACGCGTGGAGAGGATCAAACAAAGCACCGACTATTTATGACTGCGTTGAACATCTTACGCATATTAACTATGAAGGCGGTAAAACAATCTTGAAAACAGACTTGGTGGATACAGGAGATGGAAAAACAAAAGTTCCTTCAAACCAACTCATTCCTGCTGATTCATCACCTATTGTTAAAATTCAGGGGTTGGAACTTGAATTAAATTATGATATCGGTTGGTTCTATGCCAACTTATCTTATGCCAGACAAAAAACCAATCAACCAAGTTCATTTTCTGATTCAAGTTATAATGTGAGTGATGATAGTGAAACCGGACAATATTTACAAGGGTTCGGCTTAAGTAAAATATCGTCTCTACCGAAAGATTACGGTTCCCTTGACCTAGGAACACGTTTATTTGACGGAAAATTAACATTAGGCGGTACTGCTAAATACTATGGTAAAAGCAAACGAGCCAGACTTGATAAAGCAGATGGCGATGTTATCTTGCCGGGAACTTTTACTTCTAGAAAGACTGGCGAGACATTTCTTACTTATGTAAGAATTAGCGGCACGGAAGAAATCAAAGCACAGCCAATAATTTTCGATTTTTACGCTATCTACCAACCAACGGAAAACTTAACTATTAAAGGCGAAATTCAAAACGCCTTTGATAAAAAATACATTAATCCGCTAGATGCGAATAACGACTCGGCAAACCAAATGACTTATGCTATGGGCGTGGGCGATGGATACCAGAAAGCCTTAAACAACTATTCAAAAGGACGCACATTTGTTTTAAATGTAAATTATAAATTCTAAAGCAGACAAAATAGTTGTCTAAAAACCAGCTTAAAGCCTTATAGCACAAGGCTTTAAGCTTTATTTTTGAAAAATGAATAAACAACTGTTTTGCCAATAAAAGTAGCTTATACTAGTTTAAAGCAATATCACAATTATCTATTTACTTTCGAGAAATATTCTGAGTTAGATATTGAAAGGACAATAAATAGAACCAAGGGTCTTTTTAAAGAGTTAAAGCAAACGTGAAATAATCATAACGGATTAAAAAAGCACAACTTTATGTTTATAAAGTATTTTTTAAATAAAAGCTACAAACATAATCAAAAATAAGGTTGGCAACTATTTCTCTACTCTGCCTAAATGTTTAGATTACACAAAATACAGATAAAATCTAATCACTTGCTTGTAATTATTTGATTTACACGAACGTCAAAAACATCCATTTCCGCCGCTAATCCGGCTTGTACGCCCAAATCCGCATCTTCAAATACAAGGCATTTTAACGGATCAAGATTTAATAATTCTGCACAACGCAAAAATGTATCCGGCTCAGGTTTGTGATTAATCACGTCTTCCGCTGTCACAATAGCACCAAAATAAGACTGCAATTGAAATTTCTCTAAAAGCATTTCCGTGACGTAACGATGTGAACCTGTACCGAGAGCTAAAGGCTTTTGTCCAACATATTGTTTCACAATATCCGCAGCAGGCAATAAAGTAGCATTTTTCATGATTAATTCAATTCCATATTTACGCTTTAAACTAATCACATCTTCCATTAAATATAACGGCATTTGTGCTTTTTCCATTATGGCTTTGGCAATAGTTCTTACCGGAGCTCCCCCCAATTGATACATAACATCTCCATCCAAAGCATAGCCCATTTCAGCACCAACAAGCTCCCAAGCTTGTTTATGACAAGGCATAGTATCAATTACTGTGCCATCCATATCAAAAATTAATCCTTCATATCGTGCGATAATTTCCTTGTTTAACATCTTAATTCCTATCGTGTAAAATTTTGTTTATTTTCCTACAAAGTTGTGATCTATGCACTACTTAATTGTGTTTATTTCAGGTAAAGTAAACTATCCTTTTCGTAATGGAATGAAATTCATGTTAATACAGCAAAGGCTGATTTTTTTAGTTCAACGCCATTTAATTGATGAAGATATTATGACAATTACTCTTAATATCCGAAATCGTCTTGGTAAAAAATGGCGAGTAAATTTAAAAACGAAACAAGTAGACATGTTACTCATTCATTTAGCTATGGCACTAGGCAGAATAAAAAGAGGATATGTGGCTAAAGCATTAAACCCAGATTTTTTTTCAGAGATCGAAAGAGCGGTCTGTTTTACAAAAATTTTGAAATTACACCAAGAACTATTAACCTTTATTCCCTTCCCCGTTCCCAAAGAAGAACAATCTCATTTCATCGCTAATATTTATTCTCTTTCATTAGCACAACCTTGGATTTTAACACCCTAATAATGTCACATGGGAAATGCTTGCTTTTCTATTTTTTGCCATAGAAGATTTTTCTCTTATTCTATACGAAGTATCAGATTTCTGAGGTTTGTAATAACAGCGGTTTTTCGGAAAGTTCTTACTATTTTCATTAAGTGACCCTACTGCAAATACTGTTTTTTTCGAAAATGTATTACAATAAGAATAAAGATCCCCTAAATACTTAGGGGAAAAATCGTTTTTATGGAGTAACAAAACCCATTGCACGATAAACTTTATCTAAGGTTTCCTTTGCACGCTTACGGGCTTTTTCTGCACCTTCAGCCGCAATTTTATTTAATAATTCTTCATTGTTACGGAAATGATAGAAACGTTCTTGTAATGTAGTCAGCATAGTAGCAACCTCATCTGCCACCGCACTTTTCAAGTGTCCGTACATTTTCCCTTCAAATTCAGCTTCCAATTGGACAATAGATTTTCCTGTTACACCGGATAAAATATCTAATAAATTAGATACACCTGCTTTATTTTTTACATCATAACGCACAACAGGCGGTTCATCTGAGTCTGTTACAGCTCGCTTAATTTTCTTCACAACTGCTTTGGGATCTTCTAACAAACCAATGACATTATTACGATTTTCATCCGATTTAGACATTTTCTTCTCAGGTTCCAACAAGGACATTACTCGTGCACCTGCTTTTGGAATAAATGCTTCTGGCACAATAAAATGTTCCCCATAAAGAGCATTAAAACGTTGTGCAATATCACGTGTAATTTCTAAATGTTGACGTTGATCTTCACCAACAGGTACTTGATTTGCTTGATAAAGTAAAATATCTGCCGCCATTAAAACAGGATAGGTAAATAAACCTACATTGATATTGTCAGCATGACGTGCTGATTTATCCTTAAATTGAGTCATTCGGCTCATTTCACCAAAGTAAGTGTAGCAATTTAAAATCCATGCCAATTGGGTATGTTCAGGTATATGAGATTGAATAAAAATCGTACTTTTCTCCGGATCAATACCACAGGCTAAATAAAGAGCCAATACATCTAACGTTGCTTTACGTAAAGTGTCCGGATCTTGGCGAACTGTAATTGCATGTAAATCTACAATACAATATAAACACTCATACTCATCTTGCATGTTTACCCATTGACGCAACGCACCCAAATAGTTACCAATAGTTAATTCACCTGAGGGCTGAACACCACTTAATACAACCGGTTTTGTCATTTTTTATCCTTATTGTGTAATTTTTAAAATATCAGCAAAATCATCAAAGATCCAATCAGGTTTTGATTGTGCAATTGGAATATTATAGTTATAACCATAAGTTAACCCAACCACAGCACAACCCGCAGAATGAGCAGCAAAAATATCATTTTGCGAATCGCCAACAAAAAGAATTTGTTTCGGATACAGACCAAACTTGCCACATAAATAATAGAAAGGTGCCGGATGAGGCTTAATTTCCGGTAAAGATTGTCCCCCCAGCATTTCACTAAACAAATGATCGATCCCAAAAGCAGTTAAAATAGGCTGAACATGTTTAGTTGGTTTATTCGTCACGACTGCTAAAATGTAGCCTTGTGCTTTTAATGCTTCTAAGGTTTCTTTCACATTTGGATATAATCGACTGATATTACAAAGATTTTCGCCATAATAAAAGCCAAATTGACGTTTAAAATATTTAAACTCATCTTCCGTTAACTCTTTTTCAGCTTGTGTACAAGCCCAATCCACTGCACGTTGACTCAAAACATCAGCACCATTGCCAATCCAAGTCATCACCAAGTTTTCCGATGCTTGTGGCAAATTAACGTCTTTCAAAGCAGAGTTAATTGATAAAGCTAAATCAGGCAAACTGTTTACTAAGGTACCATCTAAATCAAAACCAATTAATTTAAATTGTGTCATTTTGTTTCCTTCTCTCTTATTGTAGAAAGTTGCTGACGCATTTCATCAATAACTTTTTTATAATCAGGCTGATCAAAAATTGCAGATCCTGCCACAAACATATCGGCTCCAGCTTGAGCAATTTCAGCAATATTATTCACTTTTACTCCACCGTCTACCTCTAAGCGAATATCCAAGCCACTTTCATCAATAATTTTACGAGCCTGTTTTAACTTTTCTAATGTGCTTGGAATAAAAGCTTGTCCCCCAAATCCGGGATTCACAGACATAAGCAAAATCACATCAATCTTATCCAATACATAATCTAAATAACTCAATGGTGTTGCTGGATTAAAAACAAGACCAGCCTTACAACCACAATCCCGAATCAGTTGCAAAGAACGATCGATATGTTCACTGGCTTCCGGGTGAAATGTAATATAATCAGCACCGGCTTTAGCAAAATCAGGAATAATACGATCTACCGGTTTAACCATTAAATGTACATCAATAGGTGCTTTAATTCCATAATCACGCAATGCCTTACAAATCGCAGGCCCAAAGGTTAAATTTGGTACATAATGATTATCCATCACATCAAAATGAATTACATCAGCACCGCTCTTTAGCACATTTTCTACATCTTCACCAAGACGTGCTAAATTAGCAGAAAGTATAGATGGAGCAATTAAATAAGGTGTCATTTTTATCTCTCTTTTCCTAGTCGAAAATTCCGTATTAGTGTACAACGTTATCGTCCGGTAATTAAAGGGATATTTGCTTATCTTGGCAAAGATCCCATAAAAGAGCGGTTAAATTAATAAGTTTTTTTCAATCTCTTTACAGTACGTTGTAAATTTGAACGGCTATCAAATGCACCTCGTTTAATCCGATGAGGTGTTGGCAAATCTTCGATCAATGCTTTCGCATCATATTGACTGACAGGAATACTGTGACCAATATATTCTTCAATTGCAGGCAGATTAATCGCATATTCTTCACAAGCAAAACTGATTGAAATACCGCTTTCACCCGCTCGCCCTGTTCTTCCAATACGATGTACATAATCCTCACAATCATCAGGTAAATCATAATTAAACACATGAGTCACATCCGGAATATGTAACCCTCGTGCTGCCACATCTGTCGCCACCAAAACATCTAAGGTTCCATCCGTAAATTGTTTGAGTAAAGATAAGCGTTTTTTCTGCATTACATCACCAGTCAATAATCCTACTCGATGACCATCCGCACTTAAATATCCCCATATTTCCTCACAACGATGTTTAGTATTAGAAAAAATAATGCAACGCTCTGGCCATTCTTCTTCTAATAAAGTCATCAACAATGCCATTTTATCTTGATTAGAAGGGTAAAATAACTCCTCTCTAATTCTATGCCCCGTTTTTTGTAAGGGTTCAATTTCTACATACTGTGGATCATTCATATGCTCAAAAGCAAGTTCACGAACCTTATAAGACAAAGTTGCAGAAAAAAGCATGGTTAAACGTTGTTGAGGCACCGGACATTTACGTAATAAATAACGAATATCTCTAATAAAACCTAAATCAAACATTCGATCTGCTTCATCTAACACTACCACTTGAATATAATCTAAACGAATAATTCCTTGCTTAACATAATCAATTACACGCCCTGTAGTACCAATTAAAATATCAATACCCCGATCAATTACCTTTAATTGTTTATCATAGCCCTCACCACCATAAGCTAAGCCTGTTTTCAACCCTGTTGCTTGAACTAGAAAATTCGCATCATTTGCAATTTGTACAACCAATTCTCTAGTCGGTGCCAAAATTAACGCTCTCGGTTGTTCTGAGGAATTTATATTGTTTTTTTGTAGTAAATGATGAAATGTAGCGGTTAAAAATGCGATCGTTTTTCCTGTGCCGGTTTGAGCCTGCCCAGCTATGTCTTGCCCTTTTAAGGTGATAGGTAAAGACAATGCCTGAATAGGTGTACAAAACTCAAAGCCTTTTTCTTTTATCGCTTGTTGCACGATACGATGTAAAGCAAGATCAGAAAAACGTTGTTGTGAAAGATGACTATTTTGCATAAAAATTATCAGTAAAGAATTTGGGTGATAATAACATGAACGGAAAAAATCCTCAAAAAATGTCCGCACATTTATTGATTTTTAAGTTAGATAGCTAGACAACTTAAAGATTTAATGATAAATTTGCACGCAATTTCATATTTACATTCAATTCATTTATCAATTCATTTTTATAACATTCTCAATTATTTATTATGCATTTAACAGAACTTAAAAATAAACCTGTTTCTGAACTTGTAGAATTAGGTGAAAAACAAATGGGCTTAGAAAATTTAGCTCGTTTACGCAAACAAGACATTATTTTTGCAATTTTAAAACAACATGCGAAAAGTGGAGAGGACATTTTTGGAGGAGGTATATTAGAAATTTTACCTGATGGTTTCGGTTTCTTACGTTCTGCCGATAGTTCTTACTTAGCCGGTCCTGATGACATATATGTTTCTCCAAGTCAGATTCGTCGTTTCAACCTGCAAACGGGCGACAAAATTGAAGGAAAAATTCGTCCACCAAAAGAAGGAGAGCGTTACTTTGCCTTACTAAAAGTTGATCGAGTCAATGACGATAAACCAGAAGTATCACGTAGTAAAATTCTCTTTGAAAACTTAACTCCACTACACGCAAATTCACGCCTCAGAATGGAGCGTGGAAATGGTGCAACGGAAGATTTGACTGCTCGTATTTTAGATTTAGCCTCCCCTATCGGTAAAGGACAACGTGGTTTAATTGTCGCTCCGCCAAAAGCAGGTAAAACCATGTTATTACAAAATATTGCACAAAGTATTATTCATAACTATCCGGAATGTGAATTAATTGTATTGTTGATTGATGAACGTCCGGAAGAAGTAACAGAAATGCAACGCTCAGTAAAAGGCGAAGTCATTGCTTCAACCTTTGATGAACCGGCAGCACGCCATGTTCAAGTTGCAGAAATGGTGATTGAAAAAGCAAAACGTTCCGTTGAACATAAAAAAGATGTGGTTATTTTATTAGATAGCATAACTCGCTTAGCTCGTGCTTATAATACGGTAACACCGCCTTCCGGAAAAATCTTATCAGGGGGTGTAGATGCCAATGCATTGCATCGCCCAAAACGCTTCTTTGGTGCAGCCCGTAATGTTGAAGAAGGCGGTAGTTTAACCATTATTGCCACCGCACTTGTGGATACCGGCTCAAAAATGGACGAAGTGATTTTTGAAGAATTTAAAGGAACTGGGAATATGGAGTTGCATCTTTCCCGTAAAATCGCAGAAAAACGTGTATTTCCTGCTATTGACTTCAATCGTTCTGGTACAAGGAAAGAAGATCTTCTGACTACACCAGATGAATTACAAAAAATGTGGATTCTACGTAAAATTCTTAATCCAATGGGTGAAATTGAGGCAATGGAATTCTTAATTGATAAGCTAATGATGGCAAAAACCAATGAAGAATTTTTTGAAGTTATGAAACGTTCTTAAAATAAAAAATCTCGTTGCGAATGAAACGAAAAAGTGCGGCTTAAAACAAACCGCACTCAACCCACTGCAGACAAAAGTAAAGTTTTTCTCCCAAATTACGATCATCTACAAATAAACTCTTCGACAGCATAAAAAAGAATAATCCCACCTTCGAAAAAGCACGAAAAGGTAGGATTATTATTCTGACCTTGGGGTGTCCACCAAGTCTTTTCTGAACTAGAAGATTGAAAAAATCAAAATTATTTGATTTCTACTTTCGCACCAGCTTCTTCTAATTCTTTCTTAAGTGCTTCAGCTTCTGCTTTAGAAATACCTTCTTTTAAGTTAGCCGGAGCAGATTCTACTAGGTCTTTAGCTTCTTTTAAGCCTAAACCAGTCGCACCACGTACTGCTTTAATTACAGCTACTTTATTAGCACCAGCTTCAGCTAAAACCACATCGAATTCGGTTTTTTCTTCAGCTACTTCAGCTGGACCAGCAGCTACTGCTACCGCTGCTGCCGCAGCAGAAACACCAAATTTTTCTTCCATTGCAGAAATTAATTCTACGATTTCAGTGACAGTTTTTGAAGCAATCGCTTCAATGATTTGTTCGTTAGTTAATGACATAACAATCAATTCCTAAAGTAAATAAATTAAACGAGTTAAGAAAGGCTTTAATTAAGCCGCTTCTTGTAATTTGTCGCGGTATGCCGCAAGAGTGCGAGCAAGTTTGCCTGCCGCTGCTTCTTTCATAGTACCCATTAAACGTGCAATTGCTTCTTCGTAAGTCGGTAATGTTGCTAAGAACTCAACATTTTGGATCTTACCTTCAAAGGCTGCACCTTTAATTTCAAACTTATCGTTAGCTTTAGCAAAATCCTTGAACAAACGTGCAGCCGCACCTGGATGCTCATTAGAAAATGCGATAAGTGTTGGACCTACAAACGTATCTGTTAAGCACTCAAAATCTGTGCCTTCTACTGCACGACGTAATAAAGTATTACGTACAACACGCATAGAAACGCCAGCTTCACGAGCTGCTTTACGTAACTCAGTCATTTTATCAACAGTAACACCACGAGAATCCGCAATAACTGCCGATAGGGCACCTTTGGCTGCTTCATTTACTTCAGCAACAATTGCTTGTTTGTCTTGAAGATTTAATGCCATTGGCTTTTAGCTCCTGAATACACTCCGATTGATCGGAATTATAAAACTTCTCAAAAAAACACCGCACTTTTGCAGTCTTCTCTGAGGCTAAGGTGCACAGAAGCAAGAAAAATTCTTATTCTGTATCACCATCTACGTAGGATTATTAAGAAATACTCTTTCCCCTACGGTCTTGGACGGGGCTTGAGAGGTCAAGCACCAACCAGAAATTATGCCATAAGGCAAAATAGAGGCGTGCATTATATATACAAAATACGCCTCTGTAAAGGTTTGGCTATATTAATTATAAGCTACTTTGATCAACAGCAACGCCTGCACCTTGAGTAGTAGAAACACTTACTTTTCTAATAAAGATACCTTTTGCTGTCGCAGGCTTCGCCTTAGTCAAGGCAGCTAATAATGCTTGTAAGTTTTCTTTTAATTGTTCAGCAGAGAAATTTGCTTTACCGATTGTAGTATGAATAATACCGTTTTTATCATTGCGGTAACGGATTTGACCGGACTTAGCATTTTTAACCGCTTCAGCAACGTTTGGTGTAACGGTACCAACTTTAGGATTTGGCATTAAGCCTCTAGGCCCTAAAATTTGACCTAGTTGACCAACAACACGCATTGCATCAGGGGAAGCAATAACAACATCAAAGTTCATTTCACCCTTTTTGATTTGCTCTGCTAAATCTTCCATCCCTACTAAATCAGCACCAGCTGCTTTAGCCGAATCAACATTAGCACCTTGAGTAAACACAGCAACACGTACTGAACGACCTGTACCATGTGGTAACACGGTTGCACCACGTACATTTTGATCTGATTTACGTGCATCAATACCTAAATTGACTGCAACGTCAACGCTTTCAACGAATTTTGTTGAAGTGAATTGTTTCAACACCGTAATAGCTTCATTGATTTCATATTGTTTTGTTGAATCAACACCGGCTTTGATTGCTTTCATACGCTTAGTAAGTTTAGCCATTAGATTAACCCTCCACTACTAAACCCATTGAACGTGCTGTACCTTCAATAGATTTCATTTTAGTTTCAATTGTTGCACCGGTCATATCGGCTGCTTTAGTTTCAGCAATTTGACGGATTTGATCTAAAGTGACTTTACCTACTTTATCTTTGTTAGGTTTACTAGAACCAGATTTAATTCCAGCAGCTTTTTTCAATAATACCGCTGCCGGCGGAGTTTTAGTCACAAATGTAAAAGAGCGGTCTGCATAAACAGTAATAACGACAGGAATCGGTAAACCTTTCTCTAGACTCTCAGTACGAGCATTAAATGCTTTACAGAATTCCATGATGTTCACACCTTGTTGACCTAATGCAGGACCAACAGGTGGTGATGGGTTAGCCATACCTGCTGCGACTTGCAACTTAACGTATGCTTGGACTTTTTTTGCCATTTTTAATTTCCTCTTTGCGGGTAATAACGCCGTTTCAGCTCCCCATTTCATACAAGCACAATGTGCCACACAAAAATATGACCCTCTCAAAGGGTCATAAGTGAATACGGATTATACTGATTTCATGTGTAATTTTCAAGTATCATTACTATTGATTATTTTGAACATAATCAATTGCTGATTGAACTGTTGTAATTTTCTCAGCTTCTTCATCCGGAATTTCAATATCAAATTCTTCCTCTAAAGCCATTACTAATTCAACTGTATCCAAAGAATCTGCACCTAAATCTTCAATAAATGAAGCTTCAGGCTTAACATCATCTTCTTTAACGCCTAATTGTTCAACAATGATTTTTTTTACACGTTCTTCAATGCTCATTTTGCTTTTTTCCTATTAATGGTTAGCGATAAGATATAATAGTGTATGTATTTTTTATGAAGTTTCAAGCTGTTTTTACTTTTACAAGGTCAAACCACAATGATATCTGTCTCAGTACACAAACATAAATACGTTATGTTAACCTGTAGAATGCAACAGCCAACGTAACTCGATTGTTTCAATAGCTACATTACCACATGTCAGGATTTTAACATTACGCCTTATCTTTGGCTAGCCTGAAATCCCTATTTCTACTAAGGTAAATACATTCCACCGTTAACATGTAATGTAGTACCTGTAATATATGACGCATCCTCCGATGCCAAAAATGCAACAGCTTTCGCAATATCTTTGGGCTGTCCCAAACGACTTGCCGGCACATTTGTCAGAATATTTGCTTTTTGCTCGTCAGTTAACACATCCGTCATATCTGTTGCAATGAAACCTGGAGCTACAACATTCACAGTTACTCCTCTTGCTGCAACTTCTTTTGCTAACGATTTTGTAAAGCCAATAACACCCGCTTTTGCCGCACAATAGTTAGTTTGACCGGGATTTCCCATTGAGCCAACTACTGAACCAATATTAATAATGCGTCCACCTTTTTTCATCATCGGACGTAATACAGCTTTAGATAAACGATAGATAGACGTTAAATTAGTTTGCATAATATCAAACCAGTCATCATCTTTCATACGCATTAATAAACCATCACGGGTAATTCCTGCATTATTCACTAGAATCTCAACATCACCCACTTCAGCTTTAATGGCACTCAATACAGCATCTATTGAATCTTGATCTGCGACATTTAATACCAAACCTTTACCCTGTTTGCCTAAATAAGCAGAAATACTTTCCGCTCCTTTTTCGCTTGTTGCAGTACCAATAACAAAAGCCCCCTTGCTCGCTAATTCTTCTGCTATTGCACGCCCAATCCCACGTGTAGCACCTGTTACTAATGCTATTTTTCCTTGCATCATCTACTCCTCAATAAAATAGGCTGTTTAGTATCAGCCTCTGTTGTCATAAATTAATCTAAGCTTTCTTCCACTGTATTCAATGAAGATAAATCATTGACTGCTTTAGCATTCAACTCTTTAGCAATACGACTAGTTAATCCAGTGAGCACCTTATTAGGTCCCATCTCAAATAAAAGTTCAATTCCCTCTCTTGCCATATTCTCAACTATTTCAGTCCAACGTACAGGACTATAAAGCTGACGCACAAGTGCGGTACGAATCTTAGTGGTTTCATTTTCTGCTTTCACATCAACATTATTAATAACCGGAATTTGTGGGATGCTAAACGTCATTTTTTCTAACGCTACTGCCAATTCTTCTGCTGCTGGTTTCATTAATGCACAGTGAGAAGGCACGCTGACTGCTAACGGCAACGCACGTTTTGCTCCCGCCTCTTTACAAGCAACAGCAGCACGTTCTACTGCGACTTTTGCTCCTGCAATCACCACTTGTCCCGGTGAATTAAAGTTTACCGCTGACACAATCTCACCTTGTTCAGACGCTTTGCAAGCTTGAACAATGCTTTCATTATCTAAACCTATAATTGCGTACATGGCACCTGTTCCTTCCGGAACTGCTTGTTGCATTAACTTACCACGAAGTTGTACCAACTTAATTCCATCTTGGAAATCAATTACACCGGCACATACTAAAGCGGAATATTCACCTAAACTATGTCCTGCCATCACTTCAGGTTTTAGGTAAGGATATTTTTGTTGCCATACACGATAAATTGCCACGGAAGCAGCTAAAAGTGCGGGTTGTGTTTGCCACGTTTTATTCAATTCTTCTGCAGGACCTTGTTGCACTAACTGCCATAAATCATAACCCAAAACGGAGGAAGCTTGCTGAAAAGTTTCTTCAACAATCGGATATTCTGTAGCCAATTCAGCCAGCATTCCCACTGCTTGTGAGCCTTGTCCAGGGAAAACCATTGCAAATTTTTTCATTTTTATTTCCTACTAAATAAGTATATTCAATTTTTGTTAAAATTTAGAAACGAACCAACGCAGAACCCCAAGTCCAACCGCCACCAAATGCTTCTAATAATAATAATTGACCACGCTTAATACGCCCGTCACGTACAGCTTCATCCAATGCCACAGGTACTGTCGCCGCACTTGTATTACCGTACTTGTCTAAAGTAATTACCACTTGATCTAAAGACATATTCAATTTTTCAGCAGTTGCCGTGATAATACGTAAGTTTGCTTGATGAGGTACCAACCAATCTAAATCAGCTTTGTCTAAGTGATTATCACGTAAAGTTTCTTCTACTACATTAGATAATTCTCGTACTGCAAGTTTAAAAGTTGCATTCCCTTGCATTTGAATATAACCGGATTGTACTTCACCCTGTTGAGTTTGAGGAAGAATTAAGGCGTTACTTTTATCTAAAGAAGCATGTAAATGAGTAGAAATAATCCCTTCAATATCGCTGCTTTCCAAGATCACGGCACCAGCACCGTCACCAAATAAAATAACAGTGCTACGATCCGTTTCATCTAACTTACGAGAATTAATATCTGCACCAATCACTAAAGCTTTTTTTACTTTACCTGTTTTAATGAATTGATCTGCAACACTTAAAGCATAGATAAACCCCGTGCAAGCTGCCGCCAAATCGAAAGAAATTGCATCATCAATGTCCAACATACCTTGAATTTGGCATGCAGCACTTGGATAAGCATAGGAGTGGCTGGTAGTCGCAACCAAAACCAAATCGATATCGTTAGGGCAAATATTGGCTAACTGAAGTGCATTTTTAGCGGCCTCAAATCCCATTGTGGCAACTGTTTCATTTTCACCGGCGATACGACGCTCTTTTATACCGGAACGAGTAGTAATCCATTCATCAGATGTCTCTACCATTTTTTCTAAATCAGCATTAGTCCTGATATTAGCCGGTATATAACTACCGGTTGCTAAAATTCTACTGTACATAATTATCTCATCAAGTTACGTCTTAATTTTATTCAAACCGGCAAGATTTTCTTTAACCTTTCTTTGAAGATTGTAATGCCATATCTCGAATAGCTTTATATTCTTTATATTCTTTGGTTTCCTCAATACCTATATTTAACAAAGCTGCATATAGATAAAATAAACCTAGCTGGTATTCTACAAAAATGTGAACTAAGGTATGAACTAAACCCTGATTATTTTCAATCACATGAGAGCAATGACAGACGGCTAAATAATTTTGACTATCGATTGGAAAACGTTGACGTAGAGGAAAATTTTGTTGGTTATTAGCAAACAACAAAGACAGCATTGGATGCTTACCCAACGCTTTTACCAATTCGCAGATAGTAATACGGGGACTCATGTCCCCGCCCATCATATCTAACACAACAGTTAGATGACTCAAGTGATTACCTTAAACAATCAACGATTATTTATTGATCACTTTACGACCACGATAATAACCATCTGCGGTTACATGGTGGCGTAAATGAGTTTCTCCGCTTGTTTTGTCAACCGATACAGCTGCAGTGGTTAACGCATCATGTGAACGACGCATATCACGACGTGAACGAGATTTTTTATTTTGTTGAACAGCCATTGGCTATACTCCTAAATTTACTTTTTCTTTAAACTAGCTAATACAGCGAACGGGTTCGGTTTTTTTGCCAGCTCTTCCGGCAATTCGCCAAAAACCTGTTCAGCCACGGACACTTCACAGTGTTCAGATGAATGCATCGGAACAATTGGAAGAGCAACAATCAGTTCATCTTCAACCGTTCCAATTAAATCTATTTCCCCGAATTCATTTAATTCTATCGGTTCATAAATCTCTGGCAATTCATTGATCTTACCCAAATCAGACACTGGACTATAAGAAAACTCACATTCCAATGATTGACTGAAAGGACAACCACAACGTTGACATTCTAATTCCACATCAACACTCGCTCTTCCTTTCATTACAGTCAATTTTTGCGGATCAACGAAAAACGATAATGTTACCTGCACATCGCTGAGCACTTTGACTACTGACTCCGCTAAACGAGTAACTTGATTGGACACATAACAACCTTGATAATCCAATCTACGCTGTGCATCTTTAATCGGGTCAACAGTTAGGGGTAGTTTTACCTTTTGCATAGGGCGTGAATATTACCTTTTGATTGTCAATTAGTCAAAGGAAATTATCAAATTTTATGCGAAAATTAAGAATAACCATAATGGCAAAATAAATTTCTCTTCAAGACAGCGTTTATCTCTATCCTCCAAATTTCGATCTATTTTATCTTGAGTTTGAAAGAGCATAGAAATAAGACAATACACATTTCATTGATTTCAATATGTTACGTTTAGTTCTCAAAACTCCCTTTTTTTAACTTGCCATAAGCCTAATAAAATCCCACATAATAAACCACTAATATGAGCACTGTTGCCCATATAAATACCTACAAGCGGACTAATAAAACCTAAGGCGATCCCCATAATTAACATCAAGAAAAAACCTGATGGTAAAGCAAATTTAGCATAATGAAATTTATCTAAAATAAATACATAACCCAATACCGCATAAACTACACCAGATAACCCGAAGAAACGATAATCAGAGAAATAATTTTGCACGACTCCGGTCAAAATAGATGAAACAAAAAAGAGCAACAGTAATTTTTTTGCATTCAGCTGTCGTTCAATTGCCCCGCCAAATAACCAAAACCAACTTAGATTAAATAAAAAATGTAGTGGCGAGAGATGCACTAAACTATGCGAAATATAACGCCAAATTTCTGTTTGTTGTGCCGGATTTGCTGGATAATGAGCAAAATAGAAAATACCTTGCTCAAATCCCAAGTTCTGTAAAACGTAAATTAGAGTGCAAAGTGCGGTAATAAATAAAGTTATTTTACCTTGTTGGAACCATTTCGATGAGATTTTCCAAATAGCCACCCATGATGTTTTTTTGTACTGAATGGAATGTGTATCGCCGGCTTCCCAAGCTGCCTGCTGATAACAAGGGTTAAAAGGATCCTGCAGAAAAAGTATTTTCTCTTGTTCAAGCTGTGTCAATAATGGATGATTTTCTTCGATAAAAACACCACGCACCGACCGATTATATTTTTCATCAATATAGTTTTGAATGGTCAATTCAAGCAAATACTTAGCTCGGATATAATCACGAAACCAAATAATAAAATTCTCTCTTTCACTACCAAATAATAGTTTCATTTGCTATATTCCTGTTCTCTTGTATATATTATCGAGGATAAAAATGAAAAAACAAAACATGCCAACCGGATTTAGTAGATTTTCTTGGGCACTCGTTGGGTTTTGCCTACCTGTTTTGCTTTGGCCATTAGCTCTCTTAATCTCACCTAATTTCATTAAAAATCCAAATTTGGATGATTTTCAAATGAGATGGATGTCAATTTTCTTTTGGGCTTATCCTTTTATTTTAGGCATTATTGCTCGTTATTCATTTAAATTAAATCAACGTAACAGTCAGCTGGCAAAATATGTTTTGCTACTAAGTGCGGTGATTTTTTATAGTGTTTTAATTTATGTTTGTGCAGCTGGACTGAACTAAGGCAGGAATCGTCTGCCTTTTATTTAATATCCACTTTCCACCGGTAAATTCGCTTGTACCCAACCGGCGAAACCTCCAATTAAGCTATAAACTTCATCATAGCCTTGCTCAACTAAAAATTGTGCCACATTGCGGCTGCTCACACCATGATAACAACTCACAATAATCGGTTGGTCGTATTCATATTTCTGTTGGAATTCACTAAAACGCTGATGAGTTAAATGAAAAGCACTTTTCGGACGACTGTAAATAAAATGGGATAAATCACGAATGTCTACTAATACAGCATTCTTATTATTTAATATTTCCCATGCTTGTTCAGAGTTGATTTCTTTGAATGTAGTCATTTTATGATAGTTTAACAATAAAAGTATTTCGCAATATAACACTGTTTCTTTATAGGGTAAACTCACTTTTTCCAAAAAGGATTTTACAGTAAAATACACCGCACTTTTATTAAGAATTACAAGGTTTAGCCAATCAAATGACAATATTTGCAAAAGATAAGCTGATTGCTTATGGACAATTAATGCGTTTAGACAAACCTATCGGCACATTGCTTTTACTTTGGCCAACGCTTTGGGCATTATATCTTGCCGAAAAAGCGATGCCTACCCTATCAGTTCTAGCAATTTTTATATTCGGCGTATTTTTAATGCGTTCAGCAGGTTGTGTCATCAATGATTATGCAGATCGCCATATTGACGGAAAAGTTAAACGAACTTCACTACGCCCACTTTCAACAGGTCGAGCAACACCTCGTGAAGCAAAATGGTTATTTATCGTCCTCGTTTTTTGTTCTTTTTTATTAGTCCTTTGTTTAAACCTTT
This sequence comes from Histophilus somni 2336, assembly GCF_000019405.1. Lineage (NCBI taxonomy): Bacteria > Pseudomonadati > Pseudomonadota > Gammaproteobacteria > Pasteurellales > Pasteurellaceae > Histophilus > Histophilus somni. Next base: position 21,549 of record NC_010519.1, on the reverse strand, counting down.
ATACTATTGGTTTATCTGTGATTGCAGTCATTTTGGCATTTATTTATCCCTTTATGAAACGTTATACACATTTGCCACAATTTTTCTTAGGGGCGGCTTTTGGCTGGTCTATTCCAATGGCTTATGGTGCGACTATTGAAGCATTGCCTCTAGAATGCTGGTTATTATTTATTGCAAATTTATCTTGGACAGTCGCATATGATACTCAATATGCCATGGTAGATCGTGATGATGATTTGCGTATTGGCGTGAAATCAACGGCGATTTTATTTGCTCAATATGACAATAAAATCATTGCATTATTACAAATAATAACGCTGATTTTTCTCTTTTCCGTGGGTTATTTATCACAATTAAATAACAGATATTTTATTGTATTGGCTATTGCCGGCTTATTTTTCGTTTACCAATGCCGTTTGACTAAAAATAGAGATAGAGAGAGTTGCTTTAACGCTTTTTTAAATAACAATTATTTCGGCTTGACCGTTTTCATTGCTGTTTTATTCGGTATTTAAAAAATCAAAATCTCAAAAAACACCGCACTTCTTAAAGCAAGTGCGGTGTTTTTATAAATTATTTAGTGAAAGCTAAAGTAAAATACTTGCAAACAATAACCCGAAACCTAAGCTAAATGCCATACTTAATAAACCTGGAAGCATAAAGCTGTGATTAAAGATAAACTTACCAATTCTTGTTGTGCCTGTTGTATCAAAGTCAATTGAAGCAATAATTGGACCATAGTTTGGAATAAAGAAATAACCGTTTACTGCTACAAATACCCCGATTAAAATCGCAGGTTCAATACCTAATGCAATACCTAGCGGAAATAAAGTTGCTACAGTCGCCCCTTGACTGTTTACCAAAACAGAAAGTAAGAACAGTGCAAATGCAAATGCCCAAGGTGCGGTTTCAACTAATAACTTCACACTTTCTTTAATGCCTGCAATATGACCTTGCATCAATGTATCTCCCAACCAAGCAATACCAAAAATTGCAATCACCGCACGCATACCAGCATGGAATACGGAACCTTGTGTAATTGCGTTACCATTCGGTTTACAGGTTAAGATAATCAATGCACCAACGGTTAACATAACGATCTCAATAGTGTGAGCCATACCCATAGGTTTATCGTTGAATGATGGACGTAACTCCGGATACGCTCCCATCACAACAACAAGTAATGCACCGAATAAGAATAAGCCCACTGATAATTTCGCAGTCGGTTTTATTTCAATTTCAGCAATATTACTTACGCTGTTTTCTTTGACATACTCAGGATTTTGTAATAAACGTTGATAATTCGGATCGTCTTTTAATTCTTTCCCCATTTTATTGACAAAAACACAAGCAAGTGCTATGCCTAAAATAGTTGACGGAATAGTAACCATTAAGACGCTACCCAAGTTGATTCCTTGTGGTTCTAAATAGTTCACAACAGCCACTACAGCGGCAGCGATAGGACTTGCTACAATAGCAAATTGCGATGCAATTACTGCCATTGAAAGTGGACGCTCAGGACGAATACCGCTGTGACGACTTACTTCTGCGATAACTGGTAATACAGAATAAGCTACATGGCCAGTACCGGCTAAGAAAGTAAATAACCAAGTTACGGCAGGTGCAACAAAAGTGATATATTTAGGATTTCTGCGTAAAATATTGGTTGCGATTTTGATCATATAATCCAAACCACCAGCTGCCTGCATTGCAGCAGCGACAGAAACTACAGCCATAATCATAAACATCACATCAATCGGTAATCCAGCAGGTTGTAACCCGAAGCCGAAGGCGAGAATACAAAGCCCTAAACCACCCATAACGCCCAAACCAATACCACCAATGCGTGCCCCAATCAGAATACACACTAAAACGATAGCGAATTGAATATAAAACATTTTTTTTCCTATTTTTTCTACTTAAAAATCGTTTCCGATAAAATCGGAAACCCTATTTCAACAAAGTTATCAAGACTTCCTTGAAATTTGGGGCTAATATACCAATAAACAGGGAAGCTATCTATAATATAGATCAATTTATTTGCAGGACTTTCTTTGAAAAATTTTGAAAGATGAAGAAAGTGCGGTTATACTTAGCCCTTTATTTTTAACCTTAACTTTAACCTTGAAAAATAGAAAAAATGCAAGAATATCTCCCTTTAGCAACAGAGTTTGCAAAAAATCATAGCCTAATGGTAATAGCATGGATTGCCGTATTTGTCATGTTAATTTATACATCGGTAAAATCATTTACCAGTAAAGTTACGGCAGTAGAAAACGCCGAAGCGACTCGTTTAATTAATAATGAAGAGGCTATTGTTATTGATTTACGCACAATAGATGAATTTCAACGTGGTCATATTATCAACAGTATCAACGTATTGCCAACAGAGATTAAAAATCAAAATTTAGGAAAAATTGAACAACATAAAGATACCCCTGTAATTCTAGTTTGTGCAACAGGTATGAATGCAGGTGCATCAGCAGAATTATTAGTTAAACAAGGATTTAGTCGAGTTTACTCACTGAAAGATGGTATCAGTGGCTGGATTGCGGCAAATTTACCTTTAGTCAAAAAACATAAATAAGGATCGAAAAATGACAGAAAAAAATCAAGATGCAGTAACAGAAGAACAAGGAACAGAAGTTGTTTTACAAATTCAACGTATTTACGTTAAAGATGTTTCTTTTGAAGCACCTAATCTACCGCACATTTTCCAACAAGAATGGAAACCGAAACTGGATTTTAATTTAAGCACAGAAACAACGCATTTAGCAGAAGATCTTTATGAAGTTTGCCTGAATATCTCTGTTGAAACTACAATGGAAGGCAGTGAAGATGTTGCTTTTATCTGTGAAGTAAAACAGGCAGGCATCTTTGCTATAAGCGGTTTAGAAGATGTACAATTAGCACATTGCCTAACATCTCAATGCCCAAATATGTTATTCCCTTATGCACGAGAATTAATTTCCAGTTTAGTGAATCGTGGCACTTTCCCGGCTTTAAATCTAGCACCGGTCAATTTTGATGCCTTATTTGTTGAGTATATGCAACGTCAACAAGCACAAGAGGAGTCAAAAACTGAAGAAAAAGAAAAGAAAGAAGTTCATTAATCTTTCAGGGTGTTGTAATAACACCCTAATATTTCTATTAATTCCGAAAATTCTAAGAAAAAATATGAATGATAACAGTCCTTCTCCAACTCCAATCACCGTAATTGGTGCCGGTGCTTATGGAACTGCCTTAGCTATTGCCTTTTCTCGCAATGGCTATCCAACCTACTTATGGGGACATCGTCCTCAACATTGTCAACGCTTACGTAATGAGCGAAAAAATCAAGCATTTTTACCTAATATTCACTTTCCTGATTCTTTATATGTAGAAGACAATTTAGCACAAGCCATTCAACACTCCAGAGAGTTATTAATTGTTGTACCAAGTCATGTTTTTGGCGACGTTATCATGCAAATTAAACCGCACTTAAGATCGGATCAACGTATCGCTTGGGCAACGAAAGGACTGGAGCGAAATACAGGACGCTTATTACAAGAAGTTGTTGAAGAGCATGTAGGATATGGTTATCCTTTAGCAGTCTTATCAGGACCTACCTTTGCTAAAGAATTGGCTGCCGGCATGCCGACAGCTATTACATTAGCCTCAAATAACGAACAATTTGCCTTAGAGTTCCAAGAAAGAATTCATTGTAGCAAATTCCGAGTCTATGTTAATCAAGATATGATTGGTGTACAACTTGGAGGGGCGGTTAAAAATGTAATTGCTATTGCTGCAGGGATTTCTGATGGTATGGGGTTTGGTGCTAATGCACGTACAGCATTAATTACTCGAGGAATCGCTGAAATCAGTCGTTTGGGCATATCTCTAGGTGCGAATCCGAATACGTTTATGGGAACATCCGGCTTAGGGGATTTAGTCCTTACTTGTACCGATAACCAGTCTCGTAACCGTCGTTTTGGATTAATGTTAGGACAAGGTTTTGATTGTACAACGGCTATCAATGAACTTGGTCCGGTTATAGAGGGTTTTTACAATACAAAAGAAACCTTTTTATTAGCCCAGCAACAGGGTGTAGAAATGCCGATTACCGAGCAGGTATATCAAATACTATTTTGTGGTAAAAAACCTGAAGATGCGGCTATTACTTTATTGGGAAGAAAACGCAAAAGGGAGTAACATGTCAATAGAAGTATGGAGTCTTATTCGTGCTGAAGCAGCAAAACTCGCTGAAAATGAACCAATGCTAGCCAGTTTCTTTCATGCAACTATCTTAAAACATAACAATCTAGGCAGTGCATTAAGCTATATTCTTGCGAACAAATTAGCTAATCCAATTATGCCCGCTATTGCATTGCGAGAAATTATTGAAGAAGCACATCAAAATCAACCGCAAATTATCGAAAGTGCGGCTTGCGATATCCGAGCCGTGCGTCATCGAGATCCTGCCGTAGAACAATACTCTACACCGTTACTTTATTTGAAAGGCTTCCACGCATTGCAAAGTTATCGTATTACCCATTATTTATGGCAACAAGGACGAAAAGCATTGGCGATCTATTTACAAAACCAAATATCCGTTGCCTTTGATGTAGATATCCATCCCGCGGCAAGAATCGGTTGTGGCATTATGTTCGATCATGCCACAGGTATTGTGATAGGAGAAACATCTGTCATTGAAAATGATGTATCTATTTTGCAAGGTGTAACTTTAGGGGGAACGGGTAAAGAAAGCGGCGATCGTCATCCTAAAATTCGAGAAGGTGTGATGATTGGGTCCGGAGCTAAAGTGTTAGGAAATATCGAAATTGGGCGTTACGCTAAAATTGGTGCAAACTCCGTAGTGTTACAATTCGTTTCAGAATACACTACTGTCGCTGGTGTGCCTTCTCAAATAGTAGGCAAAAATAAAGGGGCGAAACCTGCATTTGATATGGACCAATACTTTATTGATGATGCAATTAACTTAAATATCTAATTTTTTAAACGAACCATGAGAAGCAGTCAACAAAGGAGCTCTGATGAATCTAAAAAAATCCCTCCTTACCGCCCTACTCTCTTTCGGTATTGTCCAATCTACACTTGCCGAAACAGATACCGAAAGATTTAATCGTGCTTTACAATTTATTAAACAACAAAATTATTCTGACGCATTTCCCTTATTCAAACAACTGGCTGAACAGGGAGATGCAAATGCACAACACAATCTCGGCGTGATGTATGAAAACGGACAGAGTGTACAAAGAAATGTTTCTAAAGCTAAACAATATTATAGATTAGCGTGCGATAATGGCTTAAACATTGGCTGTCAAACGTATGCAAAACTAGACAAGAAGGGTATAAAATAGCAAAAATTTCCTGACAATATGATCTGATTGGACTGATTTAATTCAAGGACTGCACTCTGTATTCTGCAGGGTTCAGTCCTTTTAATTTACATAATAAATATATTTCACATCACATCCAACCTTTTTAGATGAAGAAAGTATTATCCTAATCTTTGTCGCACAATTTCAAATAGACAAATGCCTGTGGCAACAGAAACATTTAATGAAGATACGGAACCCGCCATAGGAATGCTAATCAATTGATCGCAAGTTTCACGGGTTAAACGACGCATTCCATCTCCCTCAGCCCCCATAACAAGTGCTAAACCGCCGGTTAATTTCGCTTCGTATAAAGTTTCAATCGCCTCGCCAGCCGTACCTACAACCCAAATATTATGTTGTTGCTGTAGATCTCGTAAAGTGCGGGCTAAATTTGTTACACGAACAAGAGGAACAACTTCCGCCGCTCCACAAGCGACTTTACGAGCAATCGCAGTCAATTGTGCCGATTTATCTTTTGGCACAATCACAGCACAAACACCGGCAGCATCTGCTGATCGTAAACAAGCACCTAAATTATGCGGATCTGTGATACCATCCAATACCAGCAATAATGGATTTGCTTTTTTTTGTAAGATCTCAACCAAGTCATTTTCATTCAACTCTTTAGCTGGTTGAACACGAGCAATGATACCTTGATGTACTTCTCCGTTCGCTTTTTTATCCAATGTATCACGATTCAAAAATTGTACGCTTATACCTAATTTATAAAGCTCATTCAGTACGGATTGTAACCGCTTATCTTCCCGCCCTTTTAGCACATAAACTTCGATCAAACGTTCTGGTGCATTAATAAGAAAAGCCTGCACCGCATGAATTCCATAAATATTTTCTGCCATGATTTTTTATCCTTTCTGTTTTTTCTGTTTTCTTGTTTTACTTGCCGGACTTTGTTGTTTTTTTGATAATTTTTTTGTTATTTTTACCGCACTTTTATGTCGCTCGATCTTAGAAGTGCGGTTCTTTTCTTGGAAGCTTTTTTGTTTCGCTCGCTTATTCGCCGTTTTGCCGGAACGTCTAGGTTTACGCTGACTCGATAATAAAACAAAATCCACTTGGCGTTGAGCTAAACTGACTGCCTCAACACGGATTTTAACTTTATCACCGAGACGATAAGTCGTACCGGAATTTTCCCCAATTAAACGTTGTTTTATTGAGTCAAATTGATAATAATCATTATCTAAGGTTGAAATATGAACTAGCCCATCAATAAATAAATCATCTAAACGCACAAACAACCCAAAACCGGTTACGGAAGAAATAATACCGTCAAATTCATCTCCAACATGATCTTGCATATATTCGCATTTTAGCCAATCTGCCACTTCTCTTGTTGCATCATCAGCTCGGCGTTCGGTTAAAGAACAATGATCACCGAGAAGATCCATTTCTTCTAGGGAATAATGATAACCGCCGGTATCGGTTGTTTTTCTTTTAGAACCTTGCTGTTTTGCTAATAAATATTTGATACTACGATGTAACGTTAAATCAGGATAACGGCGAATAGGCGAAGTAAAATGTGCATATTCCGTTAGTGCTAAACCAAAATGTCCAATATTATCAGGGTGATAAACAGCTTGGCTAAGTGAACGAAGTAGCATAGTTTGAATTAATTCATGATCCGGACGTTCACGAACTTGGGCTAACAACTGTGCGTAATCTGCGGTTGTGGGGTTTATACCACCTTTTAACGTTAAGCCACATTCACGTAGAAAAGCACGAAATGCACTGAGTTTTTCTTGACTTGGTCCGGCATGAATACGAAATAAAGCGGGTTCTTGATGACGTTCCATAAAATTAGCTGCTGCAATATTTGCTAAAATCATACATTCTTCAATGATTTTATGGGCATCGTTACGCACCATAGGTTCAATACATTCAATACGTCCCATTTCATTGAAGACAAACTTAGTTTCAATAGTTTCAAAATCAATGGCTCCACGCTGATAACGAGCTTGCAGCAGAGCCTGATACATTTGGTGCAATTCTTGTAAGTGCGGTACTAAAACATGATAGCGTTGTTGTAATAATTCATCACCTGCCAAAATTTGTGCAACTTTAGTGTAAGTTAATCTTGCATATGAGTTCATGACCGCTTCATAAAAACTGTAATCAGTCATTTTTCCCTGTGGCGAAATTCGTATCTCACATACCATACACAAACGATCAACCTGTGGATTAAGCGAACATAATCCATTCGATAAAATCTCCGGCAACATTGGTACAACTCGGTTAGGAAAGTAAACCGAATTGCCACGCTGATATGCTTCGTTATCTAATGCAGTACGCAAACGTACGTAATAGCTCACGTCGGCAATGGCAACCCATAATGTCCACCCGCCATCACCACTTCTTTGACAAAAAACCGCATCATCAAAATCTCGTGCATCTTCACCATCAATGGTTACCAATGGTAAGGTTCTTAAATCTCTTCGTCCTTGTTTTGCTTCCTCCGGCACACTATCCGTATATTTTCTTACTTGTTTTTCTACCGCACTTGGAAAAATATGAGGAATATCATGATTGCGAATAGCAATTTCAGTTTCCATTCCCTTTGCCATATTCTCCCCAAGAATTTCTACAATTTTTCCAACCAACTGCGTAAATGTTGCTGTACGAGGTTTAAGTTCAACCACAACTACCTGTCCCATTCTCGCTCCGTTGCGAAACTCATTCGGAATCAGAATGTCACGATTAATACGGCTATCATCCGGCACGACATAACCAATCCCCTCCTCCATGAAAAAACGCCCAACAATATGTTTATTGCGACTTTCTAACACTCGAACAATACGCACCTCTGAACGTCCTTTACGGTCATAGCCATTAGGTTGTGCCAATACAAAATCACCATGGATAACTTTTTGCATTTGAATATTTGGAATAAACCAATCTGACTTGCTTCCTTCGATTTGTAAAAAACCATAGCCTTCACGATGACCAATCACTGACCCCTTTAATAAATCCAATTTTTCAGGCAAGGCGTAACACTTTCTTTTAGTAAAGACCAATTGCCCTTCATTTTCCATTGCACGCAAACGGCGACGCATTCCCTCTTTTTGTTCAGGATCAACGATAGCCAATGTCTTGAACAGATCTTCTTTCGACATAGGTGCATTAAAATCACGAATAATTTGTAAAATAAACTCTCGACTCGGGATTGGATTAGCATATTTCTGTTGCTCTTGGAAAAAATACGGATCTTCTGTAAGTGCGGTGATTTTTTTCGCTTTTTTGTTTGTCTTTTTCGGGGTTCTCATGCTTTAGACCTTTGATTGAAAAAATTTAAAATCTTGCAAAAACAATTCTTTAATTTCGATTGGATATTGATTTAAAAGCAATACTGAACGACGAGCATATAATCCTGTTGCGGTATCGTATATCCATTCAAGTGTTTTTCTTTTTGGTTGTTGAGGGAAAAGCCATAAGCCAATAGGCGTTGAACCTACATTGATAATGTCAGGTGCAACATTCTCAATCGTAGATTGTGGCAAACGAGTTTGTGCAAAAATCCAAGCTTGCTCATCACCTTTTAATATCACTTCACGCAACCAAATTGGCTCATGATGTCCGGTAAATCCAAAAGACATGTCAGAAACCCATTTTTCCGCCACAATTTCAACTTTCAGTTGCTGACAATATTGCTGTAATTTTCGGGTTAATGAACCTTGATGTAATAACCAATCTTGTTTTTGCGGAGATAAAGTAAAAATATCATTCTGCCATTTTGTAGAGGAGAGAATTTGTCGAAATAAAGAAATATTCAAAATTAGAGACCGCTTGTTAAAATTATCTGAAAAATTTTCGCCATTATATCAGTAAATATTTAATCACGTTCTTTATTCTTCACATAAGCCGATTAATAATATCTCACTTAACCAAATATTTAACTGATTTTTCGCCATTTCATTTTTAAGTAACGCTTAAAAGCCTCCGCCAAAACAGGACATTCAATTGCTTGTTCTAATTGAGTTTTAAGCTCCACAGTCGCTTCCGTTGCCAGCAAATAATTTAAATATTTAATGGTTAATTTTGGGTAAGGGTTAGCTAAACGCCGGATTTTATCCCCTTTTTTGATCACGCCATTTTTAATGACTCTCACATACCAACCGGTCAGCCCTGTTTCTACAACAATCGCTCGAGTATTTTTATTATTGGCATTTTTTGACAACGTTTCACAAGGTATGCGAGGTTGTGAAATTTCAATTTGTACATCTCCGATCTGGTACTGATCGCCGACACATACATTTTCTTCATCAAAAAAAGAAACAATAAAATTTTCACCATAGATAGCTTCTCCTTGATAGCTATCATGCTTACCCAAAAGAGCGGTTAATTTAGCAAAAGATCTTTCAGCCATAAAAAACAGTGCTTTATCAATGCCTCCATGATGTGCTTTCAGTCCAACATCATTTCCTTCCGCACCTAATTCATGAACGATAGCTTGTTCCATCGGTTTTTTCCGAATTGCCGTTGACATCTTTGAACCATTTTCAAAAACAATCTCTTCAACCAATCCCAATTTAATCGCTAAAACAGCACCTTCCACAACTTATCTCCCTTTAAACTAACCATCTATTTTGTATAATAATTTATACAAATTTAGACCGCTCTTTAGCTTAATGTAATAACATCCGGTAATTTCACTAATTGGTGAATCAATAATTCAATAGCTCGCTCACTTTGCACAGTAAGTCTCAAATCAATAACATTACCTTTACTTTCACTATGTAGAATAATGACTTCAAAACCACGATGGCGGACAACTCTTAACAAACGCTCTAAAGTTTCAGGGCGTTTGTTTGCTTGAATAGTTAAATCGTAAGTTTTCATTGTTTACACCCCAATATCTTCTTCAATCATATTACTGTTGCATGTATTTGGCGGTACAAGTGGCCATACATTTTCTTCATCTGGGATACAGACATGTAGTAAATAAGCTTCTTTGGCATTTAATAATCGATCCAAAGCATCGGAAACTTCACTTGCCTTTTCAATTCGTTCACCTGCAATACCAAAGGCAGAAGCAAGAGTAACAAAATCAGGATTATCATCTAAAACAGTGTGGCTATGGCGACCATGAAAAAAGAGCGATTGCCACTGTCGCACCATACCCAAACGTTGGTTATCAAGCAATAAAATTTTGATTGGTAAATTTCCACGCTTGATCGAACCCAATTCTTGAATATTCATCATCAATGAGCCATCACCAGTAATTAAAATAACTGGATCTTGGGGACGAGCTTTTGCCGCACCGATAGCTGCCGGCAAACCGAAGCCCATCGAACCGAACCCTGCAGATGTAATATAATTTTCAGGTTCATAATGTTTCATATGTTGTGCCGACCACATTTGATGTTGCCCTACATCAGTTGTAATCACCGCATTTTTTGCTTTGCGTTCGGATAATGTGTGAAGTAATGCACAGGGCTCTATCTCTTTATCTTCTGTATTTTCAATATAATTAAAATCAAAACTTGCTTTTAACTGCTCAATATCTTTACGCCACGGTTCAATATCCAATAGTTGGGCAAGGTTAGTAACCGCCTCCACCAAATCCCCTTGTAGTCCAACATCTGCTTTACGGAGTTTGTTAATTTCAGCAACATCAATATCAATATGAATAACTTTAGCATGTGGTGCAAACGTATCTAATTTTCCCGTTACACGATCATCAAACCTTGCCCCACAAGCAATAAGTAAATCACATTCTTGCACAGCATAATTTGCCGCTTTTGTACCGTGCATTCCAATCATTCCCATATAGAGTGGATGTTTGGGAGGTATTGTTCCTAAACCTTTTAAGGTTGATACTGATGGAATATTTGTTATATCAAGAAAAGTGCGTATAGCTTTTACGCCACTCATACCATCCGAGCTTTTTGCCATTCCAACACCGCCACCTACATAAAGCACAGGGCGTTTTGCTTGAGAAAGTAAATTTTTCGCTTGCTCAAGTGCGACTAAATTTTGTAAAGAATCCGCAATTTTGGGATAAACAATGGGTTTTAAGGATGTAGGTGCAAATTGCACATCTTTTGGAAGATCAATAAGCACAGGACCAGGACGACCACTTTGTGCAATTTGGAAAGCTTTCGCAATGATTTCAGGTAATTCATCAATATGTTGAACGATAAAACTGTGCTTAGTACAGGCAAGTGACAACCCAAGAATATCAGCTTCCTGGAAAGCATCTGTACCGATAAAATTTGAGGCAACTTGTCCGGTAATTGCAATAATGGGAATTGAATCCATCAAGGCATCACCTAAACCGGTAATTAAATTTGTTGCCCCCGGTCCCGACGTCGCAACACAAACACCGACTTTATTTGTTGATCTTGCATATCCAATAGCCGCCATTGCTGCACCTTGCTCATTACGACAAAGTAGATGATCTAAACCAGAATCATAAATTGCATCATAAACTGGCATTATCGCCCCACCGGGATAGCCAAATAAGGAAGTTACGCCGTGAGCTTTTAAACATTCTACGACCAAATTTGCTCCATTCATTACATATTCCTTTTTGCGTTTACTGATTGTGAAAATAAAAAGACATTATTGATGTTTAACATATTTTTTTTAAAAAACAAAGAAAGTAATGTCACTTTTTTTGACATTGCGGACAAAAAAAGCTATTTCTTTGCCCAATAATAATACTTTTTATCTTTGTACCGCACCTTGGACAAGGCTTGTCCTTATTTCCATAAACCAAAAGTTTTTGAGCAAAATATCCGGGGCGACCGTCAGGTTGTAAAAAATCTTTTAGGGTTGTTCCTCCTTGTTCAATAGCTTCGTTAAGCACTTGTTTAATAGTGAAAACAAGTTGTTCAGTCTGTTTTTTTGTCAATGTTTTGGCGATCTTTTGTGGATGAAGTCCACATAGAAATAAAATTTCATTCGCATAAATATTTCCAACCCCTACAACAACGGAATTATCCATCAAGAAAGTTTTAAGTGCGGTGCTTTTTTGACGAGATTTTTTGAACAAATAAGTAGAATTAAACGTTTCAGATAAAGGTTCCGGCCCCAACTTGAAAAAAAGATGAAATTCACTAAGGTTATTCGTCCATAGCCAAGCACCAAAGCGACGAGCATCGTTATAGCGTAGTAATTTGCCGTTGTTCATAACAATATCGAAATGATCATGCTTATTGACAGGATTGTCATGCGGCACAATGCGGACTGAACCGGACATACCTAAATGTCCGATAATGTAACCTTGTTCCGTGTGGATAATGAGATACTTGGCTCGACGAGTTAAGTTAAGAATTTTAACGTGTTTAAATGTGCTGAGTTCTTTACTTACTTCCCAGCGTAATTTGGGATTACGTACTACTATTTTTTCAATTATAAACCCTTTTAAATAAGGGCTTACGCCCTTTAAGGTTGTTTCAACTTCAGGTAATTCAGGCATGTTTTTTTTCCAAGAGTAAGTCTTTCAGCTATCTTATGGCAAAAAGTAAAATTTGAAAAAATAAAAAACCCGAACATGTCGGGCTTTTTTATCGTGAAAACTAAATTATTTGATTTTAGCTTCTTTGTAAATAACATGCTTACGCACAACCGGATCAAATTTTTTGATCTCCATTTTTTCCGGCATATTGCGTTTATTTTTAGTCGTTGTATAAAAATGACCTGTTTCAGCTGTTGAAACTAAGCGAATTTTTTCACGAGCACCTTTAGCTGCCATTTTTTAGCTCCTTAGATTTTCTCGCCACGAGCACGGATTTCAGCCAACACTGCATCAATGCCTTTTTTATCAATAATACGCATACCTTTCGCTGTTAAGCGTAAAGTTACGAAACGTTTTTCACTCTCAACCCAAAAACGGTGAGTGTGTAAGTTAGGAAGAAAACGACGACGAGTCGCATTCATTGCGTGCGAACGGTTGTTACCAACTGCTGGACGCTTGCCTGTTACTTGACAGACTCTAGACATATTAATCTCCAATAAAAATATAAGCTCGAGCTTAGGGTTCGGACCACTTCAAAATTCAAGATTTTGAAGGCTACCTCGTCAGGTCGCATAGCCGACCCACTATATTAAAGGTCGTGAATTATACGACCTTTGTTTATTATTCTCAAGCCTAAATAGATAAATTCACTGAAAAAAATGATAAAAATTTACGCAAATAGATTGAATAATTCATCGAATGATCCTAGATCCAGCCTTGTTCTGCGAAGGAGAAATAGTTACCTTTACCAATGATAAAATGATCTAAAACACGGATTTCCATTAATTCTGATAGTTGTTTTATATTCTCGGTCATTTTTCTGTCTGCCATGCTTGGCGTTGAAACACCGGAAGGATGATTATGTGCAAGAATAAGTGCGGCTGCATTACAAAATAGTGCGGTTTTAATAATCTCACGAGGATAAACATTTGCCTGGTTAATGGTACCTAAAAACATTTCCTCTTTTTTTATTAAACGATGTTGATTATCCAAAAACAGTACCATAAAAATTTCTCTATCTTTATTTTCCAATTCAGTCTGTAAATACATACGAACCGTATCAGGGCTGGTAAATTCTTGTGCAAACTGTAATTCTTGTAAGAGATAACGTTTGGTCATTTCAGTACAGGCTTGTAATTGTACAAATTGAGTAATACCCAATCCTTTCATTTGGCAAAAATGCTTTTGGTCTGCATTAATTAATCCTCTTAAAGAAGAAAAATGAGCAAGTACCAACTCGGAGAGTTGCATAACAGGACAATTTTTTATACCTGTACGTAAGAAAATCGCTAATAATTCCTTATCATCAAGTGATGAAGCTCCATATTTCAGTAGTTTTTCTCTCGGCATTAAAGTTGTATTTTGTTGTGTCATAGAAAATTCTTGTTAGCAAAGGAAAAAATATTTAACGATAAAGATGAAGAGATTTGTTGCTGTTTTAAATACTGTATTTTTTATTTTGCGTGCAAAATCGCAAAATTAAATGTTTTCTTATGAAAAATTGCAGTAAAATGACCGCACTTTGGATTGTGATTAAGGACTAACAATGCAAAATCTTATTCGGGGAAAACGAATTGTCATTGGAATTACCGGCGGTATTGCTGCATATAAAACCATAGAATTAATTCGTTTATTGCGTAAAGCACAAGCAGAAGTTCGAGTAGTGCTAACAAATGCAGCGACAGAATTTGTAACACCTTTAACTTTACAAGCAATTTCCGGCAACGCTGTATCACAATCTTTACTTGATCATGAAGCTGAATTGGCAATGGGACATATTGAATTGGCTAAGTGGGCGGATCTTATCGTAATTGCACCTGCCAGTGCAGACTTTATTGCACGCATGGCGGTCGGTATGGCAAACGATTTATTATCCACTATTTGTCTAGCAACGAATTCTCCAATTTTTCTGGCTCCGGCAATGAACCAACAAATGTATGCACAAACTGTTACTCAACAAAATTTAGCACAACTCATGGCTCGTGGTGTGCAGTTTATCGGACCGAATAGTGGTGAACAGGCTTGTGGTGATGTAGGTATCGGAAAAATGTCAGAACCTTTTGAAATTTTTACCGCACTTTGCCAATCCTTTTTACATACTCAAGATTTACTTGATGTAAGTGTTGTGATTACCGCAGGTCCAACAAGAGAAGCCATTGATCCGGTACGCTATATTAGTAATCATAGCTCAGGCAAAATGGGGTTTGCTATTGCTGAAGCTTTTGCTCAACGAGGTGCAAAAGTCACTTTAATCAGTGGACCTGTCAATTTAGCGACACCTCATAATGTACAACGCATTAATGTAGTTTCGGCACAAGAAATGTATCAACATGCAATACAAAGTGCGGAACAAAATCAGATTTTTATTGGTTGTGCAGCGGTAGCTGATTATCGTGTAGAACAAATTGCAGAACAAAAAATTAAGAAAATCCCCGGTAATGATGAAATGGTCTTAAAGTTGGTCAAAAATCCAGACATTCTTGCAACTGTAGCCAATTTAATGGAAAATCGTCCTTTTGTTGTAGGATTTGCGGCTGAAACACAAAATGTGGAGCAGTATGCGAAAGACAAATTACAACGTAAAAATTTGGATATGATTTGTGCAAATGATGTTTCCGGTGGGCAAGTATTTAATTCAGAGCAAAACGCATTGCAGCTGTTTTGGCAAAATGGGCAAGAGAGGTTGACATTGAAACATAAAAGTGACTTAGCTAAACAATTGGTTGATAAAATTATTGTGCGTTATAAATGGAAATTGGAAGAAAGTAAATGAAAAAGATTGATGTAAAAATTTTAGATCCACGTATTGGAACTGAGTTTCCATTACCAACTTATGCAACCATAGGATCGGCAGGATTGGATTTACGAGCGTTGGTTGACGAGGGATTTGAAGTCCAGCCAGGAGAAACAAAACTTATTTCAACAGGTTTATCTATTTATATTGCAGATCCTAATTTAGCAGCAGTGATTTTGCCTCGTTCAGGATTGGGACATAAAAATGGGATTGTATTAGGCAATTTAGTTGGTTTAATCGATTCAGATTATCAAGGTCCACTCATGGTTTCTCTTTGGAATCGAAGTGATAAACCTTTCAAAATCGAAATTGGTGATCGTATCGCACAATTAGTGTTTGTACCTGTAGTACAAGCTGAGTTCAATATTGTAGAAGAATTTCAGCAAACAGATCGTGGTAATGGTGGTTTTGGTCATTCAGGCAAAAAATAATGGAACAACAGCAATTGGATATTGGCGATGCTGAAATCGTTGTTGCCTCAAAACAAAAAACGCAAAAAATTGAGAAACGAACAGTAAAAGAACGTCGTCAACAGGTATTAACCGTACTAACCCATATGTTACATTCAGAACGAGGAATGGAGCGTATGACGACAGCTCGCTTGGCACAGGAAGTCGGTGTTTCTGAAGCCGCACTTTACCGTTATTTTCCCAGTAAAACCAAAATGTTTGAAGCATTATTGGATAATATAGAAAATACTTTATTTAGTCGAATTAATCACTCTATCAAGAACGAAACCAATACCATGAATCGTGTGAGAGATATTTTGCAAACTATTCTTGATTTTGCACGAAAAAATCCGGGATTAACCCGAATTTTAACAGGGCATGCTTTAATGTTTGAAGATAGTCAGTTACAAGCACGAGTTGCACGATTTTTTGATCGTTTAGAATTACAGTTTGTGAATATTCTACAAATGCGTAAATTGAGAGAAGGAAAATCTTTTCATCTTGATGAAAAAATTATTGCTTCCCATCTTGTTACTTTATGCGAAGGACAGTTTATGCGTTACGTAAGAAATAACTTTAGGCACTTGCCTAATCAAGGTTTTGAGCAACAATGGAAACTGCTGGAAAGTTTATTTGCATAATAGAAATTTTTAGGTAAGATTGGAGCAATTTGCAATGCTTATTCCATGGGAAAAATTAGAAGAGCAAACCTTATTAAATATTGTGGATAGCTTTATTTTACGTGAAGGTACGGATTATGGTAGTACCGAGCTTTCATTAGCCGAAAAAAGAGAAAATTTATTTAAAAACATTCGTCAGGGGAAAGCGATACTAGTTTGGTCTGAGTTACATCAATCCATTGATATTAAAAATAAAATGGATTTTTTAAATGGAAAATGACTAGGAGATTTTATGTTAGAACAACAAGGACAATCAGCACCATCGATGGATCCGACGTTAGAGTGGTTCCTATCTCATTGTCACATTCATAAATACTCAGCAAAAAGCTCCCTCATTCATGCTGGAGAAAAGGCGGAAACCCTTTATTATTTAATTAGAGGGTCTGTTGCCGTGATGGTAAAAGATGAGGAAGGTAAAGAAATGATTTTGACTTATTTAAGTCAAGGTGATTTTTTTGGCGAAGCTGGTTTATTTGATGAAACACAGCCTCGTTCGGCTTGGGTTAAAGCTAAAAGCTCATGTGAAATTGCAGAAATTTCTTATAAAAAATTTCGCCAATTAATTCAAGTTAATCCAGAAATTTTAATGTATTTAGCCGGTCAATTAGCTCATCGTTTACAAAATACTTCAAAGCAGGTAAGCAATTTGGCATTTTTAGATGTGACAGGTCGTATCGCTCAAACCTTGTTAAATTTAGCTAAGATGCCTGATGCAATGACTCATCCGGACGGTATGCAAATTAAAATTACTCGTCAGGAAATAGGACAAATGGTAGGTTGCTCACGAGAAACTGTTGGGCGTATTTTGAAAATGTTAGAAGATCAGCATTTAATTTCAGCACATGGCAAAACTATTGTTGTGTATGGTACAAGATAAATCTTTATAACGCTATGTGAAGCCTGACAATTGGTCAGGTTTATTTTTTGCTTATTTTAAAGATCTTTTATTCTTCCGTTTTCAAGGTAAAAAGTGCGGTGCTTTTCTGGTTGTATCTGTTGTAATTGTTCTCGAGTTATTGCAGTAACAAAAACTTGCGAACCATTTTTTTGTAAGCGTTCAGCAAGCAATGTGCGTTTATATTGATCCAATTCTGAAGCGAAATCGTCAAGTAGAAAAATACAGTGGCGTTTTTTTTGTTGCATTAAATGCTCACCTTGAGCCAAACGTAATGCACACATTAACAATTTTAATTGTCCACGAGATAAAATATCTTCAACCGGCAATCCGTTTGCTTTAAAACGAAAATCTGCTTTTTGAGGTCCGGAAAAGGTATAACCCAAAGCACGATCTCGCTCAAAGTTTTGTTGTAACAGATCCGCATAGTCCATATTTTTATCCCAGCCTTGATGAAAGCTAACAGAAATTTCTAGTTCAGGTAGAAAAAGCTGACAGGTTTTTTCTATTTCCGAGCGTAAGGCTTCCGCATACGCTTCTCGCCAGTAGCTCACTTGATAAGCAAGTTTGGTTAATTCTCTATCCCAAATTTTGAGTTTTTCATAAGAACAAACTTGTTGTAAGGCAGAATTTCGTTGTTTAAGTAAACGATTTAAGCTACTCCAAGCATTATAAAATGATGCGTTATGATGAAATAACCCCCAATCTAAATAAGCCCTTCGATAGCTGGGACCGCCATTTAATAAGGTTAATCCTTCAGGTGTAATGAGTTGCATGGGCAATAAATGGGCAAGATCGGAAATTTTTTTTGCGTCCTCGCCGTTTATTTTCATTAAAGTGTTACCTTGACGTTGTTTTTGCAAACCAACAGACCATTGATGTTGTTGCTCTTGAATTTTACCATGTAAAATAAAGTGCGGTTGCTGATAAGAAATTATTCTATTTGCAACCGCACTTTTAAATGAGCGTCCGTGCCCTAAATAAAAAATAGCTTCCAGTAAACTTGTTTTCCCGCTTCCATTGTTGCCGATAATAAAGTTAAAGCCACGTTCAAATTCCAGATCTATGGCTGTTAAGTTGCGGAAATGATTGATGATTAAGCGTGATATTGCCATTGTTTATAGACGCATTGGCATAACGACATACTCTGCACTTTCATCATCAGCATCCTCTAATAAACAACTTGATGAGGCATCAGTAAAACATAATCGCACCTGTTGGCATTTTAGGGCATTAAGTACATCTAAAATATAACTTACATTAAAGCCAACTTCCATATCTGCCCCATTATATATGACATCTAAAATTTCCTCAGCCACTTCTTGTTCCGGATTTGTTGCTGTAATCTTTAATTGATTTGAGGTCAATTGCAAACGGACAGTTTTAACTTTATCGCTAGACAGAATTGCCATACGAGCAAAAGCTTGTTTCAGCAGTTCCCAATTACCTTCCATAATATGAGTTGCATTTCTTGGGAGAACTCTACGATAGTCTGGGAAACGACCATCAATTAATTTTGATGTAAAAATAATACTTCCTAAATCAATGCGTAAATTATTTGTGCCAATTTGAACGTGAGCAGCGTGTTCGCTGTTTTCCAGTAATCTCATTAACTCTAATATTCCTTTGCGAGGCAAAATGACTGCATGTGTATGCAAATCCTGCTCTAACGGAATTGTGCAAACGGCGAGTCGATGTCCATCAGTAGCAACTGTTCGTAGTAAATTGCCTTCAGTTTCAAACTTCATACCGTTTAGGAAATAACGAGCATCTTGGTTTGCCATAGAGAATTGTGTTGCTTCAATTAGGCGACGTAATGTACTTTGAGGCAGGTAAAAATCCACCTCTGATTGCCAATCAGCTAAATTAGGATATTCGTCTGCAGGTAAAGCGGTTAAATTAAATTTACTTCGACCGGATCTCACCAATGCACGCTCTTCTTCAAAAATTACAGTAATTTCCGCTTCATCGGGAAAACTGCGGCAAATATCTAAGAATTTTTTTGCCGGAATCGTATAACTACCGTCTTGCGATGCTTGAATAAGTTGTGCTTGTGTTGAAAGTTCTACTTCGAGATCTGTACCGGTAATACGTAAAACATTCCCCTCAATTTGCAATAATACATTGTTTAATATAGGAAAATTTGGACGACTACTTAATACACCACAAACTTGTTGTAATGGTTTTAATAGATGTTCTCTTGAAACAATAAATTGCATAGTCTGCTCCCTTATACTGACAGTGTGCGGATTAAATTTGACCAATCTTCTTGGATACCATTATCTTCTTCTCGGAGTTTTGCTATGGCCTTACAAGCATGCAGAACGGTCGTATGATCCCGATCACCGAAATTCCTACCAATTTCAGGAAGACTGCGATTCGTTAGTTCTTTAGCTAATGCCATAGCTAATTGACGTGGTCGGGTTATATTACGTGAGCGTCTTTTTGATTTTAAATCCGAAATTTTGATCCGATAATAATCCGCCACAATTTTTTGAATATTTTCAATTGTTACCAATTTATCTTGCAATGCCAACATGTCTTTTAGAGTTTCACGTACAAAATCAATGGTAATCGCTTTTCCGGTAAATTCCGCATGTGCATGAACACGGTTTAATGCACCTTCTAATTCTCGCACATTAGTACGTAATTTTCCCCCAATAAACATGGCAACCTCTTCGGGTAAAACCATATTTTTTTCTTCCGCTTTCTTCAACAAAATCGCGACTCTGGTTTCCAATTCGGGAGGTTCAATAGCAACACTAATTCCCCAACCGAAACGAGATTTTAAACGATCTTCAATTTTCTCAATTTCCTTCGGATAACGATCAGAAGTCAAAATAATTTGGCGACCACGCTCAAATAACGAGTTGAATATATGGAAAAATTCTTCTTGCGTACCATCTTTACCGGCAAAAAATTGAATATCATCAATCAGTAAGGCATCAACAGTACGATAAAATCGCTTAAAACTGTCCATTCTATCGGATTTTAAGGCTTTTACATAAGATTGCATAAAACGTTCTGCATGCATATAAACAACTTGAGCATGAGGATTATTTGCTAAAATGCCGTTTCCTACAGCATGCAACAGGTGCGTTTTGCCTAGACCTGTACCACCATACAAAAACAATGGATTAGCACTTTGCTCACCCGGATTTTTAGCCACTTTCTGGGCAACTGCTCGTGCCAATTGGTTGGATTTACCTTCAACAAAGTTATCAAAGACATGATTTTTATTGAGATAAGAGCGGTAATTTTGTTGCGAAGTTATTTCATTATGACAGTTTTCATTTTGTGTCTTTTGCTCAACATTCGTTGTTGTTTTCTCAGTAGGTTTTATGCCGTCTTGTATCTTTACCATGAATTGATCATTATTCAACAATTGCTGAGCAAGCTTTGTGATTTGAGTGAGATAATGATTTTCAACCCATCCTTTAATGAAACAATTTGGTGCATAAAGTATCATGTTACTCTCACTGACATCGTCCTGTAATGGTCGTAGCCAAGTCGTAAAGTCATTTGAAGATACTTGATCTTGTAATTGTGATAAGCAATCTCGCCATAGCGTAGAAACTGTTGAACTCATTTTATCCATCTTTGCAAATTAAATAGTTGGAAGTTTTATCTAAAAGTGCGGTGTAAATTGATGGTAATTCTACAATAAACTGGCTCAAAGATCTTTATTAAAAGAACAAAAAAACTGAAAAAGGTTACTTGAGATTTTTGTAAAAAAACGTATAATCCGAGCCGCTCTTGTGCTTTTTGATTGGAAAAATAAGCTTTATTCTGCGATTTTGACTATTCTGATTTGACGAACGCTGAATTTAAGATTAGAATTCCGCTTCTTAATTTTTGATGAGCGTTGTTTTTGAT